>NZ_CP045417.1:0-2400000 GCF_009363755.1 Halomonas sp. THAF5a | reverse complement strand
ACTGGCATGGCCTGATCCTGCCTCCCGGGATGGATGGCGTGCCGGGGGTGAGCTTTCCGGGCATCGCCCCGGGCGAGACCTTCACTTATCGCTTCCCGGTACGCCAGAACGGTACCTACTGGTACCACAGCCACTCCGGCCTGCAGGAGCAGCTCGGCCACGCCGGTCCGCTGGTCATCGATGCCGCCGAGCGTGAGCCCTTCCGTTACGACCGTGAGCACGTGCTGCTGCTCACCGACTGGACCTTCGAGGACCCCATGGCGGTCTTCCGCAACCTCAAGACCGCCGAGGGCTACTACAACTTCCAGGAGCGTACCGTCGCCGACTTCTTCGCCGACGTGCGTGAGAAGGGCTTTGCCGCCACCGCCGAAATGCGCGGCATGTGGGCGAAGATGCGCATGAGCTCGCGTGACATCGCCGATGTCACCGGAAGTACCTACACCTACCTGCTCAATGGTCACTCGCCCGAAGAGAATTGGACGGCGTTGTTCAAGGCCGGTGAGCGGGTCCGTCTACGGGTGATCAACGGCTCGGCCATGTCCTACTTCGACGTGCGTATTCCCGGGTTGAAGATGACCGTGGTGGCCGCCGACGGCCAGCCGGTGCAGCCGGTTCCCGTCGACGAGTTCCGCATAGGGGTGGCCGAGACTTACGACGTGCTGGTCGCACCCGAGGACGACACGCCCTATACGATCTTCGCCGAACCCATGGATCGCAGCGGCTATGCGCGGGCCACCCTGGCGCCGCGCGAGGGCATGGCCGCCGAGATCCCCGAGCGTCGCAAGATTGCCGACCGTGGCATGGAGGCCATGGGTGCCCACGGCATGGGCAGCATGGAGGGCATGGACCACTCCGGCATGGGCGGCTCAGACATGCAGGGCATGGATCATTCCGGCATGGGCGGCTCAGACATGCAGGGCATGGATCATTCCGGCATGAATGGCTCGGACATGCAGGGCATGGACCACGCCAACATGCAGGGCATGTCAGGTGAAGAGAACAGGATGAACGCCAATGGCATGCTGGCGGCAGGGGCGGCTCAGCCTGGCTCTCGCTACGATCAGGCCGGTATCGGTATCGATCCCGGCGAGCGCCGGGTGCTGGTCTATCGCGACCTCAAGGCTTTCACCCCCTGGCCGGACAGCCGTGAACCGGAGCGAGAGCTGGAACTGCACCTCACCGGCAATATGGAACGCTACATGTGGTCCTTCGACGGCAAGAAGTTCAGTGAAGTGACTGGCCCCATTCACTTCAATAAGGATGAGCGCCTGCGCCTGATCCTGATCAACGACACCATGATGGAGCATCCCATCCATCTCCATGGCATGTGGATGGAGCTGGAGAACGGCCAGGGCGAGTTGATCCCGCGCAAGCACACCCTGAACGTCAAGCCGGGTGAGCGCGTCTCGGCGCTGATCACCGCTGACGCCGAAGGCAGCTGGGCCTTCCACTGCCATCTGCTCTACCACATGGATGCCGGCATGTTCCGGGTCGTCAAGGTTTCGTAAGGAGAAGGCATGAATAACAGAATCCCACTGACCGCCGCCGGTGTCCTGCTGGCCACAACCACGTTTCCCGTTGCCCAGGCAGAGGATGGCTACGATGCTCCGGCCGTCTGGCCGTCACCGGTCGTGGAACACAATATGGGCATGGCACTGTTCGACCGGCTCGAGTATGCCGTGCCCGACAAGGGGGAAGAGGCCGTGGTTTGGGACTTCCAGGCCTGGTACGGCAGTGACGTCAACCGCGTCTACTTGAAGTCCGAGGGCGATAACGTCCAGGGCGATGGCGAGGATGCCGAGTTCGAGTCCCTGGAGCTACTCTATAGCCGGCTCGTCGCCGACTTCTGGGAGCTCCAGGGCGGCATCGGCTACCAAGGCGGCGTCTTCTCCGACGACCATGCCGAGCGCACCTACGGCGTGGTTGGCCTACAAGGTGTCATGCCCTACGGCATCGAGACCGACGTGGCGCTACAGGTCAGCGAAGAGGGCGATGTCTCGGCGAGTTTCGAGGGCGAGTACGACCTGCGCCTAACGCAACGCCTTTATCTGCAGCCGCGCACCGAGATTGCCGTGGCCGCCAGCGAGGTTGAAGAGTTTGGCGTGGGTGAGGGGCTCAACTCGGTGCGCGTCGGCATGCGTTTGGGTTACGAGGTGACTCGCCGCTTCGCCCCCTACGTCGGGACTTACTGGGAGAAGCAATATGGCGATACCGCCGACCTCTCCCGTGCCGGCGGTGATGCCACGGAAGATACCGGTGTCGTGGCCGGCGTAAGGTTGATGTTCTAATCATCATGGTATACTTCGATGCTTGCGCCACCGGAAGGTGGCGCTTTTTTTAATTTTCACCGAGGCATATTCAGCTCTGTTTCAGATTGTACCACTATCATGACAATGTCACCAAAAAGGAGGGACCTCTGATGAAGCTCAAGATCATGACTTTCGGGATCGCAGTGGCCAGTGCGCTATCAATGCCCGTTCTGGCTGATGTGGGACATGGTGCCCAAGGGGTACCGAATCTTGAAAGAGGGACGTCCGATACCCAAATACTGGGCTCTCAGCCGGATCGCTACCAGATCAACATCGATCAGCCCACTACGTTGAGAGTGAGTAGCATGCACTTCCCGGGGGTATCGAGCCAGGGAGTCAATATCAAAGCGACATTGTATGATAATGATGGTAATCGCTTAGCGGAAGCATCCAGTCCGCGAGGTCACTTCCAGCTCAGCCGACAGTTAGAGCCTGGCAATTACCAGCTGGAGGTCTCAGGAACTCCAGCGGGTTCGGCGCACGAGAATGCTAGTAATCGGTATGAACTACACGTATCCTATTGAAAAGCCGAGCGGAAGTTTGGTTTGATCGACAGGGCCAGCTCAAAGCTGGCCTTTTTTATGTCAGCCATATTTCGATGACAGGTGCATTTCTATGCGAGCTGTTCAGCGTGGGTTCAGAAAACGGTGCTAGTCTAAAAAGTCGTAATATGCGACATTAAACACAATATCATCTGCACTGAGGTGTCATTATGTGGAATAATAATAAAGCTGCTCTAGTCAGCCTGACGGCTGTGGCGTTGGCAATGGGAGCGACTTCTTCGGCGGCCTTGGAAACACAAGTTAGAGAGACCACCGTGGGGCTTTATGGCTAAGCCAGGCTGAACATGGCTTATAACTTCGATCGGGATGC
The DNA here is from genome assembly GCF_009363755.1 of Halomonas sp. THAF5a. Classification (NCBI taxonomy): domain Bacteria; kingdom Pseudomonadati; phylum Pseudomonadota; class Gammaproteobacteria; order Oceanospirillales; family Halomonadaceae; genus Halomonas; species Halomonas sp. THAF5a. The sequence continues at coordinate 2,396,818 of NZ_CP045417.1, read as the reverse complement.
CGGATCGGCTAACGAAGGTTACTTTGCTGAAGTCGCAGGATTGGAAAATGAGGGGGATGTTGGGGATCAGTTTCAGGTATCCGCAACACAGAGCCGTATCGGATTTCGGACCAGTACGCCTGTCGAGAGGAGTACGCTTGACACCGTCATCGAAGGGGACTTTTGGTCGTATAATGATGATAATGCGCGCTTCAGATTACGGCATGCCTATGGTTCCTGGAATGGGATTCTTGCCGGACAGACCTGGTCGAATTACAACACCTTCGTGGCCGCCACACCCACACTGGATTTCTTTAGCACGGCGGGAAGCTATGGTGGCTATGGATCGCGCCTTGCCCAGTTGCGCTACACTATTGGAGGGTTCTCGATAGCTGCGGAGGATCCGAAAGCACAGCTGGCGGAGAACATCGATGGTTCTTTACCTGAAGACGCCTCCTTGCCAGATAATGACGATGCCGTATCATCGATGCCGGCATTGAGCCTGCGCTATGAAGACAACCCTGGAGACTTTTCATACTCAATCGCCGGCATCGCCCGACAGCTGAAGTACGATACCGGCAGCGAGAAGGATACGGAAATGGGCTATGGGGCCTTCGCTGCAGGCGCCTATCAAGCCGGACCAGTGACCTTGAGAGCAATCGTTAACGCCAGTGATGGGGCGAACAGTTACCTTTACTTGGCTGGCGATTATTTCAACGGTGCAGATGCCTACGTTGATATCAACGGCAACCTGAAAACGCTATCTGGCGATGGCGGAGCCCTGGGTCTTTCTTATCAAATATCGCCACAGTATTCACTGAACGCGTCACATGGCTATACCGATGTCGAATTGGGCGACACTACCGTGGGTGGGAATGCAGGTAGAAGGAACAAGAATACTTTTCTGAATCTGATGTGGACACCCAGCGACCGCTTGATGTATGGGGTTGAGTATGGTTATTTCGAAACGGAGTTGGCCAATGGTCGTGAAGATGACGCGAGCCGTGTAATGGTGGCTGCTCAATATGGATTCTAAGATGAAGCAATAGCATAGCAGAAAGCTGTTTTGATCGATTGCTTGGGCGAATGCCCAAGCTTTTTTTATGTGAGCAAGGCATAGTGTTTAAAAATGTGACTTAGGTCATTTTTTTGCATAGTTTATCAGATATGTCGTGTCCATCGTTACGAGAAAAAGAATGATCTGGATCATTTTTGATAGCCTGGCTGTTAAGGCTGGGTTCAGGTTAGAAACGTATCCTGAGACTGTCACCAAACAGGAAGAGAGAGTTGACATGAAAATCAAATTCGCACTTGCCGCTGCCATCATTAGCCTCGTTGCTACGCCAGCATTTGCCAATTTTGGCCACACCGAATCTCAGGACAGGCAGCTGACGGAGGGGATTACGTCTGGTGGGATTTTGACCAGCGGCTTCCCACATGAATATGCGCTTTCGTTAAACGAAAGTTCAGAGGTGACAATTGCCAGTGATCACTTTCCAGGATCATCAAGTCTTACACTTAGGATGAAGGCAAAGTTGATGAATGATTCAGGGAAAACCATTGCGGAAGTAGATTCATTCAATGGAGACTTCACAATTGATGAAAAGCTCGAGAAAGGCGAATATCGCCTGATGGTTTCAGGTGATAGTGGTGGGCTTGGTGATAGTGATATGCACCAGTACAGTCTGCATGTAGACATTCAGTGATGCGCGGTGGTTGGCCAGCTAATGCTGGCCAACCAGCGTCCCAGTAAGCTTTTGGTTTTCTGAATAGATTTCCAGTCATAGTGTATTATGGCTGAGTATTTAATTTAGTTATAATGATGTTTTGCTGTGTGGCATAACCTTTCCGTGGAGATCTGCTGTGATCAAGGCTGCATTATTACTCACTGGTGTCTTGGGTGTCGCCTGGATGCCAGCTATTGCTGTTGCCGGAAGTGAAGCGGACAGTTTGCAAAAAGCGATACAGATAGCCATTGATCAAGACCCTTGGTTAACCGGAAGTATGTCCACTGAAGCCGCCCTTGAGAACGAGGCCATTGCATCGGCCCAGCTCCCTGATCCTCAGATTTCATTGAAAGCGGGAAATCTGCCGGTTGATACCTTTGACTTGAATCAAGAAGGTATGACCCAGTTCAGCGTCGGAATCAGTCAGAAATTTCCCAGAGGAGATAGCCTGGCGCTTGCCAAGCAACAAAAGCAGCAGATTGCGGCCCAACAGCCGATGTTGCGGCAGGATAGGGAAGCCAGAGTCGAGGCTACGGTTAGCCAGCTTTGGCTGGAGGCCACTAGTGCTCAGCTGAGCATCGAGCGGATAGAGCGTGATCGTAGCTTGTTTGAGCAGCTAGCTGATGTCGCCGAGGTGAGTTATGCGTCCGCCTTCGGAATGACCCGTCAAGATGATGTGATTCGTGCGCAGCTGGAGTTGACTCGCCTGGAGGACCGCTTGACCGATCTCAGGCAGCAACAAGAGGCCGTTGAACGGCAGCTATCTGAGTGGCTGGGGAGCGAAGCGATAATGCCGGTAGTTGCGGATTTCCCCGGGCTAGAATTGGAAGAACCTCAGCTTTTCACTGTCGTTGAGCGTCCCAATCGACAGGCATGGTATGAGCGTGTGAGGTATCACCCTGCCGTGCTGGCCGTCGATATGTCGATTGATGCTATGGAAATTGGGGTCGATGCAGCGAGGCAGCAGTACAAGCCAGAATGGGGTGTATCGGCTCAGTATGGCTACCGAGAAGACGACCCCATGGGTGGGAGCCGAGCGGATTTGTTCTCCGTCGGCGTCACATTCGACTTGCCTATCTTTACGGAAAATCGACAGGACAAGCGAGTGGCGGCGGCTGCCTCTCGCTATGAAACTGCGCAATATCAAAGGGAAAGCTTGATACGCGAACTGATTGCCAGGCTAGAAACAAATCGGGCTAAGTTGTCGCGGCTTGATGAAAGGCTTGCACTATATGGGAATCGCTTGTTGCCAGAGCTGAGCGAACAGGCGGAAGCTTCCCTGAATGCCTATAACAATGACGATGGTGATTTTGCAGAAGCCGTGCGGGCACGAATTGATGAAACCAATGCAAATGTGGAACTGATTGGCCTGAAAGCCCAACGACTCAAGGTGATCTCGGATATCAACTACCTGCTGTCCCAAGGCACGTCTTCACTCTAACTCACGACTTATCAAGCCTGAAAAGAGACATCACGATGAATCCAATGGTTAGGTACTTTTTCGTCATATCGTTAGGCGTTTTCTTGGGTGTGTCCGGCAGTATGATCCTGGGAGGGAAGGCGTTCATCTTGAATGCAGTAGGAACTGCAATTGGAAACGATAGTAGTGAGACTGGGATGGAAGAGAGGGGGGAGCGCGTTCCCCTTTATTGGGTGGCGCCAATGGATCCCAACTATAAGCGAGACAAGCCTGGAAAATCCCCGATGGGGATGGACCTCGTGCCGGTATATGATGATCAGGACCAAGGAGATACTCCCGGGACAGTGAAAATTTCTCCTGATGTCGTCAATAATCTTGGTGTCAAAACAGGCACGGTCGAAAAGGATACCTTTGACACTACGGTAAGGACAGTTGGCTATGTCCAATACGATGAAGATAAGTTGGTACATATCCATCCCCGCGTCGAGGGGTGGATAGAAAAGTTATTTGCCAAGTCCGAAGGCGATCGCGTTACCCAAGGTCAACCGCTCTACTCGATCTATTCGCCTACGCTCGTGAATGCTCAGGAGGAGTTGTTGCTTGCAATGAACCGCGGCAATCAACGTCTGATTTCTGCCGCCTTGGAGAGGCTGCGCGCGTTACAAGTTCCCACTGAAGCCATCCAGAGTCTCAAAGACACACGCCAGGTCAGCCAGACGATCATCTTGCGCGCACCTCAGAGTGGCGTTTTGGACAACTTGCAAGTGCGTGAAGGAATGTTCGTGAGCCCGGGGATGAGCATGATGAGTATTGGCGTTCTTGATCATGTGTGGGCTGTCGGAGAGGTGTTTGAGCGCCAGGCAGCGTTGATCGCTGAGGGAGATGAGGTTCGCATGACTCTTGACTATCTACCCGAACGGCAGTGGACAGGGGTGGTGGACTATATATATCCAAGTATTGATAGTGAGACGCGTACGGCTCGTGTAAGGATGCGTTTCGCCAACGACGACCTGGCGCTAAAACCTGGAATGTTTTCTCAGTTGACCATTATGTCCGACACAACGTCGGAGGCATTGCAAATACCCCGTGAGGCCTTGGTTCGCACCGGAAGCCAGTCGCGTGTCGTTCTTGCGTTGGGTGATGGAAAATTCAAGTCCATCGAAGTCGACGTTGGACGCGTGGGTTGGGAAGCCGTCGAGATAGTATCCGGCCTGGAGGAAGGAGATCGTATTGTTACGTCGGCTCAGTTCCTTCTGGATTCCGAATCAAGTCGAACATCAGACTTTCAGCGAATGGAGCATAGTGGCAATGCTGAAGAGGTTGATGGGAATTCCTCTGTTGAGACCGTATGGGTGCCGGCACGCATCGAAGATGTCATGCTAGACCATGGCATGGTGACCCTTTCCCATGCTCCTATTGCGGCTTGGGAATGGCCGGCCATGAGCATGAATTTCCTGATTGGCGATACGGTTAGTCCCGCACAGCTGAAAGCCGGCATGGACATCCATGCCGAGCTCGAACGGATTACGGAAGAAAAATACGCTCTTCGAGGCGTACACGTTGACGACGTGGTAACCAAAACATCCATCGATGTGGTCATGGATCACGGAGAAGCTGGCAATGTGGGTAACGGCCATCAAGAAGGGATGAGCCATCAAGGCCATGCAGCAGGGGAGAGCAAGTAATGATACCTGCGCTGATCCGCTGGTCTATCAGCAACCGTTTTCTCGTGCTTCTTGCTGCCGTGATTCTGGCAGGGGCAGGAATCTATTCAGTCAAGAATACTCCTGTGGACGCTCTTCCGGACTTGTCCGATGTGCAGGTGATCATCAAGACCAACTATCCGGGCCAGGCTCCACAGGTCGTCGAAGATCAGGTCACCTACCCGCTCACTACGGCCATGCTGTCGGTTCCCGGGGCGGCAACGGTACGCGGATACTCCTTTTTCGGCGACTCTTACGTCTATGTGATTTTTGATGAGGATACCGATCCCTACTGGGCCCGCTCTCGTGTGCTGGAGTACCTTTCTCAGGTAGCGCCCACGCTACCAGATAGTGCGCGCCCACAGCTTGGCCCGGATGCCACTGGGGTGGGGTGGGTCTATCTCTACGCCCTCATCGACAGGACTGGCCAACATGACCTCAGCGAGCTGCGAAGCTTGCAAGACTGGTTCCTGAAATATGAGCTTCAGACCGTGTCGGGCGTCTCTGAAGTCGCGGCGCTTGGCGGCATGGTCAAGCAATACCAGGTCGTGGTGGATCCTGAGAAACTGCGTGCCTTCGACATTCCCCTGGCTCACATCCAGACCGCTATACAGCGGGCCAACCAGGAAGTGGGCGCCTCGGTCGTTGAGATGGCCGAAGCCGAGTACATGGTGCGCGCTACTGGTTATATTCAGAGTCGTGAGGATCTTGCCAGTATCCCTCTGGGTGTGGATGACAATGGAACGCCTCTGCTGCTCAAGGATGTCGCCGACATCGGGATGGGGCCCCAGATGCGTCGTGGCATTGCCGAGCTGAACGGGGAAGGAGAGACCGTCGGCGGCATCGTCGTTATGCGCACAGGAGAGAATGCCCAGAAGACGATCGATGGCGTCAAGGCCAAACTTGAGCAGCTCCAGTCCAGCCTGCCGGAGGGGGTGGAGGTCGTGACGGTTTATGACCGTTCAGGCTTGATCGAGAAGGCGGTAGACAACCTGCTGCGTGGCCTGCTCGAAGAGCTGGCCATCGTGGCTCTGGTGTGCGTGCTCTTCCTGTTCCACCTACGTTCTGCTCTGGTGGCGATGATCAGCCTGCCGATGGGCATACTCACTGCCTTCATCATCATGAACTGGCAGGGTATCAACGCCAACATCATGTCCCTTGCGGGTATCGCCATAGCGATCGGTGCCATGATCGATGGCGCCGTCGTGTTAATCGAGAATTTGCACAAACACATGGAGCGTACACCGCTGACGCGTGAGAACCGGTGGAAGGTGGTGGCCGACTCGGCGGTGGAAGTGGGACCGGCCCTCTTCTTCAGCCTGCTGATTATCACGGTCAGCTTCGTGCCTGTGTTTACCCTCGAGGCCCAAGAAGGGCGGATGTTCTCACCGCTCGCCTTCACCAAGACCTATGCTATGGCCGCCAGTGCCGGGCTGGCGGTCACTTTGGTTCCTGTGCTGATGGGCTACTTCATCCGCGGCCGCGTACTGCCTGAGCACAAGAATCCGGTCAATCGGCTGCTGGTCGGGGCCTATATGCCGGTACTCAAGGCAGTATTGAGATTCCCGAAGACGACCATCGCCCTGGTGCTGGCGATAACCCTGGTGGGCTTCTGGCCGGTCAGCAAGATTGGCAGCGAGTTTATACCACCCCTGGACGAAGGCGACTTGATGTACATGCCCACCACCTACCCAGGGCTATCCATCGGCAAGGCACGCGAGCTCCTTCAGCAGACCGATAAACTGATTGCCAGCGTACCCGAGGTGGACACCGTGTTTGGCAAGATCGGACGGGCCGACACGGCTACCGACCCAGCACCGCTGACCATGATCGAGACCTTCATTCAGCTCAAGCCGCGGGAAGAGTGGCGAGAGGGAATGACCACCGACAAGCTCAAGAAACAACTCGACAGCCTAGTGCGGATACCGGGGGTATCCAATGCCTGGGTGATGCCCATCTCGACGCGTATTGACATGCTGGCGACCGGGATCAAGACGCCGGTGGGCATCAAGGTGGGCGGAGAAGATCTCAAGCAGATTCAGTCCATCGGGCTGCAGCTGGAGACGATCCTTGCCGATGTTCCTGGTACCGCTTCGGTCTACTCCGAGCGGGTGGCCGGAGGACGCTATATCAAGGTCGATATCAACCGCGCTCGGGCGGCGCGCTATGGACTTAATATTGCCGACGTGCAACAGGTGGTGGCGACCGCCATCGGCGGTCGGAACATCACGCAGACCATCGAGGGACTGGAGCGCTACCCGGTCAACCTGCGCTATCCGCAGGATTACCGGGATTCTCCCGAGCGACTGGCCGAGCTACCGATCGTCACTGCCAATGGGCAGCGCATCGCTTTAGCCGACGTGGCGGACATCTACGTGGAAGACGGGCCACCGGCGATCAAGAGCGAGAATGCGCGCCCCAATGGCTGGACCTTCGTGGATATCGAAGGCGTGGATGTCGGCACCTATGTGCAGCACGCCATGGACGTTGTGGCCGAGGAGCTCGAGCTGCCCGCTGGATATTCGGTGACGTGGTCCGGGCAGTATGAATACATGTTGCGCGCCAAAGAGAAGCTGAGCTATGTGGTGCCTTTCACGTTGGCCATCATCGTGATCCTGCTCTACATGAGCTTCAAGCGCTTCAGTGAGGTAGCCATCATCATGGGTACGCTACCGCTGGCCATGGTCGGGGCCATCTGGCTGATGTATCTGCTGGGCTATAACTTCTCCGTGGCCGTGGGCGTGGGGTTTATCGCTCTGGCCGGGGTGGCAGTCGAGATCGGGGTGATCATGCTCGTTTATCTCAACCAGGCGTATCAGCAGATGATCGAGCGCTGCCAACACAAGGGAGTACAACCCCGCCGGGAGACACTACGCCACGCCGTGCTGCACGGTGCTGCGCTGAGGGTGAGACCGGTAATGATGACGTCGGTCTCGACGATTGCCGGTCTTCTGCCGCTGATGTATAGCTCCGGCACGGGTTCCGAGGTCGTCAGTCGCATTGCCGCGCCCATGGTGGGCGGTATGTTGAGTGCGGTGATATTGACGCTTCTGGTATTGCCTTGTGTCTACTACCTGTGGAAATGCCGTCGTGTGAGCCATTCCTAGCTAACAGGATCGGCGAGGCTGGGTGGCACATTATAAACGCTCGAATGCAGTATCTTGAGGGCACCCAGCCTAACACGAGCGGTCATTTGCATTATTGATGTAAAGATTGCCAGTGACGGAGTCTCGCGCCAGGTTGATTTGCGCTTTGTGAGCCCAGATTCAGCTTGCGTTCAGGCCTTGGGGCTATGCTGGGTCATAAGGGATCACGATTGACTATGCGCTAACCGGCTGGCGCAACGTCGAACGGTTCGTAGAAGCTTGAACGTCGCGAGGAAATCGCCATGATTGCGTACCCACAAATCGATCCAGTGGCATTCTCCCTCGGACCGGTACGGCTTCATTGGTATGGCCTGATGTACGTGGTGGGGCTGACGGCTGCATGGTGGCTTGGGCGGCGGCGAGCGCACCGCCTCGGCCTGACCCACGATGATATCGGTGACCTGATCTTCTATGGAGCTCTGGGCGTCATCATCGGCGGCCGCCTGGGCTTTGTGCTGTTCTATGGTCTCGATCAGCTGCTGACCAACCCCTTGTGGCTGTTCAAGGTCTGGGAAGGGGGCATGAGTTTCCATGGGGGGCTTGCCGGCGTTCTGATAGCCGCGTGGCTGTTTGCTCGACGTCACCGCCTGGCCTACCTTCAGCTGACCGATTTCATCGCGCCGCTGGTGCCTATCGGACTAGGTGCAGGGCGCCTCGGTAACTTCATCAATCACGAGTTGCCGGGGAGGGCCAGTGAAGTGCCCTGGGCGATGGTCTTCCCGCCCATGTTGGGTCTGGGCCCTGAGCCGCGCCACCCATCAGCACTCTACGAGTTTGCCCTGGAGGGTGTGGTGCTGTTTGCCGTGCTGTGGTGGCTGTCTCGTAAACCGCAATCGCAAGGTCTTATCTCGGGGCTATTTCTGCTCCTATACGGCACCTTCCGCTTCATCGTGGAGTTTGCTCGCTTGCCCGATCCTCAGTTGGGCTTCATCGCCTTTGGCTGGCTCACCATGGGGCAGCTGTTGACGGTACCAATGTTGGCAGCCGGTGCGTTCCTGGTCATCACTGCGCGTCGTAGCCAGCAAACCTTGGTTGCTACATCGGATCGGTGAGAAAGGCAAGTGCCTTGGGGAAGCATGGCGATAGTAATGGAAGAACGTTAACGATATTGCAGTACTAGGAGAATTCTCATGACACACAAAGAACATCGGTTGGGAGTTTCTGAGGTTAATCTAGTGACTCGTCACTTAAAACTTGATTCCAATGACTTAGACGCGGTGCGAGCGGCTGTTGCAGATATTGATGAACTCTACGGGCTAGATAGTGTTTCGTACGATGACAAGAAACGAAAGCTTAACCTGGCCTATGATGCCTCACGTCTCTGCCTCGACTGCGTTGAGGATATCCTCGAAAAGTATGCGATCGAAATCTGTCGTGATTGGTGGAACCGCTTCAAGGAGGAGCATTATCGGTTTGTCGATCAGAATGTGAAGGACAATGCCAAGCAGGAGCCTTGGAGCTGCCATTGAATGGTAGTCTTAACCACGCACGGGCTAGCCTTAGGTTGAACGCTGTATGAAGATAGGCACTCCGCTCGGCCTCGGAACGTCATGTCGCGTTTTTTGCCTTTCTGCTGAACCTGCCTTGGGAGTTTCTACAGGCTCCGTTGTATGTGGGCATGCCTGCGATGCCACACTGGGAAGCCGTGCAGGCTTGTACCCAGGCGACTCTAGGTGATGTGGTGATCGCGTTGATGGCGTATTGTTCGGTGGCTGCATGGCGTCGACGTCGTGACAGGCTTGGGTCTATGGGGCCAAGGAGTGCTTGGGCTTCGTGCTGGTGGGTGTCGGGATCACGGTGGCGATGGAGTGGTACGCGACGCTAGTCAGTCAACGCTGGGAGTATGCACCGCTAATGCCCCGCGTGCCCTGGTTGGGCACGGGCCTCTCGCCGTTACTCCAATGGTTGATCTTGCCGCCGCTGATGCTATGGATGTCACGCCGTCATCTGCTAGGAGCTGAAGGTGTATCCAAAAAGAGGATTTAACTGTTGGGTGGCACATAGGTTCTACACTCTGAACTATTCTGTCAAGGCACGCTCTACTCTTCGTCATCGGGCGCATGTCGGATTGTCAAGAGGGCTTTCAGTAGGATCCTGTTTCATGACCCCAAGGAGAGAGATGATGAAGTCAATGGATAGAACCCCACAGTACCAGGAGAATAGCCTCTCCCTGATCGGTGCGATCGCCTTGGGTACTGGGGTCATGATCGGTGCGGGCATCTTTGCCTTGACAGGACAGATGGCCGAGATGACGGGGGCGCTTTTCCCTCTGGCTTTCTTATCAGCGGCACTAATCGTCTCCTTCAGTGCCTACTCCTATGTGAAGATGTCCAATGCCTATCCGTCAGCTGGTGGTATTGGCATGTACCTCCAAAAAGCCTATGGACCGACACTGACCACCGCTTTCCATGCGCTCTTGATGTATTTTTCCATGGTGATAGCGCAAAGCTTCTTAGCGAGAACCTTCGGGTCCTACACGCTAGAGCTTTTCGATGTGAGGGATAGGTCACTGCTTGTCCCCTTATTGGGTGTTGCGCTGCTGATATCTGCATTTTTACTAAACCTCTCCGCCAACAAGCTGATTCAGGGTGTTGCGTCAGTACTCGGGTTCATAAAAATTGGTGGGATCATCTTGTTCGGGGTCGTCGGTGTCATCATCGCCGACTCGGTCGGCATGGAAACCTCGGCGTCGACGCCCGAGGGATCTCTGTCAGGCTTTCTAGGAGCAACCGCGTTGGGGATCCTGGCCTTCAAGGGGTTCACGACGATCACCAATAGTGGTTCAGAGATAAAAGATCCCCATCGCAACGTCGGCAGGGCGATCATGATCTCGATCGCCCTGTGTGTGGTGATCTATGCGCTGGTGGGCTTCGCTGTCGCCAGTAATCTGTCGCTGAGCGAGATAATCGAAACGAAAGATTATTCGTTGGCGGCTGCTGCCCGTCCTGCGCTGGGGGAGGCCGCCGTCTGGTTCACCGTCATTCTCGCCATGCTGGCCACCGCGGGTGGTATCATTGCCAGTATATTTGCGGTCTCACGCATGTTGGCAATGCTGACGGAAATGGAACTGGTGCCGCATCGTCACTTTCATATGCCAGGCAGTATCCAGAAGCATACCCTGGTTTATACGGTCGTGCTTGGTTTGGTTCTGACGGCTTTCTTTGACCTTAGCCGTATCGCCGCACTTGGTATCATTTTTTACTTGATCATGGATATTGCTGTTCATTGGGGGGTGTTGCGTCATCTTCGCAAGGAGGTCGGTGCCAACCCAATCGTGCTGGTTATTGCGATACTGCTGGATGCCGTCGTGCTGGCAGGCTTCCTTTGGGTGAAAGCGACGACAGATCCCCTGGTGCTAATCGTCGCAACGATTGTCATGGCGGCTATCTTGATTGCCGAGCGACTCTTTTTGTCTCGTAACGGCGCTTCTAGTTCAAACGATAATACTCATTCTCATTAACTATTAAGGATAAGGATCATGGAGGTTCGGACCTTTGGTGACCTGATTGACTGGACACGGCAGCTGCATGAGCATTTGGCGCGCTGTCTTTCTCACTGTGCCGATCATAATGAAGAAGAGCGTGCCAAGATGCTCCTTAATTATCTGGCAGCTCATGAGCATGAGATGGAGTATGTTGTTGGTGAGTTAAAGAGTAGAGCGGACCCCAAAGCATTGAATACCTATGTATATGATTATCTGGAACACAGGCCGATCCGGACGCATCGGACCTGTGATGCACCCTATGCTGCGCTGGGTTTCAATGAAATCTGTCGGGAGATTTTCGACTTCCATGATCAAGTGACAGATCTCTATCGTAACTTGGTTGGCAAGGCGGAGATTCCTGAAGCAAGGGAGTTGCTTGAATCCCTTCTTGAGCTGGAACAGCATGAAGCGATGCGCCTTGTTCGGCAGACTGGGAGGATGGACGATCTGTAAGAAAATGATGTCTGGATCTGTTATAACTGCCTGATCGCCACCCTCGGCATAACATCTGTCCTGACTGTTCCTAAAGTAACGTACCAGAACGGCATCGGCATTGCGTGTCTGGCACCGATGCCGATTGTCCTGTTTTTTATATGGGTAAGCGGATTAAATGGTTGATCTTACCTTTGCATGAGAGTGAGACAGACCGGCATCTCATCGGATTATCTGGTTGATGCTTCACCTACTGCTGGTGCATGTTTCCTTCGCTAATTCCAGCAAGAACCCCACACGCCTCAACTTCCCGGTCATCGTTGCAACTCGCTCTCAGTGAAACGAGTTGTTTCTCAAGCGCTTGCAGAGCGGTTATCTGCGACCGCACATGAGAGATGTGATCATCGAGCAAGGCGTTGACGGCGGTACAAGGCTGATGAGGGTCGTCCTGATAGCTCTGTAGTTCGTGAATCTCAGCCAGTGACAGGCCCAGGATTCTGCAGCGACGGATGAAGGCCAGCCCCTCACCATGCTTCTCGGTATAGACACGGTAACCGTTGTCCTGCCGATCAGGCGGCGGCAACAAGCCCTGCTGTTCATAGAAGCGGATCGTCTGTGTTTCGACCCCTACCAACTGCGCCAACTGACCAATGCGCATCAGCCTCCTCCCCAACGGATTCTTTACTCTATTGACCTTATAGTAGCTTTATAGTTTTAAATGGTACCACAACATTGTTCAAGTGGAGTCGTATCATGAGCAAATCCTGTGGTGGCGCCTGTGGCGGTGATGCAACGTCCGCAGCGGATACCGATATACAGGCCTCCTCCGAGGCGCCAGGGAGATGGGTCAGTGTTTATGCCGTGCCGAAGATGGACTGTCCATCAGAAGAACGAATGATTCGCCTAGCCCTGAACGGCTTTGAGGAGATTCGGGCGCTGTCCTTCGACTTGTCGAACCGCCGGCTGAAGGTCGTGCATGACGGCGAGGTCGAGCCCGTCACCTCGAAACTGAAGACCTTGGGGCTAGGCGCCTCGCTTCAGGAAACCGTCGCTGCAAATCCGGAGACCATCAAGGCCGCCGAGTTTTCGGCAGCTTCTGCTAAGCAAGAATCCGGGACCCTGCGCTGGTTGCTCGGCATCAATGCACTTCTGTTCGTGGTGGAAATGACTGCCGGTCTGATCGCCCAGTCCACCGGCCTGATTGGAGAATCCCTGGACAATTTTGCCGATGCGGCGGTGTACGGGCTTGCCCTTTATGCGGTTGGACATAGCGTGAAAATGCAGGTACGTGCCGCGCATCTTGCTGGTGTACTGCAACTGATCTTGGCTGTGGGCGTGCTCGTAGAGGTGGTGAGACGCTTTGTATTCGGTAGTGAGCCTGAATCGCTGGTGATGATGGCTATCGCATTCGTCGCATTGATTGCCAATACCAGTTGTCTGCTGCTCATATCCAAACATCGGGAAGGCGGGGCGCACATGAAGGCAAGCTGGATATTCTCGGCCAACGACGTGGTGATCAACCTGGGGGTCATCACCGCCGGCGCCCTGGTCGCGTGGACCGGTTCCAATTATCCGGATCTGATTATCGGCACCATCGCGGGGGGCATTGTACTTAACGGTGCCAGACGCATTTTGGCGTTGAAGGGTTAAATAATGCTCATTATTGGCAAAAAGCTCTCGCCGTATGCCCTATTGTCCATATCGGGCCTGCTGGCAGCGTCTGATCAGGCTGTAAAGTGGCTGGTGCAGCAATCAATGGCCTATGGCGAGTATGTTTCGGTGACCCCGTTCTTTAACTGGGTGCACCTATGGAACACCGGTGCCGCATTCAGTCTTTTTGCGAATGGTGGAGGCTGGCAGCGCTACTTTTTTATCGGAATCGCGGTAGTGGTCTCGATTTTTCTGATCAAGCTGATCCTTGAAAATCGTCATAAAGGAGAAGCCATCGCTTACAGTCTTATCCTCGGTGGCGCCATGGGCAACCTGATTGACCGGGTCTTTCGCGGCTATGTTGTGGATTCCTTTGATTTCTATTGGCGAGATTGGCATTGGCCGGCCTTCAACCTGGCTGATATTGCAATTGTCCTCGGTGCCTTACTTTTCGTTTCCAGCAGCTTGTTGGGTAAAAAAGCAAACACCAATGCCGAGCCGGATGGATCTGACTGACACCTACGCCTATACAACACCATGACCGAACTTCCCGACAACATCCTTCACCTGCCGCAATACCAAGTACTGGGCTGCAAATCAACCGACGACGAAATGCACTTCCAGGTGGACGTGCCCGATCCCATCGCCTGCGAGGAATGCGGCGTGCAGGGTGAGTTCGTACGGTTCGGCAAGCGTGACGTTCCCTATCGTGATCTGCCCATCCACGGCAAGCGGGTCACTCTCTGGGTGGTCCGCCGCCGATACACCTGCCGGGCCTGCAAGACAACATTCAGGCCCCAGCTACCGGAGATGGTGGACGGATTCCGTATGACACTGCGGCTGCATGAGTACGTGGAGAAGGAATCCTTCAACCACCCCTACACCTTTGTGGCGGCACAGACCGGCCTGGACGAGAAGACGGTGCGCGACATCTTCAACGCCCGCGCCGAGTTCCTGGGGCGCTGGCACCGCTTCGAGACGCCCCGCATCCTGGGCATTGACGAGCTATACCTGAACAAGCGCTACCGCTGCATTCTGACCAACATTGAGGAGCGAACCCTGCTCGACCTGCTGGCCACCCGCCGCCAGGACGTGGTGACCAACTACCTGATGAAGCTGAAAGACCGGCAGAAGGTCGAGATCGTCAGCATGGACATGTGGAACCCCTACCGGGCAGCGGTCAAGGCTGTGCTGCCCCAGGCCCGTATCGTGGTCGATAAGTTCCATGTGGTGCGCATGGCCAACGATGCCCTAGAGAGAGTGCGCAAGGGCCTCAGAAAGGAGCTGAAACCGTCCCAGAGCCGGACTCTCAAGGGAGACCGGAAAATCCTGCTGAAACGCGCTCACGAAGTCTCAGACCGGGAGCGCCTCATCATGGAGACCTGGACAGGCGCGTTCCCGCAACTGCTGGCCGCCTACGAGCACAAGGAGCGCTTCTACGGCATCTGGGACGCCACCACACGGCTCCAGGCAGAAGCCGCCCTGGACGAGTGGATAGCCACCATCCCGAAGGGCCAAAAGGAAGTCTGGAGCGATCTGGTCAGGGCAGTGGGAAACTGGCGCGAAGAGACCATGACCTACTTCGAGACGGACATGCCCGTCACCAACGCTTACACGGAGTCCATCAACCGACTGGCCAAGGACAAGAACCGTGAAGGGCGCGGTTACTCCTTCGAGGTGATGCGGGCACGAATGCTCTACACCACGAAGCACAAGAAGAAGGCACCGACTGCGAAGGTCTCTCCTTTCTACAAGAAAACCATCGGTTACGGACTGCCGGACTTCGCAGAGGAACTCAACTACGGAGTCGATCTATCAACCATCTGAGGGTGGTATCAGATTGATGGGGTGAAGGTGCCCCATCAACCATTAAATCCGTATACCCTTTTATATCTGCTATTCATCTCGGTCGCGCTGATCATGCCCGACATGACGGTGCATCAGGAAGTGCATGCCGAGACAGAGGGCCAGGGGCAGCAGCAGCCAGGCGCCGCTGCTCAGTGATTGCCCGCCCCACATGAACAGCAGCACGGCGCCTCCCATCAGCACCACGCAGGCGGTCATCATCCATTTATGGAGTGCCGCGGTAGGGGAAGACGGCTCTTTCTGTGATTCGGCCTCTCCCGAGGGGGGCTTGGTGGATTCTGGTCGTTTCATGAGCGGTCGCCTTTGGCTTGGACCGATGGGGTGGCAGTGGAAGGCTCTCCGCGGGGCTGCTCACGGGCGTAACGCCGCTTGAGCAGCAGCGAGTTGCCGATCACCGAGAGGGAGCTGGTGGTCATGGCGATGACGCCGATCATCGGGTGCAACAGGCCGATGGCGGCGATGGGGATGGCGGCCACGTTATAGGCGCTGGCCCAGATCAGGTTCTGGACGATCTTGCCGAAGGTGGCACGCGAGAGGTGCATGGCGTCCACCACGGCGGTGAGCTCGCCGCGTACCAGGGTCACGTCCGCCGCCTCGATGGCCACGTCGGCCCCGGCACCGATGGCGATGCCCACGTTGGCCTGCTTCAGTGCTGCGGCGTCGTTGATGCCGTCGCCGACCATGGCCACGTGGTTGCCGTGTTGTTCCTGCAGCGCGCGGATGGCATCAACCTTGCCTTCCGGCAGCACGCCGGCCTGGACCTCGTCGATGCCCACCTCGTCGGCCACGGCGCGGGCGGCGCGTTCATTGTCGCCGGTGATCATCACCACGTGCAGACCGAGATCATGCATGCCGCGGATGGCCTCCACCGACTCCTGCTTGAGGGTGTCGGCCACTGCCACCAAGCCGAGCGCCTGGCCGTCGGCGGCGACGATCACCACGGTGCGGCCCTTGCCCTCGAGCTCGCCCATGGCGTCATCCAGGGCCTCGAGGCCGGTCACGCCTTCCTCTTCCAGCAACCGGCGATTGCCGATCAGCACGCTTTCGTTGCCGACCCGGCCCGACACGCCACGGGCGCCGGTGGAGCGGAACTCGCTGACCTCGCCGGGTTTTACATCGCGCTCCCGGGCACCATCGACGATGGCCCGAGCGATGGGGTGCTCCGAGGCGTTCTCCACGCTCGCCGCCAGGGTCAGCAGGCGGTTTTCGTCGACGCCTTCGGCGGCGACGGCCTCGGTGAGTTTTGGTTCGCCGCGGGTGATGGTTCCGGTCTTGTCGAGCACCATCACCTTGACGTCCTTGAAGGTCTGGATCGCTTCGCCGGAACGGATCAGGATGCCACGCTCGGCACCGATACCGGAGCCGACCATCAGCGCCGTGGGGGTGGCAAGGCCCAGGGCGCAGGGACAGGCGATGACCAGCACTGCGATGGCGGCGAGAATCGCCAGCACCGGCGTGGCGGCCTCGGGGTTCACCCAGGGCAGGAAGGTCGCACCCCAGTCGAGTATCGGTCGCAGGGCATCCGGGAACAGTGCCCAGGCAATCAGGCTGGCCAGGGCGATGGCCAGCACCGCCGGTACGAAGCGGCCGGTCATGCGATCGGCGAATTCCTGGATCGGTACCCGCGAGCCCTGAGCCTGGTCGATCAGCCGCACCACCTGGGCGAGGAAGGTATCGCCGCCGACGCGGGTCGCCTTGACCCGCAAGCGTCCCTCCTTGTTGATGGTGGCACCGATCACGCTGTCCCCGGTGCTCTTGTAGACCGGTATCGACTCGCCGGTGGCGATGGACTCGTCGAGATGGCTCTCGCCCTCGACCACCTCGCCGTCGGTGGGGATCTTGTCGCCGGGGCGCACGACCATGATGTCGCCCGGGGCCAGCTCCTTCACCGCCACCTCGACTTCCTCGCCATCGCGCTCGACGCGTGCTGTCTTGGCACCCAGGGTCATCAGGCGGCGGATGGCCTGGGAGGCGCGTCCCTTGGCGAGTGCCTCCAGGTAACGGCCCAGCAGGTGGAAGGTCATGATGGTGGCGGCCATCTCGATGAATGAGGTCATGGGGTAGACGAAGCCGACTAGGCCGATCAGGTAGGGCGGCAGGCTGCCCATGGAAATCAGCACGTCCATGTTGAAGGTGCCGTTCTTCAGCGAGCGCCAGGTCGACTTGTGGGTGGCAATACCGCCATGGAGAAACACCACCGGGAAGGCCAGCACGGCGATGATGGCCAGGTAGCCGGGAATCGGCTGCCAGAACATGTGCGGCATCATCAGCAGCATGATCAGGGTGGTGGGGACCGCGGCGATGATCAGCCGCTTGCGGGCCTGGGAAAGATAGGCCTCCTCGATCTCGGCGTCGCTGTCGGCATCCTCCGCCTCGTCGGCCTGCACGGCGGCCACATCATAGCCGGCCCCTTCCACGGCGCGCTTGATCGCCTCACCATCGGGGCCATCCCGGGCGACGGTCACCGCCACACGGTGGCTGGCGATATTGGTGTCGATTGATTCGATACCCTCGAGCCGCTCCAGGGTACTGCGGATGATGCCGGCGCAGTGGTCCGAGCCCATGCCGGGAACGGTCAGGCGGACCTGTTGCATGCCGGTACCACCACTGACGGCGGCCACGTCATAGCCGGCGCCTTCGACGGCTTCCTTCAAGGTGTCGCCGTCGGGCCCGCCTGCTTCGATGGTCACGCTGACATGGTGGTTGGCGATATTGGTCTGGATCTCGCCCACGCCATCGAGGCGTTCCAGCGTCTTGCGCACGATGCCGGCACAGTGGTCACTGCCCATGCCGGGGACCGTCAGGGTGATCGTGTTGGGGGGCGAATCGCTCATCGCTTGTCTCCTGCGGGCGTTGCCGAGTGGACGGCCAACCATGGCCGTCCTGTTGCCTGAGTCTGTGACATCCCCCAGTCAGTGATGGGCCTCGTGGTCCTCGGGGTCGACGTCACCCTCGGGGGTGGCCTGCTGAAGCTGCTGACGTTGCTCGTCGGTCAGCAGGTCATGCATGGCATTTTGCAGACGCACTCTCTCGGCCATCATCTCGCCGTGAAGCTCGGCCATCCGACCGTGCAGGGCCTGGACCTCCTCGGGGTCGGGGCGCTCGCCGCGCATCTCTGCCATCAGGTCATCGCGCAGGTTCATCAGGCGGCCCATGCGTTCGAACTGGGCGGGGCGGTGCTCCTGCATCAGTGCGCGCATCTCGTCGCGCTGCTCCGGCTCGAGCATTTCCTGCATCATGCCGATGCCAGCACCGTCCGTCATCGGGCAGGGCATCATCCCGCCGCCCATCATGCCTTTCATCATGCCGCCCTGGCCGCCACCCATCATTCCACTCATCATGCCGGGCCCCATGCCGCCCTGGCCGCCGCCCATCATTCCACTCATCATGCCGGGCCCCATGCCGCCTTGGCCGCCGCTGCCGCCCGTCATGCCGCTACCCTGATTGGGCTGATTGGTCGGCATGCTCTGGGCGAGGGCGATGCCGCTACCACTGGCACCGAGTGCCAGGGCGAGTCCGAGAGCGAGAGTGTGCTTGCGAATTTCCATGATCCTTCTCCTAGCGAGCTGTTGGGCCCATTCAGGCCCTTTGCTGACATTATTTCGGCTACGTGCTGCACAGAGGTCAATCACACGGGACCCGACATGTAACAGCGACTGGGTGTGAGGAGAATTACCCAGGGCTCAGGATCTGAACCGTTGTGTCAGCAGATAGACGGGAACCGGAGAAGGGTCGGGCAGAGCTTGCGGGACACCGCTGCTGGCGAGTATCCGAGGCGCCGGGTCCATACCGCCCAAGGAGGGAGGAACGGTAGCGAATTTGATGTCCTGCTGCGTCACGTGCGGCAGGGCACCGACGAGAGAACCCGTACCATGGCCATGGTGGCAGCTGGGGGCCTCCTGGGGGGCCTCGAGGTGTTGCCCGGCCAGGGGGCTGCCCTGGAGGAAGGCAGTCTCGTGGTGGGCGTGGGACTGAATCGCAACCAGGAATAGACCCAGCAGCATCAGTGCGACTATACCGATACGCAGCCACGACAAGGCGTGGGCAAGACTGAGGCGGCGTGTCGGTGGGCTCTTGGCCATGGTGGCAGACAACTTGTCGAGAAACGGCTCCCTCACCTTAGACCAGTGATACTACCTGTCCATTGATATGCATCAAGATCGAAGAAAGCAGGAGGCGTGTGTGCAGACTCAGGTTGCCAAATCCTGTTTCCGCCATGAAATACTGTCATTAATTCTGACGCGGTGCGTGTTTAACCAGTGCTATCACTCGAGGATGATAGTGAACAAAGAATGTGAGGATGGCGGTAACGAAAAGCACGATCGCAAGCCCCCAGTAGGTGCCGAGCGCGCTGCCAGCGAACAGCAATCCGGCGCCCGCAGACCCCACGGCTTGCCCAAGGCTGGCCAAGGCGGTCTGCTTGCCCAGCGCCGCACCCTGTGCCGGCCCGCTGGCCAGGGAGACCTGATAGGCCAGTAGCGGAACCAGCAGCCCTGATCCCGCGCCAAGTAGCCCGACCACGACGAATGCCCCCCAGAAGTTCGAAGCATACGGGAGGCCAAGAATGCCTACGGCCATCAACAGGAAGGACCCGCCGATCAGATGGCTGGGAGAGAGGCGTTTCGGTGGGTATGCCGACCACAGAAGTTGCGCCGCCAGCATCACCAGGCTGCACTCCGTGAACAGCAACCCGACCCTGAAGGGGTCGAGACCAATAGACTGCCTCGCCTGCAGGCTGAGCCCCACCTCAAAGGCCCCCAGGCCGAGCATCGCCAGCAGCGTCAGCGTCAGGAAGCCACCGATTGCTCGAGTCGAGTCCGGCTCGGAGGCATGCGTGTCGGAAGGCGGGCGGTGAGCCGGCTGTTCGCGGACGTGATGGTAGATCAACAGCCACACTGCACCAGCAAATCCCGCCGTGACCACGAAGGGCCATGCCACTGGCTCGCCGAGGACCATGTCGGATTGAGGCATCACCATGGGAATGCTGGCGAGCCAGCCGCTAAGCATGGGGCCGGACAAGAAGCCCAAGGTGGCGGCGGCACTGAGCCAGGCAAAACGCCGTGCACGGCGCGTTGGGTCGTCACACTCGGCCGCCTGCGCCAACGCCACCGGGATCACCGCCGCCGCAAAGGCGCCGGCAAGGGCCCGTACCCCATAGGCGAGTGGCAGGTTTCGAGTCAGGCTGAAGCCCAGCATGGCCAGTGCAAACCCTGCCAGCCCCCATAGCAGGACGGGCCGACGGCCCAGGCGGTCGGAGAGACTTCCCCATAGTGGGGCAAAGCCGAACAAGGCCAGCGTATACACCCCCGTCAGCAGCCCGGTGTGCAGCGATACGTCCCCGGGGGTAGTCACTGCCAGCACCCGGTCGAGGAACAGCGGCAGAATCGGCAGCACCGTACCGTAGCCGAGGAAGACGACTAAGGTGGCGGCGAGCAGAGCCGTGAAGCCGGCTCCTGATTTGCTGAGGACCCCCGCCATCAGTGAAAGACCATGCCGGCGATATGAAAGCCGGCATCGACGTGGAGCACCTCGCCGGTAATGCCGGTGGCATAGTCGCTGGCCAGCACCAGCGCGGTGCGACCCACCTCATCGGCGTCCACGGTGCGGCGCAGCGGTGCCCGCTTGACGGTCTCGTTGAGTAGCTCGTCGAAATGCTCGATGCCGGAGGCAGCCCGGGTTGCCACCGCTCCTGCAGAGATGGCGTTGACGCGGATGTTGCGAGGGCCAAGCTCATGGGCCAGGTAGCGTACCGAGGCCTCCAGTGCGGCCTTGACGGGGCCCATGACGTTGTAGTGGTCGACGACCTTCTCGGCGCCGAAGTAGCTCAGCGTCATGAGACTGCCGCCCCGGTCCATCAACGGCTCGGCCAATTGGGCCATGCGAATCAGCGAGTGGCAGGAAATGGCCATCGATTCGGAGAAGCCCTCGGCCGAGCAGTCCGTGAGTCGCCCGTGCAGATCCTCCTTGCGGGCCCAGGCGATGGCATGCAGGAAGAAATCCAGTCGCCCCCAGCGCTGACGGATCTCCTCGAACACTGCCTCCAGCTGCCCCGGCACCGTCACGTCACAGGGGAGAAACAGTCCGGCGTCCACTTTCCGGGCCAGCGGCTCGACATGGGGACGTGCCTTGTCGTTGAGATAGGTGATCGCCAGTTCCGCACCGGCATTACGGAAGTGCCGGGCAGCTGACCAGGCTAGACTGTCTTCGTTGGCGATGCCCACCACCAGGCCCTTGCGGTCTTTCAAGTCGAGGTGTTCCATGCTCGTCCTCCATTACGTTAGGTTTCCCATGCCCAAGGTCTTCTAGCGCGCTGCGAGTGTCCCCGAGCTGACGTGGCGCTGGCACAGGCAGCGCAGGCAGGTACAGGTGGTGTCGCAGCAGTCGGGATCGTGCTGAGGGATGCGCGCCTGACGCCTCGCGAACGGGTACAGGATCCGACCCAGCAGGCTTGGGTGGTAAAGCTTGGCGAGCATTGGGCGCGCATCGCGCCTGGCCATTCGGCGAAACATGGCCCGCCGCCCGCGGTCTCCGGCCTTGGTGTACAGCAGCCGGTTGCTGATGCCCTGGCGGATCGCCGGCAGCAGCGAGCGCTGCCATAGCGATTCGTAATCGCGACCCTCCAGCAGGCTGTGCGCGGCCAAAACGCCCGAGCGCAGGGCGTAACGCATGCCAAAGCCCGCCAGCGCATCCTGAAAGCCCGCCTGCTCGCCCACCAGCAGACGCCCCTCGTGCTCGCCCCGGCAGGGCGGTCCATAGTTACCGACGCCACCGAAGGGACGCGCCTTGCGCATGTCCAGCCCGGCCTGCTCGGTAAAGAATGCGATCGTGCGTGTCAGGCACTTGTTATTGCGCGTGAACTCCCTGAACAGACAGGTGGCGACGGTACCCTGTCCGCCCTGCACCAGCAGGTAGGCATAGCCGCCTGGCGCCAGGTGGTCGCTGAAGCAGGCCCACTGGCCGTCCGGCATGGCGGTCTCGAACAGGTAGCCCACCGCCATGACGTTGGCGAACATTGGTCCCTTGGCCTCTACGGTGGAGCCGTGTGTGTTCTTGACGGGGGACGACAGCCTCACCTCCACACCACAGGCCTTGGCCTGCTCAAGCAGGGCGTGATCCAGGGTGCCCGTTTCCGATCCCCGGCGGACCAGGTAGTACAGGGGCTGGTTAGAGCGAATTTCGTGGCGGCCGCCCCAGCCGTCGAAGGCCGTCACTTGCGAGATGGCGTGATGCTCGAAGCTGGACCGGATCCCTGTGCTTGCGAGCTCATCGAGCACATCGATGTCGTCACTCCAGTTCTCCAGCCCTTGGAAATCGCCATGGAAGCGGGCACCAACACGACGGCGACGCTCGTGCACGATCACGTGCTTTCCCGCGCGCGCCAGGACGATGGCGCAGGCCAACCCGGCGGGGCCGGCGCCGATTACGGTCACGGTATCGCCCCGCGCGGGGCCAGCGCAGACGGCCGAGTTCTGGGTCATGGATGAAGGGCCTCTACGTTCACCCACGGCTCAGTCATTCAGCTGGTGGTGCGCACCAACGTACCGTTCGGGATCCGTCTCGAACTGTTCGCGGCACGTCTCTGAGCAGAAGTAATAGCGCTGCCCCCGGTATTCACTCCCCGTGGCGGCGGTCTTGAAGCTGATCGTCATGCCACATACCGGATCCAGGAAAGACTTCCGTTCCACTCGTTCGCGTTTCATCGCTGTTTCCCCTTTTCATTATTCAGGACGGCGCATGCGGGTTGCGCCCCCAGCTGAATACGCAGCCGCCCATCCAGCTCCAGGATGTGGCCATTGAAAAGTCGTCCCCGCTTGGTCACTCGGCGGTCAATAGCATCTTGATGGCCTGCTCCTTCGCCGCCTGGGAAAACACGTCGTAGGCCTTCTCGATGTCGTAGAGCTTGAAGCGGTGGGTCACCAAGCCCGCGGGCTCGACGCCACCGGCCTCGACGATGCGCATTAGCACCGGGGTCGTGTCGGTGTTCACCAAGCCGGTACGCACCGTGACATTCTTGATCCAGAGGTCCTGCAGGCGGAACTCGACGCTCTTGCCGTGCACGCCGATGTTGGCGATATGCCCCCCCGGGCGCACGATGCGCTGGCAGATATCGAAGGTCTCGGGGATCCCCACTGCTTCCATGGCGACGTCTACGCCTTCGCCACCGGTTAGCTCGTCGATAGCGTCGAGCGGATCTCGTGCGATGGTGTCGGAGGCGCCGAGCTGCTTGGCCATGGCCAGGCGGTTCTCGTCGGGGTCGATCATGATAATCCGGGCGGGAGAATAGAAGCGCGAGGTCATCAGGGCCGCCAGGCCGATGGGCCCCGCGCCGACAATGGCCACCGTGTCGCCGAGCCCTACCTCGCCGTTCAAGGCGCCGATCTCATGGCCGGTAGGCAGAATGTCGCTAAGCATCACCGCCGCGGCGCGGTCCATGTCCTTCGGCAATCGGTGCAGGCTGTTGTCCGCGTGCGGTATACGCACGTACTCGGCCTGGGTGCCGTCGATCAGGTGACCGAGAATCCAGCCGCCGTCGCGGCAGTGGGCATAGAGACCGCGCTTGCAATAGTCGCAGCGGCCGCAGGAGGTGATGCAGGAAATCAGCACCTCGTCGCCGATCTGGATGTTGCTCACGCCGTCGCCGATTTCCTCGACGACGCCGACACCCTCGTGGCCGAGGATACGACCATCCTCCACGGCGGGTACGTCGCCCTTGAGGATGTGCAAGTCGGTGCCGCAGATGGTGGTATGAGTAATGCGTACCACCGCGTCCGTCGGCTTGGTGATGCTCGGGCGCGGCTTTTCCTCCCAGCGACGCTGGCCAGGACCATGATAGACGAGTGCTTTCATGATGTTACCTCCTTAAGTGTCACAGATCGGCAGCTCATGGCGAGCTACGTATATGGCTCAATTTGCGGTTACAGTTGCACCGCTTCATCTACCAGGCCCGCAGGACGGGCTCATTTCTCCAGTACATAACGTCCTGGCGCTTCGTCCAGCGCCGGATAGCCTCTGGTCACCCCCGGCTCCCGAGCGGGTATGCGCTGGGTACTGTGACCTTCCAGCCAGCCCTGCCAGCAGGGCCACCAGGAGCCGTCATGATGCGCGGCAGTGGCCTGCCAGCCATCCGGATCCATGAAGGGGTCCTCAGCCTGGATGGTCGAGATCTGGTGGAAGCGGCGGGAATCACCGGGCGGGTTGACGATGCCGGCGTTGTGCCCGCCGCTGGAGAGCACGAAGGTGACGTCCGCCGGCGTCAGCCACTGGACCTTGTAGACGGAGCGCCAGGGGGCGACATGATCCTTGAGCGTGCTGACGGCGAACACGGGAATCTCGATGTCGGTCAGCGATACGGGCCGTCCGTCCACCCGGTAGCGCCCACCGGCGAGGTCGTTGTCGAGGAACAGCCACCGGAGGTACTCGCTGTGCATGCGCGCCGGCATGCGGGTGCCGTCGGCGTTCCAGGCCATCAGGTCGAACATGGGCGGACGTTCGCCGGCGAGATAACTGCGCACCATCCTCGACCAGATCAGGTCCTGGGAACGCAGCAGCTGGAAGGCGCCGGCCATCTGCCGGGTGTCCAGATAGCCCCTGACGGCCATGAGGTCCTCGAGGAAACGCACCTGATCCTCGTCGATGAACAGCATCAGCTCACCGGCCTCGCTGAAGTCGGTCTGCGCGGCGAGCAGCGTCAGGCTGGCCAGGCGAGTGTCACCGTCCCGGCCCATGGCGGCCGCGGCAATCGACAGCAGCGTCCCGCCCAGGCAATAGCCCACGCCGTGGACACGCTGCTGCGGGCAGATGGCCGTGACCGCGTCGAGGGCCGCCATGACCCCCAGCCGCCGGTAGTCGGCCATGCCCAGGTCCCGCTCCTCGCTGCCCGGGTTCTTCCAGGACACGACGAACACCGTATGGCCCTGCGCCACCAGGTAGCGAACCAGGGAGTTTTCCGGGGAGAGGTCCAGGATGTAGTACTTCATGATCCAGGCCGGCACGATCAGCACCGGCTCGACATGGACCTCCTGGGTGGCGGGCGCGTACTGGATCAGCTCGATGAGCCGGTTGCGGTAGACCACCTTGCCCGGCGTCACCGCCACGTCTCGGCCGACCCGGTATGCTTCGACGCCCACAGGCCCCTCGCCGGCCTGCCGGCGGCGCCAGTCCTCCAGCAGATTACTGGCGCCGCGGGCCAGGTTGGCGCCACCCTCGCGCCGCGTCTGCTCCTGCAGTTCGGGGTTGGTGGCGAGGAAGTTTGACGGCGACCAGATGTCGAGCATCTGCCGCGCGCCGAAATTCACCATCGCCTCATGGTGGCGCGAGACGCCCGGTACGCCGGTGGTGGCCACATGCCACCACTGCTGCTGCAGCAGGAAGCCCTGATAGAGCATGTTGAAGGGCCAGCGCTGCCAGGCCTCGTCGCGAAAGCGTTTGTCCTGGGGCAGCGGCTCGATGCAGGGCTCACACGGCGCCTGGCCGGCGCGCTCGCAGTAGCTGCCGAAACGTTGCCACTTGCACAGGGCCTTGCCGACGAGTTCCGTCTGCTTGTCCGGTGACAGCAGCAGGTGTTGCGCCCAGTCCCACCAGGCCTGCTGGACGGCGGTCGGCGACAGCCCACCCGTGAAGAGGCTCGCCATGGCGTGCAGGCGCTGATCGGTCGACGTCGCCGGTGGGCTCGCTGCCGGCCCGTCGATGTTGGTTCGGGTCGTGGTGTCCATCAGCGCACCTCCATGGGGCGGCAGGCCGACTCGGGTTGCGGGGAACAGCAGAAGGTGGGTTCCGCTTCGGTAGGAGAGGGCACGGGCAGGCGGATCCCCGCACGGTACATCAGCGCCGCCACGGCCAGTCCGGCCAGGCGTGCCTCGGGAGGGTCGGCCCGGGAACTCAGTACCACCGGTACCGTCAGCCCCATGACCACCCCGGCCGCCGTGGCGCCGGCATGGTACTCGAGGTTCTTGGCCAACACGTTGCCGGACACCAGATCCGGCATGAGCAGGATGTCGGCTTTCCCCGCCACCGGGGAGTCTATGCCCTTTTCGTGGGCCGCGCGTTCCGAGATGGCGTTGTCGAAGGCCAGCGGCCCGTCGACCTCGGCGCCGGCGATCTGGCCGCGGCGGGCCATCAACGTCAGGCAGGCCGCATCCAGGGTGGAGACGATAGCCGGATTCACCGTTTCCACGGCGGAAATGACCGCGGCGCGTGGCCGTTCGAGCCCGATCATGTGCATCAGCTCGATGGCGTTCTGGAGAATCTGCGCCTTGGCGTCGAGGTCGGGGGCGATGTTCACGGCCGCATCGGTCACAGCCAGCAGGCGTGGGCAGTCGGGCACGTCCACCAGAAAAATGTGGCTGACGCGACGTCCGGGCTGTCGTAGGCCATTGCCCAGTAAGGCATGCATGAAAGTATCGGTGTGGAGGTGGCCCTTCATCAGCGCCTCCGCGCGTCCGGCCTGCACGAGTTCCACCCCGATGCGGGCGGCCTCCACATCCGATTCGGCCTCGATCATCGCTTGTGGATCGAGGTCCCACCCGATCGCCGCGGCGGCCTCGACGACCTTGGCGGGGCGGCCGATGAGCACCGGCTCGGCGATGCGTCGCCTCGCCGCCTCGCGAAGCGTCTCCAGCACCGCGGCCTGGGCCGCGTTGACCACGGCGACGCGGATCGGGTCACCGCCACCGGCCCGCTGAATCAGGTCATCGAGCGTCTCAAGGGCCACTGGCGTTGCCGTCTGTGTCATGTCACCTCCTGGGTGTTGGTTAATGTGTGCTGCACGTGCCGGGCGATCATCCACTCTTCATCGGTCGCCACGGCCTCAACCCGGACCGGGCCCTCGGCGGCGGAAATCACCGGCCCGGGCGTGCGGTTGCGTCCTTCCTCCAGTGTGACGCCGAGATACCCCATTCCCGCGCAGATCTGTGCCCGGATCGCCGGTGAGTTCGCCCCGATGCCGCCGGTGAAGATCAGTCGGTCCAGCCCGCCGAGCGCGGCGCTCAGGGCACCGATGAAGTGGCGGGCACGATGGCAGAAGAAATCGACGGCCTGCGCAGCCTCCGGCGTATCCTCGCGGTGCGTCAGGAGTTCCCGCATGTCGGCACTCACCCCCGAAAGCCCCAGCAACCCCGAGCGTCGATAGAGCAGGGCTTCCAACGCCGCGACGTCGAGTCCGTCGTGACTCGCCAGGTAGAGCAGGATACCGGGGTCCAGATCCCCGCTGCGGGTGCCCATGGGCATGCCGCCCAAGGCACTGAAGCCCATCGTCGTCTCGATGCTGCACCCGTCCCGGATTGCCGCCAGGGAGGCGCCGTTGCCCAGGTGCGCCACGATCAGGCGCTCACGTAACGCCTCCGGGCCATGGCGCCGCCTCAGGTCGTCGACGATGAACTCGTAGGAGAGCCCGTGAAAGCCGTAGCGGCGTACACCCCCGGCCTCGTATTCCCGTGGCAACCCGGTATGCCGGGCAACCGCGGGCAGGCCGTGGTGGAACGCCGTGTCGAAGCAGGCGAGTTGGGGCACGTCGGGGAATTGCGTGCGCATGGCGCTGATCCCGGCCAGGTTGTGTGGCAGGTGCAGCGGAGCCAGTGGCACCAGAGCGTGAAGTCGGTCCAGCAGGGAGGCATCGATCCGTTGAGGGCAGTCGCAATCGGGGCCACCATGGACCACCCGGTGCCCGATGCCGACGAGGTCCAGTCGGCTTGTCTGCTGTTGAAGAAGGGTTTCGACCTTCTCGATGGCGGTGGCATGATCAGCCATTCGCGCGGGGTGGTCGTCAACCGTTCCCTGTGCACTCGACATCTGGAGCCGGCCTTGTGACGTGCCGATCCCACTGGCCGCTCCCCATACCAGCCGTGCGAGCCCTTCCGTCAGAATGAATACGGCGAACTTCAGGCTGGATGACCCGCAGTTGACCACCAGAATGGCCGATCGACGGTTTGGCATAGTCGAGTCTTCCTTCTCCGGGGGCGAAAGGTGATCCCTGTTCAGCGCCCGGCTACAGGTCTCGGGCTCGGTTGATCTGTTGGGACAGACGCATTGCCTCGTGTTCCTCTAGCTTCAAGAGCTCGCGAACGAGATCCCGAGCCTCGGGGATGTCGGCGCGTCCTTCCAGGTAGCGGTATAGTGCGATGACCTGATCGTGCAGCGAGAAGACTTCCCGGCTGATGTCTTCGAAGCCCATCTCGGCATAGGGCAAATTGCACGCCTGATGGGGTTTGATGGGCGCATGCGACAGATAGTCGTAAACCCAGGTGTTTAGGGCCTTGGGGTCGGCCTGCTTCTCGAAGCTGGCCACTGTATGCTCCAGGACCGCTTCGTGATCGGCGAGATACTCCAGAAGCGATTTGGCCCGTGCCTCCTCCTGCTGGGTGGCACAGTGCCTGAAGCATTCGGCCAACTGGGCATGCAGCTGGCGAGTCCAGTCGATCAGGTCATGAAAGGTCTCGATCTTCATTTATTGCTCTCCATTACTGGGTTGCTCTATAGGTATTGGCTGTAAACCGGGTTGGCTTCGACTGGGTCACTCGTTCTCGCTCCACCATCCCCCGCCGTAGAGGCTGTGAAACCCCATCTCGTACATGCTGTCTCGGGTCGTCCCCGCAAGCTCCAGCGTCGAGGCGATAGAGTCGCTCACCAGCGTCTCCCATTGCCGATAGGGGGTGTCACTATCGATCGGCGCCGGCGCGGTCTCCACCATCTCGGCCAGCCACTTCACCCCGGTCATCCAGGGGGAGAAGCGTTCCGAGAACATCAGCCGGCTGGTCCGCGCCGGATGCAGTTGTCGCAGCGCCTCGGCGGACCAGGGGGTGGTATACAGCCGCACCCAGGGCCCGATGAAGGTCTCGTAGAGGGCCACATTGTGCTCGGAGAGCGCTCGCACCCCTTCGAACGCCGGGGCCTGGTCGGGATAGTCCAGGTCTTCCACGCGGCGCTCCTCGAAGCGCACCCGGAACTGGGGCTTGTGACAGTCGGGGTCGCCGGTGGGGTTGTCGATGCGCATCTCGTAGAGGCCAGGGGCCAGGTCATTCAAATTGCCGACGCTCTCGAGGATCGCTCGGTGCTCGAGGCGCGCCACCTTGGAGGAGACGAAGATGCCCAGATGCCCGACGTGGGGATTGAGCAGGTAGACGATGCGCTGGTCGGCGGCCTTGAGTGCCGCGGTATCGGGATAGACCGCGGGGATCCAGTTGAGCGCCTGATGGGGCGGGGTGATGTTGTCGCCGCCGGAGGCGAAGATCACCAGGGGGTTGCGGATGCGCTTGAGGTCGACGCTACAGCCGGGGCAGACCTCGAGCTCGCCACGCTCCAGCTTGTTGCCGACGAAGAAGTTCTCGACGATGGCAACGATCTCCTCTTTGCTCAGGCTATAGAAGCCCGTCCACCAGCGCTCGAACTCGAGGAAGCGTTCGCGCTGGCCGTCGATGTCGGCGAACAGCTGATAGTCCTTCTGCCACAGGGTATTCGCCGGCTTGAGGGCTTCGAAGTTGGTGGCGAGGTTCGCACCGTCGAAGCGCCCGTCTCCCAGGTCGGCCATCAGGTGCGTCAGCCAGGCACCGCCCAGCAGGCCGCCGGCGAGGCGCATGGGATTGACGCCGGATTCGCCGGACCAGTAGGAGAGCGGCGAGCCGTTCAGCACCGCCGGCCCGACCAGACCCTCGCAGTCGGCGGAGAGCAGCGCGATGGCCCAGCCCGCCTGGCAGTTACCGTAGAGCACCGGCGGCTGGCCGGGGTGGCGCTCGGCCAGCGTCTCGACGAAGCGGCGCAGGACGTGCAGCACGTCCTCCAGCGTCTGCCCGGGCATGGGCTCGGGGAAGAAGATCACGAAGTAGACTGGGTGGCCCTCGTGGAGCGCCATGCCCACTTCGGAGTCTTGTTTGAAACCGCCGATGCCCGGGCCATGACCGGCACGCGGGTCGACGATCATCACCGGCGGCTTGGCCTCGTCGAGGCAGTCCTCCAGGCAGTCGTCGCCGACCCGGGTGATGCGCAGCAGGGCGTAGTTGGCGGGCCGCGCCAGTTGCCGACCATCGAGGATCATCTCGTAGTCGAAGTCGAGCAGTGGTGGCTTGCCCGCCTGCTCATGCTCGAGCATGTTGTCGGCGCGCTCACGCAGGGTGTCCAGGTAGCGCACGCCGCGCCGCCACAGGTCGGTCTGGTAGGCGAGCAGTTCCGTGGCCGGGTGGCTCGGGAGGAGGCCCTCTTCGGGCTCGGGTACGGTCATCGGGGCGGCCATCTCGGGTGGGGCGGTGGGTTGGCGCTTGCGCGGGGCTTTACGCGCCGTGGGTGGCTTGGTGGTCGATGTCTTGGCGGTCATGGTGGATTACCTCTCGGTGTCAGGATGTCGTGGGCTCAGGGTCGACGCCGATCTCGATCAGGGACTCCGACAGGAAGCGATAGGGCGGAACCTCCAGATTGATCGGCGCCGGCACCGCCTTGAAGACCCGTCCGGCGAAGTCGAACTTGGAACCGTGGCAGGGGCAGAAGTAGCCGCCCAGCCAGTCGTCGGTGACCGAGCCCGGCTCCGGCCGAAACAGGGGCACGCAGCCGAGGTGGGTACAGATCGCGACGACCACCAGATACTCCTCCTCGAGCGAGCGCAGGGGCCCGGTGATATAGGCCGGCTGCTGTGATTCCACCTCGGCGAGGGGATCGCGGAGCCGGTCGGAGTCGGTCAGTGTCGCCAGGCGCTCGAGGATCGCTGGGGTGCGGCGCAAGACCCAGACGGGCTTGCCGCGCCATTCCACGGTCAACTGCTGACCCGGCTCCAGCTTGTCGACATCGACCTCGACGGGGGCGCCGGCGGCCCTGGCGCGCGCACTGGGCTGCCAGGAGGCAATGAACGGCACCGCCGTGAATGCCGCGCCGACACCGCCGGCCACCACCGTCGCACCGACGAGAAAGCGTCTGCGTTTCATGTTTGCCTCCCGGACTCGGATTGCGGGGCTGCCGAGTGGGGCAGCGTTGCCGCCAGTACCGCACCACCGATCAGTGCCGCCATGGCCGAGGCGGCCAACACGCCCTGGCGGGCCGAGGTCAGGGCCGCTGGCGTATCGAAGGCGAGCCCGGCGATGAACAGGCTCATGGTGAAACCGATGCCAGCCAGCACGGCCACCCCGTACAGATGGCACCACCCCACACCCGCGGGAAGCCGCGCGAGGCGCAGCCGGATCGCCAGCCAGGCAAGGGAGAAGACGCCCAACTGCTTGCCCAGCAAGAGGCCGAGGGCCACCCCGAGGAAGACGTCGCCGAAGCCGTCGCCTGCTGCTCGTATCACGATTCCGGCGTTGAAGAAGGCGAATACCGGGACGACCCCAAAGGTGACCCAGCGCCGCAGGTCATGGTAGGTGCGAGCCAGGGGCGAGCCTTCCTCGCGGCCGTCCCGTGTTCTGGCGGGGATGGCCAAGGCGATAGCGATGCCGGCCAGGGTGGCGTGGACCCCGGACTTGAGTACAGCCACCCACAGCACCAGCCCCAGCAGCACATAGGGCATGGCGCGCATGACCCGGAAGCGGTTGAGGAGGACGAAGCCGGCAAGAGCCGTACCGGCAATCAACAGCGCCTCCCCGGAGAGACGCTCGGTGTAGAACAGCGCGATGATGGCGATGGCGCCGAGGTCGTCGAAGACCGCCAGGGCCATCAGAAACACGCGCAGTGCGGGTGGCACGCGCTCGCCGAACAACGACAATACCGCCAGTGCCAGCACGATGTCGGTGGCGGTGGGCACGGCCCAGCCATGGGCGGCGATGCCTTCGGTGCCGTTGACGAGTAGGTAGACCAGCGCTGGCAGCAGCATGCCACCGGCTGCTGCGATCGCCGGCAGCGCCACCTGCCGGGCCGAGCCCAGCAGACCACCGAGCATCTCGCGCTTGAGTTCGACGCCCATCAGCAGGAAGAAGAACACCATCAGCCCGTCGTTGATCCACAGGATCAACGGCTTGTCGATACCCAGGGTACCGACCTGCACCGACACGGGAGTGTGGTGCACCAGCTGGTAGACGTCTCGCAGTGGCGAGTTGGCGAGTATCAACGCCGCGAGCATGGCGCCGACGGTCACCAGGCCTGCCGTGCGCTCTTCGATCCCCTGCTGTGCCAGTGTGGTCATCGTGGTTGTTATCTCCCGGAGATGGTCCTTACAGGCGCCAGCCACTCGGACCCGCCACCCGCAGGCGTGGAATGAAGCGTGGCGTGCGGGCCGCGTAGGTCTGCCATTCGTCGCCGAACTGGCGCGCTACCTCGCGCTCTTCGTGAACCGCCAGGCGCGAGTACATCCAAACCAGCACCGGGAACATCGCCAGCGTCAGCAGGGTGGGCCACTGCAGCAGGAAACCGGCCATCACCAGCACGAAGCCGGCGTACTGCGGATGTCGGACATGGGCATAGAGACCGTTGGTGGCCAGCTCTCCTCGCTGCTGGGCGGCATAGAGCGACCGCCAGCCGGCGGCGATAAGCCAGAACCCGGCGACGATGAACACCATGCTCAGCAGATGGAACGGCCCGAAGTGCGGGTTGGCCTGCCAGCCGAACAGCATCTCCAGCAGGTGCCCCGCGTCGTGGCTGAACCAGTCCACCTGCGGGTAGCGTGACTGCAGCCAGCCGGAAAGGAAGTAGAGGGTC
Source organism: Halomonas sp. THAF5a (assembly GCF_009363755.1). NCBI lineage: Bacteria > Pseudomonadati > Pseudomonadota > Gammaproteobacteria > Oceanospirillales > Halomonadaceae > Halomonas > Halomonas sp. THAF5a. The sequence goes on along the minus strand of NZ_CP045417.1, from coordinate 2,363,810 downwards.
AGCGGGAAGCCGTACATCTCCGTGAACAACGCCACCAGGAAGGCGCTGAAGGCCCCGAGCGAGCGCCAATCCCGGCGCGTCTGCGGCTTGAAGAAGCTGAAGGCGAAGAAGATGAAGATCGCCGAATTGAGCAGCACCAGGCCCCACAGGCCGTAGGCGGGCACGTCATCACTCATCGCGCGCTCCCTTGCGGTCATCATGCCCGCTATGGCTGCCGTGCCCACCATGGCCTCCATGCCCGCCGTGCATAAACACATGCATCAGCGGGCAGGCGAGCAGGATCAGCCAGGGCAGGGCGCCGAGCAGGTGCACCCTGTGCTCCTCCCAGAGCAGGAAGCCCATCACCGCCAGGGCGAGCGCTGCCATGAGCCAGAAGGTGCCCTTGCTGGGTCCTCGCTCCAGCCACCCTTTATCGTCACTCATGGTCAGATCCTCACCCGGCGCAGGCGCAGCGAGTTCATGACCACCGACAGCGAAGACGCGCTCATCGCGAAGGCGGCGAACATCGGCCCGATCAGGATGCCGAGGAATGGATAGAGGATCCCGGCGGCGATCGGTACTCCGGCCCCGTTGTAGACCAGGGCGAAGAACAGGTTCTGCTTGATGTTGCGCATGGTGGCCAGCGACAGCTTGCGGGCCCGCACGATGCCGTCGAGGTTGCCCTTGACCAGCGTGAAGCCGGCGCTTTCGATCGCCACGTCGGCGCCGGTGCCCATGGCGATGCCGACATCCGCCTGGGCCAGGGCGGGGGCGTCGTTCACCCCATCGCCGGCCATGGCCACCTTGCGGCCTTGTTCCTGCAATTCACGGATGATGCGGGCCTTGTCTTCGGGCAGCACGTCGGCGCGGATCTCGTCGATGCCCAGCCGGCCGGCGACGGCACGGGCGGTACGCTCGTTATCGCCGGTGGCCATGATGATGCGAAAGCCGAGTTGGTGCAGCGCCTTCAGGGCGTCGGGCGTGGTCTCCTTGACCGGGTCGGCCACACTGACCAGGCCGGCGATCTGGCCGTCGAGCACGACGAACATCACCGTCTCGCCCTCATCGCGGCGGGCGTTGGCGGTTTCGGAAATCTGCCCACCGTCGAGGCCCAGCTCGGCCATCAGCTTGGCGTTGCCGAGTGCCACCGACTTGCCGTCCACGCCCCCCTTGACGCCCATGCCGGTCACGGCCTCGAAATCGGTAGCATCGGCGAGGGATACGCCGCGCTCCTCTGCGCCGGCGACGATGGCCTCGGCCAGCGGGTGCTCGGAGCCTTTCTCGAGGCTGGCCGCCAGGCGCAGCACCTCGGCCTCGTCATGCCCCGACTCCGGCAGCACCGCTACCAGCTTCGGCTTGCCTTCGGTCAGGGTGCCGGTCTTGTCAACCATCAGCGTGTCGACCTTGGCGAAACGCTCCAGCGCCTCGGCATTCTTGATCAGTACGCCGGCCTGGGCGCCGCGCCCGGTGGCCGTCATGATCGACATCGGGGTGGCGAGGCCCAGGGCGCAGGGGCAGGCGATGATCAACACCGCCACCGCCGAGACCAGCGCATAGGAGAGCGACGGTGCGGGGCCCCAGATCGCCCAGGCAATGAAGGAGAGAATGGCGACACCGATCACCGCGGGGACGAACGTGCCTGCTACCTTGTCGGCGAATTTCTGGATCGGCGCACGGCTGCGCTGGGCAGCGGCCACCATCTCGACGATCTGGCTGAGCATGGTATCGGCACCGACGCGGGTGGCCTCCATGACCAGGCTGCCGGTGCCGTTGATCGTGGCCCCGGTGACCTTGTCGTCTTTGACCTTTTCCACCGGCACCGGCTCGCCCGAGATCATCGACTCGTCGATCGAGGAGCGGCCCTCGACGACCACGCCGTCCACCGGTACCTTGTCGCCGGGACGCACCCGCAGGCGGTCACCCACCTGCACGTCTTCCAGCGCCACCTCCTCTTCGCTGCCGTCGGGCCGGATCACCCGGGCGGTTTTGGCGGCCATGTCCATCAACGCGCGGATCGCCTTGCCGGTGCCTTCGCGGGCGCGCAGCTCCATCACCTGGCCTAGCAGGACCAGGGTGACGATTACCGCGGCGGCCTCGAAGTAGACGCCGACGGTGCCGTCTTCCCGGCGAAAGCCGTCGGGGAAGATGCCGGGCGCCAGCACCGCGACGATCGAGAAGAGATAGGCCGCGCCGACCCCCATGCCGATCAGGCTGAACATGTTGAGGTTCATCGTGCGGAAGGAATTAACGCCGCGTACGAAGAACGGCCAGCCGGACCAAAGGATTACCGGCGTGCTGAGCACCAGCTCGATCCACATCGCGTTGCGTTCACCGAAGAAGTCGCGAATGGCCCCGAAGCCCAGGTAGGGGCTCATCGTCAGAATCAGGACCGGAAGCGTGAGCACGGCCGCGACCCAGAAGCGTCGGGTAAAATCGACCAGCTCGGGATTCGGCCCTTCATCGCCGACCGCCGCCGATTCCAGCTCCAGCCCCATGCCGCACAGAGGACAGGCACCGGGAGTGGTCTGGCGCACTTCGGGGTGCATCGGGCAGGTGTAGACGGCGCCGGCATGCCCGGCCGGCACCTTGTCGTACTTGCCGCCGCGAACCGGTTCGCCTCCCGCATGGTCGGTGCCATGTCCGTGGCACTGGGTATGCTTACCATGATCGGATGGTGCTTGAGTGTCGTCGCTTCCCATGGGCACGAGGTGCATGCCGCACTTCGGGCAATCACCCGGCTGATCGGAAACGACCTCCGGGTGCATCGGGCAGGTGTACTGGGAAGCCCCTTGATCGCTGGCGTTAATGGAGCCGGCATCTGTGCCTTCCTTCAGCTTGCCGTGATGCGAGTGCTCACGCCGCTTGATGTGCTGCTGAGTCATGAAGTCGTCTCCGTTACCTTCGTTGGCTAGGGGGGATCGCAGGGTCTTCCTTCCCGCGAGCGAGGGACGCCTTGTCGCCTTGGCGCCTAGGCCGCGTCGTCAATCTTGCAGATCGCGTCTGCGTTGCTCGTATTCACGCTGATCGATCTCGCCGCGGGCGTAGCGTTCTTGCAGAAGGTCCAGTGCCGTTGGACGCTGTTGAGAAAGGAGCACGCCCCGGCCTCGGGTCAGGCCACGCACCAGGAGAACGGCCAAGGCAATGACGGCGCCCCAGAACAACACCATCATGAGCCCGCCGAAGAACATATGCCCCCAGCCGTAACTCCCCATATACGCCATCATGTCGCCCCACATGGTCGAACCTCCTTTACATGTTGAAATACCCTGCCTTGATGTCAGGCTAAAACCTGTGGGTAACCCAATGGTCAAGATAAGATAGAGGTGAAAGTATCCTGCTCTTGATCCTGGTCAACGTTCGGCATCTTCAGTAGAATGAAATTAACGCCGAACGCATTTGTTGTTGTGTGAATTCAGGATGTCAGTGAACCCTCGGCTCATCGTGAGTATTGCGTGAGGTATCGGCTAGCTTCCGCCACTGTCCCCAGCGAGGAATAAACATCGGTACCCGCCGCTGATAGGCGCGATAGCCGTCACCGAATCGAGCCAGCATCTGCCGTTCTTCGCGGTGGGCCAGCCAGGCATAGGAAAGCACGACCACCGGAAACAGGCCGACCGAGAATAGCGTCGGCCAATGCACTACACCCTCACCGAACAAGGCAATGAACAAACCGGTGTATTGGGGATGCCGTACTAGGGAATAGAGTCCGCCGGTCACCGGGTGGTTCTCGCGCCGTGCCTTGTAGACTTGCCGCCAGCCCTGAATAAAGATGCCGATGCCGGTAAACGCTAGCCCGTAGCCAAACAGCATGGAGACAAGCATGCCGGCTTCTCCCAGTCCCACCAGCGTCGACCAGAGGCTGGCGCTGACATACTCGCTATCCAGACCGAAGAAGCGCACCAATAGATAGATTGTGAGCGGAAAGCCATACATCTCGGCGTAAAGCGCGATGATAAAGGCCTGCACCGCGCCGGCACCGGTCCATTCGCGCCAGTTCTTCGGTGCGAAATAGCGATAGAAGAACCAGGACACCAAGACGATGACGATCAGCGCGAGGCCCCAGTCACCAGTATGATTGAGGGATTCGTTCATGGCCTACGCTCCACTGCGCCGGTTGAGGCGTGTGACAAAGAAGTTGTAGAGCGGGCCGAAGACCAGGGCTATGTACCAGCCGTAGCCGAAGCTTTCAGCCAGGCCTAGGAAGAAGCTTGACCAACTGAGCCAAGTAAAACCTGGCAACAAGCGCAGCCAGCTCTCATACATCGCTTGGTCGGGAAACAGCAGGTCGAACCCAACACACAGGATGAAGGTGACGGCCAGAAACAGCCCCATGCTCATCCCGAGCGAGATCACAGGAATCCGTGGCGTGGCTTGAACCGGCAAGCGGGTTCCGGAACGAGGCTTGGCTGGCGGCGGAACATCGGCATCAGGCATCTTCGTTCTCCGGCTGGGTAGGTAAAACTTTTGCTGCCGGTGCGAGATGCTGTTCGGGCGCGGCCTCGAAGCGTTCCCGGCAGTCACGTGAGCAGAAGTAATAGACATGGCCCTCGTGGACACTCGGCTTGGCCTTTTCTGTGCTGACGGTCTTGCCACAGACGGGATCGACGTCCTCGGCTGGCGGAATCCAGCGCAGGCTCTCGGTGGTCGTCTGCCTCTCTGACGCCCCCTTGCCATGCTTGGCTTTGCCACGACCATGACCCATCACGTGAGCACCGCAGCCAAAACGCATCATCAGAAAGATGATTCCCGCCCAGAGCATGAAATATATGAGCTCGTTCATGGACTCTCTCCTGCTATTTCATTATCGGGGCCCGTGTCATATCGGCCGACTTATGCGATATGCCGAGACGCTATCTTCTAGAGAAAGGTTAGAACCTCTGCGTGGCACCAAGCCCAAGGCCGGAGTCGCTTCCCTACGTCTCTCGGTTTTGCGGAGTGTTTCAAAGCATACGCAACGAAACTGAATTGATGCTGAACAGTGAAGCACCCCCGACGCCTGGCGGTGGTTTACGGCATCAAGATGCAGCCAGCGTCTGCTGGGAAGAGCCTCTGCACGCACAGCGGCCACTCCGGCAGTCACCTGGATCGATGCGGGCACGGGTTATCTCCCCGCGTATCCGTCTGGAGTCGTGGGGCTGGGGAGTGTGGTCAGACTTAGCCTCTGAAGCGTTGGCTCAGCAGGTAGACTGGAACCGAAGAGAGGATGGGAAGGGCTCTTGGCGTGCCGCAGGCGGTGACAAGCCGTGGCGCCATGGCCATATGGTGGTAGCGTGGCCGAGGTGGCTCCGTGTAGATGCCTTCCAAGATGGTCCAGAACCTATTGACCCACAATCAGGTCATATGGCGCGGTAAACCTCGGTGCGGCATCGAGGTTGTGGCCTGTGCTGGTAGCGTGAAATACTCACGCCGAAATCCGCGCTTTTGGAACCAGGCGATGCCTATGCCGCGCCTTGTCATGACATAGTTGCTGGGTATCAGCGTAGCGATGCCGGGTCTCGTCATGGCGGACGAATATCATGCCGGTGATTCCTGTGCGGTCGAGTCGGCTTTTGATCTGGCCTCGGTACCTGCCATGCGGGAAGCAACCGATGAGCAGGGTGGGCTGACAATCTGCAGTGCGCCCTGCAGACACTGCAATGACGTGATGTTGCTCACCCTTTCCCTTACTGCTATCCCCCCTGCCGCCAGCGCCGGTCCGGAGCACGGTCTGGCCGCTAGCTGTGTAAACCCACCAAGTTGTTCATCCGGCTGCCCGATCCCCATCTGGGGTGCATCGCCTTTGGTTGGCTGACCATGGGCCAGCGGCTGACGCTGCCGATGCTGGTGGCGGGGATGGCGCTGGTGGCGTGGTCACGTCGCCAACCTCGCCCGGTGGGCAAGGCGCGACAGCCGGAACGCCCCATATCGACTCCCTGGTGACGGAGGATAGTGTTATGACGAATGATACCAATGGGCCTGGTCGAACAGGAGTGAGTCAGGCTCTGCGCTGGCTTCAGGCAGTGGTACTGCTGCTGGCCGCCGGGAGCGCTCCCCTCCAGGCGGCGGGGGCGCCAGACGACTGGCCCAAGGGCCACTACCCGCTGCCCGAGCGGGGCGACCTGATCGGGCAGGACTATACCGTCGAGGCGGGTGCCGAGGAGACGTTGCTCGACCTCGCCCGCGAGCACAACCTGGGATATGAGGAGATTCGTCGCGCCAATCCCGATCTCAGCGTCTGGATGCCCGGGGAGGGCACAGAGGTAGTGATCCCGGCGCAGCGCCTGCTGCCGCCGGTGCCCCGCGAGGGCATCGTGATCAACCTCGCCGAACTCCGCCTCTACTACTACCCGGAGGTGGAGGAGGGCGAGGCGCCGCGGGTCGAGACCTATCCCATCGGCATCGGTCGTGAAGGCTTCGACACCCCGCTCGGCAAGACCGAGACCACCATGCGCATCGAGAACCCCGCCTGGTATCCGCCCGAGTCGGTGCGTCAGGAAGCGGCGGCGCGTGGCGAGCAGGCGCCCGCTGTGGTCCCGCCGGGGCCGGACAACCCCCTCGGCGACCACGCGATCCTGCTCGGCTTCGACGGCTATCTCATCCACGGCACCAACCGGCCGGACGGCATCGGCATGCGTGCCAGCCGTGGCTGCATCCGCATGTTTCCCGAGGACATCGAATCGATCTTCGTTCGGGTTCCCGTCGGCACCCAAGTCAACATCATCGATCAACCGATCAAGGCCGGCTGGCACGCGGGCAAGCCCTACGTGCAGGCCTACCAGCCGCTGGAGGTGCAGAAGAATGGCATGGCGCAACTGCTGGATGCCTTGACGTTGCTGGGTCAGTCTGCCGGTGGGGAATCCCTGGCACTCGACTATCAACAGCTGCGCGGGGTGCTGGATGCAGCCGATGGCCAGGTCATCGCCATCCGACCGGCGCCGGAACCCGAACCCGTGGCGGCCGATGCGGAGAGCGAGACCGGCGGCATCTACGAACACCTGGGGGGCCAGCAGGGCTTTCTCGAAGCCCTTGAAGTGTGACGCCGGCATCCAGGCATCACCTGATCCGCGCCCTGGCAGCAACGTGTCGGGGGCGCCTGGCGCGGTGACACAGAACACGTCGTGCCGGTGGATGACGTTACGTCGAGAAGTCGCAGAAGACTCGACGGTTGGACTCCGATCGGCACCCTCAGCCGATCGTGGCCAGGGCCGGGAACCAGTCCACCAGGATGCTGGAGAGCCGGGTGAGCGTCCCGGAGACGATCAGCAACCCCATGAGGATAAGGATCACGCCGGCGACCGGTCGGGCATAGGCACTCCACTTGCCGAGATGACCCCGGTAGTGGCTGAACTTGTTGAGCAACAGGGTGCTGGCCAGGAAGGGCAGGGCCAGGCCCAGGGAGTAGGTCGCCAGGTAGAGCATGCCGGCCTGGGCGTTGGTGGTGGTCGAGGTAGCCATCAGGATCGCCCCCAGGATCGGGCCGATGCAGGGCGTCCAGCCGATGGCAAAGGAGATGCCGAAGAAGGTCGCCGCCATGGGGGAGCCTCCTCTCAGCTCCGGCGACCACTGAAAGCTGCGCTGCAGGACGGGTAGTCGGAACACGCCCGTCATGAACAGGCCGAGCACGATGACGATGCTGCCGGTAATCCAGTTGAGCTCTTGACGATAGCCGCGAAGGAGCTGGCCGATACTGGTGACGCCCAGGCCCATCAGGATGAAGATCACGCTGAAGCCAAAGACGAAGAAGGTGCTCAGCAGCATCGCCTCGAAGCGTCGATCTGCCTTGCCGGCGCTGCCGCCAGTGACCACCGACAGATAGGCGGGCAGCAAGGGCAGGGTGCAGGGCGAGAAGAACGACAGCAGCCCGCCGAAGAGGGCGCCGATCAGGCCGATAGAGGAGAGTGTTTCCACTGAGCTTCACCCTGGGTGACATGAAGGAATGGCTATCGGCCGGCGATCGTCAGGGGTGCCGGCCTAGGTGCGGAAGCGGGCTTCGTGGTCACCTACTCATTGGTCAATCGGGGACGTGACGCCTCGAGAGATATCTGGTGACCGATGCCCCCCAACTCCAGGGTCTGCAACACCTCGAGGGAATCCGGGGCGAGGATCCACAGGTGGGGCTCTTCCCGGCTGGTGACCAGCACCCGGCCATCGGTGGGCACCACGGCGAGATGGTAAGGGGCCGGCGCCAGCTCGGCGCTGTGTCGTGTGCCGTCCTCGAGGGAGATCCTGACGAGGCGGTTGTCGCCCTGACTCGTGGCATAGAGTCTCTGGCCATCCGGACTCAGGTCGATGCCGTGAGGCGCCGTGCCGATCTCGTATTCTTCGGCCACACTCCCTGTCGTCAGATCCACCGCTAGGACGCGGCCCCCGGCATTATCGTTGACGTAGAGGGATTTGCCTTCCTTCGAGAGCACCATGTGTTCCGGGTTCCCGTCGACGCGCATGTTGCGCCGCACGAACCAGTGCTGAGGATCCACCTCGCTGATGGTGCCGTTACCGGCGTTGCTGACCAGTATGCTACCCCCCTCCTCGTGCTGAACCAGGTAGTTCGGATTCGGCCCCGTGGCCAGGGAGGCGATGACCTGGCCGCTATCCAGCGACACCACGCTGATGCCTCCGCCCGTGGGGTGGGTCGAGACGGCATGACGCCCGTCTCGCGTGACCAGCACATGATGCACGGGCCCTGGCACCTCCAGGGTCCTGACGATGCGGCTCGTGGCCGTGTCGACGACGTAGAGCAGGCCGGTACTCGCTTCCTCCGGGGAGGTCGTTGCGCCATCGCCATGATGGGCCGCGTGCTCGTCTTCCGTCACCCCCTCGGGACGAGCGATCTCGCGACCGGCATCCTGCGGGGAAAGGCTCCCCACGATGAGGTGTCGTCCGTCAGGAGTGAGGGCGGAGCCATGGGTATTGATCGTATCGGTCACGGTCGATATCACCTCCTGACGCTCCAGGTCGATGATACCCACGGCATCTGCCGTCCCCATCGGCACGAAGGCCCGGTCGCTCGCCGCCAGGGCGGTCGTTGAGGCTGCGAGGGCGATGCCGGCCATGAGACTAGCCAGCCAAGAACTGTGCAGAGAGTTCTTCATGAGAGACATGTCCTAAGTATTGAGGCCCCTGTGGGGCGTGGGCGACCGTCAGCAGACGGTCGGGGGTATGGAAAACGTCGATGAGATCGACATCGATCAATAGCCATCGACAGACCTCGTGGTCAGATCCTCGTTTGGCTCGAGCGCAGGGAGTGGCGTATCACCGATACCGAGCCGAATGACATGGCTGCGGCGGCGATGAAGAGAGCAGTCAATGGCAACTCCATGGCTCCTTGCTGGCATTGTCCTTGATGTTCTGGTCGACGAACCGGTAGTGGTCTTCCTTGAAGCGCGTCCACCAGCCATGGCTGATCTCGACGGCGTGCCGGGCGAGGATCGCCTCGATATGGTCGATACACAGCCGCGACGCATCATAGGCCATGCTGAGCTTGTGCTTCTCGGTGTCATAGGTGACTCGCTCGAGCCCGTACAGCTCATCGATCTCTCCCATGGCGACGCGTAAAGCCTCCTCATCGCAGGGCTCGAGCTTCAGCTTGCGAGTCACTAGATTGACCTCGGAGACCCCGAGGCGGTGTTGATTCTTTGACATACGGAACACCCCCCCCCCTGTCATTTGCGTCATGCACGGTCAGGTCCACGTCCGGTGTAATTGCAGAGCATTACCCAGCATCGATACCGAACTGGTCGCCATGGCGATACCTACCCCTTGGCCCAGGGCATCGTTGATGCCATCGCCGTACCTTCTGCCTCCGGCAGCACCCCGGTGATGCCTAGGCGCTTGGATTTCGCCGATTGGCCCAAAGCCTAAAACCCTTGGGTAACGCAAGGGTCAAGCGAGTGGGGAGCACCAGGGTTGCGGATAGCTCCGAACCTTGATCGACGTCATGCAATTTCCGGTTTCGTGAGGCTCACCCCTAGCCTGGGTGGCAAAGCTGAACCCACCCTGAATGAGCGGAGCCTGTTGGGGCGTCATGGGGATGTCGGCCAGGCATGCCGGGTTAGGCGTCCCCGTACCCCATGCCAGAACCCCATCATTGACGCTTCAAGCAGGGCGCTTGGCGGGGCTGAGACTCGGCTACCCGAGATGCAGCCAGCGCCTTACGGTCGCGCGATAGCGCGCCGGAGCCGCCTTCCAGGCCAGGGGGAGCAGGGTGATGGTGCCGAGCGCGAGCACCGTGAGGCCCGCGCGGCGCAGGTCCTCGGATGCGAGCTCGTCGCCGAAATGCGCCAGCAGGAAACTTGCCGGTAACACGCCCAGCAGCGTCGCGACGGCAAAGCGCCAGGCCCTGAGAGGCGAGAGCCCTGCCGCGTAGCTGATGACATCGAACGAGACGAACGGCATCAGCCGGGTGGCGAAAACGGCGGCCATCAGGGCATTCTGCGAGCCAAGGAAACGCTGCAGCAGGCTCGGGGATGGGCGTACGCCGAACCAGACCCTCAGGGCGTCATATCCCAGCAGGCGGGATATGGAGAAGGCGATCAGCGCACCCGTACCGGAGCCGGTGGCGACATAGAGCGTCCCCCAGGCATGGCCATAGGCCGCGCCGGCGGCGAGTGCGATCGGGGCGCTGGGGATCGGGCTCATGACGATAGCCAGGGTCATCAGGCCGATGACCAGAACCGGCCCCAGCGGGCCAAGCCGTATCACTGCCTGCTCGAGGGTGTCGCCTGTCTGAAGGGCGTGCAGCATCCCGGTGCGCCCCAGCAGCAGGGCGGTGGCAAGGAAGACGGCAAGCAGCCCAACGCCACATAGGATGCGCCGCCTCGAGGCTTGGGATAAGCGGGAAGGGGCGCCGTCCTCCTGCTTCTGCTGCCTGGCCATGTTTTCCAATCCTGATCTCCCACGCTTGTCGTTGCACCCACTCGGCCTCCTTGAGGATGAATGACAGCCGGCTGGCAGGTGCAATCAATGTCCGAGCACTGTCCTCATGCTGAGCCCGCTTAAGTGGACGAGGCCTCAGGGCGGCGGCACTCGCCAGTTGCACTATCACGCCGAGCCCCCACAGCGCGCATGTTTTGTCCTGCCCGTCTTCAATGGCAGTCACGGGAGAAGAAAAAGTAGTCATGGCTATCGTGGACGCTCGGCTTGGCCTTTTCGGTGCTGAGGTCTTGCCACACACGGGATCCAACGTCTTCGGTGGGTGGAATCCAGTGCGGCCCCTCGGTCGTCGCCTGGCCTTCCTGCCTCTACCGTGTGGTCAAAAGTGCTGCGGTGATTCTATGAACCCAGGCATATAGCCTGCGCAGCTCAGAAGGAGGCTTCAGGTGATTCCTGCCCGTGGCATGAACTGCACCAGCCTGTTCATCGTCGCTTTCCTTTGCCGTCTGCCGTCAACCTCTCGCCACGTTGCGCAAGCGAGCTTGTTATCAGGATACAACCTATGGGTTGCCCAAGGGTAAAATGAGGAAGTGGTTAAGGGTGGTTTTGTTGACTCATGTCAGTTTTCAGTCTGCGCAGCCAAGCTGAAATGGTGCTGAATATTGGGGATTATAACTATTTTTAGCCTAAAGGGTGTAGAAAGCCAAGCCATTTTCTTAGGAAGAGTAAAGGGATAAAAACGGGGCGCCTTTGTGATTGATTCCTGGCGGTCTCTTGTGGGAATATTTTAAGTTTTGTTCAGTCTTGATCTTGGTTAATTGTGTGAAAGGAGTGAAAGAGATGCGAATGCTTAAGGCCTTGTTGTCACTTTTTATGGTGCTGTTGATTAGCGGGTGTGGCGAAGAGGCGGTAGAAGGGCGCTGGTATGCTCAGGCTCAGGTTAACCGAGGAAAGCAAGTGTTCGTAGAAAACTGCGCCGAATGCCATGGTAGGAGCGCCCAGGGAGCCTTCAACTGGAGAAGTCCCTTGGACGATGGTGCCTATCCACCACCGCCGCTGAATGGTTCCGCCCACGCCTGGCACCATTCCTTCGATACGTTGATGCGTACCATCGATAAAGGCGGTATCCCCGTGGGGGGGCAAATGCCGGCATTCGAGGATAAGCTATCGGAGGGTGAAAAGGAGGCGGCCATCGCCTACTTTCAGAGCCAATGGGACGATAGAATCTACAAGGCTTGGCTTGATAGGGGTGGCCGTTAATCATAGGGATAAGAACTCAGGAATACATATAATAAGTTCTTCTCGATGCAACGTGAAATCGGTGAGGTTCGTAAAAGCGATGGGCCTCAGCCGCTCAGGCACTTTCACAACCTAGCGAGTAGCGGTAGGTTTCGTACCATTCAGAGGATGAATTCCCTCGGCATGGCGCCAGGCGGCGCCCTTTTGCAATGGATATTGCCCCTGAATGTGATTGCATTCATTCTTCGGAAAGTGCGATGAATCTTACGTTTTGGTCCTGCCCATAGCTTTACATGGGCAGGACCTTCGGCCTCCTGTCACCAGTCGAGGGGATTGCCGATCCTGTCTTCGTTATCATGATAGGTCGATGTCTCCACCGTGAAACTTGTCTTAGGGCCGGCTTGGATGCCCTTGGCCAGTTCGGCATAGGGTCTGCTCTTGGACAAAGCATCGCTTTGCCCCAGGGCATGATCTTGCCGAAACGACTCGACCATCATGGTCTTGTCGGTACTGCTATAGCGGTTGTCGCCAGGGCTCCATGTGGCGATTGCCGTGGCCGAAACCTGGACTTTATGGGTCATGAAATGCGTCAGCTGGGCGGATTGCCCGGCATCATTCTCATACAGCGGGCTGGCCAGGGCCGAGGCTGCCGTGGAGAGGCCCGCCAGCGAGATGGCGAGGGCGGTGAGAACTAGTGATGACCTCATGATGAACCTCCTTATTGCTCGGTATGCAGGATCACTATGGCAGGGTTTCCTGAGTTCACGCTGAAAAACTGTCATAGATAGAGGTAATATTTGCCGGTTCATGGGGACGTATCATCCCTTACAGACTTTATCAATAGGTGGCGGGAATTTCCCGTTAAGGTGTGAGGAACCGATGAATAGATCTAGCGGCATAGTGGTGAGTCCGAGGGCGTTCCAGCACAGGTAGAGTAGTTTATGAGGCCGCAAAGCAGCGCCACCCGGAGCGCTGGTCAGGCGAGATCCGGACCCTCAGCTTGCCGGGCGTGGTGTACTTGAATCCCGAGCGGGATCCGGTGCCGCAGGCAGCAGGATTTTAAAGAGCCGAAACCATTTCATGTGCCAACTGTGTCGACAGGCTCCGCCCAGGAGCTCAGCGGAGCTGACACAAGCGGCCATGATCCGTCTGTTGAAGCCGCGTCGGGAGCTGTCCAGACCATTACCTTGGACAATGGCTCGGAATTCGCCGGCCACGATGCCGTGGCCAAGGCGGTGACTGCAGCGACGTACTTATGTGATCCCTACTGCTCCGGCCAGCGTGGGAGCAACGAGAACACCAACGGCCTGGTACGGCAATACTCCCCAAGGGAACGGACTTCCGGAAGGTCACCGATGTCGAGCTACGCAGAGTGGTCAAGAAGCTGAATGACCGCCCCCGAAAACGGCTCGGCTATCGGACACCGGCGCAGGTGTTCTTGGGAGAATACTCAGGAGCCCTGGATACCGCAGGTGATGCGCTTATTGCTTGAATTCAGGATCGAGTCCGAGGACGAGGCCGGCAACCACCGCCGCGCCGCCGACTTCTTCGATGAGCACAAGCTTCACGATCCAATGATCCGGGCCGACGTCACCAAGGCCATGCAGCAGCCTGCGGACGTCATCCTGTTCAACATCGACAGCAAGGCGAGTTTCAACGACGGCGGCAATCCGATCTTCAACGTCTAATACCAGGGCTTCAGCTGTGACCACCCGCATATCCCCAAATGGAGCGCCATCTGGCCCAGCGTGTGGTGCTGGAGCGCTTCAAGGCGGCCTTTCAGGAGGCCAGCGGCATGGTCTGGGAGGAGGAGCGCGACGGCTTCCAGTTCTACCAGGACGATATCGAGCAGGCGATCAGTCAGACCCTGGACCTGTCACCAGATGCCGCCCACAAGTGGTTCGAGGACTCCGAGGAGACCTTCAGCGTCTCGGTGGAGAACTTCTGCCGCTTGGTGAAGGAGTACCTGGATGCCAAGTCCCCCGCCCAGCGCATCGTCTTAATGCTCGACGAGGTAGGGCAGTTCATCGGCAGCAACACCCGGCTGATGCTGACCCTGCAGGCGTTCACCGAGGACCTCGGCATCATCTGCGGCGGCCGGGCCTGGATCGTGGTCACCTCCCAAGCCGACATGGATACGGTGCTTGGCGAGATGACCACCGCCAAGGCCAACGACTTCTCCGAGATCGCTGGTCGCTTCAAGACCCGCCTGTCGCTGTCGACGCTGCCTTCCTGGATTGACGCCGGTACCCGTAGGAGAGCGACCTAGACCGCGGTGACCATAGGCTACCCTGATAGCCAAGCCCTCAGCTGGGTAGCCTCCTATGACACAGTCATCACATCCTCCCACAGAACCGCTAGCACGGATCTTTGCCTACCGGGCCATCGACCTCCGTGACCGCTTCCTCCAGCCCTTGGAGAGCTTCCGCGAGGCGCTGGAGTGCCTACAGAGCGACCGATCCTACATGGCCGCTATGAGCGGCGAGATCATCGCCTACCTGCGCGGTGGTTACTCCCTTACCATCCCTGATAGGTTTTTCATACGCCTCAGCGGTGACATCGACGCCACTCTCGTTTCGTCAGAAGAAAATGATACGGTGTGCGCTAAAGTAGAGGCCTGGCTGCGGGAAACGCTTATACGACGTGGCGTTGATACCACAGAGGCTGTTCCCGTGGGTGAGCGGCCTTACTCGCTCGATCAGCTGTTAGCAAAGTGCGATCTTCAGGCTCCACACCCTGACGAGCTGAAAGCCTGGCAGGACATGCCCGATGTTGGTCGCGAAATTCTGGATGCACCTAGCGAGATAGATATCTGGCAAGCCGCCGAGAGGTTGCTTGAGAGCCGAGAAGGTGCCGAACGCTGGATGACTAGCCCAGAAATTGCGCTTCGAGGCCGCACGCCAGCAGACGTAATGATTGAAGAGCCTCAACGAGTTTATGACCTGATCATGCGCCTGGAGTATGGGGTGTATACGTGAGAGGTGGTCCACTGACTACAGAGCTGCTCGTCATCTCAAGATCTTTAAGGTTACGAGAAATCGCCATTAATGAGGGCCAATACTCGGCCCATTGCATAACGCACTGCAGTAGAGTCAATGATAGCGCTCTCAATCAGAGAACGCCCATCAAACAGTGGCATACGACGACGGATCCACTCACGACACATGCCAGGTTCATACAAAATCCCTAGATAGTAATGCAGGCGCGATAGCTCCAGGATGCGCTCTCGCTGCTCGACCGAGAGCGGGGGGATGGGCATACTGCCCAAGAGTGCGATTACCTCTCCATTACTTAATCGCCAGTCATCCGATATTTCCGCCAAGAGCATCATAGAGGCGCGATCGGCTGTATCGTCGAGATCCAAAACGGGCGTGCATGGTTCATCGAACCGACGAAAGCTGCCCTCGAGGGCTTTTAGTAAGTCGCTTCGCTTCTCATTCGGTGCCATCGTTGCCTCCTTGGATCGCGGAAAGATGTGGGTATCACGACGCTCATCCCCATGAGTTGTTCTGACTACTAAGTATAAACGCAATCGAAGCTGATTACATAGAAATTTATTGAAAAACTCACTTGAGAAACTATAATTTTGACACGGAACGTATAGGCGCGGCTTGTATATAATCAGTGGTCGATGTAGAATGATTAGCAGGAAAAGTCGCGGCGATGACTTTTACAATGCAATATTATCTCAATTTCAATATCGTTCATTCTACAAAAATTATATGTTAAGGTTTTTTATCGCACGCATTTTGCGGGTGAGAAAATATTTAGCCTATGCTAATGTTGGGGTATGTCGGCTTTCGACCCAAAGCTGACATGCCGGAAAGGCAGCAGGCGCGCTCATCAGTGTTAACCTGAATGGTGGGGTAATGATCGAAGGAACAATTCGAGATGGTGCTGGAGGCGCTAGCCAAGTACCAGAGGAGGTGCAGGCAGAGCGTTGTAGAGTAGCTGGCATGCAGCTTCAACGAGGAACGCTGAATGTATCTGTTCATGATTTACGGGTAGCACTGGAGACGCTCGGCGAGCCATCTGATGAAACCCAGAGGGATTCGAAAATTGGCTCTCTTCGATGGTGGCCTGTCAAAATCGAATGGTCAGGCAGAACTTTCGCTGGTTATGTTGTTCGACACCAGTTCTCGAAAACAAAGTATATAGAGGTGGTCTCCGAAACTCACTTTAGGAAAGAAGGTGCCGTGGATGGTGATCCGGTTGAGCTCGTGCCGGATAAGAGTAGTTAACAAGTCACTGTTGGTGGACAATTTTTCCGCTGCTTCGCGGCTCAAAAATTTCCGCAAAGTTCTGCGTTGGGCGTAAAAGGAGGGTTCCGTGCCGCGAAAGAAGAGCATCAAGAAGTCTGCGGAGTGGTTCGAAGAAAAGTCTGACGAGTTACTTGGTTATGTGGGAGAGGCGGAAGCCCATCTTTCGGACTCTCACGTAACATGGTGTTACGAATACGCGATCATCCGGTTGTACCGTGAGTTTGAGAATCTCATGCTCGAAGCGCTAACGGGTGCCATCAACAATGACACTTCCACGATCTCACAAACGACAGGCATTGAATTTCCTGCTCATGTCACTAACGAATTGTGCGAATACTTAATCGTAGGGGGTGGATATTTTGACTTTAAAGGGAGAGACGGTCTGATAAAGCTAGTCAAGAAATATGTTCCATCAAACCACTATCTTGTAACGATTCTTAAAAAGGATAAATACAAGGAACCGATCGTGCATTTGTCTGCACTTCGAAACTATGCGGCTCACGACAGTTACCAAGCGAAGTCTGCAGCGAAGAAAGTCACAGAGTTTGATCGTATGGGCGCTTGTGGTGCGTGGTTAAAGAGGCAAGGACGCTTCGAATGGTTAGTCTCTGAGCTCAAAGATTTTTCCAGAGAGGTTCATGGTCATGCTCCATACTAGCTTGTTGCCCAACAACGTCATCAAGCCGACGCTCGTATCTCGCGCGGCTTATTGCGCACGTTAAGGCTTGAAGCCACCATGATCTACGAGTCGTCTTACTGGAAGGAGCCATTGCTTAAAGCTGCCACATGGCTGCGAAGGGTTCGTCTTGGCGAAAACATACGCGAATCAACACTTGTACAGGTGGAGGAAGAACTTTTCATAGGGTTCTATTCAGTCCGGAAGCTACTCGAAACGGTAAAAGTCTCGGATAGCACGAAGAAGGAAAGATTCGAGCTCATTTGGCATCCAAACAAAAAGCCAGTTGACTGGCTTAATCACCACATTGTCGAAGATCACTACGATTTAGCGAAGTCCAACCAAGAATTTAGGGATATTGGCTTTGTCTGCAATCTGTTCATCCATAGCTACGTATTTTCACTAGTTGGAGAAAACAAGATAGAAGGGGTGTTTGTGGCATCGGATAAAACGAAAAATCAAAAGGTTTACTACGTACCCATTGAGGTGGTTTTGTCGGTATTTCGTCTCGTAGGCAGAGATTACCCGTCCAGAGTAGAGTTCACTCGGAACGCAGAAACTGGGGAGTTTGAGGCAAAAGCATGGTGAATGCCCTAACAATTAGTTCCATCGGACCCCAAACTCCGCACGGCTTTTTTCCCCATGCCTTCGGCATTATCGCGAAAACGCCATGCTCCGTTTGAGCCTGCTGAACGTGGGCGTCACATGAGGTCTCTCCGAAAGTCCGCTTCTGGCCGAATATTGAACATCAGGTTAAGCTGATAAAGTCGACTAGGTAGCTATAAAGACATTATGAATTTGGCGTTGCTATATATTATAATTAAATCGTTTTTAAGACATTGCTGGGAATCAAAATGGTTTGCATAATGCATAAAATACTAAGCGGGCCGCGGAGTCTCTATTGGATGATGCCTTTTTTTACACTCATATTAGCTGGCTGTGGGGATTCCGGTCCGACTGCGGATGAAGCATATCGAGTGGGATATGACATTGGGCTTGCAGATGAATGTAGCAGGTACGGTGAGAGAAAAGAGCAGATGCCATCGGCATATGATGACTCTCTCGGGAAAGGTGAGCTTTCATCGGCATTCCAAGACGGATATTGGGCTGCCCGAAACGAACCGCGACCTTGTAAATATGATTAATATAGGATTTTTTGTGGGGAGAATCCAGCCATCAATGTGGCCATGAAATGCTTTTCGTTTCCGGCGATTATATCAGATTGCTTTGAAAGACCGCTTCTGGCCGTAAGCGGCCCTGCCTACCATGCTTCAGGCCGGCAGAGCGTGAGCCTGTTTAATTTTCTGTTCTCACCAGCCATCCTTCGACGGTGTCTGAGCCGTATTCATCTTTCCATGCTTTTAGCGTTTTCTGATTGCCGCCGCGTGTCTCTACGACTTCGCCAGTGTTCGGGTTCTTGTAGATCTTCAGTTTTCGCTTTGCACGCCCAGTGTTCGTGGTGCTGGAAGGCTTGGCAGCTGTCTGTTGCGGATCAAGCAGTTTGATGACGTCTGAAGCCGACCGGTCAAACTCGCGCATCAGAGTCTCCAGTTTATCCTTAAACTGAAGCTCAGCCTTGAGGCGGTCGTCACTCTTAAGCCTATCCATCTCTTCCTGAAGATGCTTGAGCTGCTGTTCCTTCTTCATGTAGGTTGTGAGAATTGACATGGCATTCCTTGGGTAGTTGATTTGTAGAAGAAGTATAATGTCAATTTTTAGGTGCATCAAGAGCAGTTTCTATTATGAGACCACCCTCCGGTTTCCTCACGAAACGGCCCTGTCCGAACCTGTCAGACAGGGAGATATTGTGGCATGTTATTGATCATACGGAAATCCGTCAAATCATCTATTCTCGGTGAAGAAATTACAGCATTGGGGCTTTCATGAGTGGACTTCTCAGCATTACCCTTCATCACTCATTCATTACCGGTCGGCGATCCAAGTTTCCTTGTGGGGGACATAGCTACGTGCTGGGCACGAACGGCGCGGGCAAGACATCGGCGCTCAACCTCATCCCGATCTTCTACGGCAAGGATCCCTCGAGCCTGATGGTGCAGGCCGCGGACAAGAAGAACTTCGTCGACTACTACCTGCCCAGCGAACAGAGCATGATCGTCTTCGAGTACCGCCGGGGCGACGGTGAAATCTGTTGTTCAGTGGTGTATCGCAAGCCCCAGGGCCACTATGCCTACCGGTTTGTCGAAGGCGCCGCAGATAACACGCTATTCCACCGGGGGGTGGAGGATCACTACGAGCGCGGGGAGAGTGTCAGCGACATCCTGCGCCATGTCCTGCCGTCGAATGGCGTGAACGTCAGTGCTCAGATCACCAGCGTGATGGACTACCGGTCCATCATCCAGAACGACCCGCACTCCAGCGGCCGTCGTCGTAGGCGGAATAGTTCGCCGTTCAGCCGCGGCAACGAAGCCCGCCAGTTCTCGCTCGGCGACGGTTTGGGGCGCATGCAGCACATCGAGGCAATGACGGCAGTGGCTGCAAGCAAGGGTCGGCTGCTGGAAAGTCTCAAGGACATGATCGTCGATACCATGCTGCAGGACCGGATCTCGATCAGCGCGCCGCCGACGCACCACAAGAACGTCGACCTGTGGGCCGATCTCAAGAGCCTGCAGGACTTCAAGAAGAGCGTGCCGAAGCTGCGTGAGGGCTTGCAGTCCCACTATGCGCTGCAGGATAGCCGGGTGGCACTGACCTCCCATGAAGCGGCCATGCGCACGGTCATCGATGATGCACGGGGACAGGTCAGGCTCGCGATTGAGGCGCTGGGCAAGAAGGACGATGAGCTTGAGGCGCTGGAGGAAAAGCATAATCAGGAGCAGACCCGCCTCAACGCCGAGATCATCAAGCATGAGCAAGCGGTCGAGCTTGAACGCAATCGCATCCAGGGGCTCGAGGAAGGTCTGGAGGCGTGGGAGAACGAGAATATCAGCGAGAGCAAGCGCCTGGTGGCTTCTATCCCGGAGCTCCAGACGCGCTGGCGAGAGGAGCAGAAAAACCTCGAGCTGATGACCAAGAGAGTAGCGAACATCGAGGGCGAGTTCGCTGGGCGCAGGACGGAGACGCAGCAGGAGTACCGCAAGGAGCAAGAACGCCTCCAGGGGCGCGTAAAGACGCTCTCCACGGAACTGATGACACTGGTGGAGCGCCAGGCCCAGGCGCTCATCGAACTGGGCAAGTGCCAGGGTGAGGAAATCAGCGCGCTGGATCAGGAGGCCGGTGAGAAGTCCCGGGCGCTGCAGGCCACGATCAACGAGCTCCAGGATGAGCGGGTGCGAGCCGTTTCCCCTTCGGACGAGGAGCAGGCTCAGCTAGAGGACTCGGCTGGCGCCATCGAAGATGCGCAGGCAGCGGTGACGCGGGCGAGTGGCCTGAGCGATGCCGCCAAGAAGGAGTTCGGTAACAAAACGGAGGCGCGGAATGAGGTGCTGGCGGCACATGACGCCGCGGCGAGAGCGCTGAGCGCAAAGAAGGAGCAACTCGATAAGCTGACCAAGCAGCTGTACCCCGAGGACGGGACGCTGCTGGCCTTCCTGCGTAATTCCGAGCTCCCGTGGCACGACACGCTGGGCAAGGTGCTCGACCCCCGACTGCTGTCGCGCCGCGATCTGTCGCCGGCCCTGGCGGACTCGCCGAACCTGGAACAGGCCTTCGGGATCACCCTGGAGTTGGATGACGTCGACCGCCCGGATGCTGCCGAGGAGGAGGATGTCCTCTTGGCGCGCCTGGCCAAGCTCAAGGACGCCGTTCGTAGCGCGCAAGGGGAGGCCGACCGCCTGGAAGACCAGGCGAGGAAGGCATCGGGTGAGCTCAAGGCGGCGGATCAAGCGGTGCAGGTGGCCGAGAACCGCTTCGAGCAGGCGAACGACAAGCTCACCCAGGCGCAGGCGAGCGACACGAGCCTCAAGCACCGCATCGAGCAGGCGCAGAAAGCCCGGGCCGAGGAAGTGCAGGAGCGGCTGGAAGCCGCGAAAAATACCCTGGAGGAGCAGGAGCGCGCTGCCCGCACGCTTCGGGACAACCGCCAGCGCGAGCATGGTGCTCAGTACCAGCAAGCGCTGGCCGACCAGCAGGTCGACAAGGAGCGCCTGCAGGACGAGAAGGCCTCGTTCGAGAACTCCCTGCAGGATTCAGTGGACAGGGAAAAGGACGCCATTCTGAAGCTGGACGATTGGCGCCTGCAGGCCATGAGTGAGGAGGGCGTTGACCCCCAGGCGGTAAGCGACACCAGCAAGCTCGTCACTTCCTTGTCCGACGACATCTCCCGGGCGGAGCAACTGAGGCCGCGAGTGAGCGAGTACGAGGCATGGCTGCGCGATCAGTGGGCCCACAAGGCTGGGTATGAGAAGGCGTTGAGTGATTCGGAGGGTTTGCTGGCGCGAGCCAAGAACACCCTGGAGTCGGTCCAGGACGCCTACCGGGATGTCCATAAGATGCTGATTGCCGCACGCAAGGCGGCAGGGAAGAAAGTCGATCGCCTGGAGAGCGAGATCAAGGACGACACCCTGCTGGCCGATACCGCGGCGGGGGTGATCGCTGAGCTGCCCCGTGTCGACTCGGTGCTGGGGCTCGCTGCCGAAGTGACGACCCGAGGGCGTGAGCAGCTCATCCACGAATTGGCTCGCCTGCTCAGCGTGACAGAGCAGCAGCGTCAGACTGTCCTGAAGAGCGCCCGGCAGTGTGGGAGCACATTGGCGCAGCACCCCGGCTCGAAGGTCTTCCAGAGCTGGCAGAATATGCGTGAAGACCGGCGCAGCAAGAGCCAGCATGACGAGGGGAGCAATGCCTTCACGCTGGAGCAGATGCAGGACCTGGAAGTGCTCCTGGAGCATCGGGTTCCTGAAATCGAGCAGGGCGTCATCGTCAACGTCCACTCGATCGGCGGGGAGCTCAGCGACTATCACGACAGCCTCAAGACTCTGGAGCGGAACACCAAGAGCATCACGCGCCGGCTGGACAATCACCTGAACACTAGCCACGAGTTCACGGTGATCAGCGATGTGAGCTTGAGGGTGAAGTCGAAGATACACGAGTTCGGCTTCTGGCGTGACCTGGCCGACTTTGCGGCGGCCTGGGCGGAATGGGCAGTGACCGGGTTCTCGGAGCTCCCGGGTGAGGCGCTGCTGACGCGTCTGATCAACATCGATGGACAGCTCAAACACGCCCGGATGAGCACGCACTCCCTGGCGAGCATGGTCGAGCTGGAGATCGAGTTCTTCGAGCAGGGCAGGCGGGTACCGATCCGTACCGACAGTGACCTCAACGCGTCGGGCAGCCAGGGCATCTCGCGCCTGGCCATCCTGGTGCTGTTCAGCGCTCTGGCCCGCTACCTGTGCCCCGATGAGAGGGTAAATATTACCTGGCCCATCGATGAACTGGGTGAGTTGGCGCCGGAAAACAGCGTGAAGCTGTTCCGCATGATGAACGACCGCAACATCTCGCTCTTCTGTGCGGAGCCGCGCATCACCGCAGACTTGCTGCGCTACTTCGAGAACAAGGTACTGCTCGACAAGCACAAGGGCGTACTGCGCATGGTGCCCAAGGAGAGCAACACGCATAACCCGCTGCTGGCCGGCCTGGCAATGCGCGTCACATCACAGGATGCGGCCACCCCGGCGCCCGAGCCTGAGGAAGCCCTCGACACACAAGCGCCTGTCACCGACAGCTCGAGCACCACCCAGGAGTCCACCGATGAGCTCTGATCCCCTGTTTCGCGCTACGCTGGAGCACCTGCTGCAAGGCGGCGTCGTGTGCTCGGTAGCCACGCCTGAGATCTACCACTACCTGTCCTCGAGTGGCACCCAGGAGCGGGTTCGCGGCTACCTGAACCCGCTGGGCCGTGGCCTGGCGCAGACCCGCGACATGGTGAGTTTCTACGCGGTCTACCTCGATACCGAGGATGCCAGCACTCGCCACATCCTGCGCCATCAGTTCGCCGATCTGACCAACAGCTGGGAAGCCATGATTCGCTGGCTGCGGATGTCGCGATCTACTTCTGAGCAGCATCATCCGATCATGGCCATGGATGTCGTCAGCGAGAGCGAATGGCTCAAGGCCATCGAGTCGTCGAGTGCGCTGCAGGAAGAGCTCGAGGTGATTGCCACCAAGTTCGGGCTGCGCGGCAAGGTGAGGGATCCCCGACAGCGGCTGCGCCACTTGCTGGAGAAGCTCCACAAGATGGGGTATTTGGAGCCGCTCGGTACCTCCGGGGCGATGTACCGGGCCACTGGCAAGTGGTCGCTGTTGCGTGACCTGATGGAGTGGGTTCGCCAGCAGGAAGGCCTCGCGGAGGCCGAGCGCGAGGACGAGGAGGCGATGAGCCAGGAGCAGGAGGACATGTTCCATGGCACGCCATGACGATGCCCAGCGGGCGCTGTGGGCCCTATACCAGCATGCCCAGGTGCTGGCGGATGCCTGTCTCGAGAACCGCGGGGCGATTCCGGAGACCGCTGAGAACCAGCAGGCCATAGAGCAGCTGCGCAAGCACCGCCTGATCTTCGACCTCGACGAGGACCGGCCCTACAGCCAGGTTTCCCGGGTGGTCAGCGACCTTATGCACCATGTCACCCAGAGCTATCGGCGTCAGCTATCGTGTGGTGCCGCCGCTGACCAGGTGAAGGATCTGGAGCACATCGCCAACAGCTATGCCGCAGCCGTCCGCACCGGTGCTCAGGAGGACCGTGAGCTACGCGAGGCGCAAGCCCAGGAAGTGGTGGCTAGCCTGATCGATACCCTACGCCAGATCACGCAGCGATTCACCGGCTATATTCATCACCAGTTCAGCATGGTGAGCGACTTGGATCAGCGCATCCTCGAGAATAAGCGAGCGATCTCCGAGGCCCAGGACCTCAACCGGCTGTTCGACACACTGACACCGAACTATCTCACGGGATTGGCTGGTGCCAGCGATACGCTGCAGTACCTGCTCATGAAGGTGCTGCGCCGTAATCTCGATCGCCTGCGCAGTGATCTTGTCGGGGCTACCCACGGGCTCCGGGAAAATCTTGCCAAGCTGGAGAAGGATCTCGAGGCGCGTCGCTACAGCAGTCTCATCGATGTCTTCCTGACCCACTATGAGCGGAACCCCGGTTACACTCCGGATCCGGCGCTGGTGGAGGGGGCCATCAATGTCCCGGATGTCTGTGCGACCGTGGTCCCCATGGACCTGCGTGCCACAGCGGATATCGAAGACGCCTCGCAGGCCAACGCCCTGACCGACATCGTCTCGGGGGTGCTGCGCCAGAAAGCCGCAAGCGCGGATTACGACGCCGATGCCGCCGAGGCGCCGACACATGTCCAGGATAGCCGCCACGATGTCGTGGAGGAGCCCGAGGCCCCCCTCGACACCGCGCTGGACAACCTCTTCGAGGCACTGCCTCATCTACTGGAGGTGGGGCCGACCTCGGCGCTGGAGGCCTATCACGTACTGGGCGTCGAGCACCCGGAGGAGGTGTGGCTGTTGGCCGTGATGCAGCGCCTGCAGACTCTCATGGCCGACAGGGCACCGGTACCGCCCTTCGAACTCCAGGCCCATGTGGTGGAGCGCTACTCGGGCAATATCGAGGTGGCCGACGTTGTCTTCCGCCAGGAGGAGGATGCATGCGCCGCATGACCGTCAGCGTGCAGAAGGTGCTGAGGTACCAGCAGGCGTCCGTGACATGGACGAATAGCTGGGCTCAGCTGCACGAGGAGCTGGGTATCGGCACCCGGATTGGGAAGAAACTGCATCTCACCGAGCGGGATCGTGACGTGCTGGCGAATGCCTTTCAGCGCGAGCTGGGAGCGGACCTGCGCACCCTGGATATGCAGCAGGACCGCATCGGCATGGCCGGCGCCGTGCGAGACGAAAAGCTGTCAGGCAAGGCGGCCCTAGGTAGCCTGCAGCGTGTCGCCATGCCGGGCGGGGCGGTAGTGGTCAGAGGTGATGCACCTGAAGCGGTGCGGGTGCCCACGCCGCCAGGTGCCGTGCTGTCGGTCGAGACTTCCCGGCTTGGCCTGGACACCGAGACATGTCGCCGCGTCATGGTGATCGAGAACGGTGCGGTCATGGATCGCTGGTGGGATCTGCTCCCGCTCCTGCCCACTGCCTGGCGCAGCGACACACTGATCTGTTACCGAGGGCATGATCATGGGCAGGGCGCTCTCAATCGCTGGCTCAAGGCGCTTCCTGAGCGCGTCCACCTGGGTTACTGCGGTGACTATGACGCTGGGGGCGTATCGATAGCAGTTAACACATACCTCCCGCTCGTGGGAAGTGAGAGGTTTTGGTTGCTGGTGCCAGAGCCGCACACTGCTGTTCCTGAATGTGTCAACAAGCCCGGGGTCTTCCTGGCTCAGCAGCCCATATTGCAGTCAATGGAGCGTGACAGTCGTAATTGCGAGCTGAACATGCTGCTGAAGAGACTTCGCGAGGAGCAATTGGCCGTGACTCAGGAGGCCATAATGGCACATGGCATCTCCTTGGGCGCATTTCGAATCTAGGTCGTTGCAGCGACCTGGGCCCATGCGATTAGCCCTGACCTTTCAGCTAAGTAAATGAGGCTGAGCTAATTTATAAGATGAGTAGCGTGAGTGCTAATTTAGAGAACTGGGATCTGGCAACAGCTCGCGAGGGTCATGGTTAAGTGTCTTTGCTAAAAGGTAAAGTTTCTGCACCGTCAAGTTGACTTCGCCGCGCTCGATTCGGCCCATATAACTGCGATCGATACCGCATAGCAGGGCTAACCTGTCCTGGGAAAGGCTCTGTGCCTTGCGTGCTTGACGTATCTGCTTCCCCAATGCGACTGCCAGCTGGTCCATAGGCCCCTCGGTCGATCTGAGGCGGCACTATGCTGCGTTGCGGTCATACCGGCCACGGACTATAATCCGCATTTTGCGATTCTCGTGCCCTACGATCCTCCAGGTGCTGCATGAAAACTCGAATTTGCTCACTCGATCAGCGCCTCTATCACCTGTTGATGCAGGACGACTTCGCGACCTTCACCATGGTCCGTGTACGCGATGCCTACGCAGAGAGTATTAAAGATTTTAATTTTGATATCAGTGAGTTGAGGAAATATCTTTACAGCCATGTCAAGCGCATGATCAAGAATGGTTGGGTGCAGAGAGACCCAGAGCGGCGGAAGCGAGGGCAGGTGTACCACGTGCTGGAGAAACCGTCGGACCTGCGGGTCAAGTTGATCTCGCCGGGGTTCGAAGCAAAGCTTGGTGCTAAAACCGATGTCACGAGCGTATCGCAGCCCGATGGGCCGGAGAGTGGGACTCATCAGGATGGTAGGCCAATCGCAGTCCTCGAGGCTCAGCATAAGGAGACCCGGCTGGATATGCTCAGTAGCCTGGGGGAGGCGGAGAAGTACAAGAGCCTCATGGAGGAGCTTCCTCAACTAGCGGACACCCTGAAAGCCGAGTATCTGGAGGCTCGCAATCGCAGCTCGCGTTTGCTGGGGCAGTTGCGTGCGCTGGAGAAAACCCTGCAAGCATTGCAAGGGAGCAGACAATGAAGCTGCGAGAGTGGCAGCGAGCCTGCATTGACCAGGCCATGGCAAAGTTGAACCCACAGTCACCGCACTTTTTCTGCCAGGCAACGCCAGCAGCCGGCAAGACACGCATGGCAGCTGGGCTGGCGTCGGCGTTGATGAAAGCAGGGCGTATCGATCTGGTGATCTGCTTTGCTCCATCTCGGCAGATCGTCGAGGGAATCCGTAGCACCTTTTTCGAGGTGCTGGAGAAGCGGCTCGATGGCACCATTGGCGCCGTGGGAGCCGCGTATACTTATCAGGCGATGCCATTCCTGGAAGACGCATTCTGGCAGCTGCTCGAAGAATATCGCGTGTTAGCGGTATTTGACGAAATCCATCACTGTGCTGGTGGAGACCCCGTCATGAGCAATCGTTGGGGATATGAGATTCTGCAGCGGGTGCAAGATCGTGCGACCTATACGCTGGCTTTATCCGGAACGCCCTGGCGCTCGGATGAGCGCAGCATCGTGCTGGCTCGCTATTCCGATCCCGATGGACGGCTGGTTTGCGATTATCGGTATGGCCTTCAGGAAGCCGTTCGTGATGGTGTGTGCCGGTCACCACGCATCGTGGTGTTGGATAATCAGCAAGTCCACTTGGAGCTCGAGGAATTTGATGCTAAGCAGACGCAAGAATTTGGCAGCGTGAACTGCCTGCTGCGCGAGTCGCCGGTGACCTATGAAGATTTGGTGCACCATGAACAAGTCATGGGGCAGCTTCTGACACTGGCAACAAGAAAGCTGAACGAGGTGCGAGAGGAAGTTTCGGACGCCGGAGGACTAGCCGTTGCCACGGATGTAGAGCATGCCTATCTAATTGCGAACTCTCTGGCACAGCTGGGAGAGGATAGTATAATCGTGACTTACCGTTCTCCGGATGCGCAGGAGCGCATTGATGCCTTTCGGCATGGTACCAAAAAATGGATCATCTCAGTTGGCATGATCAGCGAAGGTACTGATATTCCACGTTTGCAGGTGTGCTGCTACCTCAGTCGAATCAGGACAGAAATGTATTTTCGTCAGGTGCTAGGGCGAGTTTTGCGAAGAAGAGAAGACACGGATAATCATGCCTGGCTTTTTGTGATCGCTGAACAAATGCTAAAGCACTTCGCGAGAAGAGTTGCAGATGATCTTCCGGATGACCTAGCTGTGCTATCTAGTGTAAAAGCAGAGGACAGCAGCTTAGAAGCACAGCCGTATTTGCCTTTTTTGGCCGATCATCTCGCGGAGAGACTGGGACAGCCCCCAGCTGCTGAGAGCTCAGCAGAAGAACAAGGGAGTTCTTTGTCACACAGAGCGACAACAATCATGGAAATTTATTTCTCTAATCAGTACCGACAGGAAATCTTAGGGGTCTATTAATAATTTGTCCATATGGCCACTTGGATAGTATAAAAAAAAGACTCAGGAGGTCGCATATGCAGCTATTAGTCCAGCCCAAGCCATTCTCTGACGAATCGCTAGAGAGTTATCTTCTTCGCTTGACTGAGGCGAACTTTCTTGAGTCATATAGGTTGCTGAGTGGCGCTGTCAAAGAATGGCTGCAGGAGCAGGATCACGAGGCAGGAGGAGCATTTCCACTAGAGCTGAAAACAGTCAATGTTTGGCATGCACGACAAAGTAGTAGTTTCCGGGTTCGGGCTCTATCGTTATTTGAAAAGTTGTCAGAAAATAAAGACCTCCCTCTATTGTCGCTTTCACTCCGGAATTCAGCAGCTGATTTCTGCGGTAATTACCGAGCTTTAGCAAGAGGGGGGGAGCACATCCCCCGCTGCTTTATAAGGAAATCATCGATTCCTGTTTGCCCTCTTTGCCTTTCAGAAAGCATATATATACCTCAGGCCTGGCACTATCTTCCCTATACTGCATGCACCAAGCACGGCGTTAATCTTGTCCATAATTGTCCTAGTTGCGGAATTCATATTTCATATCTCGATAGTGAGATGATAGGTCACTGTCGATGTGGTTATGATTTATCGCGTGCATCTGTGAAAAGCGCCGACCCAAAGAGTATTTGGCTTAGTGAATTGGTAGTGCAGCAGGATTTAGGTGGCTGCTCCCCCTTGGAGAAAACAGGTTCTTTCTCTATTAGGTATGCTGCATTGCTATATTTCTGCATAGTAAATGATGCTGATGTGAATAATGAGGAAGAAGTTGAAAGGATGCTGCGTGAAGCAGTAGATTTTTATACTTGCTGGCCGCGCGCATTCCATGAAGTTCTTTCTTCAGATCTGGAGTTCTCTAAAGCAAAGTTGGTTAAAAGTTATAATAAAACTGCGCTTAGCTTTGCTTTAGGGAGTAAACTATCTGCTTCTACTTTGATCAAAGGGTTGACTCTGCAAGAAAATTTCATACTAAATGAAATTTTAGTTTTTTTAGATGGTGTTGTGAATTCCTACCCTAAGTCAAAGCATCCAAACTACGGTGATATGTTGCTCACCGTCAAAGAAGCAGCCGCTCTGTTGCAAACTACACATGATCAAGTGTATCTCCTTTATGAGGACGGCTACCTGCACTCTTCAAGTAAAATTGGATCTCATGCACGATTCCCACCTAATCAGCCTGTTTTTTTTCTTCGTCAAGTTATAGAGTTGTCAAAAGCTAAAATGCCAGCTGACTTTGGGGCTTCAGCTACTTACCTTCCTCATTGGTGACCTGAATGCATATTGACGAAATATCATCTATTGAAAATATGCAAGAGCGCTCAGCTGAGTTCAGGAAGCATCTCGCACCTTATACACCTCTCTTGGACGTAACTGGTAGCGAATATACTGCAACAGTCGCGCTGTTAAATTTGTCTCAAAAAAAAGAAACGGGCGAGGATCTTTTTTGTGAAGCATCAGCCGAAAGAAAATTGAGAGACAGTAGTTTTATGGAGAGGTGTCTTAATCAAGTTGCGTGGCAACATACTCATAATCTTAAGTTCCCTGACCCACGAGTCCATGGTCAGCGCATTATCGCTAATCCACCGAGCATGGTGCCAGGGTATATTTCTTCAAATGGATTGGCGAAGGAGCTTGGCTGGTCCCATAATTCTGCAGACTATAATGCGGCGAAGCTCTTCGGTGCTTGTTTTCTCTGGGAGGGGGGTGCCACTAATCTGTCTATTGTTCTTAAAAAACAGGATCACGTATGGATCAATTCATTGTTGGATATAGGAGTCGAGGCCTCTATAATACATAAGTGGGTTAAAAAGATATTGGATCTTGCTGATGCTCAGCTAAAACCTTCCATGGTTAGCATCTACTCCCCTCAAGTTAGGTTTTTATACAATTCAAATTATGTTGCAATAACACCTGTGGTTTCCCACTCTTTCATGGCTGAAGTTGAGAGGTTGGCGAGAAAGAGAATTGGGAGATTTGGGAATATTAAGCATCGTCATCCAACAAGTTTAGGCGATCTTTCAGGCTCGATAGGCGGGAACTTCTATATCCTAAAATATCCACCAAGACTTACAAGAAATGAAAGTGCCAGCTTGGCAGGGTCGGGTTTTAAGCGTTTAGAAGCGGGTGAGTCCCTGTTCGACAGTAGAGCGATATTTAATAAAGGTTTTTTATCAGCGTGTAGATCCATTGTTCGTTCTAGTGAGATATCTACTGATAAGATTAGAAAGTCTGAGAGAAGGCACGCCATTTCATCAATTAAAAGTCACTTGGCTGATTGGCTTGCACCTATTTTTGAGTGGAAAGAATCAATTACATGCCTAAGAAAAGTGCCTTTATTTGTGTATGATACACTAGAATGGAAAGTGTCTTCTATTCATTTTACTTCCAATACTATACTTGCTAGAGAAGTTGGCTTAGCACTGAACAAGAAGCTCAGTGAACATCATAATACGAGAAGCTTGGCGTACCACCCACTTCTCATGAGGCCCTTAGAAGCTATTCTGAGAAGCCTTCTTAATAAATATGCGGCTCCGCAAGAGTCAGAATCTAAAGAGTGTTCTGAAGTTGCAGGAGATGATAAATTCATCTATTTGAAAAAAGCTAAGGTGTATGATGCTTCAGCGATGTCAACCCCTTATCTTTCTGGCATTCCTTCTTTGACTGCTTTGTGGGGCATGACAAAAGAATATGAGATTAATTTAAATCGAATACTTGGTTCTGAGTTAAGATTTAACGGTGTGGCTTGGTTTTTGCATGAATATCAAGGCTGGAGTGAAACAAAACTTCCAGCCAAGATAAGGCGAGTAGGTAAGCAAGTTATGCTGCCTGGGCTTAAACCATCCCGCTATTGTGATATGACAATGGACTTATTGATTCGTGTGCATGATCCTGACGATGAGCTAGGGTCGATAGACAAACAGCTTCTGCATACGGCGTTCCCGAGTCGCTTTGCTGGGGGAACCTTGCACCCTTCTGCTGAAGATTCTGAGCCTGACTGTTGCCGGGTAGAAAGGGGGGCCGTGTTGTTCCATGAACTGCAACGTTTGCCGCGCAGTGGCCGTTGGATAGTACCAGAGTCTATGGGGTGTGATGGCCTCGAACAAGGGCTTAATTTTTTCCATAAATTTAAAAGTATAAGGCCTATCATGGCTGGCTATGCTTTACTAGAAGAACCTGTCAAAAGGGAAGGGGCCTTAGAGTCTACGCACGCCTTTGCTGAGTCCCTGATTGGGGCCGCTCGCTTGGCTTCACCGGTAGAGTATCGGTTGCGGGGGTGGCGAGCACTGCGGGATGAAGCTTTCTGGGGGATGCGTATCGAAAATTCAGCTATGCTGATGGGCAGAGTGTAAAAGTAAGAGCCAGCCAATGATTAGTCTATGCACAAATTTGAGCTACGAGCGCTCCCTGTCCCCTGGCAAAGCGGTGTTTTTCTACAAGACCCCGAATAGTAACTTTGAGCCTTTAGAGATTGATAGTTATCATATTCGGGGCGTTAAGTCTTCTCATTCAGAGGCATATGCATCTAATGGGAAGATAAAAGACAGTGTTGCTCTGAATAAGCTGGGGTATGGAAACCCACAAAATATTGAGTCATGTTTTGTGCCGCCCAATATTGAGCATTTATATTGTCGGTTTTCTTTGAGAGTTAAGCCTAGCTCAATGCAGCCCATGGTCTGTAGTGACCCAAATCTTAATGCTCATATGAAGATGCTTGCTTTGAAGTATCGAGATGCAGGTGGTTTTGATGAGCTTGCCAGGCGTTACTGTATAAACCTACTAGACGGGAGCTGGCTTTGGAAGAACCAGCATACAAGCGAATTGGTAGTGTCTCTAAAAGTTGTTGGATCTGAGGAGGAGCTATCAGTCAACAACCTTCATTTCTATGGTAAGAATCCAAAGGATTGGGATGAGCAGTCACAATATATTCTCGGCTTTATATCTGATGGCATGAGTCGAGCACTGCATGACTCTAGAGCCTTTTGGTTTGCCGATATAACAGCCAAGCTGAAAGTGGGGTTTTGCCAAGAAATCTACCCAAGTCAGATGCTTGTTAAAAAGGATTCCAGTGATGACGGGCCTGGAAAACGACTCCTTAAAACAACAACTAGCGACGGAAGAGAAGCGGCTAGCTTTACGTCAACGAAGATAGGTGCAGCTATTCAGATGATAGACGTCTGGTGGGAGTTTGACGCAGAAAAGCCACTCCGCGTCAGCGAGTATGGTGCAGATAGCTCGTCACTCATGGCACGCCGTGGGCCGCAGTCTGGGCAAGACTTCTACTCTATTCTTTCTAGGTCTGAAAATTTTTTGAAAGATAACTTGTCAGGGAAAGACATTAGTCCCGAATATCATTATTTGATGGCTGTTCTTGTTAAGGGTGGCTTGTTTCAAAAATCTAAGTGAGCTTTCATGAAGCGCTATTATTTTTCTATAAATTACCTTCCTGCCGATGCGGATTTTGGCTTGCTGTCAGGACGTTGCATCACTGCACTGCATTACTTTGTTATCAACAATCATCCATTTGACATAGGTATTTCATTTCCAAAGTGGTCCTGTCAATCTCTTGGCGGAGCTATTGAATTTTTTTGTGAAGATAAGGCTAAACTGGCTTTGTTTAAGGAAGATAAATACTTTTCAATGATGGCGGATCATGAGATTTTCGAAATTGGGGAGATATCCTCGGTAGGGTATGGGGAACATGAAGAAGTTAGATTCGTTAGGAACCAAGCAGTTGACAAAATGTTTCCAGGTGCCATGCGCAGGAGACTGGCAAGGGCAAAAAAACGTGCTGAGAAAAGAGGTGAGATATTTGATCCAACTAAGATAAGTAGGTCAAAGGTTGTTGATCGTTTTCACTCATCTTTCCTCGAAAGTCAAAGTACAGGGCAGCCCTTTATGATTCATATCCAGTTGGAAAGAAGCGTATTGCATGGCAATGGAGAAAAAGAAGAAGGAGGATTCAGTTCGTACGGACTGGCAACCAGTCGTATGCACAGTGGCACAGTTCCTTTTAGGAATATAGAAAATATGTAGATTGAATGGTGTCTGGTCGTGTTTACGGTTATATATTAACTAATAAAGCAATCGCTGTTGCACTTCATTGCAGATGATGTTGCGTATCATGCGGCATCTATCGTAATCTGACTTCGAACGATTAACCTAGCATCAGAACCCTTTTTTCTTGCCATGCTAAAAATTACTGTTTATTTCATTTGGTATGAGCGCTATTGTAATAGGGGTGTGGGGCATGAAACAATGGGTAAGATTTTGATTGAAAAAATTTTTAAAGTATTGCTTCGTAGTCAACTGCCGGACAGGCAGCCAAAAACCAATCGAACCCCGCCCCGAGTGGCTTGAGGTCGTGAACTGCCGGACAGGCAGCCAAAAATATCAGTCCTAGGCCGATAAAGCCAAGCCGCGTACAACTACCGTATAGGTAGCTTCAACCCACCAGCTTTGGTGGGTTTTTTGTAATATTACTTCGCAGTTGTTTGGCCAAGTGCCTCGTTGACTAAATTATGCAGTTTTATGCCTCTATTATATGCATTTTTATAGCGAAAAAAATTCGGTAACCCACTGATTTTTCATTTATTCCTATGTAGGCTTTTGCAAGCAACAACAATGGAAGGCTTTTCCATCAAGTGGGCACGGCTCGGCGCGGCCTGCGCGGCCGCTTGGACGTCTCGACGGGGCTCGTCTAGGGTGGGAGGCCTGTCCGGCCACGCGTGCGCGGGCCGATGTCTAGCCGCCGGGAGAACAGGCATGCGACTCCGGATCCTGTCCGATCTGCATCTCGAACACTTTGCCGAGGGGCGCGACCTGCCGTGGGTCGATGCCGATGCCGTGGTGCTGGCCGGCGACATTCACATCGGCTGCCGGGGCCTCGCCTGGGCGGCCGAGCGCTTCGCGGGCCTGCCGATCCTCTATGTGCCCGGCAATCACGAGTACTACGGCGGCGTCATGCCGGCCCTGCGTGACACCCTGGCCGACGAGGCCGAGCGGCTCGGGATCCACCTGCTGGATAACCGCACGCTCACCCTGGGCGGCGTGCGCTTCCATGGTCTGACGCTCTGGACCGATTTCGCCCTCTACGCCGGAACGCCCGAGCTCGACGTCCACGGCTGCGAGCAGGCCGCCCGGCGGGTGATGCTGGATTTTCGGCGCATCGAGCAGCCGGTGGGCGAGCTCTTCACCCCGGCGGAGAGCCGGCGCCTGCATGCCGAGTCCCTGGCCTGGCTCGCGAACGAACTGGCCCGGCCCTGGGAGGGGCCGCGGGTGGTGATCAGCCACCATGCGCCGCTGGGCGCGTGCATTCCGCCGTGCTATCGAGGCGATCCGCTGTCGCCGGCCTTCGCGTCCGACCTCGAGTCGCTGATGGGACGCATGGATCTCTGGCTCCACGGGCATGTGCATGAGCCGGTCGACCTGCGGGTGAAAGGCACGCGCGTGATGGCCAACCCTGGCGGCTACCCGAACGAATTCAATCCGCCGCGCTTCGCCCCTGCGTGCGTGGTCGAGGTCTAGAAAGCGCTCAGGCCAGCCGCCAGTGGAACATCCCCGAGGTCTTGCCGAGCACGGTGGCGGCGATATGGGTGTCGCTCGGCCGCTGTGCCAGGCCGACACAGACATGAAGCGGCAGCAGATGCTCCTCGCGGGGGTGGCAGAACCGGGCATGGGGGGCGCGCTCCCAGTGGATCAGGCGCTCGGCGCGCTCCGCCTCCTCGATCTCCAAACTGGCACAGGTCTCCTCGAGCCAGTCCTCGAAGGCCAGGTTGCGCGCCTGGCTCTCCGGGGTGTCGGGGGCAAAGAAAGCGCCCATGTTATGGAAGGAGAACCCGGAGCCGATCACCAGCAGGTCGTCGACGTCGAGCGCCTGCAGCGCCTTGCCGATGGCCAGGTGCGTGGCGGCATCCAGGCTGTCGACCAGGGAGAGCTGCACGCAGGGAATGTCAGCCTCCGGATACATCAGCTTGAGCGGGACGAACACGCCGTGGTCGAAGCCCCGCCGGTCGTCGAGCCGGGCGGGGAGGCCGGCCTGCGTGAGCGCCCGGTGGACCCGGGCCGCCAGCGCCGGCTCCCCGGGGCAGGGGTATTCGATCGCGTAGGCCTCGGGCGGAAAGCCGTGGTAGTCATAGATCAGCCCTGGCCGGGCGCTGGCGGTGATCGTCGGCACCGGCGCCTCCCAGTGGGCGCTGATGACCAGTATGGCGGAGGGCCTGGGGAGCCGGCCCGCGATCTCGGTGAGCCGCGTGACGAGTTCACGGTGGCCGGGGTCGCCCAGCAGCGGCCTGGGGCCGCCGCCATGGGAGAGGAACAGGACATCGGTGGAGGGGGTCATGGCGCTCGCTCCCGGGGTTGCCTTGGATCTCGTCGAACCGGCCCGTCATGACCGGCCGGGCGCGGCGCTGTGGCCCTCGGCGGCCTTCTCCAGCGGGTCGAGCAGCAGGGAATCCAGCGCGAAGCGCCCGCCGCCCTGAATGGCCAGGGCCGTCGTGGCGGCGAACAGGGTCAGGGCATACTCGTAGCCGTTGTTGGCCATGAACAGGCCGTTGTCGATATGCACGGCGAAGATGGCCACCAGCATCGTGAAGGCCGATACCAGCGCCGCCGGGCGGGTCAGCAGGCCGAGCACCAGCGCCAGTCCGCCGAAGAACTCGGCGCCGCCGGCCAGCAGCGCCATCAGGGTGCCCGGGGCGAGTCCGATGCTGGCCAGCCACTGCGCGGTGCCTTCCAGGCCGTAGCCGCCGAACCAGCCGAACAGCTTCTGCGCGCCGTGGGCGGCCAGGATCAGCCCGACCGGGACGCGCAGGACCAAGGCGGCCACGCCGCCGCGGGAGTGGAGCAGGGTCTTCACGAGTTGGTTATTCATGATCGTTACCTCGACGCTTTCTTGGGGAGAGGGTGTCCCGAGGGCGCTCCCCCCGGGTGATGACGCCACTCTACTATCACCAGAAAGAAAGACTAAGGCGGAAAGTGTTGTCTGATCATCAATGCTATGTTGATAATTCGGCGTGTCACTCCGCCAGGAGTCCCCGATGGACCGACTCGATGCCATGCGCGCCTTCATCACCGTGGTCAGTGAGGGCAGCTTCACCCGCGCCGCCGAGCGCCTGGCGATGTCGCCGCAGCTGGTCAGCAAGTACGTGGCCCAGCTCGAGGCACACCTGGGGGTGCGCCTGCTCAACCGCACCACCCGCAGGCTCCACCTCACCGAGGCGGGCAGGCGCTATCACCCGCGGGCCCAGCAGCTCCTGGCCGACCTCGACGACGTGGAGCACCAGCTCGGCGACCTGCAGACCCAGGCCCGGGGCCTGCTGAGGATCAGCGCACCGGTCTCCTTCGCGACCCGCCACCTGGCGCCGCTGCTCGGCGACTTCCAGCGCGCCCACCCCGGCGTCGACATCGACCTGCAGCTGAACGACCGCAAGGTCGACATCGTCGAGGAGGGCTTCGATATCGCGCTGCGCATCGGCCACCTGAAGAGCTCCTCGCTGATCGCCAAGCGGATCGCGCCGGTGCGCCTGGTGATGTGCGCCTCGCCCGCCTACCTGACGCAGCACGGCACCCCCGAGCGTCCGGAGCAGCTCAAGGCCCATCGCTACCTGCGCTACAGCTATGCCGAGCAGGAGGCCGGCGACTCGCTCTCTCGCTGGTTGCCGGGCCGTGGTCCGGCTGGGGGCGGCGATCCGATCAGCGGCGATTTCGTCTGCAACAACGGCGACGTGCTGGTCGAGTCGGCCATCGCCGGCGCCGGCATCGCCCTGCAGCCCACCTTCATCGCCGGGCCCGCCCTGCAGGACGGCAGGCTGCGGGTCGTGCTGCCGGACCACGAGCCCAGGCCGATGTCGCTCTACGCCGTCTATGCCCACCGCCAGCTCCTGGCGAGCAAGGTGCGCTGTTTCGTCGACTTCCTGGAGGGCTATTTCGGCGATCCCCCCTACTGGGACCGGTTCGACTGAGGCGGCAGAGCGCTTCCCCTTAACGCGACACCCCGGGCCCCGCCAGCGGCGGGACCCGGGGTGGGGCCACGTCTCACGTCGGCTGACTCGCGTCGCTTACTCGCGGTACTCGTCGATGCTCGGGCAGGAGCAGATCAGCTGCCGGTCGCCGAAGACGTTGTCGACGCGATTGACCGCCGGCCAGTACTTGGCCGCCCGGGTCGCCTCGGAGGGGAAGGCGCCGAGCTCCCGGGAGTAGGGGCGCGCCCAGGCGTCGTCGCGCAGGTCGGCCAGGGTGTGCGGGGCGTTGACCAGCGGGTTGTCGTCCGCCGGCCAGTCGCCGGCCTCGACCCTGGCGATCTCCTCGCGGATCGCGATCATGGCGTCGCAGAAGCGGTCGATCTCGTAGCGCGACTCCGACTCGGTGGGCTCGATCATCAGCGTGCCGGGCACCGGGAAGGACATGGTCGGGGCGTGGAAGCCGTAGTCCATCAGGCGCTTGGCGATGTCCTCCTCGCTGATGCCGGAGTCGGCCTTGAGCGGGCGGATGTCGATGATGCACTCGTGGGCCACGGTACCGTTGGCGCCCTTGTAGAGCACCGGGTAGTGCGCGCCGAGGCGCTGGGCGATGTAGTTGGCGTTGAGGATCGCGAGCTCGGTGGCCTCGCGCAGGCCGCGCGCGCCCATCATCTTGATGTAGGCCCAGGAGATTGGCAGGATCGAGGCCGAGCCGAAGGGGGCGGCCGAGACCGCGCCACAGCCCGCCTCGACGCCCTCGAGCGGCACCACCGCGTGGTTCGAGACGTAGGGCGCGAGGTGCGCCTTGACGCCGATCGGGCCCATGCCCGGGCCGCCGCCGCCGTGGGGGATGCAGAAGGTCTTGTGCAGGTTGAGGTGGCTGACGTCGCCGCCGAAGTCGCCGGGGCGGGTCAGGCCCACCTGGGCGTTCATGTTGGCGCCGTCGATGTAGACCTGGCCGCCGTGGGCGTGGACGATCTCGCACACCTCGCGCACGTGGGCCTCGAACACCCCGTGGGTGGAGGGGTAGGTGATCATGATCGCCGAGAGGGCGTCGCGGTGCTGTTCGGCCTTGGCGGCCAGGTCGTCGATGTCGACGTTGCCGTCGGCGTCGCACTCCACGACCACCACCTTCATGCTGGCCATGGCGGCGGAGGCGGGGTTGGTGCCGTGGGCGGAGCTCGGGATCAGGCAGACGTCGCGGTGGCCCTCGCCCTGGGCCGCCTGGTAGCGGCGGATCGCCACCAGCCCGGCGTACTCGCCCTGGGCGCCGGAGTTGGGCTGCATGGAGATGTGGTCGTAGCCGGTCACCTCGACCAGGAAGGCGGCCAGCTCGTCGATCATCTGGCGGTAGCCGGCCACCTGGTCGCGGGGCGCGAAGGGGTGGATGCGCGCGAACTCCGGCCAGGTGATGGGGATCATCTCGCTGGTGGCGTTGAGCTTCATGGTGCACGAGCCCAGCGGGATCATCGCGTGGGCGAGCGACAGATCCTTGTTCTCCAGGCGCTTGAGGTAGCGCAGCATCTCGGTCTCGCTGCGGTAGCGCTGGAAGGTCGGGTGGGTCAGGAACGCGGACTCCCGGGCGCAGGCGGCCGGGATGCCGGTGAGCCCCTCGGCGAGCACCCGGTCGTCGAGCTCGCGCACGCCGAGCCCATGCTCCTCGTCGAGCAGCACGTCGAACAGCACGTCCAGGTCGTGGGCGGTGGTGGTCTCGTCGAGGCTCAGCCCCACGTCGCCATTGGCGAAGTAGCGCAGGTTGACGTCGTGGGCCATGGCGCGGCCGTGGATGCGCCCGGCATCCACGCCGGTCAGGCGCAGGGTGTCGAACCAGCTGTCGTGGGCCAGGCTCACGCCCTTCGCCATGAGGCCGGTGGCCAGGATCGTCGTCAGGCGATGGATGCGCGAGGCGATGGTCCTGAGGCCCTCGGCGCCGTGGTAGACGGCGTAGAAGCCGGCGATGTTGGCCAGCAGCGCCTGGGCGGTGCAGATGTTGGAGGTCGCCTTCTCGCGGCGGATATGCTGCTCGCGGGTCTGCATCGCCATGCGCAGCGCCGTCGCGCCGCGGCTGTCCTGGGAGACGCCGATGATGCGCCCCGGGATCGAGCGCTTGAGCTTGTCGGTGGTGGCGAAGAAGGCCGCGTGGGGGCCGCCGAAGCCCATCGGCACGCCGAAGCGCTGGGCGCTGCCGACCACCATGTCGGCGCCCAGGGCGCCCGGCTCCTTGAGCAGCACCAGGCCCATGATGTCGGCCGCCACGCAGGTCATCACGCCGCGCTCGCGGGCGGCCTCGAGCAGCGGCGCCAGGTCGCGGACCCGGCCGCCGTCGCCGGGGTACTGCAGCAGGGCGCCGAAGACGTCGTGCTCGGCGAGCTCGTCGGCCGGGGCTACCACCAGGTCGAAGCCGAACCAGGCCGCCCGGGTGCGCACCACGTCCAGGGTCTGCGGGAAGACGTCCTCGGCGACGAAGAAGGTATTGCTCCTGGCCTTCTTGTTGGCGCGCTTGCACAGCGCCATCGCCTCGGCGGCGGCGGTCGCCTCGTCGAGCAGCGAGGCGTTGGCGAGCTCCATGCCGGTGAGGTCCATCACCATCTGCTGGAAGTTGAGCAGGCCCTCGAGGCGCCCCTGGGAGATCTCCGGCTGGTAGGGCGTGTAGGCGGTGTACCAGCCCGGGTTCTCCAGCACGTTGCGCTGGATCACCGTCGGCAGGTGGGTGTCGTAGTAGCCCTGGCCGATGTAGCTCCTGGCCACGCGGTTCTGGCGCGCCAGGCGGTGCAGGTAGTCCAGGGCCTCGGCCTCGCCCTTCGGCGGGTCCAGGTCCAGCTCACGGCCCAGGCGAATGCCGGCGGGCACGGTGGCCTCCATCAGCGCGGGAAGGCTCGCCATGCCCAGCGTCTCGAGCATGCCCGCGACGTCGTCGGCGGTGGGCCCGTTGTGGCGCTGGAGGAAGGCATCGTGAGCGGCCAGATCGGCCAGACGGCGGTTGTCGAAAGCCATGGAACACCCTATGTGCGTGGGGGGCAACGCCCCGGAATCGATGGAAGGCCGGCCCCGCGGGCGGGGCCGGGGTGGCGCGCTCCTCACCGGCCGCGTGGGCGGAGGAGGGCGCCGGGAGAGGCTCAGTCCTCGGCGGCCACGGCCTGGTAGGCGTCGGCGTCGAGCAGCGATTCGAGGGCGGCGGCGTCGTCGAGGCGTACCTTCATGATCCAGCCGTCGGCGTAGGGCGCCTCGTTGACGGTCTCCGGGGCGTCCTCGAGGGCCTCGTTGACGGCGATGACCTCGCCGGCGAGCGGCGCGTAGAGGTCGGAGGCGGCCTTGACCGACTCGATGACGCCGAACTCGTCGCCGACGGCGAGGGTCTTGCCGACCTCGGGCAGCTCGACGAAGACCACGTCGCCCAGCGCCTCCTGGGCGTGGTCGGTGATGCCGATGGTCACGCTGCCGTCGCCGTTGTCGAGGACCCACTCGTGGCTTTCGGCGTAGCGCAGGTTGGCGGGGATTGAGCTCATCTGTGTTTCCTATAAGAAAATTGTTTTCGGTGGAGAGATCCTAGGACAACCGGGACGGGGCGCCAACCTTTTGGCAAGGAGTTTTAGGAATATCATAATAGTTAAATAGAATATATTGTGGGCGGCAGCTGGGCTGCTCAGCATTTTATTTCGAATATTCATGGCGATAGAGAGGAGGTGATGCCCCCGGGGCGCGTCGGGCGCGTGACCGGGGGGCGAACAGCGTGGCGTGTTTCTCTCATCGGACGCTTGTTTCCTTTAAGAAACTTCGTCTAGTCTTGGGGCACGCAAGGGCGGTCGTCCATCGGTGGCGGTCGCATCGAACACCTCTCTTTTCTTCGTCAATCCGAGGCGGTCCATGAGCGAGATGAAGCACACCCCCCTGTATGCCCTGCATGTCGAGCTGGGGGCCAAGATGGTGCCCTTCGCCGGCTACGAGATGCCCGTCCAGTACCCGCTGGGCGTCAAGAAGGAGCATGAGCACACGCGCGGTGCCAGCGGCCTGTTCGATGTCTCCCACATGGGGCAGGTGCTGCTGCGCGGCCCGCAGCCCGCCGAGGCGCTGGAGACCCTGGTGCCCGCCGACCTGGTCGGCCTGCCGGCCGGCATGCAGCGCTATGCGCTGTTCACCTCCGAGGAGGGGGGCATCCTCGACGACCTGATGGTGGTCAACAACGGCGATCACCTCTACCTGGTGGTCAATGCCGCCTGCAAGGCCGAGGACATCGCCCACCTGCGCCAGCGGCTGCCCGAGGGCTACGAGGTGGAGGAGCTCGATCGCGGCCTGCTGGCCCTGCAGGGCCCGAAGACCGCCGAGGTGATGGCGCGCCTCTGCCCCGCGGCCTGCGAGATGGTCTTCATGCAGCACGGCCACTTCGAGATCGACGGCATTCCGGTGTGGATCAGCCGCAGCGGCTATACCGGCGAGGACGGCTTCGAGATCTCGGTG
The DNA here is from genome assembly GCF_009363755.1 of Halomonas sp. THAF5a. Classification (NCBI taxonomy): domain Bacteria; kingdom Pseudomonadati; phylum Pseudomonadota; class Gammaproteobacteria; order Oceanospirillales; family Halomonadaceae; genus Halomonas; species Halomonas sp. THAF5a. The sequence goes on along the minus strand of NZ_CP045417.1, from coordinate 2,322,474 downwards.
CCGGCCGAGCAGAGCGAGGCCCTGGCGCGCCGCCTGCTGGCGGAGCCGGAGGTCGAGGCGATCGGCCTGGGGGCCCGCGACTCCCTTCGCCTGGAGGCCGGGCTCTGCCTCTACGGCCACGACATCGACACCGGCACCACGCCGGTCGAGGGCGGGCTCATCTGGGCCATCGGCAAGCCGCGCCGCCACGGCGGCGAGCGCCCGGGCGGCTTCCCCGGCGCCGAGCGGATCCTCGCCCAGGTCGAGTCCAAGGACCACGCCAAGAAGCGGGTCGGCCTGCTCGGCGAGGGCCGCGCGCCGGTGCGCGAGGGCACCGAGCTCTTCGACGGCGAGGGCAACGCCCTCGGCCGGGTCACCTCCGGCGGCTTCGGCCCCACGGTGGGGCAGCCGGTGGCCATGGGCTACGTGCCCGTCGCCCTGGCCGAGCCCGGCACCACCGTCTATGCCGAGGTGCGGGGCAAGCGCCTGCCCATGGTGGTGACCAAGACCCCCTTCGTCACCCCGGGCTACTACCGCGGCAAGTGAGGCCGCGGGCCACGATCCGTCCGCCGGGAGGCCCCGAGGCCCGCCCGGCGAGCATGCAGAGGCACCACCCCTAACAATCAAGAGGATGTCGTCATGTCGTTCACCCATCTGCAGGAAGCCGATCAGGATCTGCTGCGGGCGATTCGCGAAGAGGAGGGGCGCCAGGAGGCGCACATCGAGCTGATCGCCTCCGAGAACTACGCGAGCCGCGCGGTCATGGAGGCCCAGGGCAGCCAGCTGACCAACAAGTACGCCGAGGGCTATCCGGGCAAGCGCTACTACGGCGGCTGCGAGTTCGTGGACAAGGTGGAGGCGCTGGCCATCCAGCGCGCCTGCGACCTGTTCGGCGCCGACTATGCCAACGTCCAGCCCCATTCCGGCGCCCAGGCCAATGCCGCGGCCTTCATGGCGCTGGTCAAGCCCGGCGACACCATCCTCGGGATGAGCCTCGACCACGGCGGCCACCTGACCCACGGCGCGGCCCCCAACTTCTCCGGCAAGCACTACCACGCCGTGCAGTACGGCCTGAACGTCGAGACCGGCGAGATCGACTACGACGAGGTCGAGCGCTTGGCTCGTGAGCACCAGCCCAAGCTGATCATCGCCGGCTTCTCGGCCTATGCCCGGGTGGTCGACTGGCGGCGCTTCCGTGCCATCGCCGACGCCGTAGGCGCCTGGCTGCTGGTCGACATGGCCCACGTGGCCGGGCTCGTCGCGGCCGGGCACTACCCGAGCCCGCTGCCCCACGCCCACGTGGTGACCACCACCACCCACAAGACCCTGCGCGGTCCCCGCGGCGGCCTGATCCTCTCGGCACACCCCGATGAGGCACTCCACAAGAAGCTCAATAGCGCGGTCTTCCCGGGCCAGCAGGGCGGTCCGCTGATGCACGTGATCGCCGCCAAGGCGGTGGCCTTCAAGGAGGCGATGAGCCAGGAGTTCGTGCAGTACCAGCGGCGGGTGATCGACAACGCCCGGGCCATGGCCGGGGTGTTCATGGCGCGGGGCTACGAGGTGGTCTCCGACGGCACCGACGATCATCTGTTCCTGGTCTCGCTGATCAAGCAGGGCGTGACCGGCAAGGACGCCGACGCGGCCCTGGGGCGCGCCCATATCACCGTCAACAAGAACGCCGTGCCCAACGACCCGCAGAGCCCCTTCGTCACCTCCGGCCTGCGCCTGGGCACCCCGGCGGTGACCACCCGCGGCTTCGGCGTCGAGGAGTGCGAGCGCCTGGCGGGCTGGATCTGCGACGTGCTGGATGTGCTGGCGGCCGGCGACGACACCTCCGCCATCGAAGAGACCGTGCGCGATCAGGCCGCAGCGCTCTGCCGGGCCCATCCCGTCTACGCCTAGGAATGGAGGCGTCGGCCAAGGGCGCGGAAAGGCCCCGGCCGATGTCGCCGGCACTCCAGCCAAAGAACGAGGCGGGTCCCCTGGGGCCCGCCTCTTCGCGTGGTGTGTGGTGCCGCCGTCGGCGGTAAGATGACGGCCTCACGCCGCTCCCTGCCGTTGCGCAGGGCGCGGCACCGGCACCGACGGACAGGAGCAGCGGTGGTATCACGGCAGGGATTCATCCTCACCCGGCACTGGCGGGAGACGCCCCAGGGCGTCGAGGTCGCGTTCTGGCTCGCCACCGACGAGGGGCCGCTCGAGGTGCGCCTGGCGCCCCGGCCCTCGGTGGCCTTCCTGCCGGCCGAGCAGCGTGAGCGCGCCGAGGCGGTGCTCTCCGGCGAGCCGGGCGTCACGCTTCGTGAACTGGCGCTGCGCGACTTCCAGCACCGCCCGGTGCTGGGCCTCTACTGCCGGGAGCAGCGCCGGCTGGGGCAGCTCGAGCGCCGTCTCCATGAGGCCGGCGTGACGCTCTACGAGGCCGATATCCGCCCGCCGGAGCGCTACCTGATGGAGCGCTTCATCACCGCGCCGGTGGCGGTAACCGGCACGCCCGACGGCGAGGGCCGCCTGGTCGCGGCGCGGCTTGCGCCCGCGCCGGACTACCGCCCCCGGCTGCGTCCGGTGTCGCTGGACATCGAAACCAGCGCCCGGGGCGAGCTCTACTCGATCGCGCTCGAGGGCTGCGGGCAGCGCCAGGTGTTCATGCTGGGCCCCCCCAACGGCGAGGCCTTTGATCTCGACTTCCGCCTCGACTACTGCGAGAGCCGCGCGGGGCTGATCGAGGCGCTCAACGCCTGGATCGCGACCCATGACCCGGACGCCATCATCGGCTGGAACCTGGTGCAGTTCGACCTGCGCCTGCTCCACGAGCACGCCCGCCGACTCGGCGTGCCGCTGCGGCTGGGCCGCGGCGGCGCCGAGATGGAGTGGCGGGCCCACGGTCGCGAGGCCAACCGCTACGTCGCCTCGGCGGCGGGCCGGCTGATCATCGACGGCATCGAGGCGCTGCGCTCCGCCACCTGGCACTTCCCCTCCTTCAGCCTCGAGCACGTGGCGCAGACCCTGCTCGGCGAGGGCAAGGCGATCGAGACGCCCTACCAGCGCCTCGACGAGATCCTGCGCCGCTTCGCCGAGGACAAGCCGGCGCTGGCCCGCTACAACCTCAAGGACTGCGAGCTGGTGACGCGGATCTTCGCGCACACCGAGCTCTTCGCCTTCCTGCTGGAGCGGGCCAGCGTCACCGGGCTCGCCGCCGATCGCAGCGGCGGCTCGGTGGCGGCCTTCACCCACCTCTACCTGCCGCGACTGCACCGGCTGGGCCTGGTGGCGCCCAACCTCGGCACGGGGGAGGCCGCCGAGAGCCCCGGCGGCTTCGTGATGGACTCGCGGCCCGGCCTCTACGACTCGGTGCTGGTGCTCGACTTCAAGAGCCTCTATCCGTCGATCATCCAGAGCTTCCTGATCGACCCGGCGGGGCTCGTCGCGGGGCTGGCCGAGCCCACCGACGACGCCTCGGTACCGGGCTACCTGGGCGCGCGCTTCTCGCGCACCCGCCACGCCCTGCCGGGCATCGTGGCGCGGGTCGGGGAGGGGCGCGAGGCCGCCAAGCGGGCCGGCAACGCGCCGCTCGCCCAGGCGCTCAAGATCATCATGAACAGCTTCTACGGGGTGCTGGGCTCGAAGGGTTGCCGCTTCTTCGACGCGCGCCTGGCCTCGTCGATCACCATGCGCGGCCACGCCATCATGCATCGCACCCGGGAGCTGATAGAGGCCGAGGGGTATACCGTTATCTACGGCGACACCGATTCCACCTTCGTCTGGCTCGGCCGCGCGCATCCGGAGGCCGAGGCGGCGGCGATCGGCCGGCGCCTGGTGGCGCGGGTCAACGCCTGGTGGCGCGAGCACCTGGCCGTCGAGTACGGCCTGACAAGCGCCCTGGAGCTGCAGTTCGAGACCCACTACCGGCGTTTTTTGATGCCCACCATCCGCGGTGCCGAGGCGGGCAGCAAGAAGCGCTATGCCGGGCTCGTGCGCGACGCGGCGGGGGAGGAGCGGCTGGTCTTCAAGGGGCTTGAGACGGTGCGCAGCGACTGGACCGAGCTCGCCAAGGAGTTCCAGCAGGAGCTCTACCGACGCGTCTTCGCCGGGGAGCCGTGGCGGGACTACGTGCGGGACTTCGTCGGCGACTTCCTGGCGCGGGTCCGGGCCGGCGAGGAGGACGCGCGGCTGATCTATCGCAAGCGGCTGCGCCGACGCCTCGACGACTACCGGCGCAACGTGCCGCCCCACGTGCGCGCCGCCCGGCTCGCCGACGAGCACAACGACCGGCTGGGTCGCCCGCGCCAGTACCAGCAGGGGGGCTGGATCCGCTACGTGATGACGGTGGCCGGGCCGGAGCCCCTGGAGCGTCGGCAGGCGGCGATCGACGCCGACCACTACCTGACCCGCCAGCTCCAGCCGGTGGCCGATGCCATCTTGCCCTTCGTGGGCGACGACTTCACGGCGCTGATCGACCGCCAGCTGGGGCTGTTCTGAGCCGTCGAGCGGGGTGCGGTCCGTCGCCCGTCACCCGTCACCCGTCACCTCGAGGCGCGTGCATCCACTGGGTGTCACGGAAAGGGTCAGGCCTGCTCGGGGACTCACCCCTGTTCCTCGTCGTCGTAGTGGATGATCGACAGCAGCTGTAGCGGCACTTCGTGCAGTTTTTCCGGGCCATGGGGCACTGCCGCATCGAAGGCCAGGCTGTCGCCGGGGGCCATCTCGTAAAACTGCTCGCCATGCCGGTAGGTCAGTCGCCCTTTCAGCAGGTAAATGAACTCGTGGCCGGCGTGGCAGAAGTTAGGGAACACCTCGCTGGCGTCGTCCATGGTGATCAGGAAGGGTTCGTAACGCTTCTTGGGCCCCTGGCGGTAACTCAGCAACTGGTAGGTATGGCCGACCTCGGTGCCGGTGCGTACCACCTCCATGCCTTCCCCGGCCTTGATGTGCTGGGCACCGCGTCCAACCCGATCGTAATCGCTGAACAGCTTCGAGATCGGCAGATCGATGGCGTTGCACAGCCGGCTCAGGGTGTCGAGGCTCGTCGAGACCTGGGCGTTTTCGACCTTACTGATCATGCCCTGGCTCAGCCCGGCGATACGCGCCACGTCGGAGATCTTGTAGCCCTGGGACAGGCGTTTCTGTTTCAAGGCCCGGGCGATATGCTGCTCCAGACGCAGATGCGTTTCGTTCTTGTCGGTTGTGACGGAATCGCTCATGGCGGTAAAGGCCTCATCGACGGCTGGACGATACCCAATTGTGCCAGAGGAGCGTCGGGAGCGGGACCTCGCGTCAAGGAAGGGCGCTGGGCACCGTGCGGGTCGCCGTGGTGAGATCTTGCGCCCTCCCGACGGCTGGGTGCGGTGAACCGTGCCATGGGCGAGGCGGACAGGGGCGAAACGGACAGGGGGGAAGCGGACAGGGGCGTTCCGGGCCAGAGCCGTGCCTGGCCCGGAAGGGGGCTGTCAGCCCGGGGTCGGTGGGAGTAGCTCGGCGATGCCCAGGGGACCGCCGTCGAACTCCTGCATGGCATCCAGCAGCGCGGACCACAGGTAGTCGGTGGCGGCACTGTCCACCAGCAGGTGCAGGCAGGGTGTCGTGTCCAGGCGATCGCGGATGACGATGGCATCGACCCGGGCGACCGAGGTCTGGGCGACCTGGCCCTCGGTGAAGGCGTCGTCGGCGAGGTCGACCGCGCACAGCTTGGCCATCACCGCGGCTGCGTGCTCGCCGGTCAGCGCCAGCCAGGCATGGCTGTCCTGGCGGGGTAGCCCATAGCAGCCCGGGGCCTCGTCCGGAGCAAGGGCCGGCGTCGCGTCCGTCGCCTGCGGGTCGGCCAGCAGCAGGTACTCGGTGGCGGAGAGCCGCACCACCCGTCGCCCGTCGGGCTGTGCCTGGCAGCGATTGGGCGCCTCGGGGAGCCGGTAGCCCTGCTCGCGCAGTGTGTCGGCGGCCGCCGGCCCGCGCACGCCCGTGCGCGCCAGGGCCGAGAGGTCGATCAGGCCGCAGCGGGCCAGACGGGACGTTTCCGTGCCGGCCTCGGCCAGGCGGGCGGGGGTCGCGCCGTCCCCCAGGGTGACCCAGGTGCAGTCGGGCGCCTGGACATGCAGGGCGTGGAGCGGGGTCCTCGCCAGGGGAAGCGGATCGTTGCGGGTCGCCATGTCAGAGCTCCTGTCGGGCGTTGTCGGGGTCGTAGAACGGCAGCGCGACCACCTCGGCGGTCACCTCCTGGCCAGCGTCGACGCGAATGGTGATCCGGCTGCCCGGGGTGGCCTTGTCCGGAGCGGTGTAGGCCAGGCCGATGATGGCGCCGAGGGTCGGCGAGGGCTCGCAGGAGGTGATGTTGCCGGTGATGGTGTCGCCCTCCAGCACCAGATGCCCCTCTCGAGGCCGAGGGCTGGAGGCGGGCAGCCGGAAGCCCACCAGCCGGCGCTTGGGCGGCTGGGCGGCGAGGATGTCGACGGCGCGGTGGCCGACGAAGAACGGCTTCTTGCGATTCACCGCCCAGCCCAGCCCGATCTCCTCCGGGTGGCTCATGCCGTCAGTGTCCTGGCCGATGATCACGTGCCCCTTCTCCAGGCGCAGCAGGCGCTGGGCCTCGACGCCGAACGGCCGCAGGCCGAAGGCGGCGCCGGCGTCCATCAGCCGGTCCCAGAGGGCCTCGCCGTAGCGCGACGGCACGTGGATCTCGTAGCCCAGCTCGCCGACGAAGCCGACCCGCAGCAGCCGCGCCGGCATGTCGGCGACGTGACCGGTGCGCAACTCCAGGTAGGGGAAGGCCTCGGCCGAGAGGTCGATGTCGTCGCACAGCTGCTCGAGGACCTGGCGGGCCCGGGGGCCGGCGACGTTGACCGCGGCGAAGGCCGAGGTGACGTTGGCGATGTCCACGTCCAGGCGCCACTGGGCGTTCCACTGCAGCATGCTGCGATGGACGTTGGTGACGCCGCTGGTGGTGGCGGTGACGTAGAAATGGTCCTCGGCCAGGCGGCACGACACGCCGTCGTCGATCACCACGCCCTGCTCGTTGGTCATGGGCGCGTAGCGGGTGCGGCCCACCGGCTGCTTGAGGAAGCCGAAGGTGTAGAGGCGATTGACGAACTCGGCGGCATCCGGGCCGCGGATCTCGAGGCCACCCAGGGTCGAGACGTCGATCATCCCCACCGCTTCGCGCACGTGGCGGGCCTCCTCCTGCATGCAGCGGGTGCGGTCAAGCTGGCCATCGGTGGCCGGATAGAAGGCCGGACGCTGCCAGTTGCCGGCGGGCATCATCTGCGCGCCGAGTTCCACATGGCGGCGCTGCATCGGCGTCAGACGGTAGGGATCGAAGCCGCGGCCGGCCAGGTGTGCCAGGGTCTCGGCGGTGAAGGGCGGCCGGGCCGTGGTCACCCCGGTCTCGCCGACGCTGCGCCCGGTGGCCTGGGCGACCAGGCGCGCGGTGGGCAGTGCCGAATGACGGCCCTGGGAGGGCCCCATGCCGACCGTCGAGAAGCGCTTGACCAGCTGCACGTCGCGATAGCCGTGGCGGGTGGCGTTGATGATGTCCTCGATCTGCAGATCCTCGTCGAAGTCGACGAAGGCCTTGCCCTTGGGATGGGGGAAGATCGGCCAGGGGTGATTGACCTGCCTTGTCCCGGATGGGGCGCTCGAGGCGGCGGGCGTCGGGGCCTCGCGTCCCAGGGCGCGCAGCGCCTCGGCGGCGGCCCGGATGCCGTCCCCGCGCACCTGCTCGAGGTCGTGCAGGCCGTTCACCGATCCGGCGATGCGCAGGTGCTTGGGCAGGCCGCTGATCGTGAACTCGGCCACCGCGTCGTCGTAGCTGAGCTTGCCGCCGGCCTGGCACAGCAGCTGATAGGCGGGCATGTAGCCGGCGGTCATGCACAGCAGGTCGCAGGAAAGCGTCGTCCCCTGCTCGGCCACCTCGCCCTGGCCGGTGATGGCGCGCAGCTCGACGCCGGTCACCCGATGCAGGGACTTGTCGTGGCGGGCCTCGAAGACGGTATGACCGAGATGTAGCGGGATGCCGGCGGCTTCAAGTGCCCGGGCCAGCTCGGGGTCATCGGCCTGGGCGCGCAGGTCCGCCAGGGCGGCGACCTCGACGCCCTGGGCATGGAGATCCAGCGCCGCCAGGTAGCCGTCGTCGTTGCCGGTGAGCATCACTGCGCGCTGGCCCGGCTTGATCGCATAGTGGCGGATCAGCCGCTGGGCGGCGCTGGCCAGCATGACGCCGGGCAGGTCGTTGTTACGGAAGATCACCGGCTGGTCGAAGCTGCCCGAGGCGACGATGCACTCGCGGGCGCGCACCTTGAACATCCGCCGGCCCTGGATCACCGGCAGGTAGTTGTCGGGGAACCAGCCGTTGCAGGTGGCGTTGCTAAGCACCCGGATGCCGGGATGGCGCTCCACGGCCGTGACCAGCTCGTCGCGCAGCGCCTCGCCGCGGGTGCCGTCGATGTCGAAGCGGGCGTAGGTCAGGGCGCCGCCGAGGCGCGGCTGGTCGTCGACCAGCAGCACCCGGGCGCCGCCCTCGGCGGCGGTGAGTGCGGCCGCCAGCCCGGCGGGGCCGCCGCCCACCACCATCACCTCGGTGAACAGGTAGGCCTTGTCGTGGTAGTGGCCGCGGGCCGCCAGGTCGAGCTCGCCGAGGCCGGCCTTGCGGCGGATCAGCGGCTCCCAGACTTTCCACACGCCCCGGGGCTTGTAGAAGGTGCGGTAGTAGAAGCCTACCGGCATGAATCGGGAGAACTTGCCCAGCGCCATGTCGCGGTCCTGGTCCAGGCTGCCGGAGTAGTTCTGGCCGGTGACCGTGAGACCGTCCTCGAGGCGCCGGGTATCGGCCAGCACATTGGGCTCGTCGGGCAGCTGCACCAGGGTGTTGGCGTCCTGGCCGGCCAGGGTCAGGGCGCCACGGGGGCGGTGATACTTGAACGAGCGCGACAGCAGCAGGCGGCCGTGGGCGGCCAGGGCGCTGGCGATGCTGTCGCCGGCGAAGCCCTGATAGGACTGGCCCTCGAAGGTGAAGCGCATCGGGCGCTCGCGATCGATCAGGCTGCCCAGCGGGGCGGGCAGGCGCGAGGACACGGCGCTGGCCGCGTCATCCAGGGGTTCGTAACGGGTCATGAGGCAGACTCCTCGCGGGAAAACTCGATGCGCTGCCGGAACAGCTCGCCGGGATCGAAGGTGCGCTGCACCTCATCGGTCAGCAGGTGGCGCTCGGCCAGGAACCAGTAGCCGCTGGCGGTGTGGAACCACCACTCGGTGATCATTCCCGGCTGGTTGTCGTGATAGAAGACGTGCTCCGCCCACTCGCGGTCGCTGCAGGTGGCGGGGTCGGGCATCGTCTTGAGCTCCCCGCCGTAGACGAATTCACTGATGTTGCGGGGCCCGTTGAGCGGGCAGTTCAGGATCTTCATGGTGTCTTGCCCCTGATCTTGCGGTGACGGTTCTCAGTGGCTGGCCGCGGTGGCGCCCATCTCGTTGACCTGCTCGAAGTTGGCGAAGCGCGCCAGGCTAAAGGGGCGGATCAGGTCGGGTACCTGGCCGCCGCTGGCGACCAGCTGCGCCATGGTCTTGCCGCAGATCGGGGTCGCCTTGAAGCCCCAGGTGCCCCAGCCGGCATCCAGGTAGTAGTTCTCGACCGGGCTCTCGCCCATGATCGGGCTGTAGTCCGGGGTCATGTCGGTGATCCCGCCCCACTGGCGCATCAGCTTGGCCTTGGCCAGGAAGGGGAACATCTCGAGGCCGCTGGCGATCAGGCTCTCCTTCAGCTCCAGGGTGGAGCGGGTGTTGTAGAGGGGGTAGGGGTCCGAGCCGCCGCCGAACACCACCTCGCCGCGACTGGTCTGCTGGACGTAGCAGTGCATCGCCGAGGAGCTGACCAGCGGATCGAGAAACGGCTTGATCGGCTGGGTGACCATGGCCTGCAGCGGATAGGAGACGATCGGCAGGCGAAAGCCGGCCTTGGCGGCTAGCACCGAGCTGTGGCCGGCCACCGCCTGCACGGCGCAGCCGCAGCGCACCGTGCCGCGGTTGGTCTTGACGCCGGTGAGGCGGCCGTCCTCGACGATCAAGTCCTGCACCTCGGTCAGCTGGTGGATCTCGACGCCGCGCTTGGCCGCCTCCTTGGCGTAGCCCCAGGCCACGGCGTCGTGGCGGGCGGTGGCGCCGTCGCGGTGCCACAGGCCCTCCAGCACCGGCAGGTGGCCCGGGTCGAGGTTGAGGCTGGGGACCAGCTCGGCGATCTGCTGGCGATCGATCATCTCGGTGCGGCCGCCGAAGTGCTTGTTGACCTCGGCCCGCTGGCGGAAGGCGCGCACCGTGGCATCGGTATGGGCCAGCGTCAGCTGGCCGCGCTCCGAATACATGATGTTGAAGTCGAACTCGTTGGACAGGTTCTGGAACAGCTTCACCGAGGCGGAATAGAAGCGGACGCCCTCCGAGGTCAGGTAGTTGGAGCGGATCACCGCGGTGTTGCGGGCCGTGTTGCCGCCGCCCAGGTAGGCCTTCTCCAGCACCGCGACGTTGGTGACGCCGTGGTACTTGGCCAGGTAGTAGGCGATGGCCAGGCCATGACCGCCACCGCCGATGATCACCACGTCGTAGCTGGCCTTGAGCTCCGTGGGCGGGGGCAGATCCACCTCCGCGGGGTACTCGGACGACAGGCCGTATTTCAGTAAGGCAAAAGGCATGGAACCCCCTTGGTGTGTCCCTCAGGCCAGCGCCGCGGCGCTGGCCTGCCGGCGCTGCAGCCGGGTGGCGGTGACGGTGTTCTGCATCAGATAGGCGATGGTCATCGGCCCGACGCCGCCGGGCACCGGCGTGATGGCCGCGGCCACCCGGCTCGCGGCGTCGAAGTCGACATCGCCGACCAGGCGGTGGCGGCGCTCGCCGTCACCGTCACACGCGATGCGATTGATGCCGACATCGATGACCACGGCGCCTGGCTTGAGCCAGTCGGCGTCGAGCATCTCCGGCCGGCCGACGGCGGCGATCACGATGTCGGCCTGGCGACACAGGGCGGCGGCATCGCGGCTCTTCGAGTGCAGCATCGTCACGGAGCAGTCCGCCGCCAGCAGCAGGGCGGCCATGGGCTTGCCGACGATGTTGGAACGCCCGACGATCACCGCGTGCTGGCCGGCGAGCTCGCCGCAGGTCTCCTTCAGCAGGCGCAGGCAGCCGGTCGGGGTGCAGGGCGCCAGCACGGGCAGGCCCTGCCACAGGCCACCGGCGTTCTGGCGGTGGAAGCCGTCGACGTCCTTGGCCGGATCAACGGCCTGGATCACCGCGTCCTCGTCGATATGGTCGGGCAGCGGCAGCTGCACCAGGATGCCGTGCACCTCGGGGTCCCGGTTGAGGCGCGCGATCAGCGACAGCAGCTCGGCCTGGGGCAGGGTGTCGTCGAAGCGGTACTCCAGCGAGCGGATGCCGACGGCCTCCGCCTTGCGCAGCTTGTTGCGCACGTAGACCTGGCTGGCGGGATCCTCGCCGATCAGGACCACGGCGAGTCCGGGGACGATGCCGTCGGCGGCGAGGCTGGCGACATCCGCGGCGACCTCGGCCAGCACGCGCTCGGCACAGGCCTTGCCGTCGATGCGGGTCGCCAGGGGCGATTCGGTGGGGGCAATGCTCATCAGAAGATCACCGTCTTGTTCTGGTCGAGGAAGACACGATGCTCGAGGTGGTACTTGACCGCCTGGGACAGGGCGACGGTCTCGGTATTGCGGCCCACCGTGACCAGGTCCTCGGGACGATAGGTGTGGTCGACGCGCTGGACCTCCTGTTCGATGATCGGGCCCTCATCGAGGTCCGAGGTGACGTAGTGGGCGGTGGCGCCGATCAGCTTGACGCCGCGTTCATGGGCCTGGTGGTAGGGCTTGGCGCCCTTGAAGCCGGGCAGGAAGGAGTGATGGATATTGATGGCGCGGCCGGAGAGCTTCTGGCAGAGGTCGTCGGAGAGGATCTGCATGTAGCGCGCCAGCACCACCAGCTCGGTCCGGGTCTCGTCGACGATCTCCATCAGCGCCGCCTCCTGGCGGGCCTTGTTGTCGCGGTTGACCGGCAGGTAGACGAAGCGGATGCCCTCTCGTTCGGCCATGGGGCGCAGGTCGAGATGGTTGGAGACGATGGCGGTGATCTCCATGTCGAGCTCGCCCTTGCGCTGGCGATACATCAGGTCGCTGAGGCAGTGGTCGTACTTGCTGACCATCAGCAGCACGCGCATCGGCTGGTTGTCGTGCCGGAAGTCCCACTGCATGTCGAACTCCTCGGCGATGCCGACGAAGTCGCGCTTGAGGGTCTCGATGTCGCCCTTGATGCCATCGTTGAAGCGGAACTTGGCGCGCAGGAAGAAGCGCCCGAGTTCCTCGTCGTCATATTGGGCGAGCTCGCTGATATAGCACTGACCTTCGGTGAGAAAGGAGGTCACGGCGGCGACGATGCCCGAGGTGGCGGGGCAGGAGATCTTGATGATGTAGCTGTCGTCTGACTGGGGCATGGAATCGTGTTCCTTCGAAAGGGAGAGGAGGCCCGGCGCTGGCTCGCGCCGGCAACCGTGTCGTCGGGGGTCAGCCCTTGGCGAGCCGCTTGAGTTTTTGGGGATCGTCGAACGGCAGGGTGTGGGCGATGGCGCTGGCCTCCAGGCTGCCGCGCACCTCCAGCGGCTGGCCCTGCTCCGCATGGGGGGTATCGATCCGGGCCATGGCCACCGACTGCCTGGTCAGCCGCGAGTACATGCCCTGGGTGACCACGCCGACCCGCTTGCCGGCGGCCCACAGGGTGTCGCCCGGCTGGGCGACCTTGGGGCTGTCGAGCAGCACGCCGAAGATCCGGAAGCGCTCCTTGCCCTGTCGGCGGAAGTGTTCGCTGGCGCCGCGAAACTCGGTCTTGTCCTTCGAGACGGTGAAGTCCAGGCCGAGCTCCCACAGGGTGTCGCCGGCCGGCTCGTTCTCGAAGGGATGGGTCTCGGAGTTGTCGGCGGGATAGAACAGCAGGTTGCTCTCCACGCGCAGCCAGTCGAGGGTCTCGAAGCCACAGGCCTCGATGCCCAGGGCGGCGCCCTGCTCGAGGATGGTGTCCCAGATCGCCGGGGCGTCCTCCGCCTTGCAGAAGATCTCGTAGCCCCGCTCACCGGTATAGCCGGTCCGGGAGATCATCACGTGTCGGCCGAACAGCCGGGTCTGCAGGTGATGAAAGTAGGGCAGCTCGCGGATGCCCGGCACATGCTCGGCCAGGAAGTCGACGGCCCTGGGGCCCTGCAGCGACAGGTCGTGCAGGTCGTCGTCGAAGCTCAGGTGGACGCTGCGGCCCTGGGCGCCGCGCGTCAGCATGTCGTGCCCCAGGCCGGTGCCGTGCACCACCAGGTAGGCGTTGGGCGCCAGGCAGTACACGATGCAATCGTCGACGAACTTGCCTTCATCGTTGAGCATCGTGGCGTAAACGGACTTGCCCGGGTAGAGCCGTGACATGTCGCGGGTGGTGGCGTAGTCGAGCAGGGCCTGGGCGTGGGGGCCCGAGCAATGAATCTTCTTGAGGCCCGATACGTCCATCAGGCCCGCCCGGGTCCGGATCGCCTCGTGGTGATCGGCGATATCGGCGTGGTAGCGAAAGGCGGTGCCCATGCCGTTCCAGTCTTCGAGCTCGGCGCCCAGGGCGCGGTGACGGTCGGCGAGGGCGGAGATGCGCCAGCTGTTGGCCATGTGATGACTCCTGTGGGGGCTGGTGAGCGGCCAGGGGGTCGGCGGCACGATGATGAGTCAACCGACTTTTCCTGGAAAGAAAAAAACATTCTCTTCAGTCAAGCAACAAGCTTGCCAGTTTCCTGCCACGGGACCCGGTGGAACGTCAGATTTTTTTCATTATTCCTTTATAAACAGATGCTTGGCTCGTAATGAGGGCAGCGTGATGCGTGCAGCCGGCGATTCGGCGACCTGTCTGGTGACGCCTGCGACGCCTGAGGAGGGAGTTCGGTGTTCCTTGGTGGTGCGACGAGGGAAGGAGATGCACCGTCAGGTGGCAAGGTGGAGGGCGGGTCCCTCGGCATGTGTCTGTCCGGGGTCGGCAGGAGGCGGCGAAATAAAGTTTTTAATTCAATTAAATCAATTGATTGAAGATATTTTCACGGCCTTGAGCGAGAGGGAGGGCGATTCTGGCACGCGAGATGCTTTTCCCTGAGAGAAAGAAAATTTCTTGATGGGAATGGTTGGTGTGGCGTAGCTTGCAGTGGCCCCGGGGAAGGCCCCGGCCCCGTTGCCGGAAGGACGATGCGCCATATCGACACCCGCACCCGCAACGCTCAGAGGAAACCCGACATGACGCCTGAAGCCGCCAAGCAGTTACTCGAGGATCACGACGTTCGCTACCTGCTCGCGCAGTTCGTGGATATTCATGGCGCCGCCAAGACCAAGTCGGTGCCGGCCAACTGTCTGATGGATGTGGTCGAGAAGGGGGCAGGTTTCGCCGGTTTCGCCGTCAGCGGCCTGGGGATGGAGCCGCACGGGCCGGACTTCATGGCCCGTGGTGATCTCTCGACCCTGTCGCTGGTGCCCTGGCAGCCGGGCTATGCCCGCCTGGTATGCGATGGCCACGTCAACGACGCCCCTTACCCCTATGACAGCCGTGTGGTCCTGCTCCGGCAGCTGGAGCGTCTAAAGGACAAGGGCTGGACGCTGAATACCGGGCTCGAGCCCGAGTTCTCGCTGTTCAAGCGAGGCGAGCGGGGCGAGCTGCTGCCGGTGGACGAGAGCGATGTCCTGGCCAAGCCCTGCTACGACTACAAGGGCCTGTCGCGCTCCCGGGAGTTCCTGGAGCGCCTGGTGGAGGCGCTTCAGGCGGTCGATTTCGATGTCTACCAGATCGACCACGAGGACGCCAATGGCCAGTTCGAGATCAACTACACCTACAGCGACGCCCTGACCTCGGCGGACCGGTTCACCTTCGTGCGCATGGCGGCCGGCGAGATCGCCAACGAGCTGGGCATGGTCTGCTCCTTCATGCCCAAGCCCCAAGCCGACCGGCCCGGTAACGGCATGCACTTCCACCTGTCGATCAGTGACCAGGACGGCCACAACGTCTTCGGCGACGATGGCGACCCGCAGGGCATGGGGCTGTCGCGGATGGCGTATCACTTCCTGGGGGGATTGCTGAACCACGCCCCGGCGCTGTGTGCCTTCGCCGCCCCCACCGTGAACTCCTACAAGCGACTGGTGAAGGGAGGCTCCAACAGCGGCGCCACCTGGGCGCCGGTGTTCATCGCCTATGGCGACAACAACCGCTCGGCGATGGTCCGCGTGCCCTATGGTCGTCTCGAATTCCGCCTGCCCGACGCCGGCTGCAACCCCTACCTGGTGCATGCCGCGCTGATTGCCGCCGGCCTGGATGGCGTCGACCGCCAGCTCGACCCGGGCAAGGCGCACAACATCAACCTGTATGCCCTGGGCGATGCGGAATGCCAGGAGCAGGGCATCGGCATCCTCCCCCAGTCGCTCAAGGAAGCCATCGATGCCCTCGCCGCCGATCCCATCCTGCGGGAGGCGATGGGGCCGGAAATCGTCGACGAGTTCATCAAGGTCAAGCGCGACGAATGGGAGGCCTACAGCCGTCAGGTCTCGGACTGGGAAGTGCAGCAATACGCGGAATTCTTCTGATCGCCTTCAGAACGAACGTCGACCCGAACATGCCGTGATCGGTTATCGCAAGAGGACAAGACTATGTGTGGAATCGTGGGGCTATACCTCAAGAACCCGGCGTGGGAAAGCCGCCTGGGAGAGCTGTTCGAGCCAATGCTGATCGCCATGACCGACCGCGGCCCGGACAGTGCCGGCTTCTCGGTCTATGGCGATGAATACAACGCAGGGATCAAGCTGACGCTGCAGAGCGATGACGAGGCCTTTGACTGGGCGGTGTTGGCCGATCGACTGGGCGAGGCCTTCGGGGGGGTGGACGGCTGGTTCCGCAATGCCAACGTCGCGGTCTTCAAGCTGGCGGCCGCGGAAGCGCCGCTGCGCGCCTGGCTGGACGAGCAGGCCCCCGACGTGCGCGTGCTGAGTGCCGGCCAGAGCATCGAGATCCTCAAGGGGGTCGGCCTGCCGGCCAGTATCGCCGAGCGCTTCCAGCTCAAGGGAATGCGCG
Source organism: Halomonas sp. THAF5a (assembly GCF_009363755.1). Taxonomy (NCBI): domain Bacteria; kingdom Pseudomonadati; phylum Pseudomonadota; class Gammaproteobacteria; order Oceanospirillales; family Halomonadaceae; genus Halomonas; species Halomonas sp. THAF5a. The sequence continues at coordinate 2,306,394 of NZ_CP045417.1, read as the reverse complement.
GCAGCCATGCCATCGGCCATACCCGCATGGCCACCGAGAGCGCGGTGACGCTGCAGGGCAGCCACCCCTTTTCCACCGGGCTCGACCTGTGCCTGGTGCACAACGGCTCGCTGTCCAACCACAACCGCCTGCGTGACAAGCTCAAGCGCGAGGGCATCGGTTTCGATACCGACAACGACTCCGAAGTGGCGGCCGGCTACCTGACCTGGCGACTGGGCAAGGGAGAATCCCTGACCCAGGCCCTCAAGGGGGCCCTGAAGGACCTGGATGGCTTCTTCACGTTCACCATCGGCACCCGGGACGGCTTCGCGGTGGTGCGTGACCCGATCTCCTGCAAGCCCGCGGTGATCGCCGAGACCGACGACTATGTGGCGATGGCGTCGGAATACCGTGCCCTGGCAGGCCTGCCGGGCATCCAGCGGGCCCGGGTCTGGGAACCCGAGCCGGCGACGATCTATGTCTGGGAGCGCGATGGCGCCAAGGTGGAGGCCGCTTGACGATGAAAACCGTTGATCTTGCTGAACAGAGCCTGCGAGAGCTCAACCAGTCGCTGCATGACGGCGAGCTGATCCGCGACGTGCGCGAGTGGCGGGTGATCCACCCCAACGGGGCGCACAACATCGCCTGCGGGCTGAATGACGCCGTCAGCGTGGATATCGATGGCCATGCCGGCTACTACTGCGCCGGGATGAACCAGCAGGCCAGCGTCACGGTGCATGGCAACGTGGGCGTCGGGGTCGCCGAGAACATGATGTCCGGGGTGGTCCGGGTCAAGGGCGATGCCTCCCAGTCGGCGGGCGCCACGGCCCACGGCGGCCTGCTGGTCATCGAGGGCAATGCCGCCGCCCGCTGCGGCATCTCCATGAAGGGCGTGGATATCGTGGTCAAGGGCAATATCGGCCCGATGAGCGCCTTCATGGGGCAAGCCGGCTGCCTGGTGGTCTGCGGCGACGCCGGCGATGCCCTGGGGGATTCGATCTACGAGGCCCACCTCTACGTGAAGGGCTCCGTCGGCACCCTCGGCGCCGACTGCGTGGAGAAGGAGATGCGTGCCGAGCACCGCGAGGAGCTGGCCACGCTGCTCAAGCGGGCCGGGATCGACGATGACCCCACCGACTTCCGTCGCTATGGCTCGGCCCGCGAGCTCTACCACTTCAAAGTCGATAACGCCTCGGCCTACTGATCAGGAGCCTGCCATGAGCGATCAAACCTACAACCCGTCCCTGCGTGAGTCGGCCACCTTCGGTCGTGACGTGATCGGCGAGATACAGCGCGCCGCCGAGACCGGGATCTACGATATCCGCGGCTGGGGCGCCAAGCGCAAGGTCCCGCATTTCGATGACCTCTTGTTCCTCGGCGCCAGCATGTCCCGCTATCCCCTCGAGGGCTACCGGGAGAAGTGTGGCACCGAGGTGGTGCTCGGTACCCGCTTCGCCAAGAAGCCGGTGGTCATTGATACCCCGGTGACCATCGCCGGCATGAGCTTCGGCGCCCTGTCCGCCCAGGCCAAGGAAGCCCTGGGGCGCGGCGCCTCGGAGGTCGGGACCTCGACCACCACCGGCGACGGCGGGATGACCGCCGAGGAGCGCGGTCAGTCGAAGAGGCTGGTCTACCAGTACCTGCCCTCCCGCTACGGCATGAACCCGGACGACCTGCGCAAGGCGGATGCCATCGAGGTGGTGCTGGGGCAGGGCGCCAAGCCGGGCGGCGGCGGCATGCTGCTGGGCCAGAAGATCTCCGATCGCGTGGCCCAGATGCGGACCCTGCCCAAGGGCATCGATCAGCGCAGCGCCTGCCGTCACCCGGACTGGACCGGCCCCGACGACCTGGCGATCAAGATCGCCGAGCTTCGCGAGATCACCGACTGGCAGGTGCCGATCTACATCAAGGTCGGCGCCACCCGCACCTACTATGACGTCAAGCTGGCGGTGAAGGCCGGGGCCGACGTGGTGGTGCTCGATGGCATGCAGGGCGGCACCGCGGCGACCCAGGATGTGTTCATCGAGCATGTCGGCATCCCGACCATGGCGGCCATTCCCCAGGCCGCCCAGGCGCTGCAGGAGATGGGCGTGCACCGCGAGGTGCAGCTAATCGTCTCCGGCGGGATCCGCAACGGCGCCGACGTGGCCAAGGCCATCGCCCTGGGCGCCGATGCGGTGGCCATCGGCACCGCCGCCCTGATCGCCCTGGGCGACAATCACCCGCGTTATGAGGAAGAGTATCGCCAGCTCGGCTCCGCCGCCGGGTTCTACGATGACTTCCAGGACGGCAAGTGCCCGGCGGGCATCTCCACCCAGGATCCGGAGCTGAGCCAGCGCCTCGATCCGGTGGCGGCCGGCAAGCGACTGGCCAACTATCTTCGTGTGCTGACCCTGGAGGCTCAGACCCTGGCCCGCGCCTGTGGCAAGTCCCACCTGCATCACCTGGAACCGGAGGACCTGGTGGCGCTCAACGTCGAGGCGGCCGCCATGGCCCGGGTGCCGCTGGCCGGCACCGGCTGGATTCCCGGCCAGTCGCTCTGATTGCCCCACGCCTCGAACATCGCGCGTGACAAGTTAGGCCCCACCGGAGCGGTGGGGCCTTTCTCGTGTTATCCCCCTTGTGCCCTCCCTCGTCTCTTCACCGGCCCTCTCGCCCCTTCTCGTGGTTCACGTTTCGCCCCGTCTCGCGCCGCGGCATCGTGCCTTCGACTCGTGCATTGCGCGGCCCTCGATCGTCCCACTCGCTGGCCTGGCGCCGAGGTCGTGTCCGTCACGTATGCTACCGCCAAACGGATCACGAATTGCACCTCGCTGACCACCCATTAGGAGTCGATGCACTATCCAGAGGCAGGAGAATAACCCGCCATGACCTGGAGTTCTTGTCATTCAATGAGTTACAGGTTGGCACAGATTGTGCTTTCTCTTTGGTAAATAAAATATCTCCTTGAGAAATAATGAGCGCCTGCCGACGGCTTCGAAAGTCACCGGTTACCACCGATGGGGAGTGAGATCATCGAGATGAAAACCCTAGAACAACCCACCGCACCATCGATCAAGAGTCGACCCATCTATCAGTGGCCAGACCGCCTCCCCGATGCGGGCGACTACCTGTTCGTCATCGAGCCCTGTGGTCGAGAAACGCTGTCTGAGTTGCTGCGTGAACAAGCGCATGAGCGGGTCAGGATACTGCTCCATCATGAAGGGAACGAGGCGTCCTCGACCGGGGCCGACCTCGGTCCCAGGCGTACCGAACCCGCCATCTGGAAACGATTCGAGCCCAAGCTGCTCGAGACGCTGAAGGAATCGACGGTCGGCTGTCGCCTGGTGGTCATCGGCAGCGAGGCCTTTCTCTGGGATGTGCGCGGTTTCGCCGTCGCACACGGCCTGGTCGATGAGGAGATCCTGCTCTACCCGATGGCCGGGCAGGGACGCCGGGTGTTCTGCGCCCACTGCCGCACCTTCACCGAAGGCGTTCATGTCTCTCCCGTGGCCTGCACCGGTTGCGGATGTTACCTGGAGGTGCGGGATCATTTCTCCCGCCGGCTCGGGGCCTACATGGGAGTGCGGGTCGATGCCGAGGAGCCCGGAGCGGTGCCACAGCAGGAGGAGCTCAACTGATGTCTGGTCACATTGTCGTCAAGGTGTCGGCGATCGATACCATCAGCCCCGTCGTCAAGCAGTTCACCCTGGAGCCCTGTGATCGTGCCCTGCCTCGGTTCTCGGCCGGCAGCCATGTGGTCGTGAGCATGCCCGGTCAGGATCGCTGGTATCGCAATGCCTACTCCCTGCTTGGTGACCCGGCGGACACCAGCTGTTATCGCATCGCGGTCAGGCGGCAGGAAGCCTCCCGCGGCGGGTCACGCTTCATGCACGAGGACGTGGCGGTCGGCGATCACCTGAGCATTTCCCCGCCTAGCAACTTCTTCCTGCCCCGATGGAATGCCCGTCACCATATCCTCATCGCCGGGGGGATCGGCATCACACCCTTCCTGGCCTATCTCCACGAGTTCGAGCGCCAAGGCGCGTCCCATGAGCTGCACTACAGCTTTCGCGAAGACACGACCGGTGGCTTCTCTCTCGAGCTGCAGCAACGACTGGGCAGCAGCCTGCACTGCTATCAGGGCGCGCGACCGGACTTCCACCGCATTCTCGCCGACCGACCGCTGGGTACCCACGTCTACATCTGTGGTCCCCAGGGCATGATCGATGCTGTTACCCGGGCGGCGAAGGACATGGACTGGGCCGACACCCGGGTCCACTACGAGGCCTTCGCGGCCCCCGAGTCGGGCACCCCCTTCGTCGCCCGGCTGGCGGCCTCCGGCATCGACGTGACGGTCGATGACGAGACCTCGCTGCTCGAGGCACTCGAAGCCCAGGGGGTCGAGGTTCCCAACCTGTGCCGCGGCGGGGTCTGCGGCCAGTGCAAGACGGCGGTCGCCGAGGGACGCGTCGAACATCGCGATGCCTTCCTCGATGATGAGGAGCGAAAGCGGCATGACTGCATCATGCCCTGTGTCTCCCGTAGCCTGACCGACACTCTGGTTCTGGACCTGTAGGAGCTTTTCATGCGACTTTACCCCCGCGATACCCAAGCCTTCCGAGGCCATTTTACCTACCAAAACAGTAGCGAGGCGATTCGTCGCTTTCCGTTCCCGTTTCCCGAGGATGATTACATCTACTCGGTCAATATCGAGCCGCATGTTCTCCCCGGGCCAGAGGGCAGCGTCTACGAGCACATGCTGGATATCGACGAGCATTATCTCTCGGAAACCGCCGAGCGTGACATGGTGCTTCGGGAGGATCCTGATCGCTGTCTGGCCATGCCCCACATGCGCCAGGCCTGCTGGGATCTGCTCGAGTTCGTGATGACGCATTATGCCCGGGACTATCCCCAGCATTTCTCGTTCGAACGCCAGGGAGACGACTGCGTCTGGGTCAATCACCCGCTGAATATTCGCCAGTCTTTTCGCATGGGAGAGGAGGGCACCTTGCCCACGTCCCCCCTGGAGCTCATCGGCCGGCAGGTGCAGGGAGATATCGCACTGCTCGATCAGCGCGACGGCGACCTGTTCATGGATGCCGGCGTCATCACCTCACCGGCCGACTGGTCGCTGGCCTTTGATGCGGGCATGAGTTTCAAGCAGTGGCATGGCCCCGTGCCCCTGGCCCACGAGATGGGCATCTTCGACCGAGCGCTGAAATACCTGTGCGCCATTCAGGTGGGCGGTCCGGTGAGACGGCTCAACTGGACCATGACGATTCACCCCCGCATGGACAGCTCCCCCGAGACCTTTGCCCACTGGGGGAAGGATCGCACCACCATCACGCCGGACAACGTCGGTCAGGATGTCTATCTGCGCGTGGAACTGCAGACCCTGGTGCGCATGCCGAGGAGTCACGCCCTGTTCTTCGGCATCCGCACCTACTTGATCAGTCTCGAGGATCTGGTCACCCACCGCGCGTGGGCCCGTCGGCTGCATCGCGTGCTGAAGGGGCTCCCCGAGGAACTGGCGGACTACAAGGGATTGAGCCGCTATCGCGAGACGGTGGTCGATTGGCTCGCCCACTACGATCGGCAGCCGGAACCGCAGTACTGAGCATATCGATATCAACAATGAGGTAACAACAATGACGGAAACGACCCTGGAACTGGGCTATGCCCTGGATACCTTCTATTTCCTAATGTGCACGGCCCTGGTCATGTTCATGGCATGTGGGTTCGCGATGCTGGAGTCTGGCCTGGTGCGAAGCCGCAATACGGTGGAGATCCTGACCAAGAACGCGCTGCTTTATGCCATCGCCTGCCTGGTGTTTCTGGTCGTCGGCTACAACGTGATGTATCCGGCCGAGGCGATCAGCAGTGTGATCCCCGGCCTGGATTTCATGCTGGGCAGCGATAACAGCGTGGCCGACATCTCGGCTGGCGAGGGTGCGCCCTACTACTCCAGCATGGCCGACTTCATCTTCCAGGCCGTGTTCGCGGCCGCGACCATGTCGATCGTCTCCGGGGCCATCGCCGAGCGCATGAAGCTCTGGCCCTTCCTGATCTTCGCCGTGGCCATGGTGGCCTTTATCTACCCGGTGGAGGGGTACTGGAAGTGGGGTGGCGGTTTCCTCGACGCCATGGGCTTCCAGGACTTCGCCGGATCGGTGGTGGTGCACATGGCGGGGGCCGCCGCCGCCCTGGCGGCGGTGATCCTGGTGGGGCCCCGCAAGGGACGCTACGGGGCCAATGGCGAGGTGCGCGCCATTCCCGGTGCCAACCTGCCGATCGCCATGCTGGGCATGTTCATCCTGTGGATGGGGTGGTTCGGCTTCAACGGCGGCTCCATGCTCAAGGTCGCCAGCGTGGACGACGCCAACGCCGTGGCGCGGATCTTCGTCAACACCAACACCGCGGCGGCGGCCGGCATGGTCGCGGCCGCCCTGCTGTCGCGTGCCCTGTTCGGCAAGACCGACATGACCATGGTCATCAACGGCGCCCTGGCCGGCCTTGTCGCCATCACCGCCGAACCGCTGCTGCCGACGGCCGGGCTGTCGGCGATGGTCGGTGCCGTGGGCGGCATCGTGGTGGTGCTGTCGGTGCTGGGGCTGGACCGGCTCAAGATCGATGATCCGGTGGGGGCCATTTCCGTGCACGGCACCGCCGGCATCTGGGGGATCCTGGCGGTGCTGTTCTCCAATCCCGACGCTACCCTGGGGGTGCAGCTGATCGGCACCCTGGTCGTCTTTGCCTGGATGTTCGGTGCCAGCTTCGCGGTACTGTGGATCATTCGAACCGTCATGGGGCTGCGTATCAGCGAGCAGGAGGAACGGGAAGGCATGGACCTGCACGAGTGCGGGATGCTGGCCTACCCCGAGTTCGTCGCGGCGAGTGCCCAGGAGGCCGGCACTCCGAAGCCGGGCAAGCGCCCGGCCGCCAGTCCGATGGCCGGCATGACGGCGCAGAAGGGCGCCTGACGCCCTCGACTCTCCTCGAGCGAAACGCGCGCTACCCCCCGGCCCAGTGCCGGGGGGTAGCGTTTTGTGGGGACCCTGTCTTGCCCCGCCTTGCCATGCAGACGGCAGGGGAGAGGGCTCAGCGCGCCTCATCGGCCGGGGGCAGGGCGTGGCGGCCGAACTGCAGCTCGGCGAGGTGGCGATAGAGCGGGCTCGTCTCGAGCAGCTCTGCGTGGCGGCCGGCCGCCACCAGACGCCCCTCGTCCATCACCAGCAGCCGGTCGGCGGCGACCACCGTGGCCAGCCGGTGGGCGATGACCAGGCTCGTGCGCTCGGCCATCAGCCGGTCCAGCGCCTGCTGCACCAGCCGTTCGCTCTCGGCGTCTAGGGCGCTGGTGGCCTCGTCGAGCAGCAGCACCCGGGGATCCTTGAGCAGCGCCCGGGCGATCGCCAGGCGCTGGCGCTGGCCGCCGGAGAGCTGCACGCCGCCGGGGCCGAGGAGTGTGTCGAGGCCCTGGGGCAGCGCCTCGATGAAGCCCAGGGCGTTGGCGTCCCGGGCCGCTCGGCGCAGCGCCTCGCGGTCGCCATCGCGTCGGCCGACGCGCAGGTTGTCGGCGACGCTGCCGCTGAACAGCACCGGCTCCTGGGCCACCAGGCCGAGGCAGGCGCGCAGCTCGCGCGGGTCGAGGTCGCGCAGGTCGATGCCGTCGAGCCTCAGGGTGCCCCGGTCGGGGTCGTGGAAGCGCAGCAGCAGCGCGAGCAGGGTGCTCTTGCCGGCCCCGGAGGGGCCCACCAGGGCGACCCGCTCGCCGGGCGCGATGGCGAGGTCCAACGCCGCGAGCGCCGGCGTCTGCCGGCCGGGGTAGGTGAAGCTCACGCCCTCCAGGCGGATCTCCCCGCGCAGCGGGACGGGCAGGGGCGTGGGGCGCGCCGGGGCGCGGATCGCGGGGCGCGTCGCCATCAGCTCCAGCAGCCGCTCGGCGGCGCCCGCGGCGCGCTGCACGTCGCCCGCCACCTCGGCGAGCGTCGCCACCGCGCCGGCCGCCAGCACCGCGTAGAAGACGAAGGCCGAGAGCTCGCCGGCGCTCATGCTGCCGGCGAGTACCGCCTGGCCGCCCTGCCAGAGCATCACGCCCACCGCGGCGAAGACCGCCAGCAGCGCGCCGCCGGTCAGCCAGGCGCGCTGGCGGGTGCGCGCCACGGCGGTGGCGAAGGCCTCCTCGACCCGCGCGCCGTAGGCCCGGCGATCGCTCGGCTCGTGGGTGAAGGCCTGGACGGTGCGGATGCCCGAGAGGGCCTCGCCGGCGTAGCGCCCGAGCTCGGCCACCCGGTCCTGGCTGAAGCGCGACAGGCGCCGCACCCGGCGGCCGAACCACAGGATCGGCAGCAGCGTGGCCGGAATGCCCAGCAGCACGATGGCCGAAAGCCACGGCTGGGTCACCACCATCAGCGCCACGGCGCCGGCGAGCATCAGCAGGTTGCGCAGCGCCAGCGAGATCGAGGAGCCGAACAGGCTCTGCAGCACGCTGGTGTCCGCCGTGAGCCGCGAGGCGATCTCCCCGGCGCCGCCGCCGTCCCCGCGGCTGCTCTCGAAGAAACCGGGCTCCAGGTCGAGCAGGTGATCGAAGACCCGGCGGCGCAGGTCGGCGGCCAGCCGCTCGCCGATCCAGGTGACCAGGTAGTAGCGCAGCGCCGAGGCGATCGCGAGCACCGCCACCACGGCCAGCATGCCGACCAGCACCCGGTTGAGCTGGCGGGCATCCTCGGCCAGGAAGCCCTGGTCGATCACCAGGCGCAGTCCCTGGCCGAGCAGCAGCACGCTGCCCGCCGCGGCGAGCAGCGCCAGGGCGGCCAGCGCCACGCGGCCGCGGTAGGGGGCGAGCAGCGACAGCAGGCGCAGCAGTACGCGGGGATCGGGGCGGTCGGTCATGGGGCTCTCTCGGGGACGCCGGGCGGTATTGCGGCGACGATAGCAGCCCGCGGGGTGCGCTGCATGACGCGCAGGGCGCGCGTCGGGTGTCGGGGCGCTCGATAGGCGTCGCGGGCGATGGCCGTTCATGGGTATAGTGCGGGGAAAATCCCGTCGCCCCGGAGTGTGCCATGACCGATTCCCTGAAGCTGGGCTGCCCCCACTGCCACGCCGTCAATCGCGTCGCGCGAGCGCGGCTCGACGACGGCCCGACCTGCGGCAAGTGCCGCCGGGCGCTGTTCACCGGCGAGCCGGTGGCGCTCAGCGACGCCAACTTCTCCGCCCTGGTCGAGCGCAGCGAGCTGCCGGTGGTGGTGGACTTCTGGGCCAGCTGGTGCGGGCCCTGCAAGGCGATGGCGCCGATCTTCGCCGAGGCCGCCCGGGAGCTCGAGCCGCGGCTGCGCTTCGCCAAGCTCAACACCGAGGAGCAGCAGGCGCTGGCGGCGCGCTTCGGCATCCGCAGCATCCCCACGCTGATCGTCTTCCAGAACGGCACGGAGGTCGCCCGCCAGCCGGGGCTGCTGCAGGGGCCGCAGCTGCGCCAGTGGCTGCGGCCCTACCTGGCGGGGTAGCGCGGCCGCGCCTACCGCGCCTGGCGGCCCAGTTTCTCCAGGCGCGTGAACCACGTCCGGCAGTCGGCCTCGTCGAGGTTCTCCACCGAGCCGATCAGCGTCTCGCGCACCGGCGCGAAGCCGACGAAGCCGAGGATGTTGCGCTCCAGCGACTTGAGGCTGTGGGCGCGATAGACGTGGCGATAGATCGCCGCCGGCATGCCCATGGTCACCACCACCCGCGCCGAACGGCCCGTGAGCCCCTTGCGCCCCAGGGGGTTGCCCTGCACGTACTCGAAGGCGAAGTGGGGGCGCAGCACCTGCTCGAGAAAGCCCTTCACCAGCGCCGGCATGTCGCCGAGCCACAGCGGAAAGCAGAGCACCAGGTGCTCGCACCAGGCGATGGCGTCCCGCGCCGGCGCGAGGGCCTCGGGCATCGGCTCCTCGGTCCAGGCCCGCTGGCTCTGCAGCAGGGGGAAGGTTTGCTCGGCGATGGTCAGGACGCGCACCTCGTGGCCGGCCTGCTCGGCGCCCCGGCGGTAGTGGTCGGCCAGGGCGTGCAGCAGGTGCGGGGCGGCGGTGTCGGGGTGGCCCTGGAGGATCAGGATGCGGCGCATGGCGACGTTCTCTCGATGATCAGCTCGGGATGTCAGGTCGACGACGCTCAGCATAGCGCGCTTCGCGGCGTTCGCCGTTGGTCCTCGAGCGAGATGCCGCCTCGCGCCCTCAGTCCTGGCGCTTGAGCTGCTCGCGCAGCTGCTTGGGCACCTGCTTGATGATCAGCCGATCCTGCGCCTCGTCGTACTCCACGCTGGAGCCCAGCAGGTGGGAGTCGAAGCTGATCGATACGCCCCCCGAGCGGCCGGCGAAGCGCCGGAACTGGTTGAGGGTGCGCTTGTCCGGCGGGATCTCCGGGGAGAGGCCGTAGTCGGCGTTGCGGATGTGCTCATAGAAGGCCGTCGGCTGCTGCTCGTCGAGCACCTCGGAGAGCTCCTCCAGGGTGATCGGCTCGCCACGACTCGCCTGGTCGCTGGCGTAGTCGATCAGCGCATCGGTCTTCTCGCGGCTGGCCTCCTCGGGCAGGTCCTCCTGCTCCACGTAGTCGCTGAAGGCCTTGAGCAGGGTGCGGGTCTCGCCCGTGGCGTCCACCCCCTCCGCGGCGCCGAGCAGGGCGGCGAAGCCCTCGGCGAGCTTCTTGCCGCCGCGGTCCTTGGTCCAGGCGAGGTACTGCTTCGACGGCGTCTCGCCCTGCCACTGGCGGATGTCGAGGCGCGCGGCGAGGCTCATCTGGGTCAGGTTGAGCTGGCGCACCGGCACCACGGCCAGATCGTCGTCGACGCCGAACCCGCTGCGATGGTGCAGCAGCGCCAGGAAGAGATAGCGAGCGTCGCCGACGCGCTGATCGACCATCAAGAGATCGCCGGCGAGGGTCAGGTGATCGCCGATCAGCTCGGCGAGGCGCGCCGCCACGTCGCGGCTGAAGGTGGCGAAGTCGCGGCCGCCGTCGAGGACCTCGGCGAGCTCGGTGGAAAACGGCGAACTCACCTCGCCCTCGGGCGTGGCGTCGACGAAGTGGCCCCAGGCCTTGGGCTTGGCGTTGAAGGCGTCGTTGACGCCGGCCAGCAGGTCGTCCAGCGCCGCGGAGGGGGCGAGCTCCTCGGCGGCGGGGATCAGCGTCGGCGTCTCGCCGGAGGCCGTGTCGATGCGATGGATGATGCTGTGCAGGATCGGCATGGGAGCTCCGCGGTGAAGGGCGAGGGTGGGGATGATACCCGCCGCCGGCGTCGCTCGATAGCCGCTCGGCCACGCTTTACCGCCGGCCATGACCCGCGCGGGCTATGCTGGGGGGAAGGCCGAGGGCCCGGGGCGGGCACCGCCTCGCGCCGGATGCCGGGGGCTCCCGGCGGGCCCCGACATCGACCCTCGGAGGCGAACCGCATGCGTATCGTGGTGGCCCTTGGCGGCAATGCCCTGTTGCGGCCGGGCGAGCCCATGACCATCGACAACCAGCGCCACAACGTGCGCCGCGCCGCTCGGGGCCTGGCCGAGCTGGCTGGTCGGCACCAGCTGGTGGTGACCCACGGCAACGGCCCCCAGGTGGGGCTGCTCGCCCTCCAGGCCCAGGCCTGCCAGCCGACGGAGGCCGTTCCGCTGGACGTGCTGGATGCCCAGACCGAGGGCATGATCGGCTACCTGATCGAGGCGGAGCTGATGAACGCGATGCCGGCCGGTGCCAGCTGCGCCACCCTGCTGACCCGGGTCGAGGTGGATGCCGACGATCCCGCCTTCCTGCTGCCGAGCAAGCCCATCGGCCCGGAGTACGGCCTCGCCGACATGCAGCGCTGGAAGGCCGAGCGGGGCTGGGCCTTCGTCGCGTCCTCCCCCGGGCACTGGCGGCGGGTCGTCGCCTCGCCGCTGCCGCGGCGCATCCTGCCCATCGATGTCATCGGTCGGCTGGTGGACGCCGGGGTGGTGGTGATCTGCGCCGGGGGGGGCGGCATCCCCACCGTGCGGGGCGCCGGCGGGCGGCTGGAGGGCATCGAGGCGGTGATCGACAAGGATCACGCCTCCGGCCTGCTGGCGACCCGGCTGGATGCCGATGCGCTGCTGCTGCTGACCGACGTGGCGGCGGTGTACCAGGGCTGGGGCGGGCCCGCGCCAAGCCCGCTCGCTCGCGCGACGCCCGAGATGCTCGGCGAGCTCGCCTTCGAGCCGGGCTCCATGGGCCCCAAGGTGACGGCCGCCTGCGAGTTCGTCACCGCCCGTGGCGGGGTCGCCGGCATCGGCGCGCTGGAGGATGCCGAGCGGATCCTCGAGGGCCTGGCCGGCACCCTGATTCATCCTTGACCCAGCCCTGCTCCCGGCGTGATCAGGGCTTGAGGCGGTAGCCGCTCCGGAAGATCCAGCCCACCATGGCGAGCGCCACCGAGAGGAACAGCAGGATCATCCCCAGGCTGACCAGCGGGCTCACGTCGCTGATGCCGTAGAAGCTCCAGCGGAAGCCGCTGACCAGGTAGACCACCGGGTTGGCCAGGGTCAACGCCTGCCAGAAGGGTGGCAGCATGTCGATGGAGTAGAAGGTGCCGCCGAGGAAGGTCAGCGGGGTGATCACCAGCAGCGGCACCAGCTGCAGCTTCTCGAAGCCGTCGGCCCAGATGCCGATGATGAAGCCGAGCAGGCTGAAGGTCACCGCGGTGAGCACCAGGAACACCGCCATCATCAGCGGGTGATCGATGGAGTAGGGCACGAAGAGCCGCGCCGTCACCAGCACGATCAGCCCGAGGATCAGCGACTTGGTGGCCGCCGCCCCGACGTAGCCCACCACCACCTCGACGTAGGACATCGGCGCCGAGAGGATCTCGTAGATCGAGCCCGAGAAGCGCGGGAAGAAGATCCCGAAGGAGGCGTTGGAGACGCTCTGGGTCAGCAGCATCAGCATGATCAGGCCCGGCACGATGAAGGCGCCGTAGCTCACGCCCTCCACCTCGCTGATCCGGGTGCCGATGGCCGCGCCGAACACCACGAAGTAGAGCGAGGTGGAGATCACCGGCGAGACGATGCTCTGCAGCATGGTGCGCAGGCTGCGCGCCATCTCGGCGCAGTAGAGGGTCCTGACGGACGTAAGGTTCACGCGGTTCATGTCGATCGACGCTCCTGGACCAGGCTGACGAAGATGTCCTCGAGGGAGCTCTGGCGGGTGTGCAGGTCGCGCACCCGCACGCCCACCGCCTCGAGGTCGGCGAGCAGCCCGGAGATGGTCGAGCCGTCCTCCGGGCGGGCCGCATCGTAGCTGTAGACGAGCGCGTGGCCCTCGTCGCCGAGCACCAGGCCGTGGCCGGCCAGCGAGTCCGGCACCGCCTCGAGGGGCTCCTGCAGGTGCAGGGTCAGCTCCTTGCTGCCGAGCTTGTGCATCAGCGCGTGGGTGTTCTCCACCAGCACGATCTCCCCGCGGCGGATCACCCCGATGCGGTCGGCCATCTCCTCGGCCTCCTCGATGTAGTGGGTGGTGAGGATGATCGTCACCCCCTGGTCGCGCAGGCCGCGCACCACCTCCCACATCTCGCGGCGCAGCTCCACGTCGACCCCGGCGGTGGGCTCGTCGAGGAACAGCACCTGGGGCGCGTGGGAGAGCGCCTTGGCGATCAGCACCCGGCGCTTCATGCCGCCGGAGAGCTCCAGCAGCCGGCTGTGACGCTTCTCCCACAGGGTCAGCGAGCGCAGCACCCTCTCGATGTGCGCCGGGTCCTTGGGCTTGCCGAAGAGCCCGCGACTGAAGCTGACCGTGTCCCACACCGTGGTGAAGGCCTCGTTGGTCAGCTCCTGGGGCACCAGGCCGATCAGCGAGCGGGCGGCGCGGTAGTCGGCGACGTTGTCGTGGCCGTCCACCAGCACCCGGCCGGCGGAGGCGTTGACCAGCCCGCAGATCACGCTGATTAGGGTCGTCTTGCCGGCGCCGTTGGGCCCGAGCAGGGCGAAGATCTCGCCGCGCTGGATCGTCAGGTCGACATCCACGAGGGCCTGGAAGCCGTCGGCGAAGGTCTTCGACAGCCCCTCGACGCGAATCATCGGCGACTCACTCAAGGGTGATCTCCCCCGTGAAGTCGAGCGCCAGCTCGAGACCCGCCACCTCGACCCTCACGGTCGCCGGCAGGGTCTCGTCGCCCGTCAGGCGGCCGTCGGCCAGCGCCTGGCGCACGGCCTGCTCGATCTCCTGCTGGGTGTTCACGCCCACGTTCTTCAGCAGCTTGCGTATGCTGTGGTGGAAGGTGTCGTCGTTCATCGAAGGGCTCCTCTCGGGGTCGGTGACCTGCCATCATCCTCTACGTCATACAGGGACTGTACAAGAAAAAAAGCCGCGCATGGGCTCCATGCGCGGCTCCTGACGGCAGGCCGGGGCCTCAGCTGCGGCTGGTGACTTCCAGCAGGTGGTAGCCGAACTGGGTCTTCACCGGGCCCTGAACCTGGTTCAGGTCGGCGGAGAACACCACCTTGTCGAACTCCGGCACCATCTGGCCCGGGCCGAAGGTGCCGAGCTCGCCGCCCTGGCGGCCGGAGGGGCAGTTGGAGTGCTCGCGAGCGACCTCGGCGAAGTCGCGGCCGGCCTCGATCTCGGCCTTGAGTTCGTTACACTTCGCTTCGCTGTCCACCAGGATATGACGTGCGCTTGCCTGAGCCATGTTGCTCTCCTTAGAGGTCGGCTGGGATGCCGGTTGATGAACCCGAAAGCATACCACGCCCGGTCGCGCGGGTGGCTTGTGGGGCGGGGAGACTCAACCGCCCGCGCCGATGCTGAGCCGGAAGGCCTGCAGGCTGTCGAGTTCGAGGCGAGTCTCCTCGGAGAACACGGGATGGCCGATCACGCGGATGTCGAGGCTCGCCTCGGCGCTGCCGTAGGCGACCTCGGCGGTGACGTGGGTATCGGTGATCAGCGGCGCCGTGGGCGCGAAGTCGATCCCTTTGACCTCCACCGCGGTGAGGCCGAGGCGGTCGAGGTGATCGCCGACGGCGCGCGTCAGGCTGAGGTCGTAGTAGAGGTAGATGCCGCCGTAGGCCAGGCCGGCCAGCGCGGCGAGGGTGAACAGGAAGCGAACCATGACCGTCTCCGTGGTGGTGTCGCAAGGGGCGGATGTGGGGAAGGCCGAGCCGGTCGAGGCGTGGCCTTCATGAGCGCGTCGATCCCATGGGCGCGGCGCTAGCGGGGCCACCAGGCGCCCTCGCGGATCACCGGATAGCCCGCGACCGGGCGGTTGTAGAGATAGAGCCAGGCCGGCCCGAACGCGGTCGCCTGGACGAGGCGATCGTAGTCGCCTTCCCGCGGCGTGCGCACCCGGTAGTCCTCCAGGCGGTCGAGCCCGGCCAGCAGCCGGGCATCGACCCGGAAGACTTCGACCGTGATGCCCCGGGAGGGCTCGAGCCTGGCGCCGGGGTAGGGCCCCAGGTCATAGAGCGTGGCCTCGGTGAGGCGGTCCTCGCCCAGGTAGGCGGCGCCGTCGAGCCAGTGATGGTTGCGCAGGCCGCGCTTCAGGGTGCCGTAGACGGCGACCAGCGGCGTGCGGGTCACGGCCAGGGCCGGAGTGTGCATGGCCGTTGCCTCCTCGTTCGTCGGGTGTCGATACGGTACCGGGCGCAAGCGCCGACCGTGAGCTTACCGCGCGCCGCCGGCCCGCGCCAAAGGAGGTGCCCATGCAGATCACGATCCTGACCCTGACGTTCGTCCTGCCGGGCCGTCGCGAGCCGTTGTCGATGGACGGGGCACCTGCGCTAGCCTTGGGGCGCATGCCTGTCCGAACCCAAGATGCGGAGCGTCTGACATGAGCGATACCGATGGCCTGGGCATCCTGCTGCCCGATGACGGGCCGGATGACTACGAGTGGCTCACCCTGTCCGAGGGCGGCCACGATCTGCCGCGCCTGGCGCTCGGGCGAGTGGCGAGCGACGGCCACCATGCGCCGGCCGCCCTGCGGGCGCTGGGCGAGGTGACGCGCCTCGCCCCGGTGGGCGAGCGGCTGGTGGAGGAGGCCGAGGTGAGCGCCCTGGTCTGGGCCTGCACCAGCGCCAGCTTCATCGGCGGGCTCGGCTGGGCCCAGGCGCAGCGCGCCGGCCTCGAGGCTCGGCTGGGGGTGCCGGTGACCAGCACGGCGCTGGCATTTCTTGAGGCCCTCGACGGCCTCGGGCACGTGCGGGTCGACCTGCTGAGCCCCTACCCGGACGACGTTACCCTGCGACTGGTGAGCTTCCTGCGCGAGGGCGGGATCGGCGTGGTCCACGGCAAGGCGCTGGACTGCCCCTACGCCGCGGACTCGCACCGTACCGACATCCGCGAGGAGGTGCGCCGCTTCGCCGCCCGCCACCCCGACACCGCGCGGCCGCTGCTGATTCCCGATACCGCCATCGACACCCTGGCGGTGCGCGAGGCGCTGGTCCAGGAGGCCGGCCGCGAGGTGCTCACCGCCAACCAGGTGACCCTCTGGGCCGGCCTCCGGCGGCTCGCTGGCGCGTGGCGGGTGCCGGCGCTGCTCGGGCCGCTGGCCGAGCGCTGAGCCGGCGAGGCGGTCAGAGCTTCGGGGCGTCGAAGTCGGCCGGCTCATCGGTGTAGACGCAGACGTTGGCGTCCTCGATGTCGCCGTTCGGGTCCTCGAGGTGGGTGGCGAAGAACTCGCGGATGGCGGGGCGCCGATACCAACAAGCGCGAAGGCCCACCAGCGCAGGGGCTGTCTTGCCAGTGGGGCCCGGGTATCTGAAGCTTGAGGAGGCGGCCCCGATCCATGCGGGGCGAGCGGTTCACCACCGACCCGGAGAACTCCCCATGCGGCTAGACGGTTCCTGCCATTGCGGCGCGGTGCGGTTTCGCGTCGACTCCCCGCACCCCTATCCCTACCAGCGCTGCTACTGCTCGATCTGTCGCAAGACGGCCGGCGGGGGCGGCTATGCCATCAACCTCGGCGCGCGCGCCGACACCCTCGAGGTCGACGGTGCCGAACACCGGCGGATCTACCATGCCGTGATCGACGGCGAGGAAAGCGACGCCGAGCGGCACTTCTGTGGCCGCTGCGGCAGCGCGCTATGGGTCTTCGACCCGGGCTGGCCGGCGCTGGTGCATCCCTTCGCCTCGGCGATCGACAGCGAGCTGCCGGTCCCGCCCGAGCGGGTCCACCTGCTGCTCGACAGCAAGGCCGGCTGGGTGGAGGTCGAGGCCCGCGACAATGACCGCTGCTTCGCCGCCTATCCCGAGGAGAGCCTGGCCGAATGGCACCGTCGGCTGGGCCTGGAGCGCGAGTCGTGAGCTCCCGGGTGGCGCGCCGGGCTGGCTCCGCGGTCGTGCTGTGCCACAATGGCGCTGCCCCGCGGGCCATGACGGGGCCGCGATGCATGTTGAGCAGAGGAGAGCGGCAATGACGGAGCAGTCGGCGAGCAGGGAACGGATTCCGGTCGGCATCAGCGCCTGCCTGACGGGCGAGCAGGTGCGCTACAACGGCGGGCACAAGCGCTCCCGCTACTGCCTGGAGGTGCTCCAGGAGCGCTTCGCCTTCGAGCCCTTCTGCCCCGAGCTTGCCGCCGGGCTGGGCGTGCCCCGCGAGCCCATCCGCCTGGTCGGCCTGCACGACGAGACGCCCCGGGTGCTGGGCACCCAGGACCCGAGCCTCGACGTCACCGAGCGCCTGGAGGAGGTCAGCCAGGCGTTCGTCGACGGCCACCGCCACCTGCGCGGCTTCATCCTGATGAAGGGCTCGCCGAGCTGCGGGCTCGAGCGGGTCAAGGTCTACCATCCCAACGGCATGCCCAGCCACTCGGACTCGGGCGCCTTCGTGCGCGCCCTGCGCCGCCACTTCCCGGAGCTGCCGCTGGAGGAGGAGGCGCGGCTGAACGATGCCGTGCTGCGCGAGAACTTCATCACCCGGGTCTACGCCTTCGACGACTGGAAGCGCCAGGTGGAGGCCGCGCCGAGCTTCCACGCCCTGCTGCAGTTCCACAGCCGGCAGAAGTACCTGCTGATGGCCCACCACGTGGAGACCTATCGCGAGCTGGGCCGCTACCTGGCCGAGGCCAGCAAGCGTCCCCTCGACGAGGCCATGGCCCACTACTTGCAGCGCTTCATGGCGGCGCTGGGCCGGCCGGCGACCCGCAAGGGGCACACCAACGCCCTGCTCCACGTGCTGGGCTACCTCAAGCAGGCCGTCGACGGGGAGGCCCGCCAGGACCTGCTGGCGGCCATCGAGGACTACCGCCAGGGCCATGTGCACCTGGTGGTGCCAATCCGCCTGCTCACCCACTACGTGAAGCGCCACGGCTCGGACTACATCCGCGCCCAGACCTACCTCGACCCGCACCCCCACGAGCTGGGTCTGCGCAACACCATCTGAGGGTGCCGGCGCGCCCTAGAGCCGGCGCTCGTCCCGGGTGGAGCGCAGCAGCAGCCAATCGAGCAGCCGGGTGCCGAGCAGCCGCCGCAGGGTGCCGAACAGGTGGGTCGGCACGGTCACGTAGTAGCGCGCCCGGGGGCGCGGGCTCTCCAGGGCGTGCACCAGCTTCTCGACCACCGCCTCGGGCCCCAGGGTGAAGCGCCCGCCGCCGTCGTCGCCGGCCAGTCGCGCCTCCACGGCGCGGTAGGTGTCGGCGTGGGCGCTGGCCGCGGTGTCGATATGCGCCTGGAAGGCGCGGTAGGCGGTCTCGCGAAAGCGGCTGGTGATCGGGCCCGGCTCGATCAGGCTGACGTGGATGCCGCTGCCGTGAAGCTCCAGGCGCAGGGTGTCGGTGAGCCCCTCCAGGGCGAACTTGGAGCAGACGTAGGCGCCGCGGTAGGGCAGGGCGGCGAGCCCCAGCACCGAGCTGTTCTGCACGATGCGCCCGCCGCCCTGGCGGCGCATCGCCGGCAGCACCCGGCAGGTGAGCTCGTGGGTGCCGAGCAGGTTGGTCTCCAGCTGAGCGCGCAGCACCTCGCGGGAGAGATCCTCCACCGCGCCGGGCTGGCCGTAGGCGGCGTTGTTGAAGAGCGCCTCGAGGCGCCCGCCGGTCGCGGTCAGCACCGTCTCGACGCAGGCGGCGATCGACGCGCTGTCGTCGAGGTCGAGATAGACCGCCGTCACGCCCGCCTCGTTAAGCCGCGCCAGGTCCTCGTCGCGGCGCGCGGTGGCGAACACCCGCCAGCCGCGCTCGGCCAGGGCCAGGGCGGCGGCCTGGCCGATGCCGCTGGAGGCGCCGGTGACCAGCACGCTGTTCGGGGAGGTGTCGGAAGAGGCGGACATTGCGCGGGCTCCTGGCGGTCGTGAAAGCGGATAGGCCAACCCCGCACTCTGTCGTCTGCCGCCCGGCCATGCAAGCCGCGCGCGAAGCCCCTACAATGCGCCTCACTCCCGAGGTCGAGCGTTCATGTCCCCATCTCCTGCCCCTTCCCTGTCCCATGCCGAGCGCTTCGCGCGGCTGACCGCGCGGCTCGCCGACGCTCAGTCGCTGTGGCGCCAGCTGCCGTTCCAGCATCGCGACTCGCCCTGGGGCGAGGCGTGGTCGGGCCTTGACGCGGCCCTGCTGGCGCTCTCCGACGACGAGGCGGCGCGCCTGCAGGACGCCCCCTTCACCGACTCGCCGCTTGCCGACTGGCTGCCGGTGGCCGAGCTCGAGGCGCTTTCGGCGCTGCCCGAGCTTGCCGGCGACGGCCCCGCGCTGCCGGCGGCCTGGGCGGCCCACGTCGGCGGGCGCAAGTGGTCGCAGATCGAGGCCTTCCTGCCCCGGGTGGCGGTCGAGCCCGGCGAGCGGCTGGTGGAGTGGTGCGCCGGCAAGGGCCACCTGGCCCGGGCGCTCTCCCGCCGCGACGCCATCGAGGTGACGGCGCTGGAGTGGCAGGCGGCGCTCTGCCGGGACGGACAGCACCTGGCCGACCGACAGGGGGCGGCGGTGCGCATGGCCGAGCAGGACGTGCTGGCCCCCGAGGCGGGGCGCTGGCTCTCGCCCGGGACGCATGTGGCGGCGCTCCACGCCTGCGGCGACCTGCACGCCCGGCTGATCGAGCTCGCCGCCGCCAAAGGCAGCGCCGTGACCCTGGCGCCGTGCTGCTACCAGCGCACCGCCGCGGCCGACTACCGGCCCCTGTCGCAGCAGGGGCGGGAGCGGGCCGCGGCCCTGGGCTTCACGCTGACCCGCGAGGAGCTCGCCATGGCGGTGCAGGAGACGGTGACCGCGCCGCGCCACGTGCGCCGGCGCCGCGAGCAGGCCGGCGCCTGGCGGCTCGGCTTCGACCTGCTGCAGCGCGAGGTGCGCGGTGTCGACGCCTACCTGCCGGTGCCGAGCCTCGCCTACGGCCGGCTGCCGGCGGACTTCGCGGCCTTCTGCCGCTGGGCGGCCGAGCAGAAGGGGCTGGCGCTGCCGGCGGGCATCGACTGGGCGGCCTTCGAGGCCGCCGGGGCGCGGCGTCGGGCCGCGGTGGTGCGCCGGGAGCTGGTGCGTCACCTGTTCCGCCGCCCCTTGGAGGTGTGGCTGGTGCTGGATCGCGCCCTGCGCCTCGAGGAGGCGGGCTTCGCGGTGGAGCTCGGCACCTTCTGCCCCCGCGCGCTGACCCCGCGCAACCTGCTGCTGCGCGCCTCCCGCCGCCGGCGGCCCGGCAGCGGCGGTGGATTGAGCCCATGCCCGTGAAGCGCCTCGCCCTGCTGGGGCTCTGCGGCTGGGCGCTCTTTCGTTTCGTGATCGCGCCGCCGGCGGAGGTGGTGGCCACCGCCATCGCCGAGCATCACCCCCTGCCCGAGGCGGCCCCGCTGCTCACCGTCGCCGACCCGCCCCGCCAGGTCGACATCGAGACGGCACCTCGTCGCCTGCCGGTCGACGGGCTCGGCGTCGAGGTGGTGCCACGAGCCACCTTCGAGCTCACCGCCCGGGTGCTGTCGAGTCGGGCGTATCGCCTGGGGCGCGACGCCCGGCTCTCCCCGCTGGACCTGGCGCTGGGCTGGGGCCCGATGGCCGAGGAGGGCGTGATCGAGGCGCTGGAGATCGCGCAGCGACACCGTTGGTACTACTGGCGGTCCGAGTCCCGGCCGCCGATCCCCGCCCGGGCGATCGCACGCCACAGCAGCAACATCCACATGCTCGCCGGCAATGAGCCGACGATGGCGGCGCTCAAGCGACTCGAGGCCGGCGACCGGGTGACCCTGCGCGGTCACCTGGTCGACATCGAGGGAGACGACTGGACCTGGCGTACCAGCATGCGTCGCACCGACACGGGCCAGGGCGCCTGCGAGATCATGCTGGTCGACTCGCTCTCGGTG
The DNA here is from genome assembly GCF_009363755.1 of Halomonas sp. THAF5a. Taxonomy (NCBI): domain Bacteria; kingdom Pseudomonadati; phylum Pseudomonadota; class Gammaproteobacteria; order Oceanospirillales; family Halomonadaceae; genus Halomonas; species Halomonas sp. THAF5a. The sequence goes on along the minus strand of NZ_CP045417.1, from coordinate 2,285,204 downwards.
CACTGAGGGGCTCTGCCCTCTGCCTTCGTCATTCGTTCGGGTCGGAGGGCGTCACGGTGTTCGCGGCCGGCCCTCGCCGCGCCTCGCGCGCCTCGCGCCAGGCGTCGAAGAGCGCCTGGATGCGCGGGCGGGTGCGGGCGTACCAGGTCTCGTCCTTGGTCACCGCCCGCTCGGCGTTCAGCGGGTGGGTCGGGATGTGCAGGCGCATGTCCACGCCGCTCTCGGGGTGGGTGGTGACCCGCCCCGCCGCGGAGCGCCGGGCCGGGCCGTAGGGGATGCGCCGGGCCAGCTCGACGAGGCGTTCGGTGGCGGTGGCGAAGCGCAGGAAGTCGCGCGCCGCCTCGGGGTGGGGCGCGCCGCGGGGGATCGCCCAGGTCTCGTGCTCCTGGACCTGGCCGTCCCAGAGGATCTCGATGGGCGCGTCGCCCTGGATCATGGCCTCGAAGAAGCGGCCGTTGTAGCCCGAGGCCATCACGACCTCGCCCTCGGCCAGCAGGCGCGGCGGGGCGTCGCCGGCTCGCCACCAGCGGATCTCGTCGAGGCCGTCCAGGCGTGCCCAGGCCAGGTCCAGCCCGCGGCGCGTGCTGAGAAGCCGGTAGAGCTCCTCCCGGGGCACCCGATAGGAGAGCAGCGCCCACTCCAGGTTGACCGCCGGGGTGTCCTGCAGGGCGCGGGGGCCGGGAAAGCGCTGCTGGTCGAAGAGGTCGGCGATCCGCGTCGGGCGCCGGCCCGGGAAGGCGTCGGTGCGGTAGGCGATCACGGTGGCGAAGAGGCTGTGGGTGAGGGCGCAGCGCCCGAGGGCGCCCGGCAGGAAGTCCTCCTCGGCCGGGGTGCCGTCCGGTGCCGGGGCGAGCCACTCGGGCGCGAGCGGCGCGAGGAGCCCCTCGTCGCAGGCGGCCATCGCCTCGCTGCGGGTCATGTCGATCAGATCCCAGGGCACCTCGCCCGCGGCCACCGCGCGCCGGAGCGCCTGGATGCCTCCGTCGTACTGCTGCACGCTCACCTGACGTCCGGTGGCGGCGGTGTAGGGCGCGAACAGCGCCGCCCGCTGGGCGCGCTCGTAGGCCCCGCCCCAGCTCAGCACGACCAGGGCCTCCTCCTCGGCCGCCAGGGGCGCGGCGACCAGGGCCAGCGCCAGCCACAGGCTCAACCCCAGTCTCAACCCCAGCCGGCGCGCCGCGCGATGTGGCCTGCGGTTATCCCGTCCCATGCTCCTCCCGTCTCAGCTCGTCGCCGCGGGCCAGGTAGGCGCGGGCGATGCTCGCCTCGAAGATCACGCCCAGGAAGACCCCCTCGGCGTCGACCACCGGCAGGGCCTCGCCGGTGACCTCCTCCAGCGCCGCCATGGCGTCCCAGAGGGTGGCGTCGGGGGCCAGCACGGGCCTTGCCAGCGGGGCGACTTCCTCCACTTGCGGTGCTGTGTCGGTTTCATCCGGCAGGGTCTCGCGCGCCGCCTCCAGGTCGGCCAGGCTGACGCAGCCTTGGTAGCGGCCCGCCTCGTCGACCAGGTAGCCCTCGCCGTGGCGGGCCCGGCCCAGCGCGGTGATCGCCTCGGCCACCGGCGTCTGCGGGCTCAGGGTCACACCCTCCCGGGAGAGGTACTCCAGCACCGGGGTCGCGCGCAGCACGGCGCGGCCGCGTCCGGCGGAGAGGTCCAGGCCGCGCGCGGCGAGCTGGATATCGAACAGTGAGCGGCCGAAGAGCTGGGCGGCGATGGGGCTCGCGAGGGTCACGCTCGCCAGCGCTGCGGTGGTCAGCGCGTAGCTGCCGGTCAGCTCGAAGACGATCAGCAGGGTGGTCAGGGGAGCACCGATCACCGGCGCGGTGACCGCCACCATGCCGCAGACGGCGTAGAAGACGAAGGTCTCCTGGGTCGCTCCGCCGAGCGCGCCGACGCCGCCGGCGCAGAGCGCGCCGAACAGGGTGCCGATGACCAGCGCCGGGCTGAACACGCCGCCGCCGAAGCCCATGCCCAGGCAGAGCCCGGTGGCGGCGATCTTGAGCACCAGGACCGCCAGCAGCTCGCCGCCGCCGAAGGCGCCGGCGATGGTGGCGAAGCGCAGGGTCTCCTGGCCCATGCCGAGGATATCGGGGACCCAGAGGGCGGCGAGGCCGAGCAGGGCGCCGGCCAGTGCCGGGCGCAGCGGCGCGGCGAGTGGCAGGCGCTGCGCCAGGCGGCCCACGCCGAGCAGGGTGCCCATGTAGGCCCCGGCGACCAGGGCGCCGAGGCCGCCGATGGCGAGGAAGGCGACGAACTCCCAGGGGCGCGGCACGACGGACTCGGCGACGTGGAAGAGCGCGCCGCGCTGGAGCAGGTTGGCGGCGATGACGTGGCCGACCAGGGCCGCCGCGGCCACCGGGGCGAAGGCGCGCAGGGCGTAGTGGCGCAGGACCACCTCGTGGGCGAAGACGATGCCGGCCAGGGGCGCATTGAAGGCGGTGGCGATGGCGGCGGCCACCCCGCAGGCGATGGTGACGTTGTCCTCGGAGCGACCCAGGCGCAGCAGCCGGGCACCCAGCGAGCCCAGGGCGCCGAGTGCCGAGAGGCCGCCGGCCCGTGCCGGCAGGCGGCCGCGGCGGGTCTGCACGGCGGCGATCGCGTCGGCCGGGGTGTGCGGACGCCCCTCGGGGATGGCGCGATGCATCAGGCCGACCGCCAGGCCGCCGAGGGCCGGCACCGCCACGGTGATGGCGCCCAGCAGGCCGGGGTGGTCGAACATCATTCGGCTGCGCGGCGAGACCAGCAGCCGGTCGTTTAGCCACAGCACCGCGGCGACGAAGCCCTCGGCGAGGAGGGCGGCAATGGCGCCGATCACGGCGCCCAGCAGCACCAGCCCCAGGAAGCGGACGACGGCCAGCGGCGAGCGGCCGGCGGAGGCGGCGGCGAAAAGCGGTCTCATCCTCAAGGTGTAGGCGGGGGGCTCGCCTCAGGCAAGGCGAGCGACAGGCCGGCCGCGACCCCGGGCGGGGGCGCGGCCGGAAGGGGCGCGGTGACGTTGGCTCAGTGGTGCCGGCTGAAGTGGCCGTGCGGGCTGTCGGTCATCAGGCGGTCGAACTCGCGGCCGCTCATGTGGACCAGGGTCCGGTGGTCGCCGGCCTCGAAGTAGATATCGGACTGGTGGCGCAGCATGTCGTCGATGTAGACCCGCAGGCCGTAGGCCTGGCCCACCGGGGTGGTGGCGCCGGGGTCGCAGTCGGTGAAGGCCTCGGCGATCTGCGGCTCCGAGGCCAGCTCGACCCGCTCGTGGAAGAGCGCCGCGAGGCGGTCGAGATCGGCATCGCAGGTGCTCGGCAGCACGGCCAGGCGATAGCCGGCGTCGCCCTTCAGCATGACCGCCTTGGCCATCTGGTCGCCGGCAACGTGGGCCCGTTCGGCGATGCGGCTGCTGCTCACCTCGCGGGGGTGGGGGACTTCCTCGAAGTCGATGTCACAGGCGCGGAGATACTCCCGGATCGTCATGGGCATGCTCATGACACTTCCTCCTTCGGCCGCTCGGGCCGGGGTCGTCAGTGGTGGCCTCCCTGTGGGTGGATGGTGCCTTCCATCCCTTCAGCATAGCCCGTCCGGGGCGCCGTCGCCCCGGCCCGGTGAGGCCGACGCAGGCCGGCCCGGGGGTGTCAGCCCGCGGGGGGAAAGCGTGCCAGCCGCTCCCGGACGGCGCCGTCACGCTGGACCCTCAGCGGCAGCAGGGTGCCCGGGGCCTGGCGGCGAAGGATGGCGCTGAGGTCGGTGGGGCGCTCGACGGCGATGCCGGCGGCGGAGACGATCACGTCGCCCGCCTCGAGCCCCGCCTGCTCGGCCACGCTCGCCTCGGAGACGCTCACCACGCGCACGCCCTCCGGGTGGGCCTCGAGCAGCACGCCCAGGCGCGGCGGTTCGGCGGGCTGGAAGGCGGACTCGTCGCCCAGCACGTAGTGCGCGTCGGCGTGCGCCGTCGGCGCGGCGCAGTCCTCCCCCGGCGTCCAGGGCAGCAGGCTCCGGTGATCGGCGAGGCCCAGGTCGTCGAGCTGCGCGGGCACGCCGTCGCCATCGGCGAGATGCCCCTGGCCCATCAGCCCCACCACCAGGGTGTCGGGGGTCGAGGCGTCAGACAGCGCCGCGGCCATGGCACGGTCCCAGACCAGCTGGGCGGCGATGAAGCGTTCGAGGGCGGCGGGATCGTCGTCGAGGTCGGCGTGCTGTTCGAAGATCGCCGTGAGGCGCTCGCGATAGGCCGGCGCGGCCGGGGCCGGCGGGGTGATGCCGAAGCGCTCCTTCGCCGGCACGCTCTCCCAGCCCTCGGCGGCCAGGCGAGCGCGGAGGGCGGGGGCGACGTTGAGGGCCACCAGCGGGATCCGCTGCATCCGTGCGAAGTGAAGGATCGGCAGGTAGAGGGCGGGATCGAAGCCCCAGGCCCGCTGCCAGTCGCTCGCCGCGAGGAACGCCGCCTCGTCGAGCTCGCCGGCGATCCAGGCGTCCAGCGCCGGCTGGGCCTCGCGGGGCAGCATCTCCAGGCCGATCACCAGGGACGGGCGGTGCGCATGCAGGGCGGCCAGGGTGTGGAGCTGCCAGCGGTGGTGATCGAGGCGGTCGTGGCGTTCGCCGAGCAGCAGCACCCGGCGCTCGGCGAGCTCGGGCATCAGCGCCGCGGTGGAGCGCCGCTCGCCGTCGTCGGTCACCCACTCGCCGGGGGCGGGGCACGCCTGGGCGTCGAGGGAGGTCGCGGACGGCGCGGCGAGGGCGGTGGCGCAGGGCACGGCCAGGGCCATGGCGAAGGCGAACGGCCGGGCGAGGCGGCGATGGAGAAGGAGTCGAAGTGGCGACATCGAGGATCTCGGATTATCGTGGTGGTTCGCGCCCGGCAGCGAGGCGGGCGGTTCTCACCCTACCCCGTGGCCCGGTGGGGGGAAAGAGGGCGACGGCCGACACGGATGAGGCACGATCACCGGGAAAGGAGACCTATGAAGACGCTGCTTGCCGGGAGCCTGGCGATGCTGCTGCTGGCCGCCTCCTGTCTGGGCCTGGCCCAGGAGGTGGCGGAGAACTCGCGCTGGCTCACGATCGACTCGCTGAATGCCGGCCTCGGGGAGCCGCCCGACGAGGTCGAGCGGCGAACGCCCCGCGATGCGGTGCGCAGCTTCCTGACGCTGACCGAGGAGAGCGACTATGCCTCCGCGGCCCACCTCCTCAACCTCCTCGATCTGCCTCCCGACGAGCAGGCCGAACGCGGCGCGGTGCTGGCCAGGCAGCTGGCCGCCGTGCTCCAGCGGGGAGAGTGGATCAACGTCTCCGGCCTCCCTTCGCGCCAGGATGCCATGGTCGTGGATCCCTCGGGGAAGAGCGCCCGCGCAGGCCAGCCGCGGCGCAACCTCCAACTCGCCAGTCTCGAGCTCGACGGTCGGAGCTACGAGGTACGGATCGCCCGCTACCGGGTGGGCGAGCAGGATCCCGTCTGGCTGATCGCGCCGGAGACGATCTCCGCGATTCCCCGGCTCTACGAGAAATACGGCCCCTCCTGGCTGGAGGATCACCTGCCCGAGCGCCTGCAGGTGTCGTTGGGCGCGTTGAAGCTCTGGGAGTGGTTCGCCATCCCGACCTTCCTCCTGCTCATCGGTGCGGCGGGGCGGGTCACGCATGTCCTGATGGGCCTGCTGGCCAGTCGCCTGCCGGCGGGGCTCGCCAGCGTCTTCGTGCAGATGATCCGGCTGCCCCTGGCCTTCATCACCATGTCGCTGCTGGCGCAGTGGCTGCTGGACTACGTGGTCTCCTTCTCGGGCCTGGCCACCGCCTTCCTGCGGGGGCTGCTGGTCGTCATCCTCGCCTGGGGGGTGGGCCTGATCGCACTGCGCCTGGTGGATACCCTGCTGATCCGCATGACGCGTCAACTGGTGGGTGAGATCGACGATGCCAAGAGCCGCGACGACCGCCAGCTGCTGACCAACCTCCATGCGCTGCGTCGCGCCGTGATCCTGATCACCGTGGTCGCCGTGGCGATCTACGTGATCGCCCAGGTCAGCCTGTTCGAGACGCTGGGCATGACGCTGCTGGCCTCGGCCAGCGTGGTGACGGTGCTGGTGGGTATCGCCGGCCAGGCCGTGCTGGGCAATATCCTGGCCTCCTTCCAGATCTCGCTGACCAAGCCGATCCGCATCGGCGACCTGCTGATCTTCGAGGACCAGTGGTGTCACGTGGAGGGCATCTACTACACCTTCATCCGCCTGAGGACCTGGGACGAGCGGCGCCTGGTCGTGCCGGTGCGGTACTTCGTGTCGAAGCCCTACCAGAACCTCTCCTCGAAGAACGCGAAGCTCTATCGGACCATCGTGCTGACCCTGCACATCAGCGCCGACGTGGCGACCCTGCGGGAGAAGTTCAAGGAGTTCGCGATGGCCGAGGAGCAGGTCATCGATCACCACGCGCTGTCCTGCTACGTGACGGGCCAGCATGAGGCCACCCAGGAGGTGTCCTTCTACCTGATGGGCCCCGAGCCGACCAGCGCCTGGGAGGTCGAAGGAAAGGTCCGCGAGAAGCTGCTGGCCTTCATCCGCGATCACCACCCCGAGTGGTGGCCCCGGTCGGTGGTGGTACTCAGCGAACACGACATCACCCGGGGCGATACCCCGCCCAAGCGGCACCTCCGGCGACCGGCGCGGGTGGAGACGCTCGACTCGGCCGGGGCACCCGATGCCGACGCGTCGTCCGAGTAGCCCGGCACCTAGCGTGGGAGAGAGGCCATGACCCCCTTTGTGAGGCCCGCGGGCCGGCTCGTCGCCGGCCTTTTCGCGGCGCTGCTGGCCGGCTGCGACAGCCAGCAGCGCCTCGCCGAGGTGCCGCTGCCGGTGCTGGCGAGCAACCCCGCCGCCCATGACGGGCGACGCGTGGCGACCAGTGGTGTGGTGCGCCGCTTCGAGGCGCCGCGGCACTACTGGATCGAGGACGAGGACCTGCACCGGGTCGAGCTCTTCCCCCACGCGCGTATCGCGCCCTATCTCGGTGGGGCCGTGCGGGTGGAGGGCCGCTTTCGCTTCTCGCCCACGGAGGGGCGGCGCTTGACGCTGGAGCGCGTCGAGTGGCTCTCCGCAGAGTGATCGGCCGTTGGGGGCGCGTCAGGAGTCGTCCAGGCTGCCCTGGAGCGTGGCGACGAGGTGGCGGGCACCGCCCCGGTCGCGGTGTTCGCCGAGCCAGATGCCCTGCCAGGTGCCCAGCGCCAGACGCCCCTCGCGCACGGCCACGGTCAGCTGGGTGCCCAGCAGGCTCGCCGCCACGTGGGCGGGCATATCGTCGTCGCCCTCCAGGGTGTGGCGGAAGTAGGGCAGGTCGCCGGGCACCAGGTCGCGCAGGAAGGCGTCCAGGTCGTGGCGCACGTCCGGGTCGGCGCTCTCGTTGAGGGTCAGCGAGGCCGAGGTGTGCAGCAGCTGCACGTGCAAGAGCCCGATCCGCACCTCGCCCAGCCGCGGCAGGCCGGCGACGATCTCCTCGGTGATCCGGTGAAAGCCCCGCGTCCGCGGCGACAGGGTCATCTCGCGCTGGTCCCACATGGTCTCGATGCCTCCTTCATGATACAGGCGCCCAGAATAGGGGAGGCCATGGCGACATGCATCCGCGCCCTTCGGCCACCTGTCTTGCTTCCCCGGGGTTGGGATCACGCCTCGCTGGCCCCGGGCGGCGAGGCTCCAAAGCGAAAGAGGCCCCGAGTCATCGCTGACTCTAGGCCTCTTCAGGGGGCGCTCGTCCTGGCCGGTTCGGCCGCGGGCGAGGTCGCGCCTCAGCGCTTGGCGGCGCTTGCCTCGGCGCTGCGCTCGGCCACCAGGCCCTGCTCGCGGGCCATGGCGTAGGCGGCCTTCGGGCCGGTCCAGAGCGAGGGCAGCAGCACCAGCGACACCGGGATCGCGGTGATCACGATGAACTGCTGCAGGGCGCTGATCTGGCCGGATCCCATGTAGAGCAGGATGCCCGCCATGATGGCCATGGCGATACCCCAGAACGCACGCACCAGGCGGTTCGGGGCGTCGTGGCCGGTGCAGACCACGGCGATGGCGTAGCTCATGGAGTCGCCGGTGGTGGCGACGAAGATGCTGGTCAGCACCAGGATCGCCATCGCCATCAGACCGCCGCCGGGCAGCGCCTGGGCCACGGTGAGGGTCGCCACGTCGAACTGGAAGTTGTTCAGCGCCTCGGTGAGGTCGATCACGCCGGTCAGCTGGTAGTGGATGCCCGAGCCGCCGAGCAGGGTGAACCACATGGCGGTGGCGATCGGCGCCATCACGGCCACGGCGAGGATCATCTGGCGGATCGAGCGGCCGCGCGAGATGCGTGCCACGAAGATCGCCATCAGCGGGCCGTAGCCGATGAACCAGGCGAAGAAGAAGACCGTCCACCACTTCATCCACCAGGCGGGCGCGGTCTCGGAGGTCATGGTCGCCATCGCGAAGAACGAGGTGATGTACTCGCCGAAGCCCTGGGTGAAGGCGTTGGTGAGGAACAGGGTCGGGCCGAAGACGAAGATCACCGCGGCGATGCCCAGGGCCAGGAAGACGTTGAAGCGGCTGAGGATCTGGATGCCCTTGTGGATACCGGTCATCGCCGAGGTGACGTAGACCACGGCCAGCGCGACCAGGATCATCAGCTGGGTACCGTAGCCCTCGGAGGCGCCGAACAGCTCATGCAGGCCGAAGCTGACCTGGGTGGCCAGAAAGCCGATGGGGCCGACGGTGCCGGCGACCACGGCGATCACGCAGCAGGCGTCGACGATGCTGCCGAACCAGCCCTTCATGACCCGCTCGCCGAGCACCGGGTAGAGCAGGGTGCGCGGCTGCAGCGGCTGGCCCTTCACGTAGTGGGCATGCGCCAGCACCACGGCGGTGAGGGTGCCGAGCACGGCCCAGGCCAGGAAACCCCAGTGCATGAAGGACTGGGCGAGGGCGCCGGCGACCGCTTCCGGGGTCCCGGCTTTGGTGTCGAAGGCGGGCGGAGTGACCACGAAGTGGTACACCGGCTCGCCGGCGGCGAAGAAGACGCCGCCGCCGGCCAGCAGGGTGCACATGATCATCGACAGCCACTTGAAGGTGCTGATCTGCGGCGAATCGAGGTTGCCCACTCGGGCCTGGCCGGCGGGGGAGATGGCCACGCCGAGGCCGACCAGGAAGGTCAGCAGCAGCAGCAGCTGGAAATAGGTGCCCAATGTGGCGGCGGTCCAGGCGAAGCCACTGGCGATGCCGTCGGCCACGCCTTGGATGTCGTACAGCGAGAGACCGACGAAGGCGATGATGAAGCCGATGGTGAGCAGCAGCACGAGAGGATCGCCGAGCCGCGACGAGAGACCCGTCCGAGTCGAGGCGGCGGTTTGATCATTCTGGGGCATGGGGGGTGATGCTCTAGTTGGGAAGGATTTTCGGCGTCTTCGAGACACAACGCCGACTAGAGCGCTCGCACTCTACCACAGAAACGCCCTCAGACTAAAGGATAGCCTCGACAAGCGTGCCGGGAGATTTTCGCCCGGGTCGAGACGAGAGGCGGATAAAGCTGGATAATGGTCGGTTGCGCTTACGCCCCATCTCCAACCCCGGTGTTTCGTCCATGGAAATCAAGGTCAACTATCTCGACAACCTCCGCCTGGAGGCCAAGTTCGACGACTTCACGGTCATCTCCGACCAGCCCATCCGCTACAAGGGCGACGGCTCGGCACCGGGGCCCTTCGACTACTTCCTGGCCTCCTCGGCGATGTGCGCGGCCTACTTCGTCAAGGTCTACTGCAACGCCCGGGACATCCCCACCGAGAACATCCGGCTGTCGCAGAACAACATCGTCGACCCCGAGAACCGCTACCAGCAGATCTTCAAGATCCAGGTGGAGCTGCCCGAGGACATCTCCGACAAGGATCGCCAGGGTATCCTGCGCTCCATCGACCGCTGCACGGTCAAGAAGGTGGTGCAGACCGGCCCCGAGTTCCAGATCGAGGTGGTGGAGAACATCGACGAGGACGCCCAGGCGCTGCTGACGGGCAAGGCCACCGGCGAGGCGAGCGGCGAGGGCACCTGGATCGAGGGCAAGGACCTGCCGCTGGAGCAGACCATCGCCAACCTCTCGGGCCTGCTCGCCGATCTCGGCATGAAGATCGAGATCGCCTCCTGGCGCAACATCGTGCCCCACGTCTGGTCGCTGCACATCCGCGACGCCGCCTCGCCGATGTGCTTCACCAACGGCAAGGGCGCCACCAAGGAGAGCGCGCTCTGCTCGGCGCTCGGCGAGTTCATCGAGCGGCTGAGCTGCAACTTCTTCTATAACGACCAGTTCTTCGGCGAGGAGATCGCGGCCAGCCGCTTCGTCCACTACCCCGACGAGGAGTGGTTCCAGCCGGGGCCCGACGACGCCCTGCCGGCCGGCATCCTCGACGATTACACCCGGGGCATCTACGACCCGGAGGGCGAGCTTCGTGGTTCGAACCTGATCGACACCAACTCCGGCCGCACCGATCGCGGCATCGTCTCGCTGCCCTTCGTGCGCCAGTCCGACGGCGAGACGGTCTACTTCCCCTCGAACCTGATCGAGAACCTCTATCTGAGCAACGGCATGAGCGCCGGCAACACGCTCCCCGAGGCCCAGGTGCAGTGCCTCTCGGAGATCTTCGAGCGCGCGGTGAAGAAGCAGATCATCGAGGAGGAGATCACCCTGCCGGACGTGCCCATGGCGGTGCTGCAGAAGTACCCCGACATCCTCGAGGGCGTCGAGGCGCTGGAGGCCCAGGGCTTCCCGGTGCTGGTCAAGGACGCGTCGCTCGGCGGCCAGTTCCCGGTGATGTGCGTGGCGCTGATGAACCCCAAGACCGGTGGCGTCTTCGCCTCCTTCGGCGCCCACCCGAGCTTCCACGTGGCGCTGGAGCGCAGCCTCACGGAGCTGTTGCAGGGGCGCAGCTTCGAGGGCTTGAACGACTTCCTGCCGCCCACCTTCAACTCCCTCGCGGTGGCCGAGCCCAACAACTTCGTCGAGCACTTCATCGACTCCTCCGGCGTGGTCTCCTGGCGCTTCTTCAGCGCCAGGGCCGACGTCGAGTTCGTCGAGTGGGACTTCTCGGGCAGCAACGTCGAGGAGGCCGCCGGTCTGTTCGGCATCCTCGAGGAGCTGGGCCTGGAGGCCTACCAGGCCGTGCACGAGGACCTGGGCGCGCCGGTGTGCCGCATCCTGGTGCCGGGCTACTCCGAGGTCTACCCGGTGGAGGACCTGGTCTGGGACAACACCAACAAGGCGCTGCTGTTCCGCGAGGACATCCTCAACCTCCATGCCCTGGACGACGCGCGCCTCGCCGGCCTGCTGGAGCGCCTGGAAGAGAGCCAGATCGATGACCACGAGGACATCATCACCCTGATCGGCATCGAGTTCGACGAGAACACCGTCTGGGGCCAGCTGACCATCCTCGAGCTCAAGCTGCTGATCAACCTGGCGCTGGGCCAGCACGAGGAGGCGCTGGAGCGGGTCGAGATGTTCCAGCAGTTCAACGACAACACCGTCGAGCGCGGGCTCTTCTACCAGGCCATGCACGCGGTGCTGGAGATCACCCTCGACGACGAGCTCGAGCTCGACGACTACCTCCACAATTTCCGGCGCATGTTCGGCGAGGCGACCATGGACGCCGTGGTCGGTTCGGTGGAGGGCAGCGTGCGCTTCCACGGCCTGGAGCCGGTCGGCATGGGGCTTGCGGGCCTCGAGAAGCACCAGCGGCTGATCGAGAGCTACAAGAAGCTGCACGCGCATCGCGCGGCCCGGGCGGGCCTGCGCTAGGTCCCTCGCGCCTCGCCTGCCGCGACGAGAGTGCCCCCGAGCCGATCCTTCGGCTCGGGGGCTTTGCGTGGCGGTTGCGGCCGGGCCCCCGGATCAGGTCAGCTCCCGCAGCGGGCGGGCCAGGAGTTCCGAGATCACGGCCGGCATGAACTCCCGGGGCAGGGTGATGGCGTAGAAGTTTTCGAAGACGTTGGGCAGGCGCTCGAAGGAGGTCAGTCGCCCCTGGCGCAGCTCGTCCTTCACCACCACCTCCGGCAGCACGCTCAGCGCCCCGCTGTCACGCGCCAGCAGGCGCAGCATGGCCATGTCGTCGGCCTCGGCCAGGATCTCCGGCTGGAACTGGTGCAGGCTGCACAGGCCGTCGAAGGCGCGGCGCAGCTCGTGGTGCTCGCCGGGCAGCACCCAGCCCAGCCCCTCGTACCCCTCGGGGAAGGGCGTGTAGGGGTTGGCGTCGGGCGGGCCGATGATGGAGAGCGGCTGGCGGGCCAGCAGCTGGCTCTGCCAGGCGGCCTGGGGCGAGCCCGAGGGCGGCAGCTGGGTGTTGGCCAGCACCAGGTCGAACTCGTGACGGGCCAGGCCGTCGAGCAGGTCGGCCATGCCCCGGGCATAGAGGCTGAAGCGCACCTTGTGCCCCTCGTCCTGCAGCAGCGGGGCGACGAAGCCCTCGATGAAGTTGCGTGACATGCTGGAGAGGGTGCCGATGCGAATGTGCTGGTACTCGGGCTCGATGCCGCGGCTGATCAGCGACTCCAGCTCCTCCCCCTTGGTGAAGATCACCTCGGCATAGTTGAACACCTGCCGGCCCGCCTCGGTCAGCACCAGGGTGCGATTGCGCCGCTCGAAGAGCGGCTTGCCCATCCGCTCCTCCAGCTTGCGGATCTGTGCCGAGAGCGCGCTCTGCGAGAGGTGGAGCGACTCGGCGACCCGCGTCAGCTTGCCCTCGGCGGCCACCCGCCAGAAGTAGTAGAGGTGATGATAGTTCAGTCGGCTCATATCGTTCTCTTTTATAGAACGTAAATTCAATTTATATATATTTTAATTAAAGCATGATTCCCCCGATACTGCTCGCACCTGAACGAGCGGAGTCATGTCATGAACTGGATCGAGCCGTTGACCCCCTGGCTACTGGCCCTGGTGCCCATCGTGCTGGCACTGGGGGCCGCGACCAGCGCCCGCCAGCCGCGCGAGCGCGCCTGGCGCACGGCCCAGGTCAGCACCCTCTGCGGCCTGGTCGCCTCGACGCTGCTGCTGGCGCTGGGGGCGGCAGGCGGGTTGCCGGCGGGCGAGGGCGGCTGGCAGACCGCGCCGCTGCAGCTGATCATGCTGCTGCTCGCCAACTTCATCGCCTTCGTGGTGGTGCGCTACAGCGCCACCTACCTGCAGGGCGAGCCGCGCCAGACCCGCTTCGTCGCGCTGGTCCAGGCCGTGTTCGCGTCGGTCAGCGTGGCGGTGCTGAGCGATCACCTGGCGCTTTTCCTGCTCGCGTGGTTCGCCATCAGCATGGGCATGCACCAGCTGCTGATGTTCTACCCCGACCGGCCACGCGCCGCCCTGGCGGCCCACAAGAAGTTCCTCTTCGCCCGGGCCGCCGAGCTCTGCGCCCTGACCGCCTTCGTGCTGCTCTACCTGCACCACGACACCGCGCAGATCAGCGTCATCGTCGGTGCCTACGGTGACCATTCGGTGGAGGGCGGCACCCTGAGCCTCGCCGAACAGGCGGCGGCCTGCCTGCTCGCCCTGGCGGCGCTGATCAAGTGCGCCCAGCTGCCGCTGCACGGCTGGCTGATCCAGGTGGTCGAGGCGCCCACGCCGGTCTCGGCGACGCTGCACGGGGGGGTGATCAACCTCGGTGGCTACCTGCTGCTGCTCTTCTCGCCGCTGCTGCTGCAGTCGGCGCCCGCCCAGGCGCTGGTGCTCGTCGTCGCCGGCCTCGGCAGCGTGCTGGCGGCGCTGGTCATGATGACTCGCATCAGCATCAAGGTGCGTCTGGCCTGGTCGACCAGCGCGCAGATGGGCCTGATGCTCGTCGAGATCGCCCTGGGGATGGTGGAGCTGGCGCTGCTGCACCTGCTCGCCCACTCCTGCTACAAGGCCTACGCCTTCCTCGGCTCTGGCGAGGCGGTCGAGCAGGACCTGCTGCGCCGGCGCGCCCCCGGTCTGAGCCCTTCGTGGGGGCGGTGGCTCTCCGCGGGCCTCATCAGTGCCGCGATGGTGGCGGGGCTGGTGGTGCTCGTGCGCGGCGTCACCGACTCCCCGGCCTTCGCGGCTAACGCTCCCTGGGTGCTGCTGACGGGGGCGCTCACGGTGCTGCTGGCCGAGCGCGGCAGCGAGCGCAACAGCGGCGACCTCGTCGGCTTTGTCGGCCTGGCCGCGCTGGTGGTGCTCGCCTACGTCGGCCTCAAGTCGCTGTTCGCCGCCCTGCTGCCCGAGACCGGTCACACGATCTCGCCCTGGGCGGATCTCTGGATGAGCGCGCTCTTCCTGCTGCTCTTCGCGGGCTACTGGCTCAAGCGACACGGCCTGCACTACCGCGCGTCGCAGACGCTCAATCGCTACTGCTACGCCGGCTTCTACCTGGACGAGTGGGTCACCCGTAACACCCTGAGGCTCTGGCCCCATGAGCTGCCCGGCCGTATCAAGGCCAAGCAGCTTCACACTGCCCTGCGCGGGAGTTCCCTATGACGCGTCTCGACACTACCCAGGCCGCCTGGTCGGCCGACGGCCCCGAGCATGAGCCCGCCGCGCTGACCGAGGCTCAGCAAACGGCACTGGATCGGGCCTGCGCGCGCATCGCCCCGACCTGGCCGTTGGATCGGCTGATCGCGGTGAGCCCCTACTGGACCCAGCGCGGGGAGGACGCTACCCGGGTGGCGGCGCGACTCTCGGCGCTCGGCAACGTCCACTCACTGATGCCGCCGAGCCACTACCTGGGGGCCCGGCAGCGCGGCGAGATCACCGATCGTCACCTCACCGAGGCGGCCGAGCGGCTCGACTACTCGGGCGGCTACAAGAACCTGCTGGCGGTGGTCGAGGAGCTCGCCCGGCTGCCCCACTGGCATAACGTCAGCGACCTGATCGACGCCCGCCGCGACCGCCAGCACAAGATGGCCTGGCGCGACGAGATCACCCAGCAGATCAGCCAGTTCTGCGCCGCCTACTACCAGGAGGACGGACCGCTCAACGCCGAGCGCCTGAACGCCCCGAGCGGCAAGCGGCTCTACCAGCACTGGCGGGAGATCACCCTCAAGGACCGCGGCATCGCGATCCTGATGGGCGAGCGGCGCCTGCGGCGCTACTTCGCGACCCTGCCGGAGACCGAGGACGGCCTCTTCGAGGCGGCCGTCGCCGAGCTGTCGGTCGACGCCGAGCGGCTCGAGCACTACGCCCAGGCGCTGCTGCTCGACATCAACGGCTGGGCCGCCTGGGTCGCCTACCAGGAGTGGCAGCGGGCGATGGCGGCGCCCGAGGGGGAGGGCGAGCACGAGGCCCCGGCGTCGGAGATGCGCAGCCTGCTGGCGATCCGCCTGGCCTGGGAACTGGTGCTATGGCGCTATGTGCGCGCGGAGCAGCCCGACCAGGCCGAGCGCCTGACCCGGCTTTGGCACGCCGAGCTCGTGGAGCTGCCGGCGCGGGTCGAGCGCCACCTGCGTGCCCAGCAGCCCCTCTGGGTGTGGCAGCTGGCCAGCGAGCTCGCCTATCAGCAGCCGCTGAACACGGCCCTCGGCGAGGCGGCGCGCGCGACGGCCCCGGCGAGCGAGGCGGTGCAGCTGCAGGCGGTGTTCTGCATCGACGTGCGCTCCGAGCCCCTGCGTCGGGCGCTGGAGCGCCAGAGCCCGTCGATCCAGACCCTGGGCTTCGCCGGCTTCTTCGGCCTGCCCCTGGAGCACCGGCAGGACGGCGCCGCCCTGGCCCAGCCGCACCTGCCGGGCCTGCTGGCGCCCAAGGTGACCCTCAGGAGCGGCTCGGGCGAGGGCGAGGCGCGCTCGGCGAAACGGCTCAACTGGCAGGCTCGCCTGCAGGAGTGGAGCCGCGCGGCGAGTGCGAGCTTCACCGCCGTGGAGGCGGGCGGCCTGCTCTATGCCGGCAAGCTGCTGCGACGCTCGCTGGCGCCGAAGGCCGAGCGCGTGCCGCTCGCCATGGACACGCTGAGCTGGCACTGGTGCGACAGCGGCGAGGCGCTGAGCCTGGCCGACAAGGCGGCGCTCGCCCGCACCGTGCTCGGCGCCATGGGCCTCACCGAGCACCTCGCGCCGCGGGTGCTGCTGGTGGGCCACGGCAGCCACAGCAGCAACAATCCCCACGCCGCGGGGCTCGAGTGCGGCGCCTGCGGCGGCCAGTCCGGCGAGGTCTCGGTGCGCGCCCTGGCGCGGCTGCTCAACGACCCCGCGCTGCGCGAGGCGCTGGCCGAGGAGGGCCTCGTGATCCCCGGGGCGACCCGCTTCGTGCCGGCGCTGCACCATACCATCACCGACCGCATCGAATTGCCGGAGGGGGTGGAGGATGCCTTCGCGCTGAGCGAGGAGCAGCGTGCCTGGCTCGATCGGGCCGGCGACCAGGCTCGTCGCGAACGGGCCCCGCGGCTCGGCCTCACCGCCAATGCGCCCGAGCTCGAGAAGGTCCTCGAGCGCCGCGGCGCCGACTGGTCCCAGACCCGCCCGGAGTGGGGCCTGGCCAACAACGCCAGCTTCATCGCCGCGCCGCGTCGGCTCACCGCGCCCCTCGACCTCGCCGGGCGCAGCTTCCTGCACGACTACGACTGGCGCACCGATCCCGACGCCTCGCGCCTCGAGCTGATCATGACCGCGCCGATGGTCGTCGCCCACTGGATCAACATGCAGTACAACGCCTCCGTCACCGACAACCGCAAGTTCGGCAGCGGCAACAAGGTGCTGCACAACGTGGTCGGTGGGCATATCGGGGTCTTCGAGGGCAACGGCGGCGACCTGCGCATCGGCCTGCCGATGCAGTCGCTGCATGACGGTGAGCAGTGGCGCCACGAGCCCCTGCGCCTGAGCGCCTACCTGGCGGCGCCCCCGGCGGCGATCGACGCGATCATCGCCCGTCACGAGGTGCTGCAGTCCCTGGTGGGCAACGGCTGGCTGCACCTCTTCGCCCTGGACGACGAGAGCGGCGAGGTGCTCGCGCGCCGCGAGGGCCGCTGGGTCGCGCCCTAGGGCCCGCCCTCCGCCTTCTCCCGACACGAACGCACGTCAGGCCGCCCCCGCGCCGCTCCTCCGGCCGGGGGCGGCGTCGCTGCCGGGCAAGGCGCGTTCCCGACGCCGGCGGTGGAGGCCGGCCTTCGCGCGCCGGGAGCGGGGCCAAGCGGGCCGGCTTTCCTCCGGCGGGGCGCTGTGACACCATCGCCGCTTTCGCCGTTCGGAGTCGTTGTGTCGTGATCGTTCGTGATCGCCCCGGTGCGCTCAGGCTGATGCTGGCCTGGAAGGGCTCGGTCGTGCCCCATATCCTCCCCCACATCCTGCTGGCCGGGCTCTTCGCCGCGGTGGTCACCTGGGTCTCCCGCCATCACTACCTGGATGGCATCGTCGAGTACACGCTGCTGCCCTTTACCCTCATGGGGATCGCGCTGTCGATCCTGTTGAGCGTGCGCAACACCGCGACCTACAACCGCTGGTGGGAGGCTCGTCGGCAGTGGGGGCGCATGGTCTACGAGATGCGCAGCCTGGCCCGGGCCGGCGGCATTCACCTCGACGCGGCGCGTCGCCGTGAGCTGATGATGCGCGCCCTGGGCCATGCGCATCTCTTGCGTGGGCAGCTGCGCGGGGAGGACGTGCGTGCGGACCTGCCGGCCTCGCTGTCCACGGTCCTGATCGACCAGGCGCTGGCCACCCGCAATCCCGCGGCCCTCATGCTGCAGCGGGCCGGCGACGTGGTGGCCGAGGCGCGCCGGGAAGGCGAGATCGACTCGGTGGCCGCGGCGGCGCTCGACCAGCACCTGCACGGCATGGCCGGCATCCAGGCCGCCTCGGAACGCATCGCCCAGACGCCGCTGCCGTTCGCCTACACGCTGCTCGCGCATCGCACCGCCTACGTCTACTGCTATCTGCTGCCCTTCGGACTGGTGGCGGGCGCCGGCTGGTTCACCCCGGTGTTCACCGCCATCGTCGCCTATACCTTCTTCGGGCTCGACCGTCTCTCTGAGCAGCTGGAATTCCCCTTCGGCCGGGAGGCCAATGACCTGCCGCTGGACGCCATCTGCCGGGTGCACGAGATCAGCGTGGCCGAGGCGCTGGGCGACCCGGCACCCGAGCCGCTGCGGCCGGTGGCGTTCGAATTGCAGTAGCCGACGCCGGCCTGGAAGGCGCCATCGCCCGGCCGTTCCGCGAAGGGGTGTCCTGCATCCCCGAATGCCGGCCGGGTCCTCGCTTGGCGATTCTCCACGAGGCTCGAGACCGTCGAGCTCCCTCCCTACCACCGGACTGCCGCCATGTATCGCGCCCTCTTTCGCTATTTCGAGACCCTGGTGAACCCCTACCCGGAGGACCATCGGGGCACGCCACCCAAGGGGTTGTTCGCCTTCATCCTGCACTTCTCGCGGCCGGTGCTGCCGCTGCTGGTCGTGATGTCGCTTCTCACCGCCCTGGTCTCGGCGGCGGAGGTGGTCTTCTTCGGCTACATGGGCGACCTGGTGGACTGGCTGGCCGCCGCCGAGCGCGAGGGCTTTCTCGCCGAGTACGGCTGGCGCCTGGCCGGCATGGCGGCGCTGGTGGTGATCGGCCTGCCGCTATTGACCCTGCTCCAGGCGCTGGTGACCCACCAGAGCATCTTCGGCAACTACCCGATGATCGGCCGCTGGCTGGCGCATCGCCATATGCTCGGCCAGAGCCTGGCCTTCTACCAGGACGAGTTCGCCGGACGGGTTTCCCAGAAGGTGATGCAGACGGCCCTGGCGATCCGCGAGACGGTGATGAAGCTGATGGACCTGATGGTCTATGTGCTCGTCTACTTCACCGGCGCCATGCTGCTGATGGGCCGCGCCGAGCCCTGGCTGATGCTGCCGCTGGTGGCGTGGCTCGTCGGCTATCTCGGCATCATGTGGGCCTTCGTGCCGCGCCTGCGGGCGGTCTCCATGGCCCAGGCCGACGCCCGGGCGGTGATGACCGGGCGCATCGTCGACAGCTACAGCAATATCCAGACCATCAAGCTGTTCGCCGATACCCGTCGCGAAGAGGAATACGCCCGAGACGCCATGAAGGGTTTCATGGGCACCGTCTATCGGCAGATGCGCCTGGCCACCGGCCTGACCGTCAGCCTGACGGTGCTCAACTCCCTGTTGCTGGCCGGCGTGGCCGCCATGGCCATCGGCGCCTGGTACCTGGAAGTGGTGTCGCTTGGCGTCATCGCCGTGGCGATCGCCCTGGTGATGCGGATCCGCTTCATGTCCGACTGGATTCTCTGGGAGGTGGCGAGCCTATTCGAGAACATCGGCACCGTGCAGGATGGCCTCAATACCATCGCCCGGGAGCCCGCGGTGACCGACGCCCCCGATGCCGGTGAGCTCGCCGTGCCCCGAGGCGAGATCCGCTTCGAGGCGCTGCGCTTCGGCTACGAACGGCCGGATGGTGAGGGCCGCAGGGTCTTCGATGGCCTGGACCTCACCATCGCCCCGGGCGAGAAGGTGGGGCTGATCGGCCGCTCCGGGGCCGGCAAGTCGACCCTGGCCCACCTGCTGCTGCGCTTCTACGACCTGGAGGGCGGACGCATCCTGATCGATGGCCAGGCGATCACCGGGGTGACCCAGGCGTCGCTGCGGCGGAAGATCGGCATGGTCACTCAGGACACCTCGCTGTTGCATCGTTCGGTGCGCGACAACATCCGCTACGGCAGCCCCGAGGCCAGCGAGGCGCAGATCCGGGAGGCGGTGCGCCGCGCCCATGCCGATACCTTCATCGATGATCTGGTGGATCTCCAGGGGCGCCGCGGCCTGGATGCTCATGTCGGCGAGCGGGGCGTAAAGCTCTCCGGCGGCCAGCGCCAGCGCATCGCCATCGCCCGGGTGCTGCTCAAGAACGCCCCCATCCTGGTGCTGGACGAGGCCACTTCGGCGCTGGACTCCGAGGTGGAGGCGGCGATTCAGGAGCAGCTCTATACGCTGATGGAGGGCAAGACGGTGATCGCCATCGCCCACCGGCTGTCGACCATCGCCATGCTCGACCGCCTGGTGGTGATCGACGAGGGGCAGATCGTCGAGAGCGGCACCCACGCGGAACTGCTGGCCAGGGACGGCCTCTATGCCGCCCTGTGGCGGCGCCAGTCCGGCGGCTTCATCGGCGAGGATATCGATGACGAGGTCACGCCGGTGCGGGCCGAGCCGGCCACCCGGGGCGACGGGCACGACTGAGGGCTCGCGCCAGGGCAGGGCGGCTCGGGAATGGCCGTGTCTTCATGTGGTGCGATTGGCGCCGCTTGCCGCTCGATCCGTGTCGAAGCGTTCACGGGGCGGCGTCAGCGTTGCGGGGTGTGGTGGCTTCTGCGACGATCGCCTGGCGGAGTCCAGCGCCCCTCCATCACGGCTTTTCTGGCAAGGATGACGGGGATTCTCCCCACGCGAACGCACGGAGTCACACCTTGGACAGACTGGCGGTCATGAGGGCCTTCTGCCGCATCGTGGAGCGTGGCAGCTTCGCCAGGGCGGCGGAGGATCTCGGCATTTCTCCCGGGCTCTTGAGCCGTGACACCAAGCGCCTGGAACGGCACCTGGGCTGCACGCTGCTCACGCGCACCACCCGCAGAATGTCCCTGACCGAGCAGGGTCGCCTCTACTACGAGGAGAGTCGTCGCCTGCTCGCGGAGGTCGACCAGGTCGAGGAAAGGGTGCGCGCGCATACCGACCGCGTGCGGGGACGGCTGCGGATCAATGCGCCTCAGTCCTTCGGCCTGATGGTGCTGTCGCCGCTGCTGCCCGGCTTCATGGAGCGCTATCCGGAGGTCGAGGTGTCGCTGGCCCTGGAGGATCGCGTGATCGACATGGTCGAGGGCGGCTTCGACCTGTCGATCCGGGTGCGCGCCACCCTGCCGGACTCGAGCCTCATCGCCCGGCGCATCGCACCGGTGCACCAGCGACTGTTCGCCAGCCCGGCCTACCTGGCGGCCCACGGCACCCCGCGGGGGCCGGAGGCACTCGCCGAGCATGAGGCGGTGAGCTACCTGTTGGCAGACGATGCCCATCACTGGGCGCTACAAGGCCCCGACGGTGCGGTCTCGGTGCCTTGCCCCGCGCGCCTGGAGGTCGGCAGCAGCCTGATGCTGCGAGATATGCTGATCGCCGGCCAGGGCATCGGCGCCCTGCCGGACTTCATCTCCGACCCGGCCGAGGCGGCCGGCCAGCTGGTGCGGGTGCTGCCTGCCTTCGAGCTTCCGACCCGACAGGTCTATGCCGTTACCGCCTCGCGCCTGGGTACCGACGCCAAGACCCTGGCCTTCCTCGATCACCTCAGGGAGCGGCTGGGCGGCTGATCCCCAGGTCGTGCCCTCGCTTTTCGGCACTCTTTACCCTGAGTAAAGAATGTCCTGCCATTTTCCCGCTTATTCTTCCTCTCATGCGGCCTCATGCTCTGTTTCGTCACCCATGCGAAACAGAGAGGCTTACCATGACCCGCGTTCTCGTTCTCTACTACTCCAGCTACGGCCATATCCGCTCCCTCGCCGAGGCGGAAGCCGAGGGCGCCCGCAGCCTTACCGGCGTGCAGGTCGACCTCCGCCGTGTCCCCGAGACGGTACCGGCGGCGGTGCGCCAGGCGGCAGGCCAGGTCATCGACGATACCCCGGAGGCCCGGGTCGAAGACCTGCCCGACTACGACGCCATCATCCTCGGCACGCCGACGCGCTTCGGCAACATGGCCGCGCAGATGAAGCAGTTCATCGATCAGGCCGGCGGGCTCTGGGCACGCAATGCGCTGGTCGGCAAGGTGGGCGCCGTCTTCACCTCCACCGGCTCGCAGCATGGCGGCCATGAGGCGGCGGTGCTCTCCACCCAGGTGCCCCTGCTGCACTTCGGCATGCTGATCGCCGGGCTGCCCTACACCTTCTCGGGCCAGATGCGACACGACGAGATCGTCGGCGGCTCCCCCTATGGCGCGGGGACCGTGGCCGGCGGCGATGGCTCGCGCCAGCCTAGCGACACGGAGCTGGCCGGCGCCCGCTTCCAGGGGCGCCATGTGGCCGAGATCGCCGCCCACCTGGTCGCCGGTCGCGATAGCTCGCGCCTTGCTATGCCGTCCGGAGAGGAGGTGGGCGTCTGATGAGCCTTCCGTCCACCCCCTCGCTGACCCTCGACTTCTTTCACGATGTCGTCTGCGGCTGGTGCTTCAACCTGTCGCCGCGGCTGCATCGGTTGGCCGAGGAGTTCGAGCTGCATGTCCGGCATCGCACCTTCGTCCTGCAGGACAGCCCTGAACGCATGGTGGAGGTCTTCGGCTCCATGGCCCGAGCCAAGGCGACCATCCTCGATCACTGGGCGGCCTGCCGGGAGGCCAGTGAGGCCCCAGAGCGCTTCAACATCGAGGGCATGCGCCGGGCTCCCTTCGACTATCCCCATGGCTTGCCCGGTGCCCTGGCCTGTCACGCCGCGCAGTACCTGGCGGGCCAGGCGGGCCACTGGCAGATGTTCGATGCCATCCAGGTCGCCCACCTCAGCGAGGCCCGCAACGTCGCGGATCCCAAGGTGCTCAGGGCCATCGCCCGGGAAGCGGGGTTCGGCACCCATGCCTTCACGCGGCTGATGGAAGACCCGGCGACGCTCGATGCCGTCCAGGCCGATCAACAACTGGCCCGGCGGTGGCGGGTCAGCGTGGTGCCGACGGTGATCGTGCGCGAGACGGGACAGCGGCTGGTCAATGGCCCGCTGGACAGCCTGCGCGCGCAGCTAGTCGACAACCTGAGCATCGTCGCCAACCAGCTCACCTCCTGATTTCCCGCACCGGGCTGATCTTCCTTCCGAAGCCCGGTGCCCTGACCGATGCGAGGCATCGCCATGAACCGCTTGACCGACCTGCTGCTCACTGCCCTGGCGCCCGCCGTCTGGGGGAGCACCTATATCGTCACCAGCGAGCTCTTGCCCCAGGGCTATCCGATCACGCTGGCCGTGCTGCGTGCCCTGCCTGCCGGTCTGCTGCTGCTGTTGCTGGTCCGCCGGCTGCCAGGGAGGGAGTGGTGGGGCAGGGTGCTGCTGCTTGGCGCCTTCAACTTCGCGATCTTCTGGACCCTGCTGTTCGTGGCGGCCTATCGGCTACCGGGTGGCGTGGCGGCCACCCTGGGCGCGCTGCAGGCGTTGTGCGTGTTGATCCTGGCGCGCGGCCTGCTGGGCACGCCGATCATGACGCTGTCGGTCATGGCGGCGATGGCCGGTGTCGGCGGGGTCGCCCTGCTGGTGCTCACCCCCGCCGCGGAGCTGGACCCTATCGGCGTGGCGGCCGGCCTCGGCGGTGCCCTGTCGATGGCGGCCGGTACGGTGCTCAGCCGCAAGTGGCAGCCACCGGTCTCGCCGCTGACCTTCACCGCCTGGCAGCTGACGGCGGGCGGCCTGCTGCTGGTGCCGCTGGCCTGGTTCGGCGAACCCGCGCTGCCCGCTCTGACAACGACCCACCTTGTCGGCCTTGGCTACCTTGGATTGATCGGCGCCGCCGTGACCTATTTCCTGTGGTTTCGCGGCGTCGCCCGCATCGAGCCGGCGGCGGTCTCGATGCTCGGGATGATGAGCCCGGTGACGGCCGTGGCGCTCGGCTGGTTGCTGCTGGACCAGAGACTGAGCCCGTTGCAGGCCGGCGGTGCGGTGATCGTGCTCGGTTCGGTGTGGCTCGGGCAGTGGGCGGCGCGACGCGGATCACGGCCTGCTCCTGCAATCGGAGCGCACTCGCAGACCTCTCCATTGCCGCGGTGATGGACACGCTATGATGGGCCTCCAGCGATCTGGCCGACGGCCGGGAGCCCATGGCGAGAAAGCCGCCTTGACCGTCCTGGAGGCATGGAAACCGACCACGATGGGAGGAAAGATCATGTTCGTGGCTGTATATGAGTTCGAGATCAAGGTTGGCAAAGAAGCGGAATTTCGCGAGGCGTGGCTGGAAGTGACCAAAGCGATTTACCAGCACTGTGGCAGTCTGGGCTCCAGGCTGCATAGAACCGATAACCCGAGTGTTCTGGTTGGCTACGCCCAATGGCCAAGCCGTGAGCAGTGGGAGAAGGACAAGGATGTGACAGACGAGCGGTATCTGTTGTCTCGTCAGACAATGCGCGAGTGCCTGGTGCAATCAAGGACGATCCACACATTGTACGTCTGTGATGACTATCTGAAATCGTGATGGGCATGCGCACCAAGGATGCTGCCTGAGGTGCCTTCGACGGGGCAATGTCGGCCATGATGACGCGAGGGGGATGTGCTGGTCGTGGTGGATGCCGGGCGTCGTAGATGTCGCGTTGATACGGGAGGTAATATGAAAGGCCCCAGCCCTGACGATAGAACACCGATGAAGGGATTTCCCCAAGTCGGCTACCTGAAGCATTACATTACCTCCGACCACATCGTGGTCGGCGACTACACCTACTACGACGACCCGGAAGGGCCCGAGCGGTTCGAGAGCAATGTGCTTTACCACTTTCCCTTTATTGGCGACAAGCTGGTCATAGGCAAGTTCTGTGCGATCGCCAGGGGCGTCACGTTCATCATGAACGGCGCGAACCACCAGGTGTCAGGATTTTCCACCTATCCGTTTTTCATCTTCGGCAACGGTTGGGAAAAGGCGGCGCCCGAAGAGGGCGATCTTCCCTACAAGGGCGATACGGAAATCGGCCATGACGTCTGGATCGGCTACGAGGCGACCCTGATGCCGGGCGTGAAGATCGGCAGCGGGGCCATCATCGCGAGCAAGTCCGTCGTGGTGGAGGACGTCCCTGCGTACAGCGTCGTGGGAGGAAATCCGGCCCAGGTCATCAAGCAGCGCTTCGATGACGCCACGATCGATGCGCTGCTGGAGATCGCCTGGTGGGACTGGAGTGCCGAAAAGATCACCGATCACCTCGGCGCCATCGTCGGCGGTGACCTCATGGCGTTGCGGCGTGCCGGTCGGTCCTGACGCCGTCGTCCAGCGGGCAGCTGCAAAATGCGGCATCATGAGCCATGACGGGTGAGGGGAGGCGTGAGGTCATGAAGGTCTGCATTGTCGGGGCGTCGGGCAAGCTCGGCCGGTACATGGTGCAGCAGGCGCTCGACCGAGGTGACGAGGTGGTCGGGGTATGCCGGGAGAAGAGCGTGGGCAAGCTCGCCGCCTTCGAGGGGCGCATGACGATCGTGCCCGGCGCGACGAACGATCCGGCGGTGATCAAGCCGGCGGTCGCCGGCTGCGACGGTGTGCTGACGGTGCTGGTGCCCTGGGGCGTTCAGCAGTACGCGACAGGAACCGCCCAGGCGGTGCTCGACCACGCCCGGCCGGGGGCGCGCCTCGTCTTTTCCTGTGGCTGGCATATCTCCCGCGATGGCCAGGACGTCTACCCCTGGAGGCTCAAGGCCGTCGTTGCGGTCTTCGGCTGGCTAGCGCGCCTGACCCGCTTCGCGGACCTGGATGATCAGGTCGAGGCCTGCCGGCGCGTGTTCGAAAGCGATACCCGCTGGACCGTCGTGCGGGGCAGCAATCTGGAGGAGGGCGAGAGCCAGGGCCTGCCGGTGTGGTCCCGGCATGTCGGCGATCCCATCCTCGCCAGCAACCTCACCCGCCGGGTGGACTTCGCCCGCTTCATGGTGGAGGCCCTCACCGACGATGCGCTGATCCAGGAGGCCCCGGCCATCGTGGGGTGCCGGACGCCGTCGGCGCTCGCGCACAGCGGGGCCCCTGCCGCCTGACCAGCAAATCCCCGCGGAGGTCATCAGGCGCGGGGGTGTCGCTTCGGGTGCGGCGTCTGGGGCGCTTACTTCGCACAGAGCGCCACGCCCACCTTGGAGCGGTTGGGGCGCCCGATGGCCTGGGTGATCCAGGTGCCGGTGGCGGCCAGCGCATCGAGGTCGATGCCGCTCTCGATGCCGAGGCCGTTAAGCAGGTAGACCACGTCTTCGCTTGCCACGTTGCCTGAGGCGCCCTTGGCGTAGGGGCAGCCACCGAGGCCGGCCACGGAGCTGTCGATCACCGCCACGCCTTCCTCGAGCACGGCGTAGAGGTTGGCGAGCGCCTGGCCGTAGGTGTCGTGGAAGTGGGCGGCGAGCTTGTCCATCGGCACGTCGCGGGCCACGGCCTCGAGCATGCGCTTGGCCTTGAGCGGGGTGCCTACGCCGATGGTATCGCCGAGCGAGACCTCGTAGCAGCCCATGTCATAGAGTGCCTTGGACACCTCGGCCACCTTGGCCGGGGCGATCTCGCCTTCATAAGGACAGCCGAGTACGCAGGAGACATAGCCGCGCACCCGCACCTTAGCCTTGCGGGCGCGCTCCAGCACCGGGGCGAAGCGCTCGAGCGATTCCGCCACCGAGCAGTTGATGTTCTTCTGCGAGAAGGCCTCGGAGGCGGCGCCGAACACGGCGACCTCGTCCACGCCGCACTCGAGCGCGGCCTCGAGCCCCTTGAGGTTGGGGGTGAGGGCCGAGTAGGTGACGCCCTGGCGGCGCGTCAGGCCCTGCATCACCTCGCGGTGGTCGGCCATCTGCGGCACCCACTTGGGCGAGACGAAACTCGCCGCCTCGATGTGGGTAAGTCCCGCGGCGCCGAGCCGGTCGATCAGTGCGAGCTTGGTCGTGGTGTCGATCGGCTCGGGCTCGTTCTGCAGGCCGTCCCGGGGGCCAACTTCAACCAGACGTACCTGCTTGGGGAAAGCCATGGGTTATCTCCTGTCTTGCTTGCGTCGGGCCGATGGTGAGGCTTGGCGTTGCGGCTTGGCCGGCCCGCGCGTTGCTGTGGCACATGTGGCGGTTGGGGGAGCGAGGGGAGGCCTGCGGCCTCCAATCGCGCTGCAAGCAGCGCTCCCACGAAGGGCTCCCCTCTCGCGGCAAGGGGGGGCGCCTGTCGGCGCCATTCGCGGTGCAAGCACCGCTCCCACGAAGGACGCCCGCTGCCATACCGCGTCGTTACTCGTCGGCGGCGAAGTCGAGCAGCACGTCGCCCTGGCCCACGGTGTCGCCGGCGGCGAAGTGGAAGCTCGCCACGTGGCCGTCGGCGGGGGCGGCCATGGTGTGCTCCATCTTCATTGCCTCCATCACCATCAGCGGCATGCCCTTCTCGACGCGGGCGCCGGGCTCGACCAGCAGCGCCACCACGGTGCCGTGCATGGGGGCGGTGAGGGTCGATTCGGCCTCCTGGCGGCCGTGGTCGATGGCGTCGATGCGCCGCCAGAAGAGGCGGGTCTCGCCGCGCGGGTCGACGATCACCACCACGTTGCGCTCACTCCCTTCACCCACCAGACGCGCCTGCAGGCGGCGGCGATGGCCGTTCAGGGTGATGGCCACGGCGTCGCCCTCAAGCGGGTCGAGGCGCGCGGTGAGGGTCTCGCTGCCGATGGTCAGGTGCCAGGCGGCGTCGTCGCGCTCGCGGGTGCCCTCGACCACCACCACGGCCTCGGAGTCGTCGTCATCCTGGGCATGGGCGGGATCGCAGAGGGCGATGCGGATGGTGTGCGGGGCGTTGAGGCGGAAGCCGTCGTGGCGGTCCCAGGGGGAGTCGCTCTCGCACTCGCGGGCCAGCTGGTGCAGGCCCACCAGGGCGGCCCCGGCGTACTCCTCGATGGAGTACTGCTTGGGCGCAAAGAGGGTCGCCTCGTGCTTCTCGATGAAGCGGGTATCGAGCTCGCAGGCCTGGAAGGCCGGATGGGTCGCCAGGCGCTGCAGGAAGGCGCGGTTGGTGACCACGCCCTGCACGTCCAGCGCGGCGAGCGCGCGGTTGAGGGTCGCCAGCGCCTGGGTGCGGTCGTTGCCGTGCACGATCAGCTTGGCGAGCATCGGGTCGTAGTGCATGGAGACGGCATCGCCGGTCGCCACGCCGCTGTCCAGGCGCACCCGGGCCGGGTCGAGCTCGGCGCCCTCGAGGTCCATGGCGAAGCGGGTGAGGGTGCCGGTGGCGGGCAGGAAGTCCTGCTCCGGGTCCTCGGCGTAGAGGCGCGCCTCGAAGCTGTGGCCGGTGATGGTGAGGTCTTCCTGGGCCATCGGCAGGGCCTCGCCCATGGCCACGCGCAGCTGCCACTCGACCAGGTCCTGGCCGGTGATCATCTCGGTGACCGGGTGCTCCACCTGCAGGCGGGTGTTCATCTCCATGAAGTAGAAGGAGCCGTCGGCGTCGAGCAGGAACTCGACGGTGCCGGCGCCCACGTAGCCGATCTCCTTGGCGGCGCGCACCGCGGCCTCGCCCATCTCGCGGCGCAGGCCCTCGCTCATGCCCGGGGCCGGGGCCTCCTCGAGCACCTTCTGGTGGCGACGCTGCACCGAGCAGTCGCGCTCGAAGAGGTAGACGCCCGCGCCGTGGCTATCGCAGAACACCTGGACCTCCACATGGCGCGGCTGGGTCAGGTACTTCTCGATCAGCATGCGCTGGTCACCGAAGGCGGCCTGGGACTCGCGGCGGCAGCCGTCGAGCGCGGCCTGGAAGCCCTCGCCGGACTCCACCACGCGCATGCCCTTGCCGCCGCCGCCGGCGCTCGCCTTGAGCAGCACCGGGTAGCCGATCTTGTCGGCCTCGGCCTGGAGCAGGGCGTCGTCCTGGTCGTCGCCGTGGTAGCCCGGCACCAGCGGCACGCCGGCGTTGGCCATGCGCGCCTTGGCGGCGGACTTGTCGCCCATGGCGGCGATGGCCGAGGCGGGCGGGCCGACGAAGACGATGCCGGCCGCCTCCAGCGCCTCGACGAAGGCGCCGTTCTCTGAGAGGAAGCCGTAGCCGGGGTGGATGGCGCTGGCGCCGCTGCGCTGGGCGGCCTCCACCACGGCCTCGACCTTGAGGTAGCTCTCGCGGGCCGCGGCGGGACCGAGGCGGATCGCCTCGTCGGCCTCGCGCACGTGGCGGGCGTTGGCGTCGGCATCGGAGTAGACGGCGACGGTGCGCAGGCCCATGGCACGCGCCGTGCGCATCACCCGGCAGGCGATCTCGCCACGGTTGGCGACCAGCAGGGTGTCGAAGGGGGTCGAACGGCTCATGAGCGGCGCTCCGTGGCGGTCGTGTCGGAAGTCGGGGAGGCGTCGGCGGTCCAGGCGGGACGGCGCTTGTCGAAGAAGCTGGCGAGCCCCTCCTGGCCCTCGGCACTGACGCGAAGCTCACTGATCACCCGGCAGGTGTGTTCGCGGGTGGCCTGGCTGTCGGGCTCGCGGGCGACCTCGGCGAGCAGCGCCTTGGTGGCGCGCTGGGCCTGGGGCGAGCCCGCGAGCAGCGTCTCGAGCATGGCGTCGACGGCGTCATCGAGCGCGTCGGGGGCGACCACCCGGTGCACCAGGTCGAGGCCCTGGGCGGTGGCGGCGTCCATCACCTCGGCGGTCAGCGCGTAGCGGCGCGCCTGGCGCTCGCCCAGCGCGCGCTGCACGTAGGGGCTGATCACCGCCGGCGAGAGGCCGATCTTCACCTCGGAGAGGCAGAACTTGGCCTTCTCGGAGGCGACCACCACGTCGCAGCAGGCGGCCAGTCCCACGGCGCCGCCGAAGGCCGCACCCTGCACCCGGCACAGGGTGGGGCAGGGCAGGGTGTCCAGGCGGTGCATCAGGGTGGCGAGCTTGCGCGAGTCGGCGAGGTTGCCGTCGAAGTCGTACTCGACCATGCGTTTCATCCAGCCGAGGTCGGCCCCGGCGGAGAAGCTCTTGCCCTCGGAGCCGAGCACCACAACGCGCACCTCGCCGCGGTGGGCGGCATCGTGCAGGCGCTCGAGGTGGGCGTTGAGCTCACTGATCAGGTGGTCGTCGAAGGCGTTGTGGACGTCCGGGCGGTCCAGCGTCAGCCGGGCCACGCCGCGGTCGTCGATCGTCAGTCGGGAATATGTCGGCGTCATCTCGACCTCACATCCGGAACACGCCGAAGCGCGTCTCTTCCACTTCGGCATTCAAGGCGGCGGCGAGCGACAGGCCGAGGACCTCGCGGGTCTGCAGCGGGTCGATCACGCCGTCGTCCCACAGCCGGGCGCTGGCGTAGTTGGGGTGGCCCTGGTGCTCGTACTGCTCGCGGGTGGGCGCCTTGAAGGCCTCTTCCTCCTCCTGGGTCCACTCGCGGCCCTCGCGCTCGATCTGCTCGCGCTTGACCTGGGAGAGCACGCCGGCGGCCTGCTCGCCGCCCATCACCGAGATGCGGGCGTTGGGCCACATGAACAGCAGGTTGGGCTCGAAGGCGCGGCCGCACATGCCGTAGTTGCCGGCGCCGAAGCTGCCGCCGATCAGTACGGTGAACTTCGGCACCCGGGCGCAGGCCACGGCGGTGACGAGCTTGGCGCCGTGCTTGGCGATGCCCTCGTGCTCGTACTTGGAGCCGACCATGAAGCCGGTGATGTTCTGCAGGAACACCAGCGGGATCTTGCGCTGGGCGCAGAGCTCGATGAAGTGTGCGCCCTTCACGGCGCTCTCG
Source organism: Halomonas sp. THAF5a (assembly GCF_009363755.1). Taxonomy (NCBI): domain Bacteria; kingdom Pseudomonadati; phylum Pseudomonadota; class Gammaproteobacteria; order Oceanospirillales; family Halomonadaceae; genus Halomonas; species Halomonas sp. THAF5a. The sequence continues at coordinate 2,254,928 of NZ_CP045417.1, read as the reverse complement.
GAGAAGAGCACGCCGTTGTTGGCGACGATGCCCACCGGGTGGCCGTGGATGTGGGCGAAGCCGGTGACCAGGGTGTCGCCGTAGGTGCGCTTGAACTCGTCGAAGTCGGAGTCGTCGACGATGCGCCCGATCACCTCGCGCACGTCGTAGGGCTTCTTGAGGTCGGTGCCGACGATGCCGTAGAGCTCGGTGGGATCGAGGCGCGGCGGCCTGGAGGGCTGCATCTTCAGCTCGCCGCGCTTCTGCCAGTTGAGCCGCGACACGCAGGCGCGAGCCAGCTGCAGGGCGTGGGCGTCGTTCTCGGCGTAGTGGTCGGCCACGCCGCTCACCTTGGCGTGCACGTCGGCGCCGCCCAGGTCCTCGGCGCTGATGCTCTCGCCGGTGGCGGCCTTCACCAGGGGCGGGCCGCCGAGGAAGATGGTGCCCTGCTCGCGGACGATGATCGACTCGTCGGCCATGGCCGGCACGTAGGCGCCGCCGGCGGTGCAGGAGCCCATCACCACGGCGATCTGCGGGATGCCCTCGGCGGAGAGGGTGGCCTGGTTGTAGAAGATGCGCCCGAAGTGGTCGCGGTCCGGGAAGACCTCGTCCTGGCGGGGCAGGAAGGCGCCGCCGGAGTCGACGAGATAGAGGCACGGCAGGCGATGCTTGCGGGCGATCTCCTGGGCGCGAAGGTGTTTCTTAACGGTGAGCGGGAAGTAGGTGCCGCCCTTGACCGTGGCGTCGTTGGCGACGATCACGCACTCCACCCCGGAGACGCGGCCGATGCCGGTGACCACGCCGGCGGCGGGCACCGGGCTGTCGTAGACCTCATGGGCGGCCAGCGCCGAGAACTCGAGGAAGGGCGAGCCCTCGTCGAGCAGGTGGTCGATGCGGTCGCGCACGAAGAGCTTGCCGCGGGACTCGTGGCGGGCGCGGGCCTTCTCGCCACCGCCGCGGTGGATGTCGGCGGTCAGCTCGCGCAGCTGGCCGACCTCGCGGCGCATGGCGACGTCGTTGGCCTGGAAGACGTCGCTGCGCGGATTGATCTGGGTCTGGAGGATGCTCATGGAACGCCGCCCTTACTTGGATTCGTTGAAGATCTCGCGGCCGATCAGCATGCGCCGGATCTCGCTGGTGCCGGCGCCGATCTCGTAGAGCTTGGCGTCGCGCAGCAGCCGCCCGGTGGGGTACTCGTTGATGTAGCCGTTGCCGCCGAGCAGCTGGATGGCGTCCAGTGCCACCTGGGTGGCCTTCTCGGCGCAGTAGAGGATCACGCCGGCGGCGTCCTTGCGCGAGCTGCGGCCGCGGTCGCAGCCCGCCGCCACGGCATAGAGATAGGCGCGGCAGGCGTTCAGGGTGGTGTACATGTCGGCGATCTTGCCCTGCACCAGCTGGAACTCGCCGATCGACTGGTTGAACTGCTGCCGCTCGTGGACGTAGGGCACCACGATGTCCATGGCCGCCTGCATGATGCCGATGGGGCCGGCGGCGAGCACGGTGCGCTCGTAATCGAGGCCGCTCATCAGCACCTTCACGCCGCGGCCCACCTCGCCGAGCACGTTGGCCTTGGGCACCGCGCACTCCTCGAACACCAGCTCGCAGGTGTTGGAGCCGCGCATGCCGAGCTTGTCGAGCTTCTGGGCGGTGGAGAAGCCGGGCATGCCCTTCTCGATGATGAAGGCGGTGATGCCCTTGGAGCCGGCGTCCGGGTCGGTCTTGGCGTAGACCACCAGCACGTCGGCGTCGGGGCCGTTGGTGATCCACATCTTGTTGCCGTTGAGGACGTACTTGTCGCCTTCCTCGCGGGCGCGCAGCTTCATGGAGACCACGTCGGAGCCGGCGCCCGGCTCGGACATCGCCAGGGCGCCCACGTGCTCGCCGCTGATCAGCTTGGGCAGGTACTTCGCCTTCTGCTCGGCACTGGCGTTGATCTTGAGCTGGTTCACGCAGAGGTTGGAGTGCGCGCCGTAGGAGAGGCCCACCGAGGCGCTGGCCCGGGAGATCTCCTCCATGGCGATGCAGTGGGCGAGGTAGCCCATGCCGCTGCCGCCGTCCTCGTCCGGCACGGTGATGCCGAGCAGGCCCATGTCGCCGAACTTCTGCCAGAGGTCGTTCGGGAAGGCGTTCTGCTCGTCGATCTCGGCGGCGCGCGGGGCGATCTCGTCGCGGGCGAAGGCGTTGACGTGATCGCGCAGCATGTTCAGCTCGTCGTCGAGGCCGAAGTCGAGGGGTTGGTAGGGCGTGTGCATGGCAGGGCTCCCGTCGTGTCAGGTGATGCGCCCCGGACGAGAGGGGCGCAACCGGCAAACTGGTGTCATCGAAAATGGCAGATGGCACAAGACTAGGTGAGGTTGACGTTAACGTAAAGTGGAGGTGTGGGCGGCTACGACGAATGTCGCAAGGAGGTACAGAAGGAGGGTGTCGAAGGAAGGTGTCGAAGGAAGGCATAGGCAAGAGGTGCCGACAGGCGTTGGGCGCGGCGGCCGAGGCGTTGGCGGGGCGTGGTCACGCTCCCGACCCCGGCGTGATAGGCTGACCGTGACGCCACCTGGAGACGCGCAGGTGCAGCGGTTCGGTCAATCGCCACACGGAAATGGGTGTACTGCCATGGCCAGGGTCCTCGGGACGGCTACCGACAATGCAGAGGCAGACGCCTATCAGGATCGGGTGCTGGGCGGGGTCTCACGCACCTTCGCCCTCACCATCCCCCAGCTCCCGGCCGAGCTGCGCCAGGCCGTGACCAATGCCTACCTGCTCTGCCGTATCGCCGACACCCTGGAGGATGAACCGGCGCTGTCCGCGGGTCAGAAGCGCCACCTGCAGGAACGGTTCCTGGCGGTGCTGAGAGTGGAGGAGGCGGCCGAGGACTTCGCCCGGCAGGTCACGCCGCTGCTCTCGCCGGCCACGACACCCGAGGAGCGGGCGCTGATGGCGAACACCCCTCGGGTCGTGCGCTGCACCCATGGCCTCGCACCGCCCCAGCGGCAGGCGCTGATCCAGTGCGTGAGCATCATGTGCCGGGGCATGGGCCACTATCAGGCGAACGCCAGCCGGGAGGGCCTGGCCGACCTGGGCGAGGTGGATCGCTACTGCTATCACGTGGCGGGCGTCGTGGGGGAGATGCTCACCGAGCTGTTCTGCCAGTATTCGGACGACATGCACGAGCGGCGTGGCGAGATGCTGGCCCTGGCCCCCTCGTTTGGCCAGGGGCTGCAGCTCACCAATATCCTCAAGGATCTCTGGGACGATCGGCAGCGCGGCGTCTGCTGGCTGCCCCGACAGGAGTTCCAGGCGTTCGGCGTGGACGTGGCGAGCCTGGCACCGGGACGTGACGATCCCGCCTTCGTCGCCGCACTGGGCCACATGGTAGGGGTGGCCCATGCCCATCTGCGTAACGCCCTCCGCTACACCCTGATGGTGCCGGCGAGGGAGGCGGGCATCCGGCGTTTCTGCCTGTGGGCCATCGGCCTGGCCCTGCTCACCCTCAGGCGGATCGCGGCCCGCCCGACCTATGGCACGGGGCGCCAGGTCAAGGTGCCTCGCCGCACGGTCAGGGTCGCTATCGCGACGACCCGCCTGACCGCCCGTCATGACGGGCTGCTCACGCTGCTGTTCAACGGGGTGGCCCGCGGGTTGCCCCTCGTGCCCCTGGCGGGCCCCGACCCGGCCCTCAGCGCGTGGGCGCTTGGGCCTTCCGAAGGGAGCGGTGCCAGGGCGTCACGCGCCGGCCTTGGGCTGGGCAATGACACGCAGTAGATCGATTTCACGGCCGAGGAGATCACCAGTGGCGAGCACCGATATAGGGGAGCGCGACGAGACCGTGTCCTTCGATGACGAGGAGCTGATCCTGGTCGATGAGGCGGACAGGGAGCTGGGGCACTTGAGCAAGGCCAAATGCCACGAAGGTAGCGGCGTGCTGCATCGCGCCTTCTCGCTGTTCGTGTTCAATCGCGAGGGAGAGGTGCTGCTGCAGCAGCGGGCGGCGGGCAAGCGCCTGTGGTCGCTATACTGGTCCAACAGCTGCTGCAGCCACCCGCGTCGCGGCGAGGCCATGGAGGAGGCGATTCACCGGCGACTCTGGCAGGAGGTCGGCGTCGAGGCCCAGCTCACCTTCTGCTACAAGTTTCGCTACCAGGCCCAGTTCGGGGAGAGCGGCGCCGAGCACGAGCTCTGCTGGGTCTATGTGGGGGGCACCGACGATCTCCCACGCCCCAATCGCCAGGAGATCGCCGACTGGTGCTGGATATCTCCCGCCAAGCTCGATGCCGAGCTGGCCGCTCGGCCGGAAGCCTACACGCCCTGGTTCAAGATGGAGTGGGCGCGACTGCGCGGTGAATTCGCCGAGCAGCTCGAGCGCTATACCCGATAGGCGCCACGGCCAATATCCGGCCCTTCATGCCCCGGCCAAGCGTAGCCCGACCGAACGCGGCCCGACCGATCGCGGCCCGAACGATCGTGGCCGGGCGCTTGAGGGCGCCGGGTGAGGCGAGGGGACGCCGGCTCACTCGGCGTGGGCGTTGGGGAAGAAGAGCTGCTGGCCCTTGACCTCGAAGTCGGCGATGGCGGCCTGGCCCTCTCTGGAGAGCAGCCAGTCGTGCCACTGCTCGGCCAGCTCGTGCTTCAGGTGCGGGTGACGCTCCGGGTCGATCAGCAGGCTGCCGTACTGGTTGAAGAGCGCCTCGTCGCCCTCGAAGAGCAGTTCGAGGTTCTGGCGGTTGTCGAAGGCGACCCAGGTGGCGCGGTCGCTCATCGCGTAGGCGTCCATGCCGGCGGCGGTGTTCAGGGTCGGGCCCATGCCGCTGCCGAGCTCGCGATACCACTCGCCGCCGGGCTCGACGCCGGCGGCGTCCCACAGGCGCAGCTCGGCGCGATTCGTGCCGCTGTCGTCGCCGCGGGAGGCGAAGGGCGCCTCGGCTGCGGCGATATCGGAAAGCGCCTCCTCGATGCTCTCCGCATCCGCGATGCCGGCCGGGTCGTCGCTCGGCCCGACGATCACGAAGTCGTTGTACATGATGTCGGCGCGCTCGGTGGCGTAGCCCTCGGCGACGAAGCGCTCCTCGCCGGCGGTGTCGTGGACCAGCAGGCTGTCGGCGTCGCCGCGCCGGGCGATCTCGAAGGCCTGGCCCGTGCCCACGGCGACGACGCGCACCTCGATGTCGCTGGCTGCGCTGAACTGCGGAAGGATGGCGTCGAAGAGCCCCGAGTTCTGGGTGGAGGTGGTCGAGGCGAGGGTGATGTAGCGGCCGTCGTCCTGGGCGCTGGCGCCGAGCGAGGCGCCCATCAGGCCGAGGGCGACGAGGGTGAGGCCGGGGCGGGGGAGGCGGGGGTTCCGTTCCATGTTGGCGTTCCTTGTGGTGGCGGAGTGGAGGGCTGCGCGTTGCGCGGGGCGAGTCGTCACCAGATCAGCTCGCCCCGGGTGAAGGCCCGCGCCTCGGGAGAGGCGGGCGCCGTGAAGAAGGTCTCGGCCGGGCCCTGCTCGACGAGCCGCCCGTCCACCATCAGCACGATATCGTCGGCCAGGCGGCGGGCCTGGTTGAGGTCGTGACTGGTCATGACGATGCGCGTGCCGCGACGGTGGAAGTCGTTGACCGCGTCCTCCACCGCCTTGATGGCGGCGGGATCCAGCGCCGAGGTGGGTTCGTCGAGGAACAGCACCTCGGGACGGACCAGCCAGGCCCGGGCCAGGGCCAGGCGCTGCTGCTCGCCGCCGGAGAGCACCCGGGCCGGTCGCGATGCCAGGGCGGCCAGGCCGAAACGCGACAGTGCCTCCTGGGCCCGCGGCTTGCGCTGGCGGCGGGGCGTGCCGGCGATCGCCAGGGCATAGGTGAGGTTGGCCAGCGCCGAGCGGCGCAGCAGCACCGGGCGCTGGAAGACCATGGCCTGGCGCGGCGGCCGCCCCTCCCAGCGCACGCGCCCGGTCGTCGGCGTGAGCAGGCCGTGGGCGAGGCGCATCAGCAGGCTCTTGCCGGCGCCGTTGGGCCCCATCACCAGGGTGCGCCGGCAGCCCGCGAGGCGCAGGTCGACGGGGTGCAGCAGCGGCTGGCCGCGGTGGCGGAAACCGACGCCCTCGAGGGCGAGCGGGGCCGTGGCCGCGACGTCCAGGCGCGTCAGCTCGTTCATCCCGCCCGCCTTTGCGCCGTCTCGCCTACCAGGTGGGCGGCGGCGTTGACCAGGGCTACCAGGGCGAGCAGCACCATGCCGAGCCCCAGCGCCAGGGGCAGGTCGCCCTTGCTGGTCTCCAGGACGATGGCGGTGGTCATCACCCGGGTCACGCCGTCGATGTTGCCGCCGACGATCATCACCGCGCCGACCTCGGCGCTGGCGCGGCCGAAGCCGGCGAGCAGCACGGTGGCCAGGCCGAAGCGGGCGTCCCACAGCAGGGTGGGGATGCGACGGGTTCGCGAGACGCCCAGGGAGGAGAGCTGCTCATGGTAGTCGCCGTGGAGCTCCTCGACCTGCTGGCGGGTCAGGGCGGCGATGATCGGCAGCACCAGGATCACCTGGGCGATCACCATGGCGCCGGGGGTGAACAGCAGGCCGAGCTCGCCCAGCGGGCCGGCACGGGAGAGCAGCAGGTAGACCGCGAGCCCCGCGACCACCGGCGGCAGCCCCATCAGCGCGTTGAGCGTCACGATCAGCACCCCGCGCCCGGGGAAGCGCCACAGCGCGATGGCCGCGCCCAGCGGCAGGGCGATCAGCGCGGCGATCAGCACGGCGGTGAGCGAGACCTTGAGCGACAGGGTGACGATCCCGATCAGGTCGGGATCGAACCCCAGGATCAGGGCGAGGGCGGTCTGGAAGGCGTTGGCGTCGTCGGGCATCGGGCTCTCCTGCACTCTCCAGGCATCATGTGCGTTAAATCCCGCTAATGCACACGGTGCGGGAATTCATGCAGTAAGATGCAGGAAAACAACGAAACCCCGCCGGTACCTGTTCGAGGAGTGCCCATGACACTCGGCCCGGATCACGCCTACCTGACCACCGCCGAGGTGGCCGACTACCTGCGCCTCAAGGAGCGCAAGGTCTACGACCTGGTGCGCCAGGGCGGCATTCCCTGCGTGCGGGTGACCGGCAAGCTGCTCTTTCCGCGCCAGGCCATCGACCTCTGGCTGATGAGCCACCTGGAGGGCGACCGGGCGAGCAGCCGCCCCGTGCCGCTGGTGCTCGCCGGCAGCCAGGACCCGCTGCTGGAGTGGGCGGTGCGCGAGAGCGGGGCGGGGCTGGCGCTGCTGTGCCACGGCAGCGGCGACGGCGTGCGCCGCCTGCTCTCGGGCGAGGCGATGGTGGCGGGGCTGCACCTGCTGGACGAGCGCCACGGCGACTACAACCGGCCCGAGGCGCTGGGGCTCGCCGGCATGCGCGACCTGGTGACGGTGCGCTGGGCGATGCGCCGCCAGGGGCTGTTGCTGGCGCCGGACAACCCGCTGGGCATCGCCGCGCTCGAGGACCTGGCGGATCGGCGGGTGCGAGTCGCCCATCGCCAGCCGGACGCCGGCGCCCACCGGCTGCTGACCTGGCTGCTGGGGCGGGCGGGCATCGCCCCGGGCACGCTGCGCTTCGCCGATCATCCGTCGCTCTCCGAGGACGACCTGGCGCTGGCGATCTGCCAGGGCGAGGCCGACGCGGGGCTGGGGGTGGAGGCCGCGGCCCGTCGCCAGGGGCTCGCCTTCGTGGCGCTCCACGAGGAGGCCTTCGACCTGGCCCTGCGGCGGCGCAGCTACTTCGAGGCGCCGCTCCAGCGGCTGCTGGCCTTCGCCCGGGAACCCCGTTTCGCCGAGCGGGCCGCGGCGCTCGGCGGCTACGACATCACCGCCCTCGGACGGGTGATCTACAACGCCTGATCCGCCGCGCCTACCACCCCAGCCAGCGGCGCAGTCGCTCTCCCGTCGAAGTGGCGCGGTGCTCGGCGGCCGGCTTCGCCTTTCCCGAGAGCCGCGTCGCGGCCTGCTTCAGCGGCGCAATGATGGCCTCGAGATGGTGCTGGCAGAGCGGGCGGTTGAGGGCGCCGGGGCACTGGGCCATCAGCAGGCCGCAGTGGTAGAAGGCGGTGTCCAGGCAGGGCGCGACGTCCTTCATGGGGCCGGCCTGGCGGCGGCAGCGCTGGAGCTCGCCCAGCAGCAGGCTCATGGTCTGGGCATCGAGCCAGCAGGGCGTGTCGTCCTGCCGGGTCGAGCAGGTAACCGAGTGCTGGATCGCCTGGAAGGAGACCTGCAGGAAGACGCAGGCGTAGTACAGCTGGGAGCGTTCCGCGTTCATGGCGCATCGTCTTTTCTCAAATGAGAGTGAATATCATTCTGTCTATTGAGGCCGAGAAGTCAACCGATGGCGGCCGCGGCTAGCGCTCGGGCGGGTTCTTGGTGCCCGGCACGCCTGTGAGGCGCCGGCGGAGGGCGGCCTTGCCCATCATGTGGGCGCTGACCGGGGCGGTGGCGAACAGGAAGATCGTCACCAGCGCCTCCTGGACCGAGACGCCGTCCTGCTGGTGGCTGAAATAGAGCAGCGAGCCGATCAGGGTGCAGCCGACGCCCAGGGTGCTGGCCTTGGTGGGGCCGTGCAGCCGGGTGTAGAAGTCCGGCAGCTTGGCGAGCCCCCAGGAGCCGATCAGCGCCACCAGGGCCCCGACCAGCAGGAAGGTGGCGATAACGAGCTGAAGGGTCGCCGGCATCTCGAGGGCGCTCATTCGATGACGTCCCCCCGCACCAGGTACTTGCTCATGGCCACGGTGCCGATGAAGCCCATCAGCGCGATCAAGAGCGCCAGCTCGAAGAGCACGCCGAGTCCCATGCGCAGGTCGGCCAGCACGATCAGCGCGATGCTGTTGATCATCAGGGTGTCCAGCGCCAGGATCCGGTCGACGATGTCCGGGCCAATGGCCAAGCGGTAGAGGTTCAGCAGGGCGGCGACGGCGAAGAGCGTCATGGCGATGGGAACGACGACGGCGATCATCGGAAGATCTCCTCCAGGGGCTGCTCGTAGCGCGTGCGAATGGTGGCGATGGCCTCGGCCTCGTCCTCCAGGTGCAGGGCGTGGATCAGCAGGGTGTTGGCCTCGGCGTCGTGATGGAGAGAGACGGTGCCCGGGGTCAGCGAGATGGTGCTCGCCAGCAGGGTGATGGCGAAGTCGTCGTCCAGCGCCAGCGGGTAGGTGAAGAAGCCCGGCCGCAGCTCCCGGGCGGGGCGCAGGATACGCAGTGCTACCACCAGGTTGGAGCGCAGGATGTCGACCAGCAGCACCCCCAGGTAGCGCAGCAGCGGCAGCGGGCGGCGGATCTTCGCCTCCTCGGGCCAGAAGGCGTGGGTCACCACGGGGATCGCCACCCCCAGGGCCAGCCCCAGCAGGGCATGGGCGACGCTCAGCTCGTTGACCATCAGCAGCCAGAGCAGGGCCAGGAACAGCGAGAAGAGCGGGTGCGGCAGCCAGAACTGCCGGGAGTGGACGTTCGGCGTCATGGCGAGACCCCCAAGGCGAGGGCCGGCGTCTCCGGCAGCATGGCGGCGATATAGGCCTCGGGGGCGAGCAGCTGGTCGGCGGTCAGCGCGAGATAGCCCATCACCGGCTCGCCCAGCGCCGAGAGCGCGCCGTTGAGGGCGACCAGGGCGGCGACGACGGCCAGGCCGCCGCGATCGAGCGGGCGCGGCGTCTTGATGGGCCCGGGGCGCCAGAACCAGCGGCTGCCGGTGCGGCTGACGGCGATCAGGGTCAAGAGCGCCGCGGCGAGCAGCAGGCCCCACAGCCAGAGCCAGCGGGGCTCGTCGACGCTCGCCTGGAGGATCCACGCCTTGCTGACGAAGCCGGCGAACGGCGGCAGGCCCACCGCGGCGATGGCGGCGAGGAAGAACAGGCCGCCGAGCAGGGGGCGATGGCCCATGGGCGCCTCTACCGAGAAGCGGTCGTAGCCTTCCTCGCGCTGCTGGCCCAGCAGGTCGGCGAGCAGGAAGAAGGCGGCCGCCATGCCGGTGCTGTGGACCAGGTAGAAGAGCGCGGCGGCGAGCGTGGCCGGGGTGACCAGGCTCAGGGTGGCGAACAGGGTGCCCACCGAGATGATCACCAGGTAGGCGGTCAGGGTGCGCAGGCTGTCCGAGCCGAGCACCCCGACGCCGCCCAGCGCCAGGGTCGCGAGGGCCAGCGGCCAGAGCCACTGCCAGGCGGCGGCGTTGACCGGGGCCTCCCCGAGCCCGAAGACCAGCAGGAAGACCCGCAGGATGGCGTAGACGCCGACCTTGGTCATGATGGCGAAGAGCGCGGCGACCGGGGCGCTGGAGGCCGAGTAGGCGCGGGGCAGCCAGAAGAGCAGCGGCAGGATGGCGGCCTTGATGCCGAACACCACCAGCAGCACCATGCTGGCCGCCGCCAGCAGCGGCGCATCGCCCGGCGGGGCGGCGGCCACCTCGAGGGCCAGGTCGGCCATGTTGAGGGTGCCGGTGAGCCCGTAGAGGGTGCCCAGGGCGATCAGGAACAGCGCCGAGCCCACCAGGTTGATGATCACGTAATGCAGCCCGGCGCGGCTGCGCGCCCGCCCGCCGCCGTGGAGCAGCAGCGCGTAGGAGGCGATCAGCAGGACCTCGAAGAAGACGAAGAGGTTGAAGAGGTCGCCGGTGAGGAAGGCGCCGTTGAGGCCGGCCAGCTGGAACTGGAAGAGCGCGTGGAAGTGCGCCCCCCGGCGGTCGATGCCGCGGCTGGCGTAGAGCAGGCAGGCGAGCCCCAGCAGCGCGGTCAGCGCCAGCATCAGGGCGCCGAGTCGGTCGAGGATCAGCACGATGCCGAACGGCGCCGGCCAGTCGCCGGCGTGGTAGAGCCGATACTCCCCTCCGCCCGCCGCGACCAGGGCCCAGGCGCCCAGCGCCACCAGGCCCAGGGTGCTGGCGAGGCCGGCCAGGCGCTGCACCCCGAAGGGCAGCCGATAGAGCAGCAGCAGGCCCGCGCCGGTGATCAGCGGCAGCAGGATCGGCAGGATCAGCGCGTGGGTCATAGGCGATCCTCGTCGGGGTTCTCGCCGTCGACGTGGTCGTTGCGCAGCTCCACCGCGGCCTTGAGGGCCAGCACCACCACGAAGGCGGTCATGGCGAAGCCGATGACGATGGCGGTCAGCACCAGGGCCTGGGGCAGCGGATCCGCCGCGCCCTCGGTGAGGCCGACGATGGCCGGCGCCCCGGCGACCAGCCGCCCCGAGGCGAAGAGGTAGAGGTTCACGGCGTGGGAGAGCAGGGTCAGGCCGAGGATCACCGTGAAGGTGCGGGCCCGCAGCAGCAGGTAGACCCCGCAGGTGGTCAGCACGCCCAGGGTCAGCGCATAGAGCAGTTCCATCAGCCGATCTCCTCGCCGGGGCCGGCCACGGTCATCAGCTTGCCGAGGTTGGCCAGCACCAGCAGTGTCGCCCCGACCACGGTGGCGTAGACGCCGAGGTCGAAGAGCATGGCGGTGGCCAGCTCGAAGTCGCCGACCAGCGGCAGGTGGACGTGGCCATGGGCCGAGGTGAGGAAGGGGTAGCCGACGAGCCAGCTGCCGAGCCCCGTGGCCACGGCGATCAGCAGGCCGGCCCCGATCAGCGGCCGGAAGGCGGTCAGCATGCGCGCCTGGGCCCAGGCCAGCCCGCCTGCCATGTACTGCAGGGTGAAGGCCACTGCGGTGATCAGCCCGGCGATGAAGCCGCCGCCGGGGAGGTTGTGGCCGCGCAGGAAGATGTAGGCCGAGACCAGCAGGGCGATCGGCAGCACCAGCCGGGCCACGGCGGCGAGCATGATCGGGTGCGGCTCGGCCACCCAGTGCCCGGGCTGGGTGTCGACCACCCTCTCCTTGAGGTGCAGGTCGCGGGTGAAGGCGAACACCGCCACGGCCGCGATGCCGAGCACGGTGATTTCGCTCAGGGTATCGAAGCCGCGAAAGTCCACCAGGATCACGTTGACCACGTTGGTGCCGCCCCCGCCGGGCAGGCTGTTGGCGAGGAAGAAGTCGGAGATGGTGTGCTGGGGGCGGGTCAGGATGGCGAAGCTGAAGGCCGCCACCCCGCCGCCCACCAGGCCGGCGATGGCGAGGTCGCGGCCCATTCGCAGGCGCGTCGACTCCCGGGGCGACTGCTGGGGCAGGAAGGAGAGGGCGAGCATCATGATCACCACCGCCATCACCTCCACCATCAGCTGGGTCAGGGCGAGGTCCGGGGCCGAGAAGCGCGCGAAGGCGACGGTCACGAAGAGCCCGGTCACCCCGAGCAGCAGCAGGGCCGGCAGCCGGTAGTGGTGGAAGACCACCACGCCGATGGCCGCCAGGCAGAGCAGGACGGCGGCCAGCACGGTGAGCGGGTCGAGCGGGCCCAGTGGCACGCCGCCGTCCCAGCGCGCCACGGCCAGCAGCTCCACGCCGACCAGCACCACCACGGTGACCAGGATGAAGGTGAGATAGCGCTGCAGCGAGCCGTTCTCGAGCTGGAAGACGCGGCGCTGGGAGCGCTCGATGGCGCGGCGCATGGCCCAATCGAAGATCTCCTTGGCATCCACCTCGGGCAGCCGGGCGTGGAGGCGAAACAGCGGCCCGCGGATCGCGTAGAAGAGCGCGCCCCCGGCCAGGGCGACGAGGCTCATCGTCGCCGTCCGGGCGCCGCCCAGCGCCGCGACATCGTAGGCGGCAAGCGGGGCCTGGCGCGCGGCCTCGAAGGCGGGATGGACGAGCGTCGCGTAGAGCCCCTGGGGCGCGAGGCCGACCATGAGCGTGGCCAGCACCGGCAGTGCGACGGGCGCGAGGGCCGTTCGGCGGGGCTCCCGGGGCGGCCAGACCGGCAGGTCGATGGGCTGCCCGTTGAAGTAGACGTTATGGAAGATGCGGATCGAGTAGGCCACCGAGAAGAGCCCGGCCAGGGTGACCCAGACGGGAATCACCAGCGTCGCCCACGCCGGCGCGACCACCTGCAGGCTCTCGGTGAACAGCATCTTCTTGCTCACGTAGCCGCTCATCAGCGGCAGGCCGGCCATGGCCGCGGCGGGGATCGACGAGAGCACCATCAGCGTCGGCATGAAGCGCCACATCCCGTTGATGCGGCGCATGTCGCGGGTGCCGGTGGCGCGATCCACGTAGCCCGCCATCATGAACAGCGGCGCCTTGAAGAGCGCGTGGCAGACCAGGTGGAAGAGCGCCGCCGCCAGCGCCAGGGGGGTGCCCAGGCCGAGCAGCAGCATGACCAGCCCCAGGTGGGAGACCGTGGAGTAGGCCAGCAGCCCCTTCATGTCGTGCATGAACATGGCCACGAAGGCGCCCACCATCAGCGTCAGCATGCCGGTCAGGGTGACCAGGTGGAACCACAGCTCGGTCTCGGCCAGGGCCGGATGCAGCCGGGCGAGCAGGAAGAGCCCCGCCTTGACCATGGTCGCGCTGTGCAGGTAGGCAGAGACCGGGGTCGGCGCCGTCATGGCGTGGGGCAGCCAGAGGTGGAAGGGGAACTGGGCCGATTTGGTGAAGGCGCCGAGCAGGATCAGGTTGAGCATCAGGGCGTAGTGCTCGTGGGCGCGGATCCGCTCGCCGGCCTCGAGCACCGCCGAGAGCTCGTAGCTGCCGGCGGCCTGGCCCAGCAGCACGATGCCGGCGAGCAGCGCCAGGCCACCGCCGCCGGTGATCACCAGCGACATCCGCGCGCCCAGCCGGGCCGCCTGGCGGTCGCCGTGAAAGCCGATCAGCAGGAACGACACCAGGCTGGTCAGCTCCCAGAACACCAGCATGAAGAGCAGGTTTTCGGCCAGCACGATGCCGAGCATCACCCCCATGAACAGCAGGACCAGGGTGAAGAAGCGCGCGGCCGAGGCGCTGCCCTCGAAGTAGTAGCGGGCGTAGAGCACGATCACGGCGCCGATGCCGGTGATCAGCAGGGCGAACAGCAGGCCCAGGGCGTCGAGGCGCAGCGCCAGGTCGAGGCCCAGCGAGGGCAGCCAGGCGAGCTTGGCGACCAGCGTTTCGCCGCCCGCGACCCGCGGCAGCAGGCTCAGCAGCAGGAGAAAGCTCGAGAGGGCGGGCAGCGCGGCGAGCGCCGCGAGCCGCCGACAGGAGGCGCGACGGCCGAGCGCCGGCAGCAGGGCGCCGAGCAGCGGCAGCACCAGGATCAGGGCCAGGGTCATGGGGGCGTGCCCGGCTAGCGGCCTGGCGCGGTGGGGCGGAGGAGGGCGGCTCTTGGCTCGGCGATCGTCCCTGTCATGGGTCAGGCTCCCTGAAGCGTGCGGGTCCGGTGCTGTCGCGACCGGCCTCTTCACTATAGCGGGCGGCCCTGTCGCCGAGCGTGTCGGGCGTCAACGTTCGCGGCAGGCGAGAACGGGGGATACCCCCATAATGAATGTCTCTTTCTGGAGACATCAGCGTCGCGGCTGCGCCACATGGGGGAGAGGGGACTCGTTCGTAAGAATGGCACTCTTCATTCTCCATTCACGAGAGACCCTATGACCCGTCGAGTCCTTCTGCTGTCCCTCCTGCTGATCGCCATGACCGCGATGGCGGGCTGTAGCTATACGCCGGCGCGGATCACCTCCGAGCCGCTGATCGAGTTCGGCGACCACCATGATCGTCACGACCACGATCATCGCAGTCATGGTGGCGGCTTCTGCCCGCCCGGCCAGGCCAAGAAGGGGCGCTGCTGAGCGGCTCCGGTATCACGAGGCGTCATGCTGGTGAGGGGGAGTGATCCCGAGGCGCTTCATTCGCCGGTAGATGGTCGGCCGTGAGAGGCCGAGCTCGCGAGCCACGGCGCTGATGTTCCAGCGCCGGCGACGCAAGGCCTCGTGGAGGGGATCCATGGGGCGTGTGACTGCCGGGTGGCCAGCGATGCGTCCGCCGGCCGTCGCGTCGTGTGACGGGACAGCCGGGTAGGCGTAGTGCCCACTGAGGCACTCCTCCGGCAGGTCGCCGACCACCACCTCATCGTTCTCGCAGGTCGCCAGGGCATAGCGCAGGGCGTTGTGCAGTTCGCGGATGTTGCCCGGCCAGGGGTAGGCGAGCAGGGCGCTCATGGCATCGCCGCGCAGCCGCGCCCGTGGCCCTTCGCGCTCGGCCTGCAGCTCGTCGAACAGTCGCCGGATCAGGTAGCCCTGGTCGGCCCGCTCACGCAGCGGCGGCAGGCGCAGGCTGGCGCCGTTCAGTCGATAGAAGAGATCCTCGCGGAAGCGGCCCTGATCGATCAGGCCGCGCAGGTCACGGTGGGTGGCCGCCACCACCCGCAGGTCGACCTTCACCGGCCGGCTGGCGCCGATGGGCAGCACCTCCTGCTCGGCCAGCACGCGCAGCAGCCGGGTCTGCAGCTGCAGCGGCATGTCGCCGATCTCGTCGAGGAAGAGGGTGCCGCCGTCGGCCTGGGCGATCAGCCCCTTCATCCCCTTGCTCTTGGCGCCCGTGAAGCTGCCCGGCTCGTAGCCGAACAGCTCGCTTTCGATCAGCGACTCGGGCATGGCCGCGCAGTTGATGGCCACGAAGGGCTTGTCGCGGCGCCGGCTGGACTCGTGCAGGGCGCGCGCCATGCGCTCCTTGCCGGTGCCGGTCTCGCCCATCACCAGGATGTTGATCGGCTCGTTGCGCAGCCGGGCGGCCCGGGTCAGGGTGTCGCGCATCGCCGGGTCGTCGTCGGCCAGCGTCTCCAGCGGTGCCAGGCTGGAGTCCTGGCGGCGCGGTTCGCCCTGGGGCGCACGGCGGCGCTGGGGCTCGATCAGGGTGCCGAAGTGCAGCTCGTGGTGGCGGTGGGTGCGGAAGGCGCGCACGCCGTCGTCACTGTGGCGCTGGATGTCGAGGACCTCATTGATCTCGGCGTCGAGCAGGTCCTGGATGTTCCAGGCCCGGAAGGGGCGGGCCTCGCCGGGGCCGGCCAGGGGCAGTTCATGGTGACGCAGCAGCTTGCGCCCGGCGGTGTTGGCGGCCACCAGCGTGCCGTCCTCGTCGATGGCGAGCAGGTAGCGGCGGTTGATCTGCACGAACTCCCGTGAACGATCCAGGCAGACGATGTGGTGGCCGCTGTAGCGCTGCAGGAAATAGGCGTCCTCGATCATCCGCGCATAGTGCTTGACGACCTGCAGGGCGAACGTCTGGGAGGCCTTGGTCTCCGGCGACTGGTAGGCGGAGATGTCGAGCACCGCGAGCAGCTGGCCATCGGGGTCGAAAATCGGCGCCGCGGTGCAGGTCAGGGCGATGTGGTGGGTGTTGAAGTGATCGCGGTGGTGACACGTCAACGGGGTCTGCTCGTGGATGCAGGTCCCCACCGCGCTGGTGCCGGCGTACGCCTCGCTGTAGTCGGCCCCCAGGTAGAGGCCGGTGCGCTGGTGCTCGCGTTGGGCGCCGCGCTCCCCGAGAAACTGCACGGCGATGCCTCGGGCATCGGCGAGCAACACCACATAGTCCAGCGGCCGCACCTGACGATAGAGCTGTTCCACCCCGGCTCGGGCCACCTGGATCAGGGCGTCGGCCTGGTCCTGGTGCTCGCGCAGGGTGCGGTCGGGGACGTAGCGGGGGGACGGGGCGCGTTGGGGTCGAGGCCGTAGCGGTCGATGCAGCGGCGCCAGGAGCGCTCGATCACGGCATTGTCGCCAGCGTCGGGGTGGTCGAGGGAGCGCAGGATGGCCTCGACATGTTCTCGCGGTGACGGCGTGCGCGGGGATGGGACGTTGCTCATGGTCATGGCCTTGCGCCGGCGAACGGGCGCGTCATGGTGTTGTCGTTATGCTTCCTTCAAGTTACGAGCTCCGCCATTACCGCGAGATACGACCTTCGTCGCCCCCGTTACAGGTGTAAAGGGGGCGACGCCGGGTGTCACGGCCCTGTCGCCGGGGTGCCAAGCCTCGCCAGCACGTCCTCGATGACCCGCACCACGCGCTCGCACTTCGCCGCCTCCAGTGCATCGGCGTGGGGGGACGCGAAGCGCTTGGCGTCGTTGTCGAAGTACTGCCCGGTGGCGTGGGCGAAGGCGTCGTCCAGGGCCGCTCGGTTCAGGATATCGACGCCGATCTGGAGATCATTGCCGGCCACGCCGAACCCCTCTTTCACCATCTTGCTGCCGAGCAGGGAGCCTGGGTTGACGGCGATGATGGCCGGGGCCCGGTCGTTCAGCGTCATGGCCAGGTGGCGCGACCACATGGTGAGGGCCAGCTTGCTCTGTGCGTAGGCGGAGAACTCATCGTCCAGCCGTCCCCGGCCGGCGAGGGCGTCGATGTCCACCGGGGCCTGGGCGGCGGAGGAGAGGTTGATCACTCTCGCGCCCGCTGCCATCAGCGGCAGCAGCCGTCGGGTCAGCAGATAGGGGGCGATGGTGTTGACGGCGAAGCGCACATCGAGCCCATCGTCCGTGAGGGGATCGGGAACCCGGAAGACCCCGGCATTGTTAATCAGGACATCGAGCCTTGCGTGTCGACTCGCGACCGCCTCTGCCAGGTCCTCGACGTCCGCCAGGCGTGAAAGATCCGCCACGTGGCCCTCCACGTTCGGGCGTTCCGTCGCGGCGGACAGGCGCGCCTGCGTGGCTTGAAGCTTCTCGGGGTTCCGGCCGTGGATCAGCACCCGGTGGCCCTGTCGGACGAGCCTCTCGGCCGTGGCCAGGCCGATGCCATCGGTCGATCCCGTCATGAGAATGGTCTTCACGGTCGTGTCTCTCCTTGGGGGGAAAAGGCGGGCAGGATATCGTCGGCAAGACGATAGAGGGTGTCGTCGATATCCGCCTGGTTGAAGCGCAGGTTCAGTGCGACGTGGTTGACCCCGATGGCCTCGAGCGTCTCCAGGTAGTGGCGAAGGGCGCGTACGCCAACGCGCAGCCCGAGGTGGATCGGCTCGGGGGCCGCATCAGGATCGGGGTTCAGGTCGATGTAGAGCGGTTGCATCGCCGGTCGCACGCCCCTGCCCAGCGCCCGAGTGCGAGCGCGCCAGTCGTCTAGGATGCGCGCCTGTGTCTCGAGCGCTCGCGGATAGAGCATCCAGCCATCGCCATGGCCGGCGATCCACTCCGGGCTCTGCTGGCTGCCGCCCGTCACGATCAGCGGCAGCCGGCCCGATGCCGGTTTCGGCAGCATGTCCATGGTGCCCTCGAGGCGCCCGTGGCGATTGTCGAAGGCCGGCGAGTCCTCCCACATGCGCTGGATATAGGCGAAGCTCTCGCGGAAGCTGGCCCCGCGCTCCGAGAAGGCGTGGTTGAGCGCGGGGTACTCCTCGGGCCTGTCGCCCGAGGCGACGCCCAGCAGCAGGCGCCCGCCCGAGAGCGCATCGACGCTGGCCGCGGCCTTGGCCACATGCGCGGGGTGGCGCAGGGGCAGCACGATACTGGCCACGCCCAAGGCGATGCGCGTGGTCTGTCCGGCCAACAGGCCCAGATAGACGAAGGGATCGTGCACCTGACCGGCGTCGCCGAAGGAGGGCACGTTGAACGGCACATCGCGCAGCCAGACGGCACCGAAGCCGAGCGTCTCGGCCAGCTGGATCCGCGTCGCCTGGTCGTGCATGGTCGGCACGGGACCGGTGGGGTAGCGCTCCAAGGGCACCACCAGCCCGAGGCTCAAGCGATTCGGGCGGAATACCCGTTGGTAGCCGCGATTGATGGAGGGAAATCCGGCGTCATCGATGGGCGTGAGCATGGTCAACTTCCCTTATGGTCGGTCGGGGTGGGGCGATGTTGCCTCGACGGCACGTCCCGCGATCCGCAGGACGTGCCGGGGGGCTCAGGCCTGGTCGTCCTTGCCTTCGATGAGGTAATGGTGGCTGATCGAGCCGGCGGTTCGGGCCTCGAGGTGGGGCGCATAGTCCGGGTCGCTCATGAAGGCCTCGGCGGCGTTCCTCGAGGGCCACTCGATGATGACGCGCAGGGCGGCGTTCTCGCCTTGCCCCTCGAGGCGTTCATGGCTGGCGGTCCGGGCGAGGTACTGGCCCCCGTGCTTGGCCACCAGTCGGTTGACCGGCTCGATGTAGGTCGCCATCCACTCTTCGCGGGTGGGCGTGACGTCCAAGACGGAGTAATAGGTCATCGATGTCTCTCCTCGACAGGTGGCGACTCAGATCTCCACCACGACCTTGCCGGTCGCCTGGCCGCTGGCGAGGCGGGCATGGGCCTCGCCGACCCGAGCCAGCGGGTAGAGCGGCGAATCCAGCAGCGGCTTGAGGCCACCGGCGTCGACGATCGCGGCGAGCTCGCCGAGGATGCGGCCGTGGGTCTCGCGCTGGTGGTCGTGCAGCATGGGGATCAGCATGAACACCACGTGCAGCGAGAGTCCCTTGAAGTGCGCGGTGTTGAGATCCAGTTC
Source organism: Halomonas sp. THAF5a (assembly GCF_009363755.1). Classification (NCBI taxonomy): domain Bacteria; kingdom Pseudomonadati; phylum Pseudomonadota; class Gammaproteobacteria; order Oceanospirillales; family Halomonadaceae; genus Halomonas; species Halomonas sp. THAF5a. The sequence continues at coordinate 2,235,714 of NZ_CP045417.1, read as the reverse complement.
GAGCATCGACACGGTCGTGGCGACCTGGCCGTTCAGCGCCGCGGCCTCGAAGGAGTTGGCCAGGTTGGCGCCGCCCACCGAGTCGAAGACGATGTCGAAGCCGGCGCCGCCGGTGTGTCCGGCAACATAGTCGGCCACGGGCTGCGCCCTGTAGTCGATCGACCGGGCACCCAGCGACTCGACCAGCGCATGATGCTCATCGCGCCCGACGGTGGCCGAGACGCGCCCGCCGAAATGACGGGCGAGCTGCACGGCGACATGGCCCACGCCGCCTGCGCCCCCGTGCACCAGCACCGTCTTGCCCTGGCCGATGCCGGCGCGCATCAGCCCCTCATAGGCGGTGATGCCAACCAGCGGCAGCGCCGCGGCCTCCGCCATGCTCAGGCTGACGGGCTTGTGGGCGATGAGGCGGGCATCGGCCGCCATGTACTCGGCCAGGGCCCCGGGCAGGTCGGCCAGGCCACCGGCGCAGCCGTACACCTCGTCGCCTACCGTGAAGCCGGTGACGCCTTCTCCCACGGCTTCCACCGTGCCGGCGAAGTCCATGCCCAGCAGGGCGGGTGTCGCGGGGGAGAGGGGCAGCTCGGGCCCCATCTGGCGGATCATGGTGTCGACGGTGTTGACGCTGGTGGCGGCGACGCGCACCAGCACCTGACCGGGGGCCGCCTGGGGCGTGGGCAGCTCGGCGGGCTCGAAGACCTCGGGACCACCAAACTCGTGGATCAGCATCGCTTTCATGGGTCGCGCTCTCTCGTGGAGTGAATGACACGACAGAGAATAGGTGGCGTCCGTATCGTTGATAAGCCGACGAAATCAACAATCACTTTATGGATTGTGTTGATAATTCGCAGGGAGCTCGGCTCCGTCTGCGGGCGATCGGTTCCCCTGCCCCAGATGGGCGAGATGCAGAACGACGACGCAGCCGAAGACTCCTGAGAGGATCGGCTCTATCCAGGTCGTGACGTGGAAATGAAGAAAGAAAGCCGGGTGGGGCACCCTGCTTTATGATCGAAGGTGGATCACACTACCGTCATCACTTCCCTCATGGGGAGGCGCGCCTTCGGCAGGCTGTGGTTCCAGTCTTCGCCATCTTTGTGGTAACCGATAGCGATGGCGACCTCACAGACATGGCCATCGAGCTCTTCCTTGAAGAGTTCGCCGATCAGCTCATGGTCGACCCCCTCCATCGGCGTCGAGGCAATGTCCAGGCGTGCCAGGGTGTGCATCAAGTTGCCCAGTGCCAGATAGACTTGTGCTTTCGTCCAGCTCGCGTTGTTACCGTGTTCATCGGTATTGCTGTCAGCGAAGGCATATGCGCCCATGAAGTTGTCGTACATGTCAGCGGGCAGGTGGCCTGAGCTCACTTCGGCATCGACACGTTTTCGGAACTTGTCCCTCGTGAACCTGGGGTCGTGTGCCAACAGGATGGTATGTGAGGCGTCCCTGGCATGTGGCTGATTGAACTGGTGGTGGTGAGCAAAGGTTGCGTGAAATCGCTGTTTCGCTTCATCACTTTCAATGATGATGAACTTCCAGGGCTGGGAGTTGATAGAGGATGGGGAGAGTCGCAGGGCTTCCTTGATCGTCTCCATGTCCTCTGGCGATATCTTCCTGGTGGCATCGTATTTCTTTGCCGTGTACCGACGGTTCAAGTCGTCAATGATCTGTTGGTTCATGACGGATCAATCCTCCATGTTCTGGGCGGTGTAAGGGGGCACGGCGATGTCTGTCGCCAGCGTCAAGCGCAATAAACAGCATGCGGGGGGCTGGAACTGTCGCGCGTGTCACGCGAGGAGCCAGCTCTTGATGGCCTTGGGATGCCGGATAAGGACGCCCCGCCAGCACGAGGCATCCTGAGAATTCATGGCAGCGCCTCGAGGCTTAGCTGGTGGCACTCCTGGCCGGCTCGAGCCGATCCGTCGACGTCGCGTACTGGGTCTCGACGCCTTGCGACTGCAAGCGGGCGCGTGCTTTCTGCATCGCCGTGCTATCACCGCCGGCCTCGAGGGGCTCCGCGAGGGGAGTCGCCGATAGCGAGGTGTGATGGACAGGTGCCAAGGGGGTCTCATTGAGATGCAGCGCGCGTTCGGCGGCATCGTTGGCCTGGGCACCCAGGGGAAGGAGAGCGACAAACAGGGCGGCAAGGGTCAGTCGAGTTTTCATGGGGCAGGTTCTCTCGTGCTTGTGAATGATGGCGAGAAGATTAATTGCCGCATGGTTTGTTGATAAGGTGGCGTGATGTGAAATCACTTTCTTGATCTTGTTGAAAGTGTGCCCGACCCCCACGTGTCGAGTTCCTCGAAAGCGCCCCGACACTCGCCGCCCGCGGCGCCTGAAAGAGAGCCAGGGTGTGTTCAGGCGTCAGCCCTGTTGCGTTGGCCTGCCTCGCTCTCATTACACCTGTAACGCTCCCTGTCACCGCCACTGTCACACGCGGTGTAATGCCCCTCCCTCCATGGCGGCTCCTCGCCTGGGCAAATCCTCCGCTCCTGTTTTAAGAATACTTTTAAAACAATGGCTTGTGTTTTTTTTGGCGCTTTCTGGCACGAAAGCTGCCAGGGGTAGGGGGCGCGGCCTCGCGGCCGCGCTGGCTGACCACAACGCAAGACGATGCCGACCCCATAACAACAGCAACAAAAGGAGCCAAGCCATGACACATTCCTCCGAGGCGCAGCCAATCAGCCGGCGCCGCTTCCTGAGTCTCTCCGGGCAGGGTGCGCTACTCGCCGGCGTAGCGATCGGTACCGGTAGCCTCTGGCCGCGCTGGGCCCAGGCGGAGCCCGATCTGGCCGCCGGCCTGCTACGCATGGGGCGTGATATCTATCCGCACGATGCCATCGAAGACACCCACTATCTCACCCCCCTCGAGCCGCTTCTGGAGAGCCGCCGGGCACTGATCGCCGACGGCCTGGCCGACCTCGATCGCCGGGCCCATGAGGCCCACGGCCGACGCTACGCCGATATCGAGCAAGAGGCCGATCGTGCGGCGCTGCTGCGCGAGATCGAGGATGGCGACTTCTTCCAGACGGTGCGGGGCACCCTGGTGGTGGGGCTCTACGACAACCCGGCGCTCTGGGAGCCGCATTTTGGCTACGAGGGGGCGTCCTGGCAGCAGGGCGGCTACCTGCATCGTGGCTTCGATGACCTGACCGTCGACTGGCTGTAAGGCCCGCATCGCCGGGGGAAGACGACAGTCCCGGCGGCGAGACGACAACAACTACCGAATCGAGAGGAACACGCCATGGCAACCCGTTTCGACCATGACGACGACAGCGTGGTGGTGATCATCGGCTCCGGTGCCGGGGGGGGCACCCTGGCCAATGCCCTGGCCAAGAAGGGCATCAACAGCGTGGTGCTGGAAGCCGGCAAGCGCTACCAGATGAACGATATCGAGAATGACGAGTGGGAGATGTTCAAGAAGATCTCCTGGCTCGACGAGCGAATCACCGCGGGGCCCCGCCAGCTGACCGAGACCTTTCCCGGCCTGCCGGCCTGGATCGTCAAGGGGGTCGGGGGCAGCACCATCCACTGGGCCGGCGTCTCGCTGCGTTTCCAGCCCCACGAATTCAAGTGGCACAGCGAGGTCGGCGATATCGCTGGCGCCAATCTGCTCGACTGGCCGATCTCCTATGAGGAACTCGAGCCCTATTACGTCAAGGCCGAGCGCCACATGGGGGTGACCGGCGAGTCGACCGGCATGCCCTATCACCAGTGGAACAACAACTTCAAGGTGCTGGCCGCGGGGGCCGAGCGGGTCGGTTACAAGCAGCTGCGCTCGGGGCCGATGGCCATCAACACCGAGGCCTATGATGATCGTGCTCGCTGCATGCAGGCCGGCTTCTGCATGCAGGGCTGCCGCTTCGGGGCCAAGTGGTCGACCATGTACACCGATATTCCCCGTGCCGAGGCCAGTGGCTACTGCGAGGTACGGCCGCGCTCCATGGCCCTGAAGATCGAACACGATGACCAGGGCCGGGCCACCGCGGTGGTCTATGCCGACGGCGATGGCAACCAGCATCGTCAGCGCGCTCGGGCGGTGTGTGTCGCGGGCAACTCCATCGAGTCGCCGCGGCTGCTGCTCAACTCCCACTCCGCGATGTTCCCCGATGGCCTGGCCAACTCCTCCGGCCAGGTGGGGCGCAACTACATGACCCATGCCACCAGCTGCATCTTCGGGGTGATGCCAAAGCCCGTGCACATGCACCGGGGCACCACCTTCGCCGGCATCATCTCCGACGAGGCACGCCTCGATCCGTCGCGTGGCTTCGTCGGTGGCTACACCCTGGAAGTGATGTCGTTGGGCGTGCCCTTCTTCGCCAAGTTCATGGATCCCACCAATGCCGGCTGGGGCCGAGAGATCACCACGGCGCTGGACAAGTACGACCACCTCTCCGGCGTGTGGATCTGTGGCGAGGACCTGCCGGTGGAGACCAATGGCATCACCCTGCACGACACCAAGAAGGATCAGCATGGCCTGCCGGTGCCGGTCGTCTACAAGGGTGACCACCCCAACGACGAGAAGCTGCGCCGTCATGGCGAGCAACAGGCGCGGCGCTGCTACGAGGCCGCAGGCGCCGAGCGCATCTTCAAGGTGCCGGATTTTCCCACCAGCCATAACGTTGGCACCAACCGCATGAGTGCCAAGGCACAGGACGGTGTCGTCAACCAGTGGGGCCAGACCCACGACATCGACAACCTGTTCATTTCCGACGGTAGCCAGTTCACCTCGAGCGGGGCCGAGAACCCGACTCTGACCATCGTCGCCCTGGCCCTGCGCCAGGCGGACCACATCGCCGAGCGCATGCAGCGCCAAGAACTCTGAGCGGAGGGATTCCCATGCAACCGACCAGCGAACAACGGCGGTGGATGTACCGCCAGATGGTGACCAGCCGCCATCTCGAAGAGCGCATCGAGACGCTCTACATGGAAGGCAAGACCCCGGTCTTCAACATGGCCAAGGGGCCGATTCCCGGTGAGATGCACCTCTCCAACGGGCAGGAACCCTGTGCGGTGGGGGTCTGTGCCCACCTCAATGCCGAGGATGTCGTCGTCGCCACTCACCGCCCGCACCACATCGCCGTGGCCAAGGGCGTCGATCTGAACGCCATGGTGGCCGAGATCTTCGGCAAGGCCACCGGCCTCTCGGGCGGTCGCGGGGGGCACATGCACCTCTTCGATGCGGACGTGAACTTCTCCTGCTCGGGCATCATCGGCGAGAGCCTGGGGCCGGCGGCCGGAGCCGTCCTGTCCAGGAAGCTGCAGGGCAAGCCCGGCGTGGCGGTGGCCTTCCTGGGCGAGGGCGCGGCCAACCAGGGGGCCTTCCACGAGGCCCTGAACCTGGCGGCCGTCTGGCAGCTGCCGGTGGTATTCGTCATCGAGGACAACGCCTGGGGCATCTCGGTGGCCAAGCAGGCGTCCACCGCGGTCCCTCGCAACGACCTGCGCGCCAGTGCCTACGGCATGCCGGGGGTACATGTCGCCGACAACGACGTCGATGGCGTGTTCGCCGCTGCGGGACAAGCCATCGCCCGGGCTCGGGAGGGTCGGGGCCCCACCCTGATCGAGATCGAGACCTCGCGGCTGGCCGGCCACTTCATGGGCGACGGCGAGGACTACCGCCCCGAGGGCGAGAAGGAGGCGCTGCAGCAACGCGACCCGATTCCCCGCTACCGCCAGGCGCTGCTGGAGGCCGGGCTGCTCGACGAGGCGGCCGACACTGCCCTGGTCAAGGAGGCCCACGCGCGTGTCGAGGCGGCCATTCGCTTCGCCCAGCAGAGCGACTTCCTGCCCCCCGAGGCGGCGCTCGAGACCGTCTTCGTCTGATTGCTCAGGAGAGTTTCCATGACTACCACAAGCACTGCCTCCGGTACTCGCAAGCTGACCATCGCCCGGGCCATGGCCGAGGCGACGGCCCAGGAGATGCGCACCGACCCGTCGGTCTTCGTGATGGGCGAGGACGTGGGCCCGCTGGGCGGCGTCTTCGGCAACACCCGAGGCCTGCATGAGGAGTTCGGCCCCGAGCGTATCCTGGATACCCCGATCTCCGAGACGGCCTTCATCGGCGCCGCCGTGGGGGCGGCCTCCGACGGCATGCGCCCCATCGTCGAGCTGATGTTCGTCGACTTCCTCGGCGTCTGCTTCGACGCCATCTACAACATGATGGCCAAGAACACCTACTTCTCCGGCGGCAAGGTCAGGGTGCCCATGGTGCTGATGACCTCCACCGGCGGCGGCTATTCGGACGCCGGACAGCATTCCCAGTGCCTCTACGGCACCTTCGCCCACCTGCCGGGCATGAAGGTGGTGGTGCCCAGCAACGCCTACGATGCCAAGGGGCTGATGACCGCCGCGATTCGCGACGACAACCCGGTGGTGTTCATGTACCACAAGGCGCTGCAGGGCATGGGCTGGCTGGGTACCGAGAAGGGCGCCACCGTACCGGTGCCCGAGGAGAGCTATACCGTCGAGATCGGCCGGGCGTCGGTGGTCAGGGAAGGGCAGGACCTCACCCTGGTCAGCCTGGGCGCCGGGGTGCACCACTGCCTGCGTGCCGCCAAGACGCTGGCGGACGAGGGCTTCGACGCCGAGGTGGTCGATCTGAGGAGCCTGGTACCGCTGGATCGAGAGACGGTGCGTGCCTCCGTGGCCAAGACCGGTCGGCTGATCGTGGTCGACGAGGACTATCACAGCTATGGCGTCAGCGGCGAGATCATCGCCAGCGTGGTCGAGCATGACCACCGTCTCAAGGCCGCCCCGGCCCGGGTGGCCTACCCGGATATCCCGATTCCCTTCGCGCCGACGATGGAGCAGTGGGCGCTGCCCAATGCCGACAAGATCGTCGCCGCCTTCCACCAGATGTTGAGCCAGTAACTCACAGGAGACACACGCCATGAGCACCGCAATTTCCGTACCCGACGACCTCTGGGAAGGCGACAACGAGGGCGTGATCACCGCCTGGCTGGTCGATGATGGCAGCCGGGTCAGCCAGGGCGACCTGATCGCCGAGGTGATGGTCGAGAAGGCCCAGTACGAGATCGAGGCCCCCGCCGCGGGGGTGCTGAGCATCGCCAAGCAGGAAGATGAGGTCGTCACCAAGGGCACCACCATCGCCACCTTGGAAGCCTGAGGAGGCCGCCCATGCCACTCGATACCCAACACAGCGCCGCCTCTTCCGAGGCGGCAGCAAGGCTCGAGCCGCGGGAGATTCCCCTGCGCGGGATGCGCGGCATGATCGCCACCAAGATGCGCGAGAGCCTGCAATCCGCCGCCCAGCTGACCCACCACGCCGATGCCGAACTCGCTGCCGTCCACGCACTGCGCGGCCACTGTCGGGGGGTAGGACTCCCACCTCCCTCGGTGCAGGACATCCTCCTGCGACTGGTGGTGCAGACGCTGCAGGACTTTCCGGCGCTGAACGCCACCCTGGAGGACAACCGCATCACCGAGCATCCCGCGGTGCACCTGGGGCTCGCCGTGCCGCTGCCCGATGACCTGCTGCTGGCGCCGGCGCTGTTCGACGCCCAGGCGATCGAACTGGGAACGCTTCCCGGCGCACGACGCGACCTGGTGGAGCAGGCTCGCGCCGGCAAGCTGTCGGTTCGCGAGCTGACCGGAGCGACCTTTACCGTCACCAACCTGGGACGCTCCCGGGTGCACCATTTCACGCCCATCCTCAACGTGCCCCAGGTGGCCATCCTGGGTATCGGCGGCGTCCAGGCGCGGGTGCTCTCCGATGGCGCCGGCGGTGTGCGATCGACCGAGGTGATCGGCCTGTCGCTGACCTTCGATCACCGAGCGGTCAACGGCGCGCCGGCGGCGGCCTTTCTCGATAGACTGGTCGAGCGCCTCGAGGGCCTCGCGCCGGATGCCTTCGACCACGAACTGCGTTAGCGAGAGCACGCATCTGCCACTGACCCGGGGGAACCATGGCCGGTCCGCTCGACATCTCCAGCATGACCCTGCAACGCCCCACGGTGGAGGAGGGCCTCGCCGCCGAGGAGGCCCTCCTTGATAGGGTCTGCCGGGGGGAGGTATCGCTTGGCTGGCTGGCCTGGTCGCCTACCGATCGCTCCCTGGTGATGCCTCGGCGCCACGAGCGCCTGGCCGGCTTCCCCGGGGCACGCCAGCGACTGGCCGCGATGGAGTGGCCGGTGCGGTTTCGTGCCACCGGCGGCACCCCGGTGCCCCAGAGTCCGGCGGTGATCAACCTGGCGCTGGCCGTGCGTTGCCGGGTAGGAAGCTCGGCGGCACACCTCGAATGGGGCTATCACCGCCTGGGCGATCCCTGGTGCGATTGGCTCGGTGGCCTGGGCGTGGGGGACCCCGACCTCGGTCCGGCGCCCGGTGCCTACTGCGATGGTCGCTTCAACGTGCGCATCGGCGGACGCAAGCTGGTGGGCACCGCCCAGCGCTGGCGGCGGGTGCGGGGCGGTCGTGACATGGCCCTGCTGGTCCACGGCGCCATGCAGGTGGACGACACCCCCGAGGCGTTGGTCGCCGTGGTCAACGCCTTCCAGGTCGCCATCGACGATCCCCAGCGCTTTCGTGCATCGAGCCATGTCGCCCTGCGTGATGTCCTGCCGGAGCTGGACCTGGCGACCGCCGTGCCCAGGCTGCTGGAGGCCCTGGTGGCGTGGGACGCCGACCCCGGGACCGGTCCCCGCGCCTGAAGCGCCCGCCCAGGCGGCACCTGTCGATGCCGCCGGGTGACGCATGGCGGTGGTCAGTGACGCGGGTCCCAGAGACGGCCGCGGTGCTCCTCTTCGTACCCCATGCTGCCGAAGGGCACACTGACGAGTTCCAGCTGCATGCCCCAGGGCGCCATGAAGTAGACCCAGGTCAGACCCTTCATCGGTCCGTCGGTGAACGGGTGGGGCTCGCCCAGCACCTGCACGTCATTGTCCTTGAGATAGGCCACCGCCTTATCCATGTCGTCGACATAGAAGGCGAGATGGTGGCCGCCGATGTCGCTGTTACGAGGTTGTTCGGTGCGCTGGTCCGGGGAGGTGTACTCGAAGATCTCGAGATTGGTGCCATCGCCGCAGCGCACCAGGTGGGCGGCGGGGATGGTGGCCTCCGGGTGGACGTTCAGGTTCACCGACATCCAGTCGTCCTCGAAGGGGCCGAAGGGCCCGATGGTATAGAAGGCCTCGCAGCCGATCACGTCGACGAAGAAGTCCACGGCGGCCTGGCGGTCGGGGACGGTGAAGCCGACGTGCTGGGGACCCTGCATGCCGGGCAGCTCGGCGAGGGCGGCCTGGCTGCTGGCCGTGAGCACCAGGGCGGCGAGACATCGCTTGGCGAGTGGCGTCATGGTGTATCTCCTGTGGTGTTGTTGTTGGCGGTGATGTGGATCACCACCCTGGAGATAGCAAGCCTCGTGCCAGTCGGGGGCAGCCGCGGAAGGGTTCTGCAAGGGATTGTTTTTATAGAAAAATGAGCAGCCCTGTGCCGGAGGGGAGCGTCGGGTTCGGCGTCGTGATGCCCATCACGTGACAGGTGTCATGTGACAGGTGTTGCAGAGTGTCACGTCAGCCGCCGAACATCCGGTGGCCTCGACGTAGGCTCCCCGCGACTCTCCTTCGGGTGTCGACGGCCCCGGGCGGCGTACGAGCCCTCAGGCCCGGCGCAGGGCCTCCTCGAGGATCGCCAGCCGGCCCGGCACCAGGGCGTCCTCCACGGCGGTGATGCGCAGCACATGGCCGAGGCCCGGATGGGCGGGGCGGGCGATCAGCCGTCCCGCCTCGAGCAGCTCCCGGTTGACCCGTTCGGCGAGCTCGGCGCTCGGCATCTGCACGCCGATGAAGTTGGTGGCGCTGGGCAGGACACGGGCCCCGAGGTCGCGCAGCCGCTCGGCCAGGCGGGCCCGACGCTCACGAACGGCGTCGATGTGCGCGCGGGTCTCCTCGGGATGATCGAGGACCACCTCGGCGGCCGCCTGGGTCAGGGTCGATACCGCGTAGTGGATGCGCACCTTCATCATCATGGCGAGGGTCTCGGGCTCGGCGATGGCATAGCCGATGCGCAGCCCGGCCAGGCCATGCGCCTTGGAGAGGGTGCGCAGGCGGATCACGCCGGGCAGCACCTCGCGAGCGAAGGGGCTGTCGGCGTCCTCGCGGAAGTCGTGGTAGGCCTCGTCGAGCAGCAGCCAGCAGTCGTCGGGCAGCGCCTCGCGCAGGCGGCGCACGGCCGCGTCGTCATGCAGGTGGCCGCTGGGGTTGTCGGGGTTGGCCAGGTAGACCAGCCGTGCCTCGGTCTCGTGCGCCGCGCTCGCCAGCGCCTCCAGGTCCGGGGCGAGGCGCCCGGGCGCTTCGTCGTAGGCGACCTCGACCAGGCGGCAGCCCTGGCCCCGGGCGAAGTAGCCGAAGGTGGGGTAGGTGCCGGCGGTGGCGACGACGGTGGTGCCGGGCTCGGCCACGGTGCGCAGGGCCAGGGCGATCAGGCTGTCGGCGCCGGCATCGACCAGCAGCGCCTCCACGGGCAGCCCCTGCCGCTCGGCGATGCGCTGGCGCACGCCCAGCGCCTCGGAGTCGCCATAGCAGTAGGCGTGCTCGACCATGGCGTCGCCGAAGTGCTCGCGCAGGGCCCGGTGGGGCATGTCCAGCCCCTCGTTGGAGCCCAGGCGGTGAGGGATCTCCCGGCCCAGGCGCCGCTCCAGCACGCGGATGCCGGGGAAGGGGTTGGTCGGGCCGTCGCCGGTCAGGTGGTCGGGGAAACGAGGCATCGGGAACTCCCAGTCGGTGGTCGGGGGTGCAGGGTCGTCTCTGCGGATGAGGCGATGGAGCTGGCGACACCATAGCATCTGTGCCGAGTGGGACGAGCGGCCTCTCGTTCCCCGGCTTGCGTTCCACGCCTCGCCTCGGCATGTTGAAGTCCTCGATGCCCCCTATCGATCCGAGATCCGGCGATGGTCGGACACAGGAGTGCCACCGATGAAGCTCTTCTATCATCCCGACCAGCAGCGCCATGCGCCGCCGACCTTCCTGCTGCGAGGCCGGGCGGTGGACTCGCCGGAGGGGCCGGCGCCAACGTCAACCTGCCGCTGCCCCTGGGCAGCGACGGCGCGGCCTTCCTGGCCGCCCTGGATCGCCTGATCGCACGGCTCGAGGCCTTCCGCCCCGAGTCCGTGGTGGTCGCCCTGGGCCTCGATGCCCACAAGGACGACCCGTTGGCCGGCCTGGCGCTCGAGACCGAGGATTTCACCGCCGTGGGGCAACGCATCGCCGCCCTCGGCCTGCCCACGGTGCTGGTGCAGGAGGGGGGCTACCCCACCGAGCACCTGGGCGACAACCTGGCCGCCTTCCTCGGCGGCTTCACCGCAGCCTGACTGCCATCACCACGAGAGAGCTCGCCATGACCGTCACCCACCACGACAGCAACGCCCGCATGAGCCAGATCACCGTGCACAACGGCACCGTCTATCTGGCCGGTCAGGTGCCGAGCGACCCGAGCGCCGACATGCGCGGCCAGACCGAGCAGGTGCTGGCGCGCATCGACGACCTGTTGGCCCGCGCGGGGACCTCCAAGGCGCAGCTGATCGCCGCCCAGATCTGGGTGACCAGCATGGCCGAGTTCGACCAGATGAACGCCGCCTGGGACAGCTGGGTGGTGCCGGGCCGCCCGCCGGTGCGGGCCGCCGTCGAGGCCAAGCTCGCCAAGCCGGAGTGGAAGGTCGAGATCATGGTCACGGCGGCGCTTCCGGAGGGCTGAGTGCGCAGCATCACCGACCTCGAGGCGGGCGATCTCCGCCAGGCGATCGACGCGGGGCGCAGCTCCCTCGAGGCCATCCCCCGGAGCAAGCCGATGGTCGCGTCGTGGCAAGGCCCGGTCGTGTCGATCGGGAGGGGGAAGCGACGGGAGGGGGAGGCATGAGCGCGAACCGCGCGGTCGACCGAGCGCCTGGCGTCGGGTTCTATTGGCACGAACGCTGTTTCTGGCACGACCCGGGCGCCATCGGCGTCTTCTCGGCCCCGGGCGAGTTCCTGCAGCCCCAGCCGGCCTCGGAGAGCAAGCGGCGGCTGAAGAACCTGCTGGAGGTCTCGGGGCTGATCGACGAGCTCGCCGTGCGCCAGTCGGCGGGGCTCGCCATCGCCGCCTGAGCGCCTTGTCCACCGACAGTGCGCTCGTGGTAGCCTCGCGCCATCATGCCGGCGAGGACGACGATGATCATGGCACTGCTGGAGGGCCTGCTGGGGCTGGGGATCGTGCTCGCCACCCTGTGGGGCGCGCTGGCCCTGGGCCATCGCCTGCCGCTGCCGCGCCCCTGGCGGTTGGGCGGGGTGGGGCTGTGGCTGGTGGCGGGGGCGGGCTGGCTTGTCCTCGCCGGGTACGGGGCGTCGCTCGCAGCGCTGGTCGGCAGCGTCGTGCAGATGGCCGCGCTGCTGGCCTGGTGGCGGCGGCTCGTGCCGCAGGCGGATCGGGACTGGGCCGAGGACGTCGCCCATCTCGCCACCGGCCGCGTCCTGGGGCAGCGGCTGGTCCTGGACCATGTGCGCCACTTCGACTGGCAGACCCGGGAGACTGCCCGGGGCGGCTGGGAGCGACGCACCTATGACCTCGACCGACTGAGCAGCGTGGACCTGATCGTCTCGAGCTGGGGGCGACCGGGCATCGCCCACGTGCTCATCTCCTTCGGCTTCGCCGGGGACGATGGCCGGGTGAAGGAGTTCGTGGCCTTCTCGGTGGAGGTGCGCCGGGCGCGCGACGAGGGCTTCTCGGAGATCGGTGGCTTCTTCAAGCAGTACGAGCTGGCGATCATCGCCGCCGACGAGCGCGATGCGGTGCGCCTGCGCAGCAACGTGCGCGGCGAGCGGGTGACCCTCTACCACAGCACGCTGTCGGCCGAGACGCGGCGCCGGCTGCTGCTCTCGCTGGTCGCCGCGGCCAGCGAGCTCGACCACGAGCCGCGCTTCTATCACACCGTCAGCGCCAACTGCACGACCCTGGTGTTCGCCATGATGCGCCGGATCATCGAGGGGCTGCCGCTGGATCATCGCCTGCTGCTCAGCGGACTGCTGCCGGGATACGTCCATGAGCATGGCGGCCTGGTCGAGGGGTACCGCCTCCGTGAGCTGCGCCGACTGGGCGACATCACCGAGCGCGCCAGGCAGGCCCACGACGCCGCCGACTTTTCCCGGCGGATCCGCCGGGGCGTGCCGGGGTGGGCCGGCCTCGATCGCCGATGATGAAAAAAACGCCACGACGCGGGCGTCGTGGCGGTATCGCTCCCTCCTGGGCATCGTCCCGATGCCGCACTCCCTGTGGGGCTTCCTGCCCCTGGCGTCCCTGTCACCGAGGTCGGCAGTCTCCCTTGCCGGGTCCTTCCCTTATCGCCCATGGTCATGACAGCGCCGTGAGGCTGCGATGACGGGGCCATGACAATCCCGTGCCCGGCGCCGGCAGGGCCGGTCCCCATCTGGTAGAATTCCGCGCCGTCTCGTCTGAATCCAACTCCATTTTCGGGAATCTCTCATGAATGCGGTAATTGTTGCGGTGCTTGTGATGGTGGGGCTATCACTGGCGCGGGTCTCGGTGGTCTTCGCCCTGGTGGTCGGGGCACTGGCCGGCGGGCTGGTCGGGGGGCTCTCCGTCACGGAGACGCTCGCGGCGTTCAACGACGGGGTCGGCGGCGGCGCCAAGGTGGCCCTGGCCTATGCCACCCTGGGCGCCTTCGCGGTGGCGATCTCGCGCTCGGGGCTGCCGGACCTGCTGGCGCGCCGGCTGATCGCGCTGCTCGGCCAGGAGGCCTCGGCCAGTCGCCAGGCCACGGTGAAGTACCTGCTGCTCGGCTCGGTGCTGCTGGTGGCGGTCTCCTCGCAGAACCTGATCCCGGTGCACATCGCCTTCATCCCGATCCTGATCCCGCCGCTGCTCAAGGTGATGAACCAGCTGCGCCTGGACCGGCGTGCGGTGGCCTGTGCGCTGACCTTCGGCCTGACGGCGCCCTACATGCTGCTGCCGGTGGGCTTCGGGGCGATCTTTCTCAACGACATCCTGCTGGCCAACATCAACCAGGCCGGTGAGGCGCTGGGCCTTCAGATCACCCGCGGCATGGTGCCCGTGGCGATGGGCGTGCCGGTGGGCGGCATGGCGCTGGGGCTGCTGGTGGCCCTGTTCGTCAGCTACCGCAAGCCGCGCGACTACGAGGCCGCGGAGGTCGCCACCACCAACGTGCCGCACCACCACCCCGAGGCCCAGGAGCCCCATGCGCTGGGCGTGGCGATGTCCATCGTCGCCATCGTCGCGGCCCTGGGCATCCAGCTCTATACCGGCTCGATGGTGCTGGGCGGCCTGGTCGGCTTCGCGCTGCTGTCGCTGGGTGGCATCTTCAAGTGGCGCGAGGCCGATGACCTCTTCACCAGCGGCATGCGCATGATGGCGCTGATCGGCTTCATCATGATCTCGGCCTCGGGCTTCGCCGCGGTGATGACCGCCACCGGCGAGGTGGAGACCCTGGTCACCGCCAGCGCCGAGATGATCGGCGACAACCGCGGCCTGGCCGCGCTGCTGATGCTGCTGGTGGGGCTGTTCATCACCCTGGGGATCGGCTCCTCCTTCTCGACCATCCCGATCATTGCCGCGATCTTCGTGCCCCTGGCGATCCAGTTCGGCTTCTCGCCGCTGGCCACGGTGGCGCTGGTGGGCACCGCGGCGGCGCTGGGTGATGCCGGCTCGCCGGCCTCGGACTCGACCCTCGGGCCGACCTCGGGTCTCAACGTCGACCGCCAGCACGACCATATCTGGGACAGCGTGGTGCCGACCTTCCTGCACTACAACATCCCGCTGATCGGCTTCGGCTGGCTGGCGGCGATGACCCTGTGATCGCCCGCCGACCCTGATCGGTATTGATGACGACGGCGGCCTGCGGGCCGCCGTCGTCGTGTCTTGCCCCTGTCGCCGGGGCGTCACTCCTCGCCGTTGCCCTCGTCAGGGGGCGCGGGGAGGTGCTGCTCCAGCGAGGCGAGCAGGCCGCGCAGCAGCGAGAGCTCCTTGCGCGACGGCTCGGCGCGGGCGAACAGCGCCTGGAGCTGCGCCTCGGTGCGGGCATGGGGCTGGGTGATAAAGCCGCTTTCACGCATCACCCTGGCGAGGTGCTCATGGAAGTGGCCCAGCTGCTCCCGAGACGGGCGGCGATCCCTGTCCGGCCGCGCCAGGCGAAAGTCGCTCTCCGGGCGCCGGCGCCAGGCGGTGAACACCTCGTGGGCGAGCACCTGCACGGCCTGGGAGAGGTTGAGGATGCCGTAGTCCGGGTTGGCCGGGATGCTCACCTGGTGGCTGCAGCAGCGGATCTCGTCATTGGTCAGCCCGAAGCGCTCGCGGCCGAAGACCAGCGCCACCGGGTCATCGGCGGCCTGGGCGACGACGTCCCGGGCCATCTCGTCCGGCTCGTCGAAGTGGGGCAGGGGCATGCTGCGCAGTCGGGCGCTGGCGCCGATTACCTGGACGCAGTCGCTCACCGCCTCGGCCAGCGTGCCGACCACTCGGGCTGCGTCGACGATGTCCTCGGCGCCGGCGGCCAGACGGCTGGCCTCGGGGTGAGGGAAGTCGCGCGGGTTGACCAGCACCAGGTCGGTGAGCCCCATGGTCTTCATGGCACGCGCCGAGGCGCCGATATTGCCAGGGTGGTAGGTCTGGACGAGGACGATTCGGATATTGGCAAGCATGAGACGGTCGACGCGGCCTGAGAGATGGACCGGACATTCTAGCGAGCAGGACGCCAGGTGTGTACGCCTGCCCGTGTTCCGGGACAGTGCCGGATGCCTCACCCGCCGGGAGTTGCCGGCCGTGCGGTCATCCAGGCGATCGTTGACGGGGGCGCCCGATGGCTCGAGTGGCCGTCACTCGAGCTCCATCTGCGCTCGAATCTGCTCACGCATCTGGTCGACTTGCGCGAGGAAGGCATCCACCGTCGGCCGCAGCGCATGCGGGGAGTGGTGAAGTTCCAGCGCGATCGGGGGTGGGGCAGGGTGCAACCCGATGAAGGCACAGCCCCGGCTCTGCAGGTGGCGAATACACGCCGGTGCGATCGCCAGCCCCAGGCCGCCGGCGACCTGGCTGAGCAGGGTCTGCATCTGGGAGGGCTGACGCACCACGCGCGGAGAGAAGCCGGCTTCCCCGCAGGCGCCGATGATCCCGTCGAACAGGCCGCTGGCCTGGCCGCGCTCGAAGAGGATGAAGTCTTCCCGGGCCAGCTCTTCGAGGGCCAGGCGTTTGCGCCCGGCCAGGGGGTGCGTGAGGGGGAGGATGGCCATCAGCGGATCATGATACAGCGGCAGGCCGGTCAGGCCGTGAGGGGCCGGGTCGGGTAACGGGCGCGAGAGCCCCACGTCGATCTCATGGCGGGCGAAGGCATCCAGCTGCTGCTGGGCGGTCATCTCGAATAGCTCCAGGTGCACGTCGGGATGGTGACGGCTGAAGCGCTGGATCAGCTCGGGCATGAAGCGTGCGGTGGCCGAGCTCATGTAGCCGATGCGCAACTGGCCGCTCTGACCGACGGCCGCTCGCAGGACGCGCTCACGGGCCTCGGCCTCGAGGCTCAGCAGGCGGCGCGCATCCTCCAGCAGCACGTCGCCGGCCGCGGTGACCCGCACCTCCCGCGTGCTGCGCCAGAATAGTGGCGTGCCGAGCTCCTCTTCCAGATCCGCGATCTGACGACTGATCGCTGGCTGGACCGTGTGCAGTCGGCGTGCGGCGGCCGAGAAGTTACGCAGCTCTGCCACGGCCACGAAGGTCTTGAGGGTCTTGAGTTCCATCGGGCAGTCGCCATTGATACGAATTTGGTATAGGAAAGATACTATATCAACATTTCTGTTATGAAGTGGCGGCCGCTAGAGTCCCCCGCATTGCCCGACCTCCGGGCGCATTCATGGGAGCTCGACGATGACGTCCACTCGCCAGGCGGCCGCGTCCCGTGCCGGGACCGATGCCCCTTCCCCCTTTCTGCTGTTGATGATGACCGCCGCCGTGACCTTCACGGTGGCCAACCTCTATTATTACCAGCCGCTGCTGCCGGCGGTGCGAGAGGGGCTATCGCTGAGTGATACCCTGCTGGGGCTGGTGCCCTTCGCCACGCAGATCGGCTATGCCGCGGCCATCCTGCTGATCTCTCCGCTGGGTGATGTCATGCCGCGCCGCCGGCTGATCGCGATGCTCTCCTGCCTGCTGGTGGTGTCGCTGCTCATGCAGGCCCTCGCCGGGCACGGGATGGTCATGGTGCTGGGTACCCTCCTGATGGGGGTGGGCGCCAACATCACCCAGCAGCTGATCCCCCTGGCGGCCTCGATGTCCTCCCAGCAGCAGCGGGGGCGGGTGATCGGCACCCTGATGAGCGGCCTGACACTGGGCATTCTCCTGTCGCGCGTGATCAGCGGCGGTATCGCCGAGCATCTGGGCTGGCGTGCCGTTTACGGGGCGGCCGCCGCAGTCGCTCTCTTCTGGGGGCTGCTGCTCTGGCGCCTGTTGCCGAAGGAGACCTCGCGGACTGCCGGCATGCGTTACCCGGCGCTTCTCGCCTCCATGCTGGGGCTCCTGCGTCGCCACGCCCTGCTGCGGGTGTCGGCACTGACCGGAGCGCTGTGGTTTGCCGCCTTCAATGCCATCTGGGCCAGCCTTGCCCTGCATGTCACCCATGAGCCACTGGGGCTGGATCTGCAGCAGGCGGGCATGTTCGGCCTCGCCGGCATGGCCGGCATCGTCGGCGCCAGGCTCTCCGGACGCTGGGTGAATCGGCTGGGTGCCTGGCGGGTGATCGCCCTGGCCTTGCTGGTGCTGTCGATCGGGATGCTGGTGCTGTGGGGCTTCGCGTATTCGCTGGTCGGGCTGGCGGTCGGCATCGTGCTGATCGATCTGGGGGTGTTCGCCGCCCAGGTGCCGAACCAGGTGCGCGTCTTTGCCATCGAGCCCGCCGCCCAGAGCCGCCTCAATGCCGTGTACATGCTGTTCTATTACCTCGGGGCTGCCTTGGGGGCGCTGTCCGGGGTCCAGCTGATGGCGGCCTTCGGCTGGCAAGGCGTGATGGTCCTGTCCCTGCTGCTATCGCTGGGCGCCCTGGTGCTGCATCTCGCCGCGCGCCGGGCGGGATCAACCGTCAGCCCGGCAGCGGCCTGACCCTCGACGCCCCCTCCCTTCCCGATGACGCGTCCGGTGCCATGCCGGATACCCATGCCGACGGATGCCGGCAGGCATCCCAGCAAACGAGGATCTTCTGTGGCTTCAACATCCGATATCGCTCCGTCGCCTCTCTCGTCTCGAGGGCGATTTACCCTGCTGGCCGTGGCCTGCCTGACCATCATGGTGGGCACCGCGGTCGCCCCTGGCCTGACGGTCATTTCCTCCGCCCTCGGGGTGAGTGGTCACGCCAGCTGGCTGGTGACCCTGCCGGCACTGGGCGTGATGATCTTCGCCCCGCTGGCCGGTCGTCTTATCGACCATGTCGGTCCCTATACGGCGCTGCTATGGGGGCTTGCGAGCTATGGGGTGCTGGGAGCGGGTGGCATCCTGCAGGAGGGACCGGTGCCGGTCTTTGCCGACCGAGTGTTGCTGGGCGCCGCCACCGCCGTGGTGATGACCTCAGGCACCAGCCTGATTTCGCATTGGTACCATGGTCAGGAGCGTCTGAGGATGTTGGCCCAGCAGGGCATGGCCATCGAGCTGGGGGGCGTCGTGTTTCTTCTCGTCAGCGGCGGTCTGGCCGCCATCGAGTGGTATTGGCCCTTCGCGCTCTATCTCTTGGCCTGGTTGATGGCCTTGATGGTGCGTGTCTGGGTGCCGGAACGCTCCCCCGCGGGTGAACAAGCCAGCGAGGCCGCGGGGCGAGCATCCGGGGCCGGCATGGGGCTGGTCTATGTGGCGGCCGTGGCGGCGATGATGCTGTTCTTCACCTCTATCGTGCTGTTGCCCGTGGAGCTGAAGGCCATGGGCATGGGCGAGGCCGGCATCGGCGTCTTCCTGGCCGCCATCTCGCTGGTGGCCGTGGTGGCGGCCATGCTGATGCCTCGGGTGGCGGGGCGCATCGGCGAGGGCCTGACCCTGGTCCTGGCCTTCGCTGGCTACACGGTGAGCCTGGCGCTATTCGGGTGGGCACAGAGCCTTTGGCTCATGAGCCTCGGGGTACTCTTCGCCGGCAGCGGCTTCGGCTTCTCGATCCCGCTGGTCAATCACATGACGGTGGAGCGAACGCCTGCCGCACAGCGTGGCCGCCGCCTGGCCTATCTGTCGATGGCCATCTTCTCCGGACAGTTTCTGACCTCGCTGCTGGAGTTCGTGCCCGGACAGGCCAGCCCGATATTTGGGCTGATGGCGGTGGTAGGGGGGCTCTTCGTGGTGATCTACCTGCAGGCCTGGCGCCGCGAACGTGGTCAGGTCCGGCGCTGGGCGCGGGGCTAGAGGCGCCGGGCCAATACCGACATGGAGGATGTCGCACGGTCAGTCGCGGGCACGGGAGGCGTTGCCCGCCCGCTCAGGCACCAGCGAACTGCGATGGCGGTATCATCCCGCGCCACCTTGAGCCTCAAGCACGAAAAAACCCCGCCGGCATTCGCCGGCGGGGTCTGTCTCAGGCTAGGCCTGGGGCAGGGGGGGGGGATTACATCATGCCGCCCATGCCACCCATGCCGCCCATGCCGCCCATGTCGGCGCCACCGGCATCCTTCTCGTCCGGATCGTCGGCGATCATGCACTCGGTGGTGATCATGAGGCCGGCGACGGAGCCAGCGGACTGCAGCGCGGAGCGGGTGACCTTGGCCGGGTCCAGCACGCCCATCTCGAACAGGTCGCCGAACTCGCCGGTCTGGGCGTTGTAGCCGAAGTTGCCCTCACCGTCCTTGACGCGGTTCAGGATGACGGAGGCCTCCTGACCGGCGTTGGTGACGATCTGGCGCAGCGGGGCTTCCATGGCGCGCACGGCGATGGCGATGCCGTGGGTCTGGTCCTCGTTCTCGCCCTTCAGGCCGGCGATCTTGGTCAGCACGCGCACCAGGGCGGTGCCGCCCCCGGGCACCACGCCTTCCTCGACGGCGGCGCGGGTGGAGTGCAGGGCGTCCTCGACGCGAGCCTTCTTCTCCTTCATCTCCACTTCGGTGGCGGCACCGACGCGGATGACGGCGACACCGCCGGCCAGCTTGGCGACGCGCTCCTGGAGCTTCTCGCGATCGTAGTCGGAGGAGGTCTCCTCGATCTGGGCGCGGATCTGGCTGACGCGGGCCTCAATGTCGTTATCGTTGCCGGCGCCGTCGATGATGGTGGTGTTCTCCTTGGACATGGTCACGCGCTTGGCGGTGCCCAGGTGGTCCAGGGTGGCCTGCTCGAGGTCCAGACCCACTTCCTCGGAGATCACGGTGCCACCGGTGAGGATGGCGATGTCCTGCAGCATGGCCTTGCGACGGTCACCGAAGCCCGGCGCCTTGGCGGCCGCGACCTTGACGATGCCGCGCATGGTGTTGACCACCAGGGTGGCCAGCGCCTCGCCTTCGATGTCCTCGGCGATGATCACCAGCGGCTTGCCGGCCTTGGCGACGGCCTCGAGGGTCGGCAGCAGTTCGCGGATGTTGGAGATCTTCTTGTCCACCAGCAGGATGAACGGATCTTCCAGTTCCACGGCCATGGTGTCTTGGTTGGTCACGAAGTACGGCGACAGGTAGCCGCGATCGAACTGCATGCCTTCCACGACGTCCAGCTCGTCTTCGAAGCCACGGCCTTCATCGACGGTGATGACGCCTTCCTTGCCGACCTTCTCCATCGCCTCGGCGATGATCTGGCCGATGCGCTTGTCGCCGTTGGCGGAGATGGTGCCGACCTGGGCGATGGCGTTGGAGTCGGTGCAGGGCACGGCCAGCTCGCTGACTTCCTGGACGGCGGCGGCGACGGCCTGGTCGATGCCGCGCTTCAGGTCCATCGGGTTCATGCCGGCGATCACGCCCTTCAGGCCCTCGGTCACGATGGACTGGGCCAGTACGGTGGCGGTGGTGGTGCCGTCACCGGCGACGTCGGAGGTCTTGGAAGCGACTTCCTTGACCATCTGCGCGCCCATGTTCTCGAACTTGTCCTTCAGCTCGATCTCCTTGGCCACGGAGACGCCGTCCTTGGTCACGGTCGGCGCGCCGAAGGACTTCTCGAGTACCACGTTGCGGCCCTTCGGGCCCAGGGTGGCCTTGACGGCGTTGGCCAGGGTGTCGACGCCTTTCGCCATGCGAGTGCGGGCATCACTGGAGAACTTGACTTGTTTCGCTGCCATTTTCGTATGCTTCCTGTGAGTTCGTGAACGTCAATATCGAGCGATTGCTAGCGGGTCGCGGCTCAGCCTTCGACGACGGCCAGGATGTCGGACTCGCTCATGATCAGCACTTCTTCGCCGTCGATCTTCTGCTTCTCGACGCCGAAGCCATCCTTGAAGATCACGGTGTCGCCGACCTTGACGTCGAGCGGACGCACATCGCCGCTGTCCAGAATCCGGCCGTTACCGACGGCGAGCACTTCGCCACGAGTCGGCTTTTCCTGGGCGCTGCCCGGGAGCACGATGCCGCCTGCAGTCTTCTGCTCTTCTTCAACGCGACGGATGACGACGCGATCGTGCAAGGGACGGATGTTCATTGCTCACGTTCTCCTGATGGTTTGCTGTGCCGGCAGTCACTGTCCGGCGGTTTTAATCATCAACCCGCAGGCGGGCTACGGGGTGGAGGCGGTTATCGCCTTCCTTGTCGATGGCCCGAGGAAACTCCGCGGACCGAATCTCGATGCTGTCGGATAGGTGGGGCTCGGCCGGTCGCTTTCAAGGGCTGCCGTGAAAATTTTTTGTTCCGATCAGCGCCGCTCGTCGCGAGAGATGAACTCGCCCTCTAGCGGTCGGTCGCCGCCGGTGGTGGCGGTGTCGTCCCGAGCGCCCTCCGGGCCTTCCCCGCGGGGGCTCGCCTGCTGCCAGTCGGCATCGCGGCCCTGGCGCGGCCGGTAGGTCCCGGCGCGAACGTTGAGCCCCTGCATGCGCACGCCCAGCCAGGTGAGCGATTTCGCCAGCAGGCGACGGGCGTTGGGGATCAGGCACATGAAGCCCAGCGCATCGGAGAGAAAGCCCGGCGCCATCAGCAGGGCGCCGCCGAAGATCAGCGCCGCCCCGGTCAGAAGCTCTCCCGAGGGGATCTCCCCCTGGTGCATGCGCTGCTGGGCGCGAGCGAAGGTGGCGACGCCCTCGCGGCGGATCAGATGCAGGCCGATGAAGCCGGTGGCCAGGACCAGCCCCAGGGTGGTGAGCAGGCCGATCTGGCTGCCCACCGAGAAGAGGATGACGAAGTCGAGCAGGGCGAAGAGGGTAAAGACGAGAAGAAAGGGCATGGAGGCTCCGCGAAGATCTGTTGCGGTGGTGATGGGGGCAGGGCGGCATAATTCAAGATGGCCGGGGACCGGGAGGGCAGCGTGGAATATCCTTCCAGGTTTCGCTAGAGTGGCTGAATAGCGCGGTCACAAGGGCAGGCGGGTTGGCCTGCGTCCTCGATGCCGTCGCCCCCTTCGGCCACGCGAGCCCCCTGTTCCCTGGAGAAGCGCACATGACACTCGACAATTCCGTTATCGCCATCACTGGTGGCGCTCGTGGGCTGGGCCTGGCCATGGCCCGCCGGCTGGGGCGTCAGGGGGCTCGCCTGGCCCTGCTGGATCGCGACCCCGAGGCCCTGGACGAGGCGGTCTCCCGGCTGCACGGCGAGGGGATCGAGTCGCGGGCCTTTATCGTCGACGTCGCCGACGAGGCCTCTGTGCAGCAGGCCTTCGGCGATATTCGCGCGACCCTGGGGCCGATCCATGGCCTCGTGAACAATGCCGGCATCGTCAGGGACGGCCTGCTGGTCAAGGCGAAGGACGGCGAGGTGCAGAAGCGCTTGCCCCTCGAGCAGTGGCAGCGGGTGATCGACGTCAATCTGACCGGCGTTTTCCTGTGTGGCCGCGAGGCGGCCACCCAGATGATCGAGGCGGGACACGAGGGGGTGATCGTCAATATCTCAAGCATCTCCCGGGCCGGCAACATGGGGCAGAGCAACTACGCCGCGGCCAAGGCCGGCGTGGTGGCGTTGACCACCACCTGGGCGGGGGAGCTCGCCCGTTACGGCATTCGCGTGGGTGCCGTGGCGCCGGGGTTCATCGAGACCGAGATGACCGCCTCGATGCGCGAGGACATGCTCGAGAAGCTGACCGCGGGCGTGCCGCTCCAGCGTCTCGGCCAGCCCGAGGAGATCGCCGAGAGCGTGGCCTTCATCATGACCAACGCCTACTTTACCGGTCGGGTGATCGAGTGCGACGGCGGGCTGCGACTCTAGGGCTTACCCTGCCCGCCGCTGCCCCTGCGGGGCAGGGGCGAGGCGACGCCGGTCGTGGATGGGCCGGCGTCGCCGTATCGCCATGGCGGGGTATGGGGGGCGGCGAGGTGTCGCGGCGTGCCCCGGCGGGGCACGCCTTGCTGGGCTCGATCAGAACGTGACCTGATCGGCCAGGCCCTCCACCGTGACCTCACCGATGCCGCTGACCCGCGTCAGGTCTTCGGCGTTCTCGTAGGGGCCGTTGGCCTCGCGATCCTCGACGATGGCGGCGGCCTTGGTCGGGCCGATCCCGGGGAGTTCGGCCAGCATTGCCGCATCGGCGGCGTTGATGTCGATCGGGGACATCTCCTGGGCCAGGGCCTGACTGGCGACGAGCGGGGCGAGGCCGAGCAGCATGGTCAGCAGCAGGCACGACAGGCGAGTCTTGAAGGCGTGAGTCATGGTGGCGCTCCTTGAGTCCGAGGAAGCGGTCCGCGGCCCTGAGGCATCGTCCCGCCCCCTTCAAGCTAGCCCGCCCCGGGCTCAAGCCTCGTCAGCGATCGTGCCGGCGTGGCGTCAGCCATCAGGGAGGCGCTGCCGGCGTCATTGTCCCCTGCGGCGTAGGCCATCGCTGATATACTGGGGCGCGATTCCCACCCCCACCCAGGAGCCCGACCGTGTCCACCGCTTCTCCCCTGATCATCGCCCTCGACTATGCCTCCCTGGACGCCGCGCTATGCATGGCCGACCGCCTGGATCCCTCGCGCTGTCGGCTCAAGGTGGGCAAGGAGCTGTTCACTCGCAGCGGCCCGGACATCCTCGAGGCGCTGCACGGACGCGGGTTCGAGGTGTTCCTCGACCTCAAGTTCCATGATATCCCCAACACCGTGGCCGGGGCGGTCCAGGCGGCGGCCGAGCAGGGGGTCTGGATGGTCAACGTGCATGCCGGTGGGGGGCGACGGATGATGGAGGCCGCCCGGGAGCGGCTGGATCGCCACGGTCTCGCGACCCAGCTGATCGCGGTGACGGTGCTGACCAGCATGGCGGCCGAGGATCTGGCCGAGGTGGGGGTGTCGTCATCGCCCGCCGACCAGGTCGAGCGCCTGGCCCTGCTGGCGCGCGACAGCGGCATGGACGGCGTGGTCTGCTCGGCCCAGGAGGCGAGCCGCCTGACCACGCTGTGCGGAGCGGGCTTCGCCAAGGTGACGCCCGGCATCCGGCCGAGCTTCGCCGCCGCCGGCGACCAGCGTCGCGTGATGACACCGTCCGAGGCCATGGCGGCCGGCAGCACCCATCTGGTGGTGGGGCGGCCCGTGACCCAGGCGGAGGATCCCATGGCGGCGCTGGCGGCGATCGAGGCGGAGCTGTCCGCCGGTTGAGACGGGCCTAGCCCTCGCCGGGCGCGTCGATCGGCTGCATGGTGCCCCAGTTGCGACAGCGGGGGCACTGCCAGTGCAGTGTCTCGGTGGCGAAGCCGCAGCGGCGGCAGCGGTGGCGGGGACGGGCACGCACCAGCGCCAGGGTGTGCCGTTCGAGCAGCTCGATGTGATCGTCCGCCGCTCGCGCCTGGCGCCGTGAGAGCGTCAGCAGCTGGTGGATCGCGTCCAGGCTCGGTCGCCGCTCGAGCTGCTCGCGAATCAGCGCGAGCGCCTCCTGCTCCTGCCCCTGGTGGTGAAGCGTCTCGGCCAGCAGGGCGATCACGGCCGTGGAGGGCGCCTGGTCGAGGAGCTCGCGCAGGCCGTGGACCAGCCCCTCCTCATCATCCAGCAGGCGGTAGGCGTGGGCCAGGGGCTCGAGCATCAGTGGCGTGTAGGCCGGGTCCTGGTCGGGAATGCGGCGCAGCAGCTTGATGGCCTGCTTGTACTGACCCGTGTCGTGCGCCATGGCGGCCAGCAGCAGGTTGGCGCGCACGCAGCGGGCGTCGGTGGCCAGGGCCTGGCGCAGGTGGCGCCTGGCCAGCACCGGGCTCGCCGAGTGGCGCTCCTGCTCGGCCAGCTCGCAGAGCCAGTGGGCCGCCGCGCGGCGGATATCGTCGTGCTGGCGCACCATCTTGGGCAGCGCCACGTCCAGGGCCGCCTGCCACTCCCGTTCGCGCTCGAGCAGGTCGATCAGCAGCCGCCGCGCCGAGGCGCGCAGCTCGTCGTCCTGGGCGTCGCGGACCAGTCCCTCCAGCAGGCGTTCGGCGCGGTCGAGCAGGCCGAGGGCCAGGAAGTCCCGGGAGAGCTCGAGCTGCACGCGCTCGCTCTGGTCGGCGGTCAGCGTCGGCCGGGCCAGCAGGTTCTGGTGGATCTTCAGGGCCCGGTCGGCCTCGCTGCGGTTGCGGAAGAGATTGCCCAGGGCGAGGTGGGTCTCGACGGTGTCGCTGTTGACCTCCAGCGCGCCGATGAAGGTCTCGATGGCCTGGTCCTGCTGATCGTTGAGCAGGTAGTTGAGGCCGACGAAGTAGTCGCGCGCCAGGGCCGGCGGCGCGGGGCCGGTGCCGCGATGCCGACGCTCCCGTCGGCCCAGCCACCAGCCGGTGGCGATCGCCACCACCAGCAGGGCCAGCAGGAGAACATCGGGCATCTAGGAGAGTTCCTTCATCTCCTGGACGCGCAGGCGGTCGAGTTCCTTGCGCTGCTGCTGGTTGTGGCGCTGGGCGCGGGTCAGCAGGGTGCGCAGGCGCAGGTAGACGCCGCTCATGGCGAGCATGCCGAGCAGCACGCCCACGGCCAGCGAGGCCAGCAGCCAGACGGAGAGCGAGGCGGCGGGCAGTTCGAGCCAGATCAGGTTCAGGGGCAGGGCCTGCTGATTGTTGACGGCGAAGAGGATGCCGATCAGCAGCACCGCCAGCAGGATGATGGCCAGGATCAGGCCTTTAAGCCAACGCATGTGCAATGTTCCCGTGTCGATTGAAGGAGGGACGGCGCTCGTCGGACGCCGTTCAGTAGCCGAGTGCGCGGCTGGCATCCACCTGTTCGCGCAGCTCCTTGCCGGGCTTGAAGTGTGGCACGAACTTGCCGTCGAGTGCGACCGGTTCTCCCGTCTTGGGGTTCCTGCCCAC
Organism: Halomonas sp. THAF5a; assembly: GCF_009363755.1. NCBI lineage: Bacteria > Pseudomonadati > Pseudomonadota > Gammaproteobacteria > Oceanospirillales > Halomonadaceae > Halomonas > Halomonas sp. THAF5a. The sequence continues at coordinate 2,209,398 of NZ_CP045417.1, read as the reverse complement.
CCGGGGCTCGCGGTAGTGCAGCGAGAAGCTGCCGAAGCCGCGGATCTCCACGCGTCCTCCCTCGGCCAGGGTATCGGTGATGTCGTCGAGGATCAGGCGCACCGCGGCCTCGACCTCCTTCACCGACAGCTCCGGCTGTCGCATGGCGATCTGCTCGATCAGTTCGGACTTGGTCATCGACTCGTCTCCGTGCGGTCCTGCCTGGGTCGGCGTGATCCCGGCGTTGTTGTTTTTCCAAAGCATACTGGGCAACTCTCGAGAAAACAACGCACTACGACCTTTTGTCGAGCCCAGGACGCCGCGCCGGGAGGCGGGCTGCCGCCGGGCGAGGGGCTCGGGTATACTGCCCTGCACATCCACCCGACCCAATGAGGCCCACCTTGAACGACGATTCGTCTCCGGAAGCCGCCCTACGCAAACGTCTCTACTGGCACTCGCGTCGCGGCATGTGGGAACTGGACCTGCTGCTGATTCCCTTCCTCGAGCAGCGCTACGGGGACCTGGACGAGCATGACCAGGCCGCCTACCGCGACCTGATCACCGAGGAGGATCAGGATCTCTTCGCCTGGCTGATGCGCCGCGAGTGGCCCGAGGATCCGACGCGGCGCCGCATCGTCCAGCTGATCGTCGAGCATGCCGAGACCACCGACAACGATCACTATCGCAACCTCTAGGGTTGCCCTGGCGGCCCAGGGCGCGCTGGCCGTGGCGGTCGCGGGGCTGATCGCCGCCGTGGCCGCCCCCTGGGCCGGCGTCCTGGCAGCGCTCCTGCTGGCCGGGGGCGTGGCCTCCCTGGTGCCCGCCCGTCGGGCGGGCGAGCTGCGACTCACGCCGCTTGCGAGCGGGGAGATCGCCTTCGCCTGGCGCGATCCCGGGCAGGAGGCCTGGCGTCCGGTCGCCCTGCACTGCGACTACCTCGGGCCCTGGCTGATCGGACTGCGCATCGACGGGCGCCGGCTATGGCTATGGCCGGACAGCAGTGATGGCGATGCCCTTCGTCGGCTGCGTCGGGAGCTCCTGCCCCTGCCCTGACGAGGCTGATGGCCTCTCTCTTCTTTACCTTCTCCTCGCGTCGGGGCCCGCCTTGCGGCAGCCCGTTCAGCGCGGGTCGAGGTCCGCCAGGTGAAGGCGCGAGGGGTGCGGGGAGGCGTCGGCGTGGACCGCGCAGCCGGGGTTGAAGTGCAGGCCGCGGGATTCGCGGCGCGCCCGGGCCGCAGCCACGGTGAGGCGCGCCAGGCGCAGGGCGTGCCAGAGGTTCGACAGCGCCACCGACGGGGTAGCGTCCTCCATGCGCCGGGCGAGGTCCCGGTGCAGTCGGGCCAGCTCCCGGGCCGCCTCGTCGAGGCCCTGGTCGGTGCGCACGATCGCCACCCGGGCACTCATCACCTGGCGCATCGCCTCCCGGATGGCGTCGAGGGACGTCGAGGGCTCGACGCGATCGCCGAAGCGCACCGGCAACAGGGCGGCCGTGGAGCTGGCCTCGGCCTCGCGCAGGCGCTTGGCGCAGCTGCGCGCATACACCAGGCACTCCAGCAGCGAGTTGCTGGCCATCCGGTTGGCGCCGTGCAGGCCGGTGCAGGCGACCTCGCCGATGGCATGGAGGCGCGGCACCGTGGTGGCGCCGTCGTGGTCGGTGCTCACGCCGCCGCAGCTGTAGTGGGCGGCCGGCACCACCGGGATCGGCTGCCGGGCGATGTCCAGCCCGCGCCCCGCGCAGTGGGCGTGGATGGTCGGGAAGTGGTGGCGGATGGCCGCCTCGCCGAGGTGGCGGATGTCTAAAAAGACGTGATCGGTGTTCGTGCGCTGCATCTCGGCATCGATGGCGCGGGCGACCACGTCCCGGGGGGCCAGCTCGGAGCGGGGATCGATTCCCGGCATGAAGCGCTCGCCCGCGGCATTGAGCAGCCGGCCGCCCTCGCCGCGAACCGCCTCGCTGATCAGGAAGGCCGGGCCGTCGGGATCGAAGAGGCAGGTCGGGTGGAACTGCTGGAACTCCAGGTTCATCAGCTCGGCGCCGAGCTCGGCGGCCATCATCATGCCCTCGCCGCTGGCCGGCTGAGGGCTGGTAGTGTGGCGGTAGAGGCCGCTGGCACCGCCGGTGGCGAGCACGGTATCCGCGGCGAGCAGGGCGTGCAGTCGGCCGTCGGCGTCGAGGCAGCGGGCGCCCCGGCAGTGGCCCTCTGTGTCGCCGATCAGGCCGATCGCGGTCAGGTCGCCGCGAAGCGTGATGCGGGGATGAGCCTCCACGTGCCGGCGCAGGGTCTCGACCACGGCACGGCCGGTGGCGTCGTCGGCATGGATGATGCGCCGGGCGCCGTGCCCCCCCTCGCGGGTCAGGTGGTAAGGGTAGCCGGCCTCGGGGCTTTCATCCGGCGTGAAGGGCACGCCCAGCGACAGCAGCCACTCGATGGCGGACGGTCCCTGCTCGACGGTGAAGCGCACGGCTGCCTCGTCGCACAGGCCGTCGCCGGCCACCAGGGTGTCGGCGACGTGGGCCTCGATGTCGTCCTGGGGGGAGAGCACGGCGGCGATTCCCCCCTGGGCCCAGCGGCTGGCGCCCTGGTCATCGCTGGCCGGTCGCAGCAGCGTGACCCGACGATGGTCCGCCACCTCCAGGGCCAGCACCAGCCCGGCGACGCCGCCGCCGATCACCAGCACGTCATGGTTGCCGTCTGTCATCTGCCTTTCCTTCTTGCGTGATGGTCCACGGCGGCCGACCGGGCGTCGGTGAGGCCGTGATGGGCAGCGCGGCGCCGCAGGCGCCGGCTGGGCAGGCGATCCAGGTCGCCGAGGCGCCGGATCAGCTCGTCGGTGAGTCGGGCCAGTTCCCGATTGAGCCACAGGTAGCCGCCGGGGCTGAAGAGCCGCCTGCCGTCGCTGGCCCGGGCGTTGGCCGCCAGCTCGGCATGACGCTCGAGGGCGAAGGGGGTGATGGTCACCTCGACCGGCCGGCCGGTGCGCACCTGGAAGGCCAGGGTGCCGATGCCGCGGGCCAGGGTGTGCTGCTGTTCACGCAGCCCCTTCATGGCCTCGATCTGTTCGTGGCCGTCGCGGCTGTTCCAGTGGGTCTCCAGCAGCAGCTCGATGGTCGAGAGCATGCGCCGCTGCAGCGAGATGATGTCGTCGAGCTCGTGGCGGGTCAGGCGTCCCTCGCGATGGATGGCATCCACCAGGCCTCGCTGCTTGACCAGCAGGCTGCTGGTGGCCTTGAGCAGCTCGCGGGCGTCGAGGTCGTGGGCGGCCGTGGCGGTGGTGTGGGCGTGGTAGAGCCGTGCCATGCGATCGAGGTTGTCGGCGAGCATGAAGCGCAGCATGTCGGTGGCCTTCTGGGGCAGCACCAGCACCGTGATGGCGATGCCTACCAGGGTGCCGAGCAGGACATCGACGGCGCGCCACACCGCGAGCTCGAACTCCGCCTGGCCGCCGCCGATCACCAGCAGCAGGCTGATGGCGAACATCAGGCCGCTGTAGCCGTGACGGTTGCCGAAGGTCAGCCAGGTGGCGACGGCGATGCTGGCCAGGGCGCCGAGGGGCACCAGGTAGGGCAAGGTCAGCGGGAGCATGATCAGCAGCAGGCCGACACTGGCACCCAGCACGGTGCCGAGCAGGCGCTGTCGTCCCTTGTCGAGGACGCCGCCGATGTGGGGCAGGTTGCCCATCACCATGATGGTGCTGACGAGTGCCCAGCCGCTGTGCGGGATGGCGAACGCTTCGATGAGGGTGAAGGTGACGCAGAGGGCCAGCGCGATGCGCAAGACGTGCAGCTTGCGTCGGTGCTGATAGTTGAAGTAGGGATCGCGCAGGCGCGGCAGGATCATGAGATGGCGTCCCGTTGGCGGGTCACGCCCGACGCTTGCCGGAGGGTGCTAGTGAGCTGGTGCCCGGAGCCGGGCTCGAACCGGCACGGTGTTGCCACCGAGGGATTTTAAGTCCCTTGCGTCTACCAATTTCGCCATCCGGGCGGCTCGGTCACGAGCGGGCAACCAGGGAATAGTGGAGGCTGGAGTCGGAATCGAACCGGCGTACACGGAGTTGCAGTCCGCTGCATAACCACTCTGCCATCCAGCCTCATGAGTCGTGCCATTCGTGGGGAATGGAGCGGGAAACGAGCTTCGATCGGACCGGCGTTCCGGCTCGCGACCTTGGCTGTCACTCGCGTTGACTCAGCTTTGGTGCTCTTTGTTGCATCGAGTCTGGAGCGGGAAACGAGATTCGAACTCGCGACCCTCGCCTTGGCAAGGCGATGCTCTACCACTGAGCTATTCCCGCCTGACTCGAGTGCGTATTATACGGATAAGTCGGTGACTGTCAAACGCTTTTCACGTGTTTCTACGCTGTCGACTCAGCGCATGGAGCGGCTGAGGTGTGGCCAGGCCGCACGCAGGTAGAGGATCATCGACCACAGGGTCAGCAGGGCGGCCACGTGCAGGGTGACCACGCCGAGCATGGCGATCGGCGTGCCGGGGGCGAACGCCAGCAGCACCAGCAGGGCGATCATCTGCAGGGTGGTCTTGACCTTGCCGATCCAGGAGACGGCCACCTGGCCGCGCTTGCCCATCTCGGCCATCCACTCGCGTAGCGCGGAGATGACGATCTCGCGGCCGATGATCACCAGCGCCGGCAGGGTCAGCCAGAGGGCATCGTAGCGCTCGATCAGCAGCGCCAGGGCCACCGCCACCATCAGCTTGTCGGCCACCGGGTCGAGGAAGGCGCCGAAGGGGGTGGACTGGTTCCAGCGCCGGGCCAGGTAGCCGTCGAGCCAGTCGGTCACGGCGGCCAGGGCGAAGAGGGCGGCGGCCAGCGGCATGCTCCAGGTGAAGGGCAGATAGAACAGCACCACCAGCAGCGGGATGAAGACGATTCTGGCCAGGGTGAGCAGGTTGGGTATGTTCATCGGAAGATGCGTTCCTTGCCTTGGGGTGCCGGGAGAGTCCCTCATTCTATCCGCCCGCGCCCGGCTCATCCATGCAGGGCGTGATGAATCGTCTCCGCCGTCCGGATGGAGAGCTGCTGATGCCGGGCATCGGCGGCAGCGCCTCGTGAGCTCGCCCGGCGCTATTCCTTCTGCGGGTCATCCACGCAGGTCATCCACGCAGGTCATCCATGCAAGGCGCGATGAATCGTCTCGGCCAGGGTCGCGCTGATGCCGGGCACCCGGGCGAGCTCCTCGCGATTGGCCTGCTTGACGCCGTGCAGGCCGCCGAAGAAGCGCAGCAGCTCGCGGCGCCGGCGCGGGCCGACCCCGGGGATGTCCTGCAGGGTCGAGGTGCGCCGGGTCTTGTCGCGCCGCGCCCGGTGGCCGGCGATGGCGAAGCGGTGGGACTCGTCGCGGATGTGCTGGATCAGGTGCAGCGCGGGCGAGGCGCCATCGAGGTCCAGGCTGCGATCGACGGTCTCGATGAAGAGTGTCTCCAGGCCCGCCTTGCGGGTGGTGCCCTTGGCCACGCCGAGCAGGATGATGCCGGTCACGCCGAGCTTGGCGAAGACCTCGCGGGCCATGTTGAGCTGTCCCTTGCCGCCGTCGACGATCAGGATGTCCGGCCGCTCGCCCTGGCCGTCGGCCAGGCGCCGGAAGCGCCGCGTCAGCGCCTGGTGCATGGCGGCGTAGTCATCGCCGGCGGCCACGCCCTCGATGTTGAAGCGCCGGTAGTCCGACTTGCGCGGACCGCTCTCGTCGAAGACCACGCAGGAGGCCACGGTGGCCTCGCCGTGGCTGTGGCTGATGTCGAAGCACTCCAGTCGCCGCGGGGCCTGCTCGAGCCCCAGGGCCTCGCGCAGGGCCTCGAAGCGCTTCGCCAGCTGGTTCTGGCTCGCCAGCTGGCTGGCCAGCTGCTGCTCGGCGTTGGTGCGGGCGAGCTCTCGCCACTGGGCGCGGTGGCCGCGCACCTGGTCGGTCACGCGGATGCGCTTGCCGGCGCGCTCGCCGAGGGCCCGCGCGATCAGCTCGGCCTCCGGGACCGGGTGGCTGGTGATCACCTCGGCGGGGATCTCCCGCGCCTGCCCCAGGTAGAACTGGCTGAGGAAGTCGCCGAGCAGCGCCTCGGGGGGGAGATCGAGCCCGTTGGGCGGGGCGTGGTGGCGTGCGCCGAGCAGGCGGCCCTGGCGCACCGTGAGCACCGAGATGCAGAGCGCCCCGGGGCGGCTTGCCAGGGCGAAGACGTCGGCGTCGCCCTGACCGGTGTCGACGAACTGACGCTGCTGGAGCTGGCGAAGGTCCTGGACCTGATCGCGCAGCCGGGCGGCCTCCTCGAACTCCAGGCGGGCGCTGGCGGCCTCCATGGCCTCGGTCAGTTCCCGGGTCACCGCCTCGCTCTTGCCCTCCAGGCACATCACCGCGTGCTCCAGGTCGCGGCGGTAGTCCGCCTCGCTGATGAAGCCGACGCAGGGCGCGCTGCAGCGCTGGATCTGGTACTGCAGGCAGGGACGGGTGCGATGGGCGAAGACGCTGTCCTCGCAGTTGCGGATGCGAAAGATCTTCTGCATCAGCGACAGGCTCTCGCGCACGGCGCCGCTGCTGGGGTAGGGGCCGAGGTAGCGCCCGTCGTCGCGACGCACCCGGGCGCGCTTGTACTCCAGGGCAGGGAAGGGGTGTCGGTCGGTGACGAAGACGAAGGGATAGGACTTGTCGTCGCGCAGCAGGACGTTGTAGGGCGGGCGCAGCTCCTTGATCAGCGTCTGCTCGAGGATTAGCGCCTCGGTCTCGCTGTTGGTCACCGTGACCTGGATGTCGGCGATGCGGCCCACCAGGGCCTGGGTCTTGGCGTTGTGGGCGCCGCGAAAGTAGCTCGCCAGGCGCGCCCGCAACCGCCGGGCCTTGCCCACGTAGAGGGTCTCGCCCTGCTCGTCGAGCATGCGATAGACCCCGGGTGATTGGCTGACGCTGGCGAGGAAGTCGCGGGAATCGAAGCTCATGGTGACGCCGGATGCGGGAATCGAGCCCCCGATACTACCAGAATCGGCCGCGTTCAAGGCCTCAGTCGGCGTCACTGAAGCCGTCGACCAGGCCGTGGCGTAGTCCGAGGTGGGTCAGCTCGACGTCGGAGGCGACGCCGAGCTTCTCGAAGATCCGGTAGCGATAGGTGTTGATGGTCTTGGGGCTCAGGAACATGCGCTCGGCGATATCGGTGACGCGCTGGCAGTTCACCACCATCATGGCCACCTGCAGCTCGCGCTGGGAGAGCTGGTCGAAGGGGTTGTCGGGCGCGTCGAGGCGCGACAGCACCAGCCGCTGGGCGATCTCCGGGCTGACATAGCGCCTGCCCTCGAACACGCAGTGGATGGCCTCGACCATCTCGTCCTGCTGGCAGCCCTTGCTGATGAAGCCGTGGGCGCCGGCCTCCAGCAGTCGCTGGGCGAAGGCCTCCTCGATGAAGGCGGTCAGCACCAGGATCCGGATGTCGCTGGCGAAGCGCTGGATCTTGCGGGTCGCCTCCAGGCCGCCGATGCCCGGCATGCGGATGTCCATCAGCACGACGTCCGGCTCGAGCGTACGGGCCTGGGTGATCGCCTCTTCACCGTTGGCCGCTTCGCCGACCACGCGGATTCCGCGTTCGGCGTTCAAGAGGTGGGCGATGCTGGTCCGTACCAGGTGGTGGTCATCGGCGACGAGAACCCTGATCACTCGGACGCTCCTGAAACATGGTGGATGAGTGTCGGCGCGTGGCGAAGGCGCGAGCGGGTGCGTTCGCGTCGTCGGTCGGCCGATGGGCTTGGGAGGCCCAGAGTGTCACATTCTGTGTCTAAGTGAAATTGGCACAAGGGTGGAGGCACAAAATCGCGATCGGTGCTTGACGGCGCTCAAGGAACACCGTAATATTCGCCTCGTTCTCGCAAGGCGGGAACGACGTGGGGCCTTAGCTCAGCTGGGAGAGCGCAACACTGGCAGTGTTGAGGTCAGCGGTTCGATCCCGCTAGGCTCCACCAACAAGACACCTCGAATCAGCCGCCTAGCGCACTCCGCTAGGCGGCTTTTTCGTGCGCCCGTAAAAAACCCGAAAAAATCGCCACGCTCAGGCGCTGCCCGGCGGCGCTGCCTGCCCGGGCCCTTCGCCTCCTTCCCCCTTGGTCATGTCGTTCGTCATCGTGCCTGCCTTCGTCGCCCAGAGGCGTTACAGTGAAGGTCGCTATGGACCGGCTGGGGGAGCTTGCCGTGGAGTTTCGCTTTCAGCGTCGCATTCGTCTCGCACCCGGGGTGCGCCTGCCCACCACACGCCTGCGTCCCGGGCTCTCGCTGGGACCGCCCGGCATCAGCCTGCGGGTCGAGCGGGGGGAGGCGGGCGAGCCGCTGCCCGTGGACCTGGAGATCACCGCCAGCGGGGAGATTCGCTATCGCCATCCCGACGGCACGCGCCTGAGCGCGGCCGAGTCACGGGAGGTGCGCCGCCTGGGCGAGTCGACGCTGCGCGAGGCCCTCGTTGCACACTGCGAGGCGCTCAACGCCCAGCTCGACCGGCTCGGCCGCCTGCATGTCGAGACTCCGGCCCCGCACGCCACCGGCTATCAGCCGCGCAGCTACCCGGAGTCGCCCCCGCTGCCGGAAGCCGAGCCGTCCCCGGCCTGGTGGCAGCGCCTCTGGATGCCGGCCCGTGGGCGCCTCGAGCGTGAGCGCGCCGAGCGTCAGGCTCGGCATGCGGAGGCCTATCGGGCCTGGGAGTGGCGCAAGGCCGAGTTCGACGCCCGGGAGTTCCGGCGCCAGCGGCGCGAGGAGGCGGCGAGTCGGGACGATCCCGAGGCCATGCAGCAGACTCTGGTCGAGCGGCTCCATGAGCTCGACTGGCCGCGCGAGACGCTGCTCGACTTCGAGCTGGTCGACGACTGCCGCACCCTGGCCGTGGACATCGACCTGCCGGGCGCGGAGGAGATGCCCGACCGTCGCTGGCGGATGCCGGCCAAGCGCATCAAGCTCACCCCTCAGCGGCTCACGGTCACGCAACAGCGCCGGCTCTACCAGGACTATCTATACGGCGCCGCCGTCCGGGTGCTCGGGGCGGCCTTCGCGCGTCTGCCGCGCCTCGAACAGGCGATCGTTTCCGGGTATCGCCGCCTCGACGACCCGGAGGCCCCCGAGGGCGGCGAGCGGCGCTACCTGTACAGTGTCAAGGCGACGCGCGCGCAGTGGGAGGCGCTCGCCTTCGACGAGCTGGCCGGTCGCGATCCCGGCGAGGTCCTGGCGGGCTTCACCCTGCGCCGGGAGCCGACGCGCGGCGGCGAGCTCTCCGCCATCACTCCCTTCGCGCCCGACTGGCGCTGGCGCTGACGGGCGTGCTTCGTTTAGCGCCTTTTTCCCTCGCGCCCGTTCTCGGTCGTTTCCACGATTCGGCGCGCCCGTCTCTCAGTCGGCCTCGTTCCGGCCTCCCGTCAGGATATGGTGCAGGCCGGCGCACTCCACCAGCGGGTCCGTGCAGTTCACCACGATGTCCGAGTGGGCGAGCACATAGCTCTTGCCGGTGATGGCGTTCTCCACCACCGTCAGCGGGCCCTCCTGGCGGGTGCCGGTGAATTCGCCGATGAAGCCGGTCTCGCGCAGCGAGATGGTCTCCAGGCGATCGCCCGGTTTGAGGCGCCCCTCGTGATGCATCAGCGCCAGGCGCGCCGAGGTGCCGGTGCCGGTGGTGCTGCGACAGATCACGCCGGGGTGCACGTAGGTGGTCGAGCGGGAGCGATAGTAGCCGTCGGCGACCTGCTCGACGGGGCCCATGAAGTGCAGGAAGGGCAGGGGGCCCACGTCGCCCAGGGTGTAGTGGGAGAAGCCGCGCTCGGCCTGGATCGCCTCGACGATGCGGTGGGCGCAGTCGGCCAGCGCCCGCTCCTCCTCGCGCGTCAGCGAGAAGCCGAGCTCGGCGGCGTCCACCAGGGCGTAGAAGCCGCCGCTGTAGGCCACGCTGTAGGTCACCTCGCCGAGCCCGGGGACGTGGAGGCTGGCACGGTGGGTGTCGATGTAGCTCGGCAGCCCCGCGCAGGTGATCGACTCCACCACGCCGTTCTCGACCAGCGCCTCGATCTGCACCAGGCCCGCCGGCGACTCGAGGGCGAACTGCTGGCGCCCCTCCTGCTTGGCCACCAGGCCGCTCTCCAGCACCGCCGTGGCGGTGCAGATGGTGTTGGAGCCGGAGTAGATTGGGTAGCCCATCACCTCCATGATGATGTAGCCCGCCACGGCCCGGGGGTCGCTCGGGGTGACGATGAGGTCCACCGACATCTCGGGGATGCCGTAGGGCTCCTCCAGCAGCAGGCGGCGCAGGCCGTCGGCGTCGTCGCGCAGGTAGTGCATCTGGTCGCGGACGGTGGCGCCGGGCAGCGCCGCGACGCCGCCGACGACGATGCGGCTGACGTCGCCGCCGGCGTGGGTGTCGAGCAGTTGCAGGGTCGGAGGCTTGGTCATGCGGACTCCTCGAGCGCGTAGGGCGCGCCGTGTTCGGCCCATTCGGCATCCGGGACGATCACGATCTTGCCCAGGTAGCCGCTGCCGCGGTTGACGAAGTAGCGCTCGGCGGCGTGCAGCTCCGAGAGCCGGAAGGCGGCGTGCAGCACCGGCTTGAGCCGGCCGTCGCGGATCCAGGCCATCAGCTGTTCGGCCTCCTCGCGGGTGCCGTGGGAGACGCCGAAGATCTGCACCTGATAGAGGTAGATGCGCGTCCACATCAGCTCGCTCACGTTGCCGCCGCTGGCCCCGGCGATGGAGAGGCGCGGGTAGGTCGAGCGCCGGGCCATGTCGACGATCATGGTGTCGATGAAGCGGTCGGTCATCTCGCCGCCGACGAGGTCCATCACCGCGTCGATGGGGGCGCCGTCGGTGGCCTCGAGCACGCGATCGACGAAGCTCGGCAGGTCGCCGCGGTCGATCACCGCCTCGGCACCGAGGGCGCGCAGGGCGTCGGCCTTGTCGGGCCGGCTCACCGCGTAGGGGATGGCGCCGACGATTCGGCACAGCTGGATCAGCGCGGTGCCGACGCCGCCGCTGGCGCCGGTGACCAGCACCCGCTCCCCGGCGGCGACCCGGGCCGAGGTCATCATGTGGTAGGCGGTCTGGTAGGAGCACATGCCCAGAGACGCCAGCTCGGCATCGGCGAGCTCACTGTTGGGGATAGGGTGGAACTGGTCCGATGGCACGGCGACGTATTCGGCGAAGCCGCCGTCGGCGCCGTGGCCGTAGTAGTCCGGCATGAGGTTGAGGTCGCGCCGGGCGTCGGGGTAGAGGTTGAAGTCGAGCAGGCCGCGCTCGCCGAGGCGCGAATCCGGCACGCCCTCGCCCACGGCGACCACCCGGCCGGCCACGTCGGCCCCCTGGATGCGCGGGAAGGTGAGGGTGGGCGAGCCGCCCATGGCGAAGGAGGTCACCTCGCCCTTCTCCCTGGTGGGGTAGAGGCCCTCCCTCGCCTTGCGGTCGGTGTTGTTCTTGGCGGTCGCCGTGACCTTGACCAGCACCTCGTCGGGGCCGGGCTGTGGGGTCGGCACATCGTCGTGATAGACCAGCATGTCAACATCGCCATGTCCGGTCAGCAGCATGGCCGCCATGGTCTCGGGAACGCGTTCGCGGCTCACGGGTGTCTCCTGTCGTCGGTGTCGAGTCGCCCCGACGATAGCAGACTTCCCCGGTCCGGCGTCATGCCTTTCGACGCCGCGCGGGGCGCTGCCCGCGCGGACGCGGCGGCGCGCTCAGCCGCCGCTGTGCCAGAACGGCTGGCCGAGGGTCGGCGTGCTGGGGCTGGCGGTCTGGCGCTGCTGCATCAGCCCGGCGCGATACGCCTTGCGCCCGGCGATGATCGCCTCGGCGAAGGCCTCGGCCATCAGCGGCGGCCGGTGAGCCTTGGCCACGGCGGTGTTGAGCAGCACGCCGTCGAAGCCCGTCTCCATGGCCTCCGCGGCCTGGGAGGGGGCGCCGAGGCCGGCATCGATGATCAGTGGCACGTCGAGGCGCTCGCGCAGGGTCTGCAGGGCGTAGCGGTTCATCAGGCCCCGGCCGGTGCCGATGGGCGCGCCCCAGGGCATCAGCGCCTGGCAGCCCGCCTCCCGCAGGCGCTGGCAGAGCACCAGGTCATCGGTGCAGTAGGGCAGTACCTTGAAGCCGTCGTCGATCAGCGTCCGGCAGGCCTCCAGCAGGCCGAAGGGGTCGGGCTGGAGGTTGTAGTCGTCGCCGATCACCTCGACCTTGATCCAGGGCGTGTCGAACATCTCCCGGGACATCTGGGCGAGGGTGATGGCCTCCCGGGCCGAGCGGCAGCCCGCGGTGTTGGGCAGCAGCCGGCAGCCGCTGTCGCGCAGGATCTGCCAGAAGGCGTCGCCGTCACCGTCGGCGGGGTTCTGGCGGCGCAGTCCCAGGGTCACCATGTCGCAGCCGGAGGCCTTGATGGAGGCCTCCATCACCGCGGGTGACGAGTAGAGGGCCGTGCCCAGCAGGAAGCGGCTGGAGAAGGTCTCGCCGTAGAGGGTCAGGGCGTCGTCGTGTCGTTCGTTCATCATGGTCATCAGCCGCCTCCCACCGGGGCAACGATATCGATGCGGTCGCGGTCCTCGAGGATGCGCTCGGCGTAGGCGGAGCGGGGCACGAACTCGCCGTTGATGGCCACGGCGACGCGCCGCTCGGCGTAGTGCCAGGCCGCAAGGGCATCCGCCAGCGCGGTGTCGGCCGGCAGGCGGGCGGTCTGGTCGTTGAGGCTCAGGGTGATCTCGGTCATGCGGCGCTCTCCTGGGGCGGATGTCCGGTGAGGGTCTCGGCGAAGGGCGTCTCGCCCCGGCCGCGGATGCGGGCCAGCAGGTGGCAGGCCACCGCCGGCGCCAGCAGGTAGCCGTGGCGGAACAGGCCGTTGGCGGTGATCAGGCCATCGCGCTCGGTGACATGGGGCAGGTTGTCCCGGAAGGCGGGCCGCAGGTTGACCCCCTGCTCCAGGATGCGCGCCTCGGCGAAGGCCGGCGACAGGGTGTAGAGGGCGCTGCCAAGCTCCAGCGAGGACTGCAGCGAGACCGGGGAGCGGTCCTCGCTCTCGATCTGGGTGGCGCCGATGACGAAGCGCTGGTCGGGCTTGGGCACCACATAGAGCTGGTAGCGGGGGTGCATCAGGCGCACCGGGCGCGAGAGGTGGATCTCCGCGGTCTGCACGTGCAGCGTCTCGCCGCGCACGCCGCGCAGGCTGGGATGATGCTGGCGGGCGCCGGTGCCGCGGCAGTCGATGACCAGGTCGAAGGCGCGGCGGCCGTCGCCGGTCTCGATTTCGCCGGGATGGGTCGCAACGGGACAGTGGGCGTGGCAGGTCCCGCCCAGCCGGCGTATCTCGGCCAGCAGGCGCGCGAGCAGGGGGCGGTTGTCCAGGTGTGCCTCGTCCGGCAGGTAGAGGCCCTGGCGAAAGCTCGCCGCCAGGTCGGGCTCCAGGCGATGGATCTCGGCGTCGTCGATCGCCCGGCAGGGCGGTGCTTCTTCCAGCACGTGGGCGAGGTCGCGTCGGAACTGGGTGAGCTCGCCCATGTCCTGGGCGTGGGCCACCATCAGGCTGCCCTGGTGGTGCCACAGGCCGCTGGCGTCCAGTGCCTCGAGCCAGCGCGGCCACTGGGCCAGGGCGAACTGCCCCATCTCGAAGACGCTGCGCTCCGAGACCGCCGTCTCGCAGAGCGGCGCGACCATGCCGGCCGCGGTCCAGGCGGCGGCGGCGGGCGCTTCCAGGTCGCCGGCGTCATAGAGGGTGACGGCATGGCCGTCGCGCAGCAGTTGCCAGGCGACGAGGCGGCCCAGCAGGCCGGCGCCGGCCACGGCGATGGTGCGATCGGTGTGAGGTGTCATGGCGTTGTCCATCCAGCAGGAGGCGCGGAGGAACAGGCGGATGACGACAGGGGGCTGCATGGCGAGACGACAGCTTGTTCCCTCCGCAGGCATCAACCTGATCAGGTTCAACGGGTTCGGCCGTACCGATCTCAGCCCCCGTGTACCTCACCTCGAGCGTACCGGGGCTCCCCGACAAGTTGTCACAACCTAACCAAAAATGCCCGGGCGCGCAATCGAGGGCGCATCCGGGCATCGTCTTCATGCAGGTCGTGCGGGGTGGGGGAGCGTCGGGCTCAGGCGCAGTCGGCGGCCCCTTCGCCGAACATGTCGAACAGCAGCTCGCGACCGAGGCCGGTCAGCACCAGGCGCTGCTGGTCGTTCCAGGTGGCGGCCTGGCTGTTCTCGAGGATCTTCTGGCAGGGGGCCCAGTCGCTGGTGGCGGAGTCCAGGGCCTTCAGGGCCTGGCGATCGAGGCCACGATGGCTGACGGTCACCGTCTCGAGCACATGGCCATGTCGATAGAGCAGGGTGGCCATCTGGGAGAGACACTGGCGCAGGCTGCGCTGCATGCCGCTGTGGCTGGAAAGGGAATCTGTCATGCTGCCGCATCTCCTGGATGGGGTTGCTGCAGCGCATTATACATGCGACGAAGGTCGATGTCATACCAAGGTATAAGGCGACCTCCGCCGCGTCTCCGTCAGCTCTCCACGCGGCCCAGCAGCAGGAACTCGAGCAGCGCCTTCTGGGCGTGCAGGCGATTGCCCGCCTCCTGCCAGACCACGGCACGCGGGTCGTCGAGCAGGGTCTCGCTGATCTCCTCGCCGCGGTGGGCCGGCAGGCAGTGCAGGAAGAGGGCGTCCTCCCGGGCGCGATCGAGCAGCGCCTCGGTGACCTGGAAGCCGGCGAAGTCCGCCTCGCGCCTGGCCTGCTCCTCTTCCTGACCCATGGAGGCCCAGACGTCGGTGGTGACCAGGTCGGCCTCTGCCACGGCGGCATCGGGGTCGCGCATGATGCTGACCCGGTCGCCGGCGGCCTCGAGGATGTCCTGGCGCGGCTCGTAGCCCTCGGGGCAGACCACGCGCAGGTTGAACTCGAACTGGCGGGCGGCGTTGATCCAGGAGTGGCACATGTTATTGCCGTCGCCGATCCATACCGCGGTGCGATCCTTGACGCTGCCGCGCAGCTCGGTCCAGGTCATCACGTCGGCCAGCAGCTGGCAGGGGTGGTAGTCGTCGGTCAGGGCGTTGATCACCGGCACGGTGCTGGCCTGGGCGAACGCCTCGAGGCCTTCGTGGGAGAAGGTGCGGATCATCACCGCGTCGACCATCTCCGACAGCACCCGGGCGGTGTCACCGATCGGCTCCCCGCGACCGAGCTGGGTGTCGCGGGGCGACAGGAAGAGCGCATGGCCGCCGAACTGCGCCATGGCGGTCTCGAAGGAGACCCGGGTGCGCGTCGAGGACTTCTCGAAGATCATCGCCAGGGTGCGGTTGGCGAACGGGGTATAGGTGGGCCCGTGGGTCTTCAGGCCGTTCTTGATCGAGATGGCGCGCTGGATCAGGTAGCGCAGCTCATCGGGACTGAGATCGAGCAGGGTGAGGAAATGGCGAGTGGCCATGGGGGCGCTCCACGGGAAAAAACGACCATCCTAGCCAGCCCGCGGGGGATGCGCAACGCGCCCGGCATCAGTAGAATGGCGGCATCACAAGGCCGACCCGCACGGTCGGGTATTGCCCGAAATCCCCGGGGCCCTTCCGCCGAGTCCCGTCAACGAGCCAGGGAGACGTCATGAGCACTACCGTCGAGAACATCCAGCGCCAGATCAGCGAAAACCCCATCCTGATCTACATGAAGGGCACGCCGCAGCTGCCCCAGTGCGGCTTCTCCGCCCAGACCGTCCAGGCGCTGATGGCCTGCGGCGAGCGTTTCGCCTTCGTCAACGTGCTGGACAACCCGGACATCCGTGCCGAGCTGCCCAAGGTGGCCAACTGGCCGACCTTCCCGCAGCTGTGGGTCGAGGGCGAGCTGGTCGGCGGCTGCGATATCGTCGCCGAGATGCACCAGTCCGGTGAGCTGGAGACGCTGATCAAGGCCGCCGCCGCGCGCGCCCAGGAAGGCGAGGGCGACGCCCAGGCCTGAGCGCCGGCCACGCCACGCTGACCACGAAAAAACCCGCCGGGCCTCCGGCGGGTTTTTTCGTGGAGGGGGCAGGGGAGCCGTCGGGCGTCAGCTCTCCTCCAGGCCCTGCTCGCGCTGGGCCAGGTCCCAGCCTCCCAGGTCCTTGTAGCGGTTGACCATGGCGCAGAACAGCTCGGCAGTGCGCTCGGTGTCGTAGCGGGCCGAGTGGGCGGCGCTGTTGTCGAACTCGATGCCGGCGGCGCGGCAGGCACGAGCCAGCACGGTCTGGCCGTAGACCAGGCCGGCGAGCGAGGCGGTATCGAAGCTCGAGAAGGGGTGGAAGGGGTTGCGCTTGATGCCGCAGCGGGCCACGGCGGCGTTCAGGAAGCCGTGGTCGAAGGCCGCGTTATGGCCGACCAGCACGGCGCGGGTGCAGCCGTGGGACTTGATGGCCTTGCGCACCGGGCGGAAGATCTCGCCCAGCGCCTCGGCCTCGCTGACCGCGACCTGCTGGCGCAGCGGGTCGTCGAGGCGGATGCCGGTGAAGTCCAGTGCCGACTGTTCCACGTTGGCCCCGGCGAAGGGCGTGACATGGTAGGCATAGGTGGCGTCGGGCAGCAGGTTGCCCTCCGGGTCCATGGTCAGGGTTACCGCGGCGATCTCCAGGATCGCATCGCCTTGCGCGTTGAAGCCGCCGGTCTCCAGGTCCACCACCACGGGCAGGAAGCTGCGGAACCGCTGCGCCATGAGTTCGCGGGCCATCGCCTCGCTCATGCACCTCTCCTTGTCTGGGGCATCATATCTCTAGACCGCGGCAGTCTAGCAGCTTGGTGGCAGCGCGTCCCGTCGCCGGTGTTCGCGCCAGGCTCGTCGCGCTATAATCTCCGTCTTTCATGATCGTTTGCCTAAAGGAGCCTCAGCATGTCCGATGTCAAGAAGGTCGTGCTCGCCTATTCCGGCGGCCTGGACACGTCCGTCATCGTCAAGTGGTTGCAGGAAACCTATGACTGTGAGGTCGTGACCTTCACCGCGGACATCGGCCAGGGCGAGGAAGTCGAGCCCGCGCGTGCCAAGGCCCAGGCCCTGGGCGTCAAGGAGATCTACATCGAGGATCTTCGCGAGGAGTTCGCCCGCGACTACGTCTACCCGATGTTCCGCGCCAACACCATCTACGAGGGCGAGTACCTGCTCGGTACCTCCATCGCGCGCCCGCTGATCGCCAAGCGCCTGATCGAGATCGCCAACCAGACCGGTGCCGATGCCATCTCCCACGGCGCCACCGGCAAGGGCAACGACCAGGTGCGCTTCGAGCTCGGCGCCTACGCGCTGAAGCCGGGCGTCAAGGTGATCGCCCCGTGGCGCGAGTGGGACCTCAATTCCCGCGAGAAGCTGATGGCCTACTGCGATCAGCACGATATCCCGGTGGACTTCTCCTCCAAGAAGAAGAAGTCGCCGTACTCCATGGACGCCAACCTGCTGCACATCTCCTACGAGGGCGGCATCCTCGAGGATCCCTGGGCCGAGGCCGAGGAGGACATGTGGCGCTGGAGCGTCTCGCCGGAGGCCGCCCCGGACCAGCCCACCTACGTCGAGCTGACCTTCGAGCACGGCGACATCGTGGCCATCGACGGCGTGCCGATGAAGCCCCATGAGGTGCTCGAGACGCTCAACAAGATGGGCGGCGACAACGGTATCGGTCGCCTCGATATCGTCGAGAACCGCTACGTCGGCATGAAGTCCCGCGGCTGCTACGAGACCCCGGGGGGCACCATCATGCTGCGCGCCCACCGCGCCATCGAGTCGCTGACGCTGGACCGCGAGGAGGCGCACCTCAAGGACGAGCTGATGCCCAAGTACGCTGAGGTGATCTACAACGGCTACTGGTGGAGCCCGGAGCGTCGCATGCTGCAGGCCGCCATCGACGAGACCCAGAAGAACGTCTCGGGCGTGGTGCGCATGAAGCTCTACAAGGGCAGCGCTATCGTCGCCGGCCGCAAGTCCGACGCCTCGCTCTTCGACGAGTCCATCGCGACCTTCGAGGACGACGCCGGCGCCTACGACCAGAAGGATGCCGAGGGCTTCATCAAGCTCAATGCCCTGCGCCTGCGCATCGCCGCCGGCAAGGGCCGTCGCCAGGATTGAGCCACCCCGACGCCGGCCTCGTGCCGGCGTCATCCCGTCAGGAGGTGCCATGCTGAAGAAGCTGCTGTCCGGCCTGTTCGGCGGTCATGAGGGCGAGCCGAAGGGCGCGCCCGCCGCCGAGCCGGTGGAATACAAGGGCTACCTGATCGTCTCCGAGCCCGCCGACCAGGGCGGCCAGTTTCGCGTCAGCGGCTGGATCCGCAAGCCGCTGACCTCGACCGACGAGCGGGCCGGCGAGATGCTCGAGCATCGCTTCGAGCGTTCCGACATGGTGCCCGGGCGCGAGGCCTGCGACGCCCTGATGCTGAGCAAGGCCGAGCGCTTCATCGACGAGGTCGGCGACGAGATGTTCTCGCCCCGCTGAGCGACGCCCGCCCCTGACGACGACGCCCCCGCCCGGGGGCGTCGTCGTCTTGCCCCTCGACGGCGCGCCGCGCCCTGGCCGCTCACTCCCCGTTTCGCCTGTCATCGTCGCCTGCCGCCTTGGCCTTTCGCCCAAGTGTGGCGGAAAGGCGTGGCCGTTAGACTCAAGCCATCGCCGACGCGCGACATGACACGGAGCGTTCATGCGCCTGCTGCACCGTTCCTCGTCCTGGCGAGCCCTCTTCGCCGACGATGCCATGCCCGACCCCGCCGCCTGGCCCGACGTGCTGGCGCCGCTGGGCGCCGCGCTCGAACGGCTCGGCCCGCATCCCGATCTCGCCGCGGCCCATGCCTGGCAGGTCGAGCTCGCGGACGCCCTCGCACGCCTCGACCTGCCCGCCGGGCGAATCGCCCAGCTGCTCAGCGACCACAACGACTGGCTCTATCGCCGGGCCATCGAGCACTCGCTCGCCGAGATGCGGGCCCAGGGCTGGGGGGCACCGCCGGTGGCCTTCTGCGTGCTGGTGCTGGGCTCGGGGGCTCGCCACGAGAGCCTGCTGGCCCCGGACCAGGACAACGCCATGATCGTCGCCGACTACCCCGATGCGCGGCACACCGAGATCGACGGCTACTTCCAGTCGCTGGGCGAGCGCTTCACCGCGCGCCTCGACGCCGCCGGCATCCCGCTCTGCCAGGGACATGTCATGGCGCGCTTCCCGATGTGGCGCAAGCGGCTCTCGGAGTGGGGCGCGCAGCTCGCGATCTGGACGGCCGAGCGGCGCGTCAAGCGGGTGCAGCAGGCCAACATCCTGCTCGACTTCCGTCCGCTCTACGGCGAGTCGACGCTGGCCGAGAGTCTGGCCGGGCGGGTCGCCGAGTGCCTGCCCGACGCCCACCTGTTCCTCGACGAGATGGCGAGCCTGCTGGACGAGCTGCCCGTGGCCCTGGATCGCCTCGGTCGGCTGCGCGGCCGCGTCGAAGGCGCGCCCCACGCGCGGGCCCTCGACCTCAAGCGCCAGGGCCTGCTGCCGCTGGTTGGCGCGGTACGCCTGATCGCCCTTCGCCACGCGGTGCCCTCGCCGGATACCCGCTCGCGGCTGGTCGCGCTGGTGATGCGCGAGGCAATCAGCGCGCCTCGGGCCGAGGCGCTGAACGCGGCGCTGGAGCGGCTACAGGGGCTGATTCTGGCGGGCCAGCGCCAGGCGCTGGTCGAGGGGCGTGTGCCGGATGGCTGGGTGGATGTCGGCGCGCTGCGCGAGGACCAGCGCCTGCTGCTGCGACACGACCTGCGGGAGATCCGCGCGCTGGTGCGCCGGGCCCGGCGGGACGGCTGACGCGCGCAGGCGGTCAGGGCGCGGCGCCCGCGTCACGGTCCTCCGGCGGGGCGCCGTCGGGTGCATCGGTGGAGGCCGGCGCCTCGGCCGGCGCTTCGGGAAGCTCCATCACCAGGCAGGCGCCGTCCAGCTGTGCGGCGTCCTCGATCCATAGACGCCCGCCGAGGTGGGCGACGATGCCGCGGCTGATCGGCAGGCCCAGCCCGCTGCCGCGCGGCCGCCCCCGGGACTCGCCGCTCTCCCGGTGCTGGATCTGGTGGAATTTCTCGAAGACCCGCTCGCGCTCATCCGGGGCGATGCCGGGGCCGTTGTCCTCGACGGCGAGGCGATAGTGGGTCTTGTGGCGTGCCAGGCGCAGCAGCACCCGGGGATCGTCATCGGCGGCGAACTTGCCGGCGTTGTCGAGCAGGTTGATGATCACCTGCTCGAGGCGGTCGGCATCGCCCACCACCCAGGCGGTCTCGGGCTCGATCGCCACCTCCAGGCTAACGCCACGATCTTCCTGGAGCCGCTGCACCGCCTCGACGCTCTGACGGGTCAGCGCCGCCAGGTCGAGGCGCGTCGGCGAGAGGGTCAGTCGGCCGCTCTCGAGCCGGGCCAGGTCGAGGATCTCCTCGATCAGCCGCGACAGGCGCTGGCTCTCGCGCACCACCACGTCGAGGAAGTGTTCGCGCTTCTCGTCGGGCAGCGCCCGGTTGTCGCGCAGGATCTCGGCGAAGGCGCGGATCGAGGTGAGCGGCGTGCGCAGCTCGTGGCTGACCATGGCCACGAACTCGTCCTTGAGGCGGTCGAGCTCACGCAGCCGCGCGTTGGCCGCGCGCAGCTCCTCGCTGGCGCGGGCCAGCTCCCGGGACTGCTGCTCGAGGCGGCGGTTCATCTCGAGGGTCTCGGAGGTGGTGTCGAGGATGCGCAGGACGGTCTCCAGGTCGGGCGCCTCGCCGCCGGCCACCGAGTCGATCAGCACCCGGGCCGAGGCGCTGCCCAGCGACCCCGCCAGGGCCTGTTCGGCCCGCAGCGTCAGCGCCGCGGGGGCGGGCTGGTCGTCATCGACTTCGTCGCTCTCGGGGGGAGGGGCGGCGAAGACCCGCCGGCTGGCGGCCTCGCCCAGGTAGCGGTCGAGCAGGGCGCGCAGCTCGCCGCGGGTGGTCTGCCCCTGCCACAGCGACGCCGGCACCAGGCCTTGGGGCATGGTCTCGGTGAACAGCGCCGCCTGGGTCTGCTCCAGGGCCGAGGGACGGGTGAAGAGCGACACGCCCACCAGCAGGCCGACGTTGGCGACGAGGCTCCAGAGCAGCGAGTGGGTGTAGATGTCCCATCCCTCGAGGCCGAACAGCGCATAGGGGCGAAGCCAGGCGATGCCCCAGGGGCCGCGCTCGAGAAAGCCCGGGTCGAGCCAGCCGGACTGGGCGAAGCCCGGAATCAGCAGGGTCCAGGCCCAGACCAGAAAGCCCGCACTCATGCCCAGCGCCGCCCCGCGCCCCCGAGCGCCGCGCCAGTAGAGGCCGATCAGCAGCGCCGGGGCGAACTGGCATGCCGCGGCGAAGGAGACCAGGCCGATGGTCACCAGGCTGTAGGTCTCGCCGATCAGCGCATGATAGAGGTAGCCGAGCAGCAGGATGCCCAGGATGCTGACGCGGCGGATGCCCAGCAGCCAGCCGGCGAGTTCCCCCCGGGTGCCGAGGTGCAGGCGCTCAGAGCGCAGCAGCAGCGGCATCACCAGCTGGTTGCTGACCATCGTCGACAGGGCGATGGTCTCGACGATCATCATGCCGGTGGCGGCCGAGAGACCGCCGATGAAGACCAGCAGGGGGAGGGCCTCGAGCCCGGCGGAGAGCGGCAGCGTGAGCACGAAGCTGTCGGAGTCGCCGCCGCCGAGCAGCAGCCCGGCCAGGGCGATGGGGATCACGAACAGGTTGATCACCAGCAGGTAGAGCGGGAAGAGCCAGCTGGCACGCTTGATATGCCGCTCGTCGACGTTCTCTACCACCAGCACCTGGAACTGGCGGGGCAGGGTGAGGAAGGCGAGAAAGGCCAGCACCAGCATGCCCACCCAGCCGAGCGCGCCGCCGGGCACCGACGCCAGGCTCAGCAGGCGGGTGAGCTCGGGGTGTTCGCCCGCCTGGGCGAACAGGTCGGCGGGGCCGTTGAACAGCACGAAGACGGTGAAGCTCCCCACCGCGAGGAAGGCCGCGAGCTTGACCAGCGACTCGAAGGCGATGGCGGCCACCATGCCCTCGTGGCGCTCGCTGGCGTCCAGGTGGCGGGTGCCGAAGAGGATGATGAAGACCGCCAGCACCAGCGCGACCCAGAACGAGCGGTCGGTCCAGAAGCGCTCGTCGGCCAGGGGCAGGTCGGCGGCCTGGGGGTAGTTGACCAGCACGGCATGGCTGACGGTGATCGCCTTGAGCTGCAGGGCAATGTAGGGGGTGATGCCGATCAGGGCGATCAGCGCGACCAGCGCGCCGAGGCTCGAGCTCTTGCCGTAGCGGGCGCTGATGAAGTCGGCGATGGAGGTGATGCGCTGGGCGCGGGCGATGCGCACCATCTTGCCGATGACGAACGGGGCCATCAGCATCGCCAGGGTCGGGCCCAGGTAGATCAGCAGGAAGCTGGGGCCGAACTGGGCCGCACGACCGACGCTGCCGTAGAAGGTCCAGGCGGTGCAGTAGACGGCGATGGAGAGCGCATAGACCGTGGGGGAGCCGATCAGCGAGCGGCCCTGGGCGGCGCGCCGATCCCCCCAGGCGGCAATGACGAAGAGCAGTGCCAGGTAGCCGAAGGCCAGCACCACCACCGTGGGGCCGCCCGTCATCGCCCGTCACTCCGACCCCGGCCCCGGCCCTCCTCGTCGCGGCGCTCCATCAGCCAGGCCATCAGGGCGATCAACGTGCCCCAGGCGAGGAAAACGTAGGGCACCAGCCGGCTTGTGCCGTCCGCCGAGGAGGCGATCAGCACCAGTGGCGGCGAGAAGAGCAGCGCCGCCAGCACGATCAGGGCGACCAGGCGCTCCTTGCGGCGAGGCGTGTTCACGAGGCGTAGGCGTCCTCCCGGTCGAAGGCGCTGGCCTGCAGGGCCAGCGCCTGCTCCAGGGTCTCGATGCCTCGGGCCTCCAGGCGCGGCAGCAGGGCGAGCCACAGCTCCGCGGTGACGCGCGCATCGCCCAGGGCGGTATGGCGGGTGCCGGGCGGGAAGCTCAGGTCATAGCGGTCGGCCAGGCTGTCCAGGTCGTGCCCGTCGAGGCTCTCGTCCAGCGCCCGGGACAGCAGCAGGGTGTCGAGCACCGGCATGTCGAACTCGACGCCGCCGCCGGGGGGCTGGATGGCCAGCAGGTCGAAGGCCGCGTTGTGGGCGAGGATCACCGCCTCGCCGATGTAGTCGCGAAAACGCGGCAGGGCCACGGCAAGCGGCGGGGCGCCGGCGACGTCGTCATCGGTGAGGCCGTGAATGGCGGTGCTGGCCGGCGGGATGGGGCGCTCGGGGTCGACGCGCAGGTCGAAGGCCTCGTCGGCCAGCAGCCGGGCGTTGACGATCCGGCAGGCGCCGATGCTCACCACGGTGTCGCCGCGGCGCAGCTCCAGGCCGGTGGTCTCGGTGTCGAAGGCGACCACGTCGAGGGTGCGCAGCGGGCGCGCCGCCAGCTCGGCGTCCGGCGGGGGCATGTCGGCGATGCCGAAGTCGTGGAACTCCGGGCGCGGCGGGGTGCGCGGGCGGGGCGGGGCGACCCGGTCGGCCGCCGGCAGCGGCAGGCGCAGCCGGGCATGTCGGCCGTCGTCGTCGGCCAGGCTCCAGGCGTCGCTGCCGTGCTGGCGCAGCACGTCGGCGACCCGCGGCGCGAAGGGCAGGGCGTCCAGGCGCTCGCCGCGCCACGCCGCGAGCTGGGATTCGCCGAGCACGTCGCCGAGCCAGATCAAATCCAGGTAGACCCGCCGATTGCCCAGGCAGACCTCGCCCTCGAGCGCCTCTCGGCCGGCGTGGCGCAATAGCCGCGGCAGCAGCGAGTCGAGCAGGGCCAGCAGCGCCGGGGCGTCCGCCTTGAGCCAGGCGGGCATGCCGATGGGCGTGATCTCCACGTCGCGCCTGGCATGGCGGGCGGCGAGCGACGCCCAGAGATCGTTGGACCATAGCGGGACCAGCCGCTCGCCCTGGCGATGCATCTCCTCCATGACCCGGCCCATCTGCTCGAGCTGGTGCGCCAGTGCCCGGCCCTCCTCGTCGATCACCGCCTCCAGTCGCTGGCCCAGCGCGTCGGTCGGGGCGTCCGCGCGCACGCCGATCAGGGCGTCGGCGGCACTGCACAGGCTCGCGCTGTGGCGGCGCAGGGGCGGCAGCATCTCGGCGAGCTGGGCGCGGGCCCCCATCTCGCTGGACCAGGCCGCGGTGGTGTCGGTGAGGGTGAGCAGGGTCTCCTGATGGCTGTGGGGCACGCGCCGCAGCACCGCGTGGAGCCAGCGCTCGCCGCAGGGCACCAGGATCTCCCGGGGTGCGCCGTCGTCGGGCAGCTCGCCCAGGGCGTCCTCGAGGCTCGCGATCGGCAGCAGGGCGTCGAGACGCTTGCCCAGGCCGAGCCCCGGATGGTCCTCGAAGAGCGTCTCGGCGGCCTGGTTGAAGAGCAGCAGCCGGCGGTGGTGATCACAGAGCAGCAGCGGGGTGTCGAGGACCTGGAGCAGGGTCTCGAGCTCCTGGCGCACCCGGGTCGCGCTGAGTGCCCCCTCGGCATGGGCGGTGGCCAGGCGCTCCCGGTCGGCGCGCCAGGCCTCGCGCACGCGCATCAGGTCGGGGCCGAGGCCCTTCAGCCACCCCTCCGGGGGATAGTCCTGGCGCGCGTCGGGCTTGGCCACCAGGCGGGCCAGCTGCACCTGCAGGTGGCGCAGCGGCGTGAAGAGCTGGCGCTCGAGCAGCAGGCCGACCAGGAAGATGGTGCCGCCGCCGGAGAGGCAGCCGAGCCACAGCCAGACCCGCGCCATGCCGGTGAGCCCCGCCAGGCCGTCGAGCCAGAGGGCGAAGAGGAGGCCACCGAAGACGCTGACGCCGCTGAGCAGCAGCCAGAGGCCGATCAGCCGCTGGCGGCGGGGCAGGCTCTTGCTGCGCCGGGCCATCAGGAGGCCTCGGCGAGCAGCGTCTTGACCTTCTCGACCAGCGCCTGGGTCGAGAAGGGCTTGGTGACATAGTCGTCGGCGCCCAGGGCGAGGCCCTTCTCGCGCTCCACCTCGCGGCCGTGGGCGGTGAGCATGACGATCGGCATCCGGGCATGGGCCGGGTCGGCGCGCAGGCGCTCGAGGACGTCGAAGCCGCTGATGCCCGGCAAGCTGATATCGAGCAACAGCAGGTCGGGGGCCGCCTCGGCGATCCGCGAAAGGGCACTCTCGCCATTCTCGGCGGTGTCCACCTCGAAGCCCGCCTGCTGCATCAGGAATTCCAGGGACAGGACGATGTTGGGCTCGTCATCCACCACCAGCACCTTGGCCATGGGGCCCTCCTTGTCGTGGTAAAGGCGCCGCGCGCCGCCTCGGCGGGTGCGGACCTGCAAGCCTGCGTTCATGCAGCGTTACCGATCAGTTTAGTGGCCGCCCGGGGGCGGGCAAAGACGACCTTGGCAGGAGACGCTTCGCCGCGGCGTGCTAGGGTGGCGGGGATCCCCCCGGTCATCGGGGCCGCGACCAAGGAGAGAAGCATGATCAAGGTGCATCATCTGGAGAACTCCCGCTCGCAGCGGGTCGTGTGGCTGCTCGAGGAGCTCGGGGCCGACTACGAGATCGTCACCTATGAGCGCGACGCGCGCACCCTGCTGGCGCCCGCCTCGCTGCGCGAGGTGCATCCACTGGGCAAGTCCCCGGTGATCACCGACGAGGCGCGGGAGGGGCGCGTGGTGGCGGAGTCGGGGGCGATCCTGGAGTACCTGGTCGAGCGCTTCGAGGCCGACCCCGCCCTGGTGCCGCCGGCGGGCAGTGAGGCGCGCGAGCGCTACCGCTTCTGGCTCCACCACGCGGAGGGCTCGGCGATGCCGCCGCTGGTGATGCGCCTGGTCTTCTCGAGCCTCGGCAGGCCGCCGGTGCCGGCGCTCGCCCGGCCCATCGGCCGGCTCTTCGCCCGCGGCGTGGAGCAGCAGTTCCTCGCCCCGGAGATCCGCCGCCTGAGCGACTACTGGGAGGCCGAGCTCGCGCGCGGGCCCTGGTTCGCCGGGGAGGCCTTCAGCGCGGCGGACATCCAGATGAGCTTCCCGCTGCTGGCGCTGGAAGCCGGCGGCGGTCTGGCCGATTACCCGCGGCTGCGCGCCTTCCTGGCGGCCTGTCGCGAGCGCCCCGCCTATCGGCGCACGGTCGAGGCGGTAGGGGAGTTCACCCTGCCGTGAGCGCCGTTATGAGAGTATCCTAGGAACTTCTGATCATTCATTCTATTCGTTGACATTGCGGCGCCGAGGAACGCCCGGATAATGATCGCATCCATCGCCGAGTAAAGAGGTCGGGAATATGATCAAGTCCGTGTTCATGGGGCTGGGCCTGGCCCTGGCGGCGTCCCGCGCCGTCGCCGCCGAGGTGTCGCCGCTGGTCGAGGCCGACTGGCTCGCCGAGCGGCTGGGCCACGAGGACCTCGTGGTGCTTGACGTGCGCTCGAGCATCGACGACGGCGGCGACCGTGCCGGCTTCGAGGCGGCGCACATCCCCGGCAGCGTCTATAGCAGCTACACCGAGGCCGGCTGGCGCGAGACCCGCAACGAGGTGGCTGGCCTGCTGCCGTCGGTCGAGAGCCTCGAGGCGCTGATCGGCGGGCTCGGCATCGACAACGACGACACCGTGGTGATCGTGCCCGCGGGGACCGGCGCCACCGATTTCGGGAGCGCCGCCCGGATCTACTGGACCTTCAAGGTGCTCGGCCACGATGAGGTGGCGATCCTCGACGGCGGCTTCGCCGGCTGGCAGGCCCAGCAGCACGAGATCGCCAGCGGCGCGACGCCGCCGCCCGACGCTGCCGACTTCCAGGGCCGGCTCGATCCCACGCTGATCGCCACCACCGAGGAGGTGCAGGCCGCCCGGGAGAGCCAGGCGCAGCTGGTGGACGCCCGCCCGGCGGACTACTTCCGTGGCGAGACCCAGTCGCCCGCGGCCACGGCGCCCGGGACCATTCCCGGCGCCCGCAACCTGCCGTTCCATCGCCTGCTCACCCAGCGCCAGCAGGCCTGGTACCTCGACGACGAGGTGCTCGGCGCGCGCATCAACGATGCCGAGCTGGATCGCGGGGCGCCCACCGTGGCCTTCTGCAACACCGGTCACTGGGCGGCCATCGACTGGTTCGTGCTCAGCGAAGTGGCGGGGTTCGACCGGGTCCGCCTCTACGACGGCTCGATGGCCGAGTGGACCCGGCGCGAGGATCTCCCCCTGGCGCTGGCCGAGTAGGCTCACAGCGCATCGCCCTGACGGGCGAAGGCGCTCGACGACACCCGCCGCGACGGTTGTCGTCTCTTTCGGGGGTGTCGCTCACTCGCCGCGACGCAGCAGGCCCTCCCGCAGGGCGAGCTCCGCGCGCCCCAGCCACTCGTGCAGGGCACGGGTGCTCTGGTGGAGGTGGTAGACCCGGGGCATCCAGCCGGCGAGGCCCGCGGGCGGGGGGCTCGCGAACTCGGTCGGGGCCGGCGTCACCGTCAGGCCCGCGCGCTCGAAGGCGGCCTGGGCGCGGGGCAGGTGCCACGCCTGGGAGACCAGCGCGACGCGCTCGATGCCGCTGGCGCCGAGCATCTCGGCGCTGAGGCGGGCATTCTGGGCGGTATCGCGGCTGCCCCCCTCCATCCAGCGTACCGGCACCTCGAACACCTCGCGCAGCGCGGCGGCCATCAGGCTCGCCTCGGCGCTGTGCTCGTCATGTCGCCGGCCCCCGCTGACCAGGATCGGCAGCCCGCTCTGGCGGTGCAGGTGGGCGCCGTAGGCCAGCCGCCGCCAGCTGGCATTGGCCGGCGCGTCGCCCCAGCCGAACTCCGGAGCATCGAAGTCGCGACCGCCGCCGAGGATGACGATGGCCTGGGCCTCGCGCAGCGCGCCGGTGCCGACCAGGGGCGGCGGTTCGAGGCCCTGGCGCAGGGCGTGGCTGGCGACCGGGGTGGCCAGCACCAGCAGCCCGCCCAGGCCCAGCACCACCAGCGCGCCGCCGAGCAGCCGCCAGTGCGACCAGAGGGCGAGACCCAGCAGGGTCAACAGCACGTTGATCAGTGGAGGGAACAGCAGGATCTCGAGTATCGCCATTGTGAGGGCTTCTTGTTGTTGTGGTGGTGTCGCGGTGAGGGCCTCGCCGGTGGCCCCTAGAGATCGACCTTCTCCTTGAACTCACAGAGGTCCTCGATGACGCAGCTACCGCAGCGTGGCTTGCGGGCCAGGCAGGTGTAGCGCCCGTGGAGGATCAGCCAGTGGTGCGCATCCTGGCGGAACTCCCGGGGCACGTGGCGCAGCAGCTTCTGCTCGACCTCGTCCACGTTCTTGCCCTTGGCGATCCCGGTGCGGTTGGAGACCCGGAAGATATGGGTGTCCACGGCGATGGTGGGTTCGCCGAAGGCGGTATTGAGCACCACGTTGGCCGTCTTGCGCCCCACGCCCGGCAGCGCCTCCAGGGCCTGGCGGGTGTGCGGCACCTCGCCAGAGTGCCGATCGACCAGGATCCGACAGGTCTTCATCAGGTTCTCGGCCTTGGTGTTGTAGAGGCCGATGGTCTTGATGTGTTCCTTCAGGCCGTCGAGCCCCAGATCGAGGATCGCCTGGGGGGTGTTGGCCACCGGGAAGAGCCGGGCCGTGGCCTTGTTGACGCCCACGTCGGTGGCCTGGGCAGAGAGCAGCACCGCGGCGAGCAGCTCGAAGGGCGTGGACCAGTGGAGCTCGGTGGTCGGCTCGGGGTTGTGGTCGCGCAGCCGCGCGAAGATCTCGAAGCGTTTCTGGGCGTTCATGGCAGTCCCTGGCAGGAGCGAGGGGCGCCGGTCTCCGGCCAGGCCCCCTCGCGATGATACGGGAAAGTATCCGGTGTCACGCTTCCGGGGCCGGTGGCGCCAGCGCCCGGCGGGCGTCGTCGAGCAGACGCTGGGCGGCGTCGAGCTGCTGGTGCGCCGCCTCTCGGGCGGCGGCGTTGCCCTGGCGCTCGGCGTGGGCTAGCTGCTGGCGGGCGCGGCGCAGCGCCTGCTCCGCCGCCTTGACGGCCATCTGCCGCTGCCGCTGGGGCGAGGGGCCGGCCGCGGGCACAGCGGGCGTGCGGTCCCCGCGCCGGCGCTGCTGGATCAGCCGCTTCTGGCGCTCCAGGCGCTTCTCGCGCGCCTCCCGTGCCAGGCGCCGCTCGCGGGCCTGATGGCGCCGCCGGCCCCGTTCGGCACGGCGCGCCAGGTAGGCCTCGCGCTCGGCGTCGCTCTCGGCGGCCTCCCAGGCGGGGTGGGGCAGCAGGTCGATGCAGTCCACGGGGCAGGGCGCCACGCAGAGCTCGCAGCCGGTGCACTCGTCGGCGATGACCGTGTGCATGCGCTTCGCGGCACCGAGGATGGCGTCCACCGGGCAGGCCTGAATGCACTTGGTGCAGCCGATGCATTCGTCCTCGCGGATCCAGGCCATCAGCGGCGACTGGGCCGGCTCGGCGAGCGGCAGCGGCGGGCGGCCGGTCAGCTCGGCCAGCCGGTCCACCGTCGCCTGCCCGCCGGGCGGGCAGCGGTTGATCGCCTCGCCGTCGACGATCGCCTCAGCGTAGGGGCGACAGCCCGGCTGGCCGCACTTGCCGCACTGGGTCTGGGGCAGCAGGGCATCGACCGCCTCGATCCGCTCGGCGCGGGAGGCATCAGCGGTTGGCGTCATCACGGCCGGTCAGCTGATTCGCTGGCCCGGCTCGGCCCCGGCGTCGGGGCTGAGCAGGGTGATGCCGTCGTCGTTGCCGGCGGCGAGCACCATGCCCTCGGAGACGCCGAAGCGCATCTTGCGCGGCGCCAGGTTGGCCACCATCACGGTCAGGCGACCCTCCAGGGCCTCGGGGGCGTAGGCGGCGCGGATGCCGGCGAAGACGGTGCGGCTCTCGCCGCCCAGGTCCAGGGTCAGCTTGAGCAGCTTGTCGGCCTTCTCGACGTACTCGGCCTTGGCGATGCGGGCGATGCGAAGGTCGACCTTGGCGAAGTCGTCGAAGGCGATCTCGTCGGCGATGGGCGTCTCGGCCAGCGGGCCCTTGGCGGTCTCCTTCAGCTTCTGCTCTTCCACCAGATCCTCCTTCGATGCGGCCATCATGGCATCGATCTTCTCCCGCTCGACGCGGGTCATCAGCGGCTTGAACTTGGCGATCTCGTGATCCACCAGCAGGGCGTGACGGCTGTGCCAGTCGAGGCTCTCGAGCTTCAGGAAGTCGCGGGCCTGGTCGGCCATGGCCGGCACCACCGGGGCCAGGTAGACCATCAGCTGGCGGAACAGGTTGATGCCCACCGAGCAGATGTCGAGCACCTCCTGCTCGCGGCCCTCCTGCTTGGCCAGCACCCAGGGCTCGGCCTCGGCGATGTAGGTGTTGGCCTCGTCGGCCAGCTCCATGATGCGGCGCATGGCGCGGCCGAACTCGCGGGCCTCGAACTCGGCGGCGATCTCGTCACCGGCGGCGATGAAGCGCGCGACCATGTCGGGCTCGCTGCAGTGGGCGGCGAGCCGCCCGCCGCCGAGCTTCTTGACGAAGCCGGCGCAGCGGCTGGCGATGTTGACCACCTTGCCGACCAGGTCGCTGTTGACCCGGGCGGCGAAGTCCTCGAGGTTGAGGTCCAGGTCGTCGACCCGCGAGGTGAGCTTGGCGGCGAAGTAGTAGCGCAGGTACTCGGGGTTCAGGTGGTCCGCGTAGGTGGCCGCCTTGATGAAGGTGCCCCGGGACTTGGACATCTTGGCGCCGTTGACCGTCACGAAGCCGTGGCAGTTGACGGCCGTGGGGGTGCGGAAGTCGGCGCCGTGCAGCATGGCCGGCCAGAACAGGGCGTGGAAGTAGACGATGTCCTTGCCGATGAAGTGGTAGACCTCCGCGTCGGAGTCCCGGCGCCAGTAGGCGTCGAAGTCGAGGCCCTCGCGTTCGCAGAGGTTCTGGAAGCTCGCCAGGTAGCCGATCGGCGCGTCGAGCCAGACATAGAAGTACTTGCCTGGTGCATCGGGAATCTCGAAGCCGAAGTAGGGGGCGTCGCGGGAGATGTCCCACTCGTTGAAACCCGACTCGAACCACTCCATCAGCTTGTTGCGGATCTGCGGCTGGACGTGATCGTCGTCGATCCAGGCCTTCAGGAAGTCGGCGAAGTCCGGCAGCTTGAAGAAATAGTGGGTGGAGGTGCGCACCTCGGGGGTGGCGCCGGAGATGGCCGAGACCGGGTCGATCAGCTCGGCCGGCGTGTAGGTGGCCCCGCACGCCTCGCAGTTGTCGCCGTACTGGTCCTCGGTCTTGCACGTCGGGCAGGTGCCCTTGATGAAACGGTCGGCCAGGAACAGGCCCTTCGCCGGGTCGTACATCTGCTCGATGTCGCGGGTGGCGATGTGCCCCTTGTCGCGCAGCCGGGTATAGATCAGCTCGCTGAAGTGGCGGTTCTCCGCCGAGTGGGTCGAGTGGTAGTTGTCGAAGGCCACCCCGAAGCGCGAGAAGTCGGCCTGGTGGTCGCGTGAGACGCGCTCGATCAGCGCCTCCGAGGTGATGCCCTCCTGCTCGGCGCGCAGCATGATCGCGGTGCCGTGAGCGTCGTCGGCGCAGACGTAGTGGCACTCGTGGCCGCGACTCTTCTGGAAGCGTACCCAGATGTCGGTCTGGATGTACTCCAGCAGGTGGCCCAGGTGGATGTCGCCGTTGGCGTAGGGCAGGGCGCTGGTGACCAGGATCTTGCGCGGAGCGGTATTCGACATGATGGCTCAGAGGTTCCCGTAAGCGTGGAGCATGGCGGCCGACTCGACGCCCTGGGCGAAGTCGAGGCCGCCATGCGAAATGTCCGTGAAATCAGGGGTGGGATTGTAGCATCTTCCTCCTGCGCTGCACCCGCCCGGCGGTCGGTGATCGGGGGCGCCGATGTCCGCCGCGTCGCGCGCTGGCAACGGGACTTCGGGCGCGTCGTCGCCGGTGGACGACATTTGGCACGGTCCGATGACTCGGGTAGAGTCCGCTCTCCGACGGCAGGGCCCCAGTGGATGGCGTGGCCTGCCGACGGACTCATCAGCCTGGCGTCACCTTCGCTGGATCCCAATGTTCTTCACGGAGGTAGCTCCTATGGCATTTCGCCGTATCCTGCCCCTCATGGGCGTCGTCGCGCTGCTCACCGGCTGTGCCGGCGGGGCCATTGCCCCGAACTATACCAGCGAGAATCCCGACATCATGCGCATCGGCAACGAGCGTCCCGCCGATCCCCAGGTGACCACCGAGAGCCTCGGCTCCTACTGCGTCAAGGTCACCGAGACCTGGAGTGAGCAGGGCGAGACGCCGGATGGCCAGACGCTCTGGGCCCTCAGTACTCAGCGCACCGTGGTGCCCTGCAACTGAGCTCGCTCACTCCAGTGCCCCATGCTGGTTCGGGCCCGGTGCATGCGTGCATCGGGCCCTTTTGCGTGCCGCGCCAGCTCGAGGGGACATCGGGATGGTGTCACTCCTTGACCGGCGGCCGGCGCGACGCGTCCGGGCTGGCGGGGAGAGCTGGCTAGACTGAGAGAGAAGGCCCGTGCCATCGCGCGGTGCCGGCGCACCGGGTCGCCTGTTGCGCCGCATCCGCCCCACGGGCAAGGAAAGGCGATATGCGAATCGAGCCGCGGCATGGGAGGCAGGCGCTGCTGGCACTGCTGCTGCTGGCGGGGCTGGTGGCTCTGGGGCTCTGGATCCACCAGGCGGGCTGGGTCGATCCCGTGCGCCTGGAGCGCCTCGCCCTCTCGCTGGGCCCCTGGGGCCCGCCGATGCTGGCGGGGGTGATGGCGCTCACTGTGGTTGTCGGCCCCATACCGACCATGGTGGTCAGCGTGGCGGCGGGCATGATCTACTCCCCTCCGCTGGCCTTTGCGGTCAGCATGAGCGGGGCGCTGGCGGGCGCCGTCCTGAGCTTCTGGATCGCCCGGCTGGTGGGCCGGCCGGTCGTCGAGCGGCTCCTCCACGGGCATCTCGCCCTGTTCCCCGAGTGCCCGCAGCGCATCCTCTTCGGCATGGTGCTGGCGGCGCGGCTGGTTCCCGTCGTCTCCTTCGCGCTGATCAGCTATGCGGCAGGCCTCACAGCGCTCTCCACGGGGCGCTTCCTGGTGGCCACGGCGCTCGGCATGGCCCCGATGACGCTGCTCTACGTACTGGCCGGCCAGGGCATCGCCATCGACAGCGGGTGGGCGATGGCGGTGGGAGGGGGCGTCGTCTGCCTGTTGGTGGCGCTGCCGAGGATGGTCGATGCCGGCTGGATCCCTCTGCCGGCACGCTGGCGCGCGTTCGTCGACCACCTTCGCCATCCCCGCTAGTCGCCCGGCGAGGCTTGCCGGCCGACGATCGCGATCGGTAGCCGTCGTGGGCCGGCCCTCAAGCGCCGGCCCATGAAGGCTCAGCCCGACGCCGCCTGGCGATAGACCCCGAAGTGATCGAGCCCCCGGTCGGCGAGATGCAGCGCCTGCATGCGGCTCATCACGCCCTGGTCGCAGTAGAGCAGGTACTCGCGGTCGGCGGGGAGGTGCTGGGCCTGCTCCTGGAGCTCGTAGAAGGGGATCTCCAGGCAGGGCACGTCGGGCAGCGACAGCGGCGCCTCCTCGCACTCGTCGGGGCGGCGGATGTCGATCACGCTGACCGCCGGCCGCTCGACGAGGTCGTCGGGTCCGTCGACGACGGTCACTTCGCCGGGCGCCCGGGCCTTCTCCCCCAGGCGGTTGGCCCGGGTCACGGTGGCGGCCTCGACGGCGGCCTCCAGCACCGAGAAGTCGAAGGCGGCCTCGGCGGCCAGGACCTGGTCGGCGGGCGCGCGGGTATGGGGGCGCTTCGAGATGACCCCGCAGTACTCCGGCATCTGTTCGGCGAAGCGGGCGGTGTCGATGCGCCGAGCGGTATCGATGATCTCCTGCTTGTCCTCGGTGACCAGCGGTCGCAGGATCGGCCGCTCGCTGGCCGCATCGATCTGCGCCAGGTTGGCGAGGGTCTGGCTCGACACCTGGGCAATGGCATCGCCGGTGACCAGCACCGGGATGTTTGCCCGCTCCGCGATGCGGCTCGCCACGCGCACCATCATTCGCTTGAGGATCACCCCCATGAGGCCGTCGGGGATGCTGCGCAGGATCTCGGCGACCACGCCCTCGAAGGGGACCGAGGTGAAGTCGACGTTGTGCGAGGCGCTGTAGCGCTGCCAGAGGTGGTGGGTCACCTCCCTGACGCCCGCCTCGTGGGCCGGCCCGCCGAGGTTGAAGAAGAGGTAGTGCGTCTTGATACCGCGGCGCAGCATGCGCCAGGCGGCCACGGGCGAGTCGAAGCCTCCCGAGACCAGCGCCAGGGCCTCGCCCTGCACGCCGAGGGGATAGCCGCCGAGGCCGGGGCGGCGCGAGCGGATCAGCTGCAGGCGCCGGCCGCTCAGTTCCACCGAGACCACCACCTCGGGGTGCTTGAGGTCGACGGTTGCCGAGGGCTCGGCCGCCAGCAGGGCGGCGCCGAGGTGGCGCTCCAGGTCCATGGAGGAGAAGGCGTGCTCGCCGCGGCGCTTGGCGCGAACGCGAAACCGGCGCCCGGCGATCGCCGGTGCCCAGTGGGGCACGATCCACGCGGCGGCCTCCTCGAGCGAGCCGCAGGCGACCTCCTGGGTCGCCAGCACCTCATGGATGCCGGGGATGCGCGTCAGGCTCTCTTCCAGCTCGCGCTCCCGCTCGGGGGGCAGGGTCTCCGGGAGACCGACGCGCAGGGCATCCCAGCTCGCCTTCACACGCACGTCGGGTTCCCGCTGGCGCAGCGTGTTGCGCACGTTGCTGGCCAGGCAGCGGGTCATGTGTTGACGGACGGAGCGTGACTTGATGGTGATTTCGGGGTGGAGCTTGAGCAGATAGGTCATTCGAAGGGAGCAGCAGTGACGATGTGGCCGGCATTCTACCAATCCGGCGCGCGCCCCGCACGGCGCCTTCGCGCTGCATGACGCAGCCACGACCGCGCCCGGCAGGGCGGTCGCGGTCGTGGCGCTTCAACCGGGGCTCAGTAGAGCGCCTGTTCTTCCCGCACGACCTCCTTGAGCAGCTCGAGGAAGAGCCGGTCGGCCTCGGAGTGCTCGCTGGGATCCTCGGGGATGTGCACGCTGGTGGTGTCGGAGATCTCGTTGGCGATGCGGGCCATCACGTCGCCCTCGCTCGCTTCGGTAAGCTGCTGGCGGGTGATCTCGAGGGACTGTTCGAGGATCTTCGGATCCTGCAGCAGTTTCTTGATGAAGCCCCGCAGTTCGTTGATCACCCGGGTCTTCTGGATTTCCGATGAGGCCATGTCGTTCTCCTTGATGTAACCACGCCGTTTCGGGTCGGGCAGACGATACCACGTTTGTCGGCGAGCGTGCCGCGCAGGTACCTGCGCTGCCGACCACATTGCGCCGCTAAGAGGCGGGATGACGCCTTGTCACTCAGTCGAAAGGTGAACAATTTTTGCGGCTCCGTTACTATTGATTACATTGGAAAATATGATGCCAAGGCATGAAGCGTTTGACGTCGCGTCCGCCCCCTCATCTCCTGACTTGCCGTTGCGTGACGTAACAGTCGGTGGGCATGATGGCCTGAGGGGTGTGGTACACGACTGACGAGAGGCTTCAGTCGACCCGCTGAGCGGTTGTGGTATGCCGCGATAACGGGACCGCCATCTCTCCATCGCCAGGACGACCGGTCCGCTCTGCGGGTGTGTCGCCACTCTTCAAAGGGAATGATCATGAAACTCGCCGCTGCCCCCCTGTCGTTCATCCACGCTCGTCGCCTGCTCGGCTCGATCGTCATGGGGGCCTCTCTGACGTTGGCGCCGATCACCGCGGCGGTCGCGCAGTCGCTGCCCCAGGGTCTGGCCTCGCCGGGCAGCAGCGACCTGCGCCAGGTCGTCCAGCAGGCGCTCGCGACCAACCCCGAGGTGATGGCGGCCTTCAACGGCTTCCAGGCCGCCGGCAACGATATCGGTGTCGCACGGGGCAACTATCTGCCCAGCGTCGATCTGGCGGCGGGCGCCGGCCTGGAGGATCGCCAGCTCGACGCCCGGGGGAGTTATGACACCAGCTATGCCGAACTGACCATCACCCAGATGCTCTGGGACGGCCTGGCTACGGCCAGCGAGGTCGAGCGCCTCGATCTCGCCGAACTGGTGCGCTACTACGAGCTGCTGGGAGCGAGTGAGGAGGTGGCGCTGGAGGCGACCCGCGCCTACCTGGACGTGCAGCGCCATCGCGAACTGGTGCGCCTGGCCCAGGACAACTACCGCGAGCATCTGCGGGTCTACACCCAGATCGAGGAGCGGGCGATGTCCGGGGCGGGGCGCCGCGTCGACCTGGAGCAGATCAGCGGCCGCCTGGCGCTGGCCGAGTCGAACCTGCTGATCGAGGCCTCCAATCTGCACGATGTGACGGCGCGCTTCCAGCGCATCGTCGGCGACCTGCCGGCCGAGAGCCTGGCGCCGGTGCCGGCGATGGATGATCGACTACCGGCGGATGTCGGCCAGGCGCTCGATCTGGCCTTCCAGGGCAACCCCGAGTTCCACGCCGCCATCGAGAACATCGAGGCCAGCCGCGCCGAGCAGCGCGGGACCCGCTCGGCCTTCCAGCCGCGCCTCGACCTGCGCGGGCGCACCGGGACCTACGAGAACAACGACGGCAGCTACGACACCATCGCCGACGGTGAGCATCGGGACCGCCACAGCATCGAGCTGGTGGCCAGCATGAACCTCTATCGCGGCGGCAGCGACCTCTCGTCCTTTCGGGCAGCCAGCGAGCGGGTCGAGCAGGCCGTGAACCTGCGCGAGAAGGCCTGCGTCGACGTGCGCCAGACCACCCAGATCGCCTACAACGATACCCAGCGACTGCGCGAGCAGCTGCAGTATCTGAATGAGCACCGCCAGTCCATCGACCGGGTCCGCGGGGCCTATCAGCAGCAGTTCGATATCGGCCAGCGCACCCTGCTCGACGTGCTGGACAGCGAGAACGAGTACTTCGAGGCGAGCCGCGCCTACGCCAACGCCCGCTATGACGTGGCGCTCGCCGACGCCCGCACCCTGGCCGCCATGGGCCAGCTGATGCAGGCGCTCGAAGTGCGTCGCGACGACATGCCGACGCTGGCGTCGCTTGACAGCGACGGCGTCGAGATCCATCCCGACGTGATCTGTCCCGCCCAGGGCCCCCGCGGTTTCACCCTGGCCGACTTCACTGGCGGCATCGAGGCGCCGCCCCGGGCGCCGGACGTGACCCTCTCCGCCGATGCCCTGTTCGAGATCAACAGCTCGGAGTTGAGCGGCGATGCCCGATCTGAGCTCGATGCGCTGGCGGCCGAGATCCGCGGCATGAACAACCTTGCCCGGGTCTTCATCGCCGGCCATGCCGACATTACCGGCAGCGACGCCATCAACGACCCGCTCTCCCAGGCGCGCGCCGACAGCGTGGCCCGATACCTGGTGACCCAGGGGGTCGACCGGGGGCTGGTCGAGACCCGCGGCTTCGGCTCCCGCCAGCCGGTGGCCAGCAACGCCACGGTAGAGGGGCGTCGTCAGAATCGTCGCGTCGAGGTTACCCTGGAGCGCGTCGGTGAAAATCTGGATTTGAGCGGACGCGCCGAGCCGGTATTATCGGAACCACTTGAAGGCACCTTCCTGCAGGTGGCTGCCCTCTCGAGTGAGGCGCGAGCCAGTGGGCTCGGCGCTCGGCTGGAAGGTGAGTTCGATCTGCCCGTCAGGCTGGAATCCACCGGGAGTCTGCACCGTGTCCAGCTGGGGCCGATCGCCGACCGCGCCGCGCTGGCGCCGCTGCGTGGAAGGCTCGAGACCATGGGCTTCGCCGATAGCTACGCGGTGCGCGGCTGAGCGGACACGAAACGGGCAGGTTTGGCCTGCCGACATGCTTCGCCCCACCGTGGTCGCGGTGGGGCGCTTTGATGTAATGAGGTGGCTGTGACGCAGAAGGAAGCGCTGGATCCGGGCATGGGGCCCGCTCGGTCGGCGGTGCATGACGAGCTGCTC
Source organism: Halomonas sp. THAF5a (assembly GCF_009363755.1). NCBI lineage: Bacteria > Pseudomonadati > Pseudomonadota > Gammaproteobacteria > Oceanospirillales > Halomonadaceae > Halomonas > Halomonas sp. THAF5a. The sequence goes on along the minus strand of NZ_CP045417.1, from coordinate 2,171,565 downwards.
GAATGCCTGCAGACCATCGCCCAGGTGCATGATCGGGCGGCCACCGCCGATTCGCTGATCGCCGGCCTGCCCCTCGAGCAGGGGAGGCTGACGCCCGGCGTCTTCGCGCGTGCCGCGGCCCGCGCCGGGCTCACCGCGCGGATCACCGAGAGCCGTCTGGTGCAGCTCAATCCCGCCCTGTTTCCCGCCGTGCTGCTGCTCGAGCCGGGACGTGCCTGCGTGCTGCTGGCGCTGGACCTCAAGGCGCGCCGGGCCCGGGTGATCTTTCCCGAGCTCGGTGACGCCGAGACCGAGGTTAGCCTGGACGGCCTGCAGTCGAGCTACAGCGGCCAGGCGATCTACGTGCGTCCGCGCTTTCGCTTCGACGACCGTGGGCCCGAGGTCAACCGGCAGCGTGCGCGCCACTGGTTCTGGGGCGTCATCCGCGAGAATCGTCGGCTCTACCGCGATGTCATCGCGGGGTCGGTGGTGATCAACCTCTTCGCTGTGGCGATGCCGCTGTTCGTGCTCAACGTCTACGACCGTGTGGTGCCGAATCACGCCACCGAGACGCTCTGGGTGCTGGCGGCGGGTATCTTCCTCGTGCTCTGCTTCGACCTGGCCCTGCGCCTGATGCGCAACGCCTTCGTCGACCTGGCAGCGAGTCGCGCCGACGTCAAGCTGTCGTCGTCGATCATGGCGCGGGTGCTGGGCCTGCGCATGGAGGCGCGTCCCGCCTCCACCGGCTCCTTCGCGGCCACCCTGCAGTCCTTCGAGTCGGTGCGGGCCTTCATCGGCTCCGCCACGGTGGTGGCGCTGGTCGACCTGCCCTTCGTGCTGCTGTTCGTGGGCATCATCGCGCTGATCGGCCCGCCGCTGGTGATCCCGCTGCTGGTCGGCATCGTCTTCGTGCTGCTCTACGCCCTGGCCGCCCAGGGCAAGCTCCACGAGCTCTCCGAGACCACCTGGCGAGTGGGAGCCCAGCGCAACGCCACCCTGGTCGAATCGCTCTCGAGCCTGGAGACCGTCAAGTCGCTGCGCGCCGAGAGCCGCCTCCAGGGCAGCTGGGAGAAGGCCTCGGCCTTCCTGTCGCGGACCTCCGCCCAGCTGCGCCTGGTCAGCTCCTCGGTCTCGAGCGTAGCGCTCTGGGCCCAGCACAGCGTGGCGGTGTGCGTGATCCTGATCGGGGTCTACCAGATCATCGAGGGCAACCTGACCCAGGGCGGACTGATCGCGGCCTACCTGCTGTCGTCGCGGGCCATGGCGCCGATCAGCCAGGCCGCGGCGCTGCTCGCGCAGTACCACCAGGCCTCCACGGCGCTGCAGTCGCTGGATGCGGTGATGGAGCGCCCGGTGGAGCGACCCGACGGCAAGGCCTTCATCGACCGCCCGGTGGTGCGCGGCGAGATCCGCTTCGACAAGGTCTCGCTGCGCTATCCCGAGGCGGAGCGCGACGCCCTGCGCGACGTCTCGCTGACCGTCGAGCCGGGCGAGCGGGTGGCGCTGCTGGGGCGGGTGGGCTGCGGCAAGACCTCGCTCAACAAGCTGCTGCTGGGGCTCTACCAGCCCACGGCGGGGGCGGTGACCGTCGACGGCGTGGACATCCGCCAGTTCGATCCGCTGCAGCTGCGTCGCCATATCGGCTACGTGCCCCAGGATGTCAGCCTGTTCTTCGGCTCGCTGCGCGACAACATCGTCGCCGGGGGCGGCAGCGACGGCGTGGATGACGAGGCGCTGCTGCGTGCCATCAAGCTGAGCGGCCTCGATGGCCTGGTCAACGCCCATCCCCAAGGCGTCGACCTGCCGGTGGGTGAGCGCGGCCAGATGCTCTCCGGCGGCCAGCGTCAGGCGGTGGCCATCGCCCGGGCGCTGGTCCACGACCCACGCATCCTGCTGCTCGACGAGCCGACCAGCGCCATGGACCACGCCAGCGAGGAGGCCTTCAAGGCCAACCTCAAGGCCTACGGCCAGGGCAAGACCCTGGTGATCGTCACCCATCGCACCTCGCTGCTGTCGCTGGTCGACCGCATCGTGGTCATCGATGCCGGCAAGGTGGTCGCCGACGGGCCGAGGGACAAGGTGGTGGAGGCCCTGCGCAAGGGCCAGATCGGGAGGGCCAGCTGATGGGGGATTCGCGCAAGAGCGCCGAACAGCAGGGCTTCGAGGCCATCGGCCGCTTCTCGGAGACGGGCGGGCGGCCGTTTCGTCCCTTCATCGACCGGCTCTTCGCTCGCCGCGTCAGCGCCGCCCACCTGAACCGCGACTGGGCGAGCGACGCCGACTGGGCGCGACTCCAGCAGGATCCCATCCGGGCCCGGGCCTTCCTCTACGTGGTGGTGCTGGCCGTGGCGGCGCTGCTGGCCTGGGCCTGGCTGGCGCCCATCGATGAGGTGACTCGCGGCACGGGCAGGGTGATCCCCTCCAGCCAGCTGCAGCGGGTGCAGTCCTTCGACGGCGGGGTGGTGCAGGAGATCCTGGTGCGCGAGGGCGAGCGTGTCGAGGCGGGCGAGCTGCTGATGCGCATCGATCCCACGCGCTTTCTCTCCAGCTTCCGCGAGAACCGCGCCACGGCCCAGTCGCTGCAGGCGCGCGCGGAGCGGCTGCGGGCGCTGGCTACCGGCTCGTCGTTCATGCCGGCCGAGGCGCTGGTCAACAAGGCGCCGAACATCGTCGACCAGGAGCGCGAACTCTACGAGAATGCCCTCGCGAAGCTGGCCGAGGAGCAGAGCATCCTCGAGGAGCGGCTCGCCCAGCGCCGCGCCGAGCTCGACGAGGCCCAGTCGCGCCGCGACACGGCGGCCCGGGAGCTGGGCATGGCCAGCCAGGAGCTCAATCTCACGCGGCCCCTGCTGCAGTCCGGGGCCGTCTCCGAGGTCGAGGTGCTGCGCCTGCGTCGCGAGGTGTCCCGGGCCAGCGGCGAACGCAACCAGGCTACCGCCCAGGTCGAACGCCTACAATCGGCGATCGACGAGGCCCAGGCCCAGCTGCGTGAAGTGGAGCTCAATGCGCGCACCGAGTGGCGGACCGAGCTCTCCCGGACCCTCGGCGAGCTGGCCGCCCTCGACGAGTCGAGTGCCGGGCTCGAGGACAGGGTGCGCCTGTCGGAGATCCGCTCGCCGGTCGACGGAGTGGTGCAGCGGCTGGGGATCACGACCCGGGGCGGGGTGGCCCAGCCCGGCCAGGAGGTGGTCGACATCGTGCCTACCGACGATGCCCTGCTGGTGGAGGCGCGCATCGCGCCCCAGGACATCGCCTTCCTGCGGCCCGGCCAGCCGGCCACCATCAAGCTGACCGCCTACGACTTCGCTATCTACGGCGGCCTCGAGGCCGAACTCGACCACATCAGCGCCGACACCATCACCGATGATGAGGGCAACACCTTCTACCTGGTGCGAGTGCGTACTCGACAGGATGCCCAGCAGCACCGCGAGATGGAGGTGATCCCGGGCATGACGGCCCAGGTGGATATCCTGACCGGCAAGCGCACCGTGATGCAGTTTTTGCTCAAGCCCGTGCTGCGGGCTTGGGAAAACTCCATGGGAGAACGATGATGACAGAACTCTTCGTCTGTGATGGCCGTGACGAGAGTCCTCGCTGGCGCGCGGCCTTCGGCGAGATTCGCCTGGTCAGTCGCCAGCAGGCCCGCGCTCAGGCAGGCGAGGGCGACAGCGTCTGGGTGATGAGTCATCTCGAGGCCTGGCCGGCCCTGGTGACCCTGCTGAGTGGCCGGGGGGCCATCGTTCAGGTGCTGAGTGATAACCCCGACTCGCTGGAGGCCCTGCGGGCCCTCGACGCAGGCGCCCGCGGCTATGCTCACGCCCTGTCGCCCCCCGAGCTGCTGCGCCAGATGGCGCTGGTCACGCGCCATCGAGGTATCTGGGTGCCTCCGGAGCTGCTGGCCCGGGTCATGGGCAGTGCCTATCGTGCCCTCGGGGGTGAATCGCGGCAGCACGACGAGGTGCTCACCGAGCTGACCGAGCGCGAGCGGCTCGTGGCGCTGGCCGTGGCCGAGGGGCAGAGCAACAAGGAGGTCGCGCGGCGGCTCGATATCACCGAGCGCACCGTCAAGGCGCACCTCGGTGCCATCTTCCGCAAGCTCGGCGTGCGCGACCGACTGCAGCTGATCCTGAAGCTCGGTCAGCGGGAGACCGCCTGAGCCTTGGGCCTGATCGTGGCCGTTCCCAACCTCGTGCCGATGGCCAGCGGCCCTGGCCATGGCCATCGGTACAATAGTGTGGTCTTCCTTGCTGCTCTAGTGTTCGAGTATTCGCCGTTCCTCCCCTGGGCGGCCTCGGATGTGCTTCGTACGCAGGGAGTCGACTCATGACCATCGCTACCATCATCTCCATCACCGGCCAGGCCTGGGCGCGCGATGCCTCCGGCGATATCCGCGAGCTGCGGGTGGGGAACACCCTGCAGGAGGGCGAGACCCTCGTGACCTCGGACAACGGCCGGGTGCTCCTCGACTTCGCCGATGGCCTCGAGCCCACCTTGATCGGCGAAGGGCAGGAGGTCGCCATCTCGGCCGACCTCGACGCCGAGCAGCCGGTGTCCGCTGAGGAGGCGAGCGTCCAGGATGAGGATCTTGAGGCGCTGCTGACGGCCCTCGAGGAGGGCGAGGGTGACCTGCTCGAGGGGCTCGAAGCCACCGCGGCCGGTGCCGAGAGTGCCGGCGGTTCCCATGGCGGCCACCTCTTCGTGCGCCTGGCGCGTATCAATGAAGAGCTAGATCCGCTGGTGTTTGACTTTGCCGTTGGTGATTCACCCGCTCTAGATTTGGATGATAACGCTGTATTTACAGCTGGATCTGAGGAAATTGACACCCTGGCCCCGGCGGTCGGCATCGAACTGGAAGCCGCCAGCGGTGGCGAATACAGCGCCGACGAGATCAGCGACGGCGTCACCGCCAGCGTCACTTTGGGTGAGGGTACCCAGGTGGGTGACACCCTGGTGGTCACCGACGGCAAGGGTAATGAGCTGTTCAGCGGTGAAGTGACCCAGTCCATGCTGGATGACGGTGTGAGCGTGACCGTCACCGACCTGGACGGCACGGATACCGAGATCAGCGTGACCGCCACGGTCACCGACCCGGCGGGCAACAGCGCCCAGGCCAGCGACGATGGCGTGATCGACGCCACCGCCCCGGCGGTCGGCGTGGCCCTGGAGGCCGCCTCCGGCGATCTCTACAGCGCCGACGAGATCAGCGACGGCGTCACCGCCAGCGTGACTCTGGGCGAGGGCACCCAGGTGGGCGACACCCTGGTGGTCACCGACGGCAAGGGCAACGAGCTGTTCAACGGCGAAGTGACCCAGGCCATGCTGGACGACGGCCTGGAGGTCACCGTCAGCGACCTGGACGGTGACGACAGCGCATTGAGCGTCACCGCCACGGTCACCGACCCGGCGGGCAACAGCGCCAGCGCCAGCGACGACGGCGTGATCGACGCCACCGGCCCGGCGGTCGGCATCGAGCTGGAAGCCGCCTCCGGCGATATCTACAGCGCCGAGGAGATCAGCGACGGCGTCAACGCCAGCGTGACTCTGGGCGAGGGCACCCAGGTGGGCGACACCCTGGTGGTCAGCGACGGCAAGGGCAACACCCTCCTTGACCGTGGCGTGACTCAGGACGACCTGGATAACGGTGTGACCGTGACCGTCAGCGACCTGGACGGCAGCGATACCGAGATCAGCGTCACCGCCACGGTCACCGACCCGGCGGGCAACAGCGCCCAGGCCAGCGACGACGGCGTGATCGACGCCACCGCCCCGGCGGTCGGCGTGGCCCTGGAGGCCGCCTCCGGCGGCACCTACAGCGCCGAGGAGATCGCGGATGGCGTCACCGCCAGCGTCACCCTGGGAGCGGGTACTCAGGTGGGCGACACCCTGGTGGTGACCGACGGCAAAGGCAACGAGTTGTTCAACGGCGCCGTGACCCAGGGCATGCTAAACGACGGGCTGACCGTCACCGTCAGCGACCTGGACGGCAGCGACACCGCCCTGAGCGTGACCGCCACGGTCACCGACCCAGCCGGCAACAGCGATGAAGCTACTGATAACGGCACCGTCGACACCACCGCGCCGACGGTGGAGGTCACCCTGGGCGACGGCGAGGCGCCGTTGGCCGAAGGCGAAGAGACCACGATCGCCATCGACTTCAGCGAAGTGGCCTACGGTACCGACGGTGGCGAGCTGGATGCCGCCGGGGTGGCCGAGCTGCTGGCCCTGAACGGCCTCGAGCTGGTGGGTGAGCTGACCCAGGACGGCACCGACAGCACGCTCTGGACCGGCACCGTGGTGGCCGCCGAGGGCACCGACGGTGACGCCACGGCCAGCATTGCCGATGACAGCTACGCCGACGCCGCCGGCAACCTGGGCAGTGAAGGTAGCGACAGCATCGCCGTCGACACCACCGCGCCGACGGTGGAGGTCACCCTGGGCGACGGCGAGGCGCCGTTGGCCGAAGGCGAAGAGACCACGATCGCCATCGACTTCAGCGAAGTGGCCTACGGTACCGACGGTGGCGAGCTGGATGCCGCCGGGGTGGCCGAGCTGCTGGCCCTGAACGGCCTCGAGCTGGTGGGTGAGCTGACCCAGGACGGCACCGACAGCACGCTCTGGACCGGCACCGTGGTGGCCGCCGAGGGCACCGACGGTGACGCCACGGCCAGCATTGCCGATGACAGCTACGCCGACGCCGCCGGCAACCTGGGCAGTGAAGGTAGCGACAGCATCGCCGTCGACACCACCGCGCCGACGGTGGAGGTCACCCTGGGCGACGGCGAGGCGCCGTTGGCCGAAGGCGAAGAGACCACGATCGCCATCGACTTCAGCGAAGTGGCCTACGGTACCGACGGTGGCGAGCTGGATGCCGCCGGGGTGGCCGAGCTGCTGGCCCTGAACGGCCTCGAGCTGGTGGGTGAGCTGACCCAGGACGGCACCGACAGCACGCTCTGGACCGGCACCGTGGTGGCCGCCGAGGGCACCGACGGTGACGCCACGGCCAGCATTGCCGATGACAGCTACGCCGACGCCGCCGGCAACCTGGGCAGTGAAGGTAGCGACAGCATCGCCGTCGACACCACCGCGCCGACGGTGGAGGTCACCCTGGGCGACGGCGAGGCGCCGTTGGCCGAAGGCGAAGAGACCACGATCGCCATCGACTTCAGCGAAGTGGCCTACGGTACCGACGGTGGCGAGCTGGATGCCGCCGGGGTGGCCGAGCTGCTGGCCCTGAACGGCCTCGAGCTGGTGGGTGAGCTGACCCAGGACGGCACCGACAGCACGCTCTGGACCGGCACCGTGGTGGCCGCCGAGGGCACCGACGGTGACGCCACGGCCAGCATTGCCGATGACAGCTACGCCGACGCCGCCGGCAACCTGGGCAGTGAAGGTAGCGACAGCATCGCCGTCGACACCACCGCGCCGACGGTGGAGGTCACCCTGGGCGACGGCGAGGCGCCGTTGGCCGAAGGCGAAGAGACCACGATCGCCATCGACTTCAGCGAAGTGGCCTACGGTACCGACGGTGGCGAGCTGGATGCCGCCGGGGTGGCCGAGCTGCTGGCCCTGAACGGCCTCGAGCTGGTGGGTGAGCTGACCCAGGACGGCACCGACAGCACGCTCTGGACCGGCACCGTGGTGGCCGCCGAGGGCACCGACGGTGACGCCACGGCCAGCATTGCCGATGACAGCTACGCCGACGCCGCCGGCAACCTGGGCAGTGAAGGTAGCGACAGCATCGCCGTCGACACCACCGCGCCGACGGTGGAGGTCACCCTGGGCGACGGCGAGGCGCCGTTGGCCGAAGGCGAAGAGACCACGATCGCCATCGACTTCAGCGAAGTGGCCTACGGTACCGACGGTGGCGAGCTGGATGCCGCCGGGGTGGCCGAGCTGCTGGCCCTGAACGGCCTCGAGCTGGTGGGTGAGCTGACCCAGGACGGCACCGACAGCACGCTCTGGACCGGCACCGTGGTGGCCGCCGAGGGCACCGACGGTGACGCCACGGCCAGCATTGCCGATGACAGCTACGCCGACGCCGCCGGCAACCTGGGCAGTGAAGGTAGCGACAGCATCGCCGTCGACACCACCGCGCCGACGGTGGAGGTCACCCTGGGCGACGGCGAGGCGCCGTTGGCCGAAGGCGAAGAGACCACGATCGCCATCGACTTCAGCGAAGTGGCCTACGGTACCGACGGTGGCGAGCTGGATGCCGCCGGGGTGGCCGAGCTGCTGGCCCTGAACGGCCTCGAGCTGGTGGGTGAGCTGACCCAGGACGGCACCGACAGCACGCTCTGGACCGGCACCGTGGTGGCCGCCGAGGGCACCGACGGTGACGCCACGGCCAGCATTGCCGATGACAGCTACGCCGACGCCGCCGGCAACCTGGGCAGTGAAGGTAGCGACAGCATCGCCGTCGACACCACCGCGCCGACGGTGGAGGTCACCCTGGGCGACGGCGAGGCGCCGTTGGCCGAAGGCGAAGAGACCACGATCGCCATCGACTTCAGCGAAGTGGCCTACGGTACCGACGGTGGCGAGCTGGATGCCGCCGGGGTGGCCGAGCTGCTGGCCCTGAACGGCCTCGAGCTGGTGGGTGAGCTGACCCAGGACGGCACCGACAGCACGCTCTGGACCGGCACCGTGGTGGCCGCCGAGGGCACCGACGGTGACGCCACGGCCAGCATTGCCGATGACAGCTACGCCGACGCCGCCGGCAACCTGGGCAGTGAAGGTAGCGACAGCATCGCCGTCGACACCACCGCGCCGACGGTGGAGGTCACCCTGGGCGACGGCGAGGCGCCGTTGGCCGAAGGCGAAGAGACCACGATCGCCATCGACTTCAGCGAAGTGGCCTACGGTACCGACGGTGGCGAGCTGGATGCCGCCGGGGTGGCCGAGCTGCTGGCCCTGAACGGCCTCGAGCTGGTGGGTGAGCTGACCCAGGACGGCACCGACAGCACGCTCTGGACCGGCACCGTGGTGGCCGCCGAGGGCACCGACGGTGACGCCACGGCCAGCATTGCCGATGACAGCTACGCCGACGCCGCCGGCAACCTGGGCAGTGAAGGTAGCGACAGCATCGCCGTCGACACCACCGCGCCGACGGTGGAGGTCACCCTGGGCGACGGCGAGGCGCCGTTGGCCGAAGGCGAAGAGACCACGATCGCCATCGACTTCAGCGAAGTGGCCTACGGTACCGACGGTGGCGAGCTGGATGCCGCCGGGGTGGCCGAGCTGCTGGCCCTGAACGGCCTCGAGCTGGTGGGTGAGCTGACCCAGGACGGCACCGACAGCACGCTCTGGACCGGCACCGTGGTGGCCGCCGAGGGCACCGACGGTGACGCCACGGCCAGCATTGCCGATGACAGCTACGCCGACGCCGCCGGCAACCTGGGCAGTGAAGGTAGCGACAGCATCGCCGTCGACACCACCGCGCCGACGGTGGAGGTCACCCTGGGCGACGGCGAGGCGCCGTTGGCCGAAGGCGAAGAGACCACGATCGCCATCGACTTCAGCGAAGTGGCCTACGGTACCGACGGTGGCGAGCTGGATGCCGCCGGGGTGGCCGAGCTGCTGGCCCTGAACGGCCTCGAGCTGGTGGGTGAGCTGACCCAGGACGGCACCGACAGCACGCTCTGGACCGGCACCGTGGTGGCCGCCGAGGGCACCGACGGTGACGCCACGGCCAGCATTGCCGATGACAGCTACGCCGACGCCGCCGGCAACCTGGGCAGTGAAGGTAGCGACAGCATCGCCGTCGACACCACCGCGCCGACGGTGGAGGTCACCCTGGGCGACGGCGAGGCGCCGTTGGCCGAAGGCGAAGAGACCACGATCGCCATCGACTTCAGCGAAGTGGCCTACGGTACCGACGGTGGCGAGCTGGATGCCGCCGGGGTGGCCGAGCTGCTGGCCCTGAACGGCCTCGAGCTGGTGGGTGAGCTGACCCAGGACGGCACCGACAGCACGCTCTGGACCGGCACCGTGGTGGCCGCCGAGGGCACCGACGGTGACGCCACGGCCAGCATTGCCGATGACAGCTACGCCGACGCCGCCGGCAACCTGGGCAGTGAAGGTAGCGACAGCATCGCCGTCGACACCACCGCGCCGACGGTGGAGGTCACCCTGGGCGACGGCGAGGCGCCGTTGGCCGAAGGCGAAGAGACCACGATCGCCATCGACTTCAGCGAAGTGGCCTACGGTACCGACGGTGGCGAGCTGGATGCCGCCGGGGTGGCCGAGCTGCTGGCCCTGAACGGCCTCGAGCTGGTGGGTGAGCTGACCCAGGACGGCACCGACAGCACGCTCTGGACCGGCACCGTGGTGGCCGCCGAGGGCACCGACGGTGACGCCACGGCCAGCATTGCCGATGACAGCTACGCCGACGCCGCCGGCAACCTGGGCAGTGAAGGTAGCGACAGCATCGCCGTCGACACCACCGCGCCGACGGTGGAGGTCACCCTGGGCGACGGCGAGGCGCCGTTGGCCGAAGGCGAAGAGACCACGATCGCCATCGACTTCAGCGAAGTGGCCTACGGTACCGACGGTGGCGAGCTGGATGCCGCCGGGGTGGCCGAGCTGCTGGCCCTGAACGGCCTCGAGCTGGTGGGTGAGCTGACCCAGGACGGCACCGACAGCACGCTCTGGACCGGCACCGTGGTGGCCGCCGAGGGCACCGACGGTGACGCCACGGCCAGCATTGCCGATGACAGCTACGCCGACGCCGCCGGCAACCTGGGCAGTGAAGGTAGCGACAGCATCGCCGTCGACACCACCGCGCCGACGGTGGAGGTCACCCTGGGCGACGGCGAGGCGCCGTTGGCCGAAGGCGAAGAGACCACGATCGCCATCGACTTCAGCGAAGTGGCCTACGGTACCGACGGTGGCGAGCTGGATGCCGCCGGGGTGGCCGAGCTGCTGGCCCTGAACGGCCTCGAGCTGGTGGGTGAGCTGACCCAGGACGGCACCGACAGCACGCTCTGGACCGGCACCGTGGTGGCCGCCGAGGGCACCGACGGTGACGCCACGGCCAGCATTGCCGATGACAGCTACGCCGACGCCGCCGGCAACCTGGGCAGTGAAGGTAGCGACAGCATCGCCGTCGACACCACCGCGCCGACGGTGGAGGTCACCCTGGGCGACGGCGAGGCGCCGTTGGCCGAAGGCGAAGAGACCACGATCGCCATCGACTTCAGCGAAGTGGCCTACGGTACCGACGGTGGCGAGCTGGATGCCGCCGGGGTGGCCGAGCTGCTGGCCCTGAACGGCCTCGAGCTGGTGGGTGAGCTGACCCAGGACGGCACCGACAGCACGCTCTGGACCGGCACCGTGGTGGCCGCCGAGGGCACCGACGGTGACGCCACGGCCAGCATTGCCGATGACAGCTACGCCGACGCCGCCGGCAACCTGGGCAGTGAAGGTAGCGACAGCATCGCCGTCGACACCACCGCGCCGACGGTGGAGGTCACCCTGGGCGACGGCGAGGCGCCGTTGGCCGAAGGCGAAGAGACCACGATCGCCATCGACTTCAGCGAAGTGGCCTACGGTACCGACGGTGGCGAGCTGGATGCCGCCGGGGTGGCCGAGCTGCTGGCCCTGAACGGCCTCGAGCTGGTGGGTGAGCTGACCCAGGACGGCACCGACAGCACGCTCTGGACCGGCACCGTGGTGGCCGCCGAGGGCACCGACGGTGACGCCACGGCCAGCATTGCCGATGACAGCTACGCCGACGCCGCCGGCAACCTGGGCAGTGAAGGTAGCGACAGCATCGCCGTCGACACCACCGCGCCGACGGTGGAGGTCACCCTGGGCGACGGCGAGGCGCCGTTGGCCGAAGGCGAAGAGACCACGATCGCCATCGACTTCAGCGAAGTGGCCTACGGTACCGACGGTGGCGAGCTGGATGCCGCCGGGGTGGCCGAGCTGCTGGCCCTGAACGGCCTCGAGCTGGTGGGTGAGCTGACCCAGGACGGCACCGACAGCACGCTCTGGACCGGCACCGTGGTGGCCGCCGAGGGCACCGACGGTGACGCCACGGCCAGCATTGCCGATGACAGCTACGCCGACGCCGCCGGCAACCTGGGCAGTGAAGGTAGCGACAGCATCGCCGTCGACACCACCGCGCCGACGGTGGAGGTCACCCTGGGCGACGGCGAGGCGCCGTTGGCCGAAGGCGAAGAGACCACGATCGCCATCGACTTCAGCGAAGTGGCCTACGGTACCGACGGTGGCGAGCTGGATGCCGCCGGGGTGGCCGAGCTGCTGGCCCTGAACGGCCTCGAGCTGGTGGGTGAGCTGACCCAGGACGGCACCGACAGCACGCTCTGGACCGGCACCGTGGTGGCCGCCGAGGGCACCGACGGTGACGCCACGGCCAGCATTGCCGATGACAGCTACGCCGACGCCGCCGGCAACCTGGGCAGTGAAGGTAGCGACAGCATCGCCGTCGACACCACCGCGCCGACGGTGGAGGTCACCCTGGGCGACGGCGAGGCGCCGTTGGCCGAAGGCGAAGAGACCACGATCGCCATCGACTTCAGCGAAGTGGCCTACGGTACCGACGGTGGCGAGCTGGATGCCGCCGGGGTGGCCGAGCTGCTGGCCCTGAACGGCCTCGAGCTGGTGGGTGAGCTGACCCAGGACGGCACCGACAGCACGCTCTGGACCGGCACCGTGGTGGCCGCCGAGGGCACCGACGGTGACGCCACGGCCAGCATTGCCGATGACAGCTACGCCGACGCCGCCGGCAACCTGGGCAGTGAAGGTAGCGACAGCATCGCCGTCGACACCACCGCGCCGACGGTGGAGGTCACCCTGGGCGACGGCGAGGCGCCGTTGGCCGAAGGCGAAGAGACCACGATCGCCATCGACTTCAGCGAAGTGGCCTACGGTACCGACGGTGGCGAGCTGGATGCCGCCGGGGTGGCCGAGCTGCTGGCCCTGAACGGCCTCGAGCTGGTGGGTGAGCTGACCCAGGACGGCACCGACAGCACGCTCTGGACCGGCACCGTGGTGGCCGCCGAGGGCACCGACGGTGACGCCACGGCCAGCATTGCCGATGACAGCTACGCCGACGCCGCCGGCAACCTGGGCAGTGAAGGTAGCGACAGCATCGCCGTCGACACCACCGCGCCGACGGTGGAGGTCACCCTGGGCGACGGCGAGGCGCCGTTGGCCGAAGGCGAAGAGACCACGATCGCCATCGACTTCAGCGAAGTGGCCTACGGTACCGACGGTGGCGAGCTGGATGCCGCCGGGGTGGCCGAGCTGCTGGCCCTGAACGGCCTCGAGCTGGTGGGTGAGCTGACCCAGGACGGCACCGACAGCACGCTCTGGACCGGCACCGTGGTGGCCGCCGAGGGCACCGACGGTGACGCCACGGCCAGCATTGCCGATGACAGCTACGCCGACGCCGCCGGCAACCTGGGCAGTGAAGGTAGCGACAGCATCGCCGTCGACACCACCGCGCCGACGGTGGAGGTCACCCTGGGCGACGGCGAGGCGCCGTTGGCCGAAGGCGAAGAGACCACGATCGCCATCGACTTCAGCGAAGTGGCCTACGGTACCGACGGTGGCGAGCTGGATGCCGCCGGGGTGGCCGAGCTGCTGGCCCTGAACGGCCTCGAGCTGGTGGGTGAGCTGACCCAGGACGGCACCGACAGCACGCTCTGGACCGGCACCGTGGTGGCCGCCGAGGGCACCGACGGTGACGCCACGGCCAGCATTGCCGATGACAGCTACGCCGACGCCGCCGGCAACCTGGGCAGTGAAGGTAGCGACAGCATCGCCGTCGACACCACCGCGCCGACGGTGGAGGTCACCCTGGGCGACGGCGAGGCGCCGTTGGCCGAAGGCGAAGAGACCACGATCGCCATCGACTTCAGCGAAGTGGCCTACGGTACCGACGGTGGCGAGCTGGATGCCGCCGGGGTGGCCGAGCTGCTGGCCCTGAACGGCCTCGAGCTGGTGGGTGAGCTGACCCAGGACGGCACCGACAGCACGCTCTGGACCGGCACCGTGGTGGCCGCCGAGGGCACCGACGGTGACGCCACGGCCAGCATTGCCGATGACAGCTACGCCGACGCCGCCGGCAACCTGGGCAGTGAAGGTAGCGACAGCATCGCCGTCGACACCACCGCGCCGACGGTGGAGGTCACCCTGGGCGACGGCGAGGCGCCGTTGGCCGAAGGCGAAGAGACCACGATCGCCATCGACTTCAGCGAAGTGGCCTACGGTACCGACGGTGGCGAGCTGGATGCCGCCGGGGTGGCCGAGCTGCTGGCCCTGAACGGCCTCGAGCTGGTGGGTGAGCTGACCCAGGACGGCACCGACAGCACGCTCTGGACCGGCACCGTGGTGGCCGCCGAGGGCACCGACGGTGACGCCACGGCCAGCATTGCCGATGACAGCTACGCCGACGCCGCCGGCAACCTGGGCAGTGAAGGTAGCGACAGCATCGCCGTCGACACCACCGCGCCGACGGTGGAGGTCACCCTGGGCGACGGCGAGGCGCCGTTGGCCGAAGGCGAAGAGACCACGATCGCCATCGACTTCAGCGAAGTGGCCTACGGTACCGACGGTGGCGAGCTGGATGCCGCCGGGGTGGCCGAGCTGCTGGCCCTGAACGGCCTCGAGCTGGTGGGTGAGCTGACCCAGGACGGCACCGACAGCACGCTCTGGACCGGCACCGTGGTGGCCGCCGAGGGCACCGACGGTGACGCCACGGCCAGCATTGCCGATGACAGCTACGCCGACGCCGCCGGCAACCTGGGCAGTGAAGGTAGCGACAGCATCGCCGTCGACACCACCGCGCCGACGGTGGAGGTCACCCTGGGCGACGGCGAGGCGCCGTTGGCCGAAGGCGAAGAGACCACGATCGCCATCGACTTCAGCGAAGTGGCCTACGGTACCGACGGTGGCGAGCTGGATGCCGCCGGGGTGGCCGAGCTGCTGGCCCTGAACGGCCTCGAGCTGGTGGGTGAGCTGACCCAGGACGGCACCGACAGCACGCTCTGGACCGGCACCGTGGTGGCCGCCGAGGGCACCGACGGTGACGCCACGGCCAGCATTGCCGATGACAGCTACGCCGACGCCGCCGGCAACCTGGGCAGTGAAGGTAGCGACAGCATCGCCGTCGACACCACCGCGCCGACGGTGGAGGTCACCCTGGGCGACGGCGAGGCGCCGTTGGCCGAAGGCGAAGAGACCACGATCGCCATCGACTTCAGCGAAGTGGCCTACGGTACCGACGGTGGCGAGCTGGATGCCGCCGGGGTGGCCGAGCTGCTGGCCCTGAACGGCCTCGAGCTGGTGGGTGAGCTGACCCAGGACGGCACCGACAGCACGCTCTGGACCGGCACCGTGGTGGCCGCCGAGGGCACCGACGGTGACGCCACGGCCAGCATTGCCGATGACAGCTACGCCGACGCCGCCGGCAACCTGGGCAGTGAAGGTAGCGACAGCATCGCCGTCGACACCACCGCGCCGACGGTGGAGGTCACCCTGGGCGACGGCGAGGCGCCGTTGGCCGAAGGCGAAGAGACCACGATCGCCATCGACTTCAGCGAAGTGGCCTACGGTACCGACGGTGGCGAGCTGGATGCCGCCGGGGTGGCCGAGCTGCTGGCCCTGAACGGCCTCGAGCTGGTGGGTGAGCTGACCCAGGACGGCACCGACAGCACGCTCTGGACCGGCACCGTGGTGGCCGCCGAGGGCACCGACGGTGACGCCACGGCCAGCATTGCCGATGACAGCTACGCCGACGCCGCCGGCAACCTGGGCAGTGAAGGTAGCGACAGCATCGCCGTCGACACCACCGCGCCGACGGTGGAGGTCACCCTGGGCGACGGCGAGGCGCCGTTGGCCGAAGGCGAAGAGACCACGATCGCCATCGACTTCAGCGAAGTGGCCTACGGTACCGACGGTGGCGAGCTGGATGCCGCCGGGGTGGCCGAGCTGCTGGCCCTGAACGGCCTCGAGCTGGTGGGTGAGCTGACCCAGGACGGCACCGACAGCACGCTCTGGACCGGCACCGTGGTGGCCGCCGAGGGCACCGACGGTGACGCCACGGCCAGCATTGCCGATGACAGCTACGCCGACGCCGCCGGCAACCTGGGCAGTGAAGGTAGCGACAGCATCGCCGTCGACACCACCGCGCCGACGGTGGAGGTCACCCTGGGCGACGGCGAGGCGCCGTTGGCCGAAGGCGAAGAGACCACGATCGCCATCGACTTCAGCGAAGTGGCCTACGGTACCGACGGTGGCGAGCTGGATGCCGCCGGGGTGGCCGAGCTGCTGGCCCTGAACGGCCTCGAGCTGGTGGGTGAGCTGACCCAGGACGGCACCGACAGCACGCTCTGGACCGGCACCGTGGTGGCCGCCGAGGGCACCGACGGTGACGCCACGGCCAGCATTGCCGATGACAGCTACGCCGACGCCGCCGGCAACCTGGGCAGTGAAGGTAGCGACAGCATCGCCGTCGACACCACCGCGCCGACGGTGGAGGTCACCCTGGGCGACGGCGAGGCGCCGTTGGCCGAAGGCGAAGAGACCACGATCGCCATCGACTTCAGCGAAGTGGCCTACGGTACCGACGGTGGCGAGCTGGATGCCGCCGGGGTGGCCGAGCTGCTGGCCCTGAACGGCCTCGAGCTGGTGGGTGAGCTGACCCAGGACGGCACCGACAGCACGCTCTGGACCGGCACCGTGGTGGCCGCCGAGGGCACCGACGGTGACGCCACGGCCAGCATTGCCGATGACAGCTACGCCGACGCCGCCGGCAACCTGGGCAGTGAAGGTAGCGACAGCATCGCCGTCGACACCACCGCGCCGACGGTGGAGGTCACCCTGGGCGACGGCGAGGCGCCGTTGGCCGAAGGCGAAGAGACCACGATCGCCATCGACTTCAGCGAAGTGGCCTACGGTACCGACGGTGGCGAGCTGGATGCCGCCGGGGTGGCCGAGCTGCTGGCCCTGAACGGCCTCGAGCTGGTGGGTGAGCTGACCCAGGACGGCACCGACAGCACGCTCTGGACCGGCACCGTGGTGGCCGCCGAGGGCACCGACGGTGACGCCACGGCCAGCATTGCCGATGACAGCTACGCCGACGCCGCCGGCAACCTGGGCAGTGAAGGTAGCGACAGCATCGCCGTCGACACCACCGCGCCGACGGTGGAGGTCACCCTGGGCGACGGCGAGGCGCCGTTGGCCGAAGGCGAAGAGACCACGATCGCCATCGACTTCAGCGAAGTGGCCTACGGTACCGACGGTGGCGAGCTGGATGCCGCCGGGGTGGCCGAGCTGCTGGCCCTGAACGGCCTCGAGCTGGTGGGTGAGCTGACCCAGGACGGCACCGACAGCACGCTCTGGACCGGCACCGTGGTGGCCGCCGAGGGCACCGACGGTGACGCCACGGCCAGCATTGCCGATGACAGCTACGCCGACGCCGCCGGCAACCTGGGCAGTGAAGGTAGCGACAGCATCGCCGTCGACACCACCGCGCCGACGGTGGAGGTCACCCTGGGCGACGGCGAGGCGCCGTTGGCCGAAGGCGAAGAGACCACGATCGCCATCGACTTCAGCGAAGTGGCCTACGGTACCGACGGTGGCGAGCTGGATGCCGCCGGGGTGGCCGAGCTGCTGGCCCTGAACGGCCTCGAGCTGGTGGGTGAGCTGACCCAGGACGGCACCGACAGCACGCTCTGGACCGGCACCGTGGTGGCCGCCGAGGGCACCGACGGTGACGCCACGGCCAGCATTGCCGATGACAGCTACGCCGACGCCGCCGGCAACCTGGGCAGTGAAGGTAGCGACAGCATCGCCGTCGACACCACCGCGCCGACGGTGGAGGTCACCCTGGGCGACGGCGAGGCGCCGTTGGCCGAAGGCGAAGAGACCACGATCGCCATCGACTTCAGCGAAGTGGCCTACGGTACCGACGGTGGCGAGCTGGATGCCGCCGGGGTGGCCGAGCTGCTGGCCCTGAACGGCCTCGAGCTGGTGGGTGAGCTGACCCAGGACGGCACCGACAGCACGCTCTGGACCGGCACCGTGGTGGCCGCCGAGGGCACCGACGGTGACGCCACGGCCAGCATTGCCGATGACAGCTACGCCGACGCCGCCGGCAACCTGGGCAGTGAAGGTAGCGACAGCATCGCCGTCGACACCACCGCGCCGACGGTGGAGGTCACCCTGGGCGACGGCGAGGCGCCGTTGGCCGAAGGCGAAGAGACCACGATCGCCATCGACTTCAGCGAAGTGGCCTACGGTACCGACGGTGGCGAGCTGGATGCCGCCGGGGTGGCCGAGCTGCTGGCCCTGAACGGCCTCGAGCTGGTGGGTGAGCTGACCCAGGACGGCACCGACAGCACGCTCTGGACCGGCACCGTGGTGGCCGCCGAGGGCACCGACGGTGACGCCACGGCCAGCATTGCCGATGACAGCTACGCCGACGCCGCCGGCAACCTGGGCAGTGAAGGTAGCGACAGCATCGCCGTCGACACCACCGCGCCGACGGTGGAGGTCACCCTGGGCGACGGCGAGGCGCCGTTGGCCGAAGGCGAAGAGACCACGATCGCCATCGACTTCAGCGAAGTGGCCTACGGTACCGACGGTGGCGAGCTGGATGCCGCCGGGGTGGCCGAGCTGCTGGCCCTGAACGGCCTCGAGCTGGTGGGTGAGCTGACCCAGGACGGCACCGACAGCACGCTCTGGACCGGCACCGTGGTGGCCGCCGAGGGCACCGACGGTGACGCCACGGCCAGCATTGCCGATGACAGCTACGCCGACGCCGCCGGCAACCTGGGCAGCCAAGGCAGCGATGCCATCCGCATCGACGCCACCGCCCCGGCGGTCAGCGTGGCCTTACTGGGAGCAGGCGATGACGATGTCTATAACATCGAAGAAGTCGCGGCCGGTGAATCTGACAGCGTGCAGGCTCTGATCACCCTGAATGAGGGGACCGCACCCGGCGATACCCTAGTGGTAACCGATGGGGCGGGTAATACGCTGACTACATTAGTCCTCGATCAGCAACATATTGCCTCGGGGGTTAGCGTCTGGGTTCCTGTGACCGATGGCGTCAGCAGCGTAAGCGTACAAGCGACGGTCATCGACCCGGCGGGGAATAGTGCAAGCGCCACTGACGCCAAGGATGTGGCGAATATTGAGCCGGAAGCCAGCATCACCATCGATCCTGTCTTCGATGGCGATGACTTCCTGAGCAATGATGAGTCTCAAGAAGGGCAGTCGATCTCCGGTTCCGTGGGAGGTGATGCCAAGGCTGGCGATGCGATCGAGGTCACCATTGGTGGCGAAGTCTATACTACAACCGTCAACGATGATGGCAGCTCCTGGTCCGTAAACGTACCGGCCGACAAGGTTGCAGACCTGAGCTCCGGCGATATCACGGCCAACGTCGTGGGAGAAGATCAATATGGTAACACCTATGGGGCTGAGGTGGATCGCCCCTATGAGGTGCAACCCCCCGCATCCTTAGAAGTGGGTGGCAATGGCGACAATGAGGTTGAAGGTGGTGGCGGTGATGATGTCATCCTCGGTGATCGTGGTGGCAAGGAAACCATTATCGATCCGGCGGCCAACTACAATATCTCCTTGATCGTCGATACTTCAGGAAGCATGGATAATGCCTCTGGTATGCCAGGGCTGGATCGCATGGAGCTGACCAAGAAGGCGCTGGTTAACCTGGCCAATCAACTCGAGGACCATGAGGGCACGATCAATGTGCAGCTGGTGCCGTTCTCTACGCATGCCTCAACTGCGGTGACTGTTCAGGGGCTTGATGCAAATAATATTCAGCAGCTGATTACAGAAATTGATGCGCTTTCATCAGGCGGTGGTACTAACTACCAGGCAGCTTTCGAACAGTCGGTGGCTTGGTTCAATGCCCAGAATGAGCAGCAGGCATCCGGTGAGTTTGAAAACTTGAGCTATTTTCTGACGGATGGGGAACCTTCCTTCGATTACCGCACTAATAATGGCAATGTTAGCGGCCCAGGTAATAAGACTAGTCATAGTGTTCTGCAAAATTCTGTAGACGCTTTCCAGAAGCTGGCAGGACTTAGTCAGATAGAGGGTATTGGTATAGGTTCCGATATCAATCAGGAATATTTGCAGTTCTTTACCACGACAGGGGAGTCGGTTGGTCAGGAGTCTGTGTTTGTCCAAGGCTTTAGGGATAGTGGCTGGGTTGATGTCAGCAACCCTACATCTGGCTGGTTTGGTAACTCAAAAAATTACACTTGGGGTGGTGGCACTGTAACGGCCCAGGCTGGTGATGTTGATATCGTCAATACCTCTGGAGATCTGGCGGTAGCCCTGGAGGGAAGCTCGGAATTCGATGAGCTTGAGGATCTAGGTGACGATATCCTCACGGGAGGCGATGGTGACGATATTCTCTTCGGTGATGCGATCAATTCCGATCATCTCGAGTGGACCAATGGCGATACCAATGAGTCCTTTGCCGCCGACGCACACGATGGCATGGGCTACCAGGGGTTGCGCGAATACCTGAAGTGGGAAGTCAATGACGGTACGGCGCCCGAGGACGAGCAGATTCTCGGCTATGTCCGAGAAAACTGGGAGTCGCTCATCGATACCGTTCGCACTGATGGAGGGGATAATACCCTGACTGGTGGTGCCGGTGATGATGTCCTGGTGAGTGGTGCCGGTGATGACCTTCTAACCGGCGGTACTGGTGACGACATCCTGATCGGCGGTGCCGGGGACGATACATTGACCGGTGGTCTAGGCGCCGATACCTTCGTCTGGAACTTCGGTGATCAAGCCACGAGCACTGATCCGACCGAAGACAGCGTCACGGACTTTTCTCTGGGAGAGTTTGGTGTGGATGCTGATGCCGACAAGCTGGACATCTCCGATCTGCTGCAGGGGGCGAGTGATTCGAATGTTGATGCCTATGTCTTTGCCGAAGAGGATGGCAGTGGAAATACCGTCCTGCATATCAGCAGCGATGGTCAGCTGGGTAGCAATGGGGCCGAGGCCGATCAGACCATTGTGCTCAAAGACGTCGGCATGAACGGAGCGGAATCATCTGCTTTCCTTGAGTCCCTGATCGACAACGGCCAGCTCGATATCGAGTGATCGCCTCCACTCAACCCCATCGCCCGGCCATGGTCGGGCGATGGGCGTTTGCTTTCAGCACTGACCACTTACGCGACAGAACAGGACGTTCAAGGAGCCACTCATGTACATCAAGCGCGACAGTGACGAGCGCATCGAGCTGGTCAGCCGGGAGGAGACGCCGGCGTGCCGAGAGTACCTGGCGGCGGATTCGCCGGAGCTACTGGCTTTCCTGATGGAGGGTAAGATCGGCAAGGGAGCGGCGTATTTTCAGGCGTCGGATCTCGCCTTCGTGCGGGTGCTGGAGGACGTGATCGAGCTGCTGATGGACAAGGGGGTGATCAGCTTCACCGATCTGCCGGAGCCCGCCCAGGAGAAGGTGATGGAGCGCCAGACCCTGCGGCGGCGGCTCAACGGCCTGCAGCTGGTGACCGGCAGCGATGAAGAGGATGGCGTGATCTAGCCGGGTGCGTCATGCTCGAAGGCCGATGAGCCGGCGTCCGCGAGGACGCCGGCTTTTCTTGATGCTCAGTCCACCGGTTTGTCGTGCTGGCGGATGCCGGGCCCGGTGGCGCCATCCAGGCCCAGCTCGAAGAGCGTGCGGGCCTCGCCCCGGTGCTCGACGCCCTCGCCGATGGCCAGGATGCCCAGCGAATGGCAGAGCGTGGCCATGCCGCGCAGGATGGTCTGCTGTTCGGCGACCTGGTCGACGTTCCTGACCAGGGTGCGATCGAGCTTGAGGTAGGCGAGTCCCAGGTCCTGCAGGTCAGCGATGCGGGTGAAGGAGGCGCCCACGTGTTCCAGGCCGACCCGGCAGCCCAGCGGCTGCAGAGCCTGGCACAGGCTGCGAAAGCTCTTCAGGTCGTGGATGGCCATGGCTTCGGGTAGCTCGAGCCACAGGCGCTCGGCGACGTCGGGGCGCGCCTTGAGTCGGGCCTGCAGCTCCACGATGAAGTGAGCGTCCTGGATCGAGGCCGACGAGAGGTTGATGCCCACGGGCTTGCCGCGCTGAGTGATGTCGCGGAAAGCCTCGTCGATGACCGCCAGGTCGAGCTGGCTATCGAGCCCCAGCCGCGAGACCCACGGCATGAAGATCCCGGCGGGTTGCCATTCGGCTGCCAGGCGCAAGCGTGAGGGGCACTCGAAGTGCAGCAGCTCGCCCGCGGCGTCCAGTACCGGGTAGTGGGCCAGGTAGACGCCCTTTGCCATGGCGGTCTGCAGGGCGCGGCGCCACTCATCGTGATTAGCGAAGAGGCTGTGGCGTTGCGGGCCCTCGGCGATCAACAGCCGCTCATCGCTTCGCGCCTCGGCCGCCGCCAGGGTGCCGTCGAGGCTCGCCAGCAGCCTGCCGGAGTGGTCGCCCTGGGCGTAGTCGATCAGCGCGCCAGGCAGTGACATGGCGGTGCGGTCGTGTTCGCGCATCGCGGCGAGCCGCCGGCCTAGATCGTGGCGCAGCCGTGCCAGATCAATCTTGCCGGGAAGCAGCAGCATGAAGTCGCGGCCGTTGAGCCGGCCCACGATTCCGCCACCGTAGGCCTGGCCGAACTGTTGCAGACCGTGGGCCACTTTGTGGAGGAGGACGTCGGTCTCGGCGCGCCCCAGCCGTTTGTTGATCTCGGTGAGGTGGGCCAGGCGCACGAGTGCCAGGGCGCCGCTGGCTCGCGCGTCCTGGCTGTCCAGGTGGCTCTGCAGCTGCGCGAGAAAGGCCTCGCGATTCAGCACGCCGGTCACGGGATCGTGCTGCAGCTGCTGTCGCAGCCGGTCGAGTTTCTGGCTCTCCGCGCTGAGCATGTGGCGCACCGCGTCGGAGAGGTGGTTCATGGCCTCCACCACCTCCCGCAGCTCACGGGTGCGTGGGGCGGGGATCGTCGTGAAGCGACGTTCGCCGATCTGTCGGGCCTGGTCGACCACGGCGCCGAGCGGACGACGGATCTGGCGCACGATCCACCAGGCCAGCAGCAGGCTGATCGCCGCGGCGAGCGCGAACCAGCCCATGAGGCTCAGGGTGCTGGCCCACAGCGAGCGATAGGCGAAGCTGTGCTGACTCTCCAGCACCAGGGTGCCGAGCTGTCGCCAGCCATCCTGGACCACGGCGCGGCCGGGCGGGACCTCGATCCGCACCAGGTCCACGAACCAGGCCGGCACGTCGTCGATGGCGTCCGTGCCGAGACGCCGCTCGATGATCTCGCCCTCTGGAGAGCGCAGCTCCACCCGCCGGTAGTGCCCGGTGTCGAACTGGGCCGAGATCAGCAGCTCCAGGGTCACCGGATCCTTGGGCATCTGGCTCATCGTCAAGGCCAGGGCATGGGCGTTGTCGGCGTTCTTGATCAGCACTTCCTGCTCGATGTAGGCCCGGCTGGCGGAGACCCCGATGAACAGGCTGCCCCCGAAGGCGAGCAGCAGCAGTACCACGACGATCAGCCATAGCTGCTTGATGAGTGACATGTCCTACTCCCCTTGTATGAATCCCTGCTGCTGCATGCGATCGATCACGCGCCGCCAGCGCGACAGCCGGGCGACCGGGTCGGCGCGGGACTGCGACGAGCCGGCGGCCCACAGGCCGCGGCCGTTGAAGCTGAACAGCGGATCCAGGTCGGTGCGCCGGGAGCCGCGGGTGATCGACGGCACCAGATTGTCCAGCACCAGCGGGTCTGCCGTGGGCGTCGCGTAGTAGCCCAGCACCATGTGCGCCTGGGTAAGGCTGCTGCGGCCGATGCGCGCGCGCACGTAAACCAGGCGAAGCTCGTCTTCCGGGACGCCGAGCTCCTTGAGGGTGACGTACTTGGCGATGGTGAAGTCTTCGCAGTCGCCCTCGCCGCGTCCCAGGGTCTCCAGCGGCGTGGCCCAATAGTCCTCCTGGCGCCAGATGTCGATGTCCTCGAGCCAGCGCACGCGCCGGTTGAAGAAGTCGTTGACCTCGCGCAGCCGGGTCTCGAGATCGGCCGGGCGAAGCCGCTCGAGCAGCTCGAACCACGCCTCGAGGGCCGCGACGCCGGGCGCCCCGTACTGCGCCTGCATGGTCTGGCGCAGGCGCCGGGGCGAGAGGCTGGCCACGACCGGCGTTGGGCCGAGTCCCAGGCCCGTCAGCAGCCACAGGCCGCCGAGCCCCGCCAGCAAACGGCGACGCCCGGGCGAGGCGAGTGTCCGGTGTGACGGGGGAGACATGGCGTCAGCCTGAATGAGGACTTGCTCAAGTTTAGGGGGAGCAGGCGGCTAATGCGAGCGAGGGCAGCATGTCGAGAGGGAACCGTGAGGCGTGCGTCTTACCCGTTGTGTGACGGTCGACTTAGGCCTGGCCGGGGCCGAGCCAGATCCTCAGGCGGCCGATCCAGTCGAGCCGGCGGGCCGCCGTGCGCAGCTCGTCCGCGGCCGCTTCGAGGTCCTGGCCCGGCGGCAGGGCGTCGACGTAGAGGGAGACGTCGACGCGGTCGTCCAGGTAGTGGAGGCCCAGGTCGACGCGGGCGTGCCAGATCGGCAGGTCGCGCCAGGCCCGATCCAGCAGGTCCTCGACGTCGGCGCGCAGGGGTGGGCCGGGGCGCAGGCTGTGTTCCGTCTCGCCCGAGTCGTCCTCGGGATCGATATGGAAGGTCACGTCGTGCAGGTTGGGAAAGGCCTCGCGCAGTCGGCGGCTGGCCTCGTTGCCGATCTCGTGGGCCTCGGACACCGTGACCCGCGGGGGCACCACGATATGCAGGTCGAGGAGGATATCGCTGCCGAGCTTGCGGGCGCGCAGGTCGTGTACGCTGCGCACTCCGGCGACCGCCTCGGCGGCGCGCTGCATGGCGTCGCGCTGCTCGGCCGGCAGGGCGGTGTCGATCAGCTCGCGGCTGGACTCCCACAGCAGCCGCCCCCCGACGCGGCCGACCATGATGCCCACCACGATGGCGGCGAGGGCGTCCATCCAGCCCACGCCGACCTGGGCCGCCACCAGGCCGATCATCACCACCACGGTGGAGAGCGCGTCGGAGCGGGAGTGCCAGGCGTTGGCCTCGAGCAGCCGCGAATTGACGCGCCGCGCCACGCGCATGGTGTAGCGGAAGATCCACTCCTTGGCGAGCAGGGCAATCCCGGCGATGCCGATGGCCCAGGCGCCCGGCGCGGGGATGGGCTCGCCCTCGAGGAGGCGGCCGATGCTCGCCCAGGCGATGCCGCCGGCGACGAAGATCAGCACGCTGCCGAGCCACAGCGTGGCCAGGGTCTCGATGCGGCCGTGGCCGTACGGGTGGTCGCTGTCGGGCTCCTGGCGGCCGAAGTGGGTGGCGGCGACCACGAAGAGGTCGGTCAGGATGTCCGAGAAGGAGTGGATGGCGTCGGCCACCAGCGCCGCCGAGCCCACCAGGAAGCCGGCGATCAGCTTGGCCACGCCGACGGCGAAGTCGATCACCGCACCGATCAGCGTGACCCGGTGGGCCTCGCGGGTCTGGGCGGCGCGGGTCGCCGGGTCGCCGCGGCCGCTGTTCGGCGGCGCCTGGGTGCTCGACGGCCCCTTCTTCATGCCGTGCGCCTCACGGGCAGCGCCCGGCCTTGTTGAGCACCGGGTTGGCGTACTGGGTCAGCCACCAGTGGCGCAGCGCCTCGGGGACGGTCTGCAGGCGCGCCTGGAAGCGCGCGCGGTCGGCGTCGCTGAACTCGTGCTTCGCCAGCAGTTCGGGCGCCTCGCCCAGCGCCTCGAGGGCCAGGTAGTGGCTGGGAAAGAGGCGATAGCCGTCCAGCACCTGGCGGTCGATCTCGGCGGCCACCTCCTCGGGGCCGGCGAGGTCGGCCGAGAGCGGCGTGCCGAAGGTGAGCTGCACGCGTCCCTTGTGGCCGGTGATGCCGGCGACGATGGAGCTGATGTCCTCGAACTCGGACTTCTCGTAGTTGCCGCTGTCCTCCAGGGCCAGGAGCTCCCGGGCCTTCTGCAGGTCGCAGGGATCGTACTCGTAGCTGATCGACACCGGCACCAGGCGCAGCTCGGCGACGGCCTCGCCGATGCCGGCCTGGCGGTCCTCGCCGCGCCTCGCCATGGTCAGCATCTTGATGATCGCCGGGTCGGTGCGGTCGATGCCGTCCTTGGCGCGCCCCTCGCGCTGGGCCATCCAGATCGAGTGGTTGTCCGCAAGGATGGAGTGGCGGATGTAGGCGGAGAGCTGCTGGTAGGCGGCCAGCATGGCGCGCTTGCCCCGGGCGCTGCGCGGCACGATGAAGCTCTTGTTGAGCCGCATCAGGTCGTTGACGTAGGGCTTCTTGAGCAGGTTGTCGCCGATGGCGATGCGCACGGTGTCGCGGCCGGCCAGGTAGAGGGCGTAGTTGACGAAGGCCGGGTCCATCGAGATGTCGCGATGGTTGCCGATGAACAGGTACCCGGTGTTCGGGTCCAGCCGCTCGAGGCCCTCCACCCGAAAGTCGTCGGTGGAGTTTCTGAGCATGCGCTGCATGTAGCTGGCGATGCGCATCTGGAAGTCGTGCACGCTGGCCACGCCGCGGGTCTCGCGGCGAATGGCGAAGCTCGCCAGGGTTCGCGAGAGCCGCGGCATGACGCGGGCCAGGCGGGGCAGCCGGTACTGGGTCAGGGCGTCCAGCAGTTCGCCGTCGTGGACGAGGCGCTCGAGCACCTCGGCCACCTCGACGTCCTGGTAGGGGCGAATCTCGGCCCAGGGATCGGCGGCGGGAGTGTCTTGTGTCTCGGTCATGGGGTCCAGGCTGTGGTCGTGGGCGATCAGGCGCTCGGGGCGTCGCCGGCGCTGCCGGCCTCGCCACCCAGCCACTCGATCAGGCGCTCGATATTCTCGGCCAGCGCCTGTGTCATCAGGATGAAGTCGGTCTCCAGGCGCACCACGGCATCGTCGCCGTCGTCAGCCTGGGAGGCCTCGTCGATCAGGGCGTCGTCGAAGCGCAGCGACTTGATCGCCAGGTCGTCATGCAGCACGAAGCTTAGCCGGCCCTCGATCGTGAGGGCCAGCTTGCTGGCCTGGCGGCCGCTCTCGAGCAGCTGCTGGATCTCGTCGCTGTCCAGGTCGACCTGGCGGGCGCGCAGCACGCCGTCGTCGCCCTTGGCCTTCAGCTCCACCTGGTCGCCGAGCACGAGGTCGGCGGGGCGCGAGCCGGGGTCGCCGAGCCAGGTGGTCATGGCGCGCATGGGCAGCGTCTGGCTGGCCAGCGGGGTCACCTTGAGGCTGCCCAGGGTCTCGCGCAGCAGGTCGAGGAGCTCCTCGGCGCGGGTCCGCGAGCTTGAGTTGATGGCGATCAGCGAGCGGCGGCTGTCCCACCACAGGTCGACCTTCTGGCTGCGCACGAAGGCACGGGGCAGCAGGTCCTCGTAGACCTGCTCCTTGATGGCGAGCTTCTCCTGGCGGCGCAGCTTGCGCCCCTCGCTGGCCTCGATCGCCTCGCTGCGCTCCTCGACCTCCTCGCGGACCACCGAGGCCGGCAGGATGCGTTCCTGGCGCAGTGCGGTCATCAGTCGCTGGCCCTGCAGCTCATGGAGCAGCTGCGTCCCGGCGCGCCCGGCCGGCGCGCACCAGCCGAGGCGGCGGGCCTCGCTACCGCCCAGCGGACGGAAGGCCTGCTCGTCGAGGGCGGTTTCCAGGCTGGCGGCGTCCAGCTCGGGGGCGTCATGCAGGCGGTAGAGATGCAAGTGCTTGAACCACATGGAGCATTTCCCGGGAGAAAAAGGGGGCATATTATGGCCAAAGGGCGCCGCGGGTGCCAGCGCCCGGCGGTATCCCTCGCGCCTCGTGTTCAAACGACGGTTTGAGTGTCGGCGGCCCGGCCGGCTAGGATCATCCTCCTGTCTGCCGTTTCACGATCGATCCCAGGAGCCGCTTGCATGGATTCCCGCCTTTCCCGTACCACCCTGCGCGTCAGGGGCTATCACCTGGATGGCTACGGCCACGTCAACAATGCCCGCTACCTGGAGTTCCTGGAGGAGGGGCGCTGGGCCTACTTCGACGAGCGCCCCCGCCTGGCGGCCTTCCTGGGTCGAGGCGACCTGGCCTTCGTCGCGGTCAACCTCAACATCGACTACCGGCGCGCCGCCGTGGCCGGCGACGACCTCGCGGTGGTGACCCGGCTCGCCGAGATCGGCTCGCGCCGCGCCCGCATCCATCAGGAGATCCATCGGGTGGCCGACGACGCGCTGGTGGCCCGCGCCGACATCACCTTCGTGCTGCTCGAGGTGGCGAGCGGCCGGGCGGTGACGATCGAGGGCGAGATCCGCGAGGCCATGGCGGCACTGGTGCTCGCCTAGCTCCCTTATCAGTGTCCGGGATGGTATGATGTAAGGCTGTTATTGCGCGCCATGTCACGGCCACGTGACGCGCCAACCTGTTGCAGTGCAAAGGATTCGACGACCCATGGGTGACATCGCCAGAGAGATTCTGCCAGTCAATATCGAGGACGAGCTCAAGCAGTCGTACCTCGATTACGCGATGAGCGTGATCATCGGCCGTGCGCTGCCCGACGTGCGCGATGGCTTGAAGCCGGTGCATCGGCGCGTGCTGTTCGCCATGCACGAGCTCGGCAACGACTGGAACAAGCCGTACAAGAAGTCCGCCCGCGTGGTGGGCGATGTCATCGGTAAGTACCACCCCCACGGGGACAGTGCCGTCTACGACACCATCGTGCGCATGGCCCAGGACTTCTCGATGCGCCACGTGCTGGTCGATGGCCAGGGCAACTTCGGCTCCATCGACGGCGACAGCGCCGCCGCCATGCGTTACACCGAGGTGCGCATGGCCAGGCTCTCCCACGAGCTCTTGGCCGATCTCGAGAAGGACACCGTCGACTGGGTCGACAACTACGATGGCACCGAGCGCATTCCCGACGTCCTGCCGACCAAGGTGCCCAACCTGCTGATCAACGGCTCGTCGGGCATCGCCGTGGGGATGGCGACCAACATCCCGCCCCACAACATGGGGGAGGTGATCAACGCCTGCCTGGCGCTGATCGACGACTACACCCTCTCCGTCGATGACCTGATCGAGCACATCCCCGGCCCGGACTTCCCCACCGGGGGCATCATCAACGGTCGCGCCGGCATCCTCGATGCCTACCGCTCCGGTCGCGGGCGCATCTATGTGCGGGCCTGCCACACCATCGAGCACGACGACAAGACCGGTCGCGACCACATCATCGTCAGCGAGCTGCCCTACCAGGTGAACAAGGCGCGGCTGATCGAGAAGATCGCCGAGCTGGTGAAGGAGAAGCGCATCGAGGGCATCGCCGAGCTGCGCGACGAGTCCGACAAGGACGGCCTGCGGGTGGTGATCGAGGTCAAGCGCGGCGAGTCCGGCGAGGTGGTGGTCAACAACCTCTTCGCCCAGACCCAGCTGCAGACCGTCTTCGGCATCAACATGGTCGCCATCGAGGACGGCCAGCCGAAGATCATGAACCTCAAGGAGATCCTCGAGGCCTTCATCCGCCACCGTCGCGAGGTGGTCACCCGCCGCACCCTCTTCGAGCTGAAGAAGGCCCGCGAGCGCGGCCACATCCTCGAGGGTCTGGCGGTCGCCATCTCCAACATCGACGAGGTGATCGAGCTGATCAAGGCCTCGCCGAGCGCCGCCGAGGCCAAGGAGAAGCTGCTGGCGAAGTCCTGGCAGCCGGGGCAGGTCACCGCCATGCTCGAGCGGGCCGGGGCCACCTCCTGCCGACCCGAGGACCTGGAGGAGGGCTTCGGCCTCAGCCAGACCGGCACCGACTACCGCCTCTCGCCGGCCCAGGCCCAGGCGATCCTCGAGCTGCGCCTGCACCGCCTGACCGGCCTCGAGACCGAGAAGCTCCTCGACGAGTACCTCTCGATCCTCGAGAAGATCGCCGAGCTCACCGCCATCCTGGCCTCCGCCGACCGCCTGCTCGAGGTGATCCGCGAGGAGCTCGTCGCGGTGCGCGACCAGTTCGGCGATCCGCGCAAGACCGAGATCCAGGCCAGCCACCTCGACCTGCGCCTCGAGGACCTGATCGCCGAGGAGGACATGGTGGTCACCGTGTCCCGCACGGGCTACGCCAAGACCCAGCCGCTCTCCGACTACCAGGCCCAGCGCCGCGGCGGGCGCGGCAAGTCGGCCACGGCCATGAAGGACGAGGACGTCATCGAGCACCTGCTGGTGGCCTCCACCCACGACACCGTGCTGCTCTTCTCCAACCGCGGCAAGGTCTACTGGCTCAAGGTCTACGAGATGCCGGTGGCCAGCCGCGGCTCCCGCGGCAAGCCGCTGGTCAACCTGCTTCCGCTGGACGAGGGCGAGGCGATCAACGCCATCCTGCCGGTGCGCGACTACGACCCGCAGAGCTACATCTTCTTCGCCACCGCCAAGGGCACGGTCAAGCGCACCAGCCTCGAGCAGTTCTCGCGGCCGCGCAGCGTGGGCCTGATCGCCATCGACCTCGACGAGGACGACCGCCTGGTGGGCGCCGCCATCACCTCGGGGAGCGATCACGTGATGCTGCTCTCCTCCAACGGCAAGGCGATCCGCTTCGACGAGGCCAACGTCCGCGCCATGGGGCGCACGGCCCGGGGCGTGCGCGGCATGAAGCTGCTGGACGATGCCGAGGTGATCAGCCTGATCATCCCGCAGAGCCAGCAGATCGATGCCGAGGCCGGCTCGGAGAGTGAGGCCGAGACCGAGGGCGAGGAGGGCGCCACCGTCGAGGCCGGCAACGGCGGCCAGATCACCATCCTCACCGCCAGCGAGAACGGCTACGGCAAGCGCACCCGCCTCGAGGAGTTCCCGCTGCGCGGTCGCGGCGGCCAGGGCGTGATCGCCATGCAGACCAGCGAGCGCAACGGCGCCCTGGTGGCGGCCATGCAGGTCTACGCCGCGGACGAGATGATGCTGATCACCGATCGCGGCACCCTGGTGCGCACCCGCGTCGAGGAGGTCTCCACCACCTCGCGCAACACCCAGGGCGTGATGCTGATCCGCCTGGGCAACGACGAGAAGCTGGTCAAGACCGTGCGCGTCGACGAGCCCGAGGAGGCGCCGGAGCCGGAAGCCGGCGAAGGCGCTGCCGCAGGCGGCGAGGGCGCGCCCGAAAGCGACGAGCAAGAGACCGGCGGCGAGGCCGGCGAGGAATAAGGACACCCAACGCTGATGACACGTCACTACAACTTCTGCGCCGGCCCGGCGGCCCTGCCGAC
Organism: Halomonas sp. THAF5a; assembly: GCF_009363755.1. Taxonomy (NCBI): domain Bacteria; kingdom Pseudomonadati; phylum Pseudomonadota; class Gammaproteobacteria; order Oceanospirillales; family Halomonadaceae; genus Halomonas; species Halomonas sp. THAF5a. The sequence continues at coordinate 2,140,364 of NZ_CP045417.1, read as the reverse complement.
GGCCGTACTGGAGCGCGCCCGCGACGAGATGCTGGACTACCAGGGGCGCGGCCTCTCGGTGATGGAGATGAGCCACCGCTCCCCGGAGTACGTGGCCATCGCCGAGCGGGCCGAGGCCGACCTGCGCGAGCTGCTGGCCATCCCGGACAACTACCGGGTGCTCTTCACCCAGGGGGGCGCGAGCCTGCAGTTCTCCGCGGTGCCCTATAACCTGCTGGGGCAGGGTGGCCGCCCCAACTTCCTGCACACCGGGATCTGGGGCAAGAAGGCGATCGCCGAGGCGCGCCACCTGGTCGGCGACGTGCATGTCGCCGCCAGCAGCGAGGGCAACGGCCATAGCGCGGTGCCGCGCCAGGAGGAGATCGTGCTCTCCGACGACGCCGCCTACCTGCACTACACCGCCAACGAGACCATCGGCGGGCTCGAGTTCGACTACATCCCCGAGGCACGTCGCCCCGACGGCACCGAGGTGCCGCTGGTCTGCGACATGTCCTCGAGCATCCTCTCGGGGCCCCTCGACGTCTCGCGGTTCGGCGTGATCTACGCCGGCGCCCAGAAGAACATCGGCCCGGCGGGACTCGTCGTGGTGATCGTGCGCGACGACCTCCTCGACCGCGCCCGCCCCGACATGCCCTCGCTGCTCGGCTACCGGGCGCTGGCCGAGGGCGGCTCCATGGTCAACACCCCGGCGACCTACAGCTGGTACCTGGCCGGCCTGGTCTTCGACTGGCTGAAGAACGACATCGGCGGCCTGGCCGCCATGGACGCCCTCAATGCGCGCAAGGCCGCCAAGCTCTACGCGGCGATCGACGAGAGCGCGCTCTTCGCCAATCCGATCACGCTTCGCAACCGCTCGCGGATGAACGTGCCCTTCGTGCTGGCCGACGCGAGCCTCGACGCCGTCTTCCTGGCCGAGGCCGAGGCGGCGGGCCTTCTGAACCTCAAGGGGCATCGCAGCGTCGGCGGCATGCGGGCGAGCCTCTACAACGCCGTGCCCGAGGCCGCCGTCGACGCGCTGATTGCCTTCATGGCCGATTTCGAGACACGCAGGGGATAACTCCATGACCGAGCCTACCGTGAGCCTCGAGGCGCTGCGCCAGCGCATCGATGCCCTCGACAACGATATCCTGCGCCTGATCAGCGAGCGCGCCGCCTGTGCCCAGGAGGTCGCCGAGATCAAGGCCGAGCACGAGCCCGGCGGGGTCTTCTACCGTCCCGAGCGCGAGGCCCAGGTGCTGCGTCGCGTCATGGAGCTCAACCGCGGCCCGCTGGACAGCGAGGAGATGGCGCGGCTTTTCCGCGAGATCATGTCGGCGTGCCTCGCCCTCGAGCGGCCGGTCAAGGTCGCCTACCTGGGGCCGGAGGGCACCTTCACCCAGCAGGCTTCCCTCAAGCACTTCGGCGAGAGCGCCATCAGCCTGCCGATGGCCGCCATCGACGAGGTGTTCCGCGAGGTGGAGGCCGGCGCCGTCAACTATGGCGTGGTGCCCGTGGAGAACTCCACCGAGGGGGTGATCAACCACACCCTCGACTCCTTCATGGACTCCAGCCTGCGCATCTGTGGCGAGGTGGTGCTGCGCATCCACCACCACCTGCTGGTGGGCGAGACCACCCGCCGGGACAAGGTGTCGCGGATCTACTCCCATCCGCAGTCGTTCGCCCAGTGCCGCAAGTGGCTCGACGCCCACTTCCCCCATGCCGAGCGGGTGCCGGTCTCCTCCAACGCCGAGGCGGCGCGCCTGGTCAAGACCGAGTGGCACAGCGCGGCCATCGCCGGCGACATGGCGGCCAAGCTCTACGGCCTCTCGAAGCTGGCCGAGAAGATCGAGGATCGCCCGGACAACTCCACGCGCTTCTTGATCATCGGCAACCAGGACGTGCCGATCTCCGGTGAGGACAAGACCTCGCTGGTGGTGGCGATGCGCAACCAGCCCGGCGCGCTGCACGACCTGCTTGAGCCCTTCCACCGCCACCACATCGACATGACGCGTCTCGAGACGCGCCCGTCACGCAGCGGCGTGTGGAACTACGTCTTCTTCATCGACTTCAAGGGGCACCGCGAGGAGCCCCAGGTCGCGGCCATGCTCGAGGAGGTCAAGCTGCGGGCCGCCGAAGTGAAGGTGCTGGGCTCCTACCCGGCCGGCGTGCTCTAGGCATGGCCCAGGAGGTGCGCGAAGCGCGGATCCTGATCGTCGGGCTCGGCCTGATCGGCGGCTCGCTGGCCGCCGCCCTGCGCGCCGCCGGCTACGGGGCGGCGGAAGAGGGCGCCGCCGGCTGCGGTCGTCGCGATAGCGCCGATGCCGGCGGGGGCGGGCCGGTGAAGAGCACCGAGCTCCTCGCCTGCGACCCCGATGCCGGCGAGATCGCCCGCGGCGTCGAGATGGGGCTGATCGATCGCGGCGAGACCCGCCTCGAGGCGCTCATCGACGGGGTGTCGCTGGTGGTGCTGGCGGTGCCGGTGATGGCCATGGGCGGCGTGATGCGCGAGCTCGCCGGCTGCCTGGGGCGGGCCGCGCCCGATGTCGTCGTCACCGACGTGGGCAGCGCCAAGGCGGCGATCCGCCGCTCGGCCATCGAGGCCTTCGGCCGGATGCCGACCAACCTGGTGCTCGGCCATCCCATCGCCGGCTCCGAGAAGAGCGGCGTGGCCGCCGCCGATGCCGGCCTCTATGCGCGCCACAAGGTGATCCTGACCCCCGAGCCCGATACCGACCCGGTCGCTACGGCCCGGGTGCGGCGGCTCTGGGCGTGCTGCCAGGCCGAGGTGCTGGAGATGGCGGTGGAGCGCCACGACCAGGTACTGGCCCGCACCAGCCACCTGCCGCACCTGCTGGCCTTCTCGCTGGTCGACACCCTGGCCCGCCAGGACGAGCGGCTGGAGATCTTCCGCTATGCCGCCGGCGGCTTTCGCGACTTCACCCGCATCGCCGGCAGTGATCCGGTGATGTGGCGGGATATCTTCATCGCCAACCGCGACGCGGTGCTCGCCTCCCTGGACGACTTCGAGGCCGGCGTGCGTCGCCTGCGTGACGCCGTGGAGCGTGGCGACGGCGACGCCATGCTGGCGACCTTCGATCGCGCCAGCCACGCCCGGCACTATTTCGAATCCCTGCTCAACCAGACCAGTTATCAGGCGGAGTATCAGATGCAACAACACGGCAAGCTGCGCTTCCGGGCGAGTCCCGGTGGCTCGGTCGCCGGGCGGATCCGCGTGCCCGGCGACAAGTCGATCTCCCACCGCGCCATCATGCTCGGGGCCCTGGCCGAGGGCGTCACCGAGGTCAAGGGCTTCCTCGAGGGCGAGGACAGCCTGGCCACCCTGCAGGCCTTCCGCGAGATGGGGGTGGCCATCGAGGGCCCCCATCAGGGGCGGGTGACCGTGCACGGCGTCGGCATGCACGGCCTCAAGGCGCCGTCGGGGCCCCTCTACGTCGGCAACGCCGGCACCGCCATGCGCCTGTTCGCGGGGCTGCTCTCCGGCCAGGCCTTCGATACCGAGCTGACCGGCGACGCCTCGCTGACCAAGCGTCCCATGGGGCGGGTCGCGGATCCGCTGCGCCTGATGGGGGCCAGCATCGACACCGCCGAGGGCGGCCGTCCACCGCTGCACATTCACGGCGGCGCGCCCCTCACCGGCATCACCTACGACATGCCCATGGCCAGCGCCCAGGTGAAATCCTGCCTGCTGCTCGCCGGCCTCTACGCCGAGGGTGAGACCCGGGTGCGCGAGCCGGCGCCCACCCGCGACCATACCGAGCGGATGCTGGCCGGCTTCGGCTATGAGGTGCACCGCGAGGGCGATACCTGCTGGCTCCAGGGCGGGGGGAAGCTCGCCGCCGCGCCCATCGACGTGCCCTCGGACATCTCCTCGGCGACCTTCTTCCTGGTCGCGGCGGCGATCACCCCGGGCGCCGATCTGGTGCTCGAGCATGTCGGCATCAACCCGACCCGTATCGGGGTGATCAACATCCTGCGGCAGATGGGCGCCGACCTGCGCCTCACGAACGAGCACGAGGTGGGCGGCGAGCCGGTCGCCGACCTGCACATTCGCTACGCGCCGCTCAAGGGCATCGACATTCCCCTGGATCAGGTGCCGCTCGCCATCGACGAGTTCCCGGCACTGTTCATCGCCGCCGCCAATGCCGCGGGCACGACCCGGCTGCGCGGCGCCGAGGAATTGCGTGTCAAGGAGTCCGATCGCCTGAAGGCCATGGCCGACGGCCTGGCGATCATCGGCGTCGAGCACACCCTGCTCGAGGACGGCATCGACATCGTCGGCGGCGGCCGCGAGGAGGGCGCCAACTACGGCGGCGGGCGCATCGACAGCCTCGGCGATCATCGCATCGCCATGTCGTTCGCCATCGCGGCCCTGCGTGCCGGCGAGCCGATCGAGATCGACGACTGCGCCAATGTCGCGACCTCCTTCCCCGGCTTCATCGACCTGGCGCGGCGTGTCGGCCTGGCCCTCGAGGAGCAGGAGGTGTCATGAGTCGCGCACCGGTACTCACCATCGATGGCCCCGGCGGGGCCGGCAAGGGCACCATCAGTCGCCTGGTCGCCGACCGGCTGGGCTGGCACCTGCTCGACAGCGGCGCGCTCTATCGTCTGACCGCCCTGGCCGCGGTCAAGCACGAGGTCCCGCTGGACGACGAGGCGCGCCTCGCCGAGGTCGCCCGCCACCTCGACGTGGTGTTCGTCGCCGAACCCGAGACGACCCGGGTGCTGCTGGAGGGCGAGGAGGCCACCACGACCATCCGCACCGAGCAGGTGGGCGATGCGGCCTCCCGGGTCGCGGCCCTGCCGGCGGTCCGCCAGGCCCTGCTGCAGCGCCAGCACGACTTTCGCCAGTCTCCCGGGCTGGTCGCCGACGGGCGCGACATGGGCACCGTGGTGTTCACCGAGGCGCCCCTCAAGATCTTCCTCACGGCGAGCGCCGAGGAGCGCGCCCACCGCCGCCAGCGTCAGTTGCAGGAGGCGGGGGTCGATGCTAGTCTATCGAGTCTTCTAAAGGAGATTCAGGCGCGCGATGCACGCGACATGCACCGCAGCGTGGCCCCGCTCAAGCCGGCCGATGATGCCATCACGCTTGACACCACGCGCCTGACGATACCGGAAGTGGTGGATCGGCTGACGGAACTGCTGACCGAGCGTGGTCTGGCATCCGCCACCTGAAACTCCCTTGCGGCATCCCCGGGACGATGTGATGACGTGGTCCGGCACTCTTGGTTTGATGAAAGCAGTGCCGTAAGCCGGGCCAGGTCGAACCAGCGCCAACATCCCCGGGGGTTTGGTAAATAAGGCCCGCACTCGCTGGTGGTGCGGAGATGGCGGCAACGCCGTACTCAACGTTGATCACGTAGGAACATCATGAGCGAAAGCTTTGCTGAACTGTTTGAACAGTCTCTCCAGGACATCAACATGGAGCCGGGCGCCATCGTCGCGGCTGCCATCGTCGACATCGACGGCGACTGGGTCACCGTCAATGCCGGCCTGAAATCTGAAGGCCAGATCCCCGCGGCGCAGTTCCGCGACGAGAACGGCGAGCTCACCATCGCCGTCGGTGATGAGGTGCACGTCGCCCTGGAAGCCGTCGAGGACGGTTTCGGCGAGACCCGCCTGTCCCGCGAGAAGGCCAAGCGTGCCGAAGCGTGGAAGGTGCTGGAAGCCGCCTTCGAGAAGGAAGAGATCGTCAAGGGCGTGATCAACGGCAAGGTCAAGGGTGGCTTCACCGTCGACGTCGACTCCATCCGCGCCTTCCTGCCGGGTTCCCTGGTGGATGTCCGCCCCGTGCGCGACACCACCCACCTGGAGAACAAGGAACTCGACTTCAAGGTCATCAAGCTCGACCCGAAGCGCAACAACGTTGTCGTTTCTCGTCGCGCCGTGCTCGAGGCCGAGAACAGCGCCGAGCGTGAGGCCCTCCTGGCCACCCTGCAGGAAGGTCAGCAGATCGTCGGTATCGTCAAGAACCTGACCGACTACGGCGCCTTCGTCGACCTCGGCGGCGTCGATGGCCTGCTGCACATCACCGACATGGCCTGGAAGCGCATCAAGCACCCGAGCGAGATCGTGGCCGTGGGCGACGAGATCACCGTCAAGGTGCTCAAGTTCGATCGCGAGCGCAACCGCGTCTCCCTGGGCCTGAAGCAGCTGGGCGAAGATCCGTGGGTCAACATCAAGGATCGTTACCCGGAAGGCACCAAGGTGCACGCCACCGTCACCAACCTCACCGACTACGGCTGCTTCGCCGAGCTGGAAGAGGGTGTCGAGGGCCTGGTCCACGTCTCCGAGATGGACTGGACCAACAAGAACATCCATCCGTCCAAGGTCGTGCAGGTCGGCGACGACGTGGACGTCATGGTGCTGGACATCGACGAGGAGCGTCGTCGTATCTCCCTGGGTATCAAGCAGTGCACCACTAACCCGTGGGAAGACTTCAACGCGCGCTACAACAAGGGCGACCGCGTCACCGGTACCATCAAGTCGATCACCGACTTCGGTATCTTCATCGGCCTGGAAGGCGGCATCGACGGCCTGGTGCACCTGTCCGACATCTCCTGGACCGATACCGGTGAGGAAGCCGTTCGTTCCTTCAAGAAGGGCGACGAGGCGGAAGCCGTCATCCTCTCCATCGATCCGGAGCGTGAGCGCATCTCTCTCGGCATCAAGCAGCTCGATACCGATCCGGTCTCCGAGTTCCTGGCCGTCAACGACAAGGGCTCCATCGTCACCGGCCGCGTGGTCGAGGTCGATGCCAAGGAAGCCCAGGTCGAGCTGGCTACCGATGTCGTCGCCGTGCTGAAGGCGTCCGAGATCAGCGCCGACCGCGTCGAGGATGCCCGCAACGCGCTGAACGAAGGCGACAGCGTCGAGGCCCGCATCATCGGTGTCGATCGCAAGAACCGCCAGATCGCCCTGTCCATCAAGGCCAAGGATCAGGACGACACTCGCCAGAACCTCAAGAAGCTGCGCGAAGAGAGCCCCGAGGTGGGTGGTCCGACCACCATCGGTGACCTCATCAAGCAGCAGATGGGTCAGGACTGATACCCGCGGGACGCGTCCCGCGATCGGTCGACAAGGCGCCGCCCCTCGGGGCGGCGCCTTTCGTTTGTCGTCACGCTCCTGTCGAGGCCTGGCCGTCCATGGCATTCCGGCCGGTTACTTCCCTATAGTCTGCACCGTTTCTTATCATAAGGGCGCCTTTAAAGTTTGGTGTTATTGTGTGGCGGCTTTTCCCGCAAAGTTTGTCGTCAATATTTGCCGAAATGAGGAAGAGCGTTCACACTCTTGCCAAGGAAGTTTAAACAGGCAATAATGCCTTGCATCTCCCAATGCCCAATAAGGAACTTCTAGATGTCATCGCTGCTCAGCAACTACATGCAGATGGAACAGCAACTTCAGCAACTCCAGTCTGAACTGGACAAGCTGCAGAATGATGATCGCCTTAAGGCCGAACTCGAGTTCAAGGAAAAGCTCGAGGCGCTGATGCGCGAGTTCGACAAGAGCGCCGCCGACGTCATCGCGCTGCTCAATCCCAAGCCGGCCGCCCCGGCCAGCGCCGCGGCCCCGGCGAGCGGTGGCACTCGTCGCAAGCGCAAGCTGAAGATCTACAAGAATCCCCATACCGGCGAAGTGGTGGAAACTCGCGGCGGCAACCAGAAGACGCTGAAGGCGTGGAAGGACGAGCACGGTTCCGACACCGTCGAGTCCTGGCTGGTCCGCGTCGAGGAGTGATCCTCTCGCGCCATGGTCCGAACGACGCCGCCCACGAGGCGGCGTCGTCATTTCTCCCCCGTGTGGGCGTTGCTGTCTTTTTATCGGCGACCCTAATGGTCAAGGGAAGATGCTTCCGTCGCGCCCAGGCGGTATAATTACTTCACCCCCCGATTAACGGCGATGGCCCCGTTCCCGCCCGGCCGTCGCCCTGACGCCATTGGAAACACATGAAACAGCAGAACTCCCGACAGCCCGTGGATGAGCGCGAGAAGTTGCGCCAGTTTCGTGAACTCGACGATGCCTTCGCCGAGGCGCTGCGCAGTCTCGATGCCGCCGGTTCCGGCTCCGGTCCCGCGTCCGGCGCCCGCGGCGGGGACGCCACCGGCGCAACGGAAGGTCGGCAGGACGCCACCGGCGCACCGCAGGATGCGGCGGCACGACAGCGCCTCTTCGAGGAGCGCCTGACGGCGCTGATGCGAGAATATGCGCAGCCGGCGGACCACGTCAGCCGGCTGCTGGAAACCATGAGGTCCCTCGGGCGCATCGCCTGAGGCGAGGCGGGCGCCTCACCGGTAGCGGTAGACCCGCAGGCTCGGCAGGAACGCCTCGTTCTCCAGGCGCTCGTCGCGGCGCCGGGCCCGGGTCCGCTCGGTCGGCGGGGTCGCGGGGGGGCAGTTGTGGTCGGGCAGGCGCCCGTCGGGACTCGGCACGAACAGCGGCAGGGCGACGTTCATCGCTCGCCGGCTGCGACCATCCTCGAGCGGTTCCCGGTAGAAGAGGTTGGCCCGCATCAGCGGGGCCTGGGTCTGGACCTGGGCCAGCGGCTCGCCGTCGGGAATGCCGGCGAGCCGGCGTAGCTGGATGTGGATATGGGGCGCATCGCTGTCGAGCGCCAGCAGCTTCTGCTCGGCCTCGCGAACCGTCAGCCGCTTGATCGAGCGGCCACTCGAATACCAGGCGAGCCGTACCCGGGCTACCGGCGCCTCGGCCACCGGGATCATGCGCCAGCACTGCTTGAGATGCAGGCGTGCGAGGCCCGTGCCGCGCAGGTGGTCGTGCAGGGCAGGGTGGCGAAACGGCAGCACCGCCTTGATCTCAGGGATCAGCGAGGGCACCTCGCGGCGGATCTCGGCGAGCAGGGCGGCGAAGGCCTGCTTGGTGGCATTGACCTCGCCGGCCGCCTCCATCACCCCCTCGTCCGCGGCCACCAGGCCGACATGGCTGCGGGTCGCCCGGCCGTCCTGGCCATCCTGATACCAGACATCCAGCAGGCAACGACGCAGCCAGGCGGCGTCGGCCGTCGCGTGCTCGAAGGACCAGGCCGTCCCACCGGAGGCCGCCCAGGCCGCCACCAGGGCCTCGGTCTGCTCCAGCTGGCGGTCGAAGTTCGCCTCCAGTTCGGCCAGCAGCCGGTATTCGGGGCGTTGGACGCCCTGGGTCACGAGGGCTCGCCGTCCCGGTCGGCACGCGCCAGCAGGGCGTCAAGATCGCCCTCGTCCATGGCGGGCTCGCCGGCGATGCGGTGCGACTCGTCGGCCCAGGCGCCGAGGTCCAGCAGGCGGCAGCGCTTGCTGCAGAAGGGTCGGTAGGCGTTCTCCTCGCGCCACAGCACCGTCTTGCGGCACTGCGGGCAGGCGACTTCCAGGGGGCGTGCGGTGTCTTGCGGGCTCATGCGGTATCGTCCTGGAGGAAATGTCGGGAAAGCATGGGGATTCAGGGCGCGGGAGGCAAGTCGGCCAGGGCCCGGTAGCGGCGGTCGAGGTCGGCCACCTGGCGCGCCAGGGCGTCCTCGCCCTCGGCGTTGTCGATCACGTCGTCGGCGCGCGCCAGGCGCTCCCGGCGTGGCATCTGGGCGGCGACGATGGCGCGCGCCTGGGCCTCGTCGACGTCGTCGCGGGCCGCGGTGCGCGCGACCTGCAACGGCTCGGGCACGTCGATGACCAGGCAGCGATCGACCAGCGCCGCCTGGCCCGACTCGAAGAGCAGCGGCGAGACCAGCAGTACATAGGGCGCCGAGCGGGCCTCGAGCCGTGCCAGGTGGTCGATGAGTCGCTCGCGGATGCGCGGGTGGGTGATCGCCTCCAGCCGGCGCCGCTGCGCCTCGTCGGCAAACACGACCTCGCGCAGGGCGCGGCGATCCAGGCGCCCCTCCGCGGTGATCACCGCGCTGCCGAAATGCGCGGCGATCTCGTCGAGGGCCGGCTCACCGGGCTCGACGATCTCCCGGGCCACGTCATCGGCGTCCACCCAGGGGATGCCCAGCGCGGCGAAGGCGCGGGCCACCGTGGACTTGCCGGAGGCGATGCCGCCCGTCACGCCAATGATCATCGTCGTCTCCTCTCTGGTGTCAGGGGGCGCGCGGGGTCAGTAGAGCAGCCCGGTATAGAGCGCCATCAACGGCTCGCTCGCCAGCAGGGCGAGCCAGCCGGCCATGACCAGCCAGGGGCCGAAGGGCAGGGGGGCGCCGCGCAGGCGCGGTACCGCCAGCTGGATGAGGATGCCCACCAGCGCTCCGGCCCCGGCGGAGAGGATCAGCACCAGGGGCAGGAACTGCCAGCCCAGCCAGGCCCCGAGGGCCGCCAGGAGCTTGAAGTCACCGTAGCCCATGCCCTCCTTGCCGGTGACCAGCTTGAACAGCCAATAGAAGCTCCATAGCACCAGGTAGCCGGCCATGGCGCCGATCACCGCCGAGGGCAGCAGCAGCGGCTGGAAGAGCAGCTGATAGAGCAGCCCCGCCCACAGCAGCGGGAGGGTGAGCAGATCCGGCAGCAGCTGGGTGCGCAGGTCGATCACTGCCATGGCCAGCAGCGCCAGGCAGGCGCCGAGGAGGAAGAGCGCCTCGAGGGTGGGGCCGAAGAGGGCCAGCACCGTCAGCGCGAGCACGCCGCCGGCCAGTTCGACCAGCGGATACTGGGGGCTGATGGGCGCCGCACAGCTGGCGCAGCGCCCGCGACGCTTGAACCAGCCGAGCAGCGGAATGTTGTCGTGCCAGGCGATGGGCGCCTCGCAACGCGGGCAGAGCGAGCGGGGCGTCAGCAGGTTGAAGCGCGGCGTCGCTTCTGACGGGAGCTCCAGCGCCTCCCGGGCCTCGGCCCGCCAGCCCTGCATCAGCATCACCGGCAGTCGCGTGATCACCACGTTGAGGAAACTGCCCAGGCACAGGCCGAGGACGGCCGCGAGGGGCCACAGCAGCGTAGGAGAAAGGTCGGCGAGCAAGGGTGACTCCTGTCCGGTCGGTTCCAAAGGGGCATTGTATCGGGGGACGCTCGCGAATGCCCGGCCTCTGCGCATCATCCCCGGGCTGTCCTGGCGTCCGGCTTTGGTCTAGAATCTGCTCCCTTTCTACTTCCAGGGGCACGATCATGACCCAGATGCTCGGACCGGTGATGCTGGATCTGGAGGGGCAGCGACTGACCGCCGAGGAGGGCGAGCTCTTGGCGCGCCCCGAGGTCGGCGGGGTGATCCTGTTTGCTCGCAACATCGTCTCTGCGGCGCAGGTCCGCGCCCTGAGCGACGAGATCCGACGCATCCGCCCCGACCTGCTGCTGGCGATCGATCAGGAGGGCGGGCGCGTCCAGCGTCTACACGAGGGCGTCACGCGCCTGCCGGCCATGGGGCGACTGGGGCGCGACTTCGCCGTGCAGCCCGAGGTCACCCTGAGGCTCTGCCAGGACGCCGGCTGGCTCCTGGGCATGGAGATGGCCGCCTGCGGCCTGGACCTCTCCTTCGCGCCGGTGCTCGACGTCGATGGCGGTACCTCTAGCGTGATCGGGGATCGCAGCTTCTCCGCCGACCCGGAGGCCGTGGCCCGCATGGGACGCGCCTTCCTCGATGGCCTGCACGAGGCGGGCATGGTCGGCGTCGGCAAGCACTTCCCCGGCCACGGTGGCGTCGCGGCCGACTCCCATCACGAGCTGCCGGTGGATGAGCGGCCGCTGGCGGCGCTGCGCGCCCACGACCTGGTGCCCTTCGCCCGGCTGGCGCCGCGCCTCGACGCCGTGATGCCGGCCCATGTCGTCTACTCCGCGTTCGACCACCGCCCGGCCGGTTTCTCGCCGGCCTGGCTCGGGATGCTGCGCGAGAGCCTGGGGTTCAAGGGCGCGATCTTCTCCGACGACCTGAGCATGGCCGGCGCGGCCTCCGCCGGTTCGCCGGGCGAGCGGGCTCGTGCGGCGCTCGCCGCGGGCTGCGACATGCTGCTGGTCTGCAACGACCGCGCCGCGGCCCTCGAGGTCCTCGAGGCGTGCCGGGGCCACCAGGCCAAGCGCTTGTCCCGGCTGCGCTACGCCCGTGCCCGCCCGGACCTGTCGGCGCTGGGGGCGCTGTCGCGCTGGCGCCGCGTCCACGCCCACCTGGAAGCCCTGGCGGCCAGCTGAGGCTGGCCCGCCACCCTGACCGATTCCACTTGCCGATGACGAGTCGCTACCCGATGCCCACATCCGATACCTCCGCCCAGCCGTCGCTGGACGACATGCGCGAACTCATGGACAACGCCGACTGCCTGATCTCTCAGTCCGAGGTCGAGCTCGCCCTGGACCGCATGGCCGACGAGATCACCCGTGACCTGGGCGACAAGCTGCCGGTCTTCTACTGCGTGATGAACGGTGGCCTGATCACCACCGGCCACCTGCTGACCCGGCTGGGCTTCCCGGTCGAGGTCGACTACCTCCACGCCACCCGCTATCGCGGCGGCATCCGCGGCGGCGAGCTGTTCTGGCGCGTCTCCCCGGAGGTGCCCATGGCCGGGCGCCACGTGGTGATCGTCGACGACATCCTCGACGAGGGCGCCACCCTCGCCGCGATCCTCGACTACTGCCGCGAGGCCGGGGCGGCGAGCATCTCCACCGCGGTGCTGGTCGACAAGCAGCATGAGCGCAAGGCGGTGCCGGGGCTCAAGGCCGACTACTGCAGCCTGGAGGTCGCCGACCGCTACGTCTTCGGGTTCGGCATGGACTACAAGGGCTACTGGCGCAACGCCCCGGGCATCTACGCGCCCAAGGGGCTGTGACCCGGCTTCGCCGGGAGCTGCAAGCGCCAAGGCGCAAGCTACAAGAAACCCCGCGAGACCTCGGGTCCGCGGGGTTTCTCTTTCTACTTTCTACTTTCTACTTGCTACTTGCTACTTGCTACTTGCTACTTGCTACTTTTCGCTTGGCCGCTTGGCCGCTTGGCCGCTTGGCCGCTTGGCCGCTTGGCCGCTTGGCCGCTTGGCCGCTTGGCCGCTTGGCCGCTTGGCCGCTTGGCCGCTTGGCCGCTTGGCCGCTTGGCCGCCTAGGCCAGCCCCAGCTCGTGGGTGGCCTCCTCGCGCATCTTGAACTTCTGGATCTTGCCGGTGACGGTCATCGGGAAGGCGTCGACGAACTTCACGTAGCGCGGCACCTTGTAGTGGGCGATCTGGCCCTTGCAGAAGGCCTTGAGGCCCTCCTCGTCGAGGCTCTCGCCCTCGCTGAGCTTGACCCAGGCCATCACCTCCTCGCCGTACTTCTCGTCGGGCACGCCGATCACCTGCACGTCGGAGATGGCCGGGTGGGTATAGAGGAAGTCCTCGATCTCGCGCGGGTAGATGTTCTCGCCGCCGCGGATGATCATGTCCTTGATGCGCCCGACGATCGCCACGTAGCCCTCGTCGTCCATGGTGGCGAGGTCGCCGGTGTGCATCCAGCCCGCCGTGTCGATCGCCTTGTCGGTGGCCTCCTCGTTCTCCCAGTAGCCGAGCATCACGCTGTAGCCGCGGGTGCAGAGCTCGCCGGTCTCGCCGCGGGCCACCACGGCGCCGGTGTCGGGGCTGACCAGCTTGACCTCGAGGTGCGGGTGGATGGTGCCCACCGTGGTGACGCGCTTCTCCAGCGGGGCGTTGGTCTGGGTCTGGAAGCTCACCGGGCTGGTCTCGGTCATGCCGTAGCAGATGGTGACGTCCTGCATGTGCATCTTGTCGATGACCTTGCGCATCACCTCGATGGGGCAGATGGAGCCGGCCATGATGCCGGTGCGCAGGCTCGAGAGGTCGAAGTCCTCGAATTCCGGATGCTCGAGTTCGGCGATGAACATCGTCGGCACCCCGTAGAGGGTGGTGGCCCGCTCCTCTGCCACCGCGCGCAGGGTATCGCCCGCCTCGAAGCCGTCGCCGGGATAGATCATGGTGGCGCCATGGGTCACGCAGCCGAGGTTGCCCATCACCATGCCGAAGCAGTGGTAGAGCGGCACCGGGATCACCATGCGATCCTCTTCGGTCAGCGCCATGGTGCGCGCCACGAAGAAGCCGTTGTTGAGGATGTTGTGGTGGGAGAGGGTGGCGCCCTTGGGCGCGCCCGTGGTCCCCGAGGTGTACTGGATGTTGATCGGGTCGTCGAACTGCAGGGTGGCCTGGACATCGGCCAGGTGCTCGGCGGAGACCTCGTCGGCGTGGGCCAGCAGCTGTGGCCAGGTCAGCATGCCAGTCAGGGCGCGCTGCTCATCGAGGCAGATCACTCGCTGAAGGTCCGGTAGCCTGGCGCTCGAGAAGGTGCCAGGCGCTCCGTCTCGCAGCTCCGGTGCCAGCTCGGCCAGGGTGGCGACGTAGTCGGACGCCTTGAAGGCACCCTGCAGGATCAGCGTCGAGGCGCCGGACTGCTTGAGGGCGTACTCGAGCTCGTGGGTGCGGTAGCTCGGGTTGATGTTGACCAGGATGGCGCCGATCTTCGCCGTGGCGAACTGGGTGATGGTCCATTCCGCGCAGTTGGGCGACCAGATGCCGACGCGCTCGCCCTTCTTCACCCCCAGGGCGAGCAGGGCCCGGGCCGCCTGGTCGACCGCCTGCTGGAGCTCCCGCCAGCTGTAGCGCAGCCCCTGGTGACGGCTGATCAGGGCATCGCGCTCGGCGAAGCGCGCCACGGTGTCGTCGAGGCAGTCGCCGATGGTCTGGCCCTTGAGGGGCGTGTCGCTGATGCCGCTGACGTAGCTGATCGAAGGATGTTGGCGTGTCATGGAGTTTCTCGTCTCTTGTTGTTGGCCTTTGGCGGTGTACGTGAAACGCAGGATGACGTCGTGAAGGGGGTCGATGGAGGCGGAGACGGCCGGCTCGGCGCGGTCGGCGTCAGGCCTCCTGGCCGAGGCCGCGCAGCACCTCCCGGGCGCGGTGATCCACGTCGTCGAGCTCCATGCGCATCAGGCGAATGTCCTCCAGCTGGCGCTCGAGGTTGGCGCGCTTATCGGCCAGGATCTCCAGCAGGCGCCTGAGCTGGCGCGCATTCCCGTCGGGCATGGCGTCGTACATCATCACCACCTCGCGGATCTCGCCCAGCGAGAAGCCCAGCCGCTTGCCGCGCAGGGTGAGTTTCAGGCGCACCCGGTCCTTCTCGTTGTAGATGCGTTTCTGCCCCTCGCGACGGGGGGCCAGCAGGCCTTCCTGCTCGTAGAAGCGGATGGTCCGGGGCGTGACCTCGAACATCTTGGCCAGCTCGCCAATGGTGTACTGGCGATGCTGGCGCGGCAGGGCCTCCTGGCCGCTCGCGGTCTCCGGGGAGGTTGACTGTGTCATGACGTTGATCCTGTGACCGGGTGGTGAACCGGCGGTTTCCCACCTCGTCTGGCAACACTAGACGAGGTTGACGTTAACGTAAAGTGCTTGTTCGACCATGGGGTGATATGGGATAAACCTAGCAAGTGCTAGGTTGGGAGTCCGGCGATCGGCCCTCGGGCAGCGCGGCCCCCACCTCGAACCGCTACGCATGCATAGCCGACCTCATTCATTGCCGAACACAAGAGGGATTCCCCCATGGACTTCTCCCTGACCGATGATCAGAAGGCGCTGGCCGCGGCCGCCACCGACTTCGCCCGCGCCGAGCTTGCCGACCATGCGGCCGACTGGGACGCGACCTCTCACTTCCCGGTGGACGTCATCCGCCGGGCCGGCGAGGCGGGCTTCCTCGGCATCTATACCCCCGAGGAGCACGGTGGCCTGGGGCTCTCGCGGCTCGAGGCCTCGCTGATCTTCGAACAGCTCTCCCAGGGCTGCATTGCCACCACCGCCTACCTGACCATTCACAACATGGTGACCTGGATGATCGCCAGCTGGGGCGACGACGCGCTGCGCGAGACCTGGGTGCCCGCCATGGTAGCCGGTGAGGCGCTGGGCTCCTACTGCCTGACCGAACCCGGGGCCGGCTCCGACGCGGCGAGCCTTCGCACCAAGGCGGTCCGCGACGGCGACGACTATGTCATCTCGGGCAGCAAGATGTTCATCTCCGGGGCGGGCGCCACCGAGGTGCTGGTGGTGATGGCACGCACCGGCGAGCCCGACAGCGGCGCCGGCGGGGTCTCGGCGATCGTGGTGCCGGCGGACGCCGCCGGCATCGAGGTCGGCAAGAACGAGGAGAAGATGGGCTGGAAGAGCCAGCCGACCCGCCTGGTCAGCTTCGACGGCGTGCGGGTGCCGGTCGCCAATCGCCTCGGCGCCGAGGGCGAGGGCTTCAAGTTCGCCATGAAGGGCCTCGACGGTGGGCGACTGAACATCGCCAGCTGCTCCCTGGGTGCCGCCCAGCAGGCGCTGACCCTCTCCCGTGACTACCTGGCCGAGCGCAAGCAGTTCGGTCGCGAGCTGTCGAGCTTCCAGGCCCTGCAGTTCAAGCTGGCCGACATGGCCAGCGAACTCACCGCGGCGCGGCTGATGGTGCGCCATGCCGCCTGGCGCCTCGACCAGGGCGACCCCGAGGCCACCGCCCATTGCGCCATGGCCAAGCGCTTCGCCACCGACATGGGCTTCAATGTCTGCAACGAGGCCCTGCAACTGCACGGCGGCTATGGTTACATTCGTGAATACCCCCTGGAGCGGCTGGTGCGCGATACCCGGGTGCACCAGATCCTCGAGGGGACCAATGAGATCATGCGCCTGATCGTCGCGCGCCGCCTGCTGGCCGACGGCGTCATCGAGTCGTTGCAATAGGAGATCCCAGATGTCTGACCTCGCAGTGCTCTTCGACGAGCTGCCCACCCGCGACGGCGGCCGTATCGGCGTGGCCACCCTGAATGCCCCCAAGTCGCTCAACGCCCTGTCGCTGGAGATGATCCGCCAGCTCGAGGCCAAGCTCGACGCCTGGGCGGTCGACCGCAGCGTGGTGGCGGTGTGGCTCGAGGGCAGCGGCGACAAGGCCTTCTGCGCCGGCGGCGACGTGGTAGCCCTCTACCGCTCGCTGACCGAGGAGGGCGAGAATCGCGGCGCCGGGCGCGACGGCCTGTTCGCCGAGACCTACTTCACCGCCGAGTACCGCCTCGACTACCGCATTCACACCTACCCCAAGCCGCTGATGGTGTGGGGCGACGGCATCGTCATGGGCGGCGGGCTCGGCCTGATGGCTGGCGGCTTCCAGCGCCTGGCCACCGAGACCACTCGCATCGCCATGCCGGAGATCACCATCGGCCTCTATCCCGACATCGGCGCTAGCTGGTTCCTGGGGCGCATGCCGGCGGGCGTGGGCGCCTACCTGGGCCTCACCGGCGCCCAGCTCAATGCCCGGGACGCCCTCGACCTGGGGCTGGCCGATCGCGTCATTCCCCGCGAGCGACGCGAGGCGCTGCTCGGCGCGCTGCAGGAAGCCGACTACGGGGATCGCGCCCCGCGGGCCCTGCGTGCCGGCGTGCAGTCGGTGCTCGACGACCACGAGGATCGCCGCGTGGCTCCGCCGGGGCAGGTGTGGCCGCACCTCGACCACCTCCAGTCGCTGGTGGGGCGCGTCGACGCCGCCAGCGCCGTCAAGCGCATCCTGCGCGACGCCAGCGAGGATGCCTGGCTCGCCGCCAACCGGGCGCGGCTCGAGGCCGGCTGTCCGATCAGCGCCCAGCTGGTCTGGCGCATGCTCCAGCGTCATGCCCATACGAGCCTCGCCGACGCCTTCCGCGAGGAGCTCAGCCTCTCGGTGCAGTGCTGCCGGGAGGGGGACTTCGTCGAGGGGGTGCGCGCCCTGCTGATCGACAAGGACAAGGCGCCGCGCTGGTCCCACGCCGCGGTGGCCGAGGTGTCCGAGGCCGATCTCCAGGCGCTGATGACCAGCCGCTGGTCTCCCGAGGAGCACCCGCTTCGCGACCTCGGCCAGTAGATCGACGCCGGCCAGTGCCCGGGGCGACCCCGCCGCGGTCGACGCCACGCGATCCATAACAACGCACAACGACACAGGAAGCACGCCAATGAACATCGCCTTTATCGGCCTGGGCAACATGGGGGCCCCCATGGCCGTCAACCTGCTCAAGGCCGGCCACGACGTGACCGTCTTCGACCTGGTGGAGGAGGCCATCCAGGCCCTGGAAGCCGAGGGCGCAAGCCGCGCCGCCAGTGCCGAGACCGCGGCCTCGGGCGCCGAGGTGGTCGTCTCCATGCTGCCGGCCGGCGCCCACGTGCAGAGCCTCTACCTGGGGCGTGACGGCGCCCCGGGCCTGCTCGACGCCCTGGAGCACCGGCCGCTCTTGATCGACTCCTCGACCATCGCGCCGGACGACGCGCGCCGGGTAGGCGCCGCCGCCGCCGAGCGCGGGTTCACCTACCTGGACGCCCCCGTCTCCGGCGGGGTGGGAGGCGCCAAGGCCGGCACCCTGACCTTCATCGTCGGCGGGGACGCGGCCGGCTTCGAGCAGGCCAGGCCGCTGCTCGAGGCGATGGGCAAGAACATCTTCCATGCCGGCGAGAGCGGCGCGGGCCAGGTGGCCAAGATCTGCAACAACATGCTGCTGGGCATCCTGATGTCGGGCACCGCCGAGGCGCTGGCGCTGGGCGTGAAGAACGGCCTGGACCCGGCGGTGCTCTCCGAGATCATGAAACAGAGCAGCGGCGGCAACTGGGCGCTCAACGTCTACAACCCCTGGCCCGGGGTGATGGAGGGCTCGGCGGCCGCCCGGGACTACCAGGGCGGCTTCCTGACCGACCTGATGGCCAAGGACCTGGGGCTCGCCTGGGAGCTGGCACTGGGCTCGCAGTCCACCGTGCCGATGGGCTCCCAGGCGCGCAATCTCTTCGCCCTGCACAGCGCCCAGGGCAGCGGTCGCCTCGACTTCTCCAGCATCCAGACCCTCTATCGCCAGGGCGAGGAGCAGGGCAAGAAGTAGCGCGGACCTGAGTGGCCGCCAGGCTGCTTCGGCCCACGCCTACACGGCCGGGGTGAAAACGGGCACACTTTCGTGCCCGTTTCTCGTCGAGAGCCCGCATGAGCGCACCGCCTTCCTCTCCGCCTTCGCCCTCTGCCTCCCGGGCGTCGCGCCCCGCGCGCCGCGACCTGCTCGAGGGCCCCATCGCCGCGACCCTGCTGCGCAAGAGCCTGCCGGTGGTGGTCGGCATGCTCGCCATGATGAGCTTCAACCTGGTGGATGCCTGGTTCATCTCCCGGCTTGGCACCGAGGAGCTGGCGGCGGTCTCCTTCACCTTTCCGGTGGTGTTCACTGTGATCAGCCTGGCCATTGGCCTGGGCATCGGCACCTCGGCGGTGGTGGCCCGGCGGCTGGGGCAGGGCGAGCTTGCGACGGTGCGCCGCCGCGCCACCGATGCGGCCCTGCTGGCCGTGGTCGCCGGCGTGGCCATGACGCTGCTGGGACTCGCCACCCTGGGGCCGCTGTTCCGCCTGATGGGCGCCGACGACGCGCTGATGCCCCATATCCGCGACTACATGGGCCTCTGGTACCTGGGGGCGACCGCGATGATCGTCCCCCGGGTGCTCAACAGCATCCTGCGCGCCCACGGCAACACCGCCACCCAGGGGCTGATGATGGCGCTGGCCGCCAGCCTCAACGTGCTGCTCGACTGGTGGCTGATCTTCGGGGCCGGCCCCTTCCCGGCGCTCGGCGTCCGCGGGGCGGCGCTGGCCACCGTGCTCAGCTGGGGCACGATGACGGCCGTCCTGCTCTGCCATCGCGAACTGCGCGCGCTCTTCGACCTGGCCGGCCTCGATGCCAGGGGACTCGTCGCCTCCTGGCGGGAGCTTGGGCGCATCGCCGGGCCGGCGGCGCTCACCAGCATCTTCACGCCCATCGCCCTGGGGCTTCTGACCCGCATCATCGCCGAGCATGGCCACGCCGCGGTGGCGGGCTATGGCGTCGGTAGCCGCATCGAGGCGATCTCGCAGATCGTCGTGCTGGCGCTCTCCATGACCCTCTCGCCGCTGGTCAGCCAGAACGCCGGCGCCGGCCAGCACGACCGGGTGCGCCGGGCGATCTTCGGCTGCTTCGGCTTCGTGCTGGCCTGGCAGCTGCTGGTCTGGGGCGCGCTGCAGGGGCTCGCGCCCTGGCTGGTGGCGGGCTATGCCGAGAGCGACGCGGTGGCCGGGGTGCTGCGCAGCTTCCTGTGGTGGGTACCCCTGGGGCTCGGCGCCCAGGGCGTGGTGATCCTCGCGGTCTCGTCGCTCAATGCCCTGCACCGGCCGGCGTTGGCCATGCGTCTGTCGGTGGTGCGGCTGTTCGTGCTCACCGTGCCGCTGGCCTGGCTGGGCGGTCGCCTGGCCGGCAGCAGCGGGGTCTTCGTCGGCGTGCTCGCCGCCAACCTGCTGGTCGGGGGGCTCGCCTGGTGGCAGATCCGACGCCAGCTGTCGCTTCGGCTACCCCGATAACGGGGTCGTCCGGCGCCGAGTCGGCGGCCGGGGCTTGGCAAGGCGGTGGGCTTGGTCTACATTTGTTGAAAATGTAGAAATTATCGCCACGCCATCCGAGGAAACCCCATGAGCCAGATCACGCCCGTCACCTGGGACGACCCCTTTCGCCTGATCGACCAGCTCAGCGAAGAAGAACGCATGGTCCGCCAGACGGCCCACGACTACTGCCAGGAGAAGCTCCTGCCGCGAGTGCTGGAGGCCAACCGTCACGAGCGCTTCGACCGCGAGATCATGAACGAGATGGGCGAGCTCGGCCTGCTCGGCGCGACCATCGACGGCTACGGCGGCGCCGGGCTCAACTACGTGAGCTACGGCCTGATCGCCCGCGAGGTGGAGCGGGTCGACTCCGGCTACCGCAGCGCGATGAGCGTGCAGTCGAGCCTGGTGATGTACCCGATCCACGCCTTCGGCAGCGAGGCCCAGCGCGAGAAGTACCTGCCGAAGCTGGCCAGCGGCGAGTGGGTGGGGGCGTTCGGCCTCACCGAGCCCGACCACGGCTCCGACCCCGGCGGCATGAGCACCCGTGCCACCCGCATAGACGGCGGCTGGCGGCTCAACGGCACCAAGACCTGGATCACCAACTCGCCCATCGCCGATGTCTTCGTGGTCTGGGCCCGGGACGAGGAGGGCGTGGTCAACGGCTTCGTCCTTGAGAAGGGCATGAAGGGGCTCTCCGCGCCCAAGATCGAGGGCAAGTTCAGCCTGCGCGCCTCGGTGACCGGCCAGATTGCCATGCAGGACGTGGAGGTCGGCGAGGACGCCCGCCTGCCCGGCGTCCAGGGGCTCAAGGGCCCGTTCTCCTGCCTCAACCGGGCCCGCTACGGCATCGCCTGGGGCACCATGGGCGCCGCCGAGGCCTGCTGGCACGCCGCCCGCGACTACACCCTGGAGCGCAAGCAGTTCGGCCGCCCGCTGGCCGCCAACCAGCTGATCCAGAAGAAGCTCGCCGACATGCAGACCGAGATCGCCCTGGGCCTGCAGGCGGCGCTGAGGGTGGGGCGCATGATCGACGAGGAGCAGCTGGTGCCCGAGGTGATCTCGCTGATCAAGCGCAACAACTGCGGCAAGGCGCTGGATATCGCCCGGGTGGCCCGGGACATGCACGGCGGCAACGGCATCAGCGACGAGTACCATGTCATCCGCCACGTCATGAACCTCGAGGCGGTGAACACCTACGAGGGCACCCATGACGTCCACGCCCTGATCCTCGGGCGTGCCCAGACCGGCCTCCAGGCCTTCACCGGCTAACGCCTGTATCAATGAGCGAGGAGCGCCGGGGGCAAGCCTGAGAGGAGATCCTGGGCCATGGGTGAGCGGATGGCTCGACCCCGGAACGGCTCCGAGCGAAAGGAGATCGCAATGAGCGGACCGCTGGACGGCGTGGTGGTGCTGGATCTGTCGCGGGTGCTGGCCGGGCCCTGGGCCGGCCAGCTGCTGGCCGACCTGGGCGCCCGGGTGATCAAGGTCGAGCACCCCACGCGCGGCGACGATACCCGCGGCTGGGGCCCGCCCTGGCTCGACGGCGACCGGGGCGCCGAGCGCCTGGCGGCCTACTACCTCTGCGCCAATCGCGGCAAGCAGTCGCTGGCGGTGGACATCTCGAGCGACGGCGGCCAGGCCCTCCTGCGGGAGCTCGCCAAGGGGGCCGATATCCTGCTCGAGAACTTCAAGGTCGGGGGGCTGGCGAAGTACGGCCTCGACTACCCGAGCCTCAAGGCGCTCAACCCGCGCCTGATCGGCTGCTCGATCACCGGCTTTGGCCAGGATGGCCCCTATGCCCATCGCGCCGGCTACGACTTCATGATCCAGGCCATGGGCGGGCTGATGAGCCTCACCGGCGAGCCCGACGGCATGCCCATGAAGACCGGCGTGGCGATCACCGACGTGATGACCGGTCTCTACGCCGCGGTCGGGGTGCTCGCGGCCCTTCATGAGCGCGGGCGAACGGGGAAGGGGCGCCATGTCGACGTGGCGCTGCTCGACGTCCAGGTCGCGACGCTGGCCAACCAGGCGCTCAACGTCCTGACCAGCGGCGCGTCACCGACGCGTCACGGCAATGCCCACCCCAACATCGTGCCCTACCAGGCCTTCGCCTGCGCCGACGGCCACCTGGTGCTCACCGTGGGCAACGACGGCCAGTTCGCCCGCCTGGCCACGCTGCTGGGGCATCCCGAGTGGGCGGAGGATCCCGCCTACGCCACCAACGCCGCCCGCGTCGACAACCGCGAGGTGCTGGTGGCGATGATCCAGGCGCGGCTGCTCGGCCGGGAGCGCGACGCCTGGCTCGCCGAGCTCGAGGTGCGCGGCATCCCGGCAGGCCCCATCAATACCCTGACCGAGGTGTTCGACGACCCCCAGGTGCGCCACCGCGGCCTGCGGCGGACGCTCGATCAGGGCGGTCAGGCGGTACCCCAGGTCGCGAGCCCGCTGCGCTTCGACGGCGAGGCGCTCACCAGCGAGGTCGCGCCGCCCCGGCTCGGCCAGGACAGCGACACCATCCTCGCCGAGATGGGCCTCACGGCGGAGGACATCGCGAGGCTCAGGCGCGCGGGCGTCGTGCGCTGAGGGGTGGCCGTCTGGCGGTCCCGCCGGGCTAGGCGCCGCGCACGGCGAGGCGGTCGTAGTCGGCCAGCACGTCCTGGCGGAAGGGGAACCGTGCGCGGACCTCGTCGATGACGTCGCGGTCGATGGTCACGACGCGGAACTCCTCCTCATCGCCAAGCACCGTCGCAGGGGTGACGCCGTCGATCCACGGCGGGCAGAGCATCGACGCTCCGAAACGCGATCCGCTGCGGTTGATGCTCAGGAAGTAGACCTGGTTCTCCAGGGCCCGGGTGGTGACGAACGGGTGCCAGGAGGGGAAGGAGAGGTCCCTCGAGAAGGCCACCGGGTGCAGGATGACATCGACGTCCAGCTCCCGGCAGAGGCGGCGGGAGAGCTCGGGAAAGCGCATGTCGTAGCAGATGATGATGCCCGCCCTGACGCCGCCGATCTCGAACACGGCCAGCCGGTCGCCACGGGTGAAGTACTCGAACTCGTGGGAATCGCCGTACTGTGCCGTGTGCATCTTGTCGTAGTGGGTCAGGTAGTCACCGTGGCGGTCGATCACCACCTGGCTGATGTAGGTCCGCTCCCCCTCCCGCCGAGGGGTGCCATAGCAGATCGCCACCTCGTGGTCGCGGCAGAAGGCGGCGAATCGCGCGTAGAACTCCCCCTCGAGGCATTCGGCGAACTCGTCGATCCGCTGGAAGTTCTCCTTCGAGTACTCCATCGTCGAGAGCTCCGGCAGCACGATCAGGTCGACGGGCCGTGCGCGCAGCTGTTCGCCGAGCCGGTCGATCACCGACGCGACGTGGGCGCGCTGCTGCTCTCGGGTGTCGATGGCGGGAACATGAAGCTGTGCGGCGAGTATGCGCATGGCGATGTGGCTCCGTCGGGGCGAGGGTCTCTGACGCGATGATCCGTTGTGGCCGCCGGCAGCGACTCAGCGTGGCGAGAAGCGGCGGGTGAGGCCGGTCTCGGCGATCATCCGCGTGGAGATCTCCTCCACCGAGAAGCGGGTGGTGTCGATGTAGGGCACGTGCATCTGGCGATAGAGCCCCTCGGCCTGCTCGACCTCCTGGACGCACTGATCCATGGAGCTGTACCGGCTGTTGGGGCGCCGCTCGTGGCGGATCGCCGCCAGGCGCCGGGGATCGATGGTCAGCCCGAACAGCTTGTGGCGATGGGGGGCCAGCACCCTGGGCAGCTTGAGGCTGCCGTCCTCGTCCAGGTCGTCCTCGGTGAGCGGGTAGTTGGCCGCGCGGATGCCGAACTGCAGCGCCAGGTAGAGCGAAGTGGGCGTCTTGCCGCAGCGCGAGACGCCCACCAGGATGATGTCGGCCTGGTCATACTGGTGGGTACGGGCCCCGTCGTCGTTGTCCAGCGCGAAGTGCACCGAGTGGATGCGGTCCATGTAGACGTCGTCGCGGCCGATGGCGTGGGTGCGGCCGACGCTATAGGAGGAGTGGGCCTTGAGCTCCTCCTCCAGCGGCTTGAGGAAGGTCGAGAAGACATCCACCTTGAAGCCCGGGGCCTCGCGAATCACCGCGCGGATCTGCTCGTCGACTACGGTATCGATGATGATCGGCTGCTCGCCGTCGCGGGCGGCCGTGGCCTCGATGATCGCCACCAGGGTGCGGGCCTTGTCGAGGGAGTCGATGTAGGGCTTGGTGAGCATGCGGATCTCGACGCTCTCGAACTGGGCCAGCAGGCTGCGGCCGAGACTCTCGGCGGTGATGCCGGTCCCGTCGGAGATGAAGAAGGCAGTACGCGTCATGGCGGGTCGCTGTGGTCCGGTCGGGTGGAGGCGTCATTGTCGGGGCTGGACGGCCCCGCGGCAAGGGCCCGGCGGGGGGCGGCGCGGCCCGCCACTACAAGAAATCGCCCCCTGGGCCTGCTGTTGTAAAAAACCTCCAGTGACTTCGATGTTAGACCAATGGCGAATATGGCGGGCCGCTGGTAGAGTCGCCAACATTCCCATCATGCCCACGACCCGCGAGTGAGTGTCGCGAGCGAGGCCCACCGGTGTGATGCACTCGTCGACGATTTTTCTGGGAGGTTTCATGGACGATTACATTCAGTGGTTCGATCAGCTGGGCATGGCGGACGTCGAGCGGGTCGGCGGCAAGAACGCCTCCCTTGGCGAGATGATCTCCAACCTGGCCGATGCCGGCGTCACCGTGCCCGGAGGCTTCGCCACCACGGCTCACGCCTACCGGGAGTTCCTCTCCCACGAGGGACTCAACGACCGCATCAACCAGGCGCTGGCGACCCTGGACGTCGATGATGTCAACGAGCTCGCCCGGGTCGGCGCCCAGATCCGCCAGTGGGTGATCGACACGCCGCTGCCGCCGACCTTCGAGCAGTACCTGCGCGAGAGCTACGACCAGCTCCTGGCCATGCACCCCAATCTCAAGGTGGCGGTGCGCAGCTCGGCGACCGCCGAGGACCTGCCGGATGCCTCCTTCGCCGGCCAGCAGGAGACCTTCCTCAACATCGAGGGTTTCGACAACATCAAGCGCGCCGTGCACGAGGTGTTCGCCTCGCTGTTCAACGACCGGGCCATCTCCTACCGCGTGCACCGCGGCTACGCCCACGAGAACGTGGCGCTGTCGGCGGGCATCCAGAAGATGGTGCGCTCCGAGACCGGCGCCTCGGGCGTGATGTTCACCCTCGACACCGAGTCCGGCTACCGCGATGCGGTCTTCGTCACCGCCTCCTGGGGCCTGGGCGAGACCGTGGTGCAGGGCGCCGTCAACCCCGACGAGTTCTACGTCCACAAGCCGACCCTCGCGGCGGGGCGTCCGGCGGTGCTGCGCCGCAACCTCGGCTCCAAGCTGATCAAGATGATCTACACCGACGACACCAGCGCCGGCAAGTCGGTCGAGACCGTCGACGTGCCGCTGGCCGATCGCGGGCGCTTCTGCATCCATGACGAGCAGATCATGGACCTGGCCCGCCAGGCGGTGATCATCGAGCAGCACTACCAGCGGCCCATGGACATCGAATGGGCGCTGGACGGCGACGACGGCAAGCTCTACGTCGTCCAGGCGCGCCCGGAGACCGTGGTCTCCCAACAGGAGGGCGGCAAGCTCGAGCGCTTCCAGCTCAAGGAGAAGGGCCGCACCCTGGTCTCCGGCCGGGCGATCGGCCAGCGTATCGGCAGCGGCGCGGTGAAGGTGGTCTTCTCCCCGGACGACATGGAGAAGGTGCACCCCGGCGACGTGCTGGTCACCGACATGACCGACCCGGACTGGGAGCCGATCATGAAGCGGGCCTCGGCCATCGTCACCAACCGCGGCGGGCGCACCTGCCACGCGGCGATCATCGCGCGGGAGCTGGGCATCCCGGCGGTGGTCGGCTGCGGCGATGCCACCGAGGTGCTGGCCGACGGCCGCGACGTCACCGTCTCCTGCGCCGAGGGCGACACCGGCCACGTCTACGAGGGGCTCTTGGACTTCGATCGCCGCGTGACCAGCGTCGATGCCATGCCCGAGATCCCCTTCAAGATCATGATGAACGTCGGCAACCCCGACCGTGCCTTCAGCTTCGCCGGCCTGCCCAGCGCCGGCGTCGGCCTGGCGCGCCTCGAGTTCATCATCAACCGCATGATCGGCGTGCACCCCAAGGCGCTGCTCGAGTACGACACCCTGCCCGCCGACCTGCAGCAGACCATCGATCTGCGCACCGCGGGTTACAGTGACCCGGTCGAGTTCTACGTCGAGAAGCTGGTCGAGGGGATCGCCACCCTGGCCGCCTCCTTCTACCCGCAGCGGGTCATCGTGCGCCTCTCGGACTTCAAGTCCAACGAGTACGAGAACCTGATCGGCGGCAAGCTCTACGAGCCCGGCGAGGAGAACCCGATGCTCGGGTTCCGCGGTGCGGCGCGCTACATCTCCGAGTCCTTCCGCCCCTGCTTCGAGCTGGAGTGCCGGGCGCTGAAGCGGGTCCGCGAGGTGATGGGGCTGGACAACGTCGAGATCATGGTGCCCTTCGTGCGCACCCCCGACGAGGCCCGCGAGGTGGTGGGACTGCTGGCCGATAACGGCCTGGTCCGCGGCGAGAACGGCCTCAAGGTCATCATGATGTGCGAGCTGCCGGCCAACGCCCTGCTGGCCGACGAGTTCCTCGAGCACTTCGACGGCTTCTCCATCGGCTCCAATGACCTGACCCAGCTGACCCTGGGCCTGGATCGCGACTCGGGGATCGTCGCCCATCTCTTCGACGAGCGGAACCCGGCCGTCAAGAAGCTGCTCTCCATGGCCATCCAGGCCTGCCGCGCCCAGGGCAAGTACATCGGCATCTGCGGCCAGGGTCCCTCGGACCATCCCGATCTCGCCAAGTGGCTGATGGAGCAGGGCATCGACTCGGTCTCCCTGAACCCGGACGCGGTGCTCGAGACCTGGTTCATGCTGGCCGGCGAGACCCTCGGCTAAGCCGCCGTCGGCAATGCGCGCCCCACGACCCCGCCTCTCGAGGCGGGGTTTTTCATGGGCGCGTGGACGCTGCGTTGAGGAGAGGGGGCGGGGGGAGTCGACACGAATTGTCAGCCTGCTAACATTATCGCCGTTTGCTATCCGACAAGAGACGCCGGCTCACGGCGCGAGCGCGGCGCCAGGCGCCGTCCCGACGACCACCTGAGGAGAAGTCCCTTGGCCAGTTTCACCCTGAACGGCGAACCGGTCAGCGTCGAGGTGTCCCCCCAGACCCCCCTGCTGTGGGTGCTGCGGGATCATCTCGGCATGACCGGCACCAAATTCGGCTGCGGCATCGCCCAGTGCGGCGCCTGTACCGTCCACCTGGATGGCTCCGCCACCCGTACCTGCGTGCTGCCGGTCTCCGCCGCCGAAGGCGCCGAGATCGTCACCATCGAAGGCCTCTCGGCCGATGACGACCACCCCCTCCAGCAGGCCTGGCGCGAACTGCAGGTGCCCCAGTGCGGCTACTGCCAGTCGGGCCAAATCATGCAGGCCGCGGACTTCCTGAGCCGCAACGCGGACCCCAGCGATGCCGAGGTCACCGAGGCCATGGCCGGCAACCTCTGCCGCTGCATGGCCTACCGGCGCATCCACCGGGCGGTGAAGCGGGCCGCCGAGATTTCCCAGGCCCGTGAGGCCGACACGGCTGGGGTCGGCGTCTTCGACCCGGCCCGCGCACAGGAGGTGACCCATGGCCAGGTTTGAGGATCAGCTGGCGGCCGTCGAGGCCCGCCGGGACGAGGGGCGGGGCATCTCGCGCCGCGGTTTCCTGATCGGCACCATGGCCGGCTCCGCGATGCTCGCCTTCGGCCTCTCCGGCATCGCCGGCGCCGCGAGCGGCCCCGCCAGCGAGGCGCTGGCCGCCGGGCGCTACGAGCCGACGATCTGGTACGCCATCGCCCCGGACGGCACCGTGACGGTGCATATCACCAAGGCCGAGATGGGCCAGCACGTCGCCACCAGCCTGGCGCGCCTGGTCGCGGAGGAGCTCGAGGCGGACTGGTCCACCATCGAGGTGGTCTACGTCGACAGCGACCCGAAGTGGGGCTACATGGTCACCGGTGGCAGCTGGTCGGTGCACCACAGCTACCTGCCGCTCTCCCGGGCCGGCGCGGCCGGCCGCATCGCCCTGATCGAGGCCGGTGCCAAGCTGATGGG
Source organism: Halomonas sp. THAF5a (assembly GCF_009363755.1). Lineage (NCBI taxonomy): Bacteria > Pseudomonadati > Pseudomonadota > Gammaproteobacteria > Oceanospirillales > Halomonadaceae > Halomonas > Halomonas sp. THAF5a. The sequence continues at coordinate 2,111,869 of NZ_CP045417.1, read as the reverse complement.
CGTCGATCCCGACAGCTGCCGCGCCCGCCAGGGCCGGGTCATCAGCGGCGATCAATCGATCGGCTATGGCGAGATCGTGGCCCGGGCCGGGCTCGAGCGCACCTTCTCCGAGGAGGAGCTCGAGCAGATCCGCCTGAAGCCGGTCGACGAGCGCCGGGTGCTGGGGACCCAGGGCGGCGCCCTGGACGTGCCGGCCAAGGTCAACGGCGAGGCGGTCTATGGCATCGACGTCAGCCTCGAGGGCATGCTCCACGCCCGTCCGGTGCTGCCGCCGACCCGCTTCGGCTCCAAGCCCCTCTCGGTGGACGACAGCGCGGCACAGCAGATCGAGGGCTATCGCCAGACCATCGAGCTCGACGACCCCTCCGGCGTCTGCCAGGGCTGGCTCGCGGTGATCGCCGACAGCACCTCGGCGGCGATGCGTGCCGCCGACGCCCTCAAGGTCGAGTGGCAGCGCGGCGACAGCTACGCGATCACCGAGGCGGACATCCAGGAGCAGGGCCAGGCCCTGGTCGCGGCCCCCAGCCGCGACAACGGCTCGCTGTTCGTCGATATCGGCGATGCGCCCGCGGCCCTCGAGGGCGCCAGCCAGGTGGTCGAGTCCACCTACACCACCTCGAGCGTGCTGCATTTCCAGCTCGAGCCGGTCAACGCCACCGTGGTCGAGGAGGACGGGCACTGGCACGTGCACTGCGGCAACCAGCAGCAGACGCTGGCGGTCGGGATGCTGGCCAAGGCCCTCGAGGTCGACGAGAGTCGTATCACTCTGCATCAGTACTATCTGGGTGGCGGGTTCGGGCGTCGCCTCTACGGTGACTACACCATCCCCGCGGCGCTGGCGGCCAAGGCCCTGGGCCGGCCGGTGAAGATGCTCTTCACCCGCCCCGACGACACCCGCTTCGATTGCGTGCGCTCGCCCTCGGTGCAGCGCCTGCGCTCCGGGCTCGACGACAGCGGTCGCGTGGTGGCCTCCGAGCATGCCGCCGCCGCCGGCTGGCCGTCGGCGGCCATGGCGCCGGCGTTTCTCGCCGAGACGGTCGAGAACGGCGGCAAGGTCGACTCCTTCGCCATCAGCGGCGCCGACCACTGGTACGACGTGGGCGACCAGCGGGTCTGGGCGCAGCAGAACCACAAGGCCCACGAGGTCTTCGTGCCGGGCTACCTGCGCTCGGTGGGACCGGGCTGGACCACCTGGGCCGTCGAGCAGCACATCGACGAGCTGGCGCTGGCCGCCGGCGAGGATCCGGCCCAGTTCCGCCTCGCCCTGCTCAAGGCCGAGGGCCGCAACGCCGGCCAGGCGCCGCACAGCGTCGGCGGGGCCGAGCGCCTGAAGGCCGTGCTCGAACGCGCCATGGACAAGGCCGGTTGGGCGGATCGAGACAGCCTGCCCGAGGACGTGGGCATGGGTGTGGCCCTGACCTTCGGCCAGGAGCGCAACATGCCGACCTGGGTGGCCTGCATCGCCCGGGTACGGGTCGATCGCGGCGACGGGACGATCACGGTGGAGCGGCTGACCACGGTCGCCGATGCCGGCACCCTGGCACATCCCGACGGGGCCATGGCCCAGCTCGAGGGCTCGCTCCTGTGGGGGCTGTCGATGGCCCTGCACGAGGGCACCGAGTATGAGAACGGCAAGCCCAAGGCCCTGAACCTCGGCGCCTACACGCCGCTGCGCATGAACCAGGTGCCGGAGATGGACCTCGAGTTCATCGCAAGCGACGCCATGCCGGTGGGGCTGGGCGAGCCGGGCACCACGGTGGTGGCGCCCGCGATCGCCAATGCCGTCCAGCATGCCGTGGGCGTGCGCCTGCGCGACATGCCGATGCGCCCCGAGGCGCTCAAGGCCGCCCTCTAGGGCCCGGCCACCCCGTCCCGGCCGGTCCGGGGCGGGGCCTGTCGAGTGAGACCTACCATGCAATACCTTGATCTGACGGTGATCCGCCAGGCGCTCGCCTGGGCGCGGGCGGGGGAGACGCTGTGGCTCTGCACGGTGCTCTCGACCTTCGGCTCCTCGCCTCGGGAGCCGGGGGCCTGGCTGGTGGCCCGGCGCGACGGGGAACATGTCGGCTCGCTGTCCGGCGGCTGCGTCGAGGAAGATTTCCTCGACCGTCTGGCCGAGGGCGCCTTCGAGGCGCCGGTACAGCGGGTGCGCTACGGCGAGGCCGAGGAGGCCCTGAACGGCCCCCGCGTCACGCTGCCCTGCGGCGGCATCCTCGAGGTGCTGGTGGAGCGGCTTGAGCCGGGGCCCGCGACCCTCGCGCACCTGGCGGCCCTGGAGCGTGCCCTGACCGGCCAGCGCCCGAGGATTCGCCAGGTCGACCTGGCGAGCGGCGCGCTCACCCTCGAGGACGATAGCGGCCTCGGCGATCGGGTGGTCTGGCCGCCGGCGGGCGACGAGGCGGCGGGGACGGTTCGGCTGCGTGTCGGGCCCGTGGCCCGGCTGGTGCTGGCGGGCATGTCGCCGGTGGCCGAGGCCTGCGCCGAGTTCGCCCAGCGCCTCGGCTTCGAGGTGATGCTCTGCGACCCTCGTGCCGAGGCGCTGGATGGACTGACGGTGCCCGGCGTGGAGCGGGTGGTGAACCTGCCCTCGGCCTTCATCGCCGGTGGCGGCTGTCACGCCGCCACCGCGGTCGTGGCGCTGACCCACGACCCGCGCATCGACGACCTGGCGATGATCGAGGCGGTCCGCACCGAGGCCTTCTACATCGGCGTGATGGGCTCGCGGAAGACCTCGGCGGCCCGGGCCGAACGCCTGCGGCGCAGCGGCGGCCTGACCGAGGCCGAGCTGGCGCGCATCCAGATGCCGATCGGCCTTGGGCTCGGCAGCAAGACCCCGGCGGAGATCGCCCTGGCGGTGATGGCCGATATCGTGCGGGTGCGTCGCGGCCAGGGGCGGGACGCGCTGTGACCCCGGCGGCCGATACCGAGCGTGTCGTCATCCTGGTGATGGCGGCGGGGCGCTCGCGCCGCTTCGGGCCCGCCGACAAGCGCCTGGCGCGCCTGGCGGATGGCCGCACCCTGCTGGCGGCGAGCCTCGCGGCGAGCCGGGCCCTGTCGTCGCGCCGCCTGCTGGTGGTGCGGGATGGCGAGGGGCTCGCCACGCTGGGTCTCGACGCCGGCCCCGGGGCCCCCGGGCTGCTGGTCGCCTCGCGGGCCGATGCGGGGCTCGGGGCGAGCCTCGGCGATGCCTTCACGCGGCTGCTCGACGCTCCCGGCCTGGAGGGCATCGAGGCCGCGGCGGTATGGCTCGGCGACATGCCCGCCATCGCGCCCGCAACCTGTCGGCGCCTGGCGGCACACGCCGCGCCGGGGCGCATCGTGCGGCCCCGCCATGCCGGCCGTGCCGGTCATCCGGTGCTCTTCGGCCGGGCCTTCTGGCCGCGCCTGGCCCGGCTGGACGGCGTCGCGGGGGCCCGCGGCCTGATCCTCGACCATCCCGGGGCCTGTCGGGAGATCGAGGTCGACGATGGCGGCGTGCATCGCGACGTCGACACGCCGGCGGGCCTCGCGGCCCTGATGCGCTCTCCCTGAAGACGGCCCCGGCCTAACCCCCTGCGATACGACGGCGCCCGGCCACTGGCCGGGCGCCGTCGTTCAGTGCCGGGCTGGCGTCGCGTCAGTCGGGCTGGGCGCCGTCGCCCTCGGCCTCGCCCAGCCAGCGGGCGACCAGCTCCGGGTGCGCCTCGACCCAGGCGCGGGCGTTGGCCTCGTAGTCGCCGTTGGCCTGGTTGGCGGCCATCAGCCCCTGTACGTCGTCGGCGCTCCAGGCGAAGCGATCCAGGATCGCGGTGACTTCCGGCTGTTCCTCGGCGAGGCCCTGACGCGTCACGGTGTGGATGCGCTCGTCCCGGGAGTAGAGGCCCTGGGGGTCCTCCAGATAGCGCAGCGACCGTGACGAGAAGACCGGATGCGGGGCCCAGGCGGTGACCACGATCGGCTCCTGGCGGCCCATCGCGGACGCCAGGGTCTTGCTCATGGCCGCGTCGCTGCCGGCGATCAGGCGCCACTCATCGAGACCGTAGGCGCCCATGGCCCGCTCGGTCAGGGCCATGATGCCGGCGCCCGGATCGATACCGTGGATACGCTCGCCGAAGGCATCGCCGGCCGCGGCCAGGTCGGCGATCGAGGTCGCCTCGGCATAGTCGGGCACGGCCAGGCCGACGCGGGCATCGGTGAGGTTGGGGCCGAGGTCGTCGATGGCGTCACCCGCGGCCTCGTAGTAGGGGGCCTGGGTGACCGGCAGCCAGGCGCCGGTGAAGGCGTCCAGCTCGCCGACGGAGAGCCCCTGCCAGATCGCGGCCAGGCTCACCGAGCGGACCTCCACCTCGTGTCCGGCGTCCTCGAGGACCGCCTTGAGCACGTAGGTGCTGGCCTGGCCGGTGGCCCACTCGCCGATGCCCAGGCGCAGGGCATCGGCCTGGGCCAGGGGACTCACGGCGCCGAGCAGCAGGCCGGTGGAAGCGAGCAGCGTACGCAAGGTCATCTCAAACATCTCCAGCAGGGGGGTAGCGATTCGGATACCCATGATACCTGTTCTGGCGTCAAGACGAAGCCGTTGTTGCACCTGCCCTGCCCGTTGTCTGACTAGACTGCGAGTACGTTTCCTCTTCAAGGAGGTCGTCATGACACGTACCGGTCACGCCTCGGCGCTGGCGTTCGCCGCTGCCCTGGGGCTCGCGCTCGTCGCCGCGCCGCGAGCTGCCACACTACGAGGGGTACGAGTGGCGCCGCGTGGGCGCCGATGCCGTGCTGGTCGATATCACCAACGACATCATCTTTGAAGTGATCCGCGACATCCTGCGCTGAGCGACCCGCGAACGGGCGAGTCGCTCGAGGGCCGAGAGGGAGAGAGGAAGAGAGGGAGAGAGGGAGAGAATAAGGAGAGAGGAGGACGGTCATGCTGGAGCCCCTGGAGGTCACCCAGGTCTATCGACGCTGTGCCACCGAGGCCTTCGCCTTCGAGATCACCAGCGAGCTCGAGTCGCTGGACCTGCTGAGCGGGCACGAACGGGCCCGGGACGCGCTGAATTTCGGCACCGCCATGCGCAGCGACGGCTTCAACCTCTTCGTGCTGGGCACCCCCGGACACGACCGGGAGAGCCTGGTGGGGCGCTTTCTCGCCGAGCAGGCCCAGCGCGGCCCGGCGCCCGGCGACTGGTGCTATCGCTACAACTTCGAGGACCCCTCCGTGCCGCTGGCCCTCGCCCTGCCGGCGGGCATGGGACGCGCGCTGCGCGAGGACCTGGACGGCCTGATCGAGGAGCTGCGCAGCGCCATCCCCGCGGTCTTCGAGAGCGAGGAGTACCAGAACCGCCTCCACGAGCTGAAGCAGGCCATGGGCGAGCGCCAGCGCGATGCCGTCGAGGCCGTGCGGCGCGAGGCCCGGGAGCACGGCATCCTGCTGCTCTCCACCCCCAACGGCTTTACCTTCGCGCCGGCCGATGGCGACACGATGATGGCGCCCGAGGCCTTCGAGAAGCTCCCGCCCGAGGAGCGCCAGCGCATCGAGCAGAAAATCGAGGCACTGCAGCGTCAGCTCACCCAGGCGATCCGCCAGATGCCGCGCCTCGCCAAGCAGCTTCGCCAGCAGGCCAACGAGCTCAACGCGGAGATGCTCGAATCGGCCATCGGCTCACCGCTGGACGAGCTCAAGGAGCGTTACGCCGATCAGTCGGGCGTCATCACCCACCTCGAGGCGATCCGCGAGGCGATCCTCTTCAACGCCGACTCCTTCACCGACGAGGACGCCGATATCCCGGCGGAGGCCGTGTTCAGCCGCTTCCAGATCAACCTGCTGGTGGACAACGCCGAGGCCCAGGGGGCGCCGGTGGTCCACCAGGACCTGCCCACCCATCAGCACCTGGTGGGGCGCATCGAGCACCAGGTGCACAACGGCACCCTGGTCACCGATTTCCTGCTGATCCGCCCCGGCGCCCTGCATCGCGCCAACGGCGGCTACCTGGTGCTCGACGTGCGCGGCGTGCTCACCCAGCCCGGCGCCTGGGAGACCCTCAAGCGGGTGCTCCGGGCCGGCGAGATTCGCACCGAGTCCCTCGAGCAGGCCTACGGCCTGATCAGCACCGTGACCCTGGAGCCGCAGCCGATCCCCCTGGACGTCAAGATCGTGCTGCTCGGCGAACGGCTGCTCTACTACCTGCTCTGCGAGCACGACCCGGAGTTCCTGGAGCTCTTCAAGGTGCAGGCCGACCTCGAGGACGCGTTCGATCGTGACCCCGAGCACGAGGCCTTCTACGCCCGCATGGTGGCGACCCTGGCGCGCACCGCGGCGCTGCGGCCCCTGGATCGGGAGGGCGTGGCGGCGGTGGTCGAGCGCGCCAGCCGCCTGGCCGACGACCAGCGCAAGCTCTCGGCGCGCCACCGCGACCTCCACGACCTGCTGCTGGAGGCCGATCACTGGGCCGGCGAGGCGGGGGACCGGGTGATCGGCCGGGGCCACGTCGAGCGGGCGGTGGCCCAGCAGCTGTGGCGGGCGGGGCGCCTGCGCGAGCGTAGCCACGAGCTCTTCACCCGCGGCACCCTGATGGTCGCCACCGAGGGGCGGGTGGTCGGCCAGGTCAACGGCCTGTCGGTCGTGCAGCTCGGCGAGATGGCCTTCGGCCAGCCCTCGCGCATCACCGCCACGGCGCGACCCGGCGAGGGCCGGGTGGTCGACATCGAGCGCGAGGCGCGCACCGGGGGGCGGATCCATGCCAAGGCGGTGATGATCCTCTCCCGCTACCTGGCCAGCCGCTACGCCGCCCTCGAGCCGCTGTCGCTCTCGGCGAGCCTCGCCTTCGAGCAGTCCTACGGCGGCGTCGAGGGCGACAGCGCCTCGGTGGCCGAGGCCTGCGCCCTGGTCTCGGCCATCGCGGGAGTGGGGCTCGACCAGGCCTTCGCCGTGACCGGCTCCATCGACCAGCAGGGCCGGGTCCAGGCGGTGGGCGGCGTCAACGAGAAGATCGAGGGGTTCTTCGACGTCTGCCGCTCGCGCGGCCCACTCTCGGGGCAGGCGGTGATCCTGCCGCGCACCAACGTCGAGCACCTGATGCTCAAGGGCGAGGTGCGCGAGGCCATCGAGCGGGGGCAGTTCCGGGTCTTCGCGATCTCCCGGGTGGACGAGGCCCTGTCGCTGCTGACCGGGCTGCCCATCGGCGAGGCCGACGCCGAGGGTCGCTTCCCCGAGGGCAGCCTCGAGGCGCGGGTGGCCGAGCGCCTCGCGCAGTTCCGCGAGGCGGTGAAGCAGGCTCGCCGGGCGGAGCACGGCCCCGCCGACGGCGCGACCGGCAACGACAGCGACGAGGAGGGTGACGGTGATGCCTCCTGACCGGCTGGAACCGCCACCGGGCGACGCCCCGGGCGCCGGGGCGTCCGGCAGAGATGTCCGAGTCGTGCGGGTCCTGACCCTGCTCGACGCCTCGCGTCACAGCCTGGCCGCCCTCGGCGCCGCGGTGGAGCTCGCGGCGGCGCGCCACGCGGAGCTGGTGGCGCTGTTCGTCGAGGACCAGGAGCTCGTCAGCAGCGCCGGCTTCCCCTTCGCCCGGGAGATCGGGGCGGTCTCCGGGCGGGTGCGCCGACTCAGCCGGGAGGCGCTGCTGGCCGGTCAGGCGCGCCAGGCGCGCCGCGTCACCGAGGCGCTGGAGGTCGCGGTGGCCGGGCGGGAGCTGCGCCACGAGCTCAGGGTCAGTCGCGGCGGGGTCGTCAGCGAGGCGCAGGCCCTGGCCGGGCCGGGGGACGTGCTGGTGCTGGGCAAGGCCGGCTTCTCGGGGCACTGGGGCGTGCGGCTGGGCTCCACCAGCCGCGCCCTGATGCTGTCGGCGCCCTGCACGGTGGTCATCTGGGACGAGCGGCTGCCGCTGGCGCGCGGGCCGCTGCGCACCCTGCGCGATCCGCCCGCCGCCCCGGAGGTCCCCGACCTCCTGGCGCGGCTGTTCGATGGCGTGGAGGTCCTCGAGGAGACCGATGCCCGGGAGCTCGAGGCGCGGCTGCGGCGCACGACCAGCGGGGCACTGCTGCTGCATCGCCCGCGGCTCGCGCGGCTGGCCGAGCAGGACCCCGACCTGCTGGCGCGGCTGCCGATCCCGGTGATCGTCGTGCCCTGAGCGATGTCGCCCCACAGGACGGCGAGAATTTGGCAAGATGGCGCCCCCTGAAGAGCTCACTCGGACATCGATCGCAATGACATACTTGCTGGTGATGGGGGCGCTCGCGCTCTCGGTCTGCTTCACCCTGGGCTGGGGGCTGGTCGTCACCGGGCGCTGGCTGGCCCGCCGGCTGCCCGGTGGGGGCGGCAGAGCGTCTCGGCAGCCGGCGCGACGGACGGCGAATCGCGCCAAGGCCTCTCCCAAGCCGGCCCCCAAGACCTCGAGCAAGGCCTCGAACAAGGCCCCGACCAAGGCCTCGAGTCGTGGCCGAACCGCCAAGGCCCCGTCCGAGCCCTGGCGGCTGACCCGCTGGCTGGCCCGGCGGCGCTCGTCGCTGCCGCTGGGGCTCCTGGCCCTGCTGCTCTACGGTGGCAGCCGCCTGGCAGAGTACGGCATGACCTTCCGCCCCCACGAGGCCCCGGGGGGGTTCCATCGCCTCGTCGAGATCCTCGGTGTCGGCGCCGCCGGGCTGCTGGCCCTGGCCGCGGTGAGTCTGCTGGCCGCCTGGCGCTGTCGTGACTGACAGCATGACCTTCCGCCCCCACGAGGCCCCGGGGAGGCCATCGCCTCGTCGAGATCCTCGGTGTCGGCGCCGCCGGGCTGCTGGCCCTGGCCGCGGTGAGTCTGCTGGCCGCCTTGCGCTGTCGTGACTGACAGCATGACCTTCCGCCCCCACGAGGCCCCGGGGGGGTTCCATCGCCTCGTCGAGATCCTCGGTGTCGGCGCCGCCGGGCTGCTGGCCCTGGCCGCGGTGAGTCTGCTGGCCGCCTGGCGCTGTCGTGACTGATCGGACGGCTAGCTCCTCAGCCAGTTACGCAGCTTGACCAGCATCAGGGCGCCGTCCCCCAGGCGCCGACGCTCTGCGATCAGCCCCGCCAGCCGGGCCGGGCGGTCGGTGATGATGCCATCCACCCCCAGGTCGATCAGGCGCGACATGGCGTCGCGGTCGTTGAGGGTCCAGGCGTGCAGGGCGTAGCCGTAGTGGCCCGCCAGGCGGATCTCCTCCTCGTCGATGCGATTGTGGCGCAGCGCCAGGCCATCGAAGCCGCGACGCTCCAGGCTGCCCGACAGCACCAGCTGGGCCAGCAGGGTGGTGCCCAGGCGCGGCTCGCGCCGCGCCACCTCGCGCAGCAGCCAGGGCGAGCGGGTGGCCACGCGCATCTCTCCCATGACATCGGGCTCGCCGCAGGCCAAGGCGTTGATCCGGTCCTCGGCCGCTGCCCGGCAGGCGTGGCGCGCTTCCCGTTCCTTTCGCAAGTCGTCGAGCACCGCCTCGACCAGGTCGAGCTCGCGCCCGGGGTCGGGCTTGAGCTCGATCAGCAGCCAGGCGCGCCCGCGGGTCAGGGCCAGCGCCTCGTCGAGCCCCGGGATTCGCTCGCCGGTGAAGGCGGGGTCGAACCAGCGTCCGACATCGAAGGCCGCCAGGGCCCCCCGGGGCAGGCTGCCCAGGGGGCGTTCGTCACCGGTCAGCCGCTGGAGGCTCTCGTCGTGATAGAGGACGACCTGGTCGTCGGCGGTCAGGCGCACGTCGATCTCGATGCCGTCGGCGCCGTCGCGGATGGCCTGGTCCAGCGCCGCCAGGGTGTTCTCCGGCGCCTTCAGTGAGCTGCCGCGGTGGGCGATGATCTCGACCTCGTCGCGGATCTCGAAGCGGTGGACGATCATCCAGGCCTGGCCGATGGCGAAGAGCAGCACCGCGAGCTCCACGGCCCAGGCCAGGCGGTGGGGATGACTGCCCGGCGGGGGCGGCTCGGGGCGCGGCTCGCGATGGGCCAGGCGCAGGTAGAGGCAGGTCGCCTGCAGAGCATTGGCGGCGATGCCGCCGAAGGCGATGGCCAGGGTGATGAGCAGGTAGGCGGTGAGGTAGGCGAGCATGGCCGGTACCAGCACCGTATTGCGCTCGGGCAGCCACCACAGCAGCGGCGTGACCACCCGGTCGAACAGCGCGGTGGCGAGCAGTGGCAGGCCGACGATACCGACCAGCAACAGCAGCACCGCCGCGGCGATGTGGCGCCCCTCGCCACGGGTCAGGCGTGCGCTGCGGGCCAACGCCGCCCGGGGCGACCGCCCCTCCAGGGTCAGCACCGCCAGCGCCAGGTGCCAGCGCACGTAGAGTCCGCCCGCGAGCAGTGCCCAGGCGAGTGCCGGCACCAGCGCGCTGGCGACGAAGGCCCAGAAGGCCGGGGGCCGCACGCGCTGCACGAAGTAGGGGTCCAGCGCCCCGAGGAAGAGCTCGTGCAGCCCGGCGATGGCCAGAGCCGGGGGCAGCAGCAGCAGCAGCTGGGTGCCGACCTGCAGCACGACCAGCCCACCGATCGCCGGCAGGCGGCGCAGGGTCGCCCAGAGCGCCTCGAAGGCCAGGCGCACGTGGCGGCCGTGGGGCCGCACGGCGACGAGGATCATCCCCGACTGCTGCAGGTAGAGCACCAGGAAGGTCAGGCCCAGCGCCGCCAGGAGCCACAGCAGGCCCGCCGGGCTCATCAGCAGGGCGATCAGCTCGGCATTGGTGATCACCGGCCGGCCGAACTCGCCGAGCAGGCTCGACAGCGTCCAGCCCGCGGCCGGCAGCAGCAGGCTCGAGGCCAGCAGGGTGAAGAAGAGGTGGTAGGCGATCAGCGGGCGCAGGTGCTCGCGCAGGGTGCGCAGCACGTCGCCGCTCAGGCGTGACAGGGGCTGCATGGACGCTCGCGGGTGGTGGCGATGCGCTCAGGGTGGCATCGCGCCTCCCGCTCGGGCAAGGAAAGGGGCCGCGCGGTCTCCCGGCTCCCGGGGAAGGGGCGAGGCGCCCCGCGGACGCCCGCGGACGCCCGCGGGGGCCTGGCGGGGCGGCGCGGGTCAGCGCGCGAGGTCCAGCCGCTCGTCGGCGATCAGGATGCCGTTGTTGTCGGCATAGAGCCACTGGCCCGGCGCGATCGTCACCCCGGCGAAGGTCACCGGCAGGTCGCGTTGGCCCTCGCCGCGCTTCTCGCTCTTGCGCGGATGGGCGCCCAGCGCCTGGATGCCGAGGTCGGTCTCGGCCAGGACGTCGACGTCGCGCACGCAGCCGTACATCACCACCCCGGCCCAGCCGTTGCCGGCGGCCTGTTCGGCCAGCATGTCGCCGAGCATGGCACAGCGGGTCGAGCCGCCGGCGTCCACCACCAGCACGGCGCCGTCGCCGGGCTCGGCCACGGCCTCCTTGACCCGGGAGTTGTCCTCGAAGCACTTCACGGTGCGGACCGGGCCGCAGAAGGCCTCCTGGCCGCCGACGTTGACGAACAGCGGCTCGAGCACCTGGACGTCGGGGTAGGCGTCGCAGATATCGGGGGTAACGATCTGGCTCACGATGATGGCTCCTGGGGTCGATCCGGTTGACGAGTGCCGATGATGCCATGCCCGGGGCGCGACGACAGGTCCCCTTTGGTGGCAGACGCCGAGAAGGCGGCGGGGAAGAGGCGCACAAAAAAAGCTCCCCAGAGGGGCGCTTCGGTCATCGGCTCCGGCCGCCGCGAGCGGCGGCCTTCGATGGTGCGAGCATCGGAGTCGAGCTTAAGGTCTCACGACGCCGGCGTTCAGGCTTCCTGGGCGACAGGGCTATCTTCGCGTCCTTCGATCAGTCCAGATGTTGTCAAGGAGTTTTCAAAGCTGCATGGCGTAGCCGTTGTCCTGAATTCACGCCCAACTCTGGCGGGATTCTTCGGGAGCGAAGCCATAGGAGAGAAGCTATCACGCCTGACAGCTGGTCCTTTGGAAGCAGGGAGGGAAGCAGGGAGGGAAGCAGGGGGGGGGTGGAAGAACGCTCTGAATTAACTGAAGAATATTAGCCACAGTTTTTTCAGGTCGGGCTTATGGTTGGTGTGGGTTGACAATAAACGAGCCGTGTCTACCGTTTGTTTAGAGATATTGTTTTGCGGTTTGTTTTCGCTTTATCTTTCTGATGCATCGGTCGTTGATGGGAGTAGTATTTTGTTTTTCTGGCTTTTTGATATCGCCTTTGTTTCCCATTGTGATCCTTTGAATAATTAATGGATGGGTCTTAAGTCTCTAGTGCTAGTGGTGATGAGCTTTCAAATGATGAAGAGACCAGAGGGGTGGAGAGTTTGAAAAATTATGCAGCTGATAAACGATGATTGAGGAAAAAGTATATGAAAAACAATACTATATACGGGATTAGTATCCTGCTTCTGTCGCTTCCTTTGTGGGCCGATGACTGGAGTTTGTTGCCAGAAACGCAAGATGATCGCGTATTCTATCAGGCGAAAAGCGATGAGAAGTCGCTGATCTTGGGATGCTTCAGCGGTCAGGAGGCTCTTTCCTTTACGCTGATAGGGGGAGAGGTCCCCCTGAATGAAAGCTTGCGTCATCAGCCTTCGATTATCGTCTGGATTACCTTGCCCGACAGGCGTACGGGGCGTTATGCCATTGATACAGAATACCTTGGAGGACTTGATAATGCTTTGGTCGGGAAGTTGATGCTAGGTGAAGAGGGTAAGCAATTCTTTTCTCAAGGTATGGAGTTATCGATTAGCTCGGATCGGGTCGGAGTCTTCTTTAATACAGGCTTGGCCGGGTCGGCGCGGGCAATGCAAGACTTTCGTGAAGTGTGCCGACTATAGCAGCTTGGTAGTTCGGTGATAAATAGAATAAAGTGTGCGGGGTGAAGGTGATGTTCGCTACAATAGTTTTTGGTAAACGGGTGTCGATAGGTTTCATTTATCTCATCGTGGTCATGGTTGCTGTGGCATCTCCTGCCCGCGCGCAGCAAGACTTGTTGAGAGGAGTGATCGAAGGGGTGGGACGATCCATTTTGCAAGAAGAGAATGCCCGCAGGCAGGAGGCATATCGTCGCCAAGAAGCGTTGCGGAGAGAAGAAGAGCTTAGGCGTCAGGAGGCCTACAGACGACAGGCGGAGCTGCAGCGCCAACGACGACTACAGGAGCAACAGCAGCGCCGGGCCCAAGACGGCCAGCGAATGACCGGCGCCAGAGCGTCCCAAGCGCGCCAGGACAACCGTTCCCAACGTTCCGCATACGCGATCGGTGAGTCGAGGGAAACCATTGCTCGCGTTCAAGAGATGCTCAATCGCCTGGGCTATCCTGCAGGACCGGTGGACGGGCTGATGGGAAGAAAAACGGCGGGAGCGATTCGGGACTTTCAGTCCGATCAGGGGATGCGCCAGACTGGGCAGCCGAGCGGCTCTCTCGTGTTGTCTCTGCAGTCCGCACTGCAGCGAGGGGCTACCAGTAATCAAGCGCACCGTACCGATATGGTCGACGAGCAGACTTCCGTCGACCCGTTTGATCTTCCAGATAGCGCTCTACAGCAAAACCGTGGAGATCAGGCCGCCGATGAGAAGCTTCTTTTGGTGAGCATTGGATCATGGGGAAACCTACCCAGAGAATGGCGAGACGATGACGACTGGCAGGAGCGTCAGCGGCAGTGGCTGGCCGCAATGGTGGCTGACCAGGCACTAGGCTCGGAACTCGAGCAGCGTTTTGTAGGCAGCCAGCCGCTTACCTTAGCAGAGGTGCGGCAGGCATTCGCCGACGCGGGTATCGATGTATCGCGCTTCGAGCGCGTCGAGAGGCTGTTTAGGAACGGAGTCAAAGTTTCCCCTTCGCAACAGTCACTGGGCATGCTGACCCATACGGTGCGCATGAATCAGTTTGAAGCTGCACGACTCCAGGAAGCGCTGCGTGGCAAGGCGCGAGCCGCCTTGCAGCGAGAGGCACAGCCGCCCTCCGCCAATATGACCCTGATCTGTGGTTTAAGCATGGAAAACTATGACTTCAAGAACGAGCGTTTTCCCATTAAACAGCAATCGATAGAAAACTGTTTCAGCGGCGGAGGAGAGGCCATCAAGAATGTTCGCGGCCACCGAGCCCGCGTGCTTATCGATACTCCACTGAGGCCCAAGTCTGTTCCAGTGAGCCCTGCGATGGCCGAGGAGTGGGTGAAGCGGCTGGGAGGAGCTCGGTTTGCTCTGGCTGTCCCTGCCACACTAACGGCCAGCGTTTCTCAAGATAATCGCGGTCACCCTCTGCTGAGCTACGTGGCGAATCCCACGGGCGCGCTGGAGGTACGCTCTGGCCGTGACCTTTCCGAAGTACTCTATCGCTATCGCGACGAGGATCTAAGTGACGCCAGCGATACCCATGAGACACGAAGACTCGAGGATTTCGAACGCCCATGGTGGCTGGACAGTGACGAAGAGGTAGAGAGAGTTGCGAGTCGAGCTAAGGTAATAGCGCTGGATGAGCTACCGGCCACAGATCTTTTCCGTGAAGAAACAGGTTTGACGTTCTCCTTTCGGGCAAGTTATGACGAAGGCTTGGCGAAAGGGGAGCGCAGCCTCCAGGACTTCCTGCAGGAGCGCCGCCGAGACGGAAACGTCAGCCTACTCTCCCAGGCACTCGGTCTTCCAGTAGAGAACTTCCAGGTCATCTCGCTCCCCCTCGCGGGCCACCGGCAAGGCATGCAGCAGGCGACGGTGGTGCTGCCGCGAGATGCCCGCGTCTATGAGGTGAACGAAGTACTGCCCAGCAACGAATCCAGAGACGGCGGACGGCCTTTCGCCGCCGTCGAGATCGCCGTGACCGCGGAGAGGATCGTGAGGCTGCCGGACGGCCAGGAGCGGCTGCTGCTGGCAGGACACCCCGAGCGTCTGGTGGTGCGTCGCTACTCGCCCAGTCAGGCCTGGCAAGAGGCTCCGGTCATCGCCGGTGTCTCTTTCGAGCGTCAAATGCCCGTTGCTCATGAGCGTATCGAGCTGGCGTGGCGGGGAGAACTGCTCTGGCAGGGGGCCAGGCTGGCGGAGCAGGACCCGGAGGAGATCATTCGTCGGCAGCTGGAGAGCCGCCAGTTTGCCGGATCGGATGCCTTTGCCCGAAGGGAGGCCGCGCAGGCGCTGGCTGATGGCATCAGGGCGAGGCTCGAGCAACCCGGTGCGCACTGGATCAAGGCGCGCATTCGGCTTTCCCCCTATGATTTCGAGCGCCAGGGCTGGCCTGTCACCGGTCTTTCGCCGGAGTTCAGCGATAACGCACCCGAAGCCGATCGTGCCCTTTCGGTCCAGTTGAGTGCCCAGGCGTCAGATCGAGGGCTCTTCCTGCCCATGTCGCCGGAGCAGGCCCGCGAGTTTCAGCAGGCCAGCGATGAGGACCTGGCGTTCGATGCGCTGCTCGCCCTGCGGATCTCGGGGGTGGACGACCGATACGGCAGGGGCGCAACGCTTGCCGCCAGGATGACGCTGCGCTATGAGCCCAGAGAAGTGATTCTCTTCGACGCTGGCCGCGGGCAGGCCATCATCAACGACAACAGCGTGCGCCTTAGGCACGTTTTCTCGGAACAGGCAGAGAGTGGCGCCGAGGGGCAGGCTCTCTCTGCCAGGTCGGAGTTGGATGGATATGCCGCAACCCCGAGTGAATTTTCCATTAAGGGGGTAAGGCTCGGAGAAGACTTTACCTCTGCTGTCGACAGGCTTGCTGACGCCATCGAGGCCGATCAGCGATATCAGGCCACCGTTGAGTCGAGACAGCGGGTCGCGCGCGAGGCGGGAGTAGAGCCAATAAACGACTGGGCAGCTTTTCACAACGGCGTGCTGATCGAATCGACACACCGTCATGAACTTGTAGCGATTTACCGCGAACCTCCAAGTCTCGACGACAAGGTTACGGCAGTCTCTCGTACAAAACTGTTCCCCCCCGGTAAGGGGCCTTCCTGGCCGCAATTGAGACAAAAGCTCCTCGAAACCTATCCAACCGTCGATCCAGAGCAGCTGAGCGGTACCGAACAGGAGTCATCGATTGTGCTGACGCTATGGGCGCAAGATAGTCGACTCTCTTCAACGGCGGTGCCGCAGGACCCGAAAGCGGCGACTTGCATGCGCGGTTTGCGTGCGCGCGCTCGTGTATCTCAAACCCAATTTGGTTTGGGGCAGAAGGCTCGGGAGAATGGTTATTTGAGGCCTGATGACAATCGGGCGACCTGGTTTGATGAGCAGGACGTTATGGCTGTCTCCTCGCTGGCCAGCACGTATTCGCTACCGGGGCTTTTCGGTGGACTTGATGAATGTCCAGTTAGCGAAGTGATGGTTATCGGCGCCATTTTTGGCAATGATGCCAGGATATTGAGCTTACGCCAGGCGATAGCTCATCCGGTGCGAATGGCTGCCTTGGCCGATGAGCGCAGGCGTCAAACCGAGAGCGAGAAACCAGAGGTCGATTTCGATCTGTGAGCGGCGTTAGTATTCCGACGCAAAAAAAGCGCCCCGTGAGGGGCGCTTCGGTCATCGGCTCCGGCCACCGCGAGCGGCGGCCTTCGATGGTGCGAGCATCGGAGTCGAGCTTAAGGTCTCACGACACCGGCGTTCAGGCTTCCTGGGCGACCGGGATCACGTTGGAGGCGGCCTTCTGGAACTCCTCGATCTCGTGGAAGTTCATGTAGCGATAGATCTCGCCGGCCATGGCGTCGAACTCGCTCATGTAGCGGCGATACTCGTCGACGCTCGGCAGGCGACCCTCCACCGCGGCCACCGCCGCGAGCTCCGCGGACGCCAGGTAGACGTCGGCGCCGTCGCCCAGGCGGTTGGGGAAGTTGCGGGTCGAGGTGGAGACCACGGTGCTCTTGGCGGCGACGCGCGCCTGGTTACCCATGCACAGCGAGCAGCCCGGCATCTCCATGCGCGCGCCGGCGCGGCCGTAGATGCCGTAGTAGCCTTCCTCGGTCAGCTGGTGCTGGTCCATCTTGGTCGGCGGCGCAAGCCACAGCTTGGTCTTCAGGCTGCCGGCCGGCTGCTTCTCGAGCAGCTTGCCCGCGGCGCGGAAGTGACCGATGTTGGTCATGCACGAGCCGATGAAGACCTCGTCGATCTTCTCGCCGGCGACCTCGGAGAGCAGGCGAGCGTCGTCTGGATCGTTCGGGGCGCAGAGCACCGGCTCCTTGAGCTGGTCGAGGTCGATCTCGATGACCTCGGCGTACTCGGCGTCCTTGTCGGCGCGCATCAGGCTCGGGTTCTCGAGCCACTCCTCCATGCCCTGGATGCGGCGCTCGATGGTACGGCGGTCGCCGTAGCCGTTGGCGATCATCCACTTGAGCAGGGTGATGTTGGACTTCAGGTACTCGGCGACGGAGTCATCGCCCAGGGTGATGGTGCAGCCCGCGGCGGAGCGCTCGGCGGAGGCGTCGGAGAGCTCGAAGGCCTGCTCGACGGTGAGGTCCTCGAGGCCCTCGATCTCCAGCACGCGACCGGAGAAGGCGTTCTTCTTGCCCGACTTCTCGACGGTCAGCAGCCCCTGCTGGATCGCGTAGTAGGGGATGGCGTGGACCAGGTCACGCAAGGTGACGCCCGGCTGGCGCTGGCCCTTGAAGCGCACCAGCACGGACTCCGGCATGTCCAGCGGCATCACGCCGGTGGCGGCGGCGAAGGCGACCAGGCCCGAGCCCGCCGGGAAGGAGATGCCCAGCGGGAAGCGGGTGTGGGAGTCGCCGCCGGTGCCCACGGTGTCGGGCAGCAGCATGCGGTTGAGCCAGCTGTGGATGATGCCGTCGCCCGGGCGCAGCGAGACGCCGCCGCGGTTCATGATGAAGTCGGGCAGGGTGTGGTGGGTGTCGACGTCCACCGGCTTCGGGTAGGCCGCGGTGTGGCAGAAGGACTGCATCACCAGGTCGGCCTGGAAGCCCAGGCAGGCCAGGTCCTTGAGCTCGTCGCGGGTCATCGGGCCGGTGGTGTCCTGGGAGCCCACGGTGGTCATCTTCGGCTCGCAGTACATGCCGGGACGCACGCCGTCCATGCCGCAGGCCTTGCCGACCATCTTCTGGGCCAGGGTGAAGCCCTTGCCGGTGTCGGCCGGCTGCTCGGGCAGGCGGAAGACGTCGGAGGGGGCGAGGCCCAAGGACTCGCGCGCCTTGGCGGTGAGGCCGCGGCCGATGATCAGCGGGATGCGGCCGCCGGCACGCACTTCGTCCAGGAGCAGCTGGGTCTTGAGCTCGAAGGTGGTGAGCACCTCGTCGGTGCCGTGCTTGCACACCTTGCCCTCATAGGGATAGACATCGATCACGTCGCCCATCTCGAGCTTCTCGACGTCCATCTCCACGGGCAGGGCGCCGGAGTCTTCCATGGTGTTGAAGAAGATCGGGGCGATCTTGCCGCCGAAGCAGAAGCCGCCGGCGCGCTTGTTCGGGACGTGGGGGATGTCGTCGCCGAAGAACCACAGCACGGAGTTGGTCGCGGACTTGCGCGAGGAGCCGGTGCCGACCACGTCGCCGACGTAGGCGACCGGGAAGCCCTTGGCCTTGACCTCCTCGATCTGCTTCAGCGGACCGGTGGTGCCGGGGACTTCCGGGGCGATGCCGTCGCGCTCGTTCTTGAGCATGGCGTTGGCGTGCAGCGGGATGTCCGGGCGGGACCAGGCGTCCGGGGCGGGGGAGAGGTCGTCGGTGTTGGTCTCGCCCGGCACCTTGAAGACGGTGAGGGTGATCTTCTCGTCCAGCTTGGGCTTGGCGAGGAACCACTCGGCCTCGGCCCAGGACTGGATGATCTCCTTGGCCACGGCGTTGCCCGCCTTGGCGCGCTCTTCCACGTCGTGGAAGGCATCGAACATCAGCAGGGTGTGCTTGAGCTGTTCGCCCACTTCCTTGGCCAGCGAGTCGTCGTCCAGCAGCTCGACCAGTGAGACGATGTTGTACCCGCCCTGCATGGTGCCCAGCAGCTTGACCGCGTGGATGCGATCGACCAGCGGCGATTCGGCCTCGCCCTTGGCGATGGCGGTGAGGAAGCCGGCCTTGACGTAGGCGGCCTCATCGACACCGGGGGGCACGCGATTGGTGAGCAGGTCGAGGATGAACTCCTCCTCGCCGGCCGGCGGATTCTTCAGCAGCTCGACCAGGGCGGCGACCTGCTCGGCGTTCAGCGGCTTGGGCGGCACGCCGTCGGCGGCGCGCTCCTCGACATGTTGGCGATAGGCTTCAAGCACGATGGGACCCTCATCGGTAGTGGTGGCCAGGGCCGGCGATGCGCGTCGAGCTCTCGACGAATGGCACGCGTCGGCACGAGACGGGTCCGTCAGACCCGCCCGATCGGCCAGGGTGTCAGCGGTGCCGCGATGATAGAGGAAACTGTCGACAATGTTAAGTTGAGCCCGTGGTTGACGCCTTGAACTTTGGTCGGCGGTGGCCGGCGCGTGCAACTTCGGGATGCCAGGGCGAGGCCCCGCGCGGTACCATGAGGGTTTGCCCATTCACCTGAACGTTCACGGGAGGTCACATGGGAGAGCGCATCGTCTCGCCCTGCGTCGGCGTCTGTTCGACCACCCTCGGTGACCGGGTCTGCCGCGGCTGCCAGCGTACCAACGACGAGATCCGCGACTGGCCGGCCTATGGCGGCGACGAGCGCCGCGATCGCCTGGCCCGGATCGACCGGCTGCGGGGCGAGATCGCCGCGCGCTACCTGGTGGTCGAGGATGCCGCGCTGCTCGAGAGCCAGCTGCGGCGCCATCGCATCCGCTTCCGCGAGGAGCAGCCGGCGCTCTCCCGCGCCGTGGAGCTGTTGCGGGTGGGCCGCGGCCGCATCCGGGAGCTCTCGCGCTACGGCCTGGCCGGCCTCGAGCACCAGGACGCGGCCGCCCTGCACGCGGCGATCGCCCGTGACCTGCTGGCCGCCGCCGACCGGCGCCTCCCGACCTCTTCCGACGCCACCGATCTGCCGACACCATGATGCCCTCGACCGCTACCCTCGACGCGCCCGACCACCAGGACCTGCTGCCCCCGGAACTGCTGGCCTTCCTGCCCTGTGCCACCCCGGACGCCTGGGTGACCTGGGCGCTGGAGAACCCCGAACTGCTGCTGATCGATCACGCCCAGTGCGAGAAGAAGGCGGCATCCACGGCCATGAGCCTGCTCTACCGTTACGTGGATCAGCCGCTGCTGCTGACCAAGATGAGCCAGCTCGCCCGGGAGGAGCTGCTGCACTTCGAGCAGGTCGTCAAGCTCATGGAGGCGCGGGGCATCGCCTATCGCCACATCAGCGCCTCGCGCTATGCCGAGGGGCTGCGCCGGCACGTGCGCGCCGAGGAGCCCGAGCGGCTGATCGATATCCTGATCATCGGCGCGCTGATCGAGGCGCGCAGCTGCGAGCGCTTCGCGCGGCTGATCCCGCACCTTGACGCTGAACTTGCCAAGTTCTACCGCAGTCTGGTTAAGTCGGAAGGACGTCATTTCGAGGACTATCTGATGCTGGCGCGCCGCCTGGCCACGGCGCCCATCGACGCGCGCATCGCCTTCTTCACCGATCGCGAGGCCGAGCTGGTCACCACGCCGGACAGGGTCTTTCGTTTTCACAGCGGTGTGCCGGCCTGAGGCCATCACCTCCGCCACGCAGGAATGCTCAACATGCGGGATGCAGCCGACGACGTACACGATAACGACCGGGATCACCTGGCACTCTTCGGCCACTTTGCCTTGAATCTGGGCGACGATGTCCTGACCCAGTTCAGCTACGACAAGGTCAAGGCTCTGCTGGTCTATCTGCTGCTGCATGACCAGCCCGTCAACCGGGCCACCCTGGCCGAGCTGCTGTGGCCCGACCAGGGCCTGTCGTCGGGGCGCACCAACCTGCGTCACGCCCTTCACTGTCTGCGCCAGTCGCTGGGCGATGAGGCCGACCGAGTGCTGGCGGTGTCCCGCCAGACCATCGCCTTCCGGCTGCCGGAGGCCTGGCGCTTCGACATGCATCGCCTCCAGGAGCTGCTCGATGGCCCCGGCGACGTGGCGACCCTAGAGGCGGCGCTCGCCTGCTACCGGGGCGATCTCGTCGAGGAGCTGCAGCTTGGCAGCTGCGC
Organism: Halomonas sp. THAF5a; assembly: GCF_009363755.1. Taxonomy (NCBI): domain Bacteria; kingdom Pseudomonadati; phylum Pseudomonadota; class Gammaproteobacteria; order Oceanospirillales; family Halomonadaceae; genus Halomonas; species Halomonas sp. THAF5a. The sequence goes on along the minus strand of NZ_CP045417.1, from coordinate 2,090,913 downwards.
CGAATATCAGCGCTGGCTGGTGCAGGTGCGCAACGAGTGGCGCCAGCGGGTGATCCGCTTCGCCGAGGGTGTTCTCGAGCGCCAGGAGCCGGTGCCCGCCGCGGTGCTGGAGGCCCTGGTCAGCCGCTTCTCGGGCTACGGCCCCTTCCACGAGCGGCTGGTTCGCCAGCTCGCCGAGCAGGGTCAGCTGGCCGCCGCCCACGAGCAGTACAACGCCTACCTGCAGCTGCTGGCGCTCTCCGGCCAGCAGCCCGAACCCGCCTTCCTGCAGCTCGCCCGCTACTGGTCCGACGCGCCGGCGGAGGGCTCGCCGCTGGGGCCCAGCGGCGCCTTCTCGCGGACCCTGGCCACCGACAGCGCACCGCTGCGCGAGGACGAGATCGAGCAGCGCCAGCTCTCGGTGATGGCCATCCGTCTGCGGCTCAAGGCCGACCTCTCGGATCGCGCCGACGCCCGCGCCTGCCTGGCGCTGCAGGTCGAGCTGATGCGCTGGCTCGAGCAGCAGTGCCACCACCTGGGGGGCTTCTGGCTGCCCGGGGCGACCGGCGGCCTGGGGCTGGCCTGCTTCGGCACCCACGGCCCGGCCCACCAGCTCGCCGAGCTGGTCGCGCTCTACGAGCACTGTCGCCGGGTGCTGCCCGAGGAGTCGCTGCGCCACTGGAGCGGCGAGGGCGAACCGCCCAGCATCGAACTGGCGGCGGGCCTCGACAGCGGACGCGTGGTCTATCTCCCCGAACGTCACCTGGTCGACCCGCTGGGCCAGGTGACCCAGGGCTCCCTGGACCTGATGAGCGCGGCCGGCGGCAGCGAGCTGGTGATCTCCCAGGACGCCAGCCAGCACATGCCGCCGGCCCTGGACCTGCAGCCGCGGCTCTCCACCCGCCTGGTGGCGAGCGACGGCCGCGTGCGCCTGCGGGCCCTGGTGCTCGGCACCAATGAGGGCGGCCGCGAGGCGCTGCCGCCGAGCCTGGTGGGGCGCGAGACCTCGCTGCGCACCCTGCGCGACGCCCTGGCCCGGGCCGGCATCGGCCTGCGCCAGAGCGTGCTGGTGCGCGGCCCCTCGGGGCTCGGCAAGTCGGCGCTGCTGGTGGGCTTTCGCCAGCTCGAGCAGAGCCGCGAGGCGGCGATCTGCTGGCAGCCGACCACCCGGCTCTCCGTGCAGGAGCCCTACGGCGTGGCTCGCCAGCTGCTGCGCTGGCACCTGGGCGGCCGCATCGACGAGGCTGCCCTGGCGCTCCTGCTGGCCGATGACGAGGCGCTGGCGCCGGAGAGCGAGCCGCGGCGCCTGCTCGAGGAGGCGCTCGGCGTGCGCGAGCCCCGCGAGATGGCGGTGCTGGCCCAGAGCGGCGAGGCCGTGGAGCTCGTCGTGGGGCTGCTGCACCGCCTGATCGGCGAGCTGACCCGCCAGCGCACCCTGGTGCTGATGATCGACGACCTGCAGTGGCTCGACGAGCCCTCCTTCAAGGTGCTGGCCGGCCTGCAGGCGCGGCTGCCGATCAACTGTCCCTTCCTGCTGGTGGCCAGCCACCACGGCCGCGAGGCGCTGCCGGCGCGGCTGCACTGGGACCAGCAGATCTCGCTGGGCCGGCTCGACCCGACCCAGTCCTCCCGGCTGCTCTCGCAGCTGGCGCGGCGCTACCGGATCCACCTCAGCCCGCGGCTGCGCGGCCAGATCATCGAGCGCTGCGACGGCGTGCCGCTCTACCTGCAGGAGATCTGCCGGCGCGTCGACATGGATCGCCGCGAGGGGCGCAGCGTGCAGCTCGACGAGCTGCCCCACGGTCTGCTGGGGCTGTTGGCCAGCCGCATCGACCAGCTCGATGGCGATCGCGAGGTGGCCCATGTGGCGGCGGTGCTGGGGCGCCGCTTCCGCCTCGACTTCCTCGCCGAGTGCAGCGGCTGGGAGATGAGCCGCCTCTCCGCGGCGCTGGAGCACATGCGGCGCCTCGAGATCATCGAGCCCGCCGAGGGGGAGCCGGCCGAGCGCGAGTACCAGTTCACCCATCAGCTGCTCCAGGAGGCCGCCTACCTGGCCTGCCCGCGGGACGTGCGGGTCAGCATCCATCGCCAGGTGGTCAGCCTGATCGAGGAGCACTTCCCGATGTGGATCAGTCGCCACCCCGGCGACTTCGCCACCCACCTGCGGCGCAGCGGCCACTATGCCCGCGGCGCGCGCTACTTCGAGCTGGCCGCCCGGGAGGCGCTCAAGGTCAGCGCCAACCGCACGGCGCTGAAGATGGCCGACTTCGGGCTGGCCAGCCTGCGCCATGTCGAGGACCAGGCGGAGCGTGAGATCAGCCTGCTCACCGTGCGCGGCCAGGCGGCCTTCGCCCTGGAGGGGCACGGCTCGCCCACCGCCCACGAGAGCTTCGTGCGTGCCCGGGAACTGCTGGCCCAGCAGCCGGGCAGCCCGGAGGAGGGCGGCGACCTGGAACAGGCGTTCCTGGTCAAGTGGGGACTCTGGGTGGGCTGCAGCCAGCGCCACGCCCATGCCGACGCCTTCTCGCTGGCCTCCAGGCTGGCCGGCCTCGCCGATCGCCTGGAGGACCCCCGCTACCGGCGCTTGGCCGACTTCGCTCGCGCCAGCTGCGAGTACTGGGCGGGCCGCATCTCCCAGGCCTATGACCACCTCGAGGAGATCGATCCGCTGAACGCCTCGATGATGATCGAATGGCTGCCGTTCTCCGATCACCCCCAGGTGGCCGCGGCCTGCTTCCAGGGCTGGGCGCTCTGCCTGCGCGGCGACTACCAGCGGGCGGAGCGGCAGGTGGAGTCGGCCATTCGCCTGGCCGAGCACATCAACCACCCGGGCAGCCTCGCCATGGCACTGATGTATGCCGCGGCCCTCTATCGCCAGCTGGGCCACGTGCACCTGGCCACCACGCGCGCCGAGCGTGCCTTCGAGCTGACCGGCACGCCGGACCTGCACCTCTGGCAGGTGGCCTCGCGCTGCGTGCTGGGCTGGCAGCGGGCGCTCTCCGGCGATCGCGACGGCCTGACGCAGATCGAGGCGGCCCTGGAGGAGCTGGCCGAGGTCACCGGGCGCGATCCCTACCAGCGCCCGGCGCTGTGGTACGTGGATGCCTGCGTGGCGCTGGGCGAGCTCTCCCGGGCCGAGGACTACCTCGATCAGTGCCTGATGATCGCCCGGGAACGCACCACCCTGTTCGTCTCGGAGCTGGCGCTCAACCTGGCGCGGATCCGCCATCGCCTGGGCCACGCCCGCGAGGAGGTCAAGAGCCTGACCGACCAGGCCATGGTGCATGCCCGGGAGGACGGCAACCTGCACCAGCAGCTCTCGGCGCTGGAGCTCTGGCTGACGCTGATCGACCCGCGGGACGAGGCGGCCCGGGCCGAATTCCGCCGCCTGCTGGGCGTGGTGAGCCACGGCGACGCCCCGGTGCTGATGCGCTGGCGCAGCCTGCTCGACCGGCGCCTGCCCCAGGCCGAGGACCTCTCCTCCTGAGGCGAGGCTCGCCAGCGAGGCCACCAGACGACAGCGGCGCCCCTCGGGGCGCCGCTGTCGTTGCCGGGCAGGGTGCGCCGTCGCTCAGGTGGCGAGCTCCAGGACCGCGATGCGCGCGAGCGCCTCGTCGCGGTGCTCGCCGCACAGCTCGGCATCGAAGTCGAAGCGGGCGCAGACCGCCGGGCGGCGGGGGTCGCCGAACAGTCGACAGAGATTCGCCTCGTCGAGCTGGGCGCAGCGCACCCCCGCCGGCTTGCCCTCGGGCATGCCGGGGATCGGCGAGCTGATCGAGGGCGCGATGCAGCAGGCGCCGCAGCCCGGGCGGCACTCGCCGGAGGCGCTCGGCGCGTGTGCGGCGCTCACGGGCGCGCCTCGGCGATGGCCCCCTTGTCGATCCCCTCGAAGGCCTGGACCCGGGTGGCCCGGCCGCTCTCCCGGGCGATGGCCTCGGCGAGCCAGGCGGCGATCTGCTCGACGGTGGTGGGGGTGGGCAGCACGGCGCAGCGGCGCCGGGGCAGGCGCAGGAAGAACTGGCCCTGGGCGGCGCGGTAGCGGGTGGTGAGCAGCTCGTCGAGGCCCGGGTCGTCGTCCGGGATGATGTCGGCCTCGTCGACCAGGTAGCGCTCGCTGAGCCACTCGGCCCAGCGCGCCTCCAGGGCCGGCTGGCGCTGACCGGCCTGCCAGACGTGCAGCCGCGAGCGGTGGCCGTGGGCGATGCGCTGGCAGTTGCCGGCGTGGCGCTTCAGGCCGTGGCTGTAGCCGTAGGCGGCGCCGTCGATCGCCTCCTCGCGCAGGGTCAGGCGCACGGCGTCGACCCGCGGCGGCGGCCGGCGCATCAGCTCGTCGGCCAGGTGGCGAGCGAGGCGCTCCGCGGTGATCTCGGGCCAGGGCAGCAGGCTCATGGCCTGGCGCGGGGCGCGCATCTCCAGCGGGTAGGGGGTGTCGCTGCGCAGGCAGAGGCCCTCTCGACAGTCGTGCAGCGTCACGCCCTGGGCCTCGGTCGGCACCAGCAGGGTGTGGTCGAAGCCGCCGTCGATCGCACCCTTGATCCAGGGCTTCACCACGCCGAAGTCGAAGAGCATGCCGTCCTCGCCGAGCTCGCCGTCGAGTTCGGCATCGACTTGCCAGCTGGCGCCGACCAGCCCGCGCCGCGGGCACCACAGCGAGGCGTCGAGCTGGGTCAGGCCGTTGACGAAGAGGGTCATCAGTCGACTCCTGCGATCTTGTGGGCCTGCAGCGACAGCCGCCACTGGGGATGGGCCAGGCAGTAGGCCACCGTCTCGGCCAGTGTGTCGGGCGTGACGTCGCCCGCCGGGCCGCCGGGGGCGGTGTCCATGGGCTGCAGGAAGAAGTGGGCGAAGTCCAGCCGCGCGAAGCGCTCGGGGGGGATGCCGGCCTGGGGGTGGACCAGCTTGAGCTCGTCGCCGCCGGTGACCACCAGCGGGTTGTCGCCCTTGGGGCTCACGCAGAGCCAGTCGATGCCGGCGGGGGGCGGCAGGGTGCCGTTGGTCTCCACCGCGACCTCGAAGCCGCGCGCGTGCATGGCGGCGACCAGGGCCTCGTCGAGCTGCAGCAGCGGCTCGCCGCCGGTGAACACCACGTAGGGCGTGGCGATCCCGTCCTGATCGGGCCACAGCGCGGTGAGATGGTCGGCCAGCGTCGCGGCATCCCGGAAGCGCCCGCCGTTCTGGCCGTCGGTGCCGATGAAGTCGGTATCGCAGAAGCGGCAGGCCGCGCTGGCGCGGTCCGCCTCGCGGCCCGACCAGAGGTTGCAGCCGCTGAAGCGGCAGAAGACGCTGGCGCGCCCGGCCTGGCCGCCTTCGCCCTGCAGCGAGTAGAAGGCTTCCTTGACGCTGTACATCAGGGTGCTCCCGGGGTGGTATCGGACCGCTTTGCTTCAGCGACATCATCGGGCCGCTGTGAATCCGCGGCGTGGTCGGGCCGCTGTGAATCCGCGGCGTGGTCGGGCTGCTGTGAATCCGCGGCGGGGTCGGGCCGCTGTGAATAGCCCAGGGGATCGACGGCGCCGTTGGCGGCGAAGGCCGCCAGGCGCTCCCGGCAGCTGCCGCAGCGACCGCAGGCCAAGGCCTCGCCGCGGTAGCAGGTCCAGGTGTCGGCGTAGTCGAGGCCCATGGCCAGCCCCTCGGCGAGGATCTCGGCCTTGCTCGAACGCAGGTAGGGGGCGTGGATCGTCACCGGGGCGAAGTTGGCGATGCCGGCCACCTCGTTCATCGCCTCGACGAAGGCGGGGCGGCAGTCCGGATAGAGCACGTGGTCGCCGCCGTGGGCGCCGTAGTCGACCCGGCCGGCGCCGATGTTGACCGCCTTGGCGATGGCCAACGACAGCAGCACCATGTTGCGGTTGGGCACCACGGTGGCGGCGAGGTTGTCCTCGGCGTAGTCGCCCTCGGGCAGCGCGCGGCTCTCGTCGGTGAGCGCCGAGGCGTCGATCAGGCCGTGGACGGCGGTGATGTCGACCACCTGGTGGGGCACGCTGAGCTCGCGGCAGACGCGCGCGGCTACCTCGAGCTCGCGGCGATGGCGCTGGCCGTAGTCGAAGGAGAGGGCGTGGACGTCGAGGCCCTCGCGCAGGGCGCGGTGCAGCACGGTGAAGGAGTCCATGCCGCCGGAGTAGATCACCACGGTGGCGGGGTCGGGGGAGTGGGTCATGTCGGAGACTCTGGTCGGAGAATTTGTCGCCCCCGCTGCGAAGCGGGCCGCGCGGCGGGAGAGGGCGCCGGGGTCCGGTCCGGCGCGCGACAGTGTACGCAAGGCCGCCGTATCTGGCCAGAATCGGCGCCAATTGCTAGACTTTCGCGCCTTCCCACACCCCTTGCACCCCCGCGGCCGCGGCCGTCGACGGTGCCATCGTCCTGACAACGGTGAATACCATGAAAGCCCCCGAACTGCTGTCGCCCGCCGGCACCTTCAAGAACATGCGCTACGCCTTCGCCTACGGGGCGGACGCGGTCTATGCCGGCCAGCCCCGCTACTCGCTGCGCGTGCGCAACAACGACTTCAAGATCGACAACCTGCACAAGGGCATCGCCTACGCCCACGAGCGGGGCAAGCAGTTCTACGTGGCCTCGAACATCGCGCCGCACAACAGCAAGCTCAAGACCTACCTGCGCGACATGGAGCCGGTGATCGAGGCCGGCCCGGACGCGCTCATCATGTCCGACCCCGGCCTGATCATGATGATCCGCGAGCGCTGGCCCGAGCAGGTGATCCACCTCTCGGTGCAGTCCAACGTGGTCAACTACGCGGCCGCGAAGTTCTGGCAGCAGCAGGGCATCAGCCGGATCATCCTGTCGCGTGAGCTGTCGCTGGAGGAGATCGCCCAGATCCGCGCCGAGTGCCCGGATCTGGAGATCGAGACCTTCGTCCACGGCGCGCTCTGCATCGCCTACTCCGGGCGCTGCCTGCTCTCCGGCTACTTCAACCACCGCGACCCCAATCAGGGTACCTGCACCAACGCCTGCCGCTGGAAGTACAACACCGTGGCGGCCTCCGAGGACGAGACCGGCGACCTGGTGCCGGCCAATTCGGCCCGCGCCCATGCGGCCAGCGGCATCTGGACCCCGGGCCAGGAGGGCGGGGTGATCGCCTCGGGCGGCGGCAGCGCCGAGGCGGCCGACATCAACACCGCCACCGCCACCGCCGGCGGCGTGGAGGGGCAGGACGAGCTCTCGGCGCTGATCGAGGACCGTACCCGGCCCGGCGAGCTGATGCCGGTCTATGAGGACGAGCACGGCACCTACATCATGAACTCCAAGGACCTGCGTGCGGTCCAGCACGTGCCGCGCCTGACCGAGATGGGCGTCACCTCGCTGAAGATCGAGGGGCGCACCAAGTCGCCCTACTACGTGGCGCGCACCGCCCAGGTCTACCGTCGCGCCATCGACGACGCCGTGGCCGGCCGCCCCTTCGACATGCGCCTGATGGACGAGCTCGACAACCTGGCCAACCGCGGCTATACGGAGGGCTTCTACCGCCGCCACGTCCACGACGAGTACCAGAACTACGAGCAGGGCAACTCGGTTGGCGTGCACCAGCAGTTCGTCGGCGAGGTCACCGCCTACGACCCGGATCGCGGCGTGCTGGAGATCGACGTCAAGAACCGCTTCGAGGTCGGCGACTCCATGGAGCTGATGCTGCCCGGTGGCAACCGCCGCTTCACCCTCGAGCACATCGAGAACCGTCGCGGCGAGTCGGTGGGCGCGGCGCCGGGCTCCGGCCATGTGGTGCGCATCCCGGTGCCGGGCGAGGCGATCTCCCCCGAGCGCATCGAGTTCGCGCTGCTGATGCGGGATCTCTGAGGCGACGCGCGGCTGGACATCCCCGGCCGGCGGCGACAAGGTAGAAGGCATTGGCGGTCGAACCGCGAGACGTCGAACCGTTGGCAGTCACACAGGGAGCGTCATGGCGACCATCGAACACAGCGCGATCCTCAAGGCCCCCCCGGAGCGGGTCTTCGCCCTGCTCGAGCGGGTCGAGGACTTCGCCGACTACTCCGACCTGATTAGGGCGATCGAGCCGCTGGGCCAGGACCGCTACCGCTGGCACGTGCACGCGGTGGGAATGGACTGGACCTTCGACGTCGCCATCACCGAGGCGCGGGCGCCGGAGGTGCTGGCCTGGGAGTCGCTGGACGGCGTCCACAACGAGGGCTGCTACCGCCTGACCCCGGTCGAGGACGGGACGAAGGTGGCCCTGACCCTGACCTACACGATCCGTAACCGGCTGCTGGAGAAGGCCGTCAACCGGGCGGCGCGGCCCCTGGTGGGCAAGGTGAGTCGCCAGATCCTGGAGCGCGTCGAGGCCCGGCTCTAGCCTGCAGCCGCTGTTCTTCGGGGACGAAAACAACGCCGCCCGTCATCGCGACGGGCGGCGTCGTTGTGTCGTTGAGTCGTTCTTGGGCGTGCGCCTCAGCCCTTGCGCAGCGAGGCGTCGAGGTGATCGACGACCTCGGCCCAGTCGGCATCCGCGTCGAGGGCCTCGCGCAGGAACTCGGCCTGGCCCTCGTTCCAGCAGGGGGCGTCCGGCAGGGCGATCTCCTCGGGGAGCGGCGCGTGGCGATCGATGAAGCGCTTGATCGCCGCGTGATCCGAGGCGAGGCCGAGCTGCTCGAAGAGTTCGCTGAAGGGGTGGTCGGGGTGTTCCATGGCGTGACTCCTGCTGACCGGTGAGAGTCCTTCCACCTTAGCGATTTCCGCGCCCGCGTGCATGCCGCGCGTCAACGCTCGCCGACCAGCGGCGTCAGGAAGCGCCGCCGACGCTCGGCCTCCTCGAGGGGCTGGGCGAGCAGGTGGACCAGCTTGGTGAAGGTCGCCTCGGGGGTCATGTCCTCGGCCGAGAGCACGCCGGCGTCCTTGAGCCCCTGGCCCGCGGCGTAGCCGCCGAAGGCCACCGCGCCATGGGGGCACTGGCTCAGCGCGGCCAGCAGCTTGCCCTCGCCGCTCGCCCGGGCCAGGGCCCCGGCCAGCGCCGGGTCGTCGGGCAGGTTGCCGCCGCCCCAGACCTCCAGCACCGCGCCGCGCACCCGCTCGTCGTCGAGCCAGGCCTCGACCTGCCAGGCCGAGAGGCCCGGCCACAGCGCCAGGCGCACCACGCCGCCCGCCGCCAGCGGCGCGTAGTCGGGCAGCTCGAAGCGCGGCGCGCCGCGCTGGTGATCCGCCAGCCCCCGGCCGGGGTAGAGCACCGCCTCCGCATCGACCCGCTCGCCGAGCGGCGCGAGGTTGGGGCTTGCGAAGGCGGCGGCGTCTCGGGTCTGCCACTTGCGGCTGCGACAGCCGCGCAGCAGCCGGCCGGCGAAGCAGAGCGCCACCTCCTTCAGGCGCGGCGTCACGGCGAATCGCAGGGCATCCTCGACGTTGGCGACGGCGTCGCTGCCCTCGGCCTCCAGCGGGCGCATGGCGCCGGTGAGGATCACCGGGCGGTCGATCCCCTGGAGCTGGAAGGCGAGGCTTGAGGCCGTCCAGGCCAGGGTGTCGGTGCCGTGGAGGATGACGATGCCGGCGTGGCGGCGGTAGTGGCGGGTCACCAGGGCGGCCAGCGCCTGCCAGTCTCGGGGGGTGGCGCTGCTGGAGTCGATGGGACGCTCGGTCTCGAGCACCTCGAAGGCGGGCAGGCTCGCCTGGCGGGCCGGGGGCAGGGCGGCCAGCGCCCGGCGCAGGCGGGCCTCGATGTCGCGGCCCGGCGTGAGCCCCTGGGGGCCGGGCAGCATGCCGAGGGTGCCGCCGGTGTAGATCACCAGTACGGGGGCGTCGAGGTCGGGTCCGGCGGTCATGGGGGCTCCTGGCGGGTCGGGCTGTCGGGGGCTCCATGATACGGCCGGCGCGGCGCCAGGCAAGCCCGGGGCTCGGGCGTCAGGCGTCCTCGCGAATCGCCGTGCCGTCGGCGAGCGCCTCGCTCGGGTGAGTCACGATGCGCTCCCCGGCCTCGAGCCCATCGAGGACCTGGCTCGCGAGCCCGCTCTGACGGCCGATCTCGAGGTGGCGAAGCCGGGCGCGGCCGGCCTCGACCGCGAAGGCCGCCCAGCGGCCGTCGTCGCGGAAGAGCGCGCTGGTGGGCACCTGCAGCACGTCGTCGGCCTGCCAGATCAAGAACTCCACCTCGACCCGGAAGCCGCTGCCGAGCCCGAGGGCGGCGGGGTCGGTGCCCGGGGCGAAGTCGACGATCACCGGCACCCGTTGCTCGTCGACGCCCAGTGCCGAGGTGCGGGTGAAGCCGGCGGGCTCGATGCGCCGCACCCTGCCATCGAGTGTCGGCCCGCCCCAGCCAGTGATGCGCACCGCCATGCCCGGTGTGAGGCGCACCGCGTCCATGGAGAGCAGGTCGACGAGGATCTCCATGTCCGCCAGGCGGCCGAGCTCGAGGATCGGCTGGCCGGCCTCCACCGTGCCTTCGCAGCAGCGGAACCGCTCGAGGACCACGCCGGCCACCGGGGCGGCCACCTCGAGCAGCGGCTGGTCGGCGGGGCTGCGCTGGCCGCTGGTCACCGCCAGCACCGCCCGGGCGCTCTCCACCTCGAAGCGGGCCGCCTCGACGCTCGAGGCGGCGGCCCGCTCCAGGGCCCGCTGGCGATCGCGCAGGCTCTCGCGATGCTCCAGGTCGGCGGTGGAGACCAGGTTGCGCCCGTGGAGGCGCTGGTAGCGCCGGTACTCGGCCTCCGCGAAGCGCCGCTCGGCGCGGGACGTCTCGAGGTGGGCCTCGGCCGCGTGGAGCCGCGCCCGGGCGGCTTGCAGGGCGTCCTCGGCCTGCTCGCGGCTGCGGGCGTCCAGGGCGGGTGCCGGGCTCGGCTCGAGGCCAAACAGCACCTGGCCCCGGTCCACCGCATCGCCCACCTCCAGCGTCACGCGGCGCAGGTAGCCGGTGATCGGCGCGGTGACGTGCCAGGTGTCGCGGAGCCGCGTGCGCCCCTCCTCGTCGACCGCATCGACGAAGGGCGCGCGCACCACCGCGGCGGTGGTCACGGTCACCGGTGCCGGGCGCAGGGCCCAGAGCAGCAGGCCTAGCACGACGAGGGCGGCCAGGGCCCAGAGCAGGCGGCGCGGGGTGGCGAGCGTGGCGAGGGGAACGCGAGGCATGGGAGACTCCGTGGCGACGTCGGGGGCGGGCTTACTCCGGTGCCTTGAGCACGGCGACCTGATCCAGGCGCCACAGGCGGCGCAGCATCAGCCCGGCGACCAGGACCGAGGCGACGATCACGCCGAGGGCCGAGACGGCGAAGATGCGCGGCGTGAAGAGCAGCGGGATGCGAAACAGCTCGCTGCTGAAGGCCTCGCTCAGCAGGGCGCAGAAGCCCGCGCCGAGGGCCCAGCCGGGCAGGGTGGCGAGTCCCCCCAGCAGCAGGATCTCGCCGAGCAGGATCCGCGACACCTCGGCCCGGGTGTAGCCCAGCACCAGCAGGGTGGCCAGCTCCCGGGAGCGCTCGGCGAAGCTGATCCGCGCGGTGTTGTAGATCACCCCGAAGGCGATCGAGCCGGCCAGGGTCACGAACACCAGGGCGAAGACCTGCAGCGTCTCGTCGAGGTAGCGGCGCACGCCGCGCTCGGCCTCGTCCATCAGCCCGATGCCGGCCACCGCCGGCAGCGCGTCGAGGGCCTCGATCAGTTCATCGCGGCGGGCCGGGTCGACCAGCAGCCAGGCGCCGCCGATGGCAGGCCCCTCGCGCATCAGGCGGTTGAGCCGCTCGCGACGCAGGTAGGCGCCGATGCCGATCGGCTCGTCGACCAGCGCGGCCACCGGCAGCGAGGCCCGGCGGCGATGGCCCTCCATGACCGCGACCTCCAGGGTATCGCCCACCTCGACCCCCAGCCACTCGCCGAGATAGCGGGTCAGCACCACGCCCTCGGGGGGCAGCGCTCGCGCCTGGCCCCGTGCATCGACGATCGGGCGCAGGCGCGGGCGGGCCTCGAGCCCCGTGAGGGCGCTGCGGTAGCGACGGTGGCCGTGGATCAGGGTGGCGGGCACGCGGCGCCAGGGCTCCACGGCCAGCACGCCGGGCAGGTGACGAAGCTCGCCCAGGGCCCGCTGCGGGGTGGGATCGTTGAAGGTCAGCTCGATGTCCATGCGCAGGATCTCCCGGTACTGGCGGTCGAGCATCCGGTCCAGCGCGGCGAGCTGCCAGGCCCCCATCATCAACAGGCCCGCCGAGAGGGCGATGCCGGTCACCGACAGCGCCGACTTGGCCGGCTGGCGGGCCAGGTGGCGCAGCACGATCCGCCCCTCGCCGGCCAGCGCGCGGCCCAGCGGCGAGCGCTCGAGCCAGGTGCGCCGGAAGCGCTGGGGCGCCGGCGGGCGCATCGCCTCGGCGGGCGGGGCGACGACCGCCTCCCAGACCGCCCGGCCGGTGCCGGCCAGCGCCGACAGGGCGGCCAGCAGCAGCGAGAGGGCCAGCGCCAAGGGCGGGATCGGGAAGCGCATCTCGGGGAAGCGGAAGTACTCGGCGTAGAGGCCGGCCATGCCCCGCGCGCTCCAGGCGCCGAGCCCCACCCCGAGTCCCCAGCCCAGCAGCACGATCAGCAGGGCGAGGCCGCCGTAGTGGCGAGCCAGCTCGGCGTCGCGGTAGCCGAAGGCCTTGAGCAGCGCGATCTGCTGGCGCTGGGTGCCGATCAGGCGGGTCATCACCACGTGGAGCAGGAAGGCCGAGACCAGCAGGAAGACGGTGGGCAGGATCGTGGCCTGGGCACGCTGCTGGTCGAGCTCCTCCTCGAGGAAGCGATGCGACGGCTGGTCGTGGCGGGTGCGGGCGCCGGTGGTGCCGTAGCGGGCGAGGGCCAGGTCCAGGGCCTCGATCACGCCCTCCCGGTCGGCCCCCGCCTGCAGGGTCAGCGAGAGCTGGTTGAAGGCGCCCTCCATGCCGTAGGCGTCGGCCAGCGCCGTCTCGTTCATCCAAAGGATGGCGTAGCGCCGGTAGTCGGGGACCAGGTCGGTGGGGCCGGCCTGGTAGAGGAACTCGGGGCTCAGGGCGATGCCGCTCAGCGTCAGGCGGGTGTGGCGCCCGTCGATGATCGCCTCGACGTGATCGCCGGGCACGAGCCCGTGGGCCTCGGCGAAGGCGTCGCTCGCGACCACCTTGGCCTCGCGCCCGGCGGTGGGCAGCTGGCCGGCGAGCAGGTGCAGGCGATTGAGCGTCGGTTGGCGGCCGTCGGGAATCGAGACCAGCTGGCCGCGCACCGGGTCGTCGAAGGCCGGCACCGAGAGGCGCACCGGAGCGCCCACCCGGGCGTCGACGAGGTTGACGCCGGGCAGGCGCTGCAGGCGCTCGACGAGCCCCCGGGGGGCGCGGGTGACGTCGGCGAACACCTCGGCGAAGTGGTGGCTGGCGTAGAAGCGGGCCTGGGCCCGGGTCAGGGCGTCGAGCATCGTCACCGCGAGGATCAGCGTCATCACCCCGCCGCCGATCACCACGGCGATGGCGAGCGTCTGCCCCTTCAGGCGCCCGAGGTCGCGCAGCTGCTCGCGCCGCAGGGCCCTCATGGGTTCACCATGCGAGTTCCGCGGCGCGGCGGCGCCGGCCCGGCACCGTGATGCCCTCCACGCGGCCATCGCGCAGGTGCACCACCCGGTCGGCCATCTCGCCGATCACCGCGTTGTGGGTGATGATGGCCATGGTCGTGTCGGACTCGCGATTGAGGGTCTCGATCACCTCGAGCACGCGAATGCCGGTGCGGGAGTCCAGCGCCCCGGTCGGCTCGTCGCAGAGCAGCAGCGAGGGGCGCTTGGCGATGGCGCGGGCGATCGCCACCCGCTGCTGCTCCCCCCCGGAGAGCTGTGAAGGGAAGTGGTCGAGCCGGTCCTCGAGGCCGACCCGGGCCAGGGCGGATTCGGGGGCCAGCGGGTCGCGGCTGATGTCGGTGACCATCGCCACGTTCTCGCGGGCGGTGAGGCTCGCGATCAGGTTGTAGAACTGGAAGACGAAGCCGACGTGGTGGCGGCGGTAGGCGGTCAGCTGGCGCCGGGAGGCGCGGGTGAGGTCGTGGTGGCCATAGCGGAGATGGCCGGAGGAGGCGCAATCGAGGCCGCCGAGCAGGTTGAGCAGGGTCGACTTGCCGGAGCCCGAGGCGCCGAGCAGCACGATCAGCTCGCCGCGGTGCAGTTCGAGGTCGACGCCACGCAGCGCCTGGATGGTGACCTCGCCCATGCGGCAGTGCCGGGTCAGCCCCCGAGCCGTCAGCACCACCTCCCGGTCGTCGTCCATCCGCCGCGCTCCGCCGTCTCTCGACTGGAGTCTAGCGGGTGGCGAGCCGTCCCGCGTCGTCGACTTCCAGGCGGCGGTTACGCCCGGCGAACAGCGCGAAGCCCATGCTGACAGCGACGATGCCCAGCAGCAGGCGGGTCACAATGTCGAGCCCGACGTCGAGCTGCAGCATCACGCCGACCGCCAGCGGGCCCAGGGCGGCCAGGGCGTAGCCGCCGCCCTGGGTGAGCCCCGAGAGCTTGCCGGCCAGGCGCGAGGTGGCGGTGCGCAGCACGATCAGGGTGAGCGCCAGGCTGAAGCCGCCGCCCTGGCCGAGGCCCAGCAGCACCGCCCCGGGCCAGCGCCACGCCGCCGGCGCCTGGAGCAGCAGCCAGAAGCCGCCGGCGACCAGGGCCAGCACGATCAGCAGGGCGGGGCGCTGGTCGCGGCCCAGGCGCGCCAGCCAGGGGGCCGCCAGGGCCGAGAGCAGCTGCACCATCACCGAGGCCCCCATCATCCAGCCGGCCTCGGCCTCGCTGTAGCCGCGGGCCATCAGCAGGGTCGGCAGCCAGCCGAAGACGATGTAGGCCAGCGACGACTGGCTGCCCATGAAGAGCATCACCTGCCAGGCCAGCGGCTGGCCGAGCAGCTCGCGAAGAGAGCCGCCGGTCTCGGGGGCGGCCGCGGCGGCGGCGTGGCGCGGCATCAGCCGGCGCCAGGCGACGAGCGCGGCCAGGGCCAGCAGCGTCCAGCTGGCGAGCCCCGCCGACCAGCTGCCCAGGCGATCGGCCAGCGGCACGCTGAGCCCCGCCCCCAGGGCGCCGCCCAGGCAGAGCGCCATGGTGTAGACGCCGGTCATCAGGTCGGCCCCGGCCGGCAGCTCGCGCTTGACCAGCGCCGGCAGCAGGGTGCCGGCCACGCCGATGGCGGCGCCCACCATCAGGGTGCCGCCATAGAGCGCCACCACCGCCGGCACCCCGCGCAGCGCCAGGCCGCCGGCCAGCAGCAGCAGGGCACCGGCGAGGGTGTTCTCGGGGCCGAGACGCCGGGCGAGCCAGGGGGCCAGCGGGGCGAAGGCCCCCAGGCAGAGCACCGGCAGGGTGGTCAGGGCGCCGATGGCCAGCGCCGAGAGCCCGGTCTCCTGCTGGATGCGGGCCAGCAGCGGGGCGAGGCTGGAGAGGGCCGGACGCAGGTTGAGCCCGACCAGTACCATCAGGCCGATGAACACGGCCAGCCGGCGGGCCTCGGGCCGACCGGGCACGGGGCGAGAGGCCTCGGTCTCCCGCACGCCGGGGCCCCGCGCGTTAACGGTGCCTCCCGGGGCGCACCGCCGGTCGATGGGCGCCGCGCGGATCGTCGGGGTCCGGCGGCTCGAGCTCGTTATCGGCCCGGAAGGTGACCGTGCCGGGCGGCGTCGGGGTCTCGGGGTCGACCCTCGCGCGGATGCCCGAGACGTCCTCGCTGCTGATCAGCCCCGCGCCGCCGACGGCGTGTGACGGCTCGGCGACGAGCCGCCCCTCATGGCCCCAGCAGCGCTGGGGTACCTGGCTGACGCGCCACGCGCGATTCTGCCAGTAAGCCTCGCCGGCATCGTCGAGGGTCAGCGCCTCGAGCGGGACCAGGGCCGCGAACAGCCGCGCGTTAAAGACCAGCCCGCCGCCGGCCATGTGCACCGCGCCGTCGTACTCGCCGCGGGCGAGCGCGTCGAGCACCTGTTTGGGCCTGGCCTCGGGCGGGAGTTCGGCCTGGCCGCACAGGTGCAGCAGATCGGGGTCGATCTGCTTGATCACCCAGACCCGGACGGGGGACTTGCCGAACAGCTTCTTGAACATGCCCGCTACACCATATGGCGGCGCAGGTCGCCGCGCACCGTGTCCAGCAGGGTGATGAAGCGCGTGTCGCGGCCGCCGTCGGTGCGATCGACGCGCACCACGCTGCTCATGCCGCGTTCGATGTTGAGCTGGTCGAAGATCTCGAGGGTCAGCTTCTCGGCCGGCTGGCTGCCCGGTTCGATGCGCCCCGAGGGGAGGGTGAAGGTGGTCAGCAGGGTGGCACGCACCCGGGTGGAGCCGCCTTCGGCCAGCACGCGGCGCACGAACAGCCAGCCCTCGCAGGCCAGCGCCGTGTCGCCGTGGTCGCGCAGGAAGAGGGTGCGATAGCAGGCGCCCTCGCCGGCGCCCTTCTCGGCCATGCTGCGGTAGGCCTCGGTCATGCGTGTGGCCGAGGCCCTGGCCTCCTCGAGGCGCTGGCTCGCCGCCTGGTGTTCGCGGTCGAGCCGGGCCTGGTGCTGGAAGCTCAGCCAGCGCCGGTAGTCGCGGATCAGGGTCGTGTCATCCATGGGGTCAACCTGACGTGGAGAGTGGACGGGAGCGGTCGAGGGTGCGGCGCCCGGCGGACTACATTCGCATATCATGATGCAGTCCGCCAGGCGGGTCCGTCGCGCCGGCGATCAGGCCTGGCGGGAGCCGCCGCGGCCGCCACGTCCGCCGCGGCGACGCCGCGGGGCGCGAGCCTCGTCACCGCCGCGGCGCTGGCCCTCGGCCTGGCCCTGGCGGCGCTGCCCCTGCCCGCCGCGACCGCCACCGCCGCGCTTGCCGCGGCCGTTCTCGATCGGCTCGGGCTTGGCGTTGGGGTCGGGTTCGAAGCCGGGCTCGATGCGCTTCTCGAGGTCGCGCTTGATCAGCCGCTCGATGCCCTTGAGCAGGCCGTGCTCGTCGACGCAGACCAGCGACACCGCCTTGCCCTCGCTGCCGGCGCGGCCGGTGCGGCCGATGCGGTGCACGTAGTCTTCGGCCACGTTGGGCAGTTCGAAGTTGACCACGTGGGGCAGCTCCTCGATGTCCAGGCCGCGGGCGGCGATATCGGTGGCCACCAGCACCTGCAGGTCGCCGGTCTTGAAGGCGGCCAGCGCCCGGGTGCGCGCCGACTGGCTCTTGTTGCCGTGGATCGCCATGGCCGGGATGTCCTGCTTGGAGAGCTGCTCGGCCAGGCGGTTGGCACCGTGCTTGGTGCGGGTGAACACCAGCACCTGCTGCCAGTCGTGGCGGGTGATCAGGTGCGCCAGCAGGTCGCGCTTCTTCTCGCGGTCGACGCGGTAGATCGCCTGATCGACGGTCTCGGCGGTGGTGTTGCGGCGCGCCACCTCGATCATCGCCGGGTCGTCGAGCAGCTTGTTGGCGAGCGCCTGGATCTCGCTGGAGAAGGTCGCCGAGAACAGCAGGTTCTGGCGCTTCTCTGGCAGCACGCGCAGGATCTTCTTGATGTCGTGGATGAAGCCCATGTCGAGCATGCGGTCGGCTTCGTCGAGCACCAGGATCTCGACCTTCGAGAGGTCGACGTGCTTCTGTTGCTGCAGGTCGAGCAGGCGGCCCGGGGTGGCCACCAGCACGTCGAGGCCCTTGCGGATGGCGTCGACCTGGGGCTGCTGGCCGACCCCACCGAAGATCACGTGGGAGGAGAGGGTCAGGTGGCGGCCGTAGTCGGCCACGCTCTCGCCCACCTGGGCGGCGAGCTCGCGGGTCGGGGTCAGCACCAGGGCGCGGATCTGGCGCGGGGCCGGGCGCGGGCCGTCGGCGAGGCGCTGCAGCATCGGCAGGGTGAAGCCGGCGGTCTTGCCGGTGCCGGTCTGGGCGCTGGCCAGCAGGTCACCGCCCTTGAGGACGGCGGGAATCGCCTGGTGCTGGATCGGGGTCGGGGTGCTGTAGCCCTGTGCCTCGACGGCACGGAGCAGTTCGGCACGCAGGCCGAGGTCGGAAAAGGTCATGCGGTCTCCGCAGAGACGCCCTGGTCGCGCCGCATCGCGTCGATGCGGTCAGTCCCTGGCCAGGGCGTGGAAAAGGAATCGCGGCAGGTGGGACCAACGATCGCCGCGTGGCAGCAGTATGCCACAGCGGATGGCTCAGCGCAGCCGTTTGATTTCGCCGGCAATCTCGTCGACCGCCCGGTTCCAGCCACGCCCCAGGGCGCGCACCAGGGCCGGATAGCCGTCCCGGGCCAGGGGGACCTCGACCGAGAAGGGGGAGAGCGCCTGCAGGTTGCCCTCGGCGTCCCGCAGCTGCCACTGGCCCGCCACCACGGCCCGGCCATCGAAGCGGCCCTGGAAGTGGTCGACCGTCAGCCGCAGGGTGGCGGCGTCCTCCCGGGGCTCGCCGGCGGTCTCGCCCAGGACCCGGGTGTCCGGCAGGCGGGCCGCCAGGCGTGCCGTGAGGCGACGCTCGAGCTGGAGCCCCAGGGGCTCGGCCCAGCGATGCCGGTTCGCCTCGTTGACGGTGATGTCGTCGAGCTGCAGCACCAGGCCGTCGACCGCCAGGAAGCGCGCCAGGCTCGGCCGGGCGACGACCAGGCGGTGCTCGGCCTCGCCGTCGGCCGAAAGGGCGGGAGCCGCCAGGGCGTCGTCCGGCAGGGTGTAGCGATTGGCCGGCGGGGCGTCGGTGGCGCAGCCGGCCAGCCACAGCGTGGCCAGGCCGGCGGCGAGGGCCTTGATCGGGGTCATGGCGAGCTTCCTTGCGGGGTGGCGGTCGGCGCCCGGGGAATCGGGTCCTCGGTGTCCAGGCGATCGAAGAGCAGGGCGCTGGGGTTGTCGCGCAGGGTGCGCGCGGTGGGCTGCAGGTCGCGCATCAGCCGCTCGAGCTGCTCGAGGCTCGTGCTGACGTCCTGGTAGGCGCGAGACTGGGGCGAGACGCCGTCGAGGGTGGCGCGCAGCGACTCGAGGGTGGCGTTGAGGGTGTCGGGCAGCTCCCGCAGGCCGGGCTCCTCGACCAGGTCGCGCACGCTCGCGGTGAGCGACTGCACCTCCGCGAGGGTGGCCTCGGAGGCCGCGAGGTTGCGGTCGAGCCCGGCGAGCAGCGACTCGAGCTCCAGGCCGTTGAGCTTGTCGAGCAGGGCCGTCACCTGGGCCTGGATCTGGGCCAGGCCGCTGGAGGTCGTGGGGAAGACGGTGCGCTCGGCGAAGGTCTCGGCAACATGGTCGACCTCCGGTTCTCCCGTCTCGCCTCGCTGGAAGTTGAGATCGACGAACAGCGCCCCGGTGAGCAGGCTGCCGCTCTTCAGCGAGGCCGTGAGTCCCAGGCCGAAGAGCCGCTCGAAGCGCGTTCGCCACTGCTCGAGGTCCAGTGACTCGGCGTTGACGCCCAGGCGCTGGGGCTCGATGCGGATCAGCACCGGGATGGCGAAGTTGTCCCGGGCGTCGGGCTGAGGGGCGGTGAACTGCCAGGGCACGGCGGCCACGGTGCCGACTCGCACGCCGCGAAACTCCACCGGCGCGCCCCTGGCGAGGCCGCGTACGGTGTCCTCGATCAGCAGCACGTACTCCAGGTAGCGGCTGAAGGTCCCCTGGCGGGCGCTCTCCTCGTCGGCATAGAGGGTGAAGGTGGTGTCCGGCTCCACCGGCCGGCCCTGGGGGAGGTCCTCGGGCACGCCGAAGGTGACGCCGCCGCCGATCAGCGACTCCACGGAGTCGATGTTGACCCGAAAGCCCTCGGAGTCGAGGCGCAGGTCGACGCCGCTGGCCGCCCAGAAGCGGGTGCCGTCGGTGACCAGCTCGTGATAGGGGCTCTCGATGAAGAGGCGGTGGTGCATGCGCCGGGTGGTGCCGTCGAAGCTGGCCTCCTCGACGCGGCCGACGGTGAGGCCCTGGAAGGTGACCGGGTCGCCGACGCTCGGCGCGTTGCCGAGCTGGCTGATCAGGTTGATGCGCAGTCCCTCGGCGCCGGCCGGGGAGACCGGCGGCTGGTCGCTGACCTCGAACTCCCGGGCGTCGATCTCGCTCTGGCCCGGCTCGAGCTGGATGTAGGCGCCGGAGAGCACCGTGCCCAGGCCGCTGATCCCCTCGCGTCCGATGCGCGGCTTGACCACCCAGAAGCGGCTGTCCTCGACCAGCATGTCGTCGGTGTCGGGGCTCATGCGGGCGGTGATCACCGCCCGGCTCAGGTCCTCGGAGAGATGCACCCGCTCGACCCGCCCGACCTCGACGTTGCGGGTCTTGATCAGGGTGTTGCCGGCCTCGATCCCCTCGGCGCTGTCGGTCACCAGGGTGATCTCGGGGCCGCGGCTGCGGTAGTTGTCGAACACCAGCCAGGCACCGATCAGGATGGCCACGAGGGGCACGATCCAGATCGGCGACAGCCGGGCCTGGGGCGTGGCGCGGGCGCGGTGCCGATCGCGCTCGGGCGTAGCGGGAGTCTCGGTCATGGCGTCGGTCCTTGGACGGGGCGGGCATCGTGCGGCAGCGGCGCGTCCCAGAGCAGGCGGGGGTCGAAGGTCATGGCGGCGAGCATGGTGAGGACCACCACGGCGCCGAAGGCCAGGGCGGCGGGGCCGGGGGTGATCGACAGCAGGGCGCCGGCGCGGATCAGCGCCACCAGGATCGCCACCACGAAGACGTCGACCATCGACCAGCGCCCGATGAACTCGGTGAGGCGGTAGAGCCGCGTGCGGGTCGCCGCGTTGAGATCGTCGCTGCGCTTCACCACCATGCAGAGCCAGGCCAGGGCCACCAGCTTGCCCACCGGCACGATCACGCTGGCGACGAAGATCACCACCGCCACCGGCCAGGAGCCCATCTGCAGCAGCTGCACCACGCCGCCGATGATGGTGGAGGGGCTGTCGTGGCCGAGGCTGGTGGTGGTCATGATCGGATAGAGGTTGGCCGGCAGGTACATCAGGGTGGCGGCGGCCAGCAGCGCCCAGGTGCGCTGCAGGCTGTCGGGCTTGCGGGCGTGCAGGGGCTCGCTGCAGCGGCGGCAGCGGCCACGCCCGGCGGCATCCAGGCGATTGACCAGGCCGCAGGTGGCACAGCCGGCCAGCCCCTGGGGCGCGGCAGCCTCGCCGGTGCGTGCGCCCTCCGGGGCCAGGGGCTCGCCGGCCAGGGAGAACCACATCCAGTCGGCGTCCAGCGACTGGGTGGTCAGCAGCAGCAGCAGGGCGAAGGCGCAGAAGGCCCAGAAGGAGATGCCGAGCCCCACCTCGGCCATGCCGGCGATCTTGATCAGGCTCACCAGGGCCCCGACGATGAAGACGTCGGCCATCATCCAGGGATGCAGGTGGGCGAGCGAGCGGGCGATGCTGCGGCTCGCCGGCAGCGGGTCCCCCCGCAAGAGCCCGGCCTGGAGCCACACCACGCCCACCAGGTAGACGGCGGGCAGCACGCCGATGGTCAGCACCACCGCGATCGCCACCAGCGGCTGGTGAAAGCCGATCAGGGTGGTGGCGGTCTGGGTCAGCTCGATGCGATTGCCGATGCCGCTGACGGTGAAGCTGATGAAGGGAAACGAGACGGCCAGGGCCAGGGCGACCAGCGAGGCGAGCGCGAGCGCCATGCTGCGCTGGGCCGGCCGGTGGTGGCGGGTGGCGAGCACGTGGCCGCAGCGCGGGCACTCCGCCTTCTCGCCGCCGTGCAGCGGTGGCAGGGCCGTCATCCAGTCACACTCGTGGCAGGCCCGCAGCCGGCGCCGCGAGGTGCGCGTCTCCGGCGGCGAGCGATCCACCAGCGGGGTGCCCCGGGGCAGGGCGGGGGCGCGTAGAACGGGCCTGGGCACGAGGATGGGGGTCTCCTGTCGATGAAGCTTCACCGGAAAGTGTGTCACGTTGACGCGGGGGGCACCATAGTCAAACATGCACGCCTGAATGTACCCGAGGTGATGACATGATAGTGCCCGCGATGGCGGTGGTGGCAGGCCTGGTCCTGCTGGTGTGGAGCGCCGAGCGCTTCGTCGACGGCGCCGCGGCGACCTCGGCGCGACTGGGGCTCTCGCCGTTGCTGATCGGCATGCTGGTGATAGGCTTCGGCACCTCGGCCCCGGAGCTGGTGGTCTCGGCCCTGGCCGCCAGCCAGGGCAATCCCGGCCTGGCGCTGGGCAACGCCTACGGCTCCAACATCGCCAACATCGGCCTGATCCTGGGGCTGGTGGCCCTGATCTCGCCGTTGGCGGTGCACTCCGGCGTGGTGCGCCGCGAGCTGCCGGTGCTGGGGGCGGTCACCCTGGGCTCCGCCGCGCTGCTGTGGGGCGGGGTGATCGACCGTCTCGAGGGCATGCTGCTGCTGGGGCTGCTGGCCGCCTTCATCGGCTACAGCATCTATCTGGGCCTGCGCCAGGGGAGCGACGTGCTGGGTACCGAGGCCGAGGAGAGCCTGGAGGCGCATCCCATGTCGCTCAAGGCCGGGCTGGCCTGGACCGGCATCGGCCTGGTACTGCTGGTGGCAAGCTCCCGGGTGCTGGTGTGGGGGGCGGTGGCCATCGCCCAGGGCTTCGGCGTCAGCGACCTGGTGATCGGCCTGACGGTGGTCGCCATCGGCACCTCGCTGCCGGAACTCGCCTCCTCGATCAGCGCCCTGCGCCGCGGTGAGCACGACCTGGTGCTCGGCAACGTGGTGGGCTCGAATCTCTTCAACACCCTCGGGGTGGTGGGGCTCGCCGCGGTGATCGCGCCCATCCAGGCCGGCGGCGAGGTGCTGCTGCGCGACTGGAGCCTGATGACGCTGATGACCGCGATGATGGCGCTCTTCGCCATCGGCTGGCGAGGCCGGCCGGGGCGCCTCAATCGCCTCGAGGGGGCGGGGCTGCTGGCGATGTTCCTCGGCTACACCGCCTACATGGTCAGCCTGGTGGTCGGGGGCGGCGCGCCCTGAGGCGCGGGCTGCGACAACACGACACGGTGCATCGTGCCGAACGCTCTCCCGCGGGACGAGTCCGAGGGGTAAGATAGGAGGGCGATTTCGGGAATAAGGTCATTCGATCTTGTTATTCCTGCTGGCACGGCCAGACAGGGATATCCAGCGACCGTTCCCCGAACGACCCGAATGCGGCAGGGCGCCAGCGCCCCACGCACAAGAGCACGCCCAGTGCCCGACGCATCCCGTAACCACGACCCGCAGGAACGAGGAGTGCCTCATGGAACTGGACCCCCTGCTGCTATCGAGGCTGCAGTTCGCCTTCGTGGTGGCCTTTCACGCCATCTTCCCGGTGTTCACCATCGGTCTGGCGTCCTACATCGCCCTGCTCAACGGGCTCTTCTACAGGACCGAGAATCCCGCCTGGGATCGCCTGGCGCTGTTCTGGACCAAGGTCTTCGCCGTGGTCTTCGGCATGGGCGTGGTCTCGGGCATCGTCATGTCCTTCCAGTTCGGCACCAACTGGAGCAACTTCTCCCTGGCGGCGTCGAACTTCCTCGGTCCGGTACTGAGCTACGAGGTGGTCACGGCCTTCTTCCTGGAGGCGGCCTTCCTCGGGGTGCTGCTGTTCGGCCGCGGCAAGGTGCCCCAGGGCGTGCACCTCTTCGCCGCCATCATGGTCGCGATCGGCACCTTCATCTCGTCGTTCTGGATCCTCTCGGCCAACAGCTGGATGCAGACCCCGGCCGGCGTCGAGCTGATCGACGGGCGCTTCCACGTCACCGACTGGAGCGCGGCGATCTTCAACCCCTCCTTCCCGTATCGCTTCACCCACATGGTGCTGGCGTCGTTCCTCACCGGCGGCTTCGTGGTGGCCGGGGTCAGCGCCTGGTACCTGCTGATCGGCCGCGACCGCGAGGCCAACCGCAAGGCGCTCTCCATGTGCCTGTGGCTGCTGCTGGTGCTGGCGCCGACCCAGGCGGTGGTGGGGGACTTCCACGGCCTCAACACCCTGGAGCACCAGCCGACCAAGGTGGCCGCCATGGAGGGTAACTGGGAGCGCAGCGCGAACACGCCGCTGCTGCTGTTCGCCTGGCCGGACCAGCAGGCCCAGGAGAACCGCTTCGAGATCGGCATTCCCGGGCTGGCCAGCCTGATCCTGACCCACCATGTCGATGGCGAGGTGCCGGGCATCAGCGAGGTGCCGCCCGAGGAGCAGCCGCCGGTATGGATCGTCTTCTGGTCATTCCGGATCATGGTGGCCCTGGGCCTTGCCATGATCGGTGCCGCGCTGGCCGGCCTCTGGCTGCGCCGCGGCGGACGGGTCTACGAGCATCGCGGCTTCCTGCAGCTGATGCGCGTGATGACCGTGACCCCCTTCATTGCGGTGCTGGCCGGCTGGGTGGTCACCGAGGCCGGGCGCGCGCCCTGGGTGGTCTACGGCCTGATGAGCCACGCCGAGGCGCTGACGCCCTCGCTGACCGGTGGCATGGCGCTGTTCACGCTGGTCGGCTACATGGCCGTCTACGCGGTGGTCTTCCTCTGCGGCGTCTACTACCTCACCCGGGTGGTGCGCCAGGGCATGCTGCCCGAGCCCGCCCACGACGATGAGGTCGAGCGGCCCAAGCGCCCGCTGTCGGCCGCCCACGTGCCCTTCGAGGACGCCTCCAGCCAACCGGGAAGGAGCTGAACCATGGCCATGTTCGACCTGAGTCTCATCTGGGCCCTGATCATCGGCTTCGGGGTGATGATGTACGTGCTGATGGACGGCTTCGACCTGGGCGTGGGGATCCTCTTCCCCTTCGCCCCGGACGAGACCTCCCGGGACGTGATGATGAACACCGTGGCGCCGGTCTGGGACGGCAACGAGACCTGGCTGGTACTCGGCGGGGCGGGGCTCCTCGGCGCCTTCCCGCTGGTCTACTCGGTGTTCCTGCCGGCGCTCTATCTCGGCGTCTTCCTGATGCTCGCCGGGCTGATCTTCCGCGGCATCGCCTTCGAGTTCCGCTTCAAGTCCCACCGCAACCGCCACTGGTGGAACCGCGCCTTCTGCTGGGGGTCCGCGGTGGCGGCCTTCGCCCAGGGCGTGGTGGTGGGCGCCTACATCCAGGGCTTCCCCGTCGAGGACTTCGTCTACGTCGGCGGCCCCTTCGACTGGCTGTCGCCCTTCAGCGTGCTCACCGGCCTCGGCCTGATGGCCGGCTACGCGCTGCTCGGCGCCACCTGGCTGATCCTGAAGACCGAGGGGGCGCTCCAGGAGTGGGCCTACCGGCTCGCGCCGCGGCTGCTGCTGGCGGTGCTCGGGGTGTTCGTGATCATCAGCCTCTGGACGCCCTTCGTGGACGACGCCGTGCGCGAGCGCTGGTTCGGCCACCTGCAGCTGATCTGGATCTTCCCGGCCCTGGCGCTCGCCTGTGCGGGCCTCCTGTGGCGCGCCGTGCGCCAGCGCCGCGAGGGGCAGCCCTTCATCGCCACCCTGGGGCTCTTCCTCTTCACCTACCTGGGGCTCGTGGTGAGCAAGTGGCCGGTCATCGTGCCGCCGGACTACACCATCTGGGACGCCGCTTCCGACCCGGGCTCCCAGCTCTTCCTGCTGATCGGCGTGCTGTTCGTGATTCCCATCGTGCTGGTCTATACCGCCTGGTCCTACTGGGTCTTCCGCGGCAAGGTCCGCCCCGGCGAGGGCTATCACTGAGGTGACGGCCGAGACGCGGACCGCGGACGCCACGCCGGGGCCGGCGGCCCGGGCGTGGCTCGCCCGGCTCGCCGCCGGCGAGCGGCGCCTCCACGCCCTGGCGCTGCTCGCCGGCATCGCGGTCGGGGTCGCGACCATCGTCCAGATGACGCTGCTCGCCGCGCTGGTCAGCGCCCTGCTGGTCGACGACCGCGCGCTTGGCGAGCTCGTCCCCTGGCTCGTGGGCCTGGCGGCCACGCTTGGCCTGCGGGCGCTGGCCCAGTGGGGCCAGGAGGTGGCCGGCCAGGCGGCGAGCCTGGGCGTTCGCCGCCGGGCACGCGCCGAGCTGCTCGATCACCTGGAGCGCCTGGGGCCGGTGCGCCTCACCGGCCATCACGGCGCGGGGCTCGCCCAGCGCCTGGTCGACCAGGTCGAGGCCCTGGACGGCTATGTCGCCCGCTACCGCCCCCAGCAGGCGCTGGCGGTGGCGGTGCCGCTGATGATCCTCGTCGTGGTCGCCTGGCTCGACTGGCTGGCCGCGCTCTTCCTGCTGATCGCCGCCCCGCTGATCCCGCTCTTCATGGCCCTGGTCGGCATGGGCGCCGAGCGGCTCAACCGCGAGCAGTTCGTGGCCGTGGCGCGCCTGGCCGGGCACTTCATCGACCGGGTGCGCGGCATCACCACGCTGCAACTCTTCGGGCGCACCGCCCGGGCCACCCGGGAGGTGGAGGCGGTGGCCGACGACTACCGGCGGCGCAGCATGCGCACCCTGCGCCTGGCCTTCCTCTCCTCGGCGGTGCTGGAGTTCTTCTCCTCGGTGGCCATCGCCGTGGTGGCGATCTACGTGGGCTTCGGTCTGCTGGGCTATATCGCGTACGGGCCCGCGGACGAGCTGACGCTCTTCACCGGCCTGCTGGTGCTG
Source organism: Halomonas sp. THAF5a (assembly GCF_009363755.1). Lineage (NCBI taxonomy): Bacteria > Pseudomonadati > Pseudomonadota > Gammaproteobacteria > Oceanospirillales > Halomonadaceae > Halomonas > Halomonas sp. THAF5a. The sequence continues at coordinate 2,064,559 of NZ_CP045417.1, read as the reverse complement.
CTGCTGGCGCCGGAGTTCTTCCAGCCGCTGCGAAGCCTCGCCCAGCACTATCATGACCGGGCCGCGGCCCTGGGCGCCGCCGCGGGCCTGGTGACGCTGCTCCAGGAGACGCCCGAGGCCGGGCGCGGCGGCGATGAGGCCGCGGATGCCCCGCCGCTCCCCGCGTCGCCCGGCCTGCTGGTCGAGCTCGAGGGCGTGACCCTCGCCCACGCCGGTCGCGGCCGGGTGCTCGGGCCGCTGGACCTTCGCCTGGCGCGCGGCGAGACGCTGGTGGTGACCGGGCCCTCCGGCGCCGGCAAGTCGAGCCTGCTGCAGCTGCTGGCGGGCTTTCTCGCCCCGAGCGGGGGCGAGCGGCGCCAGGCCGCCGACGCTCGCTTCGCCTGGCTCGACCAGCGCCCGCTGATCGTCCAGGGGAGCCTCGCCGACAACCTGCGCCTGGCCGCGCCCGAGGCCAGCGACGACCAGCTGCGCGAGGCGCTCGCCCAGGCCGGGCTCGCCGCGCTGCTCGAGCGCCTGCCCGACGGGCTCGAGACGCCGCTCGGCGAGCGCGGCGAGGGGCTCTCCGGCGGCCAGGTGCAGCGCCTGGCGCTGGCCCGGGTGTTTCTCTCGCCGGCGCCGCTGGTGCTGCTCGACGAGCCGACCGCGAGCCTGGACGCCCGGACCGAGGCGAGGGTGATCGAGGCCCTGGCGCGGCTGGCCGACGAGGGGCGCACCCTGGTCATCGCCACCCACCATCCGGCGCTGGTGGCGCTGGCCGATCGCCGGCTGGCGCTCGAGGCCGACTCCGTCCCGGAGGCCGTCGATGCCTGACGCGAAGAATGCCTCGCTGATCGCCACCCTGCGCCCCTGGTGGCGGCTGCTCGATCGCCGTCGCGGCCGGCTGCTCGCCGGCGCCGGCCTGCTGCTGCTCACCGTGGCCGCGGGGATCGGCCTGCTGGCGCTCTCGGGCTGGTTCATCACCGCCACGGCATTGACCGGCCTGGCGCTTGCCGCCGGGCTCGCGGCGGGCCTGGATGTCTACGTGCCCGGCGGCGGGATCCGCTTCTTCGCCGTGACCCGCACCGTCGCGCGCTACGTCGAGCGGCTCTACAACCACGACACCGTGCTGCGCCTGCTGGCCGACCTGCGCGGCCGGCTGTTCGCCGTGCTGGCCGGCCTCGACGGGCGCACCCTGTCGCGGCGCCGGGCCAGCGACTGGCTCGATCGCCTCACCGCCGACATCGATACCCTGGACGGCCTCTACCTGCGCCTCGTAGCCCCGGCCGGCGTGGCGCTGCTGGCGCTCCTGGCGCTCTCGGGACTGCTGGCCCTGTGGCTGCCACGGGCCGGGCTCGTCGCCCTCGTGATGCTGCTGACGGCCTGGCTATGGCTGACGGCGGGCCAGGCGCGGCGGGGCATGGCGGCGAGTCGCGGCCAGGTCGAGGCCCTCGAGGCCCTGCGCGGCCGGCTGCTCGAGCACCTGGGCGGGCTCGCCGAGCTCGAGGCCTACGGCAGCCTGGGGCCGCATCGCGCGCGGCTCGACGCCATCGAGCGACGCCTGCAGGCCGCACAGTGGTGCCTGGCCCGGGTCGCGGCCCTGGGCTCTGCCCTGGCGGGGCTGGCCGTCGGCGCCACCTGGTTCGCGGTGCTGGTGACGGCGGCGCTGGCCTGGGAGGCCGGCGCGCTCTCCGGCCCGGTGATGGTGCTGATGCCGCTGTCGGTGATGGCGCTCAACGAGGCGCTGGCCGCGCTGCCCATGGCCTTCACCCGGCTCGGCGCGACCCTGGCCGCCGCCGAGCGGCTCAACGCCCTGGAGGCCGCCCGTCCCCCGAGCGATGTCGTGCCGACGCAGGCGCCGTCCCGGGGCCCCTTCGGCGTCGTCTTCGAGGGGGTCGACCTGCACTATCCCGGCGCGCTGCAGCCGGCGCTCTCGGGGCTGTCGCTCTCGCTGCCGGCGGGCCGGCGACTCGCGCTGTGCGGCGCCTCCGGGGCTGGCAAGTCGAGCGTGGCCCAGCTCTTGACGCGCCAGCTCGCGCCGAGCGCCGGGCGGATCACCTTGGGCGGCACGCCCGTCGAGGCCATCGACGAGGCGGCGCTGCGCGAGCGGGTGGCCTGCCTGACCCAGCGGGTGGAGCTCTTCGACGACAGCCTCGCCGCCAACCTGCGCCTGGGCGATGCCGAGGCGGACGAGGCGCGGCTGTGGAGAGTGCTGTCGATGGTCGAACTCGCCGGCTGGGCGCGGGCGCTGCCCGAGGGCCTCGCGACTCGGGTGGGCGAGGGCGGCCGTCGTCTCTCCGGCGGCCAGGCCCGGCGCGTCGGCCTGGCCCGGCTGCTGCTGCGCGAGCCGGACCTGGTGATACTCGACGAGCCCTTCGCCGGGCTGGATGCGCCCACCGCGGCGCGCCTGGCCGCGCGGCTCGACGAGTGGCTGGCCGGACGCAGCGTCGTCTACCTGGTGCACCAGCTCGGCGAGGCGGTCGATCCGCCGGGTATCGATGTCGCCCTGACCCTGCGCGAGGGAGTGCTTGGCACGGATGGCCAGGATGTTTCAGGATAGGACCGATGATTCCTCATGAGGTGTGCCATGCGTGACTTCCTCCGGCGCCTGCCCAAGGCCGAACTCCACCTGCACATCGAGGGCTCGCTGGAGCCCGAGCTGATGTTCTCCCTGGCCGAGCGCAACGGCATCCGCCTGCCCTATGGCTCCGTGGAGGAGGTGCGCGCGGCCTACGACTTCTCCGACCTGCAGTCCTTCCTCGATCTCTACTACCAGGGAATGAGCGTGCTGCGCACCGCCGAGGACTTCCATGACCTCGCCATGGACTACTTCCGTCGCGCCAGCGCCGAGGGTGTCGTGCACGTCGAGATGCACGTCGATCCCCAGGCGCACCTGGCGCGCGGCATCGAGCTGCCGGTGGTGATGGAGGGGCTCTCCAGGGCGCGGCGTGAGGCCTGGCGGGAGCTCGGGATGTCCAGCGCGCTGATCCTGGCCTTCCTGCGCGACCGCCCGGCCGAGGAGGCCATGCAGCTGCTGGAGAGCGCCGCCCCCTACTGGGAGATGCTCGATGCCGTGGGCCTGGACAGCGCCGAGCAGGGCAATCCGCCGTCGAAGTTCGCCGCGGTGTTCGCCCATGCCCGGGAGCTCGGCATTCCCCGGGTGGCCCATGCCGGGGAGGAGGGGCCGCCGGCCTACATCCGCGAGGCGCTGGACCTGCTGGACGTCTGCCGCGTCGATCACGGCGTGCGCTGCCTGGAGGACCCGGCGCTGGTGACCCGGCTGCGCGACGAGCAGATCGTGCTCACCGTCTGCCCGCTCTCCAACGTGCGCCTGCGCGTGGTCGAGCAGATGGCCGACCACCCGCTGCCGCGGCTGCTGGAAGCGGGCCTGACGCTGACGCTGAACTCCGACGATCCCGCCTACTTCGGCGGCGGCATGCTGGAGAACTTCGCGGCCTGCCACGAGGCCTTCGGCTGGTCGAAGGAGACCTTCACGGGGCTCGCCCGCAACGCCCTCGAGGCCGCCTTCATGAGCGACGAGCGCCGCCAGGCGCTGCTGGAGCGGCTCGACGAGACGCGCTGAGGGCGCGCTGGCCCTCGCCGGCGCCTGACCCCACACCGATGCAGAGACCCCCGGCCTCGCCGGGGGTCTTTGCATAGTGGGTGACGTCTGCCTCGGCGGGGCCCGCCAAGGGGTCAGCCGGGCGCCGGGGCATCGCGGCGATGCACGCGCTGTCCGCCGCTCCAGGTCTCGGCCACGGTGCGGTCGTCGCCGAGCATCATCAGCGCGAAGAGCGTCTCGGCGAGGCGCTGGCTTCTGGCCGTGCGCCGGGCCATCAGCGGGGTGGCGGCGGGGTCGAGCACCACCAGGTCCGCCTCCATGCCGGGCGCGAGGCGCCCGACGCGGTCGTCCAGGGAGAGCGCCCGGGCGTTGCCGAGGGTCAGCCCGTAGAAGCCCTGCCAGGCGGTCAGCGGCTGGCCGCGCAGCTGGCCGACCTGGTAGGCCGCCTTGAGGGTGGCCAGTCCCGAGAGGTCGGTGCCGCCGCCCACGTCGCTGGCGTAGCTCACGGCGAGGCCGGCCTCCCGGGCGGCGAGGCGATCGAACAGGCCGCTGCCCAGGAACATGTTGGAGCTCGGGCAGAAGGCCAGGTTGGCGCCCCGCGCCGCCAGCCGTTCGCGCATCTCCTGGTCGAGGTGGATGCCGTGGGCGAAGGTGCTGCGCGGGCCCACGAGGCCCGAGCGCTCGTAGACCTCGAGGTAGTCGCGACTCTCGGGGAAGAGCTCCGCCACCCAGTCGAGCTCGCCGGTGTTCTCGGCGAGGTGCGTCTGCAGCCAAAGGCTTGGGTCGGTGCGCAGGAGCCCGCCGTTGGCATCGAGCTGCGCCCGGGTGGAGGTGGGCGCGAAGCGCGGCGTCAGGCTGTAGCCGAGCCGGTCCCGGCCATGCCAGTCGGCGATCAGCCGCTCGCTGTCGCGGATGCCGCCCCGGGTGTCGTCGCAGAGCGCCTCGGGGGCGTGGCGGTCCATCAGCACCTTGCCGGCGAGCATGCGCAGGCCGCGCTCGCGACAGGCGCTGAAGAAGGCGTCCACCGAGACCGGGTGGCTCGAGCAGAACACCTGGGCGGTGGTGGTGCCGACCCGCAGCATCTCGTCGAGGAAGGCCGCCGACTGAATCCGGGCGTGCTCGTGGGCGGCGAAGCGGCACTCCTCGGGGAAGGTGTAGTCGTTGAGCCAGTCGAGCAGCTGGCGGCCCCAGGAGGCCATGATCTCGAGCTGCACATAGTGCACGTGGCTGTCGATGAAGCCGGGCACGATCAGCTTGCCGCGATGGTCGACCACCTCGATGCCCTCGGGCAGCTCGGGGGCCAGCCGCGCCCAGGGCTCCATGGCGCGGATGCGGCCGTTCTCGATCCAGAGGGCGCCATCCTCGAGATGGCGTACGCTCCCCGCGGCGGGGGTGTCGCCCTCGCCGGGGTCGGCATCGAAGCTCAGCAGGTCGGCGCGCAGCACGCGCGAGTCGTTGTGGGTCATCTCGTCAGGGCTCATCGTTATTCGTTACACCGGGGCTGACCCGGGGGTAGGCCTGCGAGGATCTTCGGCCTCTCCCCGGCGCCCCTGGTCTTTTCCTGTTGGTGGGGCTCATCGGTGAGCATGCTGCGCAGCTTGGCCGGGTCGAGGCCGCGCTGATCGCCTCGCTCGGGCGACTCGACCAGCGGCAGCAGCTCGGCGATGGCGGCCAGCGCGATGGCGTAGGGCGTCTTGTCGCCGCCCGTGCCGCCGGCCGCCGTGCCGATGGGGCAGCGCACTTGGGCGAGCGCCGCCTCGCCGTGGCCTGCCTCGCCCAGCCGGCGGCGAAAGCTCGCCCACTTGCTGCGCGAACCGATCAGCCCCAGCGATCCCGTGTCGCCGCGGGCGAGCAGGGCGTCCACCAGGGCGCGGTCCTCGGCGTGATCGTGGGTCAGCACCAGGGCGTGGGCCCCCGGTGGCAGGGCGGCCACGGCCGCGGCCGGATCGGGCGCCGGGCGACACTCGAGGCGCGGCATCTCGGCGGCCCACTCGGGGAAGGCGCCGTCGCGGCTGTCGTGCCACAGCAGCCGCCAGGGCAGCGGGGCGGCCAGGCGCACCAGCGCCTGGCCCACGTGGCCGGCGCCGAAGATCGCGAGCGTCGCGGCGCTGCCGGGGAAGACCTCGAGCAGCACGTTGACGAAGCCGCCGCAGCACTGGCCGCTGCGCCCGCTCAGGGAGAAGGCCTCCAGGCTCATGCCGGCCTCGACCCGGCCGTCGACGCCGGCCAGGCGGCCGCGGGCGGCCTCGATGGTCTGCCACTCGAAGGTGCCGCCGCCCAGGGTGTCATAGACGGCGTTCTCCGTGATCACCATGCGCGCGCCGGGCTCCCGGGGCGTGGAGCCGGCGCTGGTGACCTGGGTCGCCAGCACGTGGGGCCGCCCCTCGCGCTGCAGGCGGTGCAGGGCGGCGTGCCAGCTCTCCGCCTGGCTCTCCGCGGCGCTCATGCGGGCGCCTCCTGGCCGAGCGGCCGCTCGGCGTGGCGGGCGCGCAGCGCCTCGGCGGCCATCAGCACCCGCTCCGGGGTGGCCGGGGTGTCGAGCGCCGGGCTGACCCGGTAGTCGGCGAGGCTCGCCAGGGCGTCGCGCAGCGCCGACCACACAGAGATGGCCAGCATGAAGGGCGGCTCGCCCACCGCCTTGGAGCGGTAGATGCTGGCCTGGGAGTTGGGGTGCCCCTCGAGGAGCGCGACGTTGAAGGTCTCGGGCAGGTCGCCGAAGGCCGGGATCTTGTAGGTGGCGGGGCCGTCGGTCACGAGCCGGCCGGCGTCGTTCCACTTGAGCTCCTCGCTGGTCAGCCAGCCCATGCCCTGGACGAAGGCGCCCTCGACCTGGCCGATGTCGATGGCCGGGTTCAGGGAGTCGCCGACGTCGTGGAGGATATCGGCGCGGCTGACCCGGTACTCGCCGGAGAGGGTGTCGACCTCCACCTCGGCGACCGCCGCCCCGTAGGCGTAGTAGTAGAAGGGGCGGCCGCGGCCGGTGGCGCGGTCATAGTGGATCAGCGGGGTGGCGTAGAAGCCCTTCTCGGAGAGCGAGACCCGGCCCAGGTAGGCCGCCTGGATGAGCTCGCCCCAGGGGATGCGCGTCTCGGCCTCGCCGATGCCGGCCACCAGGTGGCCATCCTCCAGGCGCATGCTCTCGCGGTCGAGCCCGCCGGCCTCGCGATCGAAGTGGCCCGCGGCGAAGTCGAACAGCCGCTCGCGCAGCTTGCTGGCGGCGTCCCGGGCGGCCTGGCCGTTGAGGTCGGCGCCGCTGGAGGCGGCGGTGGGCGAGGTGTTGGGCACCTTGTCGGTGCGGGTGGCGGTGATGCGTACCCGCTCGAGGTCGAGGCCGAGCTCCCGGGCCACCACCTGGCACACCTTGGTGTGCAGGCCCTGGCCCATCTCGGTGCCGCCGTGGTTGATCATCACGCTGCCGTCGGTATAGACGAGCAGCAGGGCGCCGGCCTGGTTGAGGTGCTGGACGGTGAAGGAGATGCCGAACTTCACCGGCGTCAGCGCCAGGCCCCGCTTGATGATCGGGCTTGTCGCATTGAAGGCGGTGATCTCGCGCCGGCGCGCCCAGTAGTCGCTGCTCGCCTCGAGCCGGGACACGATGTCCTGCAGCAGTGAGAGCTGTTCGACCCGCTGGCCGTAGTGGGTGACGTCGCGATCCGGACGATAGAGGTTGCGCTGGCGGATGGTCAGCGGGTCCTCGCCCAGGTGCCGGGCGATGTCGTCCATGGCCCGCTCGATGATCATCATGCCCTGGGGGCCGCCGAAGCCGCGAAAGGCGGTGTTGGAGGCGGTATGGGTGCGGGCGCGCTGGCCGGTGACCCGGGCGGCGCCCAGCGAGTAGGCGTTGTCGGCGTGGAACATGGCGCGATCGACGATGGCGTCCGACAGGTCCGGCGAGTAGCCGCAGTCGCCGATCACCGTGATCTCGCCGCCGGTGAGCACGCCGCGCTCATCGACGCCGAGCCGGTAGCGGTTGTGGAAGGGGTGGCGCTTGCCGGTGGCGCGGGTGTCCTCGGCGCGGGGCAGGCGCACCTTGGCGGCCCGGCCGGTGCGCCGGGCGACGAGGGCGGCGATGCATGCCCAGGGCGAGGCCTGGGTCTCCTTGCCGCCGAAGCCGCCGCCCATGCGCCGGGTCTCCATGGTCACCGCATGGAAGGGGATGCCGAGCACCTCGGCGACCAGCTTCTGGGTCTCGCTGGGGTGCTGGTTGGAGGTGTAGACCATCACCCCCTCGTCCTCGGTGGGCTGGGCGAGGCAGGCCTGGCCCTCCAGGTAGAAGTGTTCCTGGCCGCCGACGAACTGCTCGCCCTCCAGCACGTGGGCCGCCTCGTGCAGCGCCCGCTGCCAGTCGCCGCGCTCGTGGGTGTGGGGCGGGCGCACGAACTCCTCGCGCTCGGCGGCCGCCACCGGGTCGAGGCAGGCCGGCTGCTCGTCGATCTCGACCACCGCGGCCTTGACCGCGAGGCGCGCGGCGCGGTAGCTCTCGGCGGCCACGGCGAACAGGCACTGGCCGACGTAGCTGACCTCGTCATCGGCGAACAGCGGGTCGCCGGGAAAGACCGGGCCGATGTCGGTGTGGCCGGGCACGTCGGCGAGCGTGATCACGTCCACCACGCCGGGGGCGGCCTTGACCTTCTCGAGGTCGAGGCGAGTCAGCCGGCCGTGGGCCACCGGCGAGAGGCCCGGCACCACGTGCAGGCAGTCCCGCGGCACCGGCAGGTCGTCGATATAGGCGGCCCGGCCGGTGACGTGCTTGACGGCGCTCTCGTGGGCGCGGGAGTGGCCGGCGCCGCCCCGGGCCGCGACGGTCTCGCGGGCCAGCGGCGCGTCGCCCTGGTTCCGCCGTGAGGTGTCTTGGGGAATGTCAGTGAGCGTACGCATCGAGGGTCACCTGGGTCGCGGGAGGGGTGTCGTCGGCAGTGGCATGGTCGGCGGCGATCATCAGCCGCAGCCGCTCGAGCAGGTTGCCGGCGGCGAGGCGGCGGTACTCGGCGCTGCCGCGCACGTCGCTCATCGGCGTGAGCTCATCGGCCAGCGCCTGGCGGGCGGCGGCGAAGGCCGCGGCATCGGGGACGCGCCCCTCCAGGGCGGCCTCGGCGGCCGGGGCCCGGCGCGGGATCGCCGCCATGCCGCCGAAGGCCAGGTGGACGTCGCGCATCCGGCCCTCCTCCAGGCGCCAGGCGAAGGCGCCCAGCACCGCGGAGATGTCGTCCTCGCGCCGCTTGGAGAGCTTCCACACCTTGAGATGCTGACCGTCGGCGGGCCGGGGCAGGAAGATCGCGGCGATCAACTCGTCCTCGGCCAGCGCCGTCTGCCGGTAGTCGAGGAAGAAGTTGGCGAGGGGCAGTTCGCGGCTGCCGCGCGGGCCGTCCAGGCGCAGCCGGGCGTCCAGGGCCAGCAGCACCGGCGGGGTGTCGCCGATGGGCGAGGCGTTGGCGATATTGCCGCCCAGGGTCGCGCGGTGGCGGATCTGGGACGAGGCGAAGCGGTGCAGCAGGTGCTCGAAGGCCGGATAGGGCGCGGCGAGCAGCGGCATCAGCCGGGCCAGGGGCACGGCGGCGCCGATCCACCAGCCCTCGGTGGTTTCCTCGATGGCATTCAGCTCGGCGACCCGGCGCACGTCGATCAGATCGTCCAGCGCCTCGAGCCGCTGGGTGGTCTCGAGCCACAGGTCGGTGGCGCCGGCGACCAGGCGGGCCTGGGGCCGCTCGGCCCGGAGCCGGCGCAGTGCCTCGAGGGTCCGCGGGGCGGCGTAGCGGCCGGCCTCGGCGGCGGATTGGCTATCGGCGTGTTGGTCATCGGCGCGATGGCCGAGCGTGGCGTCGGTGAGCCAGGCTGGGTCGACCGGCGGGTAGTCGCCCATGGTAAGCGCCGCATCGCGGATCGGCCGGTAGCCGGTGCAGCGGCAGAGATTGCCGCCGAGCGCCTCCTCCAGGCGTTCCTGGGTGAGCGGGGGCGGGGGCACTTCACCACCCCGGCGCTGGCCCTCGTAGAGGGTGAAGAGCGACATCACGATGCCCGGGGTGCAGAAGCCGCACTGGCTGGCGTGGCAGTCGACCATCGCCGCCTGGGCGGGGTGCAGCCGCTCGCCCTCGGCCAGCCCCTCCACGGTCACCAGGTGACAGCCCTGGAGCTGGTGGGCCGGGGTGATGCAGGCGTTGGCGCTGCGGTAGACGAGCTCGCCGGCGGCGTCCGGCTCTCCAATGGCCACGGTGCAGGCACCGCAGTCGCCGGAGGCGCAGCCCTCCTTGGTGCCGGTCTGGCCGAGGGTCGTGCGCAGCAGTTCGAGCACGCTCTCGTCGGCGCGCACGTCGGCACAGCGCTGGCGCCGGCCGTTGAGGTGGAAGTCGATCATGGTCGGCTCCGTTGTGGTTGTCATGGCCGAAGCAGCAGGGGATACCTTAATTCTTGACCAGATGGTCAGCTTTGGCAAGTCCTGGCGCGGCTTTTCCTTTTCTGCCCTCCAGGGCGTCGGACCTCCTCGCCGACTTGCCTTCGGTCTTTCCCTGGCGACGTTATCCCATGCCGAATTGCCTGGTGGGCGCCGCTCAGGCAAGCTCAGGCCCGACACGTCCCGGTCGACAGCAGCGAGGGCCCATGGCCAAGGCACAACACCCCAGCGAGCAGGAAGGCGGCGCCATCCGTCGGCGCAACGAGCAGGCGATCCTGGCGGCGGCCGAGCGGGTCTTCGCCCGGCACGGCTATCGGGGGGCGAGCCTCCAGGCGATCGCCGAGGCGGCGGGCCTGCCGAAGTCCAATGTCCTCTACTACATGGGCAGCAAGCGCACGCTCTATGTGCGCCTGCTGGAGCGGATGATGGAGCGCTGGAACGCCATGCTCGACGATATCTCCGCCGAGGACGATCCGGCCGAGGTGCTGGCCGCCTTCATCCGCTCCAAGATGCAGATGTCGCGCCGCCACCCCGAGGGCTCGCGGCTCTTCGCCAGCGAGATCCTCGGCGGGGCGCCCTTCCTGCAGGAGTACCTCCGCGGCGAGCTGCGCGACTGGGTGCAGAGCCGCGCCGCGGTGTTTCGCGAGTGGGCCGACCGGGGCCTGATGGACCCGGTCGACCCGGTCTGGCTGATCTTCTTGATCTGGTCCTCCACCCAGCACTACGCCGACTTCGAGGCCCAGGTGCTGGGCATCACCGGCCGCGAGGCGCTCGACGACGCCGACCTGGAGCAGATCACCGGCTTCCTGACCCGGGTGGTCATCAAGGGCTGCGGGGTGAAGCACCCCGCCGCCCGCGACCGGGCCCCGGCCTCCCTCACTGGGCGGTGAGCAGCATCAGCACCGAGAGCGCCGCGGAGACCCACATCGCCGGCTTGATCTCATGGATCCGCCCGGTGGCGGCCTTGATCAGCACGAAGCTCGTGAAGCCGAAGGCGATCCCTAAGGTGATCGAGTAGGTCAGCGGCATCAGGATGATCGCCAGGAAGGCGGGCAGCGCCTGGTCGACGTGGGCCCAGTCGATCTTGGCGATGGGCGCCATCATGAAGAGCCCCACCAGCACCAGCGCCGGGGCGGTGGCGATGCCGGGCACCAGCGACAGCAGCGGCGAGAGGAACAGGAAGGGCAGGAAGAGCAGGGCGATGACCACGGCCACCAGGCCCGTGCGCCCGCCCTGGGCGACGCCGGCGCCGGACTCGATGAAGGTCTGGGCGGCGCTGGTGCCGAGCGGTGCGGCGATCATCGAGGCGAAGGCGTCCACCGTCATCGAGCGCTGGAGGTTGCGCGGGTTGCCGTCCTCGTCCTTGAGGTCCGCCGACTCCGAGAGCGCCATGAAGCAGGAGAGGGCGTCGAAGAAGTTGGTGAAGAGCATCACGAAGATGAACGGCAGGTAGGCGACCTTGAGTGCGCCGAGGATATCGACCTTCATCACCGCGCTGAAGTCGGGCCAGGCGGCCAGGCCGTTCCAGGCCACCATCACCTCCTCGCCCCACAGTCGGCCCATGGGCGCGGCGAGCAGGGTGGTCAGGGCGATGCCCATGATCAGGGCGCCGTTGAAGCGCAGGATCACGAACACCCCGGTGGCCACCAGGCCGAGGAAGAAGGTGGCGAGGCTCGCGTCCATGGCGCCGAGGGTCACCAGGGTGGCGTCGCTGCCGACGATGAAACCGGCGTTCTGCAGGCCGATGAAGGTGATGAAGAGCCCGATGCCGCAGGTGATGGCGTAGCGCAGCGACAGCGGGATCGCCTCGATGATCGCCCGGCGCACGTTGAACATCGCCAGCACCGCGAACATCACCCCGGACCAGAAGACGCAGCCCAGCGCCACCTCCCAGCTGAGGCCGGCACCCAGCACCAGGGTGTAGGTGAAGAGCGCGTTCATGCCCATGCCCGGTGCCACCAGGATGGGGTTGCGGGCATAGAGCCCCATGGTCAGGCTGCTCAGGAAGCTGATCAGCACCGTGGCCGAGAGCGCCGCGGAGAAGGGGATGCCGGCGTCGGAGAGCACCGCCGGGTTGACCACGATGATGTACATCCCGGCCAGGAAGGTGGCGATGCCGGCCAGAAGCTCGGTCTTGAGCGTCGAGCCGCGGCGGCTGACGCCGAACCAGCGATCCAGGCGCGACAGGCCGTCGCCGGAGGCCGAGGGCGCGCGCCCCTCGGCGCGGGTCGGGGAGGTGGGTTGCATACCGGAACCTATTGTTGTTGTGTACGAGGATTCGACGCTGACACTTCCTGACCTATCGGTCAAGTTGCCAGGGTCCAGACTAGTGCCGGCGGCGGACGCCCGCAATCCGGCCGTACGAATCGACTTTCCACGATGCCCGTCGCCCCGCGAAGGCCAGCGGCCCCGGGGCGCGGGCGGTATACCAGAGTGACGGCATGAACCGCGTTGATCCCCCTTCCCACGATGCCCTGCCCATCGAGGCGCGCCTGGACGAGATCCAGGCCTCCCTGGCCGACGGGTCGCGGGCGCTGCTGGTCGCCGAGCCCGGCGCCGGCAAGACCACCCGGGTGCCCCTGGCGCTGCTCGACGCCGACTGGTGCCGCGAGGGCCGGCTCCTGCTGCTGGAGCCGCGGCGGGTGGCGGCGCGGCTGGCCGCCGGCTTCATGGCCGAATCGCTGGGCGAGCGGGTCGGCGAGACGGTGGGCTATCGCATGCGCGGCGAGAGCCGGGTGGGGCCCAGGACCCGCCTCGAGGTGGTCACCCAGGGCGTGCTGACCCGCATGCTCCAGGAGGACCCCATGCTCGAGGGGGTGGCGGGCGTGATCTTCGACGAGTTCCACGAGCGCAGCCTGGAGGCCGACCTGGGGCTCGCCCTGACCCTCGACGCCCAGCAGGGCCTGCGCGACGACCTGCGGCTGCTGGTGATGTCGGCGACCCTGGACGTAGACGCCCTGCTGGGCGTGCTCGGCGAGCAAACGCCGGTGATCGACTGCCCGGGGCGCAGCTTTCCCGTCGAGACTCGCCATCGCCCGCTGCGTCCCCGCGAGGACGCCGCCCGCCAGCAGGCCGCGGCGGTCCTCGAATCACTCGGCGAGGCGCTGGACGAGACGCCCCAGGGTGGCGGCGGGACGGGCGACGCCCTGGTGATCCTGCCCGGGGTGGGGGAGATCCGCCGCCTGGCCCGGGAGCTCGCGGCCCGTGCGCCCGGGCTCGCCGTCATGGAGCTGCACGGCCGTCTGCCGCTGGAGGCCCAGCGGCGCGCCCTGCGCCCCGCCCCCGAGGGGCGGCCGCGGGTGGTGCTCGCCACCGCCATCGCCGAGTCGAGCGTCACCGTGGACGGGGTTCGCCTGGTGATCGACGCCGGCCAGGAGCGGGTGCCCGTCTTCCAGCCCCGCACCGGCCTGACCCGGCTCGAGACCCGCCGCGTCAACCGGGCGAGCGCCGACCAGCGCCGCGGCCGCGCCGGGCGCCAGGGGCCGGGGCGCTGCCTGCGGCTGTGGGCCGAGGAGCAGCCGCTGGTGCCCCACGGCGAGCCGGAGATTCGCCAGGCGGACCTCGCACCGCTGGCCTTCGAGCTGGCGCGCTGGGGCATCACCGAGCCGGGCGAGCTTGCCTGGGTGACGCCGCCGCCCGCCGGGGCGCTGGCGGCCGGACGGGCGCTGCTCGCACGCCTCGGCGTGCTCGACGCCGCCTGTCACCTCACCGCCCTGGGCCGCGCCTGCGTGCGCTGGCCGACCCATCCGCGCCTCGCCGTCATGCTCGAGCGCGCCGCCGAGCTCGACGCCCGGCCGCTGGCCTGCGCCCTGGTGGCGGCCCTGGAGGGGCGCGACCTCGACCAGGAGCGCGACCTGGAACGGGCGCTGGCCGCCCGTCTGGCCGCACCGAAGGACCATCGCCCGTGGCACCGGGAGGCAGAGCGCCTGGCGCGCATCGCCGGCGTCGCGCTCGGCGAGGGCGGCAGGATCGACCTGTCGCCCCTCGGCGAGCTGCTGGCGCTGGCCTATCCCGAGCGTATCGGGCAGCGCCTCGAGCCCGGGCGCTTTCGCCTGGCGGGCGGGACGCTCGCGACCCTGCCCGAGGCGCACCCCCTGGCCCATGCGCCGCTGCTGGTGGCCGCCGAGCTCGACGGCGAGGCGAGCGGGGCGCGCATCTTCCGCGCCGTGGCCCTGGCGCCGGAGCGTCTCGAGGCGCTCTATCCCGAGACTCGTGAGTGGCGGGCGAGCCTCGAGTGGTCCGACGCCCAGGGCCGGATGCTCGGCGAGGAGGTGCGCGGGCTCGACGGCGTGGTGCTCGAGCGCCGGCCGCTCAAGACGCTGCCGCCGGAGGCGGTGAAGGCCGCCCTGCTGGCGGCCCTGCGGCGCCGCGAGCGGCTGCCCTTCGATGAGGAGGCCGAGCAGTTGCGCGGTCGGGTGGCGCTGCTGCGCCGGGCCCTGAATCGGGATGATGACGGCGACAAGGGTGACCACGAGGCGGCCTGGCCGGACTGGTCGATGCCGGCCCTGCGCGAGACCCTGGAGGCGTGGCTCGGGCCCTACCTCGACGGGGTGAGCCGCCTCGACGCGGTGGAGAAGCTGCCGCTGGCCCGCATCCTCCTCGACGCGCTGCCCTGGCCACTGCGTGCGCGCCTCGACGAGCTCGCGCCGTCGCGGCTGGCGGTCCCGAGCGGCGCCCACCACCGGCTCGACTACACCCCGTGCCTCGAGGGCCAGCCGCCGGTGCTCGCGGTCAAGCTGCAGGAGTGCTTCGGCTGGCAGGGCTCGCCACGGGTGGCCGACGGCCGCGAGCCGGTGCTGCTGCACCTGCTCTCGCCGGCGCGGCGGCCGCTGCAGGTCACCGCCGACCTGGCGAGCTTCTGGGCCAACGGCTACCCCGAGGTCCGCCGGGAGATGCGCGGCCGCTACCCCAAGCATCCCTGGCCGGAGGATCCTCTCGCCGCCGAGGCGACCGCCCGGACCAAGCGGCGCGGCTGACCTCGTTTCCGGCGCCTCAGCGCGCCTTGGCGCGCTCCTCCTCCGTTGTAGCCTCCGAGCTAGCCTCCGGCGACGTCCGGTGTCCGTCCGCTTCGCCGTCCGTGTCGCCGGGCGCGAGGCCGCCATACGCCCCGGCGTGGCGGCGGCGGTAGAGGCAGCGCCGGAGGCCCTTCTCCAGCTCCACCGCCAGGAAGATCGCCACGGCCACGGCGAGGATCGCCAGCCAGTGGGAAAGCCCCAGGGCGGCGCCACCGAACACCCGCTGCAGGAACGGCAGGTAGGTCCAGCCGAGCTGCAGGAGCATCACCAGGCCGATGGCGAGCCACACCGGACGGCTGCCGAAGAGCCCCCGGAGGGAGAGGCTGCTGCGGTGCAGGAAGCGGCTGTTGAGCAGGTAGGCCGCGCAGCCGACGACCAGCACGTTGACCGCCCCGGACCGGGCCAGCGCGAGGCTCTCGCCCTGGTCGTGGACCAGCCACGAGAAGATCCCGAACACCCCGAGCAGCAGCAGGAGCGAGACGAACACCACCCGCCACAGCAGGAAGAGGTCGAGCAGCGGTGCCCCCGGGTCACGGGGGCGGCGGCGCATCAGGTCGCGCTCGCCGGGCTCGAAGGCCAGCGCCAGGCCGAGGGTCACCGCGACCACCATGTTGACCCACAGCGCCTGCAGCGGCGTGACCGGCAGCACCTGCCCGGCCAGCACGGCGATCAGGATGGCGAGCCCCTGGGCGCCGTTGGTGGGCAGCAGGAAGGTGATGGTCTTGCGGATGTTGTCGTAGACCTTACGCCCCTCGCGGATGGCGCCGACGATGGTGGCGAAGTTGTCGTCGGCGAGCACCATCTCGGCGGCCTCCTTGGCTGCCTCCGTGCCCTGCACGCCCATGGCCACGCCCACGTCGGCGCGCTTGAGGGCCGGCCCGTCGTTGACGCCGTCGCCGGTCATGGCGCAGACGCCGCCCCGGGCCTGCATGGCGGTGACCAGGCGCAGCTTGTGCTCCGGGGAGGCGCGGGCATAGACGTCGACGTCGAGGATCACCGCCTCGAGCTCGGCGTCGGACATCGCCTCGATCTCGCGCCCGGAGAGCGCCCGCTCGGTATGGCGAAAGCCGAGCCGGCGGGCGATGGCGAGGGCGGTGACGGCATGGTCGCCGGTCACCATCACCGGACGGATGCCGGCGGCGAGGCAGTTCGTGACTGCCGCCACGGCCTCGTCCCGGGGTGGGTCCTCGAGCCCCACCAGCCCCAGCAGCACCAGGCCGTCCTCGGCGTGTTCGTCGGTCAGCGCCTCGATCTCGCCGGCCGGCTTCTCGGCCAGGGCCAGCACGCGAAGCCCCTGGGCCGAGAGCGCGTGGAGGTGCGCCCGCCAGGCCTCGCGATCGAGGGCGACGTCGCCGGACGCCGTGCGCACCCGATGGCAGCGCTCCAGCAGGCGGTCCGGCGCGCCCTTGACCAGCAGCCACGGCTCGCCGTCCATCGCGTGGAGGGTGGCCATGTACTGGCGCTCGGACTCGAAGGGGATGGCGTCGTGGCGGTCGTGCCGGTCGCGCAGCTTGCCGGCGGCGAGACCGGCCTTGGCGGCGGCCACCACCAGGGCGCCCTCGGTGGGATCGCCGTGGATCCGCCAGCGGCCCTCGTCCCGGGCGACCTCGGCGTCGTTGCAGAGCACGCCGACCGCGAGGAAGTGGCGCAGGGCCGGGTGGTCGTCGAGGTCGAGAGGCGCCTCGAGGGTCTCGCCGTCGCGCACCTCGTGCAGGCTCCCCTCGGGGGCGAAGCCGCTGCCGGCGAGGCGGAATTCGGCCTCGGCCAGGCGGATCGCCCGGGCGGTCATCTCGTTGCGGGTCAGGGTGCCGGTCTTGTCGGAGAAGATGGTGGAGATCGCGCCCAGGGTCTCCACGGCGGGCAGCCGCCGGATGATGGCGTGCCGGCGCGCCATGGCCTGGACCCCCAGCGCCAGGCCGATGGTGACGATCGCCGGCATGCCCTCCGGGATGGCGGCCACGGCCAGCCCCACGGCGGCCATGAACATCGCGCCGAGGGGCTCGCCATGCACCAGCACCCCGAAGGCCGCGGTCAGCACCGCCAGCGCCGTGATGATCACCCCGAGGACACGGCCGGCGCGGTCGAGCTGGCGCAGCAGCGGCGTGCGCAGCGTCTCGACCCCGCGCAGCAGTTCGGAGATGCGCCCGATCTCGGTGTCCTCGCCGGTAGCCACCACCAGCCCCCGGGCGCTGCCCTGGACCACCAGGGTGCCGGCGAAGGCCATGGAGCCGCGCTCGGCCAGCTCGCATGCCTCGTCGACCGGCTCGCTCGCCTTGTCCACCGGGGTCGACTCCCCGGTCAGCGCCGCCTCCTCGTGGCGCAGCCGTCTGGCCTCGAGCAGGCGCAGGTCGGCGGGCACCCTATCGCCGCTCTCCAGCAGCACGATGTCGCCGGGCACCAGCGCCTCGGCGTCGATCTCGTGGCGGTGGCCGTCGCGCACCACCTGGGCGCGGGGCGAGAGCATGTCGCGGATGCGTTCCAGCGCCTGCTCGGCCTTGCCCTCCTGGAGAAAGCCGATCAGCGCGATGATCAGCACCACCCCGGCGATGGCCGCGGCGTCGAGCCCATGGCCAAGCCCGAGGCTCGCCGCCGCGGCGACCACCAGGATTAGCATCAGCAGGTTGTTGAACTGCGCCACCAGGCGCCGCCAGGCGGGCCGCCCCTGGCCCTGCTGGAGCCGGTTCGGCCCGTATCGTGCCAGGCGCTCGCGGGCGGCGGCCTGCGATAGTCCGTCCGGCGTGGCGTCGAGCGCCGTCAGGGCCGCCTCGGGCGAGAGGGCGTGCCAGGGGCGGTCCTGGGCGGGGGCGTGGCGGCGCATCCGTGTCCTCCTTGCGTCGGCATGGGGGGATGATGCCGACAGGTGTACCACACGCCGTGCGGCCCTGCGGTGATCGCGATCAAGGGTCGCGGTCGTCGCGGGGCGGGAACCGCGCCGCCCGACATGGCACAATGGCGCCCTTTCACGGGAGACTCGCCATGACCGCCACCCGGCCCCCCGATACACACTGCCCCTGCGGCAGCGGCCACTCCCTCGCCGCCTGCTGCGGCCGCTATCATCGCAACGAGCCGGCGCCGAGCCCCGAGGCGCTGATGCGTTCGCGCTACAGCGCCTTCGCCCTCGAGCTCACCGACTACCTCCTGGAGACCTGGCATTCGAGCACCCGGCCCTCGAGCCTGCCGGGCGACGACGCCACCCGCTGGCGGCGCCTGGAGATCCTCGATCATGAAGGAGAGGGCGATCGCGGCCGGGTGCACTTTCGTGCCACCTTCCAGGAGGGCCGGCGCTGGGGCGTGCTGGAGGAGGCCTCGCGCTTCGTGAAGGAGGCGGGGCGCTGGCGCTACCTCGACGGCGAGCCCTCGGTGAGCCGGCTCAAGCCCGGCCGCAACGACGCCTGCCCCTGCGGCAGCGGGCGCAAGTTCAAGGCCTGCTGCGGCCTTCGCTGAGCGTCACGGTCCAGTCGACCGGCTGGCCGCCGGGCGAGGCAGCCCTTACACTGCCCGGCCAGCGGCCGTGTCGTCTCGGCCTTCACCCTTCATCCTCCCACGCCCGGTAGTGATCCCATGGCCCAAGAACTCTCGAAGCGCATCAACAAGTACATCCGCGAGAGCGGGATGTGCTCCCGACGGGATGCGGACCGCTACATCGAGCAGGGCAACGTCACCATCGACGGCCGGCGCGCCACCTCCGGCGACCAGGTCTATCCGGGCAGCGTGGTCAAGGTCAACGGCCAGGTGGTCGAACCCCTGGAGGAGGAGGACCTGGTCTTCATCGCCCTGAACAAGCCGGTCGGCATCGTCAGCACCACCGAGTCCAGCGAGAAGGCCAACATCGTCGACTTCGTCAATCACGGCGCGCGCATCTTCCCCATCGGCCGCCTGGACAAGGACTCCCAGGGCCTGATCTTCCTGACCAACAACGGCGATCTCGTGAACCGCATCCTGCGGGCGAGCAACCATCACGAGAAGGAGTACCTGGTCACCGTCGACAAGCCCATCACCGATGACTTCCTCGCGGGGATGGGCGGCGGCGTGCGCATCCTCGGCCAGACCACCAAGCCGTGCCGGGTGGTCAGGGAGTCGCGGTACGTCTTCAACATCACCCTGGTGCAGGGGTTGAACCGCCAGATCCGCCGCATGTGCGAGGTGTTCGGCTATGAGGTGGTGAAGCTCGAGCGCGTCCGCATCATGAACGTCACGCTCAAGGGCCTGGCGCTGGGCGACTGGCGCGATCTGACCCAGGACGAGGTGGCGACGATCCTGGCCGAGACCGAGCACTCGACGTCCCAGGCCGAGGCGCCGGCGAACGCCAGGAAACAGGCGACGCCCGGGAAGCAGGCGACGCCCAAGGCCAAGGCCAAGCCCACGGGCAAGCCGGCCGGCCAGGGCGCCAAGCGCGGCGCCGCGGCCCGGAAAGGCGCGCCCGCCAAGCCCGGAGCCGGAAAAGCGGGAGCCGGCAAGGGCAAAGCGCCGGCCAAGGGCGCCAAGGCCGCCGGCAAGGCGCCGCCCCGCCAGGCCAAGGGCGGCAAGCCGGCGCCCGGCGGTCGCAAGGGCAAGGGCGCGTCCCAGTCGGGCCGCGCGACCGGCCAGCGCCAGAAGCCCGGCAACGCGGCGCGCAAGGCCCGGGCCAAGAAGTGACCGCCGGCCGGCGCTCCATGAACAGGAGACCGTGATGAGCGACGAACGACGCCACAGCCCCGCGGCGGCGCGCAACCGCCAGCCGATCCTCGAGGTGCTGCAGGAGGTGCTGCCGGAACGCGCCCGGGTGCTCGAGGTGGCGAGCGGCAGCGGCGAGCACGCCGTCCACTTCGCCGGGGCGATGCCGGGCTGGACCTGGCAGCCGAGCGACCCGAGCCCCCAGGCGTGCCGCTCCATCGAGGCCTGGCGGGCCCACGCGGGGCTCGCCAACCTGCTGCCGCCTCTGGCGCTGGATCTGACCGAGGGCTGCCCGGCCGGTCCGGTGGAGGTCGTGGTGGCGATCAACCTGCTGCACATCGCGCCCTGGACGGTCGGCGAAGCGCTGCTCGAGGGCGCCGAACGGTGCCTGCCCGCCGGCGGCACGCTCTTCCTCTACGGCCCCTTCATCCGTCGGGGGCGGCCCACGGCCCCCAGCAACGCCGCCTTCGACGCCGAGCTTCGCCAACGCGACCCGCGCTTCGGCCTGCGCGAGCTGGAGACGGTCGTCGAGGCGGCCGAGGCGCGCGGCCTCGGGCTCGAGCAACTGGTGGAGATGCCCGCCAACAACCTGAGCCTGGTCTTGCGCCGCGCCTAGCGGCGGGTTCTTACCCAACCCTCTCGCCGGCGCCTCTGCCCAGGCGTCTTACCATGCGTCTCACCAGGCGCTCCGCCGCGGCCTGGCGCCGGGCACTCGCCGCAGGCGCTAGCGGGGCGGCTCGCCCGGTATCCGATACTGCACGCCCTGGGCCTCGCGCTCCTCGGGCGTCATGGTCGTGTCCTCGGCGGGCACGCCCCACACGGTCTCCTGGCGGCCGTCCTCCCAGGTGTAGGTGGTGCAGCCGCCCAGCATGGCGAGGGCGACGGTCGCGATGAGCAGTCTGGGCATCGAGGGCTCCTTGGGATGGGGCGTGCCGGCTCTCCTAGCCGGAGAGGCCGAGCAGGATCGGGACATAGACCACCAGCAGCAGCACCGCGACCAGGCTCAGCAGGTAGGGCACGATGGCGCGGGTGATGCGCTCCAGCGGCAGCTGGGTGACCGAGGACGCCACGTAGAGGTTGATCGCCACCGGCGGGGTGATCATGCCGATGGCGAGTCCCATGACGATGATCAGACCGAAGTGGATCGGGTCGATGCCGAGCTGGGTGACCAGCGGCAGCAGCACCGGCGTCAGGATGATCAGGGCGCTGGCGGTCTCGATGAACACTCCGGTGAGCAGGATCACCGCCACCACCAGCAGCATGATCACCAGCGGGTCGGTGGAGAGTGACAGCACCGCCTGGGCGATGGCGCCGGGGACCTGCCAGCTGGAGAGGGTCCAGCTGAGCACCGCCGAGGTGGCGATCACCAGCATGATCACCGAGGTGGTGATCGCCGAGCGGATCAGGATGCGATAGACGTCCTTGAATCCGAGGTCGCGATAGATGAACAGTGACACCATCAGCGCATAGTTGACCGCCACCACTGCCGCTTCGCTGGGGGTGAAGATGCCGGAGAAGATGCCGCCGAGGATGATCACCGGCGTCGCCAGCCCCCAGCTGGCGCTCCTGAAGGTGTGCCAGAGGGTCGACGCCGAGAGCGCGGCACCGCGCGGGTACTGGCGGCGATAGGCCTGGACGATGGCGATGGCCGCCAGGCCAAGGCCCATGGCGATGCCGGGCAGGATGCCGCTCAGGAACAGCGTCGAGACCGACTGCTGGGCGATCACGGCGTAGATGATCATCGGCACCGAGGGCGGGATCACCACGCCGATGGTGCCGCTGGCGGCGATCAGGCTGGCTGCCGAGGCGGGCTCGTAGCCCTTCTTGCGCAGCTCCGGCACCAGGCTCGAGCCCACGGCGGCGGTGGTCGCCGCGCCGGAGCCGGAGATGGCGGCGAAGAACATGCCGGCTCCCACCGAGACGATGGAGAGCCCGCCCTTCAAGAAGCCGAACAGCGCATCGGCGAAGGCCACCAGCTTCTCGCTGACCTTGCCCTGGGCCATCAGGTCGCCGGCGAGGATGAACATCGGCACCGCCACCAGGGCGAAGGAGTTGATGCCCTGGAACATCTGCTGGGTGACCACCATCAACGGCGTGCCCTGGGCCTGGAGCGCCACCAGGGTGCTGGCGCCGATGGCCAGGGCGACCGGCACGCCGAGCAGCATGAAGACGAAGAACAGCACGAAGAGCAGGGCGGTCATGCCGGAGGGTCCTCGGGAGAACGGGGTGCGGCGTCAGCGCCGCCGGGAAGGATCAGGCCGACCAGGTCGATCGCGGCGTACCAGGCCATCAGGGCGGCACAGAGCGGCATCACGGCGTAGACCCAGGTCATGGAGAGACGCAGCGAGGCCGACTTCTGGAAGCTCTGCACCTGCATGTACTCCCAGCCGATGCTCACCAGGGCGATCATGAAGCCGAGCACCACCAGCGACGCGGCGATGCGGGCGAGTCGTGCGAGACGGCCGGGCAGGGCATCGACCAGGAAGGTCACGGCGATATGGCGGCCACGCTGGAAGGCCAGCGTGGCGCCGAGGAAGGTGATCCAGACCAGCAGGAAACGGGCCACCTCCTCGGTCCAGCCCACCGCCTGGAAGAACACCCGCGAGACGATCTGCAGCGTGATCACCCCGATCAGCGCCGCCATGCCCGCGAAGACCACGGGGCGCAGGGCGGCGTCGATGAGGCGCTCGGTGCGGTGCAGGAACGACAGCGCGGCGGTCAGCACGGACTGGAGCGGACGAGACACTTACTTCAGTGCCTCCTGGATGCGCGGCAGGTAGTCGCCGAACTGCTCGCCGTACTGGGCGTAGACCGGCGCCACGGCCTCCTGGAAGGCCGCGAGATCGGGCGCTTCGACGATCTGCATGCCGGCCTCGCGCAGCGCCGCCAGCTGTTCGGCGGCCATCTCGGCGTTGACGCGCCGCTCGTGTTCGGCGGCCTCCTGGGCGGCCTCGTCGATCACCGCCTGGGCCGCCTCGGGCAGCTGGCCCCAGGCCGGCATGCCCATGACGAAGATCGCCGGGGCGTAGGTGTGGCGCGACAGGGTCATGTGGTCCTGGGTCTCGTTGAGCTTGAACGAGTGGATCACGTTGATCGGGTTCTCCTGGCCGTCGATGGTGCCCTGTTGCATGGCGGTCAGTGCCTCGGTCCAGGCCATGGGGATGGCGTTGGCGCCGAGTTCACGGAAGGTGTCGACGTAGACCGGGTTCTCCATCACGCGGATGCGCAGCCCGTCGAGGTCCTCGGGCGCGGTCACGGGGCGCTCGCTGTTGGTCAGGTTGCGAAAGCCGCGCTCGGCGTAGGCCAGGCCCTTGAGGTTGACGTCGGCGAGCTTGTCGAGGAGCTCCTGGCCGATCGGGCCGTCGAGCACTGCGTAGGCCGCCTCCGGGGAGGGGAAGAGGAAGGGCAGCTCGAAGACCGCCATCTCCTCGACGAAGTTGGCCACCGGCCCGTTGGTGATGACGCCCATGTCCACGGCCCCGATCTGCATCGCCTCGAGGAGGGTGCGCTCGTCGCCCAGGGTGGCGTTGGGGTAGAGCTCGATGTCCACCTTGCCCTCGGTGCGCGCTTCCACCAGTTCCTCGAACTTCTCGGCGGCGATGTGGAAGCCGTCCTGCTCGTTGACCACGTGGGCCAGGCGCAGGGTGACCGGGTTCATGTCGTCGAAATTGGCGGCCTGGGCGCCGGCGGCCATCGCCAGCGAGACGGAGAGGGCCAGCGTGGCGCGTGCAAAACCTTTCATTATCATTTTTCCTTGATGAGTCAGTCGCTTGCCGAGCATGCCCGAGGCCGCTGTCGGGGGTCAACTGGAAGGCTCCCGGGCCCCGCTCGTCTCGGGCGGTGAAGGGGCCGGCGGCGACCGGCCAATGCCGCTCAGCGGCTCGCCTGCTGGCGGCGAAGCCAGGCGATCTCCTCGGCCCAGAGCGAGGGGTCGATGGTTTCGAGGATCATGGGAATGCCGTCGATGCGCGGGTCGCGCATCAGGGTGGTGAAGGCGGCCAGGCCGATGTTGCCCTGGCCCAGGCTGTGGTGGCGATCCACCCGGCTGCCGAACGCGCTCTTGGCATCGTTCAGGTGCATGCCGCGCAGGTAGTCGAGGCCCACCACCCGGTCGAGCTCGTCGAGGGTAGCGGTGCAGGCCTCGGCGGTGCGCAGGTCGTAGCCGGCGGCGAAGGCGTGGCAGGTGTCGATGCAGATGCCGACGCGCGTCTTGTCGTCGACCTGGTCGATGATCTCGGCGAGGTGCTCGAAGCGCCAGCCGAGGTTGCTGCCTTGCCCCGCGGTGTTCTCGATGACCGCGGTGACGCCCGAGGTCTCGGCGAGCACCCGATTGATCGATTCGGCGATGCGGGCGAGGCAGTCGCCCTCGCTGATCCTTCGCAGGTGGCTGCCGGGGTGGAAGTTGAGCAGGGTGAGCCCGAGCTGTTCGCAGCGGCGACACTCGTCGAGGAAGGCGGCGCGCGACTTGGCGAGCCCCTCGGCCTCGGGGTGGCCGAGGTTGATCAGGTAGCTGTCGTGGGGAAGGATCTGCCCCGGGCCGAAGCCGTGCCGATCACAGGCCGCCCGAAAGGCCTCGATGGTCGCGTCGTCCAGCGGCTTGGCTCGCCACTGCCGCTGGTTCTTGGTGAACAGGGCGAAGGCGTCGGCGCCGATCGCCACGGCCCGCGCCACCGCCTTGTCGACCCCGCCCGCCGCGCTGACGTGAGCGCCGAGATAGTTCATGGGGATGCCCTTCGCCGTCTGGATCAGTGATGCATGACGCAGAGGAATCTACCGCAGCGCGCCATGGCGGGGCATGGCCGGATGCCGATCCACCAGCGAGGAAGAGCGAAGCGCCTCAGCGGCGCGGGGGCGAACGCCGACGACGCGCCTTGGGGCGGTCCGTTGTGGCGTGGTCGGAGGAGGTCCGGGACCCGTTCTTGTGATGGATGATCAGCACCGTCTGCTGATTGAAGCTGACCTGGCGGCCGTAGGCCTCGGCGGCTGTCTTGGTGGCGAAATGGCGGCTGGCGCGCTGGCTGCCGTGCCGATGGACGCTCCAGCCCCCCTTGGGGTTGGGGGTCACGTGATGCGTCGATGAAGGCATGAAATTCGTCCCTCCTGGGCGGTAGGGCTACCGAATGGGCACAACGTTCAGTATAGCCCTCCCCGGGGACGCGAGCGGAGGGAAGGGTTGGGCACGCGGGGTCTCGCGCGTCACGCGTTTGCCTCTCGACGACATCGTCCATACGCGCGCGGCGCCGCCTAGACGAAGTCGGAATCCTGGGTGCGCACGGTGAGCGTCTCCTCCTCCCCGGGCACCGTCACGGCGAATTCGCCGCCGCCCAGGTGAGTGACGGCGTGGCCCTCGCGGGTGCGGAAGGCGGGCAGGTCGCCGCCGGCCGCGCCGGCGTGCTGCAGGTCGGTGAGGTCGCGGACGCTGACGAACACGTCGATGAAGTACTCGTTGCCGGCCTCGTCGAAGGCCAGGATGGTGCGTTCATGGTCGGACACGGCGACGCCTCGCATCGGGATGTGTGTCGTCCAGTCTAGCCGCCCGGCGGCTGGCGAGGCGAGGGGAGGGCCTCGTGTTCCCACGCGTACGGCGAGTATCCTCGTCGCCGTGGACACCACATGCCGGTGGGCCTCACGCTATGGATGGAAGACCGATCGCTCGAAAGGAGTCGTTGCTTGCGTCTGGACTACCAAGGGCTGCTGCCCGAAGCCGTCGGCTTCCTGCTGCTGCCGCGCTTCTCGATGATGGCCTTCTTCTCGGCCGTCGAGCCGCTGCGCATCGCCAACCGCATCGCCGCGCGGCCGCTCTTCGACTGGCAGCTGATCAGCGAGGACGGTGCCCCGGTCACCGCCTCCAACGGCATGACGCTGCTGGCCGACCGCGCCATCGGCGACGTGCACCACCTGCCGTCGCTGGCGGTGTGCAGCGGCTTTGGCCCGGAAGACACCCTGAGCCGCCCGCTGATGGCCTGGCTGCACCGCCTGGACCAGGCCGGCTGTGCGCTGGGCGGCCTCGACACCGGCGGCTTCCTGCTGGCCGAGGCGGGCCTGCTGGAGGGCGAGCGAGTCACCCTGCACTGGGAGAGCCTGCCGGCCTTCCAGGAGCGCTTCCCGTCCATCGAGACCTCCGACGAGCTCTTCGAGCTCGGCACCCGGCGCTTCTCCTGCGCCGGCGGCACGGCGGCCATGGACATGGCACTGGAGGTGATCGCCCTCCGGCACGGCTCGCGCCTGGCCATCGACGTCTCGGAACAGCTGATCCACGAGCGGATCCGCACCCGGCGCGACCAGCAGCGCATGTCGCTGGCCCGCCGTCTCGGGGTGCACCATCGCCGGTTGGTCGAGGCCGTGGCGCTGATGGAGCGCCACCTCGAGTCGCCGCTGACCCTCGCCGAGGTCGCCCGCCGCAGCGGGGTGTCGCCGCGCCAGCTGCAGCGCCTCTTCGAGCAGCATCTCGACAGCCCCCCCCGCGCCTGGTACCTGAAGCTGCGCCTCGAACGCGCCCGCCACCTGCTGGTCGACACCGACATGGAGGTGCTCTCGGTGGGGCTGGCCTGTGGCTTCGGCTCTGGCTCCAGCTTCGCCCGCGCCTTCAAGGCGCACTTCGGCGTCTCGCCGCGGGTGGCGCGTCGCCAGATGGTGCACGGCGGAGGGGAACCCTGACCGGTGGCGTTCCGTCGCCGTGGCCGCCTGGACGGCGCGGTGCCTCACTTCAACGGGGCTTGCGTCATGTCGAATAATTGAATAGGTTGTGTATAGCATTCGTAAAGGACGTTGAATGCGCTATGTACCATTCACTGGAAGAGAGGTACCTCCCATGAAACGCATCACGCTTACCGCATCGGCCCTGACGCTTGCCATGATGTTGTCGGGCGCCGCCCTGGCGGAGCATCACGAAGAGAGCATGGCCGAACCGACCGGCGTCGACTCCGCCAACCAGGTCAGCGATGGCACGGCCGAGGGCGACGGCATGCTCGAGGATGGCAGCGTCGTCGAAGAGGGCGGCGTCGACAGCGCCAACGAGGTCGAGGCCGAGAGCCCGGATGACGCCTCTTTGGACGACGGCGAAGTCGCCCCGGACAGCGGCGTGGACTCGGCCAGCCAGGAGTAATCCTCGGCTCGTCCGCACCGAACATCACCCCCGGCCTCGCCGGGGGTGTTTCGTTTTCGCTGAACGCTATGCCCCTCACGGGGAGTAGCCCCGCCACGCCCGGGCCTTCCCCAGCACGTCCTTCCTCACCCCGTGTCGGGTGACCACGCCGTCATTCACGACTCGTCACGACTCCGCTACACGCCATGCCCCGGCGGGGGCGATCGCTCCCGGTGTGGCCTCGCCTCGGCCACGCGGGCCGCCGCCCGGGTGCGCCGCACGCCGGGTCTCCCCGCCTGTGTTTCTAGCCGATCCGGTGGCCATGCCAGGGCCCCGGCGCGAGAGGCATGGGTGGGGCATCGCCCAAGGGGAGTGGTGACAACCTTGATATGAAAAAAACAGTAATTTTTTCATTGACGAGAAAAGCAGTGGTGCTACATTCATTTATGTGATGATCATCACCTCAGGCCAATGGGCCACAACAACCATAACGAGCTGTATCGAGGACCATCGCCATGCCTTTCCTCCCTCTCCCCAGGATGACACCTCCGACGCCGGCACCTCTCGGGCCAGGCATCGAATTCCCCGGTGTCGATGACACGGCCGAACCATCGGCCCGCCGCGATGGCATGGCCGTTGGCGTGCCAGTGAGCCGTTAGGGGATCCCGCTGCGGTAACGCCAGCCGCTTCGATGCGTACCCATCCGCTGCATCAATGACGTGATGTCCCGGTTCGATCCGTGGGTCGAGTGACGACCCGTTGGCGATCCGTGGGCTCCGTCCCGCGATGTTGGGCGGCAAGAGATCTTGCGAAGGATAAGTCGATGAACGAACAACTCATAAATAGCGTCGAGCGCTATCCATCGGGTCGCCTGACGACTCGTCTATTTGGTGACTACGATCACTCGCTTTTCTGGCCGGTATTGTCGATCTATACCGCGATCATGCTGTGCGCGCTGCTCTTCCCGGAACATATCGGTGAAGCGCTGTCGTCTACCCGAGATTTCCTGATCTTCAACTTCGGCTGGAGTTTCCTGCTGGGCATGGGGGCGGCGTTGCTGTTCTGCCTGTACCTGGTCATCAG
Organism: Halomonas sp. THAF5a; assembly: GCF_009363755.1. NCBI lineage: Bacteria > Pseudomonadati > Pseudomonadota > Gammaproteobacteria > Oceanospirillales > Halomonadaceae > Halomonas > Halomonas sp. THAF5a. The sequence continues at coordinate 2,036,798 of NZ_CP045417.1, read as the reverse complement.
CCCGTTCGGTGACCTGAAGCTGGGCGCGGACGATGAAGTGCCGGAGTTCTCCTACGGGGCCTGGATCTCGATGCTCTTCAGTTGTGGCTTCGGCATCGGGTTCGTGTTCTTCAGCGTGGCCGAACCGCTGACGCACCTGTACCAGTCATCCCATGTGGTCGACATGGGCGCGACGGGGGAGGCCGCCGGCGTCGCCAAGGCAGTCCAGCTCACCCTGCTGGATTGGGGCATGCACGGCTGGGCGGTGTTTGCCATCGCGGCCTGGGCCATCGCATTTCCGGCCTACCGACTGGGGTTGCCCCTCACCGTGGCCACCGGTCTCTACGGCATCCTCGGGGAACGCTGCAACAGCAGCCTGTGGGGGCGCCTGGCCAACGCGCTCGGCATCATTGGCACCATTGGCGGCAATGCCACGATGATCGGACTCGGCGTGGCCTCCATCAGCTATGGCCTGAACACGCTCTTCGGGCTCGACCTGGGCCCGGTGGGCCAGGCGCTGGTCATGCTGGTGGTCATCATTGCCTACGTGATTTCGGCGGCCACGGGGGTCGAGCGCGGCATCAAGTTTCTCAGCCAGGCCAACATGGTCATGGCCGGTAGCGTTCTCTTGGTGCTGCTCTTCTTCGGTCATGCGCCGACCCAGTATCTCCTGAACCTCGGGACGCAGCAGATCGGTGACTATTTCGGTGACGTCTTCGCCCTGCAGTTCTGGAGCGATGCCGGCAACTTCGAGCAGCGCGACTGGCTCGGCTGGTGGGTCGTGTTCTACTGGCTGTGGTACATCTCCTATATTCCGTTCTGCGGCGGCTTTATCGCCCGTATCTCCAAGGGGCGCACCCTTCGCGAGTTCATCGTCGGTGTGATCCTGGTGCCCATGCTGTTGGCGATCGGCTGGTTCAGCATCTGGGGCGGCTCTGCGGGCTTCGTCGAAGTGACCGGTATCGCCCCCCTGTGGGAAAGCGTTCAGGAAAAGCCCGAGTCCGGCATCTATGCACTGCTCGAGAGCATGCCGGGAGGCTGGTGGTTAAGCCTTGTCGTGCTCTTCAACATCATCATCTTTGCCGTGACCACGTCTGACTCCGCGTCCTTCTTCGCCGCCATGCAGGTCTCCAATGGCGAGGAAAATCCGCGGGTGTCCATGCGTCTCCTGTGGGGTGTGGTCATAGGCTTTACAGGGATCATGTTTCAGCTCACCGGCGGCTTCGATGCCATCCGAAGCCTCGCCATCGTCGTGGGCGCACCCTTCTTCTTCGTGGGCATCGCCTACATGTTCTCGGTCTATCGCATGCTCAAGTCGGCGAAGAAGGGCGGTGTGAAGAACAGTGAAATAGGCGATTTCTCGAGAGGGCTGGCATCGCATATCAAGTCGAGCAGCTAGTCCCATGATGACGATCTAACGACACCGGAAGCACGCTAAAGCCAACGCCCGGGGGCATCGTCCGCCATCGGATGACACCCCGGGCACCAGAGAGAGTGAATGAATCCCATGTCTGCATTTCAGCCCTACTATCCGCACTATGATCCTCTGCATAGCGATCTGCCCGGGCAGGGCATGGACTATGCGCCGAGCTACTGGCGCTACCATGCCGGAGAGCCGCCCGAGGATGACGGTCCCGTCAGCGCCGATATGGACGTGGACGTCGTCCTGATCGGCGGGGGCTTTACTGGCCTGGCCACGGCGCTGTTTCTCGCTCGCGAGTACGGCATCAAGGCGACCGTCCTGGAGGCCAATCAGATCGGCTGGGGGTGCACCAGCCGCAATGGAGGTCAGGGACACCTGGCCTGGGGGCGCCTGAGCCGGAGCCAGTGGGTCAAGAAATGGGGCGCGGATACCGCGCGCCGCCTGCACGCCAACACCCTGGAGGGTTTCGAGGTCTTTCAGTCCATGGCCGAGGATCCCGAGATCGACTGCGAGCCCCAGAATCACGGCAACCTGCTCGTTGCCCATAGTCCTCAGGCACTGAAGGGACTTGAGGCAGAGTCTCGGCTCTGCCACGACGTGCTCGGTTACAAGACGCGGGTGCTGGATCGCGACACGGTGCTCAATGAGTACATCGGCGACCAGGAGAGTGTCGGTGCCCTACTGGAGCCGGTGGGGATCGCCGTCCAGCCGTTGAAGCTGGCCTATGGCTACGCCCGTCTCGCGCGCAAGCTGGGGGCCCGGATTCATACGGCAAGCCCGGTGCAGAACTGGACGACGGAAGGGGGCATCCATCACTTGCAGACCCCGGGGGGCGTGGTGCGGGCGCGGGCCGTCGGCATTGCTACCGCCGGCTATACCAGCCCGAACCTGCACAAGCTCACGGCCTACCGCAACATGCCGATCATGGCCAACTCGGTCTGGACGCGGACCCTGACGGACGAGGAGATCGACGCGTGCGGTTTCCGCTCCACCATGATCGTCACCGACACCCGGAAGTTGCGGTACTACTACCGCTTCTTGCCCGAGAAACGGCTTCAGATCGGCACCCGTAGCGCCATCAGCGGCGCCGATGCGCAGAACCCCAAGCACCTGAAGGTCGTCCATGACGCCATCGCGCGCAAGTTCCCGGCCCTGGCAGGCATCGAGACGCCCTGGTTCTCCCATGGGTGGATGGATATTTCCCACGACATGATGCCGCGTATCGTGCAGCCCGATGCGTCCCAGCAGATCTTCTATGCCCAGGGATACAGCGGCAACGGCGTTGCTTTCTCCGCCTACGCCTCGAAGAAACTGGCGGCGCTGATCGCTGGCGACAAGATTCCGGAGTCCGACCTTCCCATCTTCAGCTCGCCGCTGCCTGCACACCCCTTGCGGCCGATTCGTCGCATGGGGCAGAGGGCGCTGTACAAGTATTTCCAGGTGCTGGACACCGTGCGTTGATGGCCTGTGGCCAGCAAGGCAGACAATCACCCAACCCGATTGGCAAGAGGAGTAGCACTATGAACGGCATGAGCCATGACACCCTGAACGCCATGTTCGACGCCTTCAACCGTCACGACATCGAGGCGGTCATGTCATATTTCGCGGATGATATCGTGTTCGATACCGTCTCGGGGTCGGAGGCGCATGGCACCCGGATCGAGGGTCGTGAGGCCGTCAGGGCCGCGTTCGAGAACACCTGGGGCACCCAGCCGGATGTTCAATGGCTGAATGGGACCCATTACTTTGCCGATGAACGTGTGGTGTCGGAATCGACCTTCGTCGCCACACAGCCCGACGGTAAGCGTGTTGAAGCCGATAGCGTCGACCTGTTTACGGTGCGCGATGGCAAGATCGTGCGCAAGCAGGCCTTTCGCAAGCAGCGCCCGCCCTTCGATCCGGCCTGATGCAAGCCGCCCCGGGCGCCTCGCTCGACCGGGGCGCCTGTCATGGCACCCATCGGCGACCGATGGCGGCGTCCATCGGGCGGTGTTTCGGTATCCCGCGTTCTGATACTCTTTTTCGGTATGATTCTCCGCCATTCGAGTGCCCGAGATGCCTGACGAAAGCGTGAACAAGGCAGCCAATGCCGATCCCGATGACCTGCGCCTCGGGCGTCAGATTCGTGACCTGCGAAAGGCCAAGCGCATCACGCTGGCCAGTCTGGCCAAAGAGGTCAACAAGTCTGTCGGGTACTTGAGTCAGGTCGAACGAGGGGTGTCGTCATTGCCCATTGGCGTCTTGCAGGCCATCAGCCATGCGCTTGGGGTGCGGGTCAGCTGGTTCTTCCAGCCCGAGGGCAGTGCCGAGAACGGCGAGCACGACTATATCGTGCGGGCTGATCACCGCCGTGCCATGGCATTTTCCGGCATCGGTGCGCGGGAAGAACTGCTCTCTCCGCGCCTGAGCGGCCAGCTGTTGCTGATCATGACGCGGCTCGAACCCGGCGGCGGCGGCGGGGAAGTCCCGCGGCAGCGCAACGGGGAAGAGGCGGGTTACGTCGAGGCCGGCACCCTGGAATTGACCATCGGCGAGCAGACATTCGTGCTCGAAACGGGTGACAGCTTCTCGCTGTCGGGGGATACCCCTCACTGGATCTACAACCCGGGTGACACCGAGACCCGAGTCATCTGGGTCATGACCGGCGTCGAATACTGATTCGCCCCGCGGGGCGTGCTTTTCATCTCATGAGTGATCAAGACATCAAGGAAAACAACATGACCAATGCCAGCATCGTGACCCTCGGAACCTCCGAGCCCACTTCGCGCAAGTCCGCGCCCAAGCAGAACCCCAAGTCTGGCGAGCCCTTCGCCAAGAACGTGACTTATTTCGAGCATGATTCCGGGAACTTCAACTCCGGCACCTGGGAGTGCACCGCGGGCAGTTGGGAGCACAACCATCCGAAGCTCGAGTTCTGCTATATCACCGAGGGCAGCGTGAAGATCATCGAGGAAGAGAGCGGCGTGACCCATGAGTATGCCAAGGGGGATGCCTTTATCGTTCCGAAGGGCACGCGTGTCACCTGGGTGGTCGATGAGTACGCCAAGAAGATCTTCGTCTCGGCCGCCCATCTCGAGAGCGAATGACCGGGCCCGGCGCTCGCCGCCAACGCCATCAACGCCGTTCGCTCGGCGCATGGCACCGTCGAGTGCCGGAACCTTAGCGGGGCGCCATCCCCCGGGCGCCCCCAGCGTCACCTTCCTCAGCCTTCGCCGCTCACGTACTCGAGGGATTCCAGCGAGTCGGTGCCGGTGACGATCGCCTCCAGCTCGTCGCAGAAGGCGGTGAAGGCGTCGCTGGAGGCGCCCGGCGTGCGGTGCAGCTCGATCTCGACGTACCCGAGCCCCGGCAGGCCCTCGTCGTCGCCGACGATGCGACAGCCCTCGGGGATGCTGCGCGGCGTCTTCACCGTGACCGCTAGCCCGGCCTGGACCGGCAGGTTGATGCCGGTGGGCGACTGGCTGGCGTAGCGCACGTCCCAGCGCCGATCCGAGGCGCCCAGCGCCGCGAAGGCGTGGGCGCGGAAGGTGCAGCCCTCGGGGTTGAGCGCCAGCGGAAGCGTCTCCCACTCGTCGATCCTGCGGTCCTCGGCCACCACCCAGACCATCTGCTCGCGCCCCAGCAGCCGTCCGGTGTGGGTGGGGCCGTGGCGCACCACCAGGGCGGCGTCCAGCAGTCCCTCCTGGAAGTCGTTCACCAGCGAACCGCTGATGCCGCACATCACCTCCAGGCGTACCTCGGGGAAGCGCGCCGAGAAGCGCGGCAGCAGCTCCGGCAGGTAGGTGCTGGCCTGCTCCTCCGAGGTGCCCAGGCGAATCAGCTCGCCCTGGCGATCCACCCCCATCACCTGGCGGGCCTCGTCCTGCAGCTTGAGGATGTGCCGGGCGTAGGGCAGCATGCGGCCCCCCGGCGTGGTCAGTACCACGCTGCGGCTGGTGCGCTCGAAGAGCATCTCGCCCATCTGATCCTCGAGGCGCTTGATCTGCAGGCTGACCGCGGACTGGGTGCGGTGCAGCACCTTGCCGGCGGCGCTGAAGCCTTCGCACTCGGCCACCGTGACGAAGGCGCGAAGCAGGTCGGTGTCCATGATCTATGAGCCCTTGCAATGTATTTTATCTGAACCATTCATTTCTATTATTAAACTCGGCTGACTACCCTGTCTAGACGTTATGAATCAGGCAGGAGATCCGCCATGCAAGACGCCCTCATCCAGGAAGACGACGCCTCACTTCACGGCCTGATCGATCTGGAGCGCTACCCGATCCACGATCTCGACGGCGCGCGCGGCCGCGAGATGATCGCCGAGTGTCGCCGCCAGCTCGGCCATGATGGCTGCGTGGTGCTCAAGGGCTTCGTGCCCGACGAGGCGCTGGCACGGCTGGAGCGCGAGACCGAGCGGCTCTCGCCCGAGGCGCACTACAACCAGACCGAGACCAACCCCTACAACAGCGCCGGCGACCCGAGCCTGCCGGCGAGCCACCCGATGAACCGCTTCGACGACCGCACCAACGGTTTCGTCGCCGGCGACCGCATCGATGACGACACCATCATCCGCCGGGTCTACCAGCATGCGGGCTTCCAGCGCTTCATCGCCGACGTGGTGGGGGAGAAGGAGATCCACCCCTACGCCGATCCGCTGGCAGGGCTCGTCATCAACGTGCTGCGCGAGGGCTGCCAGCATCCCTGGCACTACGATACCAACGAGTTCATCGTCACCATGATGACCCGCCAGTCCCACGGCGGCGGCCGCTTCGAGTACGCGCCCGGCATCCGCAGTCCCGAGGGCGAGAACTTCGACGAGGTCGAACGGGTGATCGACGGCGACCGCTCAAGGCTCAAGTCGCTGGACCTCCAGCCCGGCGACCTGCAGGTCTTCTTCGGCCGCTACTCGCTGCATCGGGTCACCCCGGTGGAGGGCGACAAGGAGCGCCACACGGTGATCTTCGCCTACGCCAAGGAGCCGGGCTTCATCGGCCGCCCCGAGCGCGCCCAGCGCATCTTCGGCCGCATGGCCCCCGTCCATGAGCGCCTGCTCGAGGAGGGCATGGAGCGCAGCGACGCCCTGGCCGACTGAGTCCGTCTTCCGCGTCGCCGGCCAGCCGGCGGCGCCGCCTTTGAGCCCTCGCCCCTTTCCCAGAAGAGACCCTGACATGAGCATCGTCGATTTCGAGAAGCTGACCGACCACGAGCCGGACCATATCCCGGTGATCCCCTCGGCCCCCATGGCCAACGGCGACAGCATCCCCACCGCCTGCGATCCGAAGCAGCTGCGCGCCGGGCGCCTCGAGCGCCTGCGCGCCATGATGGCCGAGCAGGGCTACGCCGCGGTGGTGCTGTTCGACCCCTACAACCAGCGCTACGCCACCGGCTCGCGCAACATGTTCGGCTACTTCCTGCGCAACTCCACGCGCTACATCTACGTGCCGCTGGACGGCCCGGTGATCCTCTTCGAGTACCCGGGCAGCGCCCACGTCTCGACCTGGCTCGAGACCATCGACGAGTCGCGCACCTCCAAGGTGGTGTGGTCGGCGGTCAACCAGCGCGACAACCTGTCCTCTGATCCCTTCGGCATCGAGATCGCCGAGCTGATGGAGGAGCACGGCCGCGGCAACAGGAAGATCGGCCTGGATCGCTGCGCGCTGAACCTTGCGCGCTCCCTGGAGGCCCAGGGCCTGGAGGTCTTCGACTGCATGCAGGACACCCTGCACTGCCGGCGCATCAAGACCCCTGAGGAGATCGCCTGCCTCGCCCAGTCCATGGCCGGCGCCGAGGCCGCCGTGGCCGAGGTGGAGGCCGCCATCAAGCCCGGCGTCACCGAGAACGACCTTTTCGCCACCATGTACGGCAACATCATCAAGCAGGGCGGCGAGTTCATCGAGACGCGCCTGCTCTCGTCGGGCCCGCGCACCAACCCCTGGTTCAACGAGGCGAGCGACCGGGTGATCCGCCCCGGCGAGCTGGTCGCGCTGGACACCGATACCATCGGCTGCCACGGCTACTACTCCGACTTCTCGCGTACCTTCCACGTTGGCCCGGGCAAGCCCAGCGCCTACCAGAAGAGCCTCTATCGCATGGCCTACGACCAGGTGCACCACAACATGGGCATCCTCAAACCGGGCATGAGCTACCGCGAGATCGCCGAGCAGGCGTGGAAGATTCCCGAGCGCTTCCTCGATCGCCGCTATCCGTCGATCATCCACGGCGTGGGCATGCACGGCGAGACGCCACTGGTCGCCCACCACATGGACTTCGACCGCTTCTCCAAGGACGGCATCCTCGAGCCCGGCATGGTCGTCTCCGTGGAGAGCTACATCGGCGAGGTCGGCGCCGCCGACGGCGTCAAGCTGGAGGAGGAGGTGCTGGTCACCGAAACCGGCATCGAGAAGCTGTCGCGCTACCCGTTCGACGAGGCGCTGCTCGACCGGGAGGTCTGACAGCTTCCGCTTGGCTCGATGAGCGCCGGGGACAAGGCGAAGCGAGGGTCTTTTGCCATGGGTGAGGAGCACGGCTCCGAACGGGCTGGCCATGGATGGCCAGCACAGGACCTGCAAGCGAAGCGGGACGCGAAAGCGCCGCAGGGCAAAAGTAGCGCCCAGGGAGGGGCTTACAGCGCCCTCGCGATGGTCCGGCACTCCGGGGCTTGTTGCCGGCACAGCTCATTGTTCCCTGATGAAATACGTTCCGAAGACGCCACCGCCCGTCTTCCCGAATCATCGAAGAGAGACCCCATGACAGACGTGAACCACTGGATCGCCGGCGACCGCGTGGCCGGCGAGCGCAGCATCGACGTGTTCAACCCGGCGACCGGCGAGGCGATCCGCCGCGTCGCCCTGGGCGACACGGCCACCGTGGAGCGCGCCATCGCCGCCGCCCGCGAGGCGCAGCCGGCCTGGCGGGACCTGCCGCCGGCCAAGCGCGCCCAGGTGATGTTCCGCTTCAAGATGCTGCTCGAGCGCGACGCGGACGAGATCTGCCGCCTGGTCGCCGAGGAGCACGGCAAGGTGCTCGAGGACGCCATGGGCGAGCTCAAGCGCGGCATCGAGAACGTCGAGTATGCCTGCGGCGTGCCGGAGCTGCTCAAGGGCGAGTACTCCCACAACGCCGGCCCCGGCATCGACACCTGGTCCAACCACCAGCCGCTCGGCATCGTCGCCGGCATCACGCCGTTCAACTTCCCGGCCATGGTGCCGCTGTGGATGTACCCCATGGCGATCGCCTGCGGCAACGCCTTCATCCTCAAGCCCTCCGAGCAGGTGCCCTCGGCCGCCATCAAGATGGCCGAGTTGCTCGACGAGGCGGGCCTGCCGCGGGGCATCTTCAACGTGGTGCACGGCGACCGCGAGGCCGTGGAGGCGCTGATCGATGCGCCCGGCGTGAAGGCGCTGTCGTTCGTCGGCTCCACCCCGGTGGCCAAGTCGATCTATCGTCGCGGCGCCGAGAACGGCAAGCGCGTGCAGGCCCTGGGCGGGGCCAAGAACCACGCCATCGTGCTGCCCGATGCGGATCTGGAAAACGCCGCCAGCACCCTGATCGGGGCGGCCTTCGGCAGCGCCGGCGAGCGCTGCATGGCGATCTCGGTGGCGGTCTGCGTGGGCGACGAGACCGCCGACGCCCTGGTCGGCAAGCTCGCCAGCGAGGCACGTACCCTGAAGATCGGCCCCGGCACCGAGCAGGGGCTGGACATGGGGGCGCTGGTCAACGCCGCCCATCGCGACAAGGTCGCCGGCTACATCGAACAGGGCGTGGCCGCCGGGGCGGAGCTTGTCGTCGACGGCCGCAGCCACCCGCTGGTCGAGCAGTCGCCGGGCTACTTCCTCGGTGCCAGCCTGTTCGACCGGGTGACCCCGGAGATGGGCATCTACCGCGACGAGATCTTCGGCCCGGTGCTCTGCGTGGTGCGCGTCGACTCCTACGAGGAAGCCATCGCGCTGATCAACGCCCACCAGTACGGCAACGGCACCTGCGTGTTCACCCGCGACGGCGAGGCCGCGCGCCGCTTCGCCGATGCCATCGAGGTCGGCATGGTCGGCATCAACGTGCCGCTGCCCGTGCCGGTGGCCTTCCACAGCTTCGGCGGCTGGAAGGAATCGCTGTTCGGCGACCTGCACGCCTACGGCCCCGATGCGGTGCGCTTCTACACCCGCCGCAAGGCCGTCTCCCAGCGCTGGCCCGAGCGCAGCGCCCAGGAGAGCGCGCAGTTCAGCTTCCCTTCCTGAGCGCGCTGATCGGCCGATAGCGGCCCAGCACCACGCCCGCCCCGAACCGCCGGGGCGGGCGTTTTAGTGCGCCATCACCAGACCCGACTTGTGCCGCCTGGCCAGGCCGACCACCCTGAAAGCGTGATGTGCCAGGCCACGGTGAGGGAGCAGGCCGCATGAATCCCAGAATCAGTATGATTACCCTAGGCGTCAGCGATCTGGCGCGCTCGATCCGCTTCTACGAGCAGGGCCTGGGCCTGCCGCGCATGAACTCGCCCCCGGAAGCGGCGTTCTTTCCGCTCAACGGCAGCTGGCTGGGCCTGTATGGCCGCGAGGCGCTCGCCGAGGACGCCGGCGTGCCGGCCGAAGGAAGCGGCTTTCGCGGGGTTGCGCTGGCCCATAACCTCGGCTCCGAGGCGGAGGTCGACGCACTCATCGCCCAGGCGGTGGCCGCGGGTGCCACCCTGGTCAAGCCCGCGCAGCCGGTCTTCTGGGGCGGCTATTCCGGCTACTTCGCCGACCCCGACGGTCACCTGTGGGAGGTGGCCTTCAACCCCTTCTGCTGGATAGGGCCGAGTGATGGTCTCTCTTAGGCCCATCGCCCGCGCCGTCCACTTATAAATGAAATGCCATGTTAATCGATGCGAAAGCACGATAGATTAGGTAGCACTGAATCATTGATCCCCCAGGAAAGGGGGCGTGATCCACCCCGGGTCACGGCGGCCAGGAAGGCATTGCCAGCCAAGGCATTGCCCGGCGGTAGCGTGGGGCGGTATGCGGCGAGGAGCAGTCGCAGGGTCTCGGTCAGCTGCAGCCCGTAACGGCCAGTCCTGAAAGACCGTAGGCTCGTTCATCCTTGTTATGCGGCATGCACGATGATTGGTGTTATGTAGCCGAATTATTATTAATGCCATTAAGATTCAATGGCTTAGGAAGATGTTGGCCCGCAACAATAGTATTGTTATACGCGCGTGCACGTTCAAGTTTTTATACGAGCACGCGGTCTAATCACTGTTGGGCAGATTGACATGAGACGCGCGGAAGCGAACTTTTATTCGGATTGGGTAGCGGAGCTCCGCCAAGAGCTTGACCAGCTTGGCTATCAGGTATCCTCGCGACCTGAAGAGGAGGTCGTCCATATTTATTTGAACTTGCAAAAACGGCTAGTAGAGCCAAAGCCAAGGCAAGTCCACCGCTCCAGAGAATTTCAATGTCCAGCTGAGCTACACCAAGGATTGTCTTTCGTCGAGTGCGCGATACGCCGGGGAGACGATCTTTCTCCCCACTTAAGCAAACTTATCAAGCGAGCAGACTATGATGATCCTCTACTCAATCATTGGGGGATCCATCATCTCCATCTGGGCACGAATATAGACTCTGATCAATTCGTGGAAAGAACAGGACCGCTCCTTTTCGCAATGTTCGGCTCGGAGTGCGCCTACCTTGTTAATGTGTACTCACATGGGACATGGGCGATGCAAGATATGGTTCGCATCCTGCACGACAATTGGCCGGAGAGTATTGAGGCGTATCGGCTTAACAATGTTATAGGATTAGCCAATCCCGTCAGCGACCAAGATGTAAAGGTACTTAGGAAGAAGAATGTTAATACCTTTGTTGAGATCGCCCCAAATATTGTGTACGCACCAATTGGTGGTGGTGCGGCTTCTTCGGGCATCAGCATTGACGTGGTAAGGCAGGCTGATTTCATAAAGAAGCGACTAGAAGAATTGGAGTGTGCGGTTTTGGAGAATATTGAAGAAATCGCCGAGAAGGCGCGGGAGAAAGGCATTAGTCTACCGAAGAAACCTCGGTTCGAATTAAAAGAGCAGGAAGGTAAGTCGTATGCTGTAGAAGTTAATACGAGAATAGGGGTGCCGCTTTGAACGGTTTTGAGTATACCCAACAATGCCATGCAGCAGACGCTCGTACCTCGCGCGCCTGATGGCTGTCGTTAGTTGCTTAAATCAAAAATTGTAAGCTTAAAGTAAATCTAAAAAGGAGTTTGATATGTGGGGTAAAATTTTAGCTGGTGCTGCGGTTGGTGTTGGCGCAGTTGCTGCTGCGCCATTTACGGGGGGCGGTTCATTATTGGGAGGCGCATCTGTTATTGCCTCACTCACGGGAGCAGGAACTGTTGCTGCTACTGTAGGCGCAGGAACAGTGGGAGGTGTCGTTGGCGCCGCTATGGCTGATAGTGAGGAGAATGAGAAAAAACAGATAAAGGAGAAAGGAAGAGCTGAAGGGCGGGCTGAAAATGCTATACAAATAGAAAAGCTTGCAAATAAGCTTTCTCAAGCACTAGAGAAACTCAAGTCCCATGATGAGCATTTCAAAGCTATTGTTGCAATGGAGGCTGTTGGGGTTTCTTGCGCGGCGTGCGATGGTGACTTCTCTGATAATGAGCGTGAAGAAATTGGTGAGTTTGTCAAAGGAATGATGGCTCAGAGCATTCCTGAGGAAGTAAAAGAAAAAATCCAATATATTTATAACAATCCACCTACTGTTAAAGAAGCGTTCTTGGTGGCAAGAGACTCTGGTATGTCTCTAGATGTCTATGAGGATTTAATTAGGTTTGTCATGGAGATAGATGGTGTAAAGCCAGAAGAAGACGCATTTGTTCAAGCTTGGAATCAGCTTAAAGCAGCATAAGGTATGGAGTAATAAATAATGAGCGGCAGAATTGATCGTTTCAAAAAAAGGAAAGAAATACTAAAGAAGAATCAGTCTCTGCCGTTTGTTCGTGGCGTTACTGATCAAGAGCAGGTCGATAAGCTTCTTAGTCAGGATGTGGATAGCAATAGACTGAAAATCCTTGACTATTCAACTGATTTTAACGTTTCTTTGGAGGCAAATTCCGCTGAGGTCGAAGCTTTGCTTTCCGAACTTAGGGCTTCATTTCACAAAGATCGATTGGAGCAGCTTATAAATGAAACGAAGCGCGGCGTCATATCATCGATTGCTGGTCCATTTGGGCTTGGGAAAATAATAAGTGCTTATGACAAATCGGGCGGAAATGTAACAACAATAAACAACGCAAATAATGGCGTTTATGCTAAAGACGAAGACCGCTATAGAAGAGAGGACTATACACATAGCAAGAATAGTGAAGGAAAGCAGTTTGCCAATGCAGGAAAAAACAGCTCAGGTGCTATCTATACTCGTTCTCAAATGGATGAGAATTATATGGTGCAAGATGCTTATACTGGGAAAATGACAAAAGCAGATACTACAAGCCCAGATCATATAGAGTCGTTATCTCAACACCATAAAAATGGCGGTTTCATGCAGTCGTCAGCACAAAAAGCTGACTTTGCGACGGATGAAGATAATCTTGCGCTAACAGACCGCTCAATAAATCAATCAATGAGGGATTTTGATAAAAAAGAGTGGATGTCAAAGAAGGGCGAATCTGGAGTTGAAAATAAAGATCGATTTGATATAAATGAGCAAAAACTAAATGATAAGGTCCAGCAAGGCAAAGAAACTTCGGCAAGACATTTGCCATCTGATACAGATAAAGCAAAATACTATCTGAAAAATTCAGCGACCACAGGCGTAAGCGAAGGCGCTAGAATGGGCGCACAACAAGCATTTGGGTATCTTTTAGTTGAGTTTTTTTCAAGTGCAATTGTTGAAATAAAAGGCGTATACAATAATGGCCTTGAAGGCGAGGGTTTATATAAGGATATCAAGGTTCGCTTGATTCGCATTGGCCGAAACATTACTGATAAATGGAAAGGAGTAGTAGAAGATTTCTCTTCTGGATTTATATCAGGTTTTATATCAAACATAATTACAACACTAGTAAATATGTTTGTAACTACCGCTAAGCGATTTGTTAGAATGATCAGGGAAGGTGTGCTTTCCTTGTTAAAAGCTTTGAAACTCGTCCTTTTTCCTCCTGCTGACATGAGTTTTGCCGAGACAATGCACGAGGCTATGAAGCTAATTGCAGCTGGTGGTGTTGTTATTGCTGGCGTAGCACTCGAAGAAGTCATTGAAAAGCTTGTTCTAGGCGTGCCATTTCTCGTGCCATTTGCCCCTGTTGTAACAGCGGTAATTGTTGGGTCACTAACCGCTATCGCAATGTCTTTGGTCGCTTATTTAATAGACAAAATGGATATTCTTGGCATTATTAAGGCTCAGGAAACCAAATTCATATTGGAAAATCTTGATAAGGATATCGACGAGAAGTTAAAGAGATGCGAGCGCATTTCCGAAGAAGTGGATGAATTTCTTAGTGAAAGCTCTTTCTTATTGCCACAAAGCAGCTAACAATGCGCTGCACGCGGATAAATTACTCGCTGCGCTTGCAATTTACCGGTGAGCGCGGCGTTAAAACATCAACGGAGCCCCCATGGGCCTGATAATGCTTCCCCTGCTGGCGGCGTGGCTGGCGGGCGCCGGCTATGCCGTCTTTCTTTGGTATTCGCTTTGGACCGGTGGCAAGCCGTTACTCTATGTCGTGGCCTTGCTGATCGTCGGCGTGCTGCTGGCGTTGCTCTACGCCCGCGTCGGCCTCTCGGGCTTCAAGGCCCGGGAGGAGGTCTGGGCCTTTGAGATCCCCATGCATTTCCTGGTGAACAAAACCGCCATCGCGATGTTCGTGCTGGTGGTCGCGTTCTCCTTCCTGATGCGCCATATGGCGGGCGTGTCCCACGCGACGGCCGACTGCTTCGTCGTGGCCTTCGCGCTCTCGTTCGGCACGGTGGCGGCGAGTCTCTATGCGGATTCCTTCGTGCGCTACCACGACATTCGCGTGACCTACTGACGACTTGGAAAAACCGGGCTAGGCGGGCGGCCCGGCACCGGCTCGCTCGCGCCGAGTCCTTGATTGCACCACCACGGGAGCCATCCGCATGTTTACCGGCCTGAGCGCCTTTCCCCTGACCCCGATGAACGAGCAAGGCCTGGACGAGGCGGCCTTCGTGCGCCTGATCGAGCGGCTGGTCGCCGCCCGGGTCGATGCCATCGGCGTGCTGGGTTCCACCGGCAACTACGCCTACCTGACCCGGGCCGAGCGGGCGCGGGTGGCTCGGCTCGCGGTGGAACACGCCGGCGAGGTGCCGGTGATGGCGGGAATCGGCGCACTGCGCACCTGCGAGGTGCTGGCGCTGGCCGACGATGCCCAGGCCGCCGGTGCGCGCGGGGTGCTGCTGGCGCCGGTGTCCTACCAGAAACTGATGGATGACGAGGTGTTCGGGCTCTACGAGACGGTCACCCAGGCGCTCTCGTTGCCGCTCTGCGTCTACGACAACCCCGGCACCACGCGCTTTGCGTTCAGCGACGCGCTGCATGGCGAGATCGCCAGGCTCCCCAACGTCGCCTCGATCAAGATTCCCGGCGTGCCGGCCGAGCCCGAGGCGGCGCGAGAAAGAGTCGAGCGTCTGCGCGCGCGGTTGCCCGAGCACGTGACGCTCGGTGTCAGCGGCGATGCCTTCGGCGCCACCGGCCTCAATGCCGGTTGTGAGGCCTGGTACTCGGTGATCGGCGGGCTCTTTCCCGCCACGGCGCTTGAGATCACTCGAGCGGCCCAGGCGGGACGCGCCGAGGAGGCGGCGCGGCTGTCGGCCCGGCTGCAGCCGCTGTGGACGCTGTTCGCCGAGCAGGGCGGCAGCCTGCGGGTGATGGCGGCTGCCGCGGAGCTCCTGGGGCTCGTCGAGGCGCCGTGCCTGCCGCTGCCGCTCAAGTCGCTGGGCGGCGAGGGGCGCCGGCGTCTCGCTGCGCTCCTCGAGGAATGGCGTCTCGCCTGACGGATGTGCCCGGGAGGCCGCCGGCCGCCCTGGTGCTTTTCGATGACGTTTTCCATGCCGCTCGTCGCTTCGATACCAAGGCGATGGCGGGGTGGGCGGCCTATCCTTGGGCTAGCCACGGCGACGGCGGCGCCTCGTTACCACCTAAGGCGTGCCGGTTTCGGCCGGACCGCTCGGCTAGCGCAGTGTCGCTGTCGGGACGTGGCGTTCGCGGCATACGCGTCAGAGGAGCGACAGGCGATGACTACGCTGATCGTGTTTCACGAGGTCGAGGATGGCGAGCACTGGGCCAGGGCCTGGCAGCAGGGGCCGGGCAGCCGGCATGAGATGTTCGCCCGGATCGGGGTCTCCGCCCGCACCTTCAAGAACCCAGAGCACCCGAACTCGGTAGGGCTGATCCTCGAGGTGCCGGACATGGAGCGCTTCCAGGCCTTCATGGCCTCCGACGAGGCCCGACAAGCCATGGAGGAGGATCGGCTGAGGGTCGATACCTTGCGGATGCTGGGCGAGTTCACGCCCTGATCTGCCCTGGCCGGGTGCGGCGCGAAGGCGCGGGGCCGAGAGCGTCCGGGGAGTGTGAGCGCCTGGGTGACGGGAGATCGGCCGTGCGGGTTGAATCCGTCGCCCTTGGCCATCATGCACAGGAGAGAGCGCTCTGGTTCGCACCATGGCGCTCGACCGTTCACCCGACCCGTCGACAGAGGAGGTTGCCCATGGCCTTTGCACCCTCGAGCATGCAGCTCACCAGCACGGCCTTCGCCCACCACGAGGCGATTCCCACCCGCCACACCGGGGAGGGGGAGAACATCTCGCCGGCGCTCGCCTGGCGCGACGCCCCCGAGGGCACCAAGGGCTTCGCGGTGATCTGCCACGACCCGGACGCCCCGCTGGTGCAACACGGCAGCTACGGCTTCGTGCACTGGCTGCTCTACAACCTGCCGGCCGAGGTCACCGCCCTCGACGAGGCCACCACGCTGGGCACCGCCGGTGTCAACGACACCGGCGGCCTGGGCTACAGCGGCCCCATGCCGCCGGAGGGCCACGGCGCGCACCTCTACTATTTCTGGGTGCTGGCGCTGGATACGGTCACCGAGCTGCCCGAAGGGCTGAGCCTGACGGAGCTGCTGGAGAAGCTCGAGCCGCACCTGCTCGGCATGAATCGCCTGGTGGGCAGCTATCGCCGCGACTGATCGCCACGCCCGGCGACGCGCCCGTCGCCCCAACGAAAACGCCACGGCTTGGCCGTGGCGTTTTTCGTTTCCGGGGGCGTTTTTCGCTTCCGGAGCGGTGGCGCGATCAGCCGCGCTTGCCGCTACCCGGCCAGGCCTTGCGGTCGACCTTGTCGGCCAGCTTGGGGAACTGGTCGGGGTCGAAGCTCGGCTCCTGGCCGGCCTTGAGCTGGCGCTCGTAGTCGCGGAACAGCGCGAAGGCGATCGGCGAGAGCAGCAGAATGGCCACCAGGTTGATCAGCGCCATCAGGCCCATGGAGAGATCGGCGAAGCTCCAGATCGGCGTGAGGCTCGCGACCGCGCCGATCATCACCATGGCGAGCACCGCCAGACGGTAGATCAGGATCGCCAGCGCCGCACGCTTGGGCCCGGCCAGGTACTCGATGTTGGACTCGCCGTAGGAGTAGTTGGCGATCACCGAGGTGAAGGCGAACAGCAGGATGGCGATGGCGATGAACTGGCCGCCCCAGTCACCGACCTGCTGGGAGAGGGCGATCTGGGTGAGCTGGATGCCGTTGGCCTCGTCGCTCGCCAGCAGCTCCGGGCCCGCCATGATGATGATGGCGGCGGTGGCGGTGCAGATCACCAGGGTGTCGAGGAAGACGCCGAGCATCTGCACGAAGCCCTGGGCGGCCGGGTGGTTCGGGTGCGTGGAGGCGGTGGCCGCCGCGTTGGGCGCCGAGCCCATGCCCGCCTCGTTGGAGAACAGCCCGCGCTTGATGCCGTTCATGATCGCCTGGGCCACGGCGTAGCCCATGGCGCCGCCGGCCGCCTGCTCGAGGCCGAAGGCGCTCCTGATGATGGTCATGAACGCCGCCGGTAGTTCGGCGGCGTTGAGGATCACTACCACCACGGCCAGCAGCAGGTAGAGCACTGCCATCAGCGGCACCACGAGCTCGGCGACCCGGGCGATGGACTTGAGGCCGCCGAAGATGATCGGCGCCACCACCACGACCAGCGCCAGACCGACGCTCCACGTGGGCAGCGCGAAGGCCTCCTGCATGGCCTGGGCGATGGAGTTGGCCTGCACGCTGTTGAAGGCGAGGCCGAAGGCGATGATCAGGCAGACCGAGAAGGCCACCGCCAGCCAGCGCGTGCCGAGGCCGCGCTCGATGTAGCGCGCCGGGCCGCCGCGGTAGGTGCGGTCGCCGTGGTCGACCTTGTAGGCCTGGGCTAGGGTCGACTCGATGAAGCTGGTGGCCATGCCGACCAGTGCGGTCATCCACATCCAGAAGATGGCGCCGGGGCCGCCGAAGTAGATGGCCACGGCCACGCCGGCCAGGTTGCCGGTGCCGACCCGGGCCGCGAGGCTGGTCGAGAGCGCCTGGAAGGAGGAGATTCCGCCATCGGCCTCCCGGGAGTGGCGCAGCAGCTTGAACATGTGACCGAAGTAGCGGAACTGGATGCCGCGGGTCATGACGGTGAAGTAGAGGCCGGCGCCGATCAGCAGGTAGATCAGCAGGCTGCCCCAGACCAGGCCGTTACCGGCGGCCACGAAGTCCGTGAAGAACGAGGGGAGGGTGAGGTTCATGGTGTTGTGATTACCCGTATGCGCTATGAATGCGGGGCGTCATTCTTCATGAATGCACAAAAATGGCAAGGATCACTAGAAATATCGTTATTCAGGCAGAGATCTTCCACCTAACGTCGGCTAACAGCGAGTTATTGCTGCCAAAGTAGCCTTCGATGCCGGCGTGCCCCGGATTCGCCACGTCGCGGTCGCTCTCCCAGGCGGTGCTGGCGGCATTCCCGAGAGCCGAGGCCCTCCCGGGGGGAGGGCGCCGTGGTTCAGCGATAGCCGGCCATCAGGTCGCGCACCAGCGGGGTGTCGGCGTCGCGGTGGGTGGGCAGCTCGAAGCGCGCCCGAGCGATGGCGGTGCGCGAGAGCGTCGCCTCGATCAGCATCTCCCGATCCTCGGCCTGGGCGAGGATCTCGCCGCGCGGGCCGAGGATGCGCGAGCCGCCCCAGAAGTGGCTCTCGCCCTCGGGGCCGAAGCGGTTGGCCATGATCACCGGCGTGCCGTAGGTCATGGCGTAGAAGTGCAGGTTGACCGCCCAGTTCTGCTCGTTGGAGAAGTCCTCGCTGACGATACCGGAGGCCGAGTTGATCGGCGCGCAGAGCACCGTGGGGCGCGCCAGCAGGGCGGCGTGCACGAGCCCGGGGTTCCAGAGGTCGGCGCAGATCAGCGAGGTCGCCGACCAGCCCGGTTGCACCGTGCCCTGGGTCAGCTCGCTGCCGTGGGTGAAGAGCTTGCCCTCCTCGAGGCCGCCGTAGGTGGGCAGGTTGAGCTTGCGGTGCACGGCCTGGAGCTCGCCGTGCTGGAGGATCGCCAGGGCGTTGTAGTACTCGCCGGGGCTCGCCTCCTCGACGAAGCCGACCACCGTCTGCATCTCGCCGGCCTCCCGGGCGAGCTCGGTCAGTCGCGGGTCGTTGGCGGGACAGGCCAGTTCGATCACCTGGTTGCCGAGGCTGTAGCCGGTCAGCGAGAGCTCCGGGAACACCAGCAGTTCCAGCCCCGCCCGGCGGGCCTGGGCGATCATCTCGCGGTGACGCTCGAGGTTGGCATCGACGTCGCCCAGGGTGGCGTTGATCTGGGCGGCGCCGACGCGCAGGTGGTCCTGGAAGTGCATGATCGAGTCTCGCGGTTGGCAGGCGGTAAGGGAGAACGGCGCGGATCATCGCACCCGTTCGTCGGCGCTTCAAGGTGCGCCCAAGAGGGCCAGCAGATCGCTTGCCGGGCGTGCCTCCAGGCTCAACACCACGTCGCGCAGCCTGGCCGCGCGTTCACCCAGCACGGGCTCGGCCAGGGCCCGGTACTTGGCCAGCACCTCGGCATCGGTGAGCGGGGCGTCCGGGTTGCCTCGGGCCTCGAGGGCCGGGCTCTCGAGGACCTCGCCGCTGTCGAGATGCAGGCGGGCACGCGCCCAGCGCTCGGCGGGAAAGCGGGCGTTGAAGGCGTCGTCCTCCTGGATCTCCACCTTGCCGGCCAGCGCCTTGAGGTCCGGGGCGTCGAGCTCATCGCAGACGCCGGCGACATCCACCGTGCCGCGACCCAGCGCACAGGCCACCGACCAGGGCAGGCTGTACTGGGCCTGTTCGGTGGTCTCGGGATACCTGACATGCAGGCGCTTGCCCTCATGGAAGGTGACGATCTCGATGCGGGAGATGTGCGCCGGGTCGCGAATCTCCTCGGCCAGGGCGAGCACGGCCTCCACCGCCGGCTGGGCCCAGCGGCATACCGGGTAGGCCTTGAAGTACTGCTCATGGACGTACCAGCGCTCCCCCAGGTCGTGCCAGATGGCCGCGGATTGTGGCGAGGTCACGGTCAGCGCCGGGGCACCGGTGAAGCCGTCCTCGGCGAGCAGGGCCGCCGAGAGGCCGGTCATGGCGCCCCAGCCGGAGCCGTCCTTGAGCATCGTCGGATGATCGATGCAGCGCATCATCTGGCTGCGGGGCCCATAGAACTCGGCGATGCCGAGTGCATGATGCAGGGTCGCGATATCGACACCGCGCAGGCGGGCGGCCACCGCGGCCACGCCCAGCGCGTTCCAGGCGCCGGAGGTGTGGTAGTCCGGGCTCGTGGCATGCAGGGCGATGCCGGCACGGGTGGCGATCTCGTAGCCGACGACGAGCAGGGCCAGGAAGTCGCGTCCCGACAGCGTGTCGACCTCCGGCAGGGCCAGCAGGCCGGGCAGCAGGGCCACGCCCGCATGGCCCTTGGTCAGTACCTGGCCGTCGTGGGCGTCCAGGGCATCGATCAGCCAGGCGCCGTGCAGGGCGACCCCGCTGGGCGAGGCGTGACCGGACGCGAAGAGAAGCGGGCGGTCGCCGCCGTGCTGGGTGATCGCGAAGCGGGCGGCCTTGTCGGCAAGCGCCGTTCGGGTGGCGCCGGCGGCGACCCCCAGCAGGTCGAGCAGGCAGCGCTTGGCCTGGTGGAGGTGGGCCTCATCGAGGGTCGAGAGATCGACGCCGTGCATCCAGTCGAGGGGGCTTGGGTCGTGCGGGGTCGGCTCATGCATGGCAGCGGTCTCGCGTGATCATGGGTAGCAAGAATAAGGCCGCCCGCAGGCGGCCTTCGAGAAGCGATCGCTCAAGCGGGGCGAGCCCCGCCAGGCGCCGCTCAGAGCAGGTCGTGCTCCTCGAGGAAGGTCTCGGCGACGCGCTCGATGGTCACCTTCTCGACGTCGACCCGGGCGTTGAGGCGGGACATGGTCGCGTCGGTGAGCAGGCCCGAGAGGGCGTTCATCTGCTCGGCCAGCTCGGGGTTGGCCTCGAGGGTCTCCTCGCGGACCACCGGGGTCAGGGCGTAGGCCGGGAAGTAGGCCTGGTCGTCCTCGAGCACCCGGAAGTCGAAGGCCGGGATGCGGCCGTCGGTGGCGAACACCAGGCCGACCTCGACCTGGCCGTCGCGCAGGGCCTGATAGACCAGCCCGGAGTCCATGCGCTTGACGTCGCCGCGGCCGACGCGAAAGTCGTAGGCCTGCTGCAGCGGGCGCCAGCCGTCCTCGCGGGCGTAGAACTCGGCGTTCAGGGCGAAGGTCAGCGCCTCGCCGTCGTTTACCGCCTGGGAGAGGTCGGAGAGGCTCTCGATGCCGCGCTCCTCGGCGTCGGCCTCGCGCATGGCCAGGGCGTAGGTGTTGTTGGCCTCGGAGGGCTCGAGCCACACCAGGCCCTTCTCGGCGTCGAGCTCCTTGACCCGCGAGTAGGTCTCGTCCGGCGACAGGCGCTCGGTGACGTCGTTGTAGTTGATCAGCGAGGTGCCGGTGTACTCCCAGTAGAGATCGATCTGGCCGTTCTCCTGGGCCTGGCGCAGCACCGCGGAGCCCATGCCGGAGCGCTTCTCGACGTCGTAGCCCAGGGCATCGAGGTACTGGCTGGTCATGCTGGCCAGGATCTGCTGTTCGGTGAAGTTCTTGCCACCCACCACGATCTCGTTGGCCTGGGCGGTGGTCAGGCTGCCGGCCAGGGCTGCGCCGGTGAGCAGGGTCATCAGTGTCTTCATGGAGTCGCTCCTTGTTGTGATTGCCGGGTCGTTGTGTGCCGGTCTCGTCGAGCCGGTCGGATGATGCTTGTGATGTCGAGGCGGCGGCCGTACCGCCGCGCCGGGCGGGTCAGGCCCGGCTGGGGTTCACGCCCCGCGGCACCACCAGGAAGGCGGTGATGGCGACCAGCATGTCGACCACCACCGCCAGCAGGGCCGTGGGGATGGCGCCGGAGAGCATCATCACCGGGTCGTAGAGGTCGATGCCGGTGAAGATCAGCTCGCCCAGCCCCCCGGCGCCGATCAGAAAGGCCAGCGGCACGGTGCCGATGTTGATGGCCAGCGCCGTGCGGATGCCCGCGAAGATCACGTAGAGGGCGTTGGGCAGCTCGACCTTCAGCAGGCGCTGGGCCGGCGACATGCCGATGCCCGCCGCGGCCTCCATCAGCGCCGGCGAGACGCCCTTGAGGCCAGTGTAGGTGTTGCGGGTGATCGGCAGCAGCGTCGCCACGAAGAGCCCGAACACGGCCGGCACGGTGCCGATGCCGAGAAAGCTCATCGACAGCGCCAGCACCGCCAGGGTCGGGATGGTGGTGCCCACGTTGAGCACCTGCATCGCGGATTCGGCGACCCGGGCCATGCTGGGGCGCGAGAGCAGGGTGCCGAGCGGGATGGCGACGAGGATCGCCAGGCTCCCGGAGACGGCGGTCAGCCACAGGTGCTGCACCGCCAGGAACTGGATATCCGGCAGGTAGAAGAGGAAGTCGTCGATCACGCCGCTGGATTGGCTCCAGATCCCGGCCAGGAAGACCGCGACGAGCACCAGCAGGCGCAGGGCGCCTGAGAGGTTCAGCGTCGGCATGGGCTTACTCCTCGGTGGCCGATGATGACGGTGATGCCTCGCCGGCCGCGGCGGCCCCGGAGTGGGCTCGGTAGCGCGAGCCCAGGTGGTGGGTGATCGCCCGCTGGGTGATCTGGCCGACGATGCGGCCGTCGTCGTCGACGCAGGGCACCCAGGTCATGTCGTTGGAGAACATCAGCGAGGCGACCTTGCGCAGGTCGTCGTCGAGGCTCACCACCACCGGCACGCTCTGGAAGTGGTCCCGGCAGTGGCCCTTGGTGGTGCGCGCCACGGCGGCGTTGATGATGCCCACCGGCTGGCGCTTGTCGTTCACCATCACGATGCTGTTCTGGTAGCCGTAGTCGCCGATGCGCTGGAGGGCCGTCTCCAGGGTGTCGTCGGGGCGCACCAGGCCGATCTCGTCGCTGGCCAGGTCGCGCACCTTGACCAGGTTGAGGCGTTTCAGGGCGCGGTCCTCGCCGAGGAAGGACTCGACAAAGTCGTTCTTCGGCGCGGCGAGCAGCGCGTCGGGCTCGGAGTACTGCACCAGCTTGCCGGCGCGGAAGATGGCGATGCGATCGCCCATCTTGATCGCCTCGTCGATGTCATGGCTGACGAACATGATGGTCTTCTTGAGGTCCTGCTGCATCTTCAGGAACTCGTCCTGGATCACCGCGCGGTTGATCGGGTCGATGGCGCCGAAGGGCTCGTCCATCAGCATCACGGGCGGGTCGGCGGCCAGCGCCCGGGCCACGCCGATGCGCTGCTGCTGGCCGCCGGAGAGTTCGCTCGGGTAGCGCTTGAGGAAGGCGTCCGGCTCCAGCGCGATCATGCGCATCATCTCCCGGGCGCGCTCCTTGTACTTCGCCTTGTCCCAGCCGAGCAGCTTGGGCACGACGGTGATGTTCTCCTCGATGGTCATGTTGGGGAACAGGCCGATCTGCTGGATCACGTAGCCGATGTTGCGGCGCAGCTCCTGGGTATCGAGGCGGGTGGTGTCCTCGCCGTTGATGAACACCGTGCCGGAGGTCGGGCGGATGATGCGGTTGATCATCTTCAGGGTGGTGGTCTTGCCGCAGCCGGAGGGGCCGAGGAGGATGCAGATCTCGCCGCTCGGCACCTCCATGCTGATGTGGTCGGCGGCGGTCACGGCGCCCTTGGGCGTGTCGAAGACCTTGGTCAGGTTATCGAGTCGAATCATGTGGCGGTCCTTGTCGGGGCGGCCCCAGCGGGGCGGCCGTCTTGTCGGGTCGTCGGCGGGTCGGACGGGCAGAGCGTGGCGCGGTCGACGGCTCAGGCCGTGGCGGCCGCGCGCTCCATGCCCTTGGGCGTCAGGCGCTTCTGCAGGGCCAGCAGCGTGTAGTCGACGATGATCGCCAGCACGCTGACGGCCACGGCACCGAGGATCAGCTGGCGCGGGTCGGACTGGGAGATGCCGCGGCTGATGAAGGTGCCGAGCCCCCCGGCGCCGATGTAGGCGGCGATCGCCATCACGCCGATGTTGAGCACCACGGCGGTGCGCACCCCGGCCATGATCACCGGCACGGCCAGCGGGATCTCGACCATGCGCAGGCGCTGGTTGGCGCTCATGCCGATGCCGC
Organism: Halomonas sp. THAF5a; assembly: GCF_009363755.1. Lineage (NCBI taxonomy): Bacteria > Pseudomonadati > Pseudomonadota > Gammaproteobacteria > Oceanospirillales > Halomonadaceae > Halomonas > Halomonas sp. THAF5a. The sequence goes on along the minus strand of NZ_CP045417.1, from coordinate 2,012,789 downwards.
GGGCGGCCTCGCGCAGGGCCGGGTCGACGTTGTTGATCGCGGTGTAGGTGTTGCGGATGATCGGCAGCTGCGAGTAGAGCAGCACCGCGATGACCGCCGGCAGGTAGCCGATGCCCTGGCCGATCAGCGAGAGGATCGGGATCATGATCCCGAACAGCGCGATGGACGGGATGGTCACGATGATCGAGGCGATATAGAGCACGGCCTGGGCGGCACGCTCGTTCTTGGTGATGGCGATGCCGATCGGGACCCCGGTCAGGGTGGCGATGCCGACGGCGACGCCCACCAGCGAGATGTGCTCGACCGTTCGGGTCAACAAGAGCTCCAGGTTGTCCAGAGCATACTGGATCAGTTCCAAACGACGTCTCCTTTATTCTGAGCTTCTGTCATCTTGCCGTGATCTCTTGCCGTTAGGCGTTACCTCCGTGGTCGACGCGTCCAGGCGACGTGGACGGTCGGGAAGTGTCAGGCGGCGGCGCACCCGCACGCCGTCGGGGGCGGGCGCGAAAACCGACGTAGCGTATCAGAGTCGCATAGTGTGTTGTTATCAATATAAATGACGATCCAAAATGCCAATTATTGGTGATGGTGATGCGGCCTCGGATTGGCAGGGGCTGGCCTGAGAATAGGGGCCGGGGCGGCATCCGGCGAGCCGTGCGGGGGGGCTGGGGCCGGGGCGGTGCCACGGGGCGACCGGGCTAGCGGGTCTGGAAGGCCACCCGGGTGCCGTGGGCCAGCACGCTCTGCGGGTCGCTCGGGGTGGCGGGCAGGCCGATCATCTCGTCGGTGACCTCGGCCCAGGTCAGCACGCCATGGGTCAGCCCCAGCGGCAGCAGGGCCCGGCTCACCCACTGGGTGCCGGTGAAGCGACGGGCCTGGCCGTCGTCGTCGACCAGCTGGCTGACGCCCCGGGCATGGTGCAGGCGCACCAGGTAGTAGCCCTGGTCGATGGATTGCACCTCGACGATGGGGGCCTCGACTGTGTGCGGCTCGTCGTCCGCGCCCCGGCGGGCCTTTAACCAGTCGCCGAGGGCCTCGAGGGTCACGCGGTCGGGCAGGGGCGAGGTGTTTGCCGGCATGAGCGTCTCCTGGGCGGCGAAGGGGGCACGAAAAAAGCTATACCCGAAGCGCTTGATGGACAAGATATGGGCGGCTCGCGATGCATCGCCCGCCGGCGCGCTGAGGGCGACGTCTTTCTGCTCTTTTCCCCTCTTTTTCCCATTCGTCTCTTTCCCCCCTTCGTCTCTTTCCTCACACGATGGTGTTTCGATGTGTAGCTGTTGCGTCACCGCCCGGGTCTCTTTGGTACCGTGGGGCAGGGCGGCTATCGGCATCCCGCGCCCTGCTCTACGTTGATCGATGGGTGGGACGAGGCAGGAATCGCTCAGCAGCCGGGCCGGCGATGGCGCTATCGCCCCAGCGGACTGCGCGCGCGGCCGCCAGCCAATGCACCCGGACGACAAGGGGGCATGGTGATCGACGCCAACAGTCATATCGCGCGGACGAGGACGGTCAGCCTGGGCAGGAGACCATGCCCGACCCTGGCACGGATCGACCGTCGCCTCGCGCGCCGGGAGGGGAACGCATGAGGGCACCGACCAGCACGGAATTCGCACTGCTCGGCGCGGCGCTGATCGCGATCAGCTACGGTCTTGCGCGCTTCGCCTTCGGCCTGTTCGTGCCGCCCATTCGCGACGAGCTGGGCCTCACGCCTTCGGTGATCGGCATCATCGGCGCGCTGCCGCTGATCAGCTTCCTGCTGGCGACGATGGTCGCGCCGCTGATCACCCACCTCTTCGGTGCGCGCAACGCGGCGGTGCTCTCCGGGGCGTTCGGCGTCGGCGGGCTGGCGCTGATCAGCCAGGCGCCCGGCGCGCTGCTGCTCGGGGCCGGGGTGTTCGCCTGCGGCATCTGCACCGGCCTGATGATGCCGGCGCTCACGGCCGCCATGCAGGCGCTGGTGAAGCGTTCGCTGCACGGGCGGGTCAGCTCGGTGATGAACGCCGGGACCAGCATCGGCGTGATCGTGGCCGTGCCCACGGTGCTGTTCCTGACCGGCGCCTGGCGGCTGACCTACCTCTCCTTCGCCGTGCTGGCGGGCGTGGGGTTGGTCGCCGCCTGGCTCTTCCTGCCTTCGGTGTCGCGGATCACGCCGGCCAACGCCGCGCCGCCGCCGCCGGTCGCCGAGCTGCCCTGGTCGCGCCTGATCCGGCTCTCGCTGTTCGCCTTCGTGATGGGCTTCGTCTCCGCCGCCTACTGGATCTTCGCGCCCGACCTGGTGGTCACCCTCGGCGGGCTGCCGTCCGGCGCCACCGGGTGGCTGTGGCTGGCGGTGGGCATCGCCGGCCTGGGCGGGGCCGTGGTGGCCGACCTGGCCGATCGCAACAATCCGCCGATTACCCACTCGCTGATGCTGATGATGCTCTCCGCGAGCCTGGCGCTGCTCGCCGCCAGCCCCGGGCAGACCGGGCTCGCGGCCTTTTCGGCGCTGGTCTTCGGCCTGGCCTACATGAGCCTGACGGGGCTCTACCTGATGACCGGCATTCGCCTGCTGCCGGGCCGGCTGGCGGTGGGCCCGGTGCTGCCCTTCATGGCGGTGTCGCTGGGGCAGGCGACCGGCTCGCCGGTCGTCGGCTCGCTGGTGAACAGCTTCGGCTACGCCAGCGCCTTTGCCATGTTCTCGGCGCTGGGCATCCTCTTCGCCATCCTCTCGCCGTTCTACCCGGGCTACATCGCCCAGGCCGAAGAGGAGGAGGCCGAGGAGGAAGCCGGCCTCCAGGCGGCCTACGACTACCAGCTGCAGGACGAGGAGGGCGAGCCGCTCCAGCCCGCGGCGGACATCCAGGAAGAGGAGGAAGAGGCCGCGGCCGCCGAGGAAGAGGCCAAGGCCGAGGAAACGGCCAAGTCCGAGGAGCGGGACATGACCGACCTGGCCGCCGGCGCGGACGAGGAGGCCGAATCCACCGCGTCGCGGCGGCCACCCAGCCACGGCGATGCCTGAATCGGGCACGGCACTGCTGCCACCCGGACGCCTTCCCTGGAGACGCCCCCGTGGCGGACCCTGCGTTGACGCCGCGCGGCGTTCGTTAAATGACGCTTGGATTCATTTCCGCGTTCGTGGGGGCATTCATGGTAGGTTCGGCATCACGATACGCCGATGATGCCCGACCGTGAGCCCCGCCATGCAGCCCCCCGTGCCCGAAAATGACTCCGCCCGCCTGGCCGCCCTGGCGGCACTGGGGGTGCTCGATTCCGCACCCGATGCCGGCTTCGACCAGCTGGTCGAGCTGGCGCAGGAGCTCTTCGAGGTGCCCATCGCGCTGGTCTCGCTGGTCGCCGAGGATCGGCAGTGGTTCAAGGCCTGTGTCGGGCTGGAAGTGTGCGAGACCTCCCGGGAGGTCTCCTTCTGCGGCCATGCGGTCGCCGCGGCCAAGCCGCTGGTGGTGCCGGATGCCCTGGAGGATGCCCGCTTTCGTGACAATCCCCTGGTGACCGGTGAGCCCGGCATCCGTTTCTACGCTGGGCATCCGCTGTTGCCGGACGGGGAGCACGCCGTGGGCACGCTCTGCCTGATCGATACCCGGCCGCGGACCTTTTCCGAGCGCGAGCGACGCCTGCTGGGGCGCCTGGCCCGGCAGGCGGAGGCGTTGCTGCGCAAGCACCGGTTGCGACGGGTGCAGGAGGACCAGCAGCGCGAGCTGGTGAGCCTCAACCGGCGTCTCTCCGAGGCCAGCGACCGCCTGGCCAAGGAGCGCCAGCTGCTGCGCGCCGTGCTGGACGGCAGTCGCGACCCTATCTACGCCCGAAGCCGCCGCGGGCGCTACCTGGCGGCCAACACCGCCTGCCTGTCGCTGCTCGAGGGCACTTCCGGCGCGCCGGTCGACGACGAGGCGCCGCGGTTGCCCCGCGAGGTGCAGTCGCTTCTCGATGCGGCGGAGGCCGAGGTGATCGCCAGCGGCTCGCCCCGGCGGGTCTCGCTGCCGCCCCTGATGGGGCGCCATCACGATCTGCAGCTCGGGCCGCTGAGGGACGACGACGGCGCCATTCGCGGCGTGGTGGGCGTGGCCCGGGACACCACCGAGGCGGTGCGCCAGGCGAGCCTGATTCGCGTGTTGCATCGCGGGATCACCGACTACCAGGCGCTGATGTCGGGCCACCGGCTCTGGGACTTCCTGATGGAGGCGCTGCGCGAGCTGACCGACAGCGACTACGCGCTGATCGGCGAGGTGATCGAGGACGCGGGCGTGCCGGCGCTGAAGATCCACGCCATCACCGACCTCTCCTGGAACGAGGAGTCACGGCTCTTGATGGAGCGGCTGCGCAGCGGCGACATGACCCTCTCCAATCCCTCTTCGCTGCTCGGCCGGGTGTTCGCCCACGGCGAGGTGGTGATGACCGACGATCTGGATGGCCATCCGCACCGCAGCGGTTTTCCGCCCGGGCACCCGCCGCTGCACAACTACCTGGGGGTGCCGATCTTCGATGGCCGGCGGCTGATCGGAATGTTCGCCATCGCCAACGGACGTCGCCCCTACGACCAGGCCCTGCTGGAGTGGCTGGAGCCCTTCACGGCGACCTGCGCCCTGCTGATCAACCTCTATCGCCAGATGGCCGAACGCGAAGGCTATATCGAGGCCCTCTCCGAGGCGCGGGACAGCGCCGACCGGGCCAATCGCGCCAAGAGCGAGTTTCTCTCGTCGATGAGCCACGAGCTGCGCACGCCCCTGAACGCGATCCTCGGCTTCGCCCAGCTGCTGGCCGGCGGCAAGCGCCACCCGCTGGAGGAGCGCCAGCGGCGCCAGGTCGCCCAGATCACGCGCAGTGGCCAGCACCTGCTGGAGCTGATCAACGAGATCCTGGACCTGGCCCGGATCGAGGCCGGACAGCTGAGCCTCTCCATGGAGGCGATCTCGCTCGGCGACGTGGTCGAGGATGCGGCCGGCGCCCTGGAGGCGACGGCCCTGGCCCACGAGGTGACGATCGAGCCGCGGATCGCGGGGCCGCTGCCGGCGGTCCACGCGGACTATACGCGGCTCAAGCAGGTGCTCCTCAACCTGCTCAGCAATGCCATCAAGTACAACCGCCCCGGCGGCTGGGTGCGCCTGGAAGCCGCTCACGAGGGTGAGAGCGTGCGCTTCACCGTGCGCGACAACGGCCAGGGGATCCGCCACGACGACCTGGCGCGACTCTTCCAGCCCTTCCAGCGCCTGGGGGCGGAACACCAGGGCATCGAGGGCACCGGCATCGGCCTGGCCATCACCCGCCAGCTGCTCGACGCGATGGGCGCCACGTTAGACGTCGAGAGCGAGCCGGGGCTGGGCAGCGCCTTCCACTGCCGCCTGGCGCTGGCCAAGGGCGACCGGCCGGAGGCTTCCCGCGGCGGCGAGCCGACGAATGCCGCCGCGCCGCAGGAGGTGTCGGCTCACGTCGTCTATATCGAGGACAATCCCGCCAACCAGCGCCTGATGGTGGATGTCTTCGCGCAGTGGCCCTCCTGTGAGCTCAGCATCTACCCCAGCGCCGAGCTCGCCCTGCCGCCGATCGAGGCGCGACCGCCGGACCTGGTGCTGATGGATCTGAACCTGACCGGCATGAGCGGCCAGGCGGCCCTGGCGCGGCTAAGACGGCTGCCCCGGCCGCTGCCCGTGATCGCGCTCTCCGCCAACGCCATGCCGAGCGACATCAAGCGCGGCCTGGCGGAGGGATTCGATGATTACCTGACCAAGCCTCTCGACCTGACGTCGTTCTGGGCGACCCTCGCCCGTCACCTCTCTTCACTGGAAGGAAGCTCGGATGCCTTCTGATGCCGCCCTCTATCACAAGCGCCTGCTGGTCGTGGATGACCATGCGGTTAACGTCGAGCTGCTTCAGGACCTGCTGGAAGATCACGGCTACCAGGACGTCGCCGGCCTCACCGATTCGCGCGACGTGCTCGCCCACTGCCGGGCACAGTCGCCCGACCTGCTGCTGCTGGATATCCGCATGCCCCACCTGGATGGTTACGGGGTGCTCGAGGCCCTTCAGGCGGCCTTCGGCGCGGAGGTGCCGCCCACCATCGTGTTGACCGCTCAGGTCGACGACGAGACCCGTCAGCGGGCGCTGGCCATGGGCGTGCGTGATTTCCTGACCAAGCCGTTCGACCATGAGGAAGTGCTGGCACGCATTCACAACGCCCTGCGCGACGAGAGCCGCTATCAGTGGCGTCGCGAGCAGGCCAGCGTGCTGGAGCGGCTGGTGGCCGAGCGCACCGAGGCGCTGGAGCGGCTCTCCTGCACCGACCCGGTGACGAACCTGCCCAATCGGCGCGCACTCACGGCATCGCTTGGCGAGTGGCAGCGAGACGGTATCGAGGCGGGGGTGCTGTTCATCGTGCTGGAGGGGATCGACGCCATCATGCGCTATCAGGGGCATCGGGTGACCGAGGCCTTCCTGCACGAGCTGGCCCATTGCCTGGAGGCGGCCCTGCCGAAAGAAGGCGTGATCGGGGTCTGGGGCAGCCATGAGCTGCTGCTGATCCAGCCCCGGGCCTCGATCGACGAGCTCGGGCACCTGGCGGAGCGCGTGCGCGAGGTGCTCTGGCGACCCCTGGCGGTCTGCGGCGTGCGGCTGCGGGTCGATGGCCGGATCGGCGTCGCCGGGGGGTGCGGGCTGGAACCCGAGCGGCTGGTTCACATGGCGGCGCTGGCGGTGCCCCACGCGCAGCAGGGAGAAGCCATCCAGGCCTACACGCCGGCGCTTGAAGCCTCCGAACAGCGGCGCATGCAGCTGCGTCAGGCGCTGCCCCTGGCCTGCGAGCGTGGCGATACCGCGCTTCACTATCAGCCCAAGGTGGCGCTCGCCACGGGACGCGTCTGTGGTGCCGAGGTGCTGCTGCGCTGGACGGATCCGATACTCGGAGCGGTCTCGCCGGCCGAGTTCATCCCGATGGCCGAGGAGAGCGGGGACATCCTGGCGCTGGGCGCCTGGGTGCTGGAGACCGCCCTCGCCACGCTGGCCCGCTGGCGTCGGGAGGGAAAGGTGGAACGCACCTTCGGCCTCGCCGTCAACGTCTCGGCCCCCCAGCTCTGCCAGACAGGCTTCGCCACTCAGGTAACGGAGGCCCTGGCGCGCCACGACCTCCCTCCTTCGGCGTTGGAGATGGAGGTGACCGAGTCTGCCGTGATGACCGATCTGGAGGCGGCCACGCAGCAGTTACACCAGTTGGCGACGCTGGGGGTCGGCATCGCGATCGACGATTTCGGCACCGGCCACTCGTCGCTCGCCTACCTGCGGCGGATGCCGGTGAATACCATCAAGATCGATCGCAGCTTCCTGACCCACCTGCTGGAGGACGTCGAGAGCCATCGGCTGGTCGAGTCGATCGTCGCCATGGCTCACGGTCTCGGCTGCCGGGTGGTCGCCGAGGGGATCGAGGCGCCGGAGCAGGCGGCAAGCCTGACCGCCATGGGCTGCGAGCTGGGGCAGGGCTTCTGGTTCGCGCGTCCCCAGCCGGCCGAGGCTTTCCTGTCACTCCTCGAAGAGGTTCGCTGAGGGCAGTGAGCCGGGATGGCGCTCGTATCTTCTTGACCATCTCGGTGAGCCCGCGGTCGTGTCCGCCGGGCCGCGCAGTTTCCACGAGCGTGCCTGCTGACATGTGCCACGCCGAGTCTTTCTGAACGTATCATGCAGGGCCTAAGAGGCAGTGATGCCATCGGGCGAGAACACGATGCAGCGCCCGGGGCATGGATAAAAGAGGGGGCGAGGATTGCTGAGGATAGGAGGGGGGCATGCATCATGAATACAGGCAAGCACGAAAAAGCGGTCACCGCCCGAGGGCATGGTGACCGCTTTTTTCGAATGAGTGGTCGGAGCGACAGGATTCGAACCTGCGACCTTTGCAACCCCATTGCAACGCGCTACCAAGCTGCGCCACGCTCCGACTCTTTCGTTTCGGTTTCCTCGCCGTTCGGCGTGTGCCCCGAGAACGAGGCGTATACTAGCGCGCCTCGCGGCAAATGAAAAGTCCTTTTTGCGCTTTCTTTTCAATCGCTTGGCTGGCAAGAGCCTGAGGTCCCCGGATCACGTGGCTTCTGTCACACTATAGGCCACGATGACGGGCTCCCGGGGAGCCGCCAAAAGGACGACACGATGCCGTTGATCATGGGGATGAGCATGCTGCTGTCATGCCAGTTCGCGGGGGAATTGCTGGCGAAGGGACTGCTGTTGCCGATACCGGGACCGGTGATCGGCATGGTGATCCTGCTGTTGGCGCTGCTGGTTCGCGGCAAGGTACCGTCCTGCCTGCGCCTGGCGGGTGAAGGGCTGCTGCGCTACCTGACGCTGCTGTTCGTGCCCGCCGGGGTGGGGCTGATGGTGCACTTCGAGCTGATCGGGGCGGACCTCTGGGCGATCGCGGTGACCCTGCTGGTGTCCACCGCGGTGACGCTGACCGTGACGGCCTGGGTGCTCGAACGCCTGCAGCGTCGCAGAGTCGGCAAGGCCGACCATGGGGAGGAGAACGCATGAACGTCGCCTCCTTCGACCAGCTGTGGGTCTATCTGTCCGGCAATCCGCTGCTCTCGCTGCTGGTCACCCTGCTGGTCTTCGCCCTGGCCGTGCGGATCAATCGCGCCATGGGCGGCACGCCGCTGCTGCACCCGGTGACGCTCTCCATCGCGATGCTGATCGCGCTGCTGCTGCTGGTGGACATGGACTACGCCACCTACTTCGAGGGGGCGCAGTTCATTCACTTCCTGCTGGGGCCGGCCACGGTGGCCCTGGCGATTCCCCTCTATGATCACCGCCAGCGTGTCTACCGCCTGCTTTGGCCGCTGATGCTGGCCTGTGGGGCAGGCGTCGTCACGGCGGTGTCGTCCACCATCGGGCTCGCCATGCTGCTCGGTGCCGATCCCAAGACGCTGCTGTCGCTGGCCCCCCGATCGGTGACCTCACCCATCGCCATGGGGATCGCCGAGCAGATTGGCGGCATTCCCTCGCTGGCGGCCGGACTGGTGCTGCTGACCGGCTCCATCGGCTGTGCGCTGGGGCCGGCGATCCTGCGGCTCCTGCGCATTACCGACCCGGCGGTCCAGGGCTTCACCATGGGGCTCTCGGCCCACGGATTCGGTACCGCCCATGCCTTCGCACGAATGGGAGCCGTCGCCGGTGCCTTCTCGGGCCTGGCCATGGGGCTCTCGGGTCTGGTGACCGCCTTCCTGCTGCCGCTGATCACCGGCCTGCTGGGCGTGGGCTGAGTCTCGCGCCGTCAGAGCTCCTCCCAGACACGGCGCCGGAACTCGTGTGACAGCTCGGCGGCCTTCTTCATGCGATCCATCTGCGCATCGGTCAGCTCCGACATCAGGGCCTGGTAGCGTTGCTGCATCTCGGCCGGGGTCTGGGGAGGATCGCCCTCGAGGGACTGGGCGATCTTCTGGCCGCTGTCGGCGAGGGTCTTGAGGAACTGCGCCTCGAACTGCATCGCCTCGGCCATGCTCTGCATCCAGGCCAGCTGCATCCGCGCCATGGGCGTGACGCCCTGGCTCCACTGTTTCTGCCACCACTCCATCATCGGCTCGGCGGCGGCCAGGGCCGGGTGGGGGGTGGTGTCGTCGCGCTGGGTCATGATCGGTCTCCTCGAGACGGGCGGTTGCTCGGCCACGTCGTGTCCGTGGGCCTTTTAAAGTGTAGAAGAAGATCCGCCGATGATGCGCTGCAGCGTAGGTGGCCGGCGAGTTTTTAGCTGCCTGCGTGAAAGACCTCCACGGCCCATCGCCCGGATCTGAACTACGGTCAGGGGGTGATGTGCGCAACGAGAGGAGGGCGGTGATGTGGCAGGCGATCAAGTCGGTGTTGGCCGCCTTTCTGGGCGTGCAGAAGGACGAGCGCCGCCGCGAGGACTTTCGCTCCGAGCGCCCCGGCACCTTCATCGTCGCGGGGCTGGTCGTCGGGGCGCTCTTCGTGGTGCTGGTGGCGTTCGTGGCGGTGATGGCCGCGCGCTGAATACGAGCGTTGACGACCGCGTTTATCCTGCCGGGGGGCAGCACGTGAAGAACGGCGGGGCTCTTCTATACTCCTTCAAGCGCTGACTAATACAACAATGATCCAAGGAGGCGGCGATGCGCAGGCTGCTCGTGTGGATGGCGGTTGGGGTGACCTTGGCAGCCATGACGCCGATGGGGCTCGCCAACGGCTGGAACATGCCCGAGGGCGTCACGGCGGTAAGCCGCGACATCTACTCCCTGCACATGATCATCTTCTGGATCTGCGTGGTCATCGGGGTGGTCGTCTTCGGGGCGATGTTCTACTCCCTGTTCCGCTATCGCCACTCGCGCGGTGCCAAGGCGGCCACCTTCCATGAACACACCAGCGTGGAGGTCATCTGGACGGCGATACCGCTGCTGATCCTGGTGGCCATGGCGGTCCCCGCCACCGCGACCCTCAAGACCATGTACGACTCCTCGGAAGCCGACCTCGACGTGATGGTCACCGGGCAGCAGTGGCGCTGGCGCTACGACTACCTGGGCGAGGACGTCGCCTTCACCTCCAATCTCAGCACCTCTCGCGAGCAGATCAGCGGCGACAGCGAGAAGGGTGAGAACTATCTCCTCGAGGTCGACGAGCCCCTGGTGCTGCCGGTGGGCCAGAAGGTGCGCCTGCTGCTGACCTCGGATGACGTCATTCACTCCTGGTGGGTGCCCGAGCTCGCCGTCAAGCAGGATGCCGTGCCCGGCTTCGTCAACGAGAACTGGGTGCGCATCGAGGAGCCCGGCATCTATCGCGGCCAGTGCGCCGAACTCTGCGGTCGCAACCATGGCTTCATGCCGGTGGTGGTCGAGGCCGTGGAGCCGGAGCGCTTCGACGAATGGATGGCAAAGCGCAAGGAGGCCGCCCAGCAGGAGGCGATGAGCGCCGATCGCGAGTGGGGGCTCGACGAGCTGATGGCCCGGGGCGAGCAGACCTACGGCGCGGTCTGCGCCGCCTGCCACCAGCCGGACGGCAGCGGCAGTCCGCCGGCCTTCCCGGCACTGGCGGGCAACCAGGCGCTGCTGGAGGAGCCTGATCGCCATATCAGTACCGTGATCGACGGCGTGGCGGGGTCCGCCATGCCGGCGTTCCGCAACACGCTCAGCCCGGTAGAGATCGCCGCGGTGGTCACCTACGAGCGCAACGCCTGGGGCAATGACGCCGGTGACACCGTGCAACCGTCGGAGATCGCCGAGCGCCTCGCCGCCCAGGACGAATGACCGGCGCGTCCGCTCCTCTTACGTGATGGCCCACAGGAGATGTCCGATGGCTTCCCAGCTGCCTCCCAAGCCGACTCTGCAGCACAGCACCACCACCGCCGGCGGCATGGCCGAGGCCGGTCATGCCCGGCCGCGTGGACTGATGCGCTGGCTGTTGACCACCAATCACAAGGAGATCGGCACTCTTTACCTGCTCTTCTCCCTGACCATGTTCTTCATCGGCGGCATCTTCGCCCTGGTGGTGCGCGCCGAGCTCTTCCAGCCCGGCCTGCAGCTGGTACAGCCCGAGTTCTTCAACCAGATGACCACCATGCACGGCCTGATCATGGTGTTCGGCGCGATCATGCCGGCCTTCGTCGGCCTGGCCAACTGGATGGTGCCGCTGCAGATCGGCGCTCCCGACATGGCCCTTCCGCGGCTCAACAACTTCAGTTTCTGGCTGCTGCCGGTGGCCTTCCTGCTGCTGCTCTCGACCCTGCTGATGCCGGGCGGCGGCCCGAACTTCGGCTGGACCTTCTACGCGCCGCTCTCGACGACCTACGCGCCGCCCTCAACGAGCTTCTTCATCCTGTCGCTGCATCTCGCCGGCATCAGCTCGATCCTCGGCGCCATCAACATCATCGCCACCATCCTCAACCTGCGGGCGCCGGGGATGCGCCTGATGGACATGCCGCTGTTCGTCTGGACCTGGCTGATCACCGCCTTCCTGCTGATCGCCGTGATGCCGGTGCTCGCCGGGGTGATCACCATGATGCTGATGGACATCAACTTCGGCACCAGCTTCTTCAATGCCGCCGGCGGCGGTGACCCGGTGCTCTTCCAGCACCTGTTCTGGTTCTTCGGGCATCCCGAGGTCTACATCATGATCCTGCCGGCCTTCGGCATCGTCTCGGCGATCATCCCGACCTTCTCCCGCAAGCGCCTGTTCGGCTACGCCTCCATGGTCTATGCCACGGCGGCCATCGCGATCCTCTCCTTCATGGTCTGGGCGCACCACATGTTCATCGTCGGCCTGCCGCTGGTGGCCGAGCTGTTCTTCATGTACACCACCATGCTGATCGCGGTGCCGACCGGCGTGAAGGTCTTCAACTGGGTGGCGACGATGTTCCGCGGCTCGATCAGCTTCGAGCCCCCCATGCTCTTCGCCCTGGCCTTCGTGGTGCAGTTCACCGTGGGCGGCTTCTCGGGGCTGATGCTGGCCATCGCCCCCGCCGACTTCCAGTACCACGACACCTACTTCGTGGTGGCGCACTTCCACTACGTGCTGGTGCCCGGGGCGCTCTTCGCGATCCTCGCCGGCGCCTACTACTGGCTGCCCAAGTGGACCGGCCACTACCCGAACCTGCGCCTCTCGCAGTGGCACTTCTGGCTGTCGGTGATCGGCGTGAACCTGACCTTCTTCCCGATGCACTTCTCGGGGCTCGCCGGCATGCCGCGCCGGATCCCGGACTACGCGCTGCAGTTCGCCGACTTCAACCTGGCCTCGAGCCTCGGTGGCTTCCTGTTCGGCGCCTCGCAGCTGCTCTTCGTGCTGGTGATCATCAAGTGCGCCCGCGGCGGCGAGAAGGCGCCGGCCAGGGCCTGGGAGGGCGCCGAGGACCTGGAGTGGAGCGTGCCGAGCCCGGCACCGCTGCACACCTTCGAGACGCCCCCGACGTTTCACCCCCGGGAGCACTGAGCGAGCCCCGCCGGGCGCAGGAGGCAGCCATGAGCAGCCGTGACGATCAAGCCGCAGGCCGGGAGGGGGTACGGCGCACCGTGACCCGCACCCTGGTGGTGCTCGCCGGCATGTTCGCCTTCGCCTTCGCGCTGGTGCCGCTCTACGACGTCTTCTGTGACCTGACCGGCCTCAATGGCAAGACCAGCGCGCGGGCCCAGCCGCTGGTCGAGCAGGAGGTCGACGCCTCGCGCACGGTCACCGTGCAGTTCATCACCCGAGGCAGCCAGGGCCTGCCCTGGCACCTCGAGGTCGACACTCGCCAGATCCGCCTGCATCCGGGTCAGCGCGAGGAGGTGTTCTTCACCTTCCGCAACAACGGCGATGCCACGACCCGTGCCCGCGCCGTACCCAGCGTCTCGCCGTCGGAGGCCTCGCTGCACCTGCGCAAGCTGACCTGCTTCTGCTTCCAGGAGCAGCAGCTGGCGGCCGGCGAGGGCCTCGAGGCCCCCCTGGTCTTCCAGCTGACCCGCGACCTGCCGCGCGACATCAAGACGGTGACCCTGGTCTACACCCTCTATCCCGTTTCGACGACGCCGGCCGATATCACGCGCTCGGCATCGATCACAGAAGGAGACAGCGCATGAGTGGTGGCAGCTACTACGTACCGGAGTCCAGCAAGTGGCCGATCCTGGGGTCGCTCTCGCTGGGAGCGTTGATGATCGGCGCAGGGACCCTGCTGGTACACGGCCTGGCGGGGATGCCGGTGATGGTCGTCGGCCTGCTCGCCATCCTCGCGGTCATGACGCTGTGGTTTCGCGACGTCATCCGCGAGTCCCGGGGCGGGCTCTACGACGCCCAGATGGATCGCTCGTTTCGCTGGGGGATGGGGTGGTTCATCTTCTCGGAGGTGATGTTCTTCGCGGCCTTCTTCGGCGCGCTCTTCTACGTGCGCAATTTCGCGCTGCCGTGGCTGGACGGGGAGGGCGCCAAGGGCGTGGCGTCCCTGCTGTGGCCCGACTTCACCGCGTCCTGGCCGCTGCTCAACCCGCCGGACGCCAGCATCTCTGGCCCGAGCGAGACCTTCAGCCCCTGGCACCTGCCGCTGGTGAACACCCTGATCCTGGTGGGCTCCAGCATCACCCTGACCATCGCCCATGAGGGCATCAAGGAGGGCTTTCGCGACAGCGCCCGCTTCTGGCTCACCGTCACGGTGCTGCTGGGCCTGACCTTCATCACCGTGCAGGGGGTCGAGTACTACGAGGCCTATGCCCACTACGGCATTACCCTGCAAGCCGGGATCTACGGTGCGACCTTCTTCCTGCTCACCGGCTTCCACGGCCTGCACGTGATCATCGGCACGATCATCCTGGCGGTGCTGCTGTGGCGCGTCAATCGCGGGCACTTTACCGCGGACGATCATTTCGCCTTCGAGGCGGGGGCCTGGTATTGGCACTTCGTCGACGTGGTGTGGATCGGGCTCTTCACCTTCGTCTATGTCTTCTAAGCGCGTGTCTTTCAAGCGTGAGTCTTTTGAGCGCGTGTCTTTCACCGGCGGGACGTCTGGGGGCGAGCCGTCTGAACGCGTCAGGCGCCGAGGTCGCCGAGGTAGAAGCCGTAGCCCAGCAGGACCAGCAGCAGTGCGGCGAGGCCCACGCGCCACTTGAGCGAGACCAGCACGCGGCGGGAGCGTCCCCCGTCTCGGATCAGGAAGCCGGCGCCGGCGGCGAGACTGATCACCATGGCGAGAAAGACGAGAGCAATCATTATCTTGAGTAACATTCACGGCTCCATGAAAGCGTCGGCCTCGACGCGGCATCGTCGCCCTGTCACGGCGCGTCGGCTCGGCTGGTGGGGGTTCTGGTCCTGCCTGGTGATGCTGGGTCTCGCCCTGGGACTATGGCAGTGGGAGCGGGCCGACGACAAGCGCGACTACCTGGCGCGCCTCGAGGCGGCGCCGCGGCTGATATCGCCCACCGAAACTCCGCCGCCCGGCGCCCGGGTCGTGCTGCGTGGGGAGTACCTGGCCGATGAGACGCTGTTTCTCGATAACCGTACCCACGAGGGGCGCCTGGGTGTGGCGCCCCTGACCCCCTTTCGTGACCGGCAGGGCCAGCTCTGGCTGATACAGCGCGGCTTCCTGTCGACCGGCACGACGCGAGATGACCCGAGCATCGACACTCCCGCTGGCGAGGTGCGGCTGGAAGGCCGCTGGCAGGCCTCTGGAAACGCGGCCCCGCTCTTCGGCCCCAACCGCGAAGGCAATCGCCTGCAGCGCATCGACCTCGCCGCCTGGGGGCTCGGTCAGGGCTTCGCCCATGCCGGCTGGCTGCATCTCGAGCAGGGGCCCGGTCATCTCGTCTCCTGGTGGCAGCCGAGCGTGGTGCCGCCGTCACGCCACCTGGGCTATGCCGTGCAGTGGTGGGGGCTCGCCCTGGCGGCGCTGGTCACCATGCTGGTGGGCGCGCGTCGCCTCGCGCGTTCCGAATCGCTCTCCTCCCCGAGCAAGGAGTCTTCCCGATGACCCATACCGGACGCCAGCGCCTGAAGCTGCTGGCCCTCTTCGCGATCTTCGCCCTCCCGGTGGTGCTGGCCTGGGGGATGGTGCAGTTCCGGCTGGGCATTCCCGAGGGGCGCACCGCCCACGGTGAGCTGGCGCCCGGGCTGCCCGATCTGGCGCAGTGGCC
The DNA here is from genome assembly GCF_009363755.1 of Halomonas sp. THAF5a. Taxonomy (NCBI): domain Bacteria; kingdom Pseudomonadati; phylum Pseudomonadota; class Gammaproteobacteria; order Oceanospirillales; family Halomonadaceae; genus Halomonas; species Halomonas sp. THAF5a. The sequence goes on along the minus strand of NZ_CP045417.1, from coordinate 1,997,223 downwards.
GCTGACCGGGGTGGAGAAGGAGGGGGCGAGCGACTGGCTGCTGGTCTTCGACTGCGGCGAGGCCTGCGACGACGCGGCCGATCGCTGGTGGCGCCTGCACCGCGCCCTGGGGCGCGAGGCCGACCGGGTGAGCCGTCTGCGCATCGGCGGGAGCGCCGGGCCGCTGCCCGGGGCCGCCGTGACGCAATGGACGCACGCGGCCGAGTGGCGTGGCGACCATCGCCTGTGGATCCTCGATCCCGAGGGGCGGGTGGTGCTCGGCTACGGGGCCGGGGTGGCGGCCGGCGACGTGCTGAGCGACCTGCGCCGCCTGCTGCGCCTCAATCCCGAGTCGCCCCTGGCGCAGTATGCCAACCTTGAGGACCCATCGGAGGCGGGGGGCGTCGCGGCCGCCGGGGAGGGTGCCGATGATCGTGGCTGATCGCGTCGAGCGCCTCGAGGCCCGTCGCCGCTGGCTGGTGCGCCTGAGCCTCGCGGGGACCCTCTTCACCGCGCTGGTGGTGCTGGTGGGGGCCTGGACACGGCTGGTGGATGCCGGCCTCGGCTGCCCCGACTGGCCGGGCTGCTACGGGGCCCTGGTGGTGCCGGACGCCGAGCGCGCCCTGGCGCACTCGCCGGCGGTGCCGCTGGAAGCCGCCAAGGCCTGGGTAGAGATGGTGCACCGCTACCTCGCCTCCCTGCTCGGGCTGCTGGTGATCGCCCTGGTCGTGCTGGGCGCCCGCTGGCGTCGCGAGGTGGGCTACCCGTGGCGCGTCAGCCTGGTCCTGCTGGCCGTGATCCTGATGCAGGGCGCCTTCGGGGCCTTTACCGTGACGCTTCAGCTGTGGCCCCAGGTGGTCACCCTGCACCTGCTGGGCGGGCTCAGCGTGATGGTGCTCTTCCTGTGGCTGCACCTGCGCCTGCGACGCTTCCGGCCGGGCGAGCATCGGTGCATCCGTCTCCGGGCGCTGACCCCGCTGTGGCGGCTGGCGCTGGTGCTGCTGGTCGCCCAGCTGGCGCTGGGCGGTTGGACATCGAGCAACTATGCCGGGATCGCCTGCCAGGGCTTTCCCACCTGCAACGGCGAGTGGTGGCCGCGCCTCGACTGGAGCGAGGGCTTCCACCTGACCCAGACCGTGGGGCCCAACTACCTGCACGGGCAGCTGCACGCCGAGGCGCGCAGCGCCATCCAGGTCGGGCATCGGCTGGGCGCCCTGGCCCTCGGCCTCGGCCTGCTGCTGCTGGCGGTGCGCCATCGCCAGGCGGCCGGCATGCGCCCCTGGTGGGGACTGCTGGTCGCCACCGTCGTCGCACAGATCGCGCTGGGGGTCGCCAATGTGCTGGCGTGGCTGCCGCTGTGGCTGGCGCTGCTGCATACCGCCGGAGCGGTGGCGCTGGTGGTGGCCATGACGCTCGCCCTCTGGCACTGGCGCTGGTCGAGCGCGGCACAGGAGCAGGGCACGCCGGAAGCGGGAAACTCGGTAACGAAGAAGGAGTGGGCTCATGTCTGAGATCGTGATGGAACGGGCGGCGGTCGGCCAGCTCGCCGGCTGGAGCTGGCGAGATCTCTACACCCTGTGCAAGCCCCGGGTGGTGGCGGTGATGCTGGTCTGCACCCTGGTCGGCATGCTGCTGGCCGCGCCCATGCCCGGGGCGGAGACGGTGCTCTTCGGCCTGGCGGGGATCGGCCTGGCCGCCGGGGGCGCGGCGGCCTACAACCATGTGGTCGATCGGCGCCTCGATGCCATGATGCTGCGCACCGCGGGCCGGCCCCTGGCGACTCAGCGCCTGCCCACGGCGCTGGCGCTTGGCTGGGCGACGCTGCTCTCGGTCAGCGGCATCGGGCTGCTGGCCTGGCAGGTCAACCCGCTGACCGCCTGGCTGACCCTGGGCTCGCTGATCGGCTATGCGCTGATCTATACCGCCTTCCTCAAGCACGCCACGCCCCAGAACATCGTCATCGGCGGGGTCGCGGGGGCGGCGCCGCCGCTGCTCGGCTGGACGGCGGTCACCGGCCAGCTCGGCCCCGAACCGCTGCTGCTGATGCTGATCGTCTTCGCCTGGACGCCGCCGCATTTCTGGGCGCTGGCGATCCACAAGCGCGACGAGTACGCCCGGGCCGGCGTGCCGATGCTGCCGGTCACCCACGGTGAGGCCTTCACGCGCCTGCAGGTCTGGCTCTACGGCTGGCTGACGGTGGCGGTCACGCTGCTGCCCTTCGCCATCGGCATGAGCGGGGCGCTCTACCTGGTCGGCGTGACGGCCCTCAACGCCCGCTTCATGATCTGGAACTGGCGGGTCTGGCGCGGCCGGGACCCGCAGGCGCCGCTGGCGGCCTTCTGGTTCTCCATCCGCTATATCCTCGGCGTGTTCGGCGTGCTGCTGCTGGATCACTATGCCGCGGCCTGGCGGTGGCTCGGCTGAGTCGACGTCGGTATCACCCCTTGTCGGTATCACCCTTTAGAGAAGAGCCCGGCCAAGGTGGCCGGGCTCCGTCGTGATCGGGGGCAGCCTCTCTACCAGAGGCTGACGATCAGGCCGTAGGCCATCAGGGTCACCACCAGGGTGCTGATCAGGTTGAGCATGAAGCCGGCGCGGATCATCGACTGGATCTTCATGCGGCCGGTGGCGAAGACGATCGCGTTGGGGGGCGTGGCCACCGGCATCATGAAGGCGCAGCTGGCGGCGATGGCGGCGGGCACCGTGATCAGCAGCGGCGAGATGTCCAGCGACAGCGCCAGGGCGCCGAGCAGCGGCAGGAAGGCGGCCGCGGTGGCGGTGTTGGAGGTCACCTCGGTAAGGAAGATGATCACCAGCACCACCACCCCGACCATGGCCAGCAGCGGGAAGGCGCCGAAGATGCCGAGCTGCTGGGCGATCCACTCCGCCAGCCCCGAGCGGCTGATGGCCCCGGCCAGCGCCAGGCCGCCGCCGAACAGCAGCAGGATGCCCCAGGGAAGCTCCTTGGCGGCGTCCCAGTCCATCAGCCGCTCGCCATCATCCTGGCCGGCGGGCACCAGGAACAGGGCGATGCCGGCGATGATGGCGATGCCGGTGTCGGAGAGCCAGTCGAGCCCGGCGTCGTTGAGCAGCGGCCGCAGCATCCAGGTCACCGCCGCCAGCAGGAAGATCACGCCGACGCGACGCTCCGGGGCGCCGATGGGGCCGAGTCTCGCCAGTTCGTCGCGCACCATCTCGGCGCTGTCGTCGCCGACCCGCAGGTCGAAGCCGCGGCGGGTCAGCCACCACCAGGCGCTGGCCATCATGGCCGCGCTGATCGGCAGGCCGATCATCATCCACTGGGCAAAGCCGAGGTCGATGCCGCGATCCTCGGCCAGGTAGCCGGCCAGCAGGGCGTTGGGCGGGGTGCCGATCAGGGTGGCCACGCCGCCGATGCTGGCGGAGTAGGCGATCGCCAGCAGCAGCGCCGTGGCGTAGCGGTTGAGCTCCGTCGGGTCGGCGTCGTCCAGCAGGCTGACCACCGACATGCCGATGGGCAGCATCATGATGGCGGTGGCGGTATTGGAGACCCACATGCTGAGAAACCCGGTGGCCAGCATGAAGCCGCCGATCTGGCGGCGCGGCTGGTGGCCGACCACGCGCAGGACATGCAAGGCGATGCGCCGATGCAGGGACCAGCGCTGCATGGCGATGCCCAGCAGGAAGCCGCCGAGGAAGAGGTAGATGATCGGGTTGGCGTAGCTGGCCGCGGTCTCCTTCATCTCGCCGATGCCGAGTGCCGGGACCAGGGCCAGCGGCAGCAGCGAGGTGGCGGGGATCGGGATGGCCTCGGTGGACCACCAGGTGGCCATCAACAGCGCCAGGCCGACGCAGGCCCAGGCCGGGTCGGACATGCCGGTGGGGGCCGGCAGCAGCAGCGTCAGGAGCACCCAGATCGGGCCCAGCCAGAGGCCGATACGAGCGGAGAAGGCAGGGCCCGTGGGCGTGGCGTGAGGGGTGTCGGGGGTAGGCATCGTCGTTCCATCGTCTCATGCGCATTGGGTGAGGCGCGATTCTACGCAAGATGGCCGGCGGCTGCCGAGTTCCGGTCGCCCAGGCGGCTCCGGCGCCTGGCCGGGCCGTCGGAACGATTTCGAGCCGCGGCGAGCGCCGTGTAGAATGATCGTTCCTGACACGCATCGACACGGGACATGCCCATGAACTCGACCCTGGCGCTCATTCTCCTTGGCCTGGGACTGGCGATCATCGCCGGCCTCGGGGCCTATGCCTTCACGCTCTGGAAAGAGGTGCGGCGGCGGCGGAGCTTTCGAGAAGAGGAGCTGCGGCGTGCCCATGAGAATTGCCTGGAGAACCTCGAACTGGTGGCCTCGGCGCTGGCCCAGGAGCAGGTCGATATCACCGAGGGGTCCTGGCGCTGCAAGGTGCTGCTGGAGATCCTCGACCAGGACCTGACCCAGCGCCCCGATTTCCAGGCCTTCGACGAGGTGCACCGCCGTACCAAGCACCTGCATACCCATGCCGCGCGCAAGGCCCTGACCCCGAAGGCAAGGTTCCAGGAGGACCGTGAGCGCCTGGCGGTCGAGGACGAGATGCGCGATTCGGTGCTCAAGGCCGCGGCGGCGGTGATCGAATTTCGCCGCGGCTGGCCGGATAGCCTGCACTGAAGGAAGTGGGTCACGCGGCCTGGCTGGCCGACGATTCGACGATTGCAACCGTGCGGGGTCTGCGGCAAGCTGGCGCCATCACGTCGGCGGCTAATATGCATCGGACGCCCTGGCCGTCGCGTTCGGAACTGGCCGAGAAAGTTGTAAGATGCTTTCTTGGAAGGTGCAGGAAGCGGTTCGGGGGCCGCTTCCCTCGGTTCATTCCTCGGAACCCCCTGGCCACGGCAGCCCCTGCCGTCTGCGCCGGGATGTCGCTAAGAAGAAGGAGTCTTGCATGAAAAAATCAACGACTGGTCTGTTGCTTGGTTCCGCGCTGGTGGTCGGGCTCTCCGGCTGTGCCAGCTCGGGTTCCTCCTCCAGCATGGAGAGTGGCGCTTCCTCTGACCGTGCCTGGTACCAAACGCCCTTCGTCTGCGGGCTCGCCGGCGGCGTGATCGGTGGCGGCCTCGGCTATGCGACCAGCGGCGAATCCGACGAGGACACCGGGGCGGCCATCGGCAGCACCGCCGGTGCCACCATCGGCGCGATGCTGTGTGCCGAGCCCAACCGCACGCCGGAGCCGGCGCCGCGCGACACCGATGGCGACGGCGTCTTCGATGCCGACGATCAGTGCCCGGGCACACCGGCCGGCGTGGCCGTGGATGCCGTGGGCTGCCCGCTGGACTCCGACGGTGATGGCGTGCCGGACTACCAGGACCAGTGTCCGGGCACCCCGGCCGGTGCCGAGGTCAACGCCCTGGGCTGCGTGGAAGACCTGGTGCTGCGCGACGTCAACTTCGAGTTCGACTCCGCGACCCTGACCATGGGTGCCGAGGATATCCTCGACGGTGTCGCCGAGAAGCTGATGGCCAACGAGAACGTCCGCGTGCGTATCGAGGGCCACACCGACGCCGTGGGTAGCGACAGCTACAACCAGGACCTCTCCCAGCGTCGCGCCGACTCCGTCGCCGACTACCTGGCTGGCCAGGGCGTTTCCATGGAGCGCATGCGCACCATCGGCTACGGCGAGTCCCAGCCGGTGGCCAGCAACGAGACCGATGCCGGCCGTGCCGAGAACCGTCGCGTGGAGCTGGGCGAGTGGGAGTGATCCTGCCCTGACCCGAACCGCCGCCCCGACTGCCGGGGCGTGACGCGAGCACGAGAGAAGGCGCCCCTGGGGCGCCTTCTCTCGTTTCGGCCCTCTCCCCGTGGCGCCCCACGGGGCGCTTCTGCTAGGCTAGGCGGCTTTCAGACCACGACCATTCGTCTGGCGACACGTGATCCCTGGTATGGATCACCACTGCGCACAAGGAAGCCTTCATGCCCATCGTGACCCTGCCCGACGGCAGTCAGAGAACCTTCGACGAACCCCTGAGCGTCATGCAGCTGGCCGAGAGCATCGGTCCCGGACTCGCCAAGGCCTGTGTGGCCGGCAAGATCGACGGCGTCCAGGTCGATGCCGCCGATATCATCGACCACGACGCCGAGGTGGCGATCCTCACCGCCCGCGATGCGGAGGGCCTCGAGGTCATTCGCCACTCCTGCGCCCACCTGATCGGCCATGCCGTCAAGCAGCTCTATCCCGACGCCAAGATGGCCATCGGCCCGGTGATCGACGACGGGTTCTACTACGACGTCGACTTCGGTCGCTCGGTGACTCCCGAGGACCTCGAAGCCATCGAAGCGCGCATGAAGGCGCTGATCGATCACGAGTACGACGTGGTGCGCGAATACGTCGATCGCGACGCGGCCATGCTGGCCTTCCTGCACCGCGACGAGCCCTACAAGCAGGAGATCGTGCGCGGCATTCCCGAGGGGGAGACCATTCGTCTCTACCATCACGAGGAATACGTCGACATGTGCCGGGGCCCCCACGTGCCCAACACCCGGCACCTCAAGGCGTTCAAGCTGACCAAGCTGGCCGGGGCCTACTGGCGCGGCAACGCCGAGAACCCCATGCTGACCCGCATCTACGGCACCGCCTGGGGCGACAAGAAACAGCTCAAGGCCTACCTCAAGCGCCTCGAGGAGGCCGAGAAGCGCGACCATCGCAAGCTGGCCAAGAAGATGGATCTCTTCCACCTCCAGGAAGAGGCCCCGGGCATGGTGTTCTGGCACCCCAACGGCTGGACGATCTATCAGGCGCTCGAGCAGTACATGCGCCGCGTGCAGATCGAGCACGGCTACCAGGAGATCAAGACGCCCCAGGTGGTGGATCTCTCGCTGTGGAAGGCCTCGGGGCACTGGGGGCACTACAGCGAGCTGATGTTCACCACCGAGTCGGAGAAGCGCGAGTACGCGGTCAAGCCGATGAACTGCCCCTGCCACGTGCAGGTGTTCAACCAAGGCCTCAAGAGCTACCGCGACCTGCCGCTGCGCCTCGCCGAGTTCGGCAGCTGCCACCGCAACGAGCCCTCCGGCTCGCTGCACGGCCTGATGCGGGTGCGGGGGTTCACCCAGGACGACGCGCACATCTTCTGCACCGAGGGGCAGATCCAGTCCGAGGCCGAGGCCTTCATCGCCCTGACCCTGCAGGTCTACAGGGAGCTCGGCTTCGACGACGTGGAGCTCAAGCTCTCCACCCGTCCCGAGGGCTTCATGGGCGAGCCGGCGCTGTGGGATCGCGCCGAGGCCGGCCTCGAGGCGGCGCTGAACGCCACCGGCCTGGACTGGGAGCTGCAGCCGGGCGAGGGCGCCTTCTACGGCCCCAAGATCGAGTTCTCGCTGCGCGACTGCCTCAATCGCGTCTGGCAGTGCGGCACCCTGCAGCTCGACTTCAACCTCCCCGGCCGCCTGGGGGCGCAGTACGTCGATGAGGACGGCGCGCGCAAGACGCCGGTGATGCTGCATCGGGCGATCCTGGGCTCCTTCGAGCGTTTCCTCGGCATCCTGATCGAGCACTACGCCGGCGCCATGCCGCTGTGGCTGGCCCCCCAGCAGGCGGTGGTGATGACCATCACCGATGCGCAGCGGGATTACGCCGTCGAACTGGTCGAACGGCTGCAGAAAGTCGGTCTGCGCGTCAAGTCGGACTTGAGGAACGAGAAGATCGGCTTTAAAATCCGTGAGCATACGTTGCAGAAGGTCCCCTATCTCCTGGTGGTGGGAGATAAGGAAGTCGAGTCCGACTCGGTGGCCCTGCGCACCCGCAGCGGCGAGAATCTCGGGACGATGACGGTGGATGCCTTCATCGAGCGGATTCAGACCGAACGGCAATAGCGACATCTTCCAAGCGATAGTGGAGACGGAACCATCAAGCGAAGCAACCCTAGAGGGCGCGTTCAGGATAAACGCCCCCCGATGAACGAGCGCATTACCGAGGATCAGGTCCGCCTGATCGACAGCGACGGCGAACAGCTGGGCGTCGTGCCCACCAGCGATGCGCTGGAGCGAGCCGAAGCGGCCGGAATGGACCTCGTGCAGATTTCCAATGCCGATCCCATCGTCTGCAAGATCATGGATTACGGCAAGTTCGTCTTCGAGCAGAAGAAGCAGAAGTCTGCTCAGAAGAAGAAGACGAAGCAGATCCAGGTCAAGGAAGTGAAATTCCGGCCTGGCACCGACGAGGGCGACTATCAGGTCAAGATGAAGAACCTGACGCGTTTCCTCGAAGGTGGCGACAAGGGCAAGGTCACCCTGCGTTTTCGCGGTCGTGAAATGGCGCACCAGGACATCGGCCGCAAGCTGATGGAGCGGATCGCCGCAGACCTCGAAGAGCTTGGGACCGTGGAGTCCTTCCCGAAGATGGAAGGGCGCCAGATGATCATGATCATTGCCCCCAAGAAGAAGTGATTCGACGGCCCGTTCAACGGCCGGAAGGCAGTAATGCCTTCCGGCGGCCACGAATTTTCTGAAAAAACCTCGAGCGGAGTTAGTCTCATGCCGAAGATCAAGAGCAACAGCGGCGCTGCCAAGCGCTTTAAGAAGACGGCCAACGGCTTCAAGCACAAGCAGTCGTTCCGTAGCCACATCCTGACCAAGAAGACCACCAAGCGGAAGCGCCAGCTGCGTGGGATGAAGCAGATCCACGCCGCCGACAAGCCGCTCATCCAGCGGATGCTGCCGACTCTGTAACTTCCCCGGTGCACCCTTTTTAACGTCAGGAGAAAGCCATGACTCGCGTCAAGCGTGGTGTCGTCGCACGTCGTCGTCACAAGAAGATTCTGAAGCAGGCCAAGGGTTACTACGGTGCCCGTTCGCGCGTCTTCCGCGTCGCCAAGCAGGCCGTCATCAAGGCCGGCCAGTATGCCTACCGCGACCGTCGTCAGCGCAAGCGTCAGTTCCGTGCCCTGTGGATCCAGCGTATCAACGCCGGTGCCCGCCAGCACGGCCTGTCCTACAGCCGCTTCGTCGGTGGCCTGAAGAAGGCCGGTATCGAGATCGACCGCAAGGTGCTGGCCGATCTGGCCGTTCACGAGAAGGCTGCCTTTGCCGCCATCGTCGAGAAGGCCAAGGCTGCCCAGTAAGGGAGTCGACCCTGGCCGGTGAGCGGCTCGTGTCGCACCGCCGGTCCGTGATCGTCGCAGGGGAAGAGCAGCCGCTCTTCCCCTGTTTTTTTGAAAGACTTCTTTGACAGACTTCGGAGCTCAACGGATGGATCACCTTCCCACTCTGGTTGCCGAGGCCCGCGACGCCATCCATGCCGCCGACAGCCTGGCCGCCCTGGACGAGCTGCGCGTGCGCTATCTCGGCAAGAAGGGCGAGATCACCGCCCTGCTCAAGGGGCTCGGCAAGCTGCCCGCGGAGGAGCGCCCGGCGGCCGGGGAGCGCATCAACCAGGCCAAGCAGGCGCTGGGGCAGGAACTCGACGAGCGCCGTCAGGCGCTGGAGAAGGCGGCGCTGGAGGCGCGCCTGGCCGCCGAGCGCCTGGACGTGACCCTGCCGGGACGCGGCCAGCCCAACGGCGGCCTGCACCCGGTGACCCTGACCCTGGAGCGCATCGAGGCGCTGTTCACGCGCATCGGCTACGACGTGGCGGTCGGCCCGGAGATCGAGGACGACTACCACAACTTCGAGGCCCTCAACATCCCCGCCCACCACCCGGCGCGGGGCATGGCCGATACCTTCTACTTCGACGCCACCCGGCTGCTGCGCACCCACACCTCGCCGGTGCAGGTGCGGACCATGAAGGAGGGCGAGCCGCCGATCCGCATCGTCTGCCCGGGCCGCGTCTATCGCAGTGACTCCGATCTGACCCATACCCCGATGTTCCATCAGGTCGAGGGCCTGCTGGTCGACGAGGACGTCAGCTTCGCCGACCTCAAGGGCACCATCCAGGATTTCCTGCACGCCTTCTTCGAGCGCGACGACCTCTCGGTGCGCTTCCGTCCCTCCTACTTCCCGTTCACCGAGCCCTCGGCCGAGGTCGACATCGAGTGCGTGATGTGCTCGGGCGACGGCTGCCGAGTCTGCTCGCACAGCGGCTGGCTGGAGGTGATGGGCTGCGGCATGGTGCATCCCGAGGTGTTCCGCCACTCCGGCATCGATACCGAGCGCTACACCGGCTTCGCCTTCGGCATGGGGGCCGAGCGCCTGGCGATGCTGCGCTACGGCGTGAACGACCTGCGGCTGTTCTTCGACAACGACCTGCGCTTCCTGCGCCAGTTCGCCTGATCGACCACCGGATACGCAGAACACAGGAGTTGTCATGAAATTTTCCGAACAGTGGCTGCGCGACTGGGTCTCGCCGGCCCTCTCCACCCAGGCGCTCGCCGACCAGATCACCATGGCCGGGCTCGAGGTCGACGGCGTGGAACCCGTCGCCGCGAGCTTCAGCGGCGTGGTGGTCGCCCAGGTGGTGGCCAAGGCGCCGCATCCCGATGCCGACAAGCTCAACGTCTGCCAGGTCGAGGACGGCAGCGGCGAGCGGGTGCAGGTGGTCTGCGGCGCCCCCAACGTGGCCGAGGGCCAGCGGGTCGCCTTCGCCCGGGTCGGTGCCGTGCTGCCCGGCGACTTCAAGATCAAGAAGGCCAAGCTGCGCGGCGTCGAGTCCCGCGGCATGATCTGTTCCGCCTCGGAGCTCGGACTCGAGGAGGAGACCTCCGAGGGCATCCTAGAGCTGCCGCTGGATGCGCCGGTGGGCGAGGACTTTCGCGCCTTCATGGGCCTCGATGACCACACCATCGAGGTCGACCTCACCCCCAATCGCGGCGACTGCCTGAGCCTCAAGGGCCTGGCGCGCGAGGTGGGGGTGCTCAACCGCCTGGCGGTCCAGGGCCCCGAGCTCGCCCCGGTGGCGCCCGTCCACGACGAGACCTTCCCGGTGCGCGTCGAGGATGGCGAGCGCTGCCCGCGCTACCTCGGCCGGCTGATCAAGGGCGTCGACGTCAGCGCCGAGACGCCGCTGTGGATGGTCGAGCGGCTGCGCCGCGGTGGCATCCGCGCCATCGATCCGGTGGTCGACGTCACCAACTACGTGATGCTCGAGCTCGGCCAGCCGCTGCACGCCTTCGACCGCGCCAACCTGCAGGGCAGCGTGATCGTGCGCCTGGCCCGCGAGGGCGAGCGCCTCGTGCTGCTCGATGGCCAGGAGATCACCCTCGAGGGCGAGACCCTGGTGATCGCCGACGAGCGGGGCCCGCTGGCCATCGCCGGCATCATGGGCGGCGAGCACTCCGGCGTGACTGCCGAGACCCGGGACATCTTCCTCGAGTCGGCCTTCTTCTCGCCGCTGGCCGTGGCCGGCCAGGGCCGTCGCTACGGCCTGCACACCGACGCCTCCCACCGCTTCGAGCGCGGCGTCGACCCTGCGCTGGCCCGCGAGGCCGCCGAGCGGGCCACCGCGCTGCTGATCGAGATCACCGGCGGCGAGCCGGGGCCGCTGGTCGAGGTGGCAAGCGACGCGCACCTGCCCGGCGCCCGCCAGGCGACCCTGCGCGCGGCGCGCCTCGAGCAGGCGCTCGGCAAGTCGCTGCCGGGCGAGGAGGTCGTCGAAATCCTCGAGCGCCTGGGGCTCGGCGTCACCGCCAACGGCGAGGGCTGGACGGTGCAGGTGCCGAGCTGGCGGTTCGACATCGCCATCGAGGAGGACCTCATCGAGGAGGTGGCGCGCATCCACGGCTACAACCGGCTGCCGGTGCGCCGTCCCCAGCTGCGCCTGGCGCTGCGCCCGGCCGACGAGGCCCACACGCCGCTGGGCCGGCTGCGTCGCCAGATGGTCGCCCGCGGCTACCAGGAGGCGGTGACCTACAGCTTCGTCGCCCCGGAACTGCAGCAGGCGCTGCACCCCGAGGCCGTCTCGCCGGCGCTCGCCAACCCCATCTCCAGCGACCTGTCGGTGATGCGCGCGAGCCTCTTCCCGGGTCTGGTGCGTGCCCTGACGCACAACCTGAATCGCCAGCAGAACCGGGTCCGCCTGTTCGAGACCGGCCTGGTGTTCCGCGGCGAGCTCGATCACCTGCACCAGGTGCCGATGCTCGGCGCCCTGGTCTGCGGGCCGCGCGAGCCCGAGGGCTGGTCCGGTGACAAGGCCGCGGTCGACTTCTTCGACCTCAAGGGCGACCTCGAGAGCCTGCTGGCCCTGGGCGATCCCGAGGCCTGGCGCTTCGAGCCGGGCGAGCACCCGGCCCTGCACCCGGGGCAGTGCGCGCGCCTCCTGCACCGCGGCGAGGAGGCCGGCTGGATCGGCACCCTGCACCCGGCGGTGCGCGCCAAGCTGGGCCTCAAGGTCGATGCGCTGCTCTTCGAGGTGCGCCTCGATGCGCTCACCCAGGGCCGGGTGCCGGCCTTCACGCCGCTCTCTCGCCATCCCGAGGTGCGCCGCGACCTGGCCTTCCTGGTCGACGCCGACCTGCCGGTCCAGTCGCTGCTCGATACCATCCGCGGCCAGGCCGGCGAGTGGCTGGTGGACTCGCACCTGTTCGATGTCTACCAGGGCAAGGGCGTGCCGGAGGGGCGCAAGAGCGTGGCCCTGGGCTTGACCTGGCAGCATCCTTCGCGCACGCTTAATGACGAGGAAATCAATCAGTTGGTTGATGCCATCGTCGCGGAATCGCACCAGCACCTGGGCGCCGAGCTGCGTTCATGAGCGCGTCGCGAGGCAGGGAGGCTCGCCCGGGCGATTGGCAGGACCTGCGCCACGAGGACGACAACATGGGTGCGTTGACCAAGGCGGAACTGGCCGAACATCTGCACGTCGAGCTTGGCCTGTCCAAGCGCGAGGCCAAGTCCATGGTGGAGGCCTTCTTCGAGGAGATTCGTGGCTGCCTGCGCGAGAACGAGCAGGTCAAGCTGTCGGGATTCGGCAACTTCGACCTGCGCGACAAGCGCGAGCGACCCGGCCGCAACCCGAAGACGGGCGAGGAGATCCCCATCTCCGCCCGACGCGTGGTCACCTTCCGGCCCGGCCAGAAGCTCAAGAGCCAGGTCGAGGGGTACGAGGGCGAGGTGCACTGAGGCGCCGCCTGTCCCCATTGCCGTCCCTTCGCAAGACGCCACTCCTCGGAGTGGCGTCTTCGTGTCGGCGTCGCCGCGGTATGAGGCGGTAGGGCTAGACCCCGACGCCGCTCTCCAGCGTCCAGGTGATCACCACCTTCAGCACGTAGCCCAGCATCCCGGCGCCCAGCACCACGAACAGCATGAGGGTGCCGAAGCGGCCGGCCCGGGACTGCTTGGCCAGGTCCCAGATGATGAAGCACATGAAGAGGATCAGGCCGCCGATCATGATCGGCGTGATCCAGGTCTCGAAGGCGTGCCGCATGATGTCTCCTGCAGGAAGGGTGAATGCCCGACCATTATACTCGGTCTTCCCCGGCAGGGCAGTCATCTCGACGTGGCCCCTTGCCGCACCCACGTGTTAATATCCGAGTGAAATTCTCAGGTAAATCCATGACATGCCCATGCTCAAGATCATCGTAGGCACCATGTATGGCGGTGCCCTGGACGTCGCCGAACAGGTCAAGCCGCTCTTCGAGGAGGCCGGTTACGAGGTGGCGATCTTCGATCAGCCGACCCTGGATGACCTCATCGGCTCTCCCACCGACCTGGCGCTGTTCTGCGTCTCCACCACCGGCAGCGGCGACCTGCCCGGCAACATCGTGCCGTTCGCCCGGGCGCTCGAGGAGCAGAGCCCCGGCCTCGGCAGCCTGCGCTACGGCCTGATCGCCCTGGGCGACAGCTCCTACGGCGAGACCTTCTGCGGCGCGGGACGCCACCTCGACGAGCTGCTCGAGGGGCAGGGCGCCCAGCGCCTCGGTGAGCGTCTCGAGATCGATGCCATGGAGACCTTCATGGCCGACGACGCCGCGCTGCCCTGGGTCGAGGAGTGGATCGACGCGCAGCAGCTGAAGGTGGCCTGAGGTGGGGGCCGCACCGACCGCGGAGCGCGTGAGCCTGCTGCTGGGGCTCGGCGTGCTGATGCTGGCGACCCTGCCGCGCTATCTCGCCGCAGGGCTCGAGACGCGCCAGTCGCTGATGCTGATGGCACTCGCCGCGGTCGCCATCGCGACCCTGGTGCAGTGGCGGATGCTCGACGACGAGGCGCGCGCGCGCCTGCCGGGGCTGCTGCGTCGCCTGGGGCTCTGCCTGGGGACGGGCGCGGTCGGCATGACCGCCTGGCACGCTCTGACCAGCGACTTCTTCGGTTGGGAGCTCATCGCCTCCCACGGCGCCACCCTGGGCCTGCTGCTGCATGCGCTCTGGCTGTGGTGGCGGCCCGTGCGTGCCTAGGGGCAGCGGCCACGCGGTCGCCTCGGCGACCAGGCTCGCGCCGCGCGTCAGACACGAGAAACCCGCCAGCAGGCGGGTTTCTTGTCGTTAGAGAGCACGAAGCGGCACCATTCTGCGGCGCTCGGCGCTAGCCCAGCGTGTAGCAGGGCACGTAGTCGCCGGCGAGCTTCATGCGCCCCTGGTCGACGAAGGAGGAGAGCAGTTCGTCCAGTCGCGCCATCAGCTCCGGTTCGGCGTGCAGCCGGAAGGGGCCATGGGCCTCGATGGCGCGCAGCCCCTGCTCCTTGACGTTGCCGGCGACGATGCCCGAGAAGGCGCGGCGCAGGTTGGCGGCGAGCTCGTGCACCGGCTGCTCCCGATGGAGTGCCAGGCTCGCCATGGCCTCGTGGGTGGGCGCGAAGGGCTCCTGGAAGTTGCGTGCCACGGTCAGGCGCCAGTTGTAGTAGAAGGCGTCCTGGCGGTGGCGGCGATACTCGGCGACCCGGTCGATGTTCACGCGCATGGTGCGCGCCACCTCGACGGAGTCGTCGACGATGATGCGGTAGTGGCGGCGCACCGCCTCGCCCAGGGTGTAGACCAGGAACTCGTCGATGCGCTTGAAGTAGTCGGCCGAGCTCGCTGGGCCGGTGAAGATCACCGGCAGTTCCATGTCGGCGTTGTCCGGATGGAGCAGGATCCCCATCAGGTAGAGGATCTCCTCGGCGGTGCCCACGCCGCCGGGGAACACGATGATGCCGTGACCCAGCCGCACGAAGGCCTCCAGGCGCTTCTCGATGTCGGGCATCACGACGAGCTCGTTGACGATGGGGTTGGGCGCCTCGGCGGCGATGATCCCGGGCTCCGAGACCCCCAGGTAGCGCCCCTGGGTGCGCCGCTGCTTGGCGTGGGCCACGTTGGCGCCCTTCATCGGGCCCTTCATGGCGCCCGGCCCGCAGCCGGTGCAGATGTCCAGCTCGCGAAGCCCCAGGTGGTAGCCCACCGACTTGGTGTAGTCGTACTCCTCGCGGGAGATCGAGTGCCCGCCCCAGCAGACCACCAGGCTCGGGTCTCGGCCCGGCTTGAGGGTGCCGGCCTTGCGCAGGATGTGGAACACCGCGTTGGTGGTGCCCTCGGCGGTCTGCAGGTCGAAGCGGTGGCGGGTCTGGATCTCGTTGTAGACGTAGACGATATCGCGCAGCACCGCCGAGAGGTGCTCGCGGATGCCGCGGATCATCTTGCCGTCGACGAAGGCCTCGGCGGGGGCGTTGGTGATCTTCAGCCGGACGCCGCGATCCTGCTGCTGCACCTCGATGTCGAAGTCGCGGTAGGTCTCGAGCAGGGCCAGGCCGTCATCGGTGAGGTTGCCGCAGTTGAGCACCGCCAGCGCGCAGCTGCGCAGCAGGTCGTGCAGGCCGCTCCGGGAGGTGTCGTGCAGTCGCTCGACCTCCTGCTGGGAGAGGATCTCGAGGCTGCCTTCCGGCGAAATGGTGGTGGAGATGGTGTCTGGCATCCGTGGCGTTCCCTGTCGTCATGGCCGGATTGGTCGTGACTCGATGCTACCACGGCCGCCGTCGGGCGGGCAGCGCTGCGGCAGCCGCGGCGAGCTGGTAGAATCATCGCTGCTCGGCCACCGCCTCGACGTGATATCCCATGTTCAACGCCCGCTACTTTCGCACCTTCATCACACTGGTCGAGACCGGCAGCTTCACCCGCACCGCCCGTCGCCTCGAGATGACTCAGCCCGGCGTCAGTCAGCACGTCCGCAAGCTCGAGCAGTATCTCGGCAAGTCGCTGCTCGACCGCCAGGGGCGGCGCTTCGTGCTCACCGAGGCCGGGCGGCGCGCCTACGACTACGCGCTGAAGCTGTTCGCCGAGCATGAGCAGTTTCGCCACTCCCTGGACAACGACAGCCTCGACAGCGGCGAGTGCCGCCTCGCCTCGCCGGGCAGCATCGGGCTGATGCTCTACCCCTTCATCCTCGGCCAGCAGCAGATGCAGCCGGGCCTCACCGTCAGCTACAGCTTCGCCTTCAACGGCGATATCGTGGCCGACGTGCTCTCCGGGCGCCACGATCTGGGCATCGTCACCGAACCAGTGCGCCATCCCGAGCTCGACTGCGAGGCCTGGCACCAGGAGCCGCTCTGCCTGGTGGTGCCGGCGGACTTCGCCGGCAGCGGCCTGAACGACCTGATGGCGCTGGGGGTGATCGGCTACCCGGGCGGAAACGATCATGCCGCGGCGCTGCTGCACGCCAACTTCCCCGACTTCCGCTCGATGAGCCACTTCCCGCGCCAGGGCTTCACCAACGAGGTGGGCATGGTGCTGGACGCGGTGGCCCGGGGACTCGGTTTCGCGGTGGTCTCGCGGGTGGTGCTCGAGACCTCGCCCTGGCAGCGCCAGGTCAAGGCGCTCTCCCTGGCCCACGCCTCCCACGAGTCTCTCTACCTGGTGACCCGCAGCGGGGCGCACATGCCGCGCCGCTACGTGCGCCTGCTCGAGGGCTACCGCGAGCAGCGCCACCACGAGCGCCTCGGCTACGGCGAGGCGATCGAGGGCTGAGCCGCCGAGCGTCCCCGCCTCAGCGCCCGGACCTCAACGAAACGGGCCCCGCCGAAGCGGGGCCCTTTTCGTTCATGAGCCGGCGTTGACGCTCGGGCGGCGCCTGTGAGGCGCCGCCGCGATCGTCTAGCCGCGTCTCAATCGCGGTACTCGTCGATGCTCGGGCAGGAGCAGATCAGCTGCCGGTCGCCGAAGACGTTGTCGACGCGGTTGACCGCCGGCCAGTACTTGGCGGCGCGGGTCGCCTCGGAGGGGAAGGCGCCGAGCTCGCGCGAGTAGGGGCGCGCCCAGGCGGCGTCGCGCAGGTCGGCCAGGGTGTGCGGGGCGTTGACCAGCGGGTTGTCGTCGGCGGGCCAGTCGCCGCGCTGCACCGCGTCGATTTCCTCGCGGATCGCGATCATGGCGTCGCAGAAGCGGTCGATCTCGTAGCGCGACTCCGACTCGGTGGGCTCGATCATCAGCGTGCCGGGCACCGGGAAGGACATGGTCGGGGCGTGGAAGCCGTAGTCCATCAGGCGCTTGGCGATGTCCTCCTCGCTGATGCCGGAGTCGGCCTTGAGCGGGCGGATGTCGATGATGCACTCGTGGGCCACGGTGCCGTTGGCGCCCTTGTAGAGCACCGGGTAGTGCGCGCCGAGGCGCTGGGCGATGTAGTTGGCGTTGAGGATCGCGAGCTCGGTGGCCTCGCGCAGGCCGCGCGCGCCCATCATCTTGATGTAGGCCCAGGAGATCGGCAGGATCGAGGCCGAGCCGAAGGGGGCGGCCGAGACCGCGCCACAGCCCGCCTCGACGCCCTCGATCGGCACCACCGCGTGGTTCGAGACGTAGGGCGCGAGGTGCGCCTTGACGCCGATCGGGCCCATGCCCGGGCCGCCGCCGCCGTGGGGGATGCAGAAGGTCTTGTGCAGGTTGAGGTGGCTGACGTCGCCGCCGAAGTCGCCGGGGCGGGTCAGGCCCACCTGGGCGTTCATGTTGGCGCCGTCGATGTAGACCTGGCCGCCGTGGGCGTGGACGATCTCGCACACCTCGCGGACGTGGGCCTCGAACACCCCGTGGGTGGAGGGGTAGGTGATCATGATCGCCGAGAGGGCGTCGCGGTGCTGTTCGGCCTTGGCGGCCAGGTCGTCGATGTCGACGTTGCCGTCGGCGTCGCACTCCACGACCACCACCTTCATGCTGGCCATGGCGGCGGAGGCGGGGTTGGTGCCGTGGGCGGAGCTCGGGATCAGGCAGACGTCGCGGTGCCCCTCGCCCTGGGCCGCCTGGTAGCGGCGGATCGCCACCAGCCCGGCGTACTCGCCCTGGGCGCCGGAGTTGGGCTGCATGGAGATGTGGTCGTAGCCGGTCACCTCGACCAGGAAGGCGGCCAGCTCGTCGATCATCTGGCGGTAGCCGGCCACCTGGTCGCGGGGCGCGAAGGGGTGGATGCGCGCGAACTCCGGCCAGGTGATGGGGATCATCTCGCTGGTGGCGTTGAGCTTCATGGTGCACGAGCCCAGCGGGATCATCGCGTGGGCGAGCGACAGGTCCTTGTTCTCCAGGCGCTTGAGGTAGCGCAGCATCTCGGTCTCGCTGCGGTAGCGCTGGAAGGTCGGGTGGGTCAGGAACGCGGACTCCCGGGCGCAGGCGGCCGGGATGCCGGTGAGCCCCTCGGCGAGCACCCGGTCGTCGAGCTCGCGCACGCCGAGGCCATGCTCCTCGTCGAGCAGCACGTCGAACAGCACGTCCAGGTCGTGGGCGGTGGTGGTCTCGTCGAGGCTCAGCCCCACGTCGCCATCCGCGAAGTAGCGCAGGTTGACGTCGTGGGCCATGGCGCGGCCGTGGATGCGCCCGGCATCCACGCCGGTCAGGCGCAGGGTGTCGAACCAGCTGTCGTGGGCCAGGCTCACGCCCTTCTCCATGAGGCCGGTGGCCAGGATCGTCGTCAGGCGGTGGATGCGCGAGGCGATGGTCCTGAGGCCCTCGGCGCCGTGGTAGACGGCGTAGAAGCCGGCGATGTTGGCCAGCAGCGCCTGGGCGGTGCAGATGTTGGAGGTCGCCTTCTCGCGGCGGATATGCTGCTCGCGGGTCTGCATCGCCATGCGCAGCGCCGTCGCGCCGCGGCTGTCCTGGGAGACGCCGATGATGCGCCCCGGGATCGAGCGCTTGAGCTTGTCGGTGGTGGCGAAGAAGGCCGCGTGGGGGCCGCCGAAGCCCATCGGCACGCCGAAGCGCTGGGCGCTGCCGACGACCATGTCGGCGCCCAGGGCGCCCGGCTCCTTGAGCAGCACCAGGCCCATGATGTCGGCCGCCACGCAGGTCATCACGCCGCGCTCGCGGGCGGCCTCGATCAGCGGCGCCAGGTCGCGGACCCGGCCGCCGTCGCCGGGGTACTGCAGCAGGGCGCCGAAGACGTCGTGCTCGGCGAGCTCCTCGGCCGGGGCCACCACCAGGTCGAAGCCGAACCAGGCCGCGCGGGTGCGCACCACGTCCAGGGTCTGCGGGAAGACGTCATCGGCGACGAAGAAGGTATTGCTCCTGGCCTTCTTGTTGGCGCGCTTGCACAGCGCCATCGCCTCGGCGGCGGCGGTCGCCTCGTCGAGCAGCGAGGCGTTGGCGAGCTCCATGCCGGTGAGGTCCATCACCATCTGCTGGAAGTTGAGCAGGCCCTCGAGGCGCCCCTGGGAGATCTCCGGCTGGTAGGGCGTGTAGGCGGTGTACCAGCCCGGGTTCTCCAGCACGTTGCGCTGGATCACCGTCGGCAGGTGGGTGTCGTAGTAGCCCTGGCCGATGTAGCTCCTGGCCACGCGGTTCTGGCGCGCCAGGCGGTGCAGGTAGTCCAGGGCCTCGGCCTCGCCCTTCGGCGGGTCCAGGTCCAGCTCACGGCCCAGGCGAATGCCGGCGGGCACGGTGGCCTCCATCAGCGCGGGAAGGCTCGCCATGCCCAGCGTCTCGAGCATGCCCGCGACGTCGTCGGCGGTGGGCCCGTTGTGGCGCTGGAGGAAGGCATCGTGAGCGGCCAGATCGGCCAGACGGCGGTTGTCGAAAGCCATGGAACACCCTGTGTGCGTGGGGGGCAACGCCCCGGAGTCGATGGAAGGCCGGCCCCGCGGGCGGGGCCGGGGTGGCGCGCTCCTCAGCGGCCGCGTGGGCGGAGGAGGGCGCCGGGAGAGGCTCAGTCCTCGGCGGCCACGGCCTGGTAGGCGTCGGCGTCGAGCAGCGCGTCTAGGGCGGCGGCGTCGTCGAGGCGCACCTTCATGATCCAGCCGTCGGCGTAGGGCGCCTCGTTGACGGTCTCCGGGGCGTCCTCGAGGGCCTCGTTGACGGCGATGACCTCGCCGGCGAGCGGCGCGTAGAGATCGGAGGCGGCCTTGACCGACTCGATGACGCCGAACTCGTCGCCGACGGCGAGGGTCTGGCCGACCTCGGGCAGCTCGACGAAGACCACGTCGCCCAGGGCCTCCTGGGCGTGGTCGGTGATGCCGATGGTCACGCTGCCGTCGCCGTTGTCGAGGACCCACTCGTGGCTTTCGGCGTAGCGCAGGTTGGCGGGGATTGAGCTCATCTTGATTTCCTATACGAAAAAGGTTTTCGGATCCGCGAATGCTAACGCCCTTGACGGCGTTTGGCGAGTCCTGCGGAGGGGATGGCGGGTGGACAACAGCGCCTCGACCCGTTCACAGGGTGGTCGGAGACGCCGGCTTCGTCCAGTGGTCGACGCGCTCTTGCCTCGTGGCGGCGCCGACAGTACGCTTGCTGCGTTTCCAATCGGAAACCTGCGGCCGGTGTGGCCGCTGGCTGGCCGGCGACGCGCGAGGGGATGGCCCGAGCCGTCGGGCTGGTGCAGCAGTGGCATGATCCGCTATCGTGAAGGCGTTCGTCCTGTCGATCTTTCGTCGAAGAGCGACTTGACCATGCAGTTTCGTCTTTTCGGTTCGCCCGTCTGCCAAACGGGGGAGGATGGGCATCGGACATGCTGGCGAGTCGTCACCAGCGGCAGATCACAACAACAAGCGTGAAGAAGATAATAGGGAGATTCGCGTGGAAACCTTGAACAGTATATTCGGCGCCATCAACGGCGTGGTGTGGGGGCCCCTGATGCTCATCCTGCTGCTGGGGGTGGGCCTCTATCTGCAGATGGGCCTCAAGCTGATGCCGATCCGCAAGCTCGGCACGGGCTTCAAGCTGATGTGGGCCGGCCGCGACAAGAAGCCGGAACCCGGCAAGGCCGCCGAGAAGCATGACGATGGCGAGATCTCGCCGTTCAACGCCCTGATGACCGCCCTGTCGGCCACCATCGGCACCGGCAACATTGCCGGGGTCGCCACGGCCATCGCGCTGGGTGGCCCGGGGGCGGTCTTCTGGATGTGGATCACCGCCCTGGTCGGCATGGCCACCAAGTTTGCCGAGGCGGTGCTGGCCGTGCGCTATCGGGAAACCGACAGCACCGGCTACCACATCGGCGGGCCGATGTTCTACATCAAGAACGGCCTGGGCAAGAAGTGGCTGTGGCTCGGTGGCGCCTTCGCCTTCTTCGGCGCCGTGGCGGCCTTCGGTATCGGGAACACCGTGCAGTCCAACTCGGTGGCCGACGCCCTGGATTCCACCTTCGGCCTGCCGCACTGGATCACCGGCGTGGTGATCATGGTGCTGGCCGGTGCGGTGATCCTGGGCGGCATCAAGCGCATCGCCAAGGTGGCGGGCAAGCTGGTGCCGGTCATGGGCATCCTCTACGTGCTCGCCGGCCTGATCGTGCTGGTCGTCAACGCCGACCAGATCGGCGCGGCCTTCGGCATGATCTTCACCTATGCCTTCACCCCCCATTCGGCCGTGGGCGGCTTCGCCGGCGCGGCGGTGATGGCGGCCATCCGGTTCGGTGTGGCACGCGGCATCTTCTCCAACGAGGCGGGCCTGGGCAGCGCGCCCATCGCTCACGCCGCGGCGCAGACCAAGAACCCGGTGCGTCAGGGCCTGATCGCCATGCTGGGCACCTTCATCGATACCATCATCGTCTGCACCATCACCGCCCTGGTCATCCTGACCGCCGGCGTGTGGCAGACGGGGGAGGCCGGGGCGTCGCTGACCGCGCTCTCCTTCGATGCGGCCCTGCCGGGCATGGGCAACCAGATCGTGTCGCTGGCCCTGGCGGTGTTCGCCTTCACCACCATCCTCGGCTGGTCCTTCTACGGTGAGAAGTGCTTCCAGTTCCTGTTCGGCACGCGCTCGATCATGCTCTACCGGGTGCTGTTCGTGCTGGCGATTCCGCTGGGCGCCATGGCGCAGCTGGGCTTCATCTGGCTGATGGCCGACACCTTCAACGCCATGATGGCCATCCCCAACCTGATCGCCCTGGCGCTGCTGTCGCCGGTGGTCTTCAAGCTGGCCCGTGACTACTTCGACGGCAAGGAGATCCTGCCGGGCGAGGAGCTGGACCACGACAAATCCTGAGGGATGCGCGAGTCAGGAGAGGTGCCCCGAGGGGCACCTCTCTTGCGTTGGCCCCCTCGTCACGAGAGACGACATCATGAGTGAACTCAAGCAGACCCCGCTGCACGCCCTGCACGTGGAGCTGGGCGCCAGGATGGTGCCCTTCGCCGGCTACGACATGCCGGTGCAGTACCCGCTGGGAGTGAAACGCGAGCACGAGCATACTCGACAGGCCGCCGGGCTCTTCGATGTCTCCCACATGGGGCAGGTGCTGCTGCGCGGCCCCAACCCGGCCGAGGCGCTGGAGACCCTGGTGTCGGCCGATATCGTCGGCCTCCCTGCGGGCATGCAGCGCTATGCGCTGTTCACCTCCGAGGAGGGCGGCATCCTCGACGACCTGATGGTGGTCAATGCCGGCGATCACCTCTACCTGGTGGTCAACGCCGCCTGCCGCGAGCAGGACATCGCCCACCTGCGCCGGGGCCTGCCCGATCACGAGGTCGAGGTGGTCGACCGCGGCCTGCTGGCGTTGCAGGGCCCCCAGGCCGCCGGCGTGATGCAGCGCCTCTGCCCCGAGGCGTGCGAGATGGTCTTCATGCAGCACGGCCGCTTTGCCATCGACGGCATCGATGTCTGGGTCAGCCGCAGCGGCTACACCGGCGAGGACGGCTTCGAGATCTCGGTGGCCGCCGACCAGACCGAGGCCCTGGCGCGGCGACTGCTGGCCGAGCAGGAGGTCGAGGCGATCGGCCTGGGCGCGCGGGACTCCCTGCGTCTCGAGGCCGGGCTCTGTCTCTACGGCCACGATATCGACACCGAGACCACGCCGGTCGAGGGCGGCCTGATCTGGGCAATCGGCAAGCCGCGCCGCCGCGGCGGCGAGCGAGCCGGCGGCTTCCCCGGCGCCGACCTGATCCTGCACCAGGTGGCCGAGAAGGATCACCGTCGCAAGCGCGTGGGGCTGCTCGGCGAGGGCCGCGCCCCGGTGCGCGAGGGTACCGAGCTCTTCGACGCGGAGGGCGCCCACCTGGGCCGCGTGACCTCCGGCGGCTTCGGCCCCAGCGTCGGTCGGCCGGTGGCCATGGGCTACGTGGCCATCGAGGCGGCCGAGATCGGCGCCACCGTCTATGCCGAGGTGCGCGGCAAGCGCCTGCCGATGACGGTCAGCAAGATGCCCTTCGTCACCCCGGGCTACTTCCGCGGCTGACGGGGCATCGGCGATTTATACCGTTATCTTTCCTCGGCATCGCATGACGGCCATCCCGAACGGGGTGGCCGTTTTGCATGGGGCATTGGCACTGGGGGATAGAGGGTGGCCGGTGGGGCGTATGGCGTCGACAGCGCAGCTCAGCCGGCGCGGCCGCCATGGGTGGGCGGATGCACCCAGCGGAAGGTGAGGCTGATGCGCAGCCCCTCGAGGCGCCGCGGCAGCAGCGCGTGCTGAAGGCGTCGCTGCACCCCGGAGCCCATCACGAGCAGGCTGTCGTGGGGCAGCCAGGCATTGAAGGCCGGGGCCTCCCGGTGCTTCCAGCGAAAGCGCAGCGGGCGCTCGGCGCCGAGGCTGACGGCCGCGATCAGCGGGTCGTCGCCGAGCTCGGGCTCGTCGTCGCTGTGCCAGCCCATGCGCTCCTCGCCACCGGCATAGCGGTTGAGCAGTACGCTGTTGAAGCGCGCCGGCTGGCCGGCGGCGGCCAGCCGCTCGACCACTGCATCGCGGATCGTCGCGACGACGGGATGCCAGGCGTCGGGGGTGAAGTCGCGCCCCGAGTAGCGATAGCGTGCCTCGGGGCTGCCCATCCAGACCTGGCGGCGGGGGATCGGGTGCTCGCGCCCGTAGAGGCGCAGGGTCGGCCGCTGCCAGTCGAGCTCTCGATCGAGCCGTGTCAGCAGCTCGGTGGCGACGGGCTCGCCCAGCAGGCGGGCGAAGCGCATCAGCGGAGGCGTCGCGAGCAGGGGCTCGCCGGTAGGGAACGGCAGCGGCATCATCGCCTCAGGATGCCATCCCGTCGGCTGTTCGGCCAGCGGACGCGGTCGCGCCGGCCGCGTCGGGCATCAGCCGAAGAGCGCCAGGCTGAGCCAGGCGAAGCCGGTGCCGAGCAGGGCGCCGGCGACCACGTCGCTCAGGTAGTGCAGCCCCAGGCCGACCCGGGAGATGGCGATCAGCAGCGCGATGGGCAAGAGCCACGGCAGCAGCCAGGCGGCATGCACCGCGGTCAGCAGGCAGAAGAGCACCGCGTGCATGGTGTGGCCGCTGGGGAAGCTGTAGCGATCCCGGGCGGGTTCCCCGCAGCGGATGATGCCGGTGAAGGTGATGAAGGGGCGCTCGCGGCACAGGCGCGTCTTGAGCACCCGATAGACGGCGATGGCCACCAGGGCGGTGGCGGTGTATGCGAGCAGCCGCTGCGTGCCGTGGACGGGGTCGATCAGCGGCTGGGCGAGGATCAGCCCGACCCACAGCGGCCAGTCGCCCAGGCGGCTGGCCAGGCGCAGCAGCATCAGCCAGGGGCGATGAACGTTGCAGCCGACCAGGCGGCGGCAGAGCTGCCACTCGATGAGATCCAGGCGATCAAACATGGCAGGGGGGAGCGGCTTCATCGTCGACCTCCAGTGGCTGGGTGAGGGTGGAGAGGAAGGTGTCGGCGATTGCCGACCAGCGATACGCCAGGGCGCGCTGGCGGGCCGCCCGACCCAGTTGGGCATAGCGGGCCGGCTGCTGGCAGAGGGTGACCGCCGCCGCCTGGAAGCCGGCCGGATCATCGGGTGCCAGGCAGAGGCCGTTGTGGTCGTGGTCGATCAGCTCGGCGCCGGCGGCGTGGCGGAACGCCACCACGGCCAGGCCGCTGGCCATCGCCTCGAGCACCACGTTGCCCCAGGTCTCGGAGAGCGAGGGGAAGACGAAGAGGTCGGCGCTGGCGTAGTGGCGGATCAGGCGTTCCCGGTCGATGAAGCCGGTGAAGTGAGCCTGGGGCAGGGCACGCTCCAGGGACGCCCGTCCGGGGCCGTCGCCGACCACCACCAGGCTGAGGTCGGGACGCGCCTCGAGCATGGCGAGGAAGGTGTCGCGCAGCAGGGCCAGGTTCTTCTCCGGCGCCAGGCGTCCCACGTAGAGGGCCACCGGGCGGTGGGCATCGCTGCCCCAGGCGGCACGCAGCGCCGGGTCGCGATGGCGCGGGGAAAAGGCCTCGCCGTCGATGCCGCGCGCCATCACGCGCACGTTGGCGAAGCCCTGGGCCCCCAGGTCGCGGGCCTGGGCATGGGTCGGCACCAGGGTCGCCGCGGTGCGGTTATGGAAGTGTCGCAGGCGGCGGCGGACCAGCGGCGCCAGCCAGGGCAGGCCATAGTCGCGACAGTAGTGGTCGAAGTTGGTGTGCCAGCCGCTGATCACCGGGATGCCCAGCCGGCGTGCGATACGCAGCGCCGCCCAGCCCAGCGGGCCCTGGGTGGCGAGGTAGATCGCCTGGGGACGCTGGTGGCGCCACAGCCGCTGGAGGGCGCGCCCGGTCGTCAGGCCGATGCGCACTTCGCGATATCCGGGCAGGGCCAGGCCGCGAACACGCAGTTCCGACTCGATGCCCTCCGGACGCGGGATGACCGGCCCGGCGGGGCGCGGGCGCACCAGCTGCAGCGCCACCCCGCGTCGATGCAGCTCGGCGGTCAGCCGGCCGAGGGTGTGGGCGACGCCGTTGATATCGGGGGACCAGGTATCGCTGACCAGGCAGATGCGCATGGCGCTCCTCGTGCGGTGGCGGGCCCGACCGGGCCTGACACCGCCAAGGATGGGCGCCCTTCATGACAGCCCGGCGACGCCATCTTGACGATGCCGTGACGCCGGCGGCGAGCGCCGCCCGTCCGCGGTCAGCGCAGCACTCGCGTGGGGTTCACCGGCTTGCCGCCGTGGCGCATGTCGAGGAGCAGGCGTGGCCCGCCGTCGTGGCGGCCGACCTCGCAGACCGGGGTGCCGCGCGTGACCGTCTGGCCGCTACTCACCAGAGGCCGCTCGCAGAGGGCATAGACGCTCTGCAGGTTGTCGGCATGGTGCACGATCACCACCTGGCCGAGTTGGCGCATGCTGTCGGCGAAGCGCACCTCGCCATCGGCCACCGCCTTGGCGCGGCTGCCCGGCGCGGTGGCCAGCAGCATCGGCTGCAGGGCGCCGCGCTGATCGGTGCCGAAGGGGCGGGCCACCCGATAGTCGTCGAGCGGCCAGGGCCAGCGCCGCGCCGAGGCGGGGAGGTCGCCGGGGTCCGGCAGCTGCCTGGGGGTCGGTCGAGCGGCCGAGCGCTGACCGCTGGAGCTCGCGGCGGTGCGGGTCGCTCCCCCGCTGAGGGGCACCTGGATCAGCTGACCGACCCTGAGCGTGGTGGGCTCGACCCCGGGGTTGCCCGCGCGGATGCGCCCCGGCGTCGTGCCGAAGCGCCGGGCGATGGCGCTGAAGGTGTCGCCTGGGCGGACCTGGTAGCGATAGGGGCCGCCGGAGGGCGCCCGCTCCTGGCGGGAGGGGACCATCAGGCGCTGGCCCACCGACAGGCGCCGGGCGTCCACGCCGGGATTGAAGCGCTTCAGGCGCACCAGGGGCACCTCGGCCCGGCGCGCGATCTCGCCGAGGGTGTCGCCGCGCTGGACGGTGATCCACTCGCCGGCGATGCCGCGGCCGGTGCCGACCTGACGGTGCTGGCTGGCACAGCCGGCCAGCACCGTCAGGACGATCAGCAGCCAGATCAGCGGTGGGCGTCGAGACGGCGATCCTTGTCCTGCCACAGGGCGTTCAGCCATGACTGGAAGCGTTCCTTGTAGTCCATGTTGTCGTGATAGTCGCCCTCGAGCATCCAGGCGGGCACCTCCAGCCGCCGCGCCTCGAGGACCACCCGCGCCTCGCGGCCGCAGAGGAAGCCCCAGAAGCTCGGCGCGGGGTTGTCGTAGTGCAGGGTGACGTCGAGGATGCCGCCGAGCCGGTCGCCGAGCAGGCCCACCACCTGGGCGATGCCTCCGGCGCGGGGCCTCAGCAGGTGCCGATAGGGAGCCCCCTGGGCCGCATGCTTGGCGGGGGTGAAGCGGGTGCCCTCGACGAAGTTGTAGATGGCGATCGGCCGCTCCCGGGCGTGGCGGCACATCCGTTCCGTGGCCTCGCGGTCGCGTCGCGCCAGGTGGGGGTGGCGCTCGCGCTGCTCCCGGGTCAGGCGGCGCAGCATGGGAAACTCCATGGCCCAGAAGGCCAGCCCGACGATGGGGATCCAGATCAGCTGCCGCTTGACGAAGAAGTGCGGCATCGGGATGCGCCGGTGGAAGGCGAAGAAGAGCAGGAAGATGTCCGTCCAGCTGCGGTGGTTGGAGAGCACCAGCCACCAGCGGTCCCGGGAGAGGCCGTCGGGCAGCTCGAGTTCCAGCGGCGGGCGCAGCCAGCGGCGCATCCACCACAGGTTGCTGCCCATCCAGTTGAGGGCGACCCAGTTGAGGGCCGTCAGCACCCGTCGTCGCCAGCGACGCCCGGGCGTCACCAGCTTGACCAGGGTCAGCAGGATCAGCGGGATCCCCCAGGTGAGGGTGGTCAGGCTCAGCAGCAGGAGGCTCACGAACCCTCTGAGGGTCGACATGCCGGTCTCCTTGGCGGGGTGTACGAGGCGTTCATGCTAATGGATCGGCCGCACGCTGCCCAGCTGAAGCCCTCAGCGGTGCGCGATGAGCGTCGGGGGGCGGATGGTCTCCGCCAGCACTCGCTGCAGGGCCAGGGCGGCGATGGAGAGCTCGTGGCGGTTCCAGGTCAGCACGCCGACGTCGCGCTCGATGACCGGATCCTCCAGCGGCACGCAGATGGCGCCGAGTTCCTGCATCTGCTCGATGCACAGCGACGGCACGGCGCTGACGCCCAGGCCGCTTGAAACCATGCGGCCCACCGTGGCGAGCTGGTGGCACTCGAAGGTCGCCGGCAGCACCAGGTCACGTCCCTCCAGGGCCTGCTCAAGCAGCCGGCGCACCATGGAGGGGCGCTGCAGCGCGATGAAGTTACGGGTCATCAGGGTGGCCCAGTCGAGGCTCGGCCGGTCGGCCAGCCGGGAGTCGGCCGGCACCACGGCGACGAAACGGTCGCGAAAGAGCGGCGCGAAGGAGAGGCTGCCGGTGGCCTCGGGTTCGAACACCAGCCCCAGCTCGACCTGGCGGGCGCGCACCATCTCGATCACCTGCTCGTTGATCACGTCGTGGACCGTGACGTTGACCTTGGGGTGGCGCTGGCGAAAGACCCGCAGCGCCGGCGGCAGCAGGTTGCTGGCGAACGACGGCATGGTGGCCACCGCCAGGCGCCCGAGCTGCAGGGTGAAGCGCTGGCGCAGCAGCTCCTCGGTGTTGTCCCACTCGGCGATCAGCCGCTTGGCCAGCGGGACCAGCGACTCGCCCTCGGGGGTGAGGCGCACGCTGCGGGTACTGCGGACCAGCAGGCGGCCGCCCAGGCTCTCCTCGAGTCCCTTGATCGCCAGGCTCAGCGCCGGCTGGGAGAGGTGCATGTGCTCGCAGGCCTGGGTGAAGCTCAGCGTTCGCGCCACGGCGAGGAAGGCGCGCAGTTGCTTGACGGTCATGGCGTGCTACCAAGGTCCAATTTATGAGGCAATCATATCAATCGATAAATAAAACAAACTTAACAAATATATTGGCAGGCGCAACACTGGCCTGACACTCTGCCAACGGGACTCCCGGAGTTCACCGTTGTCCCCATCCCACCACTCTCTACAACAACGCGAGGCGCCACGATGGCCGGATTCGACAAGCGTGTGACTTCCTACGAAGAGGCAATGGACGGCATCGAGAGCGGCATGACCGTGATCGCCGGCGGTTTCGGCCTCTGCGGCATCCCCGAGAACCTGATCGCGGAGATCAAGCGCCGCGGCGTGAAGGACCTGACGGTGTGGTCCAACAACTGCGGCGTGGACGGCTTCGGCCTGGGGCTGCTGCTGGAGGACAAGCAGATCCGCAAGATCCATGCCTCCTACGTCGGCGAGAACGCCCTGTTCGAGCAGCAGATGCTCAACGAGGAGATCGAGGTGGTGCTGACCCCCCAGGGCACCCTGGCCGAGAAGATGCGCGCCGGCGGCGCCGGCATTCCCGCCTTCTACACCGCCACCGGCTACGGCACGCCGATCGGCGAGGGCAAGGAGGTGCGCGAGTTCAACGGCCGCCACTACATCCTCGAGGAGTCGGTGGTCGGCGACTTCGCCATCATCAAGGGCTGGAAGGCCGACCGCTACGGCAACGTCGTCTACCGCGACACCGCCCAGAACTTCAACCCGATGGCCGCCACCGCGGGCAAGATCACCGTGGTCGAGGTCGAGGAGATCGTCGAACCGGGCGAGCTCAAGCCGGACCAGATCCACACCCCGGGCATCTACGTCGACCGCATCATCCAGGGCACCTTCGAGAAGCGCATCGAGAAGCGTACCGTGCGCGAGGGCTGAGGCGCCCCGCACGTGACCACCGGCGATGGCCGGCGCTTTTCCGCTTCCCCCGACCTACAAGAGGCAACACGATGGCACTCACCCGCGAACAGATGGCACAGCGCGTGGCGCGCGAGCTCGAAGACGGTTTCTACGTCAACCTGGGCATCGGCATCCCGACCCTGGTGGCCAACTATATCCCCGACGGCATCGACGTGATGCTGCAGTCCGAGAACGGCCTGCTCGGCATGGGGCGCTTCCCCACCGAGGAGGAGGTCGATCCCGACATGATCAACGCCGGCAAGCAGACCGTCACCGCCCGGCCGGGCGCGGCGATCTTCTCCTCCGCCGAGTCCTTCGCGATGATCCGCGGCGGCCACGTCGACCTGACGGTGCTCGGCGCCTTCGAGGTCGACCAGAACGGCAACATCGCCTCCTGGATGATCCCGGGCAAGCTGATCAAGGGCATGGGCGGCGCCATGGACCTGGTGGCAGGCGCCGAGAACATCATCTGCACCATGACCCATGCCTCCAAGCATGGCGAGTCCAAGCTCTTGGAGTCGTGCAACCTGCCGCTGACCGGCGCGGGCTGCATCAACCGCGTGCTCACCGATCTCGCCTACCTCGAGATCAAAGACGGCGCCTTCCACCTCAAGGAGCGCGCCCCGGGCGTCTCCGTCGAGGAGATCAAGGAGCTGACCGCCGGCAAGCTGGTGGTGCCGGAGCACGTGCCGGAGATGACTTTCGACGAGTGATCCGCCGCGGCGCCTCGGATGAGGGCGCACAACCTTCGACGGCCCGGACCCTGCGTCCGGGCCGTCGTCGTTGGGCGCCCCGCGCGCTGCCGAAAAACTGATCAGGGTGGGCCGCGGCCCCGTTCATCCGGGGCGCCGCGGCTTTCCCCGGGGTGATGCACAGCGTTATCCACAGATTCTGTGGATGAACCGGCTCAGGTGAGTTCGCAACGGGTGTGGTGCGGCAGCAGCAGCTCGGCGGCACGCTCCTGATTGGCGCTGACCTGCTTCTGGACCAGCGCCAGGCCTCCGAGGCCGATGCGGTGCTCATCGCCCTCGGCGAAGGCCAGACGCTGGGAGCGGGTGGCGTAGAAGCGGTAGTCGAGCAGCGGCGAGACGGGGAAAAGGCCGCGGAGGCGATCGTCGCAGACGGCGAGACCGGCCTGGCGCAGCCGGCCGTCGAGGGCCTGGATATCCTGGCCCAGCCGCTGGCAGTCGAAGCCGACGTGGTGAACGCGCGGCCCCATCACCGTGAGCCAGCCGGCCAGGGGGTGTGCCTGGTGCAGGGCCTGGTAGGTGTCCCAGTCGGGCATCGGCCAGGGGCGCCCGTGGCAGAAGAGCGCCTGGCTGCGCGCTTCCCGCGGGTCGGCGTCGGCCACCAGCGTCTTCAGGCGCTCCCTGGGCGCCCGGGACAGGGTGCCCAGCTGCAGCTCGGCGAGCAGGATCCAGCCACCGTCGTCCGGGGCGCTGAGCAGGGTGGCGAGCAGGCCTCGGTCGGCCATGCCGTAGCGCTGCTGGGGGCGATAGCCGAAGCGCACCAGGGTGGGAATCAGCGCCTCCATGGCCCAGGGGCCGTGGTTGAGGGTCAGGATCGCCAGGTACTCCGCCGGCGTCTCCACCGGCCAGAGCCGCAGGCCGCCGACATCAGGATGGTGATGGACGTAGTCCAGCCACAGCTGCTGGACGAACTCTTCCCGTTGCATCGTGCCGTTCCCCCGTCGTGATGCCCCGCGCGCGTGATCCGATTCTTGTGTCGTTTGAGCCCGCAGTATAGGCAGCGCGGCCCGGCGCCGATTCAACGCGGGAAAGACGCAGGCCGGCGGCGGGCCCCGTAACGCAAACGCCGCCACCCCGGGAGGGTGGCGGCGTCGAGGACGACCGGCGGGCGGGGGTCAGACGCTGGCCGCCAGCAGGGCGTTGTCGCGCACGTACTGGTCGAACTCGGTGAAGCCGCCGATGGGGGTCTGGTCGACGAAGATCTGGGGCACGGTGTGCACCGGCTGACCGATGGTCTTCTCCAGGTCGGCCTTGGTGATGCCCTCGACCTGGATGTCGACGTAGCGGTGGCCCTCGATGGCGCCGGCGCTCTCGAGCCGCTCGGCCAGCGACTTGGCGCGGACGCAGAAGGGGCAGGCGGGACGGCCGAAGATGACGACGAACATGAAGTGGCTCCTGGCACGGCGAGGTGCGTGGCAATGGATGATGGGTAAGGAAGGGGCACATTGTGAAGGAGCGCGCGGCCCGACGCCAATAGTCGTCGCCTTGGCAGGCGATGGCGAGCCGCTATCGAGGCTCGCCGCAGGCGGCCCGCGACGCGGCTAGAGCGCGATCTCGCCGGCGTCGGCGCGGCGCAGCAGGTCGCCCAGGGCGTCGTGGACCCCGGGCGCGGTGACCAGCAGGTTCTCGCCGTAGAGCCCCTCCGGGATGCCCGGCGGGACGGGGTAGAGATGCCCGGTGCGGGCGCCGGCCTCCCGGGCGATCAGCAGGCCCGCGGCGCAGTCCCAGGGCGAGACGCTCTCGTAGTAGGCATCCAGGCGGCCGCAGGCGACGTCGCACAGGTCGAGGGCGGCCGAGCCGTTGCGCCGGATGTCCTGGCAGTGACCGAGCACCGCGGTGAGGCGGCGCATCAGCGGCGGGCGGCTGTCGCGACGGTAGGGAAAGCCGGTGCCGACTAGGCAGCGGGAGAGGTCGTGGGCACGGCCGGCGCGGATCGGCTCCCCGTTGCACCAGGCGCCCTGGCCCTCCAGGGCGGTGAAGGTCTCGCCCAGGAAGGGGGCGTGCACGACCCCGAGGCGCGGCCGACCCGCACTCGACCAGGCGATGGAGACCGCCACGTGACGCAGGCCGTGGGCGAAGTTGACCGTGCCGTCGATGGGGTCCACCACCCACAGCGCCTGGGGTCGGGAGAGCACCTCGCGGTCGGGGGCCAGCTCCTCGCTGAGGCGCGCCTCATCGGCGAAGTGCGCCTGGAGCCGCTCGCCGATGCGCGTGTCCACCTCGACGTCGGCGTCGGTGACCAGCTCGTGGCCGTGCTTGTAGCGATGGCCGTAGGCCTGACCCTCGCGGGCCGCGACGATCATCTGGCCGGCCTCGCGGGCGATATCGACGGCGATCTCCAGTCGCTGGGCGGGGGTCATGGCGGCTCCTCGGCGGCTCGTGTGGGGGGGCGAACGGCTTCATGCTAGCAGCTCGCCGGGCCGCTGCCGACCGGCCGGGGCGTCGGTTCGAGGGACGAGGCCCGATGCGGGACGCCTGCCATGGCGACTATACTGGCGGCCTCGCCGAACCGGAGGACACCATGCAGGCATTGAGTGCCGTCCAGTATGCGCGGCTGGCCCACCTGGCCGAGGCCTGGACCCGCCGCCACCTCAAGGCCGCCAAGGCCGAGCCCCACTTCAATCCGCGCCTCGCCGCGGATGCGCTCTGCTTCCAGCCCCATGCGCTCCCCGATGGGCGCCCCGGCCTGCTCGGCGCCCTGGTCACCCCTGTTTCCCTGTCGCTGGTGCTTGTCCCCGACGACGAGGCCGCATCGCCCGACGCGCCTCAGCTGACCCTCGTGCTGCCCTCGGGGCGCTACCCTTTCGCCTGGGAGCCGCTGGTCGAGGAAAGCGAGGGGCCCCGCGCCGAACACGATGATGGCGGCCCGGAGGCACCGTCGGGCTGCTGGCGCTGCGGGCTGCTTTCGGACCTCTCCGACCTCGATTCCCGCCAGGCCGCGAGCCGGCTCGCGCAGCAGCTGATGGAGCGGGTCATGACCCCCGTCGAGCCCGCCTCCTGAGGGATGACGCACTGCGTCATTCGCCTTATGCTGGTGGGGCAGCGCCACCCCCATGCGCGCGACGATAACCACAACACCCTATCCACGGGCCCGGGGCGGGTCGGGCACTCTCCGAGCCCCCCTGGACGATCCCACAAGAGGAGTCACGCATGACCGCCAACGCTTCCACCCCCCGCGTCGCCCTGGTCACCGGCACCAGCAGCGGCATCGGCGAGGCCGTGGTCCGCCACTTCTGCGAGCAGGGTCTCCAGGTGCTGGCCGTGGATTTCAATCCGGCCGGCAAGGAGGTCGCCGAGCGCGCCGGCGCGGCCTTCTTCCAGGCCGACCTGACCGACGGCGAGGCCTGCCGGGCGGCGGCAGCGGAGGCCATCAAGCGCTTCGGACGCGTGGATATCCTGGTCAACAACGCGGGGATCCAGCACGTCTCGCCCATCGAGAGCTTCCCCGAGGCGAAGTGGCGCCAGATCATCGACCTGATGCTCACCGCCCCCTTCCTGCTCACCCAGGCGGTGTGGCCGAGCATGCGCGAGAGCGGCTGGGGCCGTGTCGTCAACATCGCCTCGGTGCACGCCCAGGTGGCCTCGCCGGGCAAGGCCGCCTACATCAGCGCCAAGCACGGCATGATCGGCCTGACCAAGACCGCGGCGCTGGAGGGCGGCGGCCAGGGCATCACCGCCAACGCCATCTGCCCCGCCTACGTGAAGACGCCGCTGGTCGATAACCAGATCGCCGACCAGGCGAAGATGCACGGCATGGAGGAGCAGGCGGTGATCGAGAACGTCATGCTCAAGAACGCCGCCGTGAAGCGGCTGATCGAGCCCTCGGAGGTCGCGTCCCTGGTCGGCTATCTGGCCTCCGACCAGGCCGGCGCCGTCACCGGGGCGAGCTGGAACATCGACCTGGGCTGGACGGCTCAATAGCCCGGCTGCGCCGGGAGCACCAAGCACCAAGCGCCGAGCGACAAGCCAACCCCGAAGGCCGAGGCTTTCGGGGTTGGCTTTTGTACGGGAACACCAAACCATGGCGGGCCGCTTGGCCGCTTGGCCGCTTGGCCGCTTGGCCGCTTGGCGGCCTTAGCGCCTGACCGGGCGCTTCTGCAGCTTGCGCTGCAGGGTGCGGCGGTGCATGCCCAGCGCCCGCGCGGTGGCGGAGATATTGCCGTCGTGTTCCTGGAGCACCTTCTGTATGTGCTCCCAGGTGATGCGGTTGATCGACGGCGGGTGCTCGGCCACCTCCCGCTCCGGGTCGCCCTCCTCCCGGGAGAGGGCGGCCAGCACCTCGTCGGCATCGGCCGGCTTGCAGAGGTAGTTCACCGCACCCAGCTTGATCGCCTCCACCGCGGTGGCGATGCTCGAGTAGCCGGTCAGCACGATCACCCGGCAGGTCGGCACCAGCTCCAGCAGCTCCGGCAGTAGCTTCAGGCCCGACTCGTTCTCCAGCTTGAGGTCCAGGGTGGCCAGCTGGGGCTGGTGGCGCCGCGCCAGGGAGAGCGCCTGGGCGGCGTCGTGGGCCACCATCACCTCGAAGCCGCGGCGCGTCAGCGCCCGGTCGAGCACGTGGCAGAACATCTCGTCGTCGTCGATGATCAGCAGGCGTTCGGCGGTCTCTTGCATGTCGTCCTCGCAGGGTCGGGGAGTCCCGGAGCCGTCAGGTCGTCGTCTGGCTGCGCGGCAGGATCACCTCGGTGAGGGTGCCGCCCTCGGGGTGGTTGTACAGGCTCACGCCGCCGCCGAAGCGGTTGATGGTGGCGTGGGTCAGGAACAGGCCGATGCCGAGCCCCTTGCTCTTGGTGGAGATGAAGGTCTCGCCCAGCTGGTCGGCGATGGACATCGCCACGCCCGGGCCGTGGTCGCGGATGTCGATGATCACTTCCTCGCCGTTCCACTCCAGGCGGATGACGATGTCGTCGGGGTTGGCGTCGGCGGCGTTGTTGAGCAGGTTGGTCAGCGCCTGGTCGAGGGTGGCGTCCACCGCCAGCCGGGGCGGGTCGCGCCGCTCGGCGACCTCCAGGCGGTGGCTGACGTCGGGACGCAGCACCAGCCAGCGCTGCACCACCCCGGCGAGCCACGCCTGGGCATCGCAGACCTCGGGCTCGGCCATGCGTCGGCGATCGGCGCTCTGCACCAGGTGGCGCAGGCGCGACTTGCAGGTGTCGACTTGCTGGCGCAGCAGCTCCAGGTCACGGCTCAGCGCCGGGTCGTCCCGGGCATCCTCGCGCATCTCGGCGAGCAGCACCGCCATGGTGGAGAGCGGCGTGCCGAGCTCGTGGGCGGTGCCCGCGGCCTGGGTGGCCACCGCCAGCACCTGCTCGTTGCGCAGCGCCGCCTCGCGGGTGCGCGACAGCGCCTGGTCCCGGCGGCGCAGGGCGTGGGCCATCTTGAAGATGAAGAAGGTCACGAGCCCCGCCGAGAGGCCGAAGTTCAGCCACATGCCCAGCTTGTGCAGGCCGAACGTGGCGGTGCCATCGCCCTGGGCGAGCTGTGGCAGCGGCTGGTAGACCACCATCAGGGCGCTGTAGGCGGCCATGGAGACCGCGGCGATCAGCCAGGCGTGGCGCCAGGGCAGGGTAGCCGCGGCGATGGTCACCGGCACCAGGTAGTAGTTGATGAAAGGGTTGTGGGCGCCGCCGGTGAAGTAGAAGAGCAGCGTCAGCCCCGTGACGTCGATCATCAGGTGGCCGAGGTACTCCTGGTGGGTCACCGCCCGGGGGCGCCCCAGCCGCCACCAGGTGGCGATATTGATCATGCCCATGGTGACGATCACCGCGATCACCGCGGGCACTTGCAGCGAGAAGCCCAGTAGTTCGATGCCGAAGATGATGGCGGCGAGAAAGCCGGTCCAGGTGATACCGCGCACGATGGTCAGCCGCACCAGGTTGCGGTTGGGGGTGGAGAGCGGCAGGGGAAGGGCGGCTGGCATGGCGACTCCGCGAAGCGAGAGGGGATCGATGATACCCGATCCGGGGCCGGGCGGGGCGCGTGGCCGCGGGGACGGGCTGCGGTCTAGTGTCGCCATGGCCCGCTGGCGCCGACAATCCCCGATCGATGACTGTATATTGTGGGCTATTGATATTCCCGGTGGAACCCAGCCCGATGCTCAGACGCCTGCTCCCCCTGTTGATCCTGGCCCTCGGCGTGGCGGCCTTCCTGTGGCTGCGCGCGACCCGGCCCGAGACCCCCAGCGTGACCCCCGAGGAGCGCCGCTGGCGGGTGGAGACCCTCGCCGCGACGCTGAGCCCCCAGGCGCCCGTCCTGCCGCTCTATGGCGAGATCACGGCCCCCGACCTGCTGACCGTGACCGCGCCCCTGGCCGGGCGGATCGCCGAGCGGCCGGTGCGAGAGGGGCAGCGGGTGGCCGAGGGCGAGCGGCTGGTGGCCCTGGACGATGCCGACGTGATGCCGCCCCTGCGGCAGGCCGAGGCCGAGGTGGCCGATCGTGAGGCCCAGGTCGAGAACGAACGGGTGCGCCACGCGAGTGATCTCGAAGCCGTGGCCCGGGAACGCGAGCTCGTCGCCAATGCCCGACGTCAGCTGGAGCGCACCCGGTCGCTCCGGACCCGCAACCTGGCCGCCGCGTCGGACCTGGACGCGGCGCGCAACGAGCTGGCCCGGGCCCGGGTGACCCTCGCGGCCCGGGAGAGGGCGATCGCCGAGCACCCGGCGCGCCTGCGCGGGCTCGAGGCCGGCCTGGAGCGGGCCCGGGCCACCCTGGCCGCGGCGCGACGCGATGCCGAGCGCAGCCGGGTCGAGGCGCCCTTCGATGGCATCGTCACGCGCCTGCGGGTCGCCCCGGGGGATCAGGTCGCGGCGCGCAGCGAGCTGCTCAGCGTCTATCCGGAGCGCGGCCTGGAGCTTCGCGCGCACATTCCCGGGCGTCATCAGGAGGAGCTCCTGGCGGCGCTGGCCCGGGAGCAACGCCTGGTGGCGAGCGACGGGCAGGGTGCCCGTTTCGTGCTGGAGGGGCTCGCCGGCGAGGGCGACCCCGCCGGGACCGAGGCGATCTTCCGCCTCGAGGCGGGCGGCGAGCGGCTGCGGCCCGGCAGCCACGTCGCCGTGTCGCTGGCGCGTCCCGCGGTGCCGCAGAGCCTGGCGGTGCCCTACAGCGCCCTCTACGGCAACGACGCCCTCTACCGGATGAGCGAGGCGAATCGCATGCAGCGCCTGGCCGTGACCCTCCATGGCGAGGTGCTACGAGACGGCGAGCGCTGGGCGCTGGTCAGCGGCGAGGCGCTGGTCGACGGCGACCGGGTGATCGTCACCCACCTGCCCAACGCCATGCAGGGCCTGCTGGTCGAGAGCGAGCGCCAGGCCGGCGCCGAGCGGGACGACGAGAAAGACGAGAAAGACGAGAAAGACGAGGGCGAGGGGCAAGGTGACCCGGAGGCGGCCTCGTGAGTCGGCGCCGCGGCCTGATCGGCTTCTTCGTCCACCACCGGGTCGCCGCCAACCTGGTGATGCTGATGATGCTGCTCGGCGGGGCGCTCGGCATCTCGCGGATGAACATCCAGTTCTTTCCCACCTTCGCCCTGGACGTGGTCAGCGTGCGCACGGTCTGGAGCGGCGCCTCGGCGGAGGACATCGAGCAGGGCATCACCATCCCCTTCGAGCAGCGCCTGCGCAGCATCGACGGCCTGAAGCGGATGACCTCCACCTCGGCCCAGGGCGTCTCGAACATCACCCTGGAGTTCCATGAGGGCACCGATCCCATCCTGGCGCTGGACGATGTCCGCCAGCAGGTCGACGAGTTCACCAACCTGCCCGCCGAGGCGGAGGAGCCCCAGGTCGCCCGGGCGGCGCGCTACGAACCGGTGGCCCGGCTGCTGGTGCACGGCGAGGTCACGCCCCGGGAGCTTCGCCACCTCGCCAACCGCTTCGAGGACCAGCTGCTGCAGGCCGGCATCGACCGGGTGGAGATCAGCGGCCTGCCCGACCAGCAGATCAGCATCGAGGTCCCGGCCGAGCGCCTGCAGGGGCTGCAGCTCAGCCTCGGCGAGATCGCCGAGCGCATCGAGGCGATGTCCCGGGACCTGCCGGCGGGGCTGCTCGGGCAGCAGGACAGCACCCGGGAACTGCGGGCGGTGGAGCAGCGTCGCGACGCCCTGGCCTTCGCCGACCTGCCGGTGCTCAGCGGCGAGCGGGTCCAGCTGCGCCTCGGCGACATCGCCACCATCCGCCAGGAGGCCCGCGAGCCCTCGGTGACCCTGAGCCGCGACGGCCACCCGGCGGTGGAGCTGATGCTGCAGCGAAGCGAGAACGGCAACTCCCTGGCCGCCGCCGAGGTGCTCAATCGCTGGCTCGACGAGACCCGCCCCCAGCTGCCGCCTTCGGTGGCGCTCGAGGTGCACGACGAGACCTGGCAGCTGATCGCCGAGCGCATCGGGCTGCTGATCAGCAACGGCCTGGGGGGGCTGGCGCTGGTGCTGCTGCTGCTCTACTTCTTCCTGCCCGCCCGGGTGGCGCTGTGGGTCGCGATCGGCATCCCTACCGCCTTCCTGGCCGCCATGGCGGTGTTCTGGGTGATCGGCGGGTCGATCAACATGATCTCGCTGTTCGCGCTGATCATGGCGCTGGGGGTGATCGTCGACGACGCCATCGTGGTCGGCGAGGACGCCGATGCCCACTTCCGCGGCGGCGAGGCCGCGCGCCACGCCTCCGAGGGGGCCGCCAAGCGCATGCTGTGGCCGGTCATCGCCTCGTCGTTGACCACGGTGGCGGCCTTCATGCCGCTGCTGCTGGTGGGCGGGGTGATCGGCAACATCCTCGGCGATATCCCCGTGGTGATGATCTGCGTGCTCATCGCCTCGCTGCTGGAGTGCTTCGTGGTGCTGCCGGCCCACCTGCGCAATGCCTTCGTGCCGAGCCGGTCGTCACGGCGTCATCTGCTGTCGCGGCCCCGGGAGCGCTTCGAGGGCGCCTTCGAGCGCTTTCGCGAGGGGCCCTTCCGGCGCTTCTCGGCGCTCACCCTGCGCCACCGGGGCGCCACGCTCGCCTCGGCGATCGCCGTGGTGCTCTTCACCCTCGGTCTGCTGACCGGGGGACGCCTCGAGTTCAACTTCTTTCCCACGCCGGAACCCAACATCCTCTACGCCAACGCCAGCTTCGTGGCCGGCACCGATCGCGACACCGTGGACGCGCTGCTGACCGAGATGCAGACCGCCCTGGACGAGGCCGAGGCGGCGCTCGGCGGCGGGCTCGTCCAGCAGGCGGTGACGCGCCACGGGGCCACGATCTCCGGCGGCCAGCCGGGGCGCAGCGGCGACAACGTCGGCTCGATGATGATCGAGCTCACCCCCTCGGACGATCGCGACGTGCGCAACGCCGAGTTCATCCGCGCCTGGCGATCGCGCCTGGCCGAGCCCGCCGGCCTTGAGAACCTGACCATCACTGAGCGGGCGGCGGGCCCGCCCGGCAAGGACGTCAACATTCGCCTGACCGGCGAATCGGCCGACGACCTCAAGGCCGCGGCGGAATCCCTCGGGCGCTCGCTGCGCGAGCTGCCCGGCGTGCTGGATACCGAGGACGACATGCCCTGGGGGCGCGAGCAGCTGATCTACCGGGTGAGCGCCCACGGCGAGGCCCTGGGGCTGACGACCCTCGAGCTCGGCCGACAGCTCCGGGCGGCCTTCGACGGCCGCCTGGTGCAGATCTACCAGGATGGCGCCGACGAGGTCGAGGTGCGGGTGCTGCTGCCCCGGGAGCAGCGCGAGCGCCTCTCGACCCTGTCCCGGCTGACGGTGCGCACCCCGGAGGGGCGCTTCGTGCCCCTGGACCAGGTCATGGTGCTCGACCACCGCCAGGGCTTCGAGGCGCTGCGCCACGCCGACGGCCGCCTGGCGGTGGAGGTCACCGCCGAGCTCGACGGCGAGATCACCAACGCCGAGCGGGTGCTCGACGCCGTCTCCGAGGAGGTGTTGCCGACGCTCGCCAGCACCCACCGGCTGCGCTACAGCTTCGAGGGGCGCGCCGCCGACCAGCGCGAGACCTTCGCCGACATGCGCACCGGCCTGCTGATCGGCCTGGGGCTGATGTACGTGGTGCTGGCCTGGGTCTTCGCCTCCTGGAGCCTGCCGCTGATCGTCATGGCGATCATCCCGCTGGCACTGGTCGGGGCGCTGCTGGGCCACTGGGCGCTGGGGCTCGACCTGACCATGCTGTCGCTGTTCGGGCTCTTCGGGCTGTCGGGGATCGTGGTCAACAACGCCATCATCCTGGTGGCCTTCTACCGCCACCAGCGCCACAAGGGGCTCGCCATCGACGCCGCCCTCAACGAGGCGGTGGTGCAGCGGGTGCGCGCCGTGCTGCTCACCTCGCTGACCACCATTGGCGGGCTCCTGCCGCTGCTCTTCGAGACCTCGCTGCAGGCGCAGTTCCTGATCCCCATGGCCGTCTCCATCGCCTTCGGCCTCGCCTTCTCGACGCTGCTGGTGCTGGCCGTGATTCCGGTGCTGCTGAGCTATCTCGAGCGGCTGCGCGAGCGTTTCGGCCGTGTCGAGGCGCGCGCGCAGGAAGCGCCCACCAACAGCTGACCGCGGCGCGCGCCGCGGTCAGCGGGATGGGGCACGACGGTGTCACGGCAGGCCAGCAGGATCAACGGCTTGGCACGGGGTCGTTGTCGCACAGCGTTTCGTCAGTGACAGGCCCCGCGCCATGGTCAACACTCAGGCGATGTCTCACCGAGAGAGGGGCCGGCCATGCAACTGCTCGTCGTCAGCTATACCCCGGGCAGCTACCTGCTGCACTGCCTGGAAGCGGATCAGATGCCCCGGGTGGGCGAGACCCTCGAGGCGGAGCGGATCCGCGGCCGGGTCGTCGGCGTCGAACGCCTGAGCGACGTGCAGGGGGTCGAGGGCACCGTGATCCTCGATGACCTCCTCGACCTCGCCGATCCCGCCATGAGCATGGCGGCACCGCTCCGGCCCTGAGCGTGCGCCCCAGGCCGCCGGCCCGAACACCGGGGGCGCGCCTGCGGCTCAGCCGAGCAGCCGGAAGCCCTCGGCGTTCAGCCAGACGTGCACCGCGATGCTGGCCGCGTAGCCCAGGGCGATGACCGGCAGCCAGCGCAGGTGGGTGGCGAAGGTGTAGTTGCCCCGGGCCTGGCCCATCAGCGCGACCCCGGCGGCGGAGCCCACCGAGAGCAGGCTGCCGCCGACGCCGGCCGTCAGGGTGATCAGCAGCCAGTTGCCGAGCGACATGTCAGGCTCCATGGAGAGCACGGCGAACATCACCGGGATGTTGTCGACCACCGCCGAGACCACGCCCAGCACGATATTGGCCCACAGCGGATCCCAGCCGGTATAGAGCGTCTCGGAGAGCAGTGCAAGATAGCCCATGAAGCCCAGGCCGCCGACGCACATCACCACACCGTAGAAGAACAGCAGGGTGTCCCACTCGGAGCGGGCGATTCGCGTGAAGACGTCGAAGGGCACCACGCTGCCGAGCTGCTCGAGCTTCTTCCAGTCGCCACGCTGGGTGTAGCGGGTGCGCTTGCGCTCCAGCGAGCGCGGCAGGCTGCGCCGCAGGTAGTAGCCGAAGAACTGCAGCAGGCCAAGGCCGGTCATCATGCCGAGCACCGGCGGCAGGTGGAGCAGGGTGTGGCAGGCCACGGCGTTGGCCACGGTGAACAGGAACAGGGCGATGATGCGCCGTGCGCCGCGCTTGAGCCAGACGTTCTCTTCCAGGGGGTCGGGCTTCCGGTTCTTGATGAACAGGCTCATGATCAGCGCCGGCAGCAGGTAGTTGACCAGCGCCGGCACGAGCAGGACGAAGAACTGGTCGAACGCCACCATGCCGGCCTGCCAGACCATCAGGGTGGTGATGTCGCCGAAGGGGCTGAAGGTGCCGCCGGCGTTGGAGGCGATGACGATGTTGACGCAGCACAGGCCGATGAAG
Organism: Halomonas sp. THAF5a; assembly: GCF_009363755.1. NCBI lineage: Bacteria > Pseudomonadati > Pseudomonadota > Gammaproteobacteria > Oceanospirillales > Halomonadaceae > Halomonas > Halomonas sp. THAF5a. The sequence goes on along the minus strand of NZ_CP045417.1, from coordinate 1,954,929 downwards.
CGCTTGTCGCCCTCGGCGACCTTGAGCACCACGGCGCACATCAGCATCGCCGTGGTCAGGTTGTTGGCGATGGCCGAGATGGCGAAGGCCAGTACGCCGGTGATCCAGAACAGCGAGCGGTAGCTGAAGCCGCGTCGCACCATCCAGGCGCGCAGGGCGTCGAAGACGCGACGCTCCTCCATGGCGTTGATGTAGGTCATCGCCACCAGCAGGAAGAGCAGCAGTTCGCTGTACTCCAGCAGCGTCTCCCGGAACGCCTCTTCGGCGGCGTCGGGCAGGCCCGCCTGCACATATACCCAGCCGATCAGCGTCCAGATCAGGCCGGCGGCGATCAGCACCGGCTTGGACTTGCGCATGTGCAGCTGCTCCTCGGCCATGACCAGCGCGTAGGCAAGCAGGAAGAGCGTCACGGCGGTGAAGCCTGCGAGCGAGTGGGTGAGCGCGAGGGGGCCGGCAGCGGCCTGGGCCAGCGGGGCGCCCAGCAGGCCCAGGGTCACGAGCACGAGAAGACCAGGCAGCCGGGCGGGGTGCCGGGGCCTGTGGTGCGGTCGGGGTAGCATCGACATCGGAGTGGAGGTTCCCGGGAGGAGGGTGAGCGATGAGGTTGGCGCGCAAATGATAGGGTGCGAATAGTCAGCCCGCAACCGGCACCACGTCCGGTGCGCCGAGGACGGCCGGGCATCGCCGTGCTCGTCGCCGGGGCGGCGCACGGGGGCGCAGTATCGCGGCGCTGTCTTAGGGATGTCTTAAGGGGGGATTGGCCTTTCAGGAGGCCCGAGCCGCGTCAAGATGACGCGGCGGAGGGCGACGATGCCATCGGCGGGAACTCCGTGGCGGTGAGGGTCTCACGCTCGAGCAGCAGGGCGGCGCCGGCCTCAAGATCGCCGCGCCGCTCGGTCAGCGTCGTGTGAGCGAGGGCATAGGCCTCGTCGACCAGCTGGCGCACGGCCAGGTCGATTTCCCGGGCGGTCGCCTCGGCGTAGTCGCGGGGCTGGCCGAGGGTGTGCTGCTTGCCCAGGAAGGCCTGGCGCTCCTGCTGGTAGACCACCTGGCCGGTCTCGTCGGCCATGCCGAAGCGACTCGCCATGTCCCGGGCGATCTCGCTGGCCTTGGCGAGGTCGTCGGCGGCGCCGGTGGAGACCTCCGCGAAGATCAGCGCCTCGGCGGCGCGGCCACCCATCAGCACCGCCATGCGGTACTTGAGGTCGCTCTCGCTCTGCAGGAAGCGATCCTCGGTGGGGCGCTGGAGGGTATAGCCCAAGGCGCCCACGCCGCGGGGGATGATCGAGACCTTGTGCACCGGATCCATGCCCGGCAGGGAGGCGGCGACCAGGGCATGGCCCATCTCGTGATGGGCGACCACCGCCCGCTCGTGGGCATTGAGCAGGCGGCTCTTCTTCTCGAGGCCGGCGACCAGGCGCTCGATGGCGCTGGTGAAGTCCGCCATGGCCACCGTCTCGCTGTTGCGACGGGTGGCCAGCAGCGCCGCCTCGTTGACCAGGTTGGCGAGATCGGCGCCGGTGAAGCCCGGCGTCAGCGAGGCGACATGGTCGAGGTCGACGTCCGGGTCCAGGGCGTGGATCTTGGCAACATGCACGCGCAGGATCTCGCGCCGCCCCTGGCGCTCGGGGCGGTCCACCAGCACCTGGCGGTCGAAGCGGCCCGCGCGAAGCAGGGCGGGATCGAGGATCTCCGGTCGGTTGGTGGCGGCCAGCAGCACGATGCCGGTGGAAGGGTCGAAGCCGTCGAGCTCCGCGAGCAGCTGGTTGAGCGTCTGCTCCTTCTCGTCCTGGCCGCCCATGGCGCCCGGAATGCGCGCGCGGCCCAGGGCATCCAGCTCGTCGATGAAGATGATGCAGGGCTTGGCCTTGGCGGCCTGCTCGAAGAGGTCGCGCACCCGGGCGGCCCCCACTCCGACGAACATCTCGACGAACTCCGAGCCGGAGATCGAGAAGAAGGGCACGCCGGCCTCGCCGGCCACGGCCCGGGCCAGCAGCGTCTTGCCGGTGCCGGGTGGCCCGACCAGCAGGATCCCCTTGGGGATATGCGCGCCGAGCCGGCCGTAGCGCTCGGGGTCGCGCAGGAAGGCCACCACCTCCTGCAGTTCGAGCTTCGCCTCATCCACCCCGGCGACGTCCTCGAAGGTCACCCTGGTCGAGGTCTCCACGTAGACCTTGGCCTTGGACTTGCCGATCGACATCATGCCGCCGACCCCGCCACCGCCGGTCATGCGGCGGATCAGGAAGGACCAGATGACGAAGAGCAGCACCAGCGGAAAGAACCACGACAGCAGCACGGTCAGGAAGGGGCTCGTCGGGCGGCCGTCGAAGGTGACGTCGTACTGCGCCAGCCGCTCGGCCAGGTCGGGGTCGACCCGGTTGGTGGTGAAGGCGGTGCGGCCGTCGGGCTGGGGCGAGGCGAAGGTGCCGGTGAGGCGGTCGTCGGCGATCTTCACCTCGGCGATGCGGCCCGCCTCGAGCAGCCGGGTGAATTCCGAGTAGGGAATGGGGTCGGTGGTCTGCCAGTTGCGATAGACGTTCTGGAAGGTGAGGAAGAACATCACGGCGATCAGCACGTAGATCACGTTGAAGCGATGATGGGGTTCCATGCCGACTCCTCGCAACGAGGCCGCGCCGCCGGGCGGCCATTGGCCACCAGTGTAGGCCAGACCGCGTCTCTTGCCGTCGTGCCTCGACGTCGCCGCCCCTTGAATTCGTGGGGGCGTCCCACACCTAGACAGGAGCAGCGCGACACGCCCGGCTCCTCCTGCCGGGATGGCCACGCACCGAATATGTGACCCATCGACTACATGACCCATGAGGGAGAGCACATGACGTCCACCGTACTGATCACGGGCGCCAATCGCGGCGTCGGCCTGGCGCTGGCGCGCCACTATCACCATGCCGGCTGGCGGGTGATCGGCGTCTGCCGCGCCGGCTCCAGCGAGCTCGCCGAGGTGGCCGAGCGAGTCATCGATGGCATCGACGTGACCCGCGAGGCGGACGTCGCGCGACTCGTCGAGGCGCTCGGGGAGCCGTCGCTGGACCTGCTGATCAACAACGCCGGCATGCTTCACGATGAGGTGCTGGGCGAGCTCGACTTCGACGCCATCCGCGCGCAGATGGAGGTCAACGCCTACGCCCCGCTGCGCCTCACCGAGGCCCTGCTGCCGAGGCTCGGCGAGGGCGCCAAGATCGCCAATATCACCAGCCGCATGGGCTCGATCGCCGACAACGACTCCGGCGGGCGCTATGGCTACCGGGCCTCCAAGGCCGCGCTGAACGCCTTCGGCAAGTCGCTGGCGGTGGACCTGGCGCCGCGCGGCATCGCCGTGGCCCAGCTCCACCCGGGCTACGTGCAGACGCGCATGGTCAACTTCGGCGGCCTGATCAGCCCGGAGGAGGCCGCCGAGGGCATCGCGGCGCGGATCGCGGCGCTGACGCTCGAGACCAGCGGCGGCTTCTGGCACAGCAACGGCGAGACGCTCCCCTGGTAAGGGCGATTACGGTGACGCCGCCGGCTCAGCGGCGATGCAGGTTGTCGATGGGGCCGCGCCCCAGCAGGCGCAGAAGTACTGCGCGGCCGCGGCGCAGCCAGGGGTAGAGGCGGGCGGTGCGCCGCGGCGAGGCGAAGAGCCTCGCCATCCATCGGTTGAAGCGGCCGCTGCCGGTGCTCATCAGTGCCAGGCGATGCAGGGCCTCGCTGCCGTGCACCCAGTGTTCGCCGATGCGCAGCGCCATCCCCTCGTCCAGGACGATGCCCTGCTCGGAAAGCTCGCGCCGGGCGTCACTCTCCTGGCGGGCATCGATGAGCGTCAGCTCGCCGACGTCGCGGCGCAGCCGCTGCAGGCGCACGAACTGTCGGCACAGCGGGCACTGGCCGTCATAGACCAGGGTTAGGGTGGGGCGCGATGGCCGCTGCGAGCTCATGGCAGCGCCTCCAGGCCGGCGATCTCCAGGCGGAACGCCCCCTCGCGTGTCGACATCCTCCCTCCTCGTTGCCGGATGTGGGTCTTCGTCACAGGATGACGCCCGCGGCCGCGTCTGGCCATGCCTGGCTCGAGCGCGTCGTGATAGCGAAGCCACTCGCGGCCCTCGGCCTTGACGCGCGCACCCTGCAGATCGTCGAGCGCAGCCCCCGCTAGCCTCGCGGCCCTCGGGCGTCGTCGTCCTCGAGCAGCCGTGCCAGCAGGGCGGGCTGGCGCGGCAGCAGGCCGACACGCAGCCCCAGGGGGCGAAAGACCCGGTCCATGCTGGCCATGGAGGCGTTGCCGGCGTCGCGCTCGATGTCGGAGAGGGTGCGCCGGCTGATGCCCACCAAGGCCGCGTAGTCGCCCTGGGACATGCCCAGCACCTCCCGACGAAGGTGGCGCAGCACCTGGCCCTCGCTGAGCTCGCCGCGCAGCAGGCGGCGCAGCTGCTCCAGCAGGGCGGCCTCGCGGGCCTCCGGCGTCATGGCGTCGCGTTTCATGAGATCAGTCCCCAGCGCCTGAGCCGTTGATCGAGATGGCGAAGCCCCACCGCCGGCCGGGTGAGGATCCGTTCGGGCACGCCCCGTGCGGCCAGGCGCTCGTCCAGGCCCTTCAGGCGGTCGCCGAGGGTCTCCAGCTCCGCCATCAGCCGATCCGGCGCGACCAGGGCATCGAGCGAGCGGGCGATGGCGGGCCAGTCGAACTCGCCGCCCTGCTCGAGGGGCGCGCCCCACTGGGTCGTGCGGGTCACGCCCTCGGGGTCGGCCTTCATGGGGGCGAAGTCGTAGACCGGGGCGTGCCAGATGCCCTCCGGACGCTTGAGCAGGGCCGCGTTGCGCCCGTGGTTGTCCGAGTTGCCGAAGGCGACGTTGAGCAGGTCGCGCTTCACCCACTCGATCACGAAGGCCTCCCGGTTGAAGGGCTCGCCCAGTTCCCGGACCCGATACTGCGCCTCGAGCAGGGTGACCAGCCGCTCGACGACCGCCCCATGGCGCAGGTGCGTGCCCGGGGCGGCGCCGAGCAGGGCATAGACGGACTCCAGGCCGAAGCGGCAGAGCCGGCCGTGGCGCGCCTCGACGTCGAAGCGCGGCAGCCACAGCGAGGGGTAGCGGTCGCCCTCGATCAGCGCCAGGCCGTCGAGCGACACGCTGTCGATGCCAAGATCGGCAAGCTCCCGATAGTAGTGGTACTCGGCGCGCAGGATGTCGCAGTCGTCGGCTCCGCGCTGGCCCCGGGGAAACTTGACCAGGAAGTTCGGGTCGAGGGTCGTCGGGTCGTCCTGCCAGGTATCGATCCAGATCCGGTCGTCCGGCGAGCGCCTTACCAGCAGCTTGGGGGCCTCGCCGCCGGCGCCGGTGGCCCCGCCGCTGGCGGCGCCCATCTGCTGGGCATATTCCAGGAAGTCGGTATGTCGCTCGATGACATCGTCCAGCGGGAAGCGCAGCGTCTCCAGCGTGCCGCCCGGCGGGCGCGGCGGCACGGCCTCGCGGATGCGCAGGTTGCCGACCGGGGCGATGGTGCCCCGGCGCAGCAGTTCGCTGTCCTGTTCGCCGGGGGTGAGGTCCTGGATGCCGAGGTGGTCGATCCAGTAACGCCGGCTCGCCCCGGCCGGCATGATGTCCTCCAGGAAGCCGAACCAGCGCTCGCCGTGGTGGCGCATCATCAGCTCGACCGGCAGGGTCAGGCTGCAGGCGTGCTCGTCATCGTGTGACATCCAGGCCAGGGCATGTTCCTGCAGGTAGCCCAGCCGGGCGGGACCGGCCGTGCCGCGCTCCGGGGCCGGGATCTCCAGCAGGGCGGCGTCGTGCCATTGGCCGCGATGGTGGATCTGAACGGTCAGCTGCATGAGGCGCCTTCGCAAGGTGACACGTTTGTGCAATTTACTGCGCACATGGAGGGTGTCTGGTATTTAATGAGCAGGATAATACACAAAATCAATCCGGGCCATCATTTGTACGCAACATTTTGCACATATCATCATGGTGTTGTTCGGCTTCGGCTCTTTCGGATCCACGAGGTGCAGCGAAGAGGGTGGCCATCGTCGCTGCTCGGCCGTGGCTTCTAGCGATGCCTGATTCACGCCCGATCGCTAACGAAATTGACAACGCCACGGGGTTGACAAGGATCGATGAGTCATTGATTAGAAAGTAAACTTGGCTGGGCCGGTCTCACACCATAGAATATGGCCGCTTCAAATTATGAAATTTTGAGAACCAAGGATCCGGTTCTCTTGAAATTGTCAACGTGACAGGGCAAGGGACGAGGCCCGTTTTCAATCCCGGGGCGGTAGCGTGTCTGGTTGGGTGGCGCCTGATACGCTCCTGCCCGGGCGTGGATTAAGCCGTTCATCACGACCATGTTTCATGCTTAATTCGCCAAAGCCTTATGCCGATAGGCCCGGGCTGCCACCATGGTCCCGAGGCTCCTCTTGTGCCACTTGCATTACGTTGGTTCTCACCGGCGCCAAACGGTGAGACACCCTGAGAAAATTTTACCCAAGAGAACCTTCATGCACGCCATTTCGACGCCCTTGTCTCGCCGTCGGCCGGCTGGCAGACGATTGTCTGTTGGCGGGCGCACGCTCTTTTTTGCCCTTAGCCTCGTCTTGAGCGGCTGTGCCTCGCTATCGCCCGCGCCGCAAGAGGGCGGCTCGGTCGTGGCGGGGCAGCAGCAGGGCCGGGCGCTCGATGCCAACCTCAGCGGTTTCCTGGCGCAGTCCTCTCCGGATGCCGTGATCACCCTGGCCAATAGTCCCTGGGGGAGCGACGTGACGGTTACCGGCGGCGCGCCCTATCACGCCGCGAGCGGACGCACCTGCCGGCGCCTGATCATCGAGGGCGGCCGCCGTGGCGAGATGCGCTATGCCGTGGCCTGCGAAACTCCCGACGGCTGGACGAGTCGTCGTCTGGTGACCCAGCCGGCAGGAGGCCGATAACCATGACCGTACGCCGTCATTCCCGTTGGTCGCATGCCGCCCTGCTGGCCGGGCTCATGAGCCTTCCCTCCGTGGCCATGGCCCAGAGCGTTGGCACCTCCAGCGAAATCCTGCCGGAGCAGCAGCGCGCCGAATCCATTCCCGACGAGGTCGACGCCTCGCCCCGTGCGAACTGGAACAACGCCAACTATGGCCCAGTGAATGGCCACGAGGGCGTTCAGCCGGCCGAGGCCGAGATGGACGCCCTGCCACCGTTCGGCGCCAACCTCTTCGAGGGCGGCTTTCGCGGCACCATGGCAGACGGGCTGACGCCCGGCTACCAGATCAAGCCCGGTGATCAGGTTACCCTTCGCGCCTGGGGCGCCGTCGAGCTCGACCGCGTGTTGCCCGTCGATGCCCAGGGCAATATCTTCATTCCCTCCATCGGGCCGCTGGCCGTTCAGGGAATGAACAGCCAGCAGCTTGACGGCCGCGTGCGACAGGCCATCCAGTCGGTCTATCCCGATAACGTCCAGGTCTACACCAACCTGCAGGGCGTGCAGCCGGTCGGGGTGTTCGTCACCGGCTATGTCGAGAATCCGGGCCGCTATGCCGGCACGCCTTCGGATTCGGTGCTCTATTTCCTCGATCAGGCGGGCGGCATCGACAACGCCCTGGGCAGCTACCGGCAGATTCGCGTGATGCGCGACGGTCGCACCCTGGCCGAGGTGGACCTCTATGACTTCCTGCTGCGCGGCGAGCTGGCGCGGCCGCAGTTCCGCGACGGCGACACCATCGTCGTCGAGGAGCGTGGCCCGGCCATCGCGGTCGTGGGCGAGGTGGAGCGCGACTATCGCTACGAGCTGCGCGGCCACCAGCTGACCGGCGCCGAGGTGGTCGATCTGGCGCGCTTGAAGAGCGGCGTCTCCCATGTGCTGCTGCGTGGCGATCGCGCCTCGGGCCCCGTCGCCGAGTACGTGCCTTTGTCGCGCTTCGGCGGGCGCACCGTGCGCAGCGGCGACGAAGTGCTGTTCAGCGCCGACCAGCGCGACGAGACCATCGTGGTGCAGCTGGAGGGCAGCTACTACGGCCCCTCCCGCTATGCGCTGCCGCGGGACGCGCGCCTCGGTGAGCTGCTCGACGCCGTGGCCGTGCCCGAGACGATGACCGCCGAGCGCAGCATCTCGATCAAGCGCGAGAGCGTGGCCGCCCAGCAGCAGGCCGCCCTGGAAGAGAGCCTGCGTCGCCTGGAGACCACCTACCTGGGCGCCTCCTCCTCCACCAACGAGGAGGCGCAGATCCGCGTGCGCGAAGCGGAGCTGATCCAGAAGTTCACCGAGCGCGCGCGCCAGATGGAGCCCAGCGGCCGGCTGGTGGTGGCGCACCGCGGCCAGATCAGCGATATCCGCCTGCAGGATGGCGACGTGATCACCATTCCCGAGATTACCGATTCCGTGCTGATCAGCGGCGAGGTGGTGGTGCCCCAGGCGGTGGTCTTTCGGCCCGGCATGAGCACCTGGGACTACATCGAGGGCGCCGGCGGCCTCACCAGCCGCGGCGACGACGACCACGTGCTGGTGGTGCGCCAGAACGGTGCCGTGCGCGACGCCGATGACGTCACGCTGCGCCCCGGCGACGAGATCCTGGTGATGCCCGAGGTGCCGACCAAGAACCTGCAGCTCGCGACCAGCCTGACGCAGATCCTCTACCAGATCGCCGTGGCCACCAAGGTTGCCGTGGATCTGTGATGGCGGATACGGATCCCACCCAGGCCAGCGGTCGCTCCCCTTGGCAGGTCACCCGCAGCGTCTGGTACGCCATGTTCATGCGTGAAGCCATCTCGCGCACCATGGCCGATCGCCTGGGCTGGTTCTGGATGGTCGCCGAGCCCGCGGCCTTCGTGCTGATCATGGTGGCCATTCGTAGCGTTATCAGTGGTGACCGGCTGATCGTCGGTGCCGACTTCATCCCCTGGATGATCGTCGGGATGATGGGTTTCTTCCTGATTCGCGAGGGCATGATGCGCGGACTCGGCGCGGTGGACGCCAGCCGGGCACTGTTCGCATACCGGCAGGTGCAGCCGGTCGACCCGGTGCTGGTGCGCTGCTTTCTGGAAGGCATGCTGCGCACCTTCATCTTCCTGCTGTTCATCGCCGGCGGGCTGCTACTCGGGCTTGATATCGCCCCGGACAATGCCATCCGCGCCATGCTGATGTGGATCTCGCTCTGGTGCCTGGGGCTCGGCCTGGGGCTCGTCGTCTCGGTGCTGGGCTCGCTGGTGCCCGAGGTCGGCAAGATCGTGAACATGCTCAGCCTGCCGCTGCTGATCATCTCCGGCGTGATCCTGCCGCTCAACCATCTGCCCCACGGCCTGCTCGAGTACCTGATGCTCAACCCCATCGCCCACGGGCTGGAGATTCTGCGTCTGGGCTTCTTCGAGGGGTACAAGGTCGTCCACGGCACCAGCCTGATCTACTTCTGGCTGGTCACCCTGGCGCTGATCGCCCTGGGACTGCTGCTGCACGTGCGCTTCGCCCAGCGGCTGAAAGCGAAATGAGGGAAAAGGAAGGGCGACATGATCGAAATCGACGGCCTCTACAAGCGCTATCACAATCACCACGGTAGCGACTGGGTGCTCAAGGACGTCAACCTTAGCTTTCCAAAGGGCGTCAGCGTCGGCTTGCTGGGGCGCAACGGCGCGGGAAAGTCGACCCTGCTGCGCCTGATTGCCGGCATGGACAGCCCCGGGCGGGGTGAGATACGGCGCAACTGCCGGGTCTCCTGGCCCATCGGTCTCTCCAGCGGTTTTCAGAGTTCGATGACCGGCCGTCAGAACGTCAAGTTCGTAGCCCGCATTCACGGCGGGGGGTTCAACGTGCAGCGCATCATCGACGCCGTGGAGGAGTTCGCCGAGATCGGCAAGGCGTTCGACGAACCGATCAAGACCTACTCTTCCGGCATGCGCTCGCGGCTCAATTTCGGGCTTTCGCTAGCTTTCGACTTCGATGTCTACCTCTCCGATGAGGCCACCTCGGTAGGCGACCGCGCCTTCAAGGCCAAGGCCACCCAGGCCTTCAAGGACAAGGTCGGCAAGGCCAGCCTGATCATGGTCTCCCACAGCGAGGGGATCCTGAAAGATCTCTGTCAGTCTGGCGTCTATCTGCGTCGGGGGCAGGCGACCTGGTACGACGATATCAACGATGCCATTGCCGCCTACCACCAGGAAACCTCTGGCTGACCTGTCGTGCTCCTGTTCTTGCACTGCTTAGCGCCGCCAGCTCCGCCTTCATGCCCGACACTCCGGTACTCCAATCGCTATGAAACACTTCATCAAGACCCAGCCGCAGTGGGCGATCGCCCTGACGGCCATTCTTTTCGTTGCTCTCTACTGGTCCGTCTGGGCCGAAGATCGCTATGTGTCTCGCGCGACCGTGGTGCTGGAGAGTCCGCAGATCGCTCAGCCGGACATCAGCTTCTCGTCGATCCTCACCGGCGGTTCCGGTGACAGCGACCTGCTGCTGCTGAGGGAGCACCTGCTCTCGGTCGACATGCTCAAGCGGGTTCAGGAGGAGCTCGACTTCCGCCAGCACTTCAGCGAGCACGGGGACGTCTTCGCCCGGCTCGGCGATCGCGAGGCGCCCATCGAGGAGCTTCACGAATACTACCGGGATCGCATCACCGTCGAGATGGACGAGTACGCCGGCGTGCTCAACATCGAGGTGCAGGCCTACACGCCGGGGTTTGCCCACGACTTCGCCTCGTTGCTGTTGCGAGAGGGCGAGCGGCACATGAACGCCATGGGTCAGCGCCTCGCCGAGGAGCAGGTCGAGTTCCTCGAGGTACAGGTCGAGCGGCTGAGCGACCGACTGGACGAGGCGCGCAGCGACCTGCTGGCCTTCCAGAACGAGCAAGGGCTGGTCTCGCCGACCCATACGGTGGAGAGCCTCAATCAGGTGGTCAGCACCCTGGAGGGCGAACTCGCGCGGCTGCAGGCACGGCGTAGCGCCCTGGGCAGCTTCTCCAGCGCACGCTCGGCCGAGGTGGTACGGGTGGAGAGCGAGATCGCAGCGCTGCGTGAACAGATCGACAAGGAGCGCGATCGTCTGGCCCAAGCCACTGGGGACTCTCTCAACCGCATCTCCTCGGAGTACCAGACCCTCGAGCTCAAGGCGAAGTTTGCCCAGCAGACCTACTCCAGCGCCCTGGCGGCATTGGAAAACACTCGCATCGAGGCGGCCCGCAAGCTCAAGCAGGTCAGCGTGCTGCAGAGCCCGCTATTCCCCGAGTACCCCACGCGTCCCGATCGGCTCTATAACATCACGGTCTTCGCCATCGTCACGATCTTCCTGGCCTTCATCCTGAGCATGCTGATCATGATCATCAGGGATCACAGGGACTGATATGGGCAAGACCTTCCTGATCACCGGCGGCGCCGGCTTCATCGGCTCCGCCCTGGTGCGCGAGCTGCTCGAGAACACCGACCACCGCGTCGTCAATGTCGACAAACTTACCTATGCCGGTAACCTGGAGTCCCTGGCCGGGGCGGACAATGATGAGCGCTATTGCTTTCTGCAGGCCGATATCTGTGATGCGAAGGCCATGCAGCAGGCGTTCGATCAGCATCGCCCCGATGTCGTGATGCACCTGGCCGCCGAGAGCCACGTGGACCGTTCCATCGATGGCCCCGCCGCCTTTGTTCAGACCAACCTGGTTGGAACCTCGGTGCTGCTCGAGACGGCACGAGCTTACTGGACGGCGCTTCATGAGAGCGGCTCGGCCAAGGCCGCGACGTTTCGCTTCCACCACGTCTCTACCGATGAGGTGTATGGCGACCTGGAACCTGGCGATGCCTCTTTCAGCGAGCGCACGCCGTATGCGCCGAGCTCGCCATATTCCGCCAGCAAGGCCGGCTCGGACCACCTGGTGCGCGCCTGGCAGCGCACCTTCGGCCTGCCCACGCTCATCACCAACTGCTCCAACAACTATGGGCCCTATCAGTTCCCTGAGAAGCTGGTCCCGCTGATGATCCTCAACGCCCTGGCCGGCAAGCCGCTGCCTGTTTACGGCGACGGTCAGCAGGTGCGCGACTGGCTCCATGTGGAAGACCACGCTCGGGCGCTGATCAAGGTGGCAACAGAAGGGCGGGTAGGTGAGACCTATAACATTGGTGGCCACAACGAGAAGACCAATCTCGAAGTGGTGGAGTCGATCTGCGACCTGCTGCAGCGGCGGGTAACTACCAGCGAAGCCGTCAGCGCCAATGTGGGAGCGCCGTTTGCGGCGCGAAAGGCCGATGGCAAGGTGCTTAACCACTACCGCGAGCTCATTACCCTTGTGAAGGATCGCCCCGGCCACGATCGGCGCTACGCCATCGATGCGAGCAAGATCGCACGGGAGTTGGGCTGGATGCCTGCCGAGACTTTCGAGAGTGGCCTGGCCAAGACCGTCGACTGGTATCTGGCGAATCGCGAATGGTGGCAACACGTTCAGGATGGCAGCTACCAGGGTGAGCGGCTCGGGATCGGCACATGAGCCAGAGCTTGCCGACCATCCTGGTCACCGGCGGCAGCGGCCAGGTGGGCTTCGAACTGCAGCGCCAGTTGTGTCTATTGGGCACGGTGCTGGCGCCGTCTCGCCAGGAGCTCGACCTTACCAATGACATTGCTGTGGGCGTCTACCTGGACCGGCATGACCCAGACCTGATCGTCAACGCTGCCGCCTACACCGCTGTCGACCAGGCAGAAACGGAGCATTCGCTGGCTGAGCGTCTCAATAGCGAGCTTCCGTCTCGGCTCGCTGCCTGGTGCGCTCAGCGTCAACGGCGCCTCGTGCACTACTCCAGCGACTACGTCTATTCCGGTGAAGGCGAGGCACCATGGCGAGAGACCAGCGATACCGAGCCGCTCAGCGTCTATGGGCGCACCAAGCGCGATGGAGATCGCGCCTTGCTCGATAGCGGTGGACGGCACCTGATCCTGCGTACGAGTTGGGTCTACGGCGCACGAGGTCGCAATTTCATGACGACCATGCTGCGCCTGGGGCGCGAGCGCGACACGCTCAAGGTCGTCGACGATCAGGTCGGCGCACCCACCCCGGCTCGGCTGATTGCACAGGTCACGACCCGAGCGCTCGAGCGCGATCTGCCATCGGGAATTTACCACCTGGCCACCCGGGGAGAGACGAGCTGGCGGGAGTTCGCCCGCGAGATCTTCCGGCAGGCCCAGCGCCAGGCCGAGGCACTGACCATCGCCCCCGGTGGCGTGCGAGCGATTTCCACCTCGGAGTACCCCACGCCGGCGCAGCGGCCGCTCAACTCGCGGCTCGCGCTGTGCAAGCTGGAAAGCGCCCTGGGCATCCGACTCCCTACATGGCAGGAGCAGCTGGCGCTGACCCTGACCGAGCACCTGGCGCATCGCCGATAGCGTACGCCCGAGACCGCAGCAGGACGCAGCACCGAACGTTCTACGTCAAATGGATATGACCATGGCCCGAAAAGGCATCATCCTCGCCGGCGGCTCCGGCAGTCGTCTGTTTCCCTTGACCCACGGGATCTCCAAACAGCTGCTGCCCATCTATGACAAGCCGATGATCTACTACCCGATCTCGGTACTGATGCTCGCCGGCATTCGTGAGATCTTGATCATCTCCACGCCGCAGGACCTGCCCCTGTTCCGCCGCCTGTTGGGCGACGGCGAGGCCTTTGGCATTCGACTCGAGTATGCCGAGCAGCCAAGCCCCGACGGCCTGGCCCAGGCCTTCCTGATCGGTGAGCACTTCATCGGCGATGACCCGGTATGCCTGGTGCTCGGCGACAACATTTTCCACGGCCAGCACTTTTCTGGCCAGCTACGCGACGCCGCGTCAATGCGCCAGGGCGCCACCATCTTTGGCTACTACGTCCAGGATCCGGAACGCTTTGGCGTGGTGGAGTTCGATGACCATGGCCGCGCTCTCTCCATCGAGGAAAAGCCGCAGACGCCGAAATCGTCCTACGCCGTGACCGGACTCTACTTCTACGACAACGACGTGGTGGAAATCGCCAAGGCCGTGACACCCAGCGCCCGCGGCGAGCTCGAGATCACCAGCATCAACAACGCCTATCTGCAACGCGGCGATCTGCGAGTCGAGTGCCTGGGGCGGGGCTTTGCCTGGCTCGATACCGGCACCCACGACAGCCTGCTAGAGGCCGCCCAATACGTGCAGACCATTGAGCATCGCCAGGGCCTCAAGATCGCCTGCCTCGAGGAGATCGCCTGGCGACAGAAGTGGATTACCACCGAGGCATTGGCGGCGCGTGGTCAGGCGCTGACCAAGACTGGCTACGGCCACTATCTGCAACGGCTGGCTGATGGCCACTTTGGAAATACATTATGAAGGTCATTCCGACAGGCATTCCCGATCTGTTGATTATCGAACCCGACGTACATGGCGATGCGCGCGGGTTCTTCATGGAGAGCTTCAACCAGCGCGTCTTCGAAGAGGTGACCGGCGTGACGGCCACCTTCGTTCAGGACAACCACTCTCGCTCCGCCCAGGGCGTGCTGCGGGGCCTGCACTATCAGGTCGAACAGCCTCAGGGGAAGCTGGTGCGCGTCATTCAGGGCGAGATCCTCGATGTGGCGGTGGACATCCGCGAGGACTCTCCAACCTTCGGTCATTGGGACAGCGTTCGCCTCGACGCAGCCCACCATCGCCAGCTCTGGGTGCCACCGGGCTTCGCCCACGGCTTTCTTGTGCTCAGCGACAGCGCCGACGTGCTCTACAAGACTACCGACTACTACGCACCCCAGCATGAGCGGGCGATCCGCTGGGACGACCCCACCTTGGCGATCGACTGGCAACGCCACGCCTGGCACTGGGGCGATATCCCCAGGCTTTCGGCCAAGGACGCCACTGCTGGTCGCTATCTCGACCTGCTTTCTTCATCTTGAGCTCGACAGGGCGGATCATGACGCAATCACTTCAAACCCCATCGTCGGCCGGCAGCGGCCAGATGCCTTCTCAGACCCTGATCCCGCAGCTCTCGCTGCAATCGATGTTCTGGCGGCCCAAGTTCGCCAAGGATCCGGTCTGGAGTGTCCATCTGCCGGTGGCGTTCTGGCTGATCGAGGCTCAGCGCCCCCAGCGGGTCGTGGAGCTGGGCACTCAGGAGGGCACCTCCTGGTTCGCCTTCTGCCAGGCCCTGGAGCGACTCAACCCCTACGCCGAGTGCCTGGGCTTTACCGCCGGCCCGCCCGATGCTGCCCTGGTCGAGCATACCGATGCCCAGTACCAGGAGCTCGCTCGGGTTCGGCAGGCTTCGCAAGCCGATGCGCTGGAGCAGCTGGAGGAGGGCAGCGTCGACCTTCTGCACGTGGCACCCGGCGTGGCGAAGCCGATCGCAAAGGAGTGGGCGCATTGGCAGGCTCGGCTGTCGGCCCGCGGCGTGGTGCTGATCAGCCAGGCTGGCCCGGGCCAGCCCGGCGAGGCCCTCTATCGCCAGGTACGCGAGGGCAGAGCGCACTTTCTCTTCGAGCAGTCCCAGGGCCTGGCCATCGTCGCAGTGGGCGCACAGCAGTACGAAAGCCTGGAGCGATTGCTGGGCTTCCAGCCGGGCCAGCCCGGCATGCGTCTGGTGCAGCAGGTGTTCCAGCGGCTGGGCCTGGCCTGCTGCGCCACACCCCCGAGCGGCCGCCCGGCAGCCCAGGCCGGTGATCGGGATGACGCCGAGGCGATCAGCACGGCCAGGCGCCAAGCCGAGAGCGCGCGCCGGGCCGCCGAGTTGGCACGAAAAGAGGCCGAGAGGGTGCGGTGCCAGGCCGACAGCGCCCGCCATGACGCCGAGCGGCGGATCGCGTCGCTTGAGCAGGACAAGGCGCACCTCGAGGCGACCCTGCAGGTACGCGACCAGGAACAAGAGACACTGCGCGCTAGCCATCGACGGCTCGAGGAAGAGCGGGCCACTCGCTTTGACGAGACCGCCAAGCTGACCGAGCTGTTGCAGGCGGCTGAGCAAGCACAGGCAACTGCCCAGGCGCGCATTGAGGAGCTCGAAGCCGCCAGGCGTCAGGCGCAGGAAGAGGGCGAACGTCATGCCCGGGACCACACAGCACTGCAACAGCGTCATCAGGTGTTAAAGAAACAGCTCGAAGATCAAGCACGGGAACTGGAACAACAAGCGCAGCAGCTGGAGTCGCTCGAAGCCGCCAGACAGAAGACCGCCGAGCAACAGGCTCAACAGCAAGATCGTCTCGATGCCGCCGAGCGGGCGAAGGTAGCCCTGCAGGGGGAGAACGCGACCCTGCATCGCCAGCAGCAGGACCGGTTCGACGAGCTGGCCGAGCTGACGAGGATGCTGGAAGAGAAGGAACGGCGCCTGGCCGAGCTTAACGAGAAGCCGAAACGCCTGGTAGATGCCTTCACCACACTGGGCAGGCCCTCAAAGGCACGGGGCAGTCGGCGTGCTAGCAAGGAGGATCTGCGCCTCGTCAAGCAGTCCGGTTTCTTTGATGAGGGCTGGTATGTGAACCGTTACCCGGACGTCGAGCAGAGCGGCATGAACGGTCTCGAGCACTTCGTGAAGTTCGGCGGCCAGGAGGGGCGCTCGCCGGGCCCGGCCTTCGATAGCCAGTGGTACCTGCTCGAATACCCGGATGTGGCCCAGGCTAATCTCAACCCCCTGGTGCACTACCTGCGTTTCGGTAGCAATGAGGACCGTTTACCCACGCCGGAGGCGTGGCAAGGTGAAAAACATGGATCTTGAACAACAGATTGAGCTGATCAAGCACTCCTCGTGGTTCGATGCAGAGTGGTATCTCGCGGCCTATCCCGACGTGGCGAGCCTCGACATGTGCCCGGCGAGCCACTTCGCCCGCTACGGCTGGCGAGTGGGGCGCAACCCTTCGGCGGCGTTTCACACCCGCGGCTATCAGCAACAGAACCGCGACGTGGCCGTGAGCGGCGTCAACCCGCTGATTCACTACCTGCAGCACGGGGAGAAGGAGAATCGCCGTCCGCCTGCCGTGCCCCGTGCAGATCATCGGGCGGCATCCGATCGTTCGGTGCCTACGGTCCCTCCGGCCCCGAGCCAGCCGCAGCCCGCGGCGGGCGCGCTCCCTGAGGAGGCCGCGCAGCGCCAGGCGCTCCAGCTCGAGCACACCCAGAAGCTGCTGGAGCACTACTTCCGCCGCTGCCAGGAGCTGGAGCTGCAACAGGGGGCGACCGGCGCCACCCGGTGAATCCAGCGCGCTGCTTGCCATCTTTACATCCCCGCCCGCTCGGGGAGTCTTCCTTTCCTCTTTCTGATCCATCACTGCAAGGATGCCCATGAAAGTCCTGACCGTGTTCGGTACCCGCCCCGAGGCCATCAAGATGGCGCCCCTGGCACTGCAACTCGCCGACGACGAGCGCTTCGAGGCGCGTGTCTGCGTGACGGCCCAGCACCGCGAGATGCTCGATCAGGTGCTCTCGCTGTTCGAGCTGACGCCGGACTACGACCTGAACCTGATGAAGCCGGGGCAGGATCTCAACGACATCACCTGCGGGATCCTGCAGGGGCTCAAGGGGGTGCTGGACGAGTTCCAGCCTGACATGGTGCTGGTGCACGGCGACACGGCGACCACCTTCGCCGCCAGCCTGGCCGCCTATTATCAGCAGATTCCGGTGGGCCATGTGGAGGCGGGGCTGCGCACCGGCAACCTCTATTCGCCGTGGCCGGAAGAGGCCAACCGCAAGCTGACCGGGGCGCTGGCCACCAAGCATTTCGCCCCCACCGATACCTCCCGACAGAACCTGCTGCGCGAGAACGTAGCCC
The DNA here is from genome assembly GCF_009363755.1 of Halomonas sp. THAF5a. Lineage (NCBI taxonomy): Bacteria > Pseudomonadati > Pseudomonadota > Gammaproteobacteria > Oceanospirillales > Halomonadaceae > Halomonas > Halomonas sp. THAF5a. The sequence continues at coordinate 1,937,253 of NZ_CP045417.1, read as the reverse complement.
CCGCCAGCGTGCACGTGACCGGCAACACCGTGGTCGACGCCCTGCTCGAGGTGGTGCGCAAGCTGGAGACTGGTCCGATGGCCGATGAACTCCGCGAGCGCTTTGACTTCCTCGACGATGACAAGCGCCTGGTGCTGGTGACCGGGCATCGCCGCGAGAGCTTCGGCGATGGCTTCGAGCGGATCTGTCGGGCCCTGGCCGAGACGGCCAAGGCCCATCCGGACGTGCAGATCGTCTACCCGGTGCACCTCAACCCCAACGTGCGAGAGCCGGTCAATCGCCTGCTGGCCGACATCGACAACGTGCTGCTGATCGAGCCCCAGGACTACCTGCCCTTCGTCTACCTGATGAACCGAGCCCACCTCATCCTGACCGACTCCGGCGGCATCCAGGAGGAGGCACCGTCGCTCGGCAAGCCCGTGCTGGTGATGCGCAACACCACCGAGCGCCCCGAAGCCGTCTCCGCCGGCACCGTCAAGCTGGTGGGCACCAGCGTGGACGTGATCACCACCGAGCTGACCCGGCTACTCACCGACGCCGACGCCTATCGTGCCATGAGCTTCGCGCACAACCCCTACGGCGATGGCAAGGCCTGCGAGCGCATCCTGGACGCGCTGATGGCCCGCCAGAGCGAGACCGCTTAAGCCCCGCCTGCCATGCCCGGCCAGCCTGCCTGGCCGCCAACGCCCGATGACCCATCGGGCGTTTTTAATTTTTGTTAGTCAGAGCTTTACGCACAAGGATGCTGATTCATGGAATTCAACACGATCTCGATGATTGGTCTTGGCTATATCGGCCTGCCCACCGCCGCCGTCTTCGCCTCCCGGCGGAAGAAGGTGATCGGCGTGGATATCGACCAGCACGCCGTTGATACCATCAACCGCGGCGAGATCCACATCATCGAGCCGGAGCTCGACATGGTGGTACACGCCGCCGTGCACGAGGGCTACCTGCGGGCGACCACCGCGCCGGAGCCGGCCGATGCCTTCATGGTGGCGGTGCCCACCCCCTTCCATACCGATGACAACGGCCAGAACCACAAGGCCGACCTGCGTTTCATCAAGGCCGCCAGCGAGGCGCTGGCCAAGGTGCTGGTGCCCGGCAACCTGGTGGTGCTGGAGTCGACCAGCCCGGTCGGCGCCACCGAGCAGATGGCGGAGTGGCTGGCCGCGGCCCGCCCGGACCTGACCTTCCCCCAGACCCACGGCGAGGCCTCCGACATTCGCATTGCGCACTGCCCCGAGCGGGTCCTGCCGGGTCACGTGGTCCGCGAGCTGGTGGAGAACGACCGGGTGATCGGCGGGATGACGCCGAAGTGTGCCGAGGCCGCCTGCGCGCTCTACGGCATCGTGGTGGAGGGGGAGTGCGTACCGACCACCGCGCGTACCGCCGAGATGGCCAAGCTCACCGAGAACAGCTTCCGCGACGTGAACATCGCCTTCGCCAACGAGCTCTCGACCATCGCCCACGAGCTGGAGATCAACGTCTGGGAATTGATCGCGCTGGCCAACCGCCATCCGCGCGTCAATATTCTCTCGCCGGGGGCCGGCGTGGGCGGACACTGCATTGCCGTGGACCCCTGGTTCATCGTCGATGCGTGCCCGGAGCAGGCCCGGCTGATCCGCACCGCCCGTGAGGTAAACGACGCCAAGCCCGACTGGGTGCTGTCGCGGGTCAACGAGGCGCTCGAGGGGCTGCATCGCACCCATCCCGGCGCGAGGCGCAGCGATCTCACCGTTGCCTGCCTCGGTGTGGCCTTCAAGCCTGACATCGACGATCTGCGCGAGAGTCCCGCGCTCGGCGTGACCGAGAAGATCGTCGAGCTGGGCTGCCGGGTCCAGGTGGTCGAGCCCAATATCGAGAGCCTGCCCGAGCGCCTGAACGCCGACAACGTGTCTCTCGTCAGCCTGGATGAAGCCCTGGGCCAGGCCGACGTGATCTGCGTGCTGGTCAAGCACAAGCCCTTCGTGCAGAAGAGCGACGCGGTGCGGGCCAAGCCGGCCGTCGTCGATGCAGTCGGCCTGCTCGGCTGAGCCCTTCCCAGCATCGAGAGTCACCGCGAGAGGCGCCCGATCAGGCGCCTCTCGCGTTCAAGGCACTCACGGCCTTCACCCTCATGAAAGACACGGATCGATAACCCATGGACGATCTTCTCCACCTTGCCACTCGGCTTGCCGACCAGCCTGCCACGCCGCTGATCTCTCCCATCCCTGGCCGAGTGGCCTATATGGTCAGCCATGGCCAGAGCTACGCCAGCAATGGCTATGCGACACGCACCCAGGGCATTGCCCAGGCGCTGAACCAGCATGGATTCGAGACGCTCTGTTTCGTGCGACCAGGGCGGCCATGGGAGCTGAACGGCGGGGGCGCGAACGTGGCGCCGGAAACCGTCGTGAAAGGCGTGCGCTACCTCCATAGTGCCTGGCCGCAGGGCACGGCTCCCTCCGACGAGAGGGCCCACCTGGAGGCCAGCGTGGCGCGCTTCGTGGAGCTGTTCCGGGTCTATCGACCGGCGATCGTGCTCGCCGCCAGCAACTACACCGTCGGGTTACCCGCGTGGCTCGCGGCAAAGCGCCTGGGCCTGCCGTTCTACAACGAGGTACGCGGTTTCTGGGAACTGTCGCGTGATGCTCGCGAACCGGGGTACGCCGGTTCAGCTGCCGGCAAGCGGGAGGCCAAGCGGGATGCGTTCGTGGCCCGCCAGGCGCAGAGGGTCTTCACGCTCAATTTGCCGATGCAGGAAGAGCTGGGCCGACGCGGCGTCGACGTGGACCGGGTCGAGATCGTGCCCAACGGCATGAGCGCGCTGCCCGAGATCAAGCCGGCCGATCCGATGCTGAGAAAGCGCCTGGGAATCGGCGAGGAAGACAGGGTAGTGGGCTATGTCGGCAGCATCGCACCCTATGAGGGACTGGATACGCTGATCGATGCCTGCGCCGAGCTGGTGGCTCAGGGAGAAAGGCTCAAGCTGGTGATCGTCGGCGATGATCAGCCGATCACGAGCGTCGTGAGCCGGCCGGGTGAGGATGCCGATCATCCCTGGCTGATTCAGGTGGGGCGCGTACCTCATGACGAGGTGGCAAGCTACTATGCGCTGATCGATACCGTGGTGATTCCGCGCAAGAAGCTGCCGGTGTGCGAGCTTGTCCCGCCGATGAAGGCAGCCGAAGCGCTGGCCTATGGGAAGCGGCTGGTGGGCTCCGGCGTGGCACCGCTGGCTGAAGTGGCCCAGAAGCATGACGGCGTAGTCACGTTCCAGACAGAGAACGCTACACGCTTGACGGCAGTCCTTCAGGGGGCACTAAAGCTGCCTGCTCCTCAGCCCAGTACCGAGCTGCTGTTTTCGGTGCGTACCAAACCGATGGTACGGGCGCTGAAGGGGGAGGGACGTGCTGCGGTGAAGAAGGTGTCTCAACCAAGTGCGCTAAAAAACAATTCATCTTTAGTCAAAGAGAATGCCAGCAAAATAAAGCCTAGTGATACTTATGTTCCGGTTGAAAATAGCATAAAAACAACGCTTTTGGTTGATAGCGCTGCAGGCAAAAACGACTTGCTGTGGTTAAAAGAAAAGTCCTTCACAGTGACTATCGGCTCTTGGATTGACGATGCGGAAGATCTAGATGTTGAACTGTTCTGCCGAGTGAACGAAAAAGCGCTAATAGCGAAAAATGCAGGCATTGCAAAAGTTAACTTCCTGGATGCAAAAGGAAAAACCATAGAAAATCCAGGCCTTAATAATTTAAGCTGGTCTGAATATCTAGGCTGTTGGTATTTTTACTTCAAGCCTGAAAAGGCCAAGGCTGAATCCAAGTCTGCATTTTCGTTCATCAAGCCAAAGGGTGTGTCTGAAGTAGAGGTTACGTTCAGTAAATGGCATGTTGCTGAAGTTGGCTTAAAAAACTCAATCACGATAACAAAGCGTCCCTCTATTCAGCACTTTTTGCGCATAGATTTTTCCAAAATAATTGGCGAGATAGAGAAGCCCGCAATTAAAAGTGCTGTCAAAAAGAGCAAGGGTAAGCTTTGCTACATATTAAATCATAGCTTGCCCTATCAGTCGGAGGGGTACGCAACACGAGCACATGGCCTTGCGAAAGCAATAGGTGCTACAGGTTCGAATGTAGTATGTATCAGCCGACCGGGCTTCCCATGGAGCTTTATTAAGGAGTATAAGGACCAAGCCTTACCAGGAAAAGAAACAATTGAGGGTGTTGAATACCAGCGCCTGCGTGAGCCAAAAGGGTGGAAGGGAACACATAACTACATCGCCAAAGCAGCTCATGAGCTGGAAAAAAAGCTCCTAGAGATCAAACCTTCCTGTGTCATGGCAGCCTCTGATTTTAAAAATGCAATACCGGCCTTTTTGGCTGCTCGACGATTAGGCATTCCTTTTATATATGAAATGCGCGGCTTCTGGGAAGTGACGCACGAGTCGCGTGATCCTTCAGTCGTACAGACCTCCAGCTATCATTTAACACAGTATCTGGAGACATTGTTAGCACGGCATTCAGATCACGTATTCACGTTGACAAAGTCGATGCAGCAAGCGCTAGTGGATAGAGGCTTACCAAGCGAGCAAATATCCTTGCTACCTAATTCATGTGATCCAGAAATATTTGATCCGAAAAATAACCCAAAGAACAAGGTGCTGCTAAGCCAGCTCAATATCCCCGACAATGTGCCGGTGATTGGCTACATAGGTACGTTCAACGTCTACGAAGGCCTAGACGATTTAATGCATGCCTGCGGTAAGCTTTACCGTGAAGGGGTGGTATTTAGAGCTTTGCTGGTTGGGTCTGAACCTTCAAGTCGTGCTGGAAAAGGGCCTTGCGCTTCTGAGATAGAGTCTATAGCAGCGAGTTACGGATTCAAAGACTGGCTGATCATGCCGGGGAGAATCCCCCACGATAAAGTGAGTGACTATTACTCCTTAATCGATATTGCGCCTTTCACAAGGAAGCCGCTCCCCGTTACGGAGCTGGTTTCCCCCTTGAAGCCATTGGAAGCGATGGCGATGGAAAAAGCGCTGGTACTATCATCTGTCGGTGCGCTTGCAGAGATGGTGCAGGATGGCAAAACAGGTCTTGTTTACGAGAAGGGAAATATTGATAGTCTGGCAGGCAAGCTTGCGAGCCTGTTAACTGATGCGTCTGGCCGAGAGCAGATGGGCAAGCATGCTCGCCAATGGGTGATTGGCAACAGAACCTGGAAAATCTGTGCCGAAAGAGTCAATGAAAAAACTCACTATTTTGAAGAAAATCCACCAGCGGTAACGATACCGCCTAAAAAGCAGCTGCCAAGAAAGCTTGCATCTCAGTATAAAGTGGCCTTCATTGCCGATGAATTTAGTTACAACAGCTTTAAAGATGAGTTCGAAGCGATTGTCATTGAACCGTCAAATTGGAAGCAGCTATTTGCAGAGCATAAACCCGATATCTTTTTCTGTGAATCGGCTTGGTCAGGAGTAGATTCTAAAAGAAGGCCGTGGCAGGGTAAGATCTATACCAGCAGTAATTGGAAGAATGAAAACAGAACAGTCCTTCTCAGCATCCTTGACCATTGTCGGCAGGAGGGGATTCCAACCGTTTTTTGGAATAAAGAAGATCCCACACACTTCACTGACCGCGTGCATGACTTTATTGCGACTGCCAAAGAATTCGACTATGTTTTCACCACGGCTGAGGAATGTTGCGAGCTCTACAAACAAGAACATGGAGTAAAAAATGTATTCGCACTGCCATTTGCAACAAACCCGCGATTCTTTAATCCCATAGAAACAAAGCCCCGCACCAACAAAGTGGTGTTTGCAGGTAGTTGGTATGCGAACCATGAAGAACGTTCTGCCGTGATGGAGAGCATCATGGATGCGTTACTCGAGAGTGGATATGAAATAGAGGTATATGACCGGTATCACGGCTCAGGTGACCCACTCCACGAGTGGCCTGAAAAGTACAGGGAATTTATCCGCCCAGGCCTGCCACATCAACAGATGCCTGATGTTTACCGGTCAAGTCAATTTGGGCTGAATTTCAATACTGTGACGCACTCGGCAACAATGTTTGCCAGAAGAGTCTTTGAGCTAATGTCTTCTAACACCTTAGTGATTAGCAACTACTCTAAGGGTGTAGACAAGATGTTCGGGGACCTGGTGGTTTTTGCAGATAGAGACCCCGAAAGGCTAAAATCACTCTCGAGTCAAGAGATAGCAGAGCTTAAAGAGCGAAGCCTCCAGTTAGTGCTTGAGAAGCATACGTATACAAATCGTTGGCAAGAAATCCTGACCAATATAGACGCTCCATGGCTACAAGACAATAAGAGCTTGACGTTTGTATGTAGAGTAGCCACTGATGAGGATTCAAGTAGAGCGATTGATCATTACCAAAATCATTTTGCCAGTAATGCTGATAGTCAGCTGTTATTACTAGTTGCAGAGGGTGTAGACCCGTTGCAGGTGACAGAGTTTTATAAGAAATACAATAGAGTTGGCATCACTGTTACCTCAATGCACCATATTAATCATTATGCATTGTCGGGAAAATACCAGCCCATCGAGACAAACCACTTTGTCTATGGGACTGCTGAGAAACTTCCATCTAGCACATGGGTCAAAAAAGCGACGCCTCATTTGGCATACGCAATCAACATGCCGCTAACACCTCAACAAGGGAGTGCCTACTCACAGGGCAGAGTGAGTAACAACGATGTTTTTCTAGGCCAAGCAACTGCCTTCCTTGCCACTATGAAAGAAATCAATAATGGTTCAGCCAAAGCATTCCAAGTTTGAGGGTTAATGATGATTGCTGTGTCGATAATTGTTCCATGCTTTAATGCTTACTCGAAAATAGGGCGCTGTCTAGCATCTTTACGCTCGGTTGACTTCCCAAGAGATAACTACGAAGTGATATTTGTGGATGATAAGTCCACCGATGGTACCTACGAAATGCTGAGGAATGAGTGTGAGAAAGAGAAGAACTGGTCTGTGACACAGCTACAAGAAAACAGTGGGTCGCCATCTAAGCCAAGAAATGAAGGGGTTAAGTTAGCTGACGGTGAGTATGTATTCTATCTTGACTGTGACGACGAAATTCTACCCAATACGTTAGAAAACTATTATGATCACGCGAAAAAAACCCATGCTTGCATAGTTCGAGGCGACTTGATTGCAGATAATGGAAAAAAAAGAACAGTGATGAATAAAATAGCTGGCTGGAACCCCCAGCTGTCTATTAAAGAGCGCGTTGAAGCTATAGTTTCCAAGCAAAGTACAACTATTACCCAGTTAATTAAGAAAAAATTGTTATTAGAAAATGAAATAAAATGGCCAGAAAAAATCAAGATGGGAGAGGATACTGTTTTCTTGGTAGATGTTTTAGTTAAAGCAAAAAATATAGAGTATCTTCCCCACCCTACATTTGTTTATAACAAGATGCCCGCTATTTCTTTGTCGACTACGCAGGCATATGGAAAAAAGGAGCTTCTGGACCATTTGTATGTCTGGAAGTATGCGCAAAACAAGCTGTTAAGCTTGGGAGTTGACTATTCTAAAATTCGCCTTAATATTGGATTGCAAGCAGCTATAAAGTCTCTAATCCATAATAACAAGTACGATATCGATAAGGATGCCTTTTTAGAGTTCAAAAAGACACTGAGGCTTTTTTCTCATGAGATAGAGCACTACAACCTTAGCTTTCGATTCAAACAAATTGTTAACGAGGTGATCTCAGGCAGCTATGCAGAGTTTACAAAGCTATGCCGACCACGATTACTAATTGCTGGGCATGACTTCAAGTTTATACAACCAGCCGAAGCTGAGCTTTGTAAATATTTTAGTGTCAAATATGATAAATGGAATGGCCATGATGTTCATGATGAAGAGGAAAGTCTGAAGCTACTGGGCTGGGCTGAAGTTATCTGGTGTGAATGGATGCTCGGAAATAGTGTTTGGTACTCAAAAAATAAAAAAAGCTACCAAAAATTGGTTGTAAGAATGCATCGTCAAGAACTTTCAACAGCTTATGCTGAAGCTATAGATTTTTCGAATGTAGATTTGGTCTTTTCTGTTTCGGCACTATTTTTTGAAAGGTTGCTTGAGAGATTCCCCAATATTCCTAGGTCTAAGGCTAGGCTTGTCCCGAACTATATTGATGCCAAGAAATATGATAGAGATTGGCACCCAGATCGTCTTTATACACTTGGAATGATTGGCATTTTACCGTCAAAGAAAAACTTTCATGCTGCATTAGAAATATTAAAAAATCTCAGGCTAAAAGACTCAAGGTACAAGCTTTTTGTGTATAGCAAAAAACCAAAAGAGCTGGCCTGGCTAGCCAGAAATAAAGAAGAAATGGACTACTTCGATCAATGCGAAAGTTATATAAAAGAGAATAATCTTGTTGATGCTGTTGAGTTTAAGGGGCATTGTGATTTGAAGAAATCTCTGGCCGAGAATCGAGTTGGCTTTATTTTATCGTTGAGTGAGTCGGTTGTAGAGTTGCCTGGGTTTGAAAGCTTTCATTTGGCTGTCGCAGATGGGTTTGCTTCTGGTGGAGTTAGCTTAATAAAGAGGTGGGCCGGTTGTGAGTATATATTCCCTGAGGAGATAATAAAAAATAGTTTGCATGATGTTGAGAATAAGGTTTTTGAGCTAAGTAATGACGAAGATGCATTTAAAAAAATGTCAAAATTTGGCAGAGATTTTTTGGAAGGCAATTATATGACAAATGAATTTGCGTCTATTGTAAGGTCCGAGGTTTCTCAGTTATGACGAAGGACGATAGCTGTAACTTTGTTTCAGACAACAAAGCAATCAGTGGACGCTGCAAGAAACTTTTCCCTTACGTTATTGGTGGTGATTTTGAAAAAATAATAAAAGATGGTTGGGCTCCGAGGAATGGGATGGATAATATCAGCCTTATGCCGCCAATAAGATGGCACCATTCTGATGATAATGCTTGTTTTAACCTTCATGCTTGGAGGTTTATGTCTGCTTCTTGGGCTTTCTACATTAAAAACCCTACCGAAGAAACGGCGCTTCAAGTGTTGCACTTTAATATTAAAATAATGATGGATTGGCACGAAAATCATAAAATCTATGATGCCAAGTTTGCTTGGTATGATATGGGGGTCGCTTTTAGAGCTTTCCACTTGGCGTTCCTTAACTACCTTATTAATTCTTATGGCTTTAAGATTGATAATAAGTGCATTGAGTTGATTGAGCTTTTGGTTAAGAGTCATGTTTCCTGGCTCTCGAATGAAGATAACATTACAGACGGGAATCATGCTCTTTATGAGATAATCGCCTTACGCATCCTTGAGTATTCTACATGTTCTTCCGAGAACTTGGATTTCTGCTATCGAAAATTTAGAGAGCTTTTAAAAACATCATTTGACTCAAATTCTGTGAATACTGAGAATTCACCGTTCTACCATCAGTACAACCTTGATATCTTGGATAGAGTAGATCTCGATATCTTGCCTGATGTAAAAGATGAAGTGGCAGAAATAAAGGAGAAAGGGAGTGAGGTTAGCAAATGGTTGACAGCGCCTTCTAAAGAGTTCTATCGAATAGGTGATACAGAAGGAGATGGAGCTCTTTTACGTGCTGAGGATTTGAGAGCCGATCAACAGGTTGAGTTTGGAGGTCGTTTTTACGTCTTTAATGACTTGGGAGAGTCTGGTTATCAGATTGTACGAAGCCATCCTGATTGCGATACACATAAAGCTTTTTCCTTTGTCTTTCGAGGCGGTCCAAAGAAAAACACACACCGCCATTCAGATGGACTATCGTTTGTATGCTTCTATGATGCGGTAGAGCTTTTTTCGGATCCTGGAAAGTTCACATTTAACTATAATGAAGACAAGGTCTGGGTTATCTCCGATGTTTCACATAATACGGTGGGTATGCATGATTTACCCTTGAAGCCAAATCACATCCCATTAGGCAGCGTCCGCCTGGATAGTTTGCAATTGAACTCGGATGGTTTTATTTTCTCCGGGACTGAAGATAAGCCAGGACCTTTTCATCATATTAGGACTGTAGCACTTAATCCTGGGGTAGGGTTCAGCATTACAGATAAAGTGGTAAATAGAGGAAGGTCTGAAACTGAGGTTAGGTTCATAATAGGTAGTGATGTTTTTTTTAATAAAGTCAATGATGGCGAGTTTAATATTCACTTGGAGAGTGATCTTTCTGTTATTGCCACGATGAGGTTTTCTCCCTGCCCAATAAATAGCATTATAATTACTAAGAGCGAAGAAAAGTCTTTTGTTAGCAAAAAATATCAAGAAAAAACTTATGTCGACCAGCTGCTTTTAATGTACCCCTGTGGTACTCTGAGTGTTGACACTAACGTCGATTTTGCAGATGGAGAGAGGAGCTCTGGAAGTTTTAAGCACCTAAACGATTTTCTAAGTATATCTTCTTCTTTAGTAGGTAGAAGGTTAAGGGTTTTTCTTGATGCTTCGCCAGAGTTTGATGAATTATTTTCTGAGTATGCGTTTTACGTTTATGTTGGCGGAGAGAGAAAGATAGTTGAGTGGTATCAAGATTCTAGGGTCTTTGCTATTACCATGGATGCTGAGGATCTAAGCGAAGATATTAAGGTTCGCGGATTTGTGAGGGATAAAAGAGCCCCTGGCTTAAGGAAGTCATCAGAAATAATAAGACCGCTGATAGGGTTTTGTTAAAAATTGGTCTTTCTGATCATCTTTTTCAAGTTTTTCGAGAAAGGCCTTTTGCTGTAGGGGTAGAAGGCTTTGGATGGTTTCTGTCTTTTCTCAGCTGAGTTTGTGACTGTGTCCAGCGTGCCAGATGTCGTGCCTTTTTCTGGGTTAGTGGCGAGTGAATAATGTTTAATAAAGGCTCATGGAACTGATTGGTATGGTAAAGGGTCCGCGGTTTTCAGCGGTGGTGGTCGTGTGCAGCTTTAATTTGCATTGATTTTATTTAAATCGTTAAGTTTATTGGGGAGATCTCAGCGTTAGTTAATCTTTTCTCAATTTTTCTTTTTTTGTTTTGAAAATATACATTGGTTGGCGGTGCTAAGAGGGGCTTCGTCATTTCTATCTCATTAAAGGAATAGGGGTTGGTAATGTGCGGAATCGTCGGCGCCATTGGCGCAATGGAATGTACCTCCTTCCTGTTGGAAGGCCTCAAGACACTGGAATACCGCGGCTACGACTCTGCCGGCCTGGCACTGCTGGCTCCTGAGGGGGAGGGCGGCCTGCAGCGTGCCCGCGCCAAGGGCCGGGTGTCGGAGCTCGAGTCCCGCGTGGCGGAGCTGGGCCTGAGCGGCCGGGTGGGTATCGCCCACACGCGCTGGGCCACCCACGGGGTACCGGCGGAGCGCAATGCGCACCCGCACGTGTCCGAGGGGCTCGCGGTGGTGCACAACGGCATCATCGAGAACCATGAGCCGCTGCGTCGCGAGCTGGAAGCGCTCGGCTACGTCTTCACCTCGGATACCGACACCGAGACCATCGCGCACCTGGTGCAGGCCTGCCTGGCGGGAGGCAACGCCTTCGCCCAGGCGCCGGCGCCGGACCTGTTCGCGGCGGTGCGCCTGGCGGTGACGCACCTGGTCGGGGCCTATGCGCTGGCGGTGATTCGCGAGGCGGAACCCGGCAGCGACCAGGAGCCGTGTCTGGTGGTCGCCCGCGAGGGCTCGCCGCTGATGCTGGGCGTGGGCGAAGAGGGCCACTATGCGGCCTCGGATGCCTCGGCGCTGCTCTCGGTCACGCGGCGCATGATCTACCTCGAGAATGGCGACGTGGGACGCCTGACCGCCGAGGCCATCGAGCTGGTCGATGGAGAAGGGCGTCCGGTGACCCGTGAGGAGGTGATCTCCCAGCTCGATGCCGGCGCCGTGGAGCTGGGCGACTATCGCCACTTCATGCAGAAGGAGATCTTCGAGCAGCCCCAGGCCCTGGGCAATACCCTGGAGATGATCGGGGGGGCGAGCCGCCTGTCGCCCGGTATCCTCGGTGCCGATGCGGAAGGCATCCTCGAGCGGGTCAACGCGGTGCTGATCCTGGCCTGCGGCACCTCCAGCTACGCCGGGATGACGGCCCGCTACTGGATCGAGGCCGTGGCCGGCGTGCCCTGCAACGTCGAGCTGGCCAGCGAGTACCGCTACCGCACCTCGGTGGCCAATCCCGATCAGCTGGTGGTGGTGATCTCCCAGTCCGGCGAGACCGCCGACACTCTGGCCGCCCTGCAGCACGCCAAGGCGCTGGGCCATCGTCATACCCTGGCGATCTGCAACGTGCCGGAGTCGACCATCGTGCGCGAGACCGCGCTGCGCTTCATCACCCGGGCCGGCCCGGAGATCGGCGTGGCCTCCACCAAGGCCTTCACCACCCAGCTCTCGGCGCTGTTCCTGCTGACCCTGCTGCTGGCCAAGCGTCAGGGATATAGTGCCAGGTTCGATGAGGCGTGCGAGCAGGCCTATCTCTCCGAGCTTCGCCACCTGCCGACGGCGGTGGAGCAGGTGCTGGAGCTGGAGCCGCAGATTCGCGACTGGGCCCAGCGCTTCGCCGACAAGCGCCATGCGCTTTTCCTGGGCCGCGGTCATCACTTCCCCATCGCCCTGGAGGGCGCCCTCAAGCTCAAGGAGATCTCCTACATCCACGCCGAGGCCTATCCGGCCGGGGAGCTCAAGCACGGCCCCCTGGCACTGGTCGACGGCGAGATGCCGGTGGTCGTGGTGGCGCCCAACGACGAGCTGCTCGACAAGCTCAAGGCCAACATGCAGGAGGTCAGCGCCCGGGGCGGCGAGCTCTACGTGTTCGCCGACGGTTGCTCCCACATGGCAGAGAGCGAGGGCGTGCATATCCTGCGCCTGCCCGAGCGGGAGGGCGTCGAGGTCGGGGGGCTGCTCTCGCCGATCCTGCACGTGGTCGCCCAGCAGCTGCTGGCCTATCACGTGGCCCTGGTGAAGGGCACCGATGTCGACAAGCCGCGCAACCTGGCCAAGAGCGTAACCGTGGAGTAAGACGATGACACGCAAGTATTTCGGTACCGACGGCATTCGAGGGCGCGTGGGGGAACACCCCATGACGGCGGAATTCGCCATGAAACTGGGGTGGGCCGCCGGCAAGGTGCTGGGGGCCTCGGGCGCCCGCGAGGTGCTGATCGGGAAGGACACCCGAGCCAGCGGTTACATGCTGGAATCCGCGCTGGAATCGGGGTTGTCGGCCGCCGGTATCAACGTGGCGCTGGTCGGGCCGCTGCCCACGCCCGCCGTCGCCTACTTGACGGCCACCTTTCGTGCCGATGCGGGGGTGGTGATCAGCGCATCACACAACCCCTATGACGACAACGGCATCAAGTTTTTCTCGAAAGATGGCAGCAAGCTCAGCGACGCCCAGGAGCAGGAGATCGAGCGCCTGCTGGAGCAGGCGCTGGACGGCGGCATGACGTATGAGCCTTCCCACCTGCTGGGCAAGGCGCGGCGCATCGATGATGCCAGCGGCCGCTATATCGAGTATTGCAAGGCGGCGCTGCCCGGTTCGCTTAGCCTGTCGGGCTTGAAAGTGGTGGTCGACAGCGCCAACGGTGCCGCCTATAAGGTGGCGCGCGCGGTGTATGCCGAACTGGGTGCCGAGGTGGTAAGCATCAACGACCGGCCCAGCGGCACGAACATCAACGATGGCTGCGGGGCGACCGCCATGGCCAGCCTGGTGGCCTCGGTCGAGGCAGAGCAGGCGGATCTCGGTATCGCGTTGGATGGCGATGCGGATCGGGTCATGCTGGTGGACCATACCGGGGCGGTCGTCGACGGTGACGAGATTCTCTTTCTCCTGGCGGTTGCTGCCAAGGCGTCAGGCTACACCGGCGGCGTGGTCGGTACCCAGATGGCCAACCTCGGCCTGGAACTGGCGCTGAAGCAGCATGGCATTCCGTTGTGTCGCGCCAAGGTGGGGGATCGCCATGTCATGGAGCAGCTTCGCGAAACCGGCTGGCGGATAGGCGGGGAAGGGTCGGGGCACATCCTGCTGCTGGACCAGGCGGCCACGGGTGATGCCATCGTCGCCTCGTTGCAGGTGCTGAAGGTGATGCGGGAGAAAGGCCAGTCCCTTCACCTCATCAAACAGGGGATGGAGAAGCTGCCTCAGACGCTGATCAATGTGCGTTTGCAGCGCGGCCAGGCCGATCGGCTGCTTGCCGCCGAGCCCGTTCGGGCCGCCGTCACCGCCGCGGAAGCGGCGCTTGGCGAGAACGGCCGTGTGCTGCTGCGCAAGTCGGGCACCGAGCCGCTGATTCGCGTCATGGTGGAAGCGGTGGAGGCCGGGCTGGCCGAGGAGAATGCGAGCCGGATTGCTGCGGTCATCGAGGCGGAAGCGCTGGCCGAGGTCTTCGTGGATGAGGCATGACCGCCCGTATCAAGCGGATGGTGTGCTGCGATGACAATGCGTAGGTCACCGATCAAGCGGTGGTGGCGTGGGGTGGTCACGCGTCTGCCGGCACGGGAGCGAGCGCCAGGTGCCTTGTCCGATCAGTGCCGGTTGCTTCGGGAAAGCGACTGGTTCGATGCCGACTGGTACCGGCGCCAGCCGGCCCTTCAAGAGTGCCAGGACGCCTCCTGCGATCCGGTGACGCACTACCTCACCCGCGGGGCGGCCGCCGGACTGGCCCCCGGCCCCGGCTTCGACGGGGCGTGGTACCTTGCCCACTACCCTGACGTGGCCGAGGCCGGGCTGAATCCGCTGGTGCACTTCCTGCGCCATGGCCGGCACGAAGGCCGGCTGCCCCGGCGCAACCGGGCGTTGGCCTGGGAGCACCATCTGTGGCGCGGTGCGCATGCGGTGATGGTGCCGAGGCTCGAGGCGCTGCGAGGGGACGACACCGCGAACGATGAGGAGCGCCAGCACGCGGCCTGGGCCCTGGCGCGCTGGTGGGCCTGGCAGGGCGAGTGGTCGCGGGTGCGGGCCTGCTTGCTGCCCGAGGGGGGGCTGATTGCCCACCCTGCGCACATCGGGCCGGCGCTGCTGGCAGTGGAGGCGCTGTGTTCGCCTTCGCTCGCCGCAGGAGCCGGCCCGAACGCGAACAGCGAGAGGGCCACGCGCCTGCCCCGGGTGCTGGCCGAGATGGACCGTCGCTTTCCGACGCGCGCGGATACTTGCCTGGCCCACGCCAACGCCCTGGACGACGAGGCCAAGCGACTAAGCTGGATCAATCGGATCTGGCAGGCAGAGGGGCTCGCGACGGTCTCGCGTCGGGTGCCTGGTCAGCCACTGACTCTCGATAACCTGGCGCCCGATACGCCCCAGTGCTCGCCCCTGACTCCTCCCCCCTCACGACTCACCCCTCACTCTCCCCCCCTGGTCAGCGTGATCGTACCGGTCTACAACGCGGCCGGCAGCGTCGCCACGGCGCTGCGCAGCTTGTTCGCCCAGACCTGGCGCTCGCTGGAGCTGCTGGTAGTGGACGATGCCAGCCGCGACG
Organism: Halomonas sp. THAF5a; assembly: GCF_009363755.1. Taxonomy (NCBI): domain Bacteria; kingdom Pseudomonadati; phylum Pseudomonadota; class Gammaproteobacteria; order Oceanospirillales; family Halomonadaceae; genus Halomonas; species Halomonas sp. THAF5a. The sequence goes on along the minus strand of NZ_CP045417.1, from coordinate 1,921,808 downwards.
ACACCTGGCGGGTGCTGCAGGCGCTCGAGGCGGAGTGTCCCGACCACGTGCGGCTGCGCCTGTTGCGCCACGCCGTCAACGGTGGCGCCTATGCGGCCCGCAATACGGGGCTCATGGCGGCGAGCGGGGCGTTGATCACCACCCACGACAGTGACGACTGGTCGCATCCCGAGAAGCTCGCCCGGCAGGTCGCGATTCTCGAGGCCGCGCCCGCGGCCGTGGCCAGCCTGTCGCACTGGGTGCGGGCCACCCCGGGGCTGCGCTTTCATCGCTGGCGGGTGGAGGAGGAAGGCTGGGTCTATCGCAATATCTCCTCGCTGATGGTGCGCCGGTCGGCGGTCGACGTGCTCGGCGGCTGGGACGAGGTCGCCGTCAATGCCGACAGCGAGTACCACGAGCGGCTGATCGCGGCCTTCGGCGAGGCGTCGGTGGTCGATACCCTGCCCGGGGTGCCGCTGGCCTTCGGCCGGGCGGACGGCGGCTCGCTCAGCCAGCGCGGGGCGACCCACCTGGTCACCCAGTTCGTCGGGGTGCGCCAGGCCTACATGGACGCGGCCCGGCGCTGGCACGCGGAGGCCGAGGTTCCGGCGGACTTGCGTTTGCCCCATCGTGCTCCTTGGCGGCCCTTCGCCGCCCCGGCGGCCATCTGCCGCCAGGCGCTCCCGGTGCGTTCTGCGCATCCGCTGGACGCGCTGCAGGCCTCGGGCCTCTTCGATGCCGGCTGGTACCTGCGTACTCATCTCGACCTCCAGGAGGCAATCATCGAGCCGCTGGTCCACTACTGGCAGGCCGGCAGCGCCGAGGGGCGCGATCCCGGCCCCCGCTTCAGCGCGTCCGGCTATCGCTACGCCTATCCCGACGTCGTCGAGCAGGACCAGGAGCCGCTGCACCACTTCCTGACCCGCGGTCGGCGCGAGGGGCGTGCCCCCTGGCCGATCCTGCCCGGTGCTGCCGATTACCAGTCGGGCGCGCGAAGCGTGCTGCTGTGTGGGCATCAGGCCGGCCGCGCCCTGTACGGTGCCGAGCGCAGCCTGCTCGACGTGCTCAAGGCGATGCGCCGGCTGGGTTGGAACGTGGTCGTCTGCCTGCCTTCGGCCGTCAACGGGCCCTACGTGGAGGCGCTGCGCGCCCACGCTCGGGCGGTGGCGGTGCTGCCCTATGGCTGGTGGCAGCGGGGGCGGTCGCTCGAGCCCGCCACCCTGCGCCACTTCCGCGGACTGATCCGGCGCTTCGGGATCGAGGGGGTGCACGCCAACACCCTGGTGCTGGAGGAACCGCTGGTCGCGGCTCGGCAGGCGGGGGTGCCCGCCGTGGTCCATGTGCGCGAGCTGCCCGCCCACGATGCCGCGCTCTGCCGAACCCTTGATGCCGATGCCGACACCCTGCTGCGGCGGGTGCGGGAGGGGGCGGACCTGGTGATCGCCAACTCCCGAGCCACCGCCGTCGCCTGCGAGGCGCCGCGGCACGATGCGTCGACGACTCCGGCGCCGCCGGTGCGGGTGGTGCCCAACACGGTCGAGATGGGGCCACTGCTCGCGCTTCCGACGCGGGAGGCGCCGTCGCTCGCGGTGGGCATGCTGAGCAGCAATCTGCCAAAGAAGGGGCTCGAGGACCTCGAGGCCATGGCACACCACCTGGCCCGGCTGGCACCCGAGTTGAAGGTGGTCCTCTACGGGCCGCGAACGACCGCCCTGGAGTCGCTGCTGGCACGACAGGCCCGGGGCCTGGCGCCAGAATGCCTGGTCTACGGCGGCTATGTCGTTGCGCCGGCCGAGGCGCTGGCCGAGCTGGATATCGTGGTCAGCCTGTCGCGCTTCCAGGAGTCCTTCGGACGCACCGCGCTGGAGGCGATGGCCGCGGCGCGGCCGGTGGTCGGCTATGCCTGGGGCGCGCTGCCGGAACTGGTGGAGGAAGGCATCACCGGGCACCTGGTCGCGCTGGGTGATACCGAGGGCGCCGCACGGCGCGTGGCCGAGCTGGCGCGGGACGACTCCCGGCGGGAACGAATGGGCGAGGCGGGGCGCTGTCGAGCGCAAGAGCGCTTCGGTGAGGCCGCCATGGCGGCGGCCCTGTATGAGGCCTATGCGGCGCTGCCGGATTTTTCAGATCCTGCAATCACAGAAAGGAGACCGGCGTGAAGCTTGCCGTGGCCGCGATCGTCAAGAACGAGGCAGACAGCCTGCCCGAATGGCTGGCCTATCATCGACTGGTGGGGGCCTGTCATTTTCTGATCGCCGATAACGGCAGCAGCGACGGCACCCGTGAGCTGCTCGCCGCGCGCGGCGATGTCACCCTGCTCGATGTCCCCACGGTAGGGAAGACACCGCCCCAGCTGGCGGCCTACGAGCGCCTGCTTTCGGCCTGCCCGCCGCAGATCGAGGTGCTGGCGTTCATCGATGCCGACGAGTTCCTGCTGCCCATGGATGAGGCCACGCCGGCATCGGCGGACACGCAGCGCGTGCCGTCGCTGCTGCCCTGGCTCGAGCGGCGCTTCGCCGACGAAAGCGTCGGCGCCGTGGTGCTGAACTGGGCCTGCTTCGGCTCTGCCGGCGAGGTGTTTCGCGAGCCGGGGCTGGTCGTCGAGCGCTTCACACGCCGTGGCTCTCAGGCCTTCGGCCCCAATCGCCACTACAAGAGCCTGGTGCGCCCGCAATGTGTGTCCGGCTTCGACAACCCGCACCACGTGCGGCTCAGCCGCGGGCGACACGTCGATGCCCGAGGCGAGCCCCTGCGGTTGCGCACCGATCGCGAGGGGCGCGAGCGGCCCGGCCTGAGCGAGGAGGTGGTGTGGGAGGGCGCGCGGGTCAATCACTATCTCGTCAAGTCGGTGGAGGAGTTCCTGGCCGGCAAATCCAAGCGGGGCAGCGCCGCCCAGTCGGGCTACGTCAAGGGGCGTTCGTACTTCGAGCGCCATGATCGCAACGAGGAGCGCTGCGAGCGGGCGGCCTCGCTGGCCCCGCGCCTCAAGGAGGCCATGGCGGCCCCACCGGCCGCCGAGTCGGGACAGGTATGGGGCGAGGCGGCCATCGAGTGGCCCTTGGAGCTCGTGCGACGCCTGGGGCGTCGGGTGCGCGACACGATGGGCTCGACCCAGGACGCTCCCCCGTTCCGCTGGGCTCTCGACTATCCCTCGGAGCAGCGCGCGCCCTGGTGCCTGCCTTCCGGGCGCGTGGTGCAGGGCTGGGTGCTGCTGCCCGATGAGCTGGCCGAGGCGGCGCCGCGGGTGCGGGTGGTAGCACGCTGGCTGCCCGAACACGAGCTGTGCCACCCCCTGGAGATCGAGCGGCCGGACGTGATCGAGGCGGTGCTCGGCGAGGCCCCCGAGGTGCACCCGCAGCGCAGCTGCGGCTTTCGCTTCACGGTGCCGGCGCGGCTTGCGCACTTCCATCTTGAGCTGGTGCTGGACGATCGGCGCTGGCCGCTGCAGGACGTGAGGTGCCGGCCGGTGGAGGCCGACGACGCGGGCCCCTTGAAGGTAGTGGAGGGTCGGGCGGGCTGGCTGTTCCTGGACAACGACACCAACGCCAGCGTCGATCAGTACCGGGGGCGCGTGAGACTCACCGAGCGCGGACTGGCCGGCTGGCAGACCTACCTGAGTGGGTTGGCGCGATTGGCCGCCGAGGTCGGTAGCCCCTGGACAATGCTGGTGGCGCCGGCCAAGGAGACGGTGATGGGCGCGCGCTATCATCCCGTGAAGCAGGAGGCCGGCCAGCCGGTCGATCAGCTGCTGGCGCTGCCGGAGGCGCTGGGCATCGTGCATCCGGTGTCGGCCCTTGAGGCGCTGGGCGACGACGCCTTCATCCGCACCGACACCCACTGGACACAGCGGGGCGCGATGACCGCCACCGTAGAGCTGGCGGTCTCGCTGGGGCTTGCTCGGGATGCGGTCGTGAAGACCTTCGCCGACGATCGCTATGCCACCCGTGCCATGGGCGGCGACCTGGGCAACAAGCTTTCGCCCCGCCAGACCTGCGAGGTGGCGATGCTGAAATCGTTCAGCTTCGTTCGGCACCGAGTCTACGACAACGGCCTGCCCAACTTCGGCCGGCTGCTGGTGATCGCTTATCCTGAGGCGCTCATGGAGGGGACCTGCCTGGTTTTCGGCTCCTCCTCGACCAATTCGATGTTCCACTTCCTGAGCCGCTTGTTCCGGCGAGTGATCTTCATTCACAGCGCAGGCAACCTCGACCCCGAGGTGGTGGCGGCGACCCGACCCGACTATCTGGTAGTGCAGACCAACGCCCGCTTCCTGGTTCAAGTGCCGGCCCTCGACCAGTCGCTCTCGAGAATGATTTGCGACAAGGTCGCAAGACTCGATGAGCAAGAATTCGCGCGCGTGGAAGAACGTGCCATCGAGGCGGCCGAGTCGGATCTGGAGGCCTGGGGTCTGGCACGCTGGCAGTGCCTGGCGTCGGAGCGTCTGGCGGCCCGCCGTAAGGCCTGAACAGGGTCGGGTTTTGCCGTGAATCTTCTCACTGGGAGACGCCCAAGAGCTGCTAGACTGCCGCACCTTTCACTCGATCGATGGCTCGACGTCGAGCCATCGATTGCCTCTTGAATGCATGCCCGTATCGAGTCTTCATGTCCCAGAAATCCAGTCTGAGCCTTTCCGCTTCACCCTGGCAGTTGCACCGCCGTCACCCGATTTCGCTGGTGCCAGATCAGCAGCTCGAGCCTTGCGAAGACGGCGAATGGCTGGTCACGGGCAGCGAGGCGGCGTTTGTCTGGAAGGGACCGCGGCCGCTGCCCGGCTGGAACATGATCGAGCTGGCCGGGGAACGTTCGGTAACCGGCGTGGCGGCGAGCCTGTCGTTCGAGACCCGCCACGGGGTCACCACGGTCGAGATGCCGCTGCGGGCGGGCAAGATCACCAAGCGGTTGGTGCGCGTGCCTGTCGGCACGCGACGCATCACCTTCTGCCCGATGAATGCCCGGGGGCGCATCCGGCTGACCCACCTGCGCTGCGTGTGGCTGACGCCCTGGTTTGCTCGGGACCGCCTGCTGCAGCGCCTGGTGACGGCACACCAGCGTTATCGGGGGCTCTCGAAGCGCGAGGCACGCCGCGAGTTGGCCGCTCGGGCGCGGGAGGCGAGGCGTGGCTGGTGTGCCCAGGCGATGGACGACTACGAGATGACCTTCATCAGTCTCTGCTCCAAGCACAACTACCGCCAGTGGATCGACCAGGTCGAGAGCGGCCAGCGGCGCGAGCCTATTGTGGTGGGCGAGGCGAGGTCCCGGGTGACCCTTCTGCTGCCCCTCGACGCCGAGACGCCCGAGGCGATCGCCGACCTCGAGGCGCGCTTGGCCTGCCTGAACCGTCAGGCGTATGACGATTGGGAAACATGGGTCCTGCTGCCGACTGGATCCGGTAAGGCGCTGCGCGAAGCGGTAACGCAGAACGTCGAGTCACTATCCGGAGTTCGGCAGCTCGAAGCGCCGGAAGACGAAGGCGCGGCGCGGCTCAACGCGGCGCTGGAGAACGCTAGCGGTGAGCTGATCCTGCTGCTGGCGCCGGGGTGCCGCCTCGCGGACGATGCGCTGGTGGATCTGGCCGAAGCCTTCGAGCAGCGGCCGGCCCCCTGGCTGCTCTATGCCGACGAGGATCGCCTTGATGCCGACGGGCAGCGCCACGCGCCGAACTTCAAGCCCGGCTGGAACCCCGACCTGCTGCTCTCGCAGCCCTATCTGGGCAATATGGTCGGCTTCTCGCGGCACGCCCTGGAGGCCATGGGCGGCTATGCCGCGGGCCAGGGGGGAGAGACCTGGCAGGCCACGCTGCAGGCGACGGCCCTGCGCTTCCTGGCGATCAATGCCCATGACGCCGCTAGTCGGGTGAGGCATCTGCCTCGGGTGCTGTTGCACCGTGGCGATTGGGAGGGCGCCGCGCCCGAGGGTGCCCCCGGTGAGGATGCCGGGGCCGTGGCACTCACCCAGCACTACCTGGATGAGATCGCGCGCCAGACGGTCCGGCCTGGCGCCCAGGCCGTACCGGGTCTGCTGCCCGGCAGCGTGAGGGTGCGCTGGCCGATTCCCGAGCCGGCACCGCTGGTCAGCCTGCTGGTGCCGACCCGCGACGGAGTGGCGATTCTGCGTCCCTGCGTCGACGCTATTCTGGAGCGCACCGACTATGGTCACTTCGAGCTGCTGATCCTCGATAACGGGAGTACCTGCCCGGAGACGCTGGGCTACATGGACGAGGTGGAGCAGCGAGACACCAGGGTGCGTGTGCTGCGCTGGAATCATCCCTTCAACTACTCGGCCATCAACAACTTCGGCGCGCGTCATGCGCGCGGTGAGATCATCGGGCTGGTGAACAACGACATCGAACCGATCGACGCGCATTGGCTGACCGAGATGGTGGCGCAGGCCTGTCGCCCGGAGATCGGCTGCGTGGGGGCCAAGCTCTACTACCCCAACGACACCGTGCAGCATGGCGGCGTGATCCTCGGCCTTGGCAGCATCGCCGGCCACGGCCATCGCTTCTTCCAGCGCGACGAAGCTGGGTTCCAGGGGCGGCTCAAGGTGACGCAGAACCTCTCGGCGGTCACGGCGGCCTGTCTGCTGTTGCGGCGGAGCGTCTTCGAGGAAGTGGGCGGGCTCAACGAGTCCGATCTGGCGGTGGCCTACAACGACGTCGACCTCTGCCTGAAGGTCCGCGAAGCGGGCTACCGCAATCTCTGGACGCCGCATGCCGAGCTCTATCATCACGAGTCCGTCTCCCGTGGCGCCGACGACACGCCGAAGAAGCGCGCCCGCTGGCTAGCGGAGTGCGACTATATGCGCCGCACCTGGGGACCTCACCTCGATCATGACCCGGCCTATAACCCGAACCTGACCCTGGTGCATGAGGATTTCTCGTTGCGTTAATCTAGTGCATAGTGAGCGCTTTGTTGGTGAGAGGTGGATGGTTAGAGGTGAGTGCTGAGTGGTGAATAGTGAGCGCTGGCTGGTACTAAGCGACGGGGCGCGACCGACCGAGGATATCTACTTTCTCGAGTCGGTTGCGCCCCGTTTGCGTTCCGCGGGCCACGACGTGGGGCGGTTGGATGCACGCGGCTGGCGCTGGCGGTTGGCGCGCTGGGTGTTGAGCCGCCAGCCGGGGGCCAATCTGGTGCTTTCCCGCACCCTGCCAGCCGTGGCGCTCCAGTGGCTCGAGCGAGAGCGAGCCCGCTTCGGGCGCATCGTCTACCTGATCGATGATGACCTGGGGGCGGCGGCCGAGAATGAGACGCTGCCGTCGGGCTATCGAGCCCGCATGGTGTCGGCCGCCGCCCAGCAAGCGCGCCTGCTGGCGTTGGCTGATGAGGTGGTGGCCTGCAGCGTGCAGCTGGCGGCTCGGCTGAGGCCGCGTCACGGCAACGTGCGGGTGATGACACCGCCGCTGATTTCGCCGCTTCCGGAACTGGCGCACTTCGTGAACGGACCGACCGGTGAACAACCTTGGCGTATCGGGTTTCACGGCACTCGTGCCCACCGGGCGGATCTGGCCCATATTGCCCCGGCCCTGCAGGCAATCCAGCGCCAGCGCTGCGATACCGAACTCGAGATGATGCTGGGGGAGCACATGCCGGGTTTGCTGGCCGACCTGCCGCGTACCTGCTGCCCGGCGCCGCTCTCCTGGCAGAAGTTTCGCGCCTACCAGGCGCGGCGGCGCGTGCATATCGGCCTGGCGCCGCTGCTCGATACCCCGTTCAATCGCGGCAAGTCCTTCATCAAGTTCCTGGATATTGCGGCCATGGGCGGCGTGGGGATCTACTCGCGGCGCTCCCCCTATACCGAAATCGTCGAGGATGGCGTGAACGGGCTGCTGGCCGGCGATGATCCAGACGAGTGGCGGCGCGGCCTGGAGTGGCTGTTGGCCAACCCCGGGACGACTCACAGGATGGCGGTCGCAGCCGCGCAAGCAGCACAGCACCATGTATTGCACACGATGCCAGACTGGATGAATGGCGAAAGCTGAGCCGAGCGATGCTCCGGCTTGCATGGCGAAGCCTGCTAGCTACGAATTGCCGGACAGGTCGCTCCGTTGGCTTGCGTAACTCATTGATGGCTCTGTGCCATCCGTGGGAGCCGTGCTTGCACGGCGATTATGTGCCCGCTGCTTTTTCGCCGTGCGAGCACGGCTCCCACAAGGGTAAGCCTCCGATGCTGACATCGTTAGTCGAAACAAGGGGCCCAAGAACATCAAACCCCGGCCGGCTGTGTCGGGTTGTCACGATAGGGACCATCACATGCCGCTAGATATGCCTGACCTGCTCGATCAGGCCCACACCATCGCCAAGGACGCCGGCGACGCCATCATGGCGATTTACGCCCGGGACTTCTCCATCGAGGAAAAGGCGGACAAGAGCCCGCTGACCGAGGCCGACCAGGCCGCCCATGAGGTCATCGTGGCGGGTCTCGAGGCACTGCCGGGCGAGATTCCCGTGCTCTCCGAGGAGCACACCGAGGGCTTTGCCGGTGCGGACGCCGACGGCCGCTACTGGCTGGTCGACCCGCTGGACGGTACCAAGGAGTTCATCAAGCGCAACGGCGAGTTCACCGTCAACATCGCGCTGATCGAATACGGCAAGCCCGTGCTCGGCGTGGTCGTCGCGCCGGCGCTGGAGGTGTCTTACCTCGCCGCCGAGGGCGTGGGCGCCTTCAAGGTGGAGGGCGATGGCGGGCGCCGGTCGATCCATGTCGCCGGCCGGCCTGCCGAAAACGCCATCTGGCGCGTGGTGGGCAGCCGCTCCCATCCGAGCCCGGACCTCGCCGAATGGCTCGAAGAGCTGGGTGAGCATGAGATGGTGCCCATGGGCAGCTCGCTGAAGCTCTGCCTGGTGGCCGAGGGCGCGGCGGATGTCTATCCGCGTCTCGGGCCCACCTGCCTGTGGGACACTGGTGCCGCCCAGGCGGTGGTCGAGCAGGCGGGGGGCCGCGTCGATACCCTGGAGGGGCAGCCGCTCTCCTACGCCACACCCGCGCAGCACCTGAACCCCCATTTCATCGTCTGGGGCAGCGCCTAATTTCCCTGAGGGGTCAGACCCCTCAGAAAACGTTAGGGTCTGACCCCGGGGGGGATAATCTGCGTGATCTCTTACATACAGCGGTCGCGATCTCTTACGCAGTCCTGCAGCGCGATAGCGTATCTTCAAGGCAGGCCCAAGGAGGGATTGCCCATGAGACCCATCACACTCGCTATCGACCCCCAGGGTCGGCGCATCCTTTCCTGCCACTGCGGCACTATCGAAATCGCCCAGAACAATGACTGGAAAGAGTTCACGCTTGAGCCGGTCGACAACAACCTGACCATGGTCACCTGCGGCCACTGCGATCAACAGACGCGATTGGCTCGCCTCGGCGCCGAGCAGGAGCCATCCCCGACATCCAGCTGATGGTCAGGCTCATGCCGCTAGCTGTGATCTCTCGGTAGGTTGTTCATCCGGAACCCTACAGCTAGGGCTTTCCGTGAATAAACTTATGGGTTTACACGGCTAGAAGACGTAGACCAGCCCGGCGGTGACCAGGTCCAGGTCGCTGTCGCCGCCATCGTCCCCCTGGCCGAAGCCGCCGAGGTAGCGGTAGTCGAGTCGCAGGCCGACGTGCGGGCCGTATTGGTACCAGGCGCCGATCCCGAGGATGCCGACGGTGTCCTCGACGCTGTAGGTGTCGCGCTCGCGACGCGAGATCGATTCGCCGAGGACGGTGCCCCGGCTCGTGGTCACGGCTGTGATATCGGTCTCTAGCCGTGCGACACCCAGCGTGGCGGTGGCACTCAGGGCCTCGCCGATGGGCAGCAGGAGCTTGCCGCTGAGCCCCCAGCCGCGCACCTCGACGTCCGTCGTGGTTCGCGCGTCGAGCTGGTGCGAGGCCGTGTCGATCCGCGCCCGGCTCTCGAGCCGGTAGTCGCCCAGGTAGTGGTAGCTGAGCTCCAGGGCCAGATGGCGGAAGGGGAGGAGGCCCACGCCGATGACGCCCGCGGCGCTGCGATCGTCGACGCTGACCGGGGCACCCTCGTCGTTGCCGGTCATCCGCGCGACATGGCGCTGCTGTCGGCGGTCCAAGGTGCCCAGGTCGGGTTCGGCGATGCCGCCGTCCGCGAAGAGGTAAAACTCCGCCGCCTCAGCATCGAACGCGACGGACGGGGGGATCAAAAGCCAGGCCAGGGCGAGAACGGTGTGCCGGTTCATCGACACCTCCCGAAGGCGAACAGGTGTAGGGAATCGTCCCTGTCAGGCGGCCTTGTTCGTCCGTGTTCTCACTCCAAGGCCTGAGTGCTGCTGCTGTTTGCCTCAAGCTAGCAACACTCAGTTTCAAGAAGTTACATTTTGGCGTTTTTCCGCGGAAGAACCGTCTTTTTAGGGGGAAAGACCAGCCGGAAACGCCGCAGTTTCTGTTCCGTTATCTCATTAATTGTTATGAGATATATAGTACTTAAGTGACCAAGCGGGTGTCCGGTGCCGGAGCAGCGTACGTTTGCGATGCTCCGGCGCCGAGCTTGCTGTCAGGGGTGGGCGGCCAGGATGGCTGTCAACTCGTCGAGGGTGCAGTCGATATCGGCCTCGGTATGATCGCAGGAGAGGAAGAAACGCAGCCGCGCGCTCTTCTCCGGCACGGCGGGATGCAGGATCGGCTGCACGTTGATGCCCCGCTCGAACAGCGCATGGGAGACGCTTGCGGCGAGCGGTGAGCTGCCGAGGATGACCGGCACCACCGCGGCGCCGATGCTCTCGCCGGTGTCGAGTCCCCTGTCCCGCGCCCGGTCGAGGAAGTACCGCGAGATCTCGCGCAGCCGCCTGGCGCGCTCGGGCTCCTCGCGCATCAACGCCAGGGCCGCAAGCGAGGGCGCGGCCACCTGGGCGGGCATGCCCACGCTGTAGAGAAACCCTGGCGCCAGGTAGCGGAGGGTGTCTACCAGCGCCTGGCAGCCGGCAATGAAGCCGCCGCATCCCGCGAGCGTCTTGCTCAGGGTGCCCATCCAGATATCCACGTCGCTGGCAGGCACGTCGAAGTGTTCGCGCAGGCCCAGGCCACGTTCGCCCAGCACGCCGAAGGAGTGCGCTTCGTCCACCATCAGCCAGGCCTGGTGGCGACGCTTGATCTCGACGAAGCGCGGCAAGTCTGGCAGGTCGCCGTCCATGCTGTAGAGCCCTTCGATGACGATCATCACCCGCTCGAACCGGTGACGGTGACGGCTCAGCAGGTCCTCCAGCGCCGCCGGATCGTTGTGGGCGAAGGCCATGCGCTGGGCGCCGGAGAGCTGCGCCCCGACCAGGGCGCTGTTGTGCACGTAGGCGTCGTGAAGGACCAGGTCGCGCGGGCCGAGCAGGTAGCCGAGGGTCGAGACGTTGGTGGCGTGACCGCTGACGAAGGCCACGGCGTCATCCACGCCGTAGGCCTCGGCGAGAGCCGCCTCGAGTTCGCCATGAATCGGCCTTTCTCCGGAGACGATCCGACTGGCGGAGACCGAGCTGCCGTAGCGCTCCAGGGCGTCCTGGGCGGCGCGGTTGACGCGGGGATCGCCGGAGAAGCCGAGGTAGTTATAGCTGGCGAAGTTCAGGTACTCACGCCCCTGGATCGTCGTGGTTGCTCCGGCGTTGCCGTCGTGGCGTTTGAAGAACGGATCGGTCAGGCCGAGCCGCCGAGCACCCTCGCGCATCATGCTCAGCTGCTGGTAGCCGGGGTGCTGGTCGAAGCGGGTCAGGTGCTCAGGGACGCCGGTGGTGCTCGGTGGCGCGCCGGGGGCTTCGTCCCTGGACGGAGGGGCGGCGGGACGCGTGCGCCGTCGACCCCGAGCCTCCCCGAGGAGCTGCTGCTTGAGATCCGATGTGTGGCGTGTGCGGCTCATCAGGAAATCGCCTCCTGGCTCGTGGGCGTATCGTGATCGCTGGGTGTCTCGGCGCCATGCCGAGCGGCCAGGGCTGCCAGCTCGTCGTCATCGTCCGGGGCGTCGTCTCGGCTCAGGCGCTCGATCAGCACGGCGGCGAGCCGATCGAGGGTCGAGGCCTCGCTGAGCACCATCACCGGGACACGCACGCCCAGGCGGGCCTCGATGGCCGTCATCAGCTCCACCCCCATCAGCGAGTCGAAGCCCATGTCGTAGACCGAGCGGTGCACGTCGATCTTCTCCTCCTCGATCATCAGGATGCTGGCCAGCTCCGCCTTGAGCAGCTCGGTCACCGTGGCGTGGAGTTCTTCCGGCGTGAGCTCGGCGATCAGCCGGGCGATGTCCTGTCCGGCCTCGTCCTGGTGGTCGTCGCCGCTCGCGGCGCCGGCGATCTCGCTGAATCGCGGCGCCGCTGCCGTGGGCAGGAAGCGGGCCAGGGCGGACCACTCCAGCTCGAGCACGCCGAGGCTAGGAGTCTGCCCTTCGCGTGATGCTTCGAGCATCGCCTCGAGCACGTCCAGGGCGGCCTCGGCGCGCAGGGCCGAGCCGCCGAGGCGTTCCTGAAGCGCCTCCCGCGTGCGGGTGTGGCGTGCCAGGAAGCCGGCGTCCTCGATGGCGCCCCAGCGGACGCAGGTGACCGGCCGGCCCCGGGCGCGGCGCTCGGCCGCGAGTGCCTCGAGCCAGTGATTGGCGGCCACGTAGGCGGCCTGGCCGGGGTTGCCGAACAGCGTGGTCGCCGAGGAGTAGAGCACGAAGAGCTCCAGCGGGTCGTCGCGGGTCAGCTCATCCAGATGGCGGGCGCCCGCCACCTTGGGGGCCAGCACGCGCTCGAGTCGCTCGTCCTCGAGGTTGCGGATCAGCGCGTCCTCGATGACGGCGGCGGCATGCACCACGCCGCGCAGCGGCGGCAGCTCGTCGCGGCAGCGAGCCAGCAGGGCCGCCAGCGCTTCGCGATCGTTGACGTCGCAGGCCGCGGCCGTGACCGTGACGCCCTGTGCCTGCAGGCGCGCGACGCCCTCGCGTGCCTCCGGGCCATCCAGGCCACGTCGGCCGATCAGGATCAGGTGCCGGGCGCCTCGATCGGCGAGCCACTCGGCGGTGCGCAGGCCGAAGCCGCCCAGGCCGCCGGTGACCAGGTAGCTGGCGTCGTCGCGCAGACTCAGCGAGGGCGTCGTGGTGGCTGCCGGCTGGGCCGAGCCTGCCAGTGCGTGTTCCTGGGTCACCACCACCTTGCCGATCTGGCGGGCCTGCTGCATATAGCGGAAGGCCTCGACGACCTGGTGATGGCCGAAGGCGGTGTAGGGCAGCGGTGTGAAGGTGCCGTCCTCGAAGAGCGCCATCATCTCGGTGAACAGCGTGCGAGTCAGCTCCGGGCAGGCCTTCATCAGCTGGTCGGAATCGATGCCGAAGTAGCTGAGGTTGTTGCGGAAGGGGCGTAATCCGATATGGGTGTTCTCGTAGAAGTCGCGCTTGCCGAGCTCCAGGAAGCGGCCGAAGGGACGCAGCACCCTCAGGTTCTGATTGATGGCCTCGCCGGCGAGCGAATTCAGCACCACGTCGACGCCGCGGCCGTCGGTCTCGGCGAGAATCTCCTCGGCGAAGGTCAGGGCCCGAGAATCGTGCAGGCGCTCGACGCCGAGCAGGCGCAGGAAGTCGCGCTTCTCGTCGGAGCCCACGGTGGCGTGGATCTCAGCGCCCAGCCAGCGGGCGACCTGGATGGCGGCGAGGCCGACGCCGCCGGCCGCGCCGTGGATCAGCACGTGCTCGCCGGGCGCCAGGCGCGCCAGGTGCTTGAGCGCGTAGTAGACCGTGAAGAAGGTGGTGGGGATGGTGGCCGCCGCGGCGAAGTCGAGTCCCGTTGGCAGCGGAGCGATGGCCTGACGATCGGCGATCAGCCGGTCGCTGAAGCTGGCCGGGCCGAAGCCGACCACCGCATCCCCCGGGGAGAGGTCGTCGACGCCGGACCCGACGCGCTCCACCACGCCGGCGAACTCCAGCCCCAGGGTCGGGCCGGCGAAGCCGTTCTCGATGGCCTCGTCGGAGAGCAGGCCGAGAGTGTACATGACGTCGCGGAAGTTGAGGCCGGTGGCCTCGACCCGCACCTCGAGCTCGCCCGCCGCTGGAGAAGGCAGCGGGCGGGGCATCCAACTCAGGTGACGCAGTTGGCCGGGGAGCGGGAAGCCGAGGGTCATGGCCCCGGGCCCGTTTCCATCTTCCTCGGCGAGGCGCTGCTCAGGCGCCGGCAACTCGCGCAGGCGGGTGGCGAAGCGTCGGCCCTCGGCATCGATCACCATCTCGTTCTCGGCGTCCGGTGCGCCCAGTTCGAGCAAGAGCGCCTGGCGTATCGCCTCGTCGGCGGCTTCGGGCAGGTCGGCATCGTCGGGCAAGTCGACCAGCTTGATCTCGAAGGCATCGGCCTCGTTGGCGAGGCTGCGGCCGAAGCCCCACAGCGCGGCGTCGTCGGACGCGACGGCGTCGGTCGCGGTCCACATGGCGGCCACGCCTCGGGTCACCAGCCAGAGCGTGGTCTCGGTGGCCGGCGTCTCCAGCCGCCGTGCCCAGTGGGCCGCCCGGCGGCAGCGCGCGGTGTCGGGCGCGGCGAGATCGAGGATGTCGAGCGCGGCGCCCTCTTGACTTGCTGCGTGCTGCAGCGCCTGCCAATGCTCGGCCATGGGCGGGGCATCGAGCAGGGTGACGTTGTCGCCCTGAGCGATCAGCGCCTCCTGCAGAGAGAGGGCCAGGGACCGCTGCGTTTCGTCGGCGACCAGCAGGCGATGACGGAGCGCATAAGGCTCGACTCGGGGCTCGCCGGGCAGGCGGGCATGCACCAGGTAGGCGCCGGTCTCGCCCTCCAGCGGCAGCGGGTACACTTCTTCGGCACCGAGCCGTTCGAGCCAGGCGATAACGTCCTCGCGCTCGCAGGCACCGGCCGCAGGCTCCCCCTCGTCGCCGAGGCCCGGCGTGGCCAGCAGGGCATCGAGCCAGGCGGACGGCGTTAGGCCGACCAGCAGCAGCGAGGCGTCGGGCGCCAGCCGCTCGGGCAGCGCCTCGAGCAGGCGACGGCTCCCCTCGCGATCGGTGATGTCCAGGCTGACCAGGGCGAGCTCGGCCGGGGCGCCGGCCGTGGACGGGGCTTCCAGGGTTTCGAGCTCGATCCGCGGCTGGCGGTCGCGCAGCGCCGCGGCCTGCTGCCAGGCCTGATCGCCGACGGCGAGGATGCGATAGTCGCAGCGGTCAGGGTCGAGGGTTTCGGCGAGGCGCTCGCCCAGTATCGGGGCGCCGACGCCGGCCTCCAGCAGGCCTAAGCGCTGTCCGGTGGGCAGCGCCGCGCGTGTTTCCATCAGCGCCGCGGCCAGCGGGGCGGCAATGGCCTGCCAGCCGTCATGGCCGATCAGATCGCGGTTGAACCGCGCCAGGCCCTCGCGGGAGAGGTTGATGGTCTCGGCGTCGGCGTCGCCGGCGAGCAGCTCGTGCAGGTGCAAGCCGAAGCGGCCAACGCGCGCAATGGCCGCCCCCTGGCCGGGATAGTCCTGGATCAGCAGTTGCCAGATGGCCTCGGGGGCGACCGTATCGGTGTCCGCCAGTCGCCAGCCGCCGTCGTCGGCCTCGAGCCGACCGGCATCCTCGAGCAGGCGCAGCAGCTGATCCAGCAGCGGCCGCGCCTGCAGGTGGCGTCCGGCCAGGGCCTGGTAGCGAGCCTGGCTGAGCCAGCCCTCGTCGAGCTCGGGGGCAAGGGCCTGTTCGGCGAAGGCCTCGACCAGGCGGTCGAGCAGGGGGGCCACCTCCTGGGCGTAGCGCCGTTGGGTGGCGTCGGCATAGCCGTCTATCAGCTTGGGAAGAGCGGCCTGCAGCGCTGCCAGGCTGGCCGGGAGGCGTCCTTCGCGACGGGGGGCCGGCGTCAGGGCGACGTCCAGGTAGCTGAGCGCGTTCTCATCGCCCTTCGTCAGGCGCAGGGCCTTGAAGCGGGTCTCGGTGAGCACCGCCACGGCCCGCCCCTCGGCGTCGAAGAGCTCGAAGTCGGCGGTGAAGGAGTAGGGCGCGCGCTTGATCAGCTTTGCTCTGGCCAGGGTCGGGGCACCGGCGGCGGGATCGAACTGCACACGACCGACCCGCACCGGCACGAAGGCCAGGCCGTCTTGGGCGGCCTCCAGGTGGTCGAGGAGAGGAAGGAACAACTGGAAGGCGCTGTCGAGGATGCCGGGATGTAGCCACAGGGTGTCGCGCTGCGCCTCGATGGCTTCGGTCGGGTAGACGGTGCCGATCACCTCGTCGCCCTCGACCCAGGCGCGGTCGATGGCCTGGAAGGCCGGCCCGTAGGCGAGCCCCAGGCGCGCGGCCGCCGTCAAATGGTCGGGTAGGGTCACGTCCGGCGCCCGGCGTGGGCAAGTTGGGGCGCGGCGCGTCAGCATCAGGCCGCGGCTTTGCTCCATGATCCGCGCGGTGGCATGCAGTTGCCAATCACCGTCGCTGCCGGTCTCACGCGAGCGCACGGCGAGGCGGCCATCGGTCGGCTCGACCGCGAGGCGCAGGGTGCGCCCGTGCGGGCCGTCAAGCATCAGCGGCGCCTGGATCTCGAGCTCTTCGATATCGAGCAGGGCCGGGGCACGCCACTGGGTGGCGACTGCCAGGGCAAGCTCCACGAAGCCGGCGCCGGGGAAAATCGCGGCATCGCCGACCACATGATCGCCGAGCCACGGATGGCGGCCCGTATCGAGCTCGCTCTCCCAGGTAAGGGTCTGCTGGGCCAGGCGATAGCCGAGCAGCGGATGCTCGTAGTGGCGCGCGAGCAGGCCGCCGGCGCTGGCCGTGCCGGGGATCCAGTGACGCCGGTGCTGCCAGGGGTAGCGAGGCAGCTCGACCCGCGGTGAATCCACCGGGAACCACGGAGTGTCGTCGTGGGCAATGCCGCTGAGCAGCGCCTCTCCCACGGTACGCTCCAGGCAGGCGGCCCCGTTCCGCGAGCGCTCGAGGGTGCCGATCACCAGGCCCGGCTGATCCGCCTGCGTCAAGGCCTCCGTGAGATAGCGGCGTAGGATGGGATGCGAGCCGATCTCGATCAGGACGTTGGTTCCTGCCTCGACCACGCTGGCCATCGCCGCCTCGAAGCGAACCGGCTGGCGAATGTTGTCCCACCAGTAGTTGGGGCCGAGCGCCTCGCCCTCGAGACGGGCACCGGTCACGGTGGAGACGTAGGGCACTCGAGACGGCTTCGGGGAGAGCCCGGCCAGCTCGGCGACCAGATCCTTCTCGATGGGGTTCATCGCCGGGCTGTGGAAGGCGTAGTCCAGGGGGAGGCGCTTGGCGAAGATGCGCTGTGCGTCGAGCGCTTGCTCGAGACGTGTCAGCGCCTCGGCGGGTCCGGCGACGGTGGTGCCCTTGGCGCTGTTGGTGCCGGCCAGCGAGAGTTCAGCGTATTCCGGACCCTCGAGAAGAGCGAGCACGTCATCTTCCCCGAGGCCCACGGCGCTCATCTCGCCCTGACCGCGGGTCAGCCCCTGGTAGTGGCTGCGCAGGTGGATGACGCGCACCGCGTCGGCCAGCGACAGGGCGCCGCTGGCCCAGGCCGCCGCGACTTCCCCTACGCTATGTCCGGTCACCACCGTCGGGTGGATGCCGTAGGCGGCCAGCAGGCGGGTGATGCCTACCTGGACGGCGAACAGTGCCGGCTGGGCGATTTCGGTACGGGCAAAGCGATCCTCGCTGTCGTGGTCCTCGCGATGGCGGCCCTCGAGCTCGGCGCGCAGCGAGAAACCCGCGCGAGGCTCGAACAGCGCATCGACCTCGTCCACCGCCGAGGCGAAGACCTGGGAGCTGGCCAGCAGGTCGCGCCCCATGGTCTCCCACTGGCAGCCGTTGCCGTCATAGACGAAGGCCGGCCCCTGGGCCTGTTCGAGTCGGGTGCCACGCACGATGCCGAGTCCTGCATCGTTCTGCTCGTCCTGCGCGCTCCAGGCGGCCAGGCGCCGTGCCGCCTCCTCGCGACGGGTGGCGAACAGCAGCAGCCCATCGCGATGGTGCTCGCGGTGGCGATACAGGGTATGGGCGATGCCGTAGAGGCTGTCCTCCGCATTCTCCAGATGCTCGGCCAGCGCCGACGCCGAGGCGGCCAGGGCCTCTGAGCCACGCGCAGTGACGCGTAGCGGCAGTGGGCGGTCGGCGTCGGATACGGTTTGAACCGGAGTCTGTGGGGTCGGGGGGCTCTCGAGGATCACGTGGGCGTTGGCGCCGCCGAAGCCGAAGGAGTTGACGCCGATGACCAGGCGCCCCTCGGCCTTGAGGGGCAGCGGCCGGCGGACCACCTCGAGATTCCACTCGTCTGTTCGAATCTTCGGATTGAGCCGGCGAATGCCGATGGTGGCCGGCACTTCGCGATGGCGCAGGCTGTAGAGCGCCTTGGCAAGGCCGGCCACGCCGGAGGCCGTCTCGAGGTGGCCGAGGTTGCTCTTCACCGAGCCGATGGGCAGGGGCTGCTGGCGCCCTTGTGCCAGGGCTTCGCCGATGGCGCGGGTCTCGATGGGATCGCCGACGGCGGTGCCCGTACCGTGGGTCTCGAGGTAGTCGATCTCGTCCGGGGTGATACCGGCTTGGGCATAGGCCTGGCGCATCAGGGCCACCTGAGCATCGGCGTTGGGCACGGTCAGGCCCTGCTTGTGACCGTCGGTGTTGACGGCGGAGCCGGCCACCACGGCCAGGATAGGGTCGCCGTCGGCCACCGCCTGGTCGTAGTCCTTGAGCAGGAACATGCCGGCGCCCTCAGAGCGCACGTAGCCGTCGCCGTCGGCATCGAAGGCGCGGCAGCGCCCCGACGATGAGAGCATGCTGGCCTTGGAGAAGATGATGAAGCCGTAGGGGTGCAGGTGCAGGCTGATGCCGCCTGCCAGGGCCATGGGGGTCTCGCCCGAGCGAATTGCCTGGCAGGCCTGGTGGAAGGCCACCAGCGCCGAGGAACAGGCGGTGTCCACCGACATGCTCGGCCCCTGCAGATCGAACAGGTAGGAGAGGCGATTGGAGGCGATGCTCGAGGTGTTGCCCGTAGCGGTGGGCGCATCGATAACCGCCATGTCATCGGCTATGCGATACGCATAGTCCATGCTGGCAATGCCCAGATAGACACCGCAGCGGCTGCCGCGCAGCCGGCTCGGCGCGATGCCGGCGTTCTCCATGGCCTCCCAGGTCAGCTCCAGCAGCATGCGCTGCTGCGGGTCCATGTGCGCCGCCTCCCGGGGGGAGATGCCGAAGAACTCCGCGTCGAAGCCGCTGATGTCGCCCAGGCTGCCGGCGGCGAAGGTCACGCTGGTGCCGGGATGGCGACGGTCCGGGTGCTGGAAGGCCTCGTGGCTCCAGCGGTCGCTGGCCACCTGGGTCACCAGGTCCTTCTCGGCCTGCAGGTCATCCCAGAAGGTCTCGGGAGTGGTGCCCGGCATGCGGTGGGCAACGCCGATAAGGGCCACGCGTCTGGTCATGCTTGCTCCTGATGATGCGATGTTGTGACTTCCTGGTCTTGGGCGCCGGGCCTGCCTTCCAGCACCGCTTGCCACAGGCGCTGTCCCAGCTGGTTGGCGTAGAGAGGCGCGTGGTCTGAAGCGGCGCCTTGTCGCTGCCACGTCGACCACAGCGTGTAGGTCGTGCTGCCGTCGGGCAGGCCGAACCGATGGTAGGCCCTGGGCATGATCGGCACATGATCGCCATACCAGCAGAGCAGCCCCTCGCGAGGGGCATCGCGAAGGGCCTGCCGCAGCCGGCGGGTCATTCGATCCGCGTTGCGCAGGTGGGCGAGGTAGTTCAAGAGCTCCCCGCACTCTCCCGACGGTATCGTCACTCCGGGTGTGAACCAGGCCTCTGGCGGCCCTGGATCGAGCGGGTCCAGATCCAGCGGACCGTGATTCTCCATGGTGATCGCGAAGACGAAAAGTGGCCTATTGTCCTGATCGGTCAGCAGCTTGCCAACCTTGTCGGCCACGGCGACATCGCCGACGTACTGGCCGCAGCGTTCCGTCTCATCGAAGGCGCGAATATCGATGAAGTCGTCGAAACCCAGCCGCGGCATCACCCGGTCTCGAGCGTAGAAGCCGGCCGGGTAGGGGTGCACGCAGACGGTACGATATCCAAGCCCGCGCAGGCGGCTGGCCAGGGAAGGCACTCCCTGCCTGGTCAGCGGGTGATAGGGATTGAAGCGATGAATCCCCAGGGCTACCTGGTCGAGGCCGGTCAGGAAGGCCGCCTCGGTGCGCACCGTATTGGCACCCCAGGCCGGTACCCGGAGCGGGCCGTGGGCCACGGCTTCCAACACCATCTCGTCATACTCTGCCAGCACGCCGTGTTCGAGCGCCGGGCACCAATCGCGCGGGTCAAAGAACGACTCGCTCTGCACGGCCACGACGTGGGGCAGGTCCTGCTGAGCGCGGCGCGTCGGTTGGGCGGGAGGAAAGGCGTCGCCGGTGGGAGCGGCCAGGGGCTGGCTCGCCAGCCGGCCGTAGGCCCAGAGGGCGCTGAACAGGCCTAGCCGGTGCAGGTCCTGCTGCGGCACCAGGATACACGAAGGCAGCCGGCGTAGACCGAGCATGATCAGCAGCGCGGCGAGCGGCAGGCTGACCAGCAGGGCGATGAAGGCGTGGACGGGACGATCGCCAGTCAGCAGGGAGGGTTCCAGAAGCAGGAAGCCGCCAATGGCCAAGGCGCCGGCGGTGATCGCCCCGAGCGCCAGGCCGATGCCGAAGAAGGGCACGTAGAGCCGCGGGTGACGGATGGCGTCGAGGAAATACTCGAAGTCCTGGTAGATGAACGGCTCGCGCAGGGTCTGCCACTTGGTGTTGCTGGACTGCACCACCACGAGCAGCAGGGCGGCGATGAACGCCATCGCAAACCAGGGACGCTGCAGGACCAGCACGAAGAGCGCGTAGACCAGGCTCCAGGTGCCGAGATGCACCAGGTGAGTGGCGAGGGGGCGCCGCCAGAACCGCGCCACGGCCGGCCGGAGCAGCGCCTCCAGCCCGAGCGTGAGCCCGAGGCCGCACAGCCAGGGCCACCAGAGATCTGACGTCATGACTCTCCTCCATAGCCCATCCAGGCCAGAAGGCGCTGGGAGACGCCAGCGGGTAGCACCGCCAGCCACCAGCAGCCGACGTTGAGCGGGAAGGGGAAGCTGATGCGGGCTCGATTGCGGGCGATGCCGCGGACGATGCGGCGGGCGGCAAGCTCGGGTGAGAGCTCCCAGGGCTTGGGGCCAGGCATGGCCGTGCACATGGGCGAGCTGACGTAACCGGGCATGACCACGCTGACGCCCACGCCCTGAGGCGCCAACCGGCCGCGCAGGGCCTCCGCATAGGCCTTGATGCCGGCCTTGCTGGCGCTGTAGCTGGGTGTCAGCGGCAAGCCATGCCACGCGGCGAGCGAGCTGACGAAGACGAGCTGGCCGTGCCCCCGCGCGGCCATCCTCGGTGCGAGCCGCTGGGCCATCGCCATCGGCACGTGCAGATTGATCGCGAGCAGCCGTTGGGTGGCGTCCCACTCTTCCATCAGTTCGCCCTGGGCGGCATGGTGGTTCTGGCCCGCATTGGCGATGACCAGGTCGGGCAGCGTGAGGTCGTCGAGCCAGGCATGCAGCGCCTCATCGTCAGTCAGCTCGATGCTCGAGAGCTCGACCGTGGCGCCGTGGGTCCGGCACGCCTCGGCGAGCGCCTCGAGGGCCTCGAACCTACGCCCGTGGAGTACCAGATGAACGCCCTTGGCGGCATAGGCTTGCGCGAGGGCGGCGCCGATCGCTCCGCTGGCGCCGGTGATCAGGATGCGGGCCGGTGGTCGTGCGACGCGCCTCACAGCAGGGCCTCGAGGGGGGAGACTTCGGCCTCGAGGCGGCGGGTCACGTGATCCAGGGCGAGATCGATGCCGGGGCGGCAGTAGAAGCCCCCGTTGAGCTGTACGGTGTGCATGACGGTCTTGTGAAAGCAGCGAAAGAGGTCGTGGTCGGGCGGCGTCGGCTGGCGCCAGAATTCGTCCAGCGTACCCTTGAAGGCCAGGCCGTCCAGGCGGTAGATGGGGCGGCTGAGGGCGATGGTCGGGCAGCCGTGTTCCAGGGCGACGATGCCCGAGGTGCTGTTGACGGTGATCGTACCCGTCGCATGTTTCAACAGTGCATTGAGGTCGCCCGACTCGAGATAGACGATCCGCCCCTCCAGCCCGTAACGGCGCTCGAGCCTGGCGATCAGGCCGGCGTAGTCGATCAGTCCCATGTCCAGCGGGTGATTCTTGATGCAAAGCCGGCTGTCGCTCGACGCCCCTCGGGCGAAGGAGGCCATGACGTGCTCAATGACCTCGGGCATGCCGGAGAAGTCGGAGTGATCGCGAATCTGGGCGTCGCTGTTGAGCTGCAGGGGCAGCACGAAGTAGGGCCGTGGCTCGTCGATGAGGGACGCGATGCGCCGGGCGTCCCGGGGCTTCCAGAAGCGCAGCTGGGTGAAGCGCTTGAGATAGCCGGCGTACTCGACCGGCGCCGTGACCGGCGCATGGTTGCGATAGCGGGGAAAGAGGACGGGGTTGCCGAGTCCCGCCAGGTGATAAAGCACATCATGGGTGGCGCGCACGCGAAACGGCGAGCGGAACCGCGTCGGCCGCGGGAGCGCCGGCAGGCTTGGTGCGACCTCGCGAAACCAGGTGGCATTCTGGGGCAGCAGCGAATGGCCGTTCACCCCCTCTTGCTCGAGGGTGATCCAGAAGGGGCGGAAATAGCCCTCCTCGAGCACATGGCTACGCACGCCATCGGCGCGTGCCGAGGCGATGGCGGCCCGGTGTATGGGGCGCTGGTCGCCAAAGAGCACCTGGTCGGTCACTCCGTGGCGCTGGCGTATCTCCTCGAGAAACGCCGGCAGCGCCGCCAGCGACTCACGGAATCGATAGGCGCGTCCGCTCTGCCGGGACCAGTAGGCGATGTCGCCCCCCGCGAAATGCACCTTGGCAACGCGGTGGCCATCGGCCACCAGTCGGCGAGCCAGACGCTGGAAGAAGGGCGAGCAGACGCCCTGCAGAAACAGGAAGGAGCGCTTGGGGGAACTCAAATCAGTGCCTGCCGATGAAGACGTTGCGGTACCAGCGATAGAGACGATGCTTCCAGCCGAGCTGCCCGCCGCCACGGCGAGCCTGTTCCAGTAGCGAGACGACCGTTTCGGCATTGCACAGCTGCCGGCTTACTGGATCGACATAGAGGGGGTAGAGGATCAGCGCCCCGGCTACCAGCTCGTCCAGCGTCAGGCGGCGCTGGCGACGCGGACAGGCGCGATGATCCCGGGTGAGGCCCCAGCCCGCATAGAAGGGCGTGCCGTAGGTGACGACCTCACGGCCCCTGAGCAGTGCCTCGAAGCCGGTCAGCGAGCTCATGGTGTGCACCTCGTCGACGCTGTCCAGCAGGCCGGTAAGATCGGCATGACTGGCGTCCAGGTCGTAGAGGGACCTGGCGGCGTCCTCGAGTCGGCCGACCCGCGCGCCGCTGACGACATCCGGATGCGGCTTGTAAATGATGAACGCCGAGGGATTGGCGGCACGTACTGCTGACAGCAGTGCCGCGTTAGTAGTGATATCGGGCGAGCCCCTGGCGATAGAGGCATCCGATTCCACCTGCCCCGGCACCAGCAGTAGGCGTCGATCGCTGGGCAGCGCCGGCAGGGCACCGCCGGAGAGGTTGTACTTCGACATCCGCAGACGCACCAGGCGCCGGCGCAGGTCGGCGGCGCGGCGACGCAAGACGTCATCGATCTTGCCGTGTTCCAGCAGATGTTCGAGATCGCTGGGTCGTTCGGCGTCGTAGTAGATGCCGCGCCGATCAACGACCAGAGAGAGCGGACGGGCCAGGTCGACCCCGAGCCCGACCGAGCGAACGAAGCCGTCCTCCATGTGCCAGGGTGCGAGGCCACGGTCGTGTAACACCGCGGTATCGTGGCTCGCCCAGCAGAGGCTGCGCCCCTGCGGAGCCTCGACGGTCGTCTGACCTTCGGAGGAGACTCGTCGGGACCGCGGCAGGTCGGCGTGACGCACCCTGGCCTGTGCGCCGAGGAAGTCGCCGACGAAGCCGCGCTTCCAGCGTGACAGCCCAAAGGTCGTCCACTCGCCGGCCAGGCGTCGCTGCTGGCGCACCTGGTCGGCGATCAGATCGATGGTGGCCTCGAGGGTGGTGGCCTCGCCCGTGTGGGGGTTGGCGTAGCGGGTATAGCGCAGGTAGGCGGCGGCGAAGAGCTGTACGAGGCTTCTCTGCTGGCCGCGGCGAGGCACGGGGCGGCGATCGTCGGTCAGCCCCCAGCCGGCGTAGAAGGGCGCGCCGTGGCAGACGACGCGCTTGCCGGCGATCAGCGCTTCGAAGCCCAGCTGGCTGGTGACGACGTGAACGCAGTCTACGGCATCGAACAGCGCCCAGGGATTGAGGTCCTCGCCGATGATCCGACAGCGCTGCTGTTCCCTGGCGCGATCCAGGTGTCCGTGCTTTTTGCCGGCCACGACGTCCGGGTGCACCTTGATGAGGATCTCGGCTTCCGGGTGCTCGGCCAGGGCTCGCTCGAGCATACGCGAGAAGTCCTCCGCGCCGGCGAGCCCGCCAGTGATGGAGGCGTCACCGGCGGTCTGGTCCACGACCAGCACGCGAGGCCGGCCGCTTGGGGGCAGGGGGGTATCCGGTGCGTGGTTGTACTTGGAAAGGCGCAGGTCTCGCAGCCGCGCCATGGCCTGGCGGGCGCGTTCAAGCTCCTTCTGAGTGAAGTCGGCCGTTTCGATCAGGCTCTCGAGGTGCGAGGGTCGAGAGGCGTCGTAGTAGATGCCCTGAGGGTCGACAATCAGGCCGTGAGGAGCGAACCCCTGTGCGCCGAGCCCCCAGGAGCGCAGGAAACCGTCCTCGACGGCCACGTAGGGCAGGCCCTGGCGTCGGGCATAATCACGGGCCTGGCGAGACGAGGGCTTGTGTCCCCAGCCCAGGATGGCGGCTGGTCGCCGGACATCGAGGCCCGAACGAAACAGACGAAACTGCGCGACGTCGGGCAGACAGGCCCGCAGCGTCGGCAGGTGCAGCAGGCTGCGCGTGGTCACGGCGACGGTGCCGCCGTTCAGGGAGGTAGCGGTCAAGGCCAAGGTGCGGTCCCTTGCATCGATGGCGTGTATGGAAATCAATGCCATGTATCTTAACAGTTTGCGTGATCTTTCATTGTGCGAATTAGCCACTGTTACGGCTTGGTATTCGCCTATCGCCCATGACCGGCGACAGACCCCGCGGCTGACGGTACAATCGCGCCCCACACGTATCGATAGACACCGACACGCGCCGGCCGGCGTCTGCACCCGGCCGGATGTGCATCCATCAGTGACGAGACGCAATGTCCAACTCGACCCTCGCCCATGAAGCCGCGCTGCGCCGCACCTTCGCGATCATCTCGCACCCCGACGCCGGCAAGACAACCATCACCGAGAAGATGCTGCTGTTCGGAAACGCCATCCAGATGGCCGGCTCCGTCAAGAGCAAGCGCGACGACCGCCACGCCACCTCCGACTGGATGAAGATGGAGCAGGAGCGGGGCATCTCCGTGACCACCTCGGTGATGCAGTTCCCCTACGGCGGGCGCATCGTCAACCTGCTCGATACGCCGGGCCACGAGGATTTCTCCGAGGACACCTACCGCACCCTGACCGCGGTGGACTCGGCGCTGATGGTGATCGACGGCGCCAAGGGCGTCGAGGACCGCACCATCAAGCTGATGGAGGTGTGTCGCCTGCGCACCACGCCGATCCTCACCTTCGTCAACAAGATGGACCGCGACATCCGCGACCCCGTCGAGGTGATGGACGAGGTCGAGGAGGTGCTTAACATCCAGTGCGCGCCCATGACCTGGCCGATCGGCATGGGGCGGCACTTCCGGGGCGTCTACCACCTCTACAACGACGTCATTCACCTCTACACCCAGGGGCAGGGCAACCGCATCCCCGAGGACAGGCGCATCGAGGGGCTCGACAATCCCGAGGTGGACGAGGTGCTCGGCGAGGAGCAGGCCGAGGAGCTGCGCATGGAGGTCGAGCTGGTGCGCGGGGCCTCACATGAGTTCGACCTGGAGGCCTATCGCCGCGGCGAGCTGACGCCGGTCTACTTCGGTACCGCCATGGGCAACTTCGGGGTGCGCGAGATGCTCGACGGCTTCGTCGAGTATGCGCCGCCGCCCCAGCCGCGGGAGACCGACACCCGCATGGTCGAATCCGATGACGGCCGCTTCACCGGCTTCGTCTTCAAGATCCAGGCCAACATGGATCCGAACCACCGCGATCGTATCGCCTTCCTGCGGGTTTGCTCGGGCAAGTACGAGAAGAACATGAAGATGCGTCACGTGCGGATCGGCAAGGACGTCAAGATCGCCGATGCCTTGACCTTCATGGCCTCGGATCGCTCCCAGGTGGAGGAGGCGTGGCCCGGCGACATCATCGGCCTGCACAACCACGGCACCATCCAGATCGGCGACACCTTCACCCAGGGCGAGGACATGCGCTTCACCGGCATCCCGCACTTCGCGCCGGAGCTCTTCAAGCGCGTGCGCCTCAAGGACCCGCTGAAGATGAAGGCGCTGCAGAAGGGCCTCCAGCAGCTCTCCGAGGAGGGCGCGACCCAGGTGTTCATGCCGATGGACAACAACGACCTGATCCTCGGCGCCGTGGGCACCCTGCAGTTCGACGTGGTCGCCCATCGCCTGAAGGAAGAGTACAAGGTCGAGGCCGTGTACGAGGGCGTGAACGTCAACACCGCGCGCTGGATCTACTGCGACGACGCCAAGAAGCTCGAGGAGTTCAAGCGCAAGGCCAGCACTAACCTCGCCATCGACGGCGGCGGCTACCTGACCTACATCGCGCCGACCCGGGTCAACCTGCAGATGACCCAGGAGCGCTGGCCGGACATCCGCTTCCAGCCGACGCGGGAGCACTGAACCGGGCTTCGCCCGGAGCTACAAGCTACAAGCGCCGAGCGCCGAGCTGGATGGTTCCCAGGCGAGCGGCGCCGGGGACAGGTCTGGAGGGGGTCTTTTTCCAGGGAAGGAAAAAGTAGCGTACAGGGAGGTATTCACAGCGCCCCCGAACAGGCCTGTCGCCGGAACAGCCGCGACTCTAAGCCACCCTCCTTGCGGAAACGCTACCCATGCTCATCGATGCCCACTGTCACCTGGACTTCCCCGACTTCGATGCCGACCGCGAGGCGGTCATCGAACGGGCCAGGGCGGCGGGCGTCACGCGTTTCGTGGTGCCCGCCACGACCCGCCGACACTGGGAGAGGGTGCTGGCGCTGGGCCACCGCGAGGAGGTCGACGTCTGCCTGGGGCTGCATCCCTATTTCATGGACGAGCACGCCCCGGAGGACGTCGAGGCGCTGGCACGGTGGGTGGACGATCATCCGGAGCTCGTGGCGATCGGGGAGTGCGGCATCGATGCGCGCTTCGCCGACAGCCTCGACGCCCAGTGGCGCCTGTTTGACGCCCAGCTGCGCCTGGCCAAGGCGCGGCGGCTTCCGGTAGTGATCCACTGCGTGCAGGCCAACGATCGGGTCGCCAAGCGACTGCGACAGCTGGCGCTTCCCGCGGGCGGGCTGATCCACGCCTTCGCCGGCTCGCCCGAGCAGGCGAAACAGTTCCTCGATCTCGGCTTCACCCTGGGACTCGGCGGTGCGACGACCTTTGATCGCGCCAGGCGCCTGCACCGTGCCGTGGCGGCGCTCCCGGACGACGGCTACGTGCTGGAGACCGACAGCCCCGACATGCCCCTGGCCGGCCACCAGGGGGAGCGCAATGAGCCGGCGCGAGTGGCCGAGGTATGCCGCCGGGTGGCCGAGCTTCGCGGCCGGTCGGAGCAACAAGTGGCGGCGGCGAGCACCGCCACCGCACGGCGGCTGTTCGAGCGGGCTACTTGACCGCCATCGTCTCCGGGTCCAGCCGCTCCACCGCGTAGGGCAGCTTCAGCAGCTTCAGCTTCTGGCCGGCGCAGCGCAGCGGCAGGGTGGGCTCCTTGGTGCTCATCACCGCCAGCACCTCGGCCTCGCCATAGGCATCGAGCTCGGCGCACAGCACCTCGCCGAGGCGCTTGTCGTTGGCGTCCTCGATGGCGCTGCCGGGCTCCGGCAGCAGGCCGCCATCGAGCTGGGCGCGCATCAGGCGCTTCTTGACCTGGCCGCGGAAGTGGGCGCGGGCGACCACCTCCTGGCCGGTGTAACAGCCCTTCTTGAAGCTGATGCCGCCCAGCGCCTCCCAGTTGATCATCTGCGGCAGGTAGGCATCGCGCTGGTCGGCGTCGAGCCAGGCGAGCCCGGCCTGGATGTCGTGGAGTCGCCACACGGCGTTGTCGACCGGCGTGGCATGCTCCGCGAGTCGCGCCCACTCCGCCTCGACCCGCTCGGCCGACAGGCAGACCAGCAGGCGAGGGCGAGGACCGGGGTGAGCCAGCAGCTGGACCTTCTCGTCGCCGGCCTGGTGCCAGGGGCGGGGAGCCGCGGCGTCGAAGCGCACCTCGGCGAGCGCCGGGGCCTCGCGGCCGATCAGGCCGAGCAGGGCGAGGTCGTCGCGCGTCCGCAGTTCGGCCTTGTAGAAGGCGGCGAACTTCGCCAGGTGCTCGGCGAGCGACGCCACCAGGCTCGCGTGCATGACCAGGCGGTAGTGCGCCGGGGCGACGCGCATCAGCTGCGCGTTCGCCAGCATGCGGCCCTTGGGGGTGCAGAAGCAGGTCAGCGGGGCGAAGGTGCCGTCGGCCAGGGACACCTGGGCGCTGGTCTGGCCCTGCAGGAAGCGTTCGGCATCGGGACCCTCGACGTCGAGCACCCCCAGGTGGGCCAGGGGCGTCATCACCGTGCTCTCCAGGGCGAGCCGAGGCGCCTCGGGCGTCTCGAACGTCACCCGGTCACCGGCCTCCTGCCGGCCGCCGGTGGCTGCGATCCAATCCTTCATCTGCGAGGCTCCTCGTGGTTCGGTGTCGAGCAAGATGCCCCATGAGATGCGGGCGATAGGGCGACATTGCAAGCGCTGCCCGCCGCTCGGGAGGCGTGCTAGACTCGTGGCCTGCTCCCCTACACCCATCGCTTTCAGGAGCCGAGCATGGCCCAGCACTCCTTGAGTTTTCAGGGCGTCGAGAACGCCGACCAGGTCAACCGCATCACCACCGCCCTGATGATGCTGGACGGCGTCGACAGTGTCGAGGTCGGCCGCCACGGCGCGGAAGTCGAAGGCAGGGCCCGTCGCGAGGCGTTGATCCAGGCGGTCAAGGCCCTCAAGCTCGGCATCGAGGTGAAATGATCCCGCGGTGACGCGGGATCGCGCAACGTGACAGGAGGGTCGGTGTGAGAAAGAGCATTGAAGTCGTCAGCGAGCGCAACCATATCTATCGCCAGCGGGTCGAACTGGACGGGTTCGAGGATCTCTTCGTCGACGTGCCGGAGGCCTACGGCGGCGAGGGCAGTGCCCCGGATCCCCACGACTACTTCGATCTTTCCCTGGGCGCCTGCAAGGCGATCACCGCCATGATGTACGCGCGGCGCAAGCAGTGGCCGCTCGAGGGGGTGAGCGTCACGGTCAACCGTGACGATAGCCAGGAGCGCCACGGGACCTATCGTCTCGACGTGGCGATGGCCTTCTACGGCATCGAGGACGCCGAGCAGCGGGCGCGGCTCGAGGAGATCAGCCACAAGTGCCCGATTCATCGGTTGATGACCTCCGCCACCGTGGAGGTCGCCACCCGCGCCATCGATATCACCGCCGACGCCTGAGGCCACGCCCGGCGTCGTTTTCCTCCCGGGCGCCTCGACGGCGCCCGGTTCGTCACCGGAGCCGCCATGAGCAAGCCCTTTCGTCTGCACTCCAAGTTCCAGCCGGCCGGCGACCAGCCCACGGCCATCCAGGGCCTGATCGGCGGGCTCGAGTCGGGATTGGCCCACCAGACGCTGCTCGGCGTGACCGGCTCGGGCAAGACCTTCACCATGGCCAACGTCGTCGAGCGCCTGCAGCGCCCGACCATCGTGATGGCGCCCAACAAGACCCTGGCAGCGCAGCTCTACGGCGAGTTCAAGGCGTTCTTCCCCGACAACGCCGTCGAGTACTTCGTCTCCTACTACGACTACTACCAGCCCGAGGCCTACGTGCCGTCGTCGGACACCTTCATCGAGAAGGATGCCTCGATCAACGACCACATCGAGCAGATGCGCCTCTCCGCCACCAAGGCGCTGCTGGAACGACGCGACGCCATCATCGTGGTCTCGGTCTCGGCGATCTACGGCCTGGGCGATCCCGACCAGTACCTGAAGATGCGCCTGCACTTCACCCGCGGGGAGCTGATCGACCAGCGCGGCTTCCTGCGTCGCCTGGCCGAGCTGCAGTACACCCGCAACGACCTGGACTTCAAGCGCGGCACCTACCGGGTGCGTGGCGACGTGATCGACATCTTCCCGGCGGATGCCGAGGACGAGGCGGTGCGCGTCGAGCTCTTCGACGACGAGATCGACACCATCAGCCTGTTCGACCCGCTCACCGGCGAGGTTCGGGGCAAGGTGCCGCGCATGACCATCTACCCCAAGTCCCACTACGTGACGCCCCGGGAGACGATCCTCGGCGCCATCGAGGAGATCAAGGCGGAGCTCTCCACGCGCCTCGACCAGCTGCGCAAGCAGGAGAAGCTGGTCGAGGCCCAGCGCCTGGAGCAGCGCACCCTCTACGACATCGAGATGATGCTGGAGCTCGGCTACTGCAACGGCATCGAGAACTACTCGCGCTACCTCTCCGGGCGCGACCCGGGCGCGCCGCCGCCCACCTTCTTCGACTACCTGCCGGCCGATGCGCTGCTGTTCATCGATGAGTCCCACGTCAGCGTTCCCCAGGTGGGGGGCATGTACAAGGGCGACCGCTCGCGCAAGGAGACCCTGGTCGAGTACGGCTTCCGACTGCCCTCGGCGCTGGACAACCGGCCGATGAAGTTCGAGGAGTGGGAGCGCATCTGCCCGCAGACGATCTTCGTCTCCGCCACGCCCGGCCCCTACGAAGCCGACCACGCCGGCCAGGTGGTCGAGCAGGTGGTGCGCCCCACCGGCCTGCTCGACCCGGAGATCGAGGTGCGCCCGGCCACCACCCAGGTCGACGACCTGCTCTCGGAGATCCGTGCGCGCACCGAGGTGGGCGAGCGGGCACTGGTCACCACCTTGACCAAGCGCATGGCCGAGGACCTCACCGAGTACCTGGACGAGCACGACGTCCGGGTGCGCTACCTGCACTCCGACATCGACACCGTGGAGCGTGTGGAGATCATCCGCGACCTGCGCCTCGGCAAGTTCGACGTCCTGGTGGGGATCAACCTGCTGCGCGAGGGCCTCGATATCCCCGAGGTCTCGCTGGTGGCGATCCTCGACGCCGACAAGGAGGGCTTCCTGCGCAACGAGCGCTCGCTGATCCAGACCATCGGCCGCGCGGCCCGCAACGCCCACGGCAAGGCGATCCTCTACGGTGACCGGATCACCGACTCCATGCGCCGCGCCATGGACGAGACCGAGCGGCGTCGCACCAAGCAGATCGCCCACAACGAGGCCCACGGCATCACGCCGACCACCGTGACCCGCTCGGTGGCCGACATCATGGAGGCGGCCCAGGCCCCCGGCAAGAAGGGCAAGGGGCGCCGCGGCGAGCGCAAGGTCGCCGAGCCGGAGGCGGTCTACGACCCCGCCGAGCTGTCGCCCCAGGCGCTGCTCAAGGAGATCAGCAAGGTCGAGGACGGCATGCACGAGGCGGCGCAGAACCTGGAGTTCGAGGAGGCCGCGCGCCTGCGCGACCGCCTGCACGCCCTCAAGGAGCGCCAGCTGGCGCTGGGGTAGCTCCGGGCGGCTCCGCAAACACGGGGCGTGCCGGAGGCAAGCCGAAGGCGAGGTCCTATGCCAGGAATGGCATCGGTAGCGTCCAGGGAGGGGGGACTGCGCCTCTCCGCAGGTTTGCCTCCGAATCAGCCCACGTTTCCCCGGCAACTATCGCCGAGCCTGATTGAGGTTTCCGCATGCCTGAAGGCCCCGAGATCCGTCGCGCCGCCGACCGCGTGCATCGCCAGCTCGCCGGACGGCGGCTGGAGGACGCCTGGTTCGCCTTTCCCGAGCTCGCCGGGCAGGCCGCCTCGCTGATCGGACGCGAAGTGAGCGCCGTGGATAGCTGGGGCAAGGCGCTGCTGACACGCTTCGACGACGGCCGGGTGCTCTACTCCCACAACCAGCTATACGGCGTCTGGAGGCTCCACGACGCCGAGCGCGAGCCCGATACAGGCCGCTCGCTGCGGGTGCGCCTGGTGGCGGAGGGGAGGGCGGCGAGCCTCTACAGCGCCTCGGACGTCTCGCTGTGGGACGCCGAGCGGCTCGACGAGCATCCCTTTCTCTCGCGCCTCGGCCCGGACCTGCTGACCCACGGGGTGACGGTGGAGCAGGCCGCGGCGCGGCTGCGCGAGCCGCGCTTTCGCCGCCGTGGCCTGGGCGGGCTGCTGCTCGACCAGTCGCTGTTCGCTGGCATCGGCAACTACCTGCGCTCCGAGATCCTCTTCTTCGCCGGGCTTCATCATCGCCGCCGGCCTCAGTCCCTGGACGAGGAGGGGCTGTCGCGCCTGGCCGAGTCCATCCTCGCGGTGACGCGCCAGGCCTACGAGGAGGCCGGGGTCACCAATCGTCCCGACTGGGCGGCGGCCGATCGGGCACGGGGCGCCGCTCGGCGGCGCTGGCGCTTCGCCGTCTTCGAGCGCGACGGCCTGCCATGCCACGCTTGCGGGGCCTCGATCGTGCGCACCGCGGTGGCCTCGCGACGGCTCTATTACTGCCCGGTGTGTCAGTCGGCTCCCTCTTAGATATCGGGTTTATACCGTTATCTAGTTTCGCGACTTCTGACAGTTCAGACCTTTGGTGAGAATGTCGACAGGGTCGAGGGTGGGGTATAATGCCCGCCGTTCAGGCCCGCCGTGACACCGCTTCCCGGCGCGGACGGGCACGCCGACAACGCCAAGGAGCTGCTTGACCATGACCGTGATTCGCCAGGACGATCTGATCCAGAGCGTCGCCGATGCCCTGCAATACATCTCCTACTACCACCCGAAGGACTTCATCGACGCCATGGCCGCGGCCTACGAGCGGGAGGAGAACCCGGCGGCCAAGGACGCGATCGCCCAGATCCTGATCAACTCGCGGATGTGTGCCTTCGGCAAGCGCCCGATCTGCCAGGACACCGGCATCGTCACGGTGTTCGTTCACGTCGGCATGAACGTGCGTTTCGAGGCCGACATGAGCCTCGATGACATGATCAACGAGGGCGTGCGCCGCGCCTACCAGCTGCCGGACAACGTGCTGCGCGCCTCGGTGCTGGCCGACCCGGACGGCAGGCGCGCCAATACCAAGGACAACACCCCGGCGGTGATCCACCACAAGCTGGTGCCCGGCGACACCGTCGAGGTGCACGTGGCGGCCAAGGGCGGCGGCAGCGAGGCCAAGTCCAAGTTCGCCATGCTCAATCCCTCGGACAGCGTGGTCGACTGGGTCATGGAGCAGCTGCCCAAGATGGGCGCCGGCTGGTGCCCGCCGGGCATGCTCGGCATCGGCATCGGCGGCACCGCCGAGAAGGCCATGGAGATCGCCAAGGAGGCGCTGCTCGATCCCATCGACATCCAGGACCTGCAGGCCCGCGGGCCGGCCAATCGCGCCGAGGAACTCCGCCTGGAGCTGTTCGACAAGGTCAACCAGAGCGGCATCGGTGCCCAGGGGCTGGGCGGGCTGACAACGGTGCTCGATATCAAGGTCAAGGACTACCCGACCCACGCCGCCAACAAGCCAGTGGCGATCATTCCCAACTGCGCCGCCACCCGCCACGCCCACTTCACCCTCGACGGCTCCGGCCCCGCGGCGCTGCCGGCACCCAAGCTCGAGGACTGGCCGGAGATCACCCGCGAGGCGGGGGACAACGTCAAGCGCGTCGACCTCGACAGCGTGACGCCGGATGAGGTCAAGACCTGGCAGCCCGGCGACACCCTGCTGCTCAACGGCAAGTTGCTCACCGGCCGCGACGCCGCCCACAAGCGCATGGTCGACATGATCGCCAAGGGCGAGCCGCTGCCCGTGGACATGCGTGGCCGCTTCATCTACTACGTGGGCCCGGTGGATCCGGTACGCGACGAGGTGGTCGGTCCGGCCGGTCCCACCACCGCCACGCGCATGGATAAGTTCACTCGCACCATGCTCGAGGAGACCGGCCTGCTGGGCATGGTCGGCAAGGCCGAGCGGGGCGAGGCGGCCATCGAGGCGATCCGCGACAACGAGGCCGTCTACCTGATGGCCGTGGGCGGCTCCGCCTACCTGGTCGCCCAGGCGATCAAGCAGGCTCGCGTGGTCGGCTTCGAGGACCTCGGCATGGAGGCGATCTATGAGTTCGAGGTCGAGGACATGCCGGTGACCGTGGCGGTCGACAGCGCCGGCACCTCGGTGCACCAGACCGGCCCGGCGAAGTGGAAGGAGATCATCGCCGAGCGCGCCTGATGCGCTAGCGACGTTCGAGGCAAGCATCTCGAATGGCGAAATGCCGGCCACAGGTCTGCGCGGGGGCGCTGTAGACCCTTCCCTGGGCGCTACCGACGCCCTGCGGCGCTCTCGCATCCTGCGCCGCTTGCAGGGCCGGTGCGGGTCATCCATGGCCCGCCCGTTCTGAGCATTGCTCCTCACCCCTGGCGTAGGACCCCCGCTACGACCTGTCGCCGGCACCCTTGCTGCGGCCCCGCCATCTGGTGGGGCCGTCGTCGTTGACGGTATGCTGGGAGGGCAGGGCAACACGACACGGTGTTTTCGGACGGCCGCGCCGTCGTCCCACGGAACGGGGAGTCCACCATGACCTCTTGGCTGATCGGCCTGGCGATCTTTCTGGTGTACGTGCTGGGCATCGTCTCGGCCGTGCTGGCCCTGATGTCGTCGCGAACCTCTCAGGGCGCCATCGCCTGGATCATCTCGCTCCTGACCATGCCCTACCTGGCCGTGCCGGCCTACTGGATCTTCGGCCGGCCGCGCTTCTACGGCTACGTGCTGGCCCGGGGCGAGCGGGACAGCGTGCTGCGCCGCCAGCTGCATCGCTACCGGGATCGCTTCGAACCCTATCTCTCTTCCGCCAGCAATGCCGACATCCGCGCGGTGGAGCAGCTGGCCCTGATGCCGCTCACCCGCGGCAACCGCGCCGAGCTGCTGATCGACGGCGAGGCCACCTTCGCGAGCCTGTTCGCCGGCATCGACGCCGCCGAGGAGTACATCCTCATCCAGTTCTTCATCGTCCGCGATGACGCCCTGGGCGTGGACCTCAAGCAGCGCCTGCAGCGCGCCGCCGAGCGGGGCGTGCGGGTCTGCTTCCTCTTCGACGAGATCGGCTCCCACGGCCTCCCCGAACGCTACCTGCGCGACCTGCGCCTGGCCGGGGTCGAGGTGAGCGCCTTCCGCTCCTCCCGGGGGCTGAAGCACCGCTTCCAGCTCAACTTCCGCAACCACCGCAAGGTGCTGGTGGTGGACGGGCGCGAGGGCTGGATCGGCGGCTTCAACGTCGGCACGGAGTACCTGGGCGAGAACCCGCGCCTCGGCCACTGGCGCGACACCCACCTGAAGCTCAGCGGCCCCAGCGTGCTGGGCCTGCAGGAGGCCTTCTGGGAGGACTGGCACTGGGCCACCGGCGAGATGATCTCGCTCACCTGGACGCCCGTGCCCCATGAGGACGGCGCCCGGGACGCGAACGGCGCCGAGAGTCAGAGCGTGGTGATCGTGCCCTCGGGGCCAGCGGATCATATGGAGACGGCGAGCCTGCTGGTGCAGCACGCCATCCACAGCGCCCACGAGCGGCTCTGGGTGACCAGTCCCTACTTCGTGCCCGACCAGGGCGTGCAGGACGCCCTGCGCCTGGCGGCGATGCGCGGGGTCGACGTGCGGATCATGATGCCGGAGCGCCCCGACCACCTGCTGGTCTTCCTCTCGGCGTTCTCCTTCCTGCCGGACATGCTGCGCGCCGGGGTCAAGGTCTACCGCTACCAGCCAGGCTTCCTGCACCAGAAGGTGATGCTGATCGACGACGTCGCCGCCAGCGTCGGCACGGTCAACCTCGACAACCGCTCCTTCCGGCTCAACTTCGAGATCACCGCCGTGGTGCCCGACCGGCGCTTCGCCGCCGAGGTGCACCAGATGCTGGAGCGCGATTTCGCCGACTGCCGCCGCGTCAGCCTGGAAGAGCTCACTCGTCGCCCGCTGTGGCGCAAGCTGCTCTCCCGGGCGGCCTATCTGCTCTCGCCGATCCAGTAGCCGGCTTGGGTCGGGCTGCCCGCTGGGGTACATTAGCGAGCTTTACCCGCTCCCCGCCGGGGGGCCGTCATCACGCTATCCTGGGGAATCCTGGTGAACCTCGAGACCAAATGGCTGGAAGACTTCGTCGCCCTGGCCAGCACGCGCAGCTTCTCGGCCTCCGCCCGCCAGCGCCATGTCACCCAGCCGGCCTTCAGCCGGCGCATTCGCTCCCTGGAGCAGGCGGTCGGCGTGACCCTGGTCGACCGCTCCACCACGCCGGTGGACCTCACCCCGCAGGGGCAGCTGTTCCTGGTCACCGCGCGCAATATCGTCGAGCAGCTCAACGAGAGCCTCGGTCACCTGCGCGGCCTGGCCATGGCCAACGAGGCGCTGGACATCGTCGCCGCCCACTCCCTGGCCCTGAGCTTCTACCCGCAGTGGATCTCCCGCCTGCAGCAGGGCCTCGGCGAGCTGCCCACGCGGCTGGTGGCCATGAACGTCGGCGACGCCATCCACGTGCTGCGCGAGGGCAACTGCGACCTGATGCTCGCCTACTACGATCCCTACGCCAGCATGCAGCTGGATGCCGAGGTCTTCCCCTCGTTTTCCATCGGTCAGGTGCAGATGCTGCCCGTCTGCCTGCCCGACGACCAGGGCCAGCCTCGTTTCCCCCTGGCGGGCCAGGCCTCGATTCCCTACCTCGCCTATACCCAGGGCGCCTTCCTGGGCCGCAGCGTGCGCATGCTGCTCAAGAATGACCCGGTGCGCATGCGCCTGCGCACCGTCTACGAGACCGCCATGGCCGAGGGGCTCAAGGGGATGGTGATGCAGGGCATGGGCATGGCCTGGATTCCCGACTTCTGCATCCGTCAGGAGCTCAAGGACGGGCGCCTGGTGCGGGCCGGCGATGCGCAGTGGGACGTGCCGCTGGAGATTCGCCTCTACCGTTGCTCGCTGGTGCACAAGCCCGGCGTCGAGAAGCTGTGGCGGCAGATGATGAAGTTGCCCAGGGACTTCCTGCAGGCGTAATCGAGGGCTTGCCCTAGCGTCCGCCGAAGTCGGCGGGTAGGCCGAGGAAGTCCTGGATGATGAAGAAGTGATCCTCGAACAGGCTCTCGGGGTCGAGGTCGGCGAGCGGTACCCAGCGGGCGTGGTCGCCGCCCTTGACCGGCTTGAGCTGAGGCAGCTGCTGCTCGGGGCGCAGGGCGAAGTAAAAGGCCTCGGCCAGGGTGCGGCCGCGCCAGCTGCGATGGGGTTCGTCGAAGAGGCGCTGGCCGCGCAGCGAGCCCTTGAGCACCGCCTCGGGCACCTTGAGGCGTACCCGCTCGCGCAGCTCCCGCAGGCAGGCATCCATCAGCCGTTCATGGGGGCTGATGAAGCCGCCGGGCAGGGCATAGAGCCCCTTGCCCGGCGCGGCGGTCCGCTTGACCAGCAGCACATGACCGGACTGTACCACCACGGCATTGACGGTGACGAAGATGGGCGGGTAGGGCGCCTGGGCCCAGGCCTGTCGATACTGATCGAGCAGGTGCTGCTCCTCGGTAAGCTGGTCGTAGGTCGCCTCCTCGAGGAAGGTGCGGATCCGCGCCACCACGCCGGGGGGCAGGTCGTGGGCGGCATGGGTGCTCAGGTAGTCCTCCGCCGAGCCGGCCGAGCGAAAGAGCCGCTCGCGGATCCGGCTCGCCGAGATGCCCTCCACCAGCGGCACGCTGACCGACTCCCACTGGGGGAACAGCGCCAGGTAGTAGCTGGACTGGCCGCGACTGGCCCCGATCAGGCCGATGCGCGGCAGTCGCGCATCGGCGGGGCTCGCGATATCGCGCACCTTGCGCTGCACGTCGCGCACCCAGACATCGTTGTTGTAGAGGGCGTCGAGCAGCGGCACGACCTTGAGTCGCGCGTTCTCCTCCTCCTCGAAGGCGCTTCTCAGCATGCGAAGCCGCTCCTCGTAGCGCCAGGGATTGCGCAGCGAGCGCGCCTGCCAGGCGGACCCCACCAGCACGATGACCTGGCGCGCCTGGCGCAGCGCCTCGCGAATCACCGCCAGGTGGCCCAGGTGCGGCGGCTGGAAGCGGCCGATGAACACCAGGCAGTCGAAGTCGGGGGCGCTGTCGTCCGGTCGTGCGGTCATGGAGGCTCCTGGCGAGCGAGGCGGATGGTCTGGGCCGGGGCCATTATGGTCAGCCCCGCCTGCCCCTGCAATCGCCCCAGCCCTCGGCGCGGCGGTGTCCATTCGGGTATGCTGAAACAAAAGCGACCAGCACGGGGAGCGCATGATCAAGTCAAAGGTAATGAAGTTCCGCCAGGCGGTGGGGTTCTGGTGGAACGTGGTGCAGGACGCCGTCAGGCTCTGGCTGGAGCGCAATGCCTTCAGCTACGCCGGGTCACTGGCCTTCTACACGCTCTTTTCCCTGGCGCCGACCATGATCATCGCGGTCACGGTGATCGGGGTGGTGCTCGGCGAGGAGGCTGCCCAGGGCCAGATCGTCGCCCAGCTGCAGGCGACCATGGGCCATGACGCCGCCGCCGCCATCGAGCAGGCGGTCGCTCAGTCGCGCATCCAGGAGTCGGGGCTCTGGCCGACGCTGCTCGGGGTCGGGGCGCTGCTGGTCGGTGCGACCACCGTCTTCGCCCAGATGCAGTTCTCGCTGAACACCCTCTGGGGGGTCACGGCACGCCCCAGCGGCAACAGCGCCCTCAAGTTCCTCCAGAACCGCCTGCTGTCGCTGGCCGTGGTGCTGGCCATCGGCTTCATCCTGCTGGTCTCGCTGGTGGTCGGGGTCGCGGTGCGCGCCGCGCTCCAGGCAGGGGACGGACTGCTGCCGTTCGTCGGCCTGTTGACCACCGCCGTCGAGTTCCTGGTCTCACTGGCGGTGATCGCCGCGCTCTTCGCCACCATCTTCAAGGTCTTGCCCGACGTGGTGCTGCGCTGGCAGGACGTGGTGGTCGGCGCTGCGGTCACCGCGGTGCTGTTCGCCCTCGGTCGCTCGGGCATCGCCGTCTACCTGGCCTACACGGCCACCGCCTCGACCTACGGCGCCGCGGGCTCGGTGGTGATGATCCTGCTGTGGGTCTACTACAGCTCGCTGATCCTGCTGTTCGGGGCCGCCTTCACCAAGTGCCACCTGCTGGCCCGGGGGCGGGCGGTGGTGCCGCGCAATTCCGCGGTGCTGGTGCGCCATGAGCTGCTCGACCGCCACGAGATCGCGAACTCCTGAGGGCGGTCGGCATCCCCATCGGCGCGCCGTAGCGAACGCAGAAGGCCGGCCCCTGGCCGGCCTTCTGCGTTCTGGCCGCCAAGGACCGCTGACCCTCTTGGTCCCTCAGCCGGCGGGGCGAAAACGCTCCCGGGCCAGGTCGTCGGCGACGATGGCCGGGCTCTGCCCCTCGCGCTCGGCCCGCGCGAAGATCTCGTCCAGGGTCGCCCCGATGCCCTCGATATGCGCCATGACGGCCTCGCGGGCATAGTCGTCGCGTCGCTGCCAGGCGATCTCGATCACCCCGCCGGCGTTGGCCACGTAGTCCGGGGTGTAGAGGATGCCGCGCGCCCGCAGGCGCTCGGCCATCTCGGGGGTGGCGAGCTGGTTGTTGGCGGCGCCGCAGACCACCCTGGCCGTCAGACGCTCGACCACCTCGGCCGACAGGGCGGCGCCCAGGGCGCAGGGGGCGAAGACATCGACCTCGGCATCGACGATCGCCTCCGGCGCCACCGCCTCGGCGCCGAGCTCCTCGGCGAGGTGACTCAGCGCCTCGCGGTCGACGTCAGTCAATACCAGCCGCGCGCCCGCGGCGTGCAGATGGCGCGCCAGGTGGGCGCCGACGTGGCCGACCCCCTGCACGGCGACGCGCAGGCCGCTGAGGTCGTCACGCCCCAGGCGATGGCGCACGGCGCTCTTCAGCGCGCAGAACACGCCCCAGGCCGTGAAGGGCGAGGGGTCGCCGGAGGCCTGACCGTGGCGGGGCAGGCCGCCCACGTGCTCGGTGGCCTCGGCGATCCGGCGCATGTCGTCCTCGCCGGACCCCGAGTCCTCGGCGGTGATATAGGCGCCGCCCAGGGAGTCGACCAGGCGCCCCATGGCGCGCAGCAGCTCGGGGGTCTTGTCGCGGCGGGGGTCGGCGATGATCACCGCCTTGCCGCCGCCCAGCGGCAGGTCGGCCAGCGCCGACTTGTAGGTCATGCCGCGGGAGAGGCGCAGCACGTCGGTGAGGGCCTCGGCGTCGCTTTCATAGGGAAAGATGCGCAGGCCGCCCAGGGCGGGGCCGCGGGTGGTGTCGTGGATGGCGATGATGGCGCGCAGGCCGCTCGCCTCGTCGCTGCCGAAGACGATCTGCTGATGGTGATCGAACTCGGGATGGTCGAAGACCGGCATGACGTGTCTCCCTCGTGAGGATGATTGTTGTGGTGATGTCGACCCGGGTAGGGCGATCCTCGGCCGCGGTCGGCTTGTGGCCGAAAGGCGTCCGGGGATACCGCTAAGCCTAGGGCATCGCCCTCGCGACGGGAAGTGGCCATCGCGCCCACCGAGGACTGGCCGCGACGGTGGCCGGGCTGGTAGAAAGAAGACGATCCCATCGCGATCATCAGGAGACGACCATGGATACGTGCTGCGCGAAGGCGCTGGTGACCGGCAAGGTGCAGGGAGTGGGGTTTCGCCGGGCGGCCCAGGAACAGGCCCTCAAGGCCGGCATCACCGGCCATGCCATCAACCTGGCGGACGGCCGGGTCGAGGTGCTGATGTGCGGGGAACGCACGGCGGTCAAGCGCCTCGCCGAATGGCTCCGGACGGGGCCGGGCGCGGCTCGAGTCACTCACGTGGAGTTCGAGGTGATCGAGGCCCATGCCCCGGACGATTTCCACACCGGCTAGGCCGACCCGCTCCCGCGACACACGCGTCGGTGCCGTGTAGGGGCGGGCCCGGCAGGCGCCCCGGCGATGACCGGGGCGCGATGCTCAGGCCAGGGTGTCGGCGATCCAGTCGCTGACGGCGGCGCCGTCGACGCCCAGGCAGACCTCCGCCAGGGATGTGCGCGACCAGCGCTCCTCGATGAAGGCGCGCCCCTCGGGGGCGAAGAGGGTCTGGCCCTCGGCGACGCCCTCGGTCGCCACGGTCAGGTGGCCGCGCGCCGTGGTGAAGAGCTCCGGGCGCAGCAGCCAGGCCAGGGCGCAGCTGTCGTGGGGGCAGCAGCCGTCGATGCCCAGTGCCTCGCGGTAGAAGTCGCGATAGAAGGCGAAGCT
Organism: Halomonas sp. THAF5a; assembly: GCF_009363755.1. NCBI lineage: Bacteria > Pseudomonadati > Pseudomonadota > Gammaproteobacteria > Oceanospirillales > Halomonadaceae > Halomonas > Halomonas sp. THAF5a. The sequence goes on along the minus strand of NZ_CP045417.1, from coordinate 1,880,414 downwards.
GCCCGCCAGCACTCGGCCGAGCGCCCCCTGGCCCGCCTCGATGCGCGCCATGTGAGCATCGGTCAGCACGCAGCGATGGGTGACGTCCAGGCCGACCAGCGTCAGCGGCCAGCCGGCCGTCAGTACCCGGGCGGCGGCGTCCGGGTCGTTGAACATGTTGGCCTCCGCCACGGGGCTGACGTTGCCACCCTCGCGAATCGAGCCGCCCATGATGACCACGCGCTTGACCCGATCGATGAGGCCCGGGTCGAGCTGCAGGGCCGCGGCCAGGTTGCCCAGCGGCCCGACGGCCACCAGGGTGACCTCCCCGGGGCGGGCGTTCACGGTGTCGACGATGAACTGCGCGGCGCTCACCTCCTCGGCCTGGCCCCGGACCGACGGCAGGGCGATGTCGCCCAGGCCGTTGGCTCCGTGGATATGCGCAGGCGGCGGATGGCGCTCCTTGACCATCGGCTGCGCCGCCCCCTGGGCCACGGGGATCTCGCGTCCGGCCAGCTCGGCCAGCAGCAGGGCGTTGTGGGTGGCCGTTTCCACGTCGACGTTGCCGTAGGTGGTGGTCATGCCCAGCAGCTCGATCTCGGGATGGCGCAGGGCGAGGGCGATGGCCTGGGCGTCGTCGATGCCCGGGTCGGTGTCGAAGATGATCGGGTGCGTCACGGGTGGGTTCCTTTCCTTCGCATTGGGGCGGATCAGCGGGCCGCGGGACCGTCGCGCAGGGCGCGCTCGACCGCGTCACGGGCGGGAATGCTCTCGGCGGCGCCCTCGACCTGCACGCCCAGGGCGGCAGCGGTGGCGGCGAGCCGCAGGCAGTCGGTGACGGCCTGGCCCTCCTGCAGCGCCGTCATGTAGTAGCCGATGAAGGTGTCGCCGGCCGCGGTGGTGTCGCGCGGGGACACCGGCAGCGCCGGCTGGAAGTGGCGCTCGCTGCCGCTCTGGAACCAGGCGCCGTCGCCGCCCAGGGTCAGCACGGTGTCGGTCTCCGGCAGGCGGCGCGCCAGGCCATCGAGTAGCGCCTCGGGGGCGGCGTCCTCGTCGACCCCGGCGAGCCAGGCGGCCTCACCGCGGTTGACGAACAGCAGGGCGCAGCGCTCAAGCGGCAGCGACAGCACCTCGGCGGCCATGGGCGCGGGGTTGAAGGCGACCCGCAGGCCACGCTCGGCGGCCTGCTCGAGCACCTGGGGCAGGGCGTTGGTCTCGTTCTGGGCCAGCAGCCAGTCACCGGGCTGCGCGGCGCCAAGGCGGCGCTCGAGGTCGGCGGGGTCGAAGCCGTGGTTGGCGCCGGGGAAGAGGAGGATGGCGTTCTCGCCCCGGTCATCCACCTGGATGACGGCATGGCCGCTCGGGGCGTCGACCAGCGCGATGCCGGCGACCTCCACGCCGGACTCGCCGAGCCGTTCGCGGGCCCAGGCATCGCGGTGGTTCAGGCGCCCCCAGTGGCTGACCCGACCGCCGGCGCGGGCCATGGCCAGGGACTGGTTGGCCCCCTTGCCGCCGAGGCCGACGCGGTAGTCGCGGCTGGCCAGGGTTTCGCCGGGTCTCACCAGGTGGGTGACGCGATAGAAGTGATCCAGGTTGATGGACCCGAAGTTGTGCAGCATGTCGTCCTCTTGCTATCAATCGGCCTGCCAGTGGCGCAGGTTATCGGCGGTCAGGGTCACGATGCGCTGGCGAGCCTCGGGGGTGATCCAGGCATTGTGGGGGGTCACGATCAGGTTGAGCGGCTCATCCAGGGCGTCGAGCAGCGGGTGGCCGTCGCGGGGCGGCTCGGCGGGCAGCACGTCGACCGCCAGTCCGCCGAGTCGCGCCTCGCGCAGGGCCGCGAGGGCGGCCTCCTCGTCGATGATGCCGCCCCGGGCGCAGTTGATCAGCAGCGCCCCGGGCTTGAGGCTCGCCAGCAGGTCGGCGTCGACCAGGTGGCGGGTGGCCTCGTTGAGCGGGCAGTGCAGGCTGATCACGTCCGCCGCGGGGGCGAGCTCGCGAAGCCCCGGGCGGCGGTCGTGGGCCTCGTTGCCGGGCCGGGCCGCGAAGTCGACGTGCATGCCGAAGGCCTGGGCGAGGCGGGCCACCTTGGAGCCCAGCTCCCCCTGGCCGACGATCACCAGGCGCTTGCCCTCGAGTTGCAGGGTGGTGTGGTCCATGAGGCAGAAGAAGGGGCTCTCGCCCCAGCGCCCCTCGGCCACGTCGCGCTGGTAGCGGGGCAGGCGGGTGGCCAGGGCAAGCATCAGCATCAGGGTGTGCTGGGCCACGCTGGCGGTGCCGTAGGCGGTGACGTTGCGCACGGCGATGTCCAGGCGCTCGGCGGCGGCCGTGTCGATGTTGTTGGTGCCGGTGGCCAGCACGCAGATGAGCTTCAGTCCCGGCAGCGCGGCCAGGGTCTCGGCGTCGAGCACCACCTTGTTGACGATGGCGACCTCGGCGTCGGCGAGACGCGAGGCGATCTGCTCGTGGGAGGTGTGCTGGTGGACGTCCAGGGCGTCGAGCTGCTCGCGGATCGGGGCCAGGTCGATGCCTGGCCCGAGGCTCGCGGCGTCGAGAATCACGGCTTTCATGGCAGGTTCCTTGTCGAGTCGGCCGCTTGTGTGGTGGCGTCCCGCCGGGGCTGGGCCTGGCAGGGCGCGGCAGGCTATAATACCTGGCTTTCGAGGCAGGCTTGGAATATTCGCGGGCCGGCCCTATATCGTACCGCGCCAGCGCGGCTCGGCGAATGCCCGGCAAGCGCTTGCCCCATGGGACATGACAGATATCGGGAGTGAGCAAACCATGCCCATCTACGAATACGAGTGCAAGGCCTGCGGCCACCGCCTGGAGAAGCTGCAGAAGATCAGCGCCGCGCCGCTGACGGACTGCCCGGCCTGCGAGGCAGCCGAGCTCAACCGCCTGATCTCCGCGGCGGGCTTCCGCCTGGCCGGCGGCGGCTGGTACGAGACCGATTTCAAGACCGGCAGCAAGAAGAACCTGGCCGGCGGCAGCGAGGGCGGACAGACCGCCGCGGCAACCGGCAAGGACGGAGCGGTCGCCTGACCCGCCCGCGCTGCCTTTTCACCACTTCACGCAACGGAACAGGATACGACATGCGCAGCCATTATTGCGGCCAGCTGAACGAGACCCTGGTGGACCAGACGGTCACCCTGTGCGGCTGGGTCCATCGCCGCCGTGACCACGGGGGCGTCATCTTCCTCGACATGCGCGATCGCGACGGCATCGCTCAGGTCGTGGTCGACCCCGATACCGCCGAGGCCTTCGCCAATGCCGACCGCGCCCGCAGCGAGTACGTGCTGCGCATCCAGGGCCGGATCCGGCTGCGCCCGGAAGGGACCCAGAACCCGAACATGCCCACCGGGCTGATCGAGGTGCTGGCCAAGGAGGTCGAGGTCCTCAACACCGCCGCCACGCCGCCGTTCCAGCTCGACGAGCACGGCAAGGTCGGCGAGGAGGTACGCCTCAAGCACCGCTACATCGACCTGCGCCGTCCGGAGATGATCGACAAACTGCGCCTGCGCTCGCGGATCTCTCACAGCGTGCGCGCCTTCCTCGAGGAGCAGGGCTTCCTCGACATCGAGACCCCGATCCTGACCCGCGCCACCCCCGAGGGCGCCCGCGACTACCTGGTCCCGAGCCGCACCCACCCGGGCAGCTTCTTCGCCCTGCCGCAGTCGCCGCAGCTCTTCAAGCAGCTGCTGATGGTGTCCGGCTTCGATCGCTACTACCAGATCGCCAAGTGCTTCCGCGACGAGGACCTGCGCGCCGACCGTCAGCCGGAGTTCACCCAGATCGACATCGAGGCCTCCTTCGTCGAGGAGGAGGACATCATGGGGATCACCGAGAACATGGTGCGCAACCTGTTCCAGGAGGTGCTGGACGTCGAGCTGCCCGCGTTCCCGCGCATGCCCTACGCCGAGGCGATGAGCCGCTTCGGTTCCGACAAGCCGGACCTGCGCATCCCGCTGGAGCTCACCGACGTCGACGACCTGATGAAGGACGTGGACTTCAAGGTCTTCTCCGGCCCGGCCAACGCCGATGACGGCCGCGTCGCCGCCCTCAAGGTGACCGGCGGCGCCAAGCTGTCGCGCAAGGAGATCGACGAGTACACCAAGTTCGTCGGCATCTACGGCGCCCGCGGCCTGGCCTGGATCAAGGTCAACGAGCGCGCCAAGGGCATCGAGGGCCTGCAGTCGCCGATCGTCAAGTTCATGGAAGGCGTGGTCGAGACGCTGCTCGATCGTGTCGGCGCCGAGGATGGCGACATCATCTTCTTCGGCGCGGACAAGGCGCGCATCGTCAACGAGGCCCTGGGTGCGCTGCGCGTTCGCCTCGGCGAGGACCTGGACCTCTACACCGCCGAGTGGTCACCGCTGTGGGTGGTCGACTTCCCGATGTTCGAGGAGGACGGCAATGCGCGCCTGCAGGCGCTGCACCACCCGTTCACCGCGCCGTCCTGCGACGTCGAGACCCTGAAGTCTCACCCGGCCGGGGCGCTCTCGCGTGCCTACGACATGGTGCTCAACGGTACCGAGCTCGGTGGCGGCTCGATCCGTATCCACGACCAGGCGATGCAGCAGACCGTGCTCGAGGTGCTCGGCATCGACCAGGAGGAGGCCCGCGAGAAGTTCGGCTTCCTGCTCGACGCCCTGCAGTACGGCGCACCGCCCCACGGCGGCCTGGCCTTCGGCCTCGACCGCCTGGTGATGCTGATGAGCGGCGCCAGGACCATCCGCGAGGTGATCGCCTTCCCGAAGACCCAGAGCGCGTCCTGCCTGCTGACCGAGGCGCCGGGCGAGGTGAGCGGCGAGCAGCTCAAGGAGCTCAACATCCGCCTGCGCCAGAAGGCCAAGGCCGAGGGCGCCGGCGAGTAAGCCGCATCGCCACATCCAGCATCCTCCCACCGGCGCCCCAGGGCGCCGGTGGCGTATCCTGTTGTCACTTAAGCGCTGGTGTTGTGGCTCTTCCCGCGGGGCTGACCTGCGGCAGGCCGGCGAGGAGGCGCTGTGAACCCATCCCTGGGCGCTACCGACGCCATCCCTGGCGTAGGACCTCCTCTTTGGCCTGCCCCGGCGCCCCGCGCCACGGTGGCAACCATGCCTGTCAGCGCTTTCTGGATAAACTGGAGGTAACATGGCCGGCCATAGCAAATGGTCCAACATCAAGCACCGCAAGGCGGCACAGGACGCCAAGCGGGGCAAGATCTTCAACAAGCTGATCCGCGAGCTCACGGTCGCCGCCCGCCAGGGCGGAGGCGAGCCCGAGGACAACCCGCGCCTGCGCGCCGCCATCGACAAGGCGCTGGCCAGCAACATGCCCAAGGATACCGTCCAGCGGGCGGTGGATCGCGGCGCCGGCAACACCGACGGCGACGCCATGGAGGAGGTCGTCTACGAGGGCTACGGCCCCGAGGGCGTCGCGGTGCTGGTCGAGGCGATGACCGATAATCGCAACCGGACTGTCTCCGAGGTGCGACACGCCTTCAACAAGCACGGCGGCAACCTCGGCACCTCCGGCTCGGTGGCCTTCCTGTTCCACAAGCAGGGACGCCTGACGCTGCCGGAAGGGGTCGAGGAGGAGGCCGCCATGGAGGCCACCCTCGCCGCCGAGCCCGAGGAGATCGAGACTCTCGAGGACGGCCGGCTCGAGGTGGTGACCACCCCGGAGCGCTTCGGCGCGGTCAAGGATGCCCTGCTCGAGGCGGATATCGCCCCCGAGGCCAGCGACGTCGGGCTCTTTCCCGACACCTACACCCGCATCGACGATGTCGATCTCGGGCGACGCATCCTCGCGCTGGTCGACCGGCTCGAGGACCTGGACGATGTGCAGAATGTTTACACCAACGCGGACTTCAGTGATGCCATCATGGACGAGCTGCAGGAGTAGGGAAGGGCACCAGCGCGCTCTTGATCCGGCAACTCCGGCGACGAGGCCATCACAGACGAGCGGCACGCTATTGAGAGATCGAGGAAAATGATGAGCTTTTTCGGCGACAAGCCTTCGCGAGGGCGCTGTGAACCCATCCATGGGCGCTACTTTTGCCATCCATGGGCAAAAGACCCTCGCTTCGCCTTGCCCCCGACGCTCGCCCTCACAGCTATGGCGCACCGAGCTCGTGCAGCGGGCGCGTCATGCTGATCCTCGGCATCGATCCCGGCTCGCGGATCACCGGCTACGGCGTGCTCGACGTCGCCACGACCACGCCACGCTACGTGGCCAGCGGCTGCATCCGCATCCAGGCCGATGACCTGGCCCAGCGACTGGCCCAGGTCTACGCCGGGATCAGCGAACTGATCGCCGTGCACGCCCCGGGCGAGTTCGCCATCGAGCAGGTGTTCATGTCGAAGAATGCCGACTCCGCCCTCAAGCTCGGCCAGGCCCGGGGCTCGGCGATCGTCTGCGCCGCCAACCATGGCCTGCCGGTCAGCGAGTATGGTCCGCGTCAGATCAAGCAGGCGGTGACCGGCGGTGGCGCCGCCGACAAGGCCCAGGTGCAGCACATGGTAACGGCGATCCTGGGGCTCTCGGCGACGCCCCAGGCCGATGCCGCCGACGCCCTGGCCATCGCGCTGACCCATGCCCACGCGCGGCTGGGGCTGCTCAGCACGGGCAGCTTCGGCGGCCATCGCAGTCGCCGCAAGGGCGGCGGCTGGCGGGATTTTCGCCCCTGAAAGCGTCGCCACCCAGCGACGCCAGAGGCTTGTCGAACGCTGTTCTCGCGGACTGGCAAGCCACCCGGGCGAACAGTATAGTGGCCCGGTGACGGCTCCCGGGCCGTCCAGGACTCCAACCCCAAGGGACAGACCATTTCCATGATCGGACGCCTGCGAGGCACCCTGCTCGAGAAACAGCCCCCCTGGATGGTGGTGGACGTGGCCGGCGTCGGCTACGAACTGGAAGCCTCCATGACCACCCTGGTGGCCATGCCCGGCACCGGCGAGCCGGTATCGCTCTATACCCACCTGACCATCCGCGACGATGCCCACCTGCTCTACGGTTTCGCCCGCGAGCAGGAGCGCGCCCTGTTCCGCGCCCTGATCAAGGTGAACGGCATCGGCCCCAAGCTCGCCCTCGGCATCCTCTCCGGCATGGACGAAGAGGCCTTCATCCGCTGCGTGATGGATGACGACGCCAAGGCGCTGACCCGCCTGCCCGGCGTCGGCAAGAAGACCGCCGAGCGGCTGATCATCGAGATGCGCGACCGCTTCCCCCACTGGCAGCAGCCCGGCGAGCTGGCCGTGGGCATGGAGGGCAGCGCCGGTGCGGCGCCGGTTGCCGCGGCGGATCCCGTCGCCGATGCCGAGGCCGCGCTGGTCAGCCTGGGCTACAAGCCCGCCGAGGCCGCGCGCATGCTGGTTGGCCTCGAGGAGGCCGACTCCACCGAGGCCATGATCAAGGCGGCGCTGAGCCGCCGCCTGGCGGGGTGAGCCGATGACGACGCCCTTCCTCCACCCGACCCCGGATCGCCGCCATGCTCGAGAATGACCGCCTGATCGCCGCCGACGCCCGGGAGGGCGAAGGCGAGGGCGGCGTCGACCACGCCATCCGCCCCAAGCGCCTGGCCGACTACATCGGCCAGCCCCGAGTGCGCGAGCAGCTCGAGATCTTCATCAGCGCCGCCCGCGGCCGCGACGAGTGCCTCGACCACACCCTGGTCTTCGGCCCGCCGGGGCTCGGCAAGACCACGCTGGCCAACATCATCGCCGCCGAGATGGGGGTCGGCCTCAAGTCCACCTCGGGGCCGGTGCTCGAGCGAGCCGGTGACCTCGCCGCCATGCTCACCAACCTGCAGCCCGGCGACGTGCTCTTCATCGACGAGATCCATCGCCTGTCGCCGGTGGTCGAGGAGATCCTCTATCCCGCCATGGAGGACTTCCAGCTCGACATCGTCATCGGCGAGGGGCCGGCGGCGCGCTCGATCAAGCTCGACCTGCCGCCCTTCACCCTGGTGGGGGCGACCACCCGGGCGGGCCTGCTGACCTCGCCGCTGCGCGACCGCTTCGGCATCGTGCAGCGCCTGGAGTTCTACGGCATCGATGAGCTGACCGAGATCGTCGCCCGATCGGCGGGCCTGCTGGGCGTCGCGAGCGACCGCGAGGGCGCCCGGGAGATCGCGCGACGCTCCCGGGGCACGCCGCGCATCGCCAACCGGCTGCTGCGCCGGGTGCGCGACTTCGCCCAGGTACGCGCCGAGGGGCGGGTCGATGCCGAGATCGCCGACCTGGCGCTCAACATGCTGCATGTCGACCACCACGGCCTGGACCACATGGACCGCCGCCTGCTGCTGGCGATGATCGAGAAGTTCGACGGCGGCCCGGTGGGCATCGACTCCCTGGCCGCGGCCATCGGCGAGGAGCGCGATACCATCGAGGACGTGATCGAACCCTACCTGATCCAGCAGGGTCTGATGATGCGCACCGCCCGGGGGCGGGTGGTGACGCGCCAGGCCTGGGCCCATTTCGAGATGGCGCCCCACGAGCGGGCGCCCGAGTAGTCCACGCTTTCCCCACTCATGACCGACCAAGACCGACGAGGATGCCCGTGAACGACTCCCTGTCCATTCCCCACCTGATCATGAACGCCAGCGGCGTGGTGCAGGCGGTGATGCTGATCCTGATGATCGGCTCGCTGCTCTCCTGGGTGGTGATCTTCCAGCGCACCTTCGTGATGCGCCGCGCCCGCAAGGCGCACCGCCGCTTCGAGGACCGCTTCTGGTCCGGCGTCGACCTGAACGAGCTCTACCGGGAGACCCCGGCCGAGCAGGAGACCCAGGGCGCCGAGCACGTGTTCCGCTCGGGCTTTCGCGAGTTCAACCGGCTGCTGGCCAAGACCCGCAGCCCCCAGGCTATCCTCGAGGGCGTCCAGCGCAGCATGCGCGTGGCCTGGTCCCGGGAGGAAGACCGCCTCAACCTGCACCTGGTGTTCCTGGCCACCGTCGCCTCGGCGAGCCCCTACATCGGGCTGTTCGGCACCGTCTGGGGCATCATGGGCTCCTTCCAGTCGCTCTCCCTGGCCCAGCAGGCGACGCTCGCCACCGTGGCGCCCTGGATCGCCGAGGCGCTGATCGCTACCGCCATGGGCCTGTTCGCCGCCATTCCCGCGGTGATCTTCTACAACCGGCTCTCGGCCGAATCCGGCCGCCTGCTGGGCAAGTACGAGGACTTCGCCGAGGAGTTCCACTCCATCCTGCACCGCAACCTGCAGGGCCGGACCGACGCCGGCGCCGACTGAGGGAGAGGCCATCATGCTGGGACCCTTCAATCGCGCCGGTCGCCGCCGGCCCATGGGCGAGATCAACGTCGTGCCGTTCATCGACGTGATGCTGGTGCTGCTGGTGATCTTCATGATCACCGCGCCCATGCTCACCCAGGGCGTGCAGGTCGACCTGCCCCAGGTCACCTCCGAGCCCATCGAGGAGACCGAGGATCGCGACCCCATCGTCGTCTCGGTGGACAAGGACGGCCAGTACCACATCACCCTGGGCGGCGACACCTCGGCGGTCAGCCTGGACGAGATCAGCGAGCGGGTGATCATCCTGCTCGATCGCCAGCCGGGCACCCCGGTGATGGTGCGCGGCGATCGCCATGTCGCCTACGGCCAGGTGGTCACCCTGATGAGCACCCTGCAGACCGCCGGGGTGAGCAACGTCGGGCTGATCTCGGAACCGCCCCCCGGGGAGCGTTGAGGAGCGTCCATGGCCAGACATGACCGACGCGTGGGCTACGGCCTGCCGCTGCTGCTTGCCATCGGGCTGCACCTGGCGATCCTCGTGGCCAGCGTGCTGCGCTTTCCCGAGGAGGAGGTCACGCCGCCGAGCTCCAACATCGTCCAGGCGACCCTGGTGAGCACCGAGACCACCACCGACCAGGCCCAGCGCGCCGAAGAGGCGCGGGCTCGAGCGGCCGCGCGCCAGGCCGAAGAGGAAGCGGCGCGCCAGGCCGAGGCGGAAGCCGAGGCACAGCGCCAGGCCGAGCAGGAGGAGGCCGCCCGCCAAGCAGAGGCAGAGGCAGAGCAGCAGGCCGAAGCCGAAGCGCAACGCCAGGCCGAGGAAGCGGCCCGCGAGGCCGCCCGCCAGGAGGCGGAAGAGGAGGCCGCCCGCCGCGCCGCCGAGGCCGAGGCCCAGGCGGAGCGCCGCCGCGAGGCGGAAGCCGAACGGAAGCGCCAGGCCGAGGCGGAAGCCGAACGGAAGCGCCAGGCCGAGGCGGAGGCAGAACGCCAGCGCCAGGCCGAGGCGGAGGCAGAACGCCAGCGCCAGGCCGAGGCGGAGGCAGAACGACAGCGCCAGGCCGAGGCGGAGGCAGAACGCCAGCGCCAGGCCGAGGCAGAAGCCGAGCGACAGCGCCAGGCCGAGGCGGAAGCCGAACGACAGCGCCAGGCCGAGGCGGAAGCCGAGCGCAAGCGCCAGGCCGAGGCGGAAGCCGAACGACAGCGTCAGGCCGAGGAGGCCGCGCGTCGCGCCGCCGAGGCGGCGAGCCAGGGGCTGGATCGCGCCATCGAGGGCGAGAGCGAGAGCGTTGCCAATGCCCGCCAGGCGAACGAGGCCGCCAACGGCTTCATCAACCTGGTGCGCCGCGCGGTGGAGCAGGCCTGGGTGATTCCGCCCAACGTGCCGGACGGCGCCGCGGCCCAGGTCTCGGTGCGACTGGGCCCGTCCGGGGAGCTGTTTGCCGCCTCCATCGGTCAGAGCAGTGGCAACGCGGCCTTCGATCGCTCCGCGGTGCAGGCCGTGGAGGCCGCCGCGCCCTTCGCCGAGCTTCGCCAGTTGCCGGGAGCGGTGCAACGCGACTACCGTCAATTCAATCTGCGATTCAGACCGGGGGATATTCGCTGATGACGAAGATACTGAAGAGTACCTGGCTGGCCGCCATGCTGATGCTGGTCACCGGCCTGGCCCAGGCCGACCTGACCATCGAGATCACCCGGGGCAGCGACCGGGCGACGCCCATCGCCGTGGTGCCCCTGGCCGAGGGCGACAACCTGCCCCAGGACATCGCCCAGATCGTCGCCGACGACCTGGAGCGCAGCGGCTACTTCGAGCCCCTCGGGCGCGAGGCGATGTTCGCGCGTCCCGCCTCGAGCGACGAGGTGAGCTACGGCGAGTGGCGCGCCCTGGACGTGCGCTACCTGGTGGTAGGCCGGGTCAGCCGCGAGGGCGAAAGGTTCCGGATCGACTACGAGCTGATGGACGTCAGCGGCGGTAGCCGGATGCTCGCCGAGAGCGTGACCGCCGGACGCCAGGGGCTGCGCGACGCCGCCCACTACATGAGCGACCAGATCTTCGAGGAGATCACCGACATCCGCGGCGCCTTCTCGACCCGCATCGCCTACGTGACCTCCACGGGCCTGGGCGATCAGACCCAGTACGCGCTGCACGTCGCCGACGCCGACGGGCGCAACAGCCAACAGGTCCTGGCCTCTGACGAGCCGATCATGTCGCCCTCCTGGTCGCCGGACGGCGGCAAGCTGGCCTACGTCTCCTTCGAGACGGGGCGTCCGGCGATCTACATCCAGGAGATCGCCTCGGGCCGTCGCGTGCGCGCCACCTCCTTCGAGGGCCTGAACAGCGCCCCCACCTGGTCGCCGGACGGCCGTCGCCTGGCGATGTCGCTCTCCAAGGACGGCCAGCCGGACATCTACGTGATGGACATCGGCTCGCGCAATATCGAGCGCGTCACCACGGGGTCCAGCATCGAGACGGAGCCCGCCTGGGCGCCGGATGGCCGGAGCCTGGTGTTCACCTCCGACCGCAGCGGCGGTCCCCAGATCTACCGCGTCGATCTCGGCAGCGGCCAGGCCGAGCGCATCACCTTCACCGGCAACTACAACGCCCGGGCCCGCTTCGCGCCGGACGGCGAGTCAATCTTCTTGATCCACCGCGGGAACGGCGGCTACCAGGTCGCTCGCCAGGATCTGGAGAGCGGCCGCCTGGTGGCCCTGACCGACTCGCGTCAGGACGAATCCCCCAGTGTCGCCCCCAACGGCACCATGGTAATCTTCGCCACCCAGCAGGGCGGCAACGGCGTGCTGGGTGGCGTGTCCGCCGACGGGCGCGCCTCCTTCCGGCTACCGGCGGCACAGGGTGATGTTCGCGAACCCGCGTGGTCCCCGTTTCTGAACTGATGTCCCCCAAAAGGAGTTACACGATGCAGCTCAAGTCCCACGCCAGAACCCTGGCCATCGCCCTTTCCCTGGCCGTCGTGGCCGGTTGTTCCAGCACGGGTGGCAGCCAGGAGGGCGACCTGGAGGGTGGCCTCGGCGGCGCGAATGGTGGCGTCTCCACCGGTACCGCCGGTGGCAGCGGCGTCAGCGGCGACCGCGCCGGCCAGATGGCCGACGCCGACGGTCGTATCCCGGCGACCCGCACCATCTACTTCGAATACGACAGCGACGCCATCCGCAGCGAGTTCGAGCCGGTGCTCACCGCGCATGCCCGGTTCCTGCGCGCCAACCCCAGTGCCACGGTGATCCTGCAGGGCCACACCGACGAGCGTGGCACCCGCGAGTACAACCTGGCGCTGGGCGAGCGTCGTGCCGGCTCCGTGGAGCGCTATCTCAACGTCCAGGGCGTCTCCCCCTCCCAGGTCGAGGTGGTGAGCTACGGCGAGGAGCGGCCCGCGGCGCGCGGCGCGAACGAGCAGGCCTACGCCCAGAACCGTCGGGTGGTCTTCGCCTACTGAGCCGGGCCCACACGACGAGGGAGAACGTCATGAGACACGGTCTGAAGAGACTGTGCGGCGCGGGAGCCCTGGTGCTCCCGCTGACCGTTGCGGCACAGCAGCCAGTGATCGAGGACCTCACCGAGAGCCAGCGGGGCGGGGGCTTCTACAGCCAGACGGCGACCCGCGAGGAGGCCGGCGGCAGCCTGGTGATCTTCAACCAGGTGCAGCAGCACCAGGAGGAGATCCGCCAGCTGCGCGGGCAGGTGGAGGAGCTTCGCCACCAGCTCGAGCAGCTGCGTCGCCAGACCCGACAGCAGTACCTGGACATCGAGGATCGCCTGATGGCGGCGGGCGGCGGCGTCGATCAGGCCACCCCGCCCGTGGACGAGCAGAGCGCCCGCGAGGTGGCCGAGACGCCTTCGCCGAGCGGCGACGCGGCCGGCACCCAGCAGGCCTACCAGGCCGCCTTCGCTCACGTCCAGGCCCGCGAGTTCGGCGAGGCGATCCGCGCCTTCGAGGCCTTCGTCGACCAGTACCCGGACACCCGGCTCACCGCCAACGCCTACTACTGGCTGGGCGAGCTGCACTCGGCCGAGTCCAACCTGGAGCCGGCCGAGGCGGCCTTCCGCCGGGTGCTCGAGGACTTCCCCGAGAGCAGCAAGGTGCCGGACGCCCTCTACAAGCTGGGCCTGCTCGAGGCGCGCCGCGGGCGCCCGGAAGAGAGCCGCGCCCTGCTCGAGCGGGTGCGCGAGGAGCACCCCGACAGCAGCGCCGCCGGACTGGCCGACGACTTCCTTCGCCAGACGGGCAACTGAGGACGCGAGATGACCTGCAAGATCGACTATCAACCCGCGGCCGACCTGCTCGACGGCCGCATCATCCTGGTCACCGGTGCCGGCGACGGCATCGGTCGGGCCGCGGCGCTCAGCTTCGCCCGGCATGGCGCCACCGTGATCCTGCTCGGGCGGACCATCGCCAAGCTGGAGAAGGTCTACGACGAGATAGAGGCCGCCGGCGGCCCCCAGCCGGCGATCTTCCCGCTCAACCTCGAGGGCGCCGCGCTCAAGGACTACCACGACATGGCCGAGACCCTCGACAAGGAGTTCGGCCGCCTCGACGGCATCCTGCACAACGCCGGCATGCTGGGCCGCCTCACGCCCTTCGAGCAGTACAATCCCGAGCTCTGGGAGCAGGTGATGCAGGTCAATATCAACGGCCCGATCTGGATGACCCAGGCGCTGCTGCCGCTGCTCAAGAGCTCCCCGGATGCCTCGGTGGTGTTCACCTCGTCGAGCGTGGGGCGCCGCGGCCGCGCCTACTGGGGCGCCTACTCGGTCTCCAAGTTCGCCACCGAGGGCTTCGTCCAGGTGCTGGCCGACGAGGTCGACCACCTGGGTACGCTGCGCGTCAACAGCCTCAACCCAGGGGCGACGCGCACCGCCATGCGCAAGACCGCCTACCCGGGCGAGGACGCCCAGGCCCTGCGCTCCCCCGAGGCGATCATGCCGACCTACCTGTGGCTGATGGGTCCGGAGAGCCAGGGCCACAACGGCGAGCAGTTCGACGCCCAGCCGCCCAAGGGGACCTGACGCACCGCGCACTCAAGGGCCGAACGACACGGCGAGGCCATGAGCAAGAAGCCCTCGTGCCGGCAAGGCGCGAGGGCTTCGTCGTATCGGGGCGGGAGCCCGTCAGGGCTCAGGCGGGGCACGCGCCCGCCTCCTCCAGCAGGGCCGCGGTCAGCGCCTCGGCGGTCTCGAACCAGAGATCGGCCGGCCAGCGCCGGTAGTCGTCCTCCGCCCCGATATAGCCATAGCCCACCGCCACGGCGGCCATGCCGGCCGCCCGGGCCGCCTGCATGTCGCGCAGGTGATCGCCGATGTACCAGCAGCGCCCGGGCATGGCCGCCAGGCGACGGGCCGCCTCGACAAGCGGGGCGGGGTCGGGTTTCTTGACCGGCAGGTCGTCGGCGCAGAGCAACACCCCGGGGGTCAGCCCCAGCGCCTCGACCAGGGGCTCGGCGTAGGCGCGGGGCTTGTTGGTGACGATGCCCCAGGGACCCTGGCGGGCCTCCCAGGCGTCCAGCAGGCGGTCCAGCGGGGGGAAGACGCGGCTCTCCTCGGCCACCGACTGGCCGTAGGCCTCGAGCAGGAAGGTGCGTGCCGCATCGTGGCCCGGGGCCTGCTTCTCGAGGCCCAGCGCCAGGGTCACCAGGGCGCTGCCGCCGTTGGAGACCTGGGCGCGAATCGGCGCATAGGGCAGGGCGGGCAGGCCGTGGTGCTCGCGCAGGGCGTTGGTCGCCCGGGCCAGGTCCGGTGCGGTGTCCACCAGGGTGCCGTCCAGGTCGAAGAGCAGGGCCTCGGGGCGCCGCGTGACCATCATGTCGTCTCCCGGCGACAGTGCATCAGGTAGTTGACCGAGACATCCCGCGTCGAGAGCGAAAATTGGCGGGTGATCGGGTGATACACCAGGCCGTTCTGTTCGCGCACGGCGAGGCCCGCCTCGCGACACCAGCCGGCCAGCTCCGAGGGCCGGATGAAGCGGCTATAGTCGTGGGTGCCGCGGGGCAGCAGGCGCATGACGTACTCGGCGCCGACCACCGCCAGCGCATAGGCCTTGGGCGTGCGGTTGAGGGTCGAGAAGAACACCTGCCCGCCGGGCTTCACCAGGGCCGCGCAGGCGCGCACCACCGAGGCGGGATCGGGCACGTGCTCGAGCATCTCCAGGCAGGTGACCACGTCGAACTCGCCGGGATGCGCCTCGGCCATCGCCTCGGCGCCGATGTGGCGATAGTCGACGTCGACATCCTGCTCCCGGGCATGCAGTCGGGCCACGGCCAGCGGCGCCTCGCCCAGGTCGATGCCGGTGACCTCGGCGCCACGCTGTGCCATGGCCTCGGCGAGGATGCCGCCGCCACAGCCGACGTCCAGCACGCGCCGCCCGGCGAGGCCCGAGCGCGCATCGATGAATTCCAGCCGCAGGGGGTTGATGTCGTGAAGTGGCTTGAACTCCCCGTGCGGATCCCACCAGCGGTCGGCCAGGGCCTCGAACTTGGCGATCTCCGCCTGGTCGACGTTGCCTGCTTGCGCGTGGCTTGCGCTCATCTGCTCTCTCCCTGATGTCGCCTACCCGACACGCTGTCAGGCCGGTCTGGGTTCGGTATCATGGCCATTGTACCCGCTCCCCGGAGGGCATTCCCACGCTTTCCGGCGAGCCACCTCCACCGTGACAGGGACCTCACCATGATCCACAAGGCCGTTCTTCCCGTTGCCGGCTTCGGCACGCGCTGTCTCCCGGCCTCTAAGGCCATCCCCAAGGAGATGATCACCATCGTCGACCGACCGGTGATCCAGTATGTCGTCCAGGAGGCCGTGGCCGCGGGGATCCGCGACATCGTGCTGGTGACCCACGGCACCAAGAGCGCCATCGAGAACCACTTCGACAAGCACTTCGAGCTCGAGGCGAGTCTCGAGGCCAAGGGCAAGACCGACCTGCTCGAGGAGCTGCGCTCCATCGTGCCGGCCGACGTCAACATCATCAGCGTGCGCCAGCCCGAACCGCTGGGCCTCGGCCACGCCGTGCTCTGTGCCCGCCCGGTGATCGGCGACGACGAGCCCTTCGCCGTGCTGCTGCCGGACGTGCTGGTCGATGATGCGGGCCTGGCGCGTAATGACCTGGCCGGCATGATCGCCTCCTTCGAGTCGACCGGCCACAGCCAGCTGATGGTGGAGGAGGTGCCCCACGCCATGGTCCACAAGTACGGCATCGTCGATACCGGCGGCGAGCTGCCGGGCCCGGGCGAGTCCCGCCCCATCGCCGGCGTGGTCGAGAAGCCGCCGGTGGACGAGGCGCCTTCGGATCTCGCCGTGATCGGCCGCTACGTGCTGCCCGGGCGCATCTTCCCGCTGCTCGCCGAGACGCCGCCGGGGGCCGGCAACGAGATCCAGCTCACCGATGCCATCGAGACCCTGCGCCGCGAGGAGGGCGTCGATGCCTTCCGCATGCAGGGCAAGACCTACGACTGCGGCCACCAGCTCGGCTACCTGGAGGCGATCCTCGCCTACGGCCGTCGCCACGCCCGCTACGGGCAGGGCTTCCGCGAGCTGCTCGCGCGCTACGCGGACGAGGAGTGAGGCGATGCGGGTACTGATCCATGGCAGCGAGCTGGCCGCGGCCACCGCCGCGGCCGCGCTCTCCTGGGTGGGCCACCGCGTGGCCTGGCTGCCCCACGCCTCGGCCGACTGGCCGGCCCTCGCCCAGAGCCGCTGGCTTCTGAGCGAGCCGGAACTGATGGGCCGGCTCGAGGAGGGACTGGCCCAGGGCAGCCTGCGGATACTGTCCCAGGACGACGATGCCCTCGGCGATGACCCCTTCGACGTGATGTGGCTCGCCGTCTCGCCCGACCAGCGCCTGGACGCCGCCGCCTGCGTGGAGACGCGCATGGCGAGCCTCTGCCCCGGGGCCGTGCTCATCAACAACTCCACCTTCCCGGTCGGCGAGACCGAGCAGCTGGAGGCGCGGCTGGACGGCTGCCGGGCGGTGGCGCTGGCCGACCTGCTCGAGGAGGGGCGGGCCTGGGAGACCTTCACCCGGCCCTCGCGCTGGCTGCTCGGCTGCGACGACGACCGCGCCGCACGCCTGGTGCGCGAACTGCTGCGCGCCTTCAACCGTCGCCGTGAGGTGATCCAGCGCATGCCGCGCCGCGCCGCGGAGCTCACCAAGCTCGCCATCAACGGCATGCTGGCGACCCGCATCAGCTACATGAACGAGATCGCCGGGCTCGCCGACAGCCTCGGCGTCGACGTGGAGCATGTGCGCCAGGGCATGGGCGCCGATTCGCGCATCGGCTACGAGTACCTCTATCCCGGCTGCGGCTTCGGCGGTCCCAACTTCTCCCGCGACCTGATGCGCCTGGCCCACGTGCAGTCGGCGAGCGGTCGCCACTCGGCGCTGCTCGACCAAGTGCTCGACATCAACGAGCACAAGAAGGAGACGCTGTTCCGCAAGCTCTGGTCCCACTTCCACGGCCGCCTGGGCGGACGCACGGTGGCGGTGTGGGGCGCGGCCTTCAAGCCCGGCACGGCGCGCATCGACCAGGCGCCGGTGCTGACGCTGCTGCGCGCCCTCTGGGCCCAGGGCGTGACGGTGCACCTCCACGACCCCGCGGCCATCCCCGCGGTGCTGGCCGAGGTCGGCGAGCATCCGCTGCTCCAGGTGTTCGACGCCGACCCGCTGGCGGCCTGCGAGGGCGCCGATGCACTGATGCTGGTCACCGAGTGGAAGGCCTACTGGAACCCCGACTGGCCGAGGCTCAGCGCGCTGCTGGGCGAGAAGCTGCTGCTCGATGGCCGCAACATCTACGACCCGGCCCATGTCGCCGACATGGGGCTGCACTACCGGGGCATCGGGCGCCGCGCCGATCCTTGAGTCGACTTTCTCATAAGCAGTAGAAACAAAACGGCCCCGCCAGATGGCGGGGCCGTTGTCGTTCGCGAGTCCGCAGGGGATCAGGCGAAGTTCTGGGCGACGAAGTCCCAGTTGAGCACGTTCCAGACGTTCTCGAGGTACTTCGGACGCGCGTTGCGGTAGTCGATGTAGTAGGCGTGCTCCCACACGTCGATGGTCAGCAGCGGGGTCTGGCCGTGGGCGATGGGGGTGTCGGCGTTGCTGGTGTTGACGATGTCGACGCCGCCGTCATCGGTCTTGATCAGCCAGGTCCAGCCGGAGCCGAAGTTGGCGGCCGCCTGGGCGTTGAAGGTCTCCTTGAACTTCTCGAAGGAGCCGAACTTGGCGTTGATGGCCTCGGCCAGCGCGCCAGTCGGCTCGCCGCCGCCGTTGGGGGAGAGGCAGTGCCAGTAGAAAGTGTGGTTCCAGACCTGCGCCGCCTGGTTGAACAGGCCGCCGGAGGAGGACTGGATGATCTCTTCCAGGGACTTGTCCGCCTCGGCGGTACCTTCGGTCAGCTCGTTGAGCTTGTTCACGTAGGTCTGGTGGTGCTTGCCGTAGTGATACTCGAGGGTCTCGGCCGAGATGTGCGGTTCCAGGGCGTTCTTGTCGTACGGCAGTGCGGGCAGTTCAAATGCCATCGAGTCTCTCCTTGTCGTCAGCGGTGTCGTTACCACACCCCATGGTGGGGATCGGGGCGTCGGGATTCAAGGCGTCCCGTTCGGGTTGACCGGAAGCCGTGCGTTCCGATCACAAAAAACCTTACACTATCAGGACGATGTGTCGGTGCTGCCGCGGCATCATAGCACTCGGCCCGGGGGTCGCCAATTGCGCGCCACCGCGCCGGCGGCCCGGCCAATCCCCCGAGAGTAAGGAGTTCGTCATGGCAGAGCACCCGGATGACCACCGGCCCCACCGACCGATCGTGCCGGACCCGGATGCCAGCCTCTCGGCGCCGCGCCCCCGTCATCCCGCCCCCCCGCGGGTCTGGCCGCTGTGGGGGCTCATCCTGCTGCTGGTGGCTGCCGGCGGGGCGCTGGCCTGGGCCGGCTGGCAGGAGCGGACCCGCCTGCAGGCCGAACTCTCCCGGGTCAGCGGCGAGCTCTCCAACGTCCACGCGCGCTTCGATGCCGAGGAGGGCAGGGGAGAGGCCCTCGAGGCCCTGCGGTCGCGACTCGACGAGCTTTCCAACCTCGAGGCCGAGGTCGACGCGGTGCTCGACCGCCGCCTGGCGGCCTTCCGGAGTGAACTCGACGCCCAGCGCGCCGACGACCTCGAGGCCGCCCGGGCTCAGGGGCTCGCCCCCCTCGAGGAGCGCCTGGCACAACAGCAGGAGCGCCTCGCGTCGCTCATGGAGGAGGCCGAGACCCGGGACGCCACCCTGGCGGCGACCCGCAGGTCCCTGGACGCCCTGGAGCGGGCCGGCCGGGAGGGACGTGCGGCCCTAGGCGAGCGGCTGGCGACCCTCGAAGAGGCCCGCGAGCGGCTGGCCGAGCGCCGCGGGGCGTTGACCGAGGGAATGGCGACGCTCCGGGAACGCCTGGAGCGCCTGGAGGATCGGCTGACGACGCTCGATGGCCAGGTTGAAGCCGCGGCGGGAGCACGCGATGATATCCGCCAACGAATGGAAGCGCTGGACGGCGGCCTGACCGAGATGGGGTCCGGGCTGCGCGAGCTGCGCCAGACCCAGCTCGCCCTGAGCGCCCAGCTCGAGGCCCTTCGCCAGTGACCCCCCGACAGGGACCGATACCCATGGAGCATCGCGTATTGAGGCGCCTCGCGGCCGCCACGCTGAGTCTCGGCCTGGCGCCCGGCGTCCAGGCCCTCGACGCGACGATCGAGGGCGTCGATGACGAACTGGCCGAGAACGTGCGCCTCTACCTCGACGAGCTCGAGGCCGACCAGTACAGCCCCGAACGCCTCAAGAGCGAGGTGCTGCGACGCAGCAGCGAGGCCCTGCGGGTCTTCGGCTACTACTCGCCCAGCATCCGCACGCGCTTCGACGACCCCGAGGCGCCGGAGGAGGTGACCCTCGTCATCGATCCCGGCGAGCCGGTGCGAATCGAGCGCCTCGCCTTCGAGCTGGCCGGCGGTGCCGCCGACGACGAACCCTTCCAGGACGCCATCGACGCCTATCCCCAGGAAGAAGGGGATGTGCTGCTCCATGCGCCCTTCGATGCGCTGCGCAGCCGGCTCTCCGGCCTGGCCCTCGAGCGCGGCTACTTCGACTGGCGCTTCACCGAACGACGCATGGAGATCCGCCCCTGGGCCAACAGCGCCCGGCTGTCGCTGGCCCTGGACAGCGGCCCGCGCTATCGCTTCGGCCCGGTGCGCTTCCAGGGCCAGCATATCGAGACCGAACGCCTGCAGGCCCTGGTGCCCTTCCACGAGGGCAAGCCCTATCTCGCCAGCGATATCGCCACCTTCAACCAGCGCCTCGGCCAGACCGAGTGGTTCGGCTCGGTCAGCGTGCGTCCGCTGCTGGATGCCGGCATCGGCCAACTGGCACTGCCGCCGGTGCCCATCGGCTTTCTCAACGCCCTCGACGTGGAGGGCCTGCCAGAGGCGCCGCCGCCCGAGCCCCGCCTGAGCGCGGAGGCGCTCGCCGCGGCCGAGTCGCTCCAGGCACCGCCGGTGCCCGAGGTGCCCATCGAGGTCAATGTCACGCCGGCCGACCGTCACCAGTTCGAGGTCGGTATCGGCTTTGCCACCGACGTCGGCCCCCGGATGCGCTTCTCCTGGGACCAGCCCTGGGTCAACCGCTACGGCCACAGCCTCGAGCACGACCTCTACCTCTCCGGGCCCGCCCAGGAGTTCAGCGGCGTCTACGACATGCCGCTCGACGATCCGAGGCGCGACAGCTATCGCCTGCAGTACGGCCTGCGCAACGAGGACAACGAGGACACCGAAACCCTCGAGGCCAGCGTGGAATTCGGCCGCCGCTGGCAGTTCGATAACGCCTGGGAGCAGATCGTCTACCTGCGCGCCACCTACGAGGACTTCACCCAGGCCGATCTCGACAACCAGGTGCTGCTGCTCTATCCCGGCGTGCGCTGGACCCGCACTCGCTCGCGCAATCCGACCTTTCCGCGCTGGGGAGATCGCCAGCAGATCTCGGTGCAGTACTCCAGCGAGGCCTGGGGCTCCGACGCCGAGTTCCTGCGCCTGAACGCCGATTCCCAGTGGATACGCAGCCTCGGCGACGACTATCGCTTCGTGGGTCGCGTCGGCGCGGGCAGCATCGTCACCGACGACTTCGAGAACATCCCGCCGTCGCTGCGCTTCTTCACCGGCGGCGACACCAGCGTGCGCGGCTACGGCTACGAGACCCTGTCGCCGGAGAACAGCGACGGCGAGCTGGTCGGCGGCGAGCAGCGCCTGGTCGGCAGCGTCGAGGCCCAGCGCCGGATCACCGGCCCCTGGTGGCTGGCCAGCTTCGTCGACGCCGGCGACGCCTTCACCGACTGGTGGCCCGAGCAGCTGAACACCAGCGCCGGCCTCGGCGTGCGCTGGATCTCGCCGGTGGGGCCGATCCGCTTCGATGTCGCCCACCCGTTCGACAGCGACGACGCCTATCGCATCCACTTCGCCATCGGCCCGGAGTTCTAGCGTGAGTGCTAGCGTGCGCCGGGCGCCGATCATCGTCACCGTTCACCCCCGTCGTCCGTGGCTCACCATGCCCCGGACGACGCCGTCGCGAGAGTCGTCATCGTGAGAATGCGCCGCCTTAGCTGGGCCCTGCTCCGGCTGTTGATCCTGCTGCCGCTGTGGCTGATCGGCCTGGTCATGCTGCTGCTGGGCCTGGCCCTGTCGCCCTGGGGCACCAGCGCCCTGTTCACCCAGGCCGAGCGGCTCGGCCTGCTCGAGGTCGAGCGCGTCGAGGGCGCACCTCTGGACACCCTCAGGATCGAGGGGCTGCGCCTGACGGCCGGCCCGGCCAGCGTCGCGGTGTCCGACGTCGAGCTCGCCTGGGCCGACAACTGCCTGCTCCAGGGGCGGCTGTGCATCGACCGCCTGGCCGTGGAGGGCGCCCGCATCCGCCTCGGCGCGAGCGACGCCGCCGAGGAGCCGGTGGCGGAAGAGGGCGACGGCGGCCCGCCCGAGCCGATCCAGCTGCCGCTGCCGGTGGCGCTGCGCGAGCTGCTGCTGGATGACGTCGAGGTGCGTCTCGCCGACGGCACCCGCCTTGGCTGGCGGCACTTCGAGAGCGGCGCCGAGGCCGAAGGCAACGCCCTGACCCTGTCGCCGACGCGGCTGGTCGGGCTGCGGCTGACGCCCTCGATCTCGCCGGGCAACCGGCTCGCCCTGAGCGAGGCGGAAAGCCGCGACGATGTGCTCACGGCGGCGGCGATCGACGCCGCCGTGGCGGTGCGCTCGCCGCTGCCGGCCAGCGTCGCCCCGGCCGCCGCAGGCGTGAGCGATTCGCCGCCGTCGACGGACTCTCCGGTCGAGGAGCGCCTCCGGCTGCCGGACGTCACCCTGCCGCTGGCGGTGGAGGTGCCGAGTCTGACCGTGGAAGACGCGGCCTTCGAGGGGGCGCAGGCCTACGTCATCGACAGGCTCGACCTCAGCGTCACCGCCCGCGACCAGCGCATCGCCGTGCACCCGCTCGCCGCCGCCTCCCGGGAGGCCTATGCCACCCTCCAGGCCGAGGTCACCCTGCGCGATGACTATCCCCTCGACGTGCAGCTGGGCGCCGACTTCTACCTGCCCGAACGCCTGCCGGCCCTGGCCGGCCAGCGGCTCGAGCTGGCCCTGACCGGCGATCTCGGCGACCTGGACGTGGCGCTTACCGCCAGCGGCCCCATGGAAGCCAGCCTGACGGCCCGCCTCGACGCCCTGGACCCGACAATGCCGTTCTCCGCCCGCCTGACCAGCCCCGAGCTGCAGTGGCCGCTGCCCGGCGCCGTGGCGGCGCCCGAGGACTCGGATAACGGCGCGGACGAGGGCGCGAGCGAGACGGCGCAAGACAGTCCGGCCGAGCCGTGGCGGGTCGAGAACCTCGATCTCGATGCCCAGGGCACGCTCGACGACTATCGGGTCAGCCTGGGACTCGCCGCCCAGGGCCCGTCGCTGCCGCGCACAGACATCGCGCTGAACGGGCGGGGCAACCTGCAGCGCTTCGACTGGGCGCCGCTGCGCCTGACGCCGCCGGAGGGCACGCTGACCAGCGAGGGACGGATCGACTGGTCCGAGGCGCTCTCGGTGTCGGCGCGGCTCGACGTCGACGGCTTCGACCCCGAGCCCTTCGTCGAGGGACTGGCCGGCCGTCTCGACGGTCGCCTGCAGGTGGCCTTCTCCCAGAGCGCCGATGGCTGGCGGCTCGGCGTGCCGACGCTTGCCGTGGACGGCGAACTCGCCGAGCAGCCGTTCTCGCTCTCGGGGCAGCTGTCCGGCGATCACGACATGAACTGGGACATCGCCTCGCTGAGCCTGCGCCAGGGCGACAATCGCCTGGATGCCTCGGGCCGGGTCGCGCCGAGCGAGCTGGACCTGGACGCCCGCATCGACATGCCGCGACTGGACACCCTCCATCCCGAGCTCGACGGAGCGCTCGACGGCGACATCGAGGCCCGCGGCAGCGTCGAGCGGCCGCAGCTGTCGCTGGCCCTGAGCGGCGATCGGCTGGCCTTCGGCGACAACCGCCTCGCCCGGCTGCGCCTGGACGGCGAGGTGGCCGGCCTCGACGACCCGAGCCTCGACCTGAGCCTGGCCGCCGACGACGTCGCCGCCGGCGGCCAGGCCTTCCCGTCTATCGCGCTGGGCCTCGACGGCCGGCTCTCCGAGCATCGCCTGACCCTCGACGTGGAAGGCGACCCGGACGGGCCGCTGTCGGCGCTGAACCTGGCCCTCGAGGGCGCGCTGGACGAGGCCCGCGAGCACTATCGCGGGCGGCTGACGCCGCTGGACGCCGAGACCGCCTACGGCAGCCTCGGCCTCGACCAGGCGCTGGCCTTCGATGCCGACCTGACCGCCAGCGCCGTGGAGGTCCAGCCGTTTTGCCTGACCCGCGCCGAGGGCGGCGGGCTGTGCCTGACGGCACCGCTGTCGGCGTCGCCGGACAGCGGACGCGCCGAGCTCGCGATCCGCGAGCTGCCGATGGACCTGATCAACGACGCCATGCCGCCGGGATGGGCCATCGACGGCGCCACCGAGGGCGGCCTGGTGGCCGAATGGTCGAACGGCGGCGCCCGCTGGCAGGCCAGCGCCAATCTCGACAGCCAGGCCGAGATCAACGGCCAGGACGCCTATGGCCAGCCGTGGTCGGTGCCCGGTACCGGGCTCTCGCTCGCCCTCGACGCCGATCAGGAGCGTGCCGACGTCGACCTGGGGCTGACCTTCGGCGAACAGGGCGCGATGCGCCTCGACCTGGGCATCATCGAGCCCATGGGTGCCGGCCGCCTGGACGGGCGCTTCGAGATCGACAACGTGCGACTGGCGCCGTACCGGCCGTTGATCGCCGACATGGAGACCCTGGAAGGCGCGCTTGACGCCGGTATCGACATCACCGGCGACCGCGAGCAACCGCGGCTGGACGGCCGCCTCGCGCTGGCCGGCCTGCGCGCCGAGGGCCTCGGGCTGCCGCTGTCGGTGGCCGACGGCGAGCTTGAGGTCGATCTGTCCGGCGACCGCGCCGACATCGACGGCTACCTGGAGGGCGAGGAAGGCCGGATGAACATCACCGGCGATGCCCGCTGGCCCTCGTCGGCTGCGTGGCAGGCGGCCCTCGACCTGGAAGGGCGCGACGCGCCGCTGCTGGCCGCGCTGCCGGGGTTCGGTCGACTGCACATCGCCCCGGACCTGTCGATCCGCGCCAATCCGGACCGGCTGCAGGTGCGCGGCGAGGTCGGCATTCCCTGGGCCCGGCTCGAGGTCGGCAAGGTCCCTGCCTCGGCGGTCTCGCCGAGCCCCGACGAGGTCATCGTCACCCGCGAGGAGGCCGAGGCCGCCGACCGCCAGGCCGCCAGCGACGAGCCGGGCGCGGGCACCGCCGAGGCCATGCAGCAGGCCGGCATGGCGCTGGACGTCCAGGTGGACCTGGTGCTGGGACCGGACATGCGGCTCGAGGCCTACGGGCTCGAGACCGACCTGCGCGGCGACCTGCAGGTGCGCCAGTCCGACGGCCCGGTGCAGCTGTTCGGCAACGTCAACCTGGAGGACGGGCGCTTCCGGGCCTTCGGCCAGGACCTGATCATCCGCGAGGGCATCCTCTACTTCAGCGGCCCGCCGGGCCAGCCGCTGCTCGACTTCGAGGCGGTGCGCAACCCGGACAATACCCAGGACGACGTGGTGGCGGGGCTGCGCGTCACCGGGCCCGCGGCCAATCCCAGCCTGGAGATCTTC
Organism: Halomonas sp. THAF5a; assembly: GCF_009363755.1. Lineage (NCBI taxonomy): Bacteria > Pseudomonadati > Pseudomonadota > Gammaproteobacteria > Oceanospirillales > Halomonadaceae > Halomonas > Halomonas sp. THAF5a. The sequence continues at coordinate 1,854,987 of NZ_CP045417.1, read as the reverse complement.
TCCGAGCCGGCCATGGACGAGTCCCGGGCGCTGTCCTACGTGCTGCGCGGCCGTGCGCCGGACGACAGCAGCGGCGGCAGCGCCCTGACCTCGGCGCTGATCGGCGTCACCCTGGGTCAGGCCGGCGGCGCCGTGGGTGCGATCGGCGAGGCCTTCGGCGTCGACGACCTGAGCCTCGACACCGCCGGCAGCGGCGACGACAGCCAGGTGGTCGTGACCGGGAACCTGACCGACCGGCTGAGCGTCGGTTATGGGGTCGGGGTCTTCTCGCCGATCGCCGAGCTGACGCTGCGCTACAAGCTGTGGCGAGACCTCTACGTGGAGGCCGTCTCCGGCGCCAACCAGGCGGTCGACCTGATCTACACCTTCAGCCTGCCGGGCGATCCTCCGGCGCTGACACGATGAGCCACAAGCGACACGAGAAAGACGAACCAAGGAGCCACACCATGACCACTTCGCCGCTGTACGCCCCCGAGGGCCGCGACACGCCGCTGCCGATCAGCGGCACCCACCTGGTCAATGGCCACGCCATGCACCCGCCCTGGCCCGAAGGCCTGGAGGAGATCGTGCTGGGCCTTGGCTGCTTCTGGGGCGCCGAGCGCCTGTTCTGGGAGCTGCCCGGGGTGCACGTCACCGCCGTGGGCTACGCCGGTGGCGTGACCCCGAACCCCACCTACGAGGAGACCTGCAGCGGGCGCACGGGTCATGCCGAGGTGGTGCGGGTGGTCTTCGACCCGCGGGTGGTCGACCTGGAGACCCTGCTGCGGGTGTTCTGGGAGGCCCACGATCCCACCCAGGGCAACCGCCAGGGCAACGACATCGGGCCCCAGTACCGCTCGATCATCCTGACCAGCGACGACGCGCAGCGGGAGGTCGCCGAGCAGAGCCGCGCGGCCTACGGCGAAGCTCTCGCGCGCGCGGGCCAGGGCCCCGTGACCACCGAGATCGAACCCCTCGAGGTCTTCTACTACGCCGAGGAGTACCATCAGCAGTACCTGGCGAAGCACCCCAACGGCTACTGCGGGCTGAAGGGGACCGGGGTCAGCTGCCCGATCGGCTGATCGCCTCGGCCCGGCACGCGTCGCGCCGGGGGACGGCCCACGCCCGGAGCTCTCGGGCGACGCGGCGAGCCAGCCAGGAGGCGGGGCGGCCGTGGCGCCACTCGACGAACCCGACATGGCCGCCGTGACGGGAGAGCTCCAGTCGCACCGCGGGTGAAGGAGCAGGGAAGCGTTCGAAGAGCGCCGGCGGCATGAAGGGGTCGTCGTCGGCGTGCAGCACCAGGGTAGGGAGCGTCACCTCGGTGAGCCGCGGGCCAGCGGAGGCGCGCCGGTAGTAGTCGGCGGCGCCGTCGAAGCCGTGCAGCGGGGCGGTCACGGCATCGTCGTAGGCGCGCAGGCTGGTGAGCCCCGCGAGTTCCCGGGGCCCGAGCGCCAGCGGCAGCGACTCCCGCGCCAGGCGTGCGGCCATCTTGCGCTTGAGCGAGGCGAGCAGGTGGCGCTCGTAGAGCCGGGCGAAGCCCCGGCTCAGGGTGTCGGCGCAGGCGGCGAGGTCCAGCGGCGCGCTGATGACGATGGCGCCCGCCAGGTCGAGGTGCTGGCCGCCGCGTTCCGCCACCAGCTTGGCCAGCATGTTGCCGCCCAGGGAGACGCCGACCGCGACCTTGAGGGCCCCGGGATAGCGCTCTGCCAGCCGGTCGATGAGGAAGGCCGCATCGGCGGTGTCGCCGCTGTGGTAGGCGCGCGGTAGGCTGTTGGGGGAAGCGCCGCAGCCGCGAAAGTGCATCAGCACGGCGCGCCAGCCCAGCCTGGCCGCGACGCTCAGGAGCGTGCGGGCATAGGGAGAGTCGAGCGAGCCCTCTAGCCCGTGGAAGAGCACCATGACGGGGGCGTCGGCCTCGACGGGGGCCGGCCGGGCCCAGGCCAGCTCGACGAAGTCGCCGTCGGGAAGTTCGAGCACTTCGCGGTCCACCTTGAGGGCGACGCGGGGCAGGGCCCGCGGCAGCAGGGTCTGGACGTGGCGATTGCCGAGCCCCGGGGGCGGACGGAAGCCGGCGGTGGGCGAGGGGGCGTCCATGCGAGACTCCTGGTCAGGACAAGCAGAGGGGCCGGGGCAGCCGCCAGGGGCGCCCGGCCAAAAGGGGGCTCATGAGTCAGACCGCTCAGCGCGCACGGCGCGACTCGCCGTGGGTCGCCAGCGACTCCCAGAGCGCCTCGATGGCCGGCTGGCCGACCTCCTGCCGGCGATAGAGACGGATCTCCAGCGGCACGTCCCAGCGGGCATCTCCGGCGCGCACCAGGGTGCCCGCCTCCAGCGTCTCCCGCACGACGCGCTCCGGCAGCCAGCCGAGCCCATAGCCCAGGCCGACCAGTTCACGGATGTTGCCGCTCTGGATGCTCTCGTGAAGCACCCGGAAGTCCGGCGCACCGGGGATGCCCTCGAGATGGCGGCGCAGCGCCATGTCCGTCAGCCCGCGGGGGTGGTAGGCGATCAGCGGCAGGCTGGCCCGCGGCCCCGTCTCCAGGACGAAGCGGGGACGCCCGTCGGGGTCGGGCAGCGACACCGGCACCAACCGCTCGGTAGCGAGGCAGCGGTGCTCGAGGCCGTCGGTCTCGGGCATCTGGGGACCCTCGACCCGCGGCCAGTAGGTGAGCACCAGGTCGCACTCGTCCCGGGCGAGCGCCTCGAAGAAGTCGCTGGCCAGCCAGCCGGTGGCCCGCAGGTAGGGCGTCAGCGGCGGCGGGGTGGTGAAGCGGGCGAGCCAGGCCGGCAGGAAGTGCGCCAGCAGGCTCTGGGGCGCGGCCAGGCGCAGCTGGCTGGCCTGCTCCTCGGCCAGTTGCGACAGCCGCTGCCGGGTCGCGGCGACCCGGCGCGTCACCTCCAGGCTCAGCGCCAGGAACTCCTCACCGGCCGGCGTCAGCGTCAGCGGCAGGGTCTGGCGGTTGACCAGGGTGGTGCCCATGCCCTCCTCGAGCAGCTTAATGCGTCGCGAGAAGGTCGGCTGGGTGACGTTCTGCTCCTCCGCCGCCCGTGAGAAGTGCTGGGTCCGGGCCAGGACGATGAAGTCTTCCAGCCAACGCAGTTCCATGTCGATCCTCGAGCCAGGGCCGGGTGTCACACCCGGCATTGTGCCACACCCGCCGGGGCATCAGTCGATGCGCCCCTCCTCCACGGCGTGACAGGCCACCTGGCCACCGTCGTCGGTGGCGATCAGCGCTGGGACCTCGCTGCGACAGCGCGCGTCAGCGTGGGGGCAGCGCCCGTGGAAGACGCAGCCCGAGGGCAGGTTGACCGGCGTGGGCACCTCGCCCTGCAGGCGGATGTGCTGGGGGCGATCGTCCTCGAGGCGCGGGATGGCCGACATCAGCGCCTGGGTATAGGGGTGGCGCGGCCGGGCGAAGAGCGTCGCCGTGGGTGCCACCTCGCAGACCCTTCCCAGGTACATCACCGCCACCCGGGTGCCGAAGTGCTCGACCACGGCGAGGTCGTGGGTGATGAACAGGTAGGTCAGGTTGCGCTGCTGCTGGGCCTCCATCAGCAGGTTGAGCACCTGGGCCTGGATGGATACGTCCAGCGCCGAGATCGGCTCGTCGGCGACGATGAACTCCGGGTCCACCGCCAGCGCCCGGGCGATGGCGATGCGCTGACGCTGTCCGCCGGAGAACTCGTGGCCGTAGCGCCCGCCCCAGTCGGCGGCGATGCCCACCGAGGCCATCACCTCGGCGACCTGCTCCTTGACCCTCTGGGGCGACCAGTCCGGATGGTGCAGGCGGATCGGCTCCTCGAGGGTCTGCTGGATGGTCATGCGCGGGTTCAGCGACGCATAGGGGTTCTGGAAGATCATCTGCATGCGGCGGCGATAGGGCATCAGCGCCTGGTGCGAGAGGTCGTCGATGCGCTCGCCGTCGTAGCGGATCTCGCCGGCGCTGGGGTGGATCAGGCCCATCACGGTGCGCGCCACGGTGGACTTGCCGCAGCCGGACTCGCCGACCACGCAGAGCGCCTCGCCGCGCTGGATCTGAAGGTCGACGCCGTTGATGGCGTGCACGTGCTTCTGCTCGCGGACCAGCTTGCCGCCCTTGAACTTGAGCTGCTCGAGGAAGTCGCCGGAGAGCGAGAAGCGCTTCTCCACACCGCGGATCTCCAGCAGCGGGGAGGCGGGCTCGGCGGCGGTGGCGTGGGCAGTCGAACTCATCAGCGGATCTCCTCGGCCGGGATGCGCTCGCGATCGAGCATCTCGGCGACCATGTGGCAGGCGACCCGGCAGTTGCCGGAGGTCACGAAGTCGGGCACGTCGTCGGTGCAGGCGTGGCGGGTCGAGCCGTCGGCGCGCTCGACGAAGCCGCAGCGCGGGTGGAAGGCGCAGCCGCTCGGCAGGTTGTCCAGCGACGGCATGCTGCCGGGGATCTGGTTGAGCCGCGCGCCGGGCGTGGCCATCTGCGGCAGGGCGTTGATCAGCCCCTGGGTGTAGGGGTGCTGCGGGTCGTTGATGATCTCCCGGGTCGGGCCCTGCTCGATCACCCGGCCGGCGTACATCACCAGCATGCGCTGGGTGACCTGGCTGACCACGCCCAGGTCGTGGGTGATCAGGATCAGGCCGACGTTGTGCTTCTCGCAGAGCTCGAGCAGCAGCGCCATGATCTCGGCCTGGATGGTCACGTCCAGCGCCGTGGTCGGCTCGTCGGCGATGATGATGTCCGGGTCGAGGAGCAGCGCGATGGCGATGATCACCCGTTGGCGCATGCCGCCGGAGAGCTCGTGGGGGTACTGGTCCAGGCGCGCCGCGGGCGAGGGGATCTGTACCTGCTCGAGCTTGCCAAGCGAAATCGCCCGGGCCTCCCGGGTGGAGATGCGCCGGTGTGCCTTCAGGCACTCGACCATCTGTTCGCCGATGGTCAGTACCGGGTTCAGGGTCATCATCGGGTCCTGGAAGATCATCGACATGCGGTGGCCGCGCACGTGGCGGAGCGCCCGGTCGCTCATGTCGGTGAGCTCCTGGCCATCGAAGCGGATGCTGCCGCCGGCGATGTAGCCGGGCTTGGCGATCAGGTTGAGCAGGCTGAAGGCCGCCACCGACTTGCCGGCGCCGGACTCGCCCACGATGCCGAGGCGCTCGCCGCGCTCCAGGCTGAAGCAGACGTCGCGCAGGGCCTGGACATCGCCGCGGCGCAGGGCGAAGCGCACGTCGAGGTTGGTTACATCGAGGAGTGCCATGGGATCAGCCCTTGTAGAGTCGCGGATTGAGGACGTCGCGCAGCCAGTCGCCGAGCAGGTTGATCACCAGCACCAGCGCCACCAGCACCAGGCCGGGGATCAGGGTGATCCACCAGGAGCCGGACTGGATGTAGTCGAAGCCGGACTTGATCAGCGAGCCCAGCGACGGCTGGGTCTCGGGCATGCCGAGGCCGAGGAAGGAGAGCGCCGCCTCGGAGATGATGGCGTTGGCCACCTGCACCGTGGAGATGACGAAGATCGGCGACAGGGTGTTGGGCAGGATATGGCGGAACATGATCCGCCGGCTGGAGAAGCCCATCACCCGGGCGGCATCGACGTACTCCTTGCCCTTCTCGGCGAGCACCGAGGCGCGCACCGTGCGGGCGTACTGGGGCCACTCGGCCAGGCCGATGATCAGCACCAGCAGCGGTACCGCGTAGGCGCTGTAGGTGGCGCCGCCGAAGATCGCCTTGACCAGGGCGCCGACCACGATGGCCACCATCAGGGTCGAGAAGGAGAGCTGGATATCGGCCAGGCGCATCAGGAAGGCGTCGACGCGCCCGCCGAGGTAGCCGGCGAGCAGCCCGAAGCTGACCCCCAGCAGGGCCTGCAGCGCCACGGCGCCGAAGCCGATGACCAGCGACACCCGGGCGCCGTAGAGGATGGTCGAGAGCAGGTCACGGCCCTGGGCGTCGGTGCCCATCACGTAGGCCGGATCGCTGCCGTCGACCCAGAAGGGCGGCAGCTCCGAGGCGAGGATGTCGATCTGTGCCAGGTCGTAGGGGTCCATCGGCGCCAGCCACGGGGCCAGCACCGCGACGCCGACCAGGGCGATGAACACCGCGAGGCTCACCTGGGCGATGGGGTCGCGCAGAAAGCTGTAGAGCAGGTAGGAGCCGCGGAAACGCGACCAGCGGCTCGCCACCGGCGCGGCTGCCATGGAAGAGTTCGTGGTTGTCATGCGGGTTTCCCTGTCAGCTTGACGGTGGGATTGACCAGGCCGTAGATGAGGTCGACCAGGGTGTTGGTGATCACGAAGATCAGCCCCACGATCATCAGGTAGGTCACGATCAGCGGCACGTCGGAACGCTGGATGGCGTTGAGGAACATCAGCCCCATGCCCGGCCACTGGAAGACCGTCTCGGTGAGGATGGTGTAGGCCACCAGGGTGCCGATCTGCACCCCGCCCACGGTGATCACCGGCAGCATGGTGTTCTTCAGCGCGTGGATGAAGTAGATGCGGCGCAGCGAGATCCCCTTGGCCCGGGCGAACTTGACGTACTCGGACTGCAGCACCTCGAGCATCTCGGCGCGGATCAGGCGGATGAACAGCGGCAGCATGATCGAGGCCAGCGAGACCGCCGGCAGCACCAGGTAGGTCAGCCCCTCCAGGGAGGCGAAGTTGCTGTCCCAGGTGCCGAAGACGTTGACCGGATCGCCGCGCCCGTAGGCCGGCATGCCGCCGTCGGTGGAGAGCGCCTCGTTGAGCCAGGCGCCCCAGCCGGTGTCGGCGGGGAAGGGCGAGAGGCTCACCCCGATGGCGAAGATCTGGATCAGCACGATGGCGGTCAGGAAGACCGGTATCGAGATGCCGATGATCGACACCCCCATGAAGAAGCGCGACAGCCAGGCCCGGGGCCGGATGGCGCTGTACACGCCGATCGGGACCGACAGCGCGATAATGAGGAACGTACTGGCCGCCACCAGCTCCAGCGTCGCCGGCAGGTGGCGCAGGATGACCTCGGTGGTCGGCTGGTTGAAGGTGTAGGAGTAGCCGAAGTCGAACTGGACGGCGTTACCGGCGAAGCGCAGGTACTGCACCAGGAAGGGGTCGTTGAGCCCCAGCTCCTCGCGCAGGGCCTCGCGCTCGCTCTCGGGCACCGACTGGCCGACCATCTGCTGGATGGGGTCGCCCAGGTTGTCCTGGATGGCAAAGGCGATGATGCTGATGACGAACATCACCAGCAGGGCATGGTAGAGGCGCTTGATCAGGAAAGCGATCATGGCTGGCGTCCCGTGTGCAACACGCGGTGACGCACTCGGGCATCGAGCGCGCCACAGGGGTCAGGGTTTCGAGGGCCGGCCCCGAGGGGGCCGGCGTGCGGCAGGGGTTACTCTTCGTGGATGACCAGGTCCCCGAGGTAGGGGAAGTTCATCACGTTGAGCACCGGCTCGATGTCGACGTTGGCGGCCGAGGCCCAGGCCAGGTCCTGCCAGTGCAGCGGCACGAAGGCGGCCTCGTCGTAGAGCGTCTGCTCGACCTGCTGGAGCATCTCGGCGCGCTTCTCGAGGTCGACCTCGAGATTGGCCTCGGCGACCAGCTTGTCGAGTTCCGGGTTGCAGTAGTTGCCGGCGTTGTACTGGCCGGCGCCGGTGTCGGGGTCCGGGCAGGCGGTCAGGTACTCGTGGAAGTTGGCGGAGTCCTCGGTATCGGCGTGCCAGCCGATCATCATCATGTCGGCGGCGCGATCGTCGTACTCGCCCCAGTACTGGGCCTTGGGCAGCGTCTTGAGGTCCACCGTCACGTTGATGCGCGCCAGCATGGCGGCCACCGCCTGGGCGATCTTGGCGTCGTTCACGTAGCGGTTGTTGGGCGCCATCATGGTGATCTCGAAGCCGTCCTCGTAGCCGGCCTCGGCCATGAGTTCCTTGGCCCGCTCGAGGTCATAGCGGAGCTCGAGGTCCGCGACGTGGCCGGCGTAGCCGTCCGGCGAGAACTGGGCGGCGGGGGTGGCGAAGCCCTTCATCAGGCGGTCGGCGATGCCCTCCTGGTTGACGGCGTAGGCGAAGGCCTGGCGCACGCGGGGGTCCTGGAAGGCCTCGACGCGCTCCTGGTTCATGTGGAAGAAGATGATCCGGGTGCCCGACATGGTCACCAGCTGGACGTCCTCGTCCTCGCGCACCCGCTCCAGGTCGTTGGGCGGCACCGGGGCGATGAAGTCGACGTCGCCGGAGAGCAGGGCGGCCACGCGGGTGGCGTTCTCGCTGATCGGGGTCATGACGATCTCGTCGACGTTGCCCGGCGACGCCTCGTCCCAGTAGTCATCGAAGCGCTCGAAGGCGATGCGCACCCCCTGCTGGCGTTCCGTGACCACGTAGGGGCCGGTGCCGGAGAGGTGGGTCGAGGCGAAGGAGTTGCCGTTCTTGACGATCTCGTCCTTGGGGTCGCCGTCCTCGTCGGTGCCGCCGTAGAAGGCGCTGTCCATGGGGAAGACGTAGGTGGCCAGGTTCAGCAGCAGCGGGTAGGGCTTGGTGGTGGTGATCTCCACCGTGGTGTCGTCGACGGCGGTGACGCTCGCGATCGGCTCGAAGATCGCCTTGAAGTCGGGGCTGCGCTTGAGGCGCTCGATGGTCCAGACCACGTCCTCGGCGCTGAAGGCGTTGCCGCTATGGAAGGTCACGTCGTCGCGCAGGGTCATGCGCATGGTGGTGTCGTCCACCTGCTCCCAGTCGGTGGCCAGCCGCGGCTCGAAGGAGAGATCCTTGTTCCAGCGCACCAGCGGGTCGAAGCTCATGTGGGAGAGCTGGAGGATGCCGCCGGAGAGCTGCTCGTGGATGTCCAGCGAGACCGGGTCGGCATCGTAGGCCATGCGCAGGCTGGTCTCGGCGCTGGCCACGGAGGGCAGCACGGCGGTGGTCATGGCGGCGCCGATCACGCTCGCCAGCAGGGTCTTCTTGAAAGTCATGTGTCGTTCCATGCCGGGTGACTTGTTATTGGTGTAATGACCGCGACGGTCCCGACACAACATAGAGAGCCCGGTGGCCCATGCCCAATCGAAATTTCGACACAGGCCATGCGCCCGGCGAATGAGCCCGCCGGGGCGAACGACACATCAGTCCTCGCTGGCCGGCGTCAGGCGACCGATACGGTAGAGAGTAGCGACCTGGTCGAGCCCCGAGACGCTGCACTCCAGGTCGGTGACGCGACCGTCGTTCAGGCCATAGACCCAGCCGTGGACGGCGAGCGCCTGGCCGCGCTGCCAGGCCCGCTGGAGGATCTTGGTGCGACACAGGTTGTCGACCTGGGCCTGGACGTTGAGTTCGCACATCCGATCCACCTGCTCGCCGAGCGGCAGTGACTCCAGGTCGCCGCGATGGCGGCTGTAGAGCTCGCGGACCGAGTGCAGCCAGTAGTCGACCATGCCGCACTCGTCGCCGGTCACGGCCGCCTTGACCCCGCCGCAACCGTAATGGCCGACGATCATGATGTGCTTCACCTTGAGCACATCGACCGCGAACTGGACCACCGAGAGGGCGTTCATGTCGTTGTGATGCAGCAGGTTGGCCACGTTGCGATGGACGAAGACCTCGCCGGGCGGCAGGTCGATGATCTGGTTGGCCGGCACGCGGGAATCGGAGCAGCCGATCCACAGATAGTCGGGGTTCTGCTGCTGCGACAGCCGCACGAAGAAGTCGGGATCCTGGCGACGGACGCTATCCGCCCAGTCGCGATTGCGATCGAGCAGCTGCTGCATTTCGGTTTTCATGGAGGAAGGCTTCTCTGGAGAACGGGCCATGGGTCGCCCGCATTCTGATCACCGCCATAGCCAGGGTCAATGGAATGGCCCTCCCTGGCCCCGTCCGCGGCTGGTATGATCGCGGCCAATCAAGACGACACCACCATCAGGAGACTACTGTGTCCGAGTACGACTACGACCTCTTCGTGATCGGCGCCGGTTCCGGCGGCGTGCGCGCCGCCCGCACCGCGGCGGCCACCGGCGCCCGGGTCGCCGTGGCCGAGGATCGCTACCTGGGGGGCACCTGCGTCAACGTCGGCTGCGTGCCCAAGAAGCTCTACTCCTACGCGGCCCATTTTCACGAGGCCTTCGAGGATGCCGGCGGCTTCGGCTGGCACCTGGCCGAGCCCCCGCGCTTCGACTGGGCGACCCTGCGCGACAACAAGATCGGCGAGATCAAGCGACTCAACGGCATCTACGGTCGACTGCTGGACAGCGCCGGGGTGCGCCTGATCAACGCCCGGGCCCGGGTGGTGGACGCCCATCACGTGGAGGTCGGCGACGAGACCGTGAGCGCGGAGAAGATCCTGGTGGCCGTGGGCGGCTGGCCCTGGGTGCCGGATTTCCCCGGCAAGGAGCTCACGGTCAACTCCAACCAGGTCTTCGATCTCGAGACCTTCCCGGAGCGCTTCCTGGTGCTCGGCGGCGGCTACATCGCGGTGGAGTTCGCCAGCATCTTCAACGGACTCGGCAGCGACACCCACCTGGTCTATCGCGGCGACCTGTTCCTGCGCAGCTTCGACCAGGAAGTGCGCGAGTTCACCCGGGACGAGATGGCCAAGAAGGGCGTCAACCTGCACTTCGGCGCCAATATCGAGGCGATCGAGAAGGTCGAGGGCGGCCTCCGGGTGACCCTGACCAGCGGCGAGACGCTCGAGGTGGACGCGGTGCTGGCGGCCACCGGCCGTCGTCCTCACCTCGAGGGGCTCGGGCTCGAGGCGCTGGACGTGGCCCTCACCGACAGCGGTCACCTGGCCGTCAACGAGCGCTTCGAGACCTCGGTGCCGTCGATCCTGGCGCTCGGGGACGTGACCGGGGGCCCCGAGCTCACGCCGGTGGCGCTGGCCGAGGCGATGCAGCTGGTCCGCCATCACTTCGAGCCGGGCGAGCCGGCCCCGCTGGACTACCGACATATCCCCACGGCGGTGTTCTGCCACCCCAATATCGGCACCGTGGGCCTCTCCGAGGCCGAGGCCCGGGAGGCCTGCGGCGAGATCCGGGTCTACACGGCGGACTTCCGCCCCATGAAGCACACCCTCTCGGGCAGCGGCGAGCGGTGCCTGATGAAGCTGATCGTCGACGACGAAAGCGATGTGGTGGTCGGTGCCCACATGGTAGGCGAGGAGGCCGGCGAAGTGATCCAGGGGATCGCGGTGGCCGTGCGTGCGGGGCTCACCAAGGCCGACTTCGACGCCACCGTGGGCATCCACCCCACCGGCGCGGAGGAGTTCGTCACCATGCGCACGCCGACCCGCCGCTGAGCGCCGGCTGCGGCACGCGATAAGCCACGGGCCACCCTCTGGGTGGCCCGTTTGCGTTGGGGCGCCTCAACGCTCCCGCGATTCCACCATGGGCTATTCTGAAGGCGTGGTGAACGGGCGCCGGGCCTGGCATGGCGGGGCCTGGACCCCTTCGGCATAATGATATTTTATGATAACGGAGCGCCTGGATAACCATGATTTTGAATTGCTAATAAGGCGCTGTTATAATCCCGCTCACATTCGCTACAGCGAACCACCGACATGACCGCAACCACCGAGCCCTTTACACCCTCCGCCGACCTGGCACGGCCCACCGTGGCCGACGCCGTGGTCGGCCACGAGGCCTCGCCGCTGTTCATCCGCAAGCCCAACCCCGATGACGGCTGGGGCATCTACGAGCTGGTCAAGTCCTGCCCCCCGCTGGACGTCAATTCCGCCTACGCCTACCTGCTGCTGGCGACCCAGTTTCGCGACAGCTGCGCCCTGGCCACCAACGAGGAAGGTGAAGTGGTCGGCTTCGTCTCCGGCTACGTCAAGAGCAACGCGCCCGACACCTACTTCCTGTGGCAGGTGGCGGTGGGCGAGAAGGCGCGCGGCACCGGACTGGCGCGCCGCCTGGTGGAAGCCGTGATGACCCGCCCGGAGATGGCCGAGGTGCACCACCTCGAGACCACCATCACTCCGGACAACCAGGCCTCCTGGGGCCTGTTCCGGCGCCTCGCCGATCGCTGGCAGGCCCCGCTCAACAGCCGCGAGTACTTCTCCACCGACCAGCTCGGCGGCGAGCATGACCCGGAAAACCTCGTGCGCATCGGCCCCTTCCAGACCGATCGCATCTGATCACCCGCTACACATGGGTCCGGCTGCCCGGCGGGCGGCCCGGGCCCCTGCGTCTCTCACGACCGTCGCCACGGTCCGTTTCCCCTACACCTGTCCAAGACCCATAGGAGGTCGCTCATGCAGACCCAGATTCTCGAACGCATGGAATCCGAGGTTCGGACCTATTCACGCTCCTTCCCGGTGGTCTTCACCAAGGCCCAGAATGCGCGCCTGACCGCCGAGGACGGCCGCGAGTACATCGACTTCCTGGCCGGTGCCGGCACCCTGAACTACGGCCACAACAACCCGCAGATCAAGCAGGCGCTCCTCGAGTACCTCGCCGAGGACAACATCATCCACGGCCTGGACTTCTGGACCGCCGCCAAGCGCGATTACCTCGAGACCCTCGAGGAGGTCGTCCTCAAGCCCCGCGGCCTTGACTACAAGGTCCAGTTCCCCGGGCCGACCGGCACCAACGCCGTCGAGGCGGCCATCCGCCTGGCGCGCAACGCCAAGGGCCGCCACAACATCGTCACCTTCACCAACGGCTTCCACGGCGTGACCATGGGGGCGCTGGCCACCACCGGTAACCGCAAGTTCCGCGAGGCCACGGGCGGCGTGCCCACGGTCGGCGGCAGCTTCCTGCCGTTCGACGGCTACATGGGCGAGGGCGCCGATACCCTGGACTACTTCGAGAAACTGCTCGGCGACAAGTCCGGCGGCCTGGACGTGCCGGCCGCGGTGATCGTCGAGACCGTGCAGGGGGAGGGCGGCATCAACGTCGCCGGCCTCGATTGGCTCAAGCGCCTCGAGCGGATCTGCCGCGACCACGACATCCTGCTGATCGCCGACGACATCCAGGCGGGCTGCGGCCGCACCGGCAAGTTCTTCAGCTTCGAACACGCCGGCATCACCCCGGACATCGTCACCAACTCCAAGTCGCTCTCGGGCCTGGGGCTGCCGTTCGCCCAGGTGCTGATGCGCCCGGAGCTCGACGTCTGGAAGGCCGGCCAGTACAACGGCACCTTCCGCGGCTTCGCGATGGCCTTCACCACCGCGGCCGCCGCGCTGCGCACCTTCTGGGCCGACGACGCCTTCGAGAAGGAAGTGACCCGCAAGGGCGAGGTGGTCGCCAAGCGCTTCCAGAAGATCGCCGCCATGCTCAACGAGATGGGCTTTGAGGCCAGCGAGCGCGGCCGCGGGCTGATGCGCGGCATCGACGTGGGCAGCGGTGATATCGCCGACAAGATCACCCACAAGGCCTTCGAGCACGGGCTGGTCATCGAGACCAGCGGTCAGGACGGCGAGGTGGTCAAGTGCCTCTGCCCGCTGACCATCACCGACGAGGAGCTGACCCGTGGCCTGGATATCCTCGAGGCCAGCGCGCGCGAGGCGCTGAGCTGATACGCTGACAGGGTCGCCCGATCACGCGGTGGGGCGGCCCGGTCCTCGACCGGCCGAGGGCTCGGCCGGTTCGCCATCGACATTACTGGAGAGACTTCATGATCGTTCGCAATCTCGAGGAAGCCCGCAAGTCTGACCGCCTGGTCAAGGCGGAGAACGGCAACTGGGACAGCACCCGGCTGTCGCTGGCCGACGATGGCGGCAACTGTTCGTTCCATATCACTCGGATCTATGAAGGGACCGAGACCCACATCCACTACAAGCATCACTTCGAGGCGGTCTACTGCATCGAGGGCGAAGGCGAAGTGGAGACCCTGGCCGACGGCAAGATCTGGCCGATCAAACCGGGTGACATCTACATCCTCGACCAGCACGACGAGCACCTGCTGCGGGCCAGCAAGACCATGCACCTGGCCTGTGTGTTCACGCCGGGCCTGACCGGCAACGAGATCCACCGCGAGGACGGCTCTTACGCGCCGGCCGACGAGCCGGACGACAAGACGCCACTCTGATCACGGCATGAGTCGTGCCGATGCGGCGTCGGGTGCCTGACACCCGACGCCGCACCGATCGTCGCGTCGCCCCAGATCCCCGGGATCTGGGGCGGCGTCGTTCAGGGAGTGCGATCGAAGACGATGGTGATCTCGGCCAGGGTCACCCCGAACTTGCTCATGGCCGTGCGGTTGATCAGCCGGCCGTCGGGCTGAAGGTACATCCAGTCGTCCATGGTGAAGGTGAGCTCGCGGCCCGAGACCTCGACGGGCAGTCGATAGCGCATGTTGAAGACGTGCCCGGCCTGGCGCGCCTCGACGGGTCCCTCTACGTCGTTGGCACGACCGAGCCAGGTGGCATCATTCTGGCGTTCGAAGGTCCAGACGCGGCGATCCGTCTCGCCGTCCTGGTAGGTGAAGCGCTCGTCGAGGGTCAGGGTGTCTCCCTCGAGGGTGCCGTCGATCACCACCGTGAAGCGCCGCTGCACCTCGCCGCGGTAGTCCTGCACCATGCCCCAGGCGCGGGCCTGTCCATCGAAGTACTCGCCGATGTCGAGCCGCGGCGTGGTGCCGGCGTAGCGCTCGACGTCGATGCCGCTGCAGCCGGCGAGCAGCAGGATAGATAGCAGGGTGAGAAAGCGATAGCGCCATTTCTTGTACATGATCTATCCAGTAGATTTGGTAATGTACAGCGTAGGCTAGCGGATCGCCGTCGATGGTGCCATCCGGTCATCGCTGCGGGGCCGGTGAAGCGCGCGATGGCGGCTTCACGGCGCGCCACCATAATGGTCGTATAATGTATATTATGTTAAATAGCGTCATTCCCGCAGGATGAGCTCAACCATACTGTCGCCGTGCGTCGACGTTGGACAAGGCTGGCGACGACTCCTTATCATCATGCATCACTCTGCTGTTCGAGCCCTGTCCATGCGTCTACGCCTGCCGTTTGCCGGCACCCTCGCCCTCACTTCCCTGCTGTTCGGTGGCTGCACCTTCCTCCCTGAGCGAGCGCCGTCGCCGCCCCCGGTGACCAGCGCGGAATTCGAGACGCGGGTCGCGCAGCTGGAGAATTCGCTGATCGCCCGCTGCGATGCGCGCCAGGAAGCGCGCCTGGATCGCCAGTTCCGCCATCAGCAGGCGCTGACCGCCGACGTGCGGGAAGTCGGCAGCCTGCTGCGTCAGCTGCGCGGTGACGTCGCCCGACTCGGGCCGCCGGACGCGCCCCATGATGCGACCCGCCAGTGCGTCGACGCCGAGCGGACCAGCCTCGACAACAAGGAGGTCCTGGGCCGCAGCGAATGGATCGGCCTGCCCGACGTCGGCACCTACCTCAAGGCGCGCATCGACTCAGGCGCCACGACGTCCTCGCTCTCCGCCACCGAGATCACCCGCTTCGAGCGCGACGGCGAGGACTGGGTGCGCTTCAAGCTGGGGCTCAACGAGGACGACAGCGTCGTCGAGGGCGTGCGCGGCGAGTGGATCGAGGCGCCGGTGGATCGGCGCGTGCGCATCATCCAGGCCACCGGTGAGGAGTCCCGGCCGGTGATCAGCCTGCTGATGACCCTGGGGCCGCTGCGCGAGAAGGTGCAGTTCACCCTGAATGACCGCACGCACCTCGATCATCCCGTGCTGCTCGGTCGCCGCTTCCTGCTCGATATCGCCATCATCGATGTCGCCGAGCAGTACCTCCATGCGCGTCCCGAGTTTCCCGGTGGGCGTCCGGCAGCGGATGCCGGCGCCGACGAAGCCACCGATGCCGATGCCAGCCCCGAGGGCTGACGCCTTCATCCGGGCCTGCCTCGGATCGCCCGTCACCCCCAAGGAAGATACATGTCACGACTGCCCTTCTACCTGATCGTCGCCCTCCTGCTGGTCTCCGGCGCCGCCCTCAGCATCCACCGCCACGTGCAGTTCGAGGTGCCCTGGACGCCGGGCGAGCTGCGCCAGGTCTGGGAGATCGAGGCCCAGGTCAACTTCACCGCCGACGGCGGGCCGGCCAAGGTGAACATGGCGCTGCCCTCGAGCCAGCAGGGCTATCGCATCCTCACCGAGCACACCGCCTCGCCGGGCTACGGCCTGGCCTTCCTCGAGGAAGAAGGGGGGCGTCGTGCAGAGTGGTCCACCCGCGAGGCGACCGGCGACCAGCAGCTCTACTACAGCGTCCAGGCCCTGGTGGCCCCCGAGGCGCGCAACACCCAGATCGAGTCCCCTCCCCTGCGCCGCGACATCCTCTGGGAGTCGCCCTATGACACCGCGGCCAGCCAGGTGATCGATCGTGCCTGGTCGCGCAGCGCCGACCACTTCACCTTCGCCCGGGAGCTGATCCAGGACTTCACCGACGAGCGCCAGGGCGAGAACGCGCGGCTGCTGCTGACCCAGTTCGATCGAACGCCGCTGCTGGTGCGCCTGCTCAACCAGGCCGGGGTGCCGGCCCGCGAGGTCAGCGGCCTGATGCTGGATCATGGCCGGCGCCGCCAGAACCTGATGTCGTGGATCCAGGTCTTCGAGGAGGACGAGTGGGCGTTGTTCGATCCGCGTAGCGGCGCACAGGGACGCCCGGACAACCTGCTGCTCTGGGAGTCCGCCGGCCAGGCCGTGCTCGAGGTCCAGGGCGGCACCAACTCGCGCATCAACTTCTCGATGCTCTCGCGCAACCAGCCGGCCGCCGCCGCCGTGCGCAGCCAGCTGGCCGACGACACCCTGCTCAACTTCTCGATCCACAGCCTGCCTCTCGAGGAGCAGGCCCTGTTCCAGACCATCCTGCTGATCCCCATTGGCGCCCTGGTGGTGGTGCTGCTGCGGGTGCTGGTGGGCATCAAGACTTCGGGCACCTTCATGCCGGTGCTGATCGCCCTGGCCTTCATCCAGACCACCCTGGTCACCGGCCTGGTCGGCTTCCTGATGGTGGTCGCCGTGGGCCTGGTAATCCGCAACTACCTGTCGTACCTGAACCTGTTGCTGGTGGCGCGAGTGACGGCGGTGATCATCACGGTCATCGCCATCATCTCGGTCTTCTCGGTGCTCTCCTACCGGTTCGGGCTCAATGCCGGCCTGACCATCACCTTCTTCCCGATGATCATCCTCTCCTGGACCATCGAGCGGATGTCGATCCTGTGGGAGGAGGAAGGGCCCAAGCAGGTGTTGATCCAGGGCGGCGGCAGCCTGATGACGGCGGTGCTCGCCTACCTGGCGATGAACAACCCCTGGATCCGCCACATCACCTTCAACTTCCTCGGCGTGCAGCTGATGCTGATGGGCCTGATCCTGCTGCTCGGCAACTACACGGGCTATCGCCTGCTCGAGCTGCGCCGCTTCAAGCCGGTCACGGAGGACTGAGGCATGTGGACGACCCCCGCGCGCCTGCGCGCCAAGGACATCATCGGCATGAACCGGCGCAACATCCGCTACATCGGCCGCTACAACAACCGGCGGCTCTACCCGCTGGTCGATGACAAGCTCAAGACCAAGCTGCTGGCCCAGGAATACGGCATCACCACGCCGGCCCTGATCGGCACCGTGACCACCCAGTTCGGGGTCAAGCACATCCGCGAGATGCTCGCCGGCCACTCGGGCTTCGTGATTAAGCCGGCCAAGGGCAGCGGCGGCAAGGGCATCCTGGTCATCGAGCGGGTCGAGGGCGACCGCTACATCAAGCCGAGTGGCGCTCAGCTGCGCCTCGAGGACGTGGAGCGCCACGTCTCCAACATCCTCTCGGGGCTCTACTCCCTGGGCGGCTCGCCGGACGTGGCGCTGGTCGAGGCGCTGATCAACTTCGACGACTCCTTCGCCGAATACACCTACGAGGGGGTGCCCGACATCCGGGTCATCGTCTTCAAGGGCTACCCGGTGATGGCGATGATGCGCCTCTCCACGGCGGCCTCGGATGGCAAGGCCAACCTGCACCAGGGCGCCGTGGGAGTGGGCATCGATATCGCCAGCGGCACCGCGATCCGCGGCGTGCAGTTCGACCGCACCTGTCACGACCACCCCGATACCGGCCACGAGCTCGCCAGCCTGCATATCCCCGGCTGGGAGACGCTGCTGCTGCTCGCCGCCGGCTGCTACGAGATGACGGGCCTGGGGTACCTGGGCACCGACATGGTGCTCGACCGCGCCCACGGCCCCATGCTGCTGGAGCTCAATGCCCGGCCGGGCCTGGCGATCCAGATGGCCAACGGCGAGGGGCTGCGCTCGCGACTCGACCTGATCGAACGTCAGCCGGAGGGCGTCGCCGCCGAGGAGCGCATCGCCTTCTCGCAGCATCACTTCGCCCGCTCGAGCGAGCTTCGCGAGTCCGCCTGAGACCCCGGGTGGCCCCTCGGCGGGCGGCCGCGTAGAATATGCGCTTCCTCCAGCCACCGCCCCGGGTGCCATGACCGATCCACGCGACATGATCCGCCAGGCCGAGCAGCAGTGCCAGCAGCGCGGCGCGCGCTTCACGCCGATTCGCCGCCGCGTGCTGGAGCTGATCGCCACCACCCGCGGCGGCCTCAAGGCCTACGAGCTGCTCGACCGCCTGGCGGCCGAACACGCGGCGGCGCGCCCGCCCACCGTCTACCGGGCCCTCGAGTTCCTGATCGACCAGGGGCTGGTGCACCGCATCGAGTCCCTCAACGCCTACGTGGCCTGCCCCTGCCCGGAACACGCCCACGGCTTCCAGCTGCTGATCTGCCGCCACTGCGGGCGCGTCGAGGAGCTGCACCTGGACGAGGTCAACGACCACCTCTCGCGACGCGCCCGGGAGCTCGGCTTCGAGGTCCAGCGCCAGACCATCGAGCTGCTGGGCCAGTGCGACGCCTGCCGCCAGGCCCCCTCTCCTGCCCTCTCCGCGGAGACGCCATGAGCACGACCTTCAAGGCCCTCGAACGGGCCCCCCGTGACAGCCGCCGGCCCCTTGGCGAGATCCTCGACGCCGTGGCCTTCAACGCCGACGGCCTGATTCCCGCCATCGCCCAGCAGCACGACAGCGGCGAGGTGCTGATGATGGCCTGGATGAATCGCGAGGCCCTCGACGAGACCCTGCGCACCGGCCGGGTCTGCTACTGGTCGCGCTCCCGCGGCAAGCTGTGGCGCAAGGGGGAGTCCTCGGGCCAGCAGCAGCACCTCAAGGCCGCCGCCCTGGACTGCGATGGCGACACCCTGCTGCTGCATGTGGATCAGACGGGGCCGGCCTGCCACAGCGGGCGGCGCAGCTGCTTCTATGTGGCCCTGGAAGGCGACGAGGCGCGCATCGACAGCGACCCGCTGATCGACCCCGACACCCTCTACGCCAGGGGCTAAGGTGAAAAGGGTTGAGATGAGCCGGGCCGAGATGCACAAGGCCGAGCCGTGAAACGCCTCGCGGCCCTGCTCTCACGCGCCCTTGGCGGGCTTCTGATCGCCCTGGTCCGGCTCTACCAGGTCACGCTGAGCCCGCTGCTCGGGCCGCGCTGCCGCTACTGGCCGAGCTGCTCGGCCTACACGGCGGAGGCGCTGAAGGTACACGGGCCCCTCAAGGGGGGCTGGCTGGGCGTGAAGCGCATCGCGCGCTGCCATCCCGGCGCCGCCGGCGGCATCGATCCGGTGCCGGGCGGTCCCAGCGAGACGCTGTGCCGCGAGGACCCGGAACTCGACGAGCACTTCCGCTGCCGCCCCCGTCAGGACTGACCGACGCACCGCTGGCTGTAGTAGCCGGCTACCACCCCTCCCCCGACCGCCCATGCCAGACTGGCCTCTCCGTGCAACCCAGCCAAGAGGAGAACCCCCATGTCCGGCAAGCGCATCCTGATGCTCTGCGGCGATTTCGCCGAGGACTACGAGACCATGGTCCCCTTCCAGGCCCTCCAGGCCGTGGGCCATCGCGTCGACGCGGTCTGCCCCGGCAAGGGCCCCGGGGACACCGTGGCCACGGCGATCCATGACTTCGAGGGCGACCAGACCTACACCGAGAAACCGGGCCACCGCTTTGCCCTCAATGCCGGCTTCGACGCGGTCGACCCGGCCGCCTACGACGCCCTGGTGATTCCCGGCGGTCGCGCACCGGAATACCTGCGCCTCGATGCCCGGGTGATCGAGATCGTCCAGCACTTCTTCACCACGGACAAGCCCGTGGCGGCGGTCTGTCACGGTGCCCAGCTGCTGGCCGCCGCCCGGGTGCTGGAGGGGCGCCGCTGCGCCGCCTATCCGGCCTGTCGTCCCGAGGTGGAGCTCGCGGGTGGCCACTATGCCGATATCGCCGTGGACGACGCGGTGACCGACGGCAACCTGGTCACCGCACCGGCCTGGCCGGCCCACCCCGCCTGGATCGGCCAGTTCCTCGCGCGTCTCGGTACGCGCATCAGCCACGCCTGAGGCCCGGCTTGCCGATCCCCCGGCCAGGCGGCATGCTGTCGCCTGGCACCCCGAGCGGTGCGCCTGGACCATGCCGCCAAGGAGACCGGGACCATGTGCAAGCTATTCACCGACGCCGACCCCGCCCTGTGGGCGTCGCACACGCGCTCCGTGCGCCTAGAGGGCGTCAGCACGAGCGTACGGCTCGAGGGCTTTTTCTGGGGCGTGCTCGAAGAGATCGGCCATCGCGACGGCCTGGGGCTGAGCCAGCTACTCTCCCGGTTGTCACGGGAGTGGGTGGAGGCGGGGCGCGACCCCGACAACTTCGCCTCCTTCCTGCGTGTCTGCTGTGGGCGCTTCCACGCGCTGCAGCTCGCCGGTGAGGTGCCGACCCAGCCGCAGGAATCCCTCGCCGACCTGGATGCCGAAGGCATCCTGGCACGGGAGCGGCAACGTCACGCCGCCAGCGCGGGGGGTCACGCCGAGGCCGCTTCCTGCTCGGCCACCCGGTAGATCCGCTCCAGCATGGCATTCAGGCCATTGCTGCGGGTCGGCGAGAGGTGCTTGTCGAGCCCCAGGTCCTTGAGGAAGTGCGGGCTGGTGTCGCGGATGTCCGCCGGGCGGCGGTCGTTGTAGATGCGCATCAGCACGGCGATCAGCCCGGAGACGATGGCGGCGTCGGAGATCGCCTGGAACCGGAGTCGCTCGCCGTCGCGCTCATGGTGCATCCAGACGTTGGACTGGCAGCCCTGGATCTTCAGCGCGTCGGTCTTCCACTCCTCGGGGAAGGCCGGCAGCTGCTTGCCCATGTCGATGATGTACTGGTAGCGATCCATCCAGTTGTCGAACATCTCGAACTCGTCGAGAAGCTCCTGCTGGGCCTGTTCGGCGGTGGTCTCGGTGCTCATGATCTCTCCTCGGGACAGTGGGCACCAGTATACCGACTCAGGCGCCCCATCTCGATCCTCCGCCGCCGGCCTCGTCGTCTCCGGGCCCGGCGGCGAGGCCGTGGCGCGCCTGCTGGCGATGCCACTCCTCGTCCTCGGCATGCAGGTAGCGCGCCGTGGTGTCGAGCCGCGAGTGGCGCGCGGTCCCCGCCAGGTAGCGAAGCTCCACGCCGGCCTGGGCCTGGTGGGTCAACGCCGTATGGCGCAGCCAGTGGGGCGTGGCCTGGCGCAGGCGCGCCGCGGCCTCGCGGGCCTCGTCGCCCTGCTCGGCCTCCAGGACATTGGCCGCCTCGCCGAAGGCGTCGCGAATCAGCCGGTAGAGCCGGTTGTCGCCCAGCCCCCGCGCGCCATCCAGCGCCCTGAGCAGCGGGCCGTCGTCGTCCGATGCGGGATGGGGCGGCAGGCCCAGGGCCTCCCGCCAGGCCGCCAGCAGGGCCAGCATGTCCGGCGGCACCGGCACCTGCGCCGCCTTGCCGCCCTTCCCCACCACCCGCCACCACCAGCGCCCCTCGCGGCGCACGAAGTCGTTCATGCGCGCCGCACTCATCTCGCCGATGCGCGGGGCCAGCAGGTAGGCGAAGCCGAAGACCAGCCGGCGGCGTGACCGCTCGAAGGCCTGGCGGGGCGTGGCGTCCGCCGGCAGCGGCCGATCGAGCCAGGCCCAGAACCAGTCCCACAGTGGCCGCTCCAGGTAGCGCTCGATGCCGCCCTGGCGATTGTCCAGGCGGCGGCGCTTGTCGCGCATCAGGCGAAAGGGGTTGTGGCCGACCCAGCCCGCCTCCACGAGCCAGGCGTACATGCCCTGCAGGATGACCAGGCTCTGGCGGCGGCTCGCCGGTGACAAGGGCCCCCGGAAGGGCCGCCAGCGCGGGTCCTCGCGGGGCCGCACCGGGCCGATCCAGCGCTCGGCCGGCCGCGGGTCGGCGAGGAAGGCCTCGAAGGCATCCAGGTCCTGGCGACGCAGCTCGCCGAGCCCCCTGCCCTGCTCGCCCAGCCACAGCAGCAGCCGCTCCGCCTCGCGCCGATAGGCGCGCCGCGTCTGGCCGCTCGCCCGATACTCGGCGAGCCAGCGCGCCACCGCCTCGGCGTCGCTCGCCGCCTCGATATGCGCGCCGGGTACGGGGGGGCGGCGAGGCTCCGCGGCCGGATCTCGCCCCGGCGCGATCGCCAACGCCATGAGCGACCCCGGGTCAGCGTCCGCCTCGCCCTTTCCAACCTGCTGATTATCCTCGTCTTTCATCGCGCCTCGCTGTCCGTCTTTCGCGCCCGCCGTGTCGCGGCGAATGCTGGCCGCACCCGGAGCCTTCTTGCTTCGCGGGTCGCCGCCTGCCTGGCCGCCGAGTATCGCCCTTACGACGGCATATAATCAAGATAAGCCGCGTAATCTTGATTTTATCTCATGTACCGTAAATATAATTACGTAGTACGTAATATGTAAAAAGCTTCAATATCCGCTCAGCCCCGGGTAGACTGGCGCCCTGAACCCGAACGCCGCCCACAAGAACGGCCGGCAGATCACCACGAGGAGACGACCATGGCGCGCAGCGGCGTGCGGTACGAGGATGTCCAGCGGGCCATCGACGCCCTGCTCGCGAAAGGCGAGGCCCCGAGCGTGCACAAGGTGCGCGAGGTGCTCGGCACCGGCAGCTTCACCACCATCAGCGAGCACCTGCGGGAGTGGCGCACCCAGCGCGAGGAGAATCGCGACCAGCCCCCGCCCCGCGGCATGCCGCCCGCGCTGCAGGAGCTCGCGGAGGGGCTCTGGGAGAAGGCCCAGGCGGCCGCCAACGAGGCGCTCGCCCACTATCGCCAGGAGGCCGACGGCCGCGTGGAGACGGCCCGCGAGGAGGCCCTCGAGGCGTCACGCCGCGCCGAGGATGCCGAGCAGCGGGAGTCGGCGCTCTCCGCGCACCTGGCGAGCACCGAGCAGCGCCTGGCCGAGCAGAGCGGCGAGCTCGCCCGCCGGGAGGCCGAGCGCGACGCCCTGGCGGAGCGCGAGGCGAAGCTCCGTCGCGCCCAGGCGCGGCTGGAGCAGCAGCTCGCCGACCTGCAGCAGGCCCAGGAGCGCAAGGCCCAGGAGCATCAGCAGGCGCTGGCCGAGCAGGCGTCCCATCACCAGGAGCGCCTGACCCAGGAGGAGAAGCGCCACGAGAGCAGCGAGTCGCGGCTGATGGCCCTGCTCGACGAGGCGCGCCAGGAGCGCCAGGCCGCCGACAAGGCCCACGCCCAGCGCCACCAGCAGCTGGAGGCCCGCCTGGAGAAGACCGAGCGGCTGGTGCAGGAGGCGCGCAGCGCGCTGGCCGAGGAGGAGAAGCGTCATCGGGAGACCGACTGGGCGCGCCGCCAGGCCGAGGAGCGCACGCGCACCCAGCAGCACGAGCAGGCGCTGCTGCAGGGGCGCATCGACGAACAGAAGCAGCTGCTGGCGGAACAGGCGCGCCGCCTGCGCGAACTGGAGACCCAGCTGCATCGCTGCCTGTGGCAGGCGCCGGTGGACGCCCACCGCGAGGGGTATGAGAGAGCGGACGAGACCGAAGACGAGAAAGGCCCCGCCAATGCGGAGCCTTCCGGAGAGGAGTGAGAGCGAGGCCGGGCGGTCGATGACCGCCCGATCGCCTTGCGCCTGTCGCCGCCTCAGCGGTAGTAGGCGTTGGTGGTATCCGAGTGGTCGGTCACGTCGCGGATGCCGGCGAGTTCCGGAATCCGCTCGAGCAGGGTCTTCTCGACGCCGTCCTTGAGGGTCAGGTCGACCGCGGCGCAACCCTGGCAGCCGCCGCCGAAGGCCAGCACCGCCACCTGGTCCTCGGTCAGCTCGACCAGCTTGATCTCGCCGCCGTGGGAGGCCAGGCCCGGGTTGATCTCGCTGTAGAGGATATAGTTGACGCGATCCTCGAGCGGGCTGTCGGCGTTGACCTTGGGCATCTTGGCGTTGGGCGCCTTGATGGTCAGCTGGCCACCCATGCGATCGGCATTGAAGTCGACCACCGCCTCCTCGAGGAACGCCAGGCTGTTCTTGTCGAGGTAGACGCGCAGCTTCGGCAGCTCCAGCAGCTCGTCGCTGGGTTCTTCCTCGCCGGGACGGCAGTAGGCCAGGCAGGTCTCGGCGTAGGGCGTGCCGGGCTGGGTGATGAAGATGCGCACCGCGATGCCCTCGACGTTCTGCTTCTCGAGCAGCTCGGCGAGGTAGTCCTGGGCGCTATCGGTAATCTGGATGCTGTCGCTCATCATGCTCTCGCTATCGTGACCTGCCGCCGCTAAGACCATCGCGACGGAGGCAGAAAGGGTGATGCCTCAATGGTAAGCGACCGGCGCGGCCGACACAATCCCGACTGATTTGCTGGGTTTTACCTCCCGAGCCGCATGAGGACCGGTCACGCACCGCATGAAAGACGTTCGCGTAGCGCCCCTGCCCCGGCGCGCCGGCTTTTGCTAGGATAAGCGGCTTTCCCGGCGTCCCGCCGACGTGCCACGTCCCGGCGGGTCGCCACCGGCCGGCCGCGTTTTTCCGAGACAAGACGCCCCAGGCGCACCGTCGCCGGCCCGACCCTTGACGCCTCTTCGCTGGAGATAGACCCGCCCATGGCCGCCGTTCCCACCCCCCAAACCGCCTCGCTTCATGACAGCCTCTCGCGCCGCATCCTGATGCTCGACGGCGGCATGGGGACCATGCTGCAGAACGCCGAGCTCTCCGAGGCGGAATTTCGTGGGGAACGCTTCGTCGACTGGCCGAGCGACCTCAAGGGCAACAACGACCTGCTGGCGCTGACCTGCCCCGACCTGGTGACGCGCATCCATCGCGACTACCTGGAAGCCGGCGCCGACATCGTCGAGACCAACACCTTCAACAGCACCCGCCTCTCCCAGGCCGACTACAGCATGGAAGACCTGGTGGCCGAGCTCAACCGCGAGTCGGCACGCCTGGCCCGCGCGGTCTGCGACGCCGTGGCCGAGGAGACCGGCGTGCCGCGCTTTGTCGCCGGCGTGCTGGGCCCGACCTCGCGCACCGCCTCGCTGTCGCCGGACGTCAACGACCCGGCCAAGCGCAACGTCACCTTCGATCAGCTGCGCGAGAACTATCGCGAGGCCGCCGAGGCGCTGATCGAGGGCGGCAGCGACCTGATCCTGATCGAGACCATTTTCGACACCCTCAACGCCAAGGCCGCCATCTACGCCCTGGAAGAGCTGTTCGAGGATCGCGGCGAACGCCTGCCGGTGATGATCTCCGGCACCATCACCGACGCCTCCGGCCGCACGCTCTCGGGCCAGACCACCGAGGCGTTCTGGAACTCGGTCCGCCACGCCAGGCCGATCTCGGTGGGCCTGAACTGCGCGCTGGGGGCCGAGGAGCTGCGCCCCTACCTGCAGGAGCTCTCCGACAAGGCCGACACCTTTGTCTCGGCGCACCCCAACGCCGGCCTGCCCAACGAGTTCGGCGAGTACGACCAGACGCCGGAGGAGATGGCCGCCATCGTCGCCGAGTTCGCCGAGAGCGGCCTGGTCAACATCATCGGCGGCTGCTGCGGCTCCACGCCGGAGCACATCTCCGCCATCCATCGGGCAATCCGGGACCTGCCTCCGCGCGAGGTGCCTGAGCGCGCACTGGCCTGCCGGCTGTCCGGCCTCGAGCCGTTCAACATCACCCACGACTCGCTGTTCGTGAACGTCGGCGAGCGCACCAACGTCACCGGCTCGGCGCGCTTCAAGCGCCTGATCAAGGAAGAGGACTACACCACCGCCCTGGAGGTGGCCCTGGAGCAGGTCGAGAACGGCGCCCAGGTCATCGACGTCAACATGGACGAGGGCATGCTGGAGTCCGAGGAGGCCATGGTGCGCTTCCTCAACCTGATCGCCGGCGAGCCCGACATCGCCCGGGTGCCGATCATGGTCGACTCCTCCAAGTGGGAGATCGTCGAGGCCGGGCTCAAGTGCATCCAGGGCAAGGCGGTGGTCAACTCGATCTCACTGAAGGAAGGCGAGGAGATCTTCCGCGAGCAGGCCACCAAGTGCATGCGCTACGGCGCCGCCATCGTGGTGATGGCCTTCGACGAGCAGGGCCAGGCCGACACCTTCGCGCGCAAGACCGAGATCTGCCAGCGCGCCTATCGCCTGCTGGTCGACGAGATCGGCTTCCCCGCCGAAGACATCATCTTCGACCCCAACATCTTCGCCATCGCCACCGGCATCGAGGAGCACGACAACTACGCCGTCGACTTCATCGAGGCCACCCGCTGGATCCGCGAGCACCTGCCCCACGCCATGGTCTCCGGCGGGGTGTCGAACGTGTCGTTCTCGTTCCGCGGCAACAATCCGGTGCGCGAGGCGATCCACTCGGTGTTCCTCTACCACGCCATCCGCGCCGGGCTGACCATGGGCATCGTCAACGCCGGCCAGCTGGCGGTCTACGACGACCTCCCCGAGGCGCTGCGCGAGGCGGTCGAGGACGTGGTGCTCAACCGCCGCAGCGACAGCACCGAGCGCCTCCTGGAGATCGCCGACGAGTACAAGGGCGACGGTTCCGGCGGCGCCAAGAAGGAAGACCTCGAGTGGCGCAACGAGGAGGTCGAGAAGCGCATCGAGCACGCCCTGGTCAAGGGCATCACCGCCTACATCGAGGAAGACACCGAGCTCGCCCGCCAGCGTGCCACGCGCCCCATCGAAGTGATCGAGGGGCCGCTGATGGACGGCATGAACGTGGTCGGCGACCTCTTCGGCGCCGGCAAGATGTTCCTGCCCCAGGTGGTCAAGTCGGCGCGGGTCATGAAGCAGGCGGTGGCCTACCTGCTGCCTTACATCGAGGCGGAAAAGAGCGAGGATACTCAAACCAAGGGCAAGATCGTCATGGCCACGGTCAAGGGCGACGTTCACGACATCGGCAAGAACATCGTCGGCGTGGTCCTGCAGTGCAACAACTATGAGGTGATCGACCTCGGCGTGATGGTGCCGGCGGAGAAGATCCTGCAGACCGCCAGGGAAGAGAACGCCGACATCATCGGCCTCTCCGGCCTGATCACGCCTTCGCTGGACGAGATGGTCCACGTGGCCAAGGAGATGCAGCGCCAGGGCTTCGAGCTCCCGCTGCTGATCGGCGGCGCCACCACCTCCAAGGCCCATACCGCGGTCAAGATCGAGCCGGGCTACGAGCATCCGGTGATCTACGTCACCGACGCCTCGCGGGCCGTGGGCGTGGCCGGCAAGCTGCTCTCCCCGGCGCTCAAGCCCGAGTACGTGGCCGAGATCCGCGCCGAGTACGAGGTCGTGCGCGAGCGCAACGCCAAGCGTCGGCCCAAGGCGGCGGATCTGTCCTACGCCGAGGCCCGTGCGCGAAAGCCGGTCCTCGACTGGGACGGCTACACGCCGCCGGCACCGGGCTTCACCGGCCTCAAGGTATTCGAGGACTACGACCTCAACGAGCTGGTCGAGCGCATCGACTGGACGCCGTTCTTCATGAGCTGGGAGCTGGCCGGCAAGTACCCGAAGATCCTCGATGACGAGGTGGTCGGCGAGGCGGCGCGCAGCCTGTTCGCCGACGCCCAGGCGATGCTTCGCAAGCTGATCGACGAGGGGCTGGTCCAGGCCCGCGGCGTGATCGGCCAGTGGCCGGCCAACGTCGTCGATGACGACGTCATCGAGGTCTACGCCGACGAGTCGCGCAGCGAGGTGATCGAGCGGCTGCACCACATCCGCCAGCAGACCACCAAGAACCGCGAGGGCGTCTGCTACAGCCTGGCCGACTTCATCGCACCGAAGGATGCCGGCAAGCCGGACTGGATTGGCGGCTTCGCCGTCACCACCGGCCACGGCGTCGAGGAACTCGCCAACCGCTACAAGGCCGCCGGCGACGACTACAACGCCATCATGGTCCAGGCGCTGGCCGACCGCCTCGCCGAGGCCTTCGCCGAACGCATGCACGAGCGGGTGCGCAAGGAGTTCTGGGGCTACGCCGCCGACGAGGCGCTGGACAACGAGGCGCTGATCGCCGAGAAGTACCAGGGTATCCGCCCGGCGCCGGGCTATCCGGCCTGCCCCGATCACACCGAGAAGGCCACCCTGTTCCGGCTGCTCGAGGCCGAGGCCAACGCCGGCCTCGAGCTCACCGACAGCTTCGCCATGTGGCCCGCCGCCGCGGTGTCCGGCTGGTACTTCGCCCACCCGCAGTCGAAGTACTTCTCGACCGGCAAGATCACCCGCGATCAGGTCGAGGCGCTGGCCGAACGCAAGGGCATGACGCTGGCCGAGATGGAACGCTGGCTGTCGCCGGTGCTCTCCTACGACCCGAGCTGATGGCCGCCTCGTTCGCCCCGGGCCCGCTCAGCGGGCCCGGTTTCGTCATTTCTGGAAACCGGCATGCTGCCTGAGACTTCCCGACGCCAGACCATCCTGCGCCTTGCCCTGCCGATCCATGGAGGCCGGCATGCTGCCTGAGACCTCCAGACGCCAGACCATCTTGCGCCTCGCCCTGCCGATCATCGGCGGCATGCTCACCCAGAGCCTGCTCAACCTGATCGATGCCGCCCTGGTGGGCTCTCTCGGCGAGGTGCCCCTGGCGGGGGTCGGCATCGGCGGCTATGCCATGTTCCTGATCACCGCCGTGGTCTTCGGGCTCTCCTCGGGGGTGCAGGCCCAGGCGGCGCGGCGCCATGGCGAGGAGGACTGGGGCCGGCGCGCCCTGCCACTCAACGCCGGGCTCGTCATCGCCCTGGCCGTGGCGGGGCCGCTGACCCTGCTCTGCCTGTGGCAGGCCCCGGCCCTGCTGGCGCTGATCAACCAGGATCCGGCGGTCAACGCCGAGGCGGCCGGCTACTTCCAGTGGCGCGTCACGTCGCTGGTGCCGGTGGCGATGATCTTCTGCTTTCGCGGCTACTGGAACGGCATCCAGCAGACCGGCCTCTACCTGCGCATCATCCTGGTGATGCACGTCATCAACGTGGTGGCGAGCCTGGGGCTGATCTTCGGGCTCGCCGGGCTGCCGGCCATGGGCGCGGCCGGGGCCGGCGCCGGCACCAGCCTCTCGCTGTTCGCCGGGCTCGCCATCTGGGCCGGGCTCAGCCTGCGTCACGCCACCACCAGCGGCTTTCTCGCCGAGCGCCCCCGTCGCGGCGTGCTGGCTACCACCCTGCGCCTCGCCACGCCCCACTCCTTCCAGCAGCTGTGGTTCGCCGCGGGCTACGCGGTGCTGTTCTGGATCCTGGGGCGGATCGACACGCCGAGCGTGGCGGTCGGCCACGTGCTGGTCAACCTCTCGCTGCTGCTGATCCTGCCCGGGGTGGGGCTCGGCATGGCGGCGATGAGCCTGGTGGGCCAGTCGCTGGGGCGCCAGGCCCATCAGGACGCCCACCGCTGGGGCTGGGACGTGGTGCGCCTGGCCTGGTGTGCCCTCGCGATCCTCGCCCTGCCGATGGTGTTGCTCCCCGAGTCGGTGCTGGGCCTCTTCCTCCACGACCCTGCGCTGGTCGCGCTGGGCCGGCTGCCGCTTCAGCTGACGGCGGTCATGATCGTGCTCGATGCCGCCGCCCTGGTGTTCGCCCAGGCGCTGCTCGGCGCCGGGGCCAACCGCACGGTGATGACCGCGACCCTCTCCCTGCAATGGCTGGTCTTCCTGCCACTGGCCTGGTGGGTGGGCGTGGCCCTCGAACAGGGCCTGGTGGGCATCTGGTGGGTGCAGCTGGGCTACCGCTGCCTCAACTCGGCCTGGTTCATGCTGATCTGGCAGCGGCGGCGCTGGCAGTCCCTGGCGCTCTAGCCGAGCACCGCCCTCATTCCATTCTGCATATAAACTATGAAGATTTATTCTTTTATAGAATAAATCCGAGCGGGTATGGTGGCGCCAACGTCCCCCTTTTCTCGATTCAGGATCGCGCTGCATGTACCGCTACGACTCCCACGACCAGACCCTGGTCGATGAACGCGTCGCCCAGTTCCGCGACCAGATGCGCCGCTATCTCGCCGGCCAGCTCGGCGAGGAGGAGTTCCTGCCGCTGCGCCTGCAGAACGGCCTCTATATCCAGCGCTACGCACCCATGCTGCGTATCGCCATCCCCTACGGCATGCTGGCCTCCTACCAGCTGCGCAAGCTCGGTGAGATCGCCGCCCGCTATGATCGCGGCTACGGCCACTTCACCACGCGCACCAACCTGCAGCTGAACTGGCCGAAGCTCGAGGACGTGCCGGACATCCTCGCCGAGCTCGCCAGCGTCCAGATGCATGCCATCCAGACCAGCGGCAACGACATCCGCAACACCACCACCGACCAGTTCTCCGGCATCGCCGCCGACGAAGAGGTCGATCCTCGCCCCTGGTGCGAGCTGATCCGCCAGTGGTCGACCTTCCATCCGGAGTTCGCCTTCCTGCCGCGCAAGTTCAAGATCGCCGTGACCGGCGCCGACGAGGATCGCGCCGCCATCCAGGTTCACGACGTCGGGCTGCGCCTGTGGCGCAACCGCGACGGCGAGGTGCGCGTCAAGGTGCTGGCCGGTGGCGGCCTGGGCCGTACGCCGATGATCGCCGAGACGGTGCGCGAGGACCTCCCATGGCAGCACCTGCTCACCTACCTCGAGGCCCTGGTGCGGGTCTACAACCAGTTCGGCCGCCGCGACAACAAGTTCAAGGCGCGCATCAAGATCCTGGTCAAGGCGCTGGGCGTCGACGAGTTCCGCCGCCGGGTCGAGGAGGAGTGGGCCCACCTCAAGGACGGCCCCCAGACCCTCACGCCCGACGCGCTCGAGGCCGTGGCCAAGCACTTCGTCGAGCCGGAGCGCCGCGCGGTGCCCGCCGAGGCCATCGAGGCCTACGAGCGGCTGCGCGGCGATAACCGCGCATTCGCCCGCTTCGTCACCAACAACGTCACCGACCACAAGGTGGCCGGCTACAAGGCGGTGACCCTGTCGCTCAAGCGCCGCGAGCATTCGCCGGGGGACGTCACCTCCGAGCAGATGGCCGCGGTGGCGGATCTGGCCGACGAGTTCGGCTACGGCGAGCTGCGGGTCACCCACGAGCAGAACCTGGTGCTCACCGACGTGCCGGTGGATCGCATCGAGGCACTCTGGCAGCGCCTCGAGGCGCTGGGCATGGCCAACCCCACCGTGGGCACCCTGGCCGACCTGATCTGCTGCCCCGGCGGCGACTACTGCGGCCTGGCCAACGCCAAGTCGATCCCGGTCGCCCATGCCATCCAGGAGCGCTTCGAGGACCTCGACTTCCTCTACGACCTGGGGCCCCTGGAGCTCAACATCTCCGGCTGCATGAACGCCTGCGGCCACCACCACGTCGGCCACATCGGCATCCTCGGCGTCGACAAGAAGGGCGAGGAGTACTACCAGATCTCGCTGGGCGGCAGCCAGGGCAACGGCGCCTCCCTGGGCAAGATCCTCGGCCCCTCCTTCTTCCGCGAGGACGTGCCGGGCGTGATCGACAAGCTGCTGCAGGTCTATGTCGGCAGCCGCCAGCCCGACGAGACCTTCCTCGACACCTATCGCCGCATCGGCCTCAAACCCTTCAAGGAGCGTGTCTATGCCTGAGCAAATTGCCACTCGCCCGCTGATCGTTGATGGCCGTTCGGTCGAGGCCGACTGGCCCCGCCACGACGGCGACACCGCCCCAGCCGAGGGCCCGGCCCTGGTTCGCCTGGACGTCTGGCGGGACGCCGGTCGGCGCCCCGACCTGGCCCCCTGGCTGCCGAGCGACACCGAGCTCACCGCGGAACTGGCCGACGAGCTCGCCCAGGCGCCGCTGATCGGCGTCGACTTCCCGAAGTTCACCGACGGCCGCGGCTACTCCATCGCCCGGCTGCTGCGCGAGCGCTACGGCTATGCCGGGCAGATCCGCGCCGTCGGCGACGTGCTGATCGACCAGCTCTTCTACCTGTCACGCTGCGGCGTCAACGCCTTCTCGCTGCGCGAGGATCAGCTCGTCCCGGACGCGCTCAACGCCCTGAGCACCTTCAGCCGCGGCTACCAGCCGGGCACCGACGACCCGCAGCCGCTGTTCCGCCATCGCCTGCGCGAGCTCGCCGGTCGCCTCCGGGAGCCCGCCCTGGCCTGAGGCCATCGCCCCCCTGTAGCAAGCAAAACGCCGCCGGCCCTCGGGCCGGCGGCGTCGTGTCTGTCTCAGCGGGCGCCCGCGACCTCAGCCGCGGCGCTTCTGCTGGCGCTCCCGGTTGTTGGCCTTGGCCCGCTCGCTCTTGCGCAGCATCACCCAGGTGGCGCCCAGGCCGCCGTCCGCCTGGCCCGCCGAGGCGAAGGCCTGGACCTCGTCGAGGCTCTCGAGCCACTTCGCCAGGCACGAGCGCAGCACGTTGGCGGGGCTGTCGATCTCGCGGCCCCGGCCGTGGATGATCATCACCGAGCGCAGGTCGTGGCTGTAGGCCTCGCGGATGAAGGGGGCCAGCAGCCGGCGACACTCCTCCAGCGGGCGACGCAGCAGGTGCAGGCTCGCCTGGACCGGGTAGCCGCCGTGGCGCAGGCGGTCGACGACGCCGGTCTGGATGCCGTCGCGGCGAAAGAGCAGCGGATCGAAGGGCGGCAGCAGGTCGATGAAGTCGGTCGAGAGCGGGCCGCCCCCCGGCGTCTCGGCCGCCGCGCTCTCGCGCCGGGCCAGCTGCGCCTCGCTGGGCGCGCCGCGTCGGCGGCCGGGGTCCGCCCGGTTGGCGGTCTTCGCCAGGGGGCGCACGTCCCCCATCAGCGCCTGGAAATCCTCGTCGTTGCGATGGGGCTGGCTCATGGGGCACCTCCGGGGCGTCAAGGGGAGTTCCCATCCTAGCAGAGCCTCGCGGGCGGCTTAAGCGCGCGCCCGGTTCGTGGCAGGATAGCCGGGCACCCGGGGCTCCTCGGTCCCTCACCCGCCACTCACGACGACAAGGACGCGCCATGCGCCTGCGACACGGGCTCGCCGCCCTGGCCATCGCCTCGCCGCTCGCCCTGGCCGGTTGGCTGTGGCTGACCATGCTCAGCCCCTTCACCTACGAGCGCCCGGGGCACCTGCCGCCGATCCAGGAGGGCCCCCACCGGGTCTTCGTCTACGGCACCCTAACCCATGCCCCGATCCGCTGGCTGGTCTACGGCCGCGCCGGCGAGCCCAGGCCGGCGGTGCTCGAGGGCTTTCGCCGCCGCGGGCTCGACCTGGCCTCCTGTGGCGAATGCGAGGTGGAGGGCCTGAGGCTCTCGGTCACCGCCGAGGAGCTCGCCCGACTCGATCGCTACGAGCGATTGGGCATCCGCTATGAGCGGGTGCGCCTCACCCTGCGCGACGGCACGAGCGCCTGGGTCTATCGCCGCCTCCCCGAGCCCGCCGGCGGCGATCCGGGGTAGCGCGGCCGCGGGCGGGTTGTGGCGCGATATCGCCGCCTTCTACAATGTCGGCCTTCCTCAGGGTTCAAGGAGTCTTCATGGTCGCTATCACCCTCTACCACAATCCGCGCTGCTCCAAGTCGCGCGAGGCCCTGGCCCTGCTCGAGGAGGCTGGCGTCGAGACGAGCGTCCGCC
Source organism: Halomonas sp. THAF5a (assembly GCF_009363755.1). Taxonomy (NCBI): domain Bacteria; kingdom Pseudomonadati; phylum Pseudomonadota; class Gammaproteobacteria; order Oceanospirillales; family Halomonadaceae; genus Halomonas; species Halomonas sp. THAF5a. The sequence continues at coordinate 1,821,329 of NZ_CP045417.1, read as the reverse complement.
GCTACCTCGATGCGCCGCTCGAGGCCGCCGAGCTGGAGGCCCTGATCCAGCGCCTGGAGGGCGAGGTCGCGAGCCTGGTGCGCCAGAACGAGCCCGAGTGGAAGGCGCTGGGGGCCGACCGCGACGACCCCGCTCAGGTGATTGACGCCATTGTCGCCCACCCCAGGCTCCTGCAGCGCCCCATCGCCGATGACGGGCGCCGTGCCATCATCGGCCGCCCGCCCGAGGCCATCCGCGCGCTGCTCGACTGAGCCCTCGCCCGCTTTCCCAGGTCACCCAGGAACCCCCATGACCGCAAACCGTCCGTACGTGCTGATCCTCTTCTACTCTCGCCACGGCGCCACCCGCGCCATGGCCGAGCGCCTCGCCGCCGGCGTCGAGGCGTGCCCGGGCATCGACGCGCGCCGGCGCACCGTGCCCGCCGTCTCGGCCACCTGCGAGGCGGTGGCGCCCGAGATTCCCGAGGAGGGCGCTGTCTACGCCACCCTCGAGGACCTGCGCCACTGCGCGGGCCTGGCCATCGGCAGCCCGACCCGCTTCGGCAACATGGCCGCCCCGCTCAAGCACTTCATCGACGGCACCAGCGAGCTCTGGCTGGGCGGCGCCCTGATCGACAAGCCGGCGACCGCCTTCACGTCCACCTCCAGCCTGCACGGCGGCCAGGAGACCACGCTGATCTCGATGCTGCTGCCGCTGCTTCACCACGGCATGGTCTATGCCGGCCTGCCCTACAGCGAGATCGAACTGATGCAGACCGCCGGTGGCGGCACGCCCTACGGGGCCAGCCACCTGGCCGGCACCCGCAGCGACCGGCCGCTGGACGAGCAGGAGCGCTCGCTGGCCTTCGCCCAGGGCCAGCGCGTCGCGCGGCTCGCCCTGGCCCTCGAGGCATCGCGCCGGGAGGCCAAATGAGACAGTGGCTGGAGGGCCTGGAGGCCCGCAAGGGACTCGACCACCTGACCGACGCCTCGCGCCGGCTGGTGATCGGCAGCTACGCCGTGCTGCTGGCGCTCACGCTCTACCGCGGGGCGCTCGTCAGCACCGACGGCAACCCCCTGGTGCCGCTGGTGGCCTTCGTGCTGCCGCTGGTGCTCTTCCTGCCGTCGATCATCGCCCGTCGCCCGCGCGGCCATGCCTGGCTCTCCTTCGTCAGCCTCCTCTACTTCACCCAGGGCGTGATGGTCGCCACCCTGCCCGAACAGGGACTGCGCGGCGCGGCCGAGGCGCTGGTCTCGCTGGCGCTGTTCGTCGGCTGCATGGGGTATGCGCGCTTTCGCAGCCGCCAGCAGCGGGCCGGCTAGCGGCGAGGAGCAAACGTGCTAGGCTGGTTGGGCGTGTCGCATCGCGCGACAAGCTCGATGACACGCCCAACCCGACACGAAAGGAGATCGTGATGACCCGGATGCGCACCCCCCTCGTCGCCGCCACCCTGATGCTCTCGCTGGCCGCCGCCGCCAACAGCCAGGCCGCCGACGTCGACAAGGCCATCGAGTATCGCCAGGACGCCCTCGGCGTCATGGCCTGGCAGATCGGCCCGCTGGGCGACATGGCCCAGGGCAAGATCGAGTTCGACGCCGAAACGTTCACCCGTCGCGCCGAGAACCTCGCCGCCGTGGCGCCCCTGCCCTGGGAGGGCTTCGTCGAGGGCTCCCTGCAGGGCGACGGCCACGGCATCGAGACCGACGCCCTGGCCGACATCGGCGAGAACTGGGACGACTTCGAGTCTCGCCAACAGTCCCTGATCGAGGAGAGCGCCAAGCTGGCCGAGCTCGCCCAGGGCGACGACGTGGCCGCCATGCGTCGCCAGGTCGCGGCGGTCGCCAAGACCTGCAAGGGGTGTCACGACAACTACAAGGCCGAGTGAGTCGGCGATCTGCTCGCACCGGGAGGCGGCCCATCGGGCCGCCTCCCGGCGTTAGGGGATCATGATCTGGTCGAACGCGGCCCGACCGAACGCGGCCCGACCGAACGCGGCCCGACCGAACGCGGCCCGACCGAACGCGGCCCGACCGTCACAGCCACCAGAGCCAGGCCACCACGGCGAGCGCCACCAGCAGCAGGCCGGCCGCTCGCCACGCCCGGCCCGCGTCACGGACGCGGGGCTCCGTGGCCACGTCCAGGGGCGGCGCGTCCAGTCGCTTGGTACCGTGGACCATGGCCCCGACCAGGCGCTCTCCCTTCAGCCGATGGAACAGCAGCGCCACCAGGTGCAGGCCGATCAGCACGATCAGCAGCTGGCCGTTCCAGTGATGCAGGGTGCGCAGCGCATCGCTGGTCGCCGAGGCGACCCGATCGTGGAGCGGCGCCTGGAAGAAGATGTCGTCGCTCAGGAAGAGGCCGCTGACCGCCTGCACGCTCAGCGACGCCAGCATGACCAGCACCGCCAGGCCGCCGAGGGGGTTGTGACCGGCATAGGGCGGCAGGGCGCCACGCCCCAGGGCTCGCAGGTAGCCCAGCACGACGCGCGGCCGGTACAGGAAGTGCCGGAGCCGGGCATGGCGACTCCCCACCAGCGCCCAGCCCCAGCGGAAGATCAGCAGGCCCAGCACCACCAGGCCCGCCCGAGCGTGGATCTCGACGGGAAAGACGAAGGGAGCCCCCGGCGTCTTCATGGTGTAATAGGACACCGCCACGGCGCCCACCAGCGCCCAGTGAAATAGACGAATCGGAATATCCCAGACGCTGATGCGGTGCATATTGCTGCCTCCTTGCCTTCCTGCAATAGTATGACCTGCGTTTGGCGAGCGATCCGGATCGCGTCGACCCGAGAAGGCTCGCCCGACACCGCGTTATCGCACACGACGACAAGGAGGTCCACGGTGCCACAGCGCCATGCCTGGCATGAGGCCGGCGTCACGACCCTGCCGGTGATGTTCGGCTACCTGCCGCTGGGCGCGGCCTTCGGCATTCTCGCCATCGAGGTCGGCATCCCCGTCTGGGGGGCGCTTTCGATGTCACTGGTGATCTATGCCGGCGCCGGCCAGTTCCTCGCCGTGGCGCTGCTCGCCGCCGGGGCGGGCCTGGTGGAGGTGGCCGTGGCCACCCTGATGCTCAACTCCCGCCATCTCTTCTACGGCCTCTCGCTGCTCAAGCGCTTCCAGGGCGCCGGCTGGCGCAAGCCCTACCTCATCTTCGCGCTGACCGACGAGACCTACTCGCTGCTGACCACCCATGGCGGAGAGCACGGCCTGGACCACGCCCAGGCCTTCCGCCTCAGCCTGCTCAACCAGCTCTGGTGGGTACTGGGCAGCGCGGCGGGGGTGCTGATCGGCACCACCCTGGATTTCGACAGCCGCGGCATCGAGTTCGCCTTGACGGCGCTGTTCATCGTGCTGACCTTGGAGCAGGCCCGCCGGCTGCGCCAGTGGCTGCCCTTCGCCATCGCCCTGGCCGCCGGCCTCGGTGCCCTGGCGCTGCTGCCCGACCGCCACCTGCTGCTGGGCGCCATCGGCGCCACCACCCTGGTGCTGCTGGCCGACCACCGGAGCCGCCAGTCCCACCGCGAGGCCAAGCGCCCATGAGCCCCATCGAGCTGCTGACCTTCATCGCCGTCTGCGCCGCGGCGACCTTCGCCACTCGCGTGCTGCCCTTCGTGGCCCTGGCCCGCCAGGCGGAGCACCCCCTGATCCTGCACCTGGGACGCTACCTGCCGCCGGCGGTGATGATGATCCTGGTGATCTACGCCCTGCGCGACTTCCGCCCGCTGGCCGACGGCCGACTCAACGTCGCCCCCGACGGCTGGCCGCTGATCCTCGCCTCGCTGACCGTGGTGGGGCTGCACCTGTGGCGGCGCCACGCCCTGCTGTCGATCGCCGGGGGGACCGGCGCCTACATGGCCATGGTGCAGCTGGGCTGGACCCCGTAAGCTGGGAGGGATTTTCCCGCGGTTCGTTGATCCAGGGCATTGAGCTCGGGGCGACGACCGGCGAGCATGACGCAATAGTTCAAGGAGACGGTCATGACACGCAACATTGCCGACATTCGGCGCGACTACGAGGGCGGCCGGCTGGAAGAGGCGGATGCCCCCGACGAGCCCATGACGCTGTTCGACGAGTGGCTGACCCTGGCGCTCGATGCCGAGGGCAGCGACGGCAACGCCATGACCCTGGCCACCGCCGACAGCCAGGGGCGGCCCCACGCTCGAATCGTGCTGCTCAAGGGCACCGACGAGCGGGGCATGGTGTTCTTCACCAACTACCACAGCCACAAGGGCAGCGAGCTCGCCAACGTCCCCCACGCCTCGCTGGTGTTCTGGTGGCCGAGCCTTTCCCGCCAGGTCCGCGTCGAGGGCCGGGTCGAGCAGGTCAGCCCGGAGGAGTCGGACACCTATTTCGCCAGCCGCCCCCGGGGCAGCCAGCTGGGCGCCTGGGTCGCCACCCAGAGCGTGGTGATCCCCGATCGCACCTGGCTCGCCGAGCGCGAGCAGCGCTTCGAGCACGCCTACGAGGGCCAGGAGATCCCCCGCCCGATCCACTGGGGCGGCTACCGCGTGATCCCCGACATGATCGAGTTCTGGCAGGGCCAGCCCAGCCGGCTCCATGACCGCCTGCGCTTCGAGCGCCGCGACGGCAGCTGGCACCGCTTCCGCCTGGCGCCCTGATCCCGACCGACACCCCGGCACGCAGAGGACGCGGCCCCCGCCAGCAGGCGGGGGCCGCATCGCTTTCCGGGTGGCGTTTACCGGCGTCAGTCCGGCTGGCTCTCCAGGCGATGGCGCTGCCACTCGCTCTCCGGCTCGTTGAGGCGAAGCACGGCATCCACCACCTGCTCCTCCATGTTGTAGCGCAGGCGAAAGCCGAGGTGCTTCATCAGGGCGCGCATCGGGTGGTTGTCGACCATGATCTTGCCGATCATCTCCAGGGTGCCGACGCTGCGGCAGTAGCCGATCATCTTGTTCATCAGCAGGCTGCCGATGCCGAGCCCCTGCAGGTCGTCACGAACGATCACCGAGAACTCGGTGCGGATATTGTCCGGATCGTTCCAGACTCGCACCACGCCGAGCATCTCCTGGGAGCCGTCCTCGCCGTGATGCTCGGCGATGAAGGCCATCTGCCGGTCGTAGTTGATATGCGAGAGGATCGACAGGTCGCGCTGGGTGAGGTCGGCCTTGTTGTGGAAATAGCGGAAGCGAATGCTCTCTTCGGAAAGCTGATCGTGGAAGCGGGTGATCAAGGGCGCGTCCTCGGCGCGGATCGGGCGCACCTCGACCTCCCAGCCGTTCTTCAGGGTGACCCACTCCCTGAGCTCCTCGGGATAGGGCATGATCGCGAAGCGCGCCGGGGTGCCGAGGTCCAGGGCGAAGTCCACGGCCAGCAGGCCATCGCGGTTGAGCACCAGCGGGTTGAGCTCCAGCCCGCGCAGCTGCGGCAGGTCGCTGGCCATCTGCGACAGCGTCACCAGCAGCTCGCAGAGCCGCTCGAGGTCGCGCTCGGGCTGGCTGGAGTGCTCGCGGATCAGTCGTGCCGCATGGGTGCGCCCCACCACGTCCGCCGCCAGGCTCATGTTGAGCGGCGGCAGTGCCACCTGGCGGTCGGCCAGGATGTTGACCTTGTAGCCACCGATGCCAAACACGATCACCGGCCCGAAGATCGGGTCCCGGGTGATGCCGGCGCACAGCTGCATGGAGTGCTTGCCGCGCTGCATGGCCTGCAGGCAGTACTCACGGATCGCGGCCTCCGGGAACTTCTCGCGCACCCGGTCGCCGAGGCGCCCCACCGCCGCGGCGACCTGCTCCGGCGTCGCCAGGTCCTGGAGCAGGCCGGCGGAGATCTTGTGGGGATGCTGGCGGTAGCGGAAGGGCCGGCAGTTGAACTCGTGCACCACCTTGAGGGCCATGGGACCGTCGAAGTCGGCGGCCGCCTCGGCCGCCTCCTCCGGCGTCTGGGGGTAGCGACTCGGCGCCACCGGCAGCCCGTAGGCCGCGAGCACCTGAGCCGTCTCGGAGTGGGCGAGGGTCTCCCGACCCGCCGCCCGGGCCTCCTCGATCAGCTGCCGACAGCGGCCCCGGATCGTGGCGGTGGTGGCGAAGGGCAGGCTCGGCGGAATCTCGTGGAGCAAGGCCTGCACGCGCTGATAGTCCACCATGTGCATGAAGGCCTTGACCGCCTTCTCCGGGGAGAGGTAGGTGGGAATCCCCGCCAGGTTGCATTCGTGACGGGCCGAGAGCGCCTCCTCGAGGCCCATCCAGCTGGTCAGCAGGTTGCGCCGGAAACGCCGTCGGGCGGCGATGACGGCCTGGGCGGTGGTCCTGGAGGGCGCCAGCCGCGTCGGGGCGTGCACCACCAGCACGGCATCGACGCCGCGGTCGGCCGCGACGATCTCCAGCGCCTCGACCATGCGCTCCGGGGTCGCGTTGCCCCCCAGGTCCACCGGGTTCTCGCCGGGCTTGCTCATGTCGAAGTCGTCGCGTCGCAGGGCGTCGCGGGTCTCCTCGCTGAAGGTGGCCAGCCGTCCCCCGGCGTTGATCAGCTTGTCGATGGCGAGCATCGCCGGCCCCAGGCCGTTGGAGACGATGGCCAGGCGATCGCCCTTCAGCGGCTTCATGCGCGACAGGGTCTCCAGGGCATCGAACAGCTCGTCGGAGTCGTTGACCCGCACCACCCCCGCCCGGGCGAAGGCGGCGTCGAAGATCTGGTCGCGATTGGCCACGCCGGGCGTCGGCGGAAGGCCCGAGATGTCGGACTCGGCGGTGCGCCCGCTCTTGATCGCCAGCACCAGGCGGTTGCGCGAGGCGTCGCGCAGCGCGGTCATGAAGTGCTGGGCGTCCATGATGCGCTCGAGGTGGAGCAGGATCGCCTGAGCCGGCGAGAACTGGTTGATGTAGTCCATCAGGTCGGGCAGCAGCACGTCGACGCTGTCGCCCACCGTGAGCAGGTGGGAGAAGCCGATGCCGCGACCGGCGGCCCAGTCGATCATGGCGTTGCCGAGCATCCCTGACTGGCCGAGGTAGGCCACGCGACCCGCCTTGACCGGCTGGCTGGCGTAGGAGGCGTTGAGCTTGCGCCCCGGGACGATCAGCCCCATGCACTCGGGGCCGAGCACGCGGATGCCCGAGGCGCGGGCCGCGGCGAGCATGCGGCTGCGGATCGAGCCCTTGTCCCCATGGTCGCGGTCGAGGTGGGCACCGCCGGAGAGCACCAGCGCGGCCTTGACCCCGAAACGCCCCAGGGACGCGATCAGCCTGGGCGCCGTCTGGATCGGCGAGCAGATCACCGCGAGGTCCGGCACCTCGGGGAGGTGCGACACCCGGGTGACGCAGGGCGCCGCGAAGACCGCGTCGTAGCCCTTGGGGTTGACCGCCCAGACGCTGCCCTTGAAGCCGCCCTCGCGGAGGTTGCGGATCACCAGGCCGCCCATGGAGTGGGGCTTCTCGGACGCCCCGATCACCGCAATGGTGCCGGGCTCGAAGAAGTGACGAAGAAAGCGCGTGCTCAAGCCAGGACCTCCCTGCGCGGGGGCTCGCCCCGTCACGTTTACGACTTATGGACACTGTCCGGCAGGCGGGGGTCACGATTAAGGTGACTTCAGCCTTCCCGGAGCCAGCGCATGATCACCGCCTACATTACCCACCCGGACTGCCAGTTGCACCACATGGGGCCCGAACATCCCGAGAGCCCGCTGCGCCTGGACGCCATCCGCGCCCGGCTGATGCGCGCCGGCCTCCTCCAGCAGACCATGCAGTCCGATGCCAAGGCGGCCACCGAGGAGCAGCTGGCCCGGGTGCACCCCCTGCGCCACCTGCGCGCCCTGGACAAGTGCGTGCCGGAGCACGGCATCGTCACCCTGGACAGCGACACCATGATGAACCCCGACAGCCTCGCGGCGGCCAGGGTCGCCGCCGGCGCGGTGGTGCGAGGCGTCGATCAGGTGTTTCGCCGCCAGGCGGACAACGTCTTCTGCGCGGTGCGCCCGCCCGGCCACCACGCCGAGGCCGCCGACGCCATGGGCTTCTGCTTCTACAACAACGTGGCAGTCGGCGCCGCTCACGCCCGGGCCAAGTACGGGGCGCGCCGGATCGCGATCCTCGACTTCGACGTGCACCAGTGCAACGGCACCATCGATATCTTCAAGGACGATCCCGAGGTGCTGGTCTGCACCAGCTTCCAGTACCCCTTCTACCCCTGGCGCTACCTGCGCAGCGAGTGGCAGAACGTGGTCAACACGCCGCTTCCCTGCGGCACCGACAGCGTCGCCTTCCGCCGCTCCATCGAGGACGACTGGCTGCCGGCCCTGCACGCCTTCAAGCCCGAGATCGTGCTGGTCTCGGCGGGCTTCGACGCCCACCGCGAGGATCCCATGGCGGAACTCTGCCTGGAGGACGAGGACTTCTACTGGATCACCCACCTGGCGCTGGAGATCGCCGCCCTGTACGCCGACGGGCGCCTGGTCTCGGTGCTGGAGGGGGGCTACGACCTGGACTCGCTCGGGCGAAGCGCCGAGGCCCACCTCTCCGCCCTGCTCGGCCTGCCGTACGGCCACTGAGCGGAGTTTCCCGCCGGCGGGAAACGCCGCTGCGTGCCTTCCCCGCCACCCGCGCCGCCAGGGCGGGCGCATCCCGCACCACGCGCCCCGCCGGGTATGGTACGCTTGAGGGAAACCTGGTTTCCGATAGTGAACAAGGACAGTGATCCGCGCATGACCACCACCGATCAGGGCGCCGCCCTGCGCATCGCCGCCGGCCGCAAGCCCTTCGTCGAACCGCTACGCCTGGGCGAGCGCGTCAAGGAGATCCGCCTGGCCAACCAGTGGACCCTGGAAGACGTCAGCCAGCGCACCGGGCTTGCCCGCTCGACGCTCTCCAAGATCGAGAACGACCAGATCTCACCGACCTTCTCCGCGGTGCAGAAGCTGATCGACGGCCTCGGCATCGACCTGCCCCAGCTGCTCTCGCCGCCCAAGGTCCGGACCCGCACCATGGGGCGGCGGGACCTGACGCGCCGCGGCCACGGCGAGCGCCACCCCACCCCGACCTACGAACACGAGCTGCTCAGCTGCGAGCTCGCCCAGAAGCGCATGATCCCCTTCAAGACCATCGTGCGGGCCCGCGCCTTCGAGGAGTTCACCGAGTGGGTGCGCCACGACGGCGAGGAGTTCCTGATGGTGCTCGAGGGCGAGATCCGCCTCTATACCGAGTACTACGAGCCGCTGACCCTCGTCGACGGCGACAGCATCTACTTCGACAGCGCCATGGGCCACGCCCTGGTGTCGGTCAGCGAGGCCGATGCCGTGGTGCTGTCGGTCTGCACCCGGGGCGACGGCACGCCCTGAGGCTCCCCCGGCGCCTCAGGCGCGCGCCCGATCCCCCGGGCGGCGGGTCGGCATGGCGTCGAGCTCGAGCCGCCCCGCCCCGTGGATGGCCTGGAAGTGACGGCCCTTGGCCCGGGCGATCAGCAGCACGCCGAAGCGCTCGGCCAGCTCCACGCCCTTCTGGGTCACGCCCGAGCGTGACACCAGCACGCCGATGCCCATCTGCGCGACCTTCAGCACCATCTCCGAGGTGAGCCGCCCGGTGGTGTAGAAGATATCCGCGTCACCGCTGTCGGCCTCGGCCAGCCACTGGCGCCCTGCCAGGGTATCCACCGCGTTGTGGCGCCCCACGTCCTCGACGAAGTCCAGCACCGCCGCCTGGCGACACAGCGCGCAGCCGTGCACGGCGCCGGCACTGCGGTAGGTCTCGTTGTAGGCACCGAGGTGGTCCAGCAGCCGATAGAGCACCGACTGGCGCAACACCGTGGCCGGCAGCGGGCGCAGCGCGGTCGCCTCGAGCAACCGGCCGAACACCGTCCCCTGGCCGCATCCGGTGGTCACGGTGCGCTGTCCCAGGCGCTCCTCCAGGTCGTCCGGCAGGCGTCGGGTCACCACCGCCGCCGCCTCGACCTCCCAGTCCACGTGAACCGCCTGCAGGTCCCGGGCCTCGCCGAGCAGCCCCTGGTTGCGCAGATAGCCCACCACCAGCGCCTCCGGGTCGGCCCCGAGGGTCATCAGCGTGACGATCTCACGCTTGTTCAGGTAGACGGTCAGCGCGCGCTCCGCGGCGATCGCCTGGGGCCTCGCCTCACCGAACTCGTCGAGCACCTCGATCTCCAGGGTAGCGGGCAGGCGCGCCCGGCTCAGGCTGATGTCGTGCATCACGGCTCCTCGACAGAACGTTGATCTTCGATGATGGCACTCGGGCCCCACGCTGTCTTTACTGTGTGAGGGGCGGTGGCTCTGATTCGTTGACTCGGATCAGTGTCATTCATATCAGATTTTTCTTTAATGTGGACCACATCGGCACTCGTCGCGACGCGTGACGCGCGCCCCTCCCCCCGCCTGTCTCCGGAGAGACTGACCCATGGCGTCGAACAGCAGCACCCGCCCCCTGAGCTTCGAGATCGTCGGCGAGCCGGTCACCGTCAAGGGCTTTGCCACGACCCGCTGGCGCATCGCGAACCTCGCGCCCGGCGATGCCGGACCCTGCCGGCTGGACCTGCAGCTCTACATGACGGAGCGCGCCGCCTACCGCTTCAACCTGACCAGCCGCACTCCGCGCCTGTTCGTACGCGCCGGCGAGGCGGACGGGACGCCCCACCCCGATGCCATCACCGCCAGCCAGGACGTCGCCGCGGGCTGGCTCGACGGCGAGCATCGGGTGCTCGAGGTCGACATGCCGCTGGCCCTGCAGGCCTGGCTCGAGGCCTACCTCGCCCACCACGGCGAGGCGCCCGAGGAGGGGCGCAAGAAGAAGCGCCAGGGCGCCGGACGCGCCCGGGAGGCCGAGTCGTGAGCCGCCTGGAACGCTGGTCGCGTCGCAAGCGCGGCGAGACGGAGGAGACCCCGCCCGAGCCCGAGGCCGCCGTGCCCGGAGAGGCGACGCATGCGCCACTGAACGCGGCCCCGGAGACGGCCGACGGAGAGCCCGAGCCGGGCAGCCTCGATCACACCCTGCCCGACCCGGACACCCTGCCTCCCGGCAGCGACATCAAGGCCTACCTGGCCTCCGGCGTCAGCGCGGGGCTTCGCCGGCGCGCCTTGCGTCGCCTCTTCGCCGCCAGCCACTACGGCGTGCGCGACGGCCTCGACGACTACGACGACGATTTCCGCGAGAAGCTCAAGCCACTCGCCGAGGACGTGGCTGAGCGGCTGCGCCAGTGGACCCGCCGAGAGGCCGAGGGCGACGACGAGGTGCCGGGTGACGAGGCGCCGGAGCAGGTCGCATCGCGGGCTACGGACGGCGACGACCAGGACGCTCGCGAGCCAGCGCCGCAGGCGTCCGATCCCGCCCCGGACGCCGATATCGCCCACGAGGCCGAGGCGCCTGACGATGAGCGCCGGGAATGACGGCCGCGACGGCGCCGAGGCCCGCTGGCCCCATCGCGCCATTGATCCGGCCTATCGGGGTGATGCATCCCTCCCATGCATTAGACCAAGGCAGCGTTTGCGCCCGCCGCGTAATCGACCAAGACTGATCTGAGGCACAGAACAATGACAAGACGCCTACCGCACGCACGCAACCGTGAGACCGCATGAACCAGCACATCGAACTGATGCCGGTCGATGACGACCGCAACCGCCGCGCCAGGGAGGCCGCCCGGCGCCGCGTCTCCTGGCCCGTCAACCTGAGCCCCGCCCGCGTCAGCTACCAGAGCGACGGCCACGCCCTGATCCTCGGCAACGAACGCGATGTCCGGCGCGGGGCCCTGGCCCTCCAGGCACGGGGGCTCCCGGCGCCCACCCTCGCCGTCACCGAGCCCCTCGAGGATGACGGTGGCAGCACCGCGGAGCAGCAGGCCCTGCTCGCCGAGTCCGCCGCCCTCGACTGCCAGACGCTGTCGCGTGCCCAGGCGCGAGCGCTGACCCTCGAGGGCTACCTGGGGCACTTCATTGCCCGGGTGCCCGGCGACGGCGGCGCGCTGGATCTCGCCCGGGCGCTCGCCGGACGCGCGCACTTCGACCTGGTCCTCGATCTCGGCGCCACGCCCGTCCTCGCCCTCGAGCTGCCCCCGCCGGGCTACGTCGCCCTGGACTGGCAGGACCCGGAGCGCGACGCGCGCCTCGACGCCCTCGCCGGGCTGGTCGGCGAGTTCGACAAGCCGCGCTACTTCCAGATCGACAACGACCTCTGCGCCCACGCCAGCAGCGGCAACACGGGCTGCACCCGCTGCCTGGAGGTCTGCCCCGCCGATGCCGTCGCGAGTCATCAGGGCCGCATCGAGGCGTGGATCGAGATCGACCCCTTCCGCTGCCACGGCGTCGGCAGCTGCAGCAGCGCCTGTCCCACCGGCGCCATCCAGTTCCGCCTGCCGGAGAGCGCCCGCCAGCAGGATACCCTGCTGGGCTGGCTCGCGGCCTATCGCGAGGCCGGCGGCACCGCGCCGGTGGTGCGCTTCGCCGAGGCGAGCGACCTCGAGGCCGAGGGCGAGTCGGCGGGCCACGTGATCGACGTGCCCCTCGAGGAGCTGGGCGCCGCCGGTCACGACCAGTGGCTGACCGCCCTGGCCGCCGGCGCCGCCGAGGTGCGCCTCCAGTCCCACCCCCATATGCCCGAGCGACTGACCCGCTTCATCGACGACCAGCTCGCCCAGGCCCGCGCCCTGCTGACCGCCCTCGGCCACGCGCCGACGCGGATCGCGCGCCTCGAGGCCGGCGACGCGGCCGGCCGCGATGCCCTGCCGGTCGAGCCGCCGCTGACGCAGACGCCGCCGGTGCTGGACGGCACCGACAAGCGCACCCGGCTCAACGTCGTGCTGGAGCACCTGGCGCGCCTGGGCGCTCCGGACGGCCGGCGCCACCGCCTGCCGGCCGGCGCCGCCTATGGCGATATCGCGGTCGACCGCGACGCCTGCACCCTGTGCATGGCCTGCGTCTCCAACTGCCCGACCCCGGCGCTGGCCGCCGGCGACACGAGCCCGAGGCTGAGCTTCCGCGAGGCCGACTGCGTGCAGTGCGGGCTCTGCGCCGAGGCCTGCCCGGAGCAGGCGATCACCCTGCATCCCGGCTTCCTGGCCGATGCGGCGCGCAGCGAGCGCCAGGTGCGCCACGAGGAGGAAGCCTTCCCCTGCCGCCACTGCGGCAAGCCCTTCGCCACCGTGAGCACCGTCGAGACCCTCAAGGCCAAGCTCGCCGACCACCCCTACTTCGCCGGCGACGCCCTGGCCCGCCTGGAGATGTGCGAGGACTGCCGCGTCAAGGACGTCTGGCAGGAGATGGCCCGCAACCCCGAATCGCAGCTGAGGGTGTGATCGCATGAACGAGCTGAACGAGAGCGATGCGCTGCGCGCCGACGTCTACCGGCTGCTGGCCCGGCTGCTGCGCGAGGCCCCCGATGCCGAGCTCCTGGACTGGCTGGCGGGGCTCGAGGTCGAGGCCGACGGCAGCCTGCTCGCCGAGCGCTGGGCGGGGCTTGTCGTCGCGGCGCGCGAGACCACCGCCGAGGCCCAGGCCCGCGCCCATTTCCGCCACCTGGTCGGGGTGGTCCAGGGCGACGTTACCCCCTACGCCTCTTGGTACCGCAACGGCGAGCTGATGGACGCGGCGCTGGTCGCGCTGCGCCGGGACCTCAAGGCGCTGGGCTTCCAGCGCGCCGAGCACAGCCACGATCCCGAGGATCACCTCGCCGCGCTGGCGGAGGTGATGGCGATGCTGATCGAGGCCCGCGCGCCGGACGAGGCGCGCTTCTTCATGGACCACCTCGCCCCCTGGGCGGCGGAGTGCCTGGCCGATCTCGGCCGGGTCGACACCCCCTTCCAGGCGTGCCTGGGCCGACTCGGCCAGGCCTTCCTCGAGCAGGAGGCCCGGTGCCTCGAGGCCGAGGCACAGCAGGATCCGGTGCGCATCGTCGAACCCTGACGTCGCGCGACCACCGTGACAGCCCCATAACGATAGAGCCCGTCAGGGCCCGCGACAGCGAGAGACAGGAGAGACCCACATGTCCAGCACACGCAACCCGCAGCGCCGGCGCTTCCTCATGACCCTTGGCGCCGGCACCGCGGCCGCCGGCGCGGCTGCCGCGGTCGGTCACGTCACCCTGGCCCAGGCCGAGACCAGGGCCGAGGCCCCGCAGGCCGAGCCCTCCCGCGAGTACCGGGAGACGCCCCACATCCGTGCCTTCTACGCCACCCTGCGTGATTGACGGCCCCGAGCCAGGAGAGCAGCCATGCGTTTGACACCCAAATCCGAGTCGCCGAGGGCCGCCGGGCTGGGCATTTCCCGCCGCCAGTTCCTCAAGCGCAGCGGCGCCACCACCGGCGGGCTGGCCGCCGCCGGCTTCATGGGCGCGCCGATGATGCAGCGCGCCGAGGCCGCCGAAAAGACCGCCTGGTCCGATGCCCCGGTGGAGACGAAGCGGACCGTCTGCTCCCACTGCTCGGTGGGCTGCGGCGTCTATGCCGAGGTGCAGGAGGGCGTCTGGACCAAGCAGGAGCCGGCCTTCGACCACCCCATCAACCGCGGCGCCCACTGCGCCAAGGGCGCCTCGCTGCGCCAGCACGGCCACTCCAGCCGGCGCCTCAAGTACCCGATGAAGCTGGTCGGCGGCGAGTGGCAGCGCCTGAGCTGGGAGGACGCCATCGAGGAGATCGGCGACAAGGTGCTCGCGCTGACGGAGCAGCACGGCCCCGACAGCATCTACTGGCTCGGCTCGGCCAAGTTCAACAACGAGCAGGCCTACCTGATGCGCAAGTTCGCCGCCCTGGCCGGTACCAACAATACCGACCATCAGGCGCGCATCTGCCACTCCACCACCGTGGCCGGGGTCGCCAATACCTGGGGCTACGGGGCGATGACCAACTCGCTCAACGACATCCAGAACAGCCGGTCGATCATGTTCATCGGCTCGAACCCCTCCGAGGCGCACCCCGTCGCCATGCAGCACATCCTGCTGGCCAAGGAGCGCAGCCAGGCCGAGATCATCGTCGTCGACCCGCGCTTCACCCGCACCGCCGCCAAGGCCGACCACTACGTGCGCATCCGCCCCGGCTCCGACGTGGCCTTCATCTGGGGCCTCTTGTGGCACATCTTCGAGAACGGCTGGGAGGATCGCCAGTACGTCGAGCAGCGGGTCTATGCCATGAACCAGGTGCGCGCGGAGGTCGCGGCCTTCTCGCCGGACGTGGTGGAGAACATCACCGGGGTGCCGGAAGCGACCATGCGCGACACCGCCCGCCAGCTGGCCGAGAACCGTCCGGGCTGCATCGTCTGGTGCATGGGCGGCACCCAGCACACCACCGGCAACAACAACACCCGGGCCTACTGCATCCTGGAGCTGGCGCTCGGGAACATCGGCAAGTCCGGCGGCGGGGCCAACATCTTCCGCGGCCACGACAACGTCCAGGGCGCCACCGACCTCGGCCTGATGTCCCACTCGCTGCCCGGCTACTACGGCCTCTCCGAGGGCGCCTGGAAGCACTGGGCCCGGGTCTGGGACCTCGACTACGAGTGGCTCCAGGGCCGCTTCGACCAGACCGAGTACGCCGACGGCAAGCCGATGCACTCAAGCGGCATCACCGTCTCGCGCTGGGTCGATGGCGTCCTCGAGGAGGAGGAGGACATCTCCCAGCGCACCCGCCTCAAGGCGATGTTCTACTGGGGCCACGCGGTCAACTCCCAGACCCGCGGGCCCGAGATGCGCAAGGCCATGCAGCAGCTCGAGATGATGGTCATCGTGGACCCCTATCCCACCGTGGCGGGGGTCATGCACGACCGCCAGGACGGCGTCTACCTGCTGCCGGCGGCCACCCAGTTCGAGACCACCGGCAGCGTCACCGCCACCAACCGCTCCATCCAGTGGCGCGACCGGGTGATCGAGCCGCTCTTCGAGTCCAAGCCCGACCACGAGATCATGTACCTGCTGTCGCGCAAGCTCGGCTTCAGCGACGAGCTGTTCAAGAACATCCGGGTCGAGGGCACCGAACCGGTGATCGAGGACCTGACCCGGGAGTTCAACGCCGGCATGTGGACCGTGGGCTACACCGGCCAGAGCCCCGAGCGCCTGAAGGCCCACCAGCAGAACTGGCACACCTTCAGCTTCCGCGACCTCAAGGCCGAGGGCGGGCCCGCCGACGGCGACTACTACGGCCTGCCCTGGCCCTGTTGGGGCACCGCCGAGATGGGTCATCCCGGCACCCCGATCCTCTACGACACCAGCAAGAAGGTCTCCGAAGGCGGCCTCACCTTCCGCGCCCGCTTCGGCATCGAGCGCGACGGCGAGAACCTGCTGGCCGACGGCGTCTTCAGCGACGGCTCCGAGCTCGAGGACGGCTACCCCGAGTTCACCGACGCCATGCTCAAGGACCTGGGCTGGTGGGACGACCTGACCGAGGCCGAGAAGTCCGCGGCCGAGGGCAAGAACTGGAAGACCGACCTCTCGGGCGGCATCCAGCGCGTGGCCATCGCCCACGAGTGCGCCCCCTTCGGCAACGCCAAGGCGCGCTGCAACGTCTGGACCTTCCCCGACCCCATCCCCAAGCACCGCGAGCCGCTCTATACCAGCCGCCGCGACCTGGTGAAGGACTACCCGACCTGGCCGGACGTGACCTCCCACTACCGACTGCCGACGCTCTACCAAAGCATCCAGGAGCAGGACGTGACCGGGGAGTACCCGATCATCCTCACCTCCGGGCGCCTGGTGGAGTACGAGGGCGGCGGCGAGGAGACGCGCTCGATGTCCTGGCTGGCTGAGCTGCAGCAGGAGATGTTCGTCGAGATCCATCCGGCGCTCGCCAACGACCTGGCCATCGCCGAGGGCGACATGGTGTGGGTCGAGGGCGCCGAGGGCGGCCGCGTGAAGGTCAAGGCGCTGGTGACCCCGCGGGTGGCCCCGGAGGTGGTCTTCATGCCCTTCCACTTCGGCGGCATGTTCCAGGGCGAGAGCCTGCACGACCGCTACCCGAAAGGCTCGGCCCCCTACGTGCTCGGCGAAGCGGCCAACACCGCCACCACCTACGGCTATGACTCGGTGACCCAGATGCAGGAAACCAAGTGCACCCTGTGTCGCATCGAGAAGGCAAGCTGAGGAGATCCCCATGGCCACAATGAAATTCATGTGCGACGCGGAGCGCTGCATCGAGTGCAACGGCTGCGTCACCGCCTGCAAGAACGCCAACGAGGTCGAATGGGGCGTGCAGCGCCGCCGTGTGGTGACCCTCAACGACGGCGAGCCCAGCGAGGTCTCGATCTCGGTGGCCTGCATGCACTGCGACGATGCGCCCTGCATCGCCGTCTGCCCCACCGAGACCCTCTACCAGCGCGATGACGGCATCGTGCTGCACGACAAGGACCTCTGCATCGGCTGCGGCTACTGCCTCTACGCCTGCCCCTTCGGCGCGCCGCAGTTCCCCAAGCAGAACGCCTTCGGCGAGCGCGGCAAGATGGACAAGTGCACCTTCTGCGCCGGCGGGCCGGCGGAGACTCCGGAGGAGGAGTACCAGAAGTACGGCGCCAACCGCATCGCCGAGGGCAAGCTGCCGCTCTGTGCCGAGATGTGTTCGACCAAGGCGCTGCTCGCCGGGGATGCCCAGGAGGTCGCCGACATCTTCCGCCAGCGCGTCGTCCAGCGCGGCCATAGGGACGGGGGCTGGTCGGGCAACCCCCGCGCCGAGGCCGACTCCCTGGCCTACGATGCCACCCGGCAGGGGTAAGGAGGCGACCATGAGCATCTCGATGACGCACGCGGGGGCCGCCCGGCGGCTCCTGACGCTGCTGGTGCTGCTGGCCGGCCTGGTGCTCTCCTCGCTGGCGCTGGCGCAGCAGGCCGATCCCGGCCGGGAGGCGGCCTTCGCCGTCCCCGCCGTGGACGCCGACCTGTGGCGACAGGTCAAGGCGGGTGAGACGGGACCCAACTACCGGGACTCCCGGGCCGACAGCAGCTACAACCTGGTGAATGCCAGCGGCGAGACCTGGCGGCAGATCCGCGAGCGTTGGGTCTCTCCCTTCGGGGCGATCGCGGTACTGGGCATGATCGTGGCGATCGCGCTCTTCTACCTGCTGGTGGGGCGCAAGACGCTCGACGAGCCGCGCACCGGACGCAAGCTGCTGCGCTGGTCGCTGGTCGTGCGCTCCCTGCACTGGACGGTGGCGACGCTGTTCATCCTGCTGGCCTTGACCGGGCTCAACCTCGCCTACGGCAAGACCCTGCTGCGCCCACTGGTCGGCGACGGGGCCTGGGCGGCGATGATGTCCGGCACCAAGCTGATCCACAACTACCTGGGGCCGCTGTTCGGCATCCTGCTGGTGATCCTGCTGCTGCGCCTGCTCAGCCACAACATCCCCAGGGCCCACGACCTGCAGTGGTTCGCCAAGGGCGGCGGCCTGGTCGGCAAGGGCCATCCCGACGCCGGCTTCGCCAACGGCGGCGAGAAGGTCTGGTACTGGCTGCTGGCCACCGCCGGGCTCGCGGTGATCGTCAGCGGCTTCGTGCTGGACTTCCCCAACTACGGCCAGGCCCGTGACACCATGCAGTGGGCCAGCATCATCCACGCCGTGGGGGCCCTGGGGCTGACGGCCGTGGCCCTGGGCCATATCTACATCGGCACCCTGGGGACCGAGGGATCGCTGGAGGGCATGACCACCGGCTACGTGGACGAGAGCTGGGCCAAGGAGCACCACAACCTCTGGTACGACGAGGTCAAGGACCAGGCGATTCCCGAGGCTCAGCTGGCCGAGCCGCGTCCGGCCCCTAAAGGCGACGCGCCGGCGCCAGGCTCCGGCTGATCCCCGGCCGCCATCTCGCTTCGACACCGCCTGCAGGCGGTGTCTTTTTGTTAAGCTGGCCCTACCGATACCCCGACTCCGGAGAGCGACGATGCCACAACTCGACGACGCCACCCGCACCGAACTCGAGGCGGCCGCCTTCCGCCGCCTGCTGCGCCACCTCGATGAGCACAAGGAGGTCCAGAACATCGACCTGATGATCCTGGCCGACTTCTGCCGCAACTGCCTCTCCAAGTGGCTGGTGGCCGCCGCCGACGAGCGCGGCGTCGAACTGGACTACGAGAGTGCCCGGGAGCATGTCTACGGCATGCCCTACGCCGAGTGGAAGGAGCAGTACCAGCAGGAGGCCACCCCCGAGCAGCAGGCGGCCTTCGCGGCGCGCCAGGCGGCCAAGCAGGAGACCCGCGACGCATGAGCGAGCCGATGATCCCCCTCTCCGTGGCGGTGCTGACCATCTCCGACACGCGTGATGAACAGACCGACCGCAGCGGCCAGGCCCTGGTCGAGCGCCTGACGGCGGCCGGGCACCGCCTGCACGAGAAGCGCATCGTGCCCGATGACGTCTATCGCATCCGTGCGGTCGTGGCCGGCTGGATCGCCGATGAGGACGTCCAGGTGATCCTGACCACCGGCGGCACCGGGTTCACCGGACGCGACTCCACCCCGGAAGCGGTCTCGGTGCTGCTCGACAAGCAGATCGAGGGCTTCGGCGAGCTGTTCCGCCACCTCTCCTGGCAGGAGATCGGCAGCTCCACGGTGCAGAGCCGCAGCCTCGCCGGGCTGGCCAATTCCACCGTGGTGTTCTGCCTGCCCGGCTCCACCGGCGCCTGTCGCACCGGCTGGGACGGTATCCTGGCCGAACAGCTCGACAGCCGGCACAAGCCGTGCAACTTCGCCAACCTCGTCATTCCCGAGCGAGGCCAGCATGGGTGAGCTGCAACCGGTCGAGGCCGCGCTGGACGCCCTGCTGGCCGACGTCATCGCCACGCCCGGGGAGACGGTGCCCTGCGCGGACGCGGCCGGACGCGTGCTGGCCGAGGCGATCGAGGCGCGCCTCGACGTGCCCGCCTTCGACAACAGCGCCATGGACGGCTACGCCCTGCACCACCTCGATGCCGGGAAACGACTGCCGGTCGCCCAGCGCATCGCCGCCGGCGCCCCGGCGACGCCCCTGGCACGGGGCACCTGCGCGCGCATCTTCACCGGCGGTGCCCTGCCCCCGGGCGCCGACTGCGTGGTGATGCAGGAACGCGTGACGCTCGAGGGCGATGTCGCGGCCATCCCGGCGGATCTCCCGGCGGGCGACAACGTCCGCTGTCGCGGGCGCGACGTGGCGGCCGGCGCTCCCCTGCTGGCCGCCGGCGAGCGGCTCGAGGCCGCGGCCCTGGGCCATCTCGCCGGCCAGGGCATCACCGAGGTGGTGGTGCGTCGCCGCCCGCGGGTCGCCCTGCTCTCCACCGGCGACGAGATCGTCGATCCGGGCGCGCCACTTTCCGAGGGGCAGATCTACAACTCCAATCGCCCGATGCTCCGGCGGCTGCTGGAGCGCTTCGGCGCCGAACTGGTGCGCATCGCCACGGTCCCGGACGACGCCGCGGGCACCCGCGACATCCTGGCCGCGGCGGCCTTGGAGGCCGACCTGGTGATCACGACCGGCGGGGTGAGCGTCGGCGAGGAGGACCATGTCAAGGCGGCGCTGGCATCGCTTGGCCAGCTCGACCTGTGGCGCCTGGCGATCCGCCCGGGCAAACCGCTCGCCCTGGGGCGCCTGCCGGGGCGCGAGGGCCAGGCGGTGCGCTTCGTCGGCCTGCCCGGCAACCCGGTCTCCTGCTTCGTCGGCGCCTGGCTCTTCCTGCGCCCCCTGCTGGGGGCGCTGCAGGGCTGCCCGGCGATGGCCGAGCTGCCGCGTCTGCCCGCGCGCGTCGATTTCGCCACCTCCACGGGGCCACGGCGCCACTATATGCGCGTCACCCTGGAGCTGGGCGACGACGGCATCGTGGCCCGGGCGTTCCGCGACCAGAACTCGGGGGTGCTGTCGTCGTGCATCGGCGCCGATGCCCTGGCGGAGATCCCCGCCGAGACGCGTATCGAACCCGGCGATCGCGTCGACTGCCTGTGGCTCAGGGTCGATTGAGGCGCGAACGGCGAATGGAGCCGACTAGGTCAGCGGGGGACGCTGGCCGTCCACCGGCACCTCGAGCGCCTGGTTGACGGCCGGCCACAGCCGCTCGAAGTCGCGGGCGAGGCGGTCATAGTGCGCCTCCAGCCAGGGCACCAGCTCGGCGAGGCGGTTCGGGCCGGAGAGCCGTCCGCCGATGCCCGCAATGGCGCGACAGGTGAAGGCGAAGTCGGCATAGCGGTTGAGCCAGTCCTGCTCCACCAGCAGGGGCACCATCCCCGCCAGGCGACCCGGGGCGGGCGCGGTCGCGAGCAGCCGGTAGCAGCGTGCGGCCAGCCGGCGTCTCGCCTCGTCCTCGAGGGCGCGTGCCGCGAAGTGGTCCCAGAGCAGGTCCAGGGCGATGCCGGCGAAGCGGCGCTGGGGCCAGGGGGCCCGCGCCAGGACCTCGGCGATCACCGGGTGGCCATCGACGAAGGCGTCCACCCGACGGTGGTGGCGGATGCCCGCCGCCGTCTCCGCCGACCACGCCGAGAGATCGGTGCCCTTCACCCCGTCGGCGATCAGATTGCCGTACAGGAAATCGTCACCGCCGCCGCGGGCGAGCCAGCCATGGGCGAGGAAGTTCAAGGGAGCGCCTTCACAGGCAGTGGGTGGGCTTGGGCAGTCCGGCCAGCCGCGCCGCCACCTTGGCGGGGCTGCCGGGGAAGAGCCGCATCAGGTGAATGGAACGCCCCTTCTCGGGCCCCAGCACCTTGCCCACCGCCTTGACCAGGGGGCGCATGGCGGGGGCCATCTCATAGCGCGCATAGAAGTCGCGCAGTACATGGAGCACCTCCCAGTGCTCCTCGGTCAGCTCGATCCCCTCCTCTTGCGCCAGGGCTTCGGCGACCTCGGGCGACCACTGGGCCATGTCGACCAGATAGTCTTCCGGGTCGAGCCCGAATTGTTTGTCATTGATGGATAGATAACGGTATATTTCTGTCGACGCCATCAGTACCAGCTCACCGTTCGTTCGGCTTCCTCGGTCAGGGTCACGAAGCCATCCACATCGACCACCTGCACGCTTTCCGCACAGCGGCCCAGCAGCCCACGCGCCTCCAGATCCTCCTTCAGGGCGAAGAGGCGCCCCTCGATCGGCGCGAAATAGCGCACCAGCTGGGGCAGCGCCCCCTGGACGCCATCCTCGATCAACAGCAGGACATCCTCCGGCCCCATGCCGGTCAGGGCCTGCTCATGGACCCGACTGTTCGCCGGGGAACGGTTCACCACATGCAACAGCATCCCGGTTCTCCTTGGGGACTAGAAGGTCAACACCAGGCGGTGGGCGGACAGGGTCTCGGCGATGGCCTCGGCCGACAGCGGCGTGACGTCGAGCATCAATTCGTCGTCGGCGAGGCCAAGCGATGAGAGCGCCTGCGCATCCACCAGCAGGGTCTCGATATCATACATCTCCAGCATCGCAAGCGTCGCGGCCGTCCCCTTCTGCTCGAGAGGACCGGCGCCCTGCCCCGGCACCAGCGCCGTGACACCCTCCCCCATGAACAACAGGGAGACGCTCTGTCCGAAGGCGGCGGCGACCAGGGCGGCGTCCAGCCCTTCCTTCAGCCAGCTGCTGCCGTGGGGCGCATGGCGCAGGATGACCAGCAGATCGCGGAGGGTCTCGTCGTGTTCGTGCATCATCGTTCCATCGCAAGCCAGAGGGTCAGGGGCCGAAGGTCACCAGCCGGTCACAGCGGGTGCCCAGGTCGATCAGCTGCCCGAGCCCGGTCAGCTCGAAGGGCGCGGCGACGCTGCTCCCCTCCTTGCCATGGCGGGCGGCCTCGCGCTCATCGAGCAGGCCACGACGCAGCGCCGCGGCGATGCACACCTGGAGCGAGACCTCGTGCTCGCGGGAGAGGGCCGCCCAGCCATCCACCAGGTGCGGTTCATCCTGGGGCGGGGCGGCCAGGCGGGCGGCATTGTGCACCCCGTCGTGATAGAAGAATACCGCCTCGAGGCGATGGCCACGCGCCAGCAGGGCGCGGGCGAAACGCAGGGCCGAATGGCTGGCCTGATGACTGTAGGGGGCGCCCATCAACAGGATGGCATAGCGCATGTAGCTCCTCCTGAAACGACCTGGCCCCGCCGATTGGCGGGGCCAGGTGAACCTGATACCGCGCTGGCGTCAGTCCTGGCTCATGATGCCCAGGATCGACAGCAGGCTGATGAACAGGTTGTAGATCGACACGTAGAGGGTGATGGTGGCGAGAATGTAGTTGGTCTCGCCGCTACGATGCACGATCTCGCTGGTCTGGAAGAGAATGGCCGCCGAGGAGAACAGCACGAAGCCGGCGGAGACCATCAGCGACAGGGCCGGGATCTGCAGGAAGATGCCCGCCAGCATGGCCAGGATCAGCACGATGGCACCCGCCATCAGGAAGTTGGCCAGGAAGCTGAAGTCCTTGCGGGTGATCAGCGCCACCGCCGAGAGCCCCACGAAGGTCAGGCCGGTCATGCCCAGCGCGGTCATGATCAGCTGCGCGCCGTTGGGCAGGGTGAGGTAGGCACTCAGTACCGGCCCCAGCGTGAAGCCCATGAAACCGGTGAAGGCGAAGGTGGCGAGCAGCCCCATCGCGGAATTGGCGGTCTTGTGCACCAGGAACATGAGCCCGTAGGCGCCGATGAAGAACACGAAGATGTTCATCCGCTCGACGCCCATGCTCATGGCGACGCCCGCCGTGATGGCAGAGAACAGCAGGGTCATCGCCAACAGGCCATAGGTATTGCGCAGGACCTTGCTGGCACCGACAGACGTCGTCTGCGTCTGGTGACGTGTCGTCTGCGTCTCTTGATAAGCCATGGTTCCGAAGCTCCCTGATATGGTTGGACTAGCACTAGACTTAGGATGCAGCCAGATGGTTCCCGACGCAAGCGCCCGGCGAGTCGGGGTTCAACGCCTATTTCGCGGCGGCCGCTTCCTCGAGGACCCGCCTCGCCACGCGCGCCGCGGTGTCGCAGACCTCAGGCCCCGCGCGGTCGAGCGCCGCCAGGTCCATCCAGCAGAGCGCCGTGGCATCGTCCGCGGCCGCCTCGCTGCCGCCCCGCCAGGCCAGCTGGACCACCACGATGACGAAGTGCATGCGTAGCGCGCCCCGGGTGTCGTGGTCGAAGAGGTCGAGGGCGGTCAGGATGCGCCGCGGCTCGGCCACCACGCCGGTCTCTTCCAGAAGCTCGCGCGCCGCGGCCTGCTCGAGGCGCTCCCCCGCCTCGACCTTGCCGCCGGGCAGGGCCAGCTTGCCGGCATTGGGGGGATTGCGCCGCCGGACCATCAGGATACGATCGTCCCTGACCACCGCCGCCGATACCGCGGGCACGGGCCTTACCGGGGTTCCCGCCGAGCACTGGGGCATGAAGGCTCTCCTCAATGAAGGTCCCCCCATTGTGCCCCACCCCCGAACCGGGGGCTAACACGCTGATCCAAATGAACTCTTGACCTCAGGATGAAAGCTGGTAGAGTACGCATCCGTAAGCCGGAGGGATGGCAGAGCGGTTGAATGCACCGGTCTTGAAAACCGGCGAAGGTTAACGCCTTCCCAGGGTTCGAATCCCTGTCCCTCCGCCACCTTTTTCCAAGGGGATCAGCTACTTAGCTGATCCCCTTTCTCGTTTGCGCTGGTTAAAAAATAGCCGATAGTGCAACGGGTGCAACGATAGCCGTTGCACCGCCCTGCCTAGACCAGCAAATAATAGACGAAAGTCTAACCTCCTGCCTGATCCCCACCCCTTTCCTTCTCTATGGAGGGTTCGCCTCAGTGTCGGGCGGTCTGCCCACCCGCTGGACCATTTGTCTCGTGATTGCATTAGCGTTTGCCTGCTCACGCCCAAGTGACAAATACTGTATATACGAACAGTATTGGTGAGAGACCCGCTATGCGCCCTTCTGAGATATTCCACCCCCATCCTGCCCCCACTTACCACGCCCTGCCCCATCCACTGGCCACCATCCGGGCGGGGATCTCTGGCTTTCCCTCGCCGGCGGAGGACTATGTCGGCCGCACGCTCGACCTCAACGAGCGGCTGGTGAAGCGGCCTTCGGCTACCTTCTTCATGACCGTCACCGGCGACAGCATGGAGGGCTTCGGCATCCAGGATGGCGACACCCTGGTGGTCGATCGCTCCGTGGATGCCCGCCCCGGCCATATCGTCGTCGCTCTGGTAGATGGCGAGATCATCGTAAAACGCTACGAACTCCTCGGCCGGCGACCCTATCTCTGCTCCGGCAACGACCGCTATGCCCCGATCCCTATCTCGGACCTGGACTGCCAGCTGTGGGGCGTGGTGCGCTCGGTCATTCACGAGTACCCCGTATGATCGGCCTGGTGGACTGCAACAACTTCTATGTGAGCTGCGAGCGGGTCTTTCAGCCACGGCTCGAGGGCGTCCCCGTGGGGGTGATGTCCAACAACGATGGCTGCGTGATCGCCCGATCCAACGAGCTGAAGCAGATGGGGGTTGAGATGGGCACCCCAGCCTTCGAGCTGCAGAATCTTGTCAACCAGGGCCGCATCCGGCTGCTCTCCTCCAACTACGAGCTCTACGGCGACATGTCTGCCCGGGTGCGCGAGGTCCTCGAGGAGTTCTCCGCCGGCGTCGAGCCCTACTCTATCGATGAGATGTTCATCCGCGCTGACGGGTTCAAGCCCGAGCAGCTTCTGACCCACGCCCGCGAGATCCACCGTAAGGTGCGACAGTACACCGGCATCCCTGTCAGCGTGGGAGTTGCCCCCAGCCGCACCCTTGCGAAACTGGCCAACCGAGCGGCAAAGAAAGTGCCGATGTTCCGCGGCGTCTGCGTGCTAACACCCGACGATGACGCTACCCGCCACCTGTTGGAGGGCACCCAGCTCGGCGACGTCTGGGGCGTCGGCCGGAGGCTGGTCGAGCGGCTTGCCATCATGGGGATCCGCACCGCCTGGGATCTCGCCCAGGCGGACCCTAAGGCCATACGCCGCCGCTTCTCCGTCACTCTCGAGCGGACCGTGCGCGAGCTCCAAGGGACGCCCTGCATTGAACTCAACGACGCCGACCGGCCCAGAGACCGCATAATGACCTCCCGCTCCTTTGGCCGCCTCACCAGCGACCAGGGCGAGCTGCAGGAAGCCATCCGCCAGCACGCCCAGCGCGGCGCCGAGAAACTGCGCCAGCAGGATAGCCACGCCCGCGCCGTGCTCATCTTCCTCAAGACCAACCGCCACCGACTGGATCTGGCCCAATACTCGCCCAGCGCCGTTGTCGAGCTGCCCGAGCCCACTGACGACAGCCGGCTGATCCTGACCGCCGCCCGCCAAGGGCTCGAGACGGTCTATCGCCGCGGGTACCGGTTCATGAAAGGAGGGGTGATGCTGCTCGACCTGGTGGACGCCAACCGTCAGAAGCTCTCGCTACTCGACACGCCCGAGCGCGCCGACCAGCGCGATCGCGACCACAAGCTGATGACGGCCCTGGACGAGCTCAACCAGCGGATGGGCAGCGGCACCGTGCGACTCGGCATGCCCAGCAAGAACGCCGCCTGGCATCTGCGCTGCACTCACCGCACACCATGCTGGACCACGCGTTGGAATGAGCTACCCAAGGCGAGAACCTGACACCACCCTCAGCGTTTCAGCACGCCCCCTGTCGAGGATCTCCTACATCCCGGCCCTTCCCTGCCAACTACGGTGGAGTACAACAGGGAGGAGTCGCCATGCCGGAGATCACACTGATGCCAGTGCCCCAAGGGCGGTGGGTTCTGATGTGCCCATGCGGTGCCACCGAGATCCGTGCGCAGGACGGTCCACACTGGGCGGCGTTCGACCTGGAGAAGGTCGATGGAAGGCGCTACCGCATCACCTGCCAGGCGTGCGGACACATCACAGAGCACCACTGGAATCAGGACGCGATGGGCTCGATCAGATCGGCATCATCGTGAGTGGGCGTGTTGACCCGCGTGCTCACCGGCCAGTGGGTAAGCATGTCGGCGGGTAGGTGGTGAACCACCTGTCGGATCGTCTCTCGGTCAATCAGGTGAGGATCGAGCCAGGGCTCCAGGCTCTCGTTGTCCAGGGCCAGCGGCATGCGCGGATGGATCTCCTTGGCCACGCCACGGGCCGGTTCGGTGAGGATGGCGCAGCCCGGAGCGCCATCCGGCCGCTCGGCCCATATGGCAGCGAGCCAGATTGGCTCACGGTCAGCGCGGGTGATGAAATAGGGCTGTTTTCCGCCAGGATGCCAATGCCATTCATACCAGCCGTCTGCCGGCACCAAACAGCGATGATGCGCGAACGCCCCGCGGAAGTAGTTGGAGACGGCGACACGCTCACTCTTCGCGTTGATCGGCTCCGGCGCGCCCTCATTGGCCCAGTGAGGCCGGTAGCCCCACCACACTTCGTCCAACACCAGTGGCGCGCCCTCCTCTGGGTGCCGTATAGCGGCAATCCAAGTACCTGGCGCGACGTTGTAGCGTGGCCGAATCTCGCTACGCTCTAGCGGCAATCGAAGAGCCGCTGAGAGCTTTGGGTAGGGGCTGAACAGCGCGAATCGTCCACACATGCTGTGAGGATAGACCTCGGAGTGGAGACCGTCCCTAGTCCCGCTCAATGCTAAAGGCGATCACAGAAGCGCAACGATTATTCAGAGGCTACTATATAGATGGCAGGAGCGATCTTAACGTGTCAGGCATGGACGGTAGTGCGTGAGGAGCTTCCCAAAGATGTATCTACGGAATCGGAAAATCTTGGTAACCGATATATCCTGCCAGCATGACCATCCTTGGCAAGCTGCTCTGATCTTTTACCAATCTTAGTCTTCATGCTTATTGATTGGAATGTAGAAAAAACCCTATAAATAACCTTAATCCACCTGGAGCAAGAATATGGACAACAAGTTATTCATCACAGCCTATCGAAACTCCCTCTATGAAGGCTTCCTTTCTGAAGAAAATGCACCAAAAACAAGCTGGGAAACCATGCAAGCGATAAAGTCGAAGCTTGACAGGCTGGAGCCAGAGTTTTTGAGCAACAACATTACGAGTGATGACCTTGTTGCTGAGATAAAGAGCCTAGTTGACAAACCAGAGCCTGGAATGAACCCAACTAACGTACCTAGGGATTTATGCATCCTTGCATGGATGGCTGTTGGTGCTGCAATCCTTGCAGCTTGGGTTGCTAGCGGAGGTACACTTATTATAGGTAGTGCAGTGGCAGGAGTTACGATTTCGCAGCCCCTTCTTGCTGCTTTAGCCGGTGGAGCTTCGGCTGGCACGATTGCATGCATCGCTGGTTCCTGCGGTGATTGTTAATCGCTACGCTCCAAGCTATAGACGACCGGTCCTGCTCAGAGAGCTGAGTAGGTCGGCCACCTTTGCTTTTAGAGGAAGATCTCCTAATTTCTGTCACTTCAATCCCAAAGAGCACATCCAGCTGGCTGAGTCAGCGGGACAGCCACGAAAGCGTTGATTCTGTATCGTGGCAGATAACAGCAACGATTGCATGCCGCTCTTCCAGTGCTGCGACTGCCATTGAATGAAGCCGATCGCCGTAAGACGCAAGATGCGCCGAAAGCCACGGCCTGCGGAGCACATAAGTTTCGAAAAACGCGCTATCGGGAAGGAACGTCATAGAGCGACGCATCTGCTAGATCAAGGAGCTGCACCACATCTGTACGCGATACAACACGCTCGTCAGAAGCTTATGGGCAATGGTATACCTGTCCAACATAGGCCGTTGCTCACGCGCAGACATTCCACACATAACCTAGGAGTGAGAGTCTAGGGGGGACCGTAGTCCGCCTAGCTCTCGACCGTTGTAGGAGGATGACCATATCTGAGGTCGAAGGAAGCCTAGCCCCCAGGGTTATTGGTGACTCATTGGCAGAGCTGCCCGCTATCACGGATCTCCTGCATCCTAGCCGGGCCAATGCCATCTATCTCGACCAACTCATCGACTGCTCCCCAATCGCGGCCATCGATGATGTCATGAGCCCGTGCCGGCCCGATGTTCGGCAGCTCATCGAGCCGCGAAGCACTTGAGCTGTTCAGGTCGATGCAGTCTCGAGTATTGGCGGTGCTGTCCTGTGATGGAGCCACTGAGACGAACTCGGGCTCGGCGTCACCGAGGGTGATGTAGACCGAGGCGTGATCGGAGACGATGTCTCGGGCTTCCTCATGGCTCATGCCCAGCAGGTCCGGAAATCGGACGATGCTGGCCCCTGTCACGTCGAGCACTTCTTCATCGAACCAGAGATTGTCGTAGAGGTTGGCGTATTCACCGTCGGTCTGGCTGAGCGTCGTGGCGCCAGCGGTGATCGCCGGCTCCGCGCCCTTCTCGCGCAGCGGCTGCCAGGCGGGATGATCCGGCGCTAGGTTGTAGTCGCCGGCGATGATCCGTGGCGTGTCGGGGTAAACCTCCCGCATCCAGTCCCAGATCTCCTCGAGCTGCCGGATCTCGGGCGTGCGGTCATCCCGGCTGTCACCGTACACGATGTGCACAGTCGCCAGCGCGACCTCCTGGACGCTCTCGATATCTCGGAATTCCGCAAGGAATGGCTCCCGGGCGAACTTATCTCCTGGATCACGGTAGACCACCGCGCCCTGGGTGTACTCGACGACGGCGTCACGCCAAAGGTAGGAGTAGCTCTCCTAGTAGGAGCTGCGGCCCACCTCGTGCGAGGTCATCGAGCTCCAGGGCTCGCCCGTCTGCTGCTCAATCTCACGCTCGAGCTGGGCGACCGCCGCCTCGTCCATGACCTCCTGCAACGCCCACAGATCCGCCCCCTGGGCGATCGTCGCCACGTCCTCGAGGCTCTTGTCGTTGTTCCATCCCAAGTGCTTGAGGTTCCAGCTGGCGATGGTGATATCGGCCTGAGCAACCTGCATCATGCATGCTGTGAAAGCAAGTGCCGTGATTACACGCGTGAGCGTCATCGTTGCTGCAACTCAATATCGCAAAATGATTAAAGTGAGACATAATACAGACCCTCTAGACTACGCCTGGAAGGCAGGGGGCCAAGGCATTTAAAAAATACATCCCCTTAATATTATAAAACCTACGCTGGCAAAACCTCCCTGCTCGTCAGGCACTTTATAAATTGATGTAGCTCATCACTAGGCATATCATTCGCCACATATCCTCTCAGGCACACCTCTAAAACATCAGTATGCCTACGACCTAGCTGCCTCGCCACTATAAATGGCCAGTCATGATAGTCGGCGCCATTTGCTGCTGCCAGTGCGGCATGTATCTCAGCTTCGTTTACGCCAAATGACTGCGACAGCAAACCCACATTATTATACGCAGACAGTTTTGCGACTTGCTCGGGATCCTCATCCGTCGGCAAGTATCTTAGCGGCCACTTACATCTATGCTTCTCACTCTTCTGATCACCATCCAAAACCCCCACAAATTTTAACGAGAGATTATCAAAACCTTCTACAAGACCATTCAAAGCTGTAACCACTTCTCCCGAACTGCCTGCCCAGCATATCTCAACAGACCCCCTTAACGCAGGTGCCCCGATTGTTATCATCTCCTTCAAAAAAATCGTAGCTGCGTGATCTTCGGTGACTGCAACTAACTTTGTTCCTTTACCAACCCCGATTTTAGTTAAATGATTCGGGACATTTTCAGCCGTCGTACATGCAACACCCTGACTATTCATTATAGTAACTATTCTACGCTTAGGCGGTATTTTTTCCACAACAGTATCCGAATGAGATGTCATTACGCATGACACACCTCGCTCTGCAGAAAAGTAAGCAACTATGTCTGAAATCGCAGCTTGTGAGTGCGAGGCAAGAAAGCACTCAGGCTCGTCAATTAATAGAATTGACCCACTTGGCATTCTTTTCGCCGCCCAATATATAAGAAGCCCAGACAGCTCCCCTAAACCTAAATGCTCTATGCCATACTGCACACCATCTTGTGTCACATGAAAGTATGGCAAAACCTCCCAGTTGTTATCTAACCCTATATCAATTTCAAGCTCAAAAACTTTGATCGAGTCATAATCTCTTCCAGCAACAAACTTAGCAACATCTAATTCTGTTTCATTAAGTGATGCACTGCCCTGCTGATCAAGCAGATCTTGATAATTCGGGTCTTTTCTAAAATATCTTTGTAAAGCAGGAGCTACTTCTGCAACATCTACTAAAAACGCTTGAACCTCATAAGGGTTAATACCTGGATCATCACATTCAACACTCCTGGCCGTCTCGGAAAAATCATATACAAACTTAACACTTGCATGACCAACCTTTAGCAACAGCTCAACACTACCTTCGGTTAAACGGGAGTCAAGAGCCATAGCAGACAAAGATGCTTCGTCACATAGGCAAAGCCAGATAGAGTGAAGAACAGTACTTTTCCCTGCGCCATTCAGACCGGTGATAGCCGAGATCCCCCTGCCAAGGTCAATAGAAAAACTCCCCAGCGTTGGCACACTATTAAAAGTCACTGAAACCAGTTCAGTTCCAGGCTCGTTTCTATATGTCGCCTTCCAATAATCGGCTATCCTTGCCTGCTTCATGAAATTTCACCCCATGATTCCTTAAGAGCGACATCAACCATCTCTGATTCTGGGCCTGAATTGGATAACCCAAAATCAAAGCTGTTGTGGGAAAACCACTTGACATTGCGATCAGCTTTTTCGACATGCTCAACAAGTTTTAATGGGGCCGAATCTAAAATACTAGCCATGGGAGACATTTTAACAGATGCCCATAGAATAATATCTCGTATAACGACGGAACTTACATCAGCCACCCTGGATGCTGCTCTATCGTTAAACACAGCTGCAACAGAAACCTCTTCTGGCGAGTTCTCTAACCCCAGCCCTTTCATTGAAAGCCTGAGCTCTTCAAACCAAGCCATGTGCTTACCTAGCACTTCATTATCTCTATCACCACCTAGTCGATGAAAAACGGCGATAAATAGCACCCATGACCATAAAGTTGCCTTATTCAACCGTATTTGGTAATTATCGCTATTAATTGCACCACCTAGGCTTTCAAATGCCGCTGATGTAATATCTACAATATGCTGTGGGAAAGCTGGTCCTGACCGATACCTATCCGCAAGCTTGTTAGCGGTAACCTTTTCGGATATATGCCCCCAATCTAGCACGCACATTATCCTTGCAACGACATCATCATGTGCCATTCTCGCATTACTAAACCCAATTGTCTGTTTTGTTAACCCCCACCTCTCAAAGTTTTTAGCGACCTCTCTAACTTGGTCCCTAACTTCACCAAAATATGCATTTCTCGTTTCAGCTGGCGTCAGGGTCACTTGATGATTTAAGCGATAAAAAAGCTCACCGGGCTCTTCCGGGTTAAAATCAGTTACCGAAAGCACCCTTATAGAAAACTTGTTTATTTTCTTAGCCACACTCGGTGACAAATCCGAAAACCTGCATCCATGCAAGGATCTTATCAAATCATCATGCGGCTCAACCGAGCCATCGATAGAAAACTTATTACAGCAAAAATCGTATATTGCAGCCAGCCTTTGCTGACCATCTAACACCTCATCACACAAAGAATCATCTTGGCTCACAATATGAACTGGAGGTATGTGCCAATTCCTCAAAATGGTGTCAATAAGCAGCTGCTTTTTCTTCGTATTCCATACGCTTCCTCTTTGAAAGTCGGGCTGAAGATCAATATCACCATCCCGAATTCTTCCAACAATTGTCTGGATATCTGGATCTGATGCAACTAGCTTCATTTTTCCCACCTTGGAATATCACCACAAAAAACGCCACAACACTTCACTCCCGAGAAATCATGGCGCACTGTTAAAACCAGCCAAAAAAACAAAAACACCTAAAAGGGTGATGAATGCTTTCCTTTTGTCTCGAGCTCCCACTAAAGTCATTGCCATATAGTGATTGACGTCGCTTCTTATCTCCGTGGGAATTCTCCCTGCCCTCAACCCCTATTCTGAGCATCTCCTTTCTACCCTGCAATGCTCCAGTCCGTCCTTCTATCCCTGGAGCCTCCTGCTTTGGTACCAGCTAGCCGCTACCTATCACGCTAAATGGTATCCGTCCCTGCCTGCTTGAGCATCATCCGTGCCTTCTCTATCTCGGGTTGATCTGCTCAGCTTCCTCTATCAACTGGTCGTTCATTGATCATCAGCACATTTTTTGGCTGAATCGCCCAAGTTTCGTGTCGATCGCGCAGGTGACCGTTTCAGGTTACTCACTTTGACCTTCCCCCTGGTTTCGGTCCAACCACAATGTGAGAACCGCTCCTTCATGCACACCGCTGGGCATAGGCGACGGGTGGCAAATAGCCCAGCGAGCTGTGCGGTCTGACATGGTTGTAGTGGGTCCTCCATTGGTCGATTTCATGTCTTGCATCGTTCAGGCTCAGAAACCAGTGCTGATTGAGACAGCCATCCCGGAACTTGCCGTTGAAGCTCTCGATGAAGGCATTCTGTGTCGGCTTGCCCGGCTGTATGAAGGCCAGCGTGACCTTCCGCTCACGCGCCCAGAAGAACATCGCCTTGCTGGTCAGTTCGGGGCCGTTATCGCAGACAACCGACGCGGGCAGCGCACGCTGCTGCGCAATGTCATCCAGGAACCTGGCCAAGCGACGCCCGGAAATGGACGTGTCCACCAGCTGACCAACACACTCTCTGCTGAAGTCGTCCACGATGTTCAGCACGCGGAATCGGAGCCCTGAGGCCAGCTGATCCGAGACGAAGTCCATCGACCAACGCTGGTTGGGCCTGTCCGGACACGGCATCGGCGCTCTTGGCCGCACCAGTCGCTTGCGCCGCCGGGTGCGGACCTGAAGCCCAGCCTCACGGTACAGTCGGTAAGTTCGCTTGCGATTCACCACCAAGCCCTCCTGACGCAACAGAGCGTGCAGCAACAGGTAGCCGTAGCGGGGGTAGCAGGTCGCCAAGGCGTTCAGTCGCGCCCGAAGCGGCTCATCGTCACGCGGCATCGCTTGGTAGCGGGCCACCGATCGTGGCAGGCCCAGCAATCGAGAGGCATGTCGCTGGCTGAGCCAGCCGCCTGTCACCAGGTGCGTTACCGCCCGCCGCTTCGCTTCGGGCGTCACCACTTTCCCGAGACGATCTCCTTGAGGGCGGCATTATCGAGAGCGCTTTCCGCCAGCAGCTTCTTCAGGCGGGCATTCTCTGCCTCCAGCTCCCGCAGACGCTTGGCCTCTGATACCTCCATACCACCGTACTTGGCCTTCCAGCGATAGATGGTCTGCTCGGTGACACCATTCTGCCGAGCCAGCTCGGCCACCGAGACGCCGCGCTCATGGGCCTTGAGGATGGTGATGACCTGCTCTTCGGTATGTCGATTACGCTTCATCGCGAGATCTCCGGCTATCAGGGTAAACGTAGCGGACATCTCACATTGCCGGTGGACCGGTTTCTGGGGGAAAGGTCAGCGGCAGGCGCGCCACACGGAGAAGTGACGCGTGAGAGCACCGTGCGGCGGCGGTCACGGCAGCTCGGGCCTAGAGCCCATCGCTTACGCCGACGCGTGCATCCTGCTCAGGTATTCCACGGTCTCATTCAGGGGCAGCGGCCTTGAATGCAAGAATCCCTGGATGAAGTCACAGTGCTCCTCCAGCAGGAAATCTCTCTGGCTGCGATACTCGACGCCCTCCGCCACCACCTGAAAACCCAGCTTCTGAGCCATGGCAATCGTCGCCCTCACGATAGTTGAATCCTCTTTCTTGACACTGACCCCATCGATGAAGGCCTTGTCTATCTTCACCTTGCTGACCGGCAAGTTCTTGAGGTAGCTCAAGCTTGAATACCCTGTACCGAAATCATCGATGGAGGCGTTTACCCCGATACGCTTCAGCGCTCTCAATTTCTCGACCGAGTCCCCCTCGCCTTGCATGATAAGGCCTTCGGTTATCTCGATTTCCAGGCTGCCCGGGGCGAGGCCATTGTCGTTCAGGCAACGTTCGATATAAGGCAGGAAATCGTCTCGGTCGAACTGCAGGGGTGACACGTTGACCGCCACGCTGACCGTCATCGCGTGGTGGGCGGCGATAAAGGCCATATCCTTGCAAGCTCTTTCCAACACCCAGTTACCGATGGAGGGGATGAGCCCGATCTCCTCCGCCAGAGGGATGAACCTCCCGGGGCTGATGTAGCCTCTTGCCGGGCTGTTCCAGCGAACGAGGGCTTCCAGATAGGTTTTCCCCTCTGCTCGACAGGGGATTATCGGCTGGTAGTGAAGCTCAAGCTCATCATGCTTCAGTGCATGCTTCAGCTCCCTCCCGAGCGTCAGTCTTTCCTCGACACTCTGGCTCATCGCATGGGTATGCCAGTGATAGGTGTTCTTCCCGCTCTCCTTTGCTCTCAGCATTGCCATGTTGGCGTGACGCACGATGTCGCCTTCAGTGTCGTCATTATCGATGGAGATACCAATACTGGCCGGCATGTCGACTTCATGATCGGCAACGATATACGGAAGGCGCAGTTCGTCGAGGATAGCCTGAGACAAGGTGACCGCCTCACTCTCGGCACGCACATCGTGGAGCAGGACGACAAATTCGTCGGCGACAAAGTGAGCCAGGACGTCGTTTTTTCCTAGGCATCTCGTGATTCTGCGCGATGCCTCTACGATAATGGCGTCTCCCGGCGAATGCCCCAGAGACTCATTCACTTTCTTGAAGTCGTCCAGGTCGATATAGAGAAGCGCCACCCTGGCCCCATGCTGGCGAGACACGCGCCTGGCATACTCCAGCTTACTCAGGAAATTGCTTTTATTAGGCAGGTGCGTCAAGGGGTTGTGCGTCGTGAAATAGGCCAGCTGGTCCTGGTAATGCTGCTTTTCACTGATATTGTTCTGAATTCCGATGAAATGTGATATCGCGCCATATTCATCTCGAACAGGGGCCACATGCAGGTCATTCCAGAACACGGTCCCATCCTTTCTGTAGTTCAGGATGGTCTCGCGAAATGATGCGCCTTTCGATAGCGCGAGGCGGATGCGATCAATGGACCGTGCCGAGGTGTCTTTCCCTTGAAGGAATCGGCAATTCTTCCCGATCGTTTCCTCCTTGCCATACCCGGTCATCCTGTAGAAAGCCGGGTTGGCGTGAATGATCGGCTGACCCTTGGCGTTGGCATCAACGATCACGACACTGTTGGGCGTGGCCTCAACACTCCTGCGAAATATGCGTAGCGCGTGCTCATCTGCCCTTCTGGCCGTGATGTCCTTGGCGATGCCGTGCACACCGATCACCTCTCCCCTGGCAGTGATCGGGACGAAGGTGAGCAGGGCAACCGACTCACGATGTCGGAACGATGCCAGCTCGCACTCGAACCTCGAGGTGGCGCCTGACAGGGCAGTGCCGAGATACTGCTCGGCCATCGCTTTATGCGCTTCCGGGACTCGAGCCACGAAGGCGGTGGCGAGGATATCACCCTCTTCTGCATCAAGAAGCGACGTGGTGGCGGCATTGAGGCTCTCGAAACAGCCCTCCACGTCAAGCGTAAAGACGGCATCAGGGTTGTGCGAGAACAAGGCTTCGTATCGATTCCGGTTGCGTTCCAGCACCTTATGGTCACTGTCCCGGCCGATGGCCAGCGATGCCAATCCTGCGGCGCGTCTCATGAGGGCCGCATGCCGATCATCCGGCTGGCCAGGGCTCCTCGAGCAGGTAGCAACAGTGCCCAGCAGGACGCCGCTCTTCGAGCGGATGGGATGGGACCAGCCTGACAGCAGTCCATGGCGTATCGCCGCGTCGCACAGGTCCGCCCATTGGTCGGAGCGGCGACGATCGGCGCTGGCGCATGCCTCGGAGAAAAAAGCCGCGGTGTCGCAGCTGCCGGCTTTCGGGCTGACGGGAATGTTCTTCAGTCGCAGGCCACAGTCGCGGGGCAAGGAGCCGCTCGCCGCGAGGGATAGGGTCTTGCCGCGGTCATCGACCAGCATCACGTAACACTTGCTACCCTCGACCAGGCCCTCGACCATCAGGCAGATCGCCCGGAGCGTCTCTTCCAGGGGACGGCCCATGGCGATCATCTCCTGGACGCCCTGCTGGGCTTCCAGTTCTTGGTAGCTGCTCTCCATGCCTGCTCCTCTCCCCTGCGTCGGCGACGGCATCCATTTCTTGCGTGGTCGAGCTTATCTAGACGCAAAACCTGTGTCCAAGGCAAGGGTTCCGGCGCCCTCGGAGGCGAGACACGACACGGTGCAGATGTCTTTAACCCACGATACCCGAAGGAAACAGGTTCCGGTCTCTGGTATCGGCAACCGCCGCGGGCTACCATCTGCCCCCACTTTGCGTCCCAGCCTTGCCCCACAAGGCCACCAACCGATAAGGCCCCTCACGCCATGGCACTGAAGGCAACGATTCATCGGGTCCAGCTGCAGGTCGCCGACATGGACCGGCACTACTACGCCGATCATGCCCTGACCGTGGCGCAGCACCCCTCGGAAACCGATGAGCGGATGATGGTCCGACTGCTCGCCTTCGCGCTGAACGCCGACGAGGCCCTGGCCTTCGGGCGCGGCGTGAGCACCGAGGACGAGCCGGACCTGTGGCGCCGGGACCTCACCGGCAGGATCGAGCAGTGGATCCAGCTCGGCCAGCCCGACGAGAAGAGCCTCCGGCGCGCCTGCGGCCGTGCCGGCGAGGTCGTCGTCTATACCTACAGCGGCCATGGCGCGGCGCTCTGGTGGGAGTCGCTTGCCGGCAAGCTGGCGACCCTCGACAACCTGACCGTGGTCGCCATCACGCCGGAGACGGTACAGGCGCTCGCCGCCATGACGGCGAAGAGCATGACGCTGAGCGCCACCCTGCAGGATGGCACGGTATGGCTCGCCGACGGCGAGCGGGCCATCGAGGCGCCCCTCGAGGTGCTCAAGGCGGCGACCCGGAAGGCCTGAGCGGCACCCGCCTCGTCGCCCCGCCGGTCAGTAGAGGCGCAGCCCGACTCGGGTCACGCGGTTGCCCTCCATGGCGCTGACGACCCAGTGGATGCCGTGCCAGTCCACGTCGTCGCCCACCACCGGATGCCCGCCGACCCGCAGCGAGACGAATTCGGCCAGGGTCATGTCCTGCTCGCCGGGGCTCAGCGTCAGCCCGTAGGCGTCGGCGATGTCGCGCATGTAGGCCTCACCGTCGAAGGTGAAGGTGCCGAAGAAGGCCCGCTCGCGCTTGAGCTTGGCCTCCCCGTTGAAGAGGCGATTCAGCGCCGGCAAATCATCGGTGCGGCCGATCACGCAGATCACGTCGCCCAGCCTCAGCCGCGTGCTGCCCTTGGGATGCAGCATGGCGTGATCGCGGAAGAGCGCGGAGATCAGCGCCCCCGAGGGAAAGCGCAACAGCCGGATCGGCACATCCTCGAGGTCGCCGTTCTCCACCTCGTAGACGAACATCTCGTAGTCGTTCTCCGGCAGGATGCCCAGGGGCCCGCGGCGGTTGGGCGTCACGGTGGGGGGCAGCTCGACCTTCATGCGCTTCGCCATCCACGGCAGCGAGCCCCCCTGGATCAGCAGCGACAGCAGCACCACCGCGAAGGCGACGTTGAAATAGAGCGAGGCGTTCTCCACCCCGCCGATCACCGGGAAGATCGCCAGCACGATCGGCACCGCGCCGCGCAGCCCCACCCAGGCAATGAAGCCGATCTCCCGCCAACGGAACTTGAAGAAGGGCTTGACGGCGACCAGTACCGCCAGGGGCCGGGCGACGAAGATCAGCGCCAGCGCCACCAGCAGCGCCGGCAGCGCGTAGTCCATCATCTCGCTGGGGGTGACCAGCAGGCCCAGCACCAGGAAGAGCCCGATCTGGGAGAGCCAGGCCAGACCGTCGTGCACCGGCAGGATGAAGTTGAGGTGGCGACCGGGACGGTTGCCGATCATCAGGCCGGCCAGGTAGATCGCCAGGAAGCCGCTGCCGCCCAGGGCGCTGGTCAATCCGAACACGCAGAAGCCGAGCCCCAGCGCCAGCAGCGAATAGAGGCCCGGCGCCAGGTCCAGCCAGCTCAGGAGCCGCGCGCTCAGCCAGCCGACACCGAGCCCGATGAGGATCCCCAGGCCGAACTGCTCCGCCAGGAAGAGCAGGGTCTCGCCCACCCCGCCGATGTCGCCGACCAGCACCTCCACCAGCATCAGCGTCAGGAAGATCGCCATGGGGTCGTTGGTGCCCGACTCGATCTCCAGGGTGGCGCCGACCCGCTCATTGAGATTGACGCCGCGCCCGCTGAGCATGGAGAACACCGCGGCGGCGTCGGTGGAGCCGACGATGGCCCCCACCAGCAGCCCCTGCACCAGGCTCAGGTCGAAGACCCAGGTGGCGAAGAGCCCCACCAGGCCGCCGGTGATGAAGACCCCCAGGGTGGCCAGGGAGAGCGCCGGGCGAAAGCCGACGCGAAAGGTCTTCAGCCGGGTGCGCAAGCCGCCGTCGAGCAGGATCATGGCCAGGGCCAGGTGGCCGATGGAGAAGGCCAGGGAGTAGTCGTCGAACTGGATGCCGAGCAGCCCCTCCTCCCCGGCCAGCATCCCCAGGCCCAGGAAGATCAGGAGCAGCGGCACGCCGGCCATCGAGGAGAGCCGGCTGGCGAGGATGCTCAGGGCCAACAGGAAGCCACTGAGCAGGAACAGACTGTTGATCGAATCCATGATGGCCTGTCTTGAGGGTGAGAACGCAAAGTATCGCATGCCACGACGGGCGCGGCGATGGTCGTTGGCGGCGATGGCTGGCCCTTCCCGACCGCCAGCGGTTAAGCTTGCGCGGCATCCTCGACCGGATACCGTGCATGCCTGGAGCCCTTTCCACGTCCCCCTTCGCCACTCGTCGGCTACGCCGAACGACCGCCCTGCTGGCGGTCGCCTGGCTGCTGTCCACCGGACCATTCGTGGCCGATGCCGCGGCGGCCGATGCCGCGGCGGCCGATGCCGCGGCGGACGCGGCCGCACCAGCAGCGGGCTATCCGCCGCTGGGTACCGAGGTGATGGTGCTGGACCTCGAGGCGCTGGCCGAGGAAGCCGAGCGCGAGCTCGCCGAACGCGAGGCGATCCGCCAGCGCTACCGGGAGGCCCCGCGAGGCCCCGCGGTCGACACCCCCTCGCGCCCCAGCGTGCCGGCCATCGCCCTGCGCCCGGCGGAACCCATCGAGCCGCCACCGGTCACCCGCCTCAGGATCATGCTGGACTGGACCCCCAGTCCGCGGCATGCCGCGCTGATCGTCGCCCGGGAGCGCGGCCTGTTCGCCAGCCGCGGGCTCGCGGTGACCCTCTCGACCCCCGCCGACCCGGATGTGCCCACCAAGCTGCTGGCCGCCTCGCGGATCGATCTGGCCCTGGCGCGCCAGCCGCTGCTGCATCTCGAGGTCGACCGTGGCCAGCCGCTGGTGCGCGTCGCCACCCTCGTCGCCATGCCGCTTAGCGCCCTGGTCGTGCGCGAGGACAGCGAGATCACCGCGGCGGTCGACCTGGCCGGCGCGCGCATCGGCCATGTCGATGCCGATAGCCGGGACGTGCTGCTCAGGGCCCTGCTGCGCGAGGCCAGCGTTCGCGACGACGAGGTCAAGACCGAGGAGCTGCACTTCCGCCTCGGCGATGCCCTGCGCGAGGGGCGCGTGGAGGGCGTGATCGGCGCCATGCGCCACCTGCTGCCGCGCCAGCTGGCCGACGAGGGTCTCGCGACCCGCGTGCTGACGAGCGAGGCCCTGGGCATCCCGCTGCATGACGGCCTGGTGCTGCTGGCCAACCGCGACCACCTGGGGGCGCAGCGCGAGGCCATCCGTCGGCTGGTCGAGGCGCTGGAGGAAGCCGCGGCCTGGATCGCCAACCATCCCGATGAGGCGTGGACGCTGATCGCCAGCGCCGAGCCGGGCCTCGACACCCCGGTCGGCCGCGAGGCCTGGCCGCAGGTCCGTCCGCGCCTGAGCCTGAGCCCCGCGGCCCTGGACCACGGCCGCTACCGCCGCTTCGAGGAGTACCTCCACGACGCCGGCATCCTGGAGGAGCGCCACCCGGTCGCCCGCCTGGCCGTCGACCCCGGCGCGCCCGCCCCTTAACGGGCCCGCCGGGCGGCCAGCGCCGTGTCAGGCCTCGAGCGGGTCCAGGAAGCCGTTGACCGCCGCCTGGAAGGCCGTCGGCTGCTCGGCATGCAGCCAGTGGCCGGCCTCCAGGGTCTGGATCTCGGCACGGGGCAGCACCTCGCGCAGGGCCGGGAGCATCTCGTCGGTGACGTAGCGCGATTGAGCGCCGCGCAGCACCAGGGTCGGCCCCTCATAGGCGCCCTCGCCCGCCGGCGCCCCCATGATCGTCTCGTAGTCGCCCTGGATCTCGTCCAGGCCGATGCGCGGCCGCAGGACGCCCGCGGCATCACGCTCGAGGTTGGTCGCGAGGAAGAGACGCACCGCGGGCTCGTCGACGTGCTCGGCGAGCAGCGCATCGGCCTCGCGGCGGTTGGTCGCCGCGCCCGCCTCGACGCGACGCAGGGCGGCGAAGACGCTGTCGTGGTCGTGCCCGTAGGCCACCGGGGCGATATCGGCGACGATCAGCGATGCCACCCGCTCGGGCGCGAGCCGCGCCAGGCTGATCACCACCTTGCCGCCCATGGAGTGCCCCAGCAGGTGGGCGCGCTCGACCTCGAGGCGATCGAGCAGCGCCAGCACGTCCTCGGCCATGGCGTCATAGCCCATCCCCGCCACATGGGGCGAGCGACCGTGGTTACGCAAGTCCAGGGTGATGACCCGCCGACGCCGCTGCCACTGCTTGGCGTGGGAGCGCCAGTTATCGGCGCTGCCCAGCAGGCCGTGGATGACCACCAGCGGGGTCTCGTCGCCGCCGCTGTCGAGGAAGTGAAGATCGGTGGGCATGCAAGCCTCCTTGGCTACGGGGTATCGGATGTCGAGGCTCAGGTCGAGGCGTGCGCCTCGTCCGGCATCAGGTCGTCGCCGCCCGTCACCGCCACCAGCCGACGGCTCAGCCAGGCCAGCAGCACGCCGTAGAGCGGCAGGAAGAACGCCAGGCTGATGGCGAGCTTGATCGCGTAGTCGACCCAGGCGATCTCCGGCCAGTTGGCGGCCATGAAAGGGTCGGGGCTGCGGTGAAAGGCGATGGAGAAGAACGCGAAGGTGTCGGCGAGGTTGCCGAGCACCGTCGAGACGGCCGGCGCCACCCACCAGGCCTTGAGGCGGCGCAGCCGGTCGAAGACCTGCACGTCCAGCAGCTGCCCCAGCACGTAGGCCATGAAGCTCGCCAGGGCGATGCGGGCGACGAACAGGTTCGCCTCGCCCAGCGCCTCGAGGCCGGCGAAGCCGCCGCGGGGGAAGACCACCGAGACGACGTAGGAGATGATCAGCGCCGGCAGCATCACGCGCAGGATGATCGCGCGAGCCGGCTCCTTGCCGAACAGGCGCACGGTGAGGTCGGTGGCCAGGAAGATGAAGGGGAAGCTGAACGCGCCCCAGGTGGTATGGAAGCCCCACAGGGTGAAGGGGAGCTGCACCAGGTAGTTGCTGGCGGCAATCACCAGGATATGAAAGGTGACCAGCAGCGCCAGGCAGCGCCGGGTCTGGGCCTCGGTGAGCACGAACATCGCGGCATCCTTTTTATGGCGAGGGGTGAGGGAACCCTGATGGAACGGCGCCCGCCGGGGCGGGCACGGGCCGGGCATTATACGGCCTGGCCGCGCCCCTGGCCATGTAGGGCCCCGCGCAGACGACGACGCCGCCCTCGTGGGGCGGCGTCGTGGCCGGCGGGCACGTCAGTCGCGCGACGGGCTCAGACCTGGCGCGCCTGCTCGGCGGCCCCCACTGAGCGCTCCTTCATCGCCTCGTGGACGTCCTGCAGGCTCGCCGGATCATCGATGGTCGAGGGCACGCCGAACTCCTGCCCGTCGGCGATGTTGCGCAGCAGCTTGCGCAGGATCTTGCCGGAGCGGGTCTTGGGCAGGCGGTCGACCACCAGCACCTGCTTGAAGCAGGCGATCGGCCCGATCTTCTCGCGCACCAGGCCGATCAGCTCGTTCTCGAGCGTCACCTCATCGCCCTCGAAGCCGTCCTTGGGGATCACCAGCCCCACCGGCAGCTGCCCCTTCAGGGCGTCGTGGATGCCGATCACCGCGCACTCGGCCACTGCCGGGTGGGCGCCCACGACCTCCTCCATCTCGCCGGTGGAGAGGCGGTGGCCGGCGATATTGATGACATCGTCGGTGCGCCCCATGATGAACAGGTAGCCGTCCTCGTCGAAGTAGCCCCCGTCGCCGGTGAGGTAGTAGCCGGGGAAGGCCGCCATGTAGGCGCTGTGGAAACGCTTCGGGTCGCGCCAGATGCCCGCCAGGCAGCCCGGCGGCAGCGGCTGCTTGATCACCACGCTGCCCTGCTCCATGGCATCGGAGGGCTGGCCCTCCCGGTCGAGGATCTGCACGTCGAAGCCGGGCACCGGCACCGTGGCGCTGCCGGCCTTGGTGGGCATCGGTTCGAGGCCGTGCAGGTTGGCGGCGATGGGCCAGCCGGTCTCGGTCTGCCACCAGTGGTCGATCACCGGCACCGTCAGCAGATCGTCGAGCCAGTGGAAGGTCGGCGGATCCAGGCGCTCGCCGGCCAGGAACAGCGCCTTGAGGCAGCCGATGTCGTACTGGGCCATCAGCTTGGCGTCCGGGTCCTCCTTCTTGATGGCGCGAAACGCCGTGGGCGCGGTGAAGAAGCTCGTGACCCGGTACTCGCTGATCAGCCGCCAGAAGGCCCCGGCATCCGGGGTCTTCACCGGCTTGCCTTCGTAGACCAGGGTGGTGGCGCCGCGCAGCAGCGGCGCATAGACGATGTAGGAGTGGCCGACCACCCAGCCCACGTCGGAGGCCGAGAAGAAGACCTCGCCCGGCGCCACGTCGTAGATGGTCTCCATGGAGTAGGCCAGCGCCACCGCGTAGCCGCCGGTATCGCGCACCACGCCCTTGGGCTTGCCGGTGGTACCGGAGGTATAGAGGATGTAGAGCGGGTCGCTGCCCTTGACCGGCACGCAGGCCGCCGGGGTGGCCCGCTCGACCAGGGCCGACCAGTCATGGTCGATGGCCCTGCCCAGCTCGGCGACGTGCTGGGCGCGCTGCAGGATCACGCAGGCCTCGGGCTGGTAGGCGCTCTGCTCGATGGCGGCATCGATGATCGGCTTGTAGGGCAGCACCCGGTCGCCCTCGACGCCGCAGGACGCGGCGATCACCACCTTGGGCTCGGCGTCCTCGATGCGCACCGCCAGCTCATGGGGCGCGAAGCCGCCGAAAACCACCGAGTGAACGGCGCCCAGGCGAGCGCAGGCGTACA
Source organism: Halomonas sp. THAF5a (assembly GCF_009363755.1). Taxonomy (NCBI): domain Bacteria; kingdom Pseudomonadati; phylum Pseudomonadota; class Gammaproteobacteria; order Oceanospirillales; family Halomonadaceae; genus Halomonas; species Halomonas sp. THAF5a. Next base: position 1,777,247 of record NZ_CP045417.1, on the reverse strand, counting down.
TGGCAACCAGGGCCTCGGGCACCATGGGCATGTAGATCACGACCCGATCGCCCTTCTCTACCCCCAGATCACGCAGCGCCCCGGCGAAGCACGCCACCTGGTCGCGCATCTCGGCATAGGTGAGGGTGCGCTTGCTGTCGGTGACGGGCGAATCCCAGTGGACGGCCGGCTGATCCCCCCGCCCCTGTTCGACATGATGGTCCAGCGCGGCATGGCAGATGTTGAGCTCACCGTCCACGAACCAGCGGGCATGATTCGCCTCGTCGTACTCGAGGATCGTGGTGGGCGGGGTGAACCAGGGAATGCGCCTGGCCTGCTCGGCCCAGAAGGCTTCCGGGTGATCGATGGAGCGGCGGAACTCGTCGTGGTACATGCGCGTCAGCATCCTGTCAGCAATCGAGGGAAGGGCGTGATTGTTGACACTCTAGCCCAGGCGCTGCCGCCAAACCTCATACCATCGGCTAATCTTCGACAAAAGGACGATAACCCCCTCCTGCATTGTCAACAACAAGCCCATACCTGCCGCCGTGCAGCGCCACGCGACGCCATCGTTGATACGGCGTTGGGCGCTTGAGTGCGCTATTATTGCGAATAAGCTGAATCAGAGGGCCATCAAGCGCCCTGACATTCCCCCCAGGCGTGGACTCAGGGGATCCTTCTCACCGCGCGGGCGACCGACCATGGGCGGCGCCTGCAACGCAGGGCACAGATCATGGGCACTACCACCAGAGCCGCGTCGGCCCGCCTCCTCGAAGGCGGCGAGCCGGTCATCAACGAAGCCAGCGCCCTGCTCAAGGCGATGGCCAACGACAATCGGTTGCGGATTCTCTGCCTGCTGGACGGCACCGAGCTGTCGGTCACTGAGCTGAACCAGCGCCTGGTACTCAGCCAGTCGGCGCTGTCGCAGCACCTGGCGATCCTGCGTCGCGAGAACCTCGTGACGACCCGCCGCGAGTCGCAGACCATCTACTACTCGCTGCAGGGCGAGCGTGCCAGGACGCTCATCGAGGCGCTCGGCGGCCTGTCCCTAGACGGCAGGCCCTGACCGCCCTCAGCGCTTCTGCCAGCGTCCGGCGTCGAGCATCTCCAGTCCTCGCTCGATGCCGCGCTCCACGCCACGCGAGACCCCCATGCCCAGCCGACCGGAGAGCGTCGGCTTCTGCTCCAGCTTCACGCTGATCACCCTGGCCTCTCCCATGCGCTCGACCAGATAGGCCTCGCTGGTGCCCAGCTCATCCACCAGGCCCCTGACCAGGGCATCGCTGCCGTACCAGATCTCGCCGGTCGCCACCGCCTCGATGTTCAGGTCCGGGCGGCGCTCGGCCACGTGGCGCTTGAACAGCCGGTGGGTGGTCTCGAGGTCCTCGACGAACTTGTCGCGCCCCTCGTCGGTGTTCTCGCCGAACACGGTGAGGGTGCGCTTGTAGCGCCCCGCCGTCAGCAGCTCGACGTCGATGTCGTGACGCTTGAGCAGGCGATGCAGGTTGGGCAGCTGGGCGACCACGCCGATGGAGCCGATCACCGCGAAGGGCGCGGCCCGCAGGCGATCGGCGCCACACGCCATCAGGTAGCCGCCGCTGGCCGCGACCTTGTCCACGCAAACCGTGGTGGAGAGCCCCGCCTGGCGCAGCCGGTCGAGCTCGGCGGCGGCGAGGCCGTAGCTGTGCACCAGCCCCCCGGCCGACTCCAGGCGCACCACCGCCTCGTCACCCGGGCCGGCCACCTCGAGCACCGCCGAGACCTCCTCGGCCAGCCGGCCGGCGGCGCTGGCCTTGATGTCACCGTGGAAGTCGATCACCCAGACCGTGGGGCGCGCCTCGCCCGCGCCCTTGGCACCGCCCCGGGCCTGGGCCTTGTCGTCGCGGCGGAAGGCCTTGAGCAGCCCCTTGCGGGCGCCCGGCTGGCTGGCCGCCAGCTGCATGCGCCGCCGACGCTGACGCCGGGTCTGGTTGAGCTCCTCGAGGCGCAGCCGCGTGCGCTCTCCCGTCTCGCCCCGCGCCTTCAGGTAGAGCGCCACGCCGAGGCCCACCACCGCCGCCAGGGCCAACAGCTGCGCCACGAACATGCCGAAATCCGTCAGCCACTCGTTCATCGTCCTCTCCGCGTCGACGCGCCCCGTCGTCGGCCTAGCCGGCGGCTCGGAGCGCTTGATTCAAACAGGTGTTTCAAATACGCTGGCACGGTTCTTACCGGCCACGATACCCTCCACTCCCCACAAGGATCCCCGATGTCCGACGCGACCCTCGACAAGCTCAAGCGCCGTTTCGATGCCGACGCCGCCAGCGGCATGCACGAAATCTTCCAGTTCCACTTCAGCGACGTCGGCGACCACTACCTGGTGGTCAACGACGGTCAGCTGGAGGTACACGAGGGCGAGCACGATGACCCCTCGGTCAGCCTGAGCATGAGCAGCGACACCCTCAAGGGCGTGATGAACGGCGAGATCAACGGCATGAACGCCTTCATGACCGGCAAGCTCAAGGCGACCGGCAACGTCATGCTGGCCACCAAGCTCTCGAGCCTCTTCCCGAGCCGTTGACACGCCCCTAGCCCCGGCCGCCCACCTCCTTGAGGTGGGTCTCGATCAGCGCCCGCGAGATGGAGTAGAGCGGGGGCAGCTTCGGCAGCTGTCGCGGGCTGAACCAGGCGGCGTCGGCGATCTCGACCCCGTCGATCCGGATGCGACGGCTGGCCGCCTCGGCGAAGAACCCCAGCATCAGCGAGTGGGGAAAGGGCCAGGGCTGGCTCTTGTAGTAGCTGACCCGCCCCACGCTGAGTCCCACCTCCTCGAAGACCTCGCGGCGCACCGCCTCCTCGGCGGCCTCGCCGGGCTCGATGAAGCCGGCCAGGGTCGAGTAGCGCCCCGGCGGGTGACGCGGCCCGCGCGCCAGCAGCAGCGACTCGCCGTGGGTCACCAGGGTGATGATGCAGGGCGAGTAGCGCGGATAGGTGCGATGGCCGCACGCCTCGCAGTGCATGGCGAACTCGGCGTCCAGCCGCGCCGTCGGGGTCCCGCAGCGCCCGCAGAAGCGATGGTTCTCGAGCCAGGCCGCCACCTGCAGTGCCGTGGCGACCAGCGCGTACCAGGACTCCGGCAGCCGGCCCAGCCACTCGCGGGCCTCCGGCCAGCCCTCGCCCGGCTCCTCCTCCAGCGAGAGCGCCACCGGCTCCTCGCGCCACCAGCAGAGCGGCTGCAGCCGGGCATGCCAGGGCTGGAAGGGCTGCAGGGGACCGTCGTCGCCCCCCGGGGCGATGCGTCCGCGGGCCAGGCGAATCACCCGCCCGGCCGTCGCCTCGCGAGGCAGCTCCCGATGCAGCATCAGCGGCGCGCCTCCCCGCCGACGAGCCCGGCATGGGCGTCCCAGCGGCACTCGCCGGCGGCCTCGCGAATGCGACCGAGCTTGGCCTCGTGGGCGGCGAGCTCCGCCGCGTCGGGACGCACCACGGTGAGCTGACCCGGCGCGAGCGATAGCCGACGGATGGCGAGGCCGTGCTCCTCGCTGGCGCCCCCCTCCGCGGCCGCCGAGGCATCCAGCGAGAGCGCGGTCTGACCGCCGGTCATCGCCAGGTAGACGTCGGCCAGGATCTCGGCGTCGAGCAGGGCGCCGTGCAGCACGCGGTGGCCGTTCTCGATGTCGTAGCGCTTGCACAGCGCGTCGAGGTTGTTGCGCTGGCCGGGGTGGAGGTCGCGCGCCATCTGCAGCGTGTCGAGGATCCGGCAGTGATCGGCCACCGGGCCGAGGCGCGGCTCGCCGCGCCGCGCATTGAGCATGCCGAGCTCGTGATCGATGAAGCCCACGTCGAAGGGGGCGTTATGGATGACCAGCTCCGCCCCCTCGATGAAGGCCCAGAAGGCGTCGGCGATCTCGGCGAACACCGGTTCGTCGGCCACCCGCTCGTTGGTGATGCCGTGGACCCCGATGGCCTCGGCCTCGATGTCGCGCTCGGGATTGATGAACTGATGGTAGGAGTTGCCGGTGAGCCGGCGGTTGACCATCTCCACCGCCCCGATCTCGATCAGGCGGTGGCCGTCACGGGGGTCGATGCCGGTGGTCTCGGTATCCAGGATGATCTGACGCATGGGGTCTCTCGTCGACTCGCGGGTATGCGGGGTGGGCGGCCGGGCAGCAGGGGAAGCGCCCCGGGGCGGCGGACGCCTCGCCTCAGCGCGGCGGGGGCGTCTCGCGGGTCGCGCCGATCCGGGTGGCGCTGCCGAGGCGCGGCCCCACCAGGGGGCTGGCCAGGTCGAGCGTCGGACGCGATGGCGCGACCAGCTGGGCCCGGCGCCGGGCGTGAATCATGTAGCTGTCGCCCAGCGGCAGGTTATGCCGCCGCCCGAGGGTCTCGAGCATGGCGTTGTGGGGCAGGCCGCCGGGCAGATGAAAACCGCAGTAGTCTACCCGGTCGATCTCGAAGTCGACAAACGCCAGCCAGTCGCCCAGGCGGCCAGGGGTTCGCCAGCGTCCCCGCCAGGGCATGCGCTCGCGACGCGCCGGCCAGGCCCGCGACAACCCGCCGGCGCTCAGCGGATACCAGCCGAAGATGATCAGCCGACCGTCGTCGGCGGTCACCCGGGCCGCCTCCTGCAGCATATGATGAGGATCGGGCACCACCTCCAGCAGGTGGTGGACCACCACCAGGCTCACGCTGTCGTCGGGCAGCGGCAGGCCGTCGGGGGGGCAGACCAGGGTCGCCTCGTGGGCCGCCATCTCTCGTGTCGGCGACCAGCTCAGGGCATGGCGGATCGGACAGATGTCGCTCAGCACGGGCGCCATGCCGAGCTCCAGGCTGTGGCGACCGCCGAGGCGTTCGCAGACCGGCCCCAGGCAGGCACGCTCCGCCCGCCACAGGGCGCGACCCGCCGGCGAGGCCCAGTAGCGGCGGCCTTCCCTGACCAGCTGAGCCAGTCCATGGAGATCCCGTGGATTTGACATAACGCCCTTATCCCTCCAAAGTGTCGGGTTTTGCAAGCCATATCGCAACGTATCTCGGCAGCGTCTGGGAACGCCTCCGCCTAGGATCCTGAGCCATGTTGAGCGTGACACCGATCCCCGCCTTTAGCGACAACTATATCTGGCTGCTTCGCCAGGATACGAGCCAGGCAGTCTGCGTGGTGGACCCGGGCGATGCAACGCCGGTGATCGAGTGGCTGGAGCGCGAAGGGCTCGAGCTGGGTGCGGTGCTGATCACCCACCACCACCCGGATCATACCGGCGGCCTGCGCGAGCTGATCTCGCGCTACTCTCCGCGGGTGATCGGGCCGGCCAACCCCGACATCGAGGGCATCGACGAGACCGTCGGCGATGGCGACGAGGTGCGGGTGATGGGCCGGCTGTTCGAGGTGTTCGCCCTGCCCGGCCATACCCTGGATCATATCGGCTTCTTCACGGCGGGCATCCCGCCGCTGCTGTTCGCCGGCGACGTGCTCTTCAGCGGCGGCTGCGGGCGGCTCTTCGAAGGCACGCCCGAGCAGATGCACGCGTCGCTGTCGCGCCTGGCAACCCTGCCGGAGGAGACCCTGGTCTTCGCCGCCCACGAATACACCCAGGCCAACCTGGCCTTCGCCCGCGCCGCCGACCCGGACAACGCCGACGTCGAGGCCGCCCAGGAGGAGTGCCGGCGCGCCCGCGAGCTCGACCGTCCCACGCTGCCGAGCACCCTCGGCCGGGAACGCCGGATCAACCCCTTCCTGCGCTGCGCTTCGGCCGGCGTGCGGAAGGCCGCTGCCGCCCACGGCGACACCGACACCGACCTGGCGACCTTCACCACGCTGCGCGCCTGGAAAGACGCCTTCTGAACGCTCTGACGGCAGTCGATTTCGGGCCTGCCTCCCGGGGCAGGCCCTCGCATGACCTGGAGATCACCTCTCGATGACCTACTACACCTCACGTCGACGGATCCTGGGCTTCACCAGCTGTCTCGCTCTCATGGGCTCGCTGACGGTCGCCGGCTACAGCCAGGCGTCCACCAGCCCCGGGAGCGCCTTCACGGATGATTCGGCCAGCCAGAGGGCCCACGCCGCCACCCTGCCCACCAGCCTGCATTTCTGGGATGCCCTGGCACTGGAGCCCCAGGACGCCTGGTCGCGCTTGAGCGAGGCCTTCCAGTGGCAGGCGGACGCCGATCATCCGCGCGTCCAGCACTGGATCGAACACTACCGCCAGAGCCCGCACAACATCGTCGAGATCACCGAGCGCGCCAGGCCCTGGCTCGCCTGGATCACCGAGCGGGTCGAGGAGCGCCAGCTCCCCGGCGAGATCGCCCTGATCCCGTTCATCGAGAGCTCGTTCGACCCCACCGCCCGCAGCCATCGCGGCGCCACCGGGCTCTGGCAGTTCATGCCCGGCACCGGCAACGCCCTGGGCCTGCATCGCGGCGGCGGCTATGACGGCCGCCTCGACGTGGCACGCTCCACCCACGCCGCCCTGGACTACATCGAGATGCAGGCCGAGCAGTGGTACGAGGGCGACATCGAGCTCTCCCTGGCCGCCTACAACGCCGGCGCCGGCAACGTGAACCGTGCCCGCAGCGCCGCCCTCGCCCGGGGCAAGGCCGGCGACTACTGGGATCTCGACCTGCCGCGGGAGACCATGAACTACGTCCCCAAGCTGATCGCCATCTCGACGATCATCGCCGACCCCGGGCGCTACGGCGTCACCCTGCCCGAGATCGAGGCCGACCCGGCCGTGGCCGAGGTGCCGGTGACCCGCGCCCTGGCCCTCGGCGAGGCCGCCCGCCTCGCCGGCGTCTCCCGCGCCGAGCTCGAGGCGCTCAATCCCGGCCTGCTCGGCGACCGCGCCGACCCGCGCCGCGTGACGCGCCTGCTGGTGCCCGCCGAGAGCGCCACCCGGATGGTCGCCCGCCTGCGCAGCGACACCCCCGACCGCGCGAGCCGGCCGAGCGACGAGACCTACGTGGTGCGCCGGGGCGACAGCCTCTCGGCGATCGCCTCGCGTCACTCCGTGGCCCTGGCCGACCTGGCGCGCTGGAACGGCATCGAGCGGCTCGATACTTTACAACCGGGGCAACAGCTGACACTTTCCGGTAGTTGATGATCGGGGCTCCGCCCCGCCCTGCTACAAGGATGCCGATCGATGCGACACGCTGCCCCTGGACTGGGCCTGCTGCTGGGTGCCCTGCTCGGCGGCCCCGCCCTCGCGGCTGATCCCGCCGAGGTGCCGACCGTGCACGGCCTGGCGCTCTACGGCGACCCGGCCCTGCCCGCCAACTTCCCCCACCTGCCCCATGCCGATCCCGACGCGCCGATCGGGGGCAGCCTGGTGCGCTCGGCCATCGGCAGCTTCGACTCGACCAACCCCTTCATCATCCGCGGCACCCCGGCCACCGGGCTGACCGAGATCTACGACACCCTGCTCGCCCAGAACCCCGGCGAGCCCTTCTCGATGTACGGCCTGCTCGCCGAGGGCGTGCGCCTGGACCCCGACCGCCAGTGGATCGAGTTCGACCTCCACCCCGAGGCGCGCTTCCACGACGGCCACCCGGTCGAAGCCTCCGACGTGATCTTCAGCTTCGAGACGCTGACCGAGCAGGGCCAGCCGTTCTACGCCGCCTACTACGCCGATGTCGTCGACATCCGCGCCGTCGATGACGACACCGTGCACATCGACCTGGCCGACAGCGAATCCCGGGAGCTGCCGCTGATCCTGGGCCAGCTGCCGATCCTGCCCGCCCACTACTGGGAGGGCCGCGACTTCGAGGCGACCACCCGGGATGCCCTGCTCGGCTCCGGCCCCTATCGCATCGCCGAGGTGGAGCCGGGCCGGCGGATCGTCTACGAGCGAGTGGCGGACTACTGGGGCAAGGAGCTGCCCGTGAACCGCGGCCGTCACAACATCGAGCGGCTGGTCTTCGACTACTACCGCGACCAGACCGTGGCCCTGGAGGCCTTCAAGGCCGGCAACCTCGACCTGCGCCTCGAGACCAGCGCCCGCAACTGGGCCACCGCCTACGACTTCCCGGCCCTCGAGGCGGGCTTCGTGGAGCGCCTCGAGGTGCCGGACGGCCAGCCCGCCGGCATGCAGGCCTACGTGATGAACCTGCGCCGGGAGACCTTCCAGGACGTGCGCGTCCGAGAGGCGCTGAACCTGGCCTTCGACTTCGAGTGGCTCAACCGCAACCTCTTCTACGGCGCCTACGAGCGCACCGAGAGCTACTTCGCCAACTCCGAGATGGCCGCCCAGGGACTGCCGAGCGAGGCCGAGCTCGCGCTGCTCGCGCCCCACCGCGATGAACTGCCCGACGCGGTCTTCGAGGCGCCGCTGCCGATCGACCATCCCGAGGGGCTGCGCCCTCGGCTGGCCCGGGCGCTGGCGCTGCTCGAGGAGGCGGGCTATGCGGTGCGCGACGGCGTGATGACCGATCTCGACAGCGGTACGCCCCTGCGCCTGGAGGTGCTGCTCTTCGACACCCAGTTCGAGCGGGTGGTGCAGCCGCTGCTGCAGAACCTCGAGCGCCTCGGCATCCAGGGCGATATCCGCATCGTCGACGTCAACCAGTACCTCAACCGGCTGCGCAGCTTCGACTTCGACCTCATCGTCGGCAGCTTCCCCCAGTCGGCGAACCCCGGCAACGAGCAGCGCGACTTCTGGACCAGCGAATTCGCCGACGTGCCCCAGAGCCGCAACCTGATCGGGCTTCGCGACCCGGTGATCGACGACCTGGTCGACACCCTGATCGCCGCCGACAGCCGCGAGGCGCTGGACACCGCCGCCCGGGCCCTGGACCGGGTGCTGCGCTGGGGCTTCTACGTGATTCCCCAGTGGCACCTGGGCCATACGCGGTTCGCCCTGTGGGACAAGTTCGGCTGGCAGGAGCCCTTCCCCGAGTACGGGCTCGACCTTCACGCCTGGTGGGTGGACCCCGAGCGCGCCCCCGAGATCGAGGCCCGGCAGCGCAATCGCTGAGGGCACCGACTGTCACCCGGCTTGAAGACCCCGATCATCTAGTAAGGACACGCCGTGGCCGCCTACGTACTGCGCCGCCTGCTGCTGATGATCCCCACCCTGCTGGGGATCATGCTGCTCAACTTCATCATCGTCCAGGCCGCCCCGGGCGGGCCCATCGACCAGGTACTGGCCCGCTTCCAGGGGCTCTCCAGCGAGGCCAGCACCCGCATGGCAGGCGGCGGGGGCGACGTCGCCGCGGGCGGCGAGTCCCGCGGCGCCCGGGGCATCCCCCCGGCCTTCATCGAGAAGCTCGAGGCGCAGTTCGGCTTCGACGAGCCGGCCCACGAGCGCTTCCTCGGCATGATCGTCGACTACGCCACCTTCGATTTCGGCGAGAGCTTCTTCCGCGACGAGGCGGTCACCACCCTGATGCTCGAGCGCCTGCCGGTGTCGATCTCGCTGGGGCTCTGGACCACCCTGGTCGTCTACCTGGTCTCCATCCCGCTGGGCATCCGCAAGGCGCTGCGCCACGGCTCGAGCTTCGACGTCTGGAGCTCGGGGCTGGTGATCGTCGGCTACGCCATCCCCGGCTTCCTGTTCGCGATCCTGCTGATCGTGCTGTTCGCCGGCGGCAGCTACTGGGACCTCTTCCCGCTGCGCGGCCTCACTTCGGCGGACTTCGACGAGCTCTCCGCCTGGGGCCAGGTGAAGGACTACCTCTGGCACATCACCCTGCCGGTCATCGCCTCGGCGATCGGCAGCTTCGCCACCCTGACCATGCTGACCAAGAACAGCTTCCTCGACGAGGTGCACAAGCAGTACGTGCTGACCGCCCGAGCCAAGGGCGCCAGCGACCGGCGCGTGCTCTACGGGCATGTCTTCCGCAACGCCATGCTGATCATCATCGCGGGGCTGCCCGCCGCCCTGGTCGGCATCTTCTTCACCGGCTCGCTGCTGATCGAGGTGATCTTCTCCCTCAACGGGCTGGGCCTCTTGGGCTTCGAGGCGGTGATGCAGCGCGACTACCCGGTGATCTTCGGCACCCTCTACCTCTACACCCTGATCGGCCTGATCCTGAAGCTGATCTCCGACCTGACCTATGTGTGGGTCGACCCGCGCATCGACTTCGAGACACGGGAGTCCTGAGTCATGAACGCCCCCAGCACCGACCCCGACCTCGCCCCGCGCCGCTCCTCCCGCCTCTCGCCGATCACCCGCCGGCGCCTGGCGGTATTTCGCGCCAATCGCCGCGCCCGGCTGTCGCTGTGGCTCTTCGCGGCGCTGTTCGTCTTGAGCCTGGCCGCCGAGCTGATCGCCAACGACCGGCCCATCGTCATGCAGTACCAGGGGCAGTGGTACGCACCGGTGATCGCCGACTACCCCGACACGGAGTTCGGCGGCTTCCTGCCGAGCCCCGCCGACTACCGCGACCCCTTCACCCGGGAGGAGATCGCCGCCAACGGCTGGATGCTCTGGCCGCCGATCCCCTTCTCCTACGAGACCCTGGACCGGGAGCTCGACCACCCCGCCCCCTCGCCGCCCACCGCCCGCCACTGGCTCGGCACCGACGACCAGGGCCGCGACGTGCTGGCCAGGGTGATCTACGGCTTCCGGCTCTCGGTGATCTTCGCGCTGGTGCTGACCGCGGGCTCGCTGGTGCTCGGGGTGCTGGCCGGCGGCATCCAGGGCTACTTCGGCGGCAAGGTCGACCTGATCGGCCAGCGCGTCACCGAGATCTGGTCGGGGCTGCCGATGCTCTTCCTGCTGATCATCCTGGCGAGCCTGGTGGAGCCCAACCTCTGGTGGCTGCTCGGCATCATGCTGCTCTTCTCCTGGCTGGGCCTGGTCGACGTGGTGCGCGCCGAGTTCCTGCGCGCGCGCAACCTCGAGTACGTGCGCGCCGCCCGCGCCATGGGCCTGCCGTCGCACCTGATCATGTGGCGCCATGTGCTGCCCAACGCCATGGTCGCGACCCTGACCTTCATCCCCTTCCTGTTCACCGGGGCAATCACCACCCTCACCGCCCTGGACTTCCTGGGCTTCGGCCTGCCGCCGGGCTCGCCGTCCCTGGGCGAGCTGGTCGCCCAGGGCAAGAACAACCTGCAGGCGCCCTGGCTCGGCATCACCGCCTTCATCACCCTCTCGGTGATGCTCTCGCTGCTGGTGTTCATCGGCGAGGGGCTGCGCGATGCCTTCGACCCGCGCCACATCCAGCACGCCGCCACCCCGAGGACGCCCCGCGATGCCTGAGCCCCTGCTGCGACTCGACGACCTGACCATCGCCTTCGACGACGCCACCGTGGTCGACCGGCTATCGCTCACCGTGGCACGCGGCGAGACCCTGGCCCTGGTCGGCGAATCCGGCTCCGGCAAGTCGGTCTCGGCGCTCGGCGCCATGGGCCTGCTGCCCGCCAACGCGCGCATCGAGGGCGGCCGTCGGCTCGGCGAGACCGACCTCGCCCGCCTCTCGCCGCGCGGCTGGCGGGGCCTTCTCGGCAGCCGGGTCGGCTTCGTCTTCCAGGAGCCGATGACCTCGCTGAATCCGCTGCACTCCATCGGCAAGCAGATCGGCGAGGCGCTGCGCCTGCACCAGGGGCTGACCGGCAAGGCGGCGCGTCGGCGCACCCGGGCACTGCTCGAACAGGTCAGGCTGCCCCGGGCCGAGGAGCTGCTGGACGCCTGGCCCCACCAGCTCTCCGGCGGCCAGCGCCAGCGGGTGATGATCGCCATGGCCATCGCCAACGAGCCGGACCTGCTGATCGCCGACGAGCCGACCACGGCGCTCGACGTCACCGTGCAGCAGGAGATCCTCGCCCTGCTGGCCGAGCTGCGCGACCGCCACGGCATGGGCATGCTCTTCATCACCCATGACCTCAACCTGGTGCGCCGCCACGCCGACCGGGTCTGCGTGATGCACCGCGGCCAGGCCCAGGAGAGCGGCGCGGTGGACGCGGTCTTCGCCCGGCCCCAGAGCCCCCACACCCGCCTGCTGCTGGAGGCCGAACCCACCGGCCGGCCGGCGCCGGTCACGAGCCGGGCGCCGCTGCTTGCGGCGCGCGGCCTGGGGGTCAGCTTCCCGCGCCCGAAGCGGCTGTTCTCTCGCCGCCCACCCCCCTTCGAGGCGGTCAAGCCGCTGGATCTCTCGGTGGCCCCCGGCGAGACCCTGGGCATCGTCGGCGAGTCGGGCTCGGGCAAGACCACCCTAGCCCTGGCGCTCTTGCGCCTGGGTCAGGGGCGCGGCGAGATCGACTTCGACGGCACCCGGCTCGACCGCCTGAGCGGCAACGACCTACGACGCCAGCGACGCAGCCTGCAGGTGGTATTCCAGGACCCCTACGGCTCACTCTCCCCGCGCCTGCCGGTCTTCGACATCGTCAGCGAGGGGCTCCGCTTCCACCAGCCCGAGCTTGCCCGAGCCGAGGTGGAACGCCGGGTCCGCGACACCCTGCGCGAGGTGGGCCTGCCCGAGGAGTGCGCCTCCCGCTATCCCCATGAGTTCTCCGGCGGCCAGCGCCAGCGCATCGCCGTGGCCCGGGCCATCATCCTCGAACCGCGCCTGGTGGTGCTCGACGAACCCACCTCGGCGCTGGATCGCAGCGTGCAGAAGCAGCTCGTCGAGCTCCTGCGTGACCTTCAGGCCCGGCGCCGGCTCAGCTACCTGTTCATCAGCCACGACCTCGCCGTGGTGCGCGCCATGGCGCACCGCCTCCTGGTGCTCAAGGACGGCGAGGTGATGGAGCAGGGCGAGTGCCGCCAGGTGCTCGAGCGGCCCGCCAGCGACTACACTCGAGCCCTGGTGGCGGCCGCCGGCCTCGCGGTCGACTGAATCGCGTGGCCGCGGCCTGTACACTGAGCCGCGTCGAGCCCAGATCGAAGCATCCTCATCTTCGAGCGCATTAGATAACGGTATAAAAATGCGCGAGGGACAAGGACCATGGATGACACAAGGGCCATGACCGTGGCGATCATGGCACGCCAGCCCCCTGGCCATCGCGGCCAGGACGGCACCCCGGGGGGGTCGACAGGCCGCCTCAAGGGGACGTTGAGAAGCGACGGGGATATATCGGTTACGATGGGTTACACTGTGTCTCGTCCACCCCACCGATGAGACGCCATGCGACGCCTGCTCCTTACGCTGCTCGCCCCTCTGATGCTGGCCGTGGCGCTCATCGCGAGCGATGGCGCCGAGGCCATGGCGCTCGACCGCGGCTGGGAATACCGCTGGGGCGACTCTCCCCTGCTGGCCGACGGCACCCCGGCGTGGATCGCCGAATCCCAGGGCGACGATGCCTGGCAGCCCATCGCCTTCCCGGCCAACCCGCCCGAGCGTGATGGCCGCCGCAACGCCTGGTTCCGCGTCACCCTGCCGGAGGGCGAATGGCGCGACCCGGTGCTCTACATCGACAGCGTCGACCTGATCACCCAGGCCTGGCTCGACGGCGAGCGGATCTATCAGCACGGCCACTTCGACGCCCACGGGGCGGGAGGCTTCGCGGGCTGGCCGTGGCACATGATCGTGCTGCCCGAGGACTTCGCCGGCAAGACGCTCTACTTCCGGGTCTTCTCCGACTACACCGCCATCGGCCTGTGGGGCGAGGTCAAGCTGATGGAGCGCCCGGCCATGCTGGCCGATATCCTCACCGGCTCGGCCGGCGACCTCGCGGTCAGCGCCTTTTTGATGCTGCTGGCCCTGCTCGCCTTCGTCTTCGCGCTCATCCAGGCCCACCGCCTGAGCTTCGTCGGCATCGGGCTCTTCGCGCTCGCCGCGAGCCTGATGCTGCTGGCCGAGACCCCGGCCAGCCAGCTGCTGCTCGACATGCCGCTGCTGTGGGACTATCTCGCCGCCGCCGGCTACTACACCCTGCCGCTGGCCATGGGCCTGATGCTGGAGCACTGGTTCGCCGATCAGCGCCCCTGGCTGCTGCGTCGCATCTGGCAGCTGCACCTCGGGTACGTGGTGGGGGCCCTGGGGCTCGCCCTGGCCGGGGTCGTCGACCTCTCGATCACCTTCCCGATCTTCGATGCGCTGCTGGTGGTGAGCCTGATCGTGATGTTCACCACCATCGCCGTGCGCCTGGGAGCGCTGAACGGCGAGCAGCGGCTGATCGTCTTGAGCTACGGGCTCTTCGCCCTGATCCTGCTGGTCGACATGGCCGTGGCCCACAGCCTGCTGGGCTGGTGGCCAGTCCCCGTGAACGGCGGCGCGCTGGGATTCGCACTGGCCATCGTGGGGATCTCGCTGTGGCACTACCGCGAGACCCAGCAGGAGCTCGAGCGCCTCAACCGCTCCCTGGAACGCCAGGTCGCCGAGCGCACCCAGACCCTGCAGGAAATGGTCATGAAGCTGCAGGCGTTCTCCTACCAGGACGCCCTGACCGGCGTGCACAACCGACGCTACTTCGATGAGCTGGTCGAGCACGAGGCCGCCATGGCGCGCCGTAACGGCACCCCGCTGACGATCACGATGATCGATATCGACCACTTCAAGCAGTTCAACGATCGCGAGGGGCACGAGGCGGGGGATACGGTGCTGATCGGCCTGGGTCGGCTGCTCACCCATCACTTTCGCGACAGCGACGAGGTCTGCCGCCTGGGCGGCGAGGAGTTCGTCGTCGTCATGCCCGGCGCGACCGCGGCCATGGTCGAGGCGCGCCTGGCCGAGCTGATGGAGATCCTGGCGCGCACCCGCTTCCGCTATCGCGACCGGGTGCTCGACACGCCCTCGATCTCCTGCGGCATCGCCTCCTACCCCGAGCATGCCGGCGAGCCACTGACGCTGATCGGGCTCGCCGACAAGGCGCTCTACTCGGCCAAGCATCGCGGGCGCTCCCGCATCGTGACCTACGCCTGAGCGCTCTCTGCCTGGGGGCGATGTGACGCGGGGGCGATCAGAACTGGGCGCGCTCGCCCTCGCTGAGCTCCCGCCACTCGCCGGGGGCGAGGTCGCCCAGCGAGAGCGGGCCGATCGCCTCGCGGTGCAGGGCCGCCACATGGTGGCCGATGGCCGCGAACATGCGCTTGACCTGGTGGTACTTGCCCTCGAAGAGGGTCAGCTCGGCGACCCGTGGCTCGCGCATCGCGAGCTCTGCGGGACGCGTCGGCTTCTCCTCGCCATCGAGCCAGAGCCCCTCGGCGAACTGCGTCACGGCGGCTTCCAGCGCCTCCCCCTCCAGCGGATCGGCGAGGGTGACGCGATAGACCTTGCCGCAGCGCCGCTTCGGCGAGGTCACCCGATGGGACCACTGACCGTCGTCGGTGAGCAGCACCAGGCCGGTGGTATCGACGTCGAGGCGCCCCACCGTCTGCAGTCGCTCCACCTGGGGCAGGTCGACCAGCTCGCGCACCAGCGGATAGAGGCCCCGTCGGGCGCTGCATTCGACCCCCGCGGGCTTGTGGAGCATCACGTAGCGCAGGCCGACCAGCGCCAGCGGCTCGCCGTTCCAGGTGACCCGTCGGCTTCCATCGACCTGGGTGGCCGGGTTCTTGACCACCTCGCCGTCCACGCGCACCTCCTCGCGGTGCAGCGCCTTCTTGGCCAGGCTGCGGGTCAGGTCGGTGGTCTCGCTCAGGAATCGGTCCAGCCGCATCAGTTGCCCACCCCGTCGGCGAGGGCGAAATGATCGGCATCACGCCAGGCCGGGAACTTGTCGCGAAACGCCCGAAGCGCGTCGAGCGAGAGGGTGCCGGTCTTCAGGAAGGGCAGGCCCCGGGGCTCGTCGATCAGCGCCTCGCCCTTGGCGTCGATCAGCATGGAGTCGCCGGCGTAGGCCAAGCCCTTGGCGTCCTCGCCGACCCGGTTGACGCCGATCACCGGGCACAGGTTCTCGACGGCGCGCGCCTGCAGCAGCACCCGCCAGGGGTGGCGGCGCGGGGCCGGCCAGTTGGCGACGCAGAGCAGGGCGTCGTACTCGAAATGCTCGTCGGGCCCCGGGCGCTGGCGCAGCCAGACCGGAAAGCGCAGGTCGTAGCAGACGCTGAGCAGGAGGCGAAAGCCCTTGAGCTCGACGATCACCCGCTCATGGCCCATGGCGTAGCGCTCATGCTCGCCGGCCATGCGAAACAGGTGGCGCTTGTCGTAGTGGACCAGGCTGCCGTCCGGACGCGCCCAGATCAGGCGGTTGAAGTACTCGCCCTCCTCGACGACCGCCACGCTGCCGGTGACCACGCAGCCGCGGCGGGCCGCCTGCTCCCGGAGCCAGGCCACGGTGCGGCTCTCGGCCATGGGCTCGGCCATCTCGCGGGAGTTCATGGTGAAACCGGTGGCGAACATCTCCGGCAGCACGATCAGGTCCGTGTCGTCGGCACCCAGCTCGCCCAGCGTCTCCTCGAGCATCCGGCAGTTGGCCTCGGGATCTTCCCAGCGCAGGTCGCACTGCACCAGGGTGGTTCGCAACTCGCTCATCGGGGCACTCCGTCCGGGGGAATATCTCTGGCCCCCAGCCTACCGCAGCGCCAGCGGCGCGTCAGCCAGGCGCGCATGGCGGCGACGCCGATAGCCTGCTAACCTCGGTGGTCTTTGCGATCGAGAACCCCATGACCCGCTCCTCCGCTTCCGTCACCGCCGCCAACGCCCGGGACTCCGGCCAGGGCGTGGCCTTCGGCCTGGCCGCCTACGCGATGTGGGGCTGCTTTCCGCTCTTCTTCGCCCTCTTTGAGGGCGTGCCCGCCTTCGAGGTGCTGACCCACCGGGTGATCTGGTCCTGCGCCTTCCTGGCCGGGCTGATCACCCTGCTCGGCCGCTGGTCGCCGGTGCACGAGGCGCTCGCTCGGCCGCGAGGACTTGGCCGGGTGCTGGGCTGCGCGCTGCTGATCGCGCTGAACTGGGGGCTCTACATCTACTCGGTGGAGACCCGCCATGTGCTGCAGGCGAGCCTGGGGTACTTCATGACGCCGCTGGTCAACGTGGCGCTCGGCATGCTGGTGCTGCGCGAGCGCATGGCACGCCTGCAGGGCGTGGCGGTGGGGCTGGCCGTCGCGGCCATCGCGATCCAGCTGGTGGTGCTCGGCGAGCTGCCCTGGATCAGCCTGGCGCTGGCCTTTTCCTTCGGGACCTATGGGCTCCTGCGCAAGCAGGTGCGGCTCGACGGCCTCTCGGGGCTCTTCGTCGAGACCCTGCTGCTGCTGCCCCTGGCGCTGATGATGCTGGGCGGGCTTGCCCAGGCCGGGCTCTCCCACTTCCTCATCGAGGGCCGCACCACCCTGCTGCTGGTCGCCAGCGGCGTGATCACCGCCCTGCCCCTGCTGGCCTTCGCCGGCGCCGCGCGGCGCCTTCGCCTCGCCACCCTGGGGTTTCTGATGTACCTGAACCCGACCATCCAGTTCGCCATCGCCCTGTGGGTCTTTCATGAGCCGCTGACGCCCACGCAGCTGGCGACCTTCGTGCTGATCTGGATCGGCCTGGCCCTCTACTCCTGGTCGGCCTGGCAGACCCACAGTCGTCGCGACGCACCCCGGATGGCCACGCGCTGATCGCTCGCCGCGTCCCGTTGGGCTACCATCGCGCCATGACGATCGCTGCTCCTCGCGCCGAGCGCCCTCGCCTGCTGCTGGTGGGCGCCGGCCATGTCCACCTTCAGCTGCTGCGCCATCGACGCCGCCTCGCGGACGCCGAGGTGACGCTGGTCGACCCCGGCGGTTTCTGGCATGCGGGCACCGCCGCCGGTCTGCTGAGCGGTCGGCATGCCGCCCACGAGGGTCGCCTGGATCCGGCACGGCTGGCGAGGCGCCATGGCGTGACGCCGATCCGCGGCCGCCTGGCGAGCCTCGATCCCGAGGCGAAACGGGCACGGCTAGAGGATGGCCGGACGCTGCCCTTCTCCCTGCTCTCCCTGAACCTGGGCTCCGCCAGCCGCTGCCCGCCCCCCTCGTCGCCGGGTCCCCGTGTCTGGACGATCAAGCCGGTGGCGCGCCTGCTGGCGCTGCGCCACCGCCTGGAGCGGGAGCTTGCCCGCGGCCACGCCCCGCGGGTCCTGGTCGTCGGGGGCGGCGCCAGCGGCGTGGAGATCGCCTGTCAGCTTCGCCAGCTGGCCAGGCGCTGTGGCGGGCGCGCCGAGATCCTGCTGGTCACGCGGGAGGAACGGCTGCTGGAGGGAGCGCCAGCAGGCGCCGTGCGCTGGCTGATGCGCCATCTGGCGCGCCAGGAGATCAGCGTGCTCGTCGGCGTGGAGGTGACGGGCCACGCCCCGGGGGGCGTGACCTTCACCGCCGCCGATCACGGCTGGGGAGAGGACAGCCTGCAGTGGCTGGCCGCCGACCACGCCGTGCACGCCACCGGCCTCGCCCCGCCCGAGGGGCTGGAGCGACTGGGCCTGCCGGTGATTCCGGGACGCGGCCTGGCCGTCGAGGAGACCCTGCAGAGCCCGGGCTTCCCCGACGTCTTTGCCGCCGGGGACTGCGCGGCCCTGGTGAGCCGGGTGCTGCCGAAGCTGATCCTCCACGGCCGACACCAGGCCGCCGTGCTGGCCGACAACCTCGGCGCCCGCCTCGCCGGCGCACCGCTGACCGCCTACGTGCCGCGTCGGGTCGCCACCACCCTCCTCGACCTGGGCGACCAGGGGCTCGCCATCCGCGGCCAGCGCTGGTGGGCCGGCCGCCTGGCGCTGGCCTGGAAGCGTCGGCTCGACCGCGGCCTGCTCGATCAGGACTGACGCGCCTGGCGCCCGAGCGCCTAGGCCTGGCTGGCGGCCAGCGCCTGATCCAGGTCGGCGATGATGTCGTCGACGTGCTCGATGCCGATGGAGAGGCGCACCATGTCCGGCGTCACGCCGGCCGCCTCGAGCTCCCGCTCGTTGAGCTGGCGATGGGTGGTCGCCGCGGGGATCGACGAGCAGGTCTTGGCGTCGCCGATATTGACCAGGCGCAGGATCATGCCGAGGGCATCGTAGAAGCGCGCGCCGGCCTCGAGGCCGCCGCTGATGCCGAAGCTCAAGATGCCCGACGCGTGCCCGTCCATGTACTTGCGTGCCAGGCCGTGATCCTTGTGGCTCGCGAGGCCCGCGTACTGCACCCAGGTCACCGCCGGATGCCCCTCGAGGTACTCCGCCACCCGGCGGGCGTTGTCGCAGATGCGCTCGATGCGCAGCGACAGCGTCTCGAGGCCCTGCAGCAGCTGCCAGGCGGCCTGGGCGGAGAGCGCCGCGCCCATGTTGCGAAGCGGCACCACCCGCGCCCGGCCGATGAAGGCCGCCTCGCCCAGGTCCCGGGTGTAGCAGACCCCATGGTAGGAGACGTCCGGCTCGTTGAGCAGCGGGAAGCGGTCGGCATGCTCGGCCCAGGGGAACTTGCCGGAATCGATGATCACCCCGCCCACGGTGGTGCCGTGGCCCCCGATGTACTTGGTGGCGGAGTGGATGACGATATCGGCACCGTGCTCGATGGGGCGCCACAGGAAGGGCGTGGGCACGGTGTTGTCGACGATCACCGGCACCCCGTGGCGATGGGCCGCCTCGGCCAGCGCGACCATGTCCACCACGCTGCCCGAGGGGTTGCCCACGCTCTCGCAGAAGACGGCCTTGGTGCGCGCGTCGATCAGCGCCTCCAGGCCCTCGATGTCGTCCTTGTCGGCGAAGCGCACCTCGATCCCCTGGCGCGGCAGGGTATGGGCGAAGAGGTTGTAGGTGCCGCCGTAGAGCTCGCTGATCGAGACGATGTTGTCGCCGGCCTCGGCGATAGTCTGGATGGCGTAGGTGATGGCGGCCATGCCCGAGGCCACGGCCAGGCCCGCGATCCCGCCCTCCAGGGCCGCCAGGCGCTGCTCGAGCACCGCGCAGGTGGGGTTCATGATCCGCGAGTAGATGTTGCCCTCGACCTTGAGGTCGAACAGGTCCGCGGCGTGCTGCGCGCTGTCGAAGGAGAACGAGGTGGTCTGGTGGATCGGCACGGCCACGGCGTGCTGGTCGTCGGGGGCATAGCCGTGGTGCAGGGCGAGGGTCTCGAGCTTCATGGCGTGTCCTTTGGCGTTGTCATTGGTTGTGATTGGTTGTGATTGGTTGTCATCGATGGGGGCTTACTGCATATCGCTGATTCACCCGATGCTAACCAAGCCTGAACCTCGAGACCAATATCGTTTAGTCTGGTCGGCATGTCCGCGGGCCACCGCCCGCCGCCCAAGCCATCGACACGACGCGAACGGATGCTCAAGCGCTACCTCCCGATCCTCACCTGGTTACCCCACTACACCCGCCGCCTGGCCGGCGCCGACCTGCTGGCCGGCGTGATCGTCGGCATCATGGTGATTCCCCAGTCGCTGGCCTACGCGCTGCTCGCCGGCCTGCCGGCGGTGGTGGGCCTGTATGCCAGCATCCTGCCCCTGCTGGCCTACACCCTGCTCGGCACCAGCCGCACCCTGGCCGTGGGGCCGGTGGCGATCATCGCCCTGATGACCGGCGCGGCCCTCTCGGGCGTGGCCGCGCCGGGCACCCCGGAGTACCTCCAGGCCGCCCTGGTGCTGTCGCTGCTCTCGGGGCTGATGCTCACCGCCATGGGACTGCTGCGCCTGGGTTTCTTCGCCAACTTCCTGAGCCATCCGGTGATCGCCGGCTTCCTCTCCGCCTCGGCGGTGCTGATCGCCGCCAGCCAGGCGGCCCACCTGCTCGGCATCGAGGCCAGCGGCTTCACCGCCCTGGACCTGGTGGCAGGCCTCGCCGGCGCGCTCGACCAGACCCACGGCCCGACCCTGCTGATGGGGGTGGGCTGCCTGGCCTTCCTGGTGGGCATCCGGCAGTACGGCCGGCGTGCCTTCGAGGCGGTGGGGCTGCCGGCCGGGTTGGCCGCGCTGCTGACCCGCACGGGCCCGGTGATCGCGGTGATCGTGACCACCCTGCTCAGCTGGCAGCTGGGGCTCGCCGAGCGGGGGGTGGCGGTGGTCGGCGCCGTGCCAGGCGGGCTGCCGCCGCTGACCCTGCCGCCGCTGGACCTGCCGCTGTGGCAGCGGCTGCTGGTCCCGGCGCTGCTGATCAGCGTGGTCGGCTTCGTCGAGTCGATCTCCATGGCCCAGATGCTCGCCGCCAAGCGCCGCGAGCGGATCTCCCCCAACCAGGAGCTGGTGGGCCTCGGCGGCGCCAACGTCGCGGCCGCCTTCACCGGCGGCATGCCCGTCACCGGCGGACTCTCGCGCACCGTGATCAACTTCGAGTCCGGGGCGCGCACTCCCCTGGCGGGGCTCTTCGCGGCGCTTTGCATCGCGGCGGCCACCCTGGCGCTGACCCCGCTGCTGTACCACCTGCCCATCGCCACGCTCGCCGCCACCATCACCGTCTCCATCCTGACCCTGGTGGACATCCCCCTGATGCGCCAGACCTGGCGCTACTCGCGCAGCGACTTCTCGGCCATGGCGGTGACCATCGCGCTGACCCTGGTGGAAGGGGTGGAGGCCGGCATCATCTCGGGGGTGGCGCTCTCCATCGGCCTCTTCCTCTACCGCACCAGCCGCCCGCACAGCGCGCTGGTAGGGCGCATCGAGGGCACCGAGCACTTTCGCAGCGTGCACCGCCACCAGACCGAGACCGTCAGCCACCTGGCCATGCTGCGCGTCGACGAGAGCCTCTACTTCGCCAACGCCCGCTACCTCGAGGACACCCTCTACACCCTGGTGGCGAGTCGGCCCGAGCTCGACCACGTGGTGCTGATCTGCTCGGCGGTGAACCTGATCGACGCCTCGGCCCTGGAGAGCCTCGAGGCGATCAACGCCCGGCTCCAGGACTCCTCGGTGACTCTGCACCTCGCCGAGGTGAAGGGGCCGGTGATGGATCGCCTCAAGCACAGCGACTTCCTGGACGACCTGACCGGCCGGGTCTTCCTCAGCACCTACGCGGCCTGGCAGGCGCTGCGGGAAACCGGCGACTGACCCGGAAAAATGTCCACCATCACGACAAGCGTCAATGTTTTGAGCAGGAGGAGGATGATTCACCACAGTGGCGATCATTGGGTATGATGATCGGGACACTCAGGACGACGGCGGGCCATGGACACCCTCTCGAAACAGAACCTCGGCGTCAGCGCCTACCACTGGCTGAAACGCGACATCATCCGCGGCGTCTTCACGCCCGGCGAGAAACTGCGGATGAGCGGGCTCAAGGAGCGCTATGGCCTCGGCATCGGCCCGCTGCGCGAGGCCCTCTCGCAGCTGGTGGCCGAGCACCTGGTGGTGGCGATCAGCCAGCGCGGCTATCGGGTCGCGCCGATGTCACTGTCGGAGCTCGAAGACCTCTACGACGCCCGGGCCCAGCTCGAGGGGCTGATGCTGGAGCTGGCCATCCAGCGCGGCGGCGACGACTGGGAGGCCGAGATCCTGGCCAAGGCCCACACCCTGGCCAAGGTGACCGAGGTCAACAGCCCCGAGGAACAGCTCGAGGTGTGGGACGCCCGCCACAAGGCCTTCCATACCGCCATCGTCGCCGGCTGCGACTCGCCCCACCTGCTCAAGGTGCGCGAGAGCCTCTTCGACCAGGTGGAGCGCTACCGCCATCTCTGGCTGCGCGAGACAGTCTTCTCGGGCGAGGCGCTGGCGCGCAAGCGCGACGAGCATGAGGCGCTGGTCGAGGCCATCCTCTCCCGCGACGTCCCGCGTGCCGCCCGGATGATGCGCGAGCACCTGATGACGCCGGTGCCGATCATCACCGAGGCCATGCAGCGCCAGGGCCTGGCCTGAGGCCGCCGCAAGGCCCGCCGGTATTCCCCTCGCTCGCTCGACACGTCATGATGTTGTCATCACCCGTCGCGACACTCGACTCGGACTCACTGCAAGGAACATCCCCATGCCCCATCTGCTGCGTTTTTCCCGCGACATCGAGACCCGCCTCGAACAGGCCTGCCAGCACACCGGCATCACCAAGGCCGAGCTGATCGAGCGCCTGGTGCAGGATGGCCTGAGCGACCTGGAGACCCAGCTGCTGCTCGAGGGCGGCGCCCCCCGCGCCGAGCGCAGCATCGACCAGCTGCTGCGCGAGAGCGGCCTGGGCGCCTAGGCGCGGGCATGGCGAGGTGCCCGCCGGGGCGCCTCTCAGGCGAAGGCGGCGCGGAAGCGCCGATACTCCTCGAGTGCCGGCTCGCTGGCGACCGCCTTCAGCCGCACCTCCTGCCCCGGCAGGCACTGGGCCAGCCGGGAACAGGCCAGCGGCGTGAGGGCACCGAGCCTGGGATAGCCACCGATGGTCTGGCGATCGTTGAGCAGGGCGATGGGCTGACCGTCGGGCGGCACCTGGACGGCGCCCAGGCCGATCCCCTCGGAGATCATGCTGGTCACCCGGCAGTGAAGCGGCGGCCCGGCGAGCCGGACGCCCATGCGGTCGGCACGATCGTCCACCCGCCAGGACGCGTTGAAGGCCCGATAGAGACTCTCCCCGCTGAACTCCCCCACCTGGGCCCCCGGCAGCAGCGACAGCTCGGCGGGCCGGCGGTAGTCGATCCGCGCCTCGGGCGGCGCCTCGCGCACCGCCTCGCTTACGCGACCGGCGCACCCCGCCCCGACCCGCAGGCGGTCGCCCTCGGCCAGCCGGTGGCCCCGGCCATCCTGACCGCCGAGCCCCTCGCGCACCACGCAGGCGACGCTGCCCAGCACCGGCGTCGCCAGAAAGCCCCCGGCCACCGCCAGGTAGGCCCTCAGGCCATTGACCGGCGTGGCGAAGGCGAGGCGCTGGCCGGCCCGCATCGCGAACGAGCGCCAGCCCTCGAGCGGCGCGCCATCGAGGGTCGCGCCGAGATCCGCGCCGGCCACGGCCACGGTCAGGTCCCGCTCGGCGACCAGTTCCAGGCCGCCGAAGGTCACCTCCAGGGCCGGCATGCCCCAGGCGTTGCCCGCGAGATAGTTCGCCCAGGCCCAGCCGTGCTGGTCCGCCGGCCCGCCCTGGGTCACCCCCAGCCGGCGTACGCCCATGCGCCCGGCATCCTGCAGCAGCGCCAGGGGACCCGCGCGGCTCACGCGCAGGCCGTCGACGGCATCGCTCATCGCGCCTCCTCCATCGGGCGGGCATCGCCACCCCGTCGTTCGAATTCGGCCCGCTCGATGGGCACGAAGCGGACCCGGTCGCCCACCTGCAGCAGGCTGAACCCGTCGCGGTCGCGATCGAAGAGCACCGCCGGGGTGCGGCCGATCAGGTTCCAGCCACCGGGCGTGACCGCGGGATAGGCCGCGGTCTGGCGGCCGGCCACGGCCACGCTGCCTGCCGGTACCCGGCGCCGCGGGGTGTCCAGGCGCGGCGCCTCGAGGCGCGGATCGACGCTGCCCATGAAGGCGAAGCCGGGGGCGAAGCCCAGGGCGAAGACCCGGTAGGTCCGCTCGCTGTGACAGGCGATCACCGCGTCGCGGCTCATCCCCGCAAGCTCGGCCAGCCGGTCGAGCTCCGGCCCCACCGAGGCGTCGTACCACACCGGCAGCTCCTTCACCGCGGCCTCTGCCGTCTCCTCGTCCGGGGAGAGGCGCGCCAGCAGCGCCATCAGCTGCTGCCGGGCCTCGGCCGGCGAGAGACGCAACGGATCGAAGATCACCAGCAGGGTCGTGTAGGAGGGCACCAGATCGACCAGCGTCTCGCCGAACGCCGCCTCGCACTCCCTCACCAGGGCGGTGAGCCAGGGCATGTTGGCCTCATCGATGGTCCCGAACAGGCGCACCATCCAGCCATCGAGTCCGGCGGGCTCGAGGCGCGGCAGGCCGTGGGGGGCACGCGGGTTCATGAGCCGCTCGCCGAGGCGTCGAGGGCGTCGCGGATCGCCTTGATGGCGGCGATCGACTCGGCGTTGTCGCCGTGCACGCAGAGGGTATCGGCGGCGAGCACCAGGCGGCTGCCGTCGCTCGCCGTCAGCGGCTCGCCGGCGGCGATGCGCCGGGCCTGGTCGACGATCACCCCGGCATCGTGGTGCACCGCCCCCGGCTCGCGCCGGGAAACCAGCCGCCCCTCGGCATCGTAGGCGCGATCGGCGAAGGCCTCGAACCAGAGGGTCACGCCGTGGCGCGCGGCCAGCTCGCGGGTCGCGGACGGATCCCGCGTGGCCATCACCATCAGCGGCAGGCGGGCATCGTAGGCCACCAGGGCGCGCATCACCGCCTCGAGCGTCTCCGGGTCGCGCATCATGTCGTTGTAGAGGGCGCCGTGGGGCTTGACGTAACCGACCTCCAGGCCCTCGGCGCGGCACACCCCGGCCAGGGCGCCGACCTGGTAGAGCACCAGATTCTCGACCTCCTCGGCGGAGCACGCCATCGAGCGCCGGCCGAAACCGACCATGTCCGGATAGGCGGGATGGGCCCCGACGGTGACGCCGTGGCGGCGGGCGAGACGCACGGTCATGCGGATGACATCGGGATCGGAGGCGTGGAAGCCACAGGCGACGTTGGCCAGGTCGACGTGAGGCATGACCTCGTGGTCCAGCCCCATGACCCAGGGACCGTAACTCTCGCCCATGTCGGCGTTGAGCAGCAGGCGCTTCATGGTCCATCTCCTCCATAACGAGCATTTGATAAGAATTTATCAACGTTTTATCGATAAGACATCGTTCTTTAGTCTATATATCGTTGACTCGACCTCCCCGACCTCCCTAATCTGCCGCTCAAACACCCGCTAGACTGGTTCGAGACGGTCCGCCGGCCGCGCCCCGCGTCGCCGCCCGGTCCCGACCCCATGCATTCGTGACAGAGGTACCGACCATGACCGCCCGCATCCCGCTGCTCTCCCTGACCTCGGCCGCCGCCATCGGTCTCAGCCTAGCCACCCTGGGCGGCACCGCCCAGGCGGCGACCGAGTGGAACATGCCCACGCCCTACGGCGACACGACCTTCCACACCGTCAATATCCGCGAGTTCGCCGACGACGTGCGCGAGGCGACCGATGGCGAGCTGGACATCACCGTCCACTCCAACGGCTCGCTGATCGGCCACGCCGAGATCAAGAACTCGGTGCGCCGCGGCATCGTGCCCATCGGCGAGCTGATCATGTCGCGGCTGGCCAACGAGAACCCGATCTTCGAGGTCGACTCCGTGCCCTACCTCGCCTCGAGCTACGAGGATGCCGAGGCCCTCTGGGAGGCCTCCCGCGAGGTCATCGCCGAGGAGCTCGCCGAGCAGCGGCTGCGCCTGCTGTTCGCCGTGCCGTGGCCGCCCCAGGGCATCTACACCCAGCAGGCCCTGGAGGCGCCCGACGACCTCGAGAACCTGAGCATGCGCGCGTACAACACCGCCAGCGAGCGCTTCGCCCAGCTGGTCGGCGCGGTGCCGACCCAGGTCGAGGTGCCCGACATCCCCACCGCCTTCAGCACCGGGCGCGTCGGCGCCATGATCACCTCGCCGGCCACCGGCGCCGACACCAAGGCCTGGGACTACCTGAGCCACTTCAACCATGCCCAGCTGTGGCTGCCGAAGAACATGGTGATCGTCAGCGAGAAGGCCTTCTCGCGCCTCGACGAGGCCAGCCAGCAGGCCGTGCTCGAGGCGGCCGAGGCGGCCGAGACCCGCGGCTGGGAGATGAGCCGCCAGGAGACCGCCGACGCCCTCGCGGTGCTCGAGGAGAACGGCATCGCGGTCAGCGAGCCGGCGCCCGAGCTCGCCACCCTGCTCGAGGAGGTCGGGGCGACCATGACCGAGGAGTGGGCCGGCCGCGCCGGTGACCAGGGCGCCGCCATCCTCGAGGCCTACGAGGCCACCCGCGACTGATCCGCTCCCCTGCCGGGGCCCTGGCCCCGGCAGCTGCCTCTGGACCCTGCCATGACCTATCGTCTCAGACCCCTCTACCAGCTGGGCGGCTATCTGGCCGCCCTGTGCCTATGCCTGATCTGCGCGCTGATCACCGCCCAGATCCTCGGTCGCCTCATCGACCGCATCGCCACGGCGCTCGGCGGCGACCGCATCGGCCTGGCGATTCCCGGCCTCGCGGAGATCTCCGGCTTCCTGCTGGTCGGGGCCAGCTTCCTTGGGCTCGCCTACACCTTCGTGCACGGCGGCCATATCCGCGTGACGCTGCTGGTCGGGCGGCTCTCGCCGGCCCCGCGCGCCTTCGTTGAGGTCTTCTGCCTGAGCATCGCGCTGACCCTCGGCCTCTACCTCGGCTGGTACCTCTACTGGCTGCTGGCCGACAGCATCGCCTTCAGCGAGACCTCCTACGGCCTGCTGAGCATCCCGCTGTGGATTCCCCAGTCCGCCATGCTCGCCGGCGTGGTGCTGCTCTGCCTGGCGCTCGCCGAGGCCTGGTGGGCGACCCTGATGACCGCCGTGACCCGACCCTCCACCTTCACCATCGACGACAGCGGCCAGGAATGAGCCCGGGAGACCCACCATGCTCGTGATGATGACGATCCTCTTCGTCGCCTTGATGCTGCTGCTCGGCAGTGGCGTCTGGGTGGCCTTCTCGCTGCTGGGGCTGGGCTGGCTCGGCCTCTCGCAGTTCACCGCGGTGCCCACCGGCGACGTGCTCGCCTCCAACGTCTGGGGCGAGAGCTACAGCTGGGAGCTCACGGCGCTGCCGATGTTCATCTGGATGGGCGAGATCCTGTTTCGCTCGCGACTCGCCGACGACATGTTCACCGGCCTCTCGCCCTGGATGCAGCGCATCCCGGGCCGCCTGCTGCACACCAACGTGGTCGGCTGCGGCCTGTTCGCCGCCGTCTCCGGCTCCTCGGCGGCGACCTGCGCCACCATGGGCAAGATGACCATCCCCGAGCTCACTCGCCGCGGCTACGACGAGCACCTGGTGATCGGCACCCTGGCCGGTTCGGCCACCCTGGGCCTGCTGATTCCGCCGTCGATCATCCTGATCGTCTACGGCGTCGCCACCGACCAGTCCATCGCGCGGCTGTTCATGGCCGGCATCTTCCCGGGGCTGCTGCTGATCTCGCTGTTCGCCGGCTACCTGATGCTCTGGTCCTGGCGATTCCCCGACAGGATCCCCCCCGCCGAGGGCGGCCTGCCGCTGGGCGAGAAGCTGCGTCGGGCGCGCCGCCTGATTCCCCTGCTGGCCCTGATCGTCGGGGTCATCGGCTCGATCTACGCGGGCCTAGCCTCGCCCACCGAGGCGGCGGCCGTGGGGGTCGTGCTCTCGCTGCTGCTGGCCCGCCTCCAGGGCAACATGAGCGGCGGGGTCTTTCGCGACGCCCTGCTCGGCGCGGTGCGCACCTCGACGATGATCGCCTTCATCCTCGCCGGTGCCGCCTTCCTCACCGCGGCCATGGGCTTCACCGGCCTGCCGCGTGAGCTCGCCGCCTGGATCGGCACCCTGGGCCTCTCGCCGGTCATGCTGCTGGCGGCCCTGACGGTGTTCTTCATCCTGCTGGGATGCTTCCTCGACGGCATCTCGGTGGTGGTGCTGACCACCTCCATCATGCTGCCGATGGTCGAGGCGGCCGGCATCGACCTGATCTGGTTCGGCATCTACCTGGTGGTCGTGGTGGAGATGTCGCAGATCAC
Organism: Halomonas sp. THAF5a; assembly: GCF_009363755.1. Classification (NCBI taxonomy): domain Bacteria; kingdom Pseudomonadati; phylum Pseudomonadota; class Gammaproteobacteria; order Oceanospirillales; family Halomonadaceae; genus Halomonas; species Halomonas sp. THAF5a. Next base: position 1,748,957 of record NZ_CP045417.1, on the reverse strand, counting down.
CCCGCCGGTGGGCTTCAACCTCTTCGTGCTGCAGGGCATGACGGGGCGCAACATCCTGTCGATCGCCTGGGCCGCCCTGCCCTTCTTCTTCCTGATGATGCTCGGCGTGGTGCTGATCAGCGTCTTCCCCGGCATCGTGACCTGGCTGCCCCAGGCCATGGGCAACTGATCACGCCCCGAATCCCTCGACAAGGAGCGGCACATGACAGAGCAACGGACACCCCGCAGCCCGATCGTCTCCTCGGAGCACCTGTCGCGCAGCAGCCAGGAGACCTCGGAGTTCGAGTTCGGCCTGATCATCGCCGGCCACGCCTTCGACCGCTGGATGGTGCGCTGCATGACGGCGAGCGGCTACCCGGAGCTCGGGGCCCTGGACGTGCTGGTGCTGCACAGCGTCAACCATCGGGAGCGCGCCAAGCGCCAGGCGGACATCTGCCTGGTGCTCAACGTCGAGGATACCCACACGGTGACCTATGCGCTGAAGAAGCTGGGCCGCCTGGGGCTGGTGGCCGGCGAGAAGCAGGGCAAGGAGAGCCTGTTTCGCACCACGGAGCTTGGCCGCGAGGCGTGCAGCCGCTACGCCGAGATCCGCGAGGCCTGCCTGGTGGACTCGCTGGCCTCCATGGGCATCGAACGCGAGGAGATGAGCCGCCTGGCGGGCCTGCTGCGCGCCATGTCCGGCCTCTACGACCAGGCCGCGCGCTGCGCGGCCTCGCTGTAGGCGGGCCCGAACACGACGCGGGCCGTCGCGGCCTCGCCCCCGAGGCCGCTCAGCGACGGGCCGCCTCGGCCAGGGCCGCGCGGGGATCCCGCGGGTAAAAGCGCTCGGGCTGGCGCTCGATATGGGCGAAGAAGCGGGTGTCCTTGTAGGGCATCTTCATGAAGCCCGAGACCCCGAGTCCCTCGATCAGCCCCACGGCGTCGAGGATATCCTCGAGCCGACGGCGAAACTCCGCCTCCCGGGAGGGATCGAGCAGGCGGTAGTGGCTATGGATCTTGAGGTGCTCGGGCAGCGCCTCGAAGATGATCATGCCGGTGTGGTGGATATCGTTGAGCGCCTCCAGCGAGGTGATGATCGCCTCGGGCAGCACCAGGAACTCCTCGGGGTCCGGGCCGTCCTCGAAGTAGCTGTGCAGCCGCGAGCGGTCCTCGAGCTCCGGCACCGCGCTGACCTCGTAGTGCAGCCGCATGCCGGGGCTGAGCACGAAGGGCGCCTCGACGCCCTCGCGCTCCAGGTGCAGGGTATCGCGGGCGTTGAACAGGCAGCTCTTGAAGATCCCGCGGCGATGGATCGCCCGGGCCAGGGTCACCATGTTGTTGACCGCGGCGATGAAGGCCGGCCTGAGGCCGGGGTCGTGGAGGTTGAGCGAGGTGTCGATGTAGACGCCCTCGGCCTCCCAGCGCACCGCCAGCCCGCCGACCACCGGATAGCGGCCCAGCCGGCTGACCGCGGCCAGGAAGGCCTTCTCGGTCTCGCCCATGTTCTGCATGAAGTTCTTGTAGTAGCGGTCGAGCTGGACGTCGTTGACGTCGTTGAGCGTCTCGCGGCCGCCCTCCTCGCGCAGGAAGGACTTCCGCGAGCTGTAGACCACGGTGTCGATCTCGCGGCCGGCGGGCCGGCTCCAGACCGGCACCAGCGGCGCCTCCGCAGGCGTCGGCAGGTCGAGCATCACCAGCCGCCCCAGGCGCGGCATCTCGCGGATGAAGTGATCGCCGGCGCGCCGGCGGGTCAGCGGGTCGGGGTCCAGCATGCCATCGAGCATGCGCGCGAACTCCCGGGGCAGCCCCAGCGAGGTGGCCGGGATGGCCCGGTGGCCGAAGCGGCAGGACTGCGCCGAGGCCAGCGCATAGAGGGTGGCGGCGGCGCCCTGCTCGTCGAAGCGCGGCGAGGAGAGCGCGCCGTTCAGCTGCTCCTCGCCGATGAAGTAGACGTCGCCCAGGCGGGCGTTGGTCTGCTGGAGGTTGTCCGACATCAGCTCCATGACGTTGGTCGCCAAGAACTGCTGGTTGGCATCGAGCTGGGCGAACACCGAGGAGCCCCAGTCGATCAGCGCGATGGTCTCGCGGGCCTCGTCGAAGACCAGGTTGGAGGGCTTGATGTCGCCGTGCACCACCGGCTTGCCGGCAGGCCCCGATTCCCGGCGCAGGGCGCGCAGGATATCGGCCAGCTGGTCGGCGATGCGCACCACCAGGCGCGGGGAGAGCCGCCCCCGCTGCAGCGAGACCTCCTCGAGGTTATAGCCCGGCGCCCGCTGCATCACCAGGATCGACTGGCGGCGGACCCGCTGGAAGACGATCAGCTTGGGCACCCGCGGATGGTCGACCTGCTCCAGCATGAAGGCCTCCTCCTCGAGGCGGTCCTGCAGGCGCTGGGGCAGGTTGACCCGGGTGAACTTGAAGACATACTCCTCGCCCACCCCGGTGAAGCCGGCGAACACGAAGCCGTAGGCGCCCTTGCCGATCAGCTCGATGCCCCGGTAGCCCAGCTGCTCGAGCTGGGCCCGGCACAGCGACACCCACGCCTTGAGCTTGCGGGCGTCGTCGTGGCTGAGCAGGTAGATCGACTGCTCTTCCGGGATGTAGAACTGCTGCAGGGACGCCTGGGTCATGACATGGGATTCCTTGCACTCTCCAGTGGATCAGCATTGGACCTCCCGTCGGCAAGCCTTCGCGAGGGCGCTGTGAACCCATCCGTGGGCGCTACCGTTGCCATCCTTGGCAAAGGACCCTCGCTCCGGCTTGCCCCCGGTACCCGGCATGGCGGGAAGCTGGGGCAGGCGGGCTTAGCCAAGGTGCAGGAGCATCGTCTCCGGCGCCTCCAGGTAGCTCTTCCAGGCGTTGCAGAAGCGGGCGATGGTGCCGCCATCGATCAGCCGGTGATCCCCGGCCCAGGTGACGGTCATGATCGCACGCTTGACGACGTTGTCGTCGGCGTCGAAGCGCGGCAGCCACTGGGTCTTGCCGATGGCGACGATCGCCACCTCCGGGGCGTTGATGATCGGCGCCGCGTAGGTCCCGCCCAGCGCGCCGATGTTGGAGATGCTGATGGTGCCCTCCTGCAGGTCGGCGGAGGCCACCCGGCCCTCGCGGGCCTCGGCCGTCAGGCGCTGGATCTCGCCGGCGATCTCCAGGAGGCTCAGGCGCTCCACGCCCTTGACGTTGGGCACCATCAGGCCCGCCTTGCCATCCACGGCCATGCCGATGTTGCACGACGGCAGGTAGTGGATCTCGTCGCCCGCCTCGTTGAGCCGGCTGTTGAGGATCGGGAAGTCGCGTATCGCCAGCGCCATCGCCTTCATGAAGAAGGGCATCAGCGTCAGGCGCGCGTCCCGGGCCTGGGCCTCGGGCTTCAGCCGCTCGCGCAGCGCCAGCAGCTCCGTGACGTCGAGCTCCTCGCCGTACTGGAAGTGCGGGATCGTCGAGGCCGAGGCGACCATCTTGCGGGCCATGGCGGCGCGAATGCCGCGCATCGGCTCCACGCGCACCTCGCCCGGAGCGCTCGCCGGCGCGGCGGTAGCCGTCTCGGAAACGCCCGGCTCGGCGGCGCCTTCCGCGGCGGACGGTACCTCCGCGCTGGTCGTCTCGCCGCGCGCGAGGTAGGCCTGGACGTCCTCCTTCAGCACCCGGCCCTGCTTGCCGGACCCCGGCACCTCCCCAAGGCGCAGCCCATGCTCGCGCAGCAGGCGACGCACGGCAGGGCTCGCGGGAATGCGCCCGTGGGGCCCCTGCCCGCTCGCCTCGCGGGCCGCCGGGCCAGGCGACGCCGCGGTCGTGGCCTGCGGAGCCGGCGAGGTCGAGGCGGGCGCGGAGGCCCCGCGCTCGGCGGTCGCGGGCTCTCCGGCCGCTTCGGCATCGTCCGTGTCGGCATCGGCCGGCGCGTAGGCGAACAGCGGCGCGTGCACCCTGGCGATCTCGCCCTTGGCCACGTGCAGCGTCGTCACGCGCCCCGCCTCCGGGGCGGTGATCTCGACCATGGCCTTGTCGGTCATGACGTCGACCACCGGCTGGTCCTCCTCGATCGCCTCCCCCTCTGCGATGCGCCACTCCACCACCTCGCACTCGACGATGCCCTCACCGATATCGGGCAGGATGAAGTCCTTGGCGGCGCCGGCCGCGGCCGGACGAGCGCGCTCTCCGCGGTTGGTTGTTGCGGTCTCGTCGGTACGGGGCTCGGAGGCCTGTGGTTCGCTCGCCCGGGGCTCGGACGCCGGGGGCGCGGTGTCGGCCCCGCCCTCGGCCTCGGCCTCGTAGGCGAACAGCGGGGCGTGCACCTTGGCGATCTCGCCCTTGGGCACGTGCAGCTGCGTCACCCGGCCCGCCTCGGGGGCGGTGATCTCGACCAGCGCCTTGTCGGTCATCACCTCGACCACCGGCTGGTCCTCCTCGATGACGTCACCCTCCTGGATGCGCCACTCCACCACCTCGCACTCCACGATACCTTCGCCGATATCGGGCAGCTTGAACTCGGTCATCTTGTCTCTCCTGTCCTGGAACCGGTCGTCAGAAATTCACGCTGTCGCGGATGGCCTCGACGATCTTCAGGTGGTCCGGCAGGTACTCCTTCTCCAGGGTCAGGGGGAAGGGGGTATCCAGGCCGGTCACCCGGGCGATGGGCGATTCCAGGTACAGGAAGCAGCGCTCCTGGATGGCCGCGGCGATCTCGCCGGCGAAGCCCCCGGTGCGCGGTGCCTCGTGGGTGATGACCAGCCGGCCCGTCTTCAACACCGACTCGGCCACGGTCTCCTGATCCCAGGGCAAGAGGCTTCTCAGGTCGATCACCTCGCAGGAGATGCCGTCCTTCTCGGCGAGCTCGACGGCGCGCTCGATCACCTCCATTTGGGCGCCCCAGCCCACCAGGGTCACGTCGCTACCCTCCCGGATGACCTCGGCCTCGCCGATGGGCAGCTGGTAGTCCTCCTCGGGCACCTCGCCCACGGCGGCGCGATAGAGCCGCTTGGGCTCGAAGAAGAGGACCGGATCCGGATCGCGGATGGCGGCCAGGAGCAGTCCCTTGGCCTGATAGGGGTCGCGGGGCACCACGATCTTGAGCCCGGGGGTATGCGCGAAGTAGGCCTCCGGCGACTGGGAGTGATAGAGCCCGCCGGAGATACCGCCGCCGTAGGGGGCGCGGATGGTCAGGCCGCCGACGTTGAACAGATCGCCGGAGCGGTAGCGGAACTTGGCGGTCTCGTTGACGATCTGGTCGAAGGCCGGAAAGATGTAGTCGGCGAACTGGATCTCGGCGACCGGCACCGAGCCCTGGGCGGCCAGCCCGTTGGCGAAGCCGATGATGCCCTGCTCCACCAGCGGCGTGTTGAAGCAGCGCGCGCGGCCGTACTTCTCCTGGAGGTGGCTGGTGGCGCGGAAGACGCCGCCGAAGCTGCCCACGTCCTCGCCGAAGCAGAGCACCTTGTCGTCCTCGCCCATGGCGATGTCCAGGGCGTTGTTGATGGCCTGCAGCATGTTCATGGTCGGCATCTCACTTCTCTCCCTTGGCCGCGGTGTCGTCGGCTTGCACGTCCGGGTCCAGGGCACGCGCCCCCTTGGGATAGGCCTCCGGATAGCGGCGGACATGGCGCTTGAGCGCATCCAGCTGACGCTGCAGCTCCGGGGTCACGTCGGCATAGACGTCGGTCACCAGGCTGTCCAGCGGCGGCGGCGGACGCTTCTCGGCCCGCTTCATGGTCTCCAGCACCTCCCGGCGCAGGCTCTCCTGGAGCGCCTTCTCCTCGTCCTCGCTCCACCAGCCCTGCTCGTTCAGCCAGCACTGCATGCGCAGGATGGGATCCTTCTCCCGCCAGGCCTCCTCCTCCTTCTTGGAGCGGTAGCCGGAGGGGTCGTCCGAGGAGGAGTGGGCGGCGAGGCGATAGCTCATGGCCTCGATCAGCACCGGCTGGTTGTGCTCCACGGCGATCCGGCGCGCCTCGCGGGTGGCCGTATGGACCGCCAGGATGTCGTTGCCGTCGACGCGGATCACGTGCATGCGATAGCCGAAGGCCCGAGGCGCCACGCCGTCGGCGGCGAACTGCTCAATGGAGGGGGTGGAGATCGCGTAGCCGTTGTTGCGGCAGAAGAAGATCACCGGCACCTCGTGGACCGCCGCCATGTTCAGGGCGGCATGGAAGTCGCCCTCGGAGGCCGCCCCCTCGCCGAAGAAGACCGCGGTGCACTGGCCGTCGCCGGCGAGCTTCTGGCCGTAGGCGTAGCCGGTGGCCTGGGGGATCTGGGTCGCCAGCGGCGACGAGATGGTCATGTAGTGCAGCTTGCGCGAGCCGTAGTGGATCGGCATCTGGCGGCCCTTGCCGTAGTCGAGCTCGTTGCCGAACAGCTGGTTCATGAACTCGTCGAAGGTGAAGCCGCGATAGATCAGGGCGCCCTGCTCGCGATACTGCGCCATGATCATGTCGGCGTCGTCCAGCGCCGCCGTGGCGCCGACCACCGAGGCCTCCTCGCCGGTGCACTGCATGTAGAAGGAGAGGCGGCCCTGGCGCTGGGCGGCGAGCATCCGCTCGTCGAGCACCCGGGTGGCGACCATGGCGCGGTAGATGGCCAGCGCCTGCGCCTGGTCGAGCTCGGGCGCCGTCGCCCCCTCGAACAGGGTGCCGTCCTGCTGGAGCAGCCGGAAGGTGGGAATGCTGAACTCGTCACCGGCCAGGAAGGTCGGCTCGTGGATGTCCGCTGTTGTTGTCATCGTCATGATCCTGTGCCCCTTTTGGGGGCAGTGTTGTCTTTAATGTTCCGAACCGCCAGGGGGTCGCCCCGGGGCCGGTCAACGCAACAGGATTGACGTTAACGTAAACTGCTTTGCTTGGGTAGCCCACCATCGAACGAGAGAGCCCCGCCCGGCGAGAGCCGGACGGCGACCAGGCGCGATCAGCGCCCGCCCGGCGACGGCAGCCGGCTGAGCAGGCTGTCGACGCTGATCGCCAGCAGCCCGATCAGCAGCGCCCCCTGGATCACGTAGGCGGTGTTGCCATTGACGATGCCCGAGATGATCGGGTCGCCCAGGTTGCTCGCCCCCACGGTGGCGCCGATGGCCGCGGTGGCGATGTTGATGGTCACCGAGGTACGGATGCCGGCGAGGATCACCGGGGCCGCCAGGGGCAGCTCCACCTGGCGCAGGATCTGGCCGCTGCTCATGCCCATGCCCCGCGCCGCCTCGCGCACCGAGGCCTCGATGCCGAGGATACCCGCCAGGGTGTTGCGCACGATGGGCAGCAGGCCGTAGAGCAGCAGCGCCACGATGATCGGCAGGGTGCCGAAGCCGAGCACCGGCACGGCCAGCGCCAGCACCGCCACCGGCGGGAAGGTCTGCCCCATGGAGGCGAGCTGGCTGACCAGCGGCAGGAAGTCGCGGCCCCACGGGCGGGTCACGGCGACGGCGGCGCCGACGCCGACCAGGATGGCCAGCACCGCCGCCACGCCCACCACGGTGAGATGGCGCCCCAGCAGGGTCAGGAAGTCGGCCCGGGCGTAGATCACCTGGCGGCTGTCGGGCTCGATGACGCGGAAGAGCCCCTCCAGCTGCCCCATGCCCAGGGTGGCGGCCAGCAGCAGCGCCAGCCAGCCGAGCGGCGCGATCAGCCGGCGAGCCTCAGTCATCGCTGCGTGCCCCCACCAGGCGACGCAGGGAGAGCTCGCCCACCGGCAGGTCGTCATCATCGACCACGGTGAGCCGCTCGGCGTGGCGCCACAGCATCAGCGACAGCGCCTCGCGCAGGCTGGCCCGCTGGCCGATCCGCTCGCGCGCCAGCAGGCGCGGCCCCAGCGGCAGCATGCGCTGGCTGACCGGCAGCAGCGCCGCCTCCTTCAGGCCGCGATCCTCGCCGCCCAGCAGCGACTCGACGAAGGCGTCGGCCGGCTCGCGCAGCAGCTCCAGCGGCCGCCCCTGCTGCTTGATCCGTCCCTGGTGCATCACCACCAGGTGGTCGGCCAGGCGCAGCGCCTCGTCCATGTCGTGGGTGACGAAGACGATGGTCTTCTCCAGCCGCCCCTGCAGCGCGCGCAGCTCCTCCTGCAGGCTCTCGCGGGTGATCGGGTCCAGGGCGCCGAAGGGCTCGTCCATCAGCAGGATATCGGGATCGGCCGCCAGCGCTCGGGCCACCCCCACCCGCTGCGCCTGGCCGCCGGAGAGCTGATGGGGGTACTTGTCGGCGAACTCCGCCATGGAGAGCCCGAGCAGGCCCATCAGCTCCTCGACCCGTTCGCGGATGCGCGGGGCCGGCCACTTGAGCAGGCGCGGCACCAGGCCGATGTTGCGGGCCACCGTCCAGTGCGGGAAGAGCCCGGTGCTCTGGATGGCGTAGCCCATGCGCCGGCGCAGCTGCTCCTCGCGGAAATCGCGAATCTGCTGGCCGTCGATATGAATCTCGCCCTCGCTGTGCTCGATCAGGCGGTTGATCATGCGCAGCGTGGTGGACTTGCCGCAGCCCGAGGTGCCGACCAGCACGCAGAGCTCGCCCCGGGCGACGTTCAGCGAGATGTCGTCCACCGCGACGGCATCGCCGAAGCGCTTGGTGACGTGGATCAGATCGATCATTCGGCCCCTCCCGGGCGCAGCGTGTCGGTCAGGGCCCCGAGCAGGGCGTCGGCGGCCAGCGCCAGGACCAGGATCGGCAGGGCACCCAGCAGCACCAGGTCCATGGCGGCCTGGCCGAGCCCCTGGAAGATGAAGGTGCCGAGGCCGCCGGCGCCGATCAGCGCGGCCACCGCGGTCAACCCGATGGCCTGCACCGTGGTGATTCGCACCCCCTCGAGGATCACCGGCAGCGCCAGGGGCAGGCGCACCTGGCGAAACACCTGGCCGCGGCTCATGCCCATGCCCCGGGCGGCATCGATGACGCCGGGATCCACCGCCGCCAGCGCCACGAAGGTGTTGCGCACCATGGGCAGCAGGCTGTAGCCCACCAGCGCCAGCAGCGCCGGGGCCCAGCCGATGCCGCTGACCCCCAGCGCCGCCAGGCAGTCGACCCTGGCCGCGAGCCAGGCGAGCGGGGCCAGCAGCAGGCCGAAGAGCGCGATGCTGGGGATGGTCTGCAGGACGTTGAGGACGCCGAAGCCGATCCGCTCGGCGGCCTGCCAGCGGCGCATGGCCAGCGCCGCGGCCACCCCGAGCACGAGGCTCACGCCGACTGCCACGCCGACCAGCGCCAGGTGCTCGAGGACGGCGTCCAGGAACTGGTCGCGCCGCCCCAGGGCCTCCTGCCACAGCGCCAGGGGCGATAGCCACTGCGCCAGGGAGAGCCAGAGCGCGGCCACCGGCGGCGCCAGCAGCGCCACGCCCGCTAGGCGAGACAGCGCCAGGCGGCTGCGCAGCTCCACCAGCAGCATCAGCAGCAGGAAGAGCAGCAGCCAGACGCCGGCCCCGACGCCGAGGCGCGCGCCGGCCATGCCGGGGTCGACCAGGCGTTGCGTGGCCAGGGAGAGCCATAGCGGCAGCGCGGCGAGCTGCACCACGGTGAGCCCCAGGGCGAGACGCAGCGCCGCGGGGGTCGGCCGGCGAGCCAGGCCGGCGAGTGCCAGCAGCGGCAGCGCCGAGGCCAGGGCGCCGCCCCAGCCGAGGGACGCCACCAGGCCATGGGCGGTGCCGGGCACGATGCGATTGGGCGCGACGCTCACCGTGTCGAGGGCCAGCCAGAGCAGCAGGCCGGCCAGCGACAGGGTCAGCAGGACGCCATTGTGGCGGGGACGCTCGGAGGACAAGGCCGCCTCAGTCGCCCAGGGTCTCGAGGAACTCCGCCGCCACGGCGTCCGGGGCGCGCCCGTTCACCGCCACGTCGCCGTTCAGGCGCTGCAGGGTCTCCTTGTCCAGCGCCTGGAAGACCGGGTCGAGCAGCTCGGCGATCTCGGGGTGCGCCTCGAGGACCGCCTCGCGAACCACCGGCGCCGGCTGATAGACCGGCTGCACGCCCAGGGTGTCGTCCATGACCACCAGGTCCAGGGCCTGCAGGCCGCCGTCGGTGCCGTAGGTCATGGCCGCGTTGACGCCGCTGGTCTGCTGGGCGGCGGCGCGCATGGTCGCCGCGGTATTGCCCCCGGAGAGCACCAGCAGCTCCTCCTCGCCGAGCGTGAAGCCGTAGGCCTCCTGGAAGGCCGGCAGCGCCTGGGGCGACTCCACGAACTCGGCGCTCGCCGCCAGCTTGACGTCGCCGCCGTCGGCGAGGTAGCCCGCCAGGTCCTCGAGGCTCTCGAGGCCGTGCTCGCGGGCCAGCTCGCCGCGCACGCTGATCGCCCAGGTGTTGTTGGCCTCGGCCGGCGTCAGCCAGACGAGAGCGTTCGCCTCGGCGTCGCGCTGGCGCACGGTTTCATAGGCCTCGGCGGCGTCGTTCCATACCGGGCTGTCGGTCATGTCGAAGAAGAAGGCCCCGTTGCCGGTGTACTCGGGGTAGAGGTCGATCTCGCCGGCCAGCAGCGCCTCGCGCACGATGCTGGTGCCGCCGAGCTGCAGGCGATCCTCGACCTCGATGCCGCCCTGCGCCAGTCGCTGCAGGATCAGCTGGCCGAGCACCGAGCCCTCGGTGTCGATCTTGGAGGCAACCACCACGGGCTCCTGGGCCTGGGCCGTGGAGATGGCGATCAGCGACGCGGCCGCCAGGGAGACGCAGCGAGACACTGGGCGGGAAATCAGCGTACGGATCATCATGTTCACCCGGTTCCTTAGGAATGTATCCTGAGTATAAGGCCTGTACAGCTTCCATGTCAGACACGGGCATCAACGTCGGACTCTCGCCATGCCAATCACGCCCTCGGCGCAACGCCTCCTCGACCACTGCCGCCACCCGCTGGTCCGCGACCTCGCCTGGATCCTGCTCACGCCCTGCCTCGTCGCGCTGCCGGGCGCCCCGCGCCCGAGCCGGGACGAGCTCGGCCTCGCCGATGACGACCGGCTGGCGGCCTGGCTGCAGGCGCACGACGACGCACCGCACCGCCTCGAGGCGCACCTCGCCCCGACCCTGCGCGGGCGGATGGGGCTCTATCACGAGCGGCTCTGGCAGTTCCTGCTCGAGGAGGCGCCCGGCACGCGACTGCTGGCCCACAACCTGCGCATCCACCAGGGCAAACGCACCCTGGGCGAGCTGGATCTGCTCTACGCCCGGCGCGACGACCCATGCCCGGTGCATCTGGAGGTAGCGATCAAGTTCTACCTGGGCCTCGACGAGGGGCCGGGCGCACCAGACAGCCAGGCGCGCTGGATCGGCCCGGGCGGGGCCGACAGCCTGCTCGCCAAGCGCGACCACCTCTTCCATCACCAGCTGTGCCTCACCCGTACCCCGGAGGCCATCGAGGCGCTTGGGCCGCTGCTGTCATCCGCGCGAGCCTCAGCGACGCCCGCCCCAGAGCTCGCACCGGCGACGACCGTGCGGCTCGCGATGCCGGGAGTGCTCTTCTACCCCTGGCACGCGCCCCTGCCGGCCCCGCACGACGCCACCCCCGACCACCTGCGCGGCCACTGGCTCCATGCCCGGGACTGGCCCCGGCTGCGCGCCGGGCTGCCGCCTGGCACCCGCGGGGCCTGGCTGCACAAGCCGCACTGGCTCGCCCTGCCCCGCCGCGAGGCGCTGGCGCCCCTGCCGACCCTGCACGCGAGGATCGCGGCGCACTTCCAGGCCGGCGGGGCGCCGCTGCAGCTGGCGCTGGGCCACCCCGAGACCGGCGAGCGACGCCTGATGCTGGTTCCCGACGACTGGCCGCACCAGATCCCACTGCCGCCACCATAAGCGCTCCGTCTCAGGCACGGGGCTGGGTTATCCGACGAAAAGATCTTCCAGCAGGATATCGATCAGTTGTTCTTCATGAACTGCTCTTCCTCGCCTGTCCAGAATCGCCCGCAGCTCGGGATCCCACACCGCATCGAGCGGACGCCCCGACAAGGGCTTGCCACCAAGGTGCCCGTACTCCTGCAGATCATCGCCCCCCATCCGCCACGGCCGCATCTCGAAGCGGGCCATCAAGGCATTGGCGATGCCGATGCCCGCCCAGTCGAAATCGCCATGATAGTTAAGCACTGCGCCGGCAGCCTCCAGCTGTTCGAGCAGGGTGAGGACGGCGGCGCCGGGCCGACCCCAGGTGGCGATCAGCGGCGCGCAATCGCCACCCAGTCGCTCCGCGGCCTCGGCCAGCACGGCGGGGTTCTCGCAGACGAAGACCTCCCGGCCTGCGCAGTCCCATGCCGGCGGATGCCGCAGTAGTTGCCGCAGGGTCAGCCAGGCGGGCTCGGCCGCGCGGCCGTAACAGGAGAGCGCCCTGTCCAGCGTCCGCTCGGCCCCCACGGGCAAGCGCAGGGTCAGCACCGCGCTGGTGATATCACCGCCCAAGAGGACACCGGCGTGGGCCCAGATGCTGCGCTCATCGGGGTCGTCGAGCGCGACACCGCCATGCCAGTGGCGTGCCAGTGCCCGACGCACCAGGGCAGCCACCGGCCTGCCGGCATCCAGGCCGTGGGCATCGTCCAGGCATTCGGCGGCCAGGGCACTCAGGCTCAGGCCCTGGACCGGCAACCGCTCCAGCACGTCCAGCGCCTGCTCCAGGAGCGAGTGCCCCCGGCGTTCGCTGCGCCTCGCCAGGCGCTTGAGCAGACCGCCGGCCTGCAGCGCCTCGAGCCACTCCCTCAGACCGAGGCTCTCGGCCCGAGGACGATAGCCGGCGATGAGCGTGGCCCAGCGTCGTCGCTGCGCCTCGCGCTCGGCACGCTCATCGACCAAGGGGCCATCGAGCGCCTCCAGCGCCGCGCGCAGATCGGCAGCCACGCCGGCCCTGGCCAACGCCGCGGACAGCGCCTCGAGCTCCACGCTCAGCGATTTGCCTCGGCGGGGAGATCGTCCGAGCAGACGCTCCACGGCAAACCGCTCGGCCTCGCTGACGTCACCGAGCGCGAGGCGCCCGCCCCCCTCACGCAGCAGCTTGCGCGCCAGGCGTTGACGCAGGCGGGCCAATTCGGCACCGCCCAGCAGACGCTGCAGGCGTTCGATATCCTTCAAAACAGGCTGTCCATGCCGCCCTCTTCCCTCTCACCCTCGGCGAGAGGCGCCGACTCGCGTCTCGGCGAGACCGGCGCCTCATCGCGCACCCGGCGCCGACCGTCCCACTGCCAGCGAGAGACGTGAATGGCATCGACCCCCTCACGGCGCACCAGCTGGGCGATGGCCAGGCCCGGCACGTCCGGGTAGCAGCCCCACTCGCGCTCCGATGTCATGATGGCGTCCAGATCGAACTGGGCCAGCAGCCCCATGCTCTTGGCTCGGGCGTCGTCGTCGATGCCGGCGAAGACCTCGTCGAGCATCACCAGACGCGGCGCCAGAGAATGGGCGCTGCCGTAGTGGCTGGCCGCGGCGGCAAACAGCGGCAGGGTGATCACCAGGGCGCGCTCGCCGCCGGAGGCCGGCCCATAGGCCGGGCGCCACTGGCCGTTCTGATGGCGGTCGACCACGAAGCGGTGCCAGAAGCGGTAGTCCAGAGCACGTTCGAGGATCTCCTGCAGGGCACCGCCCTCGTCGCTAGCCCGGGCCTCGTCGATGCGCTGGCGCAGGAAATCGCCCACCACCTCGCGATCCTCGGAAGACCAGGCATCCAGGGCCTGGCGGCGCAGCCGCTGGCAGACATCGGCCAGCCCCGCCGGCGCCGTCAGGCCACCGGCGACCTGCCCCTCGCTCAGCGGCTGCCAGCGAATACGCAGCCGCATGCCGGTGCTGGTCGGCCGACGCTCCAGCTCCCCGTTCATGCGCTGAACATCCTGCTCGGTGGCCATGATGCGCTCCTGGATATGGCTGGCCACCTCGTCGATCAGGTAGTTCTCCAGCAGCTCGCGCTCGCGGGCATTCAGCAGCGCCTGACGCTGCGCGATCTCCTCGCTCAGCTGGCGCTGAAGCGCATCGGGATTCTGACGCCTTCCCTGGAAGACGATGCGCACCAGCAGCAGATCGTCGCGGGCCTCGGCCTGGCAGTCGTGGCCGCCCCGGGAGAGGACATCGGTCAGCAGCTTGATATGTTCATGCAGCCGGCTCTGATGGGCATGCCAGCTGTCATCGTCGGCCTCCAGGCGGGCGGTGGCCTTGGCGGCACGTCGCGCCAGGCGAACGGCGGGATCCGGTGCCCAAGAGGCGGGCGGCTCGCGTTCGGCGAAGGTCTCGGGGGCAGCAACGCGCAACAGCCCCTCCTCGGCCAGGGCGCGAAAGGCCTCGATGGCCTCGAGGCGCCGCCCGTCAAGCTCCGTCAGGCGCTGCTCGGCGTTAGCGACCTTCTCCTCGAAGCGCGCCACCTTGCCAAGCAGCTCACCGTGGCGCTGCTCGAGCTCACGCTGCTCATGGGCCAGCCGCTCGCGCTCCAGGCGAACCGTCTCCAGCTGGCGTTCCAGGGCCTGCACCTCGGCCCCCATGGTCTCGCGTAGCGTGTCCCGGCGCACCGCGGCTTCCCTGGCCTGCTCGTCGGCCTCGGCGTGCTCCCGCGCTGCCCGCTGCTCCGCCTCCCGGGCGACCTCGGCCTCTTCGTCTCGCTCGCCATGGTGGCGCCGGGCCTCATCGCTCGCCAAGACGGCCTGAAACAGCTCTCCGATGGCCAGGCGGTAGTCGCCCAGAGCCGTCTCGATCCCCGCCAGCGCCTCGCGCTCGGCGGGCAAACGCAGATCCTCGGCGGCCTGATACAGCTCGCCGCGCAGCGCCTCCCAGGCTTCGCGGGCGGCCTCCAGTGCCTCCCGGGCCCGTTCCAGGCGTTCGGCCTGCAGGTCTCGAGCACGACGCGCCGCCGCCTCACCGGCATGGGCGTCGCGAAGCGCCTGGTCGGTGGGGCGCTGCCGCCACTCCTGTTCGGCCACTGCCAGGCGAGCCGTCAGGGCCTCGTGGGCGGCGTCGATCTCTGCCCGCCGGCGGGCCAGCGCGGACAGCTCGTCCTCGATGGCCATCAGGCGCCGCTGTCGCGCGGCCTCCCGCGCCGCATGACCGATATGCATCGCCGTGGGCTTGCCCCACTGGCCATGCAGTGGCCCGAGGCGCCACTGGCCGGTCTCGCTGACCCAGGCCAGGGCCTCGGAGTCGCCCCTTCCGATGCTCCCCAGCACCCGCTCGACCACCTCCCGCGCCACCGGCGGTTCGCCACGCGGGTCGAGACAAGGCAGGTCGGGGCAGAGCAGATCCGCCAGGCTGGCGCCCGGCACGTCGGCCTCCGGCACCAGCAGGGTGTCCCAGGTATCCGCCGCGAGCAGCTGGCCGTCGGGCATCAGCCAGGCGTCCAGCAGTCCGGCCGCCTCCAGGGCGGCCTCCAGGCCGGCCCGGTCCGCGTCGGCCAGCTCGGCCTTGAAGTCCACCAGCTGCCACAGCGGCGCGCCCCGCCGCCCCTCACGGGCCGCCTCGTCACGGGTGTAGGGCGCCGGCGGAGCGGACTCGCCACCGGCGTCCAGCCTGGCGCGCTCCTCCTCGAGTTCGCGACGGGTCGCCTCGTTCTCATCGGCCGACTGCTGGAGGTTGAGGCGCTCCCGCCCCAGGGCATCTCGGCACCTGTCCCGCGCCACGGCAAGGCCCGCCTCGACGGGCTCTTCGCCGCCCAGGTGGTCACACCAGGCCTCGAGGTCGGCCAGCAGCGCCTCCGTGTCCTCCGGCGCCAGCTCGCTCAGCTGCGCCAGATGAGCGCGCCAGGCCGACTGCAGCGACTCGGCCGCCTCGCCCCGGGCCACGGCGGCCTCCTGCAGGTCATCCTCGCGGTTGGCCAGGGTCTCCTCTTCACAACGCGCTTCATGCTCGGCCTGGTGAAAGCGCCCCTCGGCCTGCTCCACCGCGGCGAGCCGTCCCTTGAGATGCTGAACGCCCTCCAGGCGTCGGCGGCGGTGTTCCCGCAGCGCCTGCTGCAGCGCCTCGCGATCGACCGATGACGGCTCCTCGAGTTCGCCGACATGACGGCGATGCTCGGCAGCCAACCCGGCGAGTTCGGCTATCCCGGTACTCTCCTCGCACCGCCGGCGCAGGGTCTCGGCGGTCTGCCGCCGCGCCTGCTCGGCCTCGAGTCGTCGGGCCTCGGCCCGCTGGCTGTCACGCCGCGCTCTTTCCAGCAGGGTCGCCTGCGTCTCGGCGTGCCGGGTGCGCTGTCGGGCCTGCTCATCGGCATTGTGCAGCGCCTCGGCGGAGCGCATGGCCTCGCTGGCCTCCAGGGTCCGCTGCCGCGCGGCCAGCTCCAACTGCTTGTCCGTCTGGGCCTGGCGGCTCTCGGCCAGGGTATCGCGCTCCGCCTCGGCGGTTTCCAGCTCCTGACGATCCCTGCCCAGCTGCACGCGGTTGCGCTCATGCTCGGCGTGGGCGCCGGTCAGGGCATCGGCGCGACGACGCACGGCGATACCGGCATAGTGGCGGTAATGGCCCAGGAAGGCCTCCACGGCGCGGGCGGTCTCCTCCAGGCCCTGAATCTCCTCGCGATAGGCGTCCAGGCTGCGATAGGCCTCGGCGACCTCGCCGAGCAGGCCGCGCCCCAGCGGCGGCAGGGCATCGCTCAGCGCCTGGGAGAGACGGTTGGGGTCGGGCTTCTTGGCCAGCTGCGGCTGGCGCAGCTGCAGCAGCAGGTCGAGCAGGGCCTCGTAGCGCTGCTCCCCCAGGTGGAACAAGGCCTCGTCGATGGCCCGCCGATAGTCGACGGCATGATCGAAGAACTGCCCCTCGCTGCCCAGCGCCTGGATCAAGCGGTCGCGGTTCAGGCTGCGCCCGTTCTCGACCAGGAAGAGGTCGCGACCCACGCGCTGCGGGGTGGTGAAGAACCAGGAGCGCACCGAGCGTCCCGCGACCGCCTTGAGACCGCAGCCCAGGGTGAAAGTCTCGGGCCCCGCCTCTCCCTGACGGCCGAACTCCAGCCAGGTATAGCCCAGCCGCTCCTGGTACTCGCCCACCAGCAGGTTCCACTCCATGCGCTTGGCGCTGTCGCCGTCGGGCTCCACCCGGGAGGGAAGCAGCTTGCCGTCGAGCAGGAACGGCAGCGTCAGCGCCATCACCTTGGACTTGCCGGTACCGTTGTTGCCGCGCAGCAGCAGGCGGCCGTCGTGGAAGTGGAAGGTCTCCTCGTCGTAGTAGAAGATCTCCACCAGGCCACAGCGCAGGGGCTGCCAGCGCCGACTGCTTGGTTCGGGAAGTTCACTCATCGCTCAAGGGATCCGCCAGGTCGGGTTGTCGGTGGGATGGCCCGGCATCATGCGCGCCGTGATCGTCGGGGGTGCGTGCCGACTGGACGCGAAAGCGCCCCAGGGCCGGCAGCGGGACGACCCGATTGTCGCGGCGTGACACCAGGCGAAGCGCCGCCAGGCGCGAGATGGCCTGACGGCAGAGGCCGTAAGCGGCGCCCGGTTCACAGGCCGCCTTGCGCCAGTAGCGGCGAAAGTCGTGCTGCCAGCCCTGGACCCAGGTTTCCGCCTCGTCGAGACTCACGCCCTCGGCGCCGACCGACGCGAGCCGTTCGGCCATCAGCAGCGCCAGATGCCCCTCGGTGCCCTCGGCCGGGATCTTCTCGTCGGTGAGCTCACCGTCGGGGTCTACCAGCGCCACGCCCTCGGCTCGCACCTCGGGCACCAGGCCGGTGGCCTGCTGGAGGCGGCGCAGCATGACGCCACGCTGATTGGTCAGGTAGGCCGCCTCGTGCTCGTCGAGCTCCTGCCAGTAGACCACGGGGTCATCCAGCAACCGGCGCGCCAGGCGGTGACGCAGCTCGCGATTGCGCCCCTCCGGCGTATCGGGCACGAAGGTCTCGGCCAGGGCATGCAGCCGCGCCTCCAGCCCTCCTCCCCTATCGCCCCCTTCCAGGGCCAGCAGGGAGGGGCCTCGCGCGGTGACCAGCAGCGCCGACATGACGCGACGGTCGACGTCGTAGAGCACGTCGCCCTCCAGGCCCCGGCGCAGAAACTGCTCCTCGTCGCCGGCCACCCGGACCAGCACGCCGAGCTCCATCAACAGCCGCACCACCACCACCAGGTCCCGGCGCGCCTCCTGATGGTCCAGGGTAAAGGCCAGGCCAGGCTCCGCGAGCGCCGGGTCGGCCACCGCCTGCCCCAGTCCTTCGCCCAGCCGGCCCAGGGTGATCTGGGAATCGCCGCGCTCGAGGTCGGCCAGCAGCAGGCAGAACAGGGCATAGCGGCGGCGATTGAAGGTCTTGCGCTGGGCGCCGCGGCCGACTCGAGCGGGTCGCGTCGCATCGTGGCTGTCGGCGGGACGCTTGTGCAGACGCACGAAGTCGCGCTCGCACTGAAGGTGCCAGCCGACCTCGCGGGCCAGCCAGTCACGCAGCGGCGCCGCATGGCGGCGCACCAGGGGGAAGGCCGTATCGTCGCCGCGCAGCAGCGGCCTGGCCAGCAGGGCGCGCAGGGCAAGACGCTGCTCCTCCAGGCGCTGGCGCTCCAAGGTATCGCTCAGCGCGTCCATGCAGTCTCCTCCAGATCGACGATCTCGAGCCGGTAGTCGCGACCGCTCAGGTCACCGGCGGCGGTTCGGATCGTCGCGCTGGTCTCTGGCCCCAGGGGGTGCAGGGTGATGCGCAGGCTACCGTCTCCCGTCGTCGTGGTCACCGGCGCACCATCCCCCCGACTGGCCGCCAGCGCGTCCCCCAGCAGGTTGAGCAGCAGGCGGAAGGCACCCTCCTCCAGTTCGCCTAGCTCGGAGAGGCGCTCGGCGCCGCGCTCCACGAGCTGCCGTCGAGCGGCTCGGGCAACATGGGCCTCCTCGGCCAGCTGGCGGGCCAATAGCTCACGCTCCCGCGCCCGGCTGCGCAGCTTGGGGGGTGCGCCGGTCTTCTGGTAGCTGCCGGTGGCACGCAGCCGGGCCTGAACCTGCATCCCCGGCCCCTCGCTCCAGGGCGTACTGGCCGGCACCGGCTCCGCCTGCCCCCGCTCATGGGTGTCGTGATCGGTGACCAGGTGGCGCGCCGGCGTCAGGCCGAAGGCCGTGCGCCACAGGCGATGGGCCTCGCCGTCGTCCTGGCACTCCAGGAACCAGCGCGCCAGGGTGCGAAAATCCGCCGAGCGGTCGCTGCGCGCCATGCGCCGCTCGTTGAGTCTCGCGACCATCTCGAGCAGCTGGGTCACCGCTCGCCGCGCACTGCTGCGCAGCAGCCTGGCCTGAGCCTGGCGCCCCGGCTGATCGAGAAACCAGGCGCGCAGCCCGTCCCAGTGGCCGCGCCAGTGCCGCCAGGCCTCGGTGAAAGCGCGCTCGCGCTCCTCGACGTCGTCCGGCGACTCGCCGGGGGCCAGGTCGGCCAGCTCGCGTGCAGCGGCATGGTGCAGCAGTCGGTCCACCGGCGCTTCGCTACGCCCGGCGTCGCCATCCAGGGCGCGGATGAGGCCGGCGATCTCGCCGGAGGCCGTGGTCAGATCGCCCAGAAAGCGCTCGATATAGCCGATCACCCGCTCCTTGTAGAGCAGGAAAGCATCAGCATCGCTGTCCTGACTCTCCAGGGAGCGATTCAGGCCGGTCATGAAGGCGCGGGCATTCTCGGCAAGGTCGGAAAAGACACCGGCGAGATCGCGCAGCAGCAGCTGGCTCTCCGTCGCGTCCGGCGCCTCGCTTTGTGATAGCGCCAGCAGCGCTCGCAGGCGGGAGCGAATGTCCTCCAGCGCGACGGTCTGCAGGGCGCCACGGCGGCCCAGCTCCTGATCGTAGGTGGCCAGCGCCGCTTCCACTGCCTCGCCCTGGCGGGTGATCTGATAGACGTAGAGGGCGCGGTAGTAGTCCTCAACGCTGGTGACCCGGGCGCTGTCGCGCTCGGCGTCCAGGTTGCCCCAGTTCACCAGCTGAGTCAGCGCCGCCTGCACCGGGGCCAGCTCCGGCTCGCCGAGCTGCTGCCGGACATCTTCCGGGCGCAGGTGCACGAGGAAGTGTGACTTGGCCTCGACGAAAGCCCGCATCACCTCGCGATAGAGGTCGGCCTTGTCGGCAGTGACATAGCTGAAGGGCGAATAGCTCAAACGGCCTCCCGAGAATACGAGTGGGCGCAACGTACGCCCGGCCATCCTCACGCGTCGGCCGAGCGTATCAGGTCTCTCTGGCCGCCAGAACGACCGCCGGCTTCAGGCTCAGCTCTCAGTCGCCGGGAGCCTCGAAGACCCAGGTGGTGCCCTCGCGGGAATCCTTGAGGATGATCCCGAGCGCGGCGAGCTCATCGCGGATGGCATCGGCCTGGGCGAAGTCCCTGGCCTTCTTGGCCGCGGCGCGCGCCTCGATCTGCGCCTGGATCTCGCCTTCGGCGAGCGGCAGGTCGGCGGCGCCGGCCTTGAGGAAGCTCGCCGGATCCTGCTGGAGGAGCCCCAGCACCCCGCCCAGGCGCTTGAGCTCGGCGGCCAGCGCCGGGGCCCGCTCCGGCGCCTCCTTGCGGGCACGATTGAGCTCGCGCGCCAG
Source organism: Halomonas sp. THAF5a (assembly GCF_009363755.1). NCBI lineage: Bacteria > Pseudomonadati > Pseudomonadota > Gammaproteobacteria > Oceanospirillales > Halomonadaceae > Halomonas > Halomonas sp. THAF5a. The sequence continues at coordinate 1,728,612 of NZ_CP045417.1, read as the reverse complement.
CTCGAAGAGCACCGAGAGCGCCTCAGGGGTGTTGAAGTCGTCGTCCATGGCGGCGACGAAGCGCGCCGCAGGGCCGCCGTCGTCCGACGAGTCAAGGAGGGCCGCCGACTCGTCCGCGTCCTCGAGGGCCGGTCCTTCGAGCGCCAGCCCTTCCAGAGCGTTGTAGAAGCGCTCCAGGGACTTGCGGGCCTCGGCCAGCGACTCGGGGGCGTAGTTGATCGGGCTGCGGTAGTGGCTCGACACCAGCAGGTAGCGCACCACCTCCGGGTCGTGATGCTCGAGCACGTCGCGGATGGTGAAGAAGTTGCCCAGCGACTTGGACATCTTCTCCTGGTTCACCCGCACCGCCCCGGCATGCATCCAGGTGTTGACGTAGCGATGGCCGGTGGCCGCCTCGCTCTGGGCGATCTCGTTCTCATGGTGCGGGAACATCAGGTCCGGCCCGCCGCCGTGGATGTCGAAGGTCTCGCCCAGGCAGCAGGTGGACATCGCCGAGCACTCGATGTGCCAGCCGGGGCGCCCCTCGCCCCAGGGCGAGGGCCAGCTCGCCTCGCCGGGCTTGGCCGCCTTCCAGAGCACGAAGTCCAGCGGATCCTCCTTGTGCTCGTCCACCTCGATGCGGGCGCCGGAGCGCATCTCGTCGGGGTCGCGGTTGCTCAGCGCGCCGTAGGTGTCGAAACGACGCACCCGGTAGTAGACGTCGCCGTTGTCGGCGGCGTAGGCGAAACCCTTGTCGATCAGCGTCTCGATCATGGCGAGGATCTCGCCGATATGACCGGTGGCGCGGGGCTCCTGGTCCGGCGGCAGCACGGCGAGGCGCGCCTCGTCCTCATGCATGGCCTCGATCATGCGTTCGGTGAGCGCGGCGATGCTCTCGCCGTTCTCGTCGGCCCGCTTGAGGATCTTGTCGTCGATGTCGGTGACGTTGCGCACGTAGGTGACATCATACCCCCGGGCGCGCAGGTAGCGGGTGATGACGTCGAAGGCCACCATCACCCGGGCGTGGCCCAGGTGGCAGTAGTCGTAGACCGTCATGCCGCAGACGTACATGCGCACCTTACCGGGCTCGAGCGGCACGAGCGGTTCCTTGCGACGCGTCAGCGTGTTGTAGATCTGCATCTCGGCGCTCATGCTCACCCCTTGTTGGCCTGCGCGGTCTTCTGACCTTCCTGCTTCTTCACCTTGGCCCAGCCGTCCTTGAGCCCCACGGTGCGGTTGAACACCAGCGTGCCGTCGTGGCAGGCGTGGCGATCGGCGCAGAAGTAGCCCACGCGCTCGAACTGGAAGCGGCTCTCGGGCGTCGCCTCGGCGAGGCTCGGCTCGCCGATCGCCTGCACGGTGACCAGCGACTCGGGATTCAGGTGGTCGAGGAAGTCGGCATCCTTGTCCTTGTCGGGCTGCTCGACCTGGAAGAGGTTATCGTAGAGCCGCACCTCCATGGGCACGCCGTGCTCGGCGCTGACCCAGTGGATCACGCCCTTGACCTTGCGGCCCTCGGGGTTCTTGCCGAGGGTGTCGAAGTCCACGGAGCAGCGCAGCTCGGCGATCTCGCCGGATTCACTCTTCACCACCTCGTCGCAGCGGATCACGTAGCTGTTGCGCAGGCGCACCTCCTTGCCCGGCGCCAGGCGGAAGAACTTCTTGGGCGGCTCCTCCATGAAGTCATCGGCGTCGATATAGAGCTCCCGGGTGAACGGGATCTTGCGCACGCCCATGTCCTCCCGGGCCGGATGCCCGGGCACCTCGTAGACCTCCTCGTGATCCTCGGCCACGTTGGTCAGCACCACCTTGAGCGGCTTGAGCACGGCCATGGCCCGCGGGGCGTTGTCCTCGAGGTCCGAGCGGATGGCGTGGTAGAGCATGGCGATGTCCACAAGGCCGCCGTCGGCGCGGGTCACGCCGATCATGTCGCAGAACTTGCGGATCGAGGCCGGCGTGTAGCCGCGGCGGCGCATCCCGGAGAGGGTCGGCAGGCGCGGGTCGTCCCAGCCGTCGACGATCTGCTCGTCCACCAGCAGCTTGAGCTTGCGCTTGGAGGTCAGGGTGTAGTTGAGGTTGAGCCGCGCGAACTCGATCTGGCGCGGGACCACCGGCACCGGCAGGTTGTCGAGGAACCACTCATAGAGCGGACGATGATCCTCGAACTCCAAGGTGCAGACGGAGTGGGTCACGCCCTCGAGGGCATCGGACTGCCCGTGGGTGAAGTCGTAGGAGGGGTAGATCTTCCACTTGTCGCCGGTCTGGTGGTGGCTGGCGTGGCGGATGCGATAGAGGATCGGGTCGCGCAGGTTGATGTTGGGCGAGGCCATGTCGATCTTCGCCCGCAGCACCTTCTCGCCCTCGGCGAACTCGCCCACGCGCATGCGCTCCAGCAGGTCGAGGTTCTCCTCGGCACTGCGCTCGCGGTAGGGGCTCGGCTTGCCCGCCTCGGTCAGGGTGCCGCGGTACTCGCGGATCTCCTCCGGCGAGAGGTCGTCGACGTAGGCCTTGCCCTCGCGCACCAGGTGCTGGGCCCAGGCATAGAGCTGGTCGAAGTAGTCCGAGGCGAAGCGCACCGAACCCGCCCACTCGAAGCCCAACCAGCTCACGTCCTCCTTGATGGCATCGATGTAGGCCTGCTCTTCCTTGGCCGGATTGGTGTCGTCGAAGCGCAGATGACAGTCGCCACCGAAGTGTTCGGCAAGCCCGAAGTTCAGACAGATCGACTTGGCGTGGCCGATGTGCAGGAAGCCGTTGGGCTCCGGCGGGAAGCGCGTCACGATCTTCCCGGTCCGCCCGGCCTCGATCTCCTCGCGGATCTGGTTGCGGATGAAGTTCGGCGCGCTGGTGGTGTCGGTGGTCATGTCGGTGGGGCAACCTCTGGTTGAATCGCGGGCCTGGCTCGATGCGCCGCGCAGGACGTGGAGGACACGCCCCCGCCTTCGCGCATCGAGGCAAAACCGCTATTATAGCGCCACGCCCATGGGCAGCGCCAAGGCGCATCCCCCATTGCTCCCTACACCGCACACAGGAACGGCATCGATGATCGTACTGCAGACCAACTTCGGCGATATCACCATCGCCCTCCACCACGACCAGGCCCCGAAGACCGCCGCCAACTTCGAGCAGTACGTGCGCGACGGCTTCTACGACGGCACCCTCTTCCACCGCGTGATCCCGGGCTTCATGGTCCAGGGCGGCGGCTTCGACAGCGACTTCAACCAGAAGCCGACCCGCGAGCCCATCGACAACGAGGCCGACAACGGCCTGAAGAACACCCGCGGCACCCTGGCCATGGCGCGCACCCAGGATCCCCACTCGGCCACCGCGCAGTTCTTCATCAACGTGGCCGACAACGACTTCCTCAACCACAGCGGCAAGAACATCCAGGGCTGGGGCTACTGCGTGTTCGGCGAGGTCGTCGAGGGCATGGACGTGGTGGAGAAGATCAAGGAGGTGCCCACCACCCGTCGCGGGATGCACGCCGACGTGCCCGCCGAGGACGTGGTCATCCAGAAGGCCTTCGTGAAGGACGACGCCGAGGCCTGATCCTCGTCCCGCTCGCTCCCGCGCCCGCCTGGCTCACTCAAGCCGGCGGGCGTGATGCGTGTCACCTTGCGACACGCCTGACCGACGCTCCCCTCCCCTGCCAACCGGGCCGACCATGACCACCCTGCTGATATCCGACCTGCACCTGCAGCCCGCCACCCCCGAGCTCACCGAGGGCTTCCTTCGATGGCTCGACGCCCGTGCCGCCGGCGCCGAGGCCCTCTACATCCTCGGCGACTTCTTCGAGGCGTGGATCGGCGACGACCTGCTCGACCTCGGCGCCGGCGACCCGACCGGCACCGCCACGCTGGCCGCCCGGGTCGCGGCCGCGCTGAAGCTCCTCGCCGAGGGCGGCACCGCCATCTACCTGATGCACGGCAACCGCGACTTCCTGCTCGGCGAGCGCTTCGCCGCGGCCGCCGGCGCCCGCCTGCTGCCGGATCCCAGCGTGGTGACCCTGGGCGGGCGCCCGACGCTGCTGATGCATGGCGACAGCCTGTGCACCCGGGACGAGGCCTACATGGCCTTTCGCCGTCAGGCCCGGGACCCGCAGTGGCAGGCGCAGATCCTCGCCATGCCCATCGCCGAGCGGCTCCAGCTGGCGAAACAGCTGCGCGACCAGTCCGGGGAGGCCAACTCCAACAAGGCCGAGGACATCATGGACGTCACTCCCGACGAGGTGGTCGCGGCATTGCGCGAGCACGGGGTCGACACCCTGATCCACGGCCACACCCATCGCCCGGCGGTGCACGACCTCGAGGTGGACGGCGCTCCGGCCAGGCGCCTGGTGCTGGGCGACTGGCAGCCGGAGAAGGGCTGGGAGATCGTCATCGAGGACGGCGCCGCGCCGCGCCTCCAGGCGTTCCCCCTCACCTGAGGAGCGCCACCGCCTCTCTTCAGGGCGCCGGGGCGCTTCACCCCCTGACGCGACACGCCTCGAGCAGGGCCTCCAGCGCCTCGGCGTCCGGCAACGCCCCCGCCTCGCCGATCAGCTCCAGGCGGGAGTCGCGCCGCCAGGCGGTATCGCCGAGGCTGACCAGGCCCTCGGCCCGGTTATAGAGCCGCCAGCCCTCGCTCGTATGCAGCACGCCCTTCACCCTGAGACCGACGGGCAGCTCGCCGAGGCGGGCCGCGAGGCGATCGAGGTCGAAGCGCTCCGCGGCGTGCCAGCGCCAGCCCAGACTCGCGTGGCCGAGTGCCGCGCCCGTCTCGCGCACCGGCCGGCCCGGCGCCGGCTCACGCTCGGCAGGCGCCGCATCCTCCGGCGGGCGTGACGCGCCCTCCCGGGCCGCGCGATGGAGGGCCGAGGTGGGCGCGTCGTCGCCATCGGCGTGTCCCCCGCCCGCCGCCAGCAGCGCGAGGGGCAGCTCGCCATGGGGCGCCTCGCGGACCCACTGCTTTCGCGGCCAGAACTCGCCGAGCCACGCGTTCGCCGCCCGCACCTGCTCGGGGGTGGCCAGGTCGGTCATGGTCAGCGCCACGCCGTCGGCCATCACCAGCTGGTCGCGAAAGGTCTCGTGGGACCGGGCACGCGGGTCATCCAGCCGTCGCGGGTCGAGCAGCGCGATCACGTCACGCACCGCCAGCGCATCGGCCAGGCCCTCGCCGCGCAGCACCTCTATTAGACCGGCCGGATGGCCGAGCCCCGAGGGCTCGATGATCAGCCGATCCGGTCGATGGCGATGCAGCAGGTTCACCAGCGAGGCCTGCAGCACGAAGGCCAGCTGGCAGCAGAGGCAGCCGCCGGGCAACCCCTTGACCACCAGGTCGTCGCGCGCCTCGAACATCGCCTGGTCGATCCCCACCCGGCCGAACTCGTTGATCACCACCGCCCAGCGCTCGTCGGCGGGCTTCTGGTCGATCAGGCGCCGGATCAGCGAGCTCTTGCCGCTGCCGAGGAAACCGGTGATCAGGTGGACGGGAATGGCGGGGCGCGGCGCGGTCATGGGGCCTCCTGGCGGGTATAGCGAAAGGTGTTACAAGATAACATATAGACAAGCGGCCAGGCGGCTAAGCGGCTAAGCGGCTAAGCGGCCAAGCGGCCAAGCGGCCAAGCGGCCAAGCGGCCAAGCGGCCAAGCGGCCAAGCGGCCAAAAAGGGTGTCTTGCTCGCAAGAAAAAGCAAACCCCAAGGCCACGGCCTTGGGGTTTGCTTGTAGCTCGGCGCCTGGATCGGTCAGAGCCGCTCGATGCTCGCCTTCTCGCGCAGGTCGTCGAGCAGCCCCTGGATGGCGGCCTGGGCCCGCAGGCGCTCCGCCATGTCGGCGACGAAGGTCTCCATCTGGGCGTTGGGCTCACCGTCCTGGACGCGCTCCAGGGCGATCAGCACCACCCGCTCGCCGTCGACGGCATGGCCGTAGACCGGCTGCTCGCCCTCGGGGTGCGGCAGGCGGAAGGCGGCCTGCACCAGCGCCTCGGGAAGCGCGCTGCCGCCCTGGCGGCTGACCGCATCGGCGCGCTGCCAGTCGAGCTCGAGGGGCTCGCCGGCCCGCAGGCTCTCGACCTGCCGTGCCGCCAGGGCCACCAGGGCCTCGCGGGTCTTGGCCTCGCGCACGGCCGCCTCGACGTCGCCCTCGACCTCGGCCAGCGGCAGCGTGGTGGCCTCGCGATGGTCGGCCACGCGCAGCACCAGGCGGCGATCCTCGTCGAGCTCGATCACCTCGCTGTTGTAGCCGTTCTCGAGCACGTCCTCGCCGAAGGCCTGTGCCATCACGCCGGGCTCTGAGAGCACGCCCTCGCCGACGTCACGACCGATCCAGTCGCTCTGCTGCAGGGTCAGCCCCAGCGCGTCGGCGACACTGGCCAGGTCGTCGGCGGCGAAGCTGTCATCGATCAGGCGCTGGGCGCGCTCGTTGAAGGCGTCGTCGACCTGCTCGAGGGCGAGCTCGGCGCGCAGCGCATCTCGGCGCTCCTCAAAGGGCGGACGATCGAGCTCGGTGACCTTGATCAGGTGCAGGCCGTTGTCGGTCTCGACGATCCCGGAGACCTCCCCCTCGCCCAGGGCGAAGGCGGCCTCCTCGAAGGCCTCGCCGAAGAAGCCGCGGGAGATCACGCCCAGGTCGCCGCCGGCGTCGCTGGTCGAGGTGTCATCGGAGACCTCGGCGGCCAGCTCGGCGAACGCCTCGCCCTCGGCGAGACGCGCCTGGACCTCCTCGAGGCGCTCGCGCGCCGCCTCGCGGCTGCCGTCCTCGCCGTCCACGGCGACCATGATGTGCGAGACGCGCCGGTCGGCCTCGGCGGCCCCGGCCAGCCACGCCTCGCGCACCGCCTCCTCGCTCACCTCGGCCTCGTCGGCCATCTGCTGGCGATCGAGCACCACGTAGTTGACCTTCACCTGCTCGGGGCGACGGTAGTCGTCCCGGTGGGCGTCGTAATAGGCCTGGAGGTCCTGCTCGGTGACCTCGGGCGCGGCGGCGAGGTCATCTCGCGTCAGGGCATGGTGGCGGAAGCTGCGCGTCTGGCGCTGCAGTTCGGCGAGGCGCTCGCGCTCCTCCTCCAGGGTAAAGCCGCTGGCGGCCAGGCCCTGCTGGACCTGCTGGCGCTTGAGGTCGACGGCGAGCTGCTGGCGGAACGACAGCGGCGTGAAGCCGGCGCTCGCCAGGCGATTGCGAAACAGGTCGCGGTCGAAGCGCCCCTGGGCGTCCTGGAACTCCGGCAGGGTCACGATCAGCTGATCGAGCTGCTGCTCGGAGACATAGAGGCCGCCCTCCTCGGCGTACTGGGTCAGCAGCCGCTCGGTGATCAGCATGTCGAGCATCTCGGCGCGCAGGGCGCGCTCCTGGTCCGGCGGCACCTGGCCGCTGCGGATGGCGCGCTGCACCTCGATCTCGAGCTGCTGTCGGGTGATCGGCTCATCGTTGACCTGGGCGACCTCATCGCCGCTGTTGCCCAGCAATCCGACCAGCGATTCCACGCCGAACAGCGCCATGGTCACGACCACGGCACCGATGATGATCTTGGCGCCCCAGCTCCTGGAGCGGTCACGAATACTTTGCAGCATGCAGGCCTCTGCGGATCAAATGAGTCGGGTCGCGCCCATTATACGCATCGCCGCGCGCCTCGCGACGCGCGGGATCGATGCCCATGAACGCGAACAGGCGCACCGCCGGGGCGATGCGCCTGTTGGAAGAAACCACCGTCAAGGCTACGGCAGGCGCCGTTGCCTCAGTTGACGGAGTCCTTGAGCGCCTTGCCGGCCTTGAAGCTCGGCACCTTGGCAGCGCTGATCTCGATCGGCTGGCCGGTCTGCGGGTTACGGCCAGTGCGAGCGGCACGCTCCTTGACGGTGAAGGTACCAAACCCCACCAGGGACACGCTGTCGCCCTTCTTCAGGCTCTCTGACACGGTGTCGACCATGGCATCCAGTGCGCGGGAAGCGGCTGCCTTGGGAATGTCGGCAGACGCGGCAATGGCTTCGATCAGCTCGGATTTGTTCACACTTCACCCCTTGACTATTTCGTAAATTGGCTCTAATCGGCGAGACTTTTGGCTGACTGACGCGATCACAGCATGGCGATAGTTTATAGCAATGCGGCGAAAGCCCTGTCAAGCAACCTTAGCAGCCAAACCCCGCCATACCGGGCTTTTCACTCCGGCATGGCAAGGAAAATTACCGTTAGTGCGTACTGATCATCGACGCCTTGGAGGAGGAGTCTTCCGCCTTGGAACCCTCCTTTTTCGGCTCGGGCTTCTCGGCCAGGGCCACCTCCAGTACGTCATCAATCCAGCTAACCGGCCGAATATCGAGCGCTTCCTTGATATTGTCCGGGACCTCCTTGAGGTCGCGACGGTTTTCCTCCGGAATTAGCACCGTCTTTATACCACCGCGCCTAGCGGCCAGCAATTTCTCCTTGAGCCCGCCGATCGGCATCACCTCGCCGCGCAGGTTGACCTCGCCGGTCATGGCGACGTCGCAGCGCACCGGGCGCCCCGTGTAGGCCGAGACCATCGCCGTGACCATGGCGATGCCGGCGCTGGGGCCGTCCTTGGGCGTGGCGCCCTCGGGGACGTGGATGTGCAGGTCCTCCTTCTCGAAGCGCTCGGGATCGATGCCCAGCGCCAGGGCGCGCGCCCGCACCACGGTCTGGGCCGCGCTCACCGACTCCTTCATCACGTCGCCGAGCGAGCCGGTCTTGTCCAGGCGCCCCTTGCCGGGGGTGATCACCGACTCGATATTGAGCAGCTCGCCCCCCACCGAGGTCCAGGCCAGGCCGGTCACGCGACCCACCTGATCCTGCTGGTCGGCCAGGCCGTAGCTGTAGCGCCGCACCCCGGCATAGGGCTCGACGTCGGCGGCACAGAGCCGCTGCGGCGCCTGGGCGCCCTCCTTGCTCTCCTTCTCGATGCGCTCGCGCAGCACCTTGCGGCACACCTTGGCGATCTGGCGCTCGAGCTCGCGCACCCCGGCCTCGCGGCTGTAGTAGCGGATCAACTCGAGCAGCGCATCGTCGGTGAAGCTGAGCTCGTCATCCTTGAAGCCGTTGGCCTTGAGCTGCTTGGGCACCAGGTAGCGATTGGCGATGGCCAGCTTCTCGTCCTCGGTGTAGCCCGGCAGTCGGATCACCTCCATGCGGTCGAGCAGCGGCCCGGGAATGTTCATGGAGTTGGCGGTGCAGATGAACAGCGTCTCGGAGAGATCGTAGTCCAGCTCCAGGTAGTGGTCGCTGAAGGTGTCGTTCTGCTCCGGGTCGAGCACCTCGAGCAGCGCCGAGGAGGGATCGCCACGGTGATCCATGCCGATCTTGTCGACCTCGTCGAGCAGGAACAGCGGGTTCTTGACCCCCGCCTTGCTCATCCGCTGGATCATCTTGCCGGGCAGCGAGCCGATGTAGGTGCGGCGGTGGCCGCGAATCTCGGACTCGTCGCGCACCCCGCCGAGCGCCAGGCGCACGTACTTGCGGTTGGTGGCCCGAGCGATGGACTGCCCCAGCGAGGTCTTGCCCACCCCGGGCGGCCCCACCAGACAGAGCACCGGGCCCTTGAGCTTCTTGACCCGCTTGTGCACCGCCAGGTACTCGAGGATGCGCGCCTTGACCTCCTCGAGGCCGTAGTGATCCTCGTCGAGCACCTTCTGGGCATGCACCAGGTCGTGCTTGACGCGGGTGCGCTTCTTCCAGGGCACGGAGACGAGCCAGTCGAGGTAGGAGCGCACCACCGTGGCCTCGGCGGAGTTCGGCGACATCATCTTCAGCTTGCCCAGCTCCTGGAGGGCCTTCTCGCGGGCCTCCTTGGGCATGCCGGATTCCTCGATGGCCTGCTCGTACTTCTCGGCCTCGTTGGGCACGTTCTCGAGCTCGCCCATCTCCTTCTGGATGGCCTTCATCTGCTCGTTGAGATAGTACTCGCGCTGGGACTTCTCCATCTGGTCCTTGACCCGCGAGCGGATGCGCTTCTCCACCTGCAGCAGGTCGATCTCGGACTCGATCAGCGCCATCAGGTGCTCGATGCGGTCGCGCACCCGGTCCATCTCCAGCAGCTGCTGCTTGTCGTCGATCTTGAGCGACAGGTGGGCGCAGATGGTATCCACCAGGCGGCTGGGGTCCTCGATGCCGGAGAGCGAATTGAGCACCTCGTTGGGCACCTTCTTCGACATCTTCACGTACTGCTCGAACTGGTTGAGCAGCACGCGCACCAGCGACTCCTGCTCGCGCTCGGAGAGCGGCTCACTCTCGCGCAGGCTCACCTCGGCGCGGCTGTAGCCGCCATCGACAGCGACGATCTCGCGGATATCGGCCCGCGACTCGCCCTCGATCAGCACCTTGACGGTGCCGTCCGGCAGCTTGAGCAGCTGCATGATCTCGGCCACGGTGCCGATGGCGAACATGTCCTCGCTATCGGGATCGTCCTTGCTGGCCTCGCGCTGGGCCACCAGCAGGACGCGCTTGTCGGCCTCCATGGCGGCCTCCAGCGCCTGGATCGACTTCTCGCGGCCGACGAACAGCGGGATGACCATCTGCGGGTAGACGACCACGTCCCGCAGCGGCAAAAGGGGCAGACTCAGGGTCTGTTCGGCGTTCTGCTGCATCGCAGACGTTCCTCACACGAAATCGGATGGATACTCAGGGAGTGGGGGCGACGAGGCGGCATTGCAAGTCACGGGCAGGCGGCCACACACAAGAAGGGGAGCGACCTCCCCCGGGGTGCCCGTAGGGCACGCCGGGAATGAAGCCGCTCCCTCATCAGGGCGACGCGCGCCCGGTGCGCGTCAGCCGTCGGTGCCGTCGACCCGCGCCGCTTCCTGCTGGGTGTAGATCAGCAGCGGCTCGCTCTCGCCGGCGATGACCGAGGCATCGATCACCACCTTGGAGACGCCCTCGAGGGACGGAATCTCGTACATGGTGTCGAGCAGCACCGACTCGAGGATCGAGCGCAGCCCGCGGGCACCGGTCTTGCGGGCCATGGCCTTGCCGGCCACCGCGCGCAGGGCGTCCTCGCGGAAGTCGAGCTCCACGCCCTCCATCTCGAACAGCCGGGCGTACTGCTTGATCAGCGAGTTCTTCGGCTCGGTGAGAATCTGGATCAGGGCGTCCTCGGTGAGCTCGGTGAGGGTCGCGATCACCGGCAGGCGACCGACGAACTCGGGGATCAGGCCGAACTTGACCAGGTCCTCAGGCTCGACGTCGAGCAGCAGGTCGCCGATGCCCTTGGACTCGTCCTTGCTCTTGACTTCGGCATTGAAGCCGATGCCGCTCGTCTCGGCACGATCGCGGATCACCTTGTCGAGGCCGGCGAAGGCGCCACCGACGATGAACAGGATGTTGCCGGTATCGACCTGCAGGAACTCCTGCTGGGGATGCTTGCGCCCGCCCTGGGGCGGCACCGAGGCGGTGGTGCCCTCGATCAGCTTGAGCAGCGCCTGCTGCACGCCCTCCCCCGAGACATCGCGGGTGATGGAGGGGTTGTCCGACTTGCGCGAGATCTTGTCGATCTCGTCGATGTAGACGATGCCGCGCTGGGCCTTGTCCACGTCGTAGTCGCACTTCTGCAGCAGCTTCTGGATGATGTTCTCGACATCCTCGCCGACGTAGCCCGCCTCGGTGAGGGTCGTGGCGTCGGCGATGGTGAAGGGCACGTTGAGCAGGCGTGCCAGGGTCTCGGCGAGCAGGGTCTTGCCGCTGCCGGTGGGACCGATCAGCAGGATATTGGACTTGCCGAGCTCGACATCGTCTTCCTTGCCGCCGAAGCGCAGGCGCTTGTAGTGGTTGTAGACCGCCACCGACAGCACCATCTTGGCGCGGTCCTGGCCGATCACATAGTCGTCGAGGGTGTGGCGGATCTCGCGGGGAGCGGGCAGCCGCTCCTCGTCGGTCTCGGCATCGGCATCGAGCACCTCCTCGCGAATGATGTCGTTGCAGAGGTCGACACACTCATCGCAGATATAGACGGATGGGCCGGCAATCAGCTTGCGCACCTCGTTCTGATTCTTGCCGCAGAACGAGCAGTAGAGCAGCTTGCCGCCTTCGTCCTTGCCTTTGCCGTCGGCCATTCGCGTACCTCTTTCTTGGTGGCGCCCCGTACAGTATGGCTCACGGGACGCCGGGTTCACCACGGTGGCCGGAGCCACCGGGAAACGTCTCAGTGCATGAAGGGCACTCGGGTGTTTTTCACGCTATCAGGATGTCGGACGCTGTTCCAGCACCGCATCGATCAGGCCGTACTCGGCGGCCTGCGGGCCATTCATGAAGTTGTCGCGATCGGTATCCTTGGCGATGGTCTCGATCGCCTGGCCCGTGTGGTGCGCCAGGATCTGATTGAGCCGGTCGCGGATGCCGAGGATCTCGCGGGTGTGGATCTCGATGTCCGAGGCCTGACCCTGGTAGCCGCCCAGCGGCTGGTGGATCATCATCCGCGAGTTGGGCAGGCAGTAGCGCTTGCCCGCGGCGCCGCCGGCCAGCAGCAGCGCGCCCATGCTCGCCGCCTGGCCGATGCACACGGTGGAGACGTCGGGCTTGATGAACTGCATGGTGTCGTAGATCGACATGCCGGCGGTCACGCCACCACCCGGGGAGTTGATGTACAGGTGGATGTCCTTGTCCGGGTTCTCGGACTCCAGGAACAGCATCTGCGCCACCAGCAGGTTGGCCATGTAATCTTCCACCGGCCCGATCAGGAAGATCACGCGCTCCTTGAGCAGGCGGGAGTAGATGTCGTAGGCCCGCTCGCCGCGCGCGCTCTGCTCGACCACCATGGGCACCAGGCCGCCGGCGGATTGGGGTTCGAACGGGTTGCTCATCTGGTGATGTCCTTGGATCCGATGAATGGATGCGGCGGATGCGACCCCCGCCCGGCCGCGGGCCGGACGGGATGGCGCGAAACGAGGATCAGGCCTTGGCGTCGCCTTCGGCCTCTTCAGCCTCTTCAGCTTCCTCGGCCGCCTCGCCCTGCTGCTGGGCCGCGGCGAGCGCCTCCTGATAGCCCATTTCCACGTCCTTGACGGTGGCCTGCGCGAGCAGCGCGTCGACGGCCTTCTCCTCGAGGAGCGCGGACTGGACCTGGGTCTTCAGCTGATCGTTGCCCATGTAGTGCGCGACGACCTGCTCGGGGTCCTGGTACTGTTGGGCCAGCTCCTCGACCTTGGCCTTGATCTCGTCGTCGGTGGCCTCGAGCGCGTTGCTCTTGATCACCTCGGCCAGCAGCAGGCCGACCTGGACGCGGCTCTTTGCCTGCTCGCTGAACAGCTCGTCGGGCAGCTGGGAGACATCGAAGTCCTCGCCGAGACCGAACTGCTGGGCCGCCTGGCGCTTGAGACCGTCGGTCTCCTGCTTCACCAGCGCCTGGGGCACCGGGATGTCGTTGGCCTTCTTGAGGGCCTCGAGCACCTGCTGCTTGACGCGGTTGTCGACGGCCTGGCCCGCCTCACGGGTCATGTTCTGCTTGACCTCGCTGCGGAACTTCTCCAGATCACCGTCCTCGACGCCGAAGTTGGCGATGAAGTCGGCATCGACCTCGGGCAGGGCCTGGGCCTTCACGGCGTGAACCTTGACCTTGAAGGTCGCGTCCTGGCCGGCCAGCTGCTCGGCCTGGTAGTCCTCGGGGAAGGTGACCTTGAGCTCCTTCTCCTCACCGGCCTTGGCACCGATCAGCTGCTCCTCGAAGCCGGGGATGAAGCTGCCGGAGCCGATCACCAGCTCGTGGCCCTCGGCGCTGCCGCCCTCGAAGGGCTCGTCGCCCAGGAAGCCCTGGAAGTCGATCTTGACCTGGTCGCCATCCTCGGCGGCGCGCTCGACCTCTTCCCAGGCAGCGTTCTGCTTGCGCAGGGTGTCGATCATCTCGTCGACGTCGGCCTCGGTCACCTCGACCACCGGGCGCTCGACCTCGGTGCCCTCGATGGAGGAGAGCTCGATCTCGGGGTAGATCTCGAGGGTGGCGGTGAACTCCAGGTCCTTGCCGGTCTCGTTGGTGGTGGCCTCGATCTGCGGGTAGCCCGCCGGGTTGAGCTCGTGCTCGGAAATGGCGCGCACATAGCGCTCACGCATCACCTCGCCGACCACCTCGTCACGCACGCCGGCGCCATAGCGCTGGCGGATCACCGACATCGGCACCTTGCCCTTGCGGAACCCGTCCAGACGCACGTTCTTGGCGGCATCCTTGAGACGAGCGGCAACGGCCTCGTCGACCTCGGCGGCCGGCACCTGAACCGTGATGCGGCGTTCAATCTGGGAGGTCGTATCGACGGAAACTTGCATGAAATGTCCTCTACCGACTGGTGCGTTCTTAAAGCGTGAAACGTTCAAAGGGCTGATTCTAAGAATCCCGCCCGTGACTGGCAAGCGCCGTGCCTGATCAGATGGGGGCCCGACGACGCATTACAAGGGGCGTCATGGAGATTTTCTGCTCCGGCCACGACGGCACGCGAAACGGTGCGCTACGCGCCACGGGTTACCACGACGGGCGAGCACGGGCTTGCGCGCGGTACTAGCCATGGCAAATAAAAATGAAGGGAGCGCTGCGAAAGGACGGGGTCACGCTGAGGGAGGCAATGGGGTGGATGATGGGGATCGAACCCACGACCACCGGAGCCACAATCCGGGGCTCTACCACTGAGCTACATCCACCACTGCCTGGGGAAACATGTCGAGATGGGGTGGATGATGGGGATCGAACCCACGACCACCGGAGCCACAATCCGGGGCTCTACCACTGAGCTACATCCACCACTACGACACAGGTCTTGCTACTTGCTTCAAGCTCTTGCGGACTTCGGATGCGAGCTTCGGACCGCTGCCGACACTCCCATGCATCACATGGCGCGCCCAGCAGGACTCGAACCTGCAACCTACGGCTTAGAAGGCCGTTGCTCTATCCGGTTGAGCTATGGGCGCATGATACGTCTCCGGGCGCCTGACCGCAACCCCTGATAAGAAAATAAAACTTCCCAATCAACAGGTTGTGGTCGGGGTGGAGGGATTCGAACCCCCGACATCCTGCTCCCAAAGCAGGCGCGCTACCAGACTGCGCTACACCCCGCCGGCTCTTGCACGGCCTCGACGTCGCCGCAGGGGCCTCGTCAAGCGCTGCGTATTCTACGTAACTTTACTGCGGGGTCAAGCGCCAACCGCCCCACCGGGGCCTCGCGCTTTGCCTGCGGGTCCCGGCATGCGAAAATCCCCTCCTCTTATCCATCACCTTATCCATCACCCGACCACCAGAGGGAAGCTCGATGACCGCCCAACTGATCGATGGCAAGTCCATTGCCGCCCGAGTCCGCCAGCAGGTCGCCCGCCAGGTCCAGGCGCGCCGCGAGGCCGGCGGGCGCATCCCGGGGCTTGCCGTGGTCCTGGTGGGCGAGGACCCCGCCTCCGCCGTCTACGTGCGCAACAAGCACCGCGCCTGCGAGGAGGCCGGCATCCTCTCGTTCAAGCACCAGCTGCCGGCCGATACCAGCCAGCAGGCCCTCGAGCAGCTGGTCGACCAGCTCAATGACGACCCGCGCATCGACGGCATCCTGGTCCAGCTCCCGCTGCCCGAGCACCTGGACGCCCGCCCGATCCTCGAGCGCATCCTGCCGAACAAGGACGTCGACGGCTTCCATCCCTACAACCTAGGCCGCCTGGCGCAGCGCCTGCCGCTGCTGCGCCCCTGCACGCCCAAGGGCGTGATGACCTTACTCCAGCAGAGCGAGCTCTCGGTGCGCGGACTGGATGCCACCGTGGTCGGCGCCTCCAACATCGTCGGACGCCCCATGTCGCTGGAGCTGATGCTGGCCGGCTGCACCACCACGGTCTGCCACCGCTTCACCCAGAACCTCGAGGAGCACGTGCGCCGCGCCGACCTGTTGGTGGTGGCCGTCGGCAAGCCGGGCCTGGTCAAGGGCGAGTGGATCAAGCCCGGCGCCATCGTCATCGACGTGGGCATCAATCGCCAGGAGGACGGGCGCCTGATCGGCGACATCGACTTCGAGGCCGCCGCCGAGCGCGCCAGCTGGATCACCCCGGTGCCCGGCGGCGTGGGCCCGATGACCGTGGCCACCCTGCTGGAGAACACCCTGCAGGCTGCCGACCTCCACGACGCCGAAGGGTAAGCGGCCAGCAGGACGGGGAGCACCGTCATTGTGGGAGCGGTGCTTGCACCGCGAAGAGCGGAGCCACCCCATCGCCGTGCAAGCACGGCTCCCACAACACCTCCGGTAGCTGGCAGCGAAAGCGGAAACACCACATCGCGGCGCAAGCCGAGGCGCCTAACAACGCCCCCACCGGGGCCGCATGCAGCCTGCCGCGAACTCCGTTAAAATTCGGCATCTTTTTTCTCCGATTCGCGAGATCGTCAGATGAGCGACAAGCAGATGAACGTCGAGAGCTTCAATCTCGACCACACCAAGGTGAAGGCGCCCTATATCCGCCTGGCCGACATCAAGACCGGCGACCGCGACGAGTGGAAGGAGATCTTCGCATGAAGCGCATCGGCATCATCGGCGCCATGGCCCAGGAGGTCGCACAGCTCGCCGCCCAGCTCGAGGAGCGCCGCACCCGCCACCACGTCGGCTGCACCTTCCACCTCGGCCGGCTGCACGGCGTAGAGGTGGTGATCCTGCAGTCCGGCATCGGCAAGGTGAACGCCGCCGTCGGCACCACCCTGCTGCTGGACGTCTACCAGCCCGAGGCGATCATCAACACCGGCTCCGCCGGCGGCTTCGGCGAAGGGCTCGAGATCGGCGACGTGGTGATCTCCAGCGAGGTGCGCCACCACGACGTGGACGCCGTGGTGTTCGGCTACGAGCACGGCCAGGTGCCGAACATGCCCGCCGCCTACCTGCCGGACGAGCGGCTCGTCAAGGTGGCTCGGGAGTGCGTCGAGTCGCTGGGCGAAGTCAACGTGGTCGAGGGGCTGATCGCCACCGGGGACGTCTTCATGGCCTGCCCGGAGCTCGTCGCCACCACGCGCTCGCGCTTCCCCACCATGCTGGCCGCCGAGATGGAGGCCGCGGCGATCGCCCAGACCTGCCACCTCTACGGCTGTCCCTTCGTGGTGATTCGCGCCCTCTCCGACATCGCCGGCGGCGGCGACAACCACCTCTCCTTCGAGGAGTTCCTGGAGAAGGCCGCCGACCACTCGACCCGCATGGTCACGGCCATGGTCGACCGTCTGGGCCAGCCCTGCCCCCAGGCCGAGCCGGTCGAGGGCTGAGCCATGCCTCGCACGGCGGCAGGCGGGTGGCGAGGTCTCGCCCTGGGCCTGCCGCTGCTGCTGGCGGGCTGCGCTACCCACCTCACCACCAGCGACGCGCCCGCCATCGCCCCGCCGGAGTCCCGCCCCGACGTCGACTTCCGGCGCCTCGCGCCTCGCCCCTACACGCCCCCCGACTGGCCCGAGTCTCTCGAGGCGCGAGTACTGCTGCCCGACACGCCGTCCGGGGCGCTGCGCCCCGCCGCCCTGCTGGTGCACGGCGGCGGCTGGCAGCGGCGCGGCCCCGACGACATGACCGACATCGCCGAGCGGCTCGCCCGCCGCGGCTATGTCACGGTCAACGTCGCCTACCGCTTCGCCCCCGAATACCGCTTCCCCGCCCAGCTGGAGGACCTCGAGCAGGCCGTGGCCTGGATCCACGAGCGGGCCGAGGCCTGGCGCATCGATCCCGCATGCCTCGCCGGCGTCGGCTACTCCAGCGGCGCGCACCTGGTCAGCCTGCTGGCCCTGACCGGCGAGCCGGATCGCCTGGCCGCCGTGGTGGCCGGCGGCCTGCCGAGCGATCTCATGAAGTTCGACGACGGGCGCCTGGTGGTCGAATTCATCGGCGGCACCCGCGCCGAGCAGCCAGAGGCCTATCGACAGGCCTCACCGATCACCCACGTCGACGCCGACGCCCCGCCCCACTTCCTCTTCCACGGCCGCTGGGACACCCTGGTGCCGGTGGATCACGCCACCGACTTCCATGCGGCCCTCGAGGCGCACGGCGTGGAGAGCGAGCTCTACCTGCAGCACTACCGCGGCCACTTTACCAGCTTCCTGCTGCGCGACGGCGCCATCGAGGCCGGGCTCGCCTTCCTGGAGCGCCAGCTGGGCGACAACTGAACGCCCTCCTCGCCACTCCCAACAGCGGTTCCAACGACAAGCGACCGCCCCAAGGGGCGGCCGCCGGTCTGTCTCCCGTCGGGCGCTTGCCCTCAGTCGACGAGCTTCCAGGTGAGCGTCTCGCCGGCGGCGAGGGGCACGATGGTCCGCCCGCCGGCATAGGGCAGCGTCTCGGGCATCTGCCAGGCATCCCGCGTCAGAGTCACGGTCTCGGCGTTGCGCGCCAGGCCGTAGAAGTCGGGGCCATGATGGCTGGCGAAGCCTTCCAGGCGGTCCAGGGCGCCGGCCTGCTCGAAGGCGGTGGCATAGAGCTCCAGGGCCGCCGGGGCGCTGTAGACGCCGGCGCAGCCGCAGGCGCTCTCCTTGTCACCCTGGGCGTGGGGGGCGCTGTCGGTGCCCAGGAAGAACCTGGGGCTGCCCGAGGTCGCGGCCTCCAGCAGCGCCTGGCGATGGCGCTCGCGCTTGAGGATCGGCAGGCAGTAGTAGTGCGGACGAATGCCGCCCACCAGCATGTGGTTGCGGTTGAACAGCAGGTGGTGGACGGTGATGGTGGCGGCCACGTTGACCGGCGCGCCGGAGACGAAGGCCGCCGCCTCGGCGGTGGTGATGTGCTCGAACACCACCTTGAGGGTCGGATGGCGCTCGAGCAGCGGCTTCATGACCCGCTCGATGAACACCGCCTCGCGATCGAAGATGTCGATGTCGGCATCGGTGACCTCGCCATGCACCAGCAGCGGCATGCCCAGCCTCGCCATGGCGGCGATGGCCGCGTCACAGTGGGCGAGATCGGTCACGCCCGAGGCGGAGTTGGTGGTCGCCCCGGCCGGATAGAGCTTCACGCCATGCACCAGGCCGCTGGCGTGGGCCCGCTCGATCTCCTCGGCCGGGGTGTTGTCGGTCAGGTAGAGGGTCATCAGCGGCTCGAAGCTCGCCCCGGCGGGCAGGGCCGCCAGGATCCGCTCCCGGTAGGCCAGCGCCTGCTCGGTGGTGGTCACCGGCGGCTTGAGGTTGGGCATGATGATCGCACGGCCCATCTGGCGCGCAGTGGCGGCCACCACGGCCGAGAGCACGTCGTCATCTCGCAGGTGAAGGTGCCAGTCGTCCGGGCGGGTCAGGGTAATCGAATTCACGGCAGGTCCTGTGGCGAATGTCGGTATCGAGGGCGCCTGTCGCGCACGGCGGCAGGGGGCAGCAGGGAGAGCGGTCACGCCTCTGCCATGCGCGCGGCGTCGCGCGGCAAGACACGCGAAGGCCAGTATATCGCAACCGCCGCCCGTTCCCGAGGCCAAGGCCGCATCGGGTCTGCTACCATGCGCCTTTCGATCAGCGACCGCTGGATCAGGATGACCGCATGGGGCCCGTTCGACGGCGCCCGCCGCCAGGCCTCGCATGCCGACGGTGACCTGCGACCGACGGCCATCTCGTCTCCGCAAGCGGCGCCGAATGCCGTATCATGGCGCCAGCCCGAGAGGCCGCTACACTCCTGCATGAGGACAGCATGCCCAAAGTAAGACACTACGCCGACATCGTCGCCATCCTGGCCGGTCTCATGTGGCTGGTGCTCTACTGGTCGGTCAGCATCTCGGCCTACCTGGGCAGCATCGAGCCGTCGCTGGCCGCGCTGCTGATCGTGGGCAGCCTGATCCTGATCAGCTTCGTGCATCGCCCGATCCGCGTGCTGCTGGGGCGCTACCACGTGCGCAAGCGGCGCACGGAGATGTGGATGCACATCCTCGCCCTGCCCCTCACCCTGGCCTTCCTGCTGGCCATCGTCATCGATCACCTGATCACGCCGATGAACGGCGAGCAGAAGATGCTGCTGTTCAACGCATTGGCCACGGCGGGCTGGCTGGTGTTCGTCGTCACCCTGCTGGTCAAGCTGCTGATCCACCTGATCCAGCAGAAGCGCAAGACCAAGTGCTGATGCCCTGAAGGCCCTCGGGGAGCTACCGGGTGCCTCGACGATAGCGCTGTGGTAGGCATGGGACCGTCGCGGGAAGCACGGGACCATTGTGGGAGGCACGGGGCCATTGTGGGAGCGGTGCTTGCACCGCGATGGCGCCGTCAGGCGCCCAGCCAACCCCACCGCCGCTTCGCGACGGATCGCGACGCAAGCGTCGCTCCTACATAGATGGCGCCGTCAGGCGCCCGGCCAACTCCACCGCCGCTTCGCGACGGATCGCGACGCAAGCGTCGCTCCTACATAGATGGCGCCGTCAGGCACCCGGCCAACCCCACCGCCGCTTCGCGACGGATCGCGACGCAAGCGTCGCTCCTACATAGATGGCACCGTCAGGCGCCCGGCCAACTCCACCGCCGCTTCGCGACGGATCGCGACGCAAGCGTCGCTCCTACAGGGATGGCGCCGTCAGGCACCCGGCCAACCCCACCGCCGCTGCGCGACGGATCGCGACGCAAGCGCCGCACCTCATAGATGGCGCTGTCAGGCGCCCGGTCAACCCCACCGCCGCTGCGCGACGGCTCGCGGTGCGAGCATCAGAACCGATCGACCCGGAACGGCGCCATGTCGATCTCCGGGGTCTCGCCATCCATCATCTGGCCGAGCAGCCGCCCGGTCGCCGGCCCCAGGGTAAAGCCCTGGTGGCCGTGGCCGAGGGCCAGCCAGAGCCCTGGCTGCCCAGGCGCCGGGCCGATCACCGGCTTCATGTCGGACGTGCAGGGGCGCGCGCCCTTCCAGGGCTCGGCCTCCACGCGCTCGCCCAGCGGCACCAGCCCCCGGGCGGCCTGTTCCGCCGCGTCCAGCTGCGCCAGGTGCGGTGGCGCATCGAGCCGCTCCAGCTCTGCCCCGGTGGTCAACCGGACACCCGCCTGCATCGGCGCCAGCACATAGCCGACCTCGGCATCCATGACCCAGTGGCGAAGCGTCGCCCCCCCCGCGTCGGCGTAGTGCATGTGGTAGCCGCGCTTGACGAACAGCGGGATCTCGATCCCCAGCCTGCCCAGCCAGTCGCGCGACCAGGGGCCCATCGCCATCACCAGCTCATCGGCGTCGAGCGCCCCCTGGTCGGTCGCGAGGCGCCAGCCGCTGCCGTGGCGTTCGATACCCGTCACCTCGGCTTGCAGTATGTGCCCCCCCTCTGCTTCGACGCTTTCGGCATAGGCCTGGACTAGGGCGCCAGGGTCGGCGACCGTCCAGGGATCCTGCCAGTGGATGGCCCCGGCGAGGCCCTCGGCCAGGCAAGGCTCAAAGGCGGCCAGTTCGGCGGCGTCGAGTACGCGATGGCGGATGCCGAAGCGCTGCTCGTCTTCGCGCGCGGCGGCGGCGCGCGCCTCCAGGCCGGCCGCGGTGCGATAGACCTCCAGCCAGCCTTCTCGACGCACCAGGCGCTCGGCACCGGCGGCCTCGATCATCGGGACGTGGGCCTCCAGCGACAGCCCGATCAGCGAGGCGTACTCCGGGACGATCTGCTGGTAGCGGGCCTTGGCGGAGTTGTGCCAGTAGCGCAGCAGCGGCCCAGCCGCTTGCAGCATGCCGCCGGGGCGATAGCGGATGTCCACCTGGCGATTGGGCAGCACGCGCAACAGGGTGGCGAGATCGCGCGGGAAAGCGTAGGGGCGCACCGCCTCGCGCTGGATGATGCCGGCGTTGCCGAACGAGGTCTCGCGTCCCGGCGCCCGCCGATCGACCAGGGTCACCGAACGCCCTCGCCGGGCGAGGTGCCAGGCCACCGACACCCCGACCATTCCGGCTCCCACCACCGCTATCTCACGCGCCATCGCTCGACTCCTTGTCTGCTCTCAGGGGACTCTTCCTACAGGGGCGAGCTCTCAGGGGCCATCACGTTGGGGGCCGCCATCCGCGGTCTGCCCATAAAAGATTGTCCCATAAGGGTTTCCCGATGTAGAGCTCTCCCTACAGCATGCCCCTTCCATGAGATGAGGGAAAGCGACGATGGGGCGATCAGCGCGAGCCCTCCTCCTGAACCCTGAGCTTGGCGTGAATGTAGTCGGCGTGGCCGACATGCAGCAGATCGCTCAGGCGGCGGATGCGATGCTCCTCCAGGTGGTGCCGCTCCCCATCGGCCAGCGACAACGACCACATCATGCGCACCAGCTCGCAGCGCTGCCCGTAATCGCAGTGCTCCTTGACCAGGCTGACGAAGCGGTAGTGGTCCACGGCGGATTCGGCCTCCCGGCGCGCGAGGTGCAGCAGCTCCTCGAGCTCGGCGTCTTCCAGCGCGAAGCGCCGCTGCAGCAGCTCACGCAGCAGGTCGACCTCGCTGTCATCGAGACGGTAGTCGGCCAGCACTACCTCGAAGAGCAGGGCCGCCGTGGCCAGCTCCAGCGAGATCGCCGGCTCACCGGGACGATCGCCGGCCGTCATCATGTCGTTGAAGAAGCGCTGTATTGAATCGAGCATGCCGGACTCCAGTGGAAACGTTGGCGGATCGCCTTGCGTCGGTCCACCTCACTGTCACGGGGACCCGGCGGCTCGTCCACGAGGACATGGTGCGAATCGAGCTCATGCCCCCACGGCAGCAGACAGGAAATGTCGATCGAATGACCTATCGAAGAGACGATGGAGATTCGCTCCCCAGTCGTGATTCACCTCGAGGATCACCGCGCCAGAGTCCACGCAGGCGAGGTCCCAGCCGAGCGATGAGGCGAAAGGAAACAGGCGGTGTGCCCGGGTCGCCACCTCGGCCATCCGTTGCAGGTGAGGCACTTCGAAACCTTCGATGCTGGTACCGGTATCCGGATGATACTGGATGGCGGCGAAGGGCTTCTTCCTGAAACCGGGCGATACCACCCGGCCGGACTCGACATCGAGGTTGGCCACCAGGCCGCCCGACGTCCAGTTATCGACCAGGGAACCCTTACAACCGATACGCAGGACGGCACAATACGGAACCGGTTCACCCTGAGCACGCGATACGGTGACGATCCTGACCGTATTGATCGACCCGGGATACAGGGCACTCATCGCCGGGTGCTGCGTCAGAGGTCTTTGCAACAGGTAGGGACCGGTGGAGGTCAGGTAATCGGATATCCTCGGGTCGTCCACGCTGCGGATCAGCGCGCACCGCCTTCCTCCAGTCCCCATCACGGGCTTGACGAACAGGCCTCCCCCTCCTGCCCGCAAGCGATCCGCGAATGCCACAGCCTGCCCATCCAGTCGCCGCACCTGACCCGCTTCGATGATCCCCAGGTCTTCACAGACGGGCAGGCCGGAATAGGCGAGCAACGAGTTCACGTACAGCTTGTTGCGAAACACCAGGGTGGCGTCATAGGTCTTCCCCTTCACCAGCACCCTCCTGCAGTCGCTCACGCGGAGGCGGTACATCCTGACATAGTCATACACGCCGGACGGTGTGAAGGCCGGGAGGAGCCCCATCTGTTTCTTTTCCAACCATCTTCGATATGTGGATAGCAACACGAAAATTCTCCCGAAAGAAACCATGGCGCCTGGTAGCTCGCTGCCAGACCACCCGGAAGTCGACCGGCCTGATGACACACCCGTTCCCACGCACAGCCGGGGGGGGGGGCACTTCAGGTCACTTCAGATGCCAGTCTCGTATCTCGCTCGTTCAGGCACGCGACGACTCGGCTGCAGACTTCGGTATCGTAGAGCGCCGCATGCCGATCGACAAAGGCCTTCAGCCTGTCCGCATGGAGGCCTGACTGGAGCTCGGCCCAGGCCACCGGCAACTGTGTCCAGCGGGTAATCACAGGGCCAGGCGCGTCCTCGGTGTAATCTCCGTAGATGCCCACGTCTTGATCCAGGTAGGTCTCGAGATCCGGCGCCATCAGCACGATCGGTCGCTCCAGGCAGGCGTAGTCATACATCACGCTCGAATAGTCGGTGATCAGCATGTCGACGGCCGGCAGCAGTGCGTTGACATCCGGGAACTGGGTCACCGGAACCTCTCGGATGCAGCGCCCCTCCCGTATCAGTTCATCGAGGCCTCGCATGCACAAGGAGGCGTGCCCGCGTATCAAGAGAAGCAGACGCTCTCGCTCCAGCCAGGACCGCAATGCCGCCAGCGCGCCGCCCTGAGCCAGATCGAGCACGCCCTGCCCCTGCATCCGGACGGTCGGGGCGTACAGCAGGATACCGGCACAGGAGCGTGTCTCTATGCCATGCCGTGCAAGCAGTGCCCTGGCATCGGTGCGAAAGGCATCCCAGCGGGGATAGCCCAAGGCCATCACCCGTGCAGGGTCCAGGCCGTATGCCGAGGCCATCCGCTCCCGCCCCACGGCCGAGGCGACCAGCACACGATTGGCACGTCGCTTGCCGGGCAGCAGGCGCTTGAGGTAACGATCGAAACAGGCCGTCAGGTGGCCGATGCGTCGAGATCGTGCATCGCGCCCCATGCGCTTGAGCGGTGTCCCATGGGTCAGGTTGACAAGCTCTGCGCCCAGAGACGCATGGGAATTGACGTCTTCGGCCGAGTGGGTGACGAGCACCCGCCCGGCCCTCAGCGACAACAGGATCCCCTGCAGCGAGTAAGCCATGGCCGCTTCGCCGCCTTCCTGGCGCACCTGGCGCACCACTTCGGCATCATGGGTCAGCCACACGCCACGCAGGGCTGGCTCATGGTCCCGCACATGGCGGTAGAGGTGGCCGGTGTTGTCGGCATACTGCCTGCCGTGCCAGGCGCCGAAGACCCAGAGACGTGGGTCACGGGGCCATAACAGCGCCGGCAGGCACATGGGCAACCAGGCGACCTGGTGCATCAGACGCAACAGATAGGATCTCATGGGGCAACTCTCGGCAGGGCTCGCATCGTCCGGGACCAGGCATGGCCCCACAGGGGGGAGGCCGCGGATACCAGGCGGCATCAGCCGAATATCGGCATATAGGCCTTCAGGTAGGAGGATTCCAGGAACTCCCGTATCGCGGCCTTCCTCCCGAAGTTCTTGACCATGGGCAACTGCATGACGGCCGGATCCAACCGCTCGATGATCATCCGCTGAAGCTCGTCGGTCGAGCGATACACTTCCGGCACGGACAGCATCATGTCGAGCAGTGTCCTGTTATTGAAGATGACCGTGGGACTGCAGTAGTAGTCCGAGTCCTGCAGGACCTGTGACTGCCAGGTTCCGACACGCACTTCCCAGTAGTAGAAGTCCAGCCAGTCGTACCCGCACCGCTCGACCCGCTCGAACTCGGTGCGACGGAACCAGTCATCGAACGCCCCGGCTATCAGGCGATGCCAGGACGCCATGAAGGGCACCCGCTTGTAGAGCGGCACCATGGCATGTGCCGTCATCGGAAGATGGCGTATATGAAATTTTCTCCTCATGAAGTTTCTGGCGATCTCGGAAATGCAGGAACGTATCTCGAACCCCTTGAAGGTCCCGAAGTGATGGGTCCTGAAGAGCACGGTATCGGCGTTCGGCGCACGGGTCTTCCCCTGAAGCCGACGATACCGTTGCCGAAAGGCATCATCGGGGGACGGACGTAACAGTTCGATATCCTCGAAGTTCAGGGATAGCCGGTCAGCGAGGGCGCGCGTACAGACCGCGTCACGCTCCCTCTTGTGATCGCCCGAGAACGTGAAGAAGCGGATCGCCTCCCGATTCCCCACCGTCGCCGCGAGACTGACGCGACTGTCGACGCCGCCACTCAGCGCGCAGGTCATGGGCCGCCGGTAGCGGACCAGGCAGTCAAAGGACGCACCCAGGGCTGACGCCACGGCATCGACGACCTCCTCAACGGGTCGCTCGACCCTCTCGCGTGTCGGATAGAAACGCTGAAGGGCCAGACCGCCGGCGTCATGATGAAGGCTGATGTTGGGGGTCAGCAGCCTGACACCCTCGACTTCCGTCAGGTCGGCGGGGCAATGCCGGATGCCCATGCGGTAGAACCGCGACCCGAGAAGCCGCGTTACCGTGGCATCTCCTGGCAGGGACAGCCGGGTCCTGATGAGCTCGGCATGGGAGCTGAGCACCAACTGCCTGTCATCCAGGGCGTAGGCGATCGGCAGGGAGGCGCAGGCATCCGGCACGACGCGCAGCCCCTTTCCCTCCTCGCTCACCAGCAGCACGAAACGCCCGCTGAGCTCGCCGGCGGCCGTGAAGAAGGCATCGAGCCCCCGCGCCCAACTGGCCGCCAGGTCCTTCAGGGCCTCTCTTCCCAGGTGTCCATTGAACGGATTGTAGAGGTGCCCGAGGGCGATCATGCTCGCCTCGCCCCCGGGCACCGGCACCACGTCACAGTCGTCGAGCGTGTGCCAGATCTGGACACCGGGAAGGGAAAGGACATGCTCGAACCGTTCGTCAGGGCCCTGTCCAGAGGGCTGGTCCGCGCCCCCTGCCACGATCAGGTAGGCATTCCTCGGAAGGTCGCTGCTCACGGGCCGATAGGCGGGTTCACTGCCATTCATCGATCGATTCCTCGAGGGGAAGGAAGGGTTTGAACACGCTCTTCACCCGAAGTCCTTGCGCAACTGCTCCAGGACATCGAAGGCATGCAGGACATCCTCGCGGGATACGCTGCAGAAACGGTTCAACGAGCGCTTCAGCTCGGTGGTCGACACCCCCTCGGTGCGCGGCAGGTAGACCACCCGGCAATGCGGAGCGAGAAAGTCGAAGTGCCCCTGCCAATCGTCACCGATGGCAAAGGTGCTCACCCCATAGCGCTTCACGTCGTCGAGTTTCTGCTCCCAGCTCGTCTCGGGAATGACCTCGTCGACGAAGCGGATCGATCGCACGATCTCGGCACGCTGCTCGAACGGAATCAAGGTCCGTTTTCCCTTACCGGCATTGAACTCATCCGAGGACACGGCCACGATCAGTCGGTCGCCCAGCGCCGCGATGCGGCGCAGCAGGTTCAGGTGACCGATATGAAACATGTCGAAGGTGCCATAGGTAATCACTGGTCGACTCATCATCGCTCCTCCTTTCCCGCCTGCGAGGCGACTCGCCGCGTAGGGGGATGCATGTGGGTAAAGAAGGTATCGGGCAACATCAGTGAGATCAGATGGTAGAAGGCACGCAGGCTCATACCGTCCCACCTCAGGGCACCAAGATCCGCCGTCACGGACCGGCCCTGGCGCTTCTTCTCCACGGCCCAGGAGAGCACCTTGCGGTTAACCGCGGCATGCAGTTGGCGCCTCTCGTTCCAGCGAAGCCGCCCGGCGTATTCCACCGGCAGGCCGGCCGCCGGATGGATAGCCCGCAGGTTGTCAGGGTTTCGCGTGACGCCGCTGTACTGAAGCTGCCACAGGCTGGTCACCGCGGGGTCATAATGGATGGCATCGAGTTCGCACAGCGCCTTCAGCCAGAAGTAGACGTCCCCTCCCCGCCGGTAACAACCGGCGGGAAATCCTCCCAACCTCAGGAAGCGATCACGACGCAGGCACGCCCCGTTCATGTGGATGAAATCACAGCGCGCGAACGCACTAAGGGCGTCACGGCGCGACATGACCCCCTCGAAGCGCAGCCCCACCCGTGGCAGCCGCTTGTCCCCCTCGAGCTTCTGGTATCCGTTCACGAACAGGTCTATCCCGGGGTTAGCCTTGATGGCGTGGGCAAATCGTGAAAGATGATCGAACACGACGAGGTCATCGGCATCGAAGAACACCAGCCACTCGCCTCTGGCATGCTCGGCCCCGTAGTTGCGAGCGGCATATCCCCCAGGGCCCGGTTCATGACGCTGCAGTAACCGCAGCCCCCCCCGGCTCTCGGCATCACGCAGGATCTCGAGCGAGCCATCGGTAGAGCCGTCGTCGACGGCGATGATCTCGAAGAGGCGGCACGTCTGCCCGTAGAGGCACGCCAGGGAAGAGGTCAGTGTCGCCGCCTTGTTGTAGACGGGCATGACAAGGGAAAACAGCGGCATGACCGTGTCTCCTGACTCGGAAGCGAAGGACGAGGCACCAAGGCATGACTCGCGACATGAAGGCAGATGAGGAGGATGCCATCTCGTAAGCACCAGCCCCCCGCTGGGCCCCATGGTGTGGGCCACCCCGGGTCAGGCGACACCGTTGCCACCGCCTGTCATGCGAGTGGGGACCCCTTAGGCCTGGACGCCTGAAGGAGCGCCGAGGACCCTTCGGATCATGGCTCGCGGAAGGGCCTCACCGCCGCGATAGATCACATAGGCGAGCAATTCGACACTTCGCAACCCCAGGATGGTTGACACCAGGAACCCGACATCCATGGCGATACCGTTTCGCGTGGCATGAAAGATGTATTTCTTCATGAAATGCACCGCACGGGAGCGGATGAACGGTTTGACCTCAGGAGCCACCGGGTCTCGATGAAGCTGGAGAAGCGAGCGGATGGTCTCGCGGTATCCCAGAAGGTGTCGGGCACTCTTGGTCAGCATCATCGTGGAGCCGTGTCGCACTCGGCGCGAGAAATAGCAGTCGTCGGCGACGAGGTAAGAAGCGGCGGAGAGGATCAAAGGATAGAGGATATGCTCGTCCTCATGGTAATGCTCGATAAACGCCAGCGGGGTCTCCACCCACAGGCTGCGCCTCGAAAGATACAGGCAAGGGCTGCACGAGATCCGCTTGACCGCATCGAAGGCCCGAAGCAGATCCAGTGGAGCATGAAAGGCGCCACTGAACCCCCTTCGGTAGTCCACCACCGCATGTGGTACGGCCACATGGTCACGGAAGCTATCTCCGGAGAAGAAGACGATATCCGGGAAGGCGCTCTTCTCGACGATATCCTTCATCGCTCCCACAAACTCCGGCGACAGGATGTCATCGGCATCAAAAAAGTAAACGTAGTCACCACGTGACAAGGAGATCCCCATGTTGCGCGCGGGCCCCTGTCCTCGATTTTCGGTCGACAGGATCCTGACAGGGTATGGATGGGGAAACGCCTTGATCACATCCAATGTTTCATCGAGACTCCCGTCGTCGATGATGATCACCTCATCCGGGAGGACGGTCTGTCCGGCCAGGGATTGCAGGGACTCCCGAACATAGGCGGCGACGTTATACGCAGGAACGATCACACTGATGGTAGGGCTTTTCATGGTGTGCCTCTCGTGATCACTCGGATAGGCCGAAGACATGTACTGGCAGTCACTTGCTCTCCACTGAACACCAGCTTCCATCCAGCTTGCCCCTGCCAGATCAAGCGCTGAAAACACCCAGGAGCGTTACCTTTGCCCATCGCCCAACCCATTTCGGATCCGCATGACATATCTTCTGCTAGGATATGGCTTCGAGTAATACAGATATTTCCGCCCCATCCCCCAAATCAGGAAGGAGGACAGGCGGTCTCGCCAATCCAGCGGCGCCACCAATGCATCGTCGATCTCGATATCGATACAGCTGCCGTCCAAGAGGCCAAGGGCGTCTTTCAACCGGCAGTCAGCCAGGATCTCCACGATGGTGAATGGAGTGCCCTTCCACCGGTAGATCCATACCTGTCGGCACCCGATTCTGGCTCTCCAGATGAAACGCTTTCCATGGTCGAATATCGCTGAGTATCGCGACTCCAGTTTCAATGGCTTGTCCAGCACCACGTTCATCGAGCCAGGAAATAGGTCCTGGCCACTAATAGTGGATAACTCATCCATGGCAAGGGAAACATGGCGTTGTGCCATCTCTCTACCGGAAACGACAACACCAGAGAATATCGCCATCTCCCCCTCCCTCTACACCGATGCATTGAATCCCATAACACCGGGCATTCACTTCATGGAAAAACGTTGCCACGACCTACCAATAGAAACATACTTCTTTACACGCTTCTTGACAGACCTCACCAAAGAAGACCGTTTACGATTATTATAGGACACTCTGGAGATGATCTTTATCACCTCCTTGTTTGCCTTCACCCCAAAGTCAATCGGCCGTTCATAACAATAACTATTCGACACCATATAACCTTTCAGCAGGTTTCCGATCGTATCATCATCATTCACATCGACACTTTCAAACCAATCAAACCCCATGCGATCCGCAAGACACTTGAGAAGATCCTCGTAACTCTTGTCGACAGATTCCTTATGGACCTTGCAGTGATAAAGGAGTGTAAAGAAGTAATCATCGAGTCGAGGCACGTACTTGCCGTCGTGAAAGACCTTCCGCTTGAGCACGTCCTTCTCCCACGAAGCACTGTAATATCCATCGCCAACGAATCGGATGTCTACCGGTATTCTTTGGCCCGCCACATCGACGTGACCCTTGTAGGTCCGATCGTTGTTCTGGTGCACGTTAGCCGCTGATGCGAGCCACTGAATATCCCCGCACAGGAAGTCGACATCACCCTCACCGGCGTGCAGGGGCAGGTCGTCGTACTTCCTCAGCACGAGATAGTCGCTGCAGACATTCAACACCGAAAAAAGCTGCTTCCAACTCTCCCAACCGTTGGCGCCTTCCAGGTCCCGATGGAGCTCCACCGTCTCGGGAGATCTCCGAGAGAGTGCCTGGTTGAGAAGAGGCTTCCCCAGCACCAGCACGGCCTGAAAATAGAACTCGGATATATTGTTACTGGAATGCACCTGATAGGGTTCATCGAACCACGATCGGAAACGGTATTTTTCACGCACTACATTACGATTAGTCGGCTCAATATGGCCCGATACGCTTTTCCACCACGTGTAGGAAGGCGCCGCATCCTCCACGATGATAAAACGGAAGGGAGGCTTGCCGATCTTCTTGTCATATCCCTTCCCTGCCGATTCTCCTGGACGCAAGTAGAGGCGACGGACATTTCTTCTGTAGTGCTGATCACTCCAGTAAATCAGGAAGTCGGCCACGATGGTGAATCGCTCGCCGAGCTCAGCGACGATATCGTCCTCACGACCTCTTCCCCCTTCCCAGATGGCGAAACAGGCGTACTCCTCCCCGACATCGGGTCGCAGCCGAATAGAGGACTCCTCATCATCGGACGCCCTGCCCACCTCCTGAAGCTGATAGTCAATCGGCTGCCGAACAAGGACGTCATGCTCGAAAGAAACATTCATCGCCAGAACCTCTTCAAATATTGGCAGGCTTCACCATCCGGTGCGCATCGTATTCACGTTGGCATGACGCTCGAAATGGGAGGCGACTCGTTGCTCGACGCCCTTCTTAGGTGGGTGCCGAACCGTTCATCGAATACCCTGACGGCCTCATCCAGCGAGAACAGTCCTCGCCTGACATTCGGCCAGGACTCGGCCTCTTCGAGCCGGATCACCACGTGGCGTCTATCGAACATGACAGGAATCGATGTCAACCCGATTGCCAGACAGACCGCCACTCGATGCCATCCACGCCTTGGCTGCACCATCTGAACGTTCCCCGCACAGAAGAGAGTGCCAACGACATGGCCATGTCGCTCGTCTATCCCGTGGCGCTTGATGGAATCGTAGGTCCTCGTGAGTCGGCCCAGCTCCATATCGATCAGGCGTTCCGAGACCGGACCAAACCCTTTCCAGCCATCCGACTCCTGCCAGTCAAGACCATTTCTAATGGCCTCATCGCGCATGAGGTGGAGCCGAAAATCCATCTTGACCTGTGGCAACATGTCCTCCCACGGATACACATAGGAGAGTGGAGGTCCCAGGTGCCACTCCTGGCGAGCCGGCAACTTCAGGTACTGAGCGACATTGACGGGCTGCAGGTAGCGGAAATACTCCTGAAGAAGGGTTCGGGCCGCCTCCTCGCCCCGGTTCTCGTACGCTCTTAACGCCGTGATCCAGGCCAGCATCATGCGTGTCGGGACGATCATGTCGACCGGAACATCCACGACAAACCGATCCGACGTGCATGCATACAACGCCTCCATCGGGGTGTAAGGGAACTCGGCACTCCTGAGATCCGCCACGGCGGACACAGGACGGCGTCTGAGCTCATAACCGGATATCCCGATCATCCTGCCAAGGCATTGCTTCAGCATGGGAATCTCCCGAGGTCGGAAAGGGGCAGGTGACGCCGCCGAAATCTATCGGGCCTCGATGGGGCCGCTTGTCTACAGGTTGGCCATCATCTGGAAGGTGGTGTTGCGACTCGCCAGTTCCTCATAGGTACCCGAATCGGTCACCCTGCCCGCCTCGAGCATGTAGATGATGTCACAGTCCTTCACGGTGGTGAGTCGGTGGGCCACCAGCACGATGGTTCGATCTCCTGCCAACCGGTGGATATCGTTCATGACACGCCGCTCGGTGATGCCATCCAGAGCGCTGGTGGCCTCGTCCAGGACCAGCACGCTGGCCTGCTGGTAGAGCGCCCGAGCGATACCGATCCGCTGACGTTGACCGCCCGAGAGGCGAACGCCGCGCTCACCGATACGCGTTTCGATGCCTTCGGGCAACTTTTCCACCAGGTCCTCGAGCTGCGCCAGGCGAAGCGCTTCCCGCACGCGCCCCTCATCGATCTGTTCTCGTGAAAGCCCGAAACCGACGTTCTCGAGAATGCTCGCATCGGCGAGGAAGATCTGCTGAGGGACGAAGCCGACGCTCGCCTGCCACCGCCTCAGGTTATCGGGGGTC
Organism: Halomonas sp. THAF5a; assembly: GCF_009363755.1. Lineage (NCBI taxonomy): Bacteria > Pseudomonadati > Pseudomonadota > Gammaproteobacteria > Oceanospirillales > Halomonadaceae > Halomonas > Halomonas sp. THAF5a. The sequence continues at coordinate 1,696,173 of NZ_CP045417.1, read as the reverse complement.
AGCGGCTCACCATCGATGATTACGTTTCCCTGCTGCGCCTCGACCAGCCCGAGCAGCAGGTCCACGGCGGTACTCTTGCCGCTACCGGACGCGCCGACCAGCCCTATCACCGAGTTGGCCGGGATGACCAGCGACAGGCCGTTCAGGGCAGCTTCCTTCTTGCCGGGATAATCGAAAGCCACCTTGTCCAGCACGATGGCGTGTTGGGGCACCAGGGGGGCGAGCTCACCCTCCCGGGTGCCCGGGACAGGCAGATTGTCACGACTGGCCAGGAGATCACCTCGGAGGCTTTCGTAAGCCGCCAGATTGCCACGTATCCGAGAGACACAGGCATAGATCTTCTGGAAGGCCGGCAGCAACTTGAAGCCCGCCAGGGCATAGATCGACAGGGCCGGCAGGATCGCCCCCAGGTTTCCCTGGTAGTGATTGAGCAAATGAAGCACCAGCAGGATCACGGCACCGAAAGCCACGAGTTCGATGGCATAACGCGGTGCATCGCTCAGCCCCTGGTTGACGCCCTGCCCTCGGGCCACGCGGTGACTGGCAGTGTCGAATCGCGAGGTGAAGTTTCCCTGGCGGTGCATCAGCAGAAGATCCTTGATCCCACCGAAGCCCTCATTCATCAGCCTGAACTGACTCGCCTGGGCCCGGGAGACGCGACGCCCGTTGGCGACCAGAAAGCGACGCACCGTCTTGTAGAGCAGGAGGTAGGCGCTGCCAAACAGCACCACCCCCGTGAGCGCCACGGAAGGATCGTAGATGAAGAGCGCCATGACGATCACCGACACCGTGATCAGCCTGGCATTGAGCTGCATCAGGGGGTGCAGGATCCTCGTGGTGGTGCGCTGCACTTCCCTCGCTACCTTGTTCATCAGCCGGCTGGTGTTCACGCCGGCATGAAAGAGCCAGGGCTGGTGCAGGTAATGGCTATAGAGCCGGCTCGCGAGCTCCGCGCCGACCTGGGCACTATAGAGTGACAGCCGCCAGGTGGTGTAGATGGAGACGAGGGACGACACCAGCAGGACGACGAGCACCAGAACGCCCAGCAGGGTGAGAAAGGCCGTTGGAGTCTCGATCCCGCTGCGTTCGAAGACCATGGCGAGCATCCCGTCGCCCTCGAGTCGCCCCATGTCGCCGACGACCGCCATGAAGGGACCAATGGCGACGATGCTCGCCAACTCGGCGAAGGCCATGAGCACCACCAGCCCCTGGAGGAGCATCAGGCGTCGGCGCTGCTGGCGTGAGAGCAGCGAATAGAGCTCGCGCAGGTCCTTCAACATGTCATCATCCCGTGGAAACTATTCGTGAACAGCCGTCAGCAGGTCTACTTGGAGGCCTGCAACCCGAGTCGCGGTGCCAGCGGCGCCCCCGCTGACTCGCTTCCCACCGGCACCACCGTGCCGGCGATCCGGTCATGCCGAGCCTGCCAGGTCGGATCGACCAACCGGTCACCGGGGCGATAGTCGAGGGGAGCCTCGTGCAGGAGCTTGATGATGCGCAGGTGGCGAGAATGCGTCATGGCCTCGTAGAGCTCCTCCAGGAAGCTCTCCAGGGCCGACCACTCCCAGGACACCTCCCGCGAGGTCATGATGCGCGGGTGTCGCGTGGCAAGGACATCGGCGCCGATCAGCAGCTCTTCGTAGAGTTTCTCGCCCGGCCTCAGGCCGGTATAGACGATCTCGATATCACCGTCGGGATGGGCATCGTCCTTCACCTCCAGTCCGGAGAGTCGAATCATGCTGGCCGCCAGGTCGGCAATGCGGACCGGCTCGCCCATGTCCAGCACGAACACCTCGCCCCCGCTGGCCATCGCGCCGGCCTGGAGCACCAGCTGGGCCGCCTCGGGGATGGTCATGAAGTAGCGCGTTATCTCGGGATGCGTCACCTCGACTGGCCCACCGCGCTCGATCTGGCGCCGGAACAACGGCACCACGGAACCGCTGGACCCCAGGACATTGCCGAAACGCACCATGCAAAAGCGCGTCGGACAAGCCTCTCGGGCCGCCAGGGCCTGGCAGATCAGCTCGGTCAATCGCTTGGTGGCCCCCATCACATTGGTCGGCCGCACGGCCTTGTCGGTGGAGACCATCACGAAGGTCTCGACGCCCTGATCCACGGCGGCAAGCGCAAGCCCAAGGGTTCCGAAGACGTTATTGCGGATCCCCTCCACCAGATTGGCCTCCACGAGGGGCACATGCTTGTAGGCAGCGGCATGGTAGAGCGTCTGCACGCCGAAGCCGGCCATGATCTCGCGCATCCGGTCGCCGTGCTGTATGGAGACCAGCTGCGCCTCCACGCGGGTCTGGCGGGCATCGGATCGCACCTGGCCCTGCAGCTCCTGCTCGATGGCGTAGAGGGCATATTCGCCATTGTCGACCAGCACCAGCAGAGAGGGGCCGTGCTGCAGGATCTGGCGGCACAGTTCGGAACCGATGGATCCTCCGGCCCCCGTCACCATGACGACCTTGTCGCGTATGTCGGCGCCCGTCAGTTCTGCAAAGGCCGCCACCGGTTCCCTGCCCAGCAGGTCTTCCACCGCCACGTTACAGGTGTCGTTGACCCTGGCTCGCCCAGATACCAGGTCCTCCGAGCCCGGGATGGTCTGCACCGGGACCGACAGCCGGGCGAGTCGCTCGAGGATCTCCCGCCTGCGGCAGCGGGGCGCGCTGGGGATGGCCAGCAGCACCAGCTCGAGGTCCAGACGCTGCATCAAGGTTTCCAGCTGGTCCGGGTGATGCACCGGCAGTCCTTCCACCAGCGCCCCCTGCAGCCCACGCCAGTCATCGATAAACGCCCGGGGCCAATACCGCCCCCCATGCTGGAGCGCCCTCGCCAGCTCGCATCCTGCCACTCCGGCACCGTAGATCAGGACCGGCTGACGCTGGGGACAGCGGCTCAACTGATACAGTTCGCGAAGCAGCAGGCGCAGCCCCCCCACCGCAAACAACACCAGCAGGGCGAAGAGCGGCAGGACATGAAGCGACATCGGAGAGCCGATCAACAGGTCCAGCGCCAGCAGACTGACCACCGAGATCAGCAACCCCGTGACCAGGATCAGCGCCATGTGCTGATTCATGAAGCGCAGCACGATCCGGTAGACGCCCATGACCTCGAGAAGCAGGATCGTGGCCAAGGCCATCACGGCCACCAGGAGGATGCCCTTCGCCTCCAGTAGCGCTTCTCGCTCGCCCACCAGCATCACGGCCAACAGCAGGCATCCGGCGACCAGCAGTCCATCTGCTACTCGCAACAGCCAACGCTTTACCCAGCGGGGCAGCATCACCAACGCCACTAGCCATCGCATGAGTTGCTCCTCAGTAGCCTGCGTCGAGATCGACCGGCGTGAGCGGTGGCTGGCCGGCGGCCAGCGCTCTGTGATTGTCGAGAAACAGCGCCAGGGCGCGTTCCAGATAGAAGGGCGTGGTCCCGGAGATATGCGGAGTCAGCAGCACGTCCTCGCGCCCCCACAACAGGGAACTCGCCGGGAGGGGCTCCCGCTCGAACACGTCCAGGGCGGCCCCGCCGAGTCGCCCGCTCTCCAGGGCGTCGATCACCGCCGATTCGCACACCACCCCACTCCGCGAGATGTCGACCAGCACGGCTCCGGGACGCAGCGAGGACAGCAGAGCATGGTCGACCAGGCCGCGCGTCTCATCGGTCAACGGCAGGCAGACCACCAGATAGTCGGTATCGGCCAGCACCTCGGGGAGCACCGAACGCGTCAGGAACACCCCCTCCTCCGAAGACGCCTCGACGCGTCGACGCAGGCCGTGGACCCGCATGCCGAAGAGCCGAGCGCGCTCGGCCAGCAGGCCCCCGACTCGCCCCATGCCGAGGATGGTCAGCCGCGCGTCCGTCAATTCGTCCAGCCACGCTCGCTGCCAGTGAGGCGAGGCGGCCCGCCGCGTCCAGTCACCGAAGCGCTTGGCGAAGTAGAGCATGGCCCCCAGCGCGAATTCGCTCATGGCCGGCGCATGCACCCCGGCGCTTCGCGTCATCAGCACCCGTCGCTTGTCGAAGGGCATCGCCCAGATGGCCTCGATCCCCGATGAGAAAAAATGGATCCAGTCATAGCGCGACAGTCGCGACAGGGCCTCGGGCAGCCACGGCAGGGTCGGCGTGATCACCGCATCGACCTCCAAGCCCTCGGGCACCTGCGCGGGGCCGGAAGCCAGCACCACCCGCGCCCCCGGCAATCCCTTGGCGAGCTGCGACAGCAGCGCCTCACGCTGGCGCGCCAGCACCGCTTCGTGCTGCAGGACCAGCAGCGTCTCAACGGGCATCCTCATAGCTGCAACGGTACTTGCTGCATGGGTGCCTGCAGCGGTTCGGCCATCTCGAAGACCTTCTCCGCGAGGCGCCGATGGTTGGCTTCGAGACGCGCCTCATCGGCGCGGCGCCAGCGCGACTCGGCCAGGCGGAGGGCCCGAATCTCCACCGGCAGATCCACCCTGCGCTCCAGCTCCTCCAGGGACTCGGCCCCGCCGTGGAAGGCACGGCTCAGGATCACCCAGTGGGATCCCAGGCGCACGTGCTCGCCCAGAATCCAGTCCGCGGGGAGCAGATTCCCTGACAGGCAACCAATCCCGCCGACCCCCCAGCGAACCCCCGCCTCGTTGAGCATCCGGGCCTCGCCATCGATCATGCCGCCGGCCAGAGGCTCGAAGAGAAACCCCACGCCGAGACCGAGCGACAGGTCGTTCAGGCCGATATGCACCTCGTCGTGCCCCGGCCTCAGCAGCGGCAGCCAGTGTGCGAGGCGAATCAGGGCCGCCGGTGTCTCGGCCAGGTAGGTCACCGGCACGCGGCCCGCGACCAGCGCCTGAAAGCGCTGGACCTCACTGGAAGTGGTGAACATGGGCAGCATGAGCCGCTGAGCACCGTGGGCAATCGCCGCCGATACCTCATCGGCGGTGTGAGCATTCAGGGGATTGATCCTCACCATCAGCTCGGCATGCTCCAGCCGTCCAGCCACCGCCGCGATCTGCGCCAGGCTGTGACAGGCCTGGTGGGTGTCCAGGTGCCCCTGACGCGCCGCCTTGCCCAGCACCTCCTGATCCATGAAGATGCGCGCCACGCCGTTCTGCTCGGCCAGCACCGCCACCTCGGGGCAGGCGGTGATCATCATCAGCTTCAAGGCCATCATGCGTCCGGCACCTCCTCGTTATCCCGTCGTGCGGCCTCCCCCGGAAGGTAGGCGCGCCAGTTGCTGCCCGCTCCGCCGTAGACCCCCTGCGCCGCGAACACCACCCGTACCGTGGCCAGCAGGATGACGAGGTCTCGCCACAGGCTCTGGGCATCGACATAGTCGCAGTCCGCGGCCAACTGGTCCGGCCAGGCCAACCCGCGCCGCCCTCGCACCTGGGCGAGCCCGGTCAGTCCCGGCAGGACCATGAAGCGCCGGTTCAGGTGGACTGGCACCGCCGCCTGCTGCTCCGGCAGCAGCGGGCGCGGGCCTACCAGACTCATCTCACCGCGCAGCACGTTCCACAGCTGCGGCAACTCATCGAGACTGGTGACCCTCAACCAACGTCCGGCCCGGGTGATACGGGGATCCCGCCCCGCCTCCACCACGGCCTCGCGGTACTGGTCGATCGACTCGCGCACGACCATGCTGCGAAACTTGTAGAGCGCGAAGGGCACGCCCTTCCGGCCCAGCCGCGTCTGGCAAAAAAGCACCGGCCCCGGGCTGTCCAGGCGCACCCAGAGCGCCAGCAGACCCAGCAGCGGGGCCAGCAGCACCAGGGCGGTCAGGCTGGCGGTAACGTCCAGGGCACGCTTGCCGGCGGGCGGTCTCATAGCTCCATGGCCTCCAGCATCGCCCGGTTCACGCGGCGGACGTCGAAGCGCTCGACCGCCAGTCGCCGCGACGCCCTGCCCATATGGACCGCCCGTTCCGGTGCTTCCAGGAAGGCCCGCAGCGCCCCCGCCAGGGCCTCGACGTCTCGGGGCGGCACCAGGATCCCGTTGTCGCCGGGAACGACCGTCTCGCGACAGCCCGGCGCGTCGGTGGTGACGATGGCGCGCCCGGTGGCCATGGCTTCCAGCACACAGCGCGGGATGCCTTCCCGGTAGGTAGAGGGAAAGACGAAGACATGGCAGGAGGCGAGCCAGGGACGGACATCGCGTACCCCGCCGACGAACTCCACATGCCCGCGTGCCTTCCAGGCCGCCACCTCCTGCGCCGCACAGGCATGGGGCAGGTCGGGATCATGAGGCCCGACCACCACGAAACGTGCCTCCGGGTAGAGAGGCTTGAGCCGTTCGGCGGCCGCCACGAACTGATCCACTCCCTTGTCGCGAAGCAGCCGGCCCACATAGAGGAACTGCATGGGGCCCGCGGACAAGGGACAATGGGCATACTCAAGAAGGTTCACCCCCGACCCGTCGACGCGCACGGTGCGCGAGCGCGGCGTGAGGATACGCCGCGACAGGAACTCGTTCTGGTCGTCGGGATTCTGGAAGAAGACGGCGCGATTGCCGGCCAGCCCCGCACGATAGAGCGACGAGACCAGGGCGCACAGCAGCCGGGCACGTCGGTTTCGGGCCTCGCCAAAGGCCTGGCCGAGCCCGGTGATCAGCGAGTAGGCCCGCGGCACGCCGGCAAGCCGGGCGGCCAGGCTGCCGTAGACCACCGGCTTGACCGTGTAGCCGAGCACCACTCGAGGGCGAAGTCGTTGCATCAGCCGCCACAGCTCGGCCAGGGTCCGCAGATCCTGCCAAGGCGCCAGCGAGGCGCGCGCCATGGACAGCGGGATCACCGGAATCCCCAACTCCTCGACTTCGGGCAGGTAGTCGGCCCTCGGCACGGCGGCCGCCACTGCATGCCCACGGGCCCGCATCTCGCGAATCAGATCCCCCCGATTGGCGATCAGCGATCGCGCATTGCCCGCCACGATCAGCACCTCCACCCGGGACGTTGCGGTGGCGAGCTTGCCTACCGGCCCCTCAGCCGCCTCCTCGAAGAGCTTCGTGTCCATTCGTCAGGACTCCGTCGACCAGGGGAAACTCACGCTCGCGCTTGGGGCCGGACGGGCCGCAGCCTGTTGCTCGCGAAAGTGACGCTGGCTATGCCACAGCACCACCAGCACCAACCAGAAGAGCGTGGTACGCAGGCCGTTGTGGGTGACCGAATAGAGCAGCGGTCCCGAGAGGGCCAGCCAGACGTGGGGAGGCGTTCGCCACACCGCGGCCAGCAGGACGGACAGGAACAGCGCCAGCCCCGGCACTCCATAGGAAAACAGCATGGTGCCGAACGACGAGTGGATCTCGTTGCCGTGATAGGGCCGGAAGCGCTCCGTGTTGCCCTCCCCCGCCCCGAGAAGGTTGTAGCCCGGGAACTCGACCATGCGCTGATACTTGCGGTGGGCGTAGATGCCCTCGACCTTGTCGGGCGCCCGCTCGAAGCGCTGAGTGATGTTCTGCTCCACTCTCCCGCCGGTCCAGGCATCGAACCCCACCAGCGCCAGCACCAGCAGCGGCACCAGCAGCACCAGCCTCAGCAGATGGCGAAGCCGGCCAAGGTGAAACAGGGCCCAGCTCAGCATCACCAGGCAGAGCCCCCCCATGGCCGCCAGCGATGAAGCCGCCAGGATGTTCGTCACGGCGGCTCCCATGGCCGCCATGGGCAGCGGGCGCAGCGGCAGACGAAAGCCGTGACTGGCCAGCAGCATCACCAGCGCACACAGCGAGAAGTAGGCCAGCTGGTTAGGATTGTTCAAGGTCCCGGTGGCCCTGATCCGACCCAGGGCCAGGTCCAGCACCACACCGCCGAAGGCCACCAGCAGCGCGATCATCACCGCCAGGCGAACCCACCGAATGCCCTCGGGCACGGCGGTCAGGAAGCGCAGCAGTCCGGCCCCGAGCAGGAAGTTGAAGAGGAAGAAGAGCGGATAGCGCAGATAGCCCGCGTCCTGGTCGATCACGCTCCACCCCAGGCTGACCAGGGTGACCCAGACGACCATGGCCAGCCAGGCCAGCACGAAGGGGTGCTGCATCAGGCCCCGGTCGTCTCTCAGCGACATCAGCAGCATGATGGCGATGAAGGGCAGCAGGAGGATGTCGCCCGGCTGGGGCAGGCCGCTAGGCAACAGATAGAACGACGACAGTGACAGCCCCAGGAACAGGAACACCCCACCGAGCGGATTCATTCGACGCCCTCCCCCTCAACGATAGGCATAGAGGTAGCTGTCGCCATAGCCGTAGCGGCCCGTGGCGGTCTTCTCGATGCCGTTGAGGATGGTGCCCTTCAGACTGACCCCCCCGTGCTCCAGGCGACGCTTGGCGGCACGCACCTCCTTAAGGCTGTTCCGGCCATAGCGCACCACCAGCAGGCTGGTGCCCGCCAGCTTGCCCGCCACGGTGGCATCGGTCACGGCCAGCACCGGCGGTGTGTCCAGTACCACCAGCTCGTAGCGACGGCTCATCGCCTCGAGGAAGTCATGGAATCCCCGCTGCATGAGCAGTTCAGAGGGATTGGGGGGCACGCTGCCTCGGGCGATATAGTCAAGGCCCTCGATCGCGGTGGAGCGAATGGCATCCTCGATGCCGATGCGCTGGGCCAGGAGGTCCGAGAGACCGTTGTCCCCGCGCTCGTGGAAGGCGTGATGCAGGTGGCCACGGCGCATGTCCGCATCCACCAGCAGCACCCGCTGCCCCGCCTGGGCACATACCGCTGCCAGGTTCGCCGAGACGAAGCTCTTGCCGACCTCGGGACTGGCGCCGGCAATCATCAGGCGGTTGTCGCCCGACTCGAGCATGGCGAAGTAGAGACTGGTGCGCAGGGCACGCAGCGACTCGACCGCCACCTCGTTGGGATCGCGATCGGCCAGCAGGCCCCGAAAGACGTTCTGCCCCTGGCTGGCCTGACGGGAACGGATGCGTCGTGCCAGGCGCGTCTGCTGGTCGGAGGCCGGTACCACCGCATAGACCGGCAGCCCCAGCTCCTCCAACTGATCGGGTGACTCCACCGCACGGCTCAAGACCAACTTCAATACGACGACCACCATGGCCAGCAGGGCTCCGAACAGGGCGCTGGCAATGGAGACCAGGGCCACCTTCGGGGCAATGGTGCCCCGGAGCAGGACCGCCTCGTCGAGGATACGCACATTGCCCACCGTACCGGCCTTGAGCAGTCGCATCTCCTGACGCTGGTTGAGCAGCTGCACGTAGATCTGCTGATTCACCTCGGTGTCGCGGGTCATTCGCAGCACTTCCTGCTGGGTCTCCGGCAGCAGGTTCACCTGCGCCTCGAGACGCGCTTTCTCCTGCATCAACTGAGCCCGCTGGCGCAGCAGTGCCTGGTAGTTGGGATGCCCGGGACGAAACCGCTCCGCCAGGTCCGACTCCGTCAGGGACAGCGCGGTCAACTGGTTCTCCACCTCGACCAGGCTGTTGAGCAGGTTGCGGGTCTCGAAGTTGAGGTCCACGGAGTCCCGCTCCGCCCGATAGGTGTTGAGCCGGTTCTCCGCGGCGGTGAGCTGCTCGTTGACCTGAGGAATCTGGGCGTCCAGGAAGGCCAGCTGCTTCTCCGCCTCTTCTGACTGGCGCTGGACGTTCTGCGTCAGGAAGACACCGGTGATGGTGGCCAGGATACGGTCGATGCGCTGCTGGTCCGGGCCATTCAGGGTCAGCTGGAAGACCCCCGAGCCATTGCCCCGAGGCACGATGGTGAAACGCTGCTGCAGCTTGCCGATGGCGCTCAGCCGGGAGACGCGCCGAACCGTGAATTCCGCCCCGGGGTGGGCCTCCAGTCGCCCGATGAACAGCCGGTAGCCGCTGTCATCCTGCAGGGTATCGCCGATGTCGCCGGCGAGGATGCGTTGCCCCCCCTGCCACAGCTCCACACTTCGGGGACCGGTCACCCTCAGCAGGTGCTCTCGGCCAACCATGGCCGGCGGAATCTCGAAACGGCTGACCTCCAGGGTTTCATCGTGCCAGACGAATCCATCGACCAGCCGGGCATCGACCCAGGGCAACTCCTCCAGCAAGGCGCTGGGCGTCAACCGTTCGACCCATGCCCGCGTCATGCCATGATGAACCAGAAAGTCACCTACCCAGGGCAGTCGTCTCGGCTCGACCTCGATCGCCAGATCGAGACGATCGACGGTATCGCCCATGACCAGCCGCGACTGCAGGATCTCCATCTCGGCAGAGGTCGGATTGGCCATCTGATTGCCCACGGCCAGGCTGTCCAATACCCCGAGCCCGGCACCGCGGTTCTCGATCTGGATCAGCGCATCGGCCTGATAGATTCTCGGCTGCGAGCTGGCATAGAAATAGCCGCCAAGCAAGAACAGCAGGGCCGTCAGCAGGATCATCCACTTGTGATCCAGCATGGCCGAGACCAGCTTGCCCAGGCTGATGTCGGGGCTCTCCTGAGGGGGCGGCGTCGCCCCCGGATGACTCGGGAATACGGACATGACGATGGCCTCGTGCAGGGGCTAGAGCTGACCGACCTCGTCGGCCGAGCTGGCGATATCGCCGGGGAAGGTGAGGGTCGGCAGCAGCAGGCTGATCACGCTGTTCCAGCGAGCCAGCGGCGCCGAGGTCACATAGACCACGTCCTGGGGCTCAAGCGGGAAACGGGTGCCCAGCATCAGCCGGGTCGCATCGCTGATATCGAGCTGGTAGACGGTCGCCAGCTTTTCGCTCTCCATCGCATGGCCCCGCACCACGAAGATGCCGGAAGGCTCGGCGCGCAGTTCGTTGACGCCTCCGGCACGGGCCAGCGCATCGGTCAGGGTGATGCGCTCATTGCCCAGGGCGATCGCCCCGGGACGACGGACCTGTCCCAGCACCACCACGTTCTGGTTCTCGGAGGTCGGCACGTGCAGCATGTCGCCATCACGCAGCAGCTGGTTCTGGCTCAGGTCGCCCTGGCGCAGCAGGCTGTAGAGCGACAGGCGCTGCTCGCGTCCATCACGCACCAGCAGGATGTTGTGCCAGTCGGCATTCGGGTTGGCCCCGCCCACTTCGCTGATGGCATCCAGAATGGTCATCGGCACGATGGTGATCGGCAGGGTCCCCGGAGTCTCGACCGCCCCGCTGACATAGACCTTCTGGGAGCGGAAGGCCGCCACGCCCACCTCGACCTGAGGGTCGGTAATCACCGTGGAGAGTCGCCGAGTGATTAGACGACGTACCTGTTCCAGCGTCATGCCGGCCACCTTTACCCGGCCCACGTATGGATAGAACATGGTCCCGTCGGGGCGGATACGATTGCCCGTCTCCGCGGCCTCACGCTCGGCACCCGCGGGAATGGTCAGCTCGGGATGGTCATAGACGATGATGCTCAGCACATCGCCCGGCCCCAGGCGATATTCGTAGGACTCGACCGCCCGGCGCAGCTCGCTCGAGGCCGGTCGCGACAGCGACTCCCTAACCGGGGCCATGGCCGCCACCAGCTGTGGCGTGATCGGTTCCAGGTCGACCCGCGCGTCGATCGACTCACCGATCTCGTCCTCGTCGATATGTCCCCCGGGGGCGATGGCACAACCGCCGAGCAGCAGCAGAACTGCCAGCGTGACCATCCCCCTCACCCGAAGCCGCCAGCGAAACTGCTTTCCTGCCCCCGTGCTGAACTGGTCACCCGCGTATACCGCTTGCATGATCATCACGACATCCCCCGTTATGTTCGGCCACGCTACCGCCCCGAGGATGTCGTCTGGCATCGCCCCGAAGCCCCTTTCCGCCGACACAAGGTCACCACCACCCGCCGCTGGCGGGTTTCGCGTCCCGTCGTTCTGCTCACCAGACTTCGGGATACAAATTGATACTTTGTGTTTTCAGAAAGACAACTTCAGCTTACAAATTCACAGACCTGCCACATTGCGGTTTTCCTGAACCACCGCGGGTGATCAGGGACGGCCTTGAAGCTCAAGAATGGCGGAGAGTGATCAACAGGTGAGGAATGACCGAGACCGCCTTCATCGCTCAGTTACGGTGCTGATCAAGTATCAGGGAAGGCCCATGCCAAAGAATCAGGAGGACAGCCAGACGGGAGATGAGACCTTGCCAGCGGCATGCAGAAAGAGCCGTCGGTGGGTAGCGCGACGATGGTGGGTCTGCTCAGCCAGACGGGGAGGACGAATGCGGCGAGGGAGACTCCACCAGCACCCAGGGCACCATCAGCCATCCCAGGAACATCAGGACGCCGGCCGGATAGGCAAAAAAGCCATAGCTCAGTCCGAAGCCCAGGTAGGCCACTGGCACCAGCACGCCGGACATGGCCATGGCGGCATGTCCTGAGGCATCTTTCCGACGCCCGCCCCGGAAGTGCCACCAGGGCAGCAGGTAGAGGGCCAGCAGGGCGACGAGCCCAAGCAGGCCGCGCCGCACCCAGGCATCCAACAGGTCCTGATGCGGATGCCAGAATTCCCGTAGATGCGTCCCGAAGCGAGAATCTGGCCTCGTGATCAGTCTGGCCATGCCGTCCTGGAAACCGGCCTGGCCATGCCCCAGCACCGGCTTGTCGCAGATCAATTGCCCGGCACCCTGCCACAGGGCGATGCGGCTGCTGACCGAGCTCGGTCTCTCGGGATGCGCGACATGCGCCTGGAACTCGGCCACCGCCTCGTCGAGCCGCCCCTTCACCCGGGTCTCCGGTATCAGGTAGAGCGCCAGCGGCACGACCAGCAGCAGGCACAGCAGCCATCGCCAGGCCGGGGGGCGTAGGGCAAGCCCCTGCCCCTGTCGCCAGCCTCGCAGCAAGACCCACATCATCAGCGGCAGCGCGACCCAGCCACCGCGGGCACCGGCGAAACCCGAGGCGACCAGTCCGCCACAGGCGCCCAGCACCAGCAGCCCACACCACATCCGGTCGTGCCGACACAGCGCCCCGCTCAGGCCGGCCACGCATAGCAAAGCCGTGAGCAGGCTGAGATTGCCATAGAGGATCGAATCGAGTCCCACGCCATGCGCACGGGACTGCCCTTCCACCAGCACCTGCCACAGCGCCGAGGCCCCGGTTAGCAGCCCACCGACCGCCAAGCCACCCCACCATGAGGCGGGCGACGGAGGAGCTGTGCGCAGCTGCAGCAGCGCCGGCAAGGCGAGGGAGACCGCCAGCACCGGGGGGAGGCCGCGGGCGGCGTCGAATGCAATCAGCAAGGAGATGAGCTGGGCCAGCCCTAGCAACAGGAGCGCAGAGGCCAGCAGGCGATCCGCCCGGGTCAGCTGCTCGAGACGACAGCGCCGATGCCCCAGTCCCACCAGCCCGGCCGCCGCCAGCCAGCCGACGCTGAGCCAACAGCCCCAAGGGAGCACCAGCGGCAGGGCCGTCAGCAGGAAAACCCCGACGCTGCTGACACGCCCGGCCGAGGGGCGCGAGAAGCGCATGCGGGTCCCGTCCTGCCGTAGCCCGACAACGCTAGCTCAGCGAGTCGCCCCGCCCCACGGCGAAGTAGAGCAGCCCGGCGGCCTTCACCGCCTCGGGTTCGAAGAGGTTACGGCCGTCGACCACCACCGGCATGGCCAACTGCTGCTTCAACCAGGCAAAGTCCAGGGTGCGGAACTCTTTCCACTCGGTGCAGATCACCAGGGCGTCCGCGCCCTTCACCGCCTGGATGCGATCGCCTACCAGCACCAGGTCGTCGCGCTCGCCGTAGAGGCGGCGGCACTCACGCATCGCCTCCGGATCGTAGGCCTGCACGCGGCCACCGGCCTCCCAGAGCGCCTCCATCAGGGTGCGGCTCGGGGCGTCGCGCATGTCATCGGTGTTGGGCTTGAAGGCAAGGCCCCACAGCGCGATGGTCTTACCGGCCAGGTCGCCATCGAAGGCCTGCTGGAGCTTGGCGAACAGCGTCTGCTTCTGGCGCCGGTTCACCGATTCCACGGCAGTCAGCAGCTCCGCCCGGTAGTCCACGTCGGCCGCGGTGCGCGCCAGAGCCTGCACGTCCTTGGGGAAGCAGGAGCCGCCGTAGCCGCAGCCCGGATAGATGAACTGGTAGCCGATGCGCGGATCCGAGCCGATCCCGCGGCGCACCTGCTCCACGTCGGCGCCCAGCCGCTCGGCCAGGTTGGCGATCTCGTTCATGAAGCTGATCTTGGTCGCCAGCATGGCGTTGGCGGCGTACTTGGTCAGCTCGGCCGCCCGCACGTCCATGAACATCAGCTTTTCCTGCTGGCGGATGTAGGGGGCGTAGCACTCGCGCATCAGCCCCTTCACCCGCTCGGACTCGGTCCCGACGACGATCCGCGCGCCGTGGGTGAAGTCCTCGATGGCCGCCCCCTCCTTGAGAAACTCCGGGTTGGAGCAGACGTCGAAGTCGAGGCGCTCGCCCCGAGCCTCGAGGGTCCTCGCCACCGTCGCGCGCACGCGATCGGCGGTGCCGACCGGCACCGTCGACTTGTCGACGATCACCTTGTACTCGTTCATGTGGCGGCCGATGGTCTCGGCCACCGCCAGCACGTACTTCAGATCGGCGCTGCCGTCCTCGTCAGGGGGCGTGCCCACGGCGATGAACTGCAGGGTCCCGAAGGCCACCGCCGTCTCGGGATCGGTGGTGAAGCGCAGCCGTCCCGCCGCCACGTTGGCCTGCACCATGGCCTCGAGCCCAGGCTCGTAGATGGGAATCTCGCCGCCCTCCAGGCGAGCGATCTTGTCCGCGTCCACATCCACGCAGAGCACGTCATGACCCACGTCGGCCAGGCAGGTGCCGGTCACCAGGCCCACGTACCCCGTTCCAAAAATGGTGATCTTCATTCCCTGTCTCCTGACCTATCCTGATGTCATCAAATCTTGTCATAGCGACGCCCGCATCCAGTGGGACTCACCCCCTGTAGGAGCGACGCTCGCGTCGCGATTCGCCGCGAAGCGGCGGTCGAACCGGCACCGCACCATCCCTGTAGGAGCGGTGCTCGCACCGCGATCCGCCGCGCAGCGACGGTGGGGTTGGCCGGGCGCCTCCGGCGCCATCGCGACGCAAGCGTCGCTCCCACAAAGGGCACCAAACTATTGTGGGTGCACCGAACCATTGTGGGGGCACCAAACTATTGTGGGTGCACCGAACCATTGTGGGGGCACCGAACTATTGTAGGAGCGGTGCTTGCACCGCGATCCGCCGCGCAGCGGCGGTGGGGTTGGCAGGGGCCTTTTACAAGCGACCAACTCCTCACCCCCGACTCACCCAACTCCAGCGATAACCCCACATTCTCCCACACCGGTCCTACACCCCATAGAACCCGCGATACCACGCCACGAACTTGCTGACGCCCTCCTCAACGCCGACCCGCGGGCGGTACCCCGTCGCCTGGAAGAGCGCCTCGGTATCGGCCCAGGTGCGCGGCACGTCGCCCGGCTGCATGGGCTGGAAGTCGCAGATCGCCTCACGGCCGGTGGCGGCCTCCACGGCGCGCACGAAGGCCATCAGCGACACCGGACTGCCATGACCGATATTGTAGAGCGCATAGGGCGCGCTGGAACTGTCCGGACCGTCGTCGCTGGCCCGCCACTGCGGGTCGGCCTGGGGAATGACGTCGAGCACGCGCACGACCCCTTCGACGATATCGTCGATGTAGGTAAAGTCGCGCTCCATGTCGCCGTGGTTGTAGACCTGGATCGGCTCGCCGGCCAGGATCGCGCGGGTGAACTTGAACATGGCCATGTCGGGTCGGCCCCAGGGCCCGTAGACCGTGAAAAAGCGAAGCCCGGTGGTCGGCAGGCCATAGAGATGGGAATAGGTGTGCGCCATCAGCTCGTTGGCCTTCTTGGTGGCCGCGTAGAGGCTGATGGGATGGTCCACGCCGTCCCCGGTGGCGAAGGGCACCTGCTCGTTCATGCCATACACCGAGCTCGAGGAGGCGTAGACCAGATGCCCCACGCCGGTGTGTCGACACCCCTCGAGCACGTTCAGGTGCCCGATCAAATTGCTGTCGGCGTAGACGTGGGGGTTCTCCAGGGAGTAGCGCACACCCGCCTGGGCTGCGAGGTGGATCACCCGGTCGAAGCGGTGCTCGGCGAACAGCGCGGCCATGCCCTCGCGATCGGCCAGGTCCAGCGTGATGAATCGCACGTCGTCGCAGCCCGCCAGATCATCGAGGCGGGCCTGCTTGAGCGAGACATCGTAATAAGGGTTGAGATTGTCGATCCCGACGATCTCGTGGCCCTGCCCGGAGAGCCGCCGGGCCACGGCATGGCCGATGAACCCGGCCAGGCCGGTGATTAAGAGCTTCATGGTAATTCCTTGATGGCGCCGGGCGGGATTGTAACGCAATCCTCTCATGGCCGCGTCCCGCCACTTCTCAGGCACAGTGTGGTAGCCTTGCGCAGATTTTTTGCCACGAGATCTCCATGGCCCATAAACGCTTCGCCTTCGTCATCGAGGACCTCTACGGCGGCGGCGCCCAGAAGTCGCTGCTCTACACGGCGGATCAGCTGCGCCAACGCGGCCACGACGTCATCGTCTTCACCCTGCGCGAGCGCATCGAGCACCGCCTGCCCGAAGGCCTCGAGATCGAGAACCTCGGCGTGGTCACCCCCTTCACCAAGGCCACGTCCACGGTGCTGACCGAGAAATGGCAGGCCTCGCGCATCGCCCGCGCCCTGAGGACCTGGCGCCCCGACGTGGTGATCTCCTGCTCCTGCGACAAGATCACCCGTCATCTGCGCCACCCCAACCTCTATTTCTGGGTGAAGTCCGACGTGTCGGCCAAGTTCAGCGATCCGACGCAGCGCGAGCGCGCCTTCGCGAAGATGCGCCGCTTCTACGGCGGGCGACAGGTCATCGCCGTCTCCCAGGGCGTGAAGGAGAACCTGGAAGCCGTGGTGGGCCTCGAGGCCAAACGGATCATTCCCATCTACAACCCCTACGAGCGCGAGCCCTTCGTGGCAATGGCGGCCGAGCCCACCGACCTGCCCGAGGGCGAGTTCTTCCTCTGCGTGGCGGCCCTGGAGCCCCGCAAGCGACACGACCGGCTGCTGCGCGCCTACGCCGAGAGCGGCGTCGCCACGCCGTTGATCATCATGGGCAAGGGCAAGCCGGAGCACGAGGCCGCCATCCGAAAGCAGATCGTCGAGCTCGGCCTGGCCGACCGGGTGACCCTCGCCGGCTATCATCACAACCCCTACCCCTGTATCTCGAGCGCCAAGGCGATGCTCCTCGCCTCCGACGCCGAGGGGCTCCCCCGGGTGCTCATCGAGGCCTTGCTGCTGCATACCCCGGTGATCAGCGTGGACTGCCCCAGCGGCCCGCGGGAGATCCTGACCCAGGAGCTGGCCGATTTCCTTGTCGCCCCCGAGAACGAAAAGGGCCTGGCCGATGCGATCGCGCGCATGAACCAGGCCCCGGTCGAGATCGAGGAGCGCCACTACCGGCAGTTCCTCAAGGAAAGCGTGCTGCCCCAGTTCGAGGCGCTGTGATCAATAGCCCATCATCGGGATCTGACGTGAAACTGCTGGATATCCCCTTCAATGACAGGCGCCGCCGTTATCTGGTCGTCCACCCGAACGGCCTGCCGGACAGGCTCGCCCTCTCCAGCACCACGACCACCCAGGCCTTCGAGGCTGTGGGCAGCAGCCGCTTCTACGTCTCGCAGAACCGGCGGATCCTCGCCAAGGTGGTGCCGGACAAGTTCAACAAGCGAGAAGCACCCTTCAAGTGGCTCCTGAGGGATTACCTCGAGAAGCGCTGGCTGGGCCAGTCCGACGCCCGCAAGGAGTATCTCAGCCTGCAGGTCCTGCGCCGCGCCGGCCTCGCCACGCCCCGCTGCCATGGCTGGGGAATCTCGCTCAACCCCGGCAACCGCAACGGCTCGTTGTTGCTGATGGAGCATATGCAGACCGCGCGGCCCGGCGGCGAGGTCTTCGAGGAACTCGACGAACCGGGGCGTCTCGCCTTCCTCGAGCGCTTGTGTCGGGACGTGGCCCGGCTCGCCCGCGCCGGCTACGTGCACCGAGACCTGCACTACAACAACCTGCTGCTCGACGAGCACGGCGGGATTCTCTGGATCGATGCCCACGTGCGTCGGCTGCCAACGAAAAGCGCCGACCAGTGGCCGGCGCTTCAGCGATCGTTGACGGTGAACAAGCTCAGGGGGGAAACCTATCGGCGGCAGGCCGAAACGCTGCTGCGCGATCTATGGCCTATAGCCTAAGTTGCAGCTGACTCGCTTCCCGCGTCGAGCCGCTTGACGATACGTGCCGGCACCCCGGCCAACACCACATTGTCGCCGAAAGCTCGATTCACGACGGCATTGGCACCGATGACCACGTTGTTGCCGACCCGCCCCTCGCCGATCACCTTGGCACCGGGATAAACGACAACGTCGTTTCCCAGGCGCGGGAACGCTTTTTCGCCCTCAGGGGCGCCGGCCAAGGTTACCTGCTGATAGAGCCGGCAGCGCTCGCCCAGTACCAGACGGTCACCGATCACCACCGACGTCGGGTGCGAAAAGTGCACTCCGGCTCCCAGGACGCTCCTGGGCCCCACGTAGACCCCGAACCGCATGGCAAGCCCCTGGAACATCCACCGCGCCACCCCTCGAGCCCCCGAATGCTGCAGCCACTGCGCCAAGCGAAGACGCGTCGCGACCCGAACGGCTGGCTTGCCTGCGCACACATGCCGCAAGAGACGCCACCAGGACCAGCGCTGACCAGGCTTGAAGGCCTCTTCCTGTGAAGTGGACCCCATTCCTTGGACCACCTGACAGGCTATCTAAGCTCGGATCGGGTCATCATCGGCGTCAGGCCACCTTGTTCAGTGGTTGAGGGAAATACAGCTCATCGGGTGTCGCATCGTCCAGTCCCTGGTGAGGCCGCTCCTGGTTGTACCAGGTGAAGTAGCGGCCCAGCTCCTGTTTCAGCTGAGCCCCGTCCTTGAAGGCTTTCAGGTAGACGCACTCATACTTCACGCTGCGCCAGAGCCGTTCCACGAATATGTTGTCCTGGTAACAGCCCTTGCCGTCCATGCTGATCCGGACATCATGGGCTTCCAGCACCTCGGTGAACGCATGGCTGGTGAACTGACAGCCTTGATCCGTGTTGAATATCTCCGGCGCTCCATGGCACGCCAGGGCCTCCTCCAGGGCATCGACGCAGAAGTCCGCATCTAGGGTGTTGGAGACTCGCCAGGCCAGCACACGGCGGCTGTGCCAGTCCATGATGGCCACCAGGTACATGAACCCGCGTGCCAGTGGGATGTAGGTTACATCGGTCGCCCACACTTGATTGGGGCGGTCGATGACTCGGCCCCGCAGTAGGTAGGGATAGATCCGATGACCCTCGCCCGGCCGGCTGGTGCATGGCTTCGGATAGACGGCCTGTAGGCCCATCTGGCGCATCAGTCGCTGAACGCGCTTGCGGTTCACCGCGTGTCCCAAACGATTGAGATAGGCCGTCATCCGTCGTGATCCATAGACCGGTGTGCGCAGGTGTTCCTCGTCGATCAGGCGCATTAGCTCCAGGTCATAGGCCCGTAGCGCCTTGCGCTGGTAGTACATCGAGGAACGACTGATACCGAGCAGCTGGCACTGACGCCGGAGGCTGATGTCGGGCGCCTGCGGCTCGACCAGTGCCAGGCGCTGGGCCCGGCTCAACGATCGAGCCTGCGTGACAAAAAATCACGTTCCACCGTCAGCTTGCCGATCTCGCGGTAGAGCGTGTCGATCTCCTCCTGGGTCTTCTGGACAGCCTTGCCGGCACTCTTGTTCTCGAAGACGCCGGTGGCATTGTCCAGCAGCTCGCGTTTCCACTGGCTCACCATGGTCGGATGGATCTCGAAGCGGGCCGCGATCTCCGACGTGGTCTGATCGCCCTTGAGGGCGGCGAGGGCTACTTTGGCCTTGAACTCACTGCTGTACTGTCGACGTTTCCTGCTCATGATCAGGCTCTCCTGGTCGGTCTGATCAGAGCTTAGCGCCTGGTCCGAATTCCGGGGTCCACTTCACTGAATGATCGCCTTGAAGTCTTGCAGGTTAATTGGGCTTCTCCTTCCGCTAGGCCATTTCTTTCAAAACACGATCTACCTGGCAACGAAGCGTCAGCGAGGCTCGGGATCCAGCGGCCCGGGCCCGGTCTCGGGAAGACACTCGGCCAGGGCGGCCCTGAAACGCGCCAGCGCCTTGTTCCCAGTAGCCCCCTTCGTGACGGTTTCCCACCACTCCCGGTGCACCGCCTTGACTACCACTGGCACCGAGGGGAGGCCAAGCCGCTGCGCCATGGCCAGCCGATGCAGACCACGATTGATCTTGATCAGTCGCCCTTCACGACTAACCGCCACCCCGAGCTGGTCCTTGCCGCGACCGGCATCGAAGCCGCGCGCCGCCATGTCATCGAGAAAGCTCAGGTAGACGCGCAGGTAGGTGAGGATGCGGTGTTCGGAATCCAACAGGATGCCCTGTTGGTGAGACGACCATGGCCGACCGGCGTCCAGGCGCGCTTTCAGTTCACGAAAGCGCTCGGTCTCGCGCAGATCGTCACGATGGTCGTCGAGGTCGCTGATGAAACGATATCGGGAACTGTGGAGAAGGTGGCCCCGCCTGAGATCCCACTCCCCATCCCAGATGAAGGCCGAGGATGAAGGCCTCAAGCGTTTGGCATAGCCGCGCCAGTGCGTACTGCGAATCAGCGCCCGGGGATCGACGTGCAGCACCAGGCCATCTCCCAGCTGTTCTTCCACGACGCGACGAGGCAGGCCCTTTCGCTCCACCCAATCCGCACCGGGCATTTCACGGTGCCACAGCCTGAAAAGCCCACTCTCCAGCGGCAACACGAGGTTTTCTATTGCACCGTCACGCAGTGCCACCTGGAGTCGGGCGCGCTGTACCGGCCAGAACATCCGCCGATCGTAGAGCGGGTCAAAGGCCGGATCGCCGGCGGGGGCGACGGGAACACGCTTATCGGCGTCGGATACACGCTGCATGCTGAAAAAGGCCACTCTCTCGAACAGGAGCAGGATATTAGCAAACTAACATCATGCCGTCATCGCGTATTCGTCTCTCACGGGTAGCTCGACAGGCTGATTCCGACGAGCCTTCGCTCCCGCTCACTCGAATCACTGCAGGAATCGCGCCGCCACCACCTCCGGCCGGAAGTCGTCTAGCCACGCTTCTTTCACCGCCGGCTTCTCGCCCTCCAGGGCCTGCTGGATGCCCGCCGCCAGACCGGCCTCGTCATGGGGTACCACGCACTCCTCCAACTCACCCTTCAGGATCGTGCGGATGCCCCCGGGGCAGTCGACGCTGAGCACCGGCGTGCCACAGGCCATGGCCTCGAACAGCACGATGCCCATGCCCTCGAAGCGCGAACTGAGCACGAAGAGCCTCGCATGGCGCATCCAGGGATAGGGGTTGCTGCGCTGGCCGGCGAAGATCACGCGCTCGGCGATACCCAACTCCTTCGCCAACGCCTCTAAACGACCTCGCTCCTGCCCGTCGCCGACCAGTACCAGCGGCAGTGTCACTTGCGAGCGCGCATAGGCCCTGAGCAGCAGCGCCTGGTCCTTGGCCGGCACCAGCCGGGCCACATTGACGATATAGGGCCCGTCGGGGAGATCGGGCTCCGGCTCGACCATCTGCCGGCGAATGCCCGCGAGCGGACAGGGGTTAGGAATCACGTTCAGCGAGGCCGGCTCGAAGTGCCAGACCTGCATGGCCTCACGCGTGCTATCGGCGACGCCCTCGGAGACGGTCACCAGATGGCGCCGATGGTAGAGGCAATGCGCAAAGAGCCGACGACGCCAGTTGGCTTCATCCACATGAAGGATGTTTTCCAGCACGTAGCGCCCGCGCGCATCGCGAAAGCTCCAGACCAGTTCGAAGGTGCCGACACCCCGAAAGATGATGCGATCAACTCGGCCGTGGCGACGCTCGAAGGCCTTGAGCCAGAGTCGGAAGACCACGCCGCCCATGATACCGGTACCGAGAAACAGGGAACGCTTGACCAGGGGGTTCAAGAACAGCCGTGCCAGCAACTCCAGCACGAGCCCAACCCCGGTCAGCCGGCTCCACCAGCGCAGGGCCAGGGCATGCTGCTGCACCTTCGGGTGCTCCGGCGCCAGCGGCCTGTCCACCTGGCGCAGGCTGAGCAAGTGGCTCTCATGGCCGGCCTCGGCGAAGGCATCGGCCAGGTTCACCGCGACACGCTCCATCCCCCCCATCTTGAGGGAACGCACCACCACCAGGGTACGCATCAGCTTCCCCTTCGGAAGAGGACGGGAAAGACACGCTGGCCACTTTCTACCTGCCAGCGCCAGATGTGGGTGACCAGGCCGCCCAGAACCAAGGCCTGGAGGTAAGTTCCCGTCCAGAAGAAGCTATAGGACTCGAACTGATTCACGATCCCGTAGAAGACGAAGTATGCCAGGCCAAAGAGGGCCATATCACTCGGCATGACGCCGGCTCGCCATGCTTTCCAAGTGCCCAACCCAACCCAAGCGACGAGAGCAGCCATGACGAGCAGCCCCAAGACGCCATAGCTGACTAAGAGCTCTAGTAGCGTGTTGTGTAGGTGGCCATAGTTGTTCTGGGTCTGAGGAGGCAACCAATCGGTGTGATCGATGACCAAACCACGCCCTTCTTCCCCCCAGCCCACCAAGGGGCGCTCTGCGATCCAATCAAACGATGCCCGCCAGGATAACAGTCGATTACCGATGCTACTGTAAGGAATCTCCTTCCAGTCTCCTTCCATGGCTTGTGTGATCACGCTGCGCTCAGCCTCCAGCCGCTTCTCCACGGCGTCCTGAAACCACCACCCCGAGGCGACAACAGCGATGAATAACAGCACTACGCCCACCAGGGCTGGCTTGCCCCAGCGGCCCCGATGGCCCACCACATAGGCATGCAGGGCGATAACGGCCGCCATCATGATCAGCACCACCATCATGGCCAGCCACACTGCACGGGTCTGGGTGATCCCGATTCCCACCAGGCAGGAGCCCGCGGCCCATCCCCATCCCAGCCGTCGCACCCAGGCCATCCGGCCAAGTGCCAGGCAACGCCTGGAAAAGCAGAGCAGACCGATCAGCGCAGCACCGAAGAACAGGGCCGTGTGCTGGGCATTGCGGATGCCGAAGTCCACTCGCCTTCCGTTCAGCCCGAGTTGCCAGTGGGTCAGGTTACCGTCGATTAACCAGACCACCGCCATCAGGCCAACCAAGGCCAGCACCCAGGCCAGCAGCGTGGCCCGAGTACTCCCCCCCAGCCACCAGGCCAGGCCGATGAACAGGAACCACTTAGCCAGCCGGTCGAGCTGGGGGGTGTCCGTCATCCACTGGGGATGGTGAAGGTATCCCCCCACCCAGCTGAGGAGCTGGACGACGATCACCGCCAGCAGAAACCATAGTGCTCCGCTACTCCGGATACCCCGGCCCCAGCGCAGCACGGCGAACAGGCCACCAAGGGCCATGAGCGTACCGGCTAGCTCGCCCACATCGGGAGCGGCCAGGCGCAGCCCGGCATAGAGCAGCGCGCACCCAAGGCCGAGCCAGCAGAGCCAAAGGGGAGAGCGCCAGAAGGGGGACGATTCACCGGGATCGAGAAGGGAAAGGGGAGATTTCACGGCCTGCATCACTCGCCAGAATTTCAAGGAGTGGGATGATGGCGGCCTGACTTAGCAATCGCAACCTCTCCGATGGGATTGGTGAAGGAAAAATGCCCCCCCAGACATAACAAAGCCCGGCACCAGGGCCGGGCTGTACTAAGGATCGGACCGATTTCACCTCGCCCCGTCACCGGTGACGATGGTCTTCAGGGTCTTGAAGGCGATCAGCACGTCCAACCACAGCGAGAAGTGTTTGATGTAGTAGAAGTCGTATTGCAGCTTGGTGGTCATGCCGTCGACCTCAGCGGCGTAGCCCTGCTCTACCTGGGCCCAGCCGGAAATGCCCGGGCGCACCACGTGGCGATAGCTGAAGAAGGGCACGTCACGCTCGTACCACTCGGAGAGCTGCATGGACTCCGGCCTCGGGCCGATAAAGCTCATCTCGCCCTTGATCACATTGAACAACTGAGGTAATTCATCCAAGCGACATTTTCGTATAAAACGCCCTACCTTGGTGATCCGTGGATCATCGTCGCCCTCAGTGAAGCCACTCCCCTTCTGGTCGATATACATGCTGCGGAACTTGTATACACGAAACGGCACCCCCCTGAAGCCCATGCGATGCTGGATGAACAGTGCAGGCCCCGAGCTATCTAGGCGAATGGCTACGGCGACGGCTAGCATCACAGGTGTCAATAGCGGTAACAGCAACAGTGCCGATACCAAGTCGATGCAACGCTTGAAGCCCTGATAGAAGAAGGATGGCAGCAGGCTGCCATACTCATTCTCGGTCAGGTGCTCAACCTCGACCCGCCCGCTGAGAGACTCCTGAATTTGTCTAATGTGATAGACGGGAATATGGTTCAGAGTACAGCGCGCCAGGAACTTTTCCCACGCGGGGGAAAGCTCATCGGAGCGCAGGTCGGCTACTATGCCGTCATAGCGTACCCCGCCCAGGTCAGGCATTTCCAGGCGGCGGAAATCGACACCAGCCTCCGTCAACAGTTTATCGATTCGCCCCACCGGCACCACCGCCAGTTTCATACGCCGATAACGTCGCCCCAGAAAAAAAGCCAGGTAGAACCAGCCCAAGCTCATCAGGTAGCTGCCAAACAGCACCTGACGAGTGTACTCTTCTCGAGTAAAAAAAAGTACCGCCACCACGAGAAGATATGCCACCGAGATGTAGGGAGCAATAAACGCCGATAAACGAGCGCCGGGAAAACGGTGCATCCTCCGAAGCGTCCATAGTATACCAATGAAGGCCAGCCCACAGGCCAGAAGGGTATTAGTGCGGACCTGCGGCAGGTATTCCCAGAACCCCCAGCCCCAACGCTCCCAGGCCGGTAGCCCCATGACCACCAAAGCGCCAACGATCAACTGGAAAGGCCACCCAAGCAATAACCCTTCATACCAGCGCGAGTGGCGGCGCTCGTAGCGCGTATGGTTATTCATTATGAGGACCAACCTAAACAACAAAGAAGAAAAACCGTGAGCTAAAGTCAGAAAACATCACGACAGCAAGATTTTGCTATAACGCTTTGCAAGCTCACTATATTCGTAATTATCTTCGGCCAAAGCTTTTGCATTCAACCCCATCTTACCAAGGTCCTCCTTTGACAAAGAGGACAAGCTACTCACTGCTTCACAAAGCTCCTCAGGAGACTCAGGGGAAACTTTTACTCCTGCCAGCGCCTCACCGACAGGGTTATAATCACCTGAGTCGACAGCATAGATTATTGGCTTACTTGCACACATATAATCAAACAACTTGTTTGGTGAAACTCCAAACCTGAACAGCGGGTCTTTCTTAAGCCCTATATAACAAACATCAAAATAGCTCAGCATACTCTGAACTTGCTTCTTAGCTATGCGACCCACAATAGTCGCATTTTCAAGACCATATAAACTAATCGCCTCACAAACCGAGTCTCTTTCCTCACCATCCCCCACGATAACAAAATGAATGCTTTCATCATTCCGAAGCAGCCTTGCCGCCTCTACTAAAGTCGTCAGATTATTGGCTCTACCGATTGCTCCTGCGTATCCGACAATAAACTTATCCTTGGGAATCAAAGATGAAACATGAGCATCAAGTGGAATCTTATCGGAAACTTCACTCTCCGAGTACCCGTTAGGCACCCAGGAAAACTTATCCTTCTGCATGCCATGGTTAACCATATGCTTATAAGAGTATTTAAGGTTTGATACAACCAGATCTGAACGCCGATAAGCTCTGCGCTCTATCCACTGAAAAAAACGGATAACTGGATGCTTGGGTGAATAGCCACCAACCTCACATAGTGTGAGAGGCCAAATATCACGAACCTCAAAAACAAGCTTCGCCCCAAAACGTTTCGCCAAGCGTTCAGCTCCTAAATACCCAACAAGCGGTGGAGAAGAGTAAACAATAACATCCGGCGAAGCCTTGAGATACTTAGGTAGAAGACGCAACCTCCAAGCAAAAACCGACCAACCTATAGCTCGTAATGCACTACTAGCCTTTGAGTATTCCGGCACTCCAATACGAACAAACTTAATACCATCAACATTTTCAACATCAACAGGCCGATCAACAATTGGCATTTCCCGCAGATGATGACAGAAGCTTGCAGCAACTACACAGACATTGAAACCAAGCCTTGCCATCTCCACACCAAGATAATAACTTCTCCCCGCATAGCCTGACCCGGGAGTCGACGCGTCTTGATTAATAATCCAAATGGTTTTTTTCTTCGAAGATTGAGTCATCTTGCACTCTCAACGAGCTGCTGAACGATCCTGGCAGATGCTCTACCCCCGCCATAAATGCTATGACTATCCACAATTTTACGGTCATAGTGCCTTTGAGAAGCTCTCACGATCTTGCATGAGCTCGCACCTACAAGCTCATTGACACCGGCTGAGATAAGCTCAACCCACTCAGTCTGATCGCGCATGGTCACACAAGCTTTGCCAAAAAAGAAGGCTTCCTTCTGAACACCACCGCTGTCAGTCAATACAAGGCCACAGTGATCCAACAGCCATACCATCTCAAAATAGCCAACCGGGTCGATAAGGTGAACATCGAGTGATAGCCCTGCATTTGCTACTAGCTTTCGTGTCCGCGGGTGCAGAGGCAGAACGACCGGAGCCTGTTCCTGATGGAGGTTATTCAACGCCTGAACGATACTCGCCAAGCGTTGAGGATCATCAGTATTCTCGGCCCTATGCAACGTCGCCAGAATAAAATGCTCCGGAAGGTTGCCACCCGCTGGTGGAACAGACCTCTTGGCAAACAACAAAGCAGCATCTTGCATCACATCGCCTACCTGCATCACTTTCACAGGCTTATGCGAAAACCCCTCAGCTTCCAGATTCTTGACTGCGGTTTCTGTAGGACAAAACAACAGGTCACTGACCTGGTCTGTCAGGATACGATTGACCTCCTCTGGCATGCGCATATTGAAGCTGCGCAGTCCCGCCTCAACATGCGCGACCGGCACGTGGAGTTTGGCCGCCGCCAAAGCCCCCGCCAAGGTAGAGTTGGTATCTCCATATACCAACACCCGGTCTGGTTTCTGCTCTACGATGGCCTGCTCAATCTCGACAAGCATCCGCCCCGTCATCTCACCATGGCGGCCGCCATGGATATCCAACTGGATATCCGGCTTGGGGATGCCTAACTGATCGAAGAAGACTTCCGACATATTGGCATCGAAGTGCTGCCCCGTGTGCAGCATGATTTCTTCAATGCCCTCGGCTTGTAGGATAGCGCGAGAAACCACACTAGCTTTGATGAACTGAGGCCTTGCGCCGATGATGGTGAGGATGCGTTGCATTATCGACCTTTTTGAAAGTTAGATATAGTTTTCTCATAAACGCCTAGCATCTCATGAATGCAAGCGTCCCATGAATAATTTTTGCCAACATGGTGCTGGGCAGCGAGGCCCATGCAATGACGAAGTTCAGGGTGTAATACCAACCTCTCCAAAGCTTCAGACGCGGCCTGAGGATTTTCACGGGGTACAACAAACCCTGTTTTACCTTCTATTGTGACTTCGGGCAATCCCCCTGCGTCTGACACCACAACTGGTCTGCATGCGGCACCCGCTTCAAGGATCGCGACGCCAAAGCTTTCCAGACGACTGAGTGCCACATATATATCAATCCTTGCTAGCTCTTCTGGAACTTTTTCATGAGGCACACGTCCCACAAACTCAATACTCCCGGAAACACCTAAGCGAGAGGCCAGTACCTCAAGGTCTGCAGATTGCTCACCATCACCTACCAACCTGAGCGTTAGCTTTGGCGCCTTCAACTCAGGGTGTGAATGCAATCGCTCTATCAGCAGAGCGAAAGCTTCAATCAGTGTATCAACACCATACTTGCAGCTCATGGTCTTGACTGTGCCTATCACCAGGGAGTGCCGCTGCTCGGCCGGCACAGGATTAATGGCCGAATATTTAGAGAGATCGATACCAAAGGGGGTAATAGCTATGTCATCCAAATCAGGAACGAGGGCACGGGTCTCCTCTGCCATGCTGTAGCTGGTTGATGCGACGCGATCTGCGGCGAGCAAATTTCGTCTGGCCAACCACTTATGCAGAGGCGATTTATGAGGGAAGTCGTAAATATCACTGCCCCATACCGACAACACCCACGGATGATAACCTACCAAGCGTGCAGTAGTGCCATAACCACTAGCGTAGTGGGCATTGACAATATCAGGCTGTATCTCACAAATCAGCTTGCGCACCGCCGGAACCATCGTAAAATACCCCAACACACTTCGGAATGGCAACGAGTGCACCTTCACCGCTGGATCAAAAGGGTCAGCAATCGGATGCTGAGTGATCACATGGACTTCATGAGCAGCGTCGCTTAAGCCGTTTGCCCAACGAACAGTGTGTATGGAATTACTCGCTGCAAGCAATACGATTTTCATCATAGATTTCTTTTTTTGATAAACCATTTAGCGCTATCGCCATACCAATCATCAACCACATAGGCAATAAATATATCACTGAACTTGCTGAAACAGCTGACACTAAAAATGTCATCATGGCAACAAATAAAGAACCCGCTTGATAGCGATAGAAATTATCGAATGATTTTTTATAAACCTTATACAAATTATAAGATAAAGAAAAATACCAAACCATAAAAAAACTAAAAAAAACAAATCCTGCATCAACGAGAATTTCGACCCAAAAGTTATGCATTGAGGTAAACTTACCGGCTACTCCACCCAACCGCTCTTGTACGTACTGCGAACCACCACCACCAACACCTATACCTCCAGAACTCCATAAAGCGTTCAAGCCATTTTGAATCAGCTGTTGTCTAGCGCCTATACTATTTGTTGATTCTTCTTGTTCAAACAAATAACTATAAGCAGCATCTCCTGTCCATGCGAGCTCAGCAACTCTTTTGTATTCAGACTGTTTTAGAACCTCTATGCTATTAACAAATAAACTAAAACTTAAAAAAAGAACAACCAAAGCCGATAAAAAATAACTCCACCCCTTGATGAACAAAAAGACAAAAAATCCAAATACTAACGCCAAAAAAGCACCTCGGGACCCAGCCATTACAATCAGCAGGAGAATACTTAGCATACCGATTATCTTCATAAGATAATTCCGGTGAAAAAGAAAAAATGGTGCTACTAAAGTCATTGCAACAGAAAAATTGTTAGGATTCCCCCAAAATGAAGTCGGTACTGACCTTATTAACTCATGAACAGAATAATCAATTTCGCTAAAATTAGTAGCATCTCTTCCAAAGAGTT
The DNA here is from genome assembly GCF_009363755.1 of Halomonas sp. THAF5a. Taxonomy (NCBI): domain Bacteria; kingdom Pseudomonadati; phylum Pseudomonadota; class Gammaproteobacteria; order Oceanospirillales; family Halomonadaceae; genus Halomonas; species Halomonas sp. THAF5a. Next base: position 1,666,924 of record NZ_CP045417.1, on the reverse strand, counting down.
TTGCATACTCAGAATAGGGTGATGTTGGCAACCTAAAAGAAGTAAATGACTCCAAAAATGCGATCGCAATAGCCAATAAAAAACAATATTTTAAAACAGAATATAGAGATAAGTAGCGCTGCCTGGTAACGGCATAAGCGCTAACTATAAAAGCAATTGATATGCCGACAGCTATATAAAAAAGATACCTTAACGTATATAAAGGCTCGACACTCCAAAGAATTCCCAGCGCATACCAAAAAAACATAAAATATAAAAATGATATAAAATGGCTCTTGGGCTTTATTATTGTGCTTTGCCTTCCATTTTGAACAAAGCAACAAAGAAAAGAAAAAACAAAGATAACAAGTGCAACATGAAACAAGTAAAGTTTTGAGTAACCTACCCCACTGCCAAAAACCGCACTAGCAAAAAAAAACAAGACAACTGTAGAAAACTTTATTTTCATAAAGCACCGACAGTTGTTACTTCCTTGCCTAAACGTTCGTCCCATGTCAATATCTTTGTTTTTTCAAGCACCCTTACGTTATTTAATATCTCGCATTTCATATTTTCATCATATATTAAATTATACATATCTTTAGCAATGACTGAATAATCTATGTTCTTAGGATCATAGATTAGACCATGCTTTTTATGCTGAATCCACTTACCAGTATCACCATTATCTAAAGTTACTATTATTTTATTTGCTCTAATGGCCTCTAGCAGCGGATTACCAACATTTGACGAGTCATACATTGATAAAAATATATCAGCATTTAATAAAAAAGATGTAACCGACGAGTGGCTTAAAGCTCCAACAAATATGACATTTTTTTGCAAGCCAAGACAATTACAAAGCTCCTCAAGGTATGCTTTTTGTTCTCCCTCTCCAATTATATAATAAACGAAATCAGTATATCCAAGTTCCAAAAATTTATTTAGTATATGAAGGTTCCTGTCGACTCTTTTCCATCCCACTAATCTTGATACTGACATGAAAGTTAAACTGCTTGATTTCTCGAAAGGTTTTCCTAATTTTTTTGGCAATAAGTCAACACCATTTGTCCAAAAAACCATATTGTATGGTTTTTTACCTTTTATCTTCCTTACAGCCTGATCTCCTTGGGTACCATCATCTGTCATGATTAGCAAGTCAGAATTTGCTCGTATAGCTAAAACCAAGTCAAGGTTGAAAATAACTCTTAAAACCTGCTTATTGACAAACATTTCATTTAAAAAAGACCCTTGAAAACGTGAAACTAATTTAGTTCTTTTGGGCAAGAACGGCTTCAATAAATTCATGGCAAGCACTCCTTGGAGTTCATAGCCGTAAATCACATCATATTGGTTGCTTTTCAGGAGCTTTTTGGCTTTTGCAAACAACCTAATAATAACAATTAAACTTGCTAGCTTGCTTAGCAAGAGCCCAAGATAACGACCAGCATAACTCCTCACCTTAGGAAAAGGCCAATAGAATCTAGTAACATTTACTCCATCGATATTTATCTCATCCTCATAGAAATAGTTACCATCTGGGCAATTATCTCTTGCGACAAGGCAATTAACTTCCCATCCGGCAATTACATAGGACTCCGGAGTTTTTCTAATAACCTGTATTGATTTTTCTTTGAAGTCTAGAGCAGACAAGAACAACACTTTTTTCATCTCAAATCTTCTTTATCACTTTTGCAGGATTGCCAGCTAAAACTACAGCATTATCTAGAAAAGACTTAGTGACAACGGCACCAGCACCAATGACACAACCATTCCCAATTTTAACGCCTGGCAAAATAACGGCATTAGCACCTATCCAAACATTATCACCAATCTCAATTTTTTCCGTGCTGACACTTCTTCTTCCCTCATGAAGCTCATGATTAGCACTAATAATTTTTACTCCCGGAGCAATCAAAATGCCACGCCCAAATTTTATCCCATTTAATGACTGGACATACAAGCAGTTACTTGATGCAAAGCTCACCAATATATTTAGATCATCTTTAACGTACTCAATGTTGTCGCCAACAAATACCGAGGTATAGTTTACTGAACTCTTTACATGCGCGTTAATTCTACAGACTCTTTGGAAAATGAAATTTAAAACAACTTTCCCCACACCAACCTTGTTGATGAATATAGCCTTATCGTAAACTCCCAAAAGGATTAAAATTTTCTTAATCATAGAAATTTTGCCATTTTTGCTGATGTTATAAAATAGAAAAAATAGGTCATACAGAAAGATGCGGAAATCATACTTATAGCAAAATATGCAGTATCAGCGGTCACAAGGCTAAAAATTATTGATAAGAACAAAAAAAACATCCCCACTAAGTTGATGTGCTGTTTTTCAGCTATATAAATCACAAAACTTAATGGATTGACCACAAACCTGAAAAACAAGGCAGGGATTAACAACTGTGCATATTTTCCTGCCTCACGCCATGAATCGCCAAATACGAATGTAAACAGATCCTCAACCCAAATATACAAAGCTATACTCGGTGGCAACGCCATAAAAAAAAGAACCAGAAATGTTTTTTTGAAGATTTTCCTACAATGACCATCTCGTTTGTAATCTTCACTAGCCTTCTGCTTAAAAACATCTAGCACCGAGGTTGATATTAAGGTTATGGGTGCCTGCAAAACTCTCTGCGTCAAATAGTAAAAACCAGCCGTAGATGATGAAAAAAAACTTGCTAGTAGAATATTCGGCGCTTGGTTTGCAGCCAGATTTATCAAGGTAGTAGGCACGTCAAGGATCGGAAACTTTTTATACCGCTTTGCTATAGCGATAACCTTCAAAGCAGAGAAAGGAAAGCAGAAATAATTTAATAATAAACTCTTCCTTAATAAAAAAAACAATGAGGTAGCTTGGCCTACCCCCCCCCCCCATATCAACCCTGATGAAGAACCTATACAACCAAGTGCTAGCTGAGAAAAATTAGTAGCACTACTTTGCATGACACGATTAGTTGCCATTACCTTATATCTTTTATTTTTTATATGCCAATAGCTCAGGGTCTGGTAAAAACCGGATATAATTACACTAATTGGCACCAAATATAGCCAAAACGAAATTTCCGGCCTATTCAAAATTTCCGCTATAGCATCGTTGAACAACAATACTATTAAAAAAAGGCAAAGAGTAAGAAAGGATGTAACAAGCAAAGAGAGGCATGCAACATGGAATACATTCTCTTTTTTTTCAGGTAACATAATAGCTAGCTCATATCGGCCAGATACAACAGACCCCAATACTGATGTGATTGCCATATACAATGCAAACAACCCAAAATCTTCAGGTGTAAAGATACGAGTTAAGATTGGACTTATAGCAATTGGAATAGCTTGCGCAACAGAAGTCCCAGTCATAAGAGTAACAATATTCCGACTGAACTCAGTGCTCTCAACCCTTATTTTCATTTTATTTGACACGCACGCATTTAAATAAACCACTCACTTGTTAGAGGAAAGGAATTAAATATTCACACTTGTTCTACAATAAAAGTTTTCCTCTGTTAGCAGCCAGAGAAATTCTTCAGCAATTTACCCGGGATGCAGGTTCGTGGACATCAAATTGCACAAACAAGCAACCACGAACGAAAGACCCGGGCCAATATCTAGGCAGTGCCCTACAACATCACGGATAGCCAGTTGGCCCGCCAGTTTGGAGTCGCAACCGCAACCACCCTGGACTAGCGCTAACGTTTGACCTTTCCCCCAGAAACCGGTCCACCGGCAATGTGAGATGTCCGCTACGTTTACCCTGATAGCCGGAGATCTCGCGATGAAGCGTAATCGACATACCGAAGAGCAGGTCATCACCATCCTCAAGGCCCATGAGCGCGGCGTCTCGGTGGCCGAGCTGGCTCGGCAGAATGGTGTCACCGAGCAGACCATCTATCGCTGGAAGGCCAAGTACGGTGGTATGGAGGTATCAGAGGCCAAGCGTCTGCGGGAGCTGGAGGCAGAGAATGCCCGCCTGAAGAAGCTGCTGGCGGAAAGCGCTCTCGATAATGCCGCCCTCAAAGAGATCGTCTCGGGAAAGTGGTGACGCCCGAAGCGAAGCGGCGGGCGGTAACGCACCTGGTGACAGGCGGCTGGCTCAGCCAGCGACATGCCTGTCGATTGCTGGGCCTGCCACGGTCGGTGGCTCGCTACCAAGCGATGCCGCGTGACGATGAGCCGCTTCGGGCCCGACTGAACGCCTTGGCGACCTGCTACCCCCGCTACGGCTACCTGCTGCTGCACGCTTTGTTGCGTCAGGAGGGCCTGGTGGTGAATCGCAAGCGAACTTACCGGCTGTACCGTGAAGCTGGGCTTCAGGTCCGCACCCGGCGGCGCAAGCGACTGGTGCGGCCAAGAGCGCCAATGCCATGTCCAGACAGGCCCAACCAGCGCTGGTCGATGGACTTCGTCTCAGATCAGCTGGCCTCGGGGCGCCGATTCCGGGTGCTGAACATCGTGGACGACTTCAGCAGAGAGTGTGTTGGTAAGCTGGTGGACACGTCCATTTCCGGGCGTCGCTTGGCCAGGTTCCTGGATGACATTGCGCAGCAGCGTGCGCTGCCCGCGTCGGTTGTCTGCGATAACGGCCCCGAACTGACCAGCAAGGCGATGTTCTTCTGGGCGCGTGAGCGGAAGGTCACGCTGGCCTTCATACAGCCGGGCAAGCCGACACAGAATGCCTTCATCGAGAGCTTCAACGGCAAGTTCCGGGATGGCTGTCTCAATCAGCACTAGTTTCTGAGCCTGAACGATGCAAGACATGAAATCGACCAATGGAGGACCCACTACAACCATGTCAGACCGCACAGCTCGCTGGGCTATTTGCCACCCGTCGCTTATGCCCAGCGGTGTGCATGAAGGAGCGGTTCTCACATTGTGGTTGGACCGGTTTCTGGGGGAAAGGTCAGAACAAATGTATTGCGTTCTTTACCAAACGGGTAATCGATCACACGGTTTTCGTCACCTAGCAGGATTATAGTGTAAGACTATCAGTAACAGCACCGCTATAGCTTTTAGACCTGAATATCACACCAATATTCAGAAGCACTTATGCACTCAAGGCCTTCACCACTTGCTGCTGGTCTTTCTTGGCCATATAGGCGTGGAACGGCAAAGAGAGTACATGCTGCGCCGCTGCATCACCCTCACGCAAGAGCGCAGTTGTATCGGATACCGCCGGTTGCTGGTTCAGGGGGGTCGGATAATGCACTGCCGTTGGCACCCCACTCTCCTTGAGTCTAACCTGCACCTTCTCTCGATTCTGCACACGAATGGTGTACTGCGCCCAAGCGCTGGTGTTGTGAGGCTCTATATGGGGCGTGGTAGTAATGCCAGCCTCGTTCAGCAGATGGCTATAGAGTTCTGCTACTTGCTGCCGCAGCATCAGTTCTTCATCGAAGATCTCCAGCTTGGGGAGCAGGATGGCGGCTTGAAGAGTATCAAGACGACTGTTTACACCTACACGAATGTGGTGATATCGGCGATCTTGGCCGTGGCAAGCTATCTGGCGCAGTGCGGTGGCCAGCTCATCGTCATTGGTGAAGATGGCCCCGCCGTCTCCATAGCAGCCCAATGGTTTGCTGGGGAAGAAACTAGTAGTGGCAATGGTGCTAAGGTTGCAGGACTTGCGCCCCTTGTAAGTGGCGCCGAAGCTCTGGGCGGCGTCTTCGATTACCGGAATGCCATGCCTATTGGCAATGGCATTGATTGAGTCAAAGTCGGCGCACTGGCCATAGAGCGAAACTGGGATGATCGCTTTGGTACGCGGTGTAATCGCCGCTTCCAACAACTTTGGGTCCAGGTTATAGATGCAAGGGTCGATATCCACGTACACTGGCCTGGCCCCCAGCAGCGCTACGGTTTCCGCCGTGGCGATGTAGGAAAACCCTGGAGTGATCACCTCATCACCAGGGCCAATGTCTAGTGCCATCTGGGCAATCTGCAAGGCATCGGTGCCGTTGGCGCAAGTGATGCAGTACTTTGCCCCAGTGTAAGCGGCAAGTTTATCCTCCAATTCCGTAACTTCCGGGCCGAGGATATATTTACCGTGAGCCAGCACCCGCTGGATGCCGTCATCGATTTTGTCCTTGATACGCGCCTGCTGAGCGGTCAGGTCGATAAACGGAATCATGCGCTCATCCTCGTGATCTGCTTACCATCCAGGTGATAACGGTCGCCGGTGTGCTGGCACACGGCCTCGCCCTGCCCCTCAAGCGGCAGGTCGAGTTGCTCGCCATACTGACTCATCCAGCCGATCTGTCCAGCCGGCACACCGACCATCAGTGCATAGGCCGGCACGTCCTTGTTGATGACGGCGCCGGCGCCGACAAAGGCGTAATCACCGATGGTCACCCCGCAGACAATGGTGCAGTTGGCGCCCAGAGTGGCGCCTTGCTTCACCAGAGTGTCTCGATACTCATCTTTCCGCTCGATCAATGAGCGCGGATTATAGACGTTGGTAAAGACCATACTGGGCCCGCAGAAGACACCTTCTTCCAGATGCACGTTATCGTACACGGAGACGTTGTTCTGAATCTTGCAGTTGTCGCCAATCGTGACCTTGTTGCCCACGAACACGCCCTGGCCCATGGAAACGTTCCTGCCGATACGGGCGCCACCACAGATGTGTACGAAGTGCCAGACGCGAGAACCTTCACCGATCTGTGCACCATCATCGACAATGGCAGAGTCATGGATCATCACGCTCATATCACACCAGCTTATTGAGGAAGGGGTGTGCTTCGCCTGCAGCGGGAATCTCAGCCTGAGCGTCGCGAATTGTATTGACGGTCTCGATGCAGTGCCGGGCATCCTCGATACCGTAACCACGCCCGGCGAGGATCTCCTGATAGCTTACAGTATGCAGGTCGGTAAAGCCGCCAGAGAATTCGATCTCGTCACTGTCCACGGTGATGGAGCGATAGGTGGGCTGCTTGCCCTGCACGCCCTCCGGCAGGTCACGGGCGTCGATGGAGAGGAACCAGGGTACCCGCGCCTTCTCATACTCCAGGTAGCCAGCAGCCTTGTCGTTACTGGCGTAATGCAGCACGTTCTTCTGCAGCCTGCCGAAGATGAAGTGCAGCATGTCGAAGAAGTGCACGCCGATGTTGGTGGCCACGCCGAAGGACTTTCGCGGGTCACCCTTCCAACTCTCCATGTACCACTTGCCGCGGGAGGTGATGTAGGTCAACTCCACCTCGTGCTTGTCGCTGCGAGACTCCTGCTCCACCTTCTGCTTTAGATCGAGGATCGCCTGATGGTGGCGAAGCTGCAAGATGTTGTAAACCCGCTGGCCGGTCTCCCGCTCGATCAGCGCCAGTTCATCCAGCAGCTCGGGGGTCGGCACCAGGGGCTTCTCGCAGATCACGTCGCACCCCAGGCGCAGGCCGGCGGCGATATGGGCATGGTGCAGGTAGTTGGGTGAGCACACCGCGACGTAGTCCAGGGCTGTCTCGGGGTTACGCTTGAGTTGCCAGGCGTGCTCCTGGAAGCGCTCGAACTCGGTGAAAAACTCGCTCTGGGGCGAGATGGAATCGATGATACCGACCGAGTCGTTGGTGTCGTAGCCGATGGCCAGATGGTGGCCGGTTTCCTTGATGGCCTTCATATGGCGGGGGGCGATGTAACCGGCAGCGCCGATCAGGGCAAAGTTCTTCATTCTCTTCCTCAGGCCTTGATGATGTGGGAGGCGGGTTCGCGGTAAGTGCCGCGGCTGTCGACGATCAGCTTGGCGTGCCGCTGGATCAACTCGAAATCGAAGCGGTCATGGTCGGTCGCCAGCACCACGGCATCGAAAGCGGTCAGGTTCTCCGCCGACAGCTCCACGCTCGCCAACTCAAAGTGATGCTCACGCATCTTGGGGAAGACCGGCACATGCGGGTCGCTATAGTTCACCTCGGCGCCCTTGGCCTCGATCAGCTCCATGATCTCCACCGACGGCGATTCGCGCATATCATCGACGTTCTTCTTATAGGCGATGCCCAGCACCAACACGCGGCTTCCCTTAAGTGCCTTGCCATGGTCATTCAGGCCATCCATCAGCTTGCCGAGCACGTACTCCGGCATGGCGCGGTTAACCTCGCCGGAGAGCTCAATGAAGCGGGTATGCAGGCCGTATTCCCGGGCCTTCCAAGTCAGGTAGAAGGGATCGATGGGGATACAGTGGCCCCCCAGGCCCGGCCCCGGATAGTAGGGCGTGAAGCCGAAGGGCTTGGTAGCGGCGGCATCAACCACCTCGAAGATATCGATCCCCATACGATCGGCAACGATCTTCATTTCATTGACCAGGCCGATGTTCACCGCGCGATGGATGTTCTCCAGCAGCTTGGTCATCTCGGCGGCCTTGGTCGAGCTGACCGGTACCAGCCGGTCGATAGCAGGTTCGTACAGCGCCATACCCACCTCACGGCAGGCCGGGGTATGCCCGCCAACCACCTTGGGAATGGTGCGAGTCTCGAAGTCCGGGTTGCCTGGATCTTCTCGCTCGGGCGAATAGACGAGGAATATATTCTCGCCCACCACCAGTCCACCTTCCTGAACCCGAGGCAGCAGCTCTTCCTCGGTGGTTCCCGGGTAGGTGGTGCTCTCCAGCGACACCACCTGGCCTTTTCGCAGGTAGGGCTTGAGCGCATCGATAGTGTTGATCACGAAGCTCATGTCCGGCTCGCGGTACTTGTTGAGCGGCGTAGGCACACACAAGATAACCGCATCGGCTTCAGCCACACGGCTGAAGTCGGCGGTAGCCTCGAAGCCGGACTTCGTCGCCCTGGCCACCTTCTCGGACGCGATGTGCTCGATATAGCTCTGGCCGGCGTTAAGCTTGTCGACTTTCTGCTGATCGATATCGATCCCCAGCACGCGGAATCCAATATCGTTATAACGCAGCATCAAGGGCAAACCGACATAGCCCAGGCCGACGATTCCGATGACGACCTCTTTGGACACCAGCTTATTAATGAGCATGGACTTCGTATTCGACATCAAGTGCTTCCTATCATCTAACGAAATTATTGGCTACCGCAGAGGACCTAGAAGTAAATTGCGTTTACTGGTTTCGCGCGCACTACATTCAAGCAAGGGGCACCTTTATCGGTGATCAAAAAACTCGTAAAACCCACTTTTCAAATACAGTATCTAAGATACCCAGGTCGGCAAAAGCTCACAAAATGTGAGAAACTGTCCTTTGAGGATCACATTTTTGTGATCTTTCGTATATCGTCGCTACCGCCACAAAACTAAGAAAAAGCCTCACATTTCCGTGAGGCGTCATCTGTAACCCTGTGATTTTATTCACCACCACCGATATGCGGCGGTTATCGAAAAGATCTTCCATAGCGTGCAAGTCTAGAGGCTAAATGTTTTCGTCATTGCAAGCGTCTTCGTTGAAACTTTTTTTCACCGCAGCAATAAATTGAGCGAAGAATGCAGCCATCAAAGCAAGCATTCCGCCCAATAACACACTAAGACTGATAATCAAGATCGCTGAGTTATTATCAGTACTTTCCTTTACAAAGGTCAGCTGGGCAAGACTGGTCACTTCGCTGGGAACGAAAAGCCTGCCATCATTGTCCTGATCTCCCTCCCCCCATGAGCCAGACTGTTGCACAAGGGCAGCATAAATCTGATCATGACGCTCAATTACAGAGGAAAGTGCACTTTCGTGAAGAGCCGCGACTGGCTCCCGTGGGGAATCAGCGGGTAAGGTCGTTACCAGACGGATAACATTGCTGCCATCCTCGTTGATGTTACGGCGTTCTTCGTAATTCACCTGCACCGGAAGATCTGATTCAAGCTTACGTCGCGCAGCAGGAATAAAGGCATCTTCAAGTTGCGTGGTTACGGCACCCAAGGGTTCGATGAATACCGTCGGCGTCTTATAGCCTACTGAGAATAACGTTGTATAGGCATTACGGGGCTCTGGACTTGTCTGTAGTGTGATCCAGGCATATCCCATTCCCGTAGCGACCACTAGGCAAAACACAACCGTCATCAATTTCCAGCGCCGGATCAGAATTTTGGCCAGGTCAACCAACGAGATTTCGTCATCAGCAGCATAGCGCGATGCCTGGACATTTGGTGATTCGTTCATGTTCTGGAGCTACCCTCAGCCAACTCGTAGGCACGCTACCGCCCAGGGATTTACCGGACGCATTCCCATGCCCTTAGTGATCAACGTGCCGGACGCAACCGCCTACTATGGCTGGGCGAGCCCAGCGTGTAGGGCTCATCAAGGCCGCCTGTAGTCAACGGCAGGCTTGCGTCCTGCAACCTGTATGCGGATCTAAACGAACAGGCATTCTACGTGACTCGCCGGCCAGGCTCCATCCGCCTGTGCAAATCACCATTCCTGTGAATCATCAAGGTGTTAAGAACGAGGGGCGCGTCGAGAAAGCCTGACCGCAGAGGTGGGTTTAAAGCCGGAGCCTCGCCCCCGGCGAGCTAAGCAGCCGTGGTGCGTCCACCTAATGCGAGAGGCTTATTACAAGACAAGCTGCCCTACTACAACTATCAGGAGCAGGCGACCAGCCGAGCCGCCCAGGCTTCACAGGCTTCGCACAGCAGCCGGTGCACCGCATCGAACACGGCAGGGGCTTGCCGGTAGGGATCAGGAATGTCCCTTCCTTGCCCCGCCTCCAGCCATCGCCCTAGTAGCAGCGTCTTGCCCAGCGCCTCGGGCACCAGGTCGGCCACCGCCTGACGCTGGCCTTCGCTCATCACCAGTACGAGATCAGCATCCCGCACCATCGCGGCGCTAAGCTGGCGAGCCCGGTGGCCGGCGAGGTCCAGACCGGCGGCCTCGGCCAGGGCTCTGGCTGTCGGTTCGACACCGCGCCCCACCAGCGCGCCTAGGCCGGCGGATTCTACCCTGTGATTCGGCAACGCACGAGCGAGCATGGCCGCTGCGACAGGGCTACGACAGATGTTGCCGGTGCAGACGACAAGGATGCGGTGGAACATTACGGGGTTTCCTATTTGCCAACTTCCAACGAGCTAATGGCGGCTCCATGCGAGATTACAGAGTGCCACAAATCGCCGTGCAAGCACGGCCCCCACAACCCCACATTACGTTCCTGCTCACCACTGCGCCTGGTGATCGGCCCCCAGGCTCACCTCAACCTGCCGCCCTGCCTCCCTCGCCCACTGCTCGATACGGGCCTTGAAGGCGAGCTGTGCGTCGCGCTCGCCGTGGACGAGGCGCACCTGGCGGGGCGGATGACGCATGCGGCGGATGAAGTCGAGCAGGTTCTGCTGGTCGGCGTGGGCCGAGTAGCCCCCCACGGTCTCGATATGGGCCCGTATATCGAGCCGCTCCCCATCGAGATTCACCCAACCGCCGCGCGGTCCATAGCGCTGGAGGTCGCGGCCCGGAGTGCCGGCGCCCTGATAGCCGATAAACACCACGGCGTGGCGCGGATCGCCGAGCATGCGCTTCAGGTAGTTGACCACCCGCCCGCCCGTGACCATGCCGCTGGCGGCGATCACCACCGCCGGTCGATGGCTACGCGCGAGATAGTCCACTGTCTGCTCGTGCTCTTCGTGGCTCGCCACGGTATAGAGGTTCTCGAAGCTCAGCGGATGACGGCCACCGCGCAGTCGCCGATGCGCCTCGGCATCCCACCAGGGCCTGAGTTGGCAGTAGACTTCGGTGAAGCGCGCGGCCAGCGGCGAGTCGACGATGATCTCGAGCTCGCGCCAGCGCGCCTCCTTGGCGCCATGGATCAGCCCCTCGAGCTCGTAAAGCAGCTCCTGGGTGCGACCGATGCTGAAAGCGGGAATCACCACGCTGCCGGCATTCACGAGTGCACGGTCGATGGCCCCCTTGAGACGTTCCCGACGAGCCTGCCGTCCCTCATGGCAGCGATCACCATAGGTGCTCTCGATCACCAGGGTGTCGGCGCGATACGGCGCCCGCGGTGCCGGCAGCAGTGGTGCATAGGGCGCCCCTAGATCACCGGAGAACACCGTGCGATGGCGCTCGCCGGTGGCACAATCAAGCGTGTCGACCTCTACATAGGCCGAGCCGAGGATATGCCCGGCGCGCTGGAGCTTGACGCGCACCCGGTGGCGCGCATCGTCGATCACGGTTTGCCACTGCCGGTAGTCCAGCGGCATCAAGCGCTTTTCCACCTCGGCCAGGAAGCGCTCGATCAGCTCGCGATCGCGAGTGAAGCCGATCTTCAGGGCATCTTCGATCACCATTGGCAGCAGCTGTGCACTGGGCACCGAGCAGAGGATCGCGCCCTCGTACCCCGCGGCCAGCAGATAGGGCAGCCGGCCGATATGGTCGATATGCACGTGGGTGACCACCAGCGCCAGCACGTCGTCGACAGGGAAGTTAACCCGGTGCTGATCGAGGCTATCGAGGTGGTCGGCGTCCTGTCCCTGGAAGAGGCCGCAGTCGACCAGCAGGGCGCGATCGTCGCTGACTTGCAGGCGGTGACAGCTGCCGGTCACGCCCTCGGCGGCGCCGTGATGAACGATCCGCGGCGAGTGCATGATGGATGGGTGCATGCGAAGAGGCCTCCCTGCCCGTTTTTTCCTGCCCACTCGTTCCTACCCACTCGTTCCTAACCACTCGTTCCTGCCTTTCCTTGCTGCCACAGTGTAGGTCAGCCAAGGATCATGGGGGGCTGCCCCCGATGCACCAGCCTTCGTTTCGTCGTCTACGCTTGGAGGAAAACCGAAACCGGGACGGCCAGGATGCGCAAGGCACTTCAGCGAATGGTGCTCGGCGGGCTGATGATGGCCTTCGGATGGCCGGCGTTGGCCGACCCCGTGCTGGTGGCAGGCCTCGAATACGGCCAAGGCGTTCTTCGCGCCCGCAGTGGCGAATGCTTCGCCGTGACCCCCAAGCATGTCGTGGGCGTAGGCCTGGGGCTTGAGATCGTCACGACGAATCGCGTCAGAGCCCCGGCGGAGCTAGTCACCGACCTGGGCGACGATATCGCCGTGATTCGCGTCGATGCCAGCGGGCGCCTGCCCTGCGGCATGGGCTGGCCACGCGCCGAGTCGCTCGGTTCGACGCTGCAGGACGCCGTGACCCAGGGGCGCCAGGGCGTCATTCTGCGCGTGCGGGAAACCGGAGGCATCGAGGCCTTCGGCGTGCGGTTCGCGTCCTTGGCCCCGCGCTACATCGAGGTCAGGCCCCTCTCCCCCGATGCCGAGGCCTTCAAGGGCATGAGCGGTTCCCAGCTGATGCTCGAGGGCCAGCCGGTCGGCATGGTGCTCGATACCGAGGCGGGCCTGATTCGCGCCTATCGCCAGGATGCCCTCAACGACCGGATCAAGGACTTTTTCACCATCCCGGGCATCCACCGGCTCCCGCCCTCCGATCTGCCGATCGAACCCTTCAAGGGCAGTGCCGTCATCACCACTCGCACCGATGTTCGAGAAGCGCCCAGCCCCTGGTCACCGGCACACCGTTCGCTCTCCGTCGGGGAGCGCATCGAGCTGAACGGGAAGGTCGTGGGCCTTCCCTGGTACCGCACGCCGGAGGGCTTCGTGCGCAAGGCAGATACCACGACACGCTGACGTTTCCGCCACCGAGGAGTTCAACACAGGGAGAGGCACCATGAAGCATCAATGGACAAGGGCGATCGCCCTGCTGCTGGCCCTGGGGGCCGCACCGGCCATGGCCATGGACATGGACCAGCTGGAAGCGGCCAAGGAGCGCGCCGGCATGCTGGACCAGGTGCGGACCCTGCTGGCCGACGAGAGCGCCTCGGTTCGCCTGGCGGTGTTCGAGGAGGTGATGAAGTCCGATGACTCGGTGCTGCGCAGCATGGCCCTGGAGTCGGCCTTCAGCAGCGACGACGAGCGCCTCGAGACCGCCGGGCTTCGCCAGCTGTTCGAGGATCGCGAACTGCTCAGCGTGGAGCTCATCGAGCCCGGGGAACCCACCCAGGCACAGGCCTTCACCTATCAGGTCTGGCGGGAATTGACGCTCAGCGAGCTGAGGATCGACCAGGCCACGGACGAACTCAGCGGTAGCTTCAGCGGTGCCAATGCGTATGGAAAATTCGTTGGCCAACTCGTCCGGGGAGGCTGGATCATCGACATGTCATGGTCCGGCTACAACTGCAGCCTCGCGCTGAGCCAGGTCAGCGGCGTCGATCTCTCCGGTGCCCTGCGCTGCGCCATCGGTGGCCGGTATGCGCGCGAAGAGAGTGCCAATGGCGACAGCGCCTCCCTGCCCTTCCGGATCCGTCTGTCATGACGACACGACGACTCGCCGCCTGGGCCACGGCCTGGCTGCTGCTCGCCTCCCAGGCGCTGGCACAGCCGGCAGGCGAGATCACCCTGCCGGCCACGGTGCTCAGTGAGGGCTACTCCCCGGCGGTGACCGTTTCCGGGCGCGCCCTGGTAGGGGTGATGCTTGATCCCGAGGGCCACCCGAATCGCCAGGGGGGCGAACAGCGGCTGCACGTCTGGCTACCCGAAGGTCTCGAGACGCAGAACCAGCAGCTGTGCATCACCCTCAGCTCCCGAGACGGCCTCTATACCGGTCTGCTTGAAGCGTCGCTGGATACGCTGGTCTCGCCGTCCGATGCACGACCCATCAACGTCACCTTCGCGTCACAACACGAGGATTACTACTCCCGCTACCAGGAGACCCCGCCACCTCACCGGCTCGCCGTGCTCGCCGAGATCAAGTCGGCCTGCACCACCGCCGAGACGGCCTCCCAGATCCTCCCCGTCGCCTGGGCCGACCAGGGAGAGACCGGCATCCTGAACGTGATAGTCAACAGCAGCCGCATGCGTACGCTGTTCGCGGTCCCCGTGGATCGACCCGGCGAAGAGGGACCACCAAGGCACCTGGCCGTCGAGTGCGACGACATCGATGCCACCCAGCGTATTGCCTTCGACACCATCTGCCGGGTGGACCTCGCCCGACTGCAAGAGGCGGGCACTCCGCGGCTGAACGAAGCGCAGCTGGTGCGCATGCGCGGCCCCAGTCCGGCCAGAACGATTCCCGTGCCGCTGGCGCCATGACCGAAACGCCGCGACACGCCAGGACCCGCGGGGCACAGGCCGCACTGCTGTCCGGCATCTGGGAAGGACGGCCCCTCGGCCAGACCCTCCTGGCGCTGGTGCTCACCGCCGGGTCCATCCCGCTGCTCCTGGAGGCGGGCTCGGAAGTCATCGAGCGTCCCTATACCTTCCACGTCCAAGCCAAGAGCGAAGTGCTCACGCTGACCACCGACCAGATGACCGGCACGGGCTGGTACTTGGAAAACGCCCGGGCACGGCAGGAGTCCCCGCTTCAGGCGGCAGTGGCCAGCGCCGAGGCGGCATCGTTCATCGCGCTGCCCGCGGACCTCGCGCCACGAGCCTGGCAACCCTTTACCGGATACGTGGAGGTGGGCCCTCACGCCCGAGTCAGCCTGACGCGCCTGGGAAGTGGGCCGCTGTCGATCCATATCGCCACAGCACCAAATGCTCCAGCCGATATCGACCAGGCTCTCCCCGCGGCGGTGCTCAAGCCCCTTTCAGGTGACGACAGGCAGGCGAGCCGCTACCTGGAGCTGCGGGTGGCGCTGACCGAGCAGCCGTTGAACGGCACGCTTCAGGGCCTGGGCGCCATCGGGGGCGATGCGTACTCCCCCTCGGAGCCCGCCTCACCGCCGCTGCTGCGTGCCGGCGAGGTCTCGGTGGTCGGCAGGCGGCTCGGGTCCGACCTGCTTTACACCGTGATGGCGGTGCCGCTGCGCCTGGGCGATGAAGTGCGCGTGCTGAAGCAACGGGCATCGCTCGACACGCCCACCGACGAAGGCCTTGGGGAAGCCATGGCGGCCTTCACCTGCACCTTCTCGGTTATGGGCGCCGCCAGCGACGGCACGGGCATCGACCTGGCCTGCCATGCCAGCGGCCGCTCGCTGGCCATCAGCCGCTTCGGCGCGCGCATCGGCGCCCTGCAGCCCCGCCCCTGGGACGTGCTGGCCAACGAGCCCAGCATGCAGGCCATCCTGCCGCTGGGGCTGACCGCGCTCTTCGCACTGTTTCATCGACTGCTGGACGGCCTCTACCCTCGCCTGTGTGGCTGGACGAGCCGGCACCTGCGACGCCTGGGCACTCATCGAAACAGTGGCTCACCCCGGCGGCGCTGGGCGGCTCACCGTCGCGCCAGGCAAAGGAAGCGAGGCGACGACACCCTTGAAGGCCCTTGAACGAAGCATCCCCGACGTCACGCTGCCGAACGCTGTGGCACCTCGCGCCAGGAGATGGCGCCGCCGTTGATCGTGCCACCGCCGTAGAGGTCATCGAGCGCCTCCCAGGCCTTGCTGCTCCAGGCAAAGCGGATACTGCCGTTCAGCACCAGGTCGGCCGGTTCCTTGTTCTTCTTATCCTTGGCCGGCTTTTCAGCCTTGTCTCGATCGCTTCTTCCTCTCCCGGGGCTTTCACGCTCATCGTCCAGCTTTTTTGCCTGCCCCGGGGGAAGATCAGCAGTCTCCTCCTCGACCGGGGCATCTTTCACGGCAGGTGCATCCGGCTTGAGCATCACCATGCCGCCATAGAGGTCATAGGTGCCATTGGAGAGGTCCACGCGGCCGCCCTCCTCGACGAGGATCAGCCCCTCGTGGTGGGCCGTGCCGTTGACCGACAGCACGGCACCATCACGCACGACCAGGATCCCGCTGGTCGCGGTGCCGCCATTGAACTTCACGTCGCCGTCGATATAGATGACACCGCGTTCATCTCGCGTCGTCATGCCCATCTCGTTGTTCTTGGTGCTCGAGTCATAGGTATTGCTGCTGTCCGACGTTGGCAGCGCGGCCAGCAGGTCCTCCCAGGGGCCGCGCTTGCCAGCGTACTCCTCGAGCACTTCCGCCCCGCTGCGATCGGCCTTGTCGCTCTCCTCGGTCAGCCAATCGCCATTGTAGAGCTTCATATCCTCGATGGCGGGCGCGTCATCATCCGCGGTGGTCTTGCAACCACTATTATTACCGTTGCCGTTATCCTTGTCGTTGCCGTTCCCCGTGCACTGGAACGTCTCGGGTAACGGATGGTCCTTTTCATTGATATGATCGCCGATGTTCGCCGCGCAGTCCCCGCCGAAACAGGTAAACACCGCCTCGAGCGGCGGCAGTCCCAGTGGTGCCCGCACTCGCACCAGCACGGTGCGCAATATCGGGTTGTCGCCGCCGGCGAACCCTTCCGCCACCAGGTAGATGCCCTTGTCCAGGGTCTCCAGCGCGTAGCGCGCCTTCAGGAACGCCTCCCTGGCGTAGCGCGTTTGATAGCGGGCCGATAGGGCGGGGATCGTTCCCGCCTCGGGTTCGGTGGCCGCATCCGACGGCACGAGATCGGGCGGCGCCTCCTCGAGTTGGCCCAGGGCGGCCGTTTCCGCCGCCATTCTCGCTACGGTACCGAGGCGCTGATTGCCGGCAATGCGTTCGTCCAGCAGTGCGGACTGGGCCATGGACACCGCAATCACGGAGGCCACGGCCATCAGGGCGAGCACGACGATCAGGGCCATGCCGCCCTGTCGCCCGGCGTGATGCGTCGTCAGAATCATCGGAGAGTCACTCCTTTTCACTCAGGGCCTGGCGCAGGGCCAGTTCCCGGCCGACGGCATGGAAGGTCAGCGTTCGTGCCGGCAGGTGATCGGTCTCGGCCAGTGTCAGGCTCAACGATACGCCGTAGGGCTCGCCGCTCGCGGCCCACTCAGGCACGAAGCCTTCGATGCCCGTCATCAGCACGCTCCCCGCCGATGGGCAGTCGGGCTCCACCCGCAGCGTCTCTCCGTCCCGGCGATAGGTCAGCGCCAGTGAGGTCTGGGTGGCGCCGCAGTAGGTCGCGCCCTGGTCTCCATTCATGGTCAGCGTCAGCGCCTCACCGTCGATCTCGATGGCCTCGGCCGTGCGTACGTGGCGCAGCAGCTGCTGGGTGATGAAGCCCACCCCTGCCTGACGGGCCGAGACGTCGGATGCCAGCGCGAAGGTCTGGCGCATGCCGGAATACATCTGAGTGGCCCTGGCCACGACGAGCAGTCCGAGCACCAGGGCCACCATCAGCTCCACCAGGGTGGCGCCACGCTGTCGCGCGGCAAAGGCGTTAACGCTATTCATCGGTCTGCATCCCGATCACATAGTTCAGCGAGGAGACGTCTTCCCTGACGCGCACCTCTTCGCCCTTGGCATCGCGCTCCACCGCCACGAAGCGCTCGTCCTGCCAGTGCACCTGCAAGGAGATCTTGCAGCTCGACTTGTCGGCCCAGTCCCATTCCGACATTGGGACAAGGAGGGCACATCATGATCACGCGCTGGATGCGCAAGGGACCCGTTCACTGCTGGGTAATCAAACAGATCGACGAGACGACGAGCAGGCTGCACCTCTGTGAAAGCGGCCAACTGGAGACTCAACTCTCGCGAAAGGAGACCGAGAGCCAACTGGCCCGAGGAGAGTATCGCGGCGGGCTGCGCATCGGTGACACCGGCATCGTGCTCAACAGCGAGCTGTTCGGCGCCCAGGTGCCCTGGCCAGCCCTGCTCCTGGGGGAAATCTACCAGGCCCACTGGCAGGGGCGCACCTGGGAAGTGTCCCGTGTCCCGCATGCCGCAACGCTGCTGGGCCTGGGAGGGTCGGCTGGTCTTCGCATGCCTGCCCGACGCCTTGCCCGCCTGGCAAAGTACCGAGGACGTCATACATGTGCGTGAGCGCGCCGATGCCTCGGGGGGGCTCAGCGGCAAGGCGAGCTTTCGCTCGGCGAATGCCCTGGAAGACCCGGAGAAGGATATACGCGACGCCATCGCGCGAAACCGAGCCCGGCAGGCGGCCAAGCGGGCTGGGCCTGCCGCCAGATCACGAAGACGCCAGGAAGACGCGATCTACTGATTCCCCCTTGCGGCCTGCATTGCTTATTCGCGCCGCTCGGAATGGTTACTGAGCGCCACGATCAGCGCCCGCTGCCAGCGCGGATCGCGCTGCCCACAGGCGATAAAGGCGGGATTTAGAAGG
Organism: Halomonas sp. THAF5a; assembly: GCF_009363755.1. Lineage (NCBI taxonomy): Bacteria > Pseudomonadati > Pseudomonadota > Gammaproteobacteria > Oceanospirillales > Halomonadaceae > Halomonas > Halomonas sp. THAF5a. Next base: position 1,647,973 of record NZ_CP045417.1, on the reverse strand, counting down.
CTCTCGCGCCGATTGCAACGCAGCGGCTCAAGTGTGCTCGCCTTCAGCACCTGGCCGCCGGCGGCGGTCACAATGGCCTGGGCCGCGGCCGTGTCCCACTCGCAGGTGGGTGCCAGGCGCGGATAGAGGTCGGCCAGGCCCTCGGCGATCAGGCAGAATTTCAGCGAACTGCCGATCGATCGCGTGTTGTGGGCGGGCAGTGCCTGGCAGAAGACCTCATACGCTCCTTTGCCGTTGCGACGGCTGCCCACCACCTGCCAGGGCTCGCAGTCGGGGTCGGGCAACTCACGCACGCGGATCGGCCGTTCCTGCTCTTCTGCACCTCCACTTCGGAAGGCACCCTGCCCTATCTCCCCCCACCAGGTCACTGCGCCACCGGGCAGTGCCGGGGCATGCACGATGCCGAACACCGGCACGCCTTCCTCAACCAGCGCCAGGTTGAGGGTAAACTCACCGTTGGCGGCGATGAATTCCCGGGTACCGTCCAGCGGATCGACCAACCAGTAGCGCGCCCACCCCTGGCGGGTAGTGAAAGAGATCTCGCCGGACTCTTCCGATAACACAGGGAGGCCCGGTGTCTCGCGCTCGAGCAGCGCCACCAGGGCGTGGTGGGCGGCCATGTCCGCCTCGGTCAGCGGACTCTCATCGGCCTTCTGCTCTACGGCGAAGCTACGGCGGTAGATCGCCATCACTTCGCGGCCAGCGGCTTCCACCCCGGCGATCAGTCTTTCGATGGTGTCGCGGTCCAATGTCATGGCGGCTCCCCCTGTAAAGCTCATTATCTTCATCTCAGCTAAAACTTTCATGCCAGGGCTTCGGCGCTTTACATCGCCTACCCGCCCCGCGACACTAGCAGGGTTACATTCCGATACGAATCGGACATGAGAATTCTCAGCCCCTTGGGCCGCAGGGACAGCCATGACCACCGAAACCGCCCCCAACCGTCGCCTGATCCGCTGGTTTATCGGCACAGCAATCTTCACCTTCACCGTGTTGATGCACGTATCATTCGCCAACCTGGGCGGTTCAGGCCTGCGTCTACCCTTTAATGCCACGGTTTGGATGGGCTTTGGCGTGATGATGGCGCTCTCCATGTGGCCCGCCACTCGGGGGGTGATTCGCTACAGCGCCTTCCATAAGGGGCTGGGGTTATTGCTGCTGGCGCTGTGGCTGCCGTTTATCTGGAGCTGGAATGAAGCCTCGCTGATCGCCCTTCCTCGCATGCTCACTGTGACCGCCGGAGCCATCCTGCTGCTGGGGCTGGCCCAGCTGCAGCTAACTCGTCGCGACTGGTGGTGGCTGGGCATGGCCATCCTGCTAGGGGCGCTGATGGAAACGGCTTTAGGGTATGCCCAAATGTATCTGCCGGGGCTAGATCAATGGCTGAACTATACCGGCACCCTATCGCGCCCCTACGGTATCTTCCAGCAGGTCAACGTGATGGCCAGTTTTCTGGTCACGGGACTGGTGATCTCCGCCTGGCTATTGGACGAGGCGCGCCAGAGCCGACTCGAGCGCGGCGTGACACTCCTTGCCCCGCTTTTCATGCCGGCACTGATTCTTGTCATACAGTCCCGTACTGGCTGGCTGGCAACGTTAATCGCGGTGCCCATGGTGCTTGCGCACCTTTGGTATTCCGATCGTAAGCGTTTCAACGCCTGGGGCGGCGCGCTGGCAATAGGCTGTGTGCTGGCAGCTATCATCTGGTGGACCCCTTGGGCCGAGACAAGCAATACCATTAAGTCTAGCGCAAGCTCGGCAGGTGAGCGTTTTCCTGTTTACCTACACAGCCTACGGATGATCGCCGAAGAACCAATCACAGGCTGGGGATATGGACGTTTTCAGCATGATTTCCTGTTCAGCTTTGCCGACTGGCGCGCGGCTCTGCCTATCAACCAGCCTGAGATCATAGATCCCATTATCACGCAGAACTATACCCACCCCCATAATGAATTGCTTTACTGGGGCATAGAAGGGGGATTGCTGCCGATAGTCGCCATCACCGCTTTTTCTGGGTGGCTAGGGTGGCGGCTGTGGCAAAATGGCCGGACAGGTGGAAGCCTTCTTTTCACCGCCCTTCTGTTACCTTTAGCCCTTCACAGCCTGACTGAGCTGCCTTTCTACCACAGTCAGGCTCACTGGCTGGTATTCATCCTGTTAGTTGGCATGGCAGCGAGCATTAGATGGTCTACCCAAAAGATAAAGAACCATTATACCTTTGGAGTTCGAGTGGGAGCTCTCTTCGCTATGCCACTATTATTAGTTTTCATGGGAACACACCTTCAAGCTATTCACGTCTTTGCCACGAATGCAACATCTGAAGGTGCAGTCTATGATACCAGAGGTATAATAAACCCGCTTGGAACCCCCTCCTTAATAAATAGAACCAACATTCTTCTGAATCTAAACAATTCAATATCAAGCAAGAACAAAAGAGAGGCAAAAAACTTTGCAAACGAACTTGAAGAGGAGTTCTCGCAGAGACCCTATTATGTTATATTAAAAAAACTCACGGAATCCTATAGATTTATCAATGACAAAGAAAAGCTTAGAAGAACTGAGCTTGTCGGGGAGTATATATACCCAGGAAAAATGGGAAATTAAGGTTCTTCGCAACATCATGTGGATTTTTGCCAAATTCATCAGGCGCCCCACAGGGTTGCCGATGAGTTAGATCATCGCGATGAAGAAAGCCTCGTACGGTAGCCGCACGCATGTGGTCGGGCCGCTTGGAACAGATCATCTATGTCTTCTAGCCCAGCGCTGGTCAGCCCGTAGAACCAGCACCTTGGTAGGGTTTACACCATACGAAACCGGTCGAATTTAACCTAGGCCTTGGGAAAGTACTCGGCAACTCCGTTCAGAAAGGCCTGAGACACGTCGCACACCACCTCGATCTCGTTATCCGGCTCGCCGGCATGCTCCGCCAGGAAAGCGCTAAAGATCGTGATGGCGGCCTTGCCATATCCAGGGACGGCGAAGTGGACCGGTTCCTGCGAACTGAAGTGGACCCCATCCTTTGAACCACCTGACAGGTCAAGCTCGGATCGGGTCATCATCGGCGTCAGGCCGCCTGGGGCAGTGGTTGAGGGAAGTACACCTCATCGGGTGTGGCATCGTCCAGCCCCTGGTGGGGCCGATCCTTGTTTTACCAAGCGAAGTAACGCTTCAGATCCCTTCGCAAGTGGGCGCCACTCTCGAAGGCCTTCAGGTAGACGCACTCGTACTTCACGCTGCGCCAGAGCCGTTCCACGAAGATGTTGTCTTGGTAACAGCCCTTGCCGTCCATGCTGATCCGGATATCATGGGCTTCCAGCACCTCGGTGAACGCCTGGCTGGTGAACTGACAGCCTTGATCCGTATTGAATATCTCCGGCGCTCCATGGCACGCCAAGGCCTCCTCCAGGGCATCGACGCAGAAGTCCGCATCCAGGGTGTTGGAGACTCGCCAGGCCAGCACACGGCGGCTGTGCCAGTCCATGATGGCCACCAGGTACATGGACCCGCGTGCCAGGGGGATGTGGGTCACATCGGTCGCCCACACTTGATTGGGGCGGTCGATGACACGACCCCGCAGCAGGTAGGGATAGATCCGATGACCCTCGCCCGGCCGGCTGGTGCATGGCTTCGGATATACCGCCTGTAGCCCCATCTGGCGCATCAGTCGCTGGACGCGCTTGCGGTTCACCGGGTGACCCAGACGGTTGAGATAGGCCGTCATCCGTCGTGACCCATAGACCGGCGTTCGCAGGTGTTCCTCGTCGATCAGGCGCATCAGCTCCAGGTCATAGGCCCGTAGCGCCTTGCGCTGGTAGTACATCGAGGAACGACTGATACCGAGTAGCTGGCACTGGCGTCGGAGGCTGATGCCGGACGCCTGCGGCTCGACCAGTGCCAGGCGCTGGGCCCGGCTCAACGATCGAGCCTGCGTGACAAAAAATGGTTCTTCGCAGATCAGCGTGAAACAGGCAGGGCTTGAGGCGAGGGCTGGATAGAGAAACGGCGGTGAATCCGAGTAAGCTGATATTCGCCAAAACGTCAGCCTACGGACACCGCCGTTGCCATGGATGCTACCCCGCTCAGCCTGTTCTGGAAAGGGTTCACTGTCGCCCACCACGAGTTCCTGGATCCTCAGACGCTACGGCTCCAGTTGGAGCCCGATGACCGGACCCCGCCTGTCTGCAGCGGCTGTGACCACGCCTGTTGCCTGGTCCATGACGTGCATCGCCGGCGCGTCTGCGAGGCGCCGCTGCTGATCTACCGAGTGGAGCTGGATGTCCCGGTGCGGCGCCTGCGCTGCCCGACCTGTGGTCCGACACGAGAGCGCATCGACTGGCTACCCGGGCGCTCGCCGGTCACCACCACACTGCGCCAGTGGGTGGAGCGCCTGGTCACGTTGCTGCCGATCCGGCATGTCGCGGATCTGGTCGGCTTGCACTGGCATACCGTCAAGACCATCGACAAGCAGCGCCTGCAACGCGACCTGCCGGCACCGAATCCGACACGCTTGCGGCGGCTGATGATGGACGAGTTTGCCCTGCACAAGGGACACCGCTACGCCACCGTGGTCGCCTGCGCCGACACTCAGCAGGTGGTATGGATCGGCGAAGGCCGCTCCCGCGAGGCGATCCGCCCCTTCTTCGCGTGGCTGGGCGAGGCACGAGAGCTGATCGAGGCCGTGGCCATGGACATGAACTCGGCCTTCGATTGTGAGGTGAAGGACCAGTGCCCCAACGCCGAGGTGGTCTACGACCGCTTCCACGTGGTGGCCAAGTACGGGCGCGAAGTGATGGATCGGGTACGCGTCGATCAGGCTAACCAGCTGCGCGACGACAAGGCGGCCCGCAAGGTGATCAAGGGCAGTCGTTGGCTGCTGCTGCGCAACGCCGACAATCTCAAGCCCGAGCAGGCGGTGAAGCTGGAGGAGCTGCTGGCGGCCAATGCGTCACTGACCACGGCGTACCTGCTCAAGGATCAGCTCAAGACCCTGTGGTTTGCCGACGACGAAGCCACCGCCCGAAACGCCTGGCAGGAGTGGCATGCCATGGCGACCAGCAGTGGCATCGAGGCCTTGGAACGTTTCGCCAAGCGGTTGGCCCCGTACCTCGAAGGGATCCTGTCCAGCGCCCGGCACCGGCTGAACACCAGCGTGCTGGAGGGCATGAACAACCGGATCAAGGTCATCAAGCGGATGGCCTACGGGTATCGCGACACGGCGTACTTCTTCCTAAAGATCCGTGCCGCATTTCCCGGCAAAGTGCGATGAACCCAAAAAATCCCGTTCCACCGTCAGCTTGCCGATCTCGCGTTAGAGCGTGTCGATCTCCTCCTGGGTCTTCTGGGCGGCCTTGCCGGCACTCTGGCTCTCAAAGACGCCAGTCGCGTTGTCCAGCAGCTCGCGTTTCCACTGGCTCACCATGGTCGGATGGATCTCGAAGCGGGCCGCGATCTCCGACGTGGTCTGATCGCCCTTGAGGGCGGCGAGGTCTACCTTGGCCTTGAATTCACTGCTGTACTGTCAACGTTTCCCGCTCATGATCAGGCTCTCCTGGTCGGTCTGATCAGAGCTTAGCGCCTCGTCCGAATTCCGGGGTCCACTTCATAGCTCTCGAACTGCCGGTAGCGCTGGAAGAAATGCTGCTTCACGTAGCCCCCATGCGCTCGGACTTGCCCTTCGTCTGCGGGCGTTGCGGCCGGCATGCCTTGGGGCCGAAGCCGTAGTGGTTGGGCAGTTGCAGGAAGCCGTCATTGAAGATGATGCGGCGGTCGCGATCATGCTTCAGCACCGCCGCCTTCTGGTTATCGACCAGCACCGTGCGCGGCACGCCGCCGAAGTGACGGAAGGCTTGTATCAACGCCTCGTAGGTATGTTCAGCATCCTGGCTCGGGGCCGCCCAGGCATGGAACCGCCGCGAATAGCCCAGCGTGTTTACGGCGAAATTGACCTTACAACGCTGACCCGCAACGACTGGTTCGATCTCGCCCCAGTCGTGTTGGAGCTGGAAACCGGGCTGGGTCTCGAAACGCACCGTCTGTTTGCTGGGCCGCAGCGCCCGCTTGGGCTGGATGTAAATGCGCACGATGGTGACACCGCCGGTGTAGCCCTGCTCGCGGATCAGCTGGAAGATCACCTCGGCGTTCCAGACGTTGTCGGCCAGCAGCTGATCGATGATCGTCTTGTAGGGATCCAATTTGCTGGCTCGCGGCCTCGCCGGCCGCCCGCTGGGTGCCTCATCGCGGGCCAGGTGGCGACGCACGGTTCGCTCGGAACAGCCGATCTGATGCGCAATGTCCACGAGGTGGGCGCCTCGCTGATGAAGTTGCTTTATCATGAGAAAGTCCTCTCGGCTTAGCATGGCGCGGCCCTTACAGGTTTGGTCACCAGCAAGGAAAGGTCATGCGGGTCGGGGGGACAATCTGTTTTGATGATTTACGGACTTATAGCGCCGGCGTCGACACCAGGCGCGCCCAAGAGGCACGATGCGCTTGACGCCATGTTCGGGACTTTGGATGCGAGGCATGCGGGAGTGCAGGTGGCAGAGGCTCTGAAGAAATTCAGAAACCACCAGGCCTTGTCGGGAAAGTCATGGGCCGTGCAAGCCATGCCGCACGCCGGGCCGAGGTAGGGGCTGCCGCGCTCGGCCCCGACATAAAGATCCGAGCGGTGGGGCGATAGAGGTATCCAGGTGTTGGTGCTTGACTTCAGGGAGTCTAGGTTCTGTCTGGAAAGTCTGCTCTCAGGCAACGATCTATGCAGGCCAGGCATACCATCGCTCTGAAGCTGCTGGCCAACTTGTCGTAGCGGGTGCAGACGCGGCGCAGTTCCTTGATCCACGCGAAACAGCGCTCAATGACGTTTCGCTCTCGATAACGGGGCTTGTCGAAGCCCCGAGGGGCGCCAGGGCGCGGCTTTCGCTTCATCTTGCGCCGGGCAATGATCGGCTTCATCCGATGTCGGTCGCAGTAGCGGCGAAGCGGGTCGCTATCGTAGCCCTTGTCCGCCACGATGTAGCGACAGCGCTTGCGCGGTCTGCCCTTGGCCCCGGGCAGATGCACATCCTCCAGGGTGGGTATGAAGTGCCGCGTATCCGAGTCCTGCCCTGGCGACAGCGTGAAGGTCAGCGGCCAACCCTGCCGGTCACAGAGCATACGGATCTTGGTCGTCAGGCCGCCGCGACTTCGTCCCAGAGCATGGTCTACGGGTTCTTGCTGCCCCCCTTTTTGCCGCCTCCAGAGGCGGCCCGGGTGGCGCGAATCGATGTCGAATCGATCATCCAGGTGTTCAGATCCATCAGGCCATCCTCTCGCAGGCGAAGTTGGAGGCGCGCCAGAATGGCCTCGAAGGTGCCGTCATCGCGCCACTGACGGAAACGGTCATAAACGGTCTTCCACGGGCCGTAGCGCTCTGTCAGGTCGCGCCACTTGGCGCCCGAGCAGAGGATCCAGAAGATGCCGTTCAGCACCTGGCGGTCATCGCGGCGGGGGCGCCCCGTTCTCTGCGGCGGCGACACGATGTCCTCGATGAGGGCCCAGCCGTTGTCGGAGATCTCGTAGCGGCCTGCCATGGGTCACCTATGCTGCTGAGGCATAGGTGACATTAGCAAATTCGCGTTTTCGGACAAAGCCTAGGGCGTTTGCAGGCCAAGGCCGAGGGGCAGAACCTGTGTGCCGTCTATGCCATGTCTCCTATCGTGGTGGAGACCATATCTTGGCTCAGCTCAGATGGCGATGACGGATTCCACACCCAACGACGAATAGCCGAGCTCTGGAGCCTTCGAACATCGCTGGTTCTGCACATAATGCATGAATTCAAGAAACAAAAGGGCCGGCAAATGCCGGCCCCAAACCACATTATCAAGGTGAATCACATATAGAGCAGAATCAGTTTAGACCGACACTGACAGTACCTACAGCATCGCTAGTACCAGTACCAGAATCATAAGAAACGGCACTACTTGCTTCCGCAATGGTCAATGAAGTGCAACTTGGTGATTGATCTGCTGTATCGGCATCATCGAAAACGTCTGTAGTTTGTGGATCCGATGCACCAATGGCTCTCTCAGCGGCAACTGCAGTAGCAAAGGACCTAGCTTCCGCAAGACAAGCATTATCAGTTGATCTATCAACATAATCCTGATACTGCGGAATCGCAATCGCCGCCAAGATCCCGATAATCGCCACTACGATCAGCAGCTCGATCAGGGTGAAACCGCCCTGCGCCTTGTTCATCTGGGTCTTCCTCATCATCTGGTGCATCGTCCTGCCCCTTGCGTCTGTTCGCCGTGGCGCTCCCGATCTCGGCCGTTGTCTCGCGCCCGTGCGAGGTTACCATCGGTAATCAGGAAGAGCCCCTAGGCCCAGCCCGATCACCGGTCGATCGGGCATTACCATACCCGTTGGGCGTTACATTAAATTACGCTTTGCAACCCTGCAAGCAGTATCATCAACGACAGGCGAAGCAGCAAGCATTTCGTGGTACCAAAGCATCAGCCGAAGTGCTAGAGAAACGTGGAAAGCGCATGATATGACGCTGGGCGGGGGGCGACCCGAGGGGCTAGAATCAGGCCTAGCACCGTCGCGACCGATCCTCCGTCGCAACACCGTTACCTGCACTACCGTGAGGCGCCATGAACGACTACCGTCCCCCGTCCCCCGAGCAGCCCCCCCACGTGCCGACGCCCGAGCCGTCGGCGCTGCAGGGGGCCACCCTGCGCGGCGGGCTGCGCGGCCTGGCGCGCCGAGTGGTCGCTGACGGCCTGCTGAATGAGGCAGCGGTGGTGCGCGCAGAAGCCGAGGCTCGCGAGGCGGACCGCTCTCTGCTCGCTCACCTGATCGAGGTGGGCATGGTGCCCGCCCGCCAGGCCACGCTAAGCGCGGCCTGGGAGTATGGACTGCCGATCATCGACCTCGATGCCCTGCGCCTGGAGAGCCTGCCACCGGCCAGGGACTACCCGGACAAGATCCTGCGCCGGCTTGGGGTGCTGCCGCTGGTGCACCACGGCCACCGGCTCACGGTGGCGGTGCCCTACCCCTCCACCCTGGCGCTGCTCGACGAGCTGCAGTTCGCCACCGGCCTGACCCTGGAGGGCGTGTTGGCACCGGTGGACCAGCTCGGCCCGGTGCTCGAAGGTTATCTCGCCAGCAGCGAGACCAGCATGTTCGATGAACTCGCCGGCGTGGACGACGCCGTGGGGGAGCTCGCCTACGACGAAGGGGTCGTCGATGCCACGGACGAGCAGGCCGCGGTGGCCGCCGCGGGTGACGACGCACCCATCGTCAAGTTCGTCAACAAGATCCTGCTGGACGCGATCCAGCGGGGCGCCTCGGATATCCACTTCGAGCCGTACGAGACTAGCTATCGGGTGCGCTTTCGCATCGACGGCATCCTCCACGACGTGGCACACCCGCCCTTTGCCATGCGCTCGCGCATCTCGGCGCGCTTGAAGGTGATGTCGCGCCTGGATATCTCCGAACGCCGCCTGCCCCAGGACGGTGCCATCAAGCTCAAGCTCTCGACGACGCGCTCCATCGATTTTCGCGTCAACTCCCTGCCCACCGTCTTCGGCGAGAAGGTGGTGCTGCGGATTCTCGACCCGAGCTCGGCGCAGCTCGGCATCGAGCAGCTTGGCTTCACCCCGCCACAGCGAGCCCTCTATGAGCGCGTGCTCGGCGAGCCCCAGGGGATGATCCTGGTCACCGGCCCCACCGGCAGCGGCAAGACGGTCTCGCTCTATACCGGTATCAACATTCTCAACCAGGTGGAGCGCAACATCTGCACCGCCGAGGATCCCGTCGAGATCAAGGTGCCGGGCGTCAACCAGGTCAACGTCCTGCCCAAGATCGGCCTGACCTTCGCCAGCGCCCTGCGCGCCTTCCTGCGCCAGGACCCGGACGTGGTGATGGTCGGCGAGATCCGTGACCTGGAGACCGCCGAGATCGCGGTCAAGGCCTCCCAGACCGGCCACCTGGTGCTCTCCACAGTGCACACCAACTCGGCGGCGGAGACACTGACCCGCCTGGCCAACATGGGCGTGGCACCCTTCAATATCGCGAGTTCCGTGAGCCTGATCATCGCCCAGCGCCTGGCGCGCCGGCTCTGCCAGCGCTGCAAGCAGCCCGCCGAGATCCCCCGCGAATCGCTGCTCGCCCAGGGCTTCACCGAGGATGAGGTGGCGAGCGCCACCATCTTTGAACCGGTGGGCTGCCAGCACTGCACCCAGGGCTTCAAGGGTCGGGTGGGCATCTACGAGGTCGTACCGATCTCTGATGCCATGAGCCACCTGATCATGACTCAGGGCAATTCCCGTGACTTCGACGCCCAGGCCCGCCAGGAAGGCCATCCGGATCTCCGTCGCAGCGGCATCCTCAAGGTGATGCAGGGGCTGACCAGCCTGGCAGAGGTCAATCGAGTAACGAAGGACTAGCGTGAGCGGCTAAGCGGCTCAGTACCTCCAACGCTACATGACGCAGGGAAGACACGATGAACATGGCAATGAAACCCACGCGCAAGCAGGAGAAGGTCAAGCTCTACCGCTGGCGGTGGACGGGCAAGGGCCCCAACGGGCGCAAGATCGCCGGCGAAATCGTCGCCACCCGGCGGAACGAGGTGGAGAGCCTACTGGCCAATCAGAATATTGTCGTCAAGAGCATCCGCCGCAAGAGCGGTTTCGGCAGCGGCATGGGCAAGATCAAGCCCCGTGACATCATGCTCTTCGCCCGTCAGATGGCCACCATGATCCGCGCCGGCGTCCCGGTGCTGCAGGCCTTCCAGGTGGTGGCGGAAAGTCTCAAGAAGCCCGCCATGAGCGCACTCGTCCAGGAACTGATGAACGAGGTGGCGGCCGGGGCCAGCTTCTCCGAGGCGCTCAAGCGCCACCCTCAGCACTTCGATCGGCTGTTCGCCAACATGGTGGAGGCCGGCGAGCAGTCCGGGTCGCTGGACAACATGCTCGAGCGTGTCGCCACCTACAAGGAGAAGATCGAATCGCTCAAGAGCCGGGTCAAGAAGGCGCTCTGGTACCCGGCGGCGGTGATCTCGGTGGGGTTCGGCGTGACCGCGCTGCTGCTTGTCAAGGTGGTGCCGCAGTTCGAGAGCCTGTTCCAGGGCTTCGGCGCCGAGCTGCCGGCCCCGACCCGCATGACCCTCGCGCTCTCGGAGTTCGCCCAGCAATACTGGTGGTGGGGGCTGCTCGGCATCGTGGCCGCGATATTCCTGCTGCGTCATGCCATGCGGCGCTCCGAGACGTTTCGCTATCGCATGCACAAGCTGTCGCTACGCATTCCGGTAATCGGCGACATCCTCGACAAGTCCTCGGTGGCGCGCTATTCGCGCACCCTGGCCACTACCTTCGGCGCCGGCGTGCCACTGGTGGAGGCACTTGATACCGCCGAGGGCGCGGCGGGCAACATGGTCTACGAGCACGCCATCGCCCAGGTCCGCGAGGACGTGGCCACCGGCCAGCAGCTGAATTTCGCCATGCGCATGACCGAGCAGTTCCCGCCACTGGCGGTGCAGATGGTGGGGATCGGTGAGGAAGCCGGCTCGCTGGACGCCATGCTCAACCGGGTGGCGGACTACTACGAGGAGGAAGTCGACAACAAGGTCGACACCCTGACCTCGCTGCTCGAGCCCTTCATCATCGTCATCCTCGGCGTGCTGGTCGGCGGCCTGGTGGTCTCGATGTACCTGCCGATCTTCGAGCTGGGCAGTGTGATCGGCTAACGAGCGCCGAGCGCCGAGCGCCGAGCGCCGAGCGCCGAGCGCCGAGCAGGATGATGCTCATATCGCGTAGAACACCAATAAAAACCTCCAGCAAATCACACTCTGCTGGAGGTTTTTTCTTGGCTGCTTGGCTGCTTCGCCCTTAATCGTGCACCCACACCGGGGTGCCCGGCACGGCGATCTCGAAGAGCGCCAGTAGGTCATCATCGCGGACTCGAATGCAGCCATGGGAACGGGCGACGCCCATGGGCTCGCTCGGCGGCGTGCCGTGCAGGTAGATATAGCGGCGCTGGGAGTCGACGTTGCCGCCGCGGTTGCGCCCGGGCTCCAGCCCGCCGAGCCAGAGAATGCGCGTGAGGATCCAGTCGCGGCCGGGGTGTTCGGCGGCCAGGGCCTCGGTGTAGACCTCGCCGGTGGGCCGACGCCCGCGAAAGATGGCGCCCGCCGGCTCGCCCGCGCCGATCGCGGCGCGAATGGTATGCCAACCGAGCGGCGTCGCCCCGCTGCCCTCCTCTTCGCCGGTGCCGTTGGCGCCGGTGGAGACATCACAGCTCCACTTCACCTCTAGCCCGTCCCACACGCTCAGCCGCTGCGTGGCGGTATCGATCTCGAGCCAGAGTCCCTCCTCCGGCGGCAGCTCGGCCAGCAACGGCGTCCGCATCAGCCCGCCTCCCGCTGCGTGGGGAGCGGCTCGGGCAGCGGCGCGTTCATCGCCGCCACCACAACCGGGCGCAGTCGACGCACCAGATCGCGCACGCCGACGTGCTCGCCGTAGTCCTGCTCGGCGATGTCACGCAGCGCATCGAGGCCCGAGAGCGTGAAGATCACCGTGCCGAGCATGAAGTGCAGCCGCCAGAAGCGCTCGGCGTCAGGCAGCTCCGGGGTGGCCAGGCGCACCAGCTCGGTGAAGCGGGTAAAGGCGCTGCCGTACTCCTCCTGAATATAGCGTCTCAGATGCCCCTGGGCCTGACTGTAGGCGAGCCCCAGCAGGCGCATGAACACCTTCAGGCTATTGCGCTCCGCCGGCACCTCCAGCACGCAGCGCGCCATCGTCTCCAGGAGCTCCTCCAGCGGGATGACACCGCCCGCATGGCGCGCCTCAAGCTCATCGAGGGCGGTGTGGAAGCGCTCCGTAAAAGGCGTGAGATAGCGGGCGAACACCGCCTGGATCAGCGACTTCTTGGAGCCGAAGTGATAGTTCACCGCGGCGAGATTGACCTTGGCCTTGCTGGTGATGTTGCGCAGCGAGGTCTCGGCGAAGCCACGCTCGGCGAACAGCACCTCGGCGGTGTCGAGGATACGCGTGACGGTGTCGGGCTGCTGGGCCATGGGCGGCTCCACATGATTGGAAACAATTGTTTGAATGTTACGCGAGTGTATGACAGCCATGGAAAACGCTCAATGCCGCCAAGGTCGGGGCGTTTGAAACGCCGAGCAGCTGGGTGCCGCGCCATGAATGTGGGAGCGCCGCTTGCTTCGCGAAAAGCGGAGTGCATAGACATTGTGGGAGCGGTGCTTGCACCGCGATAAGATGCCTCCGCTTCCGAAAAGACCAGACCAGGCCAACCCAACCGCCGCTCCGCGGCGGATCGCGACGCAAGCCGAAGCGTCGGACCGGTCGCTCTTACAAGAGAAGGCTAGCTCACTTTTACTGGATGGAAAGACATGCTGTATACTTGAACATAAATGTGACGATGGCATCGTCCCCCACGGTTACAGACCCGGAGGTCCCATGAGCCGCTCCCTCACCGCTCGGCAACAGAACGTGCTCGATTTCATCGTCAAGACCATGAACGAGCTCGGCTATCCGCCGACCCGCGCGGAGATCTCCCGGGCGCTCGGCTTCAAGTCGGCCAACGCCGCTGAGGAGCACCTGCGTGCCCTCGAGCGCAAGGGCGCCATCCGCGTGATCCGCGGCACCTCGCGCGGCATCCGCCTGCCGGCTCAGGAGCCCGAGGCGATCGGCGAGCAGCCGCCGGAAGAGCCACCCTCCCAGGGCTTGCCGATCATCGGCGAGGTCGCTGCCGGCAGCCCGATCCTGGCCGCCGAGCATATCGACCGCTACTGCCCGCTGCCGCCGGAGTACTTCACTCCCCGCGCCGATTACCTGCTGCGGGTGCGCGGCCTCTCCATGAAGGATGTCGGCATCCTCGAGGGCGACCTGCTGGCCGTGCATCGCACCGAGCGCATCCGCGACGGCCAGATCGTGGTGGCCCGCCTCGAGGACGAGGTGACCGTCAAGCGCTTCCACCGCCAGGGGCACGCGGTCACCTTGGAGGCCGAGAACCCCGACTTCGTGCCCATCGAGCTGGACCTGCGCCACGACCCGCTGGAGATCGAGGGCATCGGGGTGGGCGTGATTCGCGGCGGAAACGGCCAGGCGCTGGGCTGACCCTGAAGCGGCCTATACTCGCCTCGCTTCAGGACCTGCCATCTCGACCCCATGAGCGAACTGCGCAAGATCCTCCACGTCGACTGCGACTGCTTCTTCGCGGCGGTGGAGATGCGCGATAACCCGAGCCTACGCGACATCCCGCTGGCCATCGGCGGCTCCCGGGAGCGCCGCGGGGTGATCGCTACCTGCAACTACCCCGCCCGGGAGTACGGCATCCACTCGGCGATGCCCACCGCCCGGGCGCTGCGCCTCTGTCCCCACCTCACGCTGCTGCCCGGTCACTTCGAGAAGTATCGCGAGGTGTCGGCGCAGATCCAGGCGGTCTTTCACGAGCTCACCCCGCTGGTCGAGCCGCTCTCCCTGGACGAGGCCTTTCTCGACGTCACCGGCGTCGAGGGCTTTCGCGGCAGCGCCACCTGGATGGCGCGCTGGATCAAGGCCGAGTGCTACCGGCGCACCGGCATCACCGTCTCGGTCGGGGCAGCATCCTCCAAGTTCCTGGCCAAGATCGCGAGCGACTGGGAGAAGCCCGACGGCCTGACCGTGATCCCGCCGGAGCGGGTCGACGCCTTCGTGCGGGAGCTGCCGGTCAAGAAGCTCCACGGCGTGGGCCCCGCCACGGGGGCCCGGCTCGATGCCATGGGCATCACCACCTGCGCCGAGCTGCGCGAACTGCCCATCGAGCGACTGATCGAGGAGTTCGGAAAATTCGGCCGCCGACTCTACGAGCTCTCTCGCGGCATCGACGAGCGTCCGGTGCGGGTCGAGCGCGAACGCAAGTCGGTGAGCGTGGAGACCACCTTCGATCGCGACCTGCCCGATCTGGCCAGCGCCCGCGCCGCCCTGGCGCCGCTTTGCGAAAAGCTCAAGGACCGCCTCGAGCGCCACGGCCATCCGCCCCTGTCGGGGCTCTTCGTGAAGGTGCGCTTCGACGACTTCAGCCTGACCACCCTGGAGAGCCGCGGGCTCACCCCCGAGCCCGAGAGCTACACCCGACTGCTGGAGCAGGCCTGGGCCCGCGCCAGCCGCCCGGTGCGCTTGCTCGGCGTCGGCGTGCGTCTGCTGCCGGAAGACGCGCGCCAGCAGCTGTCCCTGCCGCTGTAGACCTCAAGAAAACCATACTTGTGTAACTTTGCGTAACTGCCTTTATTGAAGGAGCGATATGGCAGGGGCGAACGCTCAAGGGACCGACACCTCACCGCTGGCCATCATGCGATCCAACGAGCTGGTGAGGTGTCGGCATGCAGCGTATCAAGGTGGCACGACTGATCCCCATCCTGCTGGCCATGCTCACCTCGGCGTGCGTGACGGTGGGCAAGCATGATACACATGCCCTGCAGACACTAGACTTCGGGCCAGAAGAAACACTGAGAGTCTGTTTACTCATCGATGAGGGAATTACCGAGACCCGCGCCAGGGATCTGTTCCAGGAGGTGAGCGACGAACTCGCCCTCTTCGATCTGAACGTGGAAATTCCTTGGGTCAGACCGTGGAAGCGCCCCGCCTTCCTGATGAATGGCATCATCGAAGAGATCGCGCTTCGACCGCTGGAGCCGCCCTGCGATAGGCTGATGGCCGTGGTGGGACGCCACGTCGGCGACTTCCTTGCCTCCTGGCTTGCCCCCGAGATACTCGGGGCCGTCGAGACGAACACGCACACGCGAGGCTACGTGGTGGGGAAAGCCGTCACCCTCAACCAGCTGCTGCAGAATCCATCGCATGTCGCGGTTCATGAGAGCTATCACATGCTGGGGTGTGTTCACGGGCATAGCCTTCAGGCCTGTTACCCCTACATCCTCGATCTGAAGCGGATCGCTCGTGCCAATCGGGAGAAAGGCAACGACTTCTTCCCGGGGATATCCCTCGACCGGCAGCCCATCACGTCACGCGAGACGACCGGCGAGATTCTTCGGGCGGCAATCGGGCGGTCGATGTGACCAGGCAGAACAGCTCTCGGCTCCGCGTGGAGGTTTCGGTGGGTTCGCGCTAACCCAGCCGCCGCTACGCGGCGGATCGCGGTGCGAGCACCGCTCCTACAGGGGGCGCTTGGCCGCTCACTTCGTATCGATATAGCGGTGGTCGTTGAAGGTCGCGACCCAGCCGGGGTGATAGACGAGCAGGATGCTTAGCAGCATGCCGGTGATAAAGGCCTCGGAGGGCATCAGCAGCGGCAGGAAGCGGGCATACTCCAGCGCCTGGCGCAGCGCCTCGGCGTCACTGGCCCCCAGCGCCATCAGCCCCACAGCGGCGAGGCCCGCGGCCAGGGTGGCGAGCGCCGAGCCGAAGAAGCCGCAGACGAACAGGAAGACCATCAGGTTGTCGGGCAGCCGGCGGTCGACCAGCCGCCAGACGATGCCCGTCACCAGCGCCGGCACCACCCCGGTGATCAGCACGTTGACGCCGAGCAGCGGCCAGTCGATGCGCCCCACCAGCACCATCGCCACGTTGATGGCGGTGATCGACAACAGCGCCAGCGGCGCCTTGAAGATCAGCGTCAACAGCGCGGTGAACATCAGGTGCAGGGTCAGCCAGTCCACCGCCTGGGCGCGCAGCTGCCAGAGCAGCATCACCATCACGGTGGCGGCCAGCCAGCGATGCTGCAGGGCGGTGTCCTCGATCAGCGCCACCCAGGGGCGCCGGCTCAGCGCCAGGCCGACCACGGCCAGGGCGACGGCGCCGCACAGCCACAGCAGCCAGGGGGCGAGTACCGGTTCGGCAAGCGTCATCTCGACTCCCTTAGGTTCGTGCCACTCACGCCTCGATCGTCGACCCAGCCGTCAGGCGAAGACCACGGTCTTGTTGCCGTGGATCAGCACGCGATCCTCCAGGTGCCAGCGCAGGCCGCGGGCCAGCACCGCCTTCTCCACGTCGCGGCCGAAGCGCACCAGGTCCTGGGGCGTGTGGCAGTGGCTGACCCGGTGAATGTCCTGCTCGATGATCGGGCCGGCATCGAGCTCCTCGGTGACGTAGTGGCAGGTGGCGCCGATCAGCTTCACCCCGCGCTGATGCGCCTGGTGATAGGGGCGAGCGCCGGCGAACGACGGCAGGAAGCTGTGGTGGATGTTGATCATGCGGCCCTGGAAGCGCTCGCAGAGCGCCGGCGGCATGATCTGCATGTAGCGGGCTAGCACCACGCAGTCGGCGCCCGCCTCCTCGACCAGCCGTTCGACCTCGGCGAAGGCGGCCGGCTTGTCGTCGGCCTTGACCGGCACGTGGTGGTAGGGAATGCCGTGCCACTCGACGAGGCCGCGCATGTCCTCGTGATTGGAGATCACGCCGGCGATGTCGCAGTCGAGCTCGCCCGCCGTCCAGCGATAGAGCAGGTCCACCAGGCAGTGGGTCTCCCGCGACACCATCAGCACCACGCGGCGCCGCTGGCGGGTGTCGGTGAGCGCCCAGGTCATGTCGAACTCCTCGGCGATCGGCGTGAACGCCTCGCGCAGCGCCTCCAGGGGCATGCCCACCGAATCGGCCAGGATCTCGTAGCGCATAAAGAAGCGACCGCCCTCCAGGTCGGAGTGCTGGCTCGCCTCGGTGATCGAGCCGCCGTGGCCGGCGATGAAGTTGGAGACCCTGGCGACGATGCCCAGACGGTCCGGACAGGAGACCACCAGGCGGTAGTAGTGTGACATCGAATGATCCCGCGTTGCGGCTGTGACTGGGAGCGACAGTGTAGCCAAAACAGGGGCTTCGGGCACGCCCGGGCTGTCGACTCACCGGCCCTGGGGTAAGCTGAACACGATTCCCTCACCCCCTTTCCCTGCACCCGAGGAGGCACCACCGACGATGCTCAACACGCGAGCCCTGACCTACCTGAGCGAGGTGATCCGGCGCGGCTCGCTGCGCAAGGCGGCCACCCACCTCGACGTCGACGTCTCGGCGATCAGCCGCCAGATCCGCCACCTCGAGGAGCACCTCGACACCCGCCTGCTGGAGCGCCACGCCGGCGGCATCAAGGTGACCGAGGCGGGTCGCCTGCTCGTGGACCACCACCACCGCCAGCAGGCGGCGGAGGACGCCGTGATCTCGCGGCTCTCGGCCCTGCAGGGGCTGGTCAGCGGCCAGGTGCGCATCGCGGTGGGCGAGGGCTTCATCGGCGACCTGATCGCCGCTCCGCTGCAGTCGTTCATGAACGCCTACCCGGGGATCGAGCTCGAGGTGGTGATGGCCGGGGTCAACGAGGCCATGGCGCTGATCAAGGACCGCGAGGTGGAGCTCGCCCTGCTCTACGCCCCGCCGGTCGACCCGCTGCTGACCTGCCATGTCGAGACGCGCCAGCCCCTCGACCTGATCGTGCCCGTCGTCCATGCCCTGGCCGCCCTGGAACGGCCGGCGCGGCTGCAGGACCTGGTGGGCTGGCCGGTCGGCCTGATCGACAACCCCTTCGGCATGCGCCAGATGGTCAACGCCGTGGCCCACCAGGAGCGGGTCCACCTGCAGGCGCGCCTGCACACCAACTCGGTGGCCGTGCTCAAGAACTTCGTGCGCTGGGGCACGGGCATCACCTTCATGCCGGAACTGACCGTGGCCGAGGAGGTGCGTCAGGGCGATATCGCCGTGCTGCCCATGGCCCATCGCATCCTCAGCGAGGCCCGCGCGCAGATCGTGAGCCTCACCGGGCGCGAGCTCACCGTGGCGGCCAACGCCTGCCTGGACCACCTCTGCCGGGGAATGCGTTTCTTCAATGCCGACGCCCCTCGCCTCCTGGACGCCAAGTGTTGCCGAAAAACCAACACTTGACGGTTTGATTAGTCAACACATCAACGCCTAGTCTGCTGAGGAGGCGCCCGGCGGGCCAAGACCTCGCCCACCGCGACGACAATCCCGTCGATCACGACATCGATCGTGACCTTGCCAACGACCTTGCCAACAACCTCGAACGAACTTGCCAACAACAATCTCGGAGTCCTCGCATGAACCGCATCCGCCCCTTCGCCCTCTCCTCCCTGGCCGCCGCCGTGCTGGCCGCCGGCACCCTGGCCGGCCAGGCCCAGGCCGCCACGACCGTCAACCTGAGCTATAACGGCGCCCCGGATCCCGACAAGAACGCCGTGCACGTCTTCGCCACCCACCTCAAGGAGCTGGTCGAGGAGAAGACCGATGGCGAGCTCGAGCTCACCCTCTACCCCAACAGCATGCTGGGCGAGGAGCAGGAGCGCATGGAGCAGACGATGAACAGCCCCAGCCTGAACATCGCCTCCTTCGCCGGCATGTCGCCGCTGGTCCCGGAGATCTTCGTCAGCGCCATTCCCTTCCTCTTCGAGGACTTCGCCTCGGCCCGCACCTTCTTCGACGAGGGCGACTACTGGCAGACCGTCGAGGGCGACCTGCGCGAGCGCGCCGGCCTCGAGCTGCTGGCGGTGGTCGAGGAAGGCGGCTTCCTGGCCTTCACCAGCGACGAGACGCCGATCTCCTCGCCCGACGATTTCGAGGGGCTGCGCTTTCGCGCCATGGACCCGAGCCAGGTCGCGCTCTACGAGGCCTTCGGCGCCTCCGGCACGCCGATCCCCTGGACCGAGGTCTACATGGCGCTGAAGACCGGCGTCGCCGACGGCCAGATGAACCCGCCGATGTACATCATCCTCGGCAGCCTCTACGAGGTGCAGGACTACCTGACCCTGGCCAATATCCAGTACTCGGACCAGTTCCTGGTCGGCAACGGCGCCATGATCGACGGCTGGGACGAGGCGATGCGCGAGGCCTTCCTGGAGGCGGTCGACGAGGCCAATCAGATGGCCCGTGAGCACAACGAGGGGCGCGTCGATGAGCGCATCGCCTACCTCGAGGAGCAGGGCATGGAGGTGATCCGTCCTTCCGAGGAGGAGCTGGCGGCCTTCCGCGAGCAGGGCCAGCCCGCCTACCTGGAGTGGCTCGGCGAGCAGGGCATCGATCGCGCCTACATCGACATGGCCCTCGACGACGCCGGCATGACCCACCTGGCCGAGTAAGCGGTCCCCGCCGCGCGACCCATCGCCGTTCGGGCAGGGGCCTGGCCCCTGCCCGAGCGCAGCTCACGGAACCTCACCTATGGCGTGTCTCCTTTCTCGCGTATCGGCGATCGGCCGGTCCGTGTCGCTCACCGTGGCCAGCAGCCTGCTGCTGCTCGACCTCGCGGTCATCCTCTTCGGCGTCTTCATGCGCTACCTGGCCGGCGGCGCCCCGATCTGGACCGACGAGCTGGCCCGTTTCCTGATCATCGGCAGCGTGCTGCTCGCCGCCGGCGCGGTCTGGATAGAGGGCGGCCACATGCGCATCGCCCTGATCGAGCGCCTGCTGCCGGCCCGGCTCTGTCGCCTGCTCCACCTCTACCAGTGGCTGCTGACCCTGGGCCTGGCCGTCGGGGCCGCGATCGTCAGCTACCGCTACGCCCTGTCGGTCTCGATGTTCACGAGCCAGGGGCTCGGCATCAGCCGCACCTGGCCCATGCTCGCCCTGCCGATCGGCTTCGCCCTGCTGGCCTTGCAGGCCCTCTGTCATGGCCCGGCGCCCCTGAAAACGCTCACGGAAGAACCGACATGACCCTGACCATGCTGGCGGTGTTCCTCGTCCACGTCCTGCTGGGCTTCCCGCTCTTCCTCTCGCTTCTCGTCACGGCGGTGGTAGGCTTCCTGTTCGTCGACCCCGCCATGATCCCGCGCATGATGCCCCAGCAGTTCTTCGGCGGCATCAACGCCTTCTCGCTGATGGCCATCCCGCTGTTCATCCTCGCCGGCAACCTGATGAACGTGACGCGACTCACGGACCGGCTGATGGCCTTCGCCAAGCTGCTGGTCGGCCACCTGCGAGGCGGCATGGGCCACGTCAACGTGGTCTCCAGCGTCTTCTTCGCCGGCGTCAACGGCTCGGCGGTCGCCGATACCTCGGCGCTCGGCTCGCTGCTGGTGCCGCCGATGCGCAAGGAGGGCTACTCCACGGCCTTCGCCGCCGGGCTTACCGCGGGCAGCTCGCTGATCGGGCCGATCATCCCGCCGAGCATCTTCATGATCCTCTACGCCTCGCTGACCAACACCTCGGTGGGCGACCTGTTCCTCGCCGGCGTGATTCCCGGCCTCCTGCTGGGCGTCGCCTTCATGGCCATGAACGCCTGGTACGCCTGGCACAAGGGCCTCGAGAAGCGCGGCGGACTGCCCTCGCGGCGCGAGTTGGCCGTCACGGCCCTGGGCGCGCTGCCCGCCCTGGTGGCGCCCTTCATCATCGTCGCCGGCATCGTCATGGGCTTCGTGACGCCCACCGAATCCGGCGCCCTGACGGCGCTCTACGTGGCGCTGTGCGGCCTGGCCCAGGGCAACCTGCGTCTCCCCGCATTCTGGAAGGCCATCGTCGACACCACCCGGCTGACCTCGGCCATCTTCCTGATCATGGCCGCCTCGGCGACCATCAGCTGGCTGCTCTCCTATGCCCAGGTGCCCAACGAGTTCGTGGCGCTGCTGGCCCCCTATATCGAGCAGCCGGTGGTGATCCTGCTGCTGCTGAGCCTGATCACCTTCATCACCGGGATGTTCATGGAGGAGGTCTCGGCGCTGATGCTGCTGACGCCGATCTTCTCGCCGGTGGCGGTCATGGCCGGTATCGACCCGGTGCACCTCGGCATCATCATCACCCTGAACATCACCATCGCGCTGATCACGCCGCCCATGGGCGCCTGCGTCTTCGTCGCTGCCGCGGTGAGCCGCCTGGAGATCGTCTCGCTGTTTCGCACCATCTGGCCCTTCGTGGTCACGGCGATCCTGGTGCTGCTGCTGCTGATCCTGTTCCCCTCTCTGACCCTCTGGCTCCCGACCCAGCTGGGTTGAGCCCCTGGAGACCATCGTGAACCGCTCCCTGTCATCCCCCATCGCCGCCCAGGCCGAGCCCGACTGGTCCGTGGTCCGGCGAATTCCCATCGCCGGCAGTGACGAGCCGCTGGTGCCCCTGAGCCTGGCGCCCTCGCCGATCCGGGTCTTCCCGATCTACGCCAAGCAGGACGTGCCCGGCGCGATCAACGAGTGCTACGTCCGCGAGGGGGTCTATCGCCGGCTGCTCGCCGTGGCCCGCTCGCTGCCCGCTGGCCTCGGGCTGGTGGTGCTCGACGGCTGGCGTCCCTGGCGGGTACAGCAGTATCTGTTCGACACCCTGCAGGAGGCGATCCGTTCCCATCACCCCGACCTCGACGACGAGGCGCTGCTGGCCCGCACCCGGGAGTTCGTCTCCGTGCCCAGTCGCGAGACAGACGCACCGAGCCCGCACCTCACCGGCGGCGCCGTGGACGTGACCCTGTGCGACGCCGACGGCCTGGTGCTGGACATGGGCACCCTCTTCGACGAGGCCGTGCCGGCCTCGCACACCGCCGCCCTCGAGGCGCTGGAGCGCCCCGATGCGCGCCAGCAGAAGGCCCGCGACAACCGCCGCCGGCTATATGGCGCCATGGCCGAGCAGGGCTTCACCAACCTGCCGAGCGAGTGGTGGCACTTCGATGCCGGCGACCAGCTGTGGGCCCACTACAGCGGTCAGCCCGAGGCGCTCTACGGGCCCGCGGAGCTCGAGACCATCGAGAGCCGCTGGCAGCGCCAATGGTAGGCGGCGTCGCATGTTAATAACCAGAGGCTATTGGAAAAACGCTTTCTTATTCTTTAGTGTGAGCGCCCAACGCGTCACCCCCCGTGACGGACCCGTATTACTCCCGCGACTGTTCAGGAGCCTTCACATGCTCAAGCGCGCTATCGGTACCCCTCTGGCGATGCTCACCGCCGGCCTGCTCGGCGCCGGCCTGGCCCAGGCCGACGATCACGCCCTCAAGGTCGGCATGTCCGGCGGCTACTTCCCGTTCACCTTCGTCGAGCAGGACGAGCTGCAGGGCTTCGAGGTCGACGTGCTCACGGCGGTGGCCGAGGAGATGGGCGTGGAGGTCGAGTTCGTCACGGCCAACTTCTCGGGCCTTTTCGGCATGCTCGAGTCCGGCCGCATCGACACCATCGCCAACCAGATCACCATCACCGAGGAGCGGGAATCCAAGTACGTCTTCACCCAGCCCTACGTCTACGACGGCGCCCAGGTGGTGGTGAAGGACGGCAACGAGGCGATCCAGGGCGTCGAGGACCTCAAGGGCAAGACCGTCGCCGTCAACCTCGGCTCCAACTACGAGCAGCTGCTCAACGAGCTGCCCTACGCTGATGAGATCGAGATCCGCACCTACGAGAGCAACATCGAGCAGGACACCGCCCTGGGTCGCGTCGATGCCTTCGTGATGGATCGCGTCAGCGCCAGCCAGGTCATCAAGGAGAAGCCGCTGCCCCTGGCACTCGCCGGCCAGACCTTCTCCGAGATCCGAAACGCCCTGCCCTTCCGCGACACCGAGATCGACCGCGAGCTGCGCGACCGGGTCGACGCGGCACTCGACACCCTGCGCGAGTCCGGCGAACTGCGCGAGATCTCCGAACAGTGGTTCGGCACCGACATCACCACCCCCTGAGACGCTGAGCCGCTGTCATGTCCGTGCTCGATCTCGACTACATGCTGGGGCTGGTGCCCATCCTGCTGCGCTACCTGCCGCTGACGCTGCAGATGGCCGCCGTGGGGATGGCGCTGGCCCTGGTCCTGGCCTGCGGCCTGGCGGTGATTCGCGTGCTGCGCATCCCGGGCCTCAACGCCGCTACCCTGCTGTTCATCTCGTTCTTTCGCGGTACGCCGCTGCTGGTGCAGCTGTTCCTGTTCTACTACGGCCTGCCCCAGCTGCTGGCGTTCCTGACCCAGATCAACGGCGTGACCGCGACCGTCATGGGCCTGACCCTGCACTTCTCGGCCTACATGGCGGAGTCCATTCGCGCCGCCATCGTCGGGGTCGATCGCAGCCAGACGGAGGCCGCGCTCTCCATCGGCATGACCAACGGCCAGCTGATGCGCCGCATCGTGCTGCCCCAGGCCACCCGGGTCGCGGTGCCCACGCTGATGAACTACTTCATCGACATGATCAAGGCGACCTCGCTGGCCTTCACCCTGGGGGTCACCGAGCTGATGGGCGCGACCCAGAAGGAGGCCGCCGGCAGCTTCCTCTACTTCGAGGCCTTCATCACCGTGGCGCTCTTCTACTGGGGAATCGTCGAGCTGCTGGCCTGGCTCCAGCGGCGCCTGGAAACCCGGCTCAACGAGGCATACCGCCGATGATCAAGGTAGAAGGACTCATCAAGCGCTTCGGCGGCCAGGCGGTGCTCGACGGCATCGACCTCGCCATCGAGCAGGGCGAGATCGTCGTCATCATCGGTCCCTCGGGCACCGGCAAGTCGACGCTGCTGCGCTGCCTGAACTTCCTCGAACGCCCGGACGCCGGCCGGCTGACCCTTGGCGACCTGGAGGTGGACGTGACCCGCGCGCGCCGCGCCGAGATTCTCGCGGCCCGGCGGCGCACCGCCTTCGTGTTCCAGAACTATGCGCTGTTCGCCAACAAGACGGCGCTCGAGAACATCGCCGAGGGGCTGATCGTCGTCAACCGCTGGCCCAAGGCGCGGGCCCATGCCCGGGCCCGGGAGATCCTCGAGCGCATCGGCCTCGCCCACAAGGCCGACGCCTACCCCGCCTCGCTCTCCGGCGGACAGCAGCAGCGCGTGGGCATCGGCCGCGCCATGGCGGCCCAGGCCGAAGTGATCCTCTTCGACGAGCCGACCTCTTCGCTGGACCCGGAGTGGGTCGAGGAGGTGCTCGGCCTGATGAAGCAGCTCGCCGCGGAGCGCCAGACCATGCTGGTGGTGACCCACGAGATGAGCTTCGCCCGGGACGTCGCGGACCGGGTGATCTTCATGGAGGGCGGACGCATCGTCGAGCAGGGGCCGCCCGACCAGCTCTTCCGCGCACCGCAGGATCCCCGCACGCGGGACTTCCTGCGCCAGGTGCTGGCCACCCAGGTCGCCCTGGACGTGCCGGAGTAGAGATTTGGTTCATCACAGAACAGCGTGATACCGGCGAGGTGGGTGGGAGCGCTGCTTGAACCGCGATCCACCCAAGCCAGCATTATCTGACAGGCATTGAACTAGTGTGGGAGCCGTGCTTGCACGGCGATTGGCGCCGACAGGCGCCTCGGGCTTCGTGCCTGAGGCCGGGAAGGCCTTCGGCCTTCTTTCGCGATGCAAGCTCGGAGCGCCGAACCGTCGCTCCCACAGGAAAGCTGCCTACCTCTTTTCCTGCCGAGCGGCTTCACGCCAAAATGCGATGATCCAAGATTGGCTCCTCCAGGCCAAGCTGCGAGGGCCTGCCCCGGAGGGTCGCGTTGTGAGGCGCGGCGGCCATCCCGTATAGTGTTCGTACACGTTTTCAGGCCCCCGCTTCCTCGATGCCACAACCCCGCGTCCAGATCCGTCCCCGCCGCCGCCCGCCACTGCACTTCCTGCCGCTGGGGGGCTGCGGCGAGATCGGCATGAACCTCAGCCTCTACGGCTTCGGCGAGCGACAAGACGGGGAAAAAGGCGGCGAGGACGACTGGATCGCGGTGGATTGCGGCATGATGATCCGCCAGGACCTGCCGGACAATCCGCTGCAGGTCCCCGACCTCTCCACCCTCGAGCGGCTCTCGATCCGCCCTCGTGCGCTGATCATCACCCACGGCCACGAGGACCATATCGGCGCCGCCGCCTGGCTGTGGCCGAAGTGGGGCTGCCCGATCCACGCCACGCCGCTGGCGGCGGGCCTGCTGCGGGCCAAGTTCGTCGAGCGTGGCCTCGCCACCGACGCCATCCGGGTGATCGAGCCCGGCGAGGCACTGGAGACCGGCCCCTTCACCCTGCGCTTCCTGCCCCTGACCCACTCGATCCCCGAGAGCTGCGCGCTGCTGATCGCCGCGGGAGAGCATCGGGTGCTGCACACCGGCGACTGGAAGCTCGACCCCGAGCCGCTGATCGGCCCGCCGATCTCGGCCGCCACCTTCCGCGCCATCGCCCCGGTGGACCTGGTGGTGGGCGACTCCACCAACGCCCCCCTGCCCGGCCGTTCGCGCAGCGAAGGGGAAGTTGCCGAGGCCCTCACCCGCACCATCGCCCGCTGCGAAGGGCGCGTCGTGGTCAGCTGCTTCGCGAGCAACCTGGCCCGGGTGCTGGCCATCGGCCGCGCCGCCCAGCGCTCTGGACGGCGCATCAGCCTGATGGGACGCTCCATGGAGCGCATGGTCGGCGTGGCGCGCCAGCTGGGCTACATGGACGACCTGCCGCCGCTGGTGCCGGTGGCCGATCTCGGCTACCTGCCGCCCGAGGAGGTGCTAGTGATCGCCACCGGCAGCCAGGGGGAACCCCGGGCGGCGCTGTCGCGCCTGTCGCGAGGGCGCCATCCCCACTTCGAGCTGATGGCCGGCGACACCGTGATCTTCTCGGCCAAGGCGATTCCCGGCAACGAACGACTGATCCAGCGCCTGAAGGCCGGACTGCGACACTTCGGCGTGAGCCTGTTCGACGAGGAGAATCATCCCGAGCTGCACGCCTCGGGCCATCCGGCCCAGGAGGAGCTACGCACCTTCTATGGCTGGGTGAGGCCACGCCACCTGCTGCCGGTGCACGGCGAGGCCCGCCACCAGCAGGCCCACCAGTCGCTGGCGACCTCGCTGGGTATCGAGGCCCCGGTGATCCCGACCAACGGCGACCTGATCCGCCTGGATGCCGACGGCCTCTCCCTGACGGCGCGCCACCCCCAGCAGCCGCATATCGTCAACCAGGATGCGGTCGCCGCCCTGCCGGGCCTCGGCGGCGGCGATGGCGGGCATCGCGCCCGTCACGGCAGCCTCTACCTCGCCCTCTCGGTGGCGGCCACCGTCACGGGCTGGACGCGCATCGGCCGGCTGATGCTCGATGCCAGCCAGTCGAGCCCCATGGACGAGACCGCCTTCGCCGACTGGCTGGACGACTGCCTGGACGAGATCGAGGTGGATTCCCTGGCGGAGCTGCGCCTGGCGCTGCAGCCACGGCTGCTCGGCTGGCTGGCCGATCACCTGCACCGGGTGCCCGAAGTGCACCTGCAGATTCTCGCGGTGGAAGCGGAAATACCGGGAGAGTAAGGCGGGAATTGACGCAGCGGTGAGCGAATCGAGAACCGCAAGAAAAACGGGAGCAAGGCTCACCGCGCCTTGAGGACAAGGCGCGGCAGAAACCGGATCACGCCTTGCTGGCGTTCTTCGGCGGACGACCACGCTTGCGCGTGGGCTGTTCGGTCACCAGGTCGTCCAGGGAGAGGCCGGCCTCGTTGATCTGCTCGCGAATCTCGGCGAGTTTCCTGGCCTTCTCGGCTTCCTCTTCCTGGCGCTGAACCTCCTCGTTCTTCTTCTGCTCGATGACCTCACCGATGACCTCGGCCAGCTTGTGCAGCTGCTCCATGCTGAGCTGGCGTGCCGCGGCACGAGCCACGTTCTTGTTGCGGGCGATGCGCTCCAGGGTTTCGCTGGACATTGGCGGTCTCCATGCCGAATGTTGGAATGTCGCAGTGGGATGTTACACGTCAAAAGTATATGCACTGATGCCACATTGGCAAGAAAGAGTGGGGAAAAACCCCGGCGGTGAGGCAACCAAAAAGAGCGCCGAAATGCCCCGGCAACGACACGGAATTCACGACGCGACGCGCCGATTCACGGGGAGAAAACGACGCGGGCGACACCGAGGTGTCGCCCGCAAAACCGCCGGTGCCGCCCGGCTTCGGCGCCGCGCGGCCTAGCCGCCGGTCATGTTCATGAAGCGCACCACCTGGACATCGCCATCGGTGGTGAAGTGATGGCGCTCGGGCTTCAGCGGCATGGCGCGCACGA
The DNA here is from genome assembly GCF_009363755.1 of Halomonas sp. THAF5a. Lineage (NCBI taxonomy): Bacteria > Pseudomonadati > Pseudomonadota > Gammaproteobacteria > Oceanospirillales > Halomonadaceae > Halomonas > Halomonas sp. THAF5a. The sequence continues at coordinate 1,620,109 of NZ_CP045417.1, read as the reverse complement.
TGGCCGATTTCACCGCCTCGATATCCCCGGGGTGGCGGCGCAGCACGGCGCGCAGGTCCACGGAGTGCTCGTTGCCGAGGCAGAGCAGCAGGCGCCCCTCCACGGTGACGCGCACCCGGTTGCAGGTATCGCAGAAGTTGTGGCTGTGGGGCGAGATAAAGCCGACCCGGGAGTCGCTGTCGGGCATCATGAAGTAGCGTGATGGCCCGGGGGTCGACTCGGTGGTGGGCACCAGCGCGTGGCGGGTCTCGATCAGCGCCTGCACCTCGTCGCTCGAGCAGAAGGTCTCGGCCCGGGAGTGGTCGGAGACATCGCCCAGCGGCATCTCCTCGATGAAGCTGATGTCGAGCCCCTCGTCACGGGCGAAGTCGACCAGGTCGATCACCTCGTCGTCGTTGCGCCCCTTGAGGATAACGGCGTTGAGCTTGATACGCTCGAAGCCGGCCTCCCGGGCGGCCCGAATGCCGGCGATCACCTTGCCGAGATCACCGGTGCGGGTGAGGCGCCGAAAGCGATCGGGATCCAGCGAATCAAGGCTGATATTGAGCCGCTTTAGGCCGCCGTCGCGCAGGCGGCCGGCAAACTTCGGCAGGCTCGCCCCGTTGGTCGTCATGGCGAAATCCTTGAGCCCGGGGAGCGCGCCGATATCACCGACCAGCCGATCGATGTCACGCCGCACCAGCGGCTCGCCCCCGGTCAGGCGGATCTTCTCCACGCCCAGCTCGGTAAAGGCGCGGGCCACCGTGGCCAGCTCCTCGAGGGTCAGCACCTGGGCCCGCGGGAGAAACGTCATCTCCTCGCTCATGCAGTAGACGCAGCGAAAGTCACAGCGATCGGTGACGGAAATGCGCACGTAGCTCACGCGTCTGCCGAAATTGTCGATCAGCTCATCGGTCATGAAGAACACTCCCAGCGACGGGCGTCATGATGATCCCCGTCGCGTTCCGACACCCAATAGTCCCCGCTGGCCGTGTGCTCCTTCTTCCAGAAGGGGGCGCGGGTCTTCAGATAGTCCATGATGAAGTCGCAGGCCTCGAAGGCGGCGCGTCGATGGGCACTGGCCACCACTACCAACACGATAGGGTCCGCAGGGGCCAGGCGTCCAATCCGGTGAATCACCGTCACCCCCTGAAGCGGCCAGCGCCCCTCGGCCTCCTCGACGATCGCCTGCAGGGCGGCCTCGGTCATGCCCGGGTAGTGCTCCAGGGTCAGGGCCTCAACCTCGGGGCGCTCGTTGAAGTCGCGCACCAGCCCCGTGAAGCTGACCGCCGCGCCGATGTCGCTGCGTCCCTCGAGAAGCGCACGCTGCTCGGCGCCGGCGTCGAAGGTCTCCCGCTGCACGCGTATCATCGCTCAGCCTCCGGTCACCGGGGGAAAGAAGGCGACCTCGTCGTTGTCGGTCAACGGCGTGGCATCGCCGGCCATGACCTGGTTGACGGCGCACAGCACGCGCCCCTGGTCGAGCCCCTCGAAGCTCGGGTCCTGTGCCTTGAGCGCCGCCTTGAGGCCGGCCACGTCGGCGCTCGGCAGGTCATGGAAAGGCACCGAGACGTCGCCGACCCCGAGGCGCTCGCGCAGCTCGGCCAGGCACTTGACCCGGATGCAGGGGGCGGCGATGTCGCAACGCGTGCCCACCGAGACCTCGCCTGCGGCCCCCTCGCCGGTGACGATGGGCGCCGCGGCGGTCTCGATCACGGAGGTGGCCGGCGACGGGGCCGCCTCGCGGCGGTACTCGCCGGACTTCCCGCCGGTCTTGGTGTCCAGGTGGATGGCGCCGATCTCCATGTCCTTGTCCACCGCCTTGCACATGTCGTAGAGCGTCAGGCAGGCCACGGAGACCGCGGTCAGGGCCTCCATCTCGACGCCGGTCCGGCCGTTGAGGCGACAGGTGGCGGTGACGTGCACGCAGGCGTTCTTCTCGTCCAGCTCGAACTCGATCGCCACCTTGGAGAGCGCCAGGGCGTGGCAGAGGGGAATCAGCTCGTGGGTGCGCTTGGCGGCCTGGATGCCGGCGATGCGCGCCGTGGCCAGGACGTCGCCCTTGGGCAGGCCGCCCTCGGCAAGCAGCGCCAGGGTCGACGGCCACATGCGGATGAGCCCCGAGGCCGAGGCTTCCCGCCGGCTCTCCGGCTTGTCGGCGACGTCGACCATGTGGGCCTCGCCGCGGGCGTTGAGATGGGTCAGGGAAGGAGGAATCTGTGACATGGTGAGTCGGCGCCTCATGGCAAGCGATGCAGGGGGTGGATGCTCACCGTCTCGCCGGGGGCCGCGCCCTCCCGGTCGTCGGCGAGCTCGATCAGGCAGTTGGCCGCCGCCATCGAGGAGAGGATGCCGGAGCCCTGGGCGCCGGTGCTGCGCACGTGCAGGCGGCCATCGTCGGCGGCGTGGAAGACGCCGCGCAGGAAGTCGGTGCGGCCTTGCCGGCTATTCAGGGCCTCGTCGGCGACGGCGGTGAGCCGGCGTGGAGCGACGGCGCCGCGTCCCTGCAGCCGCGCCAGCAGCGGGGCCACGAACTGCAGGAAGGTGACCATCACCGCCACGGGATTGCCGGGCAGCCCCAGGAAGGGCACGCCGCGCTCGCCCAGCAGGCCGCAGGCCAGGGGGCGTCCGGGACGGATGGCGATGCGCCAGAACGCCAGGCGGCCGACCGTCTCCAGGGCGGCCCGGGTGAAGTCGGCCTGGCCCACCGAGACGCCGCCGCTGGTGATCACCATGTCGGCGCGGTCGGCGGCCTCGCGCAGCGCGGCCTCCATGGCCTGGCGGTCGTCGGGCAGGATGCCGAGGTCGATCGCCTCGGCGCCCTGCTCGGCGAGCAGGCCCACCAGGGTGTGGCGGTTGGCGTCATAGATGCCGGCCGGGGGCAGCGGCCGGCCGGGGGCGATCACCTCGTCACCGGTGGAGAAGAGGGCCACCCGGGGCCGGCGATGGACCCGCGCCTCGGCGAGCCCCAGGGAGGCCAGCAGCCCGAGCTCCGCGGCCCCCAGCCGCGTGCCGGCGTCGAGCACCCGCCGGCCGCGGGGGATGTCCTCGCCGGCACGCCGCACGTGCTGGCCCCGGCGGATGCGCTCGGGCCGGTCGATCGCCACCCGCTCGCCGCGTGAGGCCTCCAGCGGCTCGATCAGCTGTTCGCGCATGATCACGGTATCGGCGCCCGGCGGCAGCGGCGCGCCGGTGGTGATGCGCACGCACTCGCCGGCCGCGACCCCCTCGCCACGCCGAGCGCCGGCGAGTACCTCGCCGACCAGCCGCCAGGCGGCGGGCCGCGCGTCCGGCTCGGGCCAGGCCAGGGCGATGCCGTCCATGGCGGCGTTGGTGTTCTGGGGCACGTCGATGGGCGAGACAAAATCCTCGGCCAGCACCCGCCCGTGGAGGGCGGCGAGCGCGACCCGCTCGACCGGCAGCGGCCCCTCGATCAGGGTCGCCAGGCGCTCGCCCGCCTCCGCCACGGACAGCATCCGCTCGCCGAGATCGAAGCAGGAGAGCGTCATGACACGGCCTCCTCGCGGGGACGCTGGTGGGAGGGCCAGCGCCCGGGCCAGGCGGCGATCCAGTCGGCGAGGGCCTCGAGATCATTCAGCTCCAGCGCCTCGACGCCTTCGGGAAGCGCCAGCGCCGCATCGCTCGCCACGGCCCTCACCCAGGGATCCTCGGCGACCCGCAGCGGCTTGCCCACCGACGGCCGATAGAGCTCCAGCTTGGGCAGTGGCCAGGCCTTGAAGCCCTCCACCAGCACGAGGTCCGGCCGCTGGGGACGCACCATCTCGAGCAGCGCGGCGAGATCCGCCTCCTCGCGGCCCGGGGTTTCCATCATCACCGCCACCCGCGCCCGGGAGGCGACCAGCATCGGCGAGGCGCCGGCCTGGCGCAGGCGATGGCTGTCCTTGCCGGGCTGGTCGACATCGAAGCTGTGGTGGGCATGCTTGATCACCGCCACCCGCAGGCCTCGCTCCCGCAGGGCGGGGAGCAGCCGCTCCAGCAGGGTGGTCTTGCCGGTGCCGCTCCAGGCGGCGATGCCGAGCACCGGCAGGGCGTCGTCGAAGGGGAGGCGCTCCGGCACGCACTCGCTCATGGGCGCGCCCTCGCCGCCCGGGCCGCCACGCCGAGGGCCTGCTCCAGGCGTGCCTTCTCGTCATCGGTATTGAGATTGGCGAAGGCGTCGGGGCAGTCGCTGACGTCCACCCGGCACCAGGCGTGGCGCGCGTACCAGCGATCGATCTTGCGCTCGCCCTCGGCCAGGGCCGCGGCCAGGTCGTCGGCCAGCGTGGTGCGGATCAGCGCCACCACCGGGTGCAGGCGCTCGCCGTCGAAGGCCACGGCGATATCGTGGTCACCGATGCCAGCCACCAGGCGCGTCACCAGGTCCTCGGGCAGCGCCGGGGTATCGCAGGGAGCGACGACGAGCCAGGGCGTGGTCGCGGCCCGTAGCCCGCTGTAGATGCCCATCAGGGGACCCTGGTAGCCGCCCTCGGCATCACTCACCACGCGATCGGCCAGCGGCCGGTAGCGCTCGACGTTGCGGTTGGCGTTGATCAGCACCTCGGCGACGCGCCCCACCAGGCGTTCGCGGACATGAGCCACCAGCGGCCGGCCGGCGAAGGGCTCGAGCCCCTTGTCGCGGCCGCCCATGCGGCGTCCCTGGCCGCCGGCCAGGATCATGCCGGTGAGCGCTTCTCGGGGAATCATGGACTCTCCTGACGAAACCATCGTGTCATCCCCCATGATGCCTTAGCCCGCCCCCGGGTGCCATGCCGGCCGGGCCCGCCGCGCCGGGGGCCTGATACGGGTCAAGGCGCCCCTTATCCGAGTGCCGGGGACGCGGTATGATATGTTGAAAATATTCTACGACCACGGCGGCAGACGCCCCCGGAACCGAGATACGAGCCGAGACATGGACCCCGACATGGAAGACGCATTCGACGTAGGCGCCCGACTCAAGCAGCTGCGACTGGCCCGGGGCCTGTCACAGCGCGAGCTGGCCAAGCGGGCCGGCGTCACCAACAGCACGGTCTCGCTGGTGGAGCAGAACCACGTCAGCCCCTCGGTGAGCTCGCTGAAGAAGATCCTGGACGCCCTGCCCGTCTCGATCAGCGCCTTCTTCGCCGGCGACGAACCGACCCAGCCCAAGCCCTTCTACCGGGCGGAAGAGCTGACCGAGATCGGTGACGGCACGCTCTCCTGGGGGCTGGTGGCCGCCCGGCGCCCGGACCGCCAGATGTCGATCATCCACGAGCGCTATCCGCCGGGCGCGGACAGCGGCGAGGAGATGCTCGAGCACGACGGCGAGGAAGGCGGGGTGGTGATCTCGGGACGCATCGAGATCACCGTGGATGGCGAGGTGGGCGTGCTGAGGGCCGGCGATGCCTACTACTTCGACTCCCGCCGCCCCCACCGCTTTCGCAATGTCGGCGAGGAGGAGTGCGTGATCGTCAGCGCCAGCACCCCGCCCACCTTCTCCGACGCCGGCCAGGAGCGCCATCACGCCTGACAGGGATGCCCTGCCACAGCCTCAGATGGTCCTGCGTAAGCTGCAGGTAGCCTTTGTGGGAGCCGTCGGTTCGACGCCTCGACTTGCACGGCGATGCAGTGACGGCGCGCCCACAACAGGCCAGGCCAACCCCACCGCCGCTGCGCGGCGGATCGCGACGCAAGCGTCGCTCCCACAATGAAGCAGAGAAGTCTTGTGGGAGCGGTGGTTGCACCGCTCCCACAACACCGTCACTCCTCCTCGGCGCGGGGCAGCACCCAGTTCAGCACGATGCCGACCAGGGCGGCGAGGCTGACGCCCTGCAGGGTGAACTGGCCGTTGCCGAACTGCATGCCGCCGATGCCGAAGACCAGCACCAGGGAGACCACCACCAGGTTGCGCGGCGCGGTGAGCGGCTTGCCGGCGCGCACCAGGGTGTTCATGCCGACCACGGCGATGGAGCCGAACAGCAGCGTCATGATGCCGCCCATCACCGGCCCCGGAATGGTCTGCAGCAGCGCGCCGAGCTTGGCGACGAAGGCCAGCACGATGGCGATGACGGCGGTGGTCACCATGATCCAGGGGTTGAAGGCGCGGGTCAGGGTCACGGCCCCGGTCACCTCGGAGTAGGTGGTGTTGGGCGGCCCGCCGAAGACCGCCGCGCCGGCGGTGGCCAGGCCGTCGCCCAGCAGGGTGCGGTGCAGGCCGGGCTTCTCCAGGTAGTTCCTGCGGGTCACCGAGCCGATGGCGACCATGTCGCCGATATGCTCCACCGCCGGGGCGATGGCCACCGGGATCATGAACAGGATCGCCGCCCAGTGGAAGCTCGGCGCGGTGAAGGACGGCACCGCCAGCCAGGCCGCCTCGCGCACCGGCGTGAAGTCCACCACCCCCATCAGGGTCGCCAGCGCGTAGCCGGTGAGGATGCCGCCCATGATCGGCACCAGGCGGATCAGGCCACGCCCGAACACCGCCAGCACCAGGGTGACCAGCAGGCTCGCCATGGAGAGGAAGATGGCGGTGCCGTAGCCGATGCCCTCGCTGGTCTCGCCGGTGGCCATGTTCACCGCCACCGGCGCCAGCGCCAGGCCGATCACCATGATCACCGGCCCCACGACGACCGGCGGCAACAGGCGATGCAGCCAGGCGGTGCCCTTGAGGCGCACAACCTGGGAGATCACCACGTAGACCAGGCCCGCGACCATCAGCCCGCCGAGGGTGGCGGGAATGCCGTAGTTGGCCACCGAGCTCTGGATGGGGGCGATGAAGGCGAACGACGAGGCCAGGAAGACCGGCACGCTGACCCGGGTGACGCCGTGGAAGATCAGGGTGCCGATGCCCGCGGTGAACAGCGCCACGTTGGGATCGAGGCCGGTGAGCAGGGGCACCAGCACCAGGGCGCCGAAGGCGACGAAGAGCATCTGCGCCCCGGTGAGCAGGGTGCGAAGGGGGCTGTCGGTCGGCAGGGGCGTGGCCGCCGTCTGGTCGGTCATGGTCGTGGACTCCGTTGGATCCGGGGAGGGGCAGTCGAGCTGCGCGGCATTCTACCAGCCTCGTGGCGGCTTGGGACCCTAGCCACCAGGCGGCTTGGGCCCCTGGCCGCCCTCCCCTCCGGCCTCGAGCCCCGCGGACTCCGGCGCGTCACCCGCCAGGTATTCCTGGAGCCGCGCCTCGGCCTGGTCGCCGAAGAGGATGTCGCAGGACTCGCGCAGCCCCGGGGAGGCTCGGATGGTCCGCTCCGGGACGACCAGCGAGATTTTCGATCGGCGCCTGAGGAAGTCCTCGAGCCTCGTCACCATCTCCCGGCGCCGGGCCTGCTGGAGCTCGCAGCGCAGGTACTCGGTGTGCTCGATCAGCACCTCGCCCTGCCGCGGGTCCTGGCGAATATCCTCCAGCATCTCCAGCGCCTGGGCGCCGTAGCGCCGCCACAGCCGCGTGCTCAGCGGCTCCGAGGCGCCCTCGGCGGTCATGGCGTCCAGGTCCATCAGTCGCGCCTGGTGCAGGAAGGCCTCGCGCACCGAGGCATCCGGCTCGCCGTACCAGCGCACCGTCGGGTAGGGAATCGCGACGCCCAGCCGCGCCACCTCCTCGACGACCTCCTCGCCGACGTTCAGGCAGTCGGTGAGCTTGCCGCCGAAGATGCTGAGGTGGGCCATCTCGGCGTCGATGTCGATGGCATGCTTGCGCGAGAGGTTCAGGAAGTCCCGCTCGCCGCCGCCGCTCGGCTTCACCGCCAGCGGTCGCACCCCGCAGCGGGTCGCGATGATGTCTTCCTTGCCGAGCGGCCTCTTCAGGGCGAGGCGAGTGTTGATGTTGTCGAGCACGAAGCGGATGTCCTCCTCGGTCGCCCCCACCTCGGGCCGCTCGACCCGGGTATCGGTAGTGCCGATGCAGGTGCGCGGCCCCATGGGGATGACGAAGAAGAGCCGACCGTCGTCGGCGAAGAAGGCCAGCACCCGCCGGCTATCGGTGAGCCGCGGCACGATCAGGTGGATGCCCTTGGAGAAGACGTGGCGATGGTCGGTCTGCTGGCCCGAGAGGCTGTTGTGCTGATCGACCCAGGGGCCGGCGGCGTTGATCAGCACCTTCGAGCGGACCTCGAAGGTGCGGCCATCCATGCGGTCGCGCACCCGGGTGATCCAGAGCCCACCCTCGCGACGCGCCCCCATCGACTCGACGTAGTTGGCCGCCACGGCGCCGAAGTCCAGCGCTGCGCGCACGAAGTTGAAGACGAAGCGGGCATCGTTGTCGTGCAGGTAGGCGTCGGAGTACTCGAAGCCGCCCTGGGCCATGGCGGTATCGATGATCGGCTCCCGGGCCTTGATGGCGGTGGGGCTCAGGAAGTGCGGGCGCCGAGTGAAGGCGTTGCCCATCAGCCAGTAGAGCCAGGTGCCGGCCCAGGGGTAGAGAGGATGATGGCGAAAGCCCCGGTTGATGGTGGTGAGGAAGCGGATCTCCTGCACCGTGGAGGGGTAGCTCTCGATCAGGTGATTGCGGCTCTTGCAGAGCTTGCGCACCAGGGCGAAGTCGCCGCTCTCCATGTACTTGATGCCACCCCACACCAGGTTGGAGGAGTGCATGCTGGTGCTGCCGGCGAAGTCACCACGATCGATCAGCGCCACCCGCGCGCCCTTGCCGCTGAGCGCGGCGGCGGCCGCGGCGCCGTTGATGCCGCCGCCGACGATCAGGACATCGAAGACCCGCTCGGGCAGCGTTCGAAGGTTGCTCTGTCTGAGTTGCATGTCTGGCCCCTTTGTCCGCCGCGCCGAGTGTCGAGGCGCCGCGCATGGAAGCGAAGGGCCCCGCTCGGCATGCGCCGAGCGGGGCCCTGGATCCCGTTCAGGCAACCGGTCACACGGACTGATGCGGCGCCGGACTCGGCCGGCGCCCGGTGATCATTCGCGCGAGCCGGCGGCCATCCACTCCTCCATCATCTGGTCGTAGGGCACGGTGGTACCCTGGGGCATCTCGTCGTCCAGCTTGGCCTTGGGCGCGCCGGGCTGGGAGAGCCAGTACTCGGGATCGCGCTCCTCGTTCAGGTTGGGCGCATAGGTGGTGAAGACCTTGGCCCGGGCGAGGCGTGCCATGATGCTATCGAGGTCCGCGGCCAGGTTGTCGAGGCCCTCCTGGGGCGAGATATCGCCGCTGACCGCGGGGGCGAGGTTCTGCCACCACAGCGGCGCCATGCGCGGATAGTCCGGCACGTTGGTCGAGGACGGCGTCCAGTTGGACTCGTTGGGGCTGCGGTAGAACTCGACCAGGCCGCCGAGCTTGGGCGCCATCTCGGTCATCTGCTCGGAGAAGATATCGGACTCGCGGATCGGCGTCAGGCCCGCCATCAGCTTCTCCAACGACACCGTCTTGGCGGTGGTGAACTGGGCGAACAGCCAGGCCGCGGTGCGGCGATCCTCGGGGGTGGAGTCGAAGAAGGTCCAGGAGCCCACGTCCTGGTAGCCGACCTTCATGCCCTCCTCCCAGTAGGGACCGGCGGGCGACGGCGCCATGCGCCACTTGGGCGTGCCGTCCTCCTCGGTCACCGGCAGGCCGGGGTCGGTCATGTCGGCGGTGAAGGCGGTGTACCAGAACATCTGCTGGGCGACGTTGCCCTGGGCCGGCACCGGCCCCGCCTCGCCGAAGGTCATGCCGCTGGCCTCGGGCGGCGCGTACTTCTCGAGCCAGTCGACCATCTTGGTCACGGCGAAGACCGAGGCCGGGGCATTGGTGGCGCCGCCGCGGCTGACGCTCGCGCCCACCGGCTCGCTCTGCTCGTTGACGCGGATGCCCCAGTCGTCCACGGGGTTGCCGAAGGGCACGCCGGGGCTGCCCATGCCCGCCATGGAGAGCCAGGAGTCGTGGAAGCGCCAGCCCAGCGACGGGTCGCGGCGCCCGTAGTCCATGTGGCCATAGACCTTGGTGCCGTCGATCTCGCCGACATGCTCGGTGAAGAACTCGGCGATCTCCTCGTAGGCGGTCCAGTTGGTCGGCACGCCGAGTTCATAGCCATACCGCTCGCGGAACTGGTTCTGAAGGTCCTCGCGCTGGAACCAGTCGTAGCGGAACCAGTAGAGGTTGGCGAACTGCTGGTCGGGGAGCTGGTAGAGGTTGCCATCGGGGCCGGTGCCGTACTGCAGGCCGATGAAGTCATCGAGGTCCAGGGTCGGCAGGGTGTAGTCGGCCCACTCGTTCGCCATGGCCTCGGTGATATTCACGGTGGTGCCGTAGCGGATGTGGGTGCCGATGGCGTCGGAGTCGTTGACGTAGCCGTCGTAGATGTTGCGACCCGACTGCATCTGGGTCTGCATGTTGTTGACCACGTCCCCCTCGCCGATGATGTTGTGGGTCACCTCGATGCCGGTGAGCTCGGTGAAGGCCTCGGCCAGCACGTCCCGCTCGTAGATGTGGGTGGTCAGGCCCTCCGCCACGGTGTTGATCTCCATGCCGCGGAAGGGCTCGGCGGCCTTGGCGAACCACAGGAGCTCCTCGATCTGCTGCTCGCGGGTCAGGGTCGAGTCCTGGAAGTGCTCGTCGATGAGCCGCTCGGCGATCGCCCGCGCATCGTGGTTGTCGGCGTGCAGGGCGGTGCTGGCCAGCATGATGCTGGCCGCCACCAGTGAGCGTCGTATTGTTATTGCTGTCATGTTGACCTCGTTGGTTGTGGTCATGCGTCCATGCGCTCGCGGCGGCATGGGATTGCCGTCAGCCCCAGCGCATCAGGATCATCAGCCAGATCACCGATGCCCCCAGGGCCAGCCAGATGCTGAGCGGGGTGAAGCCCACGACCAGCAGATGGATGTAGGCGGCACAGAGCAGCCCGATGAAGAGACGATCGCCGCGGGTGGTGGCGATCGGCAGGAACCCCTTGCGCTCCACCGTCGGCGAGGCCACCTCCCAGGCGGTCATGCCGACCAGCATGGCGGCGATGACCGAGAAGAAGACGGTGGTGGGCGTGGTCCAGACCATCCATTCCATGTCGTGCCCTCCTCAGGTCCGGCCCAGGGCGAAGCCCTTGGCGATATGGTTGCGCACGAAGTAGACCACCACGATGCCGGGCAGGATGGTCAGGGTGCCGGCGGCCGCCAGGGTGCCCCAATCGATGCCCGAGGCCCCCTTGGTCTGGGTCATCACCGAGGCGATGGGCTGGGCGCCGGTGGAGGTCAGGGTGCTGGCCAGCAGCAGCTCGACCCAGGAGAACATGAACAGGAAAAACAGCGTCACGCCGATCCCCGAGCTGATCATCGGGATGAAGATCTTCACGAAGAAGCGCGGGAAGCTGTAGCCGTCGATGAAGGCGGTCTCGTCGATCTCCTTGGGCACGCCGCTCATGAAGCCCTCGAGGATCCACACCGCCAGCGGGATATTGAACAGGCAGTGCGCCAGCGCCACGGCAACATGGGTGTCGAAGAGGCCCACCGTGTAATAGAGCTGGAAATAGGGCAGCAGGAAGACCGCGGGCGGCGCCATCAGGTTGGTCAGCAGCCAGAAGAAGAGGTGCTTGTCGCCGATGAACTGGTAGCGGCTGAATGCGTAGGCCGCGGGCAGCGCCACGACGATGCTGATCACCATGTTCATCAGCACGTAGGTGATCGAGTTCACGTAGCCCATGTACCAGCTGGGCTCGGTGAAGATCTTGGCGTAGTGCTCCAGGGTGAAGTACTCGGGCCACAGGGTCAGCCCGCCGAGGATCTCGGTGTTGGACTGGAAGGACATGTTGAGCAGCCAGTAGATCGGCAGCAGCACGAAGACGATGTAGGCCGCCATCAGGCCCCGGCGGCGCCACTGGCGGGCGACCGGACGCGCCTGGCGACGCCGCTTCTGGTCGGCGGCGGCGGCACGCTTGCGCACGGCACCGGGGGTCGTGGGCAGGGAATCACTCATCCGGGGCCTCCTTGTGCGGGGTGTCTTTCTGCATGTTCATGATCGCCGTGTAGAAGACCCAGGTGACCAGCAGGATGATCAGGAAGTAGATCAGCGAGAAGGCGGCCGAGGGCCCGAGGTCCTGCTGGCCGATCGCCATGGTGGTCAGCGACTGGCTGAGGAAGGTGGTGGAGCTGCCGGGCCCGCCGCCGGTGAGCACGAAGGGCTCGGCGTAGATCATGAAGGAGTGCATGAAGCGCAGCAGGATGCCGATCACCAGCACGTTGGTGAGCTTGGGCAGCTGGATGAAGCGGAACACCGCCCACCTCGAGGCGCGATCGATCCGCGCCGCCTGGTAGTAGGCGTCGGGAATCGCGCGCAGGCCGCTGTAGCAGAGCAGCGCGATCAGCGGCGTCCAGTGCCAGACGTCCATCAGCACGATGGTCGCCCAGGCGTCCACGGGGCTCGCCGTGATGTTGTAGGCGTAGCCCAGCTCGCGCAGGCTCCAGCCCATCAGGCCGATGTCGCCGCGGGTGAAGATCTGCCAGATGCTGCCCACCACGTTCCAGGGGATCAGCAGCGGCATGGTCACGAGTATCAGCACCGCGGAGGCCTGCCAGCCCCGCTTGGGCATGATCAGGGCGATGCCGATGCCGAGCGGCACCTCGATGGCCAGCACGGTGAACGAGAAGGCGAACTGGCGCAGCACGGCCGCCTGCAGGGCCGGATCGTTGAGCATCTCCTTGAACCACTCGGTGCCCGTGAAGAAGCGCGTGTTGGCGTCGAAGACGTCCTGCACCGAGTAGTTGACCACCGTCATCAGCGGGATGACCGCGGAGAAGGCGACCAGCGCCAGCATCGGCAGGATGAGCCACCAGGCCCGGTTGTTGTAGACCTTATTCATGGGCGAACTCCACGCGAAACTCGTCGACGTACAGGCCGAGGCGCTCGTCGGGGAAGCGCAGCCAGGCCTGGCCGCTGGGCACCGGCTGGCCCTCCTCGATGCGCGCCTTGAGGGGCGTGCCGCCGAGGCTCAGGGTGACGAGCGAGTAGGTACCGAGGTCCTGGGTATGCTCCACCCGGGCCGGCATCCCCCCGGCGACGGGCTCGGCGTGCACCTCGATGAACTCCGGGCGGATGCCGAGTTTGACGTTGGACGAGCGGGCCCCGGCCACGGCATCGTGGACGCCCTGCCCCACCTCGAGCGGGGTCTCGCCGGCCATCACCCGCCCCTCGCGGGTCGTGACCGTCAGGAAGTTCATGCCGGGGCTGCCGATGAAGTAGCCGACGAAGGTGTGGTTGGGGGTCTCGAAGAGCTCCCGGGGCGTGCCGAACTGCACCACCTGCCCCTCATACATCACGGCGATCTTGTCGGCGAAGGTGGAGGCCTCGAGCTGGTCGTGGGTCACGTAGACCATGGTGATCTCGAAGCGCTGGTGGATCTCCTTGAGCTTGCGGCGCAGCTTCCACTTGAGCTGCGGGTCGATGACGGTGAGCGGCTCGTCGAAGAGGATCGCCGAGACGTCCTCGCGCACCAGGCCACGCCCCATGGAGACCTTCTGCTTCTCGTCGGCGGTGAGGTTCTTGGCCTTGCGCCGGAGCTGGCCGGTCAGCTCCAGCACCTCGGCGACCTCCGTCACCCGCTCGTGGATCCGCGCCTCGGGGGTCTTCACGTTGCGCAGCGGGAAGGCGAGGTTGTCGTATACGGTCATGGTGTCGTAGACGACCGGGAACTGGAACACCTGGGCGATGTTGCGCGCCTCGGGCGGCAGGGCGTTGACCACCTCGCCGTCGAAGAGCACCTCGCCGCTGGAGGGTTCCAGCAGCCCGGAGATGATATTGAGCAGGGTCGACTTGCCGCAGCCCGAGGGACCGAGCAGCGCGTAGGCGCCGCCCTGGCGCCAGACGTGGTCCATCTCGCGGATGGCGTAGTCCTCGGGCGAGGTCGGGTTGGGCAGGTAGGTGTGGGCCAGCGACTTCAGGGTGATCTCGGCCATGTCACACGCCCCCCAGGTGGTTCGGGATATGCACCACGGCGCCCGCGCGGTCGAAGGCATAGACCTTGTGGGTCGGGAAGTAGAGGGTCACGGGGGCGTCGACGTCGAAGGCGTGGACGCCCTCCAGGTGGACGGTCATGTGGAAGCGATCGTTGTGCACGTGCAGGAAGGTCTCGGAGCCGCTGATCTCGGCCAGGTCGACGATCATCGGCACCTCGATGTCGTCTGGGGCCCGGGGCGCGAGCGAGATGTGCGAGGCGCGCACGCCGAAGCGGTACTCCCCGGGCGGCAGCGAGCGCAGGTCGTCGTTGAGGGGGAAGTGGGTGCGCTCGTCGAAGGTCACCTCGCTGCCGGAGACGATGCCGTGGACGATGTTGATCGGCGGTTCGGAGAACATCTCCGCGGCGAGGATGTCCCGCGGGCGGTGGTAGACGTCCTCGGTTCGGCCGTATTGCAGCAGGCACCCCTCGTGCAGCACGGCGGTGTTGCCGCCGAGGGCCAGCGCCTCGGTGGGCTCGGTGGTCGCGTAGACGGCGATGCAGCGGCGCTCGCTGAAGACACTGCGCAGCTCGTCCCGAAACTCCTCGCGCAGTTTGTAGTCGAGGTTGACCAGCGGCTCGTCGAAGAGCACCACGTCGGCCTCCTTGACCAACGCCCGCCCCATGGCGGTGCGCTGCTGCTGGCCGCCGGAGAGCTCCAGCGGCAGGCGGTCGAGCAGGTGCTCGATGTGCAGCATCTCGGCCACCTCCCTCACCCGCCGGTCGATCTCGGCCCGGGAGACCCGGGCGAGCTTCAGGGGCGAGGCGATGTTGTCGAAGACCGTTAGGGCCGGGTAGTTGATGAACTGCTGATAGACCATGGAGACGTTGCGCTTGCGCACCGAACGACCGGTGACGTCCTCGCCGTTCATCAGGATGCGCCCCCGGGTGGGCACGTCCAGCCCGGCCATCAGCCGCATCAGGGTGGTCTTGCCCGACAGGGTTCGTCCGAGGAGGACGTTGAAGGAGCCGGGCTCGAGCTCCAGGTTCACGCCCGTGATGTGGGGGGAACCACCGACCACATGATCGATGTTGTCTAGAATCAGGGACATACGGCTCTCGACGTGTCGTTGTTCTTGGGCGAGCCTGGTGACTCGTTCAGACAACGTAGCCGAGATTCACTTTCAATCACAAATGTCGCCAAGCGAAAGCTTCGACTCCCGCCGCCCAGGCGGCGGACCTCCCCTATCAAACCATTGATAACTATAAACTTTGTTAGACATTGAACTTTTGTCTAATCAAGAACGGAAGCGAGGCTCCGGGGCATCACCGACACGGCATGCGCGGAAACGAACATATCGAGCCCCATCGCGAACCCGAGCGCGAGCGGGAACAATGACATGGCGGTCACGGCCTGCGATGAACGATCGGGACCGAGGAGTGGCGGAGGGAGCGGCGACGGGGCGGAAGGAGGGCAAGGCGTCGCCCCTGGCGGGCGAATGTCACCCCCGCAGGCAGGGCCCGCGGGGGCGCGTAGGTACACTCAGCGAGTGCCGAAGATCTTGTCGCCGGCGTCGCCCAGACCCGGCACGATGTAGCCGTTCTCGTCGAGGCGGTCGTCCACCGAGGCGGTGTAGATCTCGATGTCCGGATAGCTCTCCTGGACGCGCTTGATGCCCTCGGGAGCGGCCACCAGCACGATCACCTTCATGTGCTTGCAGCCGCGCTCACGCAGCATGTCCAGGGTCGCCACCATGGTGCCGCCGGTGGCCAGCATCGGGTCGATGACGATCGCCATGCGTTCGTCCATGTCATTGGCGAACTTGGCGAAATAGGGCACCGGCTCGAGGGTATCCTCGTCGCGGTAGAGGCCGACCACGCTGATCCGCGCGCTGGGGATCAGGTCGGTGACGCCGTCGAGCATGCCCAGGCCGGCGCGCAGGATCGGCACGATGGTGACCTTCTTGCCCTTGAGCAGCTCGACCGGGATCGGCTTGCCGCTCCAGCCATCGATGTTCTGGGTCTCGAGCTCGAGGTCGCTGGTCGCCTCATAGGTGAGCAGCTTGGCCAACTCGCCGGCCAGTTCGCGGAAGCTCTTGGTGCTGATGCCGGCTTCGCGCATCAAGCCAAGCTTGTGCTGGACCAGGGGATGCTGGATGGCGTGGACACTCATGGGGATGACCTCTTCGACGGCGGCGGGAACGGCGACCATCGTCGGATGGACGACGATGGCAAATTGCGCGCCATTCTAAACGCATCCGGCGTCGAGGTTAAGGCTGCTCGGGCAACTGCCAGTCGATGGGCGCGCGGCCGTGCTCGACCAGGAAGGCGTTGGCCCGCGAGAAGTGATGGTTGCCGAAGAAGCCGCGATGGGCCGAGAGCGGCGACGGGTGCGGAGACTCCAGCACCAGATGGCGCGAGGTGTCGATCAGCGACTTCTTCTGGCGGGCATGGCCACCCCACAGCAGGAAGACCGTGGGCCCGGCATGGTCGCTGACCGTGGCGATGGCGCGGTCGGTGAAGGTCTCCCACCCCTTGCCGCGGTGCGAGCCGGCATGGCCCTGCTCCACCGTCAGCGAGGTGTTGAGCAGCAGCACGCCCTGGCGCGCCCAGGCCTCGAGGTGGCCGTGGGCCACCGGCCGGGTGCCGACATCCGCGGCCAGCTCCTTGTAGACGTTGGAAAGCGAGGGCGGCACCCGCACTCCCGGGCGCACCGAGAAGCAAAGGCCGTGGGCCTGGTCCGGCCCGTGGTAGGGATCCTGACCCAGGATCACCACCTTGACCTCGTCCAGCGGGGTCAGCTCGAAGGCACGAAACCAGTCGGCAGAGTGCGGGTAGATCACCTTCCTGGCCGCCTTCTCGGCGGCCAGGAAATCGCGCAGCGCCTGCATGTAAGGCGCATCGAACTCCTGACCGAGCCACCGCTGCCAGCTATCGGGAAGGGGGCACGTCATGGTTCAGCGCTTCTCCTGATCGACCAGCGGCTCGACGTAGGCCACGCCCATGTCCCAGGGGAACTGGATCCAGCAGTCCTGGGCGACCTCGGTGAGGTACTGATCCACCAGCGGCCGGCCATCGGGCTTGGCGTAGACGGTCACGAAGTGCGCCTTGGGCAGCATCTCGCGCACCGCCTTCGCGGTGCGCCCGGTGTCGACCAGGTCGTCGACCAGCAGCCACCCCTCGCCGTCGTGGTCGACGCCCTTCATCACCTCCAGGCCGCCCTGCTCCATGCGCTCGTAGCTCTTGATGCAGACGGTGTCGATCAGCCGCACGTCGAGCTCCCGGGCGATCAGCGCGGCGGGGATCAGCCCGCCGCGGGTGATCGCGACGATGCCCTTGAGGTCGCGGCCGATCAGTCCCCGGCAGAGCTCGCGCACGTCGGCGTGCAGCCGGTCCCAGGAGATGATCAGACGCTTGTGGTAGCGAGAGCTGCTCATGGCGTCATTCGTCCTCGGTGAAGGAGCAGACCGCGAACACGCTGAAGCCCGCGTCACGGATGCGCTGGGCCCCGCCGAGGTCCGGCAGGTCGACGATGGTGGCGGTCTCCACCACCTGGCCACCGCTGCGGGTGATCAGCTTGGCGGCGGCCAGCATGGTGCCGCCGGTGGCGATCAGGTCGTCGACCACCAGGATGCGATCGCCCTCACGGAAGGCGTCGGAGTGCAGCTCCACCTCGGCCTCGCCGTACTCCAGGGTGTAGGTCTCGCTGATGGTGCGAAACGGCAGCTTTCCCTTCTTGCGTACCGGCACGAAGCTGCAGCCGAGCTCGTAGGCCAGCGGCGCGCCGACGATGAAGCCGCGCGCGTCGATGGCGGCGATGGCGTCGATCTCCATCTCCTGGTAGCGATGCACGAAGCTGTCGATCAGCTTGCGGAAGGCCGCGCTGTTCTGCAGCAGCGGGGTGATGTCGCGGAAGTTGACCCCCGGCTGCGGCCAGTCGGGGACGGTACGGATCACGGACTTGATGTAGTCGCCGTAGATGCTCATCGGATGCAGTCTCGATCAGTGAATGCAGTTAGCTGGGATCAGCTGAGAAACAGGAACTTGGCGGCGAACAGCAGCGCCAGGACGATCACCGCCGGGTTGAGGTCCTTGAACCGCCCGGAAAGCGCCTTGATGGCGGCGAAGCTGATGAAGCCCAGCGCGATGCCCTCGGCGATGGAAAAGGTCAACGGCATCGCCAGGGCGGCGATCAGCACGGGGGCCGCCTCGGTGGGATCGTCCCAGTCGGCGTGGGAGAGGCTGCCGGCCATCAGCACCGCCACGTAGAGCAGCGCCCCGGCGGTGGCGTAGGACGGGATGGAGCCGGCCAGCGGCGCGAAGAACAGGCTGATCAGGAAGAGCGCGGCCACCACCACGGCGGTGAGGCCGGTGCGCCCGCCGGAGACGATGCCCGCGGTGGACTCGACGTAGCTGGTGGTGGTGGAGGTACCGAGCACCGCGCCGGCCATGGAGGCGCCGCTGTCGGCCATCATGGCGCGACCGATGCGCGGCAGCTTGCCGTCCTTGTCGAGCAGGCCGCCCTTGTGGGCCACGCCCACCAGGGTGCCGGAGGTGTCGAAGAGGTCGACGAACAGGAAGGCGAAGATCACGCTCAGCATCGCCACGTCGAACGCCCCGGCGAGATCGAGGGCCATGAAGGTCGGCGCGATGGAGGGCGGCATCGAGACCAGGCCCCCGAACTCGTTGTGGCCGAGCACCATGGCCAGGGCGGTCACGCCGAGGATGCCGATCATCACCGCCCCGGTGACTCGGAGATAGGCCATGGCGGTGATCGCGAAGAAGCCCAGCAGCGCGTACAGCGCCGACGGCTCGGTGAGATCGCCAAGCGACACATAGGTTGCCTCGTTGGCCACCACGATGCCGGCGTTCTTGAGCGCGATCATCGCCAGGAACAGGCCGATGCCCGCGGCGATCCCCAGGCGCAGGGAGAGCGGGATCGAGTTGATGATCCACTCGCGGATCCGGAAGACGCTGAGCAGGAAGAAGATGAAGCCCGAGAAGAAGACCGCGCCGAGCGCCGCCTCCCAGGTGTAGCCCATGCCTAGCACCACGCCATAGGTGAAGAAGGCGTTCAGGCCCATGCCCGGGGCCTGGGCGATGGGATAGTTGGCCCACAACCCCATGATCAGACAGCCCACGGCCGCGGCCACGCAGGTGGCGACGAACACCGCCCCGTAGTCCATCCCGGTCTGGGAGAGGATGCTCGGGTTGACGAAGATGATGTAGGCCATGGTCAGGAAGGTGGTGATCCCGGCGATGACCTCGGTCTTCACGCTGGTCTGGTGCTCGGTGAGCTTGAAATGGTGGTCGATGAGGCGTTTCAGCATGGGTGTCCTTCCTGCGCGCAGTGACGTCTGGGCGTCCGGATGTCGTGAGCCGTTTCCCGGCCCGACACACCGGAGGGTGGCGAGAAAAGCAGCCTATGGTACCCAAAGCCTCTGCGCGTTGCGAGGCGTCCGGGCGGCACGCTCCCCATAGTTAAGCAATCGCCGGGCCATTCGCCACCCGGCCTGCCAACGCAGCGATGCACTCCGCCCGATCGGCCCCTTGTGATCAGACTCCGCGCGCCTCGAGCACCCGCTCCACCGTCTCGACGATGGCCTGGGTCTGGGGGTCGATCTCGATGTTGACCCGGTCACCGGGCACGCGGTCGACCAGGATGGTCCTGGCCAGCGTCTCGGGAATCAGGTCGACGCAGAACCGCGGGCCGTGCTCGGCCGTGGCGGGGCGCGTGGCGCCGATGGTCAGGCTGATGCCGTCGACGCCGATGTAGCCCTTGTCGAACAGGTAGCGACCCAGCGACGCCGGCACCTCGAACCACAGGCGGCGGTTGTTGGGCGCCTCGTCGAGCTCGACGAGCTCGGCCATGCCCATGACGTGGCCGGACATGGCGTGGCCACCGATCTCGTCACCGAAGCGGGCCGCGCGCTCGATATTGACGCGATCGCCCTCCTTCAGCGCACCGAGATTGGTCACGCGCAGGGTCTCGCGCATCAGATCGAAGCTGATCCGCTCCCCCTCGATGGCGGTCACCGTGAGGCAGACGCCGTTATGGGCCACCGAGGCGCCCAGCGCCAAGCCCTCGTTGAGCGGTGCCGGCAGCGCCAGCACGTGGGTGCGGAAGGCCTCGGCCTCCTGGATGGCCACCACCTCAGCGGTGCCCTGTACGATGCCTGTGAACATGGATGCTCCTCGTGCGGGGCGGTCCTGGCGGCCCGCCAAAGCGGCCAGTCTAGGAAACCCGGCCCTGCGCGTCCATCCACGGCATCGTGCCCTCCCGACGCCCTTTCGACCCGCCATGATCACCACGCATGGGCGACGGCGCAGAAAATATCACCATATCGAAGCGCCCTTAATGGCGGCATGGCCTGGCACCCTTGACGATCGGGCGTTTGAAACATAGACTTTCGCGCTACATTTTGAAGGCGCCGATTTGAACCCGGATTGCGGGCGCCGACGTCGTGGAGCGCCTCTCGAGGCAACCCGCGGCGTGAAGTGCAGCTAAAAGGGTGTGTCCAGCGTTGATGGCCACCCGTCAGGGTGGCCTTTTCTTATGCCCGACGCTGCCACGCCCGCCCGGCCGGCGCCCCACCGGCGGCTGCGATGATTCGACTACACGACGTTTCCAAGACCTATTACCCCAAGGGGCGCAGTGGCGGCCCCAACGCGGTGACGGCGCTCAAACACGCCAACCTGCACGTGCCCAAGGGCGAGATCCACGGCGTGATCGGCCTCTCCGGTGCCGGCAAGTCCACGCTGATTCGCTGCGTCAACCTGCTCGAACGCCCCACCACGGGCACCGTGACCGTGGACGGCCAGGAGCTGACTGCCCTCTCCGGTGCGGCGCTCAACCAGGCACGCCACCGCATCGGCATGATCTTCCAGCATTTCAACCTGCTGACCTCGCGCACCGTCTTCGACAACGTCGCCCTGCCGCTTGAACTGATGGGCATGAAGCGCGCCGAGATCAAGGAGCGGGTGCTGCCGCTGCTCGAGCTGGTGGGCCTGGCCGACAAGGCGCGCCAGTACCCCGCCCAGCTCTCCGGTGGCCAGAAGCAGCGCGTGGCGATCGCCCGAGCGCTGGCCAGCCGCCCCAAGGTGCTGCTCTGCGACGAGGCCACCTCGGCGCTGGACCCCCACACCACCGGCTCAATCCTCGAGCTGCTGCGCGACATCAACCGCAAGCTCGGCCTGACCATCCTGCTGATCACCCACGAGATGGAGGTGGTGAAGTCGATCTGCCACCGGGTCAGCCTGATCTCCGACGGCGAGCTCGTCGAGGAAGCCGAGGTGGGCGACTTCTTCACCGCGCCCCGCACCCGGCTCGGCCGCGACTTCCTCAACGACTTCCTCGAGCTCGAGCCGCCCCAGGCGCTGATCGAGCGCCTCGAGGAGACGCCCGGCCCCACCAGCCACCCGGTGGTGCGCCTCGCCTTCTCGGGCGACGCCGTCTCGACCCCGTTGATCTCGCGACTGGCCCGCGAGTGCGGCGTCGACGTCAGCATCCTCCAGGCCAAGGTGGAGTCGATCCAGGATCGCACCCTGGGCCTGATGATCGCCGAACTGATGGGGCCGGCGGAGAAGACCCGCGAAGCCCTGGACTATCTCGAATCCCACGACCTGCAGGTGGAGGTGCTCGGCCATGTCCAGCGCGATGATTGAACTGATTCTCGAGGCCACCCTCGACACCCTCTACATGGTGGCGGTCTCGGGGGTGATCTCGGCCCTCGTCGGCATCCCTCTAGGCGTGCTGCTCTACGTCACCCGGCCGCGGCAGATACTCGCCGAGCCCACCCTCAACCGGGTGCTGGGCGCCATCACCAACATCGGCCGCTCCATCCCCTTCATCATCCTGATGGTCGCCATCATTCCGCTGACGCGGACGCTGGTGGGCACCTCGATCGGGACCAACGCCGCCGCCGTGCCGCTGACCATCGCCGCGATACCCTTCGTGGCACGCCTGGTCGAGGGGGCGCTCAACGAGATCCCGCCGGGGCTCGTCGAGGCCGCCCAGTCCATGGGCGCCACGCCCTGGCAGATCATCACCAAGGTGCTGGTGCCCGAGGCGCGCGGCGGCATCTTCACCGCCCTGACGGTGACCGCCGTCACCCTGGTCAGCTACTCGGCCATGGCCGGCGCCGTGGGTGGCGGCGGGCTCGGCGACCTGGGCATCCGCTATGGCTACAACCGCTTCAACCCCACCATCATGCTGATCACCGTGGTGATCCTGGTGGTGATGGTGCAGGGCTTCCAGAGCCTGGGCGATTATCTGGTGCGCAAGAGCGACCATAAGTGATGCGCCCTCTGAAATAACCAGAATGCATTACATTTTTTCTGCTTATTCCGTTAGTATCGAGCTCGACTCGTCTTTCACAAGGAGCATCGCGACATGCGCAAGACCCTGATCGGTACCCTGACCGCCTCCGCCCTGACCCTCGCCGCCGGCGCTGCCCTGGCCGACGAGCACGCCATCAAGGTCGGCACCGTGGCCGGCCCCGAGACCGACGTCATGAAGGTCGCCGCCGAGATCGCCGAGCGCGAGTACGGCCTCGAGGTCGAAATCATCGAGTTCACCGACTACGTGACGCCCAACGCCGCCCTGGCCGACGGCAGCCTCGACGCCAACGCCTACCAGCACGAGCCCTACATGCGCTCCATGGTCGAGGATCGCGGCTATGATTTCGCCATCGCCGGCTACACCTTCGTCTACCCGATCGGCGCCTACTCCGAGAAGTACGACAGCATCGAGGAACTGCCGGAGGGCGCCACCATCGCCCTGCCCAACGACCCCTCCAACGAGGGTCGCGCCCTGATCCTGATGCACAACGAGGGGCTGATCACGCTCCAGGACCCGACCTTCCTGGAAGCCACCCCGCTGGATATCGCCGAGAACCCGCACGACTTCGACTTCCGCGAGATCGAGGCCGCCCAGCTGCCCCGCGTGCTGCCGGACGTGGACATGGCCTTCATCAACAACACCTTCGCCCAGCCGGCCGGCCTGACCCTGGACGACGCCCTGATCAAGGAGGGCGCCGAGTCGCCCTACGTCAACCTGATCGCGGTGCGCGGCGGCGACGAGGATCGCGAGGCCATCCAGCAGCTGGTCGAGGCCTACCAGACCGACGAGGTCGAGGCCAAGGCGAGCGAGCTGTTCGGGCCGCAGGCAGTTCCCGGCTGGAAGTAACGCGGCAAGACTGCCGAACCGCGAGAGGCGCCGGCAGCTAGCCGAAGAGGAGGTCCTGCGCCAGGGACGGCGCCGGTAGCGCCCATGGACGGGTTCACAGCGCCTCCGCGAAGGCTGGCTGACGGATCAGCCTCGAGCCACAGCCCGATCGAGATCGTGACAAGGCCGGCCGGTACGCCGGCCTTTCCTGTTCAAGGAGCCCACATGACAACGGATCACCCGCAGCCCGACTACCCCCTGCTCGCCCGCCAGCTCGGCGCGCTGCTCGATACCCGCGACTGGCTGACCAACAGCGCCCAGACCTGTGCCTTCATCATGCAGGAGATCCCCGGGCTCAACTGGGCCGGCTTCTACCTGCAGCGCGAGCCCGAGCTGCTCTGCCTCGGCCCCTTCCAGGGCAAGCCGGCCTGCCACCCCATTCCCTTTTCCAAGGGCGTCTGCGGCGCGGCGGCGCGCAGCCGCGAGACCCAGCGCGTCGACGACGTCCACGCCGTCGCCGACCACATCGCCTGCGACGCGGACTCCCGCGCCGAGCTGGTGGCGCCGATCGTCATCGAGGATCGCCTGTGGGGCGTGCTGGACCTCGATAGCCCGACCCCGAGCCGCTTCAGCGATGCCGACCGTGCGGGCATCGAGGCGCTGGTCGAGGTCTTCGTTGCACGGAGCGACCTGGCGTGACGCCTGCCCGGCGAGGCGATCGGCCTCGCCGGGCGGGGTGCGCCGCCCCGCGGCGAGACCGTCGAGACGACGCGCCGGCGAAAAAGCGCGCAGCATGAAAAACGCCCCGCAGCCGGATGGCTGCGGGGCGTTCTCGAATCTGGTAGGACCAGGCGGATTTGAACCGCCGACCTCCACGATGTCAACGTGGCGCTCTAACCAACTGAGCTATGGTCCTGCACTGATGTGGGCGATGATGGTAGGACCAGGCGGATTTGAACCGCCGACCTCCACGATGTCAACGTGGCGCTCTAACCAACTGAGCTATGGTCCTTCACCCCGTTACCGGCGTATGTTCGCCGTGGCAACGGATGCGTATTCTACGCAAACGAATCCGGAATGCAAGCCCGTCGTGCGTTTTCTTTTCAGACGAATCAGCAAGTTGGCCTGCCCCGGCACGACCGGCTACTGAGTACGGACGCGCTCGACGGCCTCCTTCCAGCCGGCGTAGAGGCGCTCGCGCTCGTCGGGCGCCATCTGGGGAATGAAACGACGCTCGCAGCGCCACAGCTCGGCGATCTCGTCGAGGTCGCGATACCAGCCGAGGCGCAGCCCCGCCAGGTAGGCGGCCCCCAGGGCGGTGGTCTCCAGCACCGTGGGGCGATCCACCTGCACGCCGAGCATGTCGGCCAGGAACTGCATCACCCAGTTGTTGGCCACCATGCCGCCATCGACCCGCAGGATCCCCGGCGAGGCCGACATGTCATCGTCCATGCAGACCTGCAGGTCGCGGGTCTGGTAGCAGACCGCCTGCAGGCCGGCGGCCACGATCTCGGCGATCCCCGTGTCGCGGGTCAATCCCAGGATGGCCCCCCGGGCCCGGGGGTCCCAGTGGGGCGCACCCAGGCCGGTAAAGGCCGGTACCAGGTAGACGCTATGGCCGGTGCGGGTCTGGCAGGCCAGCGCCTCGGTCTCGGCGGCATCGGCAAACAGCTGCAGGCCGTCGCGCAGCCACTGCACCGTGGCCCCGGCGACGAAGATGCTGCCCTCCATCGCATAGGTCGGCTTGCCGTCGAGCCGATAGGCCACCGTGGTCAGCAGCCGGTTGCGAGAGGTCTCGGCCGATGCGCCGGTGTTGACGATCATGAAGCAGCCGGTGCCGTAGGTGCTCTTGCCCATGCCAGGCGTGAAGCAGGCCTGCCCCACCAGGGCCGCCTGCTGGTCGCCGGCCACCCCGGCGATGGGCAGCTCGCCGCCGAGCCACTGGGCATCGATGCGACCGAAGTCATCGCTGGAGTCCTTGACCTCCGGCAGCAGGCTCGCCGGAATGTCGAACAGCTCGAGCAGCGCCTCGTCCCAGCGCTGCTCATGGATATTGAAGAGCGCGGTGCGCGAGGCGTTGGTGGCATCGGTGGCGTGCACCCGCCCCCCGGTCAGCCGCCAGATCAGGAAGCTGTCCACGGTGCCGAAGGCGAGCTCACCGCGTTCGGCCCGCGCCCGGGCGCCGGGCACCTCGTCGAGCAGCCAGGCGAGCTTGGTCGCGGAGAAGTAGGGGTCGATCAGCAGGCCGGTGCGCGCCTGGACCTCCTCCAGATGGCCCGCCTCGCGCAGCCGCCGGCAGGCCTCGTCGGTGCGGCGATCCTGCCAGACGATGGCAGGGTGCAGCGCCTCGCCGGTCTCGCGATCCCACAGCACCGTGGTCTCGCGCTGGTTGGTGATGCCCACGCCGGCGATCTCGGCAAGCCCGACACCGTGACTGGCGATCACCTCGCGACAGGTGGCGAGCACGGTCTCCCAGATGTCCTCGGGGTCGTGCTCGATCCAGCCGTCGCGGGGGTAGTGCTGGGGGAACTCGCGCTGCGCCGTGGCGACGCTGCGCCCCTCGCGATCGAACAGAATCGCGCGGGAGCTGGTGGTGCCCTGGTCGATGGCCAGCAGGTAAGAAGCCATAGCAAGCATCCTGTCGTGGTGGTGGCGGCGTGCCAATTTCGCTTTTCGACGCTAATGTTCGATTATGATCATCAAGCCTACTCCAGCCCGCGACCGCGCTCAAATGACGCCGCGCCAAGACCGGAAAGGAACACCCGCAGGCGCCGATGCGACGCCCGTCGCTCGCGGGGGGCATGCCTGCATCCCGGACCGCGATGGCATAGAATCGGGCCAGCCAAGGAGAGACCATGAACCAGCAGCAACGCCAGGACGCCATCATCGATCTGGTCCGCCGCCAGGGCTATGCCAGCATCGAGCAGCTCACCGAGCACTTCTTGGTCACCCCCCAGACCATCCGGCGCGACCTCAACACCCTCGCCAACGAGGGGCGCATCCGACGCGTGCACGGCGGCGCCGGCCTGGAGTCGAGCACCGTCAACACCGCCTACTCGACCCGCAAGACCCTCAACCTGGAGGCCAAGCAGCGCATCGCCTCGCTGCTTGCCCGCCACGTGCCCGACCATGCCTCGCTGTTCATCAACATCGGCACCAGCAACGAGGTGATCGCCGAGGCGCTCCTCGAGCACCAGGGGCTGGAGGTGATCACCAACAACCTCAACGTGGCAGCGATCCTCCAGCACAAGGAGGACTTCAACGTGATCATCGCCGGCGGGCAGGTGCGCTCGCGTGACGGCGGCATCATCGGCGAGGCCACCATCGACTTCATCAACCAGTTCAAGGTGGACTACGGCATCATCGGCATCAGCGGCATCGACGAGGACGGCTCGCTGCTGGAGTTCGACTACCAGGAGGTACGGGTGGCCCAGGCCATCCTGCGCAACTCCCGCCAGGTGTTCCTGGCCACCGACCACTCCAAGTTCCGCCGCAATCCCGTGGTGCGCCAGGGCAACCTGGCCCAGCTCGACGCCCTGTTCACCGATCGCGAGCCGCCCGAGGCGATCGTGCGCCTGCTGAAGCAGCACGACGTCGCCCTGCACCTGGCCTGAGGGCATCGCATCGGCGCCGCCCGGCCCTCTCGCCCTCACGCCTCGCACGCCTTCCCACCGACCGACCGCACCGCCTACGCCACCCCATGTTGGCGTGCGAGCATGTGGCGCGCCTTGATGTTCGCATTGATTTCATCTATTTTCGTTTTCGAACATCGACGTGTATCACCAACAGCGGTCCGGCAGCGGACGGGAGACCCCATGAGCGACAGGCCAGACGAGGTCCTCGACCTCTACGTGATCGGCGGCGGCATCAACGGCGTCGGCATCGCCAACGATGCCGCTGGACGCGGACTCACCGTCGGGCTCTGCGAGCAGGGAGACCTGGCCGGCGCCACCTCGTCGGCCAGCAGCAAGCTGATCCACGGCGGACTGCGCTACCTCGAACACCATGAGTACCGCCTGGTGCGCGAGGCCCTTCGCGAGCGCGAAGTGCTGATGACCAAGGCCCCGCACATCATCTGGCCCCTGCGCTTCATCCTGCCCCATCGCCCCCACCTGCGGCCGGCCTGGATGCTGCGCGCGGGACTGTTCCTCTACGACCACCTGGGCAAGCGCAAGACGCTGCCCGCCTCCCGGAGCCTTCGGCTGGACCCTGGCCAGGGACTCGCTTCCGGCATCACCCGCGGCTTCGAATACTCGGACTGCTGGGTCGATGATGCCCGCCTGGTCGCCCTCAACGCGGTGCAGGCCCGGGATCATGGCGCCGAGATCCTGGTGCGCACCCGCTGCGTCGCGGCCCAGGAGCGCGACGGGGTCTGGGAGCTGACGCTGGAGGAGGTCGATGGCGGCACGCGCTTCACCCGGCGCTGTCGCACCCTGGTCAACGCCGCCGGCCCCTGGGTGGAGAGCGTGGTGCGCCGCCAGGTCGGTCACGATTCCCGGTATGGCGTGCGCCTGATCCAGGGCAGCCACCTGATCGTGCCGCGACTCAACCACGACGATCGGGCCTTTATCCTCCAGAACAGCGACCGACGCATCGTCTTCGTGCTGCCCTACGAGGAGGACTTCAGCCTGATCGGCACCACCGACCGCCGCTACGAGGGCGATCCGGCCCGGATCGAGGCCACCGAGGAGGAGATCGACTACCTGCTCTCGGTGGTCAACGCGCACTTTCGCACCCAACTCTCCCGCGAGGCGGTGATCCGCACCTTCTCGGGCGTGCGACCGCTGTGCGACGACGAGTCGGCGGAGCCCTCTGCCATGACCCGCGACTACACGCTCGATCTCGATACCACCGGCGCCCCGCTGCTGTCGGTCTTCGGGGGCAAGATCACCACCTACCGCAAGCTGGCCGAGGCGGCCCTCGAGGCACTCACGCCGCACCTGCCCGAGATGCGCGCACCCTGGACCGCCGAGGCGCCCCTGCCGGGCGGCGAGATCGGCGATCAGGCCGCCTTCGCGGCTCGCCTGCGCGAGGACTACCCCTTCCTGGAGGCCCACCAGGCACGGCGCTTCGCCCGCACCTACGGCACCCTGTGCCGACACTTCCTCGAGGGCCGAGCCACCCGGGCGGACCTGGGGGAGACCTTCGGGGCCGGCCTGACCGCGGCCGAGGTCGACTACCTGGTCGAGCGGGAGTGGGCGCGCAGCGCCGACGACATCCTGTGGCGGCGCACCAAGCTGGCCCTGCGCCTCACCGACTCCGAGCGGCAGCGGCTGAGCGACTACCTCGAGGCCAGCGCCTCGCCCTCCCCGCGCGCCACGCCCGACCCCGCGGCGCCGGCGGCACACGCTCGCCACTCCGCCTGAGCCGCGACGCGCGGCACACGCTCGACGCGGGGCCTATAGCGCCGTGATGCTGGCCGGCGCCAGGGGCTCTCGCTCCCGGTGCAGGCTCAGTGCGCGTCCCTCGAGGGCGGTCAGCAGGATCTGCAACGGATCGCCGTGGCTGACCAGCAGGATCGTCTCGCCCTCGTGGCGCGCCTCCAGCGCGTCGATCACCGCACGCATGCGCGCCGCCACCTCGGCCACGGCCTCGACGCCGCCCTGGCGGTGGGTCGAGTCCTGGGCGTCGAGGGCCCAGACCTCGGCATAGCGCGCGTCGCTCTGCCCCTCGAGTGCGCCGAAATGGCGCTCCCGCAGGCGCGGCTCGGCGGCAAGCGACAGGCCGAAATGCTCCGCGACGCGCCCGGCGGTCTCGGCGGTGCGCAGGAAGTCCGAGTGAAGGATGCGCTGGGGCCTGGCCCAGCGCCAGTCGGCGAGCAGGGTGTCGAGCTGCGCACGCCCCCGGGGAGAGAGGCCGAACCCCGTCAGGCCGAGCGACGGCGAGCTGATGATCCGCCCCTCCTGGTTGGCCTGGCTGTGCCCGTGGCGCATCAGCAGGTAGCGGTTGTGCCGGGCGCCCTCGGCGGAGGGGAAAGTGTTTGACATGATTTCGTAACAAACCCTAGATTGAGGGAGGTTATTCGGAATCAATCATCGGCGGCACGCCATGTCGATATCCGAACATGCAACACACCATATGCCCGAGAACAATCCTCAAAACAATAATCGTGAGGCACGCCATGATCTACCCTTCCGCTCGACCCGGAACCCGCTCGCTCGTCCCCCTCGCCCTCTCCACGCTGTTGCCGCTGGCCCTGCTGGCGAGCCAGGCCCAGGCGCAGGAGGAATGCGAGCGCGGCGCCCTGGCCGAGATCTACTGCGACGAGAACGGCGACATGGTCGCCGACCGGCCGTCGGACGAGTCCGAGTGGGCCAACCCCGACACCCTGATCTTCGCCTACACGCCGGTCGAGGATCCGGCCATCTACTCCGACATCTGGCAGCCGTTCATCGCGCACCTCGAGGAGGTGACCGACCGCGACGTGCGCTTCTTCGCCGTGCAGTCCAACTCGGCCCAGGTCGAGGCCATGCGCAGCGGTCGCCTGCATATCGCCGGCTTCTCCACCGGCCCGACGCCCTTCGCCGTCAACCTGGCGGGCGCGGTGCCCTTCGCGCTGATGGGCTCCGACGACGGGCGCTTCGGCTACACCCTGCAGCTCTACACCCACGTCGATTCGGGCATCGACGAGATGGAGGACCTCAAGGGCAAGCGCGTCGCCCACACCTCGCCGACTTCCAACTCCGGCAACCAGGCGCCGCGAGCGCTGTTCCCCGAGATGGGGATCGTGCCCGACGAGGACTACGAGGTGGTCTACTCCGGCAGCCATGACCAGTCCATGCTCGGCGTGGTGGCCCAGGACTACGACGCCGCCCCGGTGGCCTCCGAGGTGGTCGATCGCATGGCCGCCCGCGGCCTCTACGACCCGGCGGACGTCAAGATCATCTACGAGTCGGACAGCTTCCCGACCACCTCCTACAACTACGCCCACAACCTGCACCCCGACCTGGTCGAGAAGATCGAGGAGGCCTTCTTCAGCTTCGAGTTCGCGGGCACAGAGCTCGGCGAGGAGTTCGAGGGCGTCGAGAAGTTCGTCCCCATCAACTACCAGGACAACTGGAAGGTGATCCGCACCATCCAGAGTGCCAACGGCGTCGAGTATACCCCCGACAACCTCCAGTAACCCTCGCGAGTCAGCGGCGCCGGCCTTCCCGGAGGGCCGGCGCCGTCGTCTTGATGATCCTTTCTCGACGGACCCCTCATGCTAGAGATATCGAACCTGATCAAGCGCTACGGCCGCGACGAGCCGGTCCTCAAGGGGCTCGACCTGACCGTGGAAGGCAACAGTGTGGTCTCCATCGTGGGCGCCTCCGGCGCCGGCAAGAGCACCATGCTGCGCTGTATCAACCGCCTGGTGGAGCCGACCTCGGGCTCGATCAAGCTCAACGGCACCGAGCTCGTCACGCTGCGCCACGGCGAGCTGCGCCGCGCCAGGCGCAAGATCGGCATGGTCTTCCAGGGCTTCAACCTGATCGACCGGCTCACCGTGATGGAGAACGTGCTGGCCGGGCGGCTCGGCTACGTCAACCTGTTCCAGGCCATCACCCGCCGCTACCCGGCCGCGGACATCGAGCGCGCCTTCGTGCTGATGGAACGCGTGGGCATCGCCCACTACGCCAACAAGCGCGCCGACGAGCTCTCCGGCGGCGAGCGCCAGCGCGTGGGCGTGGTGCGGGCGCTGATGCAGGAGCCCGAGGTGCTGCTCGCCGACGAGCCCACGGCCTCGCTCGACCCGCGCACCTCCGAGCAGATCATGGTGCTGCTGCAGAGCCTGGCGAGCGAGCTCTCGCTACCGGTGCTGATCAACATCCACAACGTGGCCCAGGCCCGGACCTACACCGACCGCATCGTCGGGCTGCGCCACGGCACCATGATCTTCGACGGCGCTCCCGCGAACTTCGACAAGGCGGCCCTGGATGCCATCTACGGCGGCATCGAGGCACCGGAGGACGAACTCGCCCCGCCCCCTGCACAGGAGGTGCGCGATGGCCAGTCCTGACCGCGAGGCATTCACCAACCCGCGTACCTGGAAAAAGCCGCCCTTCATCGCCAACCCGCTGGTGCGCTACGGCCTGCTGGTGGTGCTGGCCGCCTACCTGGTATGGGCCTTCGGCAGCCTGCCCTTCAACTGGGAGCGCATCAGCGAGGGGCTACCCCGGGCGGCGCGCATCTTCGGCGGCGGCTTCCCGCCTAGCCTGTCGCGCGTCGACCTGCTGCTGACCGGCTTCACCGAGAGCCTGCAGATCGCCATCCTGGCGACCCTGCTCGGCGTGCTGCTCTCGGTGCCCTTCGCGGTGATGGCGGCCCGCAACGTCGCCCCGCTGCCGGTCTACCTGCTGGGCCGCGCGGTGATCATCGTCTCGCGCAGCTTCCACCCGGTGATCGTCGCCATCCTGTTCGTCGCGGCGGTGGGCTTCGGCCCGCTGGCCGGGATCCTGACGCTGACCCTCTACTCCATCGGCTTCGTGGGCAAGCTGCTCGCCGAGGAGATCGAGGAGATCGACTGGGGGCAGGTGGAGGCGATGCGCTCCACCGGGGCCGGCTACCTGGCAACGCTCTTCTACGCCGTCTTCCCGCAGATCCTGCCCCGCCAGGTGGGCCTCTCCATGTATCAGCTCGACAGCAACCTGCGAGCCTCCGCGGTGGTCGGCATCGTCGGCGCCGGGGGCATCGGCAGCACCCTGATGAACGCCTTCGGGCGCTACGACTATGACTTCGCCTTCGCCATCCTGCTGGTGATCATCGCGGTGATCCTGGCCAGCGAAGGCGTCAGCGGCTGGGTAAGGAAGAAGATATGGTAGACGACGCCGACCTCTTGGCCGATCGCGTCTGGCGACGGCACAACCCCAAGGAGCAGCTGATCCGCTTCGGCGTGATGCTGGTGACCCTGATGGTGGTGGTCTGGGCCGTCAGCGACATCGACATCTTCTGGCCCTGGGTGTGGGACGCGCCCAACCAGATCTCGAGCCTCGGAGCGCGCATGTGGCCGCCGGACCCGACGCGGCTCGGCGAGATCGTCGATGCGATGATCGAGACGGTGCACATCGCCACCCTGGCGACGATGCTGACGATCTTCATCGCCCTGCCGGTCTCCTACATCGCCGCCCAGAACACCACGCCGAACCGCGCCTGCCTGTGGCTGGGGCGCTTCATCCTGGTCTCCAGCCGCTCGGTGAACACCATCATCTGGGCGCTGCTGTTCGTGGCGATCTTCGGCCCCGGGGTGCTGGCGGGGATACTCGCCATCATGTTCCGCTCGGTGGGCTTCATCGGCAAGCTGATGGGCGAGGCGATCGAGGAGATCGACCGGCGGCCGGTGGAGGCCATGGAGGCCACCGGCGCCTCCAAGGCCAAGGTGATCGCCTACGCGGTGGTGCCCCAGGTGATGCCGGCGTTCTTCGCCATCGTCATCCTGCGCTGGGACATCAATATCCGCGAGTCGACGGTGCTGGGGCTGGTGGGCGCCGGCGGCATCGGGGTGATCCTGCAGGGCTCAATCGACACCTTCGCCTGGCCCACCGTGGCGACCATCCTGATCGCCATCATCGCCCTGGTGCTGGTCGGCGAGGCGGTGACCGGCCTCTTGCGCCGCAAGGTGCTCTAGCCGCGGGGGAGGCACGGCCGTTATCGTGGGGATGGGCGTCTCTCGGCGCCCGCCCCTTCGATAGGGAACTCATAGGCGCTGCTTCGAGCGCTCACAGGGAGCCCACATAGGGAGAACAGTTCGTGCTCTCCATCCTGCTGACGGTTATCGCCGCCCTGCTGCTGGCGACCACCCTGCTGCCCCGACTGCCGCTGACCTGGTGGCCCGTACGCAGCTGCGAGTTCCCGCGACTGCAGCTCGCCGCGCTGGCGGCCCTGGTCGCGGGCCTGGCGCCGCTGACCGCCCCACCCTGGTCGTGGGTCAGCCTCGCCCTGGGCCTCGCCGCGCTCGGCCTGCAGGCGACTCGCATCCTGCCCTGGACGCCGTTCTGGCCCCGCCAGGTCAAGCGTGCCGAGCCCGGTCAGGAAGCGCGCTGCCTGACGCTGCTGATCGCCAACGTGCTGACGCCCAACCGCCACGCCGAGACGCTGGTCGACCTGATCCACACGCACCGCCCCGACCTGGTGCTGACCCTGGAATCCGATGGCTGGTGGCAGGCGCAGCTCGATGCCGCCCTGGCCAGCGCGTGGCCCCATGCGGTACGGGTGCCGCTGGACAACCTCTACGGCATGCACCTCTATTCGCGCCTGCCGCTGATCGACCCCGAGGTCAAGTGGTTGATCCAGGATGACATTCCCTCGATCCATACCGGCGTCAAGCTGCCCAGCGGCGATGTGATCCGCCTGCGCGCCCTGCATCCGCGCCCGCCGGCCCCCGGCGAGGGCGAGGAGTCGCTGTGGCGCGATGCGGAGCTCTTGTTGGTGGGCAAGGCGATTCACGCGCATCCCGAGCCCACCCTGGTGGCCGGCGACCTCAACGATGTGGCCTGGTCACGCACCACGCGGCTCTTCTGCCGGGTCAGCGGCATGCTGGACCCGCGCCGGGGACGCGGCATGTTCAGCACCTTCCATGCCGACTATCCGCTGCTGCGCTGGCCGCTGGACCATGTCTTCACGACCGAGCATTTCACCCTCAAGGCCATGCGCCGCCTGCCCCACATCGGCTCCGACCACTTCCCGATGCTGGCGACCCTCTGCTATCGCCCCACACGCGCCGACGAACACGAGACGCCCGAGGCCGACGGGGAGGAGCACCGCGATGCCCGGACCACCATCGAGGAGGGCCGGGCACGCGATCAGCAGGAGTGAGCGTTATTCCGGCACCCCGCCCCGGGTCAGGGCGGCGGGGTCGAGCAGCCTCTCGAGCTCGCCGCGCGACAGCTCGGTCTGCTCCTCGGCCACCTCGATGATCGGCCGACCCGCCTGGTAGGCCTGCTTGGCGATCGCCGCCGCGGCGTCGTAGCCGATCACCGAATTGAGCGCCGTGACCAGGATGGGATTGCGCGACAGCGGCCCCTCGAGATGATCGTGGCGCACCTTGAAGGTGGCGATGGCCCGGTCGGCCAGCAGCCGGCTGGTGTTGGTCATCAGGGTGATGGAGGTCAGCAGGTTGCTGGCCACCAGCGGCAGCATGACGTTGAGCTGGAAGTTGCCGCTCTGGCCCGCCACCGTGATCGCCGTGTCGAGACCGATCACCTGGGCGGCCGCCTGGGCGGCGGACTCGGGAATCACCGGGTTGACCTTGCCCGGCATGATCGAGCTGCCGGGCTGAAGGGCCTCGAGCTCGATCTCGCCGAGCCCGGCCAGGGGGCCGGAGTTCATCCAGCGCAGGTCGTTGGCGATCTTCATGATCACGCAGGCCAGCCCCTTGAGCTGCCCGGAAAGCTCCACCGCGGCGTCCTGGGAGGCGAGGCTCGCGAAGAAGCTGTCGTTGGGCGAGAACGAGAGCCCCGTCTGCTCGCTGAGGTCCCGGGCCATGCGCTCGGCGAACTCCGGGTGGGCGTTGATGCCGGTGCCCACCGCCGTGCCCCCCTGGGCGAGGCGACAGAGCCGGACCAGGGCGCTGTCGAGCCGCTCGATGGCCTGGCCCACCTGGCTCGACCAGCCCCCCAGCTCCTGGCTCATGCGCAGCGGCATGGCATCCATCAGGTGCGTGCGCCCGGTCTTGACGACGTCGTCGAGCTCGGCGGCCCGGGTATCGAGGGTCGCGCGCAGGTGCTCGAGGGCCGGACGCAGCTCCGTGGTCACGGCCAGCGCCGCCGAGAGGTGGATCGCGGTCGGGATCACGTCGTTGCTCGACTGCCCCATGTTGACGTGATCATTGGCGCCGACGTTCACCCCGTCGCGGCTGGCGCGCCGGGCGATCACCTCGTTGACGTTCATGTTGCTCGAGGTCCCCGAGCCGGTCTGGAAGACGTCCACCGGAAACTGGTCGTCGAGATGCCCGGCGAGCACCGCCTCGGCGGCGGCGACGATCTCCCGGGCGCGGGCGTCGTCCAGCAGCCCAAGCTCCCGGTTGACCCGCGCCGCCGCCAGCTTGATGCGGGCGATGGCATGGATGAAGGCCGTCGGCATGGGCTGGCCGGAAACGGGAAAGTTATCGACCGCCCGCTGGGTCTGGGCCCCGTAGAGGGCCTCTTTGGGCACCGCCAGCTCGCCCATGCTGTCCCGCTCGATACGATGGTCGCTCATGCTTCCCTCCTGCTCTGTCGTGGGTGCGGGCCGGTGCGGTCCGTCATCGTGTCTCTCTACCACCATGGTGGCGGCCTCGGCGGGGTGCAAGGCCCCGCCTCCCCGCAGGCTTGACCGGCGGGACGCGGCCGCCCCCCCCTCGCCGTGCGCACAAACCGATGTTCCGCATGTTGCAGTGCACAAAGCTCTCTGCTATTGTGCATTGCAACAGAGGTGGTACTCACCCGCAGTACTGACCCAGCGAGAAGGCATCGGCACCCCGCCACGGCCTTCGAAACGATCCGAAATCCCTGGGAGGGAATCACGATGCAAAACTTCGACACCAAGCAGATCACCGAGCAGTTCGAATCCCTGTTCTTCGGCCCGGCCCGCGCCTACGCCGCGCTCTCCGTGGACTACACCGAGAAGCTGGTCAACGCCCAGCTCGACGCCGGCAAGGCCTACACCGACACCGGCCTGGCCCAGCTGCGCAGCCTGATGAACGTCAAGGACGCCGAGGGCCTGAAGTCCTACATGGAAGGCCAGCAGAAGGTCGCCAAGGACCTGACCGAGCGCTTCAAGGGCGACGCCGAGAAGGTCGTCTCCCTGCAGCAGGACTTCGTCCAGCAGAGCCAGAAGCTGACCGAAGAGAGCGTCAAGCAGGCCACCGACACGGCCACCAAGGCCGCCAAGTGAGCCTGATGGCAGCCAACCTGCCGACACCGGCCTGACCCGCCCAGCGGGTCAACCGACACGGGCCGCCGATCGATGATCGGCGGCCCGTTTGCGTTATGCTCTCCGCTTAGGCCATCCCCTTCACCACTGCCGGAGAGCGACCATGAAACGCGCCATCCCCCTCGCCCTGCTGGGGCTGACCCTGGCCGGGTGCCAGATCATCGAGCCGCGCTTTCCCGGCGGGCAGAGCGAGCGCGTCGAGGTGATCGAGCGCGGCGGGCAGGCGCCCGGCGAGACCGAGCGTGCCGAGCGTCCCGCCAGCGACGGACGCGTCGCCCGCCGGGTGCCCTTCCCCGCCGACGAGTACGCCGCGCTCGACAAGCGCGGCAGCGCCGCGATCGTCGGTCGCCTGACGATAGGCGGACGGCCGATCGCCGACCGCCCGGTGGCGGTGGCGCCGGTGACCACCTACTCCGCCGAGGCCGCGGAACAGGCCCTGGCCGGACGCGCCGTGGAGCCCGCCGATCCCCGGGCGAGGGCCTACACCCACACCGCCCGCACCGACGCCGACGGCCGCTTCCGGCTCGATGGCCTGCCGGCCGGGGAGTTCTACGTGTCGAGCAGCGCCCGGGATCCCGCCAGCGGCGAGCCCCGGGTGATCATCCAGCAGGTCAGCCTGGGCAACGGGCAGACGCGACGGCTCGAGCTGAGCCGCTAGTCGCGGCGGCCTACCAGCCCAGCGCCTGCTTGACGAAGGGAATGGTCAGCTTGCGCTGGGCGGAGAGCGAGGCGCGATCCAGGGTCTCCAGGGTCGCGAAGAACGCGTCCAGGCGACGCGGCCCGCGGTGCAGGATGTAACGCGCCACCTCGTCGGGCAGCTGCATGCCGCGCCCCTTGGCGCGCAGCTGCAGCGCCGCCAGGCGGCCGGGGTCGTCGAGCCCCTGCAGGTGGAAGGTCATGCCCCAGGTGAGGCGCGAGGCCAGGTCGGGCAGCTCCACCGGCAGCTGCCGCGGCGGCGCCTCGGCGGCGATCACCAGCCGCTTGCCGGCGTCGCGCAGGCGGTTGAAGGCGTGGAAGAGCGCCTCCTCCCAGCGCTTGCGCCCGACGACCCGCTCGAGGTCGTCGATGGCCACCAGGTCCAGCCGCTCGATCTCCTCGAGCATCAGCGGCGGGAAGTGGCCGAGCTCCGCCAGCGGCAGATAGAGCGCCCGGCCGTCGCGGTCGGAGGCGGCATGGCAGGCGGCCTGCAGCAGATGGCTGCGGCCGGTGCCCGCGGCGCCCCACACATAAAGGAAGGGCTCGCCGTCATCGTCGAGCTGGTGCACCAGCCGGTCGACCAGGGTCGCGTTGGGCCCGGGGTGAAAGTTGGCGAAGGTGGCGTCGTCGCGAAGCCCCACGCCCAGTGGCAACTGCGCGGGTGCTCGACTCATGGCGACTCCTCGTCGTGGGTGCGTGAACGACCGGCATCATACAAGGTACTGTTTTTATAGTGATCGTGGAGATAACGCAACACCACCATCAGCATCGCGGCCACCGGCAGCGCCAGCAGCACCCCGGTGAAACCGAACAGCTGCCCCCCCGCCAGCACGGCGAAGATCACCGCCACCGGGTGCAGGCCGATCTTGTCGCCGAGTAGCTTGGGCTGCAGCACCACGCTCTCGACCAGCTGGCCGAAGCCGAACACCGCGCCAACGCCGAGCAGGATCAGGAAATCGCCGAACTGGAAGAAGGCCACCACCCCGGCCACCGAGATGCCGACGATCACGCCGAGATAGGGCACGATGCTGGCCAGCCCCGCGAGCAGCCCGATCAGCAGGCCGAAACGCACGCCGAGCAGTGTCAGCCCCACGGCATAGATCACCCCCAGGCAGAGCATGACGATCAGCTGGCCGCGCAGGAAGGCGGAGAGCACCTCGTCGCACTCGCCGGCCAGGCGGACCGCCGCGGGCTCCCAGCGGCGCGGCAGCGAGGCCCGTACCTTGCCGACCAGGATGTCCCAGTCGAGCAGCAGGTAGAAGGTCACCACCGGGATCAGCGCCAGGTTGGCGATCCAGGCCGCCACCGCCAGCCCCGAGCGAGAGACCTGAGCCAGCAGGCTGGCGGCGAAGGTGCCGGTCTCCTTCCAGTTGTCGACGAAGGCCGTGCGCATCTGGTCGATGTCGGTGGAGAGGTCCAGGCCGGTCAGCGCCTGCACCCGCGGCACCACGCTCTGCTGCACCCAGTTGAGGACCGCGGGCAGCGAATCGATGACCTGGCCGAGCTGCCGACCGAAGATCGGCACCACCACCAGCAGCACGAGCACGATGATCAGGCTCAGCAGCAGGAACACCAGCGACACCGCCAGGCGCCGGGAGAGCCCCCTGTCTTCCAGTCGATCGGTCAGCGGATCGCCCAGGTAGGCCAGGATCATGCTGACGAAGAACGGCATCAGCACCGGCTCGATGCTGATCAGGAACCACAGCGCCAGCGCCGTGCACGCCGCCACTACCCACCACTGTCTGCGCATCGCCTCCTCCCTGTCTCGGCGCGGCCGTCAGGCTGCCAGCCGCGCGCCGTGATGCTACAATCCCTTCCCCGAACCCGACCGTCGCGCCTCGCCCTGCGACAGGCCCCGCGACCGCCATTCTCATACAGGAAGCGTCATGACCGATTCCACCAACCGCCCGACCGGGACCTCGCTCAGCTACAAGGACGCCGGCGTCGACATCGATGCCGGCAATGCCCTGGTCGACCGCATCAAGGGCGTCGCCAAACGCACCACCCGCCCCGAGGTCATGGGCGGGCTGGGCGGTTTCGGCGCCCTGTGCGAGCTGCCCAAGGGCTACCAGGAGCCGGTGCTGGTCTCCGGCACCGACGGCGTCGGCACCAAGCTGCGCCTGGCCATGGACATCGGCCGCCATGACACCATCGGCATCGACCTGGTGGCGATGTGCGTCAACGACCTGGTCGTGGCCGGCGCGGAGCCGCTGCTCTTCCTCGACTACTATGCCACGGGCAAGCTCGACGTGGATATCGCCGCCGACGTGGTGACCGGCATCGGCGAGGGCTGCGAGCAGGCGGGCTGCGCTCTGGTGGGCGGCGAGACCGCCGAGATGCCCGGCATGTACGAGGGCAGCGACTACGACCTCGCCGGCTTCTGCGTGGGCGTGGTGGAGAAGTCCGAGATCCTCGACGGCAGCCAGGTCGGCGAAGGCGACGTGCTGCTGGGCCTGGCCTCCTCCGGCCCCCACTCCAACGGCTACTCGCTGATCCGCAAGATCCTCGAGGTCTCCGGCGCGGCCCTGGACACCGCCGTCGACGGCAAGCCCCTGGGCGAGGCGCTGCTCGCGCCCACCAAGATCTACGTCAAGCCGCTGCTGTCGCTGCTCAAGGAGACCGACGTCCCGGTGCACGCGCTGTCGCACATCACCGGTGGCGGCCTGACCGAGAACATCCCCCGCGTGCTGCCCGAGAGCCTGGGCGCGCGCATCGATGTGGCGAGCTGGACCCGCCCGGCGATCTTCGACTGGCTCAAGGAGCAGGGCAACGTCGACGAGCACGAGATGCACCGGGTGCTCAACTGCGGCATCGGCATGGTGATCGTGGTGCCGGCGGAGAAGGCCGACCAGGCTCGCGCCCACCTGCAGGCCCAGGGCGAGACCGTCCACCGCATCGGGGTGATCACCGCCCGGGGCGAGGGTGACGAGCCGGTCCAGCTGGAGAACCTCGAGGCATGAGCGGGACCGACTACCCCAGCGACACCCTGAACGCCTTCACCCCCGAGCCCAGCGAGGCGCGGCGGGTGGTGGTGCTGATCTCCGGCAGCGGCAGCAACCTCCAGGCGCTGATCGACGCCCAGGCGCACGACGAGCTGGGCGGCGAGATCGTCGCGGTGATCTCCAACCAGCCGGACGCCTACGGCCTGAAGCGCGCCCGGGACGCCGGCATCGATGCCGTCGCCCTGCCCCATCGCGAGTACGACAGCCGTGAGGCCTACGACGGCGCGCTGATCAAGGTGATCGAGCGCCACGAGCCCGACCTGATCGTGCTGGCCGGCTTCATGCGCATCCTCACGCCGCGCTTCGTCAACCGCTTCCTGGGCCGGATGCTCAATATCCACCCCTCGCTGCTGCCCGCCTACACCGGGCTGCACACCCATGCCCGGGCCCTGGCCGACGGCGTCACCGAGCACGGATGCAGCATCCACTTCGTCACCGAGGAGCTCGACGGCGGCCCGGTGGCCCTGCAGGCCGTCGTGTCCGTAGCCCCGGACGAGACCGAGGAGAGTCTGCAGGCCAAGGTCCAGGCCAGGGAGCACCTGATCTACCCGATCGCGGTGCGCTGGTTCCTCGAGGGGCGCCTGCAGCTCAAGAGCGAGGCGGCGGCCATGGACGGCGTCGCGCTGCCGCCCACCGGCATGCGCCTCTCCCACGCCGACGCCGCCGAGGAGCTCGACGAGGACGTCGAGAAGTAGATTCTTCCTCGAGTCTGCTAGACACGAGACAGCCCCGCCGGCATCCGGCGGGGCTGTCTTGTTTACGAGGGTTTATCGCAAACTCAAGAAAGCCGGCGATTTGCGCAGCGAGCGATGGCAGGCTGGGCGCCGCCGGAGCGCAGGAACCGGAGTGTAGCCTGCTACATGAGGATTCCGAGCACCGCCGGCGTCCAGGATGGCAAGCGCAGCAGCAAATCGGCGCTTTCTCAGGTGCGCGGCAGGGTCACGCCCCTCTGCCCCATGTACTTGCCGCCGCGGTCCTTGTAGGAGGTCTCGCAGACCTCGTCGGACTCCAGGAACAGCATCTGCGCCACGCCCTCGTTGGCATAGATGCGCGCCGGCAGGTTGGTGGTGTTGGAGAACTCCAGGGTCACGTGCCCCTCCCACTCCGGCTCCAGCGGCGTCACGTTGACGATGATGCCGCAGCGCGCGTAGGTGGACTTGCCCAGGCAGATGGTCAGCACGCTGCGCGGGATGCGGAAGTACTCCACGGTGCGCGCCAGAGCGAAGGAGTTGGGGGGGATCACGCAGACGTCGCCCTTGATGTCGACGAAGCTCTTCTCGTCGAAGCCCTTGGGG
Source organism: Halomonas sp. THAF5a (assembly GCF_009363755.1). Classification (NCBI taxonomy): domain Bacteria; kingdom Pseudomonadati; phylum Pseudomonadota; class Gammaproteobacteria; order Oceanospirillales; family Halomonadaceae; genus Halomonas; species Halomonas sp. THAF5a. The sequence goes on along the minus strand of NZ_CP045417.1, from coordinate 1,579,269 downwards.
TCCACCACCGCCGAGTGGATGTTGGTGAAGACCTTGAACTCGTCGGCACAGCGCACATCGTAGCCATAGCTGGACGTCCCGTAGGAGATCACTCGCCGCTCGTTCACGTAGCGCACCTGGTCGGCCTCGAAGGGCTCGATCATGCCTTCCTGCTCGGCCATGCGGCGGATCCACTTGTCGGATTTGATGCTCATCGACACGTCCTGAAGCTGTCTGGTGGAAAAAGCGCCGTGGGAAACCACGGCGCCAGAAAAACCGGGGCCACATCATAGCGGCCCCGGGCGGGAAGGTCACGGGAGTAGCCCTCTCTCCCATGGCGTTTCCCGATACCTCCAAGCTTCAAGACCAGCCGGCGACAAGCCGTCAAGGAGGCGCTGTGAACCCGTCCCTGGGCGCTTCCGACGCCATCCATGGCGTAGGACCTCCTTTTTGGCTTGTCCCCGGCGTCCTGCGCTATCCATAACCTGAGTAGCCCCGCATGTCACTCGCCGAAGGAGATCTCCGGTCCGTCGGGCGCCTGACCCTCGACCTGTTCGGCCACCTGGCGGGACATGCCGCGGAAGGTGGCGGTCACCTCGCTCTCCGGCTCGGCCACCACGGTGGGGCGGCCGCCATCGACCTGCTCACGGATCGCCAGGCTCAGCGGCAGCCGGCCGAGCACGCGCGTCTCGTACTCATCGGCGATGCGCTCCCCGCCGCCCGCGCCGAAGATCGGCTCGCTGTGGCCGCATTGGGAGCAGGTGTGCAGGCTCATGTTCTCCACCACGCCGAGCACCGGCACGTTGACCTTGCGGAACATCTCGATGCCCTTGCGCGCGTCGAGCAGGGCGATGTCCTGGGGCGTGGTCACGATCACCGCGCCGTCCACCGGCACCTTCTGGGCCAGGGTCAGCTGGATGTCGCCGGTGCCCGGCGGCATGTCGATGAACAGGTAGTCCAGGTCGTCCCAGGCCGTCTGGGTGAGCATCTGCTGGAAGGCCCCGGCCACCATCGGCCCACGCCACACCATGGGCTCGCGGACATCGGCCAGGAAGGCCATGGACATGGCCTGGATGCCGTGGGCCTCGAGCGGCCGGAAGCGGTTCTCGCCCGCGGACTGGGGACGCACGCCCTCGCCCACCCCGAGCATCTGGGCCTGGCTGGGCCCGTAGATATCGGCATCCAGGACGCCGACTCGATAGCCCTCGGCGGCCATGGCCAGCGCCAGGTTGACGGTGACGGTGGACTTGCCCACGCCTCCCTTGCCGGATGCCACGGCGACGATATGCTTGACCCCTTCGATCACGGATCGCTCCTTCTGCAGTTGGGGGTTGCCACGCAAGCGGCATGAGCGGCCAGTATACCCGCCGGGTCGCCCCGCCATGCAATGCCCGGCCGCCGATGATGGGCGTCCTCGCCCCTCGCCGCTGCCCATCAGCCCCCACAACGAAAACGGCGAGCCAAAGGCTCGCCGTTGGACGGGACAGGACATGGCGTCCCGACGGTCAGTCGCTGCTGGCCTCCTCGGCCGTCGGCGCCGCCGCGGACGCCTCGTCGGCCTCGGCACCCGCCGGCTGAACGCCCTGCTCCAGCTCCTCCAGCTCGCTGCGCCAGGTCTCGAGCTGTCCGTCCAGGCGCTCGAGCTTGGATTGACGCTCGGCCACCTGGGCGTCGAGCTCGGCCACTTCCTCGCGGCCGACCTTGATCCCGACCTCGAGATCCTTGAAGGTCTCGCGGGCCTGCTCGACGCTCGAGCGGGCCTCGTCCAGCTCGCCCCGGGTCGCCTCGAGGGCCTCGGCGGCCTCGCTGCGGCTCGTCTCGAGCTCGGCGATCTCCTGCTCGAGGGCGTCGCGCTCCTGCTCGAGGCTCGACAGCGCCTCGTCGACCTCCGCCTGGCGCTGCTCGGACGCGGCGATCTGCTGCTGGAGCTCATCGAGTCGCGCCAGGGCCTCGTCACGGGCGGTGACCGCCTCGCTGCGCTCCTGCTCGGCCTGCTGGCGGGCCTCTTCGGCTTCCTGGCGGGCCTGCTCGGCGGCCTGACGCGCCTCCTCGGCCTCCTGGCGAGAGGCCTGGGCCTCGTCGCGGGCCTCGACGGCCTCGCGACGCGCCGCTTCGGTGGACGCCAGCTCCTCCTTGGCGGTGGCCAGCGCCGCCTGACGCTCCTCCAGGTCGGCCTCGGCGGATGTCACGGAGGCCTGCGCCACCTCGAGGTCGGTCTGGGCCTCCTCGATCTCGGTGCGCACGCCCTCCAGCTCGGCCTCGGCGGCCTGGCGCTCCTGATCCAGCTCGGCACGGCGTGCCTCGAGCTCATCGATATTACCGGCCTCGCTCTGCAGCGTCTCGACGCGCTCGGTCAGCGACGAGTTCTCGGCCTGCACGGTATCGAGTTGCTCGCGCGTCGACTCCAGGGCCTCGTTGCTGGAGCTGGCGCTCGACTGGGCGATCAGCGCCCAGATCAACGCCACCACCGCCACGGCCGTGAGGCCCTTGACGCGATTGTCCTTGAACAGCTCACTCATCGACGTGTCCGCCATCGGCGAGTCCCCCTGCATGGTTGGGTGTCGGTCACCGGCCGGGATTGGCCGGCCATCGTGGTCTCGTCTTCCAGCATACACGTCCGGCGAGGGGTCGCCACCCGTCCCCTCCCCCTCAGGGCTCGACCTTGCCACGCAGGGCCTTGTGCCGGCCGCGCTTCTTCTTGCTGTCCAGGCGGCGCTGCTTGGCGACCTTGCTGGGGCGGGTGGCGACGCGCTTCTTCGGGGCGTACATCACGCTCTTGATCAGCGCCTTGAGCCGCGCCAGGGCCTCGCTGCGATTGCGCTCCTGGGTGCGGTGGTTCTGTGCCTTGATGATCACCACACCGTCGCGGGTGATGCGCTGGTCGCCCAGCGCCAGCAGCTTCTCCTTGAAGCCCTCGGGCAGGCTGGAGGCGCGGATATCGAAGCGCAGGTGGATCGCCGTGGCGACCTTGTTGACGTTCTGGCCACCGGCGCCCTGGGCGCGCACCGCCTGCATCTCGATCTCGTGGTCGGGAAGGGTCACCTGTCGAGAGAGTTCCAGCATGCTGTCTGCCTGTGCCTGGGTGAATGGGAGGTCGGGGAACTGGGCGGCGGCGCCATCGACGCCGGACGTGAGGGGCGATCACCTGGCCAGCCAGATCCGGTGCTTCGCGCCCTTGCCGGGGCGGTGGGCACGCACGGTGACCTCCTCGACCCGCAGGCCGAGCCGGCGCAGCCGCTCGGTGAAGGCCGGATCCGGCCCCGCCGACCAGATCGCCAGCACCCCGTCGGGGCGAAGCGCCCGCCGGGCCGCGGCGAGCCCCTGGGGGGAGTAGAGCCAGTCGTTCTCACGGCGCGTCAGCCCCTCGGGCCCGTTGTCCACGTCGAGCATGATGGCGTCGAAGCCGCCGGGCTCGGCGCGCAGCAGCTCGCCCACGTCGCCCAGGCTGACCCGGGCCCGGGGATCGTCGAGGGGGCGACCGGCGGCCGCCCCGAGCGGGCCGCGATTCCACTCCACGACGCCGGGCACGAGCTCGGCGACGACGACCTCGGCATCCTCACCGAGCGCCGCCAGGGCGGCGGCCAGGGTAAACCCCATGCCGAGACCGCCGACCAGCACGCGCGCCCCAGGGCGATCGGCGATACCCCGGCAGGCGAGCTCCCCCAGGGCGTCCTCTGAGCCGTGCAGACGCGTGTTCATCAGGTCGCCGGGCGCGCCGACGATGCGGATGGAGAACTCGTCGTGGCGCTGGAGCAGGCGCAGCTGGGTGCCCTGGCCGGGAATGCTGGCGATGCCGATCTCTTCGAATTTGGCCATGCTGTCTCGCTGTCACGGGAATGGCTCGGCCGCCGGAACGGCGCCGAAAGCGCGCATTATGCGCGGGCCGCCGACGACTTGCCACGCCGTCGGCCCGGGGCGCTCCGCGCCGGCGTCACTCCTGCTTGTGCGCCAGCGCCATCAGGTAGAGCGCCAGCGCCAGCGCCAGCACCGAGAGCGCGAGATAGATGGCATCCAGCGGGGTGTCGAAGCTGATGCCGACCACGGCGCGGAAGAACTCGATGATCACGGCGAGGATCACCACCCGGGCGATCTTGTCCTTGAGCTGGTCGAGGGAGCCGACGTCGAAGGGATGATGGGTGCCGCGTTGCTCGGCGGGCTCGATGCGCGAGACGAAGAGCTTGTAGACCCCCAGCGCGAAGATCATCAGCACCAGGGCGATCAGATAGATGTCCACGGCCACGATGATGTCGGTGACCACGGTCTTGTGAATGTCGTCGCCGCCGCCGAGGTAGTGCCGCCAGGTATCGACGAGGACCGAGAGCACGTCCAGGCTGGCGATGACGAACAGCGCCAGCGCCCCCAGCAGCGCGGGGATCACGGCCATCAGCACCATCAGGCGCGAGTGCCACAGGAAGGCCTCGAAGCGTCGCTCGAGCTGGCCGCGACGCCTCGCGGGACGGGGATCGGGGCGGTGTGACGATTCCATGACGTGTGTCTCCTCGATGACGGGGGCGGCCGAGGCGACCGCCGCCGAACAGTTGACCCGGGCGAGCAGGATACGCCTATGATGACCCAGGCATACTGGCACGGCAGCCCCGATGACGTCTCCCCGCGAAGCCCCTCGACAGTCGTTCCTCGCCCTGCTGCCGCTGACGCTGGCGTTCCTGTGGCGGGTGCTGTGCGCCTTCCTGCGCAACCGCGGCATCCTGCTGGCCGGCGGGGTCGGCTATAACATCCTGCTCTCGATCGTGCCGCTGTTCGCGCTGATGGTCGTGCTGCTGGCCGGCGTGGTGGACCAGCAGCACCTGCTCGAGGTCCTCTCGATCCAGGCGCGCCACTTGGCCCCCGCCCACGCGGAGGTGCTGCTCGACGCCGTGCGCACCCTGCTCGACTCCCGCGACGTGATCGGCATCCTGGGCTTCCCGGTGCTGCTGCTGTTCAGCTCCTTCGCCTTTCGCATGCTCGAGGATGCCCTGGCGATCATCTTCCACGCCCCCGACACCCACCACCCCCATCGCCACGTCCTGGTCTCGGTGGCACTGCCCTACGCCTTCATGCTGGTGCTCGGGGCGGGCCTGCTCGCCCTGACCCTGCTGGTCAGCCTCGCCAGCTCGATGAATGCGCTCTGGCTGACGCTGTTCGAACGTGACCTGCCGCTGGCCGGGCTCTCCGAGCCGATGCTCAACCTGACCAGCTTCCTTGGCGTCTTCCTGCTGTTCAGCGCCATCTACAAGGTGCTGCCGGTGGTGAGGATCGCTCTTCGCCGGGCGGTGGTGGGCGGCTTCGTCGCCGCCCTGCTGTGGGAGGGCGTGCGCTTTCTGCTGGTCTTCTACTTCGCCAACCTCTCGCTGGTCAACGCGGTCTACGGCTCCCTGGCGACCCTGGTCGTGGTGCTGCTGAGCCTGGAGGTGGGGGCCATCATCCTGCTGCTCGGGGCCCAGGTGATCGCCGAACTGGAGCGCAACGCCCGCCTCGGCCTCGCCTGGTACATCGATCCGCGCCGCCAGGCGGTGACCCACGTCGACTGACGCCCTCGCCGGCGTGGGCAGCAACCGAGACGACTCGACGAGCACCCGGCTCAGAAGGTGGAGAGCCCGGTGGCCTCCATGATCCGATAGCGCCACCGCTGCCAGGCCGAGGCGTCATCATGGGCCGCGAAGGGCTCGCTGGTGATCCGCTGCGGGGTCGAATGCCAGCGACGCGAAAAGAAGGCCGCCGCGTCGTGCAGGGCCGGGGTCTCGGCGGGCCCCACCAGACGCACGCTGGTCTCCAGGTTCAGGTCATCGAGGTTGCGCCGCGTGAAGTTGGCCGAGCCCAGGATCAGCTCGGCCTCGCCCTCCGCCGCGGCGGGTCGACGCAGCAGCAGCTTGCTGTGGCACTGCTCGCCCTCGGTGGCGCACCAGCGCACCGGCACCCCGGCGGCATGTAGCTCCCGCGCCACCGGGCGATTGGGGATGCCGCCCTTCTCGATCCCGAAGGCATCGCGATTGGGGTCGAGCAGGACCCGCAGCGCCACGCCGCGCCGCTGGGCCGCCACCAGGGCCTCGATCAGCGCCCGGTGCGACAGGTAGAAGACGGCGATATCCAGCCGGTCGCCCGGCTCACTGGCCTCGATGGCCGCCAGCAACGCCGCGCGGATACCGCCCTCGGTGAGCACCTGCAGCCTCGCCCCCTCGACCGGGGCCGGCGGGGCGGCCAGTGCCACGGGCCCCGGCAGGCGCACCCCCGACCAGCTCGCCACGGGACGCTCCGAGGCCAGCAGGTCCAGCGCGGCCGCCCCCTCGAAGCGCAGCGCCACGTTGCCGTGCCGACTGCTGGCATCGTGGGGATTGGCCGAGGTGACCAGCCCCGCCCAGTCATCGCCCCGATCGACGACCAGGGTCTTGCGATGGTTGGCGTTGAAGTTGAGCAGGGTCAGGTAGCTGCGCAGCGACACCTGCCCCGGGCCCAGGGGATTGGGCAGCCAGCCAGCCTGGTGATGATTCCCGAGCCAGCGCGGCCCCAGGTGCCAGGCCCCCGACCAGAGCGGGTTGGAGGCGCGCAGTCGCGTCAGATCCGTCACCACCACCCGGATGCCGGCCGCGCGCAACCGCTCGAGGTGTGCCGGCTCGAGGCCGCCGTAGAGGGTATTGAGCGGGTCGGTGATGACCACGGCCTCGAGCCTCGGACGCTCGGCCTTGCGCTCGATCAGGGCCTGGGTGAGCTCCGCCGACAGCGGCCGGAAGTCCTGGCCATCGGCGGCGCCGGCGAAGTCGTTGAACAGGAACATGTCCAGCACCACCAGGCGCTCGGCCTGACCGATCAGCGCCATGACCTCGTCGAAGATCCGGCGTCGGGCATGTCGCTCGCCGGACGGGGAATACCAGGTCTCGTCGGCGAGAAAACGCACCCCCTCCGCGGAGCGCGCCGGAAAGGCCTGACCCAGCCCCTCCGGCAGCGGCTTGTAGCGCTGCCAGGCACCCATGACCAGCCAGGCCACCAGCAGCGCCGTCACGAGCCAGGGCCACATGCGGCGCCTCCCTCTCCCTAGGTCTGTCACTGCGTCTCCCCCTCGCGGTTTCCCGGGCGCCGTCCTCCCGCCTGGCACCCTCACCCGCCCTGCCGACAACGGGAGGACGGTCCGCCAGCATAGCGAGCGGCCGCCGATAACGCACGACGCCCGGCCAGGGCCGGGCGCAGCAGAGGGCGAGAGGCGCTGTTCAGCCCTGGCGGTATCGCCGGCGACGTCGCACCAGGCGCGCCAGGGGCACCAGGGCGGCGAGCCCCAGGGCACTGATCGCCAGTACCGCCAGCATCGCCGGGCTGCCGGTGTGGGCATGGACGTCGGGGGCGCCATGGCCCGAGTGGGCCAGGGCCAGCGGGGACGCGAGCAGGCTCGCGGAAAGGGCGACAAGGGGGCGGGAAATGCGCAAGATCATGGACGGGTCTCCAGGGAGTGGCGGGTCAGTGGCAAGTGAATGGGGGTCAGGCGCGGGCAGCGTCCTGCCCGCTCGGTGCCGCGACGCTGGAGCGCCGCTCGGGCAGCATGCCGCGGTCGAGGATGAAGGCGATGATCTCCTCCAGGCCGATGCCGTCGTAGAGGTTGGCGAAGACGAAGGGGCGCTCACCGCGCATCGTGCGCGAGTCGCGCTCCATGACCGCCAGGGAGGCGTGAACCTGTTCGGCGATATCGATCTTGTTGATGATCAACAGATCCGACTTGGTGATACCGGGCCCGCCCTTGCGCGGGATCTTGTCGCCGGCGGAGACGTCGATGACGTAGAGGGTCAGATCGGAAAGCTCCGGGCTGAAGGTGGCCGACAGGTTGTCGCCCCCTGACTCCACCAGCACCAGCTCGAGGCCCGGATGGCGCGCCTGCAGCTCGTCGATGGCCGCGAGGTTCATGGAGGCGTCCTCGCGGATCGCCGTGTGCGGGCAGCCGCCGGTCTCCACGCCCAGGATCCGGTCCGCCGGCAGCGCCTCGTGCTTGAGCAGGAAATCGGCATCCTCGCGGGTGTAGATGTCGTTGGTCACCACGGCGATGTCGTAGTGGTCGCGCAGCGCGCGGCAGAGCTGCTTGAGCAGGGCCGTCTTGCCGGAGCCTACCGGGCCGCCGACGCCAATACGCAGGCAATGGGTCATGTCGTTTTTCCTCTTGCACTCTTTAGTCGTTATCTTGTCGGCACGGGCGGCTCACTGGACTCACCACGCCACACGCCCGAAACCCTGGCATCCCGGCCGGACTCCCGCGGTCGGAAAGACAGCACCTCCCTGTGCCGGCTTTCCTCGATCTTCTTCCCTGAAGATCGACCGCGTCGCTTCGGCCGGGATGCCAGCGGCCGCGCGAGATGGATTCGCCAGTGATCGCCCGGCCTTATTTGGCGCTAACTTCTGAACAGTCGTGAATATTGGGTCTCGTGCAGGGCGCTGGCCAGCGCCAGGCCCGGCAGCACCGGCCCGAGGGCGTCGTCCTCGAGCGTCAGGGCCTCGTCCACCGCCGCCACCAGCGCCGGGCGCAGCCGCTCCACCAGCCGCTGGGCCGCGGTATGGCCAAGCGGCAGGGCCTTGCAGGCCACCGCCAGCTGGTTTTCCAGCCAGGCCCAGGCGAAGCCCAGCATCGCCTGACGCACCGGCACGCCGCGCACGTGGGCCGCCCAGGCGAAGACGGTCACGTAGCCGGGCTCGCCGGGCAGCGCCGGGGCCTCGCCGGTGGTACTGGTGGCGCCACCGGGCAGCAGCGCAAGGCTTCCCAGCAGGCGCACCAGGGCGGCGCCCAGACGGCGATCCTCGGCGGCGAGCTCGGCGGTCTCTCGGGTAGCGGCGAGCCAGGCGTCCCACTCGGCGACGGCCTCGCTGTCCGCGGCCTGCCAGGCCCGGGCCAGGCGCACCAGCGCCGGCAGCTCACAGCGGGTCAGGCCGTCCTCGAGCACGCCCTCGAGCCAGTCGCCGAGGCTCGCCTCGTCGGTCACCCAGCCCAGCTCGAAGGCGCTCTCGAGCCCCTGGGAGAAGGCGAAGGCGCCGATGGGCAGCGCGGGACTGACCAGCTGCAGCAGCCCCAGCAGCGCGAGATCGTCCCGGCCCGCCGTCGTCGGCTCCTCAGTGGGCAGGGTCATGGGCATTGTCATGGGCATGGCCGTGATGATGATGTTCATGGCCCTCGCCATCCGCGGACTCGCCATGGATGTGGGACGCCGTGTGGGAATAGGCCCCCGGCTCGGGATCGAAGGGGGCGTCGTGGTGCTCGAGCCGCGCGCCCAGGCGCTCGGCCAGGGCCTCGAGGACGTGATCCGGCGGGAAGCGGACGTAGCCGCCCTCTTCATCCTCGCCCAGCGCCAGCTGCACGTGGCGGTTGCCCAGGTGATAGGCGAGCCGCGCCAGGGGCAGACCCGCCTCGACCCGGGCGGTCACCACCGGCTCCACGGCGGCGCGGATGCGCACCACCTCGCCCCCCTCGGCGCGCAGCCCCTCGCCGTCGCGCAGCACCGGGCCGCGGTCGAGGAACAGGCCCAGGGCGCGCCCGGCATCGCTGTCGGCCTTGAGCCGGCCCAGCACGCGCTGCTCGAAGGGCAGCGTCAGGGTGTCACTCGCCCGGCTCGCCTCGATGGGCCCCAGGCGTTCGATCAATCTCAGCATTGGCATCATCTCTGGAAGGTATTCGCGGCTGTTCCGGCGGCAGGCCCAACGTGTCGGACCATGGCGAGGGCGCTGTGAATACCTCCCTGTAAGCTACTTTTGCCATCCTTGGCAAAAGACCCTCGCGCCGACCTGCCCCCGGCGCCGCTTGAGTGTTGGTCATCAGCTACGGCTCAGAACAAGTGATAGCGCTGGGCGAGCGGCAGCTCGGTGGCGGGCTCGCAGGTCAGGAGCTCGCCGTCGCAGCGCACCTCGTAGGTCTGCGGGTCGACGCTGAGCTCGGGGCAGGCGTCGTTGAGCTTCATGTCGGCCTTGCGCACGCCGCGCACGTCCCGGCAGGCGCTGAGCGGGCTCTTCAGGCCGAGCCGCTCCTGGATGCCTGCGTCCAGCGAGGCCTGGCTGACGAACGTCAGGCGGGTCTGGCTCACCGCGCCACCGAAGGCGCCGAACATCGGTCGGTAGTGCACCGGCTGGGGGGTGGGAATCGAGGCGTTGGGATCTCCCATGGGCGCCATGGCGATCATGCCGCCCTTGAGGATCAGCGCCGGCTTGACGCCGAAGAAGGCCGGGTCCCAGAGCACCAGGTCGGCGAGCTTGCCGACCTCCACCGAGCCCACCTCGTGACCGATGCCGTGGGTGATGGCCGGGTTGATGGTGGTCTTCGCGATATAGCGCTTGGCGCGGAAGTTATCGGCGCCCCGCGCCTCGTCCTCGGGAAGCAGGCCACGCTGCACCTTCATCTTGTGGGCGGTCTGCCAGGTGCGGCAGATCACCTCGCCGACCCGGCCCATGGCCTGGGAGTCGGAGGCGATCATCGAGATCACGCCCAGGTCGTGCAGGATGTCCTCGGCCGCGATGGTCTCGCGGCGGATGCGTGAGTCGGCGAAGGCCACGTCCTCGGGGATGTTGGGGTCGAGGTGGTGGCACACCATCAACATGTCGAGGTGCTCGTCGATGGTGTTAACGGTATAAGGCCGGGTCGGGTTGGTCGACGACGGCAGAACATACGCCTTGGCACAGGCGGTGAGGATGTCCGGCGCATGGCCGCCGCCGGCCCCCTCGGTGTGATAGGTGTGGATGCCGCGCTCCTTGAAGGCGGCTAGGGTGTCCTCGACGAAGCCCGACTCGTTGAGGGTGTCGGTATGGATCGCCACCTGGACGTCGTAGCGCTCGGCCACGGCGAGGCAGGCATCGATGGAGGCCGGGGTGGTCCCCCAGTCCTCATGCAGCTTGAGGCCCATGGCACCGGCCTCGAGCTGGGCCTCAAGCGCCTCGGGCAGGCTGGCGTTGCCCTTGCCCAGCAGGCCGATGTTCATCGGCAGGGTGTCGATCGCCTGGAGCATCCTGGCGATGTGCCAGGCACCCGGCGTGCAGGTGGTGGCGTTGGAGCCGGTGGCAGGGCCGGTGCCGCCGCCGAGCATGGTGGTCACGCCGCTGGCCAGCGCCTCCTCCACCTGCTGGGGGCAGATGAAGTGGATATGGGCGTCGATATGACCGGCGGTGAGGATCTTGCCCTCGCCGGCGATCACCTCGGTGCCCGGGCCGATCACGATCTCGACCCCCGGCTGGGTATCGGGGTTGCCGGCCTTGCCGATGGCCGCGATGCGACCGGCCTGGAGCCCCACATCCGCCTTGACGATGCCCCACCAGTCGAGGATCAGGGCATTGGTGATCACGGTGTCCATCACCGCGTCATCGGCGCGCTGGCTCTGGCCCATGCCATCGCGGATCACCTTGCCGCCGCCGAACTTGACCTCCTCACCGTAGGAGGTCGCGTCGCGCTCGACCTCGATCCACAGCTCGGTGTCACCGAGGCGCACCCGGTCACCCACCGTGGGGCCGTACATGTCGGCATAGGCCTGACGGCCGATCTTGTTGGGAGAGGTCATGACAGTTCTCCCTGATCCGGTGCATCGAGGCTGCCCATGACCTCGCCCCGGAAACCGACGATACGCCGCTCCCCGACGAAGGGAATCAGCGTCACCTCTCGCGACTGGCCGGGCTCGAAGCGGATCGCCGTGCCGGCCGCCACGTCGAGCCGCAGGCCCCGGGTGCGCTCGCGATCGAAGACAAGGGCCGGATTGGCCTCGGCGAAGTGATAGTGAGAGCCGACCTGGATCGGCCGGTCGCCGGTATTGGCGACCTCGACGGTGACCCGCTCGCGCCCCGGGCAGAGCTCGATCTCGCCGTCCTGCAGCTGGTACTCACCGGGAATCATCCGCACTCCCTCCTGTAATATCGAAAACGGCACGGGCGCAGCCCGTCTTCAGACGATGGGCGTATGCACGGTGACCAGCTTGGTCCCGTCCGGGAAGGTGGCCTCGACCTGTACCTCGTCGACCATCTCCGCGACGCCCTCCATGACGTCGTCGCGGGTCAGGATCTCGCGGCCATGGCTCATCAGCTCCGCGACGCTGCGCCCGTCCCGGGCGCCCTCGAGGATCTCGCAGCTGATCAGCGCGATCGCCTCGGGATAGTTGAGCTTGAGGCCGCGGGCACGCCGCCGTTCGGCCAGCAGGCCGGCGGTGAAGAGCAGCAGCTTGTCCTTGTCTCTGGGGGTCAGTTCCACGGGGCATCTCCATCGTATGGGGCGATCAGGTCAACCAGATTCGGGGGGTATGGGCCGGCAGGCCGAGCAGCCGGGGACGCAGGATCGCCCAGGCCTGGCCACACAGCTCCCAGGCCGCGTTGCGCTCCGCGCCCAGGTAGCGCAGCAGCAGCACGCCGTGGCGCACCGTCACCGCCCAGAACGGGGCGCTCGGCAGGGCCTCGCGCAGCGCCTCCACGGCGCCCGCCTCGTCCTCGAGTCCCACCGCCCAGAGCGTCGCCTGCACGCTGGCCCCGCCCTGCCCCCACCGACCGACGAAGCGCGGGTGGCGGGGATCCAGGGGTTGGCGCTCGATCCACAGCGGGCGACCGTTGCGGGTGAGGCGGAAGCGCTGCTCGATGACGCCGCTCTGGAAGGGAAGCCGACTCGCCGGGCGCCCCAGGGCCATCACCTCCCACCCGAGACAGCGCGACGTCTCGCCCAGCGCGATGGTGGTGCCCTGCTCGCCCCGGGAGCCGTCGAAGGCCAGGGTCTCCTGGGGCAGCCACTCGAGCACGCCCCGCTCGGCGACCTCCAGCCGGGTATGCTGCCGCCACGCGACGCCGTGGCTGTCGGAGCGATAGAGCTTGTTGGCGGCGGGGGTCGTCAGCAGCGCGTGGGCGCCCGAGGCGACCCGGGCGGTAATGGACAGGGCATCGCCGCTGACCAGGCCCCCGGGCGGGTGCAGCAGGTAGGCGTGGCAGGCACCGTGTCGACCCTCGGGGTGGAAGGGGCGCTGCACCCTCAACGGCCCGACATGGCGACAGCGCGTCAGGCGAGTTACGCCATCCCGAGGCGCGAAGGCCAGGTCCAGCGAGGCCGCCCAGTGTCGACCGGCATCGAAGCGATGCCCGGAGGTCGGTGCCGACGAAGCCGGCGTGAGTGTCGGTATGGCCGTCATGGCGATGCGCCCTGTCGAGAAAGTGGCGATTTCCTTGTCTCTCGCAAAGGCTGTACCAGAACGGCAAGACACGCGGTTAGTTCATTTATTTCAATCAGTTAAATTGTATACGCGAGAGCAGTGGGCCATCGGCGGCGCACCAGAAAGGGGCAGCCAGACGCGGGGCTGCACCAGAAGCGGCATTGGGCCGAGGGCGGCCGCGCCCTCCTGGTGCAGGATCTGGTGCAGGTCTGGTGCAGGGCCAGGACTAGACCGTCAGATGCTCCCGGATCAGCGCCTCGGAGAGGTCGCCGATCTCGCCGTGGGCCACGGGCCGGCCGCGATCCATGATCGCGAAGCGGTCGGCGTACTTGTGGGCGAAGGGCAGCTTCTGCTCCACCAGCAGCACCGTCAGGCCGTCCTCGCGGATCAGCCGGCGGATCACCTCGCCGATCTGGGTGACGATATTGGGCTGGATGCCCTCCCCCGGCTCGTCGAGGATCAACAGCCGTGGCTCCAGCACCAGCGCCCGGCCGATGGCCAGCTGCTGCTGCTGGCCGCCGGAGAGATCCCCCCCGCGGCGGTGCTTCATCTCCTCGAGCACCGGGAAGAGCTCATAGACGCGCCCGGGTATGCGCCTCGCCCCGTCGCCGCGCGCCGCGAGACCGGTGCGCAGGTTCTCCTCGACGGTAAGCAGCGGGAAGATCTGGCGCCCCTGGGGCACGTAGCCGATGCCCAGCCGCGAGCGGTCCTCGACCCGGCGCCGAGTCAGCTCGACGTCGTCGGCGAAGCGGATGCGGCCCGAGGCCACCGCCACCTCGCCCATGATCGCCTTCATCAGGGTGGTCTTGCCCACTCCGTTGCGGCCCATCACGCAGGTGCACTGCCCGGCGGGCACCTCGAGGTCCAGGTCCCAGAGGGTGTGGCTCTCGCCGTAGTACTGGTCAAGCGATGCGATCGTGAGCATCAGGCGGCCTCCTCGTCGGGGTCGGCGCCAAGGTAGACCTCGACGACCCGGGGGTCGCTGGCGACCTGGTCCATGCTGCCCTCCGCCAGCACGCTGCCCTGGTGCAGCACCGTGACCGTGCGGGCGATGGAGCGCACGAAGCCCATGTCGTGCTCGACCACCACCACGGACTGCCTGCCCCGGCCGGCGAGCCCGGTGAGCAGCTCGGCGGTGCGCTCCATCTCCTGCTCGGTCATGCCGGCGACCGGCTCGTCGACCAGCAGCAGCCGGGGACGCTGCATCAGCAGCATGCCGATCTCCAGCCACTGCTTCTGGCCGTGGGAGAGGATGCCGGCCGGGCGTTGGCGACACTCGACGAGCCCGACGGTGGCGAGCACCTCCTCGATGCGATCGCGGATCTCGCCGGTCAGGCGCGCGGTGAGCGTGGGCAGGATGCGCTTGTCGGCGGCCATGGCGAGCTCCAGGTTCTCGAACACCGTCAGGGCCTCGAACACCGTGGGCTTCTGGAACTTGCGCCCGATGCCGAGGCTCGCGATCTCGGGCTCGCTCTTGGCCAGCAGGTCGTGGCGGCTGCCGAACCAGACCGAGCCGCTGTCGGGGCGGGTCTTGCCGGTGATGATGTCCATCATGGTGGTCTTGCCGGCGCCGTTGGGGCCGATGATGCAGCGCAGCTCGCCGTCGTCGATGGTCAGGTCGAGGGCGTCGATCGCCTTGAAGCCGTCGAAGCTGACGGTCACGCCCTCCAGGTAGAGGATCGGGCCGTGGCGCACGTCCACCGGCGAGGCGGCCGGCACCAGGAAGTCGAAGACGTGGTCGCGATCGGCCAGCGAGGTGAAAAGAGTCATGCCGAGGCCTCCCTGGGCGGGGCGGGTTCGGGGAATGGCGGGGGTGTCGACGCGCGGCGGCGATAGGCCAGCAGCCCGGCGATGCCCTTGGGCAGCAGCACCGTGACCAGCACGAACAGACCGCCCAGGGCGAAAAGCCAGGCATCCGGCATCACCCCGGTGAACACCGTCTTGGCGTAGTTGACCAGCAGCGCCCCGATCACCGCGCCGTAGAGGGTGCCTCGCCCGCCCAGCGCCACCCAGAGCACGATCTCGATGGAGAAGATCGGCGAGAACTCGCCGGGATTGATGATGCCCACCTGGGGCACGTAGAGGGCCCCCGCGACCCCGGCCAGCATCGCCGAGACGACGAAGACGAAGAGCTGGAAGCGCTCCACCCGGTAGCCGAGAAAGCGCGTGCGCGCCTCGGCGTCGCGGGTCGCCACGCAGACCCGGCCGAGCTTGCTGGCGACGATCGCCCGACACAGCACATAGCCCGCGGCGAGCGCCAGGCCGGTGGCCAGGAAGAGCCCCAGGCGGGTGGCGTCGCTTCTCAGGTCGAAGCCCAGCAGCTCCTTGAAGTCGGTCAGGCCGTTGTTGCCGCCGAAGCCCATCTCGTTGCGGAAGAAGGCGAGCATCAGGGCGAAGGTCAGGGCCTGGGTGATGATCGAGAGATAGACCCCGGTGACCCGCGAGCGAAAGGCCAGGAAGCCGAACACCAGCGCCAGCAGTCCCGGCGCCAGCAGCACCATCAAGAAGGCGAAGCCGGCCATGTCGAAGCCCAGCCAGTACCAGGGCAGCGCCTCCCAGTCGAGGAAGACCATGAAGTCCGGTAATACCGGATCGCCATAGACGCCGCGATCGCCGATCTGGCGCATCAGGTACATGCCCATGGCGTAGCCGCCCAGGGCGAAGAAGGCACCGTGGCCGAGGCTCAGGATGCCCAGATACCCCCATACCAGGTCCACGGCCACCGCCAGCAGCGCATAGCTCAGGTACTTGCCGAGCAGCGTTATGGTGTAGGTGGAGACGTGAAGCGGATGCCCCGCCGGCAGGGCCAGGTGGAGCAGCGTCACGACGGCCAGGGCGGCGAACAGGAGGCCCAGGAAGCGCCGGGTCGCGCGTTCTCGGAACGGCCGGCCGAGCCACGAACTGGAAGCATGCATGGATCAGCCCTCCGCCGCCCGGCCCTTCTGCGGAAAGAGTCCGCGGGGGCGCTTCTGGATGAACAGGATGATGAAGACGAGCACCAGGATCTTGGCCAGCACGGCGCCGGCCCAGGGCTCGAGCACCTGGTTGATGACGCCCAGCGACAGCCCGGCCACCAGGGTGCCCCACAGGTTCCCCACGCCGCCGAACACCACCACCATGAACGAATCGATGATGTAGTTCTGGCCGAGGTTGGGGCCCACGTTGGTCAGCTGCGAGAGCGCCACGCCGGCGAGGCCGGCCACGCCGGAGCCCAGGGCGAAGGTCAGGATGTCGACCCGGGTCGCGCGGATGCCCATCGAGCGCGCCATGGCACGGTTCTGGGTCACGGCACGCACCTCCAGGCCCAGCCGGGTGCGCCGCATCACCAGCATCAGGCCGGCGAACACCAGCAGCGCGAAGCCCAGCACGTAGAGGCGATTGAGGGTCAGCGACAGGCCCTCGTTGATCATCAGCGAGCCGCTCATCCACTCCGGCGAGACCACCGTGCGGTTGAGCGGCGAGATCAGGGTGCGCACCAGCTGCTGGAGGATCAGGCTGACGCCGAAGGTGGCCAGCAGGGTCTCCAGCGGGCGGCCCTTGAGGAACTGGATGACGCTGCGCTCGATGACGATCCCGGCCAGCGCCGCGACCAGGAAGCCCACGGGAATCGACAGCAGCAGCGCCAGCCCCGGCTGGCCCGGCAGCAGCTGCTGCATGCCCCAGGTGGTGTAGGCGCCGAGCATGATCAGCTCGCCGTGAGCCATGTTGATCACGCCCATCACGCCGAAGGTGATGGCCAGGCCGATCGCCGCCAGCACCAGCACCGAGCCGAGCGACAGGCCGAAGTAGAGGGTCTCCAGGCCGCGGTTGAGCCTGAGATTCTGCTCGATGTCGGCGAGCGCCCCGCTGGCGGCCTCGGCCAGCGCCGGATCGTCGCTGCGTGCCGCCACGTTCAGGGCCGCCCGGGCCTCGGGGTTGAGGCTGCCGGCCAGGGCCTCGATGGCCGCGGCCTCGCCCTGCTCGAGCCGGTGAATCGCCAGCCCCTGGGCCAGCAGGCGGCGGACCTCGGCGTCGCCTTCGTCCTCGAGCGCGCCCTCGAGGGGCACGACCATGGCGGCGTCGACCCGCCCCAGCAGGTCCCGGGCCG
Organism: Halomonas sp. THAF5a; assembly: GCF_009363755.1. NCBI lineage: Bacteria > Pseudomonadati > Pseudomonadota > Gammaproteobacteria > Oceanospirillales > Halomonadaceae > Halomonas > Halomonas sp. THAF5a. The sequence goes on along the minus strand of NZ_CP045417.1, from coordinate 1,562,082 downwards.
CCTCGCGACGAGCCCCGGCATCCTCCACCCGCAGGTCGAGCACCGCCAGGGTGCCCTGCAGCCGGCCGCGCAGGGCGTTGTTGATGCCGATGCGGTCGAGCTCGCGGCGCGACATCTCGCCGGCGGGTTCGAGGCTCAGGGCGTCCGCGACCGGCCAGTGCCGGCCGCGGTTCTCGAGCACCACGACGAAGCGCCCGGTGTCCTTGTGGCGCTGCAGCTTGCCGTCCATCAGCGCCTCGAGCCAACGCCGGGTGCGCGGGTCGCCGCTGGCGGCGAGGGCCTCGATGGCCTCGCCCTTGTCGGCATAGGCCCGGGTATCGAGGGCCTCGAGCAGCGCCCGGCCGTCATCGCCGGGTGCAGCCATGGCCGCCGGCGCGGCGAGCGCGACGGCGACCAGGCAGAGCAGACCTCGCACGAGGGAGCGGATCTTCCTCATGACCATGTCCTGTCGGTAAGGGGAAAGAGCCCGGGCCGCGGACGCGGCCCGGGGAGCGGCTTACTCGGCCGAGGCCACCTCGGCCTCACCTCCGCCGCAACTCCCCGCCACGACGTTGTAGTTGCCGCAGGACATCGGGACGCGCCAGTCGCTGATCAGGTCCTTGGAGCCTTCCAGGTAGTCCGACCAGGCGTCCCCGGCCACGGTGGAGGGAGTCTCCCAGACGATGGAGAACTGGCCGTTGTCCTGGATCTCGCCGATCAGTACCGGCTTGGTGATGTGGTGGTTGGGCATCATCGCCGCATAGCCGCCGGTGAGGTTGGGCACGCTGACGCCGATGATGGCCTCCTTGACCGCATCGACCTCGGTGGTGCCGGCCTTGCGCACCGCCTCGGCCCACATGTTGAAGCCGATGTAGTGCGCCTCCATGGGATCGTTGGTCACCGCCATCTCGTCGCCGGTGTAGTCGATCCAGGCGTCGATGAAGTCGTAGTTGGCGTCGGTGTCGACGCTCATGAAGTAGTTCCAGGCGGCCAGGTGGCCGACCAGCGGCGCGGTGTCGATGCCGGTGAGTTCCTGCTCGCCCACCGAGAAGGCCACCACCGGGATGTCGGCGGCATCGATGCCCTGATTGCCCAGTTCCCGATAGAAGGGCACGTTGGCGTCGCCATTGATGGTCGAGACCACCGCGGTCTTCTTGCCCTCGCTGCCGAACGCCTTGATCTCGGAGACGATGTTCTGCCAGTCGGAGTGACCGAAGGGGGTGTAGTTGACCATGATGTCCGCCTCCCCCACGCCGTGCCCCTCGAGGTAGGCCTCGAGGATCTTGTTGGTGGTCCGCGGGTAGACGTAGTCGGTGCCGGCCAGCACCCAGCGCTCGACCCCCACCTCGTTCATCAGGTAGTCCACGGCGGGGATCGCCTGCTGGTTGGGCGCCGCCCCGGTGTAGAAGACGTTCTCGGAGGACTCCTCCCCCTCGTACTGCACCGGGTAGAAGAGCAGGCCGTTGAGCTCCTCGACCACCGGCAGCACCGACTTGCGCGACACCGAGGTCCAGTTGCCGAAGATCACGTCGACCTCCTGCTGGGCGAGCAGCTCGCGGGCCTTCTCGGCGAACAGGGGCCAGTCGGAGGCCGGGTCCACCACCACGGCCTCCAGCTCGCGCCCCAGCAGGCCGCCGTCGGCGTTCTGCTGCGCGATGAGCATCTCGACGGTGTCCTTGAGCACCGTCTCGCTGATGGCCATGGTGCCGGAGAGCGAGTGCAGGATGCCGACCTTGATCGGCTCCTCCTGGGCCAGGGCGGGGACGGCCACCCCCAGGCTCAGGAGGGACGCGGCCAGCCAGCGGGGCGAACGGGAAGCGGATGACGGGATCATGGGAACTCCTTGCGGGCGATGTTGTTGTCGGTCTGTCCAGCGCAGGAGGACATCGCGTACGACGCCTCTGGCCTGTCATCGCAAGGGGTGTGCCAGTTCGCCGGAGCATCGGTTTTCGCTCGAGAAATCAGACGCTTGGAAAAAGTTCAGCGAGACGTGACGGGCATCGCCGCAGGGCCTCGCGGGGCATGCGCCCGCCGCGGCGCCCCACCGTCGTCCGTCCCCATGGTGCAACGCACCATCGCAGCGCATGCCGGCCACGCACGACACGGGGGGCGCCGGCCAGGCCGGCGCCCCCCGTGGGACGTGCAGGTGCGACAGGGGTGTCCGTGGCTCAGTCGCCTTCCGGACCGCCCGTGCCGGTGGTCACCTTCATGCGCCGGCGCAGCAGGGGCCCGACGATGTAGGGAAGGATCAGCCCCAGGCCGGCGAACACCCACAGGCCGATGGCCAGGCCGCTGTCCCAGAGGATGGTCCAGTCGCCATCGGAGATGTCCATGGCATGGCGCAGGTTCTTCTCCATCTCCGGCCCCAGCAGCAGGCCGAGGATGACCGGCACCAGCGGGATCTCCAGCTTGCGCAGCACATAGCCCGCCACCCCGAAGGCCACCATGAAGTAGAGATCGAAGGTGGTGTTGCTGATCGAGTAGATCCCGACGAAGGCGATCATGGTGACGACCGGCAGCAGGTACATCGGCGGCACCGAGAGCAGCCGGACGAAGATGCCGACCAGCGGGATATTGAGCACCAGCAGCAGGAAGTTGCCGATCAGCAGCGCCGCGATCACCCCCCAGACGATGTCCGCATTCTGGGTGAACATCAGCGGTCCCGGCGTGATGTTCAGCGAGATCAACAGCGCCAGCAGCACGGCGGTGGTGCCGCTGCCCGGCACGCCGAGCGTCAGCATCGGCACCAGCGCGCCTGAGGAGGCGCCGTTGTTGCCCGCCTCGGGGCCGGCCACGCCACGCGGGTCGCCCTGGCCGAAGTGGCCCTTGGCGCCCACCACCTTCTTCTCGAGGGTGTAGCCGATGAAGCTGCCGAGCGACGCCCCTGCCCCCGGCAGGACGCCGGCGATGAAGCCCAGCACCCCGCCACGCAGGCTCGAGGGCAGGATGTTGCGGATGTCGGCCCAGGAGAGTTTGAGCTTGTTGACGACCATCTTCTGCTTGCAGCCGCCGGCGCGCTCCTCGATGAAGAACAGCAGCTCCGAGATGGCGAACAGCCCGACGATGGCGATGATGAAGTCGACCCCTTCGTAGAGCTCCAGCGTGCCGAAGGTGAAACGCTGAACGCCGGTGTTGTCGATGCCCACGGTGGCGATCATCAGGCCGATGGCCGCGGCCACCACCGTCTTCATCGGATTCTTGCCGGTGATGCCACCGAGGGTGGCGAAGGCCAGCAGGAAGAGCGCGAAATACTCCGCGGGGCCGAAGGTCAGGGCGAAGTCGGCCAGGATCGGCGCCAGCAGGATCAGGCCGATGGTGGCCACCAGGCTGCCGATGAACGAGGCCACCGCCGAGATCGCCAGCGCCTCGGCCGCCTTGCCCTGCTGGGCCATGGGATAGCCGTCCAGGCAGGTCATCATGGCCGGCTCGTCGCCGGGGATATTGAGCAGGATCGACGAGATGCGCCCGCCATACATGGCGCCGGCGTAGACCGCGGTGAGCATGATCAGCGCGGTCTCCGGGGCGAGCCCCAGGGTGAAGGCCAGCGGGATCAGGATCGCCACCCCGTTGGCCGGCCCGAGCCCCGGCAGCGCGCCGATCAGGGTGCCCAGGAAGGCGCCCATCAGGGCGAACATCAGGTTGTGGGGCGCCAGGGCGACGCCGAAGCCGTCAATCAGATAGCCGAGGGTCTCCATCAGCTCACCTCCAGAAACGAGAGCAGGCCCAGCGGCAGCGCGAGGTCCAGGGCGAAGTTGAACACCAGGTAGACCACCAGGCCGGAGATCGCCCCGACGAGGTAGGCGCGCGGCGCCCGGGACCCCATGCGCCAGCACAGGGTGCCGACGGCCAGCGTCGTGCTGACGATGAAGCCGAGCGGCTGCAGCAGCATGGCGTAGAGCACCAGCACCACCACCGCGATGATCAGTTCGACGCCGGTGCGGCTCCAGGGCCAGGCGTTATCCGGATCGGGACGCACGATCAGGTAGAGGCTCGAGAGCGCCAGCACCACGGAGAGCAGCAGCGGGAAGGTCTCGGGGCCGACGGCCTCGCTGCCGCCGAAGGGTTCGGGGAGTTGCGTGGCGCCCCAGCCGTACGCGACGGCCAGGACGATCATCAGCACTCCGAAGATGCGGTCATTGAACGTCATTACTGAATCAGCCCGATGTCCTGGGAGAGCTTCTCGATGTCATCGATCTGGTCTGTGACGAAGGTCTCGAACTCGCCGGCGCTCATGTGGAAGGGCATCAGGCCGTTGTTGGTCATGACGTCCTTCCACTCCTGGCTTTCGTAGATGGTGTCCATGGCGTCCACCCAGTACTGCTTGGCGTCCTCGGAGATGTCGGCGGGCATGTAGAAGCCGCGCCAGTTGGGGCCGAGGGCGTCGATGCCCTGCTCACGGGCGGTGGGAATGTCACCGAACTCGCCGGGCAGGCGCTCTTCAGAGAGCACGGCCAGCACGCGCAGGTCACCGGACTCCATGAAGCCCTGGGCCTCGGAGATGTCGCCGGTGAAGGCGTCGACATGGCCGCCGACCACCTGGGTCATGGCCTCGCCGCCGTTGTTGTAGGAGAGGTAGGCGATGCGCGGCAGGTTCTCGACGCCCGCCGCCTGGGCGGCGATCAGCACCTTGAGGTGGTCCCAGCCCCCCTTGGCGCTGCCACCGGCGAACTTGACGCTGCGCGGATCCTCGGAGAGGGCTTCCATGAGCGCGGGCAGGTCGTCGTACTCGGAGTCGTCGGCCACGGCGATCACGCCGTAATCCGCCCCCAGCGCGCCGATCCAGTTGACCATGTCGGCGCTCATGCCGGGGAACTGGCCCTGGGCCAGGCGAGTGGTGGTCGCCGTGGAGGCCGCCACCAGCAGCTGATCGTCGCCGCCTCGCTTGCTGACGGTGTGGGCGTAGGCGACGCCGCCGCCGGCGCCGGCCATGTTGATGGTCTGGACGTTGCCGGGCACCAGCTCGAGGTCCTGCAGGACCTGACCGACGCTGCGGCAGGTGAAGTCCCAGCCGCCGCCCGGGTCGGCGGGGGCCAGGCACTCCACCTTGCCCTCGGGCTCGAAGGCGAAGGCGGTGACGGCGGTGGTGGCGAGCATGCTGATCGCGACCAGCTGAACGGGGCGCTTGAGGTTCATGGCGGGCGTGCCTCCTGACATCGGGCTTGTAAGGTCGTTATGTGATGGTCGGCTTGCGGAACCTGTCGGCCTTCCTTACAATTCTGTAAGGCAGAACATCGTTCCTCAGGACGGAAAGTTAGGCGCGCCCGCAGGGGGCGTCAACGCCGCGCCGCCCGATTGCGACCAAAGTTCAAGGAGCGCAGTCGTTGCCTCACAGGGGCGTCAGCGACGCTCGAGGCCAGGTGCCTTCAGACGACTCATTCAACCCAGAGAGGCTCGATCCCCCATGGCACAGGACCGCGTCGAGGCGGTGGAGCGCGCGCTGACGGTGCTCGAGGCCTTCGACTCCCCCCAGGAGGTCTTCAGCCTGGCGGAGCTCGCCCAGGCCACCGGCTTCTACAAGAGCACCCTGTTGCGCCTGCTGGGCTCGCTCGCCCGCTTCGATTACGTGCAGCGCAACGCCCACGGCCGCTGGCATCTCGGCCACGCTCCGGTGCGCCTGGCGCGCCGCCACCTGCCCGGCCGGCACCTGGCCAGGCGCATCCAGCCCCTGCTCGCCCGCCTGGCGGCCGAGACCGGCGAGACCGCGGCCCTGCTCGAGGTGGAGGACGGCATGGTGGAGTGTCGGCTGGTCACGCTGCCCGAGAGCGCCCTGCGCCACGACCTGCACCCGGGCGACCGGTGGGCGGTGGAGGATGACGATGACCCGCGACCGCGCCTGCCCGGCGGCACCATGGTCTGCCAGGCGCTGCCCGGCGACGCCCTCGAGCCGTCGCGCTGGCTGGCGCTCTCGGGCCCGGCCGGTCGCCTGGAGGCAGGGCAAGCCAGGGCCGCCCTGGAGGCCGCCGTGGCGGCACTGGCCGCCGGTCCGGGACAGGACGGCCGAGAGGTGGCGCCATGAGCCTGCTGCTGATCGAGGACGATGCCCTGCTCGCCGAGACCCTGGCCGAGACCCTGCGCCTGGGGGGGCACGAGGTCCGTCACCTCGCCGACGGTGGCGAGGCACGCGAGTGTCTGGCGGCGCCCGGTCACGGCGTCGCGCTGGTGCTGCTCGACCTCAATCTGCCGGGCTGCGGCGGCCTCGAGGTGCTCGAGGCCCTGCGTGCCCATGACCGCGCCACGCCGGTCCTGATCCTGACCGCGCGTGGTGCCGTGGAGGACCGGGTACGCGGCCTCGACCTGGGCGCCGACGACTACCTGGCCAAGCCCTTCGCCCTGGACGAACTCGAGGCTCGGGTGCGTGCCCTGCTTCGCCGCCGCAGTCCCGCGGCGGAACTGAGCGTGGGCCCCCTCACCCTCGACACCCGACAGCAGCGTTTCACGCTTCAGGGAACACCGCTCGCCCTGCCGCCCCGGGAACAGCGCCTGCTGGCCTGCCTGATGCGCCATGCCGGCACCCCTGTGGACAAGGCCCGGCTCGCCGAGGAGGCCTTCCAGGGCGATGCCATGGGCGACAACGCCATCGAGGTCTACGTGCACCGCCTGCGCAAGCGCCTGGCCGACGGCGCCGTGGCCCTGCGCACGGTGCGCGGCCTGGGTTACCTGCTGGAGGCCGAGTGAGGCGCGGCGACAGCCTCTCCCGTCGCCTGCTGGCCTGGCTGCTGGTGCCGCTGCTGGTACTGGGCAGCCTGATGCTGCTGCAGGCCTGGTTCGAGGCCCGGCGCACCGCCGACCGCGCCTTCGACCGCCTGCTCGAGGCCGCCTCCCTGGCCATCGCCGAGCAGGTGCAGTGGCAGGATGACCGCCTGTGGCTCGACCTGCCGCCGGCGGCGCTGGAGATGCTGGCCACCGATGCCGAGGAGCGGGTGTTCTACAGCCTGGTCGACCACCGCGGCCGCCTGATCACCGGCAACGCCGAGCTGCCGGGGGACGAGCGCGAGGCGCCATCGGACGACGACACCCTGCGCTATCGCGACATCACCTGGCAGGGCCTCGCGCTGCGCCAAGGCGTCCGGCGCACGCGCCTGGAGGAGTGGCAGCAGCGCGAGCCCTTCGAGGTGCGCGTCGCCCACAGCCGCGAGGGGCGCGACGCCCTGGCCGCCGAGCTGTGGCGGGCCAACCTGGCGATGATCCTGGCCATGGCGGCGCTGGCCATCGTGGCGCTGCTGCTGTCGATCCGCACCGCCCTGGCCCCGCTGACCCGCCTGCGCCGCGCGATCCGCAGCCGCGATCCCCGCACCCTCGCCCCGCTGGACCTGCGCCTGCCCCGCGAGCTCGCCGAGCTGCGCGATACGGTCAACGACCTGCTGGCCCGGATGCGCCGGGTACGCGCCAACCAGGAGCGCTTCATCGGCGACGCCTCCCACCAGCTGCGCACGCCGCTGGCGGGACTCTCGGCCCGCGCCGAGCTCGCCCTGCGTCAGGAGGATCCGGCCCGCTGGCGGGAAGCGCTGGTCGCCATGCAGGCGACCAGCACCCGGACCGCACGACTGGCGATGCAGCTCTTGTCCCTGACCCGCCTGGCCAACCCCGAATACCGCCCCGAGCGCGTGCCCCTGTCGCTCAATGCCCTCGCCCGGGAGGCGGTGCGCGAGCACTGGGCGAGCTGCCATCGGGCGGGGGTCGATCTCGGCATGGCGACCGCCGAGCGCGACGTTGAGGTCCCGGGGATCGACTGGCAGCTTTCCGAGGCGCTCGGCAACCTGATCGATAACGCCTGTCGCTACGGGGCGCGCCACGTCACGGTCCGGGTCGGCGAGGCCCCCCCGAGTCTGGCCGTCGAGGACGATGGCCCGGGCATTCCCGTGGCGCGGCGCCTGTTGATGCTGCGTCCCTTCCATCGCGACCGCGACGATCGGGAAGGCTCGGGACTGGGGCTCGCCATCGTCGACGGTATCGCCCGCGCCCACGATGCACGCCTGGCGCTGACCGAGGGCGCGGGCGGCGTCGGGCTGTGCGTGACGCTGCGCTTTCCCGGAGAGACCCCATGACCCGCCGAGCCTCCACCATGCCTCCCCTCGCCCGCCTGATCGGATGCGGGCTGCTCGCCCTGCTGCTCATCGGGCCGCCGTCGCATGCCGCCCCGAGCCTGCGCTACCCCGCCGCGCCCGAGAGCGACGTCACCCTGCCGCTGGTGATCCACGGCGCCCTGGACCTGCCCCAGGTGCGACCGCTGCTGGACGCCTTCCACCGCGACCACCCCTGGTTCGCGATCCACTACCGCAACCTCTCCACCCTGGCCCTGCACGAGCGCTTCCTCGGCTCACCCGGGGAGGCCGACGTGCTGATCTCCTCGGCCATGCCCTGGCAGTACCGCCTGGCCAACGACGGCCACGCCCAGCCCCTCGAGACCCCGGCGGCCAGGCGCTGGCCGGCCTGGGCCCGCTGGCGCAGCGAGCTCTTCGCCGTCACCTTCGAGCCCATCGTGATGGTGGTGAACGAGGCGGTCATCGCGCGCTTCGGCGAGGTGCGAAGCCACGCCGACCTGCTGACGCTGCTCGAACGCCGGGAGGAGACGCTGCGCGGCCGGGTGGTGACCTACGACCCGACGCTCAGCGGCGCGGGCTACACCTATGCCATCGAGGAGTCGCGGCTCTCGCCCCGCTACTGGGAACTGGTGGCCGCGCTGGGCGCGTCCGAGGCCGCCCTGGCGGGGACCACCGGGGAGATGCTGGAGGGATTGATCGAGGGGCGCTATCTGGTGGGCTATAACCTGCTGGGCAGCTACGCCCGGGAGCGCCTGGCCGACCACCCGCACCTCCGGATCGTGGTGCCCGAGGACTACACCCTGGTCACCCAGCGCCTGGCGCTGATACCCCGTCGGGCTCCCCATCCGGCGGCGGCCCAACGGTTCGTCGACTTCATGCTCGGTGAGCGGGGACAGCAGGTGCTGGCACGGGAGACGCCGCTGGGCGCCCTTCACCCCGCGCTCGAGGGGCCGGGCACGGCGGCCGCGCTGCGTCGGCGACTGGGCGAGGCGCTGCGCCCCATTGCCTTGGGACCGGGGCTGCTGGCGACCCTGGACGACCTCAAGCGTGAGGCACTGTTGTCGCGCTGGCGACGGGAATTCGCCCGACGCGAAAGACGCTGACGGAGAGGGAGGCCTCTCCGATATCGACATGCTGGAAGGTGTTGGTGCCTGATGCGGGCACGGTGCCGCGCCCTTGGGGTCTGACCCCGCCGCTGCATGCTGCGTCACACTCTGATATTACTGAGCAATCAACAACCTGGGGGTCAGACCCCAAAGGCTACGCCGAGCTTTCGAGCATCGGCCAGGTATATGCAACCTAAAGATTTAGCAGCCATTTACCCGGGTCGCTTTCAGGCTCTGATCCCCATGACGTCAAGCTTATCGTACGTAGGAGATTTCCACCGGCGCGGTGCCGCGCTTGAGCATGCCGAGCGCCCTGGCGGCGCGCTTGGAGAGATCGATGATGCGCCCCTTGGCGTAGGGGCCACGATCGTTGATCAGCACCTCGACCTCGCGGCCGTTGTCCTCCCGGGTCACCGTGACGCGGGTACCGAACGGCAGGGTCGGATGGGCGGCCGTGAGGGCCTGCTGGTCGAAGGGCTCACCGCTGGCCGTGGTGCGGCCCTGAAAGCGGTCGCTGTAGTAGGAGGCGATGCCCTCCTGGGTCCTGACCTCGGGCTCGTGGGCCTGGCCGGTACCGGCACAGCCGGTCATCAGCCAGCCGGCCAGGCCGACGGTCAGCAGCAGTCGAGTACGAATCCCCATGCGGTCACCTTGTGACGAAACAACGTGCGCCCGGGCTCGCCGCGGGACGATCAGGCGCCTTTGTCGAGGGTCGATGCAGACGGATGCTTGCCCTGCAGCCAACCCGCGCTGTTGGCCTGCGCCTGGTCGAACCAGGCCAGCCGGTCGTGGAGTGACACCACGCCGCCGACGACGATCAATGTCGGCGGTCGGATAGTAACCACTTCGCCTGCCGGCGGCAACGCCTCGAGGGTCCCGACGTGCACCCGCTGGCGTGACGTGGTGCCCTGCTCGATCAGCGCCACCGGGGTCTCGGGCGCCAGGCCATGGCGCCGCAGCTGCTCGCCGATCAGCGACAGGCTCCCGAGCCCCATGTAGAACACCAGGGTCTGGCCGGGCCTCGCCAGGGTCGGCCAGTCCAGGTCGCTGCTGCCGTTGCGCAGGTGGCCGGTGACGAAGCGCACCGACTGGGCATGATCGCGATGGGTCAGCGGAATGCCGGCATAGGCCGCGCAGCCGGACGCCGCGGTGATGCCGGGCACCACCTCCACCATGATGCCCGCCTCGACCAGCGTCTCGAGCTCCTCGCCCCCGCGGCCGAAGATGAAGGGATCGCCCCCCTTGAGGCGCACCACTCGCTTGCCTGCCCGGGCCCAGTCGACCAGGGCCTGGTTGATGCCATCCTGAGGCACGCTGTGCAGCGAGCGCTCCTTGCCGACGTAGAGGCGAAAGGCCTCCGGCGCCGCCAGCGACAGGATCTCGTCGCTCACCAGCCGGTCATGGAGGATCACCTCGGCGGCCTGGAGGCGTCGCAGGGCCTTCACGGTCAGGAGCTCCGGATCGCCCGGGCCGGCCCCAACCAGGCTGACGCAGCCCTGGGGAAAGGCCGAGCCTTCGAGCGGCCCCCATGGCGCCTCGTCACGCCCCACCGCGTGCTCGGAACCGGTTCTCATATTCCAAAAACCTCAGTCTTGATTGGCGAGTTATTCATTATGGTAATTAATAGTCGCCACGTATACCACGACTCCCTCGGCACAAGGCTATAACTGCTGGTTTCATGGCCGGCACGGGGCGCGGCGGCGGCCCGAAACGACATCGCCCCCGCAGGACGGGGGCGATGGACACACCAAGGCGCGGCGGGCTCAGGGGCAGAGCGTGCGCCTGAGGCGGGGGCTGGCCAGCTCGCCGACCAGGGTCACGGCCACCAGGAGCGCCAGCAGCCAGGGCCAGTGCAGGCCGAACTCGACCCGGGTGATGCCCAGGGCGTCGACGAAGATCATCAGGATCCCCAGCGGGCTGACGTAGCGCACCATGAACAGCCATAGGGCCTGCCAGACGGGCGACAGGCCGAGCTCCTCGCGGAAGGTCTCGCTTCTCAGCACGAACCCGGCCAGCACCACCATGCCGAGCCCGCCCAGCGGCATCATCCAGCGCGAGGTCAGGTAGTCGAGCCAGTCGAAGAAGTGCTTGCCGGCCAGGGTCCAGTCGGCGCCGACGTTGAAGGAGAGCATCGCCAGGGTGCTGATCAGCCACAGCACGATGCCGGTGCCCCAGGAGGCGGCGCGCCGCGAGATGCCCTTGTTGTCGGTCAGCCAGGAGACAGTAGCCTCGACCATGGAGATCGACGAGGTCAGCGCGGCCATGGAGAGCATCACGAAGAAGAGGGCGCCGAACAGGTTGCCCAGGGGAATGGCCTGGAAGGCCAGCGGCAGGCTCATGAAGATCAGGCCGGGACCGCTGCTTGGGCTCATGCCGTTGGCGAAGATCACCGGGAAGATCGCCAGCCCGGCCATCAGCGCCACCACGGTATCGGCCAGCGCCACGGAGAGCGTCGTGCGGGCGATGGAGGTGGTCGCGGGCAGGTAGCTGCCGTAGGTGAGAATCGCGCCGGAGGCCAGCGACAGGGTGAAGAAGGCGTGGCCGAGCGCGGCCAGCATGCCTTCGCTGGAGAGACGGCCGGCATCGAAGGAGAACAGGAAGTCGACCGCCGCCGGGAACCCGCCGGAGAACACCCCGTAGCCGATCAGCAGCAGCAGCATCAGCACCATGCCGGGCATCATCCAGCTGACGCTCTTCTCGATGCCGGCCTGAACACCCTTGCCGACGATCACCATGGTGGCGACCGTGACCAGGGTGCTCCAGAAGCCGAGGTTCAGGGGACTGGCGTTGTTGGCGGCGAAGATCGCCGCCATCTCGTGGACGCTCGAGCCCGCGAGGCCACCGGTCAGCATCTTCCAGAGATAGGCGAAGGACCAGCCGGCCACCACCACGTAGAACGACAGGATCAGGAAACCGCACAGCATGGCCATCCAGCCGAGCAGCGACCAGGCCGAGCCGCGGCCCGACTCGGCGATGACGCGGCGCAGGGCATCCACGGGGCTGCCGCGTCCGCGCCGCCCCAGGGCGATCTCGGTCATCATCACCGGCACGCCCACGGCAAGGATGCAGGCCAGGTAGACCAGGACGAAGGCGCCACCGCCGAACTCGCCGGTGATATAGGGAAACTTCCAGATATTGCCCAGGCCCACCGCGGAGCCGGTCGCCGCCAGGATGAAGCCCCAGCGGCCGAGCCACTGGGTTCGGGGTTGTGCAGTCGTTGTCATATCACACCAGGATCACCGGGGTTCTTTCCGACACCGCAAGGTATCGCCACCAGGCGCCTATTGTGACGGATTTTATCGTCATTGGGCAGACGCACGGCCGATCATGCTGCCTTTTCGCCGAGAAAGGCGACGAAGCTGCGATGCCCTCGCCTCGGGGCGGCAGGGTCGGGCACGGCGCCGGCCCGCTGGTCTATGCTGGTGAGCAAAGTGGCATCGGCGCGGCATCGACGCGCGCGTCAGCCCGTCAGGCGGCATGCGACCAGGAGGGCACCATGACCAGCGACACCCCGATCGGCCCGATCGCCCTGACCGACACCCGATCCCGGCGCATCGTGGAGCGCCTGCTGGCGGGCTCGGGGGTCACCTTGAACGGCGATGCCCCCCAGGACATTCGCGTGCTGCATCCCGACGTCTTCCGGCGCCTCCTGCACCAGGGCACCCTGGGCCTCGGCGAAACCTACATGGAGGGCTGGTGGGAGTGCGAGCGCATCGATAAGATGGCTCACCTCATGCTGCTGCACGGCCTGGGACAGCACGCGCGCACGCCGTCGGAAAGGCTCATGTACCGCCTGCAGTCGGGGTTTCGCAACCTGCAGAGCCGGACCCGGGCCTACATGGTCGGCGAGGCCCACTACGACCTGGGCAACGACCTCTTCGAACGCATGCTCGATGAGACCATGTGCTACTCCTGCGGCTACTGGAAGGACGCCGAGCATCTCGGTGACGCCCAGCGGGCCAAGCTCGAGCTGGCCTGCCGGAAGCTCGACCTGAGGCCGGGCATGAAGGTCCTCGACATCGGCTGCGGCTGGGGCAGTTTCGCCGAACACGCGGCCCGCCATCACGGCGTCTCGGTCACCGGCATTACCATCTCCCGGGAGCAGGCGGCGCTGGCCCGGGAACGCTGCGCGGGCCTGCCGGTCGAGATCCTGCTGCAGGACTATCGCGACCTCGGGGGCCTGTATGACCGCATCGTCTCCATCGGCATGTTCGAGCACGTGGGGCACCGCAACTACGCCACCTATTTCGAGACCGTCCGGCGCCTGCTGCCGTCGGATGGGCTCTTCCTGCTCCACACCATCGGCTCCAATCGCTCCGAGATCGCGGCAGACCCCTGGATCCATCGCTACATCTTCCCCAACGGCACCCTGCCCTCGGCCATGCAGATCGCGCGGGAGAGCGAGGATCACCTGCTCATGGAGGACTGGCAGAACTTCGGCCCGGACTACGACCGCACGCTGATGGCCTGGCTCGCCAATTTCGATGCCCGCTGGCACGAGATCGCCCCGCGCTACAACGAGCGCACCCGGCGGATGTTCCGCTACTACCTGTCGGTCTGCGCCGGCGCCTTCCGCGCCCGCCACATCCAGCTCTGGCAGGTGGTATTCTCCCGCGGCCGGGCACGACGCTACGACGCCCCCCGCTGATCGACGGGCTTGCCGACACCGCCCGGAGCGCGCATGTAGCAGATGGCCTAAGGCATTTTGTCGGCAATCGCCTACACCCGAAGGCGGATAGGCAGTACCCTATGGGGGCGCGATAATGCGCTCACTCGACAAGCGACGCGCCATGCGATGAGCGCGCCCTCCGGCCTCTCGCTGGGCAGGACAACAACGACACTCGCTGCGCGTAGCAGGAATACAAGGACACCCGCATGCCCTCCCATGATGTCCTGCCGGATCAACCGCCCGCAGACGCCCCCTGGCTCCTCGAGCTGACCGAGCAGCTGCCCGGGGTCATCTTCCAGCTACACCGCTCGCCGGGCGGGCACCTGCATTTTCCCTACCTGGCCGGCAGCGGCGTCGAACTACTTGGCCGCGACCGGCGGGACCTGGCCAAGAACGCCATGCCCGCCCTGGAGCGGCTGGCCGAGCCGGACTATCCGCGGCTGATGGCCATCATCGAGCGCTCGGCGCGCGGCGGGACCCCGATCGCCACCACCTTCCGGCTGCGCCTGGACGGGGAGCGCACGCACTGGATCGCCGTGCGGGCCCAGCCCCGCGAGGTCGACAGCGGTATCCTCTGGGTCGGCCTGATGATCGACATCAGCGAGCAGAGGCTCGAGGAGGACCGTCTGCGCCGGCTCTCGGACACCGACGATCTCACCGGCCTGGCCAATCGGCGCAAGCTGATGACGCGCCTCGATGAGGAGCTGTCGTTGAGCAACCGCCACGGCCTCCCCCTGTCGCTCATCATGCTGGATATCGACCACTTCAAGTCGATCAACGATACCTGGGGCCACCTGCAGGGCGATCAGGTACTGCGCGAGCTTGCCTGCCTGTGTCGGAACGTGCTGCGCGAAGAGGACCTGATGGCCCGCCTGGGCGGCGAGGAGTTCGCGGTCCTGCTGCCCCTGACGCCCGAGTCGCACGCCCGGCAGCTGGCGGAGCGTCTGCGCCAGCGGATCGCCGAGCACGACTTCGGTGTCGAGGGCGGCCAGGTCACCGTCAGCATCGGCGTCGCCGAGCACCGCGTCGGCGACACCCGCGAGTATTTCCTGCAGCGCGTCGACGACAGCCTCTATGCCGCCAAGCACGGCGGCCGCAATCGGGTGATGGCCGGCGCCTGAGCCGCCACTCGGTCGGCGGGAGGACGGGGACGCCCTGGCCCCGTATACTGGATGGATCCCCAGTACACCTCCAACGCCCAGGCAGGGAGCGCCCCATGATCCAGCAGACCCTCGCACAGGTCTTCGGCTACGACGATTTCCGCCCCGGCCAGCGGCCGGTGATCGAGGCGATCGTGGCCGGCCGCTCGGCGGCGGCCATCTTTCCCACGGGCTCCGGCAAGTCGCTCTGCTACCAGCTGCCCGCCCTTCACCTCCCCCACCTGACGCTGGTGATCTCTCCCTTGCTGGCGCTGATGCAGGATCAGCTGGCCTTCCTGGCGCGTCACGGCATCGCCGCCGCCAGCCTCGAATCCGGCCAGAGCCGGGAGGAGGCCGCGGCGGTGATGGAGGGCGTCAAGCGCGGCGATATCCGCATCCTGATGGTCTCCGTCGAGCGCCTCAAGAACGAGCGCTTCCGGGCCTTCATCCGCCGCGTGCCGATCTCGCTGATGGTGGTCGACGAGGCGCACTGCATCTCCGAATGGGGGCACAACTTCCGGCCGGACTACCTCAAGCTGCCCGCCTATCGCCGGGAGTTCGGCATCCCGCAGGTGCTGCTGCTCACCGCCACGGCCACGCCGCGAGTGATCGATGACATGCGCGAGCGCTTCGAGATCGCGGCCGATGACGTCACCGGCACCGGCTTCTATCGCGCCAACCTCGACCTCGCGGTCGCCCCGGTGCCCGCCGACCAGCGCCCCCGCCGGCTGGTGGAGTGGCTGCGA
The DNA here is from genome assembly GCF_009363755.1 of Halomonas sp. THAF5a. NCBI lineage: Bacteria > Pseudomonadati > Pseudomonadota > Gammaproteobacteria > Oceanospirillales > Halomonadaceae > Halomonas > Halomonas sp. THAF5a. The sequence continues at coordinate 1,546,401 of NZ_CP045417.1, read as the reverse complement.
CCGAAGCTCGTGCCGAGCCCGCCCGAGCCGACCATCGTCTACGTCACCCTGCAGCAGACCGCCGAGCGCCTGGCCGCCTACCTCCAGAAGGCCGGCCTGCCCGCCACCGCCTATCACGCGGGGCTCGACGCCGAGCGACGCGATGCCATCCAGCGGGAGTTCATGGCGGGCCATACGCCCTGCATCGTCGCCACCATCGCCTTCGGCATGGGCATCGACAAGGCCGACATCCGCCACGTGGTGCACTTCGACCTGCCGAAGTCCATCGAGAACTACAGCCAGGAGATCGGCCGGGCCGGCCGGGATGGCCTGCCCTCGCACTGCCTGATGCTGGCCGGGCGCGACCATCTCGAGGTGCTGGAGAACTTCGTCTACGGCGATACGCCGGAGCCCCACGGCATCCGCCGCGTGATCGATGCCCTGCAGGCGGCCGGCGGCGAGTGGGAGCTGATGCTCAACGCCCTGTCCCGGCACAGCAATATCCGCCCCCTGCCGCTCAAGACCCTGCTGGTGCAGCTCGAGCTGCGCGGCATCATCGCCCCGCGCTACAGCTACTTCGCCGACTACCGCTTCCGGCTGGCGGAGGCGCCGGAGACGCTGGTGGCCCGCTTCCAGGGGGAGCGCCGCGCCTTCGTCCAGGCGATTCTCGACGCCTCCTCCCGGGCCCGCACCTGGTACACCCTGGACTTCACGGCCCTGGAGGCGCTGGGCGCCGAGCGTGGGCTCGATGCCCGGCGCGGACGCGTCATCACCGCCCTGGAGTACTTCGTCGAGAAGGGCTGGATGACGCTGGAGAGCAAGCAGATGACCGAGGTCTACGACGTGCTCGACCCCGGGGCCGACCCGACGGCCCTCACCGATGACCTGACCCGCTATTTCCGCGACAAGGAGCGCGCCGAGATCGCGCGGCTCGAGGCCATGCTGGCCCTCTTCGAGAGCGACGGCTGCCTCAGCCGACGCCTGGCCGACTGGTTCGGCGACGCCCGGGCGCCGGCCCGCTGCGGCCACTGCTCGGCCTGTCGCGGCCAGGTGGCCAGGCTGCCCGACGCCGCCAGGGCTGCGCCGCCGGCGCCTGAGGCGCTCGAGACGCTCTGCGCTCCCTTCCTTGAGCGACTCGGCCAGGCCGGCGAGGGCCATCCGGCCACGCCGGACCTGCTGACGCGCTTCCTCTGCGGGATCACCACGCCGCTCTTCACCCCGCTCAAGGCGCGCCAGCTGTCCGGCTTCGCCGCCCTCGAGAACGTGCCCTATGGCGAGGTGCGCGAACGGGTCGCCGCCCTGTCCCTCGCCTGACCCGCCCGCGCCGGCGGGCGACGCACCGGCATCGCCCGGAGAGAACCGAGACCGGCTTGACGAGGCGCCGCCGCTGCACGACCTTTCTCGGCAGGAGACCGGCGCGCCGACGCGCCAAGAACGCCCATGTCGACGACCAGGAGGAGACCATGAGCCAGCTTTCCGACCAGACCTGCGAGGCCTGCCGCGCGGACGCTCCCCAGGTGACCCAGGCCGAGATCGAGCGCTACCGCCCCGAGATCCCCGAGTGGCGGATCGTCGAGCGCGATGGCATCATGAAGCTCGAGCGAAGCTTCACGTTTCGCGACTTCCAGCAGGCCCTCGACTTCACCAATCGTGTCGGCGAGATCGCCGAACGGGCCGGCCACCATCCGGCCCTGCTGACCGAATGGGGCAGGGTCACCGTGACCTGGTGGTCGCACGAGATGCAGGGCCTGCACAAGAACGATTTCATTCTTGCCGCCAGAACTGACGAGGTAGCGACGTAAATGTTCGACAACATTGAGCGGGTTCCCGGGGACGCCATCCTCGGTCTGATCGAGGCCTTCAAGAAGGACACCAATCCCCAGAAGGTCGATCTCGGCGTGGGCGTCTACAAGGACGACCAGGGCAACACCCCGGTGATGCGCGCCGTGAAGGAAGCCGAGGCCCTGCTGCTCAAGAACGAGACCACCAAGACCTACATCGGCTCGCACGGCGCGCCGGCGTATGGCCAGGCGGTGCTGCCTCTGGTGCTGGGCGAGGGCTCGCCGGTGCTCGAGACCGGTCGCGCCAGCGCCACCCAGTCCCCCGGCGGCACCGGCGCCCTGCGCCTGGCGGCGGACTTCATCGCCAAGCAGCTTCCCGGCAAGGACATCTGGGTCAGCGACCCGACCTGGCCGAACCACCTCGGCATCTTCCCGGCCGCCGGCCTGACCCTGCACAAGTACCCCTACGTCGACGCCGAGAACCGCCTGGACTTCGACGGCATGCTCGGCGCCCTGAAGCAGATCCCGGAAGGCGACGTGGTGCTGCTGCACGCCTGCTGCCACAACCCGACCGGTTTCGACCTGTCCCAGGATCAGTGGAAGCAGGTGATGGAAGTGCTCAAGGAGCGCCAGCTGCTGCCGCTGGTCGATTTCGCCTACCAGGGCTTCGGTGAGGGCCTGGACGAGGACGCCTTCGCGCCGCGCCTGCTGGCCGAGCACCTCGACGAGGTGATCATCACCAGCTCCTGCTCCAAGAACTTCGGCATCTACTGCGAGCGGACCGGCTGTTTGATCATGGTCGCCAAGAACGCCGAGCAGATGGAGAACGTGCGCTCCCAGGTGGCCATCGTCGCCCGCGAGAACTACTCCAACCCGCCGGCCCACGGCGGCGCCATCGTCTCCGAGATCCTGCACTCCGACGAGCTGACCGCCCTCTGGCGCGAGGAGCTCACCGAGATGCGCGACCGCATCAACACCCTGCGCCGCGATTTCGTCGAGGCCCTGAAGCCGTACGGCCTGGACGAGAAGTACGCCCACGTGGCCGAGCAGCGCGGCATGTTCTCCTACACCGGCCTCACACCGGAACAGGTAGACCGCCTGCGCGACGAGTTCAGCATCTACATGGTGCGCTCCGGCCGCGCCAACGTGGCCGGCTTCTCCCACGAGAACCTGCCCTACCTGGCCAAGGCGATCGCCGCGGTCAACTGACCCCAGCCGTTCTCCCCAAGCGACGACGCCCGGGCCATTGGCCCGGGCGTCGTGCGTTACGGCGGGACGATCACGCCGCGTAGCGCGAGACGTCCAGGCCGGCAGGATCGATGGCCGGCGACTTGCCGCTCATCAGGTCGGCCAGCAGCTGGGCGCTGCCGCAGCTCATGGTCCAGCCCAGGGTGCCGTGGCCGGTGTTGAGCCACAGGTTGTCGACCCGGGTCGCACCGATGATCGGGGTGGAGTCCGGAGTCATGGGGCGCAGGCCGGTCCAGAACTCGGCGCGGCTCACGTCGCCGCCCTCGGGGAAGACGTCACGCACCACCATGGCGATGGTGGCGCGGCGCTTCTCCAGCAGGCTCAGGTCGAAGGACGCGAGTTCGGCGGTGCCGCCCACCCGGATGCGGTCATCGAAACGCGAGATCGCCACCTTGAAGGTCTCGTCCATCACCGTGGACTGCGGGGCACCGCCGTCGTCGGTGACCGGCACGGTCAGGCTGTAGCCCTTGACCGGGTAGATCGGCAGCCGAATGTCCATGTCCTTCACCAGGAACGGCGAATAGCTGCCCAGGCAGACCACGTAGGCATCGGCGGTCAGCTCGCCTTCGCTGGTCAGCACGCTCTCGATGCGCCCGGCGCTGCGCTTGAGGCGCTGGATCTCGACGTTGAAGCGGAACTCGACGCCCAGGTGCTCCCGGCAGTAGTCGGCCAGGCGGTTGGTGAAGAGGTAGCAGTCCCCGGTCTGGTCGTCGGGCAGGTGCAGCCCGCCGACGAACTTGCCCGGCACCCGCGCGAGCGCCGGCTCGACCTTGGCGATATCATCGGCGCCCAGCAGCGTGTGGCGTACGCCACACTGCTCCAGGACCTTCATGTCCTTGGCCACCGCCTCCACCTGGCTCTCGTGACGGAACAGCTGCATCAGGCCGCGCTGGCGATCCTCGTAGCGGATGCCGGTCTCGTCACGCAGGGCATCGATGCAGGCACGGCTGTGCTCGGCCACGCGCACCATGCGCTCCTTGTTGACCATGTAGCGCTCGGGGGTGCAGTTGCCCAGCATCTGCGTCATGAAGCGCGCCATGCTCGGGTCCATCTTGGGCTGGATCTTGAGCGGGGCGTGCTCCTGGAACATCCACTTGAGGGCCTTCTGGGGAATGCCCGGAGCCGCCCAGGGCGAGGAGAAGCCGAAGGAGACCTGGCCGGCATTGCCGTAGCTGGTCTCCATCGCCGGCGAGGGCTGGCGGTCCACCACCGTGACCTCGTGGCCCTGCCGGGCCAGGTAATAGGCGCTGGTGACGCCGACGACGCCGCTGCCGAGAATCAGAACCTTCATGCGCTTCCCCTTCTGCCGGGTGGTGAGATCAACGAGTCACGCAGTATAGGGATAACACGACAGTAAATTCGCCCGAATATCTTCCCTTTGTTAGCCTTAAAGCACGTTTTTACTTTTTTTAACAACAAACACGTATCTTTAACGACTCATTTTCAGCGGATCATCCTGAGGTTAATCAGCGGGCCGGCGGCGCGGGCTCGCCAGGATCCGTCTCAGCAGCCGCCAGGCCGCCAGGCCCGCCAGCAGGTTGCCGATGGCCGCCCCCATCGCCAGGCCCGCCAGGTCACCGAGCCAGGCGCCCAGCCCCAGGCACGGCAGGTAGAAGAGGAAGAGCCGCGCGCCGGACATCAGCATGGCCCGCAGCGGCCAGCCCAGGGCATTGCCGGCCGAGACCACGAGCATGCAGACCCCCAGCGCCGCGTAGCTCGGCAGCAGGAAGCGGATCAGGATCGCCAGGTCGTCCTGCACCTCGGGGTTGCCGGACAGTGCCAGCGCGAGCCACGGCGATGCCAGCGCCATGATGGCCCCCAGCGACAGCTGCCAGACCACCACCACCCTGAGCGCCAGGCGCATCAGCCGATGCACCTGCGCCCAGTCCCCCGCCCCGTAGCAGCGCCCGAGCCAGGGTGGCAACGACATCGTCATGGCCAGCACCACCATCAGCGACAGCGTCTCCAGACGACTGGCCAGGCCCCACGCCGCCACCTGGGGCTCGCCCAGGGAGGCGACCACCGAGATCGCCAGCATCGCGGCCAGCGGCGGCATGAGCTGGCTGATCATCGCCGGGCCGGCGATACCGACGAAGGGCACGAGCGAGCGCTTGAGCTCCGCGACCAGCCCCTGGGCGGCGAGCCAGGCCTTGTCCCGCAGGCGCAGGGCCAGCAACGCGAGGCCGACGGCGAAGGCGATCGCTGTCGCCCAGGCGGCCCCCGGCAGCCCCAGCCCCGCCCAGGGACCGAGCCCGAAGATCAGCAGCGGATCGAGCAGCAGGTTCACCAGGCTCGTGATCACCATCATCTTGCCCGGCAGCCAGGTATCTCCATGGGCCCGAAACAGGCTGTAGCCAAAGTAGAGCACCGCCCCGAGCCAGGCCGCGAGCAACTGCGGGCCCCAGTAGTCGCGAATCAGCGCCCGCGACGCCGCATCGGCGCCCAGCAGGGCAAACACCGGCGCCTGGATGACCCACAGCAACAGCGCCAGCAGCGCGATGGTGACGGTGCCGACCAGCAGCACCAGGCTGCCCAGCCGGCGGGCGCGTGACGCCTCCCCCGCACCCAGGGCCCGTGAGATCAGCGCGGCGATGGCGATCCCCATGCCCACCTGGATGCCGATGACCAGGAACGAGAGCGGGAAGGTGAAGGACTGGGCGGCCAGCGGCGCCGTGCCCAGGCGGGCGATGAAGGCGCTGTCCACCAGCTGGAAGCCGAGCAGCGCCAGCACGCCGATGGCCATCGGCCAGGTCTGGCGCCACAGGGTGAGGCCGAGGGAGGAACGGGATGCGTCGAGGGAATTCACACGGACTCCGGGATCGGTCGGGGCCAGGCATTCTACGCCATGGCGGCACAGGACTCAGCCCGGCCTCCCCTCCTGTGCCTCGACCCGCTCGGTCAGGAGACGCTCGATCCGTGCGGCGGGCATGGGGCGGAAGAAATGGAATCCCTGAATCAGGTCGCAGTGCATCGACTGGACCAGTGCCAGCTGCTCGGGCGTCTCGACCCCCTCGGCCACCACCTCGAGTCCCAGCCGATGACCGATGAAGACCGCGGCCTCCAGTATGGCCTGATCATCGGGGAGTTCCGGGGCATCTCGAACGAAGGCGCGGTCGATCTTGAGCGCGGTGATCGGGAAGTGCTTGAGGTAGCTCAGCGACGAGTAGCCGGTGCCGAAGTCATCGATGGCGATGTGATAGCCCAGGCGGTGAAGCCGGCGCAACTCCTCGAGGATGCTGTTGTCGGCCTCGATCAGCACATGCTCGGTCAGCTCGATGCCGATATGCCCCGCCCCCAGGCCGTGACGGGCCAGGCAGGCCTCGAAGCGCGCGAAGAGATCGGGGCGGCTCATCTGCCGTCCCGAGAAGTTGATATCGATGCGCCCCAGCGGCAGGCCGGCCTCTCGCCACCGGGCCCGATGGCGGCACGCGACCTCCATGACCCAGTCGCCGAGGCGGTGGATCAGGTCGGACTGCTCGGCCAGGGGGATGAATTCGGCTGGCGAGATGGACGCGCCCTCTGCCGGCTGCCAGCGCAGCAGTGCCTCGAGATGCTTGATCTCCCCGCTGTCTGCCGACACCTGGGGCTGATAGTGCAGGGTGAGCTCGTCGCGGTCGAGCGCCCGCTCCAGGCGCTCGACGAGCCGATGCTGGTGAAGCAGGTCGTCGTGCAGGCGCTGATCGAAGAACCAGACGCTTCCGCGGCCGTCGAGCTTGGCCCGATTCTTGGCCACATCCGCGTGATGAACCAGTTCCCGCGCCGTTTCGCCGTTGTCGGGATAGCAGCTGATCCCGAGACAGGCCGTGACCTGGCGGCGCGTTCCGTCGATCACGAAGGGAGCCCGCAGGGCCTGCTGGACCCTCTGTACCAGCTGCGCCGCGACCTCCTCGCGACGCACGCCCGGGAAGGCGATGATGAACTCGTCGCTGGAGAGGCGCCCCAACAGGTCGACGCCTCCCTTGATGCGATGCAGGCGACGGCTCAGCTCGAGCAACAGGCGATCACCGTGCTCGTAGCCGAGGGCGTCGTTGATCTCGACGAAACGGTCGATGTCCAGGTAGACCAGCGCCAGCACGCTGTCCTGGCTTCGAGAGTGAGCCAGGAGCTCATCGAGCTGTGACTCGAAGGTTTGGCGATTGGGCAGGTGCGTCAGGGCATCGAAGCGCTGGGCGAACTCCAGTTCGCGATGGGCGCGCTTCTGATCCGAGAGATCCACGTCGACGCAGAACATCAGGGGGTCGTCGGTGTGCTCATTGAGCATCACATGGTGCGAGAACACCGATACCGGCTCCCCGCTCTTGTGCTGGAGCTCGAGCTCATCGGCGGGGATCTCGACGCCCTGCTCGACCCAGGCGCGATGCGCCAGGATCACGGGCTCTCGCATGGGAGCGGGAATGATCAGGTCCTCGAGCAGACGGCCCTGGGCCTCGTCCGGGGCATAGCCGTAGAGCCGGTGGCTGGCATCGTTCCAGTAGATCACCCGACGATGGCGATCGTAGCCCTGCACGGCGACACGAGGAAGGCTCTCGAGCAGCGCCCGAAAGCGCTGCTCGCTCTCCAGGTACTGGCGGCGCACACGATCCACGTCGTCCCGGGAGGCGCGTTCGCAGAAGGCGCACCATCCGGCCCTTGCCTGCCGCCAGCGACCGGCCAGCCATTTCCCTATGCGGGTATCACGACCGCTCATAGCGACCCTCCCATCGCCTGGGGGTACCACCGGCCCCTGAACACACAAGGCCGTGGACGCCAACCCAGCGTACCCTATGCCCTACAATGTAAACGAATATTACATGGCATGGCACCGTCGTCTCGACTCTCGCTCCCTCGTTTTCTCTAGAAACTTAGTCGCATGAGGCCGAGGTGTCTCATGTCCTTTCCCGCCTGGATGGCCTCGGCTCGGTGCCGGCAACGCCTGTCATCTACAAAGACACGCCCCCCGGGAGGCTCCCGGGGGGCGTGTCATTGTCGGCTCGGTCAGGGACCCGGGGCGGCTTACTGGCGGATGCCCTCGAGGGTAACGTAGAGCTCGAGCTCGTGCATCGACTCGGGGAACTGGCTCATGTCGATGCCGTAGTCCGCGAGGACCAGGGTCGTGGAACCCTCGAAGCCGGCACGGTAGTTGCCCCAGGGGTCCTCGCCCTCGCCCATCAGGGTCACCGGCATCTCGATCGCGTTGGTCTCGCCATGCAGCGTCAGCTCGCCGCTCAACACGCCCTCGTTGTCGCCACTGGGCGCGAAGCCGGTGGAGGTGAAGGTCGCGGTCGGATACTCGCCGGTCGCCAGGAAGTCATCGCTCTTGATGTGCTTGTCGCGCTCGGCGTGGTTGCTGGTGAGGCTGGTCACGTCGACCTCGAGGTTGGCGGCCGAGGCCTCCAGGTTCTCCGGGTCGTAGTGGAAGCTGCCGGAGAACTCCTCGAAGCTGCCGAGGATGTAGGAGAAGCCCAGGTGACTGATCTTGAACTGGATGAAGGCGTGCTGGCCCTCGGTGTCGATGGCATAGTCGGCGGCCTGGGCCTGGGTCAGCGGCACCAGGGCGGTGGCGGCCAGGGCGGCGGCGATGGCGGTCTTCTTGATCATGACGGCTCCTTGCAGATCGCTTCGGGGGATCATCGCCTCAGGGGCGACGAGAACGACGCGGGTCGATCATCCGCATGAGGACATCATGGCGATCGACCCAGTGGTGTTTCAGGGCGGCCAGGGCATGGCCCCCGGCCAGCAGCATCAGCGCCAGGGCGCCGTACCAGTGGACCCGGCCGGCCAGTGTGGCCTGATCCGGCAGATCGCTGATCAGCGCCGGCACCTCGATGACGTCGAATACCCGGATCCCCTGCCCTTCGGCAGTGGAGATCAGGTAGCCACTGATCAGGACCACCAGCATCAACGCATAGAGTCCGAGGTGACCCAGGTGGGCGGCCAGGCGCTCCAGGCGCGGTCCCTGCGCCTCGGGCGTGGGCTGCGCGGCCCGCCAGACCAGGCGAATCAGGGTGGCCAACAGCAGCAGCATGCCCACCGAACGGTGCCACCAGGGGCCGAGGTTGTACCAGCGGTCGTAGTAGTCGAGCCCGGTCATCCACCAGCCCAGGGCAAAGAGGCCGATGACGGCCAGGGCACAGACCCAGTGCAGCAGGATGCTGGTCAGCCCCCAGCCGCGACGGGTATTTCTCCACATGATCTCGCTGCCTCCCTGCCGTTGATGTTGGGCGCTCAGGATACCCCAGCGCGGGATCGACATCCGCGAATAAACCCGAACATCGCATTCAATAAAACCGCATGCCGCCGACACGACGGGGCGTGCCGAGCGGCATGGCAGGCAAGGGCGGCGCGTGTCCGAGGCCGGCGAGGCTCAGTGGCGCTCGGCCAGCACCTCGAGCAGCAGCTTCGCGGTGGAGGCGCTGGAGGCCGGGTTCTGGCCGGTCACCAGCAGCCCGTCACGGACCTCGAAGGGCGCGAAGTCGTCGCGGCTGCGCTCGTAATGCCCCCCCCTGCTCCTTGAGGGCATCCTCGAGCAGGTGCGGCACGACGCCGGTGAGCCCCACCGCCTCCTCCTCGCTGTTGGCGAAGCCGGTGACCCGACGCCCCTTGACCAGGGGCTCGCCCTCGGGCGTTCGAGCGTCGAGCAGCACCGTGGGCGCGTGACAGACGGTCGCCACCGGGCGCTCGGCGGCCAGGAAGGCCTCGATCAGGCGCCGGGAGTCGGCATTTCCGGTGAGGTCCCACAGCGGGCCGTGACCGCCAGGATAGAAGATGGCGTCGAAGTCATCGACCGCGACCTCGGCGAGCCGGCGCGTGCTGGCGAGCTGCGCCTTGGCCTGGTCGTCCGCCTCGAAGCGCCGGGTCTCCTCGGTGAGGGCCTCCTCGGCCTGGGAGTTGGGGTCCACCGGCGGCAGCCCGCCCTTGGGCGAGGCCAGGGTGATCTCGGCGCCGGCATCCTTGAACACGTAGTAGGGCGCGGCGAACTCCTCGAGCCAGAAGCCGGTCTTGTGGTCGGTGTCGCCCATGCGGTCATGGGAGGTCAGTACCATCAGGATCTTCATCGCGGCCCTCCTCGGGCGTTGGTGCATGCGTGCCTAAATGAGATGGAGACGCGGGCGAGGAGTTCAAGGACACGACGAAAAACCAAAAAAAGGGGTTCTTCGCAGATCATCGTGAACGGGGCGAGAAAGCCTTGTGGGAGTGGTGCTTGCACCGCGATTGGCGCCGATAGGCGCCCCGGGGTTTGTGCCTGGAGCCGGGAAGGCCTTCGGCCTTCTTTCGCGATGCAAGCATCGCTCCCACAGGAAAGCTGCCTACCTCATTTCTTGCCAAACGGCTTCACGCCAAAATGCGATGGACCAAAAAAAGCGCCTGCCACGAGGGACAGGCGCGCGATGCTTCCGGGACGAGGGGCGTCAGACCAGGGCGTCGAGCCCACGGGCCAGGTCGTCGCGGATGTCCTCCAGCGCTTCCAGCCCCACCGCCAGGCGGATCAGGCCCTCGCTGATCCCGGCCGCGGCCTTCTGGTCGTCGGAGAGGCGACCGTGGGTGGTGGTCGCGGGGTGGGTGATGGTGGTCTTGACGTCGCCAAGGTTTCCGGTGATCGAGACCATGCGCGTGGCATCGATCACCGACCAGGCCGCCTCGCGGCCGCCCTTCACCTCGACGCCGACCACCGCGCCGTAGCCTCGCTGCTGACGGCCAGCGAGCTCGTGCTGGGAGTGGCTCGCCAGGCCGCTATAGTGGACCCTCGCCACGGCCGGATGGCCCTCCAGCCATTCGGCCAGCCGCCCGGCGTTCTCGCAGTGGGCGCGCATGCGCAGGTTCAGGGTCTCGAGGCCCTTGGTGAAGACCCAGGCGTTGAAGGGGCTCAGGCAGGGCCCGCAGGTGCGCACCACCCCGAACACCTCCTCGAGCTCCTTGTCGCGACCGACCACGGCCCCGCCGACCGCCCTGCCCTGGCCATCCAGGTACTTGGTGGCGGAGTGGATCACGAGGTCCGCCCCCAGCGCGAGCGGCCGCTGCAGTGCCGGCGTCAGGAAGCAGTTGTCGATGGCGAGCCAGGCCCCCTGGCGGTGAGCGATCTCGGCCAGGGCCGCGATGTCCACCACCTCGGAGAGCGGGTTCGAGGGCGTCTCGGCGAACAGCAGCCGGGTCGACGGGCCGACGGCCGCCTCCCACTCCTCGAGGTTCGACAGCTCCACGTAGCGGGTGGTGATGCCGAACTTGCCCAGATACTTGTCGAACAGGCTGACCGTGGAGCCGAACAGCGACCGCGAGGCCACGATCTCGTCGCCCGCGGAGAGCAGCGCCAGCGCCGTGGCCATGATCGCCGCCATGCCGGAACTGGTGGCCACGCAGCGCTCGCCGCCCTCCATGGCCGCCAGACGCTGCTCGAAGGTGCGCACGGTGGGATTGGTGAAGCGCGAGTAGATGTTGCCCGGCTCCTCCCCCCCGAACTTGGCCGCTGCTTCCGCGGCACTGCCGTAGACGAAGCTCGAGGTCGGGAAGATCGGCTCGCTGTGCTCCTGCTCGTGGGTGCGCCGGTGCCCGGCGCGGATGGCCAGGGTCTCGAACTCCCACTCCGGCGCGGATGTCTGGTCTTGCTGCATGACGGGCCCCTCAGTCGTCGATGTCATCTTCCTGGTTGTGCATCCCCACCAGCGCATGGTCGCCGGCGCTGAGCTCCTTGGCATCGTCGCTGCGCGAGGCCTCGAGCGCCGCCAGGTAGCCATCGTCGATGTCACCGGTCACGTAGTGGCCATCGAACACCGAGCAGTCGAAGTGTTCGAGGTCCGGGTTCACCTCGCGACAGGCGGCCTTCAGGTCATCGAGGTCCTGATAGAAGATCCGGTCGGCCCCGATCAGCTCGCCCACCTCGGCCTCGCTGCGCCCGTGGGCGATCAGCTCGCCCGCCGCCGGCATGTCGATGCCGTAGACATTGGGATAGCGCACCGGCGGCGCGGCGGAGGCGAAGTAGACCTTGCGAGCGCCGGCCTCGCGCGCCATCTGGATGATCTGCTTGCAGGTGGTGCCGCGCACGATGGAGTCGTCCACCAGCAGCACGTTCTTGCCCTGGAACTCGACGCCGATGGCGTTGAGCTTCTGGCGCACCGACTTCTTGCGCTGGGTCTGGCCGGGCATGATGAAGGTCCGCCCGATATAGCGGTTCTTCATGAAGCCCTCGCGGTAGGTCACGCCGAGGTGCTGGGCGAGCTCCAGCGCCGAGGTCCGCGAGGTGTCGGGGATCGGGATCACCACGTCGATGTCGTGCTCGGGCCACTCGCTCTGGATGCGGTCGCCGAGCTTGCGCCCCATCTGCATGCGGGTGCCGTAGACGTAGGCGCCGTCGAGGATGGAGTCCGGGCGCGCCAGGTAGACGTGCTCGAAGATGCAGGAGGCGAGCCGCGGGGTGTCGGCACACTGCTGGGTGTGGATGGCACCGGTCATGTCGACGAAGATCGCCTCGCCCGGGGCCAGGTCGCGATGCAGCTCGAAGCCGCCGACGTCCAGGGCCACGGACTCCGAGGCGATCATCACCTCCTGCCCCTCGCCCTCGTCGCGGGTGCCGAAGACCACCGGACGGATGCCATAGGGGTCGCGGAAGGCGACCATGCCGACCCCGTTGATGATCGCCACCGCGGCATAGCCGCCCCGGCAGCGACGATGCACGCGGCGCACCGCGTCGAAGATGTCGCCCGGCGCCAGGTGCAGTCCCTGCTTGCCGAGCTCGTGGGCGAAGACGTTGAGCAGCACCTCGGAGTCGGAACTGGTATTGATGTGGCGCAGGTCCGAGGAGAACAGCTCCTGCTTGAGCTGGTCGGAGTTGGTCAGGTTGCCGTTGTGCGCCAGGGTGATGCCGTAGGGGGAGTTGACGTAGAACGGCTGCGACTCCGCTTCGCTGGAGGAGCCGGCGGTGGGATAGCGCACGTGACCGATGCCCAGGTTGCCCTTGAGGCGGGCCATGTGGCGGGTATGGAAGACGTCCCGCACCAGGCCGTTGCTCTTGCGCAACAGGAACCGGCCATCGTCCCAGGTCATCATGCCGGCGGCATCCTGTCCGCGGTGCTGGAGCACGGTCAGGGCGTCATAGATGCCCTGATTCACCGCCTGCTTGGCCATCAGGCCCACGATACCGCACATTCTACCTTACCTCTCTTGCCGGACCTGATGTCCGGGCTTGCTGTGAAGGGTCGGGACGGCGGGTGGCGCCGTCCCTGCGTCAGGTGTCAGGGGGGCGTCGCCTCATCGGCGTCGTCCGGTTCGGCCTCGGCGGACGTGGCCGGCGTCGCCTGGGGCAGGGAGAGCTCCCGCAGCGAGGACGCCTCGGGCAGGCGTCCCTCCCAGGCCGCCAGTTGGCTCACCGCCCAGGTCTGGAGACGCTCGAAGGTCGGGCGCAGCGTCGCCTCCTGCCAGGCCTGGAGCTGCACCAGCGGCGTCAGGCTCAGCAGGACGGTCACCAGGACCAGGATCGCCGTGCCCTTGGCCAGGCCGAAGGCGGTGCCGGTCACCCGGTTGAACAGGCCCATGCCCACCCACTCCACGGCGGCATGCACCATGCGGATGATCAGGCCGCAGAGCAGGATCACCGCAAAGATCACCAGCACGAAGGCCAGCACCAGACGACCATCCGCGCTGTCGATGACGCCGGCGAGCAGGTCCGCCACCGGCGGGGCCAGCAAGCGGGCCGCCAGCAGCGCGAGGATCCAGGCGGCGAGTCCCAGGGCCTCGCGGACCAGGCCGCGCATGAAGCCGGCAAGCCCGGTCACCACCAGCACCGCCACGAAGATCCAGTCGATCCAGGTCAGTGTCATGAACCGCTGTCCACGCGCACCAGCAGGCCCTGGAGATTGTCCCGGGCCTTGAGCTCACCCATCACCCGTTCGCCCTCCCGGGAGGAGGCGAAGGGACCGACGTAGACGGTGGTCAGGCCGTTGTCGCGGGCGCGGCGATAGACGGGCAGGCCCTGCTTGGTGAGCTTCGCCTCGAGGCGCTCGGCGTTGGCGGCCTCGCCGAAGCTGCCCACCTGCACGGCCCACTCCCCGGCGGGCGCGGCCTCGACCGGCGTGCCGGACGCCTGGGGCTGGCTCGCCAGGCGCTCGTCGGCGGCGCGGGCCAGCTCGGCGATGGGATCTTCGGCCGGCGCGTCGGCGGGCTCGGGCGACGTCGCGGCCGGCTCGGGCGCCGGTTCAGACGCGGGTTCGGGCGTCGGCGTGTCCTCCGGCGTCGCCTGCGATGCGGCGGTGGCCGCGGAGGCAGGCTCGGGGGCGGCCTCGTCCCCGGCCCCACGATCGAGGCTCTCCGGAGGCTGCGGGTCCGGCAGCTCGCGGCGCGAGACCTCGACCGGCTGCTCGATGGTCATCACCGGCTGGGGCCGCTCGCCGCGCGGCGCCGGATCCTCGAAGAGCATGGGCAGGAAGATTACCGCCAGGGCGATCAGGATCACGGCCCCGCTCAGGCGCTCTCGCATTCCGTACTTCATCTCGCTTCCTCGCTGCGCGTGGCCCGCTCGGCCGTCGCCGCCGCGCTCGGGCCATCGGCCTGATGCCAGGCCAGCACGGCGGCAACGGTGAAGAAGGAGCCGCAGACCAGCACGCGATCCTCGGGCGCGAGGCGCGCGCTCAGCCAGTCGGCGGCCTCGGCCGGCGACGTGCCGCGGTGCCAGACCGTGGCGCCGTGGCGGGCCAGGCGCTCGGCCAGGTCATCGGCCGTGCGCGCCCGCTCCCCCTCGAGGCTCGCCGGCACCCAGGCATCCACCGACGGCGCCAGGGCGGCGATCACTCCATCGGCATCCTTGTCGGCGAGCATGCCGATCAGGGCGATGGTGCGCCCGGCGCAGGGGCGTGCCGCGAGCCGGTCGGCCACGTAGGCGGCGGCGTGGGGGTTGTGGCCGACATCCAGGCACCAGGGGCCGAGCCACTGCATGCGCCCGGGCAGCCGCACGCTCGCCAGCGCCTGGCGGCAGGCCGCCGCCTCCAGCGATACCCCGGCGAGCGCCAGGGCCTGCAGCGCGCTGGCGGCATTGTCCAGCGGCAGCCCCGGGTCGGGCAGCTCGGCGAGCGCGATGCGACCATCCGCACCGATGCATCCCTTGCTGTCTAAGTATCCATTGGGGTCTGACCCCAAGGATTCCTTAGGGGTCTGACCCCAAAAGCGCCAGGTCTCGCCATCGCTGTCACGCTGGAAGGCCTCGCCCAGGGCGTAGACGTCGGCCCCGCGCTCGCGGGCCACCCGGCGTACGCTCGCCGGCAGGGTCGTGCTGCCCAGCACCGCGGGTCGGCCGGGGCGCAGGATGCCGGCCTTCTCGCGGCCGATGCCCTCGAGGTCGGTGCCCAGGAAGGCGGCATGGTCCTGGGCCACGGTGGTGATCACCGCGACGTCGGGATCGATGACGTTGACGGCATCCAGGCGGCCACCCAGTCCTACCTCGAGGATCGCCAGCGCCGGACGCTGGCGGGCGATCGCCCATAGCGCCCCGAGGGTGCCCATCTCGAAGTAGGTCAGGCTGATCGGCTCGCCGTCGAGCCGCGCCGCCTCGACCGCCTCGAAACCGGCGATCAGGGTGGCGTCATCGGCCTGCCGTCCGTCGAGCCGGAGGCGCTCGTTGTAGCGCAGCAGGTGGGGCGAGGTGTAGGTCGCCGTGGAGAGGCCGTGGGCCCGAGCCAGGGCCTCGAGCATGGCCACGGTCGACCCCTTGCCGTTGGTGCCGGCGACGGTGATGACCCGCGCCGCCGGCGACGCCTCGAGAAGCCCCAGGCGGCGTGCGACCTCGGCCACGCGTTCGAGGCCGAGGTCGATACCGACCGGGTGAGCCGCTTCCAGCCGGGCCAGCCAGGCAGGAAGCGTCGTGGGCAGGGCATCTTCGCTCATGGGCTGGGTCAGCGCGCCGCGTCGGAACGCTCTGCGTTCGGCTCGGCGTCGCTTGCGGCGTCCTGCGGTTCACCCTCGGCGGGTGCCGCGGCCGGCAGCTCCTCCTGCTCGGCCTGTTCGGCCACCTGCACCAGGTCCGGCTCATCGGCGACCGGCGCCTCGCCGACCAGCGGCTGGTGGGTCAGCTTGCGCAGCACGCCACCGAGGCGCGAGCGGATCTCGGCACGATGGACGATCATGTCCACGGTGCCGTGCTCGAGCAGGAACTCGCTGCGCTGGAAGCCCTCGGGGAGCTTCTCGCGCACGGTCTGCTCGATGACCCGCGGCCCGGCGAAGCCGATCAGCGCGTTGGGTTCGGCCACGTTGAGATCGCCCAGCATCGCCAGGGACGCCGTGACGCCGCCGAACACCGGATCGGTAAGCACCGAGATGTAGGGCACGCCGGCCTGCTTGAGCTTCTCCAGGGCCGCCGAGGTCTTGGCCATCTGCATCAGCGAGAAGAGCGCCTCCTGCATGCGCGCCCCGCCCGAGGCCGCGAAGCAGACCAGCGGGATGCCCTCGTCGAGGGCGACGGTGGCGGCGCGCACGAACTTCTCCCCCACCACGGCACCCATGGAGCCGCCCATGAAGGTGAACTCGAAGGCGACCGCGACCACGGGCAGGCCCTCCAGGGAGCCACGCATGGCGACCAGCGCATCGTTCTCGCCGGTGGCCTTCTGCGCCGCCACCAGGCGATCCCGGTACTTCTTGGAGTCGCGGAACTTGAGGCGATCGATCGGCTCGAGCTGGGCCGCGATCTCCTCGCGGCCCTCCTTGTCCAGGAACCAGTCGAGGCGCTTGCGCGCGGTCAGGCGCAGGTGATGGTCGCACTTGGGGCAGACGCTATGGTGTTTTTCCAGCTCGGGGAGATAGAGCACCGCTTCGCACTTGGGGCACTTGCGCCACAGGCCGTCGGGGACACTCGCGCGACGATCCTTGCGCTGGATGCGGCCCACCGAGGGCACGATCTTGTCTAGCCAGCTCATGTCAGAAACACTTCCGTATAGGCTGATGCCCCCGACGGCGCCGGGAGCAGGGTCGATTCGTTGGCGAGGAGGATCAGGCGTCCAGCGCCTGGCGCATCTCTTCCAGGACCGCCTCGAGGGCGGCAGGGATCGCCTCGGGTTGCTCGGCGTTCTCGGCGATGCGGTTGACCAGCGCCGAGCCGACGATCACGCCGTCGGCCACCTTGCCCACCTCGGCGGCCGAGGCGCCATCGCGGATGCCGAAGCCCACGCACAGCGGC
This sequence comes from Halomonas sp. THAF5a, assembly GCF_009363755.1. Classification (NCBI taxonomy): domain Bacteria; kingdom Pseudomonadati; phylum Pseudomonadota; class Gammaproteobacteria; order Oceanospirillales; family Halomonadaceae; genus Halomonas; species Halomonas sp. THAF5a. The sequence goes on along the minus strand of NZ_CP045417.1, from coordinate 1,529,265 downwards.
AGATCGGTCATCTCACGCAGCGGCGCCAGATGCTCGGCCACGTCGTCGGCATTGAGGGTCGCCGAGCCGGTCACGCCCTTCAGCGAAACATAGTAGAGGTAGCCCTCGCCGTGGGCGCATATTGTAGCGGCCCGGGCACGCGAAGTGGTAGGGGCGACCAGGAAGATCGACGCCAGGCCGCGCGCCTTGAGCAGCGGTCCGACCTCGTCGGCCTCCTCCGGCGGCATGTCGACGATCAGCACGCCGTCGACGCCGGCGGCGGCGGCCTGGTCGGCGAAGGCCTCGAGGCCGAGGCGCTCCACCGGGTTGAGGTAGCCCATCAGCACGACGGGCGTCTCGGCGTCGGTGCGGCGAAACTCGCTGACCATCTCGAAGAGGTGGCTGAGCCGCACGCCCTTCTTGAGGGCTCGCTCGCAGGCCTTCTGGATCACCGGCCCGTCGGCCATGGGGTCCGAGAACGGCACGCCGAGTTCGATGACGTCGGCGCCGGCCGCCACCAGGGCGTGCATGAAGCCGACGGTATACTGGGGCGCCGGATCGCCGGCGGTGATGTAGGGAATCAGCGCGCGCCGGCCCTCGGCCTTGAGCGCCGCGAAGCGTTGGTCGATACGATTCATGGTGTGGGCCGTCATCTAGAATTCGATTCCGTCGATCTTCGCCACCGTCATGATGTCCTTGTCACCACGCCCGGAGAGGTTGATCACGATGTTCTGGTCGGGGCGCAGGGTCGGCGCCAGCACCTTGGCGTAGGCCAGGGCGTGAGCGGACTCGAGCGCCGGCATGATGCCCTCGACATGGGTCAGCTCGCGAAACGCCTCGAGCACGTCGCTGTCGTTGGCGGCCACGTAGTGGACCCGCCCGACGTCCTTCCACAGGGCGTGTTCGGGGCCGACGCCCGGATAGTCCAGGCCCGCGGAGACCGAGTGGGTATCGGAGACCTGGCCGCCTTCGTCGGACATCAGGTAGGTGCGATTGCCGTGCAGCACGCCGCGTGGGGCACCCGACGCCAGGGGCGCGGCGTGGCGCCCGGTCTCGACGCCGTCGCCGCCGGCCTCGACGCCGTACATGACGACGTCATCGTCCTCGACGAACGGGTAGAAGAGGCCCATGGCGTTGGAGCCACCGCCGACGCAGGCGATCAGCGCATCGGGCAGCTTGCCGAACTCCTCGAACGACTGGCGGCGCGCCTCGCGGCCGGCGACGGCGTTGAAGTCGCGCACCAGCATCGGATAGGGGTGCGGTCCCGCCACGGTGCCGATGATGTAGAAGGTGTTGTCGACGTTGGTCACCCAGTCGCGCAGCGCCTCGTTCATGGCGTCCTTGAGGGTGCGGGTGCCGGACTCCACCGGGATGACGTTGGCGCCGAGCAGGCGCATGCGGTAGACGTTGAGCTTCTGGCGCTCGACATCCGCGGCGCCCATGTAGACGTCGCACGTCAGGCCCAGGCGCGCCGCCACGGTGGCGGTGGCCACGCCGTGCTGGCCGGCGCCGGTCTCGGCGATCACCCGCGGCTTGCCGCTCTTCTTGGCCAGCAGCGCCTGACCGATGGTGTTGTTCACCTTGTGGGCGCCGGTGTGGTTGAGGTCCTCGCGCTTGAGCCAGATCTGCGCCCCACCGAGCTGCTTCGACCATCGCTCGGCATGATAGAGCGGTGACGGGCGGCCCACGTAGTGCGCCAGGTCGTAGTCGAATTCCGCCTGGAAGTCCGGGTCGTCACGAAGACTCAGGTAGGTCTTCTCCAGCTCGTCCAGGGCGAAGCTCAGGGTCTCCGAGACGAACCGGCCGCCGTAGGTGCCAAAATGGCCGCGGGCATCCGGCAGTCGGGTCAGGTCACTGAACTTGCTCACGAAAGACACCTCACAGGGTCGCCAGAAGGGGGTGAAGGGGGAACGGAGACGCCGCGGGCTCAGCGAGCGCGCCGCTCGTCGGCCCGGCGCACGGCGTGCAGGAAGGCCGCCATGCGGGTGGCGTCCTTGACGCCGGGCGCGCTCTCGATGCCGCCAGAGACATCCACCGCGAAGGGACCGACGGCCGCGATCGCCGCGCCGACATTGTCCGGCGTCAGGCCTCCGGCGAGGATAACAGGTTTTGCCAGGCTTGCGGGGATTCGCGACCAGTCGAAGGTCTCCCCCGTGCCGCCCGGCACGCCGGGCCGATAGGCGTCGAGCAGCAGCGCCCGGGCACCGTCATAGGCCGCGGCGACGGCGGGCAGGTCGAGGCCCTCGCGCATGCGCAGGGCCTTGATCCAGGGGCGCCCGGCCGCCTCGCAGGCGGACGGAGTCTCGTCACCGTGGAACTGCAGCAGATCCAGGTGCGGCGCACAGCGCTCGACCAGGGAGGGTGCCGGGTCGACGAAGAGCCCCACCCGGGTGACGAAAGCCGGCACCCGGGCACTCAGCTCGGCGAGCCGCTGTTCGTCGATGGCGCGCTTGCTGCCCGGCCAGAGCACGAAGCCGAGGGCGTCCGCGCCGGCGGCCACGGCGGCGTCGACGTCCGCCTCGCGGGTCAGGCCACAGAACTTGATACGGGTGCGAAGCGCCATTAGAGAAACCTTTGCTGATGGTGGGTCCAAGAGCTCGGCGTAGCCCCAGGGCCTCCCCAGAATTTACGTGACGGCACGGTGCCGCGCCCTTGGGGTCTGACCCCGCTGCTGCCTATTGCGTCAACACACCGAGATGACTGAGCACTCAACGCCTGGGGGTCAGACCCCAAGGGCTACGCTCGCCGCTTACCAATCATGCGTGATACCGAAGGCATCAGGCGTGCTCTCCTGCCGCCACCGGACGGCCACGACGAAATTCGACCATCGGGCAATCGGGCAGGGTCCGCTCGCCGGTCCACTCGCCGAGGAAGGCGAGCAGGTTGGGGCCCAGCGGCTCACGGGGCAGGCCCCAGCGCTCGTCGTAGAGGGAGTCGACGAAGTGCAGGCCGCAGGCGGGCGCGGTCACATCGGCCAGGGAACGGTCCTTCAGAGCCATGAGCTCGGCCAGGTAGTCGTCGCCCCGCTCGCCCCGCCCCACCGTGACCAGCGCCCCCACGATATTGCGGATCATGTGGTGCAGGAAGGCGTTGCCCTGGACGTCGACGACCACCAGGGGGCCGTGGCGATGCACCTCGATGAAGTGGAGGTGGCGCCAGGGCGTCTTCGACTGGCAGCCGGCCGCACGGAAGCTCGAGAAGTCGTGCTCGCCCACCAGCGCCTGGGCGGCCCGGTGCATGGCGTCGGCGTCCAGGGGGTCGCGACACCAGGTGGCGTTGGCGCGCTCCAGCACCGGCCGGCTCGGCTGGTTGAGGATCACATAGCGGTAGCGCCGGGCCAGGGCCTTGAAGCGGGCATGGAAGTCATCGGCGACCGGCTTAACCCAGCGCACCGCGACGTCGCGCGGGAGGTTGGCATTGGCACCGAACACCCAGGCCTTCTCCGAACGAGGGACCGGGGGATCGAAGTGGATGACCTGGCGGGTCGCGTGGACGCCGGAGTCGGTCCGCCCGCTGCAGTGCACGGTAATCGCCTGCCCGGCCGCCACCTTCGAGAGCGCGGCCTCGACGGCCCCCTGGACGGAGGGAGCGTGCTTGAGGCGCTGCCAGCCGCAGTAGTCGCTGCCGTCGTACTCTACCGCCATGGCCAGGCGGCCGCTCAGGGAGTGACGTTCATCGAGGGATCTGAAAAGGGTCATGCGGCCTCATGGCAGGTGTTGATCCAGCAGTTCGCGGGCCTCCTGCCGGGCATCCGAGTCATCGGTCTCGTCGATCAGGCTCTCGAGCAGCGCTCGGGCCTGGGCGCGCTCGCCGGCATCGAACAGGTGCTGCGCCTCGGCGAGTGTCGACGCCGGGGAGGCCGCCGCGGAAAAGTGGGCATTATCGCGTGACAGCGGCGGGAAGGCCACCTCCTCGACGTCCCACTCCTCGGACAGGGTGCGCTCATCACGCCCCCCCAGCGTGGCCGAGGGCGCCTCATCCCCGCCGAAGCCGGACGGCGTGAAGTCCACGCTGGGCTGCATGGGCGTCTCTTCCCGCGGCTCGGGCGTCGCCTCCAGGGAGGGGGGGCGATAGTCGATGATATCGCGCCCCTCTTCGGTCTTCACGGTCTCGAGCGGCACCGCGGCGAGGGACGACGCGGGCGCGGATTCGTCGGGTTCTGCCGACGCCTCGTGGGCCTCGACGGACTCGCCGGTATCGGAGGTCGCGGCAGCGGGCTCCGACTCGGCGGGGGCAGCCAGCTCGGGCCGACGATAGGCAGCCTGAGAATCGGCCGCCCTGTCGTCGTGGCGCGGTTCGTCGCCGGCGGCCGGCGTGGAAGCAGGCGACGCCGCCTCTTCCGCATCGCCGGTCACCCCCTCCTCGTCCGGGGCGTCAGGCTCATCGAAATGACGCGGCTGTTGCTCGTCAGCCTCGGGAAACACGGCCCGCTCGGGCGCGGCGGAGGCGGCGTGTACCGCGTGACGCTGCATGAGCGCGGCCACGTCGGCCTGGACATCGGGATCCCCGCCGGCGCGCAGCTGCTCCGCCTGGCGCGCCGCGGCGCCGCGATCGCCCTGCTCCAGCTGCACCCGCAGCAGCTTGAGCCTCAGATCGTCGCGACCGGGCTCGCGAACCAGGCTCGCCTCGAGCAGCTCGCGCGCCTGGTCATAACGCCCATAGGCGATGAAGATATCTACCTCGTTGATGGCCTCGGCTTCGGGCATGGAGGCACGCGCCGAAGTCCTTGGCGGCTCCTCGCGCCCGGCGGCGGGCGTCTCGTCGACGACGCGACCATCGGCGCCGGGCATCACCACACGGCTGGTCGCGGGATCCACCGGACGCGCCTCATTGAAGACCGGCGCCGGCTCTTCGCGCCGCCGACGGCGCACCAGGGCCCAGAGCGCCAGCAGGGCCGCCAGGCCGGCACCGCCCAGCATCAGGGGGCGATCCATGGCGCCCTGATAGAGGGCACCCCACCAGGGGGTCGGCGGGGTCTGTGAGGATGCGCTGCCCGGCGCCACCACGCCGCCCGTCCCGGCGGCATCCGCGCCGTTGCCGCCGGCGGCGAGGCTCGCCAGCTGCTCGCGCATGGCCTCCACCTCCTCGCGCAGATCGCCGAGCGCCGCCTGCAGGGCATCCCGTTCGCTGCGCACCGCCTCCAGGTCCTCCTGGCTCTGCTGCCAGCGCGCCTCGAGGCGCAGCAGGCGCTGGTCCTCGGTCAGCTCGCCGCCGCCCTGGATCATCGCCAGCACGTCGGGGTCGATGGCCTGTCCCTCGCCCCGCTCCGCCGGCGAGAGGGCGAGCGCCGGCGCATCGCCCGCTTCCCGTGCCGAGACGGCAGCCACGTCCACTTCCCCTTCGGCCGCTTCCCCTTCGGCCGCTTCCGCCGAGGCGGGCCCACCCTCGGCGGCGAGATCGGCGTCGCTCAGGAGCGTCAGTCGCTGGCCGCCCTCGCCGTCAGGCTCGCCGGCCTCGGCCGTCGACGCCACCCCGGATACCTCGCCTTCGGGCGCTGACGCCTCGGCCCCGGTCTCGACCCCGGCGCTGGCCACGGCCGCCGCCGACTCGGCATCGCCCAGGGGCACCCTCGCCGGAGCGCCGCCGCCCCGATTGGCCCAGGCCTGGTTCATGGCCTGGACGAGCTCATCGGCCCGAGTGGCGGAACGTGCCGCGATGGCCTCGCGGGGCGGCACCACCAGGGTGAAGCCGGCGCGCATGGCGTTGATATTGCCGGAGGGGAAAGCCTCCGGGTTGGCCTCGACCAGGGCGACCATCATCTGGTCGATGCTGATGCCGCTGTCCGGGCGCAGCCGGCCGGCCACGGACCACAGCGTATCGCCGGGACGCACCCAGGCGGGAGCGCCCGCCTCGGCTGCGGCCGGGGGACGGGCCACCGGGCGCGGCGTGGCGTCCGATGCCCGAGGCGTGGAGGGCTCTCGCGACACCGCCGGCGCCGCCGTGGGGGCCGCGACCAGGGCCGGCAGTCGCTCGTAGTCCGCTGGATCAAGCAGCAGGGTCACCTCCCGCAGCTGACGACCCCCAGGCCAATCGAACCGCAGCAGCAGGTCGACCCAGGGCTCGCGCACGGCGCGCTCGGTGGTCAGGTCGAGCATCAGGCGGCCCTGGCGCCTCGTCACCGCCATCTTGACGCTGGCCGCCAGCGGCGTGCGCGGAAGGCCGGCGGCCGCGAAGGCCTCGGCGTCCGCCACGGAAACATTGAGCAGCCCGGGCTGCAGGCCGGCACTGTCGGTCAGGGGGATGCTGGCCCGCAGCGGCGCACTGAGCGTCGAATTGACCTCGGCCTCCCCCAGGCCTAGGGCCAACGCCAGGGGACTGGCGGTGGAGAGCGAAAGCAGCATGGCGAGTGTCAGCTTGCGTTTCATGGGGGTCCCTTGCGTCGTTGCTGCCGACGCCTCGAGCCGGGCGACGGGCTGGTCATATATGCTTAGTGGCATCGATGTCTGTGTAACACATTCCGCTCAATGGCGCGCCATCACGGCACCTCAACGAATCCCATACTCTGCAACATACGACATGGATCATGGGCGCCGCGAATCGTCGCCACCAACGAAAGGCGGGGCGCCTCCTGAGGAGACGCCCCGCACATGGCCGGCGTGACGGTGGCCGCCCGCCGCCGAGGCCGTGCCTTACTGCTCGCGCAGGATCTTCAGCATGCGCTTGAGCGGTTCGGCGGCGCCCCACAGCAGCTGGTCGCCGACGCTGAAGGCGGAGAGGTACTCGCCCCCCATGGCCAGCTTGCGCAGGCGACCGACGGGCACGGTCAGGGTGCCGGTCGCGGCCGCCGGCGTCAGGCCGTCGATGGTCGCGTCCTTGTCGTTGGCGATGACCTTGACCCACTCGTTATGGCGCGCCAGTCGATCCTCGATCTCGTCGATCGGCACGTCCTTCTTGAGCTTGATGGTGAAGGCCTGGCTGTGGGAGCGCATCGCGCCGATGCGCACGCAGAGGCCGTCGATGGGAATCGGGCGCTCGTCGAGCCCGAGGATCTTGTTGGTCTCCACGGAGCCCTTCCACTCCTCCTTGCTCTGGCCGTTCTCCATCGGCTTGTCGATCCAGGGCAGGAGGCTGCCGGCCAGCGGAGCACCGAAGTTGTCGGTGGGGAAGTCGCCCGAGCGCATGGCCGCGGTGACCTTGCGGTCGATATCCAGGATGGCGCTGGCCGGGTCGGCGAGCTCGCCGGCCACGCTGTCGCGCAGGCCGCCCATCTGGTTGAGCAGCTCGCGCATGTGCTTGGCGCCGGAGCCGGACGCGGCCTGATAGGTCATGGAGGTCATCCACTCGATCAGGTCGGCCTCGAAGAGTCCGCCCAGGCCCATCAGCATCAGGCTGACGGTACAGTTGCCGCCGACGAAGGTCTTGGAACCCTTGGCCAGCTGGGCGTCGATGACGCCGCGGTTGACCGGATCGAGGACGATGGTCGCCTCGTCGGTCATGCGCAGGGTGCTGGCGGCGTCGATCCAGTAGCCCTTCCAGCCGCCCTGGCGCAGGTCGGCGTAGACCTTCTCGGTGTACTCGCCGCCCTGGCAGGTCACGACCACGTCCAGCGCCTTGAGGGCCTCGAGGTCGAAGGCATCCTTGAGCGGCGGCACGTCGACGCCGACATCGGGACCGGCCTGGCCGACCTGGGAGGTGGTGAAGAAGACCGGCTCGATGCCCTTGAAGTCGCCGTCATCGAGCATCCGCTGCATCAGCACGGAACCGACCATGCCACGCCAACCGACAAAACCGACTTTCAACATGTGAAGTCCTCCAGCAATCGAATGTGCGAAATACTATACACGAGCCGGCCTCGCCTGGCAGGCGGGCCGGCTTTAAGCGAACTTGGGGTCAGACCCTTAAAAAGGCACAGGGGTCAGACCCTTAAGCAGGCTTTGGCATTTCATGCCAAAGCCTGCTTAAGGGTCTGACCCCATTCTGCCCATTCTGCCGCTAGAGGGCCTCGAAGGCGGCGAGCACGGCGTCGCCCATCTCGGCGGTGGAGACGGTGCGAGTCCCCTCGGCGGCGATGTCGGCGGTGCGCAGCCCCTCGTCCAGCACCTTGCCCACGGCGGTCTCGATGCGCGCGGCCAGCGCCGGCGCGTCCAGCGAGTAGCGCAGCATCATGGCCACCGAGAGGATGGTCGCCAGCGGGTTGGCGATGCCCTGGCCGGCGATATCCGGCGCGCTGCCGTGGCAGGGCTCGTACATGCCCTGGCCGCTCTCGTTGAGGGAGGCGGAGGGTAGCATGCCGATGGAGCCGGTCAGCATGGCGGCGGCGTCGGAGAGGATGTCGCCGAACATGTTGCCGGTGACCACGACATCGAACTGCTTGGGCGCGCGCACCAGCTGCATGGCGGCGTTGTCGACGTACATGTGTGAGAGCTCGACGTCCGGATATTCCGGCGCCAGGCGCTCCATCACCTCGCGCCAGAGGATGGTGGCCTCCAGCACGTTGGCCTTGTCGACGCTGCACAGCCGCTTGCCACGCTTCTGGGCCATCTCGAAGGCCACCCGGCCGATGCGCTCGATCTCGCTCTCGCTGTAGACGTAGGTGTTGAAGCCCACCCGCTCGCCGTTGCGCTCCTCGATGCCGCGGGGCTGACCGAAGTAGATGCCGCCGGTGAGCTCGCGCACGATCATGATGTCGAGGCCGGCGACCAGCTCGGGCTTGAGGCTGGAGGCGGCGGCCAGCTGGGGGTAAGTGATGGCCGGGCGCAGGTTGCCGAACAGGCCGAGCTGCTTGCGCACGCCGAGCAGGCCCTTCTCGGGGCGCTTGCTGAGGTCCTCGAGCTTGTCCCACTTGGGCCCCCCCACGGCGCCGAGCAGGATGGCCCGGGCCGCCTTGGCCTTCTCCAGGGTCTCGGCGGGCAGCGGTTCGCCGTGGGCGTCATAGGCGGCACCGCCCAAGAGCCCCTCCTCCACCTCGACGTCCAGGCCGCGGGCCTGACAGGCGGCCAGGATGCGACTGGCCTGGGCGGTGATCTCGGGGCCGATGCCGTCACCCGGGAGGATCAGAATCTTCTGTGTCATTACGTGGTCCTTGTTCGACTATCACCGGGCCGAGGGGCGCCGGCGGCAGGCCGAAGAGGAGGTCCTACGCCAGGGATGGCGTCGGTAGCGCCCAGGGATGGGTTCACAGCGCCTCATCGTGGGGCGGCCCTCCGCAGGCCTGCCGCCGGATCAGCCCCGTTGCCGGGCTAGATGCAGCAGGAAAGTGTCAGGCTCGCGCGGAGTCGCGGAACAGCCAGGGACGCGCGGCGCGGTGCTTCTCCTCGAAGGCGCGGATGGCCTCCTCGTCCTTCAGGGTGATGCCGATATCGTCCAGGCCTTCCAGCAGGCACTGCTTGCGGAAGGCGTCGACCTCGAACTCGAGGATCTCGCCGGCGGGGGTGATCACCCGCTGATGTTCGAGGTCCACGTCGAGCCGGTAGCCCTCCTTGGCCTCGACCTCGGCGAACAGACGGTCTACGGTCTCCTCCGGCAGGGTCACCAGGAGCAGGCCATTCTTGAAGGCGTTGTTGTAGAAGATATCGGCGAAGCTCGGGGCAATCACCACCCGGAAGCCGTAGTCCTCGAGCGCCCAGGGCGCGTGCTCGCGGGAGCTGCCGCAGCCGAAGTTGCGCCGCGCCAGCAGCACGCTGGCACCCTGGTAGCGCGGCTGATTGAGAACGAAGTCCGGGTTGATCGGGCGGTGGGCGACGTCCTGACCCGGCTGGCCCTCGTCGAGATAGCGCAGCTCGTCGAAGAGGTTGACGCCGAAGCCGGTGCGCTTGATCGACTTCAAAAACTGCTTGGGAATGATCAGGTCGGTGTCGACATTGGCCCGATCGAGCGGGGCCACGAGGCCCTCGGCGCGTTCAAACTTGTTCATGGCTCAGGCCTCCTGGGCAACGGGTGAGGCGTCGACCCGGCGGACGTCGACGAAGTGACCGGCGATCGCCGCGGCCGCCGCCATGGCCGGGCTGACGAGGTGGGTGCGCCCGCCGAAGCCCTGGCGCCCCTCGAAGTTGCGATTCGAGGTGGAGGCGCAGTGCTCGCCGGCGCCGAGCTTGTCGGCGTTCATGGCCAGGCACATGGAGCAGCCGGGCTCGCGCCACTCGAAGCCCGCCTCGATGAAGACCTTGTCGAGTCCCTCGGCCTCGGCCTGGCGCTTCACCAGGCCCGAGCCCGGCACGATCATGGCGAGCTTGATGGAGTCGGCCACCTTCTTGCCGCGCGCCACCCTGGCCGCCTCGCGCAGGTCCTCGATGCGCGAGTTAGTGCAGGAGCCGATGAACACCTTGTCGAGACGGATGTCGGTGATCTTCTGCTTCGGCGCGAGCCCCATGTACTCCAGCGCCCGGGTGTAGCCGCGCTGGGTGGTCTCGTCGGCGGCCTCGGCGGGGTCGGGGACCTCGCCGGAGATGCCGGTCACCATCTCGGGGCTGGTGCCCCAGGAGACCTGCGGCTCGATCTCGGCGGCGTCCAGGGTCACCACGGTGTCGAAGGCGGCGTCATCGTCGGAGACGAGCTGTCGCCAGTCGGCCACGGCGGCCTCCCACTGCTCGCCCGACGGGGCGTAGTGGCGATCGCGCAGGTAGTCGATGGTGGTGTCATCCACGGCGATCAGGCCGACCCGGGCGCCCGCCTCGATGGCCATGTTGCACACGGTCATGCGGCCTTCCATGGAGAGCTCCTCGATGGCGCTGCCGGCGAACTCGATGGCGTAGCCGGTGCCGCCCGCGGTGCCGATGCGGCCGATGATCGCCAGCACGACGTCCTTGGCGGTGACGCCGGTGCCGAGGCGGCCCTCGACGCGCACCTGCATGTTCTTCATCTTCTGCGCCAGCAGGCACTGGGTGGCGAGCACGTGCTCCACCTCGGAGGTGCCGATGCCGTGGGCCAGCGCCGCGAAGGCGCCGTGGGTGGCGGTGTGGGAGTCGCCGCAGACCACGGTCATGCCGGGCAGGGTCGCACCCTGCTCCGGACCCACCACGTGGACGATGCCCTGGCGCGGGTCGTTGATCTTGAACTCCTCGATGCCGAACTCGACGCAGTTGTCGTCGAGGGTCTGCACCTGGATCAGCGACACCGGGTCCTTGATGCCGGCGTTGCCCTCGGCCCGCTCCTTCACGGTGGTGGGCACGTTGTGATCCGGGGTCGCCAGGTTGGCGTCGAGGCGCCACGGCCGGCGGCCCGCCAGGCGCAGCCCCTCGAAGGCCTGAGGCGAGGTCACCTCGTGGAGCAGCTGGCGGTCGATATAGATCAGCGCGGTGCCGTCATCGCGCTCCTTGACGAGGTGCTGCGACCACAGCTTGTCGTAGAGTGTCTGGCCTGCCATGTCGTTTCTCCCGGGCTCTCGGGCCCTCACTTGTCCGGTCTCGAGGGTAGTGTCCTGCCACTCGCTCATAAAAGCAATTCATGTTATTTATGGATTGGATTCCATACAGGAATTTATCCTTCCTTCGGGGTCAGACCCCAAAGTTTACCGTGGGGTCTGACCCCAATGGATGCTTAGGAGACCCGGCGTGGATACCCAGAGCCTGCAGGCCTTTCTCGCGGTGGCGGACAGCGGCAGCTTCTCGCGGGCCGCCGAGCAGCTGCACCTCACCCAGCCGGCGGTGAGCAAGCGGATCGCGGTGCTGGAGGGGCAGATCGACGCCCGCCTCTTCGATCGCATCGGCCGTCGCGTGAGCCTCACCGAGGCCGGCCGGGTGCTGCTCCCCCGGGCCCGGCAGATCCTGGTGATGGTCGACGACAGCCGCCGGGCCCTGGGCAACCTCGAAGACAGCGTGGCCGGCAGCCTCACCCTGGCCACCAGCCACCATATCGGTCTGCATCGGCTGCCGCCGCTGCTCAAGGCCTATACCGGCCAGCACCCGGACGTGCGCCTCGACCTGCACTTCCTGGACTCCGAGCAGGCCTACCAGGGGGTACTGGACGGCGAACTGGAGCTCGCGGTGGTGACCCTCGCCCCCCACCCGGACCCACAGCTCGAGGCGGTGCCGGTATGGATCGACCGGCTCTGCTTCGTCTGCGCCCCGGACCATCCCCTGGCCGAGCACGGCCGGCTGGGACTCCACGAGCTCTGCGCCTTCGATGCGGTGCTGCCGGGGCCGCTGACCTTCACCCGCAGCCTGATCGAGTCGCGCTTCGCCTCGGCCGGCCTAACGCTTCCCGTGGCACTCTCCACCAACTACCTGGAGACCCTGAAGATGATGACCGCCATCGGCCTGGGCTGGAGCCTGCTGCCCGAGCGCCTGGTGGCGGGCGAGCTGCACGAGCTGGCGGTGGACCATCCGCCGATCCATCGCCCGCTGGGCTATCTCGTCCACCGCAGCCGCACCCGCTCCAATGCCGCCCGGGCGATGCTCGCACAGCTCGACGAGGCCCGGGAGCCGGCCGCCCGGGCGTGGGGCTGAGGCCGGACGCCGTCCAGATGCCCGCCGCCGGGCCCGAGACAGCCCGGCGGCGAATTGTTTAGACTGCTCACCATTTGCCACGGATATTCGCTGTGCCCGCCCACACTCCCCCTCCCCTGGTGCCGCGCCACGCCCTGGCCGGCGGCCTGATTCTCGCCGGCCTGGTGACGCAGATCCTAACGTTTACCGGGCTCGTGACATGGGAGCACCTGGTGGGCTACTGCCTGTGGCTGGCGACGGCACTCTTGTGGAAGGACCTGCCCCAACGCACGCGTCGCCAGGCGGGCCTGCTGGCCGTGATCGGCCTGACGCTGCTGGTGCTGGCCCAGGCATGGCAGGGGGCCAGGGTCGACTGGCCGGGCATCCTCGACGGCAACACCTTCGTGGTCGCGATGCTGGTGGGGGTCAGCTTCATCGGCCTGATCGGCAATCTGCGTGGCCGTCCTCGCTCGCCGGGCAAGGCCCTGACCGGCGCCCGGGGCGTGCTCGCCACCTGGCTCGGCGTTCACCTGCTCGGCTCGATCCTCAACCTCTCCACGGTCTTCATGGTCGGCGATCGCCTGGAGCGGCGAGGCCCGCTCACCACTCCCCAGCTGCTGGGCCTCAATCGCGGGCTCTCCAGCGCCGCCCTCTGGTCGCCCTTCTTCGCCTCCATGGGGGTGGTGATGACCCTGGCTCCCGAGATGCACTACGCCACTGTGCTTGCCGCCGGCCTGCCGCTGGCCCTGGCCGCGGGGCTGCTGACGGTGGGCGAGCTCTCACAGCGCTTCGATCTCGCCGACACCGCCGGCTTCTCGCTCTCGCCACGCAGCCTGCTGATGCCGGTGAGCATGGCGGCGGCCGTGATGCTCTTCCACTTCGTCCTGACGCCCAAGCTCTCCATCGTCAGCATCATCACCTTCCTGATGCCGGGCATGGCGCTGCTCGCCAACCTGCCCCGGGGCCTTCGCTGGACACGCCGCCGGGTCCACCAGCACGCCATCACCCGGCTGCCGGCGATGCGCGGCGAGATCTCGCTGTTCCTCTGCGCGGGCCTGCTGACCGTGGGACTCTCGACCTTCATCGACGCCGCCACCGACAGCGACTGGACCCTGTTCACCCGCTTCGGCCCGGCGCAGGCGATGGCCAGCTTCCTGGTCATCGTGGCCAGCGCCGTGGCCGGCCTGCACCCGATCATCGGCGTCTCGGTACTCGCCTCGATGCTCGACCTCGATGCCCCGGACCAGACCCTGTTCGCCTTCGTCGCCCTCGCCTCCTGGGCGGTGGGCACCAGCGTCGGGCCGCTGTCGGGGATCAACCTCTCGCTGCAGGGGCGCTACGGGGTCAGCGCCACCGGCCTGATGCGCCAGAACCTGGGGTACGCCGCGACCCTGACCGGGCTGGTCCTGGTCGCGATCCTGGTGCTGGAGGCCCTGCGCTAGGCGGCCCGGCGGACTACTTCGGCGCGCGCACGAAGTAGCGGTGGCCGCACTGGTGGCAGGGCTCGATCCGGGTGACCCCCTCGAGCTCGACGATGGCGTCGCAGTGCACGCAGGCCATGCGCCCGGGAGCGGCGATCTCGCCGGCGCTGTAGTCGGCGCGGGCCGCCTCCAGGTCCTCCTCGAGGCGCTCGCGCTCGGTCACGCTGCGATCGGCGATGGAGAGCAGCGAGTCGACCACCTTGCGCGACAGCATGGACAGATCGATGCCGAGCCAGGTAGCCACGCTCTCGCCGCCGGCGCCCAGGTAGCGGCGCATCTCCTTGAGGTCGCGCTCGACCCAGGCGCGCAGCAGCGAGAGCTCGTCCTTGGTGAACTCCTCGAGTTCGGCCTCGAACTCTACCGCATCGTCGAGTTCCTGCTGCAGGTTCTCCCAAGTGAGCTCATCGGCACCCTCGCGCAGCCGCTCGAGCATGCGCTCGTAGCCCTCGCGCAGGCGGTGGTCGTGATGCGAATCCCGTTGCTCGCTCATGGTGCTCTCCTTATGTCGCGGCGGGACCTGGGCGGCGCTGCCCATAGCCGCCGCCCGCCGTGCTGGGGTATCCTAACGGTTGACCAGTTATTCCATTTAGACGACATCCCGCCGGTAATTCAATGGTTTCGCGCCGCCTCGGCGCTCAACCTTGATCCCGGGCAAGGACCGCTGACACCCGCGGCGCCGAGGCGCTGCACTCGACTTGCAAGGTATCCGAAGAGAGCGATGGACGCACAGTACAAGCCCCACGAGACCGAACGCGACGCCCAGCAGTTCTGGGACGAGAACCAGTGCTTCAAGGCGGTCGAAGACCCTGACCGCGAGAAGTTCTACTGCCTGTCGATGTTCCCCTACCCCAGCGGCAAGCTACACATGGGGCATGTGCGCAACTACACCATCGGCGACGTGGTCTCCCGCTATCAGCGCATGCAGGGCAAGAACGTCATGCAGCCCATGGGCTGGGACGCCTTCGGCATGCCGGCCGAGAACGCCGCTATCCAGAACCGGGTGCCGCCGGGCCAGTGGACCTACGACAACATCGATTACATGCGCCGCCAGCTGAAGGCGCTGGGCTTCGCCTACGACTGGAGCCGCGAGTTCGCCACCTGCGACGTCGACTACTACCGCTGGGAGCAGTGGTTCTTCACCAAGCTGGTCGAGAAGGGCCTGGTCTACAAGAAGATGTCCACGGTCAACTGGGACCCGGTCGACCAGACCGTGCTCGCCAACGAGCAGGTGATCGAGGGGCGCGGCTGGCGCTCCGGCGCGCTGGTGGAGCGCAAGGAGATCCCGCTCTGGTTCCTCAAGATCACCGACTACGCCGAGGAGCTGCTGGCCGACCTGGACAAGATCGACTGGCCCGAGCAGGTCAAGACCATGCAGCGCAACTGGATCGGCAAGTCGCGCGGCGTGGAGCTGACGTTCGATATCAAGGCGGAAGACGGCGAAGGCGCCGAGCCGCTGTCGGTCTACACCACCCGTCCCGACACCCTGATGGGCGTGACCTACGTCGCCGTGGCCGCCGGCCACCCGCTGGCCAAGGCCGCCGCCGAGGGAAATAGCGAACTCGCTGCCTTCGTCGAGGAGTGCGCCCACGGTGGCACCTCCGAGGCCGAGCTCGCCACCATGGAGAAGAAGGGCATGCCGACCGGCCACCGGGCCGTGCATCCCCTCACCGGCCGCGAGGTGCCGGTCTTTGTGGCCAACTTCGTGCTCATGGAGTACGGCACCGGCGCGGTGATGGCGGTGCCCGGCCACGACCAGCGCGACTGGGAATTCGCCACCAAGTACGGCCTGCCCATCGAGGCGGTGATCGCCGACGCTAACGGCGAGGCCCCGGATCTCACCGCGGGGGCCCACGACGACACCGGCACCCTGATCCACTCCGGCGAGTTCGACGGCCTGGACTTCGACGCCGCCTTCGAGGCCATCGCGAAGCGCCTCGCCGAGCTCGGCCGTGGCGAGGTCAAGACCAACTTCCGCCTGCGCGACTGGGGCGTGGCCCGCCAGCGCTACTGGGGCGCGCCGATCCCGGTCAAGTACGGCCCCGAGGGCCAGACCGTGCCGCTCAGCGACGAGGAGCTGCCGGTCGCGCTGCCCATGGAGGTCACCGTCGACGCCACCGGCTCGCCGCTCAAGCGCATGCCCGAGTTCTCCGACCTGGGCGACGGCTGGACCCGCGAGACCGACACCTTCGACACCTTCATGGAGTCCTCCTGGTACTTCGCGCGCTTCTGCTGCGCCGACAACCCCGAGGCGATGCTCGACGAGCGCGCCAACTACTGGCTGCCGGTGGACCTCTACATCGGCGGCATCGAGCACGCCATCCTGCACCTGCTCTATGCGCGCTTCTTCAACAAGCTGATGCGCGACTTCGGCATGGTCGAGACCGACGAGCCCTTCCAGCGCCTGCTCACCCAGGGCATGGTGATCGCCGAGACCTTCTATCGCCCCACCGAGAACGGCGGCAAGGAGTGGTTCAATCCGGCCGACGTCGAGGTCAAGCGCGACGACAAGGGCCGCCCGGTCAGCGCCGTGCTGACGACGGACGGCGCGCCGGTGGAGATGGGCGGCATCGAAAAGATGTCCAAGTCCAAGAACAACGGCGTCGACCCGCAGTCGATGATCGATCGCTTCGGCGCCGATACCGTGCGCCTGTTCATGATGTTCGCCGCCCCGCCCGAGCAGTCCCTGGAGTGGTCCGACTCCGGCGTCGAGGGGGCCAGCCGCTTCCTCAAGCGCCTGTGGCGCCTGGTCAGCGAGCACCTCGCGGCCGGCACCCCAGGCGCCCTCGAGGTCAAGGCACTCAGCGACGACCAGCGCGACCTGCGCCGCAAGACCCACGAGACCATCAAGAAGGCCGGCGACGACATCGGCCGTCGCACCACCTTCAACACCGCCATCGCCGCGGTGATGGAGCTGACCAACGCCCTCTCGAAGTTCGACGACACCACGCCGCAAGGACTCGCCGTGGCTCGCGAGGCGGTGGAGGCCTGCGTGCTGCTGCTGGCCCCGATCACGCCCCACGCCTGCCACGCCCTGTGGGCGGAACTCGGCCACGACGAGCCGGCGATCGACGCCGCCTGGCCCCAGGTGGACGAAGCCGCCCTGGCCCGGGACAGCATCGAGCTGGTGGTGCAGGTCAACGGCAAGCTGCGCGCGCGCATCGACGTCGAGGCCGCCGCGGACAAGTCCGCCATCGAGGCCCAGGCGCTGGCCGCCGAGAACGTCCAGCGACACCTCGAGGGCAAGAGCGTGCGCAAGGTGATCGTGGTGCCGGGCAAGCTCGTCAACATCGTGGTGGGCTGATCGCCCACCCCTCATTGCGCCAGACGGGAGACTGACCCATGCAGCGCCGACACCTCCTGCGCCTCGGCCTCGCCGCCGGCGCCTCCCTGGCGATTGCCGGTTGCGGCTTTCGCCTGCGCGGCTACGACCAGCCACTGGTGAGCCTCGACGCCCTGGCCCTGGCGGGGCCGGAGACCGCGCTTCGTCGCCTGGTCACCCGGCGCCTCGAAGGTGCCGGCACCCGGTTGCATGACGACGCCCCGCGGGTGCTCACCCTCGGCAACGAGGCCTTCAGCGAGCGGCGCCTGGGCGGGCTCGAAAGCGGGCCGCGCGAGCTGGAGATGACCCTGGAGGTCCCCTTCTCGGTCCAGCGCCGCGTCGACGGTGCCTACCTGCTCGATCAGCAGCGCCTGTCCGTCAGCGAACGGCTGACGGTCAACGACGACGAGTTGCTGTCCCAGGACGTCGAGCGCGAGGCCGTGCGCGAGCGGCTGCGTGGCGAGGCGACCCGGCAGCTGCTGAACCGCCTCCGCGCCCTGGGCGAATGACGCAAACGCCGGCGGGGTCAGACCCCAAAGCATCCTTAAGGGTCTGACCCTAAAGCCTCCTTTGGGGTCTGACCCCAAGGGCCTGTGAAGAGACATCCATGAAAGTCTTCCCCGACAAGCTCGAGGGCGCGCTGGCCAAGAAGCTGCCGCCGGTGGTGATCGTCGCCGGCGACGAGCCGCTGCAGCACATGGAGGCCTGCGACGCCGTGCGCCATGCGGCCCGCCAGGCGGGGGTCGAGGAGCGGGAGGTCCTGCACGTCGAGGCCAACTTCGCCTGGGGCCGGCTGACCGAGGCGGCCGCCAGCCTGTCGCTGTTCGCCACGCGCCGACTCATCGAGGTGCGCCTGGGCAGCAGCAAGCCGGGCCAGGAGGGCGGCAAGGCGCTGCGCGAGTACGCCGAGACCCTGAGCGGCGACGATATCCTGCTGCTTTCCACCGGCAAGCTCGACTATCGCGAGCAGAAGAGCGCCTGGTTCAAGGCGCTGGACAAGGCCGGGCTCTTCGTCCCGGTCTGGCCCGTGGACGCCTCGCGACTGGGCTACTGGCTGCGCGACCGGGCCGGTCGCCACGGCCTCACGCTGGACCTCGATGCCGCCCGCCTGCTCGGCGAGCGCACCGAGGGCAACCTGCTGGCCGCCGACCAGGAGCTGCAGAAGCTCGCCCTGCTGCTGCCGCCGGGCGCCCGCGTCGGCCCCCGCGAGGTGGCCGGCGGCGTCGAGGACAGCGCCCGCTACGACGTCTTCACCCTGATGGACGCCTGCCTGAAGGGCGAGCGCGCCCGGGTCTCCCGCATCGTGGCCGGCCTGCGCGGCGAGGGCGTCGAGGCGCCCATCGTGCTGTGGGCCCTGGCCCGGGAGCTGCGCATCCTGCTCTCCCTGCACCAGCATCTGGACCAGGGCCAGAGCCTGGAGCACGCCTGCAAGGCCCAGAAACCGCCGATCTTCGAGAAACGCCGCCCCGCCTACCAGCAGGCCATCGCCCGGCTGCCATTGAAGCGGCTGCACAAGCTGCTGCTCTTCGCCCAGCGCCTGGACCTCGCCATCAAGGGCGGCAGCCGCGTGCCGCTGTGGGACGGCCTGCACGACCTGGCGCTGACGCTGGCCGGCGGGCGGGGCCTGCTGGCCGAGCTGCCCTCCTCCTACCGCGTCGGCTGATGGCACGGCCCCGTGGATCAGCCCCTGAGAGCTCCTGTCCCGCTGGACGCCCGAGGGCTCGACGTAGCCCTTGGGGTCTGACCCCCATGCTGTTGATTTCTCAGTTATCTTAAAAGATTGGTGGAACACGCAGTAGCGGGGTCAGACCCCAAGGGCGCGGCACCGTGCTCGCATGAGGCACCACCACCTTCGAACATGTCGATATCGTCACCTCATTCGTGGGGAGCCCCCACAGGGGCGCGACAAAGGCATGAAAATTCACATCATTTCGTCCTATACTGGACGGGCATCGCACTCTGCCGGGCTGCAAGGACGCAGCGCTGACGGAGCCTGGAGCCGGAAGCCAACCCCAAGAAGAAGGAACACCGAGATGATGAAGAAGATCTGCCGTTACCTGAGCCCGCTGCTGATCGTCGCCCTGGTGCTGGGCAGCCTGCCGGTGGCCGCCGCACCGGCGAACCCGGGCAGCCAGCTCGTCACCACTCAGGACGTCCTGAGCGCCGAGCGCTCGCAGAGCGACCGCGAACGCATCCAGGCCGTCCTCGCCCGCGACGACGTTCAGGAGCAACTGGTCGCCCAGGGCGTCGATCCCGCCGAGGTCCAGGCCCGCGTGGCCGCGCTCTCCGATGCGGAAGCCGCCCAGATGGCCGACCAGCTCGAGCAGCTCCCCGCCGGGGCCAGCGTGGTCGGCGCCCTGTTCGCCGTCTTCGTGATCCTGCTGGTGACCGATATCCTCGGGCTGACCAACGTCTTCCCGTTCACGCGCTGAGTGAGAACCCGCATGATGGCATGCCCTGACCGCCACCGTGCCAGCGCCTCCCATCAGAACGCCCGCCTCGCGGGCGTTCTCGCGTTGGTCATGCTGATGCTCGTGGTAAGCGGCTGCGCCTCCACGCCGCAGCTGGCGGAATCCACCCGGCAACACCTGCCCCGTCAGGCTCTCCTCGAGGAGGTGCCCTTCCATGGGCAGCGCGACTACCAGTGCGGCCCCGCGTCACTGGCCATGGTGCTCAACGCCGCCGGCGTGCCGGTGACGGTCGACACCCTGATCCCCCAGGTCTTCCTGCCCGGCCGGGAGGGCAGCGTCCAGCCCGAGATGCTGGGCACCGTGCGCCGCCAGGGGCGCATTCCCTTCCGGATCGACGGCAGCCTCGATGCCCTGCTCACCGAGATCAATGCCGGCCACCCGGTGGTGGTGATGCAGAACCTCTCGCTGCCGGCCTGGCCGGTCTGGCACTACGCCGTGGCCATCGGCTTCGACCGTGGCGAGAAGACCCTGACGCTGCACAGTGGCATGGAGCCCGAGCGCCTCGAGTCCTTCAAGCGCTTCGATGCCACCTGGGCCCGCAGCGAGCGCTGGGCCTTCATCGCCCTGCCGCCAGGCCAGCTGCCGGCCACCGGCGACGGCCGGGCGGCACTGGACGCCATCGCCGACTTCGAGCGCGTCCAGGGGGTATCGGCCTCGCTGCCCGCCTGGACGGCACTGGTGGAGCACCACCCAGACCTGGCCATGGGCCATTTCGCCCTGGGCAGTGCCCGCCATGCGGCCGGCGACGCCGATGGCGCCCGCGAGGCCTTCGCGGACGCCGTGGAGGCGGATCCCGAGCTGGCCGTGGCCTGGCTCAACCTGGGACTGCTGCACCGCGGCCAGGGTAGCGCCGACGAGGCGCGAGCCGCCCTCGAGCGGGCCGCCGACCTCCCCGGCCCCTGGCAGGCACAGGCGCAGGAGGCCCTCGCGGACCTGCCGCGGCGGGCCGGCTGACGCCGAGCTGATCGAGAGAAACTGACCATGAACTACGACATCGTGCTCAAGCGCATCTATCAGGAGGTCGACGACGAGGACGGCGCCCGGGTGCTGGTCGACCGGCTCTGGCCCCGTGGCAAGCGCCGCGAAGGCCTCGCCTTGACCGACTGGTACCGGGATGCCTCCCCCTCGCCGGCCCTGCGCCGGCAGTTTCACCAAGAGGCGATCAGCGCGGAGGTATTCGCCGCCCGCTACCGGGGCGAGCTCAGGGACTCGCCGGAGAACCTGCTGCCCCTGATGCGCCACGCCCGTCACGGGCGCCTCACGCTGCTCTCGGCGGCGCGCCACTTGGACGCCTCACACCTGCCGATCCTGCGCGAGGCGATCCTGCAGGCACTGCATGACGAAGACGCCGAGGACAGGGAACCGGCCTCGCCGCCCTGTTTGGCCCATCGACTCAGGGACGGGCAGGCCCCCGAGGCATAACGCGCCCAGTTCCTGCTCAACTGCAGCACCAAAAAAAGGCTCAAGGGCGGCAGCGCCCTTGAGCCTTATTGCTTACTGCTTGCCCGTCGACGCCGTTAACGCCGGGTCGCGTCGTACCCTAGGTCGGCGCCGCGGCTCTCGTCGCTGCGGCGGCGGGCGCTGCCGCGCTTGCGATTCTCCTCCTCGCAGACCTCGTCCTTGCCGCCACAGACGTCGCACCCTTCCTTGAGCCCGAGCTGGTTGAGGCCGCCACAGGTACCGGCGATGGGTTTGCGCCCCATGATCACGCCGACGGCCATCGCGGCGACGATCAGCAGCATGAAGGCGAATACCACCAGGAAAAGGGTCATGTCGTGTCTCCTAGAGTGCGAAAAGAGCTGGGCTTGCCATATGTGACAGCATGAGACCGCTTGAGGTCCATGGCGTTAGTCTTCTGATGCCTGAGATGACGACCGAGGCCGATCGTCATGTCGGGCGGCAGAAGCGGGGCGCTGATCGCGCAGGCCCCGATGCAAAGGGGCCGGCCTCTCGGCCGGCCCGGGATGCCGCTGTCGAGCGAGATCAGCCGCCGAAGTCGTCCAGCAGGATGTTCTCGGGTTCGACGCCCATGTCGACGAGCAGCTTGATCACCGAGGCGTTCATCATGGGCGGCCCGCACATGTAGTACTCGCAGTCCTCGGGGGCCGGATGGTCCTTGAGGTAGTTCTCGTAGAGGACATTGTGGATGAAGCCGGTCGGCCCCTCCCAGTTGTCCTCCGGCTGCGGGTCGGAGAGCGCCAGGTGCCACTCGAAGTTCGGGAACTCCTCCGCCAGCTGGTCGTACTCCTCGTTGTAGAAGGTCTCGCGCCAGGAGCGCGCGCCGTACCAGAAGCTGATCTTGCGATCGCTATTAAGACGCTTGAGCTGATCGAAGATGTGGCTGCGCATCGGTGCCATGCCCGCACCGCCGCCGATGAAGATCATCTCGGCATCGGTGTCCTTGGCGAAGAACTCGCCGAAAGGCCCCATCACGGTGACCTTGTCACCCGGCTTCAGGGAGAAGACGTAGGTGGACATCAGGCCCGGCGGATGGCTGGAGTTGGGCGGCGGCGTGGCGATACGGATGTTGAACTTGAGGATACCCTTCTCTTCCGGGTAGTTCGCCATGGAGTAGGCGCGGATGATCTCCTCGCTGTTCTTGTGGGAGATGTCGAACAGGCCGAACTTCTCCCAGTCGCCGCGATACTCCTCCTCGATATCGAAGTCGGAGAACTTGATGTCGTAGGGCGGCGCCACCAGCTGCACGTAGCCGCCGGCGCGGAAGGCCACTTCTTCGCCTTCCGGAAGCTTGAGGTTGAGCTCCTTGATGAAGGTCGCCACGTTGGGGTTCTCGATGACCTCGCATTCCCACTGCTTGACGCCGAAGACCTCCTCGGGCACCTCGATCTTCATGTCCTGCTTCACGGGCACCTGGCAGGAGAGGCGCCAGCCTTCCTTCTTCTCGCGCAGGGTGAAGTGCGACTCCTCGGTGGGCAGGATGGAGCCCCCGCCCTCCTCGACCCGGCACTTGCACTGGGCGCAGGAGCCACCGCCACCGCAGGCGGAGGAGAGGAAGATGCCGTTGGCGGCGAGGGTATTGAGCAGCTTGCCGCCGGCCTGGGTGGTCAGGGTGTGCTCGGGGTCGCCGTTGACCTCGATGGTCACGTCCCCGGTGCTGACGAGCTTGCTGCGTGCGGCCAGGATCACCGCGGTCAGACCGATGATGATCACGGTGAACATGACCACACCCAGCAAGATGACTGATGTATCAACCATGTCGGTTTCCTATTGCTTGCGTTGCCTGGTCACCGGCGGCGCGGACGCCGCCGGCAGGAACGAGCCGTCTTAGAGCTGGATGCCCGAGAAGGACATGAAGCCCAGCGACATCAGGCCCACCGTGATGAAGGTGATGCCCAGACCCTGGAGCGAGGCCGGCACGTCGCTGTACTTGAGCTTCTCGCGGATCCCGGCCAGGGCCGTGATCGCCAGCGCCCAGCCGGTACCTGCGCCCAGGCCGTAGACCACGGATTCGCCGAAGTTGTAGCTACGCTCGACCATGAACAGCACGCCGCCGAGGATCGCGCAGTTCACGGTGATCAGCGGCAGGAAGACGCCCAGGGCGTTGTAGAGCGCCGGCACGTACTTGTCGAGGAACATCTCCATGATCTGCACCAGGGCGGCGATGACGCCGATGTAGGAGAGCAGACCCAGGAAGGAGAGATCGATGTTCTCGGCGCCGCTGATGCCGGTCCAGGTCAGCGCCCCTTCCTTGAGCAGGAAGGTGTAGACCAGGTTGTTCACCGGTACGGTGACGGTCAGCACCACGATGACCGCGATGCCCAGGCCGATGGCCGAGGAGACCTTCTTGGACACCGCCAGGAAGGTACACATGCCCAGGAAGAAGGCCAGGGCCATGTTCTCGACGAAGACCGAGGCGACGAACAGGCTGAGATAATGTTCCATGTTACACGGCCTCCTTCGGCTGGGTGTTGGCCTTCATGGTGAACTCGTTCTCCTCGACCTGTTCCGGGTTGAAGGCGCGCAGCACCCAGATGATCAGGCCGATGATGAAGAACGCCGAGGGCGGCAGCAGCAGCAGGCCGTTGGGCACGTACCAGCCGCCGTTCTGCACGGTTTCGAGCACGGTGAAGCCGAACACGCTGCCGGAGCCAAGCAGCTCGCGGAAGAAGCTCACCACCATCAGGATGAAGCCGTAGCCGAGGCCGTTGCCGATGCCGTCGAGGAAGCTCAGCATCGGCGGGTTCTGCATGGCGAAGCCTTCGGCGCGCCCCATCACGATGCAGTTGGTGATGATCAGGCCGACGAAGACCGAGAGCTGCTTCGACATCTCATAGGCGTAGGCCTTGAGGATCTGGTCCACCACGATGACCAGCGAGGCGATGATGGTCATCTGCACAATGATGCGGATGGCCGACGGGATCTGGTGGCGCAGCAGCGAGACGAACAGGTTCGACAGCGAGGTGACGAAGATCACCGCCATGGACATGACCAGCGACACGCTCATGCTGCTGGTCACCGCCAGCGCCGAACAGATCCCCAGGATCTGCAGGGCGATGGGGTTGTTCTTGAAGATGGGCGTCGTCAGGACGCCCTTGGCAGTCGGGGCAGACATGAATCAAGCTCCTTCGGTATCGTCGGACGCGGTGGCCAGCGCCTGGGCTTCGGAGCGCGAGATGTCCTCGCGGAACCTCGCCAGGTATTCGCCGAACCCCTGCGGGCTGAGCCAGAACTGCAGGAGGTTGGTGACCCCCTTGCTGGTCAGCGTGGCACCGGAGAGCGCGTCGACTTCGGTCTCGCCGCGGGCACCGCCCTTCACGAGCTGAATGTCCGGCTGCACGCTGTCATCTTCGGCAAAGATCTCCTTGCCTTCCCACTGGGCCTTCCAGCGCGGGTTGTCCACCTCGCCGCCCAGACCGGGGGTCTCGGAGTGAGAGTAGAAGGTAATGCCGTTGATGGTGTTGCCGTCGCCCTGCACGGAGAGGTAGCCGCGCATCAGACCCCACAGCCCCTGGCCGCGGACCGGCAGGATCAGCTGCTGGGGATCATCCGGGTCGCCCACCAGATAGACGGTGCTGTACTTTTCCAGCCGCGACAGGCCGGCGATGTCCTTCTCGCCGGAGAGCGTGCGGGACTGGGCCGGGTCCTTGGCCGCCTGGAAGCTGTCATAGCTCTGAGGGTCGAACTCGTCGGAGTACTCACCGCTCTCCAAGTTGACCACGCGCGGCGTGATCTGCTCGCTGTAGGCGTCCTCGACGTCCATGCCCGGCTCATAGAGGTCGGCCACGGCCAGGATGTTCGACTTGCGGTCGAGCTCCTGGTTGAGCTGCTGCTTGGAGCGCAGCGCGACGGCAGCGGTAGAGACGATGATCGAACACACGATACAAAGTGCGAACGCCACCGTCAGGATCTTCTTGATGGAGTTGTTGCTCTGTGCCATCAGGCAGTCTCCTCGGCCGGCACACCGGTGCGCTGCTGGCGGCGCTTGATGTTGGCCTGAACAAAGAAGTGGTCGATCAGCGGGGCGAACAGGTTGGCGAACAGGATCGCCAGCATGATGCCTTCGGGAAACGCCGGGTTGACGACGCGAATCAGCACGGTCATGACGCCGATGAGGGCACCGAACAGCAGGCGACCCTGGTTGGTCATCGCGGCGGAGACCGGGTCGGTGGCCATGAAGACCATGCCGAAGGCGAAGCCGCCAACCACCAGGTGCCAATACCAGGGCATGGCGAACATCGTGTTGGTGTCGGAGCCGATCAGGTTGAACAGCGTGCTGGTCGCCACCATGCCCAGGAAGACGCCGAGCATGATCCGCCAGGAGGCGATCCGGGTCCACAGCAGCACCGCGGCGCCGATGAAGATGGCCAGGGTCGAGACCTCACCCACCGAACCGGGCACGAAGCCGAGGAAGGCGTCCGACCAGCTGAACTTGTCGGAAAGAGCCGCCATGCCATCCTGGAACGCCAGGGAGAGCGCCGTGGCGCCGGTGTAGCCGTCGGCCGCGACCCACACCGCGTCACCGGAGATCTGCGCCGGATAGGCGAAGTAAAGGAAGGCACGACCGGTCAGCGCCGGGTTGAGGAAGTTCTTGCCGGTGCCGCCGAAGATCTCCTTGCCGATCACCACGCCGAAGGTGATGCCGAGCGCCACCTGCCACAGCGGGATGGTGGCCGGCAGGATCAGGGCGAAGAGCACGGAGGTGACGAAGAAGCCCTCGTTGACCTCGTGACCACGCTTGATGGCAAACAGCACCTCCCAGAAGCCGCCGACCACGAAAGTCACCAGGTAGATCGGCAGGAAGTAGGTGGCGCCGAGCACCAAGTTGGCCCACAGGCTGCTCGGGTCATGCCCGGCGGTCAGCGTGGTGACGATGGCCTCGCGCAGCCCGGTCGGGGCACCGAAACCCTCGGCGATGGCCAGGTTGGCCTGCCAGCCGGCGTTCCACATGCCGAAGAACATCGCCGGGAAGGTACACATCCAGACGGTGATCATGATGCGCTTCAGGTCGATCCCGTCGCGCACGTGGGCCGTGGTCTTGGCCACGCTGGGCGGCGTGTAGAAGATGGTGTCCACCGCCTCGTAGAGAGGGTAGAACTTCTCGTACTTGCCACCCTTGTGGAAGTGCGGCTCGAGATTATCGAGTGTCTGTCGGATAGCCATCATCAGGCCTCTTTCTCGATCATGGTGAGATTGTCACGCAGGATGGGACCGTACTCGTACTTGCCGGGGCACACATAGGTGCACAGCGCGAGGTCCTCTTCATCCAGCTCCAGGCAGCCCAGTGACATTCCCGTCTCGATATCGCCGACGATCAGCGTCCGCAGCAGCTGGGTGGGCAGGATATCCAGCGGCATCACCTTCTCGTAGGCGCCCACCGGCACCATGGCGCGCTCGGAGCCATTGGTCGAGGTGGTCGGGGCATAGTTGCTGAGCCCCTTGAACTTCGAGAGGTAGATGCCGAGCACCGAGTGGCGGTTGGCGCCGGGCGACAGCCAGCCCATGAAGACGCGCTTGTTGCCTTCCTCGAGCAGGCTGATCTGATGGTGGAAGCGCCCCAGGTAGCACAGGCTCCCCTCGGCGGTGAATCCTGAAAACACCGAACCGGAAATCACACGGGTTCCAGTGGGTTCGACGACTTCACCGTCGAGCAGTTCCTCGGTGCTGGCCCCGAGTCGGGTGCGCAGCAGGCGCGGATTCTCGGCGCGCGGGCCGCCCACGGCGATCACGCGGTTGACGTCGAGCTTGCCCTCGGCGAACAGCTTGCCGAAGGCGATGACATCCTGATAGCCGAGGTGCCAGACGCGCTTGTGCAGGGCAACGGGCGAGAGATGGTGGATGTGCGTGCCCACCAGGCCCGCCGGATGCGGACCGGAGAAGGTCTCCTGCTGGACGCCCTTGAGGTCACCGCCCGGCACGCGCGCCTCGGGAGCCGTGCAGAGGTAGACCTGCCCCTCGGTGAGGTGGGTCAGCACCTTCAGGCCATCCTCGAAGGCCTCGGCCTGCTCGTTGATGATCACGGCAGGATCGGCGGCCAGCGGATGGGTATCGATGGCCGTCACGAAGATATCGGTCGGCGTGCTGTCGATGGCCGGCGTGCGCGAGAAGGGACGCGTGCGCAGCGCCGTCCACAGCCCCGACTCGACCAGCTGGTCGACGACGGTCTGACGCTCCAGGCTCTCCAGCTTGTCGCGGCCGTGGGCGGTGAACTCGACCGCCTCCTCGGACTCATCGACCTTGATCACCACTGACAGCAGCTTGCGCTTCTCGCCGCGGTTGATGGCGACGACCTCGCCGGCCGCCGGGGCCGTGAAGCGTACGCCATCGATTTTCTTGTCGGTGAAGAGAAGCTGGCCAAGCTTGACCCTGTCTCCCTCACGGACCTCCATGGTCGGCTTCATGCCGACGTAGTCGGTGCCCAGGACGGCCACATGGCGCACCGGACGCGCGTCCTCGATACGCGCCTCCGGTGTCCCCGCGATGGGGAGATCCAGGCCTTTCTTGACTTCGATCATAGTCTCGCCCAGTTGATGGATCGGATAGATGAAGAAAGGGGGTTCGAATGGATTCGAATTCTTCTGTTTTCAGTACGTTACCAGACAGGCCCGAGGCTCGCTCGAACCACCCCGAAAAATCCACCGCATTATAAAGACAAGCGTCAGGGATGACCACCTGCCCTTAGGTCGCAAGGCGCGCCGTCCTGCAAGGGGTAACGATGTCGCAGGCCTTGCCGTGCCCTGCCGCGGGCGCCACGCAAAACCCCCGCGGGAGCCAGGCTCCGGCGGGGGTTCACGGGCGTGTCACGCCTGACCGCGGGCGGCTGCCGGCCCCTCGAGGAGGGCAGCCGCCAGGCCTCAGGCCTGGGCGCGGGGCAGCTTGAGGAAGTGCACGTTGGAGACCTGCTGCAGGATGCGAATCACCTGGCAGCTGTAGCCGAACTCGTTGTCGTACCAGACGTAGAGGACGGCGTTCTTGCCGTTGGCGATGGTCGCCTTGGCATCGACGATGCCGGCATGGCGGTTACCGACGAAGTCGGTGGACACCACCTCCGGCGAGTCGACGAAGTCGATCTGCTTCTGGTAGGGCGACTCCAGGGACATGCGACGCAGGAAGTTGTTCAGCGTCTCGGCGTCGGTTTCCCTGTCCAGGCGCAGGTTGAGGATCGCCATGGAGACGTTGGGGGTCGGCACGCGGATGGCGTTGCCAGTCAGCTTGCCCTCGAACTCCGGAAGCGCCTTGGCCACCGCCTTGGCGGCACCGGTCTCGGTGAGCACCATGTTGAGGGGGGCGCTGCGACCGCGACGATCGCCCTTGTGGTAGTTGTCGATCAGGTTCTGGTCGTTGGTGTAGGAGTGGACGGTCTCCACATGACCATGCTCGACGCCGAACTCGTCGTTGAGCACCTTGAGCACCGGCACGATGGCGTTGGTGGTGCAGGAGGCCGCCGAGATGATGCGATCCTCGTCGAGGATGTCCTGGTGGTTGATGCCGTAGACGATGTTCTTGACGTCGCCCTTGCCCGGGGCGGTCAGCAGCGCCTTGGCCACGCCCTGGCAGGCCAGGTGCTGACCCAGGCCGTCGGCATCGCGCCAGATGCCGGTGTTGTCGACCACCACGGCGTTGTCGATGCCATAGGCGGTATAGTCGATCTCGGCCGGCGAGTCGGCGTAGATCACCTTGATGGCGTTGCCGTTGGCGATCAGGGTGCGCGACTCGACGTCGACGCTGATGGTGCCGTTGAACGGGCCGTGGACCGAATCGCGGCGCAGGAGGCTAGCCCGTTTCTCGAGATCCTTGGCGATGTCGCCGCGGCCACGCACCACGATGGCGCGCAGGCGAAGCAGGTTGCCGCCGCCGGCCTTCTCGACCAGCACGCGGGCGAGGATGCGGCCGATGCGGCCAAAGCCGTAGAGCACCACGTCCTTGGGCTCGCCATTGCCGGCATCCGGGTCGTGGGCATCGACGATCTCGCTGAGCTCGTCGCGCAGGAAGGCCTCGGCGTCGCTGCCGCCGCGCTGCTTGAAGGCCACACCCAGCTTGCCCACATCGACATGCGCCGGCCCCAGGTTCAGCTCCATCATGGCCTTGACCAGGGGGAAGGTGTCCTGCACGGAGAGCTCGGTCCCCTCGACCTTACGCACGAAGCGATGGTCCTTGAGGATGCGGATCACGCTACGGTTGAACAGCGACCGCCCGAACATGGTCACGACCACATTGTTGTGGCGATAGAGGCTGCCGATCATCGGGATCATCTGCTCGGCGATCGCCTGGTTGTCGTGCCATTCCTGGAAGACGGTATCGGGGGACTGCTGGCTCACGGGTGGCCTCTCCTGGGTGAGAATAGTGAGGATAAGTGAATGGCATTATCCGGGGCGATGCGTCCGGGGGCAATCGCAGGATGGTCGCAGTCGCTGTAGGGGTTTTACAGAAACTCGCCCTCGACTACAGCGCCACGCCGGGGCTGGTATGATGAGGCCCATCTACACACTGCTCACGAACACGGTTGGGTAACCGAATCGCATGTCGAATTTCTCGCCGCTCGACCCGCCACGCCCCCAGGGGCTGCGCGACACCCTCTACTGGCAGACGCCGCCCGGCAGCGCGACCGCCCTGTCCCTGGCCCACCTCGCCGAGGACGCGCCGCTGCTGGTGATCACCCCGGACACCGCCTCGGCCCAGCGCCTGGAAAGCGACCTGGGCTTCTACGGCCGGCTGCCGGTGATGCCCTTCCCCGACTGGGAGACCCTGCCCTACGACAGCTTCTCGCCGCATCAGGACATCGTCTCCTCGAGGCTTCGCACCCTGCGCCGCCTGCAGGACGGCGAGCACGGCATCGTGCTGGTGGCCATCAACACCCTGATGCAGCGACTGCCGCCGGTGGACTACATCGCCGGGCGAGTGATGACCCTGGCGACGGGAGAGACGCTCGATCGCGAGGGCTTCCGCCACGCCCTGTCGCGCGCCGGCTATCGCGCGGTGGAGACGGTCTTCGAGCCCGGCGAGTACGCCCTGCGCGGCGCGCTGATCGACCTCTTCCCCATGGGCGCCGAGTCGCCGCTGCGCATCGACCTGTTCGATGACGAGATCGACACCCTGCGTCACTTCGATCCCGACACCCAGCGCAGCGCCGACCGGGTCGACCGGGTCGAGCTGCTGCCGGCGCACGAGTACTCGCTGTCGCGCTCGGCCATCGCCTGCTTCCGCGAGGGGTTCGAGACGCTGTTCGACGTCGACCCGCGCCAGTGCCCCCTCTATGTGGACGCCCTCAAGGGGATCCCCTCCCCCGGCCTCGAGCAGTACCTGCCGCTCTTCTTCGACGAGACGGCCACCCTGTTCGAGCATCTTGCCGAGGGCACCCGGGTGGCCATGCTGCCCGGCGTCTTCGACGCGGCCGAGCACCACTGGGCCGCCATCGAGAGCCGCTTCGAGAACCTCGGCGTCGACCCGACGCGTCCGCTGCTGCCGCCCCACCGGGCCTTCGTGCCGGTGGCCGAGGTCTTCTCGGGCATCAAGCGCCATCCCCGCGTGGCGCTGACCGAGGAGACCGAGCACCGCCACGCCGTGACCCCGGCCAGCCAGGCCCCGCCCACGGTGACGGTCAACGCCCGGGCCAGGCAGCCGCTGGCGGCCCTCTCGACCTTCCTCGACGACCACCCCGCCACCCGGGTGCTGTTCGTCGCCGAGTCCCGCGGCCGGCGCGAGGCCCTGGAGGAGACCCTGGCGCCGCTGGGCCTCGCCCTGCCCCATGTCGACGACTTCGCCGCCTTCCTCGCGAGCGAGGCGCGCCTGGCCATCACCGAGGGCGAGATCGACGCCGGCCTGTGGCTGACCGACCCCGACCTCGCGGTCATCAGCGAGACCGAGCTCTTCGGCGAGGTGGTGCGCCAGAGCCGGCGTCGCGAGCGGGCCACCGACGACGGCGAGCTGGCGATCCGGCATCTCTCGGAGCTGCGCCCGGGCGCGCCGGTCGTTCACCAGGCCCACGGCGTGGGCCGCTACAAGGGCCTCGAGACCCTGGAGGCCGGCGGTCAGGCCGCCGAGTTCGTGACCCTGGAGTACGCCGAGGGCGCGCGGCTCTACGTGCCGGTGGACAGCCTGCACCTGATCTCGCGCTACGCCGGGGCCGACGACGAGCTCGCCCCGCTGCATCGGCTGGGCTCCGACCAGTGGGAGAAGGCGCGCCGCCGCGCCGCCGAGAAGATTCGCGACACCGCCGCCGAGCTGCTCGACATCTATGCCCGCCGCGAGGCGCGGGAGGGCGTCGCCTGTCCAGCGCCCGACGAGGAGTACGCCCGCTTCGCCGCCAGCTTCCCCTTCGAGGAGACCCCGGACCAGCGCGCCGCCATCCAGGCCGTGATCGGCGACCTGACCGCCCCGCGCCCCATGGACCGGGTGGTCTGCGGCGACGTCGGCTTCGGCAAGACCGAGGTTGCCATGCGCGCCGCCTTCCTGTCGGTGCACGCCGGGCGCCAGGTGGTGGTGCTGGTGCCCACCACCCTGCTCGCCCGCCAGCACTTCGAGAACTTCCGCGACCGGTTCGCCGACACCGCGGTGAACATCGAGCTGATCTCGCGCTTCACCGCCGGCAAGGGGCAGGCCGACGCCATGAAGCGCATCGAGGAGGGCCAGGCCGACATCGTCATCGGCACCCACAAGCTGCTTTCCAAGAGCACCCGGCTGCCCAGGATGGGGCTGTTGATCATCGATGAGGAACACCGCTTCGGGGTGGCCCAGAAGGAGCGCCTGAAGAGCCTGCGCGCCGAGGTGGACATCCTGACCATGACGGCCACGCCGATCCCGAGGACGCTGAACATGGCCATGAGCGGCATCCGCGACCTCTCGATCATCGCCACCCCGCCGGCTCGACGCCTCTCGGTCAAGACCTTCGTCCAGCAGCGCGACGAGGCGGTCATCAAGGAAGCGGTCCTGCGCGAGATCCTGCGCGGTGGCCAGGTCTACTTCCTGCACAACGAGGTCAAGACCATCGAGACCGCCGCGGAGCGGGTCCGCGAGCTGGTGCCCGAGGCGCGGGTCGGCGTCGCCCACGGCCAGCTGCCCGAGCGCTCGCTGGAGCGGATCATGTCCGATTTCTACCACAAGCGCTTCAATGTGCTGGTGTGCTCGACCATCATCGAGACCGGCATCGACGTGCCCAGCGCCAACACCATCGTCATCGAGCGCGCGGACAAGTTCGGCCTGGCCCAGCTCCACCAGCTGCGCGGTCGCGTCGGCCGCAGCCACCACCAGGCCTATGCCTACCTGCTCGCCCCGCCGCCGCGGGTCATGAGCAAGGATGCCGTCAAGCGCCTGGAGGCGATCGCCGGCGCCGAGGACCTGGGTGCCGGCTTCACCCTGGCCAGCCACGACATGGAGATTCGCGGCGCCGGCGAGCTGCTCGGCGAGGAGCAGAGCGGCCAGATGGAGGCCGTCGGCTACGGCCTCTACATGCAGATGCTTGACCGCGCGGTGAAGGCGATCCGCGAGGGCAAGACGCCTAACATCGAGGCCCCGCTCGACCAGGGCGTCGAGGTCAGTCTCAACCTGCCGGCGCTGATCCCCGACGACTACCTCCACGATGTGCAGCAGCGCCTGGTGATGTACAAGCGCATCGCCAGCGCCGCCGACGAGGCGGAGCTCAAGGAGCTGCAGGTGGAGATGACCGATCGCTTCGGCCTGCTGCCGGCGCCGGTCAAGACCCTGCTGCGTCAGACGCGGCTGCGCCAGCGCGCCGAGCGCCTGGGCATCGCCCGCCTGGAGGCGGGCCCGGAGAAGGGTCGAGTGATCTTCTCCGCCCAGACGGCGGTCGACCCGCTGGTGCTGGTCCAGCTGATCCAGCAGGCGCCCGATCACTACCGCCTCGACGGCGCCGACACCCTGCGCTTCGAGGCGGACATGGCGCAGGAGGAAGCGCGCTTCGCGGCGGTGGAGCGGCTCCTCGAGACCCTCAACCGCAAGGCCGAGGCGGCCTGAGCGACGCACCGCGGGTGGATGCGCCGATGGCGATCCACCCGCTCCATCTGGCAGAAACCGGTCGCGTCGGGCGATACTATAGGGTCGACGCCCAGGACGGGCCCATCGCAGCCCCCGATGACCGGTAACCACGAGACATGACTCGATGACGCACTACTCCCCGCTCGGGCGCTCCGCCCGCTTCGCCACCGCACTGGGGCTCTTCGCCGCCCTGAGCGCCCCCCTGCAGGCCGACACCGACGACTGGCCGCGCGGCCACTATCCCTTACCCGAGGAGGGCGATCTCGTCGGCGAGGTCTACACCGTCGTCACCGAACCCGAGGACACGCTGATCGACATCGGTCACGAGCACGGCATCGGCTACGAGGAGATGGTGCGCGCCAATCCCGACATCAGCATCTGGGCCCCGTTCGAGGGCACCGAGGTGGTGATCCCGGGGCGCTTCATCCTCCCCGAAGGCCCCCGCGAGGGCGTCGTGGTCAACGTGGCCGAGATGCGCCTCTACTACTACCCGCCCACCGAGGAGGGCGAGACGCCCCGGGTCGAGACCTACCCCATCGCCGTGGGTCGCATGGACTGGAAGACACCGCTGGGCGAGACCCGCATCACCGAGAAGGTCAAGAATCCGTCCTGGTACCCGCCCGCGTCGATCCGGCGCGAGCATGCGGAAGCCGGCGACCCCCTGCCCAGCGTGGTGCCACCGGGCCCCGACAACCCGATGGGCACCCGCAAGATGCGCCTGGGCATCCCCGGCTACCTGATCCACGGCACCAACCGCCCCGAAGGCGTGGGCATGCGGGTCACCCACGGCTGCATCCGCATGCTGCCGGAGGACATCGAGGCGCTCTTCCCGCGCCTGCCCATCGGCACCCAGGTCAAGCTGATCAACGAGACCCTGAAGCTGGGCTGGGCCGACGGCGTGCTGCACGTTCAGGCCTACCCTTATCTCGACGAGGAGGATGGCACCTCCATCCAGCGCATCACCGAGGCGCTCTCCGAGGTCGATACCGCCATCAGCGGTCTCGACTACCCGGTGGACTATGCCCGGCTGCGCGAGGTCGTCGAGGTTCCCCGCGGCATGCCCACGCCCCTGGAAGTCAGCGCTCCGGAACCCGCCCCTGAAACCCTGTGGGACCGCCTGAAGCTGATCGCCGCCGATACCGACCGCACCGTTTCGGCCGAGGAAAGCTGATCCCCTGCCGATCCGATCCATTCGCTCCCGCAAGGCCTCAGGGCCACCTGTCAGCGGCGGGAGCGGTCCCTGGATCGCCCTGGCGCCGCCGGGCGCCCCGCGTGACCCGGCGGTCGCCGCCTCCCGCCTTGCGAAGCGGCGTCGAGGCGGGGCGCCGGTCGCTCTCGCGGAAACGGCAGACGGCCGCCGTCATCAAGCAGCACGCACCAACGACAGAGGCCTCGCCAACATGGCGAGGCCTCTGACCGATGGTTCCACTACCGCCCGACCGGGCGGTGGAGAACGATCACTTGCGCATGGAACGCTCAAACATGCGGTTCATCTCTTCACGGTTCTGCTGAGACATCTCCAGCGCCGCCTGAGCGTCGCGTTGCGCCTGGTTGGCGGTGTTCTGCGCCTGGGTGGCGATGCTGCGAGCTTCTGCAGCGTCAGCCTGGGCAGACTCGGCGGTCATGCGGACTTCTTCCAGGGCGCCAGTGGAGGCACAACCAGCCAGAACGGCCAGAGAAGCGGCAGCGGCGGTCAGCTTCAGGGTAGTCTTCAGAGTCATGGTGTTCTCCTTGAGTCTTCCTTGGTACTGCGTTGATGTTGCCTGGAAATCAGGCTTCCTGCAGGTGCAGGACTTCTTGCAGCGAGTTCGGCTGCGAAGCATGGGGAGTCAAACGCTGATCTAGAGTACGTCTTGGACGACGTCACGGCGCTTATCCTTAGCTTGGAACGCCCCTTGCGCATGTAAAGACTAGCGGATCACGACGCGCGTGCCAATGTCGATCAGCGACGACAGGCGTTCCACCTCCGGGTCCGTCACCGCGACGCAGCCATCGGTCCAGTGAAAGCGCCGGTGAATGTCGGGATCGCCCTCTCCCAGGCCGTGAATCCCGATAAAACCACCGAGCGCCGTGTCCTGGGGCGGATAGCCGTGACGGCGGTAATAGGAGAAGTAGTCGTCATAGTCCTGCTGCGAGTAGACCCCGGATTCCAGGGCCATGCGCGCATGGGTCGGGGTGGGATAGTCCAGGCCGATGAAGATATGGAACTTGCTGCGATGGTTGAAGCGATTGACCCGGAACTCGCCCAGCGGCGTGGCCCGATCGCCCTGTCGACGCTGGGGCCTGGCGCCGCCACGCCCCAGCGCCACCGACGGAAAGCGTTCCAGCACTCGGTTACCCTGGAGGACCTCGAGACTCGTCTCGGCGTCGTCGACCAGCACCCAGCGCTCGCCACCGTGGCGAGGCTCGACCGCCCGGGAGAGCAGGTCATCCATGAGGCTGGCGGACGCGGGCGTGCCGAGCAGCAGCAGGGGGGAGCCCAGCGCCAGCTGGCCGAAGCGGCGGCGAGAGAGATGATTCATCGGGACCGTCTCTGGAGGTGGTGAAATGAAGCGCAGACCTGGGCCGATGTTATACCGCATTGCGTCGACCCTGTCAGGCGCGGCCGGCGAGGCGCGAGCGGTCAGGGCCAGCGGGGACGCTCAGGCGGGCAGGATCGCCCCCATGCGATAGATCTCACGCAGGCTGGTGATGCCGTCCGCCGCTTTCTCCAGCCCATCGGCGAGCATCAGCGTCTCGCCCCGCTCGCGCAGGGCGCGTCGCAAGACGGCGTCATCGGCGTGCCGGAGCAGCAGGGCATGATCCTGGGGCGTCGGCTGCCAGATCTCGAACACCCCCGTACGCTCCCGGTAGCCCAGGCCGTCACAGCGCTCGCAGCCGACGGGATACCAGGCCTCCTGCGGCACCGGGAGCCCCACCGCCTCAAGCCATTCGACGTCCTGGGACTCGGTCGAGCGTCGCTCTCGACAGTGCTCGCAGAGCCGACGCACCAGCCGCTGGGCGATCACCAGGCCCAGGGTGGCACTGATCTCGGCATCGACTAATCCCAGCTGTCGCAATGCAGAGACAACACCCACGGCATCTCGGCTGTGCAGGGTCCCCATCAGCGAGCGGCCGCTGCCGGCCACGCTGACCGCGGCGGCCGCGGACTCGGGATCCCGGACCTCGCCGATCAGCACGTAGTCGGGGTCAAGACGCAGCAGGGAGCGCGTACCGGTGGCGAAATCGAGGCCGTTCTCGACATCCACCTGGATCTGGTTGATCCCGGGGATGGCGTACTCCACCGGATCCTCGAGGGTCACCACGTGGCTGTCACCGAGCCGCAGCTGGTGGAGCAGGGTGTAGAGCGTGGTGGTCTTGCCGGCGCCAGTGGGCCCCGCCACCAGCAGCATGCCGCCGGTGGCATCCATCCAGTGCCGAATGCCCCGTGCGCCCTGCTTCCCGACGCCCAGGGCGAGGGGGTCGTGGAAGGCCCGCGGCGGCGCCAGGAAACGCACGGCCAGTTTCTCGCCGGCGACGCAGTTCACCGCCGTGATCCTGAGGAAGGTCGGGCGGTGCGCCTCATCCTCGCCAGACCAGTTCAGGCTGCCCTCACTGGCCACCCGGGACGGCACCGGGTCGAGGCCGGCCAGCACCTTGAGCTGGTTGACCAGCGCCACGCCCTCGCCCCACTCGAGGACCAGGGCGTCGACAACCCGGCCGTCGATACGCAGGCGAACCTGCCAGTGATCCACGGCAGGGTCGAGATGAATATCGCTGGCCCGGGCCCGGATGGCATCCTCGATCAGCAGGTGGGCCGCCAGCGCCTCGCTTTCGACGTCATGCCCCTCGGACGCCTGACGGTCCTGCAGGCGGGGCAGCAGGGCTGCCCGCCACGATGCTTCTTCGCTACCCATTGGACGTCTCCTTGTCGTCAGTAGTCCTCGAGCCGCTGCATGTCGCGGGCCAGGCGGCGCACCTCGGCCTCGTGGCCACTGGCCAGCGCAGCGAAGAACTCACGCTCCGCCTCGATCGAGGCCTGCGCCGTGCGGTGAGCATAGAGGTCCTGCAGGGTGCGATGCATGGTCAGGGCGGTGGCCAGCACGTCCTGGACGCTGTCGCAGCCCATCCGCTCGGGAAGGCGATCGAGGGCGGGCGCATGGGGAAAGTCGGCCGGGTCATCGAACCAGGTCTCGAGGACCTTGCGGTGGTCCCCACCCTCCTCGAGATAGCGCATGAGCTCGGTCTGCATCTTGCGCTCATGCTCGGCCAGATAGTCCAGGGCCATGCGGACCCGATCACTGACGTCACCGCCTGCCAGCCGCGCGTAGCGCTCGGCAAGCCCGCGGTGATAGTCGGCCGCCCAGGCGACCAGCTCCTTGACCTGATGAAAGCGCATGAGTCGCTCCTCCCGGTGATGCCCCGACGCGGGCGAATGATCCTGCCTTCAGCCTAGCCAAGCCGTCGGCATTACGCTTGATGCAGATCATCCGATATACGCTCGCGGCGTTGGCGAGCGGCGTCACGCCGGGGCGCCGGGCCGCCGGATCAGCCGTAGAGGCCCTGGCTGCGCAGGTAGTCGTCGTAGCTGCCGCTGAAGTCGGTGATTCCGTCGCCGCTCATGTCGAGGATGCGGGTGGCCAGCGACGAGACGAACTCGCGGTCGTGGCTGACGAAGATCAGCGTGCCCGGGTAGTTCTCGAGCGCCAGGTTGAGCGCCTCGATGGACTCCATGTCGAGGTGGTTGGTCGGCTCGTCCATCAGCAGCACGTTGGGCTTGGTCAGGGCCAGCTTGCCGAACAGCATGCGTCCCTGTTCGCCGCCGGAGATCACCTTGACCGACTTGCCGATGTCGTCGCTGGAGAAGAGCATCCGCCCCAGGGCCCCGCGCACCTCCTGCTCGCCGCCGGTGGTCCACTGCCCCATCCACTCGAACAGGGTGGCGTCGTTGGCGAAATCGTCGGCATGGTCCTGGGCGAAGACGCCGACCTCGGCGCTGTCGGTCCAGCGCACCGCGCCGGCGTCCGGGTGAAGCTCGCCGGCCAGGGTCCTGAGCAGGGTGGTCTTGCCGATGCCGTTGGGTCCGATGATGGCGATGCGCTCGCCGGCCTCCACGGTCATCGAGAGGCGCTCGAAGAGCGGCGCATCGGCCTCGAAGCCCTTGGTGATCGCCTCGACGTTGACCGCGTTGCGGTGGATCTTCTTGCCCTGCTCGAAGCGGATGAAGGGGCTGACCCGGCTGGAGGGCTTGATCTCCTCGAGCTTGATCTTGTCGATCTGCCGCGCCCGGGAGGTGGCCTGCTTGGCCTTGGAGGCGTTGGCCGAGAAGCGGCTGACGAAGGCCTGCAGCTCGGCGATCTGCGCCTTCTTCTTGGCGTTGTCGGCATGCTGGCGCTCACGGGCCGCCGTGGCGGCGGTCATATAGTCGTCGTAGTTGCCGGGGAACAGCGTGATCTCGCCGTAGTCCAGGTCCGCCATGTGGGTGCAGACGCTGTTCAGGAAGTGGCGGTCGTGGGAGATGATGATCATGGTGCTGTCCCGGGCGGTCAGCATGCCCTCCAGCCAGCGGATCGTGTTGATGTCCAGGTGGTTGGTGGGCTCGTCGAGCAGCAGCACGTCGGGGTCGGCGAACAGCGCCTGGGCGAGCAGCACGCGCAGCTTCCAGCCCGGGGCGATTTCGCTCATGGGCCCCGCGTGCTGGTGCAGGGGGATGCCCAGGCCGAGCAGCAGCTCCCCGGCCCGTGCCTCGGCGGTATAGCCGTCGAGTTCGGCGAAGCGCACCTCGAGGTCGGCCACGGCCATGCCATCGGCCTCGCTCATCTCCGGCAGCGCGTAGATACGTTCACGCTCGGCGGCGACCTGCCACAGCTCGTCGTTGCCCATGATGACGGTGTCGATGACCCGCTCGTCCTCGAAGGCGAACTGGTCCTGGCGCAGCTTGCCGAGCCGGGCGCCGGATTCGACCATCACCTGGCCCGAGGACGGTTCCAGATCCCCGCCGAGGATCTTCATGAAGGTGGACTTGCCGCAGCCGTTGGCGCCGATCAGGCCGTAGCGGTTGCCGTTGCCGAACTTGACGGAGACATTCTCGAAGAGCGGCCGGGCGCCGAACTGCATGGTGATATTGGCGGTGGAGATCAATGAAGCGTCCAGTCAGTGCGTGAAGGGGGCGCGATTGTACCCGTTAATCGCCGCCGCTCACATCCTGACCCTCTTGGGGATTACTCCAGGATCCGTCGGCAGGCCTCCGAAGAGGCGCTGTGAACCCTTCCCTGGGCGCTTCCGACGCCATCCATGGCGTAGGACCTCTTCTCCGGCCTGCCCCCGGCTTCCTCTCAATGATCCGTTCCAAATGGCCTTCCACTTAGAGCAGCAGGTCGCCCTCGATGGGCACGAAGCGGGTGGCCGCGCGGATCAGCGACTCGGCCGTGAGGCGCTCGACGCCGACCACCTCCACCGTCACGCCGTGGCGCTCGCGCAGCCGCTCGACCAGCAGGTCGAAGTCGCCGTCGCCGGAGACCAGTACCAGTCGGTCGACGTGCGGCGCCGCCTCCATGGCGTCCAGGGCGATGCCGACGTCCCAGTCGCCCTTGGCGGAGCCGTCGCGGCGCTGGATGAAGGGCTTGAGATGCACCGAGAAGCCGATGCCGCGCAGGATCGCCTGGAACTGGCGCTGCCTGGGGTCGCCGCGATCGATGGCGTAGGCGTTGGCCACGACCACCTCGCGGCCGGCGGCGAAGCGGCGCCAGAAGGCGTGGTAGTCGAAGTGACGACCGAAGGCCTGGCGCACGGTGTAGTAGACGTTCTGCACGTCGACCAGCAGCGCGACGCGCTCCCTGACGGCGTCGCCGGACGCCGCTACCACTCCTCGCTGGTCTCGCGCAGCGCGGCGAGCTCGCGCTTGGCCTCGCCCACGCACTCGGCGAGCTCCTCGGAGAGAGACGCCCCGCCGCCCACGGCGATCAGCCCCGGGTTGCCAGACCGGCGCCGGGCGACGCCGTCGGTGCCGTGCAGCGCCTCGAGGCGGGCGAGCAGCCGGGAGAGCCAGCTATCGGGGCGGGCGGCCAACTCGCGCAGGCGATGCAGCTCGGCGATGCCGGCCCCTTCGGGGCCGAGCAGCTCGCGCCAGTCGTGGCGCCCGAGGTGGGCATGCTCGGTGACCTCGCGCAGCAGCGACTCCAGCGCCAGCTCGAGCAGCGCCAAGCCCCCCTCCTCCGCGGCCATGCGGCGCGCCGTGGCGTGCTCGTCGTCGCCGGCGGGCAGCGCGAGCAGCAGCTCGGCCTGGTAGAGCAGCTGGTTGGTGCGGGCTCTCGGGGTCACTTGCGCTTGTCCTCCACGTGCCACTTGCCGCCCTCGAAGGTGGCCTTCCAGCCGGTGGCCTTGCCGCCCTCGTCGGTCATCACGAACTGCTCCTTCGCCTTGCGCGAGAAGCGGATCTGCGCCGGACGGCCGTCCGGATCCGCGTCGGGGGCGTCCAGCAGGTAGCGGTACTTCTCGGGCAGCTCCTCGGCGTGGGCCTTGAGCTCGGCGACCAGCGGCGGACGGGTCTCGCGGTTCTTGGGGAACTTGCTGGCCGCCAGGAAGAGGCCGCTGGCCCCGTCGCGCAGCACGTAGTGATCCTCGACCTTCTGGCAGGCGAGCTCCGGCATGGGGATGGGATCCATCTTGGGCGGCGCCACCTCGCCGCTTCTGAGCAGCTTGCGGGTGTTCTTGCAGCTGTCGCTGGTGCAGCCGAAGTACTTGCCGAAGCGCCCCGACTTGAGCTGCATCTCGCTGCCGCACTTGTCGCACTCGATGGTCGGGCCTTCGTAGCCCTTGATGCGGAACTTGCCCTGCTCGATCTCGTAGCCGTCGCAGTCCGGGCTGTTGCCGCAGATATGCAGCTTGCGCGTCTCGTCGATCAGGTAGCTGTCCATGGCGGTGCCGCACTTGGGACAGCGGTGCTTGGCGCGCAGCGCGTCGGTCTCGGCATCCTCGCCGGCATCGGCCGCCACCGCCTCGTCGCCGGGCAGCAGGTCGATGGTGGTCTTGCAGCGCTCCTTGGGCGGCAGGTTGTACCCGGAGCAGCCCAGGAAGACGCCGGTGGAGGCGGTGCGGATCTGCATCTTGCGCCCGCAGCTCGGGCAGTCGATGTCGGTCGGCACCGGCTGATTGGGACGCATCCCCTCCTCGCTCTCGGCCACGGCGAGCTCCTTCTGGAACTCGGCATAGAAGGCATCG
This sequence comes from Halomonas sp. THAF5a, assembly GCF_009363755.1. Lineage (NCBI taxonomy): Bacteria > Pseudomonadati > Pseudomonadota > Gammaproteobacteria > Oceanospirillales > Halomonadaceae > Halomonas > Halomonas sp. THAF5a. The sequence goes on along the minus strand of NZ_CP045417.1, from coordinate 1,488,005 downwards.
AGCAGCTCCTGCCAGTTGCGCTCGCCCTCGGCCACCTCGTCGAGGCTGTCCTCCATGCGGGCGGTAAAGGAGTAGTCCATCAGGTCAGGGAACGACTCCTTGAGCCGCTCGGTGACGATGTCGCCGAGCTTCTCGGCATAGAAGCGCCGGTTCTCCAGCTTGACGTAGCCGCGGTCCTGGATGGTGGAGATGATGGCGGCGTAGGTCGAGGGTCGACCGATGCCCTTCTTCTCCAGCTCCTTGACCAGGCTGGCCTCGGTGTAGCGGGCCGGCGGCTTGGTGAAGTGCTGCTGGGGATCGAGGCGCTCGAGGGTCATGGGGGTACCCTCGGCGAGGTCCGGCAGGGACTGGTCCTCGTCCTTGCGCCCCATGGGCTTCATCACCCGGGTATAGCCGTCGAACTTCAGCACCCGGCCCTTGGCCTTGAGCTCGAAGCCGTCGACCTCCACGGTCAGGGTACTGGAGAGGTACTCGGCGGGGGTCATCTGGCAGGCCACGAACTGGCGCCAGATCAGCTCATAGAGGCGCTCGGCGTCGCGTTCCATGCCGGCGAGGTCGGTGGCACGACGGGTGACCTCGGAGGGACGGATCGCCTCGTGGGCCTCCTGGGCGCCCTCCTTGCTGGAGTAGCGGTTGGGCGCCTCGGGCAGATAGCGCGCGCCGTACTCTTCGCCGATAAACTCACGCACGCCGTCCACCGCGTCCCGGGAGAGGTTGGTGGAGTCGGTCCGCATGTAGGTGATGTAGCCGGCCTCGTAGAGGCGCTGGGCGAGCGTCATGGTCTTCTTCACCGAGAAGCCCAGCCGGCCGCTGGCGGCCTGCTGCAGCGTCGAGGTGATGAAGGGCGCGTTGGGCTTGGAGCGGGTCGGCTTGTCTTCCCGCGCGGTGATCGCGAGGCTCGCCTCGCGCAGGGGCGAGATGCGCTCGAGGGTCTCGGCCTCGGAGGCGGGCCGGAAGGCCTTGCCGTCCTGGCGCACCAGCTCGAAACGCACCGGCATCGCGTCCTCGCCCCCCGGTCGCAGGTCGGCGTGAACGTCCCAGAACTCCTCGGGGATGAAGGCGTGGATCTCGCGCTCGCGCTCGGCGATCAGCCGCGTCGCGACCGACTGTACCCGCCCGGCGGAGAGGCCGCGCGCGATCTTGGCCCACAAGAGCGGCGAGAGCATGAAGCCCACCACCCGGTCGAGGAAGCGACGCGCCTGCTGGGCCTCGACCCGCGGGATATTGAGCTGGCCGGGATCCTCGAAGGCCTCCTGGATGGCGTTCTTGGTGATCTCGTTGAAGACCACGCGCCGGTAGCGGCTCTCGTCACCGCCGATGGTCTCGCGCAGGTGCCAGGCGATGGCCTCCCCCTCGCGGTCCAGATCGGTGGCGAGATAGACCGCGTCGGCCTTCTCGGCGAGCTTCTGCAGCTCGGCCACCACCTTCTCCTTGCCCGGCAGGATCTCGTAGTGCGCCGCCCAGCCGTGCTTGGGATCGATGCCCATGCGCCGGATCAGCTGATCATGGGCCTTGCGCTTGCGATGTTCCGCCTTCTCCTCCGGCGACATCTTGCGGGTAGCGGCCGCCTGTCGAGCGCGCTCCTTGGGGTCCGTCGCCGTCTTGCCCGAGCCGCTGGTCGGCAGGTCACGGATGTGCCCCACGCTCGACTTTACGATGAAGTCGTTGCCGAGATACTTGTTGATCGTCTTCGCCTTGGCCGGCGACTCGACGATGACCAGTGACTTGCCCATAGTGCTCCACTGTGCTGATGGCGCCAGCGTGACGGCTCGCGCCAGACGGTATCGACCCGTCGTCTGCGACGGGTGAAAAATGCGCTTACCCTACCCCAGCCACCGGCTTCACGCCAGTCGCCCCCCGGCGGGCGGCTTCTTGAACCTAGACCGCCGAGTCATGAGACGACAAGCCGAGAACGCCGTCGTCTTCAACGACGACGCCCCCGCCGAGGGCGGGGGCGTGGGGGTCGTGATACCGGCATAGAGGCCCTTGCCGGCGTGACCGTTCAGGTCACCGCGATCACTTCTTGCCGGTGTTGCGTGGCGAGCGCCGGCGCGGCGTGGCGCGGCTTCCCGGCTTGCGCTTGACGCCAGCCTTGGCGGTCGAAGGGGTCGACGCGTCGGCACCCGAAGTTGCCTCGGCGGCCGAAGTTGCCTCGGCGGCCTGAGAGGCCGATGCGGGCGCAGCGGCCGGCTCTGCGGCCTCGACATCCTGAGACGCGACGATTTCCGACTCGACACCCTGTGCCTCAGCGTCCTGAACAGCCGCATGCTGCGCCGGGGACACCGCATCGGCCCGAGGCGCCTCGGTCACGGGCAGCGCCTCCATCAGGCTCTCCATCTCACGCCGGGCGAGCCCGCCGGCCTCGGCCTCGCGGATGACGCTCGCCTCCGCATCGCGGCGCGCCTCCTGCTCCTGCTCGGGGGCGTGATCGATGGCCTGGTGGAACAGCGCCTTGATGCGCTCGAAACGCTCGGCCGCGTGCTCGCTCAGCTCGCCGCTGGCGGCCAGCACATGCTCGATATGCGCGAGGTGGGCGTCGATCTCGGCGGCCGTCTGCCCCTTGAGCAGGGTCGGGATCGCCTCGAGGGCCGCCTCGTGATCCTGCTGGAGGGTGAAGAACTGCTCGCGCACCAGATGCTTGAAGTCGGCCAGCTCCGACCCCGGCTCGAGCTCGGCGCGGGAGGCGCGCAGCCGCTTGAAGTTGCGCTCATCGGTGGCCGGGGCGCCGCCCAGCACGTGGATCACCGAGCGCATGACCGCCTCGTGGCTGCCGCCGTCGGTAATCGCGCGATGCACCTCGTCCCGGCGACGCTCGATGAAGCGACGGTGTTCCGGTTCGGCCCCCGGACGACGACGGTGCACGTGGGCATCCCCGCCCAGTCCCACCATGGCCTGCAGGATCGGCTGGCCGTAGAGGTCCAGGAAGAAGCGCTCGCTGGCGCTGTCGCGCAGGTCACGCCAGGCGTTCAGGCCGCGTGTGACCTGATCGGAGAGGATGCCTTCCACGGCCCGGAAGACGTTGTCCTCGTGCACCGGATGGCGATCGTCACGCACCCGCTCGGCCAGCACCGGCACGGCGGTCATCAGCGGATTGCGGTCGGAGAGCAGCCGATAGCCCAGGCGGTTGGGGTGCATGCGCCGCATCCACTTGGCCGACTCCGGCGTGGCCATCGCCTGCACCCAGGGCTGCACGAAGGTGCGGTAGAGGCCGAGGTTGATCTCGGAGATCCGCGACACGGCGGCGAAGCGGGTGTCGTCCTCGGGGCGGTGCTGGACCTCGCGGTCGAGCTCCTCGATGGTGCGCGGCGTGAACTCGAGCAGGTAGTCCCGCTCGATCAGCTCGGCATCCTCGCGCTCGGCGGCGGCCGAGACCGTCGTCTCGTAGAGGCCGGGCGGCAGGACGTCGATATAGTCCATGTTCGCGGTGAACTCGGCGTGCTCCTTGCGTGACACGCTGCCGGACACGAAGATCCCCAGGTGACCGGTGGTGTCGTGCACGCAGTAGACGATGGTCTGCTCGTTGGCGATCACGTCCTCGACCCCCTCGTAGAGGTCGCGCACCCAGCCCAGCGCCTGGGGCGGCGGCGTGATGTCATCGCCGCGGGAGCAGAACACCACCACCGGCGAGCGCACGTTGCGCAGATCGATGCGGCGCCCGTCGGAGGTCACCAGCTGGGCGGTGGAGAGGCGATTGCCGATGAAGAGGTTGTCGACGATGTACTGGATCTCGTCGCCACCCAGCACCACGTGGCCGCCCCACCAGCGCTCGAACTCCAGGTAGCGGTCGGCCTCGGTATCGACCTGGGAGTAGAGCCGGTACTGCTTGGTCCACCAGGTATTGGCCGGGTTCAGACGCTCGAAGTTCTGCACCAGCCAGGCGCCGTCGAAGAGCCCGGCCCCCAGGTCGCTGAACAGAGAGGTCATCCAGCTGCCGCCGGTCAGGCCGCCGGTGTAGCGCATCGGCGCCCCACCCCGCTCGCCGGCCCAGTAGGAGAGCGGCGAGCCCGCGATCAGCAGCGGCCCGAACAGCTCGGGCTCCAGGGCTGCGGCCATCATGATCTGCCAGCCGGCCTGGCAGTTGCCGACCACCATGGGCTTCTCGGAGGTCTCGGGATGGCGCTCGATGACGTGGCGCAGGAAGGCGACCTCGGCCTCGACCACGTCCTCGACGGTCTGCCCCGGGACCGGATAGGGCAGAAAGCCGATGAAGTAGCAGGGATGCCCGGCGCGCAGGGCGACGCCGATCTCGCTGTCGGGCTTGAAGCCGCCGATGCCCGGGCCGTGGCCGGCGCGGGGATCGACCACCACGAAGGGGCGCATCTGCAGGTCGGTCTCCACCCCCGGGGGCGGCAGGATGCGCAGCAGCTCGTAGTTGACCGGACGCGGCAGCTTGCGGCCATCCATCAGCACCTCGGCCTCGAAGCCGAGCACGTTGGGCTTGGTCTTCTCGATATGCTCGAGGTACTGGTTGCCCCGCCGGCGCATGACGTCCATGAACAGCACGCTGCGCTCCAGGGTGTCGCGCCAGTAGTCGCAGGCCGCACGTCCGAAACCGAACGGATCCAGGAAGGGCAGCGCCTCGGCTGCGGGAGTCGGTATCAGGGGGGTCATTATCAGCTCCAAGGTGGCTCTAGGCGCGCCAGGCGCGCGGCACCGATGCAGAAAAACGGGCTTTGCTGCATCGCAATATAGCGCATGAAACGAGTGCCTGCGAGGGGCGTGTGGCGGCCAAGGAGCCAGCGCCTCCCCCGGCGCGGGTCCCGTGGCCGGCCATGCAGGCCGCGACGCGGCTACCGATGGTCGGCGGTGCGCGAGCGGTGCTAGCATATCGCTCGACTAAAGCGACCCACGGCATGGCGCCGGCGGACAGACCCTCATGACCACCCCCAAGCTGCTCAACCGCCTGACCTTTCGCCAGCTGCAGGTGTTCCGTGCCGTCTATGACCAGCACTCCTACTCCCGCGCGGCCGAGGCGCTGGGGCTGACCCAGCCCGCCGTGAGCGCCCAGATCCGCCAGCTCGAGCAGGCCCTGGGCCAGCCGCTCTTCAAGTATGCCGGTCGCACCCTGCACCTGCTGCCCGCTGCCGATGCGCTGGCCGCCTCGACCCGCTCGATCTTCGGGCAGGTCTCGCGCCTGCAGATGACCCTCTCCGACATGGCCGGCACGCTCAATGGCGAGCTCAACCTCGCCGCGGTCTCCACCGCCCAATACGTGGTGCCGCACCTGCTGGCCCGCTTCCGCGCCCACTACCCCGATATCGTGGTGCGCCTGCGCGTCTGCAGCCGACGCCAGGCGCTGGAGCGCCTCGCCGAGCGGCGCGACGACCTGGTGATCATGGCCCGCGTCCCCGAGGGCGACGAACTGACCTTCATGCCAATCCTCGAGAGCGAGCTGATCCCCGTGGTCTGGCCGGGACATCCGCTGCTCGAGGCCGGACACCCTACCCTGGAGGACTTCGCGCGCCACTACGTGCTGATGCGCGAGCCCGGCTCCGGGGTGCGCAGCGCCTTCGAGGAGCAGGCGGCCGAGCAGGACGTCTGGCTTCCCCATGCCATCGAGCTGGGGTCCAACGAGGCGGTCAAGCAGGGGGTCATGGCGCAGCTGGGGGTGGCCGTGCTGCCCCGTCTCGCCGTGCGCCTGGAGATCGAGGCGGGACTTCTCGTGCCACTGGCCCTGCCCGGCTTCCCGCTGCGCCACGCCTGGTGCACGGTGCATCCCCGCGACCACTTCCCGACCCCGGTCACCGAGCTGTTCCTGCGTTTCGTGCGCGAACACCTCGCCGAGCTCCACGAGCATTTCGCCGCGCCCCCCACCCCGCTGCCGAGCCATAGCGTCGACTGCCTGCCGATGAGCGTCTACTGAGCCCACACGCTCGACTACGCCCCTGACCCGCCGACGCCTTCCCGGCGCCTCCCGCTGTCCAGAAAGGTGACGGCTATGGTAGGTTATGGGGCTTGAATCCCCGTACCATTCGACGTGCCAGGCTGACGGGAAACGCCGGTCGACGCGCCCCGAGCGCCGCTCCGGCCAGACAGCCGGCGAGCAGAGAGGCTCACAGCTATGAGCGACACCCCCTCCCCACGCATCTCCAGCGGCGAAAAGTATCGCAACGACCATGGCACGGCCGCCATCAAGGACGGCATGAAGGTGCGTCGCGAGGTCGAGGAAGGCGGCGTCAGCGGCCGCAAGCCGAGCTGGCTGCGCGCCCAGATTCCCGGCGGCGAGCGCTTCGAGGCGGTCAAGAAGAACGTGTCCACCCACCGGCTGAGCACCGTGTGCGCCGAGTCCCACTGCCCCAACCAGGGCGAATGCTGGAGCAACGGCACGGCGACCATCATGCTGATGGGCTCGGTGTGCACCCGCGCCTGCCGCTTCTGCGCCGTGGACACCGGCAACCCCAAGGGCTGGCTGGACGCCGAGGAGCCGGAGAACACCGCGCGCTCCGTGGAGCTGATGGGGCTGCGCTACATCGTGCTCACCTCCGTGGACCGGGACGACCTGCCCGACGGCGGGGCGAGCCACTATGCCGACTGCATCCGCGCCATCAAGGCGCGCACCCCCGAGGTGGTCGTCGAGGCGCTGACGCCGGACTTCGACGCCGAACCCGTGGCGATCGAGCGAGTGGTCGACTCCGGCCTCGAGGTCTTCGCCCAGAACGTCGAGACCGTCGAGCGGCTCACCGCGCGGGTGCGCGATCCCCGCGCCGGCTACCGCAAGACCCTCGACGTGCTGGCCCACGCCAAGCGCCACCGCCCCGAGGTGATCACCAAGACCAGCCTGATGCTGGGGCTGGGTGAAACCGACGAGGAGATACTGGCGACCTTCGACGACCTGCGCGAGATCGGCGTCGACATCGTCACCCTGGGCCAATACCTGCGTCCCACCCGCAACCATCTCCCGGTGGAGCGCTGGGTCACGCCGGAGGAGTTCGACCGCTACCGCGTGCTGGGCCTCGCGAAGGGCTTCATGGAGGTGCCGTCCGGCCCGCTGGTGCGCTCCAGCTACCGGGCCGATCGCGTATTCGAGAAGAACAACCTCGGCCTGGCCGCCCCCGCCGAGGTGCCGGGCCAGGCGCCGGACCCCAACCGCATCGACGCCGTCAACGTCGGCTGAGCCTCGACGCGCCCGACACACAGGGGCCCCACCGCCGCGGCGGTGGGGCCCCTGTGGTTTGGGTGGCAGCGGCGGGCGACCGCCGCGCCGAGGCGAGCCTAGGCGATGGCAGGCTGCTCGTGACCTTCGGCGAGTTCGCGGCCGAGCTCGCGCGCCAGGCACTCGGCCAGGCGCTCGCCGACCGCCTCGACACCGGGACAGTCGTCGACCCAGTCGGCCAGCCGCGTCATGGCCATGCCGGCATAGCCGCAGGGGTTGATCCGCGCGAAGGGCGAGAGATCACCGTCGACGTTGAGCGCCACCCCGTGGAAGCTCGCCCCGCGGCGGATCCTGAGGCCCAGGGAGGCGATCTTGGCTTCGCCCACGTAGACGCCGGGGGCATCGGGCCGGGCGTGGGCCGTCACGCCGTGCGCGGCCAGCAGCGCGATCACCGCCTGCTCCAGGGCGGTGACCAGCTCGCGCACGCCCAGGCGGGCGCGGCGCACGTCGAGCAGCGGATAGAGCACCACCTGGCCGGGGCCGTGATAGGTCACCTGGCCGCCGCGGTCGGTGGCCACCACCGGGATGTCGCCCGGCATCAGCAGGTGCTCGGGCTTGCCGGCCTGCCCCTGGGTGAACACCGGGTCGTGCTCGACCAGCCAGAACTGGTCCGGCGTCTCGGCATCGCGCTCGTCGGTCAGGGTACGCATGGCCTGCCAGACGGGACCGTAGGGCCGTCGGCCCAGGCGGTGCAGCGCGATCGGCGCCGTGCTGTCGGGCACCATCACACCACCATGTGCACGCGGCCGGTGGCCTTGAGCTCGCCGAACAGCGCCTTGAGCTGCACCTCGCCGGTGGCCCGCATGGTCAGACGCACCGAGAGGAAGCGGCCGTTGCGGCTCGGCACCACCTGGATGCCCTCGGCGTCGAAGTGCGGGTCGTGGCGAACGACGATCTGGCAGACCGTCGCCGCGAAGTCATCGGCGGCATCGCCGACGATCTTGATGGGGTAGTCGCAGGGAAAGCTGATCTTCGGGGGCGTGTCGCCCGCCTGGGGCGCGGGCTTGCGAAGGTCGCGCAGGGAATTGTCGCTCATGATCGCGTCCGGATGGAGGGTATGCCCCTATTCTACGCAAGGCGGCGGCGCCGACCAACCGGCCAGCCGGCGTCGCCGCCAGGGGCCGGATACGCCACGGGCCGGCCCGAGGGGCCGGCCCGTGGTCGCTTGCCGCGGCATGCTCGTGGCGGGCGACCCTCGCCCGCCCGCTCAGTCGAACCAGCCGCGGGTCAGGTTGGTGAAGAAGCGCTGCACCTGATCGATCAGGCGCTTGAAGAAACCACCCTCCTCGATGCTCTCCAGGGCCACCAGCGGCCGCTCGCCGACCAGCTCCTCGCCCTGGCGCACCTCCATGGTACCCACCCGATCACCGGCGGCGATCGGCGCGGTCAGGTCGGCCTGGATGTCGAGCTTGGCGGTGAGCTCCTCGTCGCGCGCCCGCGGCACGGTCATGACCACACTGCTGTCCACGCCGACGCGCAGCTCGTTCTTGTCGCCTCCCCAGATCCGCGGCGTGTTGAGCACGGCGCCGGCGTCATAGAGGTTCAGGGTCTCGTAGTAGCGGAAGCCGTAGCTCAAGAGCTTCTGGGACTCCTGGGCCCGCGCCTCGTCGGAGGCCGTGCCCATCACCACCGAGATGAGCCGCATCTCGTCACGCTCGGCGGAGGCGACCAGGCAGTAGCCCGCCTCCTCGGTCCAGCCGGTCTTCAGGCCGTCGACGCTGGCGTCACGCCACAGCAGGCGGTTGCGGTTGGGCTGCTCGATGCCGCCGTAGGTGAACTCCTTCTGGCGGTACATCCGGTAGTGCTCCGGATAGTCGTTGATGATGTGCTGGGAGAGCAGTGCCAGGTCATGGGCCGAGGAGTAGTGGTTCTCGTCGGGCAGGCCGGTGGGATTGACGAAATTGGTGTCATGCATGCCCAGGCGCGTCGCGTGCTGGTTCATCAGGTCGGCGAAGGGGCGCTCGCCGCCGGCCAGGTACTCGGCCATGGCCACGCTGGCGTCGTTGCCGGAGACGATGACGATGCCGTGCAACAGCTCGCTGACCGGCACCTGCTCGCCGACCTCGATGAACATCTTCGAGCCGCCGGTGCGCCAGGCCTTCTCGCTGATCGGCACCAGCCCGTCCGGGCTGATGTTGCCCTGGTTGAGCTCACGCTCCACCAGGTAGGCGGTCATCAGCTTGGTCAGGCTGGCCGGGGGCAGGCGCTCGCGGGAGTTGTGCTCGGCCAGCACCCGGCCGCTGTCGGCATCCATCAGGATCCATGAGCTGGCCGCCAGCTGCGGCGGCGAGGGGATCATGGTCTGCGGCTGGGGGATCGACTGGGCAACGGCCTGTGACGCGACCAGCAGCAGGCTGACCAGCAGCGCCGGCAGCAGCCGGCCGCGAAGGAAGGGGGTGAATCTCATGGCAAGGGTTCTCATCGGGTGCATCACAGGGTTAAACGCTAGGGGACGCCGATTCACTCGGCGTCGTCGACAATGAAGGCCTGGGCGAAGCCGGCCCGACGCAGGGCGTCGCGGACCGAGGCCACCTGGCCCGCGGGATCCAGCGGGCCGACCTGAACGCGGTGAAGGCCGGAGGCACTGGCCACGCGCACGGGGCGAGCGATCTCCTCCTCGAGGCGCGCCTGCAGCGCCCGGGCCCCCTCCTCGGACCCCAGGGCGGCGACCTGCAGGAAGACCCCCTCCGTCACGTCGCCGCCTGTGGCCCGGGCGGCCTCGGCAGCGCCCGCCGGCGTCTCGCCCTCGGGGGCGGCGGACGGCGAGGGATCGCCATGCCGGGCGAGCCAGCGATCCACGTCGATCGCCTCCACCCGGACCCGGCCGGTGCCCTCTTCGAGGATGCCCAGGCGGGCGGCCGCGGCATAGGAGAGGTCGATCTCGCGCTCGCTGTGGAAGGGGCCACGGTCGTTGACCCGCACGATCGCCGAACGGCCGCTGTCGAGGCTGGTGACCCGGACGAAGCTCGGCAGCGGCAGGGAGCGGTGGGCGGCGCTCATCTTGTACATGTCGTAGATCTCGCCATTGGAGGTGGCGTAGCCGTGGAACTTCTCGCCGTACCAGGAGGCGCGCCCCTCTCGCTGGTAACCGCGGGCATCCGCCAGCACCTCGTAGCGCTTGCCCCACACCTCGTAGGGGGAGGCATTGCCGCCCCGGGAGCGAGGCTCATGCCGCGGCACGGCATCGGGCACCTGGGCGACGTCGGGAGGATCCTCGGGATAGGCGTCTCCAGCGAGGGCATAGCGCTCGCCATCCTGCGTCGAGGCCGAGGCGCTAGGGCCGGCGGGCTCGACGGGCGCGGGGCGTGGTCCGCCGCCACCGGCACAGCCGGCGAGCAGCGCCGCCAGCCCAAGGATCAGCAGGGAACGTCTCATGGGGCCTCCTCGAACCGGGTGTCGACGACCTCGCGCCAACCGGCCTCGCGGCCGCGCGCCCCGGCGATCGCCTCGGCCAGCTCCGTCACCGCCATGGCGTAGAGGTGGCTGTGATTGTAGCGGGTGATCACGTAGAAGTTGTGCTCGCCGAGCACGTAGCGCCATCCGCCCTCGCCGTCCTCCAGCGCCACCGGCAGCAGGCGATGCTCGTCGTCCAGCGCGTCGGGGACCGCCAGGCCCGCCTCGGCGAGCGTCGCGGCCGTCACCGCGGGCGGACGCGCGGCGCGATTGAAATCGATGCCCTCGGGCGGCGTCGCGGGGCCCGCGACCGGCCGATGGATCGGGGCACCCGGCCGCCAGCCGTGCTCGGCGAAATAGTTGGCCACGCTGCCGATGGCGTCCACCGGGTTGGTCCAGAGGTCACGCAGGCCGTCATCGTCGAAGTCCACCGCGTAGGCGCGGTAGCTCGTCGGGATGAACTGGGGATAGCCCATGGCCCCGGCGTAGGAGCCGGTCAGACTGCCCGGGGCGCGCTGCTGCTCGAAGGCGATCGCCAGGAAGGCGGCCAGCTCGCCACGGAAGAAGCGGCCCCGGCTCGGGTGGTGAAAGGCCAGGGTCGACAGCGAGTCGAGCACGGGATGGGTGCCGGTGACCTCGCCGTAGCGGGTCTCGACGCCGAGGATCGCCGCGATGATCTCGGGGGGCACGCCGAAGTCGGCCTCGGCGCGGGCGAAGGCCTCGGCGTGGGCCTCGATGAAGGCCGCGCCCTTGGCGATGCGGGCTTCATCGAGGAAGATGGCGCGATACTCGGGCCAGGTCAGGCGGCGCTCGGCGGCGCCGCTCATGGCCTCGAGCACCGCCGGGCGATACTCGGCCGACTGCAGGGCGCCCTCGAGCCAGCCGCGGTCGATGCCCTGACCGGCGAGCTCCTCGACCAGCCGGCGCGCCTCCGGGTGGCGATCGGGATCGAAATCGGCCGCCGATGTCCCGGCGGCTCCCAGCGCCAGCAGCCCGCCCGCCAGCCAGGCCTTCCAGCGTGTTCCCTGTGGTGACGACACCGTCATTGCGGCTCTCCCTGAGTCGTGTCGGCCGCCTATCGCGGCAGCAGTCGGCGGTGGGCGTTAACGGCCATGAGAATACCGAAACCGGCCATCAAGGTCACGCTGGAGGTCCCGCCATAGCTGACCAGCGGCAGGGGCACGCCGACCACCGGCAGGATGCCGCTGACCATGCCCACGTTGACGAAGACATAGATGAAGAAGGTCAGGATGATGCTGCCCGCCACCAGCCGGCCGAAGGTCTCCTGGGCGGCCCCGGCGAGCCACAGCCCGCGGCCGACGATCAGCAGGTAGAGCACCAGGAAGGCGAGCATCCCGACGAGCCCGAACTCCTCGCCCAGCACCGCGACGATGAAGTCGGTATGGCGCTCGGGCAGGAACTCCAGCTGGGACTGGGTGCCCTCGAGCCAGCCCTTTCCCCAGAAGCCGCCGCTGCCGATGGCGGTGGTCGACTGGATGATGTTCCAGCCGGCGCCCAGCGGGTCGCTCTCCGGGTCGAGGAAGGTCAGCACCCGCTGGCGCTGGTAGTCGTGGAGGTTGATCCAGAGCAGCGGCAGCGCCGCCGCCGCCAGGGCCCCGCAGAAGAAGATGAAGCGCCAGGAGAGCCCTGCCAGCACCACCACCAGCACCCCGGCCGTGGCCACCAGCAGTGAGGTCCCGAGGTCGGGCTGCCGGGCGATCAGCGCCACCGGCAGGCCGATGATCACCGCGCACACCAGCAGGTCGCGCCAGCGCGGCGGGAGCACCTGGCGGCTCAGCCAGGCGGCCACCATCATCGGCATGGCGAGCTTCATCAGCTCCGAGGGCTGGAAGCGGATCACGCCGGGGATCACCAGCCAGCGCTGGGCCCCCATGCCCATGTCGCCGATCAGCTCCACGGCCACCAGCATGACGAGCCCGCCCACGTAGACCAGCGGCGTCCAGCGCAGCAGGGTCGCCGTGGAGAGCTGGGCGAGCCCGACCATCACCACCAGGGCGACGCCGAAGCGGATCGCCTGGGCGGTGACCACCGAGAAGCGCTGGCCACTGGCGCTGTAGAGCACCACCAGGCCGGCCAGCATCAACAGCAGCAGCATGCCGAGCAGCCAGGGATCGAGGTGGATACGCTCCCAGAGGCTGCGGCGTCGCGCGATGCCGCTCAGCGAGGGTTTCACCGGGTGGCTGCGCAGGCCACGGGTCAGTTCGCTCCAGATCATCCGTCAGTCTCCCGCCACGCGATCGTCCTCGCGTTCCAGCGCCTCGCGCACCTCATCACGGTCCGGGGCCTGGTCCTCGAGCAGCCAGGCGTCGGTCATCGCCTTGGCCAGGTGGGCGGCATGGGTGCTGCCGCCCCCGGCGTTCTCGACGATGACCGCCACGGCGATCTCGGGCGCCTCCACCGGCGCGAAGGCCATGAACAGGGCATGATCGCGCAGCCGCTCCTTCAGCTCGTCGGCGTTGTACTTCTCGTTCTGGCCCAGGGAGAAGACCTGGGCGGTGCCGGACTTGCCGGCCATGCGGTACTCGAGGTCGCGGCCGATGCGTCGCGCCGTGCCCTCGCGCCCCGAGACGACCTTCTCCATGCCCGAATAGACGCTGTCCCACCACGCCTCGTTGCCGAGCTCGACGTCGGGCGGCGTCTCGGGCAGCTCGACCGGCACCTCCTCGTCGCCGATGCGCCGGGCGAGGCGCGGCTTGACCCACTCGCCCCGGTTGGCCAGCACCGCCGTGGCGGTGGCGAGCTGCAGCGGCGTCACCTGCAGGTAGCCCTGCCCGATGCCCACCGAGAGCGTCTCGCCGGGGTACCAGGGCTGATTGAAGCGGCCACGCTTCCAGCTGCGCGACGGCATCAGGGCGTCGCTCTGGCCCTGGACGTCATGGGCGACCCGCTCGCCGAAGCCGAAGGCCGTCATGTTCTCGTGGATGACATCGATCCCCAGCTCATGGGCCAGCGAATAGAAATAGGTGTTGTTGGAGACGGCGAGGGCCCGTTCCAGATCGACCCGGCCGTGGCCCCAGCGCAACCAGTTGCGGTAACGCCGCGAGTCGTTGGGCAGCTGGAAGTAGCCGGGGTCGTAGATCACCTCCCCCGGCGTGATCGCGCCCTCCTTGAGGCCGGTGATCGCCATGAACGGCTTGATGGTCGAGCCCGGCGGGTAGTGGCCGCGAATGGCGCGGTTGTAGAGCGGCAGGTCCAGGTCCTCCTGCAGCGCCCGATAGGAGGCGACGTCGATGCCGGTGACGAACTGGTTGCTGTCGAAGCCCGGCACCGAGGCCAGGGCGAGGATCTCGCCGGTGGCCGGCGCAATGGCGACGATCGAACCCCGGCGCCCATCCAGAAGCTCCACGGCGAGCTTCTGCAGCTTGCTGTCCAAGGTCAGGGTGAGGTCGCGGCCGGGCACGGGATCGGTGTGGCCGAGCTCGCGCAGCACCCGGCCGCGGGCGTTGGTCTCGACCTTGCGCAGCCCCGCCTGGCCGTGCAGCTCATCCTCGTAGAAGCGCTCCACCCCGCTCTTGCCGATGAAGTGGGTGCCGGCGTAATTGCCCGAATCGAGCCCCGCCAGCTCCTCGGCGTTGATCCGCCCCACGTAGCCCAGGGCGTGCACCATGGTCTCCGCCTCGGGATAGTAGCGCAGCAGCTGGGCCTCGACCTCGACGCCGGGCAGGCGGTGGCGATTGACCGCCAGGCGGGCGATCTGGGCCTCGTCCAGGTCGCTCATCAACAGCGCGGGCTGGAAGGGGCGCTGGCGCTGGCGCGAGCGGACCCGGAAAGCCTCGGCCTCCTCCTCGGGCAGCTCCAGCAGCTCCACCAGCAAGGCCAGGGTGGCGTCCAGGTCGTCGACCCGCTCGCGTACCAGGGTCAGGTTGTAGGTGGGCCGATTCTCGGCCAGCAGCTTGCCATGGCGATCGTAGATCAGGCCGCGGGTCGGCGGCAGCGGCTCCACCCGTACCCGGTTCTTCTCGGAGCGGGTGCTGTAGACCTCGTGCTGCACCACCTGAAGGTAGAACAGCCGCCCGCCCAGCAGCCCCGTGAGGATCAGCACCACCAGGACGGCCAGCAGCGAGCGCATGCGGAACACGCGCAGCTCCTGTTCCGGGTTCTTCAGGGTTTCGCGGCGGCGACGCATGCGAAGCAGTGACCTTTGGATGAAGGAGCGGAACCCCCGACGGCGGTGCCGTCCGGCCCGCCGTCAACGGTGATAGGGATGACCGACCATCAGGGTCCAGGCGCGATAGAGCTGCTCGGCAAGCAGGATGCGCACCAGCGGATGGGGCAGGGTCAACGGCGAGAGCGACCAGCGCTGGTCGGCGCCGGCCGAGAGCGACGGCTCCAGGCCGTCGGGGCCGCCCACCATCAGCGCCACGTCGCGCCCCTCGAGGCGCCAGGCATCCGCCTCGCGGGCCAGCTGCTCGGTGCTCCAGGGCTTGCCGCCCACCTCGAGGGCCACCAGGTGCTCACTGCCGCGCAGGCGGGCGCGGATACGCTCGGCCTCCGCGGCCATGGCCCGCGCCACGTCGGCGTTCTTGCCGCGCTGCCCCGGGGCGATCTCTTCCACTTCCAGAGCGAAGTCCCGGGGCAGGCGCTTGCGGTACTCCTCGACGCCGCGGTTCACCCAGTCGGGCATCTTGGTGCCCACCGCCAGCAGGCGGACCCTCATGAGCCCTGCTCGGCCCGGGATTCGGCGTCGCTCGGGAGATCGGCCCAGAGCCGTTCGAGGTCGTAGAGCTGACGCGTCTCGGGCAGCATCACATGGACCACCAGCTGGCCGAGGTCGACCAGCACCCAGTCGGCCCCGCTCTCGCCCTCGACGCCCAGCGGCGCCAGGCCTTCGTCCTTGGCCGCCTGGACCACGGTATCGGCCAGCGCCGCCACGTGACGGGTGGAGGTGCCTGAGGCCAGCACCATGCGGTCGGTCACGCTGGTCAGTCGTGAGACGTCCAGGACGGCGACGTCCTGGGCCTTGAGGTCCTCCAGTGCATCCACTACCAGAGTCTTGAGTGCGTCGATATGCATAGGCCTTCGTGTCTGCCTTGGTCCACGGGAAATCATCGACCCATTGTACCGGCTCGACGCGCCGGAGGGCAGCACTCAACGATGCCGATAGAGTCCCCGCGCGAGCAGGCGCGCCTCCACCGCCTCGGGCAGCAGGTAGCGGACGCTTCGCCCCGCCGCGAGACGCCGGCGCACCTCGGTGGCCGAGATCGCCATGCGCGAGGGCAGCCGCAGGCGTAAAAGCTTCCCGGCCGGCGAGGCCATCAGCGCCTCGCCGGCCTCGACCTCGCGCCCGGCCAGGAGCCTGGCGAGGGCCGCCGGCAGCGCCGCCTCGTGGTCCGGCCGATCGATCACCACCACGTGGGCGAGCTCGAAGAGCCGCTCGGGCTCGTGCCAGTCGGCCAGGCGCAGGAAGGCATCATGCCCCAACGCCATCACCAGCCGCGCCTCGGCGCCGACTTCCCGGCGCAGCGAGGCCAGGGTGTCGGCGCTGTAGGAGGGACCCTCGCGCTCGAGCTCCCTGGGGTCGGCCACGAGTCCCGGCGTGTCGCCGATGCCCAGGCGCAGCAGCGCCAGGCGTTCGTCGGGCGAGACCCGCGGCTCGCCGCGCAGCGGCGGCATGGCCGCGGGGATCATGTGCACGCGATCCAGCGACAGCGCCTCGCGAAGTTCCACGGCGCTGCGCAGATGCCCCAGGTGGACCGGGTCGAAGGTGCCCCCGAGCATGGCCAGGCGGAGCGGGGACGCGCCCGCGGCGACGCGCGCCGGCAGGCCCGCCTCGCTCACTGGCGCACCTGGCCGTCGCCGAGCACCACGTACTTGCGGGTGGTCAACCCCTCGAGCCCCACGGGGCCCCGGGCGTGAAGGCGGTCGGTGGAGATGCCGATCTCCGCGCCCAGCCCATACTCGAAGCCATCGGCGAAGCGCGTGGAGGCGTTGACCATCACCGAGCTGGAGTCCACCTCGGCCAGGAAGCGGCGCGCCAGGGTGTAGTTCTCGGTGACGATGGCGTCAGTATGCCGCGAGCTGTAGCGCTCGATGTGCGCCATGGCGGCGTCGATGCCGTCGACCACGCGGATCGCCAGCACCGGCGCCAGGTATTCCGCCGCCCAGTCCGCCTCGCTGGCCGCGGCGATGTCGCCGAGGACTTCCCGGGTCCGCTCGCAGCCGCGAAGCTCCACGCCGTGCTCGGCGTAGGCCGCGGCGAGGCGCGGCAGCAGGGCCTCGGCCACCGGGGCGTCGACCAGCAGGGTCTCCATGGTGTTGCAGGTACCGTAGCGCTGGGTCTTCGCGTTGACGGCGATGGCCAGCGCCTTGTCGGGATCCGCGCCGGCATCGAGGTAGACGTGGCAGACGCCATCGAGGTGCTTGATCACCGGCACCCGCGCCTCGCGAGTGATGCGCTCGATCAGCGACTTGCCGCCGCGCGGAATGATCACGTCGACATACTCGGGCATGCTGATCAGCCGGCCCACGGCGGCGCGATCGGTGGTGGCCACCACCTGCACCGCCGCCTCGGGCAGGCCGGCGCTCTCGAGGCCGGCGCGAATGCAGGCGGCGATGGCGGCGTTGGACTCACGCGCCTCGGAGCCGCCGCGCAGGATGGCCGCGTTGCCTGACTTGAGACACAGGCTCGCCGCCTCCAGGGTCACATTGGGACGCGACTCGTAGATGATGCCGATGACCCCCAGGGGCACGCGCATCTGGCCGACCTGGATGCCGCTGGGGCGAGCACGCAGCCCATCGATCTCGCCGACCGGGTCCGGCAGGGCGGCGACCTGGGCCAGCCCCTCGATCATCGCGTCGAGGCGCGACTCGTCCAGCGCCAGGCGGTCGAGCAGGGCCGCGTCGAGGCCGCTCTCGCGACCGCGCGCCAGGTCCCGAGCGTTGGCCGCCAGCACCTCGCCGCGGGCCTCGGCGAGGGCCTCACCCATGGCCATCAAGGCGGCATTCTTGGCCGCGGTATCGACCCGGCGCATGCGGGTGGCCGCCTCGCGGGCGCCCCGCCCGAGGCGCTCCATGTAGGTATCGACGTCCGCGATCTCTGCGGTGGCGGTCTCGCGATCCGAGCGGGAGGCTTGAGCTGTCATGCCGATGCGTCTCTCCTGGGGGGCGGCACCGCCGCGACAAGGGCAGGGCCGGGGTTATACTGTGCCGAAAACCGGGAAGGGATTCATACTAATCCACCATGCAGACCAAGTACAAAAGCGTCCTGCTGCGCGGCAACCTGCTGATCGCGGCGGTACTGATGGCGCTGCTGGCCGCCTATACGCCGACCCTGACCGATACCCTGCTGATCTGGCTGGCCGCGGCCTGGCTCACCATCACCGCCCTGCTGCTGACCTTCGATCACCGCCGCCCCGCCACCCTGCCCTGGCAGCTGCTGCCGAGCCTGCTGCTGGCGGCGCTGCTGTGGGGGGAGCCTGGCCGTCACGTCACCTGGCTGTGGGCCTGGGCCATGCTGTTGATGCTGCCCCAGCCCCGCTGGGTGCTGCTGCTGGGCAGCCTGCTGGCGCTCGCCACCTGGTGGCCGCTGAGGGAGCTGCTGGGGCTCGAGCAGTGGGTGCTGAGCGGCCTGCTGCTCGGCGCCCTGATGCTGCTGGGGCTATCACGGGCGCTGGACCTTCGCGCACGACGCCAGAGCGCCCTGCGCCGTGCCCGCCTGGTGCCGGGCCTGCCGCTGTGGCCCGGCGAGCGGCTGCCCGGCGACCTGGCCCTGGAGCGCAAGCGCTGCCGGCGTGAGGGCGTGCACGCCGAGCTGCTGCTGCTGCGGGTCCCCCGCCACCGCTGCTGGCGACTGGCACAGCGCCTGTGCCGCCTGACCCGCAGCTTCGAGCGCTGCTACCAGCTGGATGCCACGACGCTGGCGGCGATGCTGACCAGCCGCCACCCGGAGCAGGCCGAGGAGCGCCGCGCACTGCTGTGGCGCTCCCTGGAGTCCCACGGCCCGGGCCGCGCCATTGCCCTGCGCGCCCTCGCGTCACTGGAGGACGAGCGTCGAGCGCTGGCCCAGCAGGCGGCGGACCTGGAGGTCATCCGGGAGCCCCCCGATGCATAGGCGCCACCCTCGTTCCTCGCGCCTGTTCGCTCTGTGGCATGCCGGCGGCGCGCTGCTGCTGCTGGGCATGGCCCTGTGGCTCTACCTGATGGGCGAATACGAGCGCATCCCCCTGCCGGCCGCCCTCTCGCTGCTGATGGTGGTCGCCAGCCTGCTTACCGCGACCCGCGACACCTCCTCGCGACTGGCCGCCTACCTGGCGCTGATCTGCGGCTACCTGCTGATCGCCGTCGAACTGCCCCGCCAGTCCGGGCTGCCGGCGCTGTGGCTGGGCCTGCCGCCAGTGCTGACCCTGCTGCTGCTGCCACTGGCTCCGGCCATGCTGCTCAACCTGGCGCTGACGCCGGTATGGCTGGCCCTGCTCGGCAATGGCCAGCTCGATGGCGAGATTCTGTTGCGATACCTGGGCCTGGTGGCCGTAGCGGCGCTGGTGCCCTGGGAGCAGGCCCGCCAGCACGCCCTGCTCCGGGCCACCGACCCCCGCGACGCCGAATGCACCGCCACCGGCCGCGAGACCCTGCATGAGCAGCTGGAGAGCGAGGTCGAGCGGGCCGAGATGCTGGGCCAGCCGCTGGGAGTGCTGCTGATGCACCTCCCCCAGCTGGACATGGCCGGCGAGCAGTTCGGTCCCACCGCACGGCAGGCGCTGCTGGACGCTCTCTGCCAGGCGGTCTCGAGCCGCAGCCGCGATCACGACGTCCTGGGCCGGGAAGGCCCGGCGGACTTTTGGCTGGTGATGCCGGACACCAGCGAGAGCGGCGCCCTGCTGGTCCAGCACCGGCTGCAGCAAGCGCTCGAGCAGATCACCCTGATGGACACCGGCCGGATGGAGCTGCGGCTTCGCCTGTGCCGGCCGCGGGTCGGCGAATCCTGGCCGCACTTCGAGCAGCGCCTGGAGGCCGCCAGCCAGTCGCTGGCCGCCGGTTGAGCGCCCTCGCCGCATCACGACAACGGAGCGTCACGTGAACCTCGTCGACACCCTCTTCCAGCTGGCCCCCTCCCCGGGGCTGCTGCTGCTGATCATCGCCGTCATCGCCCTGGTGGAATCCCTCGCCCTGGTGGGACTGCTGGTGCCCGGGGTGGTGCTGATGACGGCCGCCGCCTCCCTGGCCGGCCACCAGGAGCTCGCCGTGGTCACGGCCATCCTCGCCGCCTTCGCCGGGGCGGTGATCGGCGACGGCCTGAGCTTCCTGCTGGGCTATCACCAGCGCGAGCGAGTCACCGCCCAGTGGCCGCTGTCGCGCCACCCGGAGTGGCTGGCACGGGGGGCACGCTTCTTCCAGCGGCACGGCTCGCTGTCGGTCCTGCTGGGTCGCTTCGTGGGGCCGGTGAGGCCGGTGGTGCCCCTGATCGCCGGCATGCTGCACATGTCGCCCCGCGCCTTCCTGTGGGCCAACCTCGTCTCGGCGGCGCTGTGGGCCCCGGCCTATGTGCTGCCAGGCTACCTGCTGGGGCGCACCTGGCAGCGGCTGGTGGCGCTGCCCGAGGGGTTGCAGGCGTGGCTGGTCGGCCTAGGCGTGCTGGTGGTGGTGCTGGCGGTGCTCTTCTCCTGGGTGCGCCACCTGGTGACCCGCGAGGGCCAGGCCTATCGCGGGCTGATCGGCTGGTCGCGGCGCAGCGCCTTCGGGCGGCGGCTCTGGCGATGGCTCTCGCCGCCCCATGACGTCGAGCCACCGCTCGCCACCTGGCTGCTGCTGATCCTCTCCCTGGCCGCCCTCTCCGCCTGGACGCTGGTGATCCTGCACCAGGACGCCCCGCTGGCCATGGACGCGCGTCTGGAGGCGCTGATGCGGGGCCTCGCGCTGCCCGGCCTCGACGCCATCGCCCGGGCGCTGGGCCGGGCCGGCGATCTGCTCGGCGTGCTGGCGCTGGTGCTGCCCTGGGGCTGCTGGCTCGCCTGGCGGCGCCACTGGGCAGCCCTCTGGCACATTGCCGGCGGGCTCGTGGGCATCGCGCTGCTCAACACCCTCGGCAAGGCGGCGATCGGCCGCCTCCGCCCCATGACCCCGGAGCACCTCGTCGACTCCTTCGCCTACCCCAGCGGCCACACCTCCACGGCGGTGGTACTGTTCGGCATGGCCGCGGCCTTCGTCAGCCGAGAGGTGTCGCCCGCCCGGCGCACCCTCGCCTACTGGGCGGCGATCGCCGCCATTCTGCCCATGGCGCTATCGCGCCTGGTGGTCGGGGTGCACTGGCTGAGCGATCTGATCGGCGGCGCGCTGCTGGGCCTGGTGGTCTGCGCCCTGGTACAGCTCGCCTGGCAGCGCCAGCCGCGCGCGCCCCTGGCCCCCTGCCCCTGGCGGCGGCTGGGCGCCGCCTCGCTGGCGGTGGTCGCCGCGCGGATCGCCTGGCTGCCGCCGTTCTAGCTCACCCCAGCGCCAGCCACAGGCCCACGCCGGCCATCAGCGTGCCGGCGGCACGGTTGAGCAGGCGCACGCTCTCGCGCTTGCCGAGCACCCGCCGCAGGGTCTGGCCTCCGGTGGCGTAGAGCAGCAGGCAGACGAACTCGATGGCCAGTATCACCGCGATCAGCGCCGCGAGCTGGGGCGCCAGCGGCCGCGCCGCGTCGAGGAAGGGTGGCAGCAGCGCCACGAAGAAGGCCCAGCCCTTGGGATTGGCCACCGCCGTGACCAGCCCCTGCAGGGCCAGCTGGCCGCGGGCGGCGGGCGGACCCGCCTCGAGGGTCTCGGGAATGGCCATGCCCCCGCGGGAGCGCCACATCATCACGCCCAGATAGCCCAGGTAGGCACCGCCCAACCACTTGAAGACCGCGAAGAGCTCGGGCTGGCGCAGCATCAGCGCGGCCACCCCGGCCCCGGCGGCGACGGCAACGAGCCCCACTCCCACGAGCTCGCCGATCATCATCCACAGCGTGCGTCGCACCCCCTGAGTCATGCCCAGCACCATGGCGAGCGTCATGCACATGCCCGGCGTCAGGGAGACCAGCAGGAAGGTCGGCACGAACACCGAGAGGACAGACAGCGAGATCATGGGGGAACCATCCTTGATGGTCGCGACCCGCCGGGGTGGCGGGTCGAAAAGGTGGCGGGTCGACGAGGTGGCGGGGCGCTCCGTGGCCCGGGCCGGCCTACTCGCCCCAGCGGGGCATCAGGCGGTGCTCGATGCCGAGCTGGTTGAGGATGCGCGCGACGATGAAGTCGATGAGGTCCTCGAGACGCGTCGGCTGGTGATAGAAGCCCGGCGCGGCGGGCAGGATCACCGCGCCCATGCGGGTCAATGAGAGCATGTGCTCGAGATGGATCGCCGAGAAGGGGGTCTCGCGGGGCACCAGGATCAGCCGGCGCCGCTCCTTCAGGGCCACGTCGGCGGCGCGCTCGATGAGGTTGTTGCTGGCGCCGGTGGCCACCGCCGAGAGGGTGCCGGTGGAGCAGGGGCAGATCACCATGGCCGAGGGCGCTCCCGAGCCCGAGGCCACCGGGGCCATCCAGTCCTCGCGGCCGAAGCAGCGGATCTGGCCGGGTACGGCGCCGGTGCGCGCGGTCAGCGCCTCGACGAGACGCTCCGGCCGCGCCGGCAGCTCCTCGTCGGTCTCGGTGGCGATCACCAGGTGGGCGGCCTTGGAGATCATCACCCAGACCCGGTGCTCGGCGGCGACCAGCGCCTCGATCAGGCGCAGGCCGTACTGGGCGCCGGAGGCCCCGGTCAGGGCCACCGTGACGGGATCGCGCAGCTCGGGGGCGTCGTCAGCCCCCACCGGCTCAATCGGCTTACTCGGCTCACTCCGCATGGGCGACCTCCAGGGCGGCCAGCAGCTTGTCGTGGATGCCACCGAAACCGCCGTTGGACATCACCACGATGCGGTCCAGCGGACGCGCCTCGGCCACCAGGGCGGCCACCAGGGCGTCGAGGTCCTCGCAGAGTCGGGCCGGCACCGGGCTCGCCTCGAGCACCGGCGCGAGCGACCAGTCGAGCCCCGGCGGCTGAAACCAGAAGGCGGCGTCGGCGGCGGCCACGCTCGCCGCCAGGCGGTCGCGCAGGGTGCCCAGCCGCATGGTGTTGGAGCGCGGCTCGATCACCGCCAGCAACCGACCCCGAGGCGTGGCGGCCCGCAGGCCCTCCAGGGTGGCGGCGATCGCCGTGGGATGGTGGGCGAAGTCGTCGATCACCTGGATGCCGGCCACCTCGCCGCGCAGCTCCTGGCGCCGCCGCGGCGTGGCGAAGCGCGACAGCGCGGCGGCGCCGCGGGCCAGGTCGACCCCACAGGCGTGGGCGGCGGCCAGCGCGGCCAGGGCGTTGCGGGCGTTGTAGGCGCCGGTCAGCGACCAGTCGACCACCGCATCCTCGCTCACCGCTCCCACCTCATCGAGGGCCTCATGAACCACCCGGAAACGCGAGGCGTCCTCGCGCTCGAGCTCTACTCGCCAGGGGCTCGAGGCGGCCTCTCCGAAGCGCGACACCGGCGTCCAGGCGCCCTGCTCGAGCACTCGCTCCAGCGCCGGTTCGCCATCGGCCACCAGCAGCAGCCCCTTGCCCGGCACGGTGCGCACCAGGTGGTGGAACTGCCGTTCGATGGCGGCCAGGTCGGGGAAGATGTCGGCGTGGTCGAACTCCAGGTTGCCGAGGATGGCGATCTGCGGGCGGTAGTGGACGAACTTGGAGCGCTTGTCGAAGAAGGCGGTATCGTACTCGTCGGCCTCGACCACGAAGGGGGCCCCCTCGCCGCCGAGACGCGCCGAGACGCCGAAGTTGCGCGGCACCCCGCCGATCAGGAAACCCGGCGCCAGGCCGGCGGACTCCAGCAGCCAGGCCAGCAGGCTCGCCGTGGTGGTCTTGCCGTGGGTGCCGGCCACGGCGATCACCCGGCGCCCCGGCAGCACCCGCTCGGCCAGCCACTCGGGGCCGGAGACGTAGGGCAGACCGAGGTCGAGCACCGCCTCGACCTCGGGGTTGCCCCGCGAGAGGGCGTTGCCGATCACCACCCGGTCGGGGCGCGGCGTGAGGTTGTCGGCGGAGTAACCGTCGCACAGGGCGATGCCCGCCTCCTCGAGCTGGGTGCTCATGGGCGGATAGACATTGGCATCCGAGCCGCTGACGGTGAGGCCCATCTCGCGGGCGAGCAGCGCCAGGCTGCCCATGAAGGTGCCGCAGATGCCGAGAATGTGAAGGTGCATGCAGTCTCCGGGAACTCAGTGTGCCGCCGGCCGCGGCGCGATCTGCGCGAGCCTAGCATGCCGCCGTCGGGGCGCTCCAGCGACCACCGTCGCCGCCCGGGCCCAAGGCGAGTTGGGCCCGGGAGGCACTCGGATGCAGCTGCTGCCACTTTCGGCTAGACTTTGCGGCTTTCGCCACCCTCGACGTATCAGGAACAGGTAAGCTCCATGGCCCAGCATAACGCCTTCTACGCCCAGTCCGGCGGCGTCACCGCCGTGATCAACGCCAGCGCCTGCGGCGTGATCGAAGCCTGCCGCCGCCATCCGGACCAGATCGGCAAGGTCTATGCCGGCCACAATGGCATCATCGGCGCCCTCACCGAGGACCTGATCGACGTCAGTCAGGAGAGCGACGAGGCGATCGCGGCACTGCGCCACACGCCCGGCGGCGCCTTCGGCTCCTGCCGCTACAAGCTCAAGGACATCGAGACCCACCGCGCCCAGTACGAGCGGCTGATCGAGGTCTTCAAGGCCCACGATATCCGCTACTTCTTCTACAATGGCGGCGGCGACAGCGCCGACACCTGCCTGAAGGTCTCGCAGCTCTCCGAGAAGCTGGGCTACCCGCTCACCGCCATCCATGTGCCCAAGACCGTGGACAACGACCTGCCGATCACCGACAACTCGCCGGGCTTCGGCAGCGTGGCCAAGTACATCGCCACCTCGACGCTGGAGGCCTCGCTGGACATCGCCTCCATGTGCGCCACCTCCACCAAGGTGTTCGTGCTGGAGGTGATGGGCCGCCACGCCGGCTGGATCGCCGCCGCCGGGGCGCTGGCCGGCGAGGGCGAGGGCGAGCCGCCCCACCTGGTGATCTTCCCCGAGGTCGCCTTCGACCGCGCCGCGGTCATGGCCCGGGTCGACGCCTGCGTCAAGGAGTACGGCTACTGCGTGATCGTGGTCTCCGAGGGCGCGCGCTACGAGGACGGCACCTTCCTCGCCGACTCCGGCAACACCGACGCCTTCGGCCACCGCCAGCTGGGCGGCGTGGCGCCGACGCTCGCCGGCATGGTCAAGCAGGACCTGGGCTACAAGTACCACTGGGCGGTGGCCGACTACCTGCAGCGCGCCGCGCGCCACCTCGCCTCCAAGACCGACGTCGACCAGGCCTACGCGGTGGGCGACAAGGCCGTGGAGCTGGCCGTGGCCGGCCAGAACTCCATGATGCCGGCCATCAAGCGGGTCAGCGACGCGCCCTACGAGTGGCGCATCGAGGCCGCGCCGCTGGCCGAGGTGGCCAACCGCGAGAAGTTCATGCCCGGCGAGTTCATCCGAGACGACGGCTTCGGCATCACCGACGCCTGCCGCCAGTACCTCGCGCCGCTGATCCAGGGCGAGGACTTCCCGCCCTTCGAGAACGGCCTGCCCAAGGTCGCGCACCTGAAACTGGCCAAGGTCGAGCGCAAGCTGGAGCCCTTCACGATCTAAGCGCCGAGCGCCGAGCGCCGAGCGCCGAGCGCCGAGCGCCGAGCGCCGAGCGCCGAGCGCCGAGCGCCGAGCGCCGAGCGCCGAGCGCCGAGCGCCGAGCGCCGAGCGCCGAGCGCCGAGCGCCGAGCGCCGAGCGCCGAGCAGGATGGTTTCACATGACAACTTGAACGCCAGGAAAAACCTTCAGCGGGTCTCTCTGCTAGAGGTTTTTTCTTGGCGGCTTATCGCAGCAGCCAGGAGAGCACCAGCAGCAGCAGCAGGATCCCCGCCACCCCCTGCCAGAAGCTCGCCCGTTCGCCCGGGCGGCGGGCGCCGCCGCCCGTCTCCCGGGGCGGGCGCAGGGCGCGGCGAAACTCGGACATGCGCCGGAAGCGCAGCGCGCGCTGGGGGTCCAGGGCGCGGCGCAGGGCATCGTCCAGCGCGACCGTCACCTCCGGGTTGAGGGTGCGGGCGCTCCGGTAGGCCAGCTGCTCGAGGTCGGTGTGGCTGCGCAGCCGGTGGGGCGCCAGGGCGTAGGGCAGCTCCCCGGTGAGCAGCCAGTAGATGGTCGAGGCCAGCGAGTACTGGTCGCTGCGCCGTCCGACCTGGTCGTCCAGGGCATACTCCGGGGCGCTGTGCTCGGTGAGACCGAGCTGGCGCACCAGCCCCCGGGAGCGGCGATGGCCGTCCACGTCGCGCAGGTGGCAGGCGCTGAAGTCGGCCAGCACCACCTGGCCATGCAGGTCGATGAGCACGTTGTCGGGGTGGATGCGCTGGTGCAGCAGGTCGCGGTGGTGCAGCGCCTGCACCGCCTTGCCCAGCTGGTTGGCGATGTCCAGGCGCTGCTCGAGGCTCGCCTGGGGATGCTGGCGGGCCCAGTCGGTCAGGGTGCTGCCCCGCACGTGGGCCATCAGGTAGTAGAGAAAGCGTCGCGGCCGCGAGGACTCCATGATCCTCACCACGAAGGGCGAGGAAACCCGCTCCACCACCCACTGCTGCAGCAGGAAGTGCTCCAGGTAGGCGTTGCGGCTGGAGAGCTCCGGGCTCGGGGCCTTCATCACCATCTCGCGCCCGCTGTGCACGTCGCGCACGTGGTAGACCCGCGACTGGGCGGTACGCGACAGCACCGACAGCACCTCGAGCCCGTCCAGGCGCTCCCCCGGGGCCAGCTCCGGGGGAATCGGCAGGTCGCCGTAGACCCGGCCGGGCTGCTCCTCCGCGGCGTCGGGCAGGGCATCGATGCGCACCAGCTGGAAGCAGAACTGGTCGCTGCCGTAGCCGCGCTCCTGGGCCCGCTCGCGAGCCGCGGCGGCAAGCCGTTCGCAGGCGGCATCCAGGTCGCTGGCATCCTCGCGGATCAGCCGCACGTAGTCCGAGGGCATCAGGGTGCCCTGCACCGCCTGGGTCGTGAACAGGAAGATGTCGCCCTGCTTGAGGGGCAGGCTCGAATAATCGATCTCCAGGCCGCTGTCCATGCCCATGGCCCGGGAGGGGTAGCGATAGCCGCCCAGGTCGGTGACGTGGTCCCGGGAGAGCTGCTCGAACTCGGCGCCGCGCAGGCGGAACACCACGGTGTCGCCCATGTGGAAGAGGTGCGCCTCTCGCCCGCGGAAGACCATGGCGGAGAGCGAGGAGACGTAGCTGCCGTCCGAGATCCGGTGATTCTGGCTGAAGCACCAGGCGTTGAGCGCCCGCAGCACTCGGGTCGCCGAGGCCTTGACGTCCCAGTGGTCCGGGGTAGAGAAGTAGTCGGCCAGAAAGCCCTTGACGCTGAGATCGCCGGCCTGCTTGGCCAGGGTGTTGCGCGAGGTCGAGTCGCTGATCAGCGCGCAGGCGCCCTTGGCCGAGAGCAGCGGGGGGTCGGGCAGACGCACCGACATGGAGCTGCGATGCCGGCGCCGGTCGGGCGCCACGAAGGCCTGGCCGTAGCTCAGCGACAGGTGCAGGGGGGTCAAGGCGTTCTCCTCGCAAGCGACGCGATCCGCCGGCCGTTGGCCGACGCCTTCCATCGGGGACCCATGATACACCCTGCTTACACGCCTGGCCCATCGACGAACGGAGGCGGCATGCCACCTATGGTCGATTGGTAATCGCCGCGCCGGCTTCGTATAATTCGGCGGATTTTTCCACCACTCCGATTCGCCCCGCACTAGCATTGCCAACCCAAGGAAGCGACGATGAACTTCGACAACATCCCCGCCGGCAAGGATCTCCCCAACGACATCTACGTGGCGATCGAGATCCCGGCCAACCACTCGCCGATCAAGTACGAGATCGACAAGGACATGGGCGCCCTGCTGGTCGATCGCTTCATGGCCACCCCGATGTTCTACCCGGCCAACTACGGCTTCATCCCGCACACCCTCGCCGACGACGGCGACGCCCTGGATGCCCTGGTGGTCACCCCCTACCCGGTCCAGCCCGGCGCCGTCATCCGCGCCCGTCCGGTCGGCATCCTCAACATGACCGACGAGGCCGGCGAGGACGCCAAGCTGGTCTGCGTGCCCCACCCCAAGCTCTCCAGCCTCTATGACGACGTCCAGGAGGTGACCGACCTGCCCGAGCTGCTGCGCCAGCAGATCGCGCACTTCTTCGAGAACTACAAGGATCTCGAGAAGGGCAAGTGGGTCAAGGTGGAGTCCTGGGAAGGCTCCGAGGCCGCCTGCAAGGCCATCGAGAAGGCCGTGGCCGCCCACGACAAGGCCTGATCGCCGCGTCGCCCAACGAAAACGGGCCGCCCTAGGGGGCGGCCCGTTTTCGTTGCCGGAGGGCGGCGCCCTTATTCCCTGGGCGCCTCGACGGCCGCGCCGTCGCCGACCGCCTCATCCTCAGCTGCCTCATCCACAGCCGCTTCACCGCCGGCCGCCTCGTCTTCTGGCGAATCCCCGGTGGCCGGCGCCGCCTCGGCCTCAGCCTCGGCGGCAGGCTCGGCCGCGGCAACGCCCTCACCGTCCGCACTGCCCGTCGGCTCGCCCGCATCGGCGGCCCCGTCGGCGACCTCGGCCTGATCATAGGCCGGGATCTCGCCGTCGGCTTCCCCCGCCGAACCCGTCTCGGTCGTCTCGACGGCATCGGTCTCGCCGGCGGGGGCTTCCGGCTCGGCGTCGGGCGCCGGCTCGACGGGGGCCGCGCGATCGGCATCGGCCTCCTGCTCGGCGGCCGCCAGCTCCCCGGCGAGAGAGCGGGAGAGGTCGCGGGCCCGGATCATGTGGTTGGCCAGCACCAGCGAGTGGTTGGCGAAGAGGCCGAAGCCGGAGCCGTTGAGCACCATCGGGCTCCACAGCCGCCGCTGGCTGAGCTCGAGCTCGGCCACCAGCGCCTCCCAGCGCCCCGCGAGACCGGCCTCGGCCAGCATGTCGGCCTGGTCGCGCTGCACCGCCCGCAGCAGGTGAAGCATGGCCCAGGCCTGACCCCGCGCCTCGAAGAAGACGTCGTCGACGCGATACCAGGGGGTGCGCGCCGGGAGCGCCTCGGCGTCGATATCCAGGTCGCGAAGCTCCGCGCGGGTCCCGATGCTGGCCGAGAGCCTGAGCCCCAGGTCATCGAGGGAGCGGGCGAGCGCCTCGAGCCAGGCGGCAACCCCCTGCCCGCCGTCGCCGAAGGCGGCCTCCCCACCTTCGCCGAGGGCCTTCAGGTAGCCGTCGAGGCCTTCCAGGGCCCGCTGCAGACGCTGCTCGGTGGAGGGATAGAGCCAGTCGCCGCTGTCGCCCGCCAGGCGCTGCTGCACGTCGCCGAGCACCGGCAGATCGCTCTGCTCCATGGCCGGCAGCGCCACCGAGAGACGACGGGCCTGGGCGAGCACGCCCAGCTCCCAGGCGGGCATGTTATCGAGCCACACCCCGGGGGGGGCGATGTCGTTGCGCAGGTAGCCACCCGGCTTCTCCAGCAGGGTCTCGACCAGCGTCATCAGGCCGGCGACGGTCACCGCGCCCCGGGAGGCGGGCGCCTGGACGGCCGTGCCGCGCTGATCGACGACCGCCTGCTCCACGTCGAAGGGCGCCGGTGTGCGGCTCCACCAGATGCCGAGCCCCACGCATACCACCAGGTAGAGCACCAGCAGCGTGAACAACGGTTTCCAGATCCAGCCATAGGCCGGCCGCTCCAGTTCCTCGATCCGCTTGCGGCGCCTGGCGGCACCCTTTTGCGTCAACGCCATGTTGGATTTCCTTGATGATGAGAGCTTCCGGCGGCGCGACAATACGGCGCAGCCTCCTTGCGAGGATGCCATCAACACCCTCCCGGTACTGCGATATCCTAGCAGGCCGGCGGCGATGCCGCCGACGGGGAACCCGGCCCATCGTCCGGGGTCAAACCGCGCCGAACGCATATCCTGCTCACCGCTACCAAGGACGTCCCGTGCCGATCGTGTTGCGACTCGCCCTGCTGATCACCCTGCTGCTGCCACTGGGCGCCCAGGCCCAATGGTTCTCCCAGAGCGATGACGAGGCACAGTTCCTGCCCGTGGAGGAGGCCTTCCAGCCCACCGCCTGGCACGACGGCGAGACCCTGCATGTCGGCTTCGAGAACGCCGACGGCTACTACCTCTACCGCCACCAGATCGCGGTCGAGGCCATGACCGAGGGCCTGACGCTCGGGGAGCCGGACCTGCCCCTGGGCGAGGCCAAGAGCGACGAGTTCCTCGGCGACGTCAACGTCTTCTACGACAGCGTGGTCTTCCAGAGTGCGCTGACCCCCGGTCACCACGGCCCGCTCGAGATGACCCTGACCTTCCAGGGCTGCGCCGATGCGGGCCTGTGCTACCCGCCGGAGCGCATCGAGCTCACCGCCCGCGAGGGCGAGCCGCCGGCCCGCTTCGCCGCCTGGACGCCGAACGCCGCCTCCGTCACCGATGACGCCCCCGCCGCGACCACGACGACCACGCCCGACGGCGCTCCGGGCCTGGCCCCCACCAGCGAGGACGGCCGCTTCCGCTCGCTGATGGCCGAGGCGAGCCTGCCGCTAGTGCTCGGGCTCTTCTTCCTGGCCGGCCTTGGGCTGACCTTCACGCCCTGCGTGCTGCCCATGGTGCCGATCCTCTCCTCGATCATCGTCGGCCAGCACCCGACGCGCGCCCGGGCCTTCGCCCTCTCGGCGAGCTACGTGGGCGGCATGGCGCTGACCTATGCCGCCGTGGGCGTGCTGATGGGGCTGTTCGGCGCTGGCCTGAACCTGCAGGCGCGCCTGCAGTCGGCGCCGGTGCTGATCACCTTCGCGCTGCTCTTCACGCTCTTCGCCCTGGCGATGTTCGGCGCCTTCAACCTGCGTCTCTCGTCGTCGCTCTCGGGGCGCATCGACGCCTGGCAGGCCCGCGCCCAGCGAAGCGGCCCCGCCGGCCTGGCCCTGGCCGGCGCGCTGTCGGTACTGGTGGTCTCGCCCTGCGTCTCGGCGCCACTGGCCGGTGCCCTGGTGTTCATCTCCACCACCGGCGACGCCCTCATGGGCGGCGCGGCGCTGCTCGCCCTGGCGCTGGGCATGGGCGTGCCGCTGCTGCTGGTCGGCACCTTCGGCACCACCCTGCTGCCGCGCTCCGGCGCCTGGATGAACGGCGTCAAGACCGCCTTCGGCATCCTGCTGCTGGGGGTCGCCATCTGGCTGGTCGAGCGCCTGCTGCCGGGCAGCATCGCCCTGCTGCTGTGGGCGGCACTCGCCATCGGCAGCGCCCTGACCCTGGGCGCGCTGACCGTCAACCAGGCCCAGGGCTGGCCGCGGGTGCGCCAGGCCGGCGGCCTGATGCTTCTGACCTGGGGCATCGCCCTGGTGATCGGCGCCTCCCGCGGCGGCGAGGATCCGCTGCGACCGCTGGCCGTCACCGCGACGGCCCCGAGCGCCATCCCGGGAGCGCCGGCCCCCGAGCCGTCCATCACCACGGTCACGGACCTCGAGGCGCTCGAGGCGACGCTGGCCGAGAGCGACGCGCCGGCCTTCGTCAACGTCACCGCCGACTGGTGCATCTCCTGCAAGGTCATGGAGCGCAGCGTCTACCCGGCGCCCGAGGTGGCCGGGCCGCTGGCGCGCTTTCGGCGCATCAACGTCGACGTGACCGAGAGCGACGCCGCCAGCCGCGAGCTGCTCGAGCACTTCCGGCTGTTCGGCCCGCCCAGCCTGCTGTTCTTCGACGACGGCCAGGAGCTGCGCGACGCCCGGGTCCAGGGCGAGGTCGACGCCCCTCAACTTGCCAGCCACCTCGAGGGCGTGCTGGACTGGCTGGCGACGCAAGGGGGCTGAGCCCGCACCACCCGGGAGGTTGCGCCCGAACAGCGTTCCTCCACGGCTGGACATCCCGGTCGATTTTCGGCAGACTCCGCCTCCACTGCTCCTTCATGGTCAATAGAGGCCGCAAGACACGCTATCTTGCCGCGATCTATTGCAAGTTGGCCGGGGTTGACAGCACCCCGGATCACCACCCCAACCCCACCGGTCGAGACAACGTCATGGATATCCGCAAGGTCAAGAAGCTGATCGAACTGCTCGAAGAGTCCAACATCAGCGAGATCGAGATCCAGGAAGGGGAAGAGTCGGTTCGCATCAGCCGCCACCCCAACGGGACGAGCTGGCAGCAGCCCGCGCCCCAGCCCTACGCGGCGGCGCCCCAGCCGGCACCCCAGGCCCCGGCAGCGCCTGCCGAGCCTTCCGCCGCCGACCCCGAGCCCGCCTTCCAGGGCCACAGCGTCAACTCCCCGATGGTCGGCACCTTCTACCGCTCGCCGGCGCCGGGCTCCAAGGCCTTCGTCGAGCTCGGTCAGAGCGTCAAGAAGGGCGAGACCATCTGCATCGTCGAGGCGATGAAGATGATGAACCAGATCGAGGCCGATCGTGACGGTGTGATCGAGGCGATCCTGGTCGAGGACGGCGAGCCGGTCGAGTTCGACCAGCCGATGGTCGTCATCGCCTGAGCGTCTCCCGCGTCTTCCTCACTCATCAACTGGCGGATTCATCATGCTGGACAAGGTTCTGATCGCCAATCGCGGCGAGATCGCCCTGCGCATCCTGCGCGCCTGCAAGGAGCTGGGCATCAAGACGGTGGCGGTCCACTCCACGGCCGACCGTGAACTGATGCACGTACGCCTGGCCGACGAGGCCGTGTGCATCGGCCCGGCCTCCTCGGCGCAGTCCTACCTGAACATCCCGGCGCTGATCAGCGCCGCGGAAGTCACCGACTCCAGCGCCATCCACCCGGGCTACGGCTTCCTCTCCGAGAACGCCAACTTCGCCGAGCAGGTCGAGCGCTCCGGCTTCACCTTCATCGGCCCGCGCGCCGAGACCATTCGCCTGATGGGCGACAAGGTCAGCGCCATCGAGTCGATGAAGAAGGCCGGCGTGCCCACCGTGCCCGGCTCCGACGGCCCCCTGGGCGACGACGAGGGCGAGATCCTCGCCGTGGCCCGGCGCATCGGCTACCCGGTGATCATCAAGGCCGCCGCCGGCGGCGGCGGGCGTGGCATGCGCGTGGTGCACACCGAGGCGCACCTGCTCTCGGCGGTCAACGTCACCCGTACCGAGGCCCACTCGGCCTTCGGCGACGGCACCGTCTACATGGAAAAGTTCCTCGAGAACCCGCGCCACGTGGAGATCCAGGTGCTGGCCGACGGCCAGGGCAACGCCATCCACCTCTATGACCGCGACTGCTCGCTGCAGCGTCGTCACCAGAAGGTGATCGAGGAGGCTCCGGCGCCCGGCATCGACGAGACCGCCCGCGCCCAGGTGCTCGAGGCGTGTCGCGAGGCCTGCATCACCATCGGCTACCGCGGCGCCGGCACCTTCGAGTTCCTGTACGAGAACGGCCAGTTCTTCTTCATCGAGATGAACACCCGCGTGCAGGTCGAGCACCCGGTCACCGAGATGGTCACCGGCGTCGACATCGTCCGCGAACAGCTGCGCATCGCCTCCGGGCTTCCGCTCTCGATCAGCCAGGACGAGGTGGAGCTGAACGGCCACGCCTTCGAGTGCCGCATCAATGCCGAGGACGCCCGCACCTTCATGCCCTCCCCCGGCAAGGTGAGCCTCTACCACCCGCCCGGCGGGCTCGGCGTGCGCATGGACTCCCACGTCTACACCGGCTATTCGGTGCCGCCCCACTACGACTCGCTGATCGGCAAGCTGATCACCTGGGGTGTGGACCGCGAGACGGCGCTGATCCGCATGCGCAACGCCCTGGACGAGCTGCTGGTGGAAGGCATCAAGACCAACACCGACCTGCACAAGGACCTGGTGCGCGACGGCTACTTCCAGCAGGGTGGCGTGAACATCCACTACCTGGAGAAGAAGCTGGGCCTCTGAGCCCGTCTCCTCCTGCACGCGGGGCGGCCACGGCCGCCCCGCTTGCGTTCGCCACGCCCTTTCCTTCCCCGCACATATCCGCACCGACCGGAGACCGCCCATGCCCTGGATGCAACTCAAGGCCCGTATCGCCCCCGAACAGGCCGAGACCCTCGAGGAGCTGCTGCTGGCCGAAGGCGCCACCGCCATCACGCTCCAGGACGCCTATGACGATCCGGTCTTCGAGCCGGAGCGCGGCACCACCCCGCTGTGGGACGAGACGGTGCTGACCGGGCTCTACGACGACCTGGAGGGAACCGAGGCGATGCTCGAGCGGGTGCGCCAGGCCTGGGCCGCCGAGTTCCCCGACGAGCCATGCCCCGAGGTGGAGGTCGAATTGCTGGCCGATCGCGACTGGGAGCGCGAGTGGATGGCGGACTTCCACCCCCTGCGCATGGGCGAGCGGCTGTGGATCGTGCCGAGCTGGCACACGCCGCCCGAGCCCGGCGCCGTCAATCTTCACCTGGACCCCGGGCTCGCCTTCGGCACCGGCACCCACCCCACCACGGCGCTCTGCCTGGCGTGGCTGGACGGCCTGGCAGTGGACGGCGAGCTGGCCGACCTGAACGTGCTCGACGTGGGCTGCGGCTCGGGGATCCTCGCGATCGCCGCGCTCAAGCTCGGCGCCCGAACGGCCATCGGCACCGACATCGACCCCCAGGCGCTCTCGGCCAGCCGCGACAACGCCGAGCGCAACGGCGTGGCGGAGGCCGACTTCCGGCTCTGCTATCCCGAGCAGCTCGAGGCGGGGGACTTCCCGCTGGTGGTCGCCAACATCCTCGCCGGACCGCTGGTCGAACTCGCCGACGAGATCGCCGGCCGCGTCGCCCCGGGCGGCCGCCTGGCGCTCTCCGGCATCCTCGAGGCCCAGGCCGAGGAGGTGCTCGAGGCCTACCGCGCCCAAGGGCTCGTCATGGACGAGCCGACGGTCCGCGAGGGCTGGGTCCGGCTCACCGGGCGGCATTCCGTCGGTCGGCGCCCTACGACCATCGCCTGATCCCGACGCCCGCGCCTGACGGTTCAACAACGCCCGGCGTGGGCGTATGATATGCACCCCTCATCGCCAACGACCCCGCTCATGCACGACGCTCGCCCCCTGCCCCGCATCGGTCGCCACACACTGCCCAACCGGGTGGTCCTGGCGCCCATGGCCGGGGTCACCGACCGCCCCTTCCGCGCGCTCTGCCGGCGCCTGGGCGCGGGCCTGGTCGTGGGCGAGATGGTTACCTCGGATCCCGCCCTGTGGCACACCCGCAAGTCGCGGCTGCGCATGGACCATCGTGGCGAACCGGGTCCGCGCAGCGTGCAGATCGCCGGGGGCGACGCCGAGATGCTCGCCGAGGCGGCGCGACTGAATGCCGCCATGGGCGCCGAGATCATCGACATCAACATGGGCTGCCCGGCCAAGAAGGTCTGCAACAAGGCGGCCGGCTCGGCGCTGCTGCGCGACGAGGCGCTGGTGGCCGAGATCGTCCAGGCGGTGGTCGCGGCGGTCGAGGTGCCGGTGACCCTGAAGATCCGCACCGGCTGGTGTGCCGAGAGCAACAACGGCGTGCGGGTGGCCCGCATCGCCGAGGAGGCCGGCATCCAGGCCCTGGCCGTGCACGGCCGCCATCGCCAGCAGCGCTACGCCGGCCACGCCGAGTACGACACCATCGCCGCCATCAAGGACGCGGTGGACATCCCGGTGTTCGCCAACGGCGATATCGACGGCCCCGAGAAGGCCCGTCGGATCCTCGACTATACTGGGGCGGATGCGGTGATGGTCGGGCGCGGCGCCCAGGGCAACCCCTGGATCTTTCGCGAGATCGACCACTACCTGCGCCATGGCGAACCGCTGGCCCCACCGCGGGACGAAGAGCGCGCCGCGGTGCTGCGCGACCACCTCAAAGCCCTGCATGACTTCTACGGCGAGCACATGGGCGTGCGCATCGCGCGCAAGCACCTCGGCTGGTACCTGGCCGGCGATGCGCGCTTCGACGACGACGGGCGTCGGGTCCTGCGAGCCACCTTCAACGGCCTCGAGCGCCCCTGCGCCCAGCGCCGCTTCATCGACGAACTCTTTCGCCACGACCCCGCCGCGACGCCCGCTCGCGTCGCTCGCGCCGTGGCCGCCGACGGAACCTGTGCCGCATGACCAGCAGCCACTCCCTTGATCAACATCTCGCGCAGACCGAGTTCGAGTCCCCGACTTCCGGCGAGCTCGCCGAGCTGCGCGACACCGTTCGCCCGGCCTCCCAGGACGACCGCCCCCTGCGCGAGGCCGTCGAGGCCTCCCTGGCGCGCTACTTCGATCATCTCGACGGCTCCAGCGTCACCGACCTCTACGCCATGGTCATGGCCGAGGTCGAGGCACCGCTGCTGACCTCGGTGCTCGAGCATACCCAGGGCAACCAGACCCGTGCCGCCGAGATGCTCGGCCTCAACCGCGGCACCCTGCGCAAGAAGCTCAAGCAGTACGGCCTGATCTGAACGGTCCATCCGGGGAGCCCGTGCGGCTCCCCGCACGTCTTCCCCGCCCCTTCACCACCCGTGTCAGCCTGACCATCGACAGAGAGTGACTCCCATGTCCCAAGCCTCCCCTGCGGTTCGCCGCGCCCTGATCAGCGTCTCCGACAAGACCGGCATCGTCGACTTCGCCCGCGGCCTCGCCGAGCAAGGCGTCGCGCTGCTCTCCACCGGCGGCACCTTCCGCCTGCTCCAGGAGCACGGCATCGAGGTCACCGAGGTCTCCGAACACACCGGCTTCCCGGAGATCATGGACGGCCGGGTCAAGACGCTGCACCCGACGATCCATGGCGGCATCCTCGGTCGCCGCGGCCAGGACGACGCGGTGATGGCCGAGCACGGCATCGATCCCATCGACATGGTGGTGGTCAACCTCTACCCCTTCGCTCAGACCGTTGCCAAGCCGGACTGCACCCTCACGGATGCCATCGAGAACATCGACATCGGCGGCCCGACCATGGTGCGCGCCTGCGCCAAGAACCACGCCCACACCACCATCGTCGTGGATGCCGGCGACTACCCGCGTGTGCTGGCCGAGATTGCCTCCCATGAAGGGGCGGTGAGTGATGCCACCCGGTTCGACCTGGCCGTGAAGGCCTTCGAGCACACCGCCGGCTACGACGCCGCCATCGCCGACTACCTCGGCCAGCGGGTCCCCGGCGGCGAGGATGGCTTCCCGCGCACCTACAACCTGCAGTTCGAGAAGAAGCAGTCCATGCGCTACGGCGAGAACCCGCACCAGAATGCGGCCTTCTACGTCGAGGCCGACGCCCGCGAAGCGAGCGTGGCCACCGCCGTCCAGCTCAACGGCAAGGCACTCTCGTTCAATAACGTCGCCGACACCGATGCCGCCTTCGAGTGCGTCAAGGGCTTCACCGACACCGCCTGCGTGATCGTCAAGCACGCCAACCCCTGCGGCGTGGCGGTGGGTGCCACCGCCCTCGAGGCCTACGACAAGGCCTTCGCCACCGACCCGACCAGCGCCTTCGGCGGCATCATCGCCTTCAACGTGGCGCTCGACGCCGAGACCGCCCGGACCATCGTCGATCGCCAGTTCGTCGAGGTGATCATCGCCCCCGGGGTCGAGGAGGAGGCGGCGCGCATCGTCGCCGAGAAGAAGAACGTGCGCCTGCTCGACGTCGGCGCGAACTGGCCCGGCGAGCGCGAGCACGCCCACGACCTCAAGCGCGTCACCGGCGGCCTGCTGGTCCAGGATCGCGACCTCGGCATGGTCGGCCGCGACGAGCTGACCGTGGTCAGCGAGCGCGTGCCCACCGAGCAGGAGATGCGCGACCTGGCCTTCGCCTGGAAGGTGGCCAAGTACGTCAAGTCCAACGCCATCGTCTACGCCAAGGACGGTCAGACCATCGGCGTGGGCGCCGGCCAGATGAGCCGCGTCTACTCGGCCAAGATCGCCGGCATCAAGGCCGCCGACGAGGGGCTCTCGGTGCCTGGCTCGGTGATGGCCTCCGACGCCTTCTTCCCCTTCCGTGACGGCATCGACGCCGCCGCCGCCGCCGGCATCGCCGCGGTGATCCAGCCCGGCGGCTCCATGCGCGACCAGGAGGTGATCGACGCCGCCAACGAGGCCGGCATCGCCATGGTCTTCACCGGCATGCGCCACTTCCGCCACTGACGCCGGCGCGGGCGCCAAGGAGCAAGGAGCAAGGAGCAAGGAGCAAGGAGCAAGGAGCAAGGAGCAAGGAGCAAGGAGCCCAATGCTCGACTCTTTGCTCTCCCTTTCCAGGCCCGACCGCTCGCCCAAGCTAAAAACCCCACTCAGCCGCATGGCCGAGTGGGGTTTTTCGTGAGCGGGACAGCGGCCCGTCGCCGAGCCGCTTGTCCCTTGCTCCTTGAGCCTTGTGGCTATCAGCCCAGATCGAAGCAGAGGTACTTGGTTTCCATGAACTCGTCGAGGCCCTGGTGGCCGCCCTCGCGGCCGAGCCCGGAGGCCTTGACCCCGCCGAACGGCGCGGCGGCATTGGAGATCAGGCCGGTGTTGATGCCCACCATGCCGTACTCCAGGGCGTCGGCGACGCGCCAGACGCGCCCCAGGTCGCGAGAGTAGAAATAGGAGGCCAGGCCATACTCGGTGTCATTGGCCATGCGCACGGCCTCCTCCTCGTCGTCGAAGGGGAACACCGCCGCCAGCGGGCCGAAGGTCTCCTCCCGGGCCACCTTCATCCGATCGTGGGCGAAGCTGATCAGGGTCGGCGAGAAGAAGTTGCCGCCCAGCGGATGCGGATGGCCGCCCAGCAGCAGCTCCGCGCCCTGGTCCACGGCATCGTGGACGTGCTCGCTGACCTTGGCCACGGCGTTCTCGTCGATCAACGGGCCGATGTTGATGCCGCCCTCGGTCCCATTGCCCACCTTGAGCTCGCTGTTCATGGCCACCGCCAGCTTCTCGCAGAAGGCATTCACCACGCTGGACTGCACCAGGAAGCGGTTGGTGCAGACGCAGGTCTGGCCGGCGTTGCGGAACTTGGCGGCCATGGCGCCCTCCACCGCGGCATCCAGGTCGGCATCCTCGAAGACGATGAAGGGCGCATTGCCGCCGAGCTCCAGGGAGATCTTCTGGATGTGCCGGGAGGCCTGGGCCATCAGCTCACGCCCGACCTCGGTGGAGCCGGTGAAGGTGATCTTGCGCACCACCGGCGACTCGGTCATGGCCGCGGCGATCTCCGAGGCGCGCCCGGGCACCACGTTGAACACGCCGCGGGGCACGCCGGCACGCTCGGCGAGCTTGGCCAGGGCCGTGGCGGAGAACGGGGTCTGGCTGGCCGGCTTGACCACGATGGTGCAGCCCGCGGCCAGGGCCGCGCCGGCCTTGCGGGTGATCATCGCCGCCGGGAAGTTCCAGGGGGTGATGGCCCCCACCACGCCGACCGGCTCCTTGGTGACCACGATCCGCTGGTTGGCCTTGGCGGCCGGCACGGTGTCGCCGTAGACACGCCGCGCCTCCTCGGCGAACCAGCGCAGGAAGCTCGCCGCGTAGGCGATCTCGCCGGCGGCCTCCTTGAGCGGCTTGCCCTGCTCGAAGGTCATGAGCATGGCCAGGTCGTCCTGATGCTCCATCATCAGGTCATGCCACTTCATCAGGATGTCGGCGCGCTCCAGGGCGGTGAGCGCCTTCCAGCTGGGCAGGGCGGCGTCCGCCGCGTCGATGGCCCGCTCGGTCTCGGCACGCCCCAGGCGCGGCACGTTGCCCATCGTCTCGCCGGTGGCCGGATTGATCACGTCGATCTGCTCGCCGCTGTCGGCGGCGACCCAGCTGCCGTCGATATAGGCGAAGGGGCAATAGAGCTGCGTTTCCTTGAGGGCTTGCATGGTCGTCTCCTGCCGCGAACGCGGCCGCTTGTCGGTTTTCCCCATGCTAAGCGCAAAGACCCCGATGCTCCAAGCACCGGGGACCTTCGTACATCAACGCCGGGAGCTCATTGCGGGCGACGGGGCTCGCGGGAATCGGACAGCGTGATCGAGACCGAATCGGAGAAGCGAAGCGCGTGGGGCTTGTCGATCTCCACCTGGGCGGTGAGCACCTGCTCGTGGCCCATGATCAGGTCCAGCACCTCGCGGGTCATGCGCTCGAGCAGCAGGAAGCGGTGATCCTCGACCAGGGCGATCACCTCCTTGGTGATGGTCCGGTAGTTCAGGGCCTGCTCGATGTGGTTGAACTCGACCGCCTTGTCGGCGCGGTAGCGAATCACCGCGTTGATCACCACGTCCTGACGATTCTTGATCTCGTCATCCTTGATGCCGATGTGGGTGCGCAGACGCAGGTTCTTGATGCGGATCGTGGCCAGGTCGTGGTCGAAGTGCTGATCGTCGAGGGCATGAATCGGCATGGCGTGGCTCCTTGCGGGAAAATCAGCGACCGTTGACCAGGGTGAGGAACTCCTGGCGAGTGCTCGGCTTCTCGCGGAAGGCGCCGAGCATCACCGAGGAGGTCATGCTGGAGTTCTGCTTCTCGACCCCGCGCATCATCATGCACAGGTGGCGTGCCTCGATCACCACCGCCACGCCCCGCGCGTCGGTCACCTGCTGGACCGCCTCGGCGATCTGACG
This sequence comes from Halomonas sp. THAF5a, assembly GCF_009363755.1. Taxonomy (NCBI): domain Bacteria; kingdom Pseudomonadati; phylum Pseudomonadota; class Gammaproteobacteria; order Oceanospirillales; family Halomonadaceae; genus Halomonas; species Halomonas sp. THAF5a. The sequence continues at coordinate 1,447,921 of NZ_CP045417.1, read as the reverse complement.
GGTCAGGTTCTCCTGGATCTGCATGCGCCGAGCATACATGTCGACGATGCGGGCGAACTTGGAGAGCCCCAGCACCTTGCCGCTGGGCAGGTAGGCGATGTGGCACTTGCCGATGAACGGCAGCAGGTGGTGCTCGCACATCGAATAGAGCTCGATGTCCTTGACCAGCACCATCTCGTCGGTCTCCGACTCGAAGACCGCGCCATTGATGATCTCCTCCAGCGACTGGGTGTAGCCGCGATTGAGGAACTGCATCGCCTTGGCGGCACGCTTGGGCGTATCGCGCAGTCCTTCTCGCTCGGGGTCTTCGCCGAGCGCTTGGATGATGTGGCGATAGTGGTTGGCGAGTTCTTCGGTCATGGTCAGGCCCCGTGGCAGAGTCGGTGTCCGGCGTGTCGATGGTGGGTAGCCCGGCCATCACGCATGCTTCGTGTACAGAAGATATACAAGATATAAACCCTGTACAACTATAGAATCCTGGAACTCGATATTCTAGCGCATGACGCCCGCCGACGCAGGGCGGCGACGAGGCGGCCAGTGACATCGTGTCGCGGCTCTCGCCACTCCCCGGAGGCTGCCGGGTGGGTCGCCCTATGATAGGCTATGGCCGGCTTCATGCTGTGCCCAAGTCACCCTCGAGAGCCCGACATGATCAAGACCCCTGCCTTTCTGCTGATGGCCGCTGCCCTGGCGGTGCCGTCCCTGGCCATGAGCGACACCCTCGAACTGCCGATCGATGCGACCCTCGACGTCCAGGTCATCGAACCCCTGACCCTCACGCCTCAGGAACCGGCCCGCGATGACCTGGTGATCCATCCGGTCGCCGGCGGGAGCGCTTCCCACACCCTGCCGGAATACTGCGTGCTGGTCGGCAACGCCCGGCTCGATGGCGAGCGCATCCGCCTGACCACCGAGGCCCTGACCTGCATCGAGACCGACGGCAGTGAGAGCGAGATCTACAGCGGCGAACTCTCCGCCGCCGCCTACGGCGCCGACGGCGACTTCGGCATCCCCGCCTGCCAGGGCGGCGAGTGCCGCCTGACGCCGCAGCAGACCTTCCAGCTGCGCCTGGCCAGCGACCTGGCCATCGAGCAGCAGGACAATCCCTCGGCCGAGATCAACGCGCAGCGCCGCAGAGGTGAAGGCGCCGCCGCGACGGCACCCGCCGAGACGCCGGCCCCCGGCGACGACTGACGCTCGCCCGGCCCACCACCCGCCACAGGACGCCCCTCGGGGCGTTCTGCGCCAGGGGACCTCGGTCCCGCGTCAGGCCAGCCAGCGGGGCCCCGCCTCCAGCAGCTGACGCTGCTGCTCGAGCATACGCAGGTGGCCGTCCCAGTAGCCGGCATCGGCCAGCCAAGGGAAGGCCTGCGGGAAGGCCGGGTCCGCCCAGCGATCCACCAGCCAGGCGCTATGGCGCAGCAGGCGCAGGGTGCGCAGCGGTTCGATCAGGGCGAGTTCTCGTCGGTCGAAGTCCCGATGCTGCTCGTAGCCCTCGAGCACCTCCGAGAGTTGCATCTGGCGCTCACCCTCCTCCTCGGCGGTGAACAGCATCCACAGGTCCTGGATGGCGGGCGCCATCAGGCAGTCATCGAAATCGACCAGGGCGAAGTGCTCGTCCCGGCCGAGCACGTTGCCGATATGGCAGTCCCCCTGCACGCGAATCATCGTCCCCAGCGCCTCGCCATGCTCGGCGAGCCGGGTATGCAGGGCGCCGCACAGGCGCTCATAGGCCGGGCGCTGATGGCGATCCAGCCAGCGGCTCGCCAGCACCCTGTCGCGAGCCTCGAGCACCATGCCGTCGAGATCCAGGGTGCGGCGGTGGGCGAAGCCCCCGCGCTCGCCCACCGCGTGCACCGCGCCGACCAGCTCGCCGAGGGCGAACAGGTGGGTCGGGTCCTCCAGCTCCGGCGCCTGGCCCGGCAGGTGCGGGAAGAGCGTGAAGCGAAAGCCCTCGGCGCGATGCAGGCTCTCGCCGGCCGCGTCCCGCCAGGGCGCGGCCACGGCCACGCCGGCCTCGGCCAGCTCGGCCAGGAAGGCGTGCTCCTCGCGGATCTGCTCATCGCTCCAGCGCTCGGGGCGGTAGAACTTCACCACCCAGCGGCGACGCTCGTCGTCGTGCACCAGGAAGACCCGGTTCTCGTAGCTGTTGAGGGTGAAGGGTTCCCCGGGCAACCAGATGCCGAGCGACTCCACCGCCGCCACGACCCGGGCGGGCGAGAGATCGGCGAAGGGATGGGATCTGGTCTCCATGGAGGGCTCCGGCAGGCATAAAAGGCCCCACTCTACCAGAGCCCGGATACCAGAGCCCGGATACCAGAGCCCGGTTCAGCGATCGTGAAGCGGCGTGCGCGCCACCGACCAGGCCGCCACCTCCCTGGCACCGGCCCGACGACAGGCCACGGCCAGCGCCTCCAGGGTCGCCCCGGTGGTCATCACGTCATCGACCAGTGCCACCCGCTCGGGGAGATCCGCCGGCACGTCGAAGGCCGCGCGCAGGTTGGCGCGCCGCTCGCCGCGATCCAGGCCGCGCTGGCTGGGGGTGTCGCGCCGGCGCACCGCCCGCACCAGCGGGCGGTCGAGCCGCCGGGCCAGGCGCCGCGCGAGCCAGTGCGACTGGTCGAAGCCTCGCGCCCGGGCGCGGAGCGGATGCAGCGGCACCGCCACCAGCGCCTCGGGCCAGGCCCGATCCTCCGGCGTGAGCCCCGTCACCAGCAGCTCGAGCAGCAGGCTTCCCGCCCGCGGCGAGGCATTGAACTTGAAGCGTTGCACCAGGTCCGCCACCGCATCGTCATAGCGCAGTGGCACCCTCGCCCGATCGAACGCCGGGGGACGGCGCAGGCAGCGCCCGCAGCGCAGTCCCGCCTGGACCGGCGGCTGGGGTTCGCCGCAGCCGTCACAGGCGGGGTGGTTCCAGGGCAGCCCCGTGAAGCAGGCCTCGCACCAGGGCGCCTCCCCCGGCAGCGGCGCCAGGCAGAAGGCGCAGCGCCCGGGCAGGGCTCGTCGCAGCCAATTGTCAACCCGGCGAGCACTCACGGTTGACATGATCGCCGCAGGCCGTAGGCTATCCGTCAACCTCGATACCCATTTCCAGTTGACCATAAGCGAGCCCGCCATGCCTGCCGCGTCCCAAGAATCCCGCCCCGACTCCCAGACCCTAGCCGCGCACGGCGAGGTCCGCCACGACTGGTCGCTCGAGGAGATCGAGGCGCTCTTCGCCCTGCCCTTCAACGACCTGCTGTTCCGCGCCCAACAGGTGCACCGGGCCTACTTCGAGGCCAACGCCGTGCAGGTCTCCACCCTGCTCTCCATCAAGACCGGCGCCTGCCCCGAGGACTGCAAGTACTGCCCGCAGTCGGGCCACTACAACACCGGGCTCGGCAAGGAGAAGCTGCTGGAGATCGAGAAGGTGGTCGAGCAGGCGCGTGCCGCCCAGGAGGCCGGCGCCAGTCGCTTCTGCATGGGCGCGGCCTGGAAGAGCCCGCGGGAGCGCGACCTCGAGGTGGTGCTGGAGATGGTGCGCCGGGTCAAGGCGCTGGGCCTCGAGACCTGCATGACCCTGGGCATGGTCGACGGCGACCAGGCAAGCCGCCTGGCCGAGGCCGGACTCGACTACTACAACCACAACCTCGACACCTCCCCGGAGTACTACGGCGAGATCATCACCACCCGCACCTACGCCGATCGCCTGGAGACCCTGGGCAACGTGCGCGGCGCCGGCATGAAGGTCTGCTCGGGGGGCATCCTCGGCATGGGCGAGGCGCCCCGCGACCGCGCCGCCCTGCTCCAGCAGCTGGTCCGGCTCGAGCCGCACCCGGAGTCGGTGCCGATCAACATGCTGGTCAAGGTGCCCGGCACGCCGCTGGAGGACGTCGAGGATCTGGACCCCATCGAGTACGTGCGCGCCATCGCCGTGGCCCGCCTCCTGATGCCGAAGAGCCACGTGCGCCTCTCCGCCGGCCGCGAGCAGATGGATGACGCCACCCAGGCGCTGGCCTTCCTGGCCGGGGCCAACTCGATCTTCTACGGCGACACCCTGCTGACCACCGGCAACCCCCAGGTGGAAAAGGACCGCGCGCTCTTCGACCGGCTCGGCCTGCATCCCGAGCGTCGGGAGACCTGCACCGACGAGGCCGGCCAGCAGGCCGCCCTGGCGGCCGCCCTCGAGGCGAGCGCCGTACGCCAGGCCGCGACGGCCCAACAGGACGCGGCCGGCCGGCTCGCCTACGACGCCGCCCAGGCCTGACCCGCATGTCGGCTGTGAACCCTGTGCCGGCGGCCTGGAGCACCTTTCTCGACGAGCGGGCCGCGGCGCAGCGCGACGCCGGCCGCTGGCGGGTGCGGCGCACCCACCATCCCAGTGGACCGCTGCGCGACTTCGCCGGCAACGACTACCTGGGCCTGGCCCGCGACCCGCGCCTGGCCGAGGCCCAGGCCGAGGGCGCACGCCGCGACGGCGCCGGGGCAGGCGCCTCGCACCTGGTCAGCGGCCACCTCGCGGTTCACGAGGCGCTGGAGCAGCGCCTGGCCGCGCTGACCGGGCGCCCGGCCGCGCTGCTCTTCTCCACCGGCTACATGGCCAACCTCGGCACCCTCCAGGCGCTCTGCGACGGCGAGACCCGGCTCTTCCAGGACCGCCTCAACCACGCCTCGCTGCTGGACGGTGGCCGGCTCTCGGGAGCCCGCTCGCGGCGCTTCCACCACGGCGATCTCACGGATCTCGAACGGCTGCTCTCCCGCTCGCCGGGCGAGGGGCGCCGGCTGGTGGTCAGCGACGGGGTCTTCAGCATGGACGGCGACGTGGCCGACGTCGCCGGCCTCGCCGCGACCTGCGAGCGCCACGAAGCCTGGCTGATGATCGACGACGCCCACGGCCTCGGCGTGCTGGGCGAGCACGGTGACGGCTGCGCGGGCCGGGCCTTCGGGCCCGAGCGGGTGCCGGTGCTGGTCGGCACCCTGGGCAAGGCGCTGGGCTCCGCCGGCGCCTTCGTGGCCGGCAGCCAGGCGCTGATCGACCACCTGACCCAGTTCGCCCGCCCCTACGTCTACACCACCGCCCAGCCCCCCGGGGTGGCCGCGGCGACGCTGGAGGCGCTCAGGCTGGTCGAGGCCGAGCCCGAGCGGCGAGAGCGCCTGGCGACCCTGATCGCGCGCTTTCGCACCGAGGCCGCCCGGCTCGACCTGCCGCTCTCGCCCTCCACCACGCCCATCCAGCCCCTGGTGCTGGGCGACAGCGCGCGAGTGATGCACTGGGCCGCCCGGCTGCGCGAGCGCGGCCTCGCGGTCGGCGCCATCCGCGAGCCCACGGTGCCCCGCGGCGAGGCACGGCTGCGCATCACCCTGAGCGCGGCCCACCGCGACGAGGACCTCGAAGCGCTGCTCGAGGCCCTGGCCGCCCTGCACGCCGAGGAGGTGCCCGCATGAGCCGGCTCGTCCTGCTCTCCGGCTGGGGCTGCGATGCGCGCCTCTGGCAGCCGCTCGCCGAATACTGGCCTGGTCGTCGAAAGGAGAAGGTCGAGGTCTCCGCGCCCGACTGGCCCGGCTACGGCAGTCGCCCCGCCCTGGAGGACCCCGAGGATCTCGCCGCCCTGGCCGAGGCGATGGCCGAGGACCTTCCGGCCGAGGCCGTCTGGGTCGGCTGGTCCCTGGGGGGCCTGCTCGCCGCGGCCCTGCTCGACCACCTGCCCGCCCCCCGCGGCCTGGTGCTGCTCGGCATGGGGGCGCGCTTCTGCGACCCCGAGGGCATCACGCCGGAGGCGCTGGCGACCTTTCGCGACGCCTTCCACCGTGACCCCGAAGCGACCCGCGCCCACTTCCTGCGCTGGCAGCTTCGCGGTGAGCCCGCGCCTCGGTCGGCCCATCGCCGCCTGCTCGACCTGCTGGGGCCCGAGCCCGCCGCCCCGACGGCGACCCTGGCCGCGGGGCTCGGCCAGCTGGCCGCGATCGACAACACCGCCCGCCTGGCTGAGCCGCCCTGCCCGGTGTGGCGCATCGCCGGCGAGCACGACCCGCTGCTGGCCCCGTCGGCCCGCGAGGCGGCCGACGTTCGCCTCGCCCAGGCGGGCCACGCCCCGATGCTGAGCCAGCCCCGGGCGCTGGCCGAGTGCCTGGCCGCCATCGCCCTGGAGAGCGCGCCATGATCGCCCTGCCCGCGCCGGACACCGATGCACCCTGCCGCGCCGCGCCGTCCCCGAGGCAAGCGGCCTCGGCAGAGGAGGCCGGCTGGCGGGGCCGTGTCGCCCGCGCCTTCTCCCGGGCCGCCCCGCACTACGCCGAGCGGGCCAGCGCCCAGCGCGCCATGGCACAGTCGCTGCTCGAGCGCCTGCCGGAACGGGCCGAAACGGTGCTGGACCTGGGCTGCGGCCCGGGCGAGGCCGCCGCCGACCTCAAGGCGCGCTACGGCGCCACCTGTCGCGTCACCGGCCTCGACCTCGCCCCGGGGATGCTCGACGAGGCTCGCCGCCGCCACGGCGAGGACGTTCGCTGGCTCTGCGGCGATGCCGCCGCCCTGCCGCTGTCCGACGCCAGCCAGGACGTCGTGGTCTCCAACCTGGCGATCCAGTGGTGCCCCGACCTCGACGCCGTGCTGGCCGAGGTGCGTCGCGTGCTGCGCCCCGGCGGTCGCGCCCTGATCAACACCCTCGCCCCTGGCACCCTGGCCGAGGTGAGCCACGCCTGGTCGCATCCCGATCGCCCGGCCGCCCTGCTCGCCTTCCGCGACGCCGGCGAGCATCGCCACGCGGCCTGGGCGGCGGGCTTTCGTCGGGTCGACTGCCGGGAGCGCGCCGCGCGCTTCCACTATCCCGACCTCGCCGCGGTGATGGCCTCGATCAAGGGCGTCGGGGCCCAGGTCGCGCGGCCCGGTGCCCGCCTGTCGCGTGACGACCTGGCCCGGGCGGCGCGGCGCTTCGAGGCGCTGCGCGACGACCGTGGCCTGCCCGTCACCTATCGCCTGCTGACCCTGGAGCTCTCGACCTGACATGCGCGCCTACTTCGTGACCGGCACCGACACCGACGCCGGCAAGACCCTCGTGACCAGCGGCCTGCTCGCCCTGGCCCGCCGCCACGGCCTCACCACCCTGGGCCTCAAGCCCGTGGCCTCCGGCTGCCAGGAGACCGCCGAGGGGCTGCGCAACGCGGACGCCCTGGCCCTCGAGGCCCAGACCCGGCCGGCGCTGCCCTACGCGACGATCAACCCCTTCGCCTTCGCCCCCGCCATCGCGCCGCATCTGGCCGCCCGCCGTGCCGGGGTCACGCCGACCCTCGAGGCGCTGGTCGAGCATGCCCGGGCGCCGCTCGCCCTCGCGCGCGACCTGACGCTGATCGAGGGGGCCGGGGGCTGGCGAGTGCCGCTCAACGACCGCGAGGACCTGTCGGCGCTGGCCGTGCGCCTCGCGCTGCCGGTCATCCTGGTCGTGGGTCTGCGCCTCGGCGCCATCAGCCACGCCCGCCTCACCGGTGAGGCGATCCGCGCCGACGGCCTGCGCCTCGCCGGCTGGGTGGGCAACCTGATCGACCCCGGCTTCGCCGCGGACGACGCCCTCTACCGCGATAACCTGGCGACCCTCGCCGCCACCCTCGACGCCCCCTGCCTCGGCGTGGTGCCGCGCCTCCCGAGCGAGGGCCATGCGGCGCTGGCCGAGGCGGCCGCCGATCACCTGGCGCTGCCCGATGTCGATTGACTTGGGCGAAGGCGTCCGTAGAATGTGCACGCCTGCCTATCCGTGCGGATGTGGTGGAATTGGTAGACACGCCAGATTTAGGTTCTGGTGCCTTCGGGCGTGGGAGTTCAAGTCTCCCCATCCGCACCATTTTTTCTTTCTTTTTCAATACCTTACCGAACGACCAACAGTCATTTTGGGCTGTATTTGGTCTGTTTTGGGCCCGGTGTGGTCAGCTTTTTGGTCAGCTTTTTCGCCGACCTTGCGGCTATGCTTCCCTCTTACTACTGTATGCCTGTACATAAAACAGGACATACCGCCATGCCCCACCCTTCCAGCTACGATCAACTCGCGCAGCGCATCCATATCGAAATCGCTGCGGCGAACCGCCGTCAGAATCGACAGGTTCATCTGAAACCCGCCGCCGAGGACGATCTCAACGCCTGGAACCTCATCATCGAAGAGATCGACGAGAACGAGAACGTCGACGTGACACGCACCTACGAGGGCTGGCTCGTCAGCTGGATACCTACCAAGGTGTGACGGACTTTCCAGATGGACGAGGATACCCGCTATCGCCTCACCACCTGGCGCAAACGCCTCGAGCGCCGAGGCTGGGTCAGTTTGAAACGGCACCGCCCGCCCAGGGATCGGCTGATCGAGTATCACGTGATCTGGCAGGGACACTTGATCAGCGGACGAGTACAACTGAACACCTCAGGCGATGATGGCTACTGGCAACCGGGCCATCCTACGTACCTATTGGAGAGAGGCCAGGACGTTTACGAAGGGGTTTGGCGGCTGTGTCAAAAGACTAGCGTCACCCAAGGCCAAGTCTACAGAAAAGCATTATAAATCAGCACGTTATAAAATTACTCAGACCATATGAGTACATCCTAAAGATGGAGATCCCTAACGTTTACAGCTAGGATGGCGTCAAAGCGACCCGGAAGAGGTGGCAAGAAGGCATCAATCGCTCATGCAGGGAGAAGAAAATTGGCGAGCACAAACACCATCAAAATCCACCTTTTTCGCGTAGTGCCCAGTGAAGACGCCGACCGGCTGACGGAGGTGCTTGAACGTATCAGTGATCAAGGTCTTAGGGAACGGATACGACCAGTTAGGGGAAGAAGATATCGCCTTGAAAGTTTATCTCTAGGCAGAGACATACCCGGGCTCGATAGCAAGCCAGAACTCAGGCTTTTTAATATCATGAACTTCAGAGACGGTCACGGCCCCGGTCAAGCTGACATAGACACCCCTTTAACAGGGATTGACTATGACGGAGGAGCGCCAGGCGAAGACACGGCTGTGCTGTACGATCCAGAAACCAGCTGCATGGCGATACAATACGCTCAAAATGGTCCGCGACACTCTGCTGTGCAGGAATATTTAAATGAGTTTACCGGCAATGGCTGCTATTCTCTAAATGTAAAACTTGATGAAGACTTCGAAAGAAAATTTCGCGAACAAAGAAGCCTTCAGCGAGTAGAGGTAAAGATCGACACGTCACAAGTCTCACGAGAGAGCTTTGAGGGAAACACAGCACTAACACATGCCTATCGCGCATCAGAAGAACTTGATGGCACAATACTTGATATCAACATTTCCGTAGATGGCCGCCGCCGTGGAGCAGCACTTAACGGAGCAGCAAAAACAGTAGCATCTTTCGCCAAGACCCTTGGACTTCGTAATCCAGACGCAGTGAAAAAGCTCGAAACAAAGGGCCCTGTGGATGGCGATAGGCCTGAGATCATTGACTTGCTAGGTGGAAAGCTCACTCAAGAAATTGGTGTTGCGGTCAACACTGATGACTACAGAATGGATATTGAAGACCGGTGGAGCGCTTTATTCCGAGCATATGCAAGCTGGCAACAAAAAGGCTACACGAGATAGAGTGAGGTGCGAAAAATGTTCCAAACTCTGACATGGGAGCGAAGCCATCCGTATATAGCTGGAGTAACAGCCTTTGCTGGTGCATATGGCTTGGCCAAATACGGTGTCCCTTTCCCTAAAGAAACCTCTTTCTTCTCTGCCGTAATTACACTTGGCGGCATATTTTCCGCTTTCTCAGTCACCATAAAATCACTAATCCTCTCCAACCAAGAAAAAATAAAAAGCTTAAAAGAAACCGGATATCATGATGACTTAATGAGATACTTGAGAACCTCTATAGATGGATCTCTAATTCTTTGCATCGCAGGACTTTTGGGTTTTTTTCAACCTCTCGCCTGCGCCGAAGAATTCACTCCACTAGTCATTGGACTACTTGTGTTTTCACTACTGGCAATTCGCAGAGTAACCATGGCTTCATCTGCCGTGCTAAAACAACCGCAGCGAAGAAAAGCAGGGTGAAGAATTTAACTCTACAGAATATTAAAGAGAAGCAATAAACGGAGACAGGCAGAGGCTCTAGGTCTCTGGCTGTCTCATCGCATCAGATGACAAAGGAATAATGAAGTGACGCCGGCCAGCCTCCTTGGCTGCGGGCTCCTCCATGAGCTCGCGAATGCCTGACGTCACTCCTTGAGCGTAGAAGCCTTGTAGCCAGGCGACTGTAAGTGATCGCCGATACGCAACGTCAGTAGGCGCAGACAAGCCAACTTGCCAAACGCTGACGGTGATGCTTATCCTGCCCATGAATCCACAGCACGCCGTGAGGCGCCCAGGAGGAAGCTTGTCGACATTCCATCCCATCGGGGAGCAATTCCCCAAGGCTGGCAAGCCGCTGGTCATTCACACTCAGTTTCCGCGCAAAGATTCCGTTCATCCGGGCAATCGCTTGAGCCGGGCCTACCTAGATCACCAGGACCGATTCCATATCCGTCCAGCCCATGATGGCGCCTGGCCGCTGGAGTCCAGTCATGATGTGATCCGCTGGCGTTATCTACACCCTAGCTGATGACAAGGATCATAGATGGTCGCTTGGGGACTTCGGCCAGCTGGCGACCCATCGTCTAAGTATCTAGGCTGACCTGAGTGAGGCGAACTTAGGAAGTTCAGCCTCATCATGTCAACCATCATGATGGAGCGTCGCAATGAGCAAATGGCCAGATAACGAAAGGAAGCCGTGGTCAGCAGCGGATAAAGCGCAGTTGAAGCAACTTGCCAAGGAAAACACGCCCACCCGCATCATCGGCCTGAAGCTTGGCAGGACTGAGAATGCGGTTTATAGCAAGGCTCAGGAACTCGGTATCAGCCTCAAGCCCACCAACCAATCTCCGTACGGATAGTCACACCTCCACGGTCACATCGGTCAGCGCAGGCGCTTCGCCCTTCACCTCCCCCGCCTGCACGAAGGCTTTGAGCCCCACGGCCACACCCTGCCCCCTGGCGCGGAGGGTTCCGCCGCCGGGGAGCTGCAGGGTGCTGGTGCCGTCGCTGTTTTGGCTGGTCACCTCGCCTACCAGCAGGGGGTCGTGGGGGATGAGGTCGAGGAACTGGCGGTAGAGGTTGCGGGCCATCAGGCGATCTCCTCGAGGTGGCGTTCGAGCTCGACGCTCTGGTCGATGGTCAGGGCGTCGCCCTGCAGCTGGGCGTTGAGGCTGACGGCGCGCACCAGGCCGCGCCAGTCGTCGCCGTCGGGATCCACGCGCACCAGCTGGCCGGTGGCGAGCAGGCCGGCGATGTCGGCAGACAAGGGCAGGGCCAGGGATTCGCGGGTCTGGGCGCCGCTGGCGGAGAGCACCGCGATGCCAAGCCCGCGCGCCGGGGCCTGCCGGGTGACCAGCGGGTCGACGACCATCTCCCCGAGGCGATCGGCGGCGGTACCGGTGCGCTTGACGAGGGCGAGCACGCCGGTGGTTTCGCCGGTGACGTACACGCCGTTGAGCGCCTCAGTGCTGCGCAGCTCGGAGCCGAGCCGGGTGAGCACGTCGAGCGGCAGGGTGACGTCGGGCGTCGCCCCACCCCAGGCCCAGTGCGGGGCGGCGTAGCGCGGGGCGATGATCAGCCGCGGCTGGCTGGGGTGGGCCTGCACCACGGCGCCGGCCGCGGAGGCGATGGCGGTGATTGCCTCGATGGGCGTGCGGTTGGTGTAGTGCCAGGCCTCTGCCTCGACGAGCCAGTCGTCGATCTGCCAGTCCAGCGTCCAGCCCAGGGGCAGCTCCTGCTCGGCGAGCTGCCGGGCGGTGCGGGTCTGGGTCTCGGCGTAGCTGCGCGGGGCGGCATGGGGCGCGGCCAGGTAGGCGGCCAGGCTGCGCGCGCTGAGGGTGATGGTCGGCACGTCGCCGAACTGACGCTGCCGGCTCCAGGAGTCGAGCACGCCGCGCCAGGTGTGGCCGTTGAGGGTGGCCTCGATCTCCACCGGCTGGGCGGCATCGCGGATCGCGGCGACGCTCTCGGCGCCGTGCACGGTGGCGCGCAGCTCCCAGGCCCAGGAGTCGGCATCGATGGCGGCGGAGATGGCGCTGGCGGCCAGCGCCTGGCCGGTGGCCACCAGGGTGAGGCTTGCGCTGTTGCTCACGAGATAGGTCCTCTGGATGGGGGCGACGACGGGCGCATCGGGATCGGTCGGCCACTCGACGTCGCAGGGGTCGATGCCGAAGGCGAGATCCCATATGCCGGGCGGCGGCGCGCAGAACTGCAGGTCCAGCGAGGGCACGAAGGGATCGGGCCCCGGCCCGGGCGGATCCACCGGGTGCGGGCTGGTCCCGGGCGGCGGCCACTGGGCGTTCTGATAGCGGCCCCGGTGGCCGAGGGTGCTCCACTCCCCCGCCTGCCAGCCGCTGCCCCAGTGCTCGGCGAGGATCCGGGTGGCCTGCTGGTAGGGCAGCCCCCAGCCGGTACGCAGGGGCGGCAGGTAAGGCCCGGGCACGCCGGTGACATCCCACACCGGGCGGCCCTGCTGCCAGGTCGTCCCAGCGCGGCGGTGACGTTCGGGCAGGAAGCGGTTGCCGGTCGTGGCGCCACGCACCAGGGCAGCGGCCTGCTGGTAGCGGATGCCGGCACGGGCGTCCCGGCGCGGCTGCTGTCGGGCGGGCTCCTGGTGCTGGCGAGCCAGCGGCGCGGCCTGCTGGTACCGGCTGGCGGCCTGGTGGCGCAGGCGATCAGTCTGCCCATAGCCCGCGGCGGTCGCGGCGGTCTGCTGCCGGGCCTGCTGGAAGCGCGAGCCGGCCAGCGCCGAGGGATCCCGGTAGACGTTGATGTCGCGCTCGGCCTTCACCCGCACCACGGGCGCCGGCAGGGTCATCGCGGCCCGGGCACGGACCACCAGGCGCGCGCCGGCGGTGGCCTGGGGCGCGGCCAGGGTGGCCGTGACGCGCGGCCGCACCACCAGCCGTGCCTGGGCGCTGGCCGCCGGGGCCGGCAGGGTCGCGGCGAGGGTGGCCCCGCGCCGGGGGATCTCGACACGCAGGGCGGCCGCGGGCGCCGGCAGGGTAACGCCGATGCGGGCGGTGAGGGTCTCGCCCCCTGCCCCGCCATCCTCGGTACCGAACTGCAGGTTGACCGTGCCGACCGGCTCGCCATACCCGGGCGCGCCGAACTGGAGGTTGATCTGGGCCATGCCGGCTCCTGGCTGGGGCGCTATGGCGCGCGATCGGGCCCGCTATCAGGCCTCGACGATCACGCCTTCGGTGATGTCGACGATCACCCCGGCATACAGCTGCGACTGGGTGATGGTGATGGCCGCGGTGGGGTTGCCCTGCTCGTCCTCCATGCCCACGGTGAGGTCGGCCACGGCGGTGCCGGCCACGTCGCGCAGCCGCGCCCAGGTGGCCACGCCCTCGGCAGTGGCCATCACCTCCTCGAAGGCCGCCAGGGTCATCACCCCGTTCTCGATGCTGGCCTCCAGCGGGTAAGGGCAGTCCACCACCGCCAGCTCGAGCTGGCCGGAGAGCGCCACATCGGCGCCCGCCGGCATCGGGTCGGCGTAGAAGGTCAGGGTGGCCCGGTTGCTGGCATCCGCCCCGGCGTTGGCGGCATCGGCGATGGCCAGCAGCCGGGCGTTTTTCACGGCAAGAGCGAGATTCATGCGGGCACCTCCGGCTGAGCGTTGTCGGCGATCACGGCGTTGTAGGTGCCGCTGTAGTCATGGGCCACCACGGTGAAGCGCTTGCCCGGGTCCAGGTCGTCGAACTGGTAGTAGCCGGCGGCATTGCTCCAGATCTCGCGCACGATGCGCCCCGTGCGGCGCTCGAAGCAGCGCACCCGGCGCGATACCGGCTGGCCGTTCTGGTCGGTGATGTTGCCCCTAAGCCGCCCCTGGCGATCGGGCCGTGAGACCACGCCCGCTGGCGAGAGATGGCTGCCGCCACTGCCGTCGCGCTGGTCGAACCACGCTGGAGGGGCTAGCAGCGCCGAGACGCCCTGCACCTGGCTACGTCCACTGCGCGGAATGGCGGTGGGGTTGGGCACCGCTTGAGGGTGCGGATTGTAGCCGTCCGCCTGCTGGTCGGTGGGCAGCACGCGCATCGCCAGGTAGGGGAAGCTCTTTACCGGCACTTCCTCGAGCAGGGCCTGGATCTCCACGCCCGGGTCTATGCTGCCTTCCTCGTCCACGTGGCTGAACTCCTGTTCCACGTAGGTGCCGATGGCGATATAGCCGGCCTCATTGGGGTGGATGCCGTCTGTCTCGCAATAGGCGGCGTCTATGTAGCCGGTCCCGCTGTCGATTACCGGCTGGTTGATGTCGATCGCCTGGTAGACGTTGCTCAGGGTCGGGCGGTAGTTGTTCCACCAGTCGAGGTATTGCTGGGCGTTGGCGGGGTTGCCGGGGTGATTGGCGTTGGGGTAGAGGGCGTTCAGCAGCACGCCCCGGGCGCCGCTGTTCTTGATGGCGGTCAGGCTGGCCTGGATGTTGTCGGTTCGGTTGGCCTGGTCGATGGCCGCCCCATAGTCGTTGTTCGAGGCCTGCAGGAAGATATAGCGGGCGTTGTGGTTCGTCGCCTCGCCGATCCGCGCCAATAGCTCCCCCGAATCCTGGCTGCCGATCCCCTTGTTGACGACGAAGCCGTTACGCAGCCCGGCATAGTACATATTGCCCTGCCAGCTGTTTTTCACATTGTCGATGCCAGGGTAGAAGCTGGGGCTCGGGTCGAAGTGGTTATGCCCGGCGGCGATGCTGTCGCCGATCGATACAAAGTTGGGGTAGCAGAAGCTGAGATAATCCAGCGCCGCCTCCATGTCACCGCTTCCCGATCCCTGGTTAAACTTCACTCTTCTTATGTCTGTCACAGAAGAAAAGTGCGCGCCGCTTCCCTTAAGCTCCAGCCCGGCCTGAGTCACCTTGTAGAAGGAAATCGCCGAGCGGTTAACATCAATATGGATCACGTATTCGACGCCAACGCTGGTGTCGATGCCGGTCTCCAGAACAAATCGCTCGTTACCGCCGTTCATGGACACGCTGACCGTGCCAACCTCGGGGGTCGTGTTTGGCCAGTTGTAATTAAGGATGAAATGGATCTTGGCAACTTGGCTTGAATTCTCCATCTGAAGGTAGGCGTACCGGCCCGACGCTTGGTCTTGCCGGATCTTGAAGTAGATCAGGAAGTCCTTCCCGGGTGAAATTGTCGGAATGGTCAGAAGCCGGCTGCTGGGATAGCTGGCGGACCCTGCCGGATAGACGATCTCGCTGCCCACCACGGTGGCATCACCCGTCGGTTCAGACCAGGCATCCAGAGAAACGCATTCATCATTGGCGATGAAATTCTCGTCCAGCACGAAGGGGATCGTGGAGTATAGATCATTGCGCAGTGCCATTACCTTGTCTGCATTAAGTGCTGCCGGGTAGGCATAAAAACCGTCCATCCTGCCGCTGTAATGACGGCTGTCAGAAATATAATCAACATTCCCACCCAGCTTTAGGGTGTTAGTCGATGTTGATGTGGTGGCGGAACAGGGGCCGCTTGCCGCCTCCACGCCATCGATAAATATCTTGTGGTATTGGCCGTTTTTTCGCACCGCGGCCACATGCACCCAGCGATCCACGTAGCCCGCGAAATCAGCATCTACGGGGTCGTAGTCACCCGACACACTCTTGAAATGACCGAAGGTCAGCGTGTTGCCGTTGTTGGTCAACCAGAAAAGAAGGCCATAGCTGTTGTTGGTGCTTTCTGCCTCGGCGCACATCGCCGCATTATTGTTTCCCGCAGCGGGGCGCATCCAGAAGGCGATGGTGTAGTCGCCGCCGTTGGTGCGGTAGCCGGTGTCCACATGGTTGCCACTAAACTCCAGGGCCTGGCCGTCGATGCCCTCGGCCTGGGTTGCCCCATAGATGGTGGCGTTGTACCCCCCGGTCTCGTCATACAGGGTACTTCCCGCCACGTTGTCCATGGTGTAGTGGACGTCGAATCCCGGCGGTACCGCACTTTGTTCCGGCGGCGCCACGGCGTCGTTGATCTCCACGTCCACCACATCGCACGCCATCGGCTCGCTGCCATCATGGTTGTTGCCCACCAGCAGCGGGGTGTCGGGCAGGATCACGGTTTCGCTAATCGATCCCACCTCGGCACCGTCCAGGTACAGGGTGGCCACGTCCTGGTCGTAAGCGAGGAATACCCGGTGATATTCGCCGTGCTGCCAGCTGCCCAGCAGGCTGCTGGTGCCGTTGATCCAGGCGCGGATTTCTCCGGTGGCGGTCTGCTCGATACGCACCCCGTTGGTGCCGTCATGCTGGGCGATCAGGCAGCCCTGGCCCGGGTGGGGGCGCACCCAGACGATCAAGCTGAAGGTAGTTTGAACGGTCAGCTGCAGGCCGAGCGTGATCTGGCCGGTGGTGCCGTCCAGGCGCGCCTCCTTACCCCCCTTGATCAGCTGGCTGGGGGCCCAGGTGACGCCGGCGGCGGTGCCGTGGGCGGTGCCCTCGCTGTCCTTGGCGTTGCCGTCGAGCTTGTAGCGGGCAATCAGGCTCATGCGCCCACCTCCGGCGCCCATTCATCCAGCCGCCAGGCCATCAGGCGTTCGGTGCCGGCGTTGCTGCGCGAGTCCATGGCCAGCCAGAACAGCACCGGCACGCCCTCCAGGTCGGGCAGGTTGTCCACCACCGCGCCGTGGTAGACGCTCGAGGTCTGTAGCGGCTGAAGCAGGCCCGGCATGAAGCCGCGCAGGCTGGCCTGCTCCACGACCATCACCTTGCCGGTGGCCACGTAGAAGCCATTGGTCGCGGGGTTCGGGTAGGCCAGCTTGTCGCCGCCGAGGTAGTCGCCGATGGCGTAAATCTCCCACGGCTGCTCACCGGGCAGCTGCTGGTATCCCCTGGCGATGCCGCGAAAATCGCTCGAGCCGATGGTGGTGAATCCGGTGTAGGGAGAATCGTTGGCATCCCATTCGCCGGCCCCGCCCTTGTCGCAGCCGTTGACCAGGCAATGGGCGGCGTCGCCGGGGCGCACGGTCTCGATGTCGCCCCATACGAAGGCGGCGCGCTTGCCCGGTGTGGCGTAGCGCGGGATCCAGTAGAGCAGATGGCCATCGGCCACCAGCAGCCACTCCGGCGTGGCGTAGCGGTGGCTGGCCGCCCACCAGTAGCTGGCCACGGCATCGAAGGTGGCGAAGTCGGTGAAGCTCTCGCAGATCCGCACGTTGGCGAAGTTGCCGTTCACGCCGCTGTCGCCGCTATAGCCGGTGTTCTCGACCAGCAGCACGTGGTCGGTGGCGTCCGGCGCGCTGCGACGCAGCGCGATCTTGTGGTTGGTGGCGTCTTCGGCCTCGATCGTCCAGCCGCCCACCGGGGCGGCCTTGGCCTCGAGGGTCGTCCCGGTGGCCGGGCTGGTGGCCGGGGCATACGGGGGCACGAAGGCGAAGGTGCTGTCGGTGGTGGCGGTGACGCGGTGCTCGCCGTTGTAGGCGGCCTGGTCGGCGCCGGTGATCGCGATCACCTGCCATTTCTTGAAGCCGTGGCCGGTACCGACGTCGACGGTGACCTCGCCGGTACCGCCGTCATAGGTCATGGTGCCGATCGGCGTGACATTGAAGCCGGTCACCAGGCAGGCCTTGAGCAGGCCGATGAAGTCGCCGGCGGCGGTATCGCCGAGCACGGGCGCGCCGCCCATGTCGTGAGTGAAGTGCTTGACGGGGAATGTCATCGAATCGCTCTCCGGGAGGATGATCAGGCGTCGACGTTGCCGCGCACCTGCAGGCGGAACTGGAAGTCACTGGCCTGGGCCTCGCCCTGCAGCACGGTGCGAGCGAGCCACAGCGGGGCGTTGGCGCCGATGGTGTTGAAGCGCAGTACGTTGCCGGCGGACCAGCCGCTGCCCCAGCCGCCGGCGGCGATGCGAAAATAGGGCACGCCGGTGTTGGGGTTGTTGGGCGCCGTCTCGGCGTTGATCGAGAAGGTGCCGATCTGGCCCACGCTCTCGCCGACGATGTTGCCGCCGCTGGTGGAGGTGAAGCGCAGCGCCCAGCGCTCGGTGATCGCCCCGCGATTGGTCACCGTTAGCGGGTAGGTGGTGGCGTTGTACTCGGCACTGGTCTCGTCGCCGATCAGCGAATCCGACCAGGTGTTGGTCCAGGTGGCCTGGTCGAACAGGTTGGCCCAGCGCGCCTGCAGGTCGCCGGCGATCAGCGCGGAGCTGACCAGGGTCTCCTCCGCCGGGTAGTCGTGGCTGAGCTGGCCGATCAGCGTCAGGGTGCCGCCGATCTGCACGTCGCCGATCAGCACCATGTCCTCGACGCGATGCACCGCATAGAGCGGCTCGCTGTAGTCGCCGGGCACGAAGGAGGCATCGAGGGTGACGGTGCCGGCGTCCAGGTCGGCGGCGTATTCCGCATCGCCCAGGCGGGTGCCGTTGGCGTCCTCCACGTGCAGCAGCGCCAGGCGGGTACGGCCGACGTCCAGCGTGTCGCCGGGCTGGGTGCCCAACGGCCAGGCCGTCTTGGCGGTGTGGTGGACGACTGCCACGTTGGCCGGGCGGTAGATCGGCACGCGGCCATCCGGCGGCAGGCGCACCGGGTCGAGGCCCAGCAGCTCGGCATCCAGCGGCAGGCTGGTCAGCACCACGGTGTTGAAGCGCGCCGTGCTGGGCAGCACCGCGCGGGGCCGCCAGATCATGCCGTTCTCGACGTCGGCCGGGTCGTACCAGGGCTCGTTCTTCTCCTCCGGGGTCAGGGTGCTGTCGTCCACCAGCTCGCCGAAGCGCGCTCTGGCCACGCCGGTGCTGTAGTCGACCTCGCCCTCGAGGTCGTCGCCGGTGATCTGCCCGCTGAACTGCGCCTGGCCGCTGAGCAGCTCGCCGTCCGCGGTGGTGGCCAGCAGGGTCAGCTCGCCGACCTGGATGGGCGAGCCCGGGGTGCGGAAGAAAACGTCATAGACGGTCCAGTTGCCGTACACCGTGACCAGGCTGTCGATGCTCACCTGGTTGGTACCGCCCTCCCCCCAGTCCTCGAGCACCACGCTGGCCGCGGCGTAGTCGATGGTGCCGCTGTAGAAGCCGGCGCCGGTCTGCGGGTCGACGTCGCGGTAGAGCTGGCCGTCGCGGTCCTCGAAGGTGCTGCCCCGAAAGGTGAAGCGCAGCGTGCCGGGCACGATGAGATCCTGCAGCAGCGGCAGCAGATCGAGGGCCAGGGGGCTGGGGCTCCTGGAGACGCTGTCGGTGGTGCTGGCCAGCACCTGGGGCTGCCAGCGGGCGATGATCGCCGAGCCGTCGGCGTAGTCGTCGGTGACGCTGGTCTCGCCCCAGTCCGAGCCGTTCTCGCCGCGGGACCAGCGCTGCACGTCGTGGACCTTCTCGACCTCGAGCGTCACGAGGCCGGTGTCGTAGTCCACGGTGCCGGCGAAGCCCTTGAGGCCGCCGGCGCCATCGTCGTAGGCCCGGTAGCGGATGGTGGTCTCGTCCTCGCGGCGCTCCTCGAAGGTCTCGCTGCCGGCCCCGCCGGCCGCCTGGCCGATGGTCCAGTTACCCGTGGTGTATTCGATCGTGTAGCCGCTGGCCTCCACGTCGCGGCGGGTGACGGTCCACTCGAGGCCCACGCTGCCGGGCTTGAGCGGTGCGTTGGGCAGCTGCAGCTGCACGAAGCCGCTGCCGTCCTTGCTGGGGTTGAAGGTCGCCGTGTCGCTCGCGCCGTATTCGTAGTCCACCACCACGTTGCTGTTGGCGTCCGGCCACTGGCCATCATTGAACTCGAGCCACACCTCGCCCACGCGGTCGCCGTTGGCGGCATCCTGGAAGCCGTAGACCATGCGCCCGGTGGCGGCGCCGGAGAGGTTGCCCAGGCCGTCGTCGGTCGCCGTGACCTCGACGCCCCCGGAGAGCCAGGTGGCGGTGACGCTGCCCGGCACCACGCCGCCCTGGTTGAGCGTGAAGCGCAGCGACGGCGTGGCGAACGGCACCTGGTAGCCGGCCCGGTCGACGTAGTGCACCGGCGTGCCCCAGTAGACGAGGATCGAGGAGTCGACGTCGGGCAGCGCCTGCAGGGTCATCGAGACCGAGCCGGTGGCGAAGTTGACCTGCCCGGTGCCGGCGCCGCTGAGCTCGCCGGTGCCGTTCTCGTCGCGCAGGGTGTACCACTTGCCCAGCGCCAGGTACTCCACCACCACGGTGCCCGGGGCCGGCAGCGGCTGCAGGCTGCGCGTGTAGCTGTAGCCGCGGTTGTTGACGGCCACGGCGATCTGCAGCGTCTCGGCCACCTGGGGGATCTCGTGGGTGATGCCGCCGCTCTCGACCTCAACGGCCACGTTGCCGCCGATCTGCACGTCGGTGACCGGGCTCTCGGTCTGGGTGCTGGGCACGATGGGCTGATAGACGCTCGCCACCTGCACCTGGTTGCTGCCGAGGCTGGCGGCCACGGCCAGGCGGCTGACGCCGTAATACTGGCTGGCATCCGCCACCTGGGTCTGGCGCAGCAGGGTGGCCGGCTGGGCGCGGGAGTCGCGGCGCGGCTCGTGCCCGGAGAAACGCTCGGTCAGCGCGGTGCTGATGTCGATGGTCAGCACCTGGCGGGTGAAGTCGCCGCTGCCGTCGGTGAACACCTGGTCCTGGGTCTCCACGCCGGTGATGCGCACGTACTGCTCGTTGCCCGCGCCCTCGCCGGATTCGGTGGAGAGCAGCAGCACGTCGCCGATGTCCGGCGGGGTCTCGCCGACCCGCTGGTAGGCGAGCAGCGAGCGCTGCCCCTCGAGCTGGTCGCCATACAGGCGCATGCGCGTCAGCGGCCCGGCCACCACGTAGCCCTCGATGCGGTTGCGGGCGTTGGCTCGCTCGTCGGTGGGGCTGCCGGTGGAGAACATCAGCACCGAGACGTTGGGGTCGTCCGGCGCCTGGTCGACGATCATGTGCGCGCCGAAGTAGTAGTCGGTGTCGTCGGTCTCCACGGCGGCGAAGGCCTTGCGCAGGTTGGTGCGGCCGTAGACGCGATCCAGGTCCGAGACGTCGTTGAAGATCTCGTTGCTGAGGCCGTCGACGATCTCGTTGCCGGTGATGCGCCCGCCGCCGTCGGCGTTGTCGGTCATGCGTTCCGACTTGAGCAGCTTGATGTCGCCTTGCAGGATCGGCATGGGGCTAGATCTCCTGGAGCCGCAGGGTGATGAGATAGGGATGGGTGCCGTCGGGATCGGCGAGGCGATAGACCGGCGTGGCCTCCAGCGGCTGGGCGTTGCCGGCCCGGCGCCAGGTCACCGTGAACGCACGGCCGTGGATGTCGAGCGTCAGCGGCGCGACCTCCTCGAGCAGCGTCTGCAGGGCCTGCACCTGGGCGCGGGGGAACCAGCTCGCGCCTTGGCTGGCCAGGGTGATCGGCCGGCCGCTCTGGCGGGTGCTGTGCTGGATGATCAGCGCGCCGCTCAGGGTGCGCTGCTCGGCGGCGGCCACCGGGCTCCAGTCGAACTCGTCCGGCCAGGCGAGATCCTCCGGCAGCGTGATGGCGCCGCCGGCATGGGTCAGGGTGATCATGGGCGTTCCTAGTAGGCTCGGCGGGCGTCGCGGCCCAGGGCATCGATTAGCAGCTGCTCGCTGCGCTCGTTATCGGCGGTGAGGTTGGCGGTACCGTTGGGCGTGACCAGCTCGATGCGCGTGGCCCGGGTGGGCTGGGCGGCCAGTGCCGCCTGTCGGGTGGCAGTCACCTGCTGGGCCGTCTGGTCGCGCTCGAAGGCCTCCCGCTCGCGCTGGTTCACCTCATCGCGCTGGCGACGACTGGCGGCCTCGCGTTCACGCTGGAGGGCGGCCCGCTTCTCGGCCTCGCTCTCCTCGCGGATCTGACGCATGCGCAGCTCGTGATTGCGCTCGGCGGCCTGCAGGGCCTGCTGAGCCAGCCTCTGCGCTTCGGCATCGCCCAGCGCCTGCGCGCGGTTCAGCTGCTCCTGCAACTCCTGCTGTCGCTCGAGGTACTGCAGCTCCTGCACGCGTCCGCGGTCGCCCTCCAGGCTGGCCCTCTCCTGCTCGGCGGCGGCCAAGGTGTCGGCCAGCGAGTCGCGCAGCGACTCCACCTCGCCGCGGATGCGGCGGATCTCGCCCTCGAGGCCCGACAGGGTCGCGTCATCCAGTAGGTCGAAGCGCTGCTTGAGGTCCTCCATGGTCATGGAGAGATCGACGCCGGTGCGCTCGCCTTTCTGCAGCTCGTCGAACAGCTCGGTGGCGGCGATCTTCTGGGCCAGGAAGGCCCGCTCGACCTCCCGGGCATCGCGCTTCACGCTGATCGCCCAGGCGGTGATGCCCGTGGCGTTCATGCTGGTGAGCGCCTCGCGGTTGAGGCGCTTGATCTCCTCGTTCACCTCGGCCAGGCGATCGCGCAGGCCCTCGATACCGGCCTGCGTCGTCTCGGCACCGCGCAGCGCGCGGAAGGCATTGCCGGCCCGGACGCTGAGCGCATCCATGGCCTCGAGCGCCGCCTTGAAGCCGTCGGCCATCCAGGCGGCGACGCCCCGGGCGGAGCTGACGACCTTCTTGTTGGACTGTTCGGTATCGCCCGCCGCCTGCTTCGCGGCATCTCCTAGCTGGTCTACCGAGTCGGCAGCATCGTCGACCTCGTCGCGGATGCCGTAAGACATGGCGCGAAACGCCGAGAGAATCGACCCAGCCCCCTCGACGCCATCGTTGACCATCTGCTGAAGCGTCGCGCGGAACGCTTCGCGCTCCTCCTGGCTGTTCAGGTCGTCCCAGACGGTGCCGAACGCCTCGCGCAGGGTCTTGGCCGAGACCTCCCCGGATCGGGCCAGCGTCTCGAAGGCCGCGATCGCCTCGCGATTGTTGTCGCTGATGCCGGTCTTGAGCTCGTCGACCGTCGTGCCGAGCGTCTCGGCAGCCTGCTCCATGGCACGCTTCTGGCGACGGGCACTCGCCTCGGCGGCCTCGGCGGCTTCTTCGTGGGCGTTGGCCTGCTCGCCGATTAGCTTGGCGGTATTGAGGGCCACTTGATCGAGCGCAGCGCTGGCCCGTCGCTGCCGTTCGGCGCTCTCCTCGGCCGCATCGGCGCTGTTGTCGTAGGCGCTGATGGCATTCTTGCCGGCCTCGAGCGCCTGGCGGCCGTACTCGACGGTCTGTGCCTCGAGGTCGCGCACCGCCTGCTGGGCGGCCTCCGAGTGGGCCCGCATCCTGGCCAGGGTCTCGTCGCTGACGATGCCCAGCTTGTTGAGCAGGCCCGCGGTGCTCTCCATCAGGTTGCGCACATGCGAATAGGCCTGGGCCGCCCCCGCCAGGACGCCAGCGATCACCGTCTGGATGCCGCGGAACACCGCCGTGAAGGTGTTGCCGAGGAACTGTGCCGTATCGATTAGCCCCTGGAGCGCCGCGCCTACCTTGTCGCGATTGGTGATGACGTACTGCATCCAGTCGCTGGTCTGGCGCAGCAGGTTGCCGAACACAGTGGCCAGGTCATCGACGAGGCCGGGGTTGTCCTCGAGCAGGCCATCAAACTGATCGGCCACTTCGGTGACGGCGGGGGCCATCTCGCCCAGCAGGCGGTTGCGTAGGCCCTGGAAACGCCCCTGGAGGCGCTCCACGGCCCGGTTGGTTTCTCGCAGGCGTTCCAGATCGGCGTCGCTCTGGATGGCCCCGACGTTGCGCGCCTCGGCGGCGAGCTCGCGCAGCCGAGCAGCATTGTCTGCCAGCAAGGGCCCCAGCAGGCTGGCATCGTTCGACAGGCTCTCGAGGATGTTGACCTGGCTGGCCTTGGGCAGGCTCTGCATGGCAGACGCCAGCCGCAGCAGCATCTCGTCAGGCGAGAGCTGGATCAACTCATCGAGGCTAAGGCCCAGGGCGTCGATGGCATCCTTCGCCTCACCGCCCCCGTTCTCATAGGCATCGCCGATCTTGTCGGCGACGTCCTTGAGCAGGTCGGCGGCATTGGCCGAGCCGTCGGCGGTACGATCCAGGGCATACTGGATCTCCTGCAGCCGCTGGGCGTTCGTGTCGAGTGATTCGCTGGTGTTATCCAGCTGATCGGCCATCTGCGCCTGAGCCGCGGTGTAGCGGGCGATCAGGCCGACGCTGAGCGCCGCCCCGCCGGCCGCCGCCGCGGCGCCCCAGGCGGCGAAGCGCTTGATGCCGCCGGCAAGGCTGCGAGCCAGCTTGCGCACGCTGCCCTCGGTGCCGTCGACCTGCTGGCGGTACTCGCGCAGGCGACCCTTGAGCTTGTCGACCGAGCCCTCGAGCTCGCGGGACTCCTGGTCGAGACGCTGCTGCTCGTCGGCCAGGTTGTCGACGTCGACACCGGCCTGCCTGGCATCCTCGCTCAGCTCGTCGAGCGCCTTGCCCTGGCGCTGGAAACTGGTGCTGGCCTTGTCGGCGGCCTGCTGGGCGCGGTCGAGCTCCTTGCCCTGCTTGGCGAAGGCGCGCTCGCTCTGCTTGAGGTCGCGGTTGAGGTCGCGGCTCTCGTCGCGGTAGTCCTCCCAGCTCTGCTTGGCCTGATCCACCACGGTGCGCTGCTCGGCGAGCTGGTCGCGCACGCCGCTGAGGGCCTCGGCCTGGCGCTCATAGCCGCGCCGTGCCTCCTCGGCGGCCCCGCGGGCCTGGTCGAGCTGGCGGGACTGGTCGGCGGTGGCCTTGCCGCTGGCCTCGATGGCGGCCTCGAGATCCTTCACCCGCTGGGCGGCATCGCGCCAGGCCTGGCGGGCCCCCAAGGTCTCGGCCTGCACGCCCTTGTACTGAGTCTGAAGCGCCTGCAGTGCACGGCGCTGCTGCTGGTAGGCCTCGCTGGCCTGCTCGGCACTGGCGGCGGCCTGCTCGGCGGCGCGGCGCTGGGCCTCCACGCCCTGGGCGCTATCGTCGTAGGCGCTGCGCAGGCGGTTGGCCTCGCCCACCGCCTCGTTCATGGCCTGCTCGGCCTCGGCGACCTTGCCGCGGGTCTGCTCGAGGGAGTCGATCAGCTTGCGCTGCTGGGCCAGCGAGGACATCGCCTCGTTGAGCTTCTCGACGTCAGCCGAGGCCTCGGTGGTATCGGCCCCCACCTCGTCGAGCTCACTGAGCAGCTTGCCGATGTCCTGCAGGCCATCCACGGCGGCCTGGATGCGCAGCTGGATGTCGTTCTGGTTCTGGGCCATGGGTCACCGTGCAGGCAAAGAAAAGCCCCGCTCGATGGCGGGGCTGGTGTGGTCTAGAGAGAGGGTGGAGACTCAACTCTCGTCGAGGTCTTCGATCTCCTCGATCTCGAAATTTTCATCGAAGTAGTACATCGCTTCACTGATGGTCATCCCACCTGCCAGGGCACGGGCGCGATAGCGAACGTATTGGCGGTAGCCGGGTATGCCCTTCTCGGGAGGCACCCATTCATCGAGCCGCAGAGACTCGGGATCGTAGAGCCGATACTCCAGGTCTGCCAGAATCGCCTCTCGAGTCTGTTCCGCCGCCGAGGGGTGAGGCTCCCAAGACCGGGCGATCTCCCTTTGCCGCTCGCGCTCTGCCTCTCGCTTGGCGCGTCGCTCCATCGCCTTGGTGGTAAAGGTCGACTGCTCTCCAGCATCGCACGGGCTGTCCTGAAAGGCTGTGCGCCCATCCACCTCGCATTTGTAAACCTGAGCCTGCGCCGGCAGCACCACCGCCACCAGGGCCAGGCCGATCCATCGCATCATGACGCTCCTCCCTCGGTTCCCTCGAGGCAGGTTACAACCCGTTACCCGGCCCCGCCACCTGCGGGGCCGGGCTCTCGCCATCAGATCTTTTTGTGCTTCTTCAGGCGCTCGACCTGATCGGGGCGGACCTTGAGCTTGGCGCCCTTCTCGTGGCGCTCGCCGTTATGGGTGTGCGGCTCGTGCAGGGTGACCTGCACGAGCTCTTCGGGCTGGGCCTTGGTGTCGCTCATCGCGTTGTCTCCGTGGGTTGATGTCTTACAGGCTGCTGGTGGATCACTTACGCCCAGGGTCGCCCCGGGCGTACGTCACGCGGGGTGTCAGTCGTACATGTCCATGGTGTACGGCGACTGCTTGCCTTCCAGGGTGACCAGCGAGCCGGTGAGCTGGCCGTTGATGAACTCACGGCCCATCAGCTCGGTGGCCTGGTCGGAGCTCAGCACCACGCGGTCGATTTCGACCCGCACCCGCTTGTTGGTGGCGAGGTTGACGCCCTCTACCAGGATGTAGCGCGGCTTGGAGATCTCACTCGCGCCGAGCACCCGGGTGCCGGTGGTGGCGTTGGTGTCGTAGTCGATGGTGACATCGGTGGCCGCGGCGGTGGTGGTGGCCTTGACCAGGCCGGCGGCATGGTCGATCTCGCAGCTGGCGGTGATGTCGGTGCTGCCGGTGGTCTCGGTGACGGTCACCGAGCCCTCGGCCAGGTTCGACTTGGCCAGCTTGATCCAGAGCCCCTCCTCCAGGGTGTGGGCCTCGCCGGTGATGGTGTCGACGGCGTCGTCGATGGCCGCGGTCTTGCCGGCCAGGGCCTCGGCCAGCTGGATCGCGGGCAGCGAGTCGAACTGGATGGTGAGGTTGGCGGCCTCGTTGGGCAGGTTCACGGCGTCGAGGGTCTGCCCGTAGGTGCCCTTCTTGTAGCTCTGCCGCTCGATGGTCTCGACGGTGTTGGGCGTGATGGCGAGCGACGGCACGTTGAGGGGGCCGCGCAGGGCGCCGACGTTGCCGCTCGAATCGACCTCGCCCATGAAGACGTCGCCGGCGACGATCAGGCCGGTATCTTGATAGCCAGACATGGTGCTTACCTCTCGCTGGTGTAGGTGATGGTGACGGGCAGGTAGATGGGCACGATGCGACTGCCCAGGTCGGCATCGTCGAGGGCGGCGTTGCCCGTGGTGATCTCCACCGCGAGGCGGTCGAGCTTGATCTTCTCGCCGGTGTAGAGCGCCCGGTAGAGGTCATCGAGCAGGGCGTCCTGCCGCTCGCGAGCGCCCTCGCCTCCTTTCAGGTAGGCGTCGAGCTGCAGGGTGCGCTGCTCGCTACGGGCCCCATTGGCTACCACGCGGGTGATGGCATTCTCGACGTTGCGCAGGTGCAGCACCGGCAGGGGGATGTCGTGCTGGATGTCGACCTGGGGCCTGTCGCTCTCGATGTGGGCGATGTCGGTGTGGTAACCGTTGGCCACGCTGATCGCCTCGAGGCGCTCGAGCAGCTTGGCGACCACCCGGGTGCTCTTGGGCTGGCTCATGCTCACTTCCCTTTCCGGGCCCACTCCCTGTTGAAGCGGGTCATGAACTTGCCATCGACACCGCTGGCGATCTCGCTACGCAGGCGGTCGTCGACCTGGTGGTTCCAGTGGTTCTTGAGGCCCCAGCCGGCGGCGCGACGGATGCGGTCCTGGCTGCCCTTGCGGTACCGGGTGAGCGGGACGCCGCGGCCCTTGGGGTTCACGAAGCCCCACACGCGCATGCGCTGCCCGCCCTTGCGGACCCAGATGCTGGCCCGGGTACCGGTGCCGTCGGTCTGTCGGGTCTCGTACTGCCAGTGGCGGAAGCGCACCGGCGCACGGTTGAGCTTGAGCTCGGCGAAGGGGCGCTCCTCCTTGAGGCTGGCCTTGCGCACGCTGATGCGCTTGGCCACCTCGCGTTTCTTGATACCGCCGTCCTGGCTGATGCGACCGACCAGGGCCTGCCGGGTCTCGGCGGCCTGCTCGTTCACGGCGCCGGCAATGGCCCGGCGGGTGGCGGCGGGCAGCGCCTGGAAGGCCTTCTTGCTCTCGCTGAGCCCGCCGACCACCACGCCCTTGGGCAGCTTGCTGTTCTTGCCTCTTGCTCTTGCCATGTCGTCAGCCCGGGATGGTGAACAGCTGGACGGTGATGCCGTCGTCGGTGCCCTCGACCTGGCCGACGATCTCAAGCGACAGGCCGGCGATCTGAATCAGGTCGCCGGCCTCGGCCCAAGGCCAGGTCAGCTGCGGCTGGATCACCTCCACCAGGTGGCGGGGCTCGTTGGCCTGGCCGACGAAGACGTTCTCGCGCAGCAGGAAGGCCTCGATGCTATAGCCGATGCCGGTGGCGAACGGCACATAGCTGGCCGGCATGCCCTGCAGGCGCCGCGCGGCGATCTCCACCACCGTGCGGGCCGGGTCGATGGCCTCGACGATGAACAGCCCGCCGTCGCGGCGCTCGATCAGCTGGCCGACCTGCAGGCCTGGCCGCGGGCGCATGCGCACGAGCGTGGCGCCCGGGGCGCGGATGCCCTGCTGCTCGGTGCGCCCGGCGCTCTTGGGCTCGACGAACTCGGCCCAGGCGTTGCCGGCCGCGGGCCAGCTGGGCGGGTGGCCGTGGCGGGCGCCGCGCAGGGTGACGCGGTGGCGGAGTCGTCCGGCTCTCATGTCGGGGTCACCACGTAGTGATCGAGCAGCCCGTCGATGAAGCGATGCTCGGAGGTGATGGTGCCGGTGACGGCCTTCTCGCGGTGCTCATAGAGCGAGGCCACGGTGACCAGGATCCACTGGCGGATCGCAGACGGCACGTCAGCAGCCGCTTCGCCGTAGCCGGCGGTGAAGGCTACGGTCACGGTGCCCGTCAGCGAGCGGTTGGCGATCACCGCCGGGAAGTCGCCAATCTCGACCCGGTAGTCGGTCGGGTCGAGCGTGCCCTGGTCGTCGCTGACGCTGGTCACCGCCAGCAGCGGCCAGCGGCGCAGGCAGACGGTATTGCCGTCCGCCGGCTGCCGCTGCTGCCACGCCTGGGTGATCAGCGCCCGCCCGGTGCGCTGCTCGGCTTCCTGGCGGGCGGCGGCGATCAGGCGCTCGAACATGCCGTCGTGCTCGGCGTGCTCGACCAGGGACTGCTCCTTGGCCTCGGCGACGCTGACCGGCTCGACGCTCGGCGCGGTGACCAGACGAGTGCGCACGACCATGGGTTAGCCCTGCGCCGCTTGCTTGCGCTGAGCCTGGGCGGCACGGATGGCGCCGCTGTCGCCGTCGGCACCGCCGCCCTTGATCAGTCGCTGCGCCTCGGCATAGCTGAGCTTGGGGGTATCCCCCGGCTTGAAGTCTTTCTTGCCCACCCGCTCGTCGCGCAGGATCAGCACGGTCAGGTGCGACGGTGTCTTGCCGCCGGCCTTGGGCTCGGTGGTCTTGGGTTCGGCCATGATGATGTCCTCGATGGATGGCACTGACGCGGGGCCGGGAGGCCCCGCGACGCGTCTACCGATCAGCGATCAGGATCAGCTGGCGGCGTTCTGGAAGTGCTTCACGGCACCGCCGACGTCCATCAGGCGGCCACCTGAGCGCATGAAGGCGAGGAAGCCGACCTGCCCCTTCTCGGTGTACTTGGAGTCGGTCATGCGGAAGAACTGGAGCTGCATGACGTCGCGGATGATGTACTTGGCGTAGTCGCCGAAGAGCATCGGCTTGTTGCCGGCACCCAGCTGATCCATGTGCTGGTTGATGGTGTAGCGGTAGCCGTTGAGGGTATCCGGCTCGCTGGTGGCGACGCCCGGCACCCACAGCGGGCGGCCGTCGGCATCCTTGAGCTTCTTGAGCGAGCGCAGGGTCATGTCGTGGAACATGTACCCGACGTTGCCGCTGCGCCGGTAGGCCGGGTCGACGCTGTGCTCGAGGTCCACCAGGTCGTCATAGAGGATTTCGTCGACCTGCCCGGTGGGGGCGATCTTCCCGGAGGCCGAGCTGGTGACGATGCCGTGGGGCTGGCCGGTGCCGGTGCCCACGGTGAACAGCCGGTTGGTGATGCGACCCAGGCGCTCCTGGAGCAGCTCGCGCACGTAGGCCTCGAGATCGATCTCGCTGTCCTGCAGCAGCTCGAAGGGCAGTGCGATGGACTTGGACGAGAACTTGTAGGTGGCGTGCGGCAGGGTGCCGAAGCTGGTCTCGCCGGTGGTGACCGAGACGTTCTCGCCGACGATCTCGCCTTCCTCGCTGGTGGCGTCGGTGGTCGGCCAGTTGATCGCCACACCGCTCGAGGTCTGGATGACCCGGGAGGCCTCGCGCATGCCACCGAACGCCTTCAGTGCCTTGAGCAGCTCGGCGCTGAACTGGTCCGGGGCCAGGTAGCCACCCTCGCTGCCGGTGCCGGTGCTCATGGCGTTCTGCAGCATCTTCTGTCGCTGGGCCTGGACGTGCTCGCGCTGCTCGGCGTTGAGGCCGTCGACACCCTCGCGCATCCAGGCGCGGAAGATGGCGCTCTCCTTCTGCTTGAGCGCGGTGGCCTCGTCAGTGCTGATGCCGTCGCGGCCGGCGCGATCCTCGACCCGATGCTTCTCCTCGGCCTCGCGGTCGAGCAGCTTCTGCTGGCGATCGATGCTGGCATCGATGCGGTCGATCTCGCCGATCAGGTTGTTGTACTGATCGTCCTGCTCCTTGCCCCACTTGTCGCCGGGGTGCTGGTCGAGCAGCTCGCGGGCGCCCTTGGCGGCCTTGGTGCGCTGCTCCCGCAGTTCTTGGATGCTCTGAGGCATGATGCTGTCTCCTTCGCTTAC
This sequence comes from Halomonas sp. THAF5a, assembly GCF_009363755.1. NCBI lineage: Bacteria > Pseudomonadati > Pseudomonadota > Gammaproteobacteria > Oceanospirillales > Halomonadaceae > Halomonas > Halomonas sp. THAF5a. The sequence goes on along the minus strand of NZ_CP045417.1, from coordinate 1,417,543 downwards.
GAAAACGCCGCCCGGTGGGCGGCGTAGGGATATGGCACGCGGGAGCCCGCTAGTGCCGTTCGATCAGCGCGAGCCGTCGCTCGGCTTGCGCTCGGTCGTAGAGGTGCTCCGGGGGCGGCCCTTCAGTGAGGGCGCTGGGCGTGTTGTGGTAGGCAGCCAGGTTCCACTGGGCAGCGGCCTGGCGGCGGTCGGTTTCGAGGATGCTGGTGATGAAGCCATGCTCCTTTGCCTCCGCGGCGGTGAACCAGGTTTCGGCCTCCATCCAGGCGGTGAGGTCATCACGCTTGGCGCCGGTGCGCTTGGCGTAGGCGTCGAGGATGGAGTCGTCGACCTTGCCCAGCAGGTCGGCCTGCTGGCGGTGGTCGCGCTTGTTGCCCATGGTCAGCGTCCAGGCCTCATGGATCATGAAGAAGCCGCCCTCGGTCATCTCGACCTCGTCGGTGACCATGGGCAGGAAGGTCGCCGCGCTGGCGGCCAGGCCTTCGATGTGGGCCACCGTCTTCACCTTGAGCTGCGACAGGGCGGTGGCCATGGCGCGGGCCTCGAAGACGTCGCCGCCGGGGGAGTTGATGTAGAGGTGGAGCTCGTCGATCTCCCCCTCCATGGCGCGGACCTCGCGGTTGAAGGCCTCGGCGCTGATGCCGAACCAGTCGCCGATGGCGTCGTAGAGATAGATCTCGCCGCGACCTTCGTTGCGCAGGGCGCGGAAGTCCTTGGGCTTGGCCTGGTTGTCCAGGAACAGCTGGAGCAGCTTAGGCATCGGCATCGGGGGTCACCTCGGGTGCATAGAGTTGGTCGCCGCCGTTGATCGGGGGCAGGTTCTCGCGGGCGCGGACCTCGTTGGGGGTCATGTAGCCGGGCGCCTGAGTACCGCCGAGCGCGGCCTTGTAATACTCCGAGCGGGCCTTGGCATCGCCGCGCAGCAGGGCGGTGACGTTGAACTCGGCGAAGAGGTTGCGATCGCGCAGCAGCTTGCGATTGATCTCCTGGGCCCAGCGCGTCAAGTGGGGCTGCAGGGTGTAGATGATGAAGCCGAGGCCCATCTGCTCGAGGCCGCTGCCCCAGCTGGTGGACTTCTCGTTGGCGTTGATCATCCAGCTGGGCAGGCCGAAGGCGCGGGCGATGTCGGTGACCTGGAACTGACGGGCCTCCATCAGCTGGGCGTCTTCCGAGGTCATGGTGATCTGGTGCACCTTGGCGCCCCCGACCAGCATGCCCGGCAGGTGCGCGTTGGCGGTGCCCTGGTGCTTCTTCAGCCAGTTGTTGCGGATCAGGTCGATCTGCTCCTGGCTCGGCGTGCCGTCCGTGGTGATGACGTGGTCCGGCCGGGCGCCGTTGCTGAAGAAGCGGGCGCTGTACTCCTCGGCGGCCATGGCCAGGCCGATGCCCTGCTTGGCGGCCAGGCCGATCACCGAGGGGCTGCAGACGCCATCGAAGCCGACGTTGGGCAGGTGCAGGACGTCGTCCTGGTCGAGGCCGACATAGCCCTCCTCGTCCAGGTTGGCGTAGTAGCGCAGGCGCCCGCCGGCCTTCTCGATGATGGTGTTCTGGCGCGGCAGAGGCTCGAGCCGCTCGGGCACACCCCGACGGTTGCGGCGGATGCGCGCCAAGCCGTCGCCGCGCAGCAGCATCGAGGCGATCTGGGCCTCGCGCATGGCGCTGGACGTGAACAGCGGACTGGCTTCCTGGTTGAGCAGCCACCACAGGGGATGGTCGATGCGTTCCTTGCCACCATCCGCCGTGCGGCGATAGATGTGCAGCGGCATGGTGGAGACGGCACCGCAGAGCATGCGCACGCAGGCGTAGACCGCGGTGACGCGCATCGCGGTCTCGGCGGTGACCGCCGGGCCGGCATAGCTGGGCGCGACCTGGAAGAGCTCCATCATGCTCTCCACGTCGCCGCTGCTGACGGTCTGGTCCTTGATGCCAGGGTCAGGCGTGACCGTGGGCTCGTGGCGCGCCTCCGGGGCGTCGTCGCGGCCGGTCAGGCGGTTGAGTAGATTGCGCATGGCGCTCCCGTCACAGGATGATGAAACCGGGTTCCGGCTCGGGCTCGGCCAGCTCGCCCAGCGTCAGGGCGGTGGCCATCACCGCTGCGACGACACCGTCGACGCGGCCGGTGCTCTTGGCCTTGTTGATCTTGCGGTTGCCGGCCGGATCCTCGGCGTAGACCGCATTGGCGGCGCACCAGGTCAGCACCGGGTGCCCCTGGTGGCGAAGCTCAGCGTTGACCAGGCGACGCTCGAACTCGTCCACCGCCGGCGACATGTCCTTGAAGCCCTGGCCGACCGGGGTCAGCGGCGGCAGGCTCAGGCCCTCGTCGTCGATCAGCGAAGTGAGATCCTCGATCCGCCAGCGGTCGTAGCCGATGCCCTGCAGGTCGTAGCGCTCGGTGATCTCCACCAGCTTGTGCAGCACGTGGCGCTTGTTGATGGCCCGCCCGGGGGTGGTATCGAGGTGACCAGCCTTCTGCCAGGCCAGGTAGGGCACCCGATCCTGCTCGCCCTTCTTGGCGAGGCCGTCCGCCGGCAACCAGAACCACGGCACCATGCGCCACACCGGGTCGCTCTCGATCGGCTCGAACATCAGCACCAGGGAGGTCAGGTCCTGGGTGCTGGAGAGATCGAGGCCGGCGACGCAGCGGCGGCCGATCAGCAGGTCGTGGTCGAAGTCCTCGTCCTGGGTGGCGAGCCAGGCGTCGCGGCTGATCGCCGGGTTGTCGGCCTGCACCCACTGGCAGAAGTTGAGACGCCGGACGGTGGCCTCCTTCGAGGGCATGCCGCGCGCCTGGGTGACCTGCTCGCGCAGGTACTTGAGCCCGGGGATGCCGTAGGCCAGCGAGGGGTTGGCCTTGTACCAGCACTGCTCGTCCTCGAAGGGGTTGTCGGTCTCGTCCAGGCTGCAGACGAAGCCGAAGAAGCTGTCGTCCTCGAGCGCGCCGCTGGCGATCTTGTCGGCGTAGTCGTGATAGTCCCAGCACACGGTCAAGCGATCCGTGCCGCTGTTGGTGATCATGAAGATCAGCGCCTGCTCGCGGCTCTTGGTGCCGGCGCGCATCATCTCCACGACCATGGCGGTCTTGTGCTCGTGGATCTCGTCGAGCAGGGCGATGTGAGGCCGCGGGCCTGACTGGCCATCGTCGGCACTCACCGTGCGGAAGAAGCTGGCCGTCTTGTGGAAGGCGAGGTTGTACTCCTTCCCCGGGGCCCCGCTCTTGGCGATGCTATGGGCCAGCAGCGGCGACTGGTCGACCATGGCCACGGCGTCGCGGAACAGGATCTGCGCCTGGTCCTTCTTGGTGGCCGCGGCGTAGACCTCGGCGCGGTGCTCGCCGTCGGCGACCAGCCCATAGAGCCCGACGCCGCCGGCCAACGGCGACTTGCCAGAGCCTTTGGCGGTCTCGACGTAGGCGACGCGGAAGCGGCGGAAGCCGTCCTCGCCCTTCCAGCCGAACAGGCTGCCGACGATGAAGGCCTGCCAGGGCAGCACCTCGAACGGCTGCCCCTCGAAGCGCCCGCCGTTGAGGCGCAGCACGTCCTCGAAGAAGCCGATGGCATGGGCCGCCGCCTCGACATCCCAATAGAGCCCGCGGGCCGGTCCCTCTTCCAGGTCGCGCAGGTGACGCGCACAGGCGTGGCGCACCTGGGGCCCGGCGATCAGCTCGCCGGCAACGACCGCCTGAGCGTAGGCTGTGGCGCGATCGTCACAGGCCGTACTTTCGGGCGGTCTCGGCTTGCTCATTGGGGAACAGCTCTCCTTGTTGCACCGTGCCGGCCCCGAGGCTGGCCCGGGCCGACGGGTTCAGGCCGAACGAGCTGCCGGCCTTGCGCATGCGTTCCTCCGCGCGGTTGGCCAGCTGCATCCAGGCGCTCATCTGCTTGTAGCCGCTCGGGGTCGTCTCGACGAAGCCGGCCGACTCCATCGCGCTGATCTTCTCCCGGGCGACCTTCCAGTCGGCCCAGGCCTGGCAGTAGACGGCCAGTTCGCCGCGATCCAGCTTGCTGATCAGGCCGAGGGTCTGGAGATCCTTGGCGATGCGCTTCCACTCGGCCTTGGCATCCTTGGTCAGGAACGCCGGGCACGGCGGGATCTCGGCCGGCAGCTGCTGCTGGCCGGTATGCTCCAGCTCGTGCGAGGGCTTCTTGCTCGGGTTGCCGCGCAGCGCGTGGACGTTCGCCGGCAACGGCTTACGCCCGGAATTCCGGTTGCCCGCCATGGCGAACCTCCTATGGTTGATGGCCAGAGCCCCCGGCAGGCTCGAGGTACCCCCCTCCCTTTTTTCCCGCTTCGATACGCGAAGGGAAGGCTACCGGTCGAGGGTCCGAGGGCCGTGGACTTTCGATACCCCCCCTCCCCTTCAGCTCCAATGGTGGCCAGGCGAGGTGGGGATGCCGGACTCGTCACACGCGGCGAGACCGCCGCGCTCCATGCGTTGCTTCACGCTGTCGTGATGCCACTTGCACAGCGATTGCCAGTTGTTCCGGTCCCAGAACAGGACCATGTCACCCCGATGGGGCTTGATGTGATCGACGATCACCGCCGGCACCAAGCGGCCAGTGGCTTGGCACATAATGCAAAGCGGATGCTTGCGCAGGTAGCCGGCGCGGGCCTTCTTCCAGCGATTGTCGTAACCTCGCTGGGCACTACTGCCGCGGCGGTCATCGTAAGCGCTGGGTATCTCGCTCACTTCTCACCTGCCGAGCCGGGCTGGTCCAGCAGGTCTGCCACGGCCGCGCGGTCGGCGTTAGCCCGGCGCCTCAGTGATTCGTAGTCGGCCAGCAGCTGCAGCAGATCACGGTTGCGCGTCACCTGCCGCGTCGGGGCCGGCAGCGGGCGAACCAGGAAGCTCGGCACCTCCGGCACCATCGCCACCGGCACCGTGACCGGCTCCCGTGCGGAGGTCGCGCAGCCACTGGCGAACAGCAGCAGGGCTAGGCTGCCCGGCCCAATCAGCAGTCTTGGCATCGTCTCGCTCCAGGTTGCGGGCGGCCTGGCGCACCAGGTCGAGTAGCTCGCCATCACGCAGCAAGCGCTCGTCGCGCTCGCCCAGCGCCTCGGTCATCGTCGCTATCTGCCGGTTCTGCCAGCGCTGATGTTCGAGCAGAATGGCCGCCCGATCCTCGACGCGAGCCACGCGGGCCTGGCTGGCCCCCAACGCCTCGGCATAATGGCGCGCCTGCATCCCGGCATACACGGTGATGCCCAGGAGCACGGCCAGCAGCCAGACCGGCCCGGCACTCAAGATGCGGCGGATCATTTCAGCCACCTGCCGATGATCTTGTCGTAGGCCTGGTCGATACGCTCACGGATCCAGACAGCACCCATGAAGGAAATGACGGCGCCGATGCTGGCCGCGAGGGCACCAGGGAGACCGAAGTAACTCAGCAGCGGGAACAGCGCGAGCACCAGGCAGCCGCACATCACTGCCTCGAGCCAACTCTTGCGCTTCGCGTTGCCAGCGTGGAGACCCCGCACCAGGGCGACCACGAAGGCCAGGCCCGCCGCATATAGCTGCGGCCACGCACTGGCCACATAGGCCAGCGCCGCCTGCAAGAACTGAGGGTCCTTATCAGGGCCTGACATGGCATCTCTCATACGGTTCATGGAACACCTCGTTGGCGTCCCTGCGTGTTGGTTATGGGTCTTATTCGGCACGGGCGGCAGCGGCGATCACGCCCGCCACCGCGCTGGCCAGCCCTCGCTTGCCGGCGATGTACGCCGCGAGGTCCTGTTTGTGGGTCAGGAAGAACAGCTCGTGGACGATGCCGCCGCCGTCGCTGACAAACGCCAGGCGATGGTGCTGGCCGGCATCCTCGGGATGGGCGCCGCGGTTGCGGATGCCCAGGGCGTCCGCCGTGGCGTGGCACAGCTTGACGGCCAGCGGCAGCTGGTCATCCCGGGAGAGCGTCCAGGTGCCGGAGGCCGAGGGGCTCGCCGCATCGCAGTGGAACTCCACCGCGATCGAGGCGCCGCCGGCCAGCGCCGCCGCCTTGTTCAACGGCCAGTTGTCCGTGCCATCTCCGTCGGTGAGGTGGCGGATGCCCTGCCGGGCCAGCGCCTGGCTCACCAGGTTGCGAAACTCGGTGACGATCTCCGCCTCTCGGTAGCCATGGGCCACCGCGCCCGGGTCGCGGTTGCTGTGCCCGGCGCTGATCACCACGGTGTGGCGCTGGGGCCCCGCCTGGGGAATCGCGTCCACCTCGGTCACCCAGCCCATGGCACCCTCCAGAACGAAAAGTGCCGCCCGAAGGCGGCGCCGCCCACCACGGCGGGAGTAACTCGGTGCGTCAGCTGCGCCTGAACGAAAGCGCCCCGGCACAAGGGCCGGGGCGAACGAGGCGACTACAAGAGAGAACCCGATCAGGCGCAGCTATCTGACGGTATCGGAATGATGGCCCCCGAGTGCGGTGGCATCAACCGACCGGTAATGCCAACGCCGTAATACGCTGGCCGGTCGACCGTAGGTCGCCGCAATACACAGGGTATCGGCACCCTCACCCACGGCGGCGGCGCCCCATGTGATGACGCATCGCCGTCAGCAGCGCGTGGTGCAGGGCGTCCAGCTGGTCGTAGTAGGTCCGGCGAGGCAGGCCCAGGCGCCGCGCCTTCTCGTCGGAGTAGCCGTTCCAGCGGTAGTGCTCGTGGGCAATCACCTGGTGCTTGTCTTCCAGGGTCTGAAGGGCCTGCTCCACCTGCCAGGCGGCGTCGTCCATGTCGCCCAGGTTGAGCGGATCGCGACTGCCCTTGGGGCCACCGGAGCGCGGCGGGACGCCGCGGAACTCCACCAGGCGCCCCAGGGGGGAGCACTGGCGCATACCCTGGCCGCGGTGCTGGTCGGCCCAATGCTGCAGAAGTTCGTCCATTTCCTTGATCATATCGCCTCCGTCGGATCGTCTGACCCTCTGTCGGAATATCTGTCTGAACGATTTCCCCAATAACGACAGACAGTTACTTCATTCTTCAGACAGTCAGACAGAAATAATAAGGGGTTAGTCATGCGCATACGCGCGCACGGGCTACTCGGGAAATCGGCGTCGGACTGTCGGAAACCGCGTGGTTGTGGCAATCCTGCGTCTGATAGAGCGTCTGATGGTCTGTCGGACTGTCGGAATCATGAGCGAGCCCCCTCGTCGGCCTTCACCTCGAGCTTGAAGCGGAAGTCGCGAGCCTCCTTGGCCGCATGGTCGGGCCAGCCGGCCTTTCCGATCTTGTCCGCCTGCTCCGGCGGCACGAACAGCCGCGTCGTCTTGAACTCGCCGTTGGCCGCCGGGTAGCGGATGTCGCGTCGATCACGCACCAGATCGCGGGCCACCTCGTCGCAGAACCAGCGCTGCTTGGTCTTGAACTCGTTGGTGTTCTCGCACCATCGCAGGAACGCCTTCCAGAGGTCCGCCACGGCCACCACCCCATAGGGCAGCCCCAGGTCGCCCGCCCGCCACTCGTGGACGAAGAAGCGCGCCGGCGAGAGGCTCGAATCGATCAGCCTCTGCTTTGCATCCGAGAGCGGCGGCTTGGTGTGTGCCTTGAAGCCCGCCAGGTCGAGATCCAGCAAGTAACGGTAGAAGCACTCCACCCCGCCCTGGTCGATCTCCTCGGCCAGCGCCTCGAAGTAGGCCGGCGGAGGCAGATCCTCCACGTGGAGCACGAAGTAGCGCCGGTCGCCCAGGTCGAGCTCCAGGGGCACGGTCGAGTTGGAGAGGAAGACGAAATTCACATGGTTGCGCTCGCTGCGCAGCGGCATGTTCTTCTCGTTGATCTGCAGCTCGTCGCCGGTGACCACGTGCTTGAGCACGCCCTTGTAGTGGGCCTTCTCCGCCCGGCTGACCACCTCCTCGGCCAGCGCGAACAGACGGCGCGACTGCCAGCCGGTGAACTGGCTCTCCAGCTGGGCCTGGCCGATCGTGATGCCGTACTCGCCGTAGATCCGCTTCAGGATGCCCTCGAACAGCAGCGACTTGCCCGTGCCCTCCGAGCCGTGCACAAGCACCGCCGTGGCCATCTTGGTGCCCGGCCACTGCAGAGGAAGCGCCATCCACTTGAGCAGCCAGAAGAACTCCTCTTCCCGATAGCCGCACAGCCGCCACACATGGTTGAGGATCCGCTCGCAGCCCTGCCGGCCCCGCGAATCCGCCTCCATCTTGAAGCCGTCGTAGAGGTTGACCGACAGCCTCGGGTCGATCGTCTCTGTGGGATCGAACACCACTTCCTCGGCGATCATCCGCCACGGGTGGTCCTGCCACTCCTTGAACGTCTCGCGGCCGACCGCCTCGCGCACGTGCGGTACCCGGATCAGCTTGCGTCGAAGGCCATCCCAGACCAGATCCGTGCCGTAGATCAGCCGGAAGTGCTGCAGCATGTCGCCCTTGCTGACGCGAACGCCAAAGGGATTGTCCTCCCCTTCCCCCTCCGGCGGGTGTGCGGGCGCGGCGGTAACCTCATCCGTCTGGTCGCCGCTCTCCCGGGAGGGGGCCACGGGGAGGGTCTCATCATTCGCCGCTTCCACGGCGGCGGTCAGCTGCTCGCGCACAGCGTCCAGGCCGCGGGCCTGGTGCAGATCGTTCCAATCCATCAGGCGGCCTCCATGCTCGGGAAGGCCACCGCGCAGCCCAGCTTCTCGGCCAGCGCCTCGGTCTTGGCGCGGCCGGGGTTGTCCTTCGTCTCCGGGTCATCGTCGCCGCACAGGATCAGCTGGCTCTGGGGGAACATCTGCCGCACCAGCTGCGCCACCCGGGCCATGTTGCCGAGATCCAGCGCCACGGCCACCGGCCAGCCCGTCGCCTCGTGCACGCTCGCCGCCGTGGCGTAGCCCTCGGCCACCGCCACCACCGGCGGCACCGCATCGCCGGCCCGGTCGATCAGGTGAAAGCACCCCATCTTGCGGCCGAACCGCGGGAACAGCTTGGTGCCCAGGTGGTTGATCGTCTGCAGCGCCCACAGCTTGCCGCCGGCATCGCGCAGCGGCACCACCAGGTCGCCCTGGCGCACGTGGAAGAAGTGCAGGTGATCCGGCCGGGGCTTGGGCACATCCGCCCAGAACTGGCGCGTCTCCTGCCCCGCCCATACGTCCACCCGCTCGCGCAGGCTGTCGACGTTGACCACCAGCGAGCGGCGCGGGAACAGCACGCCGTAGGCGCCCACGCCCTTGCGGTCCAGGTAGGGCGAGGCGCCGTGATCCTGCAGATGCTGCTCGAACACCCGCTGGCAGGCCTCGGCCACCGCCTCGCGCATGCGCTCGAGCTTGGCCTGGTCCGCCTCCACCGCTTCGGCCGCCCGGCGGCGGCGCTCCTCTGCCTCGGCCTTCAGTCGCCGGAGATACTCGGCGCTCATCTCGCGACGCTCGCGCTTCCAGCCGCCATCGGCGGCCAGCTTGATGATGGTGCCCAGGTGCACGTGGCCCGGCGTCAGGCTGCGCCACACGCTCTTGGCATCCGCCGCCTTGTAGCTTGCCGCCTGCTGGCTCCACTCGTCCCAGGCCGCGAAGCCGTCGTCGCCGTACTCCGTCTTGCAGGCGTTGCCGATGCTGACCCACGTCTCGCGGTCATCGGCGGCGATGTGCTGCAGGGCGAGACGCAGTTCGTCCAGGGTCAGGGGATCATGCTGCATAGGTCACCCCCTCGCCTTGGACGTTGTAGGGAGGGCACTCATCTTGGTCATACGATAGGCTTAGTGGTGCCAACCAGAAGCCCAACGCGGAAACCAAGGAGTGCCCATGACAAAGGAACAGAAACCAGATCGCCAGCCTCAGCCCCGTGATCTGCCGGATCCCGACCGTCCCGGGAGGGCACACGTGCCCATCCATCGCCGGCCGGGCACCAAGTAGGGGCTGATATGAGCCACAAGGTGAGGAAAACAGATGGAAGCGACGAAACCGGAAGACAGGCCACGTAACCGCGACGACATGGAGTACGAAATCCGCTATTCCATTCGCCTTCTCACCTTGCATGCCAACTTGGCGCGAAATGCCGACGTGCTGCTGACAGGTGCCACACTGCTGGGCCTGGCGGGCGGCGTCGGTTCGATGGTCAATCAGAGCGGCATCCTCGCCAGCGTGGCCGGCGGTGCACTCACCGTGGTGGCAGTGGCCCAGGTACTGTTCAAGCCTGCCGAGAAGAAGCTGCAAGCCAATTTTCGAAAGCAGAGCTATGCCGACCTGTGGAGCAGGTTCCGCCGACTGTCGGATGATGAAATAGACAGTGAGCTGGCGAAGCTCCATGGCAGTGATCTCAACGAGATCGAGGGCTTGCGATTGATCGCCGAATTCGATGTATGCAAGGAGCTTGGACTCGACGAGACAGAACTGACGCCCATGACGACATGGAACCGCCTGCTCAAGGCTGTCAGCTGAAAGGAGTCGAAAATGCAGTTGCTCGACAGGCACGTACAGAGGGACTTGTTGAACACGCTGGGTGAAAGATACCCGAATCCCGTGACTGACCTGTTTGATCCCGTGGACCTCGAGTGCCCTGCAAGCGTGAACCTCCATTACCTTGAGGAGCATGGCCTGGTTACACTCGAGCGGGTCGAACGCGCTCGGCATCCCTCTCAACACCGCCCCGGAATAGCCCGTTGGCATGGCCCTACACTCAAGGGAAGCGCCACTATCACTGCTGCGGGGATGGACTTCCTCTCCGACGACGGTGGGCTCTCGGCGATACTTGGCACTGTCACCGTCCGCCTGCATGCGGACAGCATCCGCGACCTGATCGAAACCAGAATCATCGCGAGTGATCAGGTGCCTGAGGATGAAAAACCCGGACTCATTGCCGCCTTGAAGGGCATGCGAGAAGAGGGCCTGAAGCAGCTGACCACGCGACTGATCACCTACGGTCTTGACCAAGGCGCCGCCTCCAGTCAGCAACTCATACAATGGTTGACGACTAGCTAACATCACCGCCTGCCCTCCCGGCGCGTCTGGCACGCCACGCAGGTCACCACGCCCGGCAGGCGCTTACGACGGGCCGCGGGGATATCCTCCCCGCAGTCTTCGCAATCGGTGCACTGGGCCTGCACAGCCTGAGCCGATGCCGCCCGGCGGGCGGCCAGCGCGTCCTCGAGGCGCTGGTCGATGAGTTCCTGAGCGCGATCGGCGTTATCCATGCGCCACCTCCCCCGCGCCGTTGGCGGCCATTTCCAGCGAAAGTACCGCCTCCATGGTCTGGCGGGCGCGCTTGCGCAGCTCGGCCCGCTCGCGTTCGTCGACCACGCCATCCTCGAGGCTGGTACGCACGCTGGCGATCATGTCGCCCAGGCGGTCATGGACGCTGGCCAGGTGCTCGAGCACGTCGAGCTGCTCGCCGTTGCGATCGGTACCGCGCCGCTCCACTGGGCACACCCACAAGCAGCCGCCGGCGATCTCGCCGAGGCTATCCAGGATGCGCGGATCGCGGGTAGCGGCCAGCACCGCCTCGATATCATCGATGTTGGCACGGTGCGTCTCGTGGGTGGGGCTTAGCTTGTGCTGCAGGGTGGTGGCGTTCAGCCCATATATGGCCGCCACAGCCTTCACGCCGCCCGGGTATTCACGGGCCGCGTGGTACAGGGCCAGATTGAGGGGCAGGACTTCGCGCTGGGCGCGCTCCTGAGAGGAGAGCCAACGGCGGGTCATGACATTACTCCCTTGTCGTTGCCATGCGACCCGCTGCCGATTGCGTTATCCTGCAAACGTGATCGCATGTGGTGTGCATCACATCGCCGGGAGTCGCTCGTGGTGGGCAAACACTCCCGGCACATCGCCGGAGGATGGACCTATGGTGGGTAGGTCCTCCGGCACCCGCAGGCCGCCTTGCTAGGCGGCCTGCTCCATCTTCAGCTCTTCGGAGGGCACTCCGTAGTGAACGAGCACTTCAAGCAAAGAGACCCTTCCTTCGCTTGCTTGCGCCAAGCGGCGCATGTACCTCAAGGAAGCAGGTTTCCGTGCGCGAAGAACATGAACGCGTAGATAACCCACTGTGGTACCTGCCCTTTCAGCAAACTGCTCCAGCGGAATGCAGCCATTAGCCTCAGGCCGGTCCAGCTCACGAAGGTAGTCAGATAGCTTCATAACGACACCTCAATACCTTTTTGGTATCAAATTACCAACACCACAATGCTCGTTTACCATTTGGGTAATGTCAAGGATGCTTCATGAATGGACATCACGACGACCCGCAGACGCCGCGTACAGGCGATCATTAGTGACCGCGCCCTCACCCTGAAGGCCTTCGCCGACCTGATCGACAGAAGCCAAGGACAGGTGAGCGCCATAGCGGGCGCTTCAGCACACAAAGGGATAGGCAACAACCTAGCCCGGCACATAGAGGCTTGCTTGGATCTGCCGAAGGGCTTCCTAGACCAACCTTTACATGATGAGAACGCCGCGGTGGTAACCACTTCGACGCGGCGGCTGCCGGTGCTAGGCCAGGCATCGGCAGGGAAAGTCATGGAAAACATCGAAGACGCCCACGTTTCTGAGTATGTGCTTGCACCCGGACCAACAGGCCCTCAAGCGTTTGCACTCAGGATTGAAGGCATCAGCATGGAACCTAGGTTCCAAGAGGGCGACAAGATTGTCATCGACCCTGACCTAGAGTGGCATAACGGTGATTTTGTATACGCCATGCGGCTGAGTGACAACTCAGGCACATTTAAGCAATTGCGCACCGAGGGTGACGACCTGTACTTGTGTGCCATAAACCCCAGTTTCGAACCTCGTTACACACGCATGGACGGTGAATGGACAATAATAGGAAAAGCCCGCTGGAGGGTTGAAGACCTTTAACAATGGAGCTTAAAAGTGAAGGTATTTCTTAGCTGGTCAGGTGCAAAAAGCAAAGCAGTCGCAGAACTGACAAACGAATGGCTGCAATGCGTCTTGCAGTCACTTCGCCCCTGGATCTCAACCAAAGGCATTGACGGAGGCTCACTGTGGTTTACTGAGATCTCTAACGAGCTGAACGACACTGGGATTGGCATTGTTTTTTTGACTCAAGAAAACAAAAACAGCCCATGGATCATGTTTGAGTCCGGAGCCCTAGCAAAGGGCCTTTCAAGCAACAGAGTTTGCACATTCCTAATTGACCTAGAGCCACAGGACATAAACAACCCTCTCGCAAACTTCAACCACACCTTCCCAACAAAAGAAAGCATATTGCGCCTTATTTATATGCTAAACAATTTGCTTGGCGATTCCGGACTAGACGTAAGCGTACTAGAGAAAGTTTTTGAAAAGTATTGGCCTGATTATGAATCAGGGCTTGCCAGAATCGAGGAATCTCACGACACCTCGGAAACTGAAGAAGAAGAGAGAAAACCCGATGACATACTTAGCGAAATACTCCTCACCACGAGATCTCTCTCCAACAGGCTTGCAGGACTAGAAAGAAGAGAGGCATCAAAAAGCTCCAACCAAAATGAAAGCAAAACCAACGAAGACCTTACCATTGACGATATAAACAAAATTATAAGCAGATACATTTCATCGAACAAATATAACAAAAATAACGACAACCAAATCAGAAAAGTAGAGATCAAGAAGCACGGCTCGCCCACGCACTTCCGCAAATTCCGCGACGACAATGAGGAAGGCAACGATGGAGAAGATACCTAAAAGGTATTGACAAGAACACCATATAGGTACGAACCTCATGCCATACCCGCCCACCACGGAGTATGGCAATGCACACCACACGCCCATCCCAGGCCCGGGTCTACCTGCACCCGGCCGCCGCCACCCCACAGGCGGTAAAGCGCGTCGAGCTGGCCACCGGCCACCTCGCGCTGCCTGACCCCTTCACCCGCCACATCCGGCTGCTGCCGCTGATCGAGCCCGCCCGCTGCCTGCACCAGGCGCAGGAGGTGGCCCGTGGCTGAGGTCATCCCCCTCCAGCAGCTCACCAGCGCCCATCGCTGCCTGATGGCGCGCATCCAGGATCTCTGGATCGACGTCAGCCTGCAGACCGATCACGTCGCCTGCTACCACTACAGCGGCACCGTCCACAGCGTGTATGTCCACCTCGTGCCGCCGGCACACCAGGCGGAGAGCGATGGCGGCGACGGCAGCCACCGGGCCAGCTGGAGCGCCCGGCTGTACCTGCCCCCACACGAGCTCGCCCAGCCCGACAGCCTCAAGGCGCTGGGCGACATCATCACCAAGCTCGAGGGCTACCTGCCCTCGCCCGGGGGTGCCGCATGATCGCCGCCCTCCTCGACCCTTTCCGCACCATGGCCCAGCTGATGGTGGGCTTGCTGCCTCTGCACGCCAGCGAGGCGGCCACCGGCGTCGCCGTGATGGTCGGCCTGCTGCTGGTGGTGGCCCTGTTCATCCTGCCCGCTTGCCTGCTGGGCGCTTGGCTCGAACACCGCGAGAGGAGAAGCTCATGACCCCCACAAAGCTGCTGATCGGCCTCACCGGCCCCGCCCGCTGCGGCAAGAGCACCGCCCAAAAAATCATCGCCGAGCGCTTCGGGCTGGCCCGCATCAACTTCGCCGATCCGATCAAGGACGCCCTGGGCGCTATGCTCGACATCGACGTTCACGCCCTGGACGGCGAGGCCAAGGAGGCCCCGCTGCCCGGCATTGAGTTCAGCCCCCGCGAGCTAATGCAGACCCTGGACACCGAATGGGGTCGGGACCTCTATGGCACCAACTTCTGGGTCAAGCTCGCCGAGCGCCGCCTCGCCATGCTCGAGGACGTGGAGACCGAGCGCTTTCAGGGGGCCGTGTTCAGCGACGTGCGCTTCCCCCAGGAGGCCGACTGGATCCGCCAGCACGGCGGCACCGTGATCCACCTTCACAGGCCCGGCAACGCCCAGGTACGTGCGCACCTCAGCGAGGCCGGCATCGCCTTGCACAAGCGCGACCAGCTGATCACCAACGGCGGCGACCTCGACGAGCTCAACGCCCGCCTGACCATCGCCGTGGAGCAGATGATCGACGCCGGAGGGGCCACCGCATGCTTCGCATAACCGCTTGGCGCCTCCGCCGCTGGTGGCAGCGCCTTCAGCGCGACCGCTGGATGATGCGCTACGCCCGCGCCGTCACCTGGCACAGCGACACCTCCTGGTTCCACGCCTACGCCATGGCGGAAAGCGCGCTGCTCGACGATCCCGTCGCGCTCACCGAGCGCGATCCCCTCGACGCCGCCCTGAACGACCTGGGCATTCGCACGGAGGACCTGGCATGAAGCGCTACACCCTCCAGCAGGCCGCCGCGCTGCTCGGCACCGGCCGCACCACCCTGTGCCAGCAGCTGCGCGAGCTAGGCATGCTCGACCAGCACAACCTGGGCACCCGCGAGCACACCAGCACAGGGCGCCTGGTCGTCGAACTGCGCCAGTACGAGCACGTGGGGCTCGGCCAGCCGCGCCCCTACGGCAAGACGCTCGTCACCGAGCGGGGGCTGATGTACATCGCCCACCGGCTGGGCCGCGACGTCGTCACCGAGCGGGAGGCCGCCAACGATGCCGCGCACTGAGCCGCCCACCGCGCCGCCGCCCTGGCTCGACGAGGCCGAGCCGGTCAGCACCGTGGCCCTGCTCTACCGCGAGTTTGGCGACGTGCTGATCCCGCTCGAGACGGTGCGCCTGCGCTACTTCCGCAACCGCAGCGCCGAGCGCTTCCGCCGCGCCCTGCGCGACGGCGAGATCCCGCTGCCCATCGTCACGCTCGACCGCTCCTACAAGGCCCAAGGATTCATCTGCCTCTACCAGTTGGCGGCGCTGCTCGAGCACCAGGCCCGCGAAGCCGCCGCCCAGCGCGAGATGATGATCACCACGTCGAAGAGCGACCAGCAGCTGCGCCGGCGAATGATCGACGCGGTACCGACCACCGATTTCCGCGCGCCCACGGGCACCGCGGACTGACCGGAACGCAACCCGACGAGGAAGCCATGGAACTGTTCAGCCTGCTCGGCGCGTATCTGCACTTCGGCTACGTCTTCGTCGCCGGCCTCGCGCTGGGCTGGCTGATCTGGCACTAGAGGCACGCCATGAAACTCACCGCACGCGAATGGCAAGACGCACGGCCAGCGCCCCAGAAGAAGGCGCCCGCCCCCAAGCGGGCGCCCGGCAAGCCGGGCGAATCGCTCACCCAGATGGCCCGCGATGCCGGGATCTCGCCCAGCGCCATGACCCGCTGGACCCAGCGCCGACCCGAGATCCACGCACGCCTCGGCGACGCGGCCTTCGTGCGCTACGTCGCCGATCAGCGCGCCATGCGCTACCGCCACCACCGCTAGATCCTGCCCACCACAGGAGAGACCACATGCACACCCACCAGCTGCTCGATCACCCGCTGTTCGAGGAACAGCCCTTCCAGGACATCCTCGAGCCCTTCGGCTTCGAGGTCAGCATCAAGCTGATTGATCCGCCCATCGACCCGGCCTGCGATGACCCCGCGGCCATCGACGCCTACGCCAACGACTCCCAGGCCTATATCGACGGGCTCACCTTCGAGCACCCGCCGGGCTTCAGCGAGCTCGATCGCAGCGAGAACGACGAAGGCGACCTCTACAGCGTCGCCGTGCGCGCCAAGACGGTGTTCGCCCAACTGCTGCTGTGCGCCGACTCCGCCTTCGCCGGCCCGAACAGCCACTTCAGCGCCCCATACCTGGACGTCTACCGCGAGCGCATGCGGCAGCTCTCGACCGAGAGTTTCAGCCGCGAGCGCGATGATGGGTACCAGCATGGCGAACTGGCAAACGCCGCCGCGAGCTATGCCCACCATGCCGATACGGGCCGAGGCTCTACCGCCAGCACCGCCATCTGGCCTTGGGCAGACAAGTGGTGGAAGCCCAGCGCCGATCCGCGCCGCAACCTGGTCAAGGCCGGTGCCCTGATCCTCGCCGAGATCGAACGCCTCGACCGCGCTGCCCAGCGGCAGGGAGGTGAGGCGTGAACACCATCGCCCGGGTCCACCACTCTGAGCAGAATTTCGCACAGAAACTCGCCAATGACGGCATCCTTGAGCAGGATGCTGCGCATCCGATCGGGGAGGCGTTATGAACTACACCGCCAGCTTCCAGCAGTTCGTGCGCCGTCGCCTCGAGATCGGCGCACCCTGCTCGTTGAACCCCGACGAGATCGCCGCTGTGCACGCGCTGTTCAAGGAGCGCGACCGCCTAGAGCGCGAAAAGATCGCCTTGGCCCAGGACGTGCTGAACGGCAGGGATCGGCAAATCGCCCAGGCCGAGGCACTGGATGAGGCCGCCGATGACTGCGTGCCGGCCATGCACCAGATGGCGAACTGGCTGCGCGCCCGGGCCCACGAGAAACGCTGCCAAGCCAAGGGAGGCGACTGAACATGCCACTCTTCAGCCGCGTCCTCGGCCAGCTCGAGGAACATATCAAGCAGAGCCGACGCGCCAGGCTGCGCTATCGCACCATGGTGGTCATCGCCCAGGATCGCGTCGATCGACTGGCGGTCACCAGTGAACAGGATGCCCCGGAAGACGTCACGAGACACTGCACGGATGGCATTAGGCATCACATGACGCCATGCCACATCGGCGCCAACGTGCTACCAGTGGGGAGTCACTATGCTGCCCGTTGACCACGTCACAATCGAGCGCTTCTCAGAACTCACCGGCTACAGCGAGGAAGCGGTGCGTTCGAAAATCCGTCGCGGCCAATGGCGCAATGGCCATGAATTCATGAAAGCACCGGACGGACGGGTGCTGATGTCACTGGAGGGATACGCAAGGTGGGTAACCAGCGGAGTCACCACGAAGGGGTCAGGATCGCTTCGGCCAGCACTGTCGAGATCGACTTCTACTACCAAGGCGCCCGCTGCCGCGAACGCCTCAAGCTCCAGCCCACCCCCGCTAACCTGAAGAAGGCGGCGCGCCATCGCGCCGCTGTCATCGCGTCGATCGAGGCCGGTACCTTCGACTACCAGGTCACCTTTCCCCGCAGCAAGAACGCCCGCAAGTTCCTGCGGGGCGATCGGCTCGACCATTATCTGCGAAGCTGGCTTGAGGCCAAGAAGCCCACGCTCAAGGCCAGCACGATCCGCACCTACACCACGATCATCGAGAGGCTCATCATCCCTGAGCTGGGTAACCTGACCCTACCGGAGGTAACGCGCCCCGCCGTGCGCGAGTGGGTCACCACGCTCTCCTGCGGCAACAAGCGGATCAGCAACATTCTCACCGTGCTGCGTTCGGCCCTCAGCGACGCCATGCACGACCAGCTGATTTACTCCAACCCCATCAAGGGTTGGCACTACCGGCGCAACCAGGGCCCTACCTCCAGCCGCGGCCCGGACCCGTTCACCCGGGACGAACAGATCGCCATTCTGGCGGCCATGCGCGACGAGGTGCGCCCTCTCTTCCAGTTCGCTTTCTGGACGGGCATGCGGCCCAGCGAATACATCGCCCTCGAGTGGGGCGACATCGATTGGAAGCGCATGGAGATCATGGTATCGAAGTCGAGCACGCGCGAAGCGCGAGGCAACCTGGAGGACACGAAGACCGCCGCGGGTCGCCGTACCGTCACCCTCCTACCACCGGCCGCCGAGGCCCTTAAGGCACAGAAGCAATTCACCAGGCTGAATCCCTCCGGCCGCATCTTTCTGTGGCCGCGCGGCCAGCAACCGTTCCGCAGCGACGCCGACATACGCGAGAAGCTGTGGCGACCGGCGGTCCTACGCTCCGGCGTGCGGTACCGTACCCTGTACCAGACGCGGCACACCTTCGCCTCGATGATGCTGTCCGCTGGCGAGCCCCTGGCCTGGGTAAGCAAGCAGCTCGGCCACCGCGATGTGGTGTTCACCGCCCGCACTTACGCCAAGTGGGTACCGAACTCCTCACCCGAGGTCGGAATGCGTGCCGTGGAGATGTTCAGATAGAATGGTCAGTAACTAGTCAGCAATTTCACCTAACATATTGAAATTACGTGAAACCTAGAAAATTCAAGTCTCCCCATCCGCACCATCTCAACACAGCGTTTCGCTCTCTCTCGCACCGGCTTTCCTCGAGAAGGCACGGCGATGCGTCGTGTCCATCGTTTGCGCTCCCATCCGCGGCGCACCGGGCCGTTGCCCCTCGCGGTTTTCGCCCCCTTCACTCTCTGCCGACTCCTCGGAGGCCCTCATGACGTCCCCCGTCTGGCACCCCTATGCCCACCTCAAGACCCAGCGCCCGGCCCCCAAGGTGGTCGGCGGCGAGGGCGCGACCTTTACCCTGGAGGGCGGCGAGACGCTGCTCGACGCCACCTGCTCCTGGTGGTGCATGATCCATGGCTATCGCCATCCGCGCCTGGTCGAGGCCATCCAGCACCAGGCCGACGAGCTCTGCCACGTGATGCTCGGCGGCCTGACCCACGAGCCCGCCGACCGCCTCGCGCGGGAGCTGGTGCGCGTGACGCCCGAGGGCCTCAATCACGTCTTCTTCTCCGACAGCGGCTCGGTGGGCATGGAAGTGGCCATGAAGATGGCCGTGCAGTACCACTACCTGCGCGGCAAGCCGGCCAAGCACCGCATGCTGACGCTGATGAAGGCCTACCACGGCGACACCGCCGGCTGCATGGCGGTGTGCGATCCGGAAGAGGGCATGCACTCGCTGTTCTCGGGCTTCCTGCCCCAGCACCACTTCGCCCCCGCCCCCACCGCCGGCTTCGACGCCACCCAGGAGGCAGTGCAGACCGACCTCGACGCCCTGCGCGGCGTGCTGGAGGCCCATCACGAGGAGATCGGCGCGCTGCTGATGGAGCCGCTGCTGCAGGCCGCCGGCGGGCTCAACATGACCTCGCCCCACTACCTGCGCGGCGCCCGCGAGCTGTGCGACGAGTTCGACGTGCTGCTGATCTTCGACGAGGTGGCCACCGGCTTCGGACGCACCGGGCGGATGTTCGCCGCCGACCACGCCGATGTGACGCCGGACATCATGGTGCTCTCCAAGGGGCTGACCGGCGGCTACCTGGGCCACGCCGCGACGCTTGCCACCGATCGGGTCCACGACACCTTCGTCGGCGACAGCGAGCTGCACGCCTTCATGCACGGCCCCACCTTCATGGGCAATCCGCTGGCCTGCCGGGTGGCGCTGGAGAGCCTGGCGGTGTTCGAGGAGGACGACTACCTGGGCCGCATTACGGCGCTCAACGCCATGCTGCGCGAGGCCCTGGTCGAGGATGCGGCGCTGCGCGCCCACCCGGACGTCGCCGACGTGCGCGCGCTCGGCGCCACCGCGGTGATCGAGGTCCACGACGCCGCGTCGCTCAAGGGCGTGGCCGACTTCGCCCGCGACCGAGGCGTCTGGCTGCGCCCCTTCGGCCGCTGGCTCTACACCATGCCCGCCTACGTGACGAGCGAGGCCGAGATGCGCCGCATCACCGATGCCATGAAGGGCTGGTTCCTGGCGCGCTGAGCGCTCACACCAGCCGGCGCGGCAGGCGCAGGTCCCAGCTGCGGCAGAAGACCCGGGTCTCCCCCTCGTAGGCGTCCAGGGTGGCGTGCAGCCGGAAGGTCTCGGCATCCGAGGTGAGGCGCGTGAATGTCACGGTGCGCACCGCCCAGTCGCCCCGGGCCAGCGAGCGCTCCCAGTGGGTCGTGCCCTCCAGGGAGTCGACGTCGTCGTCGCGGCAGGCGTAGGTCTCCACCGCCCGGGTCGCCACCTCGATCCCGGAGTCCTCGAGGCGAAGGCGGCCATTGTCGTTGATCACCTCCAGGACCGAGAGGTCCTCGGCCAGGTCGCGATGCACGTACCAGTTGTGATGGCCGGGCGCGAGGCGGGTGGTCTCGATGCTCGGGGCCGCCTCGGGCTCGGCGAAGGACGCCAGCCGGCTGTCCTCCTCGCGGGGCGGACGCACCGGCAGGTGCAGCGCGCAGCCCCGATCGAAGAGCGTCAGGCGCACCAGCGCCGGCGGCGCCCAGGCGAGCGGCCAGTAGGAGGTGGAGAGCGAGAGCCGCAGCCGGTGCCCCCGGGGAAACACCTGGGCCACGTCGTTGAGCTGCAGCCGCACGCGATAGCGGCGGCCCGGCGTCAGGGGGCTCGGCGCGGCGTGGCTCTCGCGGTGGGTGAGGTTGAGCAGGCCGTAGGTGACCCGGGTCGCCTTGTCGTCGGGGGCCACGTCGGAGAGGCGCGCCGCCACCATGGCCACCGGCCGGTCGGCGGCCAGCTCCAGCTCCACCACCGCCGCCCCCATCACCTCCAGCGGCGCCTCCAGGGGCGGGCTGTCGAAGGTCAGGGCGCCGCCGTCCTCCTGGCGCTGGTCGTGGGCCAGATCCGGGCCGGCAGCATAGGAGCACCACTTGCCGGCAAAGAGCCCGCAGGTCAGCGGCGACTGCACGGTCAGCACGCTCTCCTCCTCGACGGAGCGTCCGTCGAGGTGCAGCCGGTCGGGGGAGAGGGGCAGCTTGACCTGCACGATATTGGGCGAGGGCCAGCAGGGCTCGGCGACCCAGCGCCCCGGCCGGCAGCCCACCCGGGTGGTCGGCGGCATGCTGTCCTGCATCCACACCTTGAGCGCCGGCTCCTCCTTGACCCCGGTATCGCGTCCCTTGAGCCACTGGTCCCACCAGCGCAGGCACTCCTGCAGGAAGCCGATGGCCGGCCCCGGCTCGCCCAGGTGCGGGTACTTGTGGCTCCAGGGGCCGATCAGCCCCTGGCAGCGGCCGGGCAGGTTCGCCACCAGGCGCTTGACGGCGTTGGAGTAGCCGTCCGACCAGCCGCTCACCGCCAGCACCGGCACCTGCACCCGGGAGAAGTCCTCGCAGATCGAGCCGTGGCGCCAGTAGGCGTCGCGGTGGGGGTGCTCGAGCCAGGTGGCTAGCCACAACCCGCTGCCCTCCAGGCGCCGGTGCCACATCTCACGCCACGCCTCGCCCACCACGCTGGGGTCCGGCGGCAGGGCGTTGTAGGCGAACATGGTCGAGGCCCAGGAGAGGTTGTCCCCCAGCAGGCAGCCGCCCATGTAGTGGACGTCGTCGGCGTAGCGATCGTCGGTGGAGCAGACGCTGACCACGGCGCCGAGCTCGGGGGGCCGGCGGGCCGCCAGCTGCAGGCCGTTGAAGCCGCCCCAGGAGATGCCGATCATGCCGACCCGGCCGTCGCACCAGGGCTGGGCGGCCAGCCAGCGCAGGATCGCCTCGCCGTCGAGGAGCTCATGCTCCAGGTACTCGTCGGTGAGCACGCCCCCGGAGTCGCCGCTGCCGCGGATATCGACGCGGATCGAGGCGTAGCCGTGGCCGGCGAAGTAGCGGTGGTGCTGGGCATCGCGCCGCGCCGAGCCGTCGCGCAGCCGGTAGGGAATGTACTCCAGGATGGCCGGCACCGGCCGCGAGTCCGCGCCAACCGGCCGCCAGAGCCGTCCGCAGAGCGTGACGCCGTCGTCCATGGGGATCCACACCGGGTCGTGGCACGCCACGCGGTAGGGAAAGTCGGTGACGATACGCATGGCCTCCTCCTCTGATCATGGCCGGCGACGGCGATTCAGGCCCCCTCCTCGTCCGCCAGCGGCGCGATCCTGAACGGCAGCATCCGGCGGCACTGCGCGATGCGCGCCTCCAGCGCCTCGCAATTCTCGGCCCCGGTGAAGAGCACGCCCAGCTCCCAGGAGAAGGAGTCCTGGTGCCTGAGCTCGGAGAGCCGCATCCCCTGCGCCACGTTGAGCTGCACCAGGGTGCCCGGGAACGCCGCCTCGACGCGGCGAATCTCCGCCTCGTTCGGCACCCGCTCGACCCGGCCATTCTCGAAGACCCGCAGCATCTGCTTGGCGGCCACGGCGTAGGGTCCCTCGCGATGGGGCATGCGCGGCGCGAGGCCCAGCGCCACGTCCACCATCACCTGGAAGTGCGGCGCGCCGTCGACCAGCCGGAAGAGCGCCGCGTGGGAGCGCGAGAGGCGCGCATTGACCTCGAGCAGCCAGAGCCGGTCGCGCTGCGCGTCGTGGAAGTACTCGATGTTGAAGGGCCCGTCATCAAAGCCAATCCGGGCGATGAAGCGCCGGGTCAGCGCCAGCATGCGCTGCTGGAGCGCCTCGGGCAGCGAGGAGGGATACGCGTAGCGCAGCAGCACGGAGGGGTGGTCGTCGTCGCGCAGGCTGTCGACGATGCCCACCAGGTGCACCTCCCCGCCCTGCACGTAGCCCTCCAGGGTGCACTGGCGCCCGTCCGAGATGATCGCCTCGGCGATGCAGTGATGGCCGGTGATCGCCGCCACCTCTTCGGGCAGCGCGGCATGGGCGCACATCTCGTCGAAGGGCCGGCCAAAGCGTCCGATGCCGGCGCGGATGAGCGGCAGCACTTCGCGCAGCTGCTCGGCGCTCTCGATGCGAAAGCCAAGGTGCGAGGAGTGCGCCTTGATCGGCTTGAGCCAGAACGGATAGTCGATCTCCACGGACTCGACGGCCCGCGGGTCGAAGGGGTCCAGCGCCTGGAAGGCCGGCACGCACTCCGGCACCGAGCGCGCCTGCTCCAGGCGGCTCCAGTACTTGTGCTCGCACTTGAGCACCGCCTCGAGGGACGGGCCACGCAGCCCCCGGGCCTGGCGCAGCACGGGCAAGAGCCCGCTGGTGGGAAAGTCCCAATAGCCGACGATGGCGTCCACCGGGCCTTCGAAGCGCGCGAGCTCGTCAAGCGCCTCCTCCACCAGGCGATCGAAGGGGTATTCCGCGGCGTGCACGACCTGCTCGAGGGAGAGCAGCGGATGAAAGACATACTCCTCGGCATGGCGAAGGTGCGGCAGCAGCCGATGCGACAGCGGATCCTGGCCGACGATGAAGACGTTCCAGCGCATGGGGATTCCTCCAGGCAGGCCATCCCATGGCGGCGGTTCATCGTGTCGTGTCCCATCCTCCATCATGGCAAGCGATCCGCGAATCCGCCCGTCGGATATGCGCCGCCCTCCCCGCGCCTGCCCCGCGGCTGGGGAAGGCGGGCGAGGAAGGAAGCCATGGTGCCAGGCAGGACGAAGCCGCTAGACTGCAGGCAGCGAGGCGAGGCATGCCGCTCGCCCGAGCCCGTACCCGCCAAGGATGCTCCGCATGACCCTGAGCAAGACCCGCACCAGCTTCTATCGTCGCCTCTACGTCGCCCACCTGGTGGTCAGCGGCGCCGCCAGCGTGCCGGCCATCATGGAGGCCACCGGCATGCCCCGGCGCACCGCCCAGGACACCCTCGCCGCCCTGGCCGAACTGGACATGGTCTGCGAGTTCGAGCCCCTGCCGGGCGAGCGACACAACATCGGCAGCTACGTGATTCGCGACTGGGGCCCCATCGACCCGACCTGGGTGGCCCAGCACGCCGAGCGGCTGCGCGAGGCCCTGGGCTACCCGCCGCGGCACTGAGGCGGCGCCATCGTCAGCCGTTGCCCCTTGCGGGGAAGCGGTAGCCGAGGGCCTCCAGAGGCTCCCGGAGCGAGACCGGCTGCACGGCGTCCGACTCATCGTCTGCCGCCCAGGGCAGCGCCACCACGCCCGCCTCATTATGCTCGACGCCCATCACCTCGCCGCAGCGACGACACTCTTGGCTCACGCCGCCCGAGGCCGCCTCGCGGGAGACGAGCTCATCGACGCCCTCGCCGACCTGCACCGCCTCCAGCGGCCAGAGGGTGACGGACGTGCCGACCGGGTCCACGGCCCCGCCGAGCGGCACCCCGCAGGCCAGCAGGCAAACCGCGCCACAGTCGCAGGCCAGTCGCTGGTAGAGACCGTTGCTCATCGTGCCCTCCCCGATCGATGGATAGCGCCTGATGACAGGCGCCTCGAGTGTGGCATTGCGCGGGGCACATCCCAAGCGGGATCGGGGCGACACGCCGCCCGCCCCCATGAAAACGCCCCCGGCGGGTCGTATGATGAGAAGACACGCCACCGTCGAAGGAGGGAACGACGATGATCAGCGAAACCGACAAGCGGCACCTCGAACGCTGCGTGGAGCTGGCCGAGGAGGCCCTGGAGGCCGGCGACGAGCCCTTCGGCTCGGTGCTGGTGAGCGGCGACGGTGCGGTGCTGGTCGAGGACCACAACCACGTGGCCGGCGGCGATGCCACCCAGCACCCGGAGTTCTTCCTGGCCCGCTGGGCCGCGGAGAACCTGCCTCCCGAGGAGCGCGCCCGGGCCACCGTCTACACCTCGGGCGAGCACTGCCCGATGTGCGCGGCCGCCCACGGCTGGGTGGGGCTGGGGCGCATCGTCTACGCCAGCTCCTCCGAGCAGCTCGTCGGCTGGCTCAAGGAGATGGGCGTCGCCCCGCCGCCCGTGAACACCCTGCCGATCCAGGAGATCGTGCCGAGCGCGACGGTCGAGGGGCCGGAGCCGGAGCTCGCCGAGCGGGTCCACGCCCTGCATCGCCGCCTGCACGGGGTCTGAGTCACTGCTCCAACCCCGGCGCCTGGGCTCGGGCGCCGGACGCCGCCGTGAGGCCGAGTCGTTCGAGGATGCGATAGGCCTCGGGACGCGCTTCGCCCGCAGCGCGCTCGCCCTGCCCGGCAGGCGCTTCCAGCCCCTCCCCCAGCCGCGCGGCGGCGGCCGACACGGCGAGACCGAGCGCGCCCGCGGCGTCGCGACGGGCCTCCTCGATGCCCTCCAGCAGCCGGGCCTCGAGGGCCGGGCGCTGGCGCGCCTCCTGCAGCTTCAGCAGGGCGAACTCGCCGCCGACCATCCCCGCGATCCCCGTGACGGTGGTCGCCGCGCCCACCATCAAAGCGCCGGGACCGGTGGGCGCCGTTACCGCCGCCGCGGCCCCGCCACTGGCGAGCGAGCGGACGGCCCCGGCGCCCAGCCGCGTCGCCAGGGCGCGCAGCGCCATCCGGCCGCCCTGCCCCAGGGTCCCGGCCGCCAGCCTGCGCGCCAGGGGCCGCCCTGCCATCAGCCCGATGCCGCTGCCTCCCAGCGCGGCGGCCTGCCAGCGGCGGGCGTCGAGCGTGGTCAGCAGCGCTTCGTCCATCCGGTCGTCCAGGTCGAAGGGTGGCGGCGCCACTGCCGGCGTCTTCGCGTCGGTAACGTTTCGAGGCGCGTAGCGTTCGAGCAGGGTCGCGCTCATCGCCTCCGCCAGGGCCCGCTGCTCGCGGGCGAGCCGCGCCGCGTGCGCCGCCTGGAGTTCGGCCAGGGCCGCCTCGATGCCGCTCGCCTCGATCAGCCGCTTCCGGCGCTGGGTCGCGAACCAGGCGGCCTGATCGTCCGCCAGCCCCATCGCCAGGCGCAGGGTGCTGCCGCCCAGCGAGAAGTACCAGTCGAGGTAGCTCGGTACCGCCGCCTCGAGCGGCGCGAAGGCCTTGGCCAGGCGCGCCTCGGTCCAGGGCGCCATGCGGGCGGCCAGCGCTGCCTCGGCCTCGTCGGCGAGCCGCTCGAGATCGCGGGTGAAGGCGGCGTGATCCTCGGCCTCCAGGGTCAGGGACTCTCCCGCGACGATCACCCGGTAGAGCGGCGCCTGGCTGTGCGCTTCGAGCAGGCGATGGCCGGCCTCGAAGGCCGCCAGCAGCAGGAGCACCACCAGGGCCGAGAGCACCCAGCCGCGCCGGCGGCTGGCACGCATCGGGGCGCGCTCGGCTTTCGGGCTCACGGCCTAGTCGGTCATGTTCATGGTCGCGTCTCCCGATCGGCGGTCGGCGCCGGCTCGCCCGACGGCTTCCTGCGAAGCGAACGGCCCTCGCGGCGCAGCGCCTCGGCGCCCACCAGCAAACGCACGTAGGCCCAGGCGACGGCGCCCTGGGTGAGCAGCAGCACCAGCCAGCCCAGCACCGCCAGGGGCGTGGCGAGGGCAAAACGCTCCACGGCGTTCTGCATGGCCCACTGCCGGGTGAGCTCGGCGCTCTCGGCCAGCCGCTCGAAGACGCCGAGCAGCCCTCCGCCCTCGCCGACCACCAGGTGGCGGGTGATCGCCTCCTCCCAAACGAGCCCGACCAGCCACGGCTGGGGCAGCCAGAGCGCCGCCAGCACCATCGCCAGGGCCAGCAGCGCGGAGATGGGCATCACGAGCAGTCGCCGGGTCACCGCCGGCAGGTGCTCGGCCACGACATGGCGCGATAGCCGCCGCCGCAGCCGGTGCCTGGCCAGCACCATGACCGGCAGCGCGGCGAGCAGCAGCGGCCACTCCGCCAGGGCGAGCAGCCGCAGGTCGACCAGCAGCACCAGGGCGAGCAGAGCGCCGACGAACTGGTGGCGCAGCACCATCAGCACCCCGCCCGCGAGCCAGCGCCGCCAGGGGGAGTCGTCGCGCAGGTACTGGCCGAGCCAGGCCCGCCGCCGCAGCCGGGAGGCCTCGAGGCTGCCGGCCACGATCAGCTGGGTGGCCAGCACCCAGATCGGCACGAAGAGCATGCCGGCGACACCCTCGCCCGAAAGCGACCAGCCCAGCAGCACCAGCGCCGCCAGGGCCAGGTGGCCGTGGCGGCGCAGCGGCCGGAAGAACACGCTGCGCCCCGTCATCAGGCCAGCGGCGAGCGGGCCTGCTCGATGAACGCCTCGCAGCGAGCGCGTGCCGGCCGGTCCCTCAGGCCCGCCCAGTAGGCCTCGAATTCGGGCCGCCGCGGGATCGTGCCGAAGTGCATGCCCCAGCCGAGGTGGGAGCCGACGTAGACGTCCGCCGCACTGAAGCGATCGCCGGCGATATAGCGACGCCCGGCGACCGCGGCGGAGAGGGTGTCGAGCACCGACCAGACATCGCCGCAGCCGAGCTGCATCTGCTGCTCGGGCGTGGGATGCACGCCCAGCGCACCGAGCCCCAGGGCGGCCTCCAACGGTCCGGCGGCGAGGAACAGCCAGCGATAGTAGTCGGCCCGCTCGGTGGGCGGCGGTGCCAGCCCGGCCTCGGGAAAGGCGTCGGCGAGGTAGGTGCAGATCGCGGCGGCCTCGGTGACCACGGCGTCGCCGTGGCGGATCGCCGGCACCTTGCCCATGGGGTTGAGCGCCAGGTAGTCCGGCGACTTCATCGTGGTGCCGTACTCGAGCACCACGGTCCGATAGGAGACGCCGAGCTCCTCGAGCATCCAGTGGACGATGCCGCCCCGAGAGAGCGGGTTGGTGTAGAAGATCAGCTCGCGGGGCGCGGCCTCGGACGCGGGCTGTCCCGGGGAGGCAGCGCGCGTCTCAGGCACGTCCAGGTCGTCCGACATCACCTCGGGCAGGGCCTCGGCGAGGCACGCCAGCACCTCGCCGGCCGGCCGCGAGAGCGGCTCCTCGGGGGCGTTGCGCACGCGGTCGAGCCCTTGCGCGAGCGCCTCGAACTGCGCCTGACTCAGGTTAAGGGGCGGCACCAGCACCCCGGGCGCGAGCACGTAGCCGACGCCGGGGTCGCTGGCGATCTCGACCCCCAGCGCCCGCAGCGCCGCGATATCCTGATAGAGGGTGCGCAGGGGAATGCCGAGCGCCTCGGCGAGCGCCGGCCCGCCGAGGCGGCCATCGTGTCGACGCATCACACAGAGCAGTTGGTGCAAGCGGTTCGGGCGGGGCATGGCGATCTCCTTGCGTGCCTGGCACGCCTCGGGGGATGGCGGAACGGTGAGCCGGCGGTCCGGCGGCGGGGCGACGAGCCTGGCGCCATCATGCCCTTGGCGACAGGACAACGCCAGGCGGCGATCACGCGACACCGCCGGCCGATCCGGGCCGAGCGCCTCCTGCAAAAAAGAGCGGCGGGCCGAGGCCCGCCGCAGAGGGATCGAGCGGTGCCCGATCGCGAGAGATCCTGAATCAGGTATTGAAACTCAGGTTTCAAAGCCCAGGCCGAAGTCCTCGGCGCCGATCGCCATCAGCGACTCGCCTCCCGCTTCGATGGCGGCCTGGTGGGCGCGGGTGCGCGGCAGCAGGCGCTGGTAATAGAAGCGCGCGGTATCGAGCTTGGCGCGGTAGAAGGCGGCCTCGTCGCCGCCCTCGGCCAGGGCGGCTCGGGCCTGCCTGGCGGCCCGAGCGAAGAGGTAGGCCAGGGTCACGTAGCCAGAGTACATCAGGTAGTCGACGCTGGCCGCGCCGACCTCCTCGCGCTCACTCATGGCCTTCATGCCCACGCCCATGGTCAGCTCGCCCCACTCCCGGTTCAGCTTGGCCAGGGGACGCACGAACTCGGCGAGCTCGGGGTTGCCCTCCTCGGCCTGGCAGAAGCGGTGGATCTCCCTGGTGAAGACCTTGAGGGTCTCGCCCTGGCTCATCAGCACCTTGCGACCGAGCAGGTCGAGGGCCTGGATGCCGGTGGTGCCCTCGTAGAGGCGGGTGATGCGTGCGTCGCGCACCAGCTGCTCCATGCCCCACTCCTGGATGAAACCGTGGCCGCCGAAGACCTGCACCCCCTCGTTGGTGGCCTCGAAGCCGACCTCGGTCAGGAAGGCCTTGACGATGGGCGTCAGCAGGCCGAGCAGGGTCTCGGCGCGCTCCCTCTCGGCGGGGTCGCTCCCCTGCTCGACCAGGTCAATCATCTGCGCGGTGTATAGCGTCAGCATCCGCCCGCCCTCGGCGAAGGCCTTCTGGGTCAGCAGCATGCGGCGCACGTCCGGGTGGACGATGATCGGGTCGGCGGGCTTCTCCGGGGCCTTCGCACCGGCCAGCGCGCGCATCTGCAGGCGGTCGCGGGCGTAGGCCAGGGAGTTCTGGAAGCTCGCCTCGGTGAGGCCGAGCCCCTGGATGCCCACGCCGATGCGCGCGGCGTTCATCATGGTGAACATGCAGGCCAGGCCCTGGTGGGGCGCACCCACCAGGAAGCCCCGGGCGGCGTCGAAGTTCATCACGCAGGTGGCGTTGCCGTGGATGCCCATCTTGTGCTCCAGCGAGCCGCAGGCGACGCCGTTGCGCTCGCCGGGCTCGCCCGCCTCGTTCGGCAGGAACTTGGGCACCACGAACAGCGAGATGCCCTTGGAGCCCTCCGGAGCATCCGGCAGCTTGGCCAGCACCAGGTGGACGATGTTCTCGGCCAGGTTGTGCTCCCCGGCGGAGATGAAGATCTTGGTGCCGGTGATCGCATGGCTACCGTCGTCATTCGGCACGGCGCGGGTCTTGATCAACCCCAGGTCGGTACCGCAGTGGGGCTCGGTCAGGCACATGGTGCCGGTCCAGGTGCCCTCGACCAGCCTGGTCAGATAGGTGGCCTTCTGCGCCTCGCTGCCGTGATGGCGCAGGGCGTCGGCAGCGCCGTGGGAGAGCCCCGGGTACATGCCCCAGGCCAGGTTGGTGGCGCAGATCATCTCGTTGAGCGCCATGCCGAGCGAGGCCGGCAGGCCCTGTCCGCCGTGCTCCGCCTCTGCGGCGAGCCCCGGCCAGCCGCCCGCCACGTACTGGGCGTAGGCTTCCTTGAAGCCCTTGGGGGCCTTGACCTCGCCGCCCTCCATCAGGCAGCCCTCGCGGTCGCCGCTCTGGTTCAGCGGCAGCAGCACCTCGCGGGCGAATCGCGCGCCCTCCTCCAGGATGGCGCCCACCACATCGGGGGTGGCCTCCTCGCCCCCGGGCAGACGCGCGTAGTGGGCCGGGTAGTCGAGCATCTCATCCATCACGAAGCGCAGGTCGCGCAGGGGGGCCTGGTAGTCGGGCATCTCGTCTCTCCTGAGGTTCGGGCGCAAGCAGCGGCGGCAACCGCTTTCAAACATGTGTTTGAAAATATCCACTCACCGGCGGCCAGTCAAGCGTTCGTTTAAATAGCAGCACCGAGCGCCGCGAACCTTCGAGTGTTTCTACTACGCCTGATAACACGACGAAGCCCCCACTGGACGTTCGATCCAGCGGGGGCTGCTACGACCTCAGCAGCTGAGGCCCGTGTCGGCTCGGCGGCTCGGCGCTGTCGGCCAGGCGCTGCCCGAAGGGCGTCACTGCATGCGGATGCCGCCGTCCAGGCGGATCACCTCGCCGTTGAGCATGGGGTTGGTGACGATCTGCTCGGCCAGGCGGGCGAACTCCGCGGGCTTGCCGAGCCGCTTGGGGAAGGGCACGGCAGCGGCCAGGGCCTGAGCGGCCTCGTCGGGGATCTCACTCATCATCGGGGTCTCGAAGACCCCGGGGGCGATGGCCATCACCCGCACGCCGTGGCGCGAGAGCTCGCGGGCCGCGGGCAGGCTCATGCCCACCACCCCGGCCTTGGAGGCGCTGTAGGCGCACTGCCCCACCTGGCCGTCGAAGGCGGCGACGGAGGCGGTATTGATGATCACCCCGCGCTCGCCGTCCTCGCCGGGTTCGTTCTTCGCCATGGCGGCCGCGGCCAGGCGCATGACGTTGAAGGTGCCCACCAGGTTGATCTGCAGGGTGCGCTGGTAGGCCTCGAGATCGGCGGGGTTGCCCTCGCGGTCGACCAGCTTCCCCACGCTCACCACGCCGGCGCAGTGCACCACCCCGGCGAGGCCGCGCCCCTCGGAGAGGGCCACGGCGGCGTCGACCGCCGCCTGGATGTCGTCGCCGGAGGTGACGTCGCCGCGCACCGCGCGGGCGGCCTCGCCCAGGGCCTCGGCGTGGGCCTCGACGGCATCGCTCAGGTCGCAGAGCACCACCCGGCCGCCCCCGGCGACCAGGCGTTCGGCGGTGGCCGCGCCCAGCCCGGAGGCGGCGCCGGTGATCAGAAAGGTGCTGTCCTTCACGTTCATGCAGGGTTCCTCGATATCAGGTGACGGAGGCGTCGCCCGCCTTCTCGGAGGCGTCGGCGCGCAGCTTGAAGCGCTGGATCTTGCCGCTGGGGGTCTTGGGCAGCACGTCGACGAACTCGATCACCCGCGGGAAGGCGTGGGTCGAGAGCCGCTCGCGTACCTGCTGGCGGATCTCGTCGGCCAGCGCGTCGCTCGCCTCATACCCCTCGCGCAGCACCACGTAGGACTTGATGATCTCGCCGCGGATCTCGTCGGGCTGGCCCACGGCGGCGGACTCGGCGACCGCGGGGTGGGTCATCACGCTGTTCTCCACGTCGGTCGGCCCCACCCGGTAGCCGGCGGTGGTGATGATGTCGTCGTCGCGGCCGGCGAACTGGAAGGTGCCGTCCTCGTTGCGGATCACCACGTCGCCGGTGAGGTAGTAACCCTCGGCGAAGGGGTGCTTCTCCTGCCAGGTGTAGCCGGCGAAGAAGTGCGCCGGGGAGTTCTCGATGTCCACGGCCAGCACGCCCGGCTCTCCCGGCGGCAGCTCGTTGTACTCGGCATCGAGGATCGCCAGGCGGTAACCGGGCAGCGGCACGCCCATGCCGCCGACGTGCTTGGGATGCGCCAGGGCATGGTGGTTGTTGCAGGTCATGCCGGTCTCGGTCTGGCCGTAGTGATCCATCACCGGGCAGCCCAGGGAGCGCTCCACCCAGGTCACCACCTCGGTGTTGAGGGGCTCGCCGGCGGAGCTCGCCGAGCGAAGCGAGAGGGTCGCATGGGCGTCGTCGAAGAGCCCGGAGGCCTTCATCAGGCGATAGGCCGTCGGGGCCGCGGCGAAGTTGGTGATGCGGTGGCGCTTCATGAAGGCGAGCGCCCCCTCGGCGCTGAACCCCGCCTCGCAGAAGTGGGTGGTCACGCCCAGCAGCAGCGGGCCGGCGATGGCGTAGTAGAGGCCGTAGGCCCAGCCCGGATCGGCCATGTTCCAGAAGCGGTCGCTGTCACGCAGGTCGACGGCGAGCTCCATGTAGAGCGCGAAGGCCGGCATGGCGGAGAGCGGCACGGCCACGCCCTTGGGCTTGCCGACGGTGCCGGAGGTGAACATCTGCAGGAAGGGCGCCTCGCGGGGCAGGCGCGGCGGCGCGGCCTCGAGGGGCGCGTGGGCGAGCGCCTCGTCCCAGTCGCGGTCGTCGGCGTGCGTGGCGTCGGGGCCGCCCACGGCGAGCACCGGCGGGCACTGGGTCAGGCCGTCGAACTTGAAGCGGTTGGCGTGATCGGTGATCACCAGTTTCGTGTCCGCCCGGCCCAGGCGGTAGTCCACGGCATCCGGACCGAAGGCGGTGAAGAGCGGCTGGTAGACCGCGCCGATGCGCCAGGTGGCCACCACCGCCACCAGCAGCTGCGGCGTGCGCGGCAGCATGCAGGCGATGCGATCCCCCTCGCCCAGCCCCTGGGCGGCGAACCAGCCGGCGAGGCGCGCGCTCTGGGCCTCCAGCTCGGCGTAGCTCAGGGTGGTGACCTCCCCCTGGGCGTCCTCATGGATCAGGGCCGCCACCTCGCCCCGACCGGCGCGCACGTGGCGGGCGCAGCAGGACTCGAAGGCGTTGGCGCGGCCGTCGCGATGGTCGTCGAGGCGCGCGATGACGTCGTCGATCGAGAAGGACTCGAGATAGGTCGCGTAGTCGGTCATGGATGGCGCGGATGGGGTGCTCATGGTCTGCCCTCTTGCGGCTTGTGATTGTTGTAGCGGCACATGTTGTCGCGGCAAACGGTGACGACCATGAGGCTGGCCGGTCGCTGGCGTGAAGACGCCCTCTTCCGATTGCCATGCAGTTGACGTAATCGTAAACCTAGCAAGCGCTCGGTACACGCTAGTGGCATCCGGGGAAGGGGGCAACCCCTGAGCGACACGAAGGGACTAGACGATGGTCGAGCATCGCGGGCCGGTAGCCCGCGTGGAGGATCTGGGGGTCAGGCGGGACGCCGGGTGATCATGGCGACCAGTTCGTGGGCCAGGTCATCAGGGGAGCGCGACCCGGCAGGGTCGTACCAGCGCACCGTCCAGTTCAGCGCGCCCATCACGAAGCGGGAGACCAGGAAGCGGTCGCCGTGGATCAGGCCCGCGTCCAGCGCTTCGTCGATCACCGCCTCCCAGAGCGCCTCGTAGGCGTCGCGCAGGTGGCTCAGGTGGTCGCGGGCCTGGGGGTCGAGGCGGCGCCACTCGTACAGAGCGACCACGTGCGCGTTGCGGTCGGTGAGCAGGGTCTCCAGGTGCGCCCGCGCCATGGCCTGCAGCCGGGCCTCGGGCGTCGGATCACAGGACTCGAGGGCCGCCCGCGCGATGGCCAGGGCATTCTGGGTCCCCGCCTCGATCACCGCCGCGAGGATCTCCTGCTTGTCGCGAAAATGGTGAAAGAGGCTGCCGGACTTGATCCCCATCTCCTGGGCGAGCATGCGCACCGTCGTCCGGTCGAAGCCCTCCTGGACGAACAACTGGGCGGCCTGGCGGGTCAATTCCTTGCGGCGCGGGGAGTCATTCATTACATTCATTGGGATTTACACTAGCGCTTGCTTGGTTGACCCTGAGAAGACCACAGGCCCGACGCCGGGTCAACGAGCGGCCATCGCCTGAGCGACGCGCCTCCAACAACGACAACCCTCATCCTGTCCGGCCCGCGCCGGAATACCTCGGGAGCCACGCCATGAGCCAGTCCAACGATATCGTCTTCCTCTCCGCCACCCGCACGCCCATGGGCGGCATGCTGGGCAGCCTTTCGAGCCTCACCGCCCCCGAACTCGGGGCTACGGCCATCCGCGCCGCCATCGAGCGCGCCGGCATCGAGGCCGCCGCCATCGATGAGGGGATCATGGGCTGCGTGCTGCCCGCCGGCGTCAAGCAGGGACCGGCCCGCCAGGCCATGCGCCAGGCCGGCATCCCCGACGCCATCGGCGCCACCACCGTCAACAAGCTGTGCGGCTCGGGCATGAAGGCCACCATGCTGGCCCACGACCTGATCCGCGCCGGCAGCGGCGAGGTGATGCTCGCCGGGGGCATGGAGTCCATGTCCAACGCGCCCCACGTACTCACCAAGGCCCGCGGCGGCTACCGCCTGGGCCACGGCGAGTTGAAGGACCACATGTTCCTGGACGGCCTCGAGGATGCCGAGACCGGCAAGCTGATGGGCGTCTTCGCCCAGGACGTCGCCACCCAGCGCGACTACGGCCGCGAGCGCCTGGACGGCTTCGCCATCGCCTCGCTGGAGCGCGCCATGGCGGCGACCAAGGCCGGCCACCTCGATGCCGAGATGGCGCCGGTGACCGTCAAGAGTCGCCAGGGCGAGAGCGTGGTCGACCACGACGAGCAGCCCTTCCAGGCCAAGCTCGACAAGATTCGCGCCCTGCGGCCGGCCTTCGCCAAGGACGGCACCATCACCGCGGCCAACTCGAGCTCCATCTCCGACGGCGCCTCGGCGCTGATCCTTTCGAGCCAGGCGGCGGCCGACCGGCTCGGCGCCACCCCCATCGCGCGGATGCTCGGCCACAGCACCCACTCGCGTCACCCGAGCGAGTTCACCATCGCCCCGGTGGGTGCCATCGACAAGCTGATGAAGAAGCTCGACTGGGGCGTCGACGACGTCGACCTGTTCGAGATCAACGAGGCCTTCGCGGTGGTCACCCTGATGGCCATGGACGACCTGGGACTGCCCCACGAGAAGGTCAACGTCTTCGGCGGCGCCTGCGCCCAGGGCCACCCCATCGGCTCCACCGGCTCGCGGATCATCGCCACCCTGATCCACGCCCTGCGGACCAAGGGCGGCAAGCGGGGCATCGCGAGCCTGTGCATCGGCGGCGGCGAGGCCACCGCGGTGGCGGTCGAACTGATCGACTGATGGAGAGCCTCACGCTCGACACCCCGGCGGGCGGCCTGCATGCCGCCCGCTGGGGACCGGACACGACGGCGGCGACGCGCAGCCCCGTCGTGCTGCTGCACGATTCCCTGGGCTGCGTGGCGCTGTGGCGGGACTTTCCCGCCAGGCTCGCCGAGGCCAGCGGTCGGGAGGTGATCGCCTACGACCGCCTCGGCTACGGCGAGTCGGCGCCCTGGCCGGGCCATCAGCCCACCAGTTTCATCGCCGACGAGGCTGAGGTCTTCCCCGCCCTGCGAGATCGTTTTGGTCTCGCCCGCTTCGTGGTGCTCGGCCACAGCGTGGGCGGCGGCATGGCGACCGAGATCGCCGGCCGGCATGCCGATGCCTGCGAGGCCCTGATCACCGTGGCGGCCCAGGCCTTCACCGAGCCGCGCACCCTGGCCGGCATCCGGGAAGCCGAGCAGGCCTTCCAGCAACCCGTCGCCATGGCGCGGCTGGCGAAATACCATGGCGACAAGGCCGAATGGGTGCTGAGAAGCTGGGTCGACAACTGGCACTCCGAGGCCTTTGCCGACTGGACGCTGGACGACGCACTGCACCGGGTGACCTGCCCGACGCTCGCCGTCCATGGCGAGCACGACGAGTATGGCTCGCCGGCCCAGCCCGAGCGGATTGCCGCACTCACCCCCGGGCCGAAGGCGCCCCGCATCCTGTCCCAATGCGGCCATGTCCCCCACCGTGAATGCCCGGAACGGCTGGTGGCCGCCCTGCTGCCCTTCCTGGCGGCGCTCGAAGGGGCCTGACACCCGGCCACCCTGCATCCACCACCCGCCTCACCTCCTGGGAGCGGTCAGGCGGTCCAGGCGCAGGCGCTCGCGGCCGTCGAACAGCCGGCGACTGCCCGCCGCGACCGCCGCCAGGGTCCCAAAGCCGGTGCCCAGGGTGATGGTGAACATCACCAGTATCTGGTACTTCACCGCCAGGGAAGGCGAACTGCCGGCCAGTATCTGGCCGGTCATCATCCCCGGCAGGCTGACCACCCCCGCGGCCGCCATGGCGTTGATCATCGGCATCATGCCGCTGCGCATCGCCTCCCGACGGATATCGCCGATCGCCTCCTGCCAGCGCTGGCCGAGCATCAACCGGTTCTCGATCACCGCGCGCTGACGCCAGGCCGAGTCGGTGAGGCGATCCAGCGCCAGGGCCACGCCGGTCATGGTGTTGCCGAGCATCATGCCGAGCAGCGGAATGGCGTACTGCGGGCGGTACCAGGGCTCGGCGCCGATGATCGCGGTGAGCGTCAGCACGGTCACGGTGAACGAGGAGAGAAACATCGCCACGGTACCGATGCCGAAGGCCCAGCCACCGCGCAGCCGCCGCGTCTGCCGGGCCATCACCTCACGCCCGGCGACCAGCAGCATGCCAAGCGCCATCAGCGCCACCCAGTGAAGGCGCGACGCCGAGAAGAGCGCCTCGAGCACCAGACCGACCAGGCCGAGCTGGATCACCGTGCGAGCCGCCGCAACGAGCAGGCTGCGTCCCATGCCCAGGCGAGCGAGCATCGTGCAGCCGGCGAGCGCCACCACCATCAGGGCCGCCAGGGCAAGCTGCCACCAGGCCAGCGCGATCACGCCCATGCGCCCGCCTCCTCCAGCCGCCCCTCGACGATGCGCCGGTGATGATCCCCCACCCGGGCGATCTGCGCCGGGTCGTGGGCGACCCAGATCACCGGCCAGCCCCGCGCGCGGATCCTCGCGCAGAGCCACGCCTCGACCCGCCGGGCCGTGGCGTCGTCCAGGTTGGCGGTCGGCTCGTCGAGCAGCAGCGCCGCGGGCTCACGACTCAGCGCCCGGACCAGCGCCAGGCGCTGTTTCTCCCCCGAGGAGAGCCGCGAGACCTGCCAATCGCACACGTCAGGGGGAAAGCCCAGGGCCTCGAGGTCGCCACGAGGCGACTCGGGAAGGTGCTCGCCTACGGTGTCGGCCCACCAGTGACTCTCCGCCGGCACCAGCATCACCCGGGCGCGCCAGGCGTGGCCGGCGAGCGATGACTGGGCCGTCTCGCCAAGCCAGGCCTCGCCACCATGAGGCTCCAGGTCGGCCACGCCACGCAAGAGCCGGCTCTTGCCCGAGCCGCTGGCGCCGGAGAGGCAGAGGATCTCTCCGGGGGCGAGACTCAGGCTGACGGGGACGAGGTCGCCGACGCTCAGCCGGTCCAGGCGCAGGGCATCGCTAGCGGGCATTCAGGCCTCCATGGCAAGGGTGGCACGGTCGGGGGCAGGTCGGGGCATCAAAGGTCCCGGGGATAGCCGATGGCGCCGAGCATAGCAGCTCCGGCCCGACCCGCCGGAGAGTCGATTGAAGACATATGGATTATCATATATTGTCGCAGCATCCTCACCATCCGCCGGGAGCATTACCCATGAACCACCACGCCACTTCCGATGCCCCAACGACGACGGAGGGCATGGGGCTCTTCGAGCGCCTGCTCTCCCTGTGGGTGGCGCTGGCGATCATCGCCGGCGTGCTGCTCGGCCAGTTCGCGCCCGCGGTTCCCGAGACGCTGTCACGCTTCGAGGTGGCCCAGGTATCGATCCCGGTGGCGATCCTGATCTGGGCGATGATCTTTCCCATGATGGCCCAGATCGATTTCACCTCGGTGCTGGGGGTGCGTCGCCAGCCCAAGGGGCTCGTCATCACCACCACGGTGAACTGGCTGATCAAGCCGTTCACCATGTTCGCCATCGCCTGGTTCTTCCTGATGGTGGTGTTTCGCCCCTGGATTCCCGAAGCGCTCGCCAGCCAGTACCTGGCCGGCGCCATCCTGCTGGGAGCGGCGCCCTGCACCGCCATGGTCTTCGTGTGGAGTACCCTGACGCGAGGCGATGCCGCCTATACGCTGGTGCAGGTCTCCCTGAACGACCTGATCATGCTGGTCGCCTTCGCCCCGATCGTGGTGCTGCTGCTCGGGGTCTCCGATATCCAGGTCCCCTGGGATACCGTGGCGCTCTCGGTGGTGCTCTATATCGTCATCCCGCTGACGGCCGGCTACCTGGCTCGCCGCACCCTGATCGCCCGGCATGGCCTCGACTGGTACGAACGGGTCTTCCTGAAGCGGGTGGGGCCCATCACGCCCATCGGCCTGATCATCACCCTGGTGCTGCTGTTCGCCTTCCAGGGCGAGGTGATCCTCGAGGCACCGCTGCATATCGCCCTGATCGCGGTGCCTCTGATCCTTCAGACCTTTCTGATCTTCTTCATCGCCTACGGCTGGGCCAAGGCCTGGAAGGTGCCCCACTGCGTGGCCGCCCCCGGTGCGATGATCGGCGCCAGCAACTTCTTCGAGCTCGCCGTGGCGGCGGCCATCGCCCTGTTCGGCCTCCAGTCCGGCGCGGCGCTGGCGACCGTGGTCGGGGTGCTGGTGGAGGTGCCGGTGATGCTCGCCCTGGTGCGCATCGCCAATGCCACGCGACGGCAGTTTCCTTGAGGGTGCGCGCCATCATCTCACCTACCATGCCGCCGTAGTGTCCCGGGTTCCATTAGGACGCCGCCGAGAGTGCGGCAGCTGAGATTACGTTAAGGAGGACATGCCATGCCCCACTATCTGGTCTTTATCGGCACCGCGCGCGATTCGACGCCCCCCGCACCGGCTCGACTGGGCCTCAGGGTGGCACTTGCCTGCCAACGACTGCTCGAGGCCGAAGGCGCCTCGGTCGAGCTGATCGACCCGCTGGAGCTCGAGTTAGGCGCGGTCTTCAAGCCTCACTTCGCCTACACGAGGTCGCAGGCTCCCGAGGGGCTGGATGCGCTCGCCGACAGGATCGCCGCCGCCGACGGCTACGTCATGGTGAGCCCGGAGTACAATCACTCCATGAGTCCGGCCCTGGCGCATCTGCTAAACCACTTCGGCAGCTCGCTCTATGCCTTCAAGCCCAGCGCCATCGTGACCTACTCGGCCGGCCAATGGGGCGGCGCCAGGGCCGCGGTCAACATGCGCACCTTCCTGGCGGAGCTGGGCTGCCTGCCGGTCTCGGCCATGATTCATGTCCCCCATGCCCAGCAGGCGCTGGAGGAAGATGGCAGCTTTCACGACGACACGGAGCGCTGGGTCGGCTATTTCGGCCGCACCCTGGGCCAGCTGGGCTGGTGGGCACAGGCCGCTGCCCGTTACCGGGAGGAGGTAGACCCCCACCGGATCAGCCCCGCATTCCGCGAGGCCCCCTCACAGCGTAACGCCCCTGACGGCGGGGCCTGAAATGCAGCCGCATGTTCTCGGGGTGCACGAGGGCCTGCCGATCCGATTCGTGAGGAATCTCGATCACGGCGTGACAGCGGGCGTCGTCGGGCAAGGCGGCCAGGTTGACGCTGATCGCCCCCCGCTCCCCGCCACCCGGCTCCGGGGAGGCGTGGGGCAACGCCATCTCCCCGGGCATGGACATCGACACGGGGTGAACGCCCTCTTCGCTGCGCTCGGGGGCTTCATCGATGGGAGGTGGATCCCGCTCACTGCCTCACATCGGACAGCCGCGAGGCCTTTCCGCGTTCAGCAAAGCGCGGCTCGACGCTCGGGCCGGTTGCCCATCCGCGCCAGGCGCGCGCACACCCGTTCGAGTTCCGTGGCTCGCCCCTCGGCCGCCGCGGCCAGGGTGGCCATGACCCAGCCCGGTAGGCTAGCCTCGACCCCGTAGTAGACCCACTGGCCCTCGCGGCGATCCTCGAGCAGGCCGCACTGGCGCAGCTGCGCCAGGTGCCGCGACACCTTGGGCTGCGAGAGCTCCAGGGCGTGGGTCATTTCGCAGACACAAAGTTCCTGCTCGCGCAGCACGAGCAGCGTGAGCATCAGGCGAGTCTCGTCGCCCAGGCACTTGAAGACACGGACCGGGTCCAGCGACATCAGGGTTTCTCCAGGGAGTATCGGCATGATTCTACGCGACGAGGGGCGGGGCGCGCAGCACGACCCGCGGCAAGGCGAGCGGCCGGGGAGGCGCCCATGAGCCGCCTCCTGCGCCATCACCCCCTCGCCGTGATCGTGCTGGCCCAGCTCTGCGGCACCTCGCTATGGTTCTCCGTCAACGGTGTAGGCCTCTCGCTGGCCCGCGACCTCGGCTTCACCGAGGCCGACCTCGGCGGGCTGACGCTGGCCGTCCAGGCCGGCTTCATCCTCGGCACCCTGGCCATCGCCGCCAGCGGCCTGGCCGACCGCTTCCGGGCCAGCCGGCTCTTCG
Source organism: Halomonas sp. THAF5a (assembly GCF_009363755.1). Taxonomy (NCBI): domain Bacteria; kingdom Pseudomonadati; phylum Pseudomonadota; class Gammaproteobacteria; order Oceanospirillales; family Halomonadaceae; genus Halomonas; species Halomonas sp. THAF5a. The sequence goes on along the minus strand of NZ_CP045417.1, from coordinate 1,377,010 downwards.
CCGCCTCCTGCCTGCTCGGCGCACTGATCAACGCCGGCTTCGTGCTGGCCGCCGAGCACGCCACCGCCGGCCTGCTGCTGCGCTTCGCCACCGGCCTGTGCCTGGCCGGCATCTACCCCCTGGGCATGAAGCTCGTGATCGGCTGGACGCCGACCCACAAGGGGGCGGCCCTGGCCTGGCTGGTCGGCATGCTGACGCTGGGCACCGCCCTGCCCCATCTGCTGCGCGGCTCGACCCCGGGGCTGCCGTGGGCGTGGCCGCTGCTCGGCGCCTCGCTGCTGGCGCTGGCGGGGGGCGCGGCCATCTACCGGCTCGGCGACGGTCCGCACCTGCCGCCCCCGGCCGGCCCCACCCGGCTGCGGGAGGGCCTGGCGGGACTTCGCGCGCCGCGCTTTCGTGCCGTGGCGGGTGGCTACTTCGGGCACTGCTGGGAGCTCTACGCCCTGTGGATGCTGACGCCCTTCCTGGTAGCGAGAGAGCTTGAGCGCCTGGCGGCACCGATGGACCTGGTGCCGTGGCTCGCCTTCGGGGTCATCGCCCTGGGGCTGGTCGGCTGCGTGTGGGGCGGCGAGCTGAGCCGCCGGCTGGGCAGCCTCTGGGTGGCCCGGCGGGCGCTCGCCGTCTCGGGGCTGACTTGCCTCGCCTACCCGCTGCTGGCCTGGGCGCCGCCAGGCCTGCTGCTCGCGCTGCTCGCCGTCTGGGGGCTCACGGTGATCGCCGACTCGCCCCAGTTCTCGGCCCTGGCCGCGGCCACCGCGCCCCACGCCCGGGTCGGCTCGACGCTCGCCGTGATGAACGCGGTGGGCTTCGCCCTGACCCTACCGGCGATTTCGCTGACCTCGAGCCTGTGGGCCGCCCAGGGCCCCTGGGTGCTGTGGTGGCTGCTGCCGGGGCCGGCGCTGGGGCTCTGGGCGCTGCGTGGCCTGACCGAGACCGCGCCCCGACAGGCGCCGCGCGCCGCCCCCTGAGCGGCTCGCGCCCCGACCTCAGCGGGGCGTGGCCTCCCGCGGCAGGGCCAGGGCCATCAGCGCGCTGGCGGCCACCAGAGCGGACGAGATCCCGAGGCAGGCGGCGAGCCCGAAGGCCTGGTAGACCCAGCCGGAGAGCAGCGTGCCGGCGAGGCGTCCCATGGCGTTGGCCATGTAGTAGAAGCCCACGTCCATGGAGACGCCGTCGGCGCGGGCATAGTGGACGATCAGGTAGCTGTGCCAGCTCGAGTTGACCGCGAACAGCACGCCGAAGGCGAGTAGCCCCGCCACCAGCCAACCCACCTGGGCCAGCGGCAGCAGCGCCAGCAAGGCCGGCAGGCCGGCCAACGCCAGGGCCCAGAAGGCGGTGATCCCCCGAGCGCCGCCCTTGACCAGGCCGGTCAGGCGCGGCGCCTGGGTCTGTACCCCGCCGTAGCCGATCACCCACAGCGCCAGCAGGCCGCCCACGGTCCAGTGGCTCCAGCCATGCTGGTCATAGAGGAAGACCGGCAAGGCCACCACGAACCAGACATCCCGCGAGGCAAACAGGCAAAGGCGAGCCGCCGACAGGACGTTGATCGCCTTCGAGGTGGAGAACATCTCGCCGAACGCCGGCTTGCGCTTCTGTCGCCCCAGGTCGGCCTTGAGCCGCACGAGCGACAGAACCAGCACGCCCGCCAGCATCAGCGCCATGGCGATGACCGCGCCACGGAAGCCGATCAGGGTCAGCAGCACCCCGCCCAGGAAGAAGCCGGCGCCCTTGAGCGCGTTCTTGGAGCCGGTCAGGATCGCCACCCAGCGATAGAGCGCGGAGCCGGCACTGGGGCTGTCCTTGGGCACCAGCACCTTGACCGCGCTCTTGGCGCTCATCTTGTTGAGGTCCTTGGCGATCCCCGACAGCGCCTGGGCGGCCATGACCCAGGGCACGGTCAGCGCCGTGGCCGGCACCATCAGCATGGCGAGCGCCACGATCTGCAGCCCTAGCCCCATGTTCATGGTGCGGTTCAGCCCGAGCCTCGCCCCGAGCCAGCCGCCCACCAGGTTGGTGATCACGCCGAAGGCCTCGTAGAAGAGGAACAGCAGCGCCACCTCCAGCGGCGAGTAGCCCAGCTGGTGGAAGTGCAGCACCACCAGCATGCGCAGGGCACCGTCGGTGAGGGTGAAGGCCCAGTAGTTGCCGGTGATCAGCAGGTACTGGCGCACCTCGAAGGAGAGCGCCCGAAAGCGGTTCAGCACACTCCCCTCAGCCACGGGCCACCTTCAGCGCCAGCTCCGCGGTGCGGTTGGCGTAGCCCCACTCGTTGTCGTACCAGGCATAGAGCTTCACCTGGGTGCCGTTCACCACCATGGTCGAGAGCGCATCGATGATCGAGCTGCGCGGATCGGTGCGGTAGTCGATGGAGACCAGCGGGCGCGCCTCATAGCCGAGGATGCCGGCGAGCTCGCCCTCGGCGGCGGCCGAGAGCGCCGCATTGACCTCCTCCCCGGTGACCTCCCTTTCCAACTCGAAGACCATGTCGGTCAGCGAGGCGTTGGCCAGCGGCACGCGGACGGCATGGCCGTTCAGCTTGCCCTCGAGCTCCGGGAAGATGGCGGTGATCGCCTTGGCCGAGCCGGTGGTGGTCGGGATCAGGCTCATGCCACAGGCCCGCGCACGACGCAGGTCCTTGTGGGGGGCATCGAGGATCGTCTGGGTATTGGTGATGTCGTGCACCGTGGTCATGGAGCCATGGCGGATGCCGAAGGTCTCGTGGATCACCTTGACCACCGGGGCCAGGCAGTTGGTGGTGCAGCTCGCCGCGGTGACGATGCGATGCCGCTCGGGCCGGTACTGATCGTCGTTGACGCCCATCACCACGTTGAGCACGTCCGGCTCCTTGACCGGCGCGCTGACCACCACCCGGTCGACGCCCTGGTCGAGGTAGGCCTGCAGCTTGTCCCGGGTCTTGTGCTTTCCAGAGCACTCGATGACCACCGCACAGCCAGCCCAGTCGCCGTCACTCGGCGCCTGATGACCACTGAAGGCGATGCGTTGCCCGTCGATGACGATCGCCTCCTCCTCGGCGCGGATGCCCTCCCCCGGCGACCAGTGGCCGTGCACCGAGTCGAACTCCAGCAGGTGGGCGAAGGTGGCGGCGTCGCCGCCCGGGTCGTTGAGGCGTGCGATGACAACCTCGCCGGCCTCGACGCGCGGCCACAGGCTGCGCAGCGCGAGACGGCCGATGCGGCCGAAGCCGTTGATACCGATGGACAGGGTCATGGGGCGCTCTCCTGGTCGTGAACAATGTCGTCGCCAATATATACGACAAACCATATATATTCGAGATCGATGACACCTCGATGACAGCCACAAACGACGACGGGGAGGCCAGTGGCCTCCCCGTCGAACCGTCACGCGCGCGCGGCCATCAGCCGTAGCGGCCGGTGATGTAGTCCTCGGCCTTCTTGGTGGCCGGGTTGGAGAACATCGTCTTGGTGTCGTTGTACTCGATGATCTCGCCGAGATGGAAGAAGGCGGTGTAGTCGGCGACCCGCGCCGCCTGCTGCATGTTGTGGGTCACGGTGATGATGGTGAACTGCTGCTTGAGCTTGTCCATCAGGTCCTCGATGGTCGCCGTGGAGATCGGGTCCAGGGCCGAGGTCGGCTCGTCCATCAGGATCACGTCGGGCTGCACGGCGATCGCCCGGGCGATGCACAGGCGCTGCTGCTGGCCGCCGGAGAGCGAGGTCCCGGGCTGGTGCAGCTTGTCCTTGACCTCCTCCCAGAGGCCGGCATCGCGCAGGGCCCGCTCCACCAGCTCGTCCTGGTCCGACTTGCGGCTCACCAGGTCGTGCATGCGCGGGGCGTAGGCGATGTTCTCGTAGATCGACTTGGGGAAGGGGTTGGGCTTCTGGAAGACCATCCCCACCCGGCGACGCAGGGCCACCTCGTCCATCTTCGCCTGGTTGACGTCGCGCCCGTCCATCTCCACCAGCCCCTCGATGCGCACGCTCGGGATCAGGTCGTTCATGCGGTTGAGGCAGCGCAGGAAGGTCGACTTGCCGCAGCCGGACGGCCCGATCAGCGCGGTGACGTTCTTCTGGAAGAGGTCGATGTTGAGCCCCTTGAGCGCCTGGCTGTCGCCATACCAGAGGCTGAGGTCACGCACGCGGATGCTCAGGTCGTGGCAGGCGTCGTCGTTGCGGGTATGGGGCTGCCCCAGCTCGGGGTCAGCACCGCCAGTGTGGCGGGGAACAGCTTGGATGTTCATGTCGAAGTTCTCCATGGCGCGCGGGCTTACCAGCGACGCTCGAATTTCTTGCGCAGGATGACGGCGGTGGCGTTGAGGAAGATCAGGATCGCCAGCAGGACCAGGATACCGCCCGCGGTCTTCTCGACGAATGCCTTCTCGGGCTCACCCGCCCAGGTGAAGACCTGCGCCGGCAGCACGGTGGCGGCCTCGGTCAGGGAAGCCGAGACGTCGGGGATGAAGGCCACCATGCCGACGATGATCAGCGGCGCGGTCTCGCCCATGGCCTGGGCCAGGCCGATGATCGAGCCGGTCATGATGCCGGGCATGGCCAGCGGCAGCACGTGGTCGCGCACGACCTGCCAGCGCGAGCAGCCGACCCCGAAGGCGGCGTGGCGGATGGAGTCCGGCACGCTGCGCAGCGCCGTGCGGGTGGCGATGATGATCACCGGCAGGGTCATCAGCGCCAGCGTCATGCCGCCCACCAGCGGTGAGGAGCGCGGCACCCCGAAGAAGTTGATGAAGATCGCCAGGCCCAGCAGACCGAACAGGATCGAGGGGATCGCCGCCAGGTTGTTGATGTTGATCTCGATGGCCTGGGTGAAGCGGTTGTCCGGCGCGAACTCCTCCAGGTAGACCGCCGTCATCACCCCGATGGGGAAAGCGATGGCCAGCGTCACCAGCATGGTCATCACCGTACCCACCGCGGCGGAGAGGATGCCCGAGGCCTCCGGCATCTTGGAGTCGCCGGTGGTAAAGAAGGTGGTATTGAACCTCAGCTCGACGCGCCCCTCGGCCGCCAGCTCGTCGATCAGGGCCTGCTGGGCCTCGTTCAGCTTGTGGCGATGCCCCTTGAGGTACTGGTCGACCTCACCGTCGGCGAGCACCCAGCGGGTCTCGGTGGTACCCAGCAGCGCGGGATTCTCGCGGATCTGCACCGGGATCAGGCGCTCGAAGGTGCGGCTGACCAGACGCGACACCTCAGGATCCAGGGCGGCACGCCCCATGCGGCTTGCATCCTCGTTGTAGTCGATCTCCACCTGGATCTGCGCCTGCTGGAAGGCCGGCAGGCCCTTGCCCAGCATGTCGGAGAAGAACCACAGGAGGAACAGGCCGGCCAGCCCCAGGGCGCCCATGGAGATCCACTTGAGTCGCGCCGAGCGGCGGTGGCGCTTGCGCAACTGGGTGCTGATCTCGTCGAAGGTTTGACTCATCTCGGCGATTCCTCGGCGTTACAGGTTGTTGACGCGATACTTCTCGCGGAAGCGACGGATCATCAGCACCGACACCAGGTTCAGGCTGAGGGTGACGGCGAAGAGCACCAGGCCCAGGGCGAAGGCGGAGAGGGTCTCGGCACTCTCGAACTCCAGGTCGCCGGTGAGCGCGGCGACGATGCGCACCGTCACGGTGGTCATGTCCTCCAGCGGGTTGGCGGTGAGGTTGGGCCGCATGCCCGCCGCCATCACCACGATCATGGTCTCCCCCAGGGCGCGGGAGACCGCCAGCAGCGACGCGGAGATGATCCCCGGCAGCGCCGCCGGAATGACCACGTCGCGGATGGTCTCGCCCCGGGTCATGCCCAGCGCCAGCGAGCCCTGGCGCATGCTGTCCGGCACCGAGTTGATGACGTCGTCGGAGAGCGAGGAGATGAAGGGGATGATCATGATGCCCATCACGATGCCCGGCGCCACGGCGTTGTTGAAGGCGGCGTCCAGGCCGAAGAAGTTGGCGATGGAGACGATGATCGGCGCCACGGTGATGGCGGCGAAGAAGCCGTAGACCACGGTGGGGATGCCGGCCAGCACCTCGAGGGTCGGCTTGGCCAGGGTGCGCACCTTCGGGGGAGCGAACTCGGCCATATAGATCGCCGCCAGCAGGCCGATGGGGATCGCGACCAGCATGGCGATGGCGGTAATCATGAAGGTGCCGGCGAACAGCGGCACCGAGCCGAACTGCGCGGCGCTGGCGCCCTCCTCGGCGCGACCGGCGGCGGCCAGGAAGCTGGCGCCGGGGTTCCAGACCGTGCCGGTAATGAACTCCCAGAAGCTGTGCATCTGGAAGAAGCGCAGCGCCTCGAAGACGATCGAGATCAGGATACCGAAGGTGGTCAGGATGGAGATCAGGGCCGCGGCCTTGAGCACCCAGCGGATCACCCGCTCGATCGCCTGGCGCGCGTGGAAGTCGGGCCTCACCTGGCGCATGCCCACCATCAGCCCGAGGGCGGCTACCACCAGGCTGCCGGCCAGGAGGTAGAGGGTAGGAATCTGGGCGCCGAGCAACAGCATCACGAAGGCGCCCACCGCGCCGACCGTGACGGCGGGTCCGGCGGTGGCGAGCACGGCGAACCAGGCGTACTGGTCCGGCTGCGCTTGCATGGCCGTGCCGCTGGCGCGCACACGCGCAGCCTTGGCACGGCCCAGGAAGAAGGCTATCAGACCCAGCAGCAGCAGCACGCCGCTGAACAGTGGAAGGAGTTGATCGGTCTGCATAGGGCTCTCTCGATGGCTTTCATCGACAGCCAGGCTGTCGGAACGTGCAGCGGCCGGCAGCCGAGGGGCTGCCGGCCGGGTCAGGCATCCGTGCCCGATGGGGTCCCTTACAGATCGGAGACCTGCAGCTTGGCGCGATCGGCGACCTTGTCGCGGGTCTGCTCGCGCTCGGCTTCCGGCAGCGGGATCAGGCCCAGGTCACCCAGGTAGCCGCCCTCGCCGATCATGGTCTCGGAGACGAACATGTCGACGTAGTCGTACAGCGGCGGCACGGCCTCGGCGTGCTGGTTCTTGACGTAGAACCACAGCGAGCGAGCGATCGGGTAGTCGCCGGAGCTGATCGCCTCGGGCTCGGCCTCGACGCCGCCGATGGTGGCAGCGACCAGCGCGTTGGGGTTCTCGACCAGGAAAGAGTAGCCGAAGATGCCGAAGGACTCGGTGTCCTCGGTGAGGCGCTGGACGATCAGGTTGTCATTCTCGCCGGCGTCGATGTAGGCGCCGTCGGCACGAATCTCGGTGTAGGCCTCGTCGCCATAGGCGTCCATCTCCTCGGAGGCGGCTTCCATCACCAGCTCCTCGAAGGCATCACGGGTGCCGGAGGTACTGGGCGGGCCGTAGACGGAGATCTCGCGATCCGGCAGGGCGGCGTCGATGTCGCTCCACTTCTGGTAGGGGTTGTCGACCAGCTCGCCGTCGACCGGCACCTTGGCGGCCACGGCCAGGAACAGCTGCTCGAGGGTCAGGTCGACGCCCTCGTTGGTGCTGGACTGGGCGAAGACGATGCCGTCGGAGCCGATCTTGACCTCGGTGACGTCGGTCACGCCGTTCTCGATGCAGCGCTCCACCTCGGAGGCCTTGATGCGGCGCGAGGCATTGGTGATGTCAGGAGTACCCTCACCCACGCCGTTGCAGAACAGGCGGAGGCCGCCGCCGGAGCCGGTGGACTCGATTACCGGGGTCGGGTACTCGGTCACCGCGCCGAACTCCTCGGTCACGTAGCTGGCGAACGGGTAGACGGTGCTGGAGCCGACGATGCGGATCTGATCGCGGGCGTGAGCCACGGTGGCCACGCCCATGACGGCGGCGGCGATGGCGGTGGTCTTGAGGATGCGGTTCATGGAGCGATCTCCTGTCGAGAAAGGGATTCATCCTTCGCGACACACACATTGCCCCAGGAAAGTGACAGCTTCATGACAGCCAGCAGGGTGACGTCATCGGCGCCACCCCGCCGCCGCTCAGGCGGCGGTCGTGGCCTCCCGACCGGCACGCCCGGCGAGCCCCCGCAGGGCCAGGTTGCCGGCCAGCGACACCGCCAGCATGGTCGTCACCATGGGCCAGGCGCTGTCGATCTCGAAGCCGCTCACCACCACCCCCGCGAGCGCCCCGCAGCTGAACTGAATGCTGCCCAGCAGCGCCGTGGCCGTGGCGCTCATGTGGCTGAAGTGCTCGAGCAGCGAGGCGATGGCGTTGGGCGTGATCAGGCCGACCATGCCCATGAACAGCATGATCAGCGGCACCACGGTCAAAAGCGAGTCCTGGCCGGAGGCCACCAGCAGGGTCAGGCAGCAGGCCACACCGAACTGGACGCCGAGGCCGAGGCGCATGTTCTGCTGGGGGGTGCGGCGGCGCAGCAGGCGAATGTTCAGCCGGTTCGACGCCGCCATGACGACCACGTTGGCGCCGAAGACCACCGGATAGATCGCCGGCGACACGCCGTAGTGGCTGATATAGAGGAACGGCGAGGCGGTGATGAAGGCGAACATGCCGGAGAAGGTCGCGGCCACAGCGAGCACGTAGCCCATCCCCTCGCGATGGCGCAGCACGCTGGCGTAGTTGCGCAGCACCTGGCGCGGCGAGGCCGCCGGGGCGTCCGGTGCGCGGGTCTCGGGCAGCTTGGTGCCCATCAGCCAGAGCAGGAAGGCCGCGTAGACCGCCAGGAAGACGAAGATCAGCCACCAGTCGGCCAGGTAGAGCAGCCCGCTGCCCACCGCCGGCGCCGCCAGCGGCGCCAGCATCATGATCATCGCCATCGTCGACATCACCTTGGCCGCCTCGCGGCCCTGGAAGCAGTCGCGCACGATGGCCGCGGAGTTGACCACGCAGGCGCCACCGCCCAGCGCCTGTACCAGGCGCCAGCCGAGCAGCTCGCCGAGGCTGCCCACCGTGGCCAGCATCAGGCTGGCCAGCAGGAAGACCACCAGGCCGCTGAGCAGGACCGGCTTGCGGCCCAGCCGGTCGGAGAGCGGGCCGCCGGTGAGCTGGCCCAGGGCGAAGCCGGCCAGGAAGGTGCTGATCGACAGCTCGGTGTGATGGATACTCTCCCCCACGGCCTCGGCCAGGGCCGGCATGGCCGGCAGGTAGGCATCGATGGCGAAGGGAGCCAAAGCGGTATTGGCGGCGACCAGCAGGGCCACCCGCCGGGAATCCAGGGTCAACAAGGCGCCTCCCACAGGGCTCTTGGCAGAGTAAGGAGTGGATCGCGACAAAAGATAGAGAGCTAATGATAACCCAAAAGCCGCTCTCTGGCCCGACCGCCTATATTCGTCCTGGCCGCCTTGCTAGAGTGAACGCCATCACAACCGGAGGGACCCCACCATGGCAGACGACCTGCTTTCACAACTCAAGACCATGACCACCGTGGTGGCCGACACCGGCGATCTCGACGCGATCCGCCGCTTCGAGCCGACCGATGCCACCACCAATCCCTCGCTGATCCTGCAGGCGGCCCAGCACGAGGGGCGCCGCGCGCGGCTGGCCGAGATCGCCCGCCACGCCACGGACGTCGATGATGCGCTGGACACCGTGGCCGTCGAGATCGGCAGCGAGATCAGCGCCCTGGTGCCCGGCTACGTCTCCACCGAGGTCAGCGCGCGGCTCTCCTTCGATACCGACGCCACCCTCGCGCGGGCCCGGGCGCTGATCGAGCGCTACGGCCGTCACGGGGTCGGCCCCGAGCGGATCCTGATCAAGGTCGCGGCCACCTGGGAGGGGATCCGCGCCGCCCGGATCCTCGAGCGCGAGGGCATCCACACCAACCTGACCCTGCTGTTCAGCTTCGCCCAGGCCCAGGCCTGCGCCGATGCCGGCGCGACCCTAGTCTCCCCCTTCGTGGGGCGCATCCTCGACTGGCACAAGGCCCAGGATCCCGAGGCCGATTTCGCCGGCGACCGCGATCCGGGCGTGCAGTCGGTCAAGCGCATCTACGAGCACTTCAAGGGCCACGGCTATGACACCATCGTGATGGGCGCCAGCTTCCGCAACAGCGGCGAGATCCTCGCCCTGTCGGGCTGCGACCGGCTGACCATCTCCCCGGCGCTGCTGGAGGAACTGGCCGGCACGAGCGGTACGCTGACGCGCCGGCTGACGCCGCTGGACGCGGAGACCCGCGCGCCGGAGCCGCAGGATGAGGCCGAGTTCCGCTGGGCGATGAACGAGGACGCCATGGCCACCGAGAAGCTCGCCGAGGGCATCCGCAAGTTCATGGCCGACCAGCGCAAGCTGGAGGCGCTGCTGGCGGAGCTCCGCCAGGGCTGAGGGACCTCGAGACGCCGGGCCGCGCAGGAGACCCTGGGAGGGCACGGAGCCCGGGAGGCGTAGCGAAACCGACGTGAGACGCGCCCGATGCCGGCATCGGGCGCAGGGCGGCCGGTTTAGGAGCCGTGGGAGGCGGCCTGCTGGGCCTCGAGCATCTCCACCAGCGGCTGGAACTCCTCGCGATTGTGCTCGTTGAGGCGCATCAGGATGCGGTGCGCCTCGAGCACCCGCTGGCGGGTCTCCTCCACGTCGGTGGGGATCTCGGGCAGGTCGCGGAGGTCGCGAGCCTCGGTGATCGGCGACTCCACCAGGGTGAAGATTCGCGAGAACCCCATGACGTCCAGCATGCGCTGGACGTCGGGATTGTCGGCGATGATGGTCGGCGGTTCGCTGACGCGCCCCTGCACCGCCATGGCCACCTTGGCCAGAAAACCCAGGGCGGTGGAATCCACGTTGGTGGTGTCTCTCAGATCGATGATCAGCGTCTCGAGCCCCGGCGTCTCGGCGAGCTGCTGGGCCTGGCGGTCCAGGGTCGCGCAGAGGGTCAGGCGCACGTCCCCGCATAGCTTGAGGACGAAGACACCCGATGCGAATGCTGCCTTGATGCGGCCCTCATGATTTATCATTGCCAAATCCGCTCAACACCATGATCGTCAGGTCGTCCGGCAGCTCCTCATGCCCTGGAGCGCTATGGGCCACGACTTCATCATCGTCGGCCAGGTGCGCCAGCGCAAGACTGCCACGCAGATCCTCCAGCGTCGCGCTGGCCAGGACCCGCCGCTCGAGCTCCCTGAGCCGCCCTTCCAGGGTCTCCCCCGGAAGGCACTCCAGTATTCCATCCGAACAGAGCCACAGCCGAAAGTTCTCCGGCAGCGGACACCCCAGGCTCGGGTAGTCGACCCCGGGAAAGAGCCCGACCGGCATCCCCTCGCCGGGCAGCACCTGAACCTCGCCATCGGCCACCAGCAGCGGCATGGGGAGCTGGGCGCCGAGAGAATAGTGGAGATATCGGCGCCGGTGGTCAATCACCCCGACGAACAAGGTGGCGTGCTTGCCGATGCCGGCGTCCAGCAGCTCGCGATTGAGCGCCGCCAGCCAGCGCGGCGCCAGTCGCTCGGGATGTTCGCCATCCCACTCCTGCCGCCAGCGATTGGAGAGGTACTTCAGCAGCACGGTGACGAAGGCCGAGGAGGCCCCGTGACCCGAGACGTCGGCGAAGTAGAAGAGGCTGTAGCGCTCGTCGAAGGCCTGGAAGTCGAGGAAGTCCCCGGAGAGGTAGAGCGAGGGCGCCAGCCAGTAGTCGAAGGTCACATCCTGCAGCGTCTGGGGGCGAGGCGGCAGCAGCTTGCGCTGGATCTGGCCGCCGGCCTGCTGATCGAGACGCAGCATCGCCAGGTGGGTCTCGAGGCTCTCGTTGAGCTCCTCGAGGTTCTCGTTGAGATGGGCCAGCCTCGCCCGGTCGCGCTCCCGCTCGGCGGCCAGCCGATGCACCTCGATGGCCTTGACGATCATGCGCCGCAGGAGCGAGCCGTGGCGCAGCGGGTCGATGATGTAGTCCACCAGCCCCGCCTCCACCGCCTTCAGCAGGTCGGCATCCTGGCGATTGTCGCTGACCACCAGGGTCGGCAGCCGCTCGGCCAGGCGCTCCCAGTCGGCGCGGGACACCGCCCGGGCGTGGGCGACGATGAGCGCCGTCTCCGGCGGCAGTTCCTCGATCCCGGAGGCGGCGTACACCGCCAGGTCGTCACGGGCGATGGTCCGCGCCAGAGCGTCGCGCTCCGGCCCCGGGACATCGATCACTCCGATCAGTTGCTTGGCTGGTGGCATTCGGTCATGGCCTCACTCGGCGAAGGCGTCGTCGAAATCCGCCCCGTCGAAGTCGAACTCGTCGCTGGCGAAGGGATCCTCGTCCAGCTGGCCGTCGTTGACCTCGAAGCGACGCTGCTGCAGGTAGGCATCGCGGATGAAGCTGTAGCGATCGCCGCGGATCAGCGCTTCCTGGTCGAGCAGCCCGGCCCGGGTATCGATCACGTCGAGGGCGCGCAGTCCGTAGCGAACCGCGTCGTCTTCCACGTAGGTGACCGGATCGGTGGCCCTGTCCACCGGCAGCCCCGCGGTGTCGCGCACCGTGCTCGGCCCCAGCAGCGGCAGCACCAGGTAGGCCCCCTCCCCCACGCCCCAGGCGCCGAGGGTCTGGCCGAAGTCCTCCTCGCGGCCGGTGATGTCCATTCGCGTGGCGACGTCGAAGAGCCCGCCGATGCCGACGGTGGTATTGATCAAGAAGCGCCCGGTGGCCACGCTGGCGTTGGTGCCCTTGCCCTGCAGCAGGCTGTTCAGGGTGGTGCGGATCTCGCCGAGGTTGGAGAAGAAATTGCCCACGCCCGTCTCCACGGGATCCGGCGTGATGAAGCGATAGCCCTGGGCGGCCGGCTTGAGGGCGTAGCGATCGACCACCTCGTTGAAGGCGAAGACCTTGCGGTTGAAGCCCTCCCAGGGATCGTCGGGATGGCGCTCGTGAAGCTCGCCGCTGCTGGCGCAGCCGGTCAGCACCGCCAGCGACACCAGCAGGGCCCCGCGCCCCATCCACCGGGCCATCATGCCGCTCATCGTTCCTTGCCTCTCATGTCCATTCATCGGGCACTATCGCCTCCCTGCGGTTGTTGTCTTGACGCTCACTGGCGACGCACCACCACGCTGCCGGCACTGTAGCCCGCGCCGAAGGAACAGACCACCCCGAGCGCCTCCGGCGCGAGGTCGTGGCGGTGGAGGTGGAAGGCGATGATCGAGCCGGCCGAGCTGGTGTTGGCGTAGCGATCGAGGATGATCGGCGCCTGATCCGGCTCCGGCGCGTGGCCCAGCACGCGCCGGGCGATCAGGTCGTTCATGTGCCGGTTCGCCTGGTGCAGCCATAGCCGTGACAGGTCGTCGCCGGCGAGTTCCAGGCTCGCCAGGTGATCGGTGATCAGCGCCGACACCAGCGGGCAGACCTCCTTGAAGACGCGCCGCCCTTCCTGGACGAAGAGCCGGTCTACGGCCAGCGGGTCGCTGTCGGTGACGCGGTCGAGGAAGCCGGCGTTGTTGCGGATGGCGTTGGAGAAGCGGGTCACGAGGCGGGTGCCGAGGATCTCGAAGCGCGCCTCGGCCGTCGCCACCTCGTCGCTCTCCAGCACCAGGGCGGTGCAGGCATCGCCGAAGATGAAGTGGCTGTCGCGGTCGCGGAAGTTGAGGTGGGCCGAGCAGATCTCGGGATTGACGATCAGGGCACGGCGCACGCCGCCGCCGCGGATGGCGTTGGCGGCGGTCTCGAGGGCGAAGGTCGCCGAGCTGCAGGCGACGTTCATGTCGAAGGCATAGCCGCCGGCACCCAGCGCCGCCTGCAGCTCCACGGCCACCGCCGGATAGGGGCGCTCCAGGTTGGAGCAGGCGACGATCAGAAGGTCGATCTCCCCGGCCGCCACGCCCGCCGCGTCCAGCGCCTGACGGGCCGCATCCAGGCCCATCTCGCACTGGTAGGAGGGCGCGTCATTGCCCCGAGGGGCCAGGCGCGGGCGCATGCGCTCGGGATCGAGGATCCCCTCGGCGTCCATCACGTAGCGGCTGTGGATCCCCGACGCCTTGACGATGAACTCGGTGCTGGAGTGCAGCAGCGCCTCCCGCTCCCCGGCGGCGATGGCCTCGGCATGGCGCGCATTCTCGGCGTCCACCCAGGCATTGAAGGCGGCCACCAGGGCCGCGTTGTCGATGGACTGCTCCGGGGTATAGAGTCCCGTGCCGGTGATAACGGCCTGTGTCATGCGCTTCTCCCTGTGAGTTCGGCCCAGCGTTTCTCGAGGCGCTTGGCGGACACCGGGAACTTCGTGCCCAGCTGCTGGGCGAAGAGCGAGACGCGCAGCTCCTCGATCCACCAGGCAAACGCCACCAGCGCCGGGTCCTCCACCCCGCCGCGCCGCTCGCTCTCGCGGCGGGCCGACAGGCGGGCCTCGAAGTCCTGGACCTCCTGCATCTGCATCTGGTCGCGCATGCGCTCCCGCGGCGCCTTCTCCAGACGGATCAACGCCGCCTCCATGTAGCGAGGGTACTCCTCGAGCCATTCGCCGGCCTCGCTGACGAAGCCGGGGTGCACCAGGCGCTGCATCTGCGCCTTGAGGTCACTGTACACCAGCGCCAGGGCCAGGTTGAGATTGCCCTTGAGCGCCTTGGTCACCGCCAGGTGGCCCTGGAGCGCCTGCTCGAGGGTCGCCACCAGGGTCTCGGCGCGGGGCAGCAGGGCATCGCCGGTGGCCTCCAGCCGGGCCTGGAGCTCGCCCTGGGAGCGCGGCAGCGGGTCGACGGCCACCACCTGGCGGAAGACCGCCGCCACCACGTCGTCGATCAGCGCTCGCTTGCTGCCCACCTTGGCGAACAGCAGCGCACAGGTGGCAAGCCCCTTGAGCCGCTCGATGGCGCGAGCCTGGTCGGGCCGCTGCTCCATGGCCGCCCGCACCACGCCGTCGCGATGCGCCTCGCGGGCCTTGTCGGGATGATCGAAGAGCTCGACCCGGAAGGCCTCCTGGGCGGGCACCAGGGCGGGATAGGCCTCCACCCGGATACCGGCCTGGGTGGTGACCCGGGACTCGGGCAGCGGCGTCTCGGGCAGGGCGGCAAGTTCGCCCGCGTCGCTCGCCTGCTCGGCCAGGGCCCGGGCGCCCTCCCCCGCGGCCGCCTCGAAGCGGCGCTCCAGCTCGCGGGCGTCGCGCCCCTGGCCCAGGGTCTCGCCCTGGTGGTCGACCACCCGCAGGTTCATCACCAGGTGGGGCTCCAGGGCCTCGAGGTTCCAGTCGTCGGGGTGCAGGCGCACGCCGGTCTTGCGACGCAGGAACTCGCCCAGCGCCTCGGTGAGCGGGATGTCGTCCGGGGTCATCGCCTCCAGCGCGGCGTCGACCCAGTCGGGGATCGGCACCACCTGGCGTCGGATCGCCTTGGGCAGCGACTTCATCAGGGCGATGCACTTCTCGCGCAGCAGGCCCGGTACCAGCCACTCCAGCCGCGCCAGGGGCAGCTGGGGCAGCATGGCGGCCGGCACGGTGAGGGTCACGCCGTCGTCCTGGGCGCCGGGCTCGAAGTGGTAGGCGAGCGGGTAGCGCACGCCGTTGAGCGTGAGCTCGTCGGGGTAGTCGGCCTGGGTGACCTCGCCGGCCTCGCGGGCCAGCAGGGCCGCGCGGTCGAACTTGAGGATGCCGGGATCCTCGGCCTCGGCCTTCTTGCGCCAGGCCTCGAAGCCCTTGCCGTTGACGATCTCGGCGGGGAGGCGCTCGTCGTAGAAGGCGAAGAGGGTCTCCTCGTCGACCAGGATATCGCGCTTGCGGGCGCGGTCCTCGAGGTCCTCAACCTCCTCGACCAGCGCCCGGTTGTGGGCGAAGAAGTCGCCGCGGGTCTTGAACTCCCCCTCGACCAGCGCCCGGCGGATGAAGAGCTCTCGCGATGCCACCGGGTCGATCGGGCCGAAGTGGACCCGGCGCCCGGTGACGATGGGCAGGCCGAAGAGCGTGACCTGCTCGGTGGCCACCACCTGGGCACGCTTCATCTCCCAATGGGGCTCGGCGTAGGAGCGCTTCACCAGATGCCCGGCCAGCGGCTCGATCCACTGGGGCTCGATCCGCGCCGCGGTGCGGGCGAAGAGCTTGGTCGTCTCCACCAGCTCGAAGGCCATCAGCCACTTGGGCGACTTCTTGGCGAGCCCCGACCCCGGATGGACGACGAACTTGCGGTTGCGCGCCCCCAGGTACTCGCGGTTCTCGGTAAGCAGGCCGAGATTCGAGAGCAGCCCGGTGAGCAGCGCCTGGTGCAGGGCGACCGCGCGCTTGCGGCCGGCCTCGCGGCGCGCCTTCTCGTCGCCCTCCTCCTGGGCCACGACGGGCGCCGGCGGCGGCACCTCGATCTCCATGTCGCGCAGCAGCTGGCGCAGCTGGCGGAAGGTGTCATGCCACTCGCGCAGGCGCAGGTAGTTGAGGTAGTGATCCTTGCACCAGCGGCGCAGGCGATTGCCGGAGAGCTCCTCCCGGGCGGCCTCGAAGCCGTGCCAGAGGTTGAGCAGCGCGACGAAGTCGGAGTCCGGGTCGTGCCAGCGGCGATGGGCCTGGTCGGCGGCCTGACGCTTGTCGGCCGGGCGGTCGCGGGGGTCCTGGACCGCCAGGCCGGCGACCACGATCAGCACCTCGCGCAGGCTCCCCTGCTCGGCGCCGGCCAGCACCATCCGCGCCAGGCGCGGATCGATGGGCAGCCGGGCGAGCTTGCGCCCGAGCGGGGTCAGGCGGTTGCCGCCGTCCACCGCGCCCAGCTCGAAGAGCAGCCGGAAGCCGTCGGTGATGAAGCGGGAATCCGGCGGGTCGACGAAGGGGAAGGCCGCGATGTCGCCGAGCTTCAGCGACAGCATCGAGAGGATCACCGAGGCCAGGTTGGTGCGGCGGATCTCGGGATCGGTGAATTCGGGACGGGCGAGGAAGTCCTCCTCGTCATAGAGGCGGATGCACAGACCCTCGGCCACCCGACCGCAGCGGCCCTTGCGCTGGTTGGCGCTGGCCTGACTGACCGGCTCCACCGGCAGGCGCTGGATCTTGGCCTTGTAGCTGTAGCGGCTGATGCGCACCAGGCCCGGGTCGATGACGTAACGGATGCCCGGCACCGTCAGCGAGGTCTCGGCGACGTTGGTAGAGAGCACGATGCGCCGGCCCGCGTGGGAGGCGAAGACGCGGTTCTGCTCGGCGTTGGAGAGCCGCGCATAGAGCGGCAGGATCTCGGTGCCGCGCAGGTCGGCCCGACGCAGGGTATCGGCGGTCTCGCGGATCTCGCGCTCGCCGGGCAGGAAGACCAGGATGTCCCGCGGCCCGTGGAACCAGCCCTTCTCGCGCTCGACCCGCTCGATCTCTTCCACGGCGTGGAGGATCCCCTCCTGCAGGGTGCGGTCCTCCTCGTCGTCGTCATCGCGCACCAGAGGGCGGTAGCGCACCTCCACCGGGTAGGTGCGTCCGGAGACCTCGACCACCGGCGCCGGACGCGGCGTGCCGCCCTCGCCCGCCAGGGCGAAGTGTTCGGCGAAGCGCTCGACGTCGATGGTCGCCGAGGTGATGATCACCTTGAGGTCGGGCCGGCGGGCGGTGAGCCGCTTGAGGTAGCCGAGCAGGAAGTCGATGTTGAGGCTGCGCTCGTGGGCCTCGTCGATGATGATCGCCTCGTAGCGGCTGAGGTCGGGGTCGTGGCGGGTCTCGGCGAGCAGGATGCCGTCGGTCATCAGCTTGACCAGCGTCTCGTCGCTGCTCTGGTCGGTGAAGCGCACCTGGTAGCCGACCTGTTCGCCCAGCGGCACCGCCAGCTCCTCGGCCAGGCGCGTGGCCACCGAGCGCGCCGCCAGTCGCCGCGGCTGGGTGTGGCCGATCAGCCCGCGCCGCCCCAGGCCCAGCTCCAGGCAGAGCTTGGGCAGCTGGGTGGTCTTGCCCGAGCCGGTCTCGCCGGCGACCACGACCACCTGGTGCTCCTCGAGGGCGGCGAGGATATCCTCGCGGCGCTCCACCACCGGCAGCTCGGCCGGGTAGTCGAGGGTGACCGGGCGCGCCCGGCGCCGCTCGACGAGGCCGCGGGAGCGTTCCACGGCGCGGCGCACCTCGGCGAGACCTCGATCGACGGGCTTGCCGTCCTTCAGGCGGCGGCGCAGGCCGCGCAGGCGTTTCTCGAGGCCTGCGACGTCACGGCGCATGACGTCATCGAGGTCACGGGTCAGGGCGTCTAGCGCGGCGGCGTCCTCGGCCTTCGCGGCGGGGGGCTGGCGGGTCTCGGTGGTCACGGTATCGACGGTCGGCTCCGGGTCACGGTCGGCGAAAAGGGGCCCGCCCGGGGGGGCCGGGCGGCCTCGCATTATAACGTCGCGGCCTCGACCGCGCCTAATCGGGGCCGTCGACCCGGGATCACACCCCGGCGCTCTCCTCCTCCTCGTCACGCAGCTGGCGACGCAGCACCTTGCTGAACGTGACAGCGTCTTGGGCAGCGCGGGCTGCCGGCATCACGCACCGGCGCTCTCCTGCTCCTCGTCACGCAGCTGGCGACGCAGCACCTTGCCCACGTTCGTCTTGGGAAGCTCGTCGCGGAACGCCACGAAGCGCGGCACCTTGTAGCCGGCGAGCTCCTTCTTGCACCAGGCCCGCAGGGTCTCGGCGTCGAGGCTCTCGTCGCGGGCGACCACGAACAGCTTGATGGCCTCGCCGCTGGTCTCGTCCGGCACCCCTACCGCCGCGGACTCCACCACGCCGGGATGGGCGGCCACGACATCCTCGATCTCGTTGGGATACACGTTGAAGCCCGAGACCAGGATCATGTCCTTCTTGCGATCGACGATGCGAATGTAGCCATCGGGCTGCAACACGGCGATGTCGCCGGTGTGGAACCAGCCCTGGTCGTCGATCGACCGTGCGGTCTCATCGTCGCGATTCCAGTAGCCCTTCATCACCTGGGGCCCGCGCACGCAGAGTTCCCCGGCCGCATCGTAGGGGGCGTCCCGGCCGTCGGCGTCCAGCACCTTGACCTCGGTACCGGCCACCGGCTTGCCGATGGTCCCCAGCTGGATGGCATCCACGGGATTGAAGCTGACGATGGGCGAGGTCTCGGTCAGGCCGTAGCCCTCGGCCACCTGACAGCCGGTGACCTCCTCCCAGCGGCTGGCCGCGGTCCGGGTCAGGGCCATGCCACCGGAGATGGTCAGGTGCAGCCGCGAGAAGTCGAGACCTCGAAAGTCCTCGCGGTTGCATAGCGCGTTGAAGAGCGTATTGAGGCCGATGAAGCCGGTGAAGCGTATCTGCTTGAGCGTCTTGACGAAGCCGTCGAGGTCGCGGGGGTTGGGGATCAGCACCGAGTGGTTGCCGGTCTCCATCATGAACAGGCAGTTCACCGTGAAGGTGTAGATGTGATAGACCGGCAACGGCGCGATGATGGTCTCGTCGCCCTCGCCCAGGGCCGGGCCAATCGCCTGACGCGCCTGCAGCATGTTGGCCACCAGGTTGCGGTGGGTCAGCATGGCGCCCTTGGCAAGCCCCGTGGTGCCGCCGGTGTACTGCAGGGCAGCGATGTCGTCGGGACCACGACTCACCTCACGGTGGGCCTGACGGCCGCCCACCGCCAGCGCACGGCGGAAGGGCGTGGCACCGGGCAGCGAGAAGGCCGGCACCAGCTTCTTGACGTGCTTGACCACGGCATTGATCAGCGGCCGCTTGGGAAAGGGGTGCAGGTCGCCGAGCTCGGTCACCACCACCTGATCGATCTCGGTCTGCTCGAGGATGTGCTCCAGCTTGGCGGCCATGTTGGCCAGGATGACGATGGCGCGAACCCCGGCATCCTTGAACTGGTGCGCCATCTCGCGCTCGGTATAGAGCGGATTGGTGTTGACGACCACCAGGCCCGCCCGCAACGCGCCGAACACCGCCACCGGGAACTGCAGAACGTTAGGCAGCTGGATGGCGATGCGATCGCCGGGCTCGAGGTCGGTCTCCTGCTGCAGCCAGGCCGCGAAGTGGCCGGAGAGGCGGTCGAGCTCGGCATAGCTCAGCACCCGCCCCATGCAGCTGAAGGCCGGCTTGTCGCCGAAGCGCGCTACCGAGGCGTGGAAGACGTCCATCACCGACGCGTAGTCGTCGAGATTCTCCAGCGGCTGGCCGGTCAGGATGGCGGGCGTGGCGTTATCGCTCATGGGCTCTCTCCATGCGGCGGCCAATGTCGGTATCGGCCTTTATTGTTATCCTCGCGCGGCTCTCCACGCGCGGTTTCGTCTTCAGGCACCTTATACCAGCGGCTCGACGGCTGTAAAACAACCGATTGAAACTTACGTTTTATAGCGCGCCTGGATGACACCTCCCTGCCACACCAGCAGCTCGCCCGGCTCCATGCGCACCCACTCCTCGTTGTCGGTGAGCGGCTCGGTGGCGATCACCGAGACCACGTCATCGGGGGTGGTGTGCTCGGCGAAGTTCACCGTCAGCTCGGCGTCCGACAGGCTCGCCCGACCGAAGGGCGCCCGACGGGTGATGTGGGCCAGCTTGGTGGAGCAGAAGGTATAGAGGTACTCGCCGTCGGCCAGCAGCAGGTTGAACACCCCCAGGCCGCGCAGCCGCTCGCAGAGCCCGTGCAGCCTCGACCAGAGGGCCTCGCGCTGCGCCTCGTCGGCGGGCGGCTCGGGGAAGGCGCCGCGCAGCTCGCCGAGCAGCCAGCAGAAGGCGTGCTCGCTGTCGGTGCCGCCCACCGGACGGTAGAAGGAGTGCGGCAGTGCCTGCCAGTCGGCCAACTGACCGTTGTGCGCATAGCACCAGGGACGCCCCCACATCTCGCGCACGAAGGGGTGGGTGTTGGCCAGGCGCACCTGGCCGACGTTGGCCTGGCGGATATGGCTGATGACGATGTTCGACTTGATGGGATAGTCGCAGATCAGCCGGGCGATGGGCGAGTGCACCGAGGGGTGGGGGTCGCGAAAGTCGCGGTAGCCGCCCTCCTCGTAGAAGGCGATGCCCCAGCCGTCGCGATGCGGGCCGGTCCCGCCGCCCCGGTGCAGGAAGCCGGTAAAGCTGAAGCAGATATCCGTGGGCACATTGGCACTCATGCCCAGAAGCTCACACATGGGGTTCCTCCCGGCGTGGCAGGCGCCGCGCCTGGCGGCGCCGAATCAGGAAAATGACCATCAGCCCCAGGGCGAGCACCGCGAGCACGCCCCACAGGCGCGGGTCGCGACGGTGCGTCTGCCAGAGCGCCTGAACGCCCGGCCAGCCCGCCTGCCAGAGGTCCCGGGCCGTCTCGGGCATCCGGTTGACCAGTTCGACGAAGCGGTCGGCGGCCTGCTCGGCCGAACTCTCGGGCGGCGGCGGGGGGACCTCTCCCTGCTCGTCGGACGTCTCGATCGCCAGCGTCGGGCCGGCCACGTCGGCCACCCCGATGCCGAGGCGGCCCTCGGGATAGAGCACCAGGCGCGGCAGGGAGAGCGTCTGGCGCTCGCCGTCGAGCTCGACGGTGGCCTCCAGCAGCAGCGGCAGGGAGAGCGAGGGGTCGAGCTCGGGCAGCGCGAGATGCCAGCGCCGCTCCCCCACCGGCTCGGCCGCGAGGCGCTCGCCCTGCAGCTCGCCGTGGATCTCGGTGTTGTTGCGATGAAGGGCCGGGTGCTCGGCGGCCAGCACCACCCGCCCGGCCCGGGGACGGTGCACCGCCCCGATGGCCGGCAGCACGTTCACGGCCTGGGTGCGCTGCCGCTTGAGCGCCTCGCTCTCGGCGCGGATCACCAGGTGGGCGTTGCCGGTCAGCGCCGGCGCCGGCAGTCGCCCGCGATAGCGTCCCGCCTCGGGCTCGAGCACGACGCGGGACTGCACCTTGCCCTCGGCGTCCTGGAGCGCCACCGACAGCGTCAGGTCCTCCCCCCCCTCGAAGGGTCCGCCGTCGTGGGTGATCCATGCCTCCACCGGCACGTCGAAGCCAAGGTAGAGGGTGGTCGGCAGGTTGGCGGTGCGCAGGTGCAGCGGCGAGGCGACGTTGATGCGGCTCTCCTCGCCCACGGCGCCCTCCAGGAGCCACTCGCCGGCCTCGGGGTCCGGCACCCGGATCAGGTCGAAGCGTGACTCCGCCTGCCAGCGGACGTCCCCCGACGCATCGTCGGCACGGTAGCGCGCGCCATCCGGGGCGATCAGGGTCAGGGGGGCGTCATCGGGCTCATGGAAGATCAGCGCGGAGAAGGTCTCTACGCCGCCGTCGATGACGAAGCGCCCCTCGTCCAGGGGCACCTGGTCGGCGGGAAAGATCCGCTCGACGATGTCCAGGAAGGCACCCAGCAGGCCCTCGGGGCTCTCGGCCAGGGCCGCCAGTCCGCCGGTGGACTGGGCCAGGCGCTCCACCAGGGCCAGGTCGGCCTGGTCGGAGAAGGCGATGGCATGCACCGCGACGCCCTGGTCGGCGAGCTCGGCCGCTCGCTCCTCGACCAGCCGGCGCCGCGAGGCCCGGTCGACCTCGGGCTTGGCGCCCCGGCCCGGGGGCAGGTCGATCATGCCGTCGGTCAGCAGCACCAGGTGGCGCCAGCCGTCGGCCTCACCGCGGGAGGCGGCGTCGAGCGCGGCCTCGATGTCGGTGTACTGCTGGTAGGCCTGAAGCGCCGGCGGCAGGGCCAGGGCCTGCTCGCGCCAGGCCGCATCCACCTCGCCCAGCGGCAGGGGATTGTCGACCGTCTCGCCGAAGGTCCACACGCCCGCCCGTGCGCCGCTCGGCAGCAGCGCCACCAGCAGGTCCAGGGCACTGACGGCGAGCCGCTCGGGATCGTTGTCGCGCATGCTGCCGGAGGCATCGACCACCACCCGGACGTCGGGGCGCTCCTCGTGGGGCTGGGCCCAGAGCGGGCCGGCCACGAGCCACAGGGCCATGCCCGCGGCCAGCGCCCGAGGCAGCCAGCCGATGCGTTCCTTGCCGTACCCGCTCATCGAAGCTCCTTGGCCGGTCGTTGCCGACACGCCCGTCGGTCGTATGAGGCGCCCGTCAGCCGAGCACCGGCTCCTGGCGTTCGCCGCTGCCGCGACCGCCGGAGGCGGCGGGCGCGTCTTCGTCCATATCCACGACCTCATCCTGGCCGCGGGTGCGACCGCGCCACCACAACAGCAGCCCCAGCAGGGCGCCCACGCCGGCGCCCACCACGACCAGCAGGGCCACCGGCAGGAAGGTCTCGCGGTTGTTCTCGAGGAAGGCCACGGCCGCGACCATCACGGCGGGAGCGAACCCGCTGTAGAATTCCCCCTCGTCGAGCAGGGGCAGGCGGAAATGGGACGGTGTCCACATCAGGCCGGCCACCGCCCAGGTGATCACCAGCCGCGGCAAGCGCGGCAGAAACCCCAGCCCCAGGTAGCCGGTGAGCAGCACCACCAGCGACAACACGACATAGACCAGCCATAGTAGGGGCATCGAATCCGACATCAGCATCACGACCTCGCGAGTTGTGCGTCGTCGACGCACGTTCTTGAAAACACACTGAGTATGGTACATCCCGCGCCATGAAAGCACAGCCGCCACGTGACAAGGCCCCGACCCTCCCCGCCGACGATCCTGCAGTCCGCTTCCGCCACGCCGACGATCCGGCCTGGCACTGGCTGGAGAACCGCGACACCCCGGAGGTCAGCGCCTTCCTGGAGGCCGCCAACGAGGAGTCGGATCGCTGGTTCGCTCCGCTGGACGACCTGGTGGAGCGGCTCTATCACGGCCACCTGGCGCGTCGTGAGCTCGCCGTGAGCGGGCTCAGGACGCCGCTCGATCACTACACGGTGTGGAGCGAGACCGCGGCCAACGCCGATTACCCCGTCTGGTGGCGTCACCCCAACGGCCGGCCCGAGGCCGCCGAGGCCTTCCTCGACCTGGAGGCCCGGGCCGCCGCGCACGATTTCCTGGAGCTCGGCGACATGGCCCTCTCCCCGGACGAGGCCTGGCTGGCCTGGACCGAGGACACCCGCGGCGACGAGACCTACACGCTCTACCTCAAGCGGCTGCCGGACGGCGAGCCCGCGGTGCTGCTCGAGGAGATCGGCCCCGAGATCGGCTGGGCCGAGGATAACGCCACCCTGCTGTTCACCCGCTTCGACGCCACCCAGCGCCCGGAGAGCATCTGGCGCCTGCCGGTCGCCGACGGCCGGGCCGGGGAGCCGGCGCTGATCCTGCGCGAGGCCGACCCGGAGTTCTGGCTGGGTCTGGGCAAGACCCGCTCCCGGGAGTGGCTGATCCTGGAGAGCGCCTCCAAGGACACCAGCGAGAGCCACCTGATCCCCGCCCGCGCCCCGGCGACGCCGCCCCGCTGCTTTCGCGCCCGCGAGACCGGCGTGGAGTATGCGGTGGACCATCGCCCCGGCCACTTCTACGTCCTGCATAACCGCCAGGCAACCCACTTCCGACTGGATCGGGTCGCGGAACGCCTGTGGCAGAGTGGCGAACCGGAGCACGACTGGCAGCCGCTGATCGATCACCGCGACGAGGCGACCCTGGAGGGCGTCGACGCCTTCGCCTGGGGGCTGGTGCTCACCGAGCGCGACCACCACGAGGCCCAGGTACACCTGCGGGTGCTCGAGCTGGATGCCGACCACGCCCCCACCCGGGACGAGCGCCTGCCGCTGCCGGAGCGGCCCTGCAGCCTGGC
Source organism: Halomonas sp. THAF5a (assembly GCF_009363755.1). NCBI lineage: Bacteria > Pseudomonadati > Pseudomonadota > Gammaproteobacteria > Oceanospirillales > Halomonadaceae > Halomonas > Halomonas sp. THAF5a. Next base: position 1,352,631 of record NZ_CP045417.1, on the reverse strand, counting down.
GCTGGGCGACGCGCCGCACTTCGCCGACCGGCGCCTGCGGCTGCGCGAGGAATCCTTCACCCTGCCGGTGACCTGGATCGAGCTCGACCTGGACAGCGGCGAGCGGCGCGTGCTCAAGCGCCAGCCGGTCCACGGCGACCTGCCCCCCGAGCAGCTGGCCTGCGAGCGGATCTGGGCGACCTCCCACGACGGCGAACGCGTGCCCGTGTCGGTGGTCAGACGGGCCGACCTCTCCGGCCACCCCCTGCCCACCCTGCTCTACGGCTACGGGGCTTACGGCGAGGGGCTCGATCCCTGGTTCTCGGTGGCCCGCCTGGAGCTGCTGGCACGCGGGGCGGCCTTCGCCGTGGCCCACGTGCGCGGCGGTGGCGATCGCGGCGAGCCCTGGTACCTGGCCGGCAAGCTCGAGCACAAGGCCAACAGCTTCCACGACTTCCTCGCCGCCCGCGACGCCCTGGTCGAGAAGGGGCTAAGCGACGGTGAGCGCATCGCCGCCTACGGCGCCAGCGCCGGCGGCCTGCTGGTCGGCGCCAGCCTCAACCTGGCCCCCGACGCCTTCTGCGCGGCGGTGCTCGACGTGCCCTTCGTCGACGTGCTGCGCACCATGGAGAACCCCGACCTGCCCCTGACCACCGCGGAGTACACCGAGTGGGGCGATCCCCGCGAGCCCGAGGCGCGCCGGCGGATCCGCGACTACTCGCCGCTGGACAACCTCTCGGCCCGGCCCTGGCCGGCGATCTTCCTCCAGGGAAGCTGGCACGACACCCGGGTGCCCTACTGGGAGCCGGCCAAGCTCTATGCGCGCCTCAAGGCGCTCACGCCTGCGCCGCGCCTCCAGGCACACCCCATCCTGCTGAGGACCGACCTGTCCGCCGGCCACGGCGGCGCCTCGGGACGCTTCAAGGCCTGGCACGACAACGCCCGCCAGGATGCCTTTCTCCTCTGGGCGCTGGGCCTCGCGGGCCGGGAGGCCTGACGCCTCGCGACACCCGCCCATACGGCAGGGACCCGGCCGAGGCCGGGTCCCTGTCACACCTGTCCGCCGCAACGGCTCCTACCGGAAGAGCCCCACATCAACGGCCGCCACCGGCACCGCCGCCGGCACCACCGCCGGAGCCGCCGCCCGAGCCGCCGCCGGAACCGCCGCCGGAACCACCACCCGAGCCGCCGCCGGAACCACCACCCGAGCCGCCGCCGGAACCGCCGCCGGAACCACCGCCGCCGCCACCGCCGGAACCACCGCCGCCGCCACCGCCGGAACCACCGCCGCCGCCACCGCCGGAACCACCGCCGCCGCCACCGCCGGAACCACCGCCCCCGCCACCGGAATGAGGTAGGCCGTTATCGCCATTGCCGTCGTCGGTGCCGTCGTCGGTGCCGTCATCCGTTCCGTCATCCGTTCCGTCATCCGTTCCGTCATCCGTGCCGTCATCAGTGCCATCGTCGGTTCCGTCATCCGTGCCGTCATCGGTGCCGTCGTCCGTTCCGTCATCCGTGCCATCGTCCGTTCCGTCGTCCGAGCCATCACCGCTGGCGGCCAGCACGATATCGCTCCCGTCACGCGCGCTGGTCAGCCCCGCGTCGCCCTCCCCGGCGCTCGGCGGATAGAGCAGCAGCAGCGACTCAGGGCTCTGGCGCGTCGGCAGCCAGGACTGCAGCTGCGCCATCTCCTGCTCGTCGAGCACCCGGCCCTCGTTCATGAGGTCGTTGAACATCGCCGCCATCTCGTCGTCGCTAATCGCCTCCCCGCCCCACGAGGAGGACTGCGCCGACACACCGGACGAGGCCAGGGCCCCCACCGCCACGGCCAGCACTAGCTTCCTGAAGCCTTTCATGATGCATCCCCTTATCGTGATCCCACGCCCCCGAGCGTGACGCGCCACACACACTCACGCTGGACAACAAACCGTTACACAAAACGAAGCATCGTCCGGGGCGCTGGGCGGCGCCATAGGACGAAGCCATGAAAGCACGATGGTAAGGGCATGAGCCTAGACGCCCACTGCGTATGAGGCGCCTCAGGCATGGGGCCGAGGGTCCCGACGAGGAGGGGGTCAGCCGTCGATGGGCAGGATGGCGATGATGTGCTCCTCGAGTGCCTCCTCGGGCACCTCGCGCTGGGAGACGGCGAAGCTGCGCACACTGACGCCCTTGCGGTGCATGCGCTCCGGCCCGCCGGCGATCAGCGGATGCCAGGCGGCCAGCTTGCGCCCCTCCGCCACCCGGCGGTAGGCGCAGGACTTGGGCAGCCAGCGGAAATCGTCGATGCGCTCGGGCGTCAGCTGCGTGCAGTCCGGCACCCTCTCGAAGCGGTGGGCATAGTCGCCGCAACGGCAGCTCGGGATATCGAGCAGCTCGCAGGCGACGTTGAGCACCGCCAGGTCACCGCTCTCCTCGTCCTGGAACTTGAGCAGGCAGCACTGGCCGCAGCCGTCGCAGAGCGCCTCCCACTCCTCGTCGGTGAGCTCCGCCAGGTCGAAGCGCTCCCAGAATCGTTCTCTCATGCTCTCTCCTGCCCCTGTCGGGGCCTCGGCGAAGCGGGGCTCACCCATGGCGTCCATCGCCGGTGGTGCCGCACCGGGTTGCCATGTCGTGGGGCGTGATCCAGCGAGGTTCGCGCAGCATCGGGCGCGTTAGACTAATACCGCGCCTCGGTCGGGGCGCGATAGAGGTCGAGCAGGTACTCCTCCTTGGCGGGGGGCATCTGCAGGTAGTAGCCCTTCTCGCGAATGGCGGCCATGACGTCACCGGCCTGGGCTCGGCCCAGGCGCTTCTCCGGGGTAAGGATCAGGGTCATGGTGGGCAGCGGCCGACCGAAGTGCTCGAGCAGCGCCTCGGGCACGTCACCGAGCCCCTGGCGCTTGTCCACGTAGAGGTACATCTCCTCCTTGCGCGCGCTCTTGAAGATCTCGCAGAGCAGCTTGTCGCCGCGCATCCGGTCGTCGCTCATCGTGATGCCTCCTCGAGGGCCGCGGTCAGGCCCGTCGCCAGTCGTTCTCGACGCCAGCCGCCGGGCAGGGGCAGCGGCTCGCCGCGCAGGTCGGCGCTCACCAGGGCCTCCAGCTCGCGCCGCTTGAGCAGCACCTCGGGGGCCACGCCCAGCGCCTCGGCCTCGGCATTGACCACCTTCTTCAAGGCTTTGAGGCGCTGCTTGAACTCGGGGGACATCGGCGAGAGCGGTGCCGCCGGCAGCGCCTCCTCGTCGACCTTCACCGCCTCGCGCACCAGCCTCAGCAGCTCGTCACCCTCGCGCTTGATCAGCGCGGGCTTGAGCTCCTCGATCCGCGACAGCTCGAAGCGGTTCTCCGGCAGCTGCTCGGCCATGGCATAGAGCAGCCGGTCGGGCACCAGCCAGCCGCGCGGCACGTCGCGTCGCCGGGCCTCGCCCTCGCGCCAGACGGTCAGGCGCCGATAGGCCTCCACCTGGCGTGGCGAGAGACGCCAGAGCTGGCGGTGGCGCAGGTACCACTGGCCGTCGGCGGCTTCGCTGCGCGCCGCCTGGGCCACCAGGGCGGCGCACTCCTCCTCGACCCAGGCCATGCGGTCCAGCCGCTCGAGGGCGGCGCGCTGGCGCTCCCACACCTCCAGCAGGAAGACCACGTCCAGGGCCGCGTAGCGCAGCTGGGACTCGGAGAGCGGTCGCAGCAGCCAGTTGGAGCGGGTCTCGTCCTTGGGCAGGGTCTCGCCGGTCCAGTGCGCCACCAGCTTCTGATAGCCCATCGAGGGCACCTCGCCGAGCAGCGACTGGGCGACCTGGGTGTCCACCAGCGGCGCCACGGGCACCCCGGCCCAGTGGGCGAAGACCTCGAGGTCCTCGCTGGAGGCGTGCAGCAGCTTCAAGGGCCCTTCGGCGAGCAGGCGACGGAAGGCCTCGGTGCACGCTACCTGCTGGGGATCGACCAGGAAGGCCGGGCCGCCGGCGGCGAACTGGATCAGCGCCGGCACCGGATGGAAGGTGTTCTCGCGAAAGAACTCGGTGTCCAGGGCGATCACGTCCGCCTGGGCCACCTCGGCACAGGCGGCGTCCAGGGCGGTGGGGGTATCGATCCAGCGAATCTCGGGGTTCAGGGTCATGCAGGGTTCCGACAGCAGGGAAAGGGGCTCAGTCGCCCCGGAAGGGCAGGCGGCCGTTGAAGGCGCGGCTCAGGGTACCACCGTCGACGTACTCGAGCTCGCCGCCCATGGGCACGCCATAGGCCAACCGCGACAGCGTGACGCCCCGGGGAGCCAGCTGGGACGCGATGTAGTGGGCGGTGGCCTCCCCCTCCACCGTGGGGTTGGTGGCCAGCACGACCTCCTCCACGTCCCCCTCGGCGACCCGTGCCTCGAGCTGGTCGAGCCCGATGTCCTCGGGGCCGATGCCGTCGAGTGGCGAGAGGTGGCCGTGCAGCACGAAGTAGCGGCCGCGAAAGCCGCCGGCTTCCTCGATGGCCAGCTGGTCGGCGGGGGACTCCACCACGCAGAGCAGGGCCTCGTCGCGCCGTGCGCTCTGGCAGATGCCGCAGACCTCCTCCTCGGTGAGGGTCCGGCAGCGCCGGCAGTAGCCGACCCGCTCGAGCGCCACGTCCATCGCCTCCACCAGGCGCCGGCCGCCGTCACGGTCGCGCTCGAGCAGGTGCATGGCCATGCGCTGGGCGGTCTTGGGGCCGACGCCGGGCAGCACCCGCAGCGATTCCATCAGTCTCTCGATCAGCGGGGAAAAGCTCATGGTCGGTCCGTCTCGGCCTGGTTCAGAACGGCATCTTGAAGCCCGGCGGCAGGTTGAGACCGGCAGTGGCCTCCTCCATGCGCGCCTTGGAGTCCGCCTCGACCTTGCGCACCGCGTCGTTCACGGCGGCCGCCAGCAGGTCCTCGAGGAGTTCCTTGTCCTCCTCCATCAGGCTCGGGTCGAGCTCGACCTTGCTGACGTCGTGGCGGCCGTTCATGGTCACCTTGACCATGCCGGCGCCCGCCTCGCCCAGGACCTCGGCCTTGGCGACCTCCTCCTGGGCCTTCTGCATCTTCTCCTGCATCTCCTGGGCCTGCTTCATGATGTTGCCCATGCCACCCTTCATCATGGCGAAATCCTCTCGTGGTTGGTGTGATCGGTCGCGGCGCGCGGCTCAGCCGCGCGCCTCGGCCTCGGCGGGCTTGACCGTGGATTCGATCAGGCGCGCACCGAAGGCCTGCTGCAGCTTCTGTACATGGGGGTCGCGATTCAAGGCTTCAATCGCCTCGGCATGCCGCTGGGCGGCCAGGCGATCGGCCTGCTGCCGGGGCGTCTCGATCGCCGAGGGCAACGCCCCGGGTTCGATCGTGAGGCGCCGCTCGACCCCGATGGCCGCCAGCGCCTCGCGGATGCGGCTCACGTGGACCTCGGCGTTCATCGCCTCCTGGGAGGGATCGAGGCGCAGCGTCAGCCGCTCGCCGTCGTCGGCCTCGACCACGCAGTGGGCCGCCAGGTTGCGGGTCAGCCCGCCGAGCCCCAGCCCCTCGAAGCGGGCCAGCCAGGCGGCGTGGTCGAAGCGTCCCTCCGGCGCGACCACCTCGGGCTGATCGGCGGGCGCGGGATCGTCGGGGGCCTCGTGCGGGGGGGCAGGCTCGGGCTCGGGCTCGGGCTCGGGCTCGGGCTCGGGCTCGGGCTCAGGCGAGATCGTCGCGGCCTCGGCCGGCGGCGTCACGTCCGCTGCCGCTGGCACCTCAGCGTTCGACGCCGGGCGGGGCGGCTCGGCCGCGGGAGGCGGCTCGGGCGACTGGAGTGCGGTCGGCGCGGACGCCTGGCTCGGGGCGGCCTCGGCCGACGTGGCGGGGGCCGCCGCGGGACCCGGTGCCGGCTCGCTCCCCGGGCTGCCGGCCGGGCCCGATTCGCCGCCGCCCGGCTGCCCGCGCAGAGGCAGCGGCGTCTGCGCCGGCCGCGGCACGCCCTGGGGACGGAACGCCAGCATGCGCAGCAGGGTCATCTCCAGGGCGGTGCGCAGGTCCGGGGCGTGTTCCATGTCGCCGCGGCCCTGAATGCCGATCTGGTAGAAGAGCTGGATGTCCTCGGCGGTGAAGCGAGCGGCCAACGCCAGCAGGGCGTCGCGGTCGCCGTGGCCGTTGTCCACGGCGTCGGGCACCATCTGGGCGATGGCCAGGCGGTGCAGCACGCCGGTGATATCGTCGAGCACCGCGGCGAAGTCCGGGCCCTGCTCGGCCAGGGACGCCACCTCGCCGAGCAGCCGGGCGGCATCCACCTCGGCCAGCGCCTCGACCAGCGCCAGCACGTGGCGATGATCGAGGGTGCCGAGCATGGCCGCCACGTCGGCGTGACGCACCTCGCCCTGGCCGAAGGCGATGGCCTGGTCGGTGAGGCTCATGGCATCGCGCATCGAGCCCTCGGCTGCCTTGCCGAGCAGCCACAGGGCGCTCTCCTCGAAGGGGACCGATTCGGCCTCCAGCACCGCGGCCAGGTGCCCGACGATGCGCTCCGGCGCCATGTGCTTGAGGGTGAACTGCAGGCAGCGCGACAGCACCGTGGGCGGCAGCTTCTGCGGGTCGGTGGTCGCCAGCAGGAACTTCACGTGGGGCGGTGGCTCTTCCAGGGTCTTGAGCAGCGCGTTGAAGCTGCTGGTGGAGAGCATGTGCACCTCGTCGATGAGGTACACCTTGTAGCGCCCCTGGGTCGGCGCGTACTGGACGTTATCGAGCAGCTCGCGGGTGTCCTCGACCTTGGTGCGCGAGGCGGCATCGACCTCGATCAGGTCGACGAAACGCCCCTCGTCGATGGAGCGACAGCTGTCGCACTCCCCGCAGGGGGTGGAGGTCACCCCCTCGTCGCCGCGGCCGTTCGCCGTGCAGTTCAGGCACTTGGCCAGGATCCGCGCCAGAGTGGTCTTGCCGACGCCGCGGGTACCGGTGAACAGGTAGGCGTGGTGAAGCCGGCCCTGGTCCAGGGCGTTGACCAGCGCGCGCTGGACATGCTCCTGGCCGACCAGCTCATGGAAGGTACGCGGTCGCCACTTGCGGGCCAGAACCTGATAGCTCATGCAGCGCGGGATCCTTGCGGTAAAGCGAACAGCAGCTGGGTGATGGGGGCGCCGGGCCACCGGGCGGCTCGCTGGAGCGTGCCCGTGCCTCGACGGCAAACGGTCATTCTATCGGCCGCGGCGCCCGGCGAAAAGCGGCACGGCCTCAGGCCTCCCGCGCCAGCCCCTCGGCTCCCCAGCGCCGGGCGAACTCCGCGGCCGTCAGCGGCGGGCTCAGGTAGTCGCCCTGATAGGCGGGACAGCCCAGCGAGCGCAGGAACTCGAGCTGGGTGGCATCCTCCACGCCCTCGGCGATGACGTCGAGCCCCAGGCGCTCGGCGATCGAGAGGATGGCGGCGACGATGGTCTCGTCGTCGGGGTCGCCAGGCACGTCGCTGATGAAGGAGCGGTCGATCTTGAGGCACTGCACCGGCAGGCGGGTCAGGTAGGAGAGCGAGGAGTAGCCGGTACCGAAGTCGTCCACGGCCAGCTCGACGCCCAGACGCCGCAGATCGTTCAGCCGCTCCAGGCCCTCATCGGCATGGCCGATCACGAAGCCCTCGGTGATCTCCAGCTCGAGCCGCTCGGGCGAGAGCCCACTCTTCTCGAGCGCCTCGCGTACGTCGGCGACGATGTCCCCCTGCACCACCTGAAGCCCCGACAGGTTGACGGCGACCCGCAGGGGGAGCCCGGCCAGCTCCCACTCCCGAGCCTGGCGACAGGCCTCGCCCAGCACCCAGCGGCCGATCAGATGAATCAGCCCGGCCTCTTCCGCCAGGGCGATGAAGCGCCCCGGCCCGATCATCTCGCCCTCCGGGGTCGTCCAGCGCACCAGCGCCTCGGCCCCGAAGACTCGGCTGCCCTCCACCCGCGCCTGGGGCTGGTAGTGCAGCACCAGTTCCTGACGCTCCAGGGCGCGACGCAGGCCCGTGTCCATGGTGAAGCGCTCGCGGCTGGCCTCGGCCAGCGCCGGCGTATAGAACATCCAGGTGTTGCGCTTGAGCGCCTTGGCCCCGTACATGGCGGTATCGGCGCGCTGAATCAGCTCGCCGGCGTCGCGCCCGTCGCGGGGCGAGACGCTGATGCCGATCGAGGCGCCGATGAAGATCTCGTGCTGGTCGACGATGAACGCCTGCAACAGGGCATCGATCAGCTTCTGCGCCACCCGGCCCGCATCGGCGGGCTCGTGCAGGTGCTCCAGGATCAGCACGAACTCGTCCCCTCCCAGGCGGCCCAGGGCGTCCTCGTCGCGCACGGTGCGGCTCAGCCGCCGTCCCACCGCTTGCAGCAGCCGATCGCCCAGCGGGTGGCCGAGGCTGTCGTTGATGTCCTTGAAATGGTCCAGGTCGAGGAACAGCACCGCCAGGGCGCTGCCGTCCTCCTCGGCGCGCTCCAGTGCCAGGGCGAGGCGCTGGTTGAGATAGGTGCGATTGGGCAGCCCGGTCAAGGCGTCGAAATGGGCCGAGCGACGCAAGCGACCGGCCTGATCGGTGATGCGCGACAGCAGCGGGCTGATCACCCGGGCGGTCGCCAGGGCCCCCAGCATCATCAGCACCAGCATCACGATGGCCGCCCAGAGCAGCTCGTGGTAGATCACGCCGTAGAGGCCGCGGGCGGGGATCTGCACCAGCAGCGCCCAGCCCGGGGTGGCCAGTGGCGCCTGCACCAGCACCGCCGCGTCGCCCTCCTCGTCGCGGCGCATCTGCGTGAGCTCGACCCGCCCGCTGGTCAGCGCCTTATCCAGGCGCTCGGCGAGCCGCCCGTCGACCTCGACCGGGACCAGCGCGCCACCGGGCCCCGCCGACAGCAGCGCCGGACCAGGCGGCGCCCGCAGCCACTGACGGGCCCCCTCGCCGAAGCGACCGGGATCGCCGAGCACCTCGGCGATCCCCCGTGCGCCGAAATAGAGCCGGTCACTGCCCAGGCGCTGGCCATCGCGAGAGAGCACCGGGGTCGTCACCTCGATGAGTAGGCCTTCCTGCGCCGCCACCAGGCGCGTCTCGTCGGCCGGCCGGGTGGCGTCGGTCGCTCGCGCCGGCGGCACCCGGCCGATGGTCACCAGTGGCCGGCCCGCCGGGTCCCGCCGCACCAGCCCCACCAGGTCCGTGGAGGGCAGCATCGCGTCCACCAGCGTCGGCGCCATGTCATCTGCCAAGGCGTCGCGCCCCTCGCCGGTCGCGGCAGGGTCCTCCAGATAGGCTTCCAGGCGGCGCCGCAGTTCGGAGCGACTGGCGATCTGGCGAGCCACGTCCCGATAGCGCGCCAGCAGGTGATCGAGACTCTCCGCCTGGGCCGAGGCGCTCATCAGGGTGACCGTCTCGAGCCCCTGGCGATGGCCCTGGTAGAGCGGCCAGGCCGTTGCCAGCCCGACCAGCGCGCCGGTGACGAGGATGCCAAGGGTCGCCAGCGTGACGATGCGGCGTTGGGCGTGCTTCATCCGAAGCCACCCCCGTTGCGGTGGACACCGCCGCCCTCGGTCACCGGGGCGGACCGAGCCTCGACGCCGTCGGGCTCGGCCGGATCATCCCACATGCTGCATCCTCGGTGGCCGGCGCTCTCGCCCTTCCAGTGTGGCCCGCAGGCCGGTAAACGCCAAGCCGGGCGCGGGCCGCCGAGCGCGTCGACCGGGACTCAGGGCCGTTCGAATCCGCTCAGCACGTTGACCGCGTTGATGCCGATCTCCTCCACCGCGTAGCCGCCCTCGAGCAGGAAGACCGTGGGCAGGCCGAGGCGTCCCAGCCGACGCCCCACGTCGGTGAAGTCGTCGCTCGAGAGCGTGAAGGCGCTGATGGGATCGTGCTCGAAGGCGTCGACGCCGAGCGAGACCACCAGCAGCTCGCAGCCGGCCGAGAGGATGCGCGCCTTGGCCGCCTCCAGCGCCTCGGCCCAGGCGGCGTAGCCGGTGCCCGGCGCCAGGGGGTAGTTGACGGTGAACCCCTCGCCCGCCCCTTCGCCGGTCTCGTCGGCGTGACCGAGGAAATGCGGGAAGCAGTGGCGCGGATCGCCGTGTATCGAGAGGAAGAGCACGTCGTCGCGGTCGTAGAAGATCTGCTGGGTGCCGTTGCCGTGATGGAAGTCGATATCAAGCACCGCGACCCGGGAACGCCCGACGTCCAGGGCGCGCTGGGCGGCGATGGCGGCATTGTTGAAGAAGCAGTAGCCGCCGAACTGGTCGGTGGCGGCATGGTGGCCGGGCGGGCGGCACAAGCCGAAGGCCGGCTCGCCGCTCGCCAGCACATGATCCACCGCCGAGAGCGCCACGTCCTTGCTGGCCATGGCCGCCTCGAAGGTGCCCTGGCAGATCGAGGTGTCGGCGCCCAGAGCGTAGTGTCCGAGCCGGCCGTCGATGTGATCCGGGATGACGCGACCCGGCATGGCGCGGGTCGGCCAGACCCAGGCGATCGCCTCGCCCTCGCGGCCGGCGGCCACCCAGTCTGCCCAGCAGCGCTCGAGGAAGGCGACATAGTCGGCATCGTGAATCGCCAGCACCGGGGCGAGGCCGTGCTCGGCCGGCTCACGCACTTCGCCCAGGCCGCTCTCGCGCACGCGCTTGAGCACCAGGTCGACGCGTTCGGGGCATTCGTAGGGGGTCACCATCCGGCCGCCATCCAGTTCGGTGCGGGCGCGGCGCAGCTTGGTCCGTTCGGTGTGGAAGGTCAGCATCTCGGTCGGGCATCCTCGTCGGTCGGTAAGGAGAAAGGGGCACCGGGGCGAGCCGGGCGCCACCATGCAGGGTACTCGCGCAGCAGGTCGGCGCCCACGTTGGGCTGGTTGCCGATCACCAGGAACTGGTCCTTGAGATCGTCGATGCTCACTTCTTCCCGGCCGCTCAGCGGATGCCCCCTCGGCTCCAGGCAGCGCGCCTGGGTCGTCAGCCACTCCTCGACCCGCAGCACCCGGGAGCTCGCCGGCAGCGTCCCGAAGCCAAAGGCCAGCCCCGGGATCGCGGCAGCGACGCCCTAGGCGGCCGACAGCGCCTGGCGCTCGAGTTCCTGGCGCATGCCCTCGTCCAGCCCCAGGGCACTTCCGAGCTGGTCGAGCCAGGCGCGCTCCATGGGGTTCTGATCGTCGATCACCGCCACGCTGACCAGGTACATCTCCCGCGCCGCCTGGGGCGAGTCGGCCTGGCGGGCCACTGCCTCGGCGTCCAGCGGCGCCGAGAGCTGGCGCTCCACCCAATCGTGGAGCTCGGCGTCGGCGCCCATGGCATCGATCTGCTCGGCCAGCAGGGCGCGCTCGCGCTCGTCGATATGGCCATCGGCTCTCGCCGCCATGATCACGGCCTGCAGCAGCTCCAGGCTGCGCCGCTCCCGCGAGGCCCCCTCGAGGCGTTCCATGGGGTGCCCCTCGGCGGCTTCGTCACCGACACGCTCTGCACCACCATCGCCGCGCGAGTTCTGCCAGGCCTTCCAGGCCAGCACGCCGACGCCGGCAATGGCGCCATACTTCAGCGCCTTGCCGCCCATCTTTCGACCGCGTTTCGAGCCGATCAGCATGCCGAGTGCCCCGCCGCCGAGCAGGCTCTTCATGTCGACGCCGCCCGAGGAGGCACCGCCGCCGCTACGCGAGTCACCACCGCCGCCGAGAGAAGACGTCACGCGATTCACCATCTCCTGGACGTCCAGGCCGCCGGTGCCCTTGTGGCCGCCGGCGGCCTGTTTCATGACCTGCTCGAGGATGCTCCTGGCGTTCATGTCGCGCTCCTTGTGAAAACGGCTAGGGCTTCGATGGCAACAGACCGAATAGGTTTCCCGACCGAGGGCGCATGGCAGCGAGGCAACCCGGGAGACGGCGCATCGCACTGCCGAACGCCAGACATGTGGCCACGCATCGCACGGGTGGCGAAGGGCTTCAGCACATCATGGGAGGGGCATCACACCGGTCGATGACGGCACGAGGAGGGAGAGGGGTGCCGAAAAGGAGGCGGCCCCGAAAGCCACATCCCGGCACACGCGTCCACCACTACCGTTGCTCCCTTCCGGGCCTGGCGGGGTTTGCGGTTTAGCGTTGCGGGAGGACCAACGGGGCCACCACGACGAGCGTCTCATGGACGCCGAACGCCAAGCGGGTCAAGCACTTGGCGAGCGGGGCGCACTATACCAAGCGAGCACCGCTGCCGCAAGGCATACCCGGCACCGGTGGCCGAGCGTTAGCGCCCTCGGGATGTGAAAGCACGATCCCTGGTGTAGGGTGGAGGTAGGCCGCACCGCGTTGGCGCACTCGACAACGCGGTGCCATCACCTCTTCCCCACACCCAGGAGGCGCACCATGAAGAAGGATCCAAACAAGGGCCATATCGCTCTGCTTGGCTGGAGCCTGAATGCCATCGAAGCCGCCGAGAACTTCGATCGACGCTACGTCGTGGTGGCCCCGGATTGGGCGGAAGAGTACTGCCAGAAACACGACATCCCCTACGTGCCTTGGAACTTCGAGCGTCTCAACGACCGCTCCATGGAGATCGCCGAGACCCTCAAGGAGATGGGCGTCGACGTGGCGATCCCGCTGTTCGAGGAGACCGTCGAGTGGGCCGGCGCCATCAACTCCGTGCTGCTCGACAGCCCGCGCCTCTACGGCCAGTCGCTGCTGCTGCGCGATAAGGCGCTGATGAAGCGGCGCGCCCAGCTCGGCGGTATCCGCGTGGGCATCTTCGAGGAGGCCCACGACAAGGAGGACGTCATCCGCTTCTTGAAGCGGGTCAACCAGACCCTGCTGAAGCTCGACGGCGACCCCAACGATCCCATCCACCTCAAGGCCTTCGACAAGGCGGGCTGCCTGGGGCACCGCGTGATCCGCACCCCGGACGAGGTCGATACCATTCCCGAGGAGGAGTTCCCGGTGCTGATGGAGTCGCACCTGGACGGCTGGGAATTCGCCGTCGAGGCGTGGATCCACAACGGCAAGATCGTCTTCCTCAACATCTCCGAGTACGTGACCCTGGGCTACTCGGTGTTCGTGCCGGCCTCGCCGGAGCTGGAGAAGTACCGCCCCCAGATCACCGCCCAGATCGAGAAGCTGATCAAGGCCTTCGACATCGAGTTCGGCCTGATTCACCCCGAGTACTTCGTCACCAACGACGGCGAGATGTACTTCGGCGAAGTCGCCTATCGCCCGCCGGGCTTCAAGGTCTTCGAGCTGCTCGAGCGGGTCTACGGCTTCAATGCCTACCAGGCCAGCATGCTGGTCTTCGACCCCAAATCGACCGACGACGAGGTGCGCGACTTCTTCCCGAAGGAAGTGGTCGATGCCGACGGCTACGCCGGCTGCTTCGGCGTCTACCCGCGCCGCCGCGTGGTCAGCAAGCTGGACATCCCCGAGGAGGTCGAGGACGACCCCTACTTCGAGTCCCACGAGCTGACCCCGCCCCTGGAGGAGACCGTCACCAAGCGGACCGCCTTCGGCACGCACTGGGGCCTGGTCTACTTCAAGGGCGACGAGGCCGCGCGCATGAAGGAACTGCTCAAGCATCTGGAAGAGCTTGATTTCTATGTCTAACGCAGGCGTCATGACGACGTGACAGCCTGACGACAAGGAGTCTGCGTGACGACGCCACGTGACATGATCAGCAGCAGCGATGCGCCGGCGGCCAGCGACAAGCTCGCTGGCCTGCTGAAGAAGCTCGATGAGGCCATCGGACTGCTCCACGACGCGCGCGACTTCGCCAAGCCCGGCAAGCTGCCCAGGGTGCTGGACACGGCCCGGCGGGTGATGCTCCAGGAAGGCGGGTGTCAGGGGGTCGAGCAGCGCGCGAGCGCCCTCGAGGAGGCCGGGGTCTTCCTCGGCTCCGACTGGCAGACCCCCCAATACCTCGTGCCCTCCCTCACTACCCACGCCTTGAAGAGCGCCGACCCCAACACCGTCGTGATCGAGGCGCTGAGCGAACTGCGCCTGCTGGCCGTGGCCAAGGGTGACTTCGTGCACCCGCAGGTCTCGATGGAACAGGCGCACCACTACCTGACCCAGGCGATGGCCATCAACCTCTGGTTGCTGTTCGGCGCTCCCACCGAGGCCGAGCGCGAGACCCAGGGGCGGCTGGCCATGGTGCCCCGTCACCTGTTTCGCCACCTGGCCGAGCGCATCGGCTACGAACACATCATCGACCGCCTGATCGAGGAGATCTGGCGGATCCTCGAGCAGCGCCCCATCCAGGTGGAACCGGTCAAGCAGATGATCACCCAGATCGCCATCTGCCAGGCCAACCCCGAGATCGACCTCGGGGCCAGCGGCCAGGGCGCCGACCGCCTGGTCAGCTCGCTGTTCGGCCCGACACGCGCCTGTCGTGAGGACCCCGGGCTGGAGGCCTATCGCGAGCGGCTCTCCAGCATGGACGCGACGGCCCTGCAGGGCGAGGCCACCGGCTTCGCCCGTGCCATGCACGATACCGGCCTGGTCTCGGCCTACCACCCGGTCCTGCTGCGCCACCTGCTGGACCACAACGACCACCTGCTGGCGGAGGCGCTGGGGCTCTCCTCCACCGGACGCGACTGCCTGCTCTGCTATCGCGAGCTGGTGCATGCGCTGATCCGCGGCGGGGTCTATCCCGCCACGCCCCAGGCCGCCTACGGCCTGGCGCTGATGCTGGAACGCGGCATCCTCTACCAGCCGCCGGTGGCCCCGGCCATGTGGCGCCAGCTGGGGCTCTCCCTCTCGGAGTGGTCCCAGGCACGCCTCAACCTGGCCTTCGGCGAGAGCGTCTCCCCCCGCGCCCGCCTGCTGGAGGGCGTACTCTGCATGCTGGGCCTGCCGCTGGGCGTGGGCCAGGGCAACAATCCCACCTGCCAATCGGCCCGGGCGCTGTCGATGTGGGCCTACAACGACCCGGACTACCTGCTGCAGATGGTGACCTGGGCGGCCCGCGACGACGATATCATCATGCACTTCGAGGGCATGCCGCTCTCCTCCATGGCGAGCCTGTCGGGGGTCGCCCAGACGCTGCCCATGGACCTCGACCCGGTCTCGCTGATCGTGGTGCCGCACCTGGATCGCATCTATGCGGAGATGGGGCGGCGCTGCATCGGACGCGAGGGCGACCCCCACCGCTGGGTCAACCCGGAGTTCCACGGCTGGTGGTCCGGACGCGGGTTTCGCATCAACGTCGACGTGGCCACCGGACAGCTGCATGAACTGGACGACTTCCTGCGCCACTTCTATGCCAGCTACCACCCCTACTACAACGGCAACCAGCCACTGATCCACCCGCAGCCGGCGGGCATCGCGGTGACCGACAGCGCCGCACGCTTCATCGGCTGGCATGCCATCACCATCCTGCGGGTCAACCTCGACCCCAGCGACGAGATGCGCGTCTACTTCTTCAACCCCAACAACGACAGCGGCCAGGACTGGGGCGATGGCATCAAGGTGAGCACGGCGGACCAGGGGGAGCGCTTCGGCGAGTCCTCGCTGCCCTTCGAGCAGTTCGCCTCGCGCCTCTACATCTACCACTACGACCCCCTCGAGCGCGGCGAGCTGGCCAAGATCACCCAGGAGGAGCTGGACCGGGTCACGGCCTACATCCACCGCAGCTGGGGAAGCGACCGGATCCCGCCCGCCGAGCTGCAGGCGGACCAGGGCCCCTAGCCCCTAGCCTCCCGCCTCACCGACGACGCCCCACAGATGCCCCGCGCCCGGCCCTCGCCAGGCGCGGGGCATCGCACTGGCCCTTCCACGCCGAGTGGCGCCGCGTGCAGGCGGCACGATATGCCATAATGGCGGCCCCATCCCTGCCTCGCCGGAGCCGCCATGCCCCGCCTCGATCAGCTGCTTGTCACCCAGGGCCTGGCCCGTTCCCGCACCCGCGCCCAGCGGCTGATTCGCCACGGCCGCGTGCGCCTGGCGGCAGGGGGCGCCCCCCTCGTGAAGCCGGGCGAGAAACTGCCGGCGACCGCCGAGCTCGTGGTGGAGGAGGACCCCGAGGAGCGATATGCCTCCCGGGCCGGGCTCAAGCTCGAGGCGCTGATCGAGGCACTCGGACTGACCCTGAACGGGCGCCTGGTGCTCGACGTGGGACAGTCCACCGGGGGCTTCACCGACTGCGCCCTGCGCTTCGGCGCACGCCACGTGATCGGCGTGGAGGTGGGGCACGACCAGCTGGATGCCGCCCTGCGCGACGACCCCCGCGTGACCTGCCTGGAGGGGCTCAATGCCCGGGCCATGACCGGCGACCCGCGCCTCTCGGCGGCCTTCGTCGCCCAGGGGGCGAGCGGCCCGGAGCTTGCCGTGATGGATGTCTCCTTCATCTCGCAGACGCTGATCCTGCCCGAGCTCGCCGCCCTGCTGCCGGCGGGCGGCGAGCTCGCCAGCCTGGTCAAGCCGCAGTTCGAGGTGGGTCCGGGCGGCGTCAACGCCCGAGGGCTGGTGGTGGACGAGCGCCGCTTCGCCGAGGTGGAGGCGCGTATCCGCAAGACCTGCGCCGAGCTCGGTGTCGAGATCCTGCACTGGCAGCCCAGTCCGCTGCTCGGCGGCGACGGCAACCGGGAGTTCCTGCTCCACGCCGTGCGGCGCTGACTCTCCGCCTTCCCCGACTCAGCGACCAACGTCGCCATCGCCGTCCCCCCCGGCGTCGAGTTCGCCCGGGTCCCCCTTGGCGCCGGGCAGCGGCCGGTCGGGCTCGGCCAGCCGCCGCGACGAGACGCTCTGAACCCTGCTGGCCTGGCCGCCGGCCCGATGGAGCCAGACGTCGAGCTGGTTGAAGGCGATGTCGATGCCGTGCTCGGCGAACAGCTCCCCCACCCGGCAATTGATCTCGTCGGTGGCGTAGAGCCGATCGCCGAGGCTGTTGACGAAGATCCGCAGCTCGAAATCGAGGGCGCTCTCCGCGTAGTTCATGAAGAACACCTGGGGCTCCGGGTCGGCCAGCACCCGCGCGTTCTCGTCGGCCGCCTCGCGCAGCAGGCGGTGCACCAGGCGATGATCCGAGCCGAAGGCGACCCCATAGGAGAGCACCACCCGGGTGATGGTGTCGGAGAGCGACCAGTTGATCAGCTGGTCGGTGATGAAGGTCTTGTTGGGGATGATGATCTCCTTGCGATCGAAGTCGGTCACCGTGGTCGCGCGGATGCGGATCTTGCTCACCGTGCCGGTGAGGTTGCCCAGGGTGATGGTGTCGCCGATGCGCACCGGCCGTTCGAACAGGATGATCAGCCCCGAGACGAAGTTGGCGAAGATCTCCTGCAGACCGAAGCCGAGGCCCACGCTCAGGGCCGCCACCAGCCACTGCAGCTTGCTCCAGGAGACCCCGAGGGTGCCCAGCGCCGCGACCACGCCACCACCGACGATGGCGTAGGCCAGCAGCGAGCTGATGGCGTAGGCGCTGCCCTGCTTGAGCGCCAGCCGGGAGAGCACCATCACCTCGAGCAGGCCCGGCAGGTTGCGCGCCATCATCAGGGTCAGCCCCACCACCAGCAGGGCGGTGATGACATCGGCCACCGAGACCATGGTGCCGAGCGTCTCGGCGGAGGAGCCCTCACCGGGTTCGAGCAGAGTGACCTGTTCGAGATAGCCGAACACCGAGAGCAGGTCCGACCACACCAGGTAGAGCACCAGGATGAAGCCGATCATCAGGATCAGCTTCGAGAGGCGCAGCGACTGCTGGTTGACCTGCTCCATGTCCAGCGGCGGCTCCTCGACCACCTCCAGGCCCTCGCCGCCCTCCTGGGCCTGGGCATGGCGCCTGGCCAGGGCGCGACGGTAGGCCAGCCGACGTGCCGCCACCGCCAGGCCGCGGATCACCGCGGCCTCGACCAGGATCCATAGCCCCAGCAGGTAGAGCGAGATGACGAAGCGCCCCACCAGGCTCAGGGCGGTGTACTCGTAGCCGTAGGCGATCAGCCCCGCCAGCGCCAGCGGCACCAGCGCGATGGCGAGCCCCAGCATCAGGCGGAACAGCTTGACCCCGAAGAAGGGCACATGGGCGAGGATCAGCTTGGCCAGCACCAGGCTCATGGCAAACAGGCCGCCGAGCATCAGCAGCAGGCCGACCGGCCGCTGGTTCAGCGCGATGCCGGCGTCCCGGGCCGGCGGGGTGATCAGCAGCACCGGGACCAGCGCCGCCCCCAGCCACCAGAGCCAGCCGCGCAGCGCGCTGGCATAGCCGACGGGCCAGTAGAAGTGGCGCGTGGCCACGCCCGACGGGACCAGCAAATGGCGCGCCCAGCCGAGCACCGCCCAGGCCAGCGCCAGGTGCAGCAGCGCCTCCCCGATGGCCTGGCCGGCACCCTGGCCGCCCGCGACCAGGGCGACGCCCGCCGCCAGCAGGCAGAGCGGGCCGGGCAGCGCCAGCAGGCCGTTGAGCGCCACCGCCTGGGGGGTGTGCCCCTGGGAGTCGCGCTTGAGGTGGCCGACCTCCTGGTGCAGCTGCGACAGCCGCGCCCGGAAGCGTCGGCGACAGGCGATCAGCCCCAGCGCCGCCAGCAGGATCGGCACACCGGCAAGCGCCCGGGCGTTCGGCAGTCGCCAGTTCGCCGGCAGCAGGACGCGCCACTCTCCTTCGCGCCACTCCGCGGCCAGGTGTTCCGGCAGGTGGCCCAACCAGGCGAGGCTCAGGGGGCGGGTGTTGGCGATCCAGAACAGCTGTTCATCGATGGTGGCACGCAGTGCCTGGCTGGTGTCGAGCAGCTGCTGCTGGTTGAGCTGCAGGTCGATGGCCGCGCTGAGCATGTCGCCGTAGGCCTTCTCCAGCTGATCGACCAGCTCGCGGCGCGCCTGGTACAGATCGAGCAGCGAGTCGACCAGCGGTGGCGAGGCCTCGGCGTCGGCCTGCTCGATCCTCTGGCGGGCCAGCTGCCGGCCCTCGCGCAGCTGATCGTGCTGGCGCCGGAGCTCGAACTGCTTGAGATGCAGGTCGGCGATCTCGTCCTGCAGGCCGGGGCGCTCCTCCACGCGGGGCAGCGTCAGCCGCTGCTCGCGGAGGATGCGCGACAGCAGCATGCTGCCACGCACGGCGTCGATCTGCTCGTTGAGGTTGCGCTGAAGCTGACGAACCCGATCAAACTGGCGACGCACCTCCTGCCCCTCGCGCACCAGGCGATTGGCCCGGTCGGTGGCGCGCAGCAGCTCGAGGCTCATGGTGCGGTTGATCTCCCGCGCCTCGCGCACCAGGGGGTGGCCGACGATGCCCTCCCCCTCCTCGCTGACCGCCTTGGCGATGGCCTCCTCGGACGCTTCACGGCGGCGGCGATCGATGACCGCCTGGAGCATGGTCAGCCGTGCCTCCTGCCGGGCGACCTGACGCTCCAGCAGGTCACGGCGCTCCTGATCGAGTTCGCGCAGTTGGCTATTGGTCTCCAGCCGACGCTGGTGCAGCGCCAGGGTGCGCTCGGCCAGGGCGCGCTCGATGCGCAGCTGCCATCGCCCCGGGGCGTCCGTCGCCACCTCGGCGTCGGCCAGTTCCTCGAGTTGGCGACGCCGCTCATCGACCCGCTGCATCGCCTCGCCGATGGCCTGCTGAGCGCGCTCCGGCAGGGTCTGAGCATTGAGCAGCCGGGAGGAGACCTCGGCGAGCGTGTCCTGGGACGCCGACAGCGCCTCCTCTGCGCTCTTGCGACGCGTCTCCAGCGCCTCGAGGGAGAGCGACTCCAGCTCCTCGAGGGTCGCCTGCCGATCGACCCGTTCCATCTCGTCGAGGGCCTGCCGGGTGCGCTGCAGCGCCTGGGGTGCCTGCTCGACCCGGGCCTCGAGCTCGGCCAGCTGCTCCTCCGCCGCGGCCAGTTGCGCCAGGCCCTCCCGGGCCGCCCGCAACGCCTCGATCTCCCGCTGGACGCCATCGGGGGGCGTCGCGCCCTCGTCCGGCTGGCGTTCCTCGAGGCGGGCCTCGATCTCCTCGCGGGTCGGAAGAGGCCGGTCGATGCCGGCCGGCGATGCGACCTCCTGGGCCTGCACCGGCGGCGCCACCGGTGATACCACCAGCAGGCTGATGAGGAGTAACAGGCCGAGGCACGCGGCAGCGCAGCGACGAGCGAGGGGATAGGGGGCGTTCAAGGGGCGGCCTCGGTTATGATGAAGCATCGCGTGATTCTCGACCTCCGGGGACGGTAAGGCAACGATCGCCTGTCGCCCCGGGAGCACAGTTGACTTGCCGGCCTGGCGTGATAGAAACGCCGTGTTCCTCCACAAGGTGCCCGACCATGATGCCTGCCCGATCCCCTCTGTACGCCGCGACACTGCTGCTCGCGGGCCTCGCCGGCGCAGTCCAGGCTGCCGCCCCCCTGAGCGAGGGCGAGCGACAGGCCATCGAGGCGCGCATGGCCGAGCTCGAGGCAGAGATGGGGGCGCTGCGCCAGCGCCTGCAGGCCAGCCAGGAGGCGTCCCCTGCTCCCACCACGCCCGACGCCGATGCCAGCGGGCGAGAGCTCGAGGAAGTGGTCGAGGAGCGCCGCCAGCTGGAGCGCGCGTCGGCCCAGAATCCCTATGCCATCACCACCCATCGCCGCAACTACTGGTTCCCGCTGAGCTACAACGCCACACCCGGCGACGGGGTCTTCCGCGGTGTCAGCGACGACACCGAAGCCGACCGGGCGGAGATGAAGTTCCAGTTCAGCGTCAAGTTCAACCTGGTCGAGGATCTCTTCGGCGACATGGGCGGCGACCTGCATTTTGGCTACACCCAGCGCAGCTGGTGGCAGGCCTTCAATGCGGATGCCTCCTCGCCGTTTCGCGAGACCAACTACGAGCCCGAGGTGTTCCTCGACTTCGACAACGACACCTCGCTGCTGGGCTGGACCAACATCCATAACCGCGTGTCGCTCAACCACGAGTCCAACGGGCGCTCCGAGATACTCTCCCGGAGCTGGAACCGGCTGATCCTCGAATCCACCTTCGTCAACGACGACTGGGCCCTGGTCCTGGCCCCCCACTGGCGCATTCCCGAGTCGGAGAGCGAGGACGACAATCCCGACATCCACGAGTACCTGGGCTACGGCGACGTCACCGTGGCACGGCGCGTCAATGACGACAATGAACTGAGCCTGATGATGCGCGGCAATCCCGCCGAGGGCCACCTGGGCACCCAGCTGGACTACTCCTGGCCGATGTTCGGCAGCATCCGCGGCCACCTGCAGTACTATTACGGCTACGGCGAGAGCCTGATCGACTACGACCAGCGCACCAATCGCCTGAGTCTGGGCTTCAGCCTCAACCCGCTGTTCACCGCCAGCAGCGAGCGCTGAGCCGGTCAGGGACGGATGCAGAGCCGTCCGACCTGCTGCTATGCTGACCGTGTCATTCACCGTCCAAGGAAGACCCGATGGCCAATCAGCACTCCCGCACCAGCGAATCCACCCAGCAGCTCAAGGAAGACCTGCACCACCTCACCCAGACCATCGAGGAGCTGGTCAGCGCCACCGCCGATGACTCCCGTAGCAACATCAAGGAGCTCCGCGAGCGCGCCGAGAAGCGGCTGAAAGACACCCGCGGGCGCCTCGAGGAGCGCGGCGAACGCCTCTACGGCGAGGCCCGCGACAACGTGACCCAGCAGGCCGACGCCTGCGACCGCTATGTCCACGACAACCCCTGGACCAGCATCGGCATCGGCGCCGCCGTGGGCGTGGTGGTCGGCATGCTGATCGGGCGGCGCTGATGGCGGAGAGCCAGGGACCGGCTCACCGGCTGTTCGGCGCGGGCAAGCGCCTGCTCGGCAGCCTGTTGGCGACCGGCGAGACGCGCCTGCGCCTCGCCGTGCTCGAACTGGAGGAGGAGCGGGCACGCCTGGTCGGCCTGCTGCTGCTGGCCGGTCTCAGCCTGATCCTGCTGCTGCTGGGCATCGGGGTGCTCACCACCCTGGTGATCGTCGCCTTCTGGGAAACCCACCGCCTGGCCGCCATCGGCGCCAGCGCCGTGGTGCTGCTGGGCAGCGGCCTGCTGCTGGCCCTGCGCGTGATGCAGCTGGCCAGGCGCCGCACCCTGCTCGCCGGCACCCTGCGCCACCTGGCGACGGATCGCGAACTGGTGGAGGCGAGCCGTGAATCGCGCTGACCGGAAGGCACGCCGGGCCGAGCTCGACCACGCCATCGAACAGCAGCGCATCGACCTTCTGGTGGCCGCCCATCGCTGGCGCACGGCCGAACGCACCCTCGACCGTAGCTGGCGCTTCCTGTCGCGACACAGGACCCCGCTGCTGGTGGCCGCGGGGCTGCTCGCCTATCGCGGGCTGCGCCACCCCCGCGGCGCGGTCCGCCTGGCACGCCGCCTCACCGCCGGCGTATTCTTCGCCAAGAAGGCCCGCGACCTGCTGCGCTGAGCCCCGGCGCTCCGGCCCCCTGCCCCGGGCGGCTCTCCCCCCGACCGCTCCCCGGTCGCCGCACGGTTCCGGCGTTCTGCCGCCGAGCCCTGCCTACCGCCAGAGCAAGTGCAGCTTGTCCTAAACGCGTTCAGGTCGCCCTAGAGGGCGTTGCCGCAGGCCACGCCCGACGCCCAGGCCCACTGGAAGTTGTGGCCGCCGAGCTCGCCGGTGACGTCGAGCACCTCACCGATGAAGCGCAGCTGGGGCAGGCCCGTGACCGCGAAGTCCTTGGAGGAGATCGCGCGGGTATCGACCCCGCCCAGGGTCACCTCGGCGGTGCGCCAGCCCTCGGTGCCGGCCGGCTTGACCCGCCAGTCGCCGAGCCGCTCGGCCCAGGCCGCCAGGCGGTCGTTGGAGTACTCGGCCAGCACCCCGTCGTCGCCATGCCACTCGATCAGCGCCAGGGCGAGGCGCTTGGGCAGCCGCTCGCCGAGCCAGGTCGAGAGCCGGCGCCTGGGCGTCTCGCGGCGCGCCGCGGCCAGGGCCTCGAAGGCATCGATATCGGGCAGCAGGTCGATGGCGAGGGTGTCGCCCGGCTGCCAGACGCTGGAAATCTGCAACATGGCGGGGCCCGAGAGGCCGCGGTGGGTGAAGAGCATCGGCTCGCGGTAGCGCTTTCCGCGACAGCTCACCGCTACCTCCACGCTGACGCCGGCCAGGGCCTCGGCGCACGCCTTCCACTGCGAGGTCAGGGTGAAGGGCACCAGGGCGGCGCGGGTCTCGGTGACCGCGAGGCCGAACTGCCGGGCCAGGTCGTAGCCAAACCCGGTGGCGCCCAGGGTCGGGATGGAGAGCCCCCCGCTCGCCACCACCACGGCGCCGGCGTCGATGCGTCCCGCCGAGGTCACGAGCCGCATGCCCTCGCCGGCACGCGCCACCGACTCGATGGCGGTCTTGAGGCGGATCTCGACGCCGGCCCAGTCGCACTCGGTCAGCAGCACCCGCAGGATCTCCTTCGACGAGTCGGCGCAGAACAGCTGCCCCGGGGCCTTCTCCACGTACTCGACGCCGTGGCGGTCCACCAGCTCGACGAAGTGCTCGGGCCGGTAGCGCTTGAGGGCCGAGATGCAGAAGGCCGGGTTGGCCGAATAGAAGTTGGCCGGCGTAGAGGCGAGGTTGGTGAAGTTGCAGCGGCCCCCGCCGGACATCAGGATCTTCTTGCCGGCCTTGTTGGCATGATCCACCACCAGCACGCGCCGCCCGGCATAGCCGGCGGTCAGCGCACACATCAGGCCGGCGGCACCGGCGCCGATCACTACCACGTCATACGTCACGGCCTGGGTCTCCTGCAGGGCATCGAGTCGGGCCGCGCATTCTAGCAGCCCGCCGGCCCGGCGCCGACCACCGCCGACGGGTGGCTGATTCTGTACAAGGATTGTACATTGAAGGTTGGCAAGGCTGTGCATTGCTTACACACTCGGCTGCCATACTCGCCCCAGGCCGAGCATTCGGTCACCACGGGCCCGACGGAACGGGCACCCGCTCATCGATTCTCGACAAGACACCGACATGATCCCATCGCGAACACGCCTGACACTGCTGATCGGCCTGGCCCTGCTGGTGCTTTCGCCGCTGGCGGCCGCCCAGCAGCCCACTCCGGTGATCGCCGCCCGCGCCAGCCTCGCCGCCTGGTCCGATCCGCTGAAGTCGCTGGGCACCCTCCGCGCCGACGAGAGCGTGACCCTCTCTGCCACCGTCACCGAGACCATCGTCGAGCTGACCTTCGAGGGCGGCGAGCGCGTCGAGGCCGGCGAGCTGCTGGTGCGCCTGGCCGACGACGAGCAGCGCGCCGACCTGCGGGTCGCCCAGGCGCTGCGCGACGAGCGGCGCAACGCCGTCAACCGCCTCGCCCAGCTGCAGAGCCGCAACCTGGCGCCGCGTGCCGAGGTGGAAGATGCCCGGGCCCGGCTGCGCCAGGCCGAGGCAGAGATCCAGGCCCTGGAGGCAAGGCTCGCCGATACCCGCATCCAGGCGCCCTTCGCCGGCATCGTGGGCTTTCGCAACGTCAGCGTCGGCACCCTGGTGACGCCGGGGACCGAGCTGGTGACCCTCGACCGGCTCGACACGATGAAGCTCGACTTCACCCTCCCGGAGCGAGCCCTCGGGCAGCTCACACCGGGCCTCGCGCTGACCGCGACCAGCGCGGCCCTGCCCGATACCCTGTTTCGCGGCGAGATCGCGAGCATCGGCACCCGCATCGACCCGATCACCCGCAGCCTCACGGTGCGCGCCGAGCTGACCAATCCCGAGCTCGCGCTGCGCCCCGGCATGCTGATGCAGGTGCGCCTCGAGGGCGCGCCCCGGGAGGCGCTGGTGATCCCCGAGGCGGCGCTGATTCCCCAGGGTCAGCGCCAGTTCGTGCTGACCCTCCAGAGCGACGGCGAGGCCTACCGGGTCGAGGAGCGCGAGGTGCGCATCGGCGCGCGGCGCGAGGGCGAGGTGGAGATCCTCGAGGGGCTCCAGGAGGATGACCTGGTGGTCGCCCACGGCACCGAGCGGGTCCGCGACGGCCAGCCGACCCGGCTGCTCGGCATCCTCGACGACGACACCACCGTGCCCCAGCTGCTGCGCCGCAGCCGCGACGCCGCCGAGGTGAACGGCTGATGCGCCTCTCCGACCTCTCCGTGCAGCGCCCGGTGCTGGCCGTGGTGATGGCCGCCCTAATCGTCGCCTTCGGCCTGCTGGCCCTCGAGCGCCTGCCGCTCCAGGAGTATCCCGCCATCGACCCGCCGGTGGTCTCCATCGACACCCGCTACCCCGGCGCCTCGGCCAGCATCGTCGAGACCCGGATCACCCAGGTGCTGGAGGATCGCATCGCCGGGGTAGCGGGGATCGAGGTGATCTCCTCCTCCAGCGAGGACGGCCGCTCCAGCATCAACGTGGAGTTCGGCCTGGATCTCGACATCGACGCCGCCGCCAACGATATCCGCGACCGCATCTCGGGCGCCCGGGACAACCTCCCCGAGGAGGCCGACCCGCCCGAGGTGCAGAAGGCCGACTCGAGCTCCGAGGTGGTGATCTGGTTCTCGCTGAGCGGCGGCGGCTATGACGTGGCCGAGCTCACCGACTACGCCGACCGCTACCTGGTGGATCGCTTCTCGGTGCTGCCCGGCGTCGCCCAGGTGCGGGTCGGGGGCGGTCGCGAGTATGCCATGCGCGTCTGGCTCGATGCCGACGCCCTGGCGGCGCGCGGCCTCACGGTAGGCGACGTCGAGGATGTCCTGCGCGACGAGAACGTCGAGCTGCCCGGCGGCGCCGTGGTCTCCGAGTCGCGCCAGTTCATCGTGCGCCTGCCGAGAAGCTTCGCCACCCCGGAGGACTTCCGCCGGCTGGCACTGGACGAGGGCGCCGACGGCTACCTGGTGCGCCTGGGCGACGTGGCCCGGGTCGAGATCGGCGCCGTGGAGGAGCGCACCGTCTTTCGCGGCAACGGCGAGCCCATGGTGGGGCTGGGGCTGATGAAGCAGTCCACCGCCAACGTGCTGGAGATATCGAAGGGCGCCCAGGCGGAGATGGAGCGCCTGCAGGGCACCCTGCCCGAGGGCATGGCGCTGTCGCTGAACTTCGACGCCTCGGTGTTCGTCGACGGCGCCATCGGCCAGGTGGTGCAGACGCTCTTCATCGCCATGGGCCTGGTGGTGGTGGCAATCTTCCTGTTCCTCGGCAACCTGCGCACCACCCTGATCCCGGCGGTGACCGTGCCCATCGCCCTGGTCGGCACCTTCGCGGCGCTGGCGGCGCTGGGCTTCACCATCAACCTGCTGACCCTGCTGGCCCTGGTGCTGGCCATCGGCCTGATCGTCGACGACGCCATCGTGGTGCTGGAGAACATCCACCGGCGCATGCAGGAGCACGGCGAGACACCGCTGGTGGCGGCCTTCCGGGGCACCCGCCAGATCGCCTTCGCGGTCATCGCCACCACCCTGGTGCTGGTGGCGGTCTTCGTGCCGCTGAGCTTCCTGCAGGGCGACATCGGCCGGCTGTTCTCGGAGTTCGCCCTCACCCTGGCGGCCGCGGTGGTCCTCTCGAGCCTGCTGGCGCTGACCCTGACGCCGATGATGGCCTCCAAGCTGCTCCGCGCCGACATGCACGAGGGGCGCCTGGCCCGCGCCGTGCAGTGGGGCCTGGACCGCTCCCGCCGGGGCTATCGCCGGCTGCTCGAGCGGATGCTTCGGCTGCGCCTACTGGTGCTGGCGCTGTTCCTCGGCATCGTGGGGGCCATGGTATGGCTCAACGGTGAGCTGCCCAACGAGTACACCCCCAAGGAGGATCGCGGCAACTTCTTCGTGCTGGTCAACGGACCGCCCGGCGCCACCTACGACTACATGCTCGACTACATGAACGAGATCGAGACCCGCCTGCTGCCGATGACCGAGCAGGGCGAGGTCGAACGCATCCTGGTGCGCGCCCCCCGGGGCTGGGGCAATATCGAGAACTTCAACAGCGGCTTCGTCATCGTCACCCTCGCCGACTGGGCCGAGCGCCGCTCGGCCTGGGCGATCATGGACGAGATCCGCGGCCGCCTCGCCGGCCTGCCCGGCATCCGGGCCTTCCCGGTGATGCGCCAGGGCTTCGGCTCCCGGGTCGAGAAGCCGGTGCAGTTCGTGCTCGGCGGCGGCACCTTTGATCAGCTCGCCGAGTGGCGCGACACCCTGCTGGCCCACCTGCGCGAGCACAACCCGCGCCTGACCGGGCTCGACAGCGACTACGAGGAGAACCAGCCGCAGCTGCGCGTCGACATCGACTACACCCGCGCCGCCGCCCTGGGGGTAACGGTGACCGAGATCGGCCGCACCCTGGAGACCCTGCTGGGCGGGCGCACCGTGACCCAGTACGTGGACGACGGCCAGGAATACGACGTCATCCTCGAGGGCGAGCCCGGCAGCCGACCGAGTCCCCGCTCCCTGGAGAGCCTTCGGGTGCGCTCCGACCGCTCCGGCGAGCTGATTCCCCTGGCGAGCCTGGTGACGCTTCACGACTTCGCCGGCCCGAGCACCCTGAACCGCTTCAACCGGGTCCGGGCGATCACCATCGAGGCCGACCTGGCCGACGGCTATCCGCTGGGCGAGGCACTCGCCTACCTCGAGGCGACGGTCGACGAGATCCTGCCGCCAGCGGCCCAGACCGACGTCAAGGGCGCCTCCCGGGACTACCAGGAGGCCAGCGGCGCCACCGCCTTCCTGCTGGGGCTGGGCATCCTGGTGGTCTTCCTGGTGCTCGCCGGGCAGTTCGAGAGCTTCGTGCATCCCCTGGTGATCATGTTCACCGTGCCGCTGGCGATCTGCGGCGCCCTGCTGGGGCTCTACCTCACCGGGCAGTCGCTCAACATCTACAGCCAGGTGGGGCTGGTGATGCTGGTGGGACTGGCGGCCAAGAACGGCATCCTGATCGTGGAGTTCGCCAACCAGCTGCGCGACCGCGGCGTGGCCTTCCATGAGGCGCTGGTGGAGGCCTCGGTGACCCGCCTGCGGCCCATCGTGATGACCGCGGTGACCACCATGGCCGGCGCCGTGCCGCTGATCGTCTCCAGCGGCGCCGGCGCCGAGACGCGCCTGGTGATCGGCATCGTCATCCTCTGCGGCCTGGCCGCGGCCACCCTCTTTACCCTCTTCGTGGTGCCGGTGGCCTACGACCTGCTGGCCCGGCGCACCGGCTCGCCCGGCGATGTCGCCCGGCGCCTGGCCGACGAGATGGGCGAGGAGACCGCCGCCCACTGAGGCAAAGCGATGCCGCCGGGGCCCGGCGGCATCGATCGAGCATCGCTGGAGGTGCCAGGATCACGTCAGGATATCGGCGCCGATCGCCGGGAGACGGTGCCTGGACGGCTCAGCAGTCGCCGAGGCGCCGGCCCTCCACGGCGGTGGTCATCTTGAGCTCGCCCGCGGCGGAGTCGACCAGGATGTCGACGTTGCCCTCGACCCGCTCGCCGAGGAAGTCCATGCGGCCGATGATGCTGGCCTCGCCACCCTCGGCCCGGCAGACCATGCGATAGTCCATGCCGTCGACCGTGACCTCGTGGTCGAGCAGCTCGCAGCCCTCCTCCTCCTCGATGAAGCTGAAGGAAGCGTCCTCGATATCGCCCTGGGCGATACACTCCTGGGTGGTCTCGGTCTGATCGGGAATCGGCAGGTCCCCGGCCACGGCGGTGGTGCTGGTGAACTCCCACTGGCCGGGCACGATGTTGGGGGCGTCGGCGGCCGCCACGAGGGGCGCGGTCAGCAGCGGGGTGACCAGCAGCAGGCTGGCGATAAGGGGACGACACGGCATGAGGGCTCTCCCTGGGTGGATGATCTGCCAGGCCTTCGGCATCGCCCTCAGCATATCCCAATCGGGCGCGACACGCCGCGCCCTCCCCCGACCGGCACGCGCCCCGTTAGCCCCGGCTCGACCTCGCGCTATCACTGCTCGTCGCCGCGGGGCGAGCACGGGCCTCGCTGAGCGCCAGCCAGGCGGTGAGCGCGGTGACCAGCGCGATCGGCCCCAGCATGGCCAGGTTGAGCGCGGCCCAGCCCAGCTCACGCAGCAGGGTGCCCGACAGCAGCGAGCCGGCCGCCACCAGTGTGAAGATGACCAGGTCGTTGATGCCCTGCACCTTGCCGCGCTCGGCCTCGCCGTGGGTGCCAGCGAGCAGGGTGCTGCCGCCGATGAACAGGAAGTTCCAG
Organism: Halomonas sp. THAF5a; assembly: GCF_009363755.1. NCBI lineage: Bacteria > Pseudomonadati > Pseudomonadota > Gammaproteobacteria > Oceanospirillales > Halomonadaceae > Halomonas > Halomonas sp. THAF5a. The sequence goes on along the minus strand of NZ_CP045417.1, from coordinate 1,323,715 downwards.
CCGACGCCGAGGAGCACCAGCGCCGTCCAGAAGTGCCCGAGCCCGGTGCCGACGGTCGCCAGCACGCTCGAGGCGGCGAGGATCGCGGTGCCGACCAGCAGGATGCGCATCACCCCGAAGCGGGCGATCAGGTCGCCGGTAAAAAAGGAGGGCGCGAACATGCCGAGCACGTGCCACTGCATGACCAGCGCCACCTGCCCCATCTCGAACCCATGGGCGCGCATGGCGAGCGGCGTGGCGGTCATCACCAGCCCCATGATGGCGTAGCCGGTGGCCGCGGCGACCAGCGCGACCCGAAAGCGCGGCTGGGCGCCGATCTCGGCCATCGGCCGGGCGACCTCGCCGGGCGCGGGCTCGCCGCTCGCCGGCACTCGCAACCCACCGAGGATCAGCATCGCCAGAAGCGCCAGGCCGGCGATCATCAGGTAGGGGCCGCCGTCCGGCACCGCGGCGATCCAGTCGTTGGTCAGGCTGGCGTTCCAGGGCCCGAGGAAGGCCGCCACCACGCCGCCGGCGATCACCAGGGAGATGGCCCGGCTGCGAAAGGCCGGACGGGTCACGTCTACCGCGGCGAAGCGGTAGTACATGGCGAAGCCCTGGTAGCCCCCCAGCAGCAGGTTGCCCAGGCAGAACAGCCAGAAGTGCGCGAGGGCGATGCCGGCGAAGGCCACCAGCCCACCGAGGACGCCGCCGAGCGCCGCCCCGACCATGAAGCCCCGCCGGCGCCCCACCCGCTTCATGTAGAGCGAGGCCGGCAGGGTCGCGGACAGGGTGCCGATCATCATCATGGCGACGGGCAGCGTCGCCAGCCCCGCCACGGGCGTGAGCCGGTGGCCCACCACCCCGCTCAGGGTCATCACGGTGATGGTGGCGACCATGTAGAGCGTCTGGCCGGCGACCAGGATGGCAACGTTGCGTTTCTCCAGGCGGCTGGCGGCCCTCATGACGACTCCTCGGCGACGATCGGTGAATCCGGCAAGCCTATCAGAAAAGCGCGCGGCGCCCGGACGCAAAAAGGGGGCACGCCGGCGGCGTGCCCCCTCGGTCACCCGGCCTCGTGATCAGCGCGCCAGGTCGACCACCACGCGACCGCGGACCCGGCCGGCCAGCAGCTCGCCGGCCGTGTCGATCGCCTCGTCCAGGCCGATGGTGCGGGTGATGGCGTCGAGCTGCTCGGGCGCGAGCAGTTCGCCGAGCCGGCGCCAGGCCTCGACGCGATCGGCGTAGGGGCGCATCACGCTGTCGATGCCGCAAAGCGTCACGCCGCGCAGGATGAAGGGGGCGACGCTCGCCGGCAGGTCCATGCCCTGGGCCAGCCCGCAGGCCGCCACGGCGCCGCCGTAGCGGGTCGAGGCCAGCACGTTGGCCAGGGTGTGGCTGCCCACCGAGTCGACGGCCCCCGCCCAGCGCTCCTTGCCCAGGGGACGGCCGGGCTCGGAGAACTCGGCGCGGTCGACCACCGACTCGGCGCCCAGCGACTTGAGGTAGTCCGTCTCCTCGAGGCGGCCGGTGGAGGCCACCACTCGATAGCCCAGCCGGGCGAGCAGCGCGATGGCGTAGCTGCCCACCCCGCCGTTGGCGCCGGTGACCAGCACCTCACCCTGCTCCGGCGTCACGCCTTGGCGCTCCAGCGCCATCACAGAGAGCATGGCGGTGTAGCCGGCGGTGCCGATGGCCATGGCCTGGCGGGCCGTGAAGGCGGCGGGCTGGGGAATCAGCCAGCGGCTGTCCAGCCGCGCCTTCTCGGCAAGGCCTCCCCAGTGCTTCTCGCCCACGCCCCAGCCGTTGAGCAGCACGGCATCGCCCGCCTGGTAGGCCTCCACCGAGGAGTGCTCGACCGTGCCCGCCAGGTCGATCCCCGGGACCATCGGAAACTGGCGCACCACCGGGCCCTTGCCGGTGATCGCCAGGGCGTCCTTGTAGTTCAGCGTACTGCAGTCGACCCGCACCGTGACGTCGCCCTCCGGCAGGCGGGCCTCGTCCAGCGTTTCCACCGCGACCCGCTGCCCCTCGTCGTTCTTGTCGATCAGAATGGCCTTGAACATCGTGCACCTCGTCTTGTTGAACACTTATAGACCGAGCGTCTATGAAATGGCATGAAGACGTCCCCTAGCGGGGCAGCCCCTCCATGTACGTGGAAATAAAGACCTCCAGGGGACGCGCCCGCCCCTCGAGTCGTGCCCGCATCACGGCGCCCTCCCAGCCGATCCAGAAGGCCTCGGCGAGCCGCTCGACGTCGGCCCGCTCGGCGAGCTCGCCGGCCTCCCGCGCCTGGTCAAGGCAGCGCGCCAGGCGCCGCTGCCAGTCGTCGAGGGTCGCCCGGAGCCAGTCGCGATACCCTTCCGGCAATCCGCCGGCCTCCTGGCCCAGGTTGCCGACCAGGCAACCGCGACGGAAGTCGTGGCGGGCCATGCCGTCACGGGCATCGGCGACGAAGGCCTCGATGCGCTCAAGCGGCGGACGCGACGCGTCATCCAGGTGACGCTCCAGCTTCTTCGCGAAGTAGGCACCGTAGTGCTCCATCACGGCCAGCCCGAACGCCTCCTTGCTGTCGAAGTAGTAGTAGAACGAGCCCTTGGGCACGCCGACACGCTTGAGGATGCCGTCGATGCCCGAGGCGGTGAAGCCCTGCTCGGTCAGCACCTCGGTGCCGCTACGGATCAAGGCCGCCCGGGTATCGGGGTCGTCGCGGGGCACCTTGGGGGGCCGGCCGCGGCGGGGTCTGGTGGTCGCATTGGTCATGTCGATTAATATAGACCGATTGTCTATAAAATCAAGACGACAAAAGATGATTCGTCGACGCGCCTTCCCCCGCCTGCCAGGCTCCTCCTGCGGCCACACGAAAACGGCCAGTCGACGAAGGCCGACTGGCCGCTGCATATTGATGGTTCGACCCTATCTGGGGCCCGGGCTGAGGCCCCTAGCCCAGGCGATCAGGTGCCGAGGCCGGCGACCATCACCACGCCGAGCACCACGACCAGCAGGAAGAGGGTCTCCAGCGCCATCAGGATCACCGGCTTCCAGCCCACCACCGCGAGCTTCTGGAAGGAGGTCTTGATGCCGAGCGCGGCGATGGCGGTGACCAGGCACCAGCGGGAGAGGGTCGACATGCCCTCGTTCACCGCCTCGGGAATCAGCCCCATGCTGTTGACCAGCACCAGCACCACGAACCCCACCAGGAAGCTCGGCAGCATCGGCACCTTGGTCGACGCCCCCTCCTCCTGGCGCGAGGCCCGGAACAGCCACATGAAGACCATCACGGCCGGCACCAGCATCGCCACCCGCACCAGCTTTACAAGCGTCGAGATGTCGCCGGTCTCCTCCGAGATCATGTAGCCGGCGCCCACCACCTGGGCCACATCGTGGATGGTGCCGCCGAGGAAGATCCCCGCCTGGGCGTTGGCGAGCTCCAGGGCCCCGGCGATCAGCGGATAGGTCACCATCGCCATGGTCGAGAGCGTGGTGACGCCGACCACGGTGAGGATGGTGTTGCGCTCGTGGTTCTCGTGACGCGGCATCACCGCCGACAGGGCGAGCGCCGCCGAGGCGCCGCAGATGGCGACGGCGCCGCCGGTGAGAAGCCCCAGGTCGCGATCCAGGCCCAGCAGCCGGGCCAGCACCGAGCCCATGGCGATGACCAGCGCCACGGCCGCCACCACGGTAAGCACGGGGCCGATCCCCAAATCGCCGACCTGGGCGAGGGTCATGCGCGCCCCCAGCAGGGCCACGCCGAGGCGCAGCACGGTGCGGGCGGCGAACTCGATGCCCTCGCGGCAGCGCCCCTCTTCGCTCAGGAAGTGGAGCGACATGCCGAACAGCAGGGCATAGAGCAGCGTCGGACCACCGTAGTGGTCGGCGATGAAGGTGGTGGCCAGTGCGATGGTGACGCAGACCAGCAGGCCGCGGCCGATGGGCCGGGCCCGGCCGAGGCGCTCGGCAAGTGGCGTATCGAAGTACGTGGTTTTCATGTCGCAAGTCTCCTGGAGCCGCCTGACGGGCGCGCACTATCGCTCCCCGCCGCAGTGGACGAGAACGGCTCGGCGAGGCGGGAAAACGGGGCCCGAGCGCCGCTCGGACCGGATCGGTCGGGACGCCCAGGGGTGACGACCCGGGCGTAAGGATCAGGGCGTGACGGGCTCAACGCCCTCGGCGGCGGCCACCACCTGCTCGGCCAGCACCCGCACGCTGTCGACGACCGGCAGCGCGCCGTCGAGGGCGTCGTCGATCACCGAGAGCTCGGTGCAGGCCAGCACCAGCACGTCCGCCCCGCGCGCCTTGAGGTGGTCGGCGGCCCGGGCGAAGGCGGCCAGGGTGTCGGGGTGACGCCCCTCGCCGCGCTTGACGGCGCGAATCACCTCGAGCACCGCGCCCTCGTCTTCGGGGTAGACCAGCGACAGGCCGCGCGCCTCGACGAAGCCCTCGTAGAGGCCGATCTTGCGCAGGGCCGGCGAGCAGAGCATGCCGACCCGGGCGCCGGGCCGGCGCTCGGCGACGGCATCCAGGGTCCGCTCGACGATGTGCCAGACCGGGATGTCGACGGCGTCCTGGGCGTCCTGCCAGTAGTAGTGGGCGGTGTTGCAGGGCATCACCAGGAAGGCGGCGCCGGCCCGCTCGAGACGCCGCGCCATCTCGGCAATCGCCGGCCCCGGGCTCTCGCCGTCGCCGTCGATCAGCGCCTTGATCCGCGACGGCACCTTGGGGTTGTTGTCCACCAGCAAGTGGACGTGGTCGATGTCGTCCTCGGCAGGGGTGGCGTCGATCACCCGCTGCATGAAGGTCACGGTGGCATCGGGTCCCATGCCCCCCAGCACGCCGACCATGGTGTGCGGGTCGCGGGTAGCGGTCTTGTGGTCGCGATCTTGCATCGTCATCGTTGGCCTATTTATGGGTGATCAGAAGCCCAGCACCGTGGGCAGCCAGAGGGTGATCTGGGGGAAGAACGCCAGCAGCAGGTCGATCACCACCATGGAGCCGACCAGCGGAATGGCCCGCACCGAGATGCGCTCGATGGAGACGTTGGCGATGCTCGAGCTGATGAACATGTTCTCGCCGAGCGGCGGCGTGGAGAAACCGATGCCGAGGCTCACCACCAGCACGATGCCGAAATGAACCGGATCGACACCGAGTTCCACCATCACCGGCAGCAGCACCGGGGTAACGATCATGATGGTCGCGAGGATCTCGATGAACATGCCGACGATCAGCAGGAAACCGATCACCAGGATCCAGACCAGCCAGAGGCTGTCGGTGATCTGCAGGATACCCTGGGCGATCATCGCCGGGATGTGGTTCTCGACCAGGATGCGACCGAAGGCGGTGGCGGTGAACATGATGATCAGTACCCGCCCGGTCAGCCAGGTGGTGCTCTGGAAGGCCTCGTTGAGACCGCGCAGCGACGACTCCTTGTGGATGAAGATGCCGACGAACAGGGCATAGAAGATGGAGACCACCGCGGCCTCGGTGGGCGTGAACATCCCGGAGTAGATGCCGCCCAGGATCACCACCGGCGCCATCAGCGACCAGAAGCCGTCCTTCAGCACCTTGAAGATGCGCTTCTTGTCGTAGCCCGTGCCTTCGGTCTGGTAGCCGTTGCGCTTGGCGGTGATGTAGTTGGCCACGATCAGGCCCACGCCGAGCATGATGCCGGGAAAGACCCCGGCCATGAACAGCGCCGAGATGGACTCGTTGGCGGTCACGCCGTAGATCACCAGCGGCATGCTGGGCGGGATCACGACCCCGAGCCCGCCGGCCGTGGCGGTGATCGCCGCCGGATAGCTGCGTCCGTAGCCACGCTCGATCATCGCCGGAATCACCAGCATGCCGACCGCGGCGGTGGTCGCCGGGCCCGAGCCCGAGATCGCGCCGAAGAACATGCAGGCCATGACCGCGGCGGCGCCCAGGCCACCGGCGGCGGGCCCGGCCAGCTCCTCGGCGATATGGATCAGGCGCCGGGCGATGCCGGCGTCGCCCATGAGGGCGCCGGCCAGGATGAACGACGGCAGCGCCATGAGCGGAAACGAGTTGATGGCGGAAAAGGCTAGCTCGATCAGCGAGCTGAGATCATCGCCACTGAGGACGTAGACCGCCATGGAGGCGACCCCGAGGGCCACCACGATGGGCGCACCGAAGAACAGCAGCGCCCCGAACATGGAAAACAGAACCGTTGCGGCCATGCTGCTTACCCCTTGCCGTTGGAGGAGGAGTTGCCGGTGGTGTTGGACTCCCCTTCGGTAATCTTGCTGACTTCCTGCTGATCCACGTCGCCGGGTTCGATGCCCTTGACCAACTTCAGGTACTGCACCTGCAGCACGCGAAAGGCCATCAGCACGAAGGCGATGGGGAACACGAAATAGACGTAGGCCAGCGACCAGCCCAGGGCCGGCGAGTCATAGGGAAACTCCAGCAGCAGCCCGATCAGGTCCAGGCTCTTCCAGGCCAGCACCAGGCAGAAGCCCACCCAAATCAGGTCGACCAGCAGCAGCAGGGTGTTTGCGACGCGCCGGGGCATCATCTTGATGTGGGTCTGCAGCCGGTTGTGAGCACCCAGATGGGCCGCATGGGCCGCCCCCAGGAAGACGAACCAGATGAACGCGTAGCGCGCCAGTTCCTCGATCCAGGCCATGCCGATGCCCAGTGTCACGCGCATGACCACCTGCACGAACAGCAGCACGACGAACACCCCGAGCAGGAAGCGGCAGGCGTAATCCTCGATATGATTGAGCTTGTCTAACACGAAAGCCTCCTTCCCCGGTGGGAGTGCGAGAAGCGCGACGGGCCGGGCGACGCGGCGTCGCCCGGCCCGACCTCACTCAGTGGCCGAGGGCCTTCTGCATCTCCTCGAAGGCTTCCTGACCGCCGATCTCGTCATAGAACTCCGGCCAGACCTGTTCCTTGGCGATGCGCACCCACTCGTCCTCGTCCTCGAGGGTCGAGACCTCGACCCCTTCGGCCTCCATGCCGGCACGGGCCTTGGAGGCCTCGGTCAGCTGGAACTGCAGGGCGTAGAGCTGCGCCTCGAGGCCGGCCCGATCGATGATCGCGCGCTCCTCGTCGGAAAGCTTCTCGTAGGTCCGCACGCCCATCACGATGGGCTGCAGGGAGTACTGGTAGTGGATCTCGGTGAGGTAGTCCTGCACTTCCTGGAACTTCATCGTGTAGTTGACGATGTAGGGGTTGTCCTGACCGTCGATCACGCCTTGCTGCAGGCCGGTGAAGACCTCCGGCCAGGACATGCTGATCGGGCTGGCACCCCAGGCCTCATACGTGGCGAGCATCAGCTCGTTCTGCGGCACCCGCACCTTGAGGCCCTCGATGTCCTCGAGAGTGGTCACCGGGCGCTGGGAGTTGGTCAGGTAGCGGAAGTTGGAATAGAGCCAGCTGACGATGTGCACGCCGGCTTCCTCTTCGGCAATGCTGTTCCAGCGATCCGCCAGCGGCCCAGTGGTCGCCTTGACCGCGTCGGCATGGCTGCGGATCGCGTAGGGCATGGTCAGGGCGCCGAGGCGGGGCGCATACGGCGTCAGGTTGCCCACGCCCACCAGGGCGAAGTCGAGCTTGCCGATGCGGGTGTCCTGGATCATGCCGGTCTCGGAGCCGAGCTGGCCGCCGGGGAACAGCTCGACCTGCATCTCGCCGCCGGAGAGCGACTCGACCAGCTCCTCGAAACGCTGCGCCAGGGCCCCCTGGTCGGAATCCATGGGATCGCCCATGCCGACCTTGAAGGTCTCGGCCTGGACGGCCTGAGTGCTCAGCGTGGCGAGCACGGCGGAAGCCAAGAGAGTTTTCTTGAACATTGTTGTCACTCCATTCTTCATCGGGTGGGTGCTGCGTCTGCGTACGCGAGGTACGCACTACCCGCGGGTAGTCGTGTCGGTGGCCTGCGCCAGGGCATCGCCGAGCAGCTCGGCGATGTCGTCGCAGTCGTGTTCGTCGAAGGTCAGCGGCAGCCTCAGGTCGCACAGCGTGGCCAGCACGCGGTCGGCATTGGGCAGCGGCCGCGTCTCGGCGAGATAACCCCAGCTGTCGTAGCGGCTGGTGTAGTCCTCGGGCTGCGGCTTGCCGTACCACTTGAGCGGGATACCCCGCGCCTCGCAGCCGGCGATGAACCGGGCGATCGTGTCGTGGGAGAGCGACGGCAGCCTGAACTGGATCGAGCTGCCGACGAAGTCCTCCCGGGCGGGCCGTGAAATCGTCTCGACCTCGGCCATCTCGGCCAGGGCGGCCTCGAGGCGGCGGTAGAGCACGTTCCAGCGCCGCTGGCGCGCGCCGAGCTCGGCCAGCTGCGGGCGCAGGATCGCCGCGCGCAGGTTGTCCATCCGCCCGCTCATGTTGGGTGTCACCAGTCGGGTCTCGGCGAAGGTCTCGGCCGACGGGGCCGCCAGATGACGGTCGTAGAGCATGTAGGAGCCCGACATGATCACCGCGCGGCGCATCACCTCGGGATCGTCGGTGCTCAGGAAACCACCCTCGCCGGAGTTGATGTGCTTGTAGGTCTGGGTGCTGAAGCAGCCGACCTTGCCGAAGGTACCGCTGGGCCGGCCGTCGTAGCTGGCCCCCATGGTATGGGCGCAGTCCTCGATCAGGGTGATGCCGTGGGCCTCGCAGACCGCCACGATGGCGTCCATGTCGCCGATATGGCCGCGCATGTGGGAGAGCAGGAAGAAGCGCGCCCCGCTCTCCTTCGCCGCGGCGGCCAGGTCATCGGGATCGACGGTGGTGTCCTCGCGGATGTCCACCAGCACGGCCTCGCCGCCGGCGGCGCGGATGCTGCCCGGCACCGGCGAGAGCGTGAAGGCGTTGCAGAGCACCGGAGCGCCGGGCTCGAGGCCGCAGGCGCGCAGCGCCAGCTGCAGCGCATAGCCCCCGGAGGCGCAGGCCAGCACGTAGGGCACGTCCAGGCTCGCGGCAAACTCCTGCTCCAGCAGGGCGGTCTCGCCCTTCTCGTCCTCGACCAGGTTGTAGCGGTGCAGGCGGCCGGTGCGCATGACCGCCACCGCGGCCTCGATCGCCTCCTCGGCGATCGGCTCCTGCTGGGTAAAGGATTTCGCGAAACGGCGCATGGGACCTACCTCAGTAACGCGGCTGGTGATGGACGGGGAACTCCCACTGCTCGTCGGGGAAGTACTTGGTCAGGCGCCAGTCGCAGGCCCGGGCATGCCCTTCCATCCCCTCGGTGCGCGAAATGCGCGAACCCACGGCACTGAAGGTGCGGTTGGCTTCCTCACTGAGCTGCTGGGTGGTCAGCACCTTCATGAACTTGTGCACGTTGAGGCCACCGCTATAGCGACCGGCCCGCTTGGTCGGCAGGATGTGGTTGGTGCCCGAGCACTTGTCGCCGTGGGTGACGGTGCTGCCCTCGCCGAGGAACAGCGAGCCATAGTTGCTCAGGTGCTCCTTCCACCAGTCGAGGTCCTCGCACAGCACCTGCAGGTGCTCGCAGGCGTAGCGATCGCTGACCTCGACGACTTCCTCGCGGGTGTCGCCCAGGATCACCTCACCGTGGTCGCGCCAGGCGGCGTGGATGACGTCGGCGTTGGGCATGTCGTCGGCGACCTTCGGCACCAGCTCGATGACCTTCCGGCCCAGCGCCTCGCTGGTGGTAAACAGCCAGACCGGCGAGTTGGTGCCGTGCTCGGCCTGGGAGACCAGGTCGACGGCGATGGTCATCGGGTCGGCGGAGTCGTCGGCGATCACCGCCGACTCGGTCGGGCCGGCGAAGACGTCGATGCCGACCTGGCCGAACAGCAGGCGCTTGGCCTCGGCCACGTAGGCATTGCCCGGGCCGACCAGGATATCGGCCTCGCGCCCACCGAACAGGCCGAAGGCCATGCTCGCCATGGCGTGCACGCCGCCCATCTCGAGGATCATGTCGGCACCGGCCACGTGCAGCGCGTAGACCACCGCCGGGTTGATGCTGTCGCCGCGTGGCGGCGAGCAGGCCACCACGTGGGGCACCCCGGCCGCCTTGGCCGTCGCCACGCTCATCAGCGCCGAGGCGGCGTGGGCGTAGCGGCCGCCGGGGATGTAGCAGCCGGCGCAGTCGACCGGCAGCACCCGCTGGCCGAGCAGCACGCCGGGCTCGGTCTCGATCTCGAAGGAGGTCAGGCTGTCGCGCTGGGCTTCGGCGAAACGCTTGATCTGGCGATGGGCGAAGTCGATGTCGTCCTTCACCGACTGCGGCACGCTGTCGATCAGGCGCTGGCGCTTCGCGTCGCTGAGGACGAAGTCGTCGGTCCAGCCGTCGAACTTCTCGGCGTACTCGCGCACGGCGGGCTCGCCCCGCTCGCGGATGTCGTCGAGCATCTGGCGCACCGCGGTGGTGACCCGTTGATCTTCGGCGGCGACGCCCTCGGCGCCCTCCGCCTGCTTGAGGTGTCGAATTGTCATTGTGTGCTCCGCAATGGCGCTAACGGCTCAAATCTCTGATGAAGCCCCGGGGCGCACCCCGGGGAGTACGACTCGGCACCGCACGGCCCATTCGGGCCGGGGCCGGTCGTTACGCCTGGTAGTCGGGAAAGCCGAAGGCATCCGGGTAGCCGAACAGCGCGACGCTACCGCCGGTATGCAGGAAGACCACGTTCTCGCCTTCCTTGAAGTGGCCCTTGCGGATCAGGTCGATCAGGCCCGCCATGCCCTTGCCGGAGTAGACCGGGTCGAGCAGGATGCCCTCGTGGCGCGCCATCAGGGTGACGGCCTCGACCATGCTGTCGGTGGGGATGCCGTAGCCCTCGCCCACGTAGTCGCAGTTGGCCACCACGTCCTCGCGGTTCACCACGCCGGAGAGGCCCAGCTTGGCCTCGGTCTTCTGGGCCAGGGCGAAGACGTTGGCCTCCTGCTTGTCCTTCGGCGCGCGCACGCCGACGCCGAGCACCGGGATACCGGCGTTGCAGGCGGCGAGGCCGGTCACTAGGCCAGCCTGGGTGCCGGCACTGCCGGTGGCGTGCACCAGGTGGTCGATCTGCAGGCCCATGTCGTTGGCCTGGGCGAGCAGCTCCAGGGCAGCGTTGACGTAGCCCAGCGCGCCGATCTCGTTGGAGCCGCCGCCGGGAATGATGTAGGGGGTCTTGCCTTCGGCCTTCAGGGTCTCGGCCAGGGCCTCCATCTCGGCCGCCATGTCGGCGCCGCCGGGGCGCTTCTCGACGGTGGCACCGTGGAGCTGGTCGAGGAAGACGTTGCCGTTGTAGTTGTAGGCCGGGTCGTGGCTGCCCGTGCGGTCCTCGAGCAGGATATGGCAGCCCAGGCCCAGCTTGCAGGCCGCCGCAACGGTCTGGCGGGCGTGGTTCGACTGGGTCGCGCCCTGGGTGATGATGGTGTCGGCGCCCTTCTCCAGGGCATCGGCCATCAGGAACTCGAGCTTGCGGGTCTTGTTGCCGCCGGTGGAGAGGCCGGTGCAGTCATCGCGCTTGATCCACAGGCGCGGGCCACCCAGCAGACGGCTCAGGTTGTCCATCGGCTCGAGCGGCGTAGGCATGTGGCCGAGGCGGACACGGGGAAAACGGGAAAGGTGCATACGGGCCTCCAGGCGGGTAATTTGTTGCGGCATAAGCGTGCTCTCGAAGTGAGACGGTCAACGGGCCGGCGAGTCACCGTTCGCCACCGACCGGTCTGACCCAACGCTAATACGCGCGCACCTATGCGGACCAATGCCAAGATGCTCGAGAACGGTTACTTTTTTGCATACACCACCGTTTTGCCTGCCTCTCCCCCACCTCCTGGAAGATTGTTATGAAAATCGAGTGGATTGAAGATTTTCTCGCTTTGATCGAGGCAGGCACCTTCTCCCAGGCCGCCGAGATGCGCCACGTCACCCAGCCGGCCTTCTCGCGGCGCATCCGCCAGCTGGAGGAGTGGCTGGGGGTGGAGCTGATCGACCGCCATTCGCCGCGCCTCGCCCTCACTCCCCACGCGCGGACCTACGAGCCCTCGATGCGCGACTGGCTGGCGCGTCTGTACGCCATGCGCAGCCGCCTCCGGGCGGATGCCAAGCATGGTCCCCGGGCGATCCTGACCACCCAGCACACCCTGACGGTCAGCTACCTGCCGCGACTGCTCCGTCACTTCCGCGTGCACGCCCCCCAGGCCCGCCTGCAGGTCCAGTCCTCCGACCGCAGCGACTGCATCCGCGACTTCCAGCATGGCGAGGCCGACCTGCTGCTGTGCAGCGAGCGGGAGGGCCAGCCACTGTTCCCCGACCGCGAGGGGATCGAGCGGGTCACCCTGGGCAGTGAACAGCTGATCCCGGTCTGTGCCGGAGACCGACTGGGCCAGCCCCTTTTCGATCTGGAGAGCGACTCGGCGCTGCCCCTCATTGGCTACAGCCCGGACAGCTTCCTGGGGGAGGCGCTGGCATCGCCCTACCTGCTGAACCTGCAGCGCCACTACGACATCGAGATAGTCTGCGAGACGGCGTTTACCATCGGCATCCGGGAGCTGGCGCTGGCCGGGCTGGGCATCGGCTGGCTGCCGCATGGGCTGATCGAGGGGGACCTGGAGTCCGGCAAGCTGGTGTCCCTGCTCGAACGCCTGGGCGGCCCGATGCTGATCGTCGCCTGCTACCGGCAAGCCGCCCGCGGCGCCGCCACGGCCGACCAGTTCTGGCAGCTGATCAACGAGCGTCCGCCGGCGATCTGACGCCTCCCCGGACGTTCGGCGCCGTGGGGCCCCGTGCGGTAAACTAGGCAGTGTTGACTGACAATGATCGCGCAACGCGGCCGCCGATGCCGCGCCGTGAAAGGAGGCATGATGAGCCATGGTATCCGTCGCATCCTGTGCTGCGTGGGGCTGAAGATCGACTGCGATCCGGTGCTGGCGCACGCCGTGGGCCTGGCGGTGGCCACCGGCGCGGAGCTGGAGGTACTGCACGCGGTCAAGTCGCTGTCCGACGACGTGGTGAGCACCCTGCGAGCCAATATTCCGGACCGCAAGCTCCTCGAGACCCTGCGGGAACAGCGTCTCGAGGAGGCAAGCAAGGTGCTGGACGAGAAGATCGCGGCCTTCTGGGCGGGCCACCCCGAGCTCGAGGCAGCCTATGGCGACCGCGAGATGAAGCGTCATGTGCTGGAGGGCTACCCGGCGGCGGTGATCACCGATCACGCCCATGACCGCGGCAGCGACATGATCGTGATGGCCTCCAACAAGCGCAGCTTCTCGGCGAGCTACGCGGGCAAGATCACCAAGGGGGTGATCAAGCGCTCCCACGTGCCGGTGGTGGTGGTGCCGCCGCGTCGCGACTGACCCTCGGCCGCGACAGACACGACGATGCCAGCCGGTGCCACCGGCTGGCATCGTCGTGTCTGGACGGCGGATGGGGTCAGAACGAGGCGATCAGCCGCCCCAGCGTCTCCATGGCCCGCTCGCTGCGCGCCGTCCACGGGTGCCCGTAGCTCAGGCGCGCGCAGTGGCGAAAACCCTGGGTGGCCGAGAAGATGGGCCCCGGGGCCAGGCTGACGCCCTGGTCCAGCGCCATGCGAAACAGGCGCAGCGAGTCGACGTGCTCGGGAAACTCGGCCCACAGGAAGTAGCCGCCGTCGGGCCGGGTGATGCGGGTACCCGCGGGAAAGTGACGATCGGCGGAGGCCAGCATGGCGGCCTGCTGCGCCTCCAGGGCATGGCGCAGCGTGCGCAGGTGGCGATCGAAGCCGCCGCGCTGCAGGTAGTCGGCGATGGCCGCCTGGGCCGGGATGGAGGGCGAGATGGTGGTCATCAGCTGGAGGCGCGAGATCGCCGCGGCGAAGCGCCCGCCCGCCACCCAGCCGACGCGGTAGCCCGGCGCCAGGCACTTCGAGAAGGAGCCGCAGTGCATCACCAGGCCCGCGTCGTCGAACGCCTTCACGGGCGTCGGCGGCGTGGCGCCGAAGTAGAGCTCGGCGTAGGCGTCATCCTCGAGCATCGGCACCCGGTGGCGCTTCAGCAGTGCGTAGAGGCGACGCTTGCGCGCCTCGTCGAGGCTCGCGCCCAGGGGGTTCTGCAGGTGGCTCATGAACCAGCAGGCCTTGATGGGCAGCGCCGCCAGGCGTGCCTCGAGAAGGTCCAGGTCGATGCCCTCGCGCGGGTGCACCGGGATCTCCACCGCCTTCAGCTCGAGGCGCTCCAGCACCTGGAGGCTGGCGTAGAAGGCGGGCGCCTCGATGGCCACCAGGTCGCCGGGCTGGGTCACGCACTGCAGGCCCAGGTTCAGCGCCTCCATGGCCCCGTTGGTGATCACCAGCTCGTCGAGTGGCAGCTGCAGGCCGCCGAGCATGTAGCGCAGGGCGATCTGGCGGCACAGGTCGGGGTGGCCGGCGGTCATGTCGGCGATCACCGCGTGGGGAGAAAGCTCGCGCAGCCCCCGCGCCATGCTGCTCGCCAGGCGCGCCAGGGGAAAGAGCTCGGGGCTCGGAAACGCCGAGCCGAAGGGCACCGTGCGGGTGTCCTGCAGCGACGCCAGCACCGAGAAGGCCAGCTCGCTGACCTCCACCTCGGCGGGATCCGCCCGCTGCCCCGAGACCCGGGGCTCCTCCATCAGCCGCCGGGCCTGCTCGCGCACGAAATAGCCCGAGCGGGGCCGCGCGGTGATCAGCCCGCGGCGCTCCAGCAGGTAGTAGGCCTGGAACACGGTCGAGGGGCTGATGCCGTGGTGCCGGCTGGCCTGGCGCACCGAGGGGATGCGCTCCCCGGGGGCCAGCACCCCCTGGCGGATAAGGGTCGCGATGCTGTCGGCGAACTTCTCGTAGCGCTTCATCGGCTCAACTTCCGGCGCGTCAGGGTCCGACAGCTTACCCCAGCCGAGTCCCGGCCGTGAAAACAGTCGCGTTTTCCGATGAAGGCCACCGTACAGCGTAAACCTTTGTCACAGGGCGGCCGGTGATCATCTGATCCGGTTTTTTGCCGACGATCTGAGTCTGTTATGCGCTCTACCCCGCGCGCATAGTGCGGCCACCGCTCGCCTGCCCCTCTGGATACCGACATGAAGCAACGCATCCCCCTCCACGACCTGACGTCCGAGGACGGGGTCGGTCGCCACGACCCCGCCGCGTCCCCGAGGCCCGCCCCGCACTCGCGCTTCCATGTTCGCGAGGTCAAGGGCGTCTTCCAGCGCCTGCGCCGCCGCGCGAACTGGGCGCTGATGGCGCTCTACCTCGGGCTGCCCTGGATCCCCTGGGGAGATCGTCCCCTCGTCTGGTTCGACCTGCCGAGCCGCGAGTTCCACCTCTTCAGCGCCACCTTCTTCCCCCAGGACTTCATCCTGCTGGCCTGGCTGCTGATCGTCTGCGCCTTCGGCCTCTTCCTGATCACCATGCTCGCCGGGCGCGTCTGGTGCGGCTACGCCTGCCCACAGAGCGTCTGGACCTTCCTGTTCCTCTGGTTCGAGCATCGCCTCGAGGGCCCGCGGCATCGGCGGATGCGCCGCGACCGCTCGCCCCGACGCCTCGACGACCTGTGGCGCAAGGCCGCCAAGCACGGCGCCTGGCTTGCCATCGCCTTCGTCACCGGCCTGACCTTCGTCGGCTACTTCACGCCGATCCGCGAGCTGGTCGTCGACCTGGCACGCCTGGAGTCCGGCCCCTGGGCGCTGTTCTGGATCGGCTTCTTCACGCTGTTCACCTACCTCAACGCGGGCTGGCTGCGCGAGCAGGTGTGCCTGCACATGTGCCCCTACGCCCGCTTCCAGTCGGTGATGTTCGATCCAAACACCCTGATCGTCTCCTACGACGCCGCCCGGGGCGAGCCGCGCCGCGAGCGCCGGCACAAGGCCGATGGCCAGAGCGCGCCGGCGGGCGACTGCATCGACTGCGAGCTGTGCGTGCAGGTCTGCCCCACCGGCATCGACATCCGAGACGGCCTGCAGTACGAATGCATTGGGTGCGCCGCCTGCATCGATGCCTGCGACGACGTCATGACGCGCCTCGGCAAGCCGCGCGGCCTGGTACGCTACACCACCGAGCACGCCCTGGCCGGCCGGGCCTCGCGCCTCCTGCGCCCCCAGCTGGCGGGCTACGCCGCCGGGCTCGTCGTGATGATCGGCCTGATGGTGGCGTTCATGGTCGAGCGCACGCCCCTGCAGTTCGAGATCGAACGCGACCGCCAGCGGCTCTTCACCCAGGTCGCGGAGGGGCGCGTCGTCAACCACTACACCCTGACCCTGCGCAACCAGGACGATCGGGCGCACCGCTTCCACCTCGAGGCGACCGGCCTGCCGACCCTCGCCCTGGCCGGCCCCGAGGCGATGGAAGTGCCCGCGGGCGCCACCCAGCGCTGGCGTATCGCCCTCGAGGCCGACGCCGAGGCCCTGACCCGGCCGAGCCAGGCCGTCACGCTGCGCGTCGCCGCCGGCGACGCCGCGCTGGCGATCGAGCGCGAGACGCGCTTCCTCGGACCGGTCGCCCCGCGCTGAGGGCCCCTGCCGATCGCCTTTCACGACTCGCCCTTCACGAATCACCCTTCACGAATCACCCTTCACGACTCGCCCCAAACCGACAGAGGCATCCTCCCGAGACCACAAAAAAGCCCCCTCGAGGAGGGGGCAAAAACAGCCAAGCTAAAGGACTTCGCAACGCGGGGCGATCAACCGTGGCGATCGTACCCGTTGTCCAGGAACGGATAGTCGGTGTAACCGGTCGCGTCGCCGCCGTAGAACGTCTCGGGGTTCGGCTCGTTGAGCGCGGCGCCGACGCGGAAGCGCTCGACCAGGTCCGGGTTGGCGATATAGGGACGCCCGATCGCCACCGCGTCGGCGATCCCCTCATCGATGATCCGCTGGGCGCGCTCGGCGTCGTAGTGGCCGCAGAAGATCAGGCTGCCGGAAAAGCGCTCGCGCAGGGCGCGACGGAAGTCGTCGCTGAACTTGACGTCGCCGCCGGCCCAGTCGGGCTCGTTGACGTGCACGTAGGCCAGGCCGCGCCGGGAGAGCTCCTCCATCAGGTAGAAGGCCATTTCTTCGGGCTCGTCGTCGGTCAGGCCGAAGATCTCGATGAAGGGGGTCAGGCGAATGCCGGTGCGCGCGGGACCGAACACCTCGGCCACCGCATCGACCACCTCCAGCGGGAAGCGGGCGCGGTTCTCGATCGAACCGCCGTAGCGATCGGTGCGCCGGTTGGTGCCGGTGGCCAGGAACTGGTTGAGCAGGTAGGCGTTGGCGGCGTGCACCTCGACCATGTCGAAGCCGGCCCGCTTGGCGCGGATCGCCGCCTGACGGTAGTCCTCGACGATGCCGGGAATCTCGTCGGTCTCGAGCGCCCGCGGGGTGCTGGTCTCGTGACGACCGGCGCTGCCGTCGGGAAACTCGACGAAGCACTGCGCCCCCTCGCCCTTGAGCGCGCTCGGCGCCACCGGCGCCTGGCCCTCGGGCTGCACCATCTCGTGGGAGACGCGCCCCACGTGCCACAGCTGCAGGGCCATGCGCCCACCCTTGGCGTGCACGGCCTCCACGACGCCCTTCCAGCCGGCTTCCTGCTCATCGGTCCAGATGCCGGGGGTATAGACATAGCCCCTGGCCGTGGGCGAGATGTTGGTCGCCTCGCTGATGATCAGGCCGGCGCCGGCGCGCTGGCCATAGTAGGCCTCCTGCAGCGCGCCAGGGACGCTGTCGGGCGTGCGCGCCCGGGTCAGCGGCGCCATCAGGATGCGGTTGGGCAGCGCCAGGCTGCCCAGGCGGGTCGGAGTCAGCAGGGTCTCGTACGCCATGCGGTATGGTCCTCCTCGAGGGTTCGAATCCGGGGTCGGCGCCTCGCCGCCCGTCTTGATTAGACCAGTTTACTAGTAACGACCGCCCGTTGGCCACCCCGGCTAATCGTTATCATGTTAATTGATTGCCAAGACGCCGCGTGCCGCCATCGAAGGGCGCCAGGCGGCCTGCTCTTCCGGCTTCCCGGTAGCCTCGGCGCTTTACATTGGGGCGAGGCGGAGCCTATGCTTCGGTCAGCGCCGATTTGATTCCCAGCTTGCGGGCGCTCTACAAATGCCGCTAAAGCGCCGCCAGAGGCCCGCTTTAGCACCTGCAAAGCGGGTTTTTTATTGCCCGGCCCCCGGGCCGCCGCCGATTTAAGCACCAACTTGCGGGCGGCATAGAAATGCAGCTAAAGCGGCGTGCGACTCCTCTCCCCTGGGTCGGCGCTGGCCGAACCATCCCGTCCAATGTCAGGGGAACCGGAGACGATCATGACCTACCGCACGACCACCTCCCAGACTTTCGCTCAGACCCCGGCCGCCGCCGGCGTCACCCGCCGCCGCGCGCTGGCCGCCCTGCTCGCCGAGGACGACATCGTGCGTCCGGAGTTGCGTAATGACGCCATCCTCGAGGCGCAGCGCGGCGCTCGGCACCGGTCGGGCGCACCACGGCCCAGAAGCCCCAAGGGGCGACGCGCTCCGCAATGACGGCGAAGGCCCTGGACGAGGGGTCGGCCTGAGGAGCTGTCGTGAGGGGCATAAGAAAAATGCATGGCGGGCGATAAGGCCGCGGCCCTACCCCGCGAGCGGCGCGACGCCCACCATGCCGGCGATCGACAGCCCGATGATCGACGCCATACGAGGATGCCCGTCATGCCCACCCGCCCCGCGTTCGACATTCATGAGCAGCCGCCGGCGATCCGCCTCGTGCGCGGCGAGGCCTCGCGGGCGCTCAGCCCGCTGTGGCTTCGCGAGCGCACCCAGTCGCCCGACCAGCTGGAGCCGATGACCCAGCAGCGCCTGTTCGACTCCCACGCCATCGACACGGCGCTGACGCTGACCGAGGCCACGCGCGTCGACGAGGACCACGCGACGCTCGCCTTCAGCGACGGCCATCGCGAGACCTACGACCTGCGCGTGCTGGCCGACGAGCTCGACGACGCCGCCACCTTCCCCGCCGCCGAGCCCTGGGACTCACAGCTGGACCCGGCGCGCGTGCGCTTCGACTGGCCCCGGGTGCGCGACGAGCCGGCCTACTTCTGGGCCGCCCTGGACGCCTACCTGCGCCTGGGCCACCTGGTGCTGACGGGCGTGCCCACCGACCCCGAGCGTATCCTCGAGGTCGGCCGCCACTTCGGCTACGTCAAGGAGACCAACTTCGGCCGCTACTTCGAGGTCTACTCGCGGCCGAGCGGCAACGACCTGGCCTATCGCAGCGTGGCGCTCGGCCCGCACACCGACAACCCCTACCGCACGCCGGTGCCGGGCATCCAGCTGCTGCACTGCCTGATCAACGAGACCCGGGGCGGGCTCTCGACCCTGGTCGACAGCCTCAAGGTGCTCGAGCGGCTGCGCCACGAGTCCCCCGAGGGCTATGCGCTGCTCAAGACCACCCCGGTGCGCTTTCGCTTCGTCGATGCCGGCACCGAGCTCGTCACCCACCGCGCCATGATCCAGAGCGACGATGACGGCCAGCCGACCGGGGTCCACTACAGCCCGCGCCTCGACGCCCTGCCGCTGCTCTGTGACGCCGAGACCCGCGTCTTCCACGCCGCCCGGCAGCGCCTCGGCGAGCTCTTCTCCGACCCCGCCTATGAGCGGCGCTTCGCCCTTGCGGCCGGCGAGCTGATGCTCTTCGATAACAGCCGGGTGCTGCATGGCCGCACCAGCTACGACAGCCATGAGGGGCGTCGCCACCTGCAGGGCTGCTATCTCGACAGCGACGGCCCGCGGGAGCGCTTCGCCACTCTTTTGAAACACCGTGAATCGATCGAGGAGGTCGCCTGAATGGAACAGGTCGCATTTCGCCAGATGCAGGACGGCACCCGGGAAGAGTACCTCTTCCTCGAGGGGCTGGAAGCGCAGTTCAACGAGGGGCTGGTGGATCGCCTGCTGGACGCGCTGCGCGGGCTGGAGCACAGCCTGAGCGGCTACCAGGTGACCCGGCTGGAGCACTCGCTGCAGTCGGCCGCCCGGGCCGAGGCCGACGGCGCCGACGAGGACATCATCGTCGGCGCCCTGCTCCACGACCTGGGCGACGACCTGGCGCCCTACAACCACTCCCAGCTCGCCGCCTCGATCATCCGCCCCTACGTGCGCGGCGAGGTGACTTGGGTGGTCCACCACCACGGCCTCTTCCAGACCTACTACTTCGCCCACCACTTCGGCATGGACCCGAACGCGCGCGACCGCTACCGGGACCACCCCTGCTACCAGAGCTGCGTCGAATTCTGCGAGCGCTACGACCAGGCCGCCTTCGACCCGGACTACCCGACCCCGCCCCTCGAGCACTTCGAGCCGATGCTGCGCCGCGTCTTCTCGCGCCAGCCCTTCGACCCGGCGGTGATCGGCACGGAATATCCGCTGGAACTCTAGCCGTTCTCAGCGTCCGCGTGGGCGGACGCTCCCCCGGGGCGCAGGACCGCCAGCACGCGCTCGACCTCGCGGCCGGCGGGGCGGTCGCTGCGCCGGGTCAGCCAGTAGCCCTCGGCCATGGGCAGCGCCTCGGGGCTCGCGCGCTGCAGTCGCCCGGCCTCGAGGGTCGCCCGGCAGAGGGGCAGCGAGCCCAGCAGCACCCCCACACCGGCCTCGGCGGCGCTCAGGGCCTGGGTCAGGCTGTCCAGGCGCAGCACCGGCATGGGGCCGGGGCCCGGTTCCCGGCGCTGATCCCACTCCCGCCACCCCAGCCGTGGCCCGGCCACGGCGATACGCGGCAGGCACCGCCAGTCATCGACGCCGGCCAGCAGCTCGGGCGTCGCCATCGGCGTGAGCACCTCGCCGAACAGCCGATGGCTGACCCGCTCCGGCCAGTCGCCCTCGCCGAAGCGAATGTCCAGGTCGGCCTCCGCCTGGGCGTAGTCCGGCCAGCGGTGCATGGTGGAAAGGACGAGCTGTCGCCGGGGCAGCGCGGCCTGCAGCTCGGCCAGGCGGGGCACGATCCAGAGTTCGATCAGCGAGGCCGAGGCCATCAGGCTGAGCCGGGTGCGGGGCGCCGCGAAGAGGCTGTCGGCGCTGTGGGTCAGCCGCTCTAGCGCCTGCTGCACATGGGGCAGCCAGGCCTCGCCCTGCAGCGACAGCGTCACTCCCCGCGCCTGGCGCTCGAACAGCGACACCCCGAGCCGCTCCTCCAGATGCCGGATGCGCTGGCTGACGGCGGCCTGGGTCAGCCCCAGCTCTCGGGCCGCGGCGGTGAAGCTGCCCAGCCGCGCCGCCGCTTCGAAGACCCGGACCCACTCCAGCGAGGGCAGCAGGGCGGTGGATTCAGCCATAAGAAATTTTCACCTCTCACCCCAAAAACTGTTGATTGTCGTTATGCCATCGGCGACGTCAAATGGCCAGGCATCCATCCATCTCACAGTGTCATGGAGAGCCCCATGCTCGAGACCGCCGAACTGATCGACCACGGCCAGGCCGTCCTGCTGACCTTCCAGCAGGGCGAACGACGCCGCTTCCATGGCGTCTGGCTGCGCGACAACGCCCAGGACTCCGCCACCCGCTCCCCCGACAACGGCCAACGCCTGATCAGCCTCGCCGATATCCCCGCCACCCTCCGGCTGACCGAGGCGCGGGTCGAGGCGGGACGCCTGATCGTGGCCATGGCCCCGGAGGCGCGGGAGTTCGCCTTCGAGGGCGCCTGGCTCTGGCAACATGCCTATGATCGCGAACCGCCCGCCCGCCGCGGGTGGCTCGACGCGCACCGCGAGACCTGGGACGCCTCGCTGGCCGAGCGCCTGCCCACCGCCGACATCAAGGCCCTGGGCAGTGACGACGCCGTCAAGCGCCGTTGGCTCGCCGACATTCGCCGCTACGGCATCGGCAAGCTCACGGGCGGGCCCGTCGAGGACGGCGCCCTGCTCGACGTGGTGGCCCAGTTCGGCTTCACCCGGGAGACCAACTACGGCCGCTACTTCGAGGTGCGCAGCGAGATCGCGCCGACCAACCTGGCCTTCACCGGCCTCGGCCTGCCGGCCCACACCGATAACCCCTATCGGGATCCGGCGCCGACCCTGCAGCTGCTCTACTGCCTGGAGAACTCCGCGGCCGGCGGCGACAACCGGGTGGTGGACGGCTTCCGCGCCGCCCAGCGCCTGCGCGAGGAGGATCCCCGCGGCTTCGAGCTGTTGGCCGGCTACTGCGCGCGCTTCGAGTACCGCGGCCTCGGCGACGTCTGCCTCCAGGCCCGGCGCCCGATGATCGAGCTGGCCCCGGACGGCGAGCTGATCGGCTTTCGTTTCAACAACCGCTCCGCGGCCCCCTTCTCCGACATCCCCTACGCCGACATGGCCGCCTACTACGCCGCCTATCGTCGCCTCGGCGAGATCCTCGAATCCCCCGAGATGGGCGTGACCTTCAAGCTCGCCCCGGGCGAGGCCTTCCTGGTCGACAACACCCGCGTGCTGCACGCGCGTACCGGCTACTCGGGCGAGGGATCGCGCTGGCTGCAGGGCTGCTACGCCGACCGCGATGGCCTGCTCTCCACCCTCGCCTGCCTGGAAGCCGCCGCCCAGGGAGACGCCGCATGACCCGCACGCCGGATACCGTCGTCGAGACCCTCGCCACCCTCTTCGCCGAGCAGGGCGCCAAGAGCTACCTGGGCGAGGCGGTCACCATGGCCGAGCACATGCTGCAGGGGGCCTGGCTGGCCGAGCAGCAGGGCGAGAGCGACGAGATCATCGTCGGCGCCCTGCTCCACGACATCGGCCATTTCGCCGGGGATCGCGGCACCTTCGCCCTGACCGACACCGAGGATCGCTGCCACGAGAGCACCGGCGCCGCCCTGGTGGAGGCACACCTGCCCCCGGCGGTGGTCGCCTGCATTCGCGAGCACGTGGCGGCCAAGCGCTACCTCTGCGCGGTCGACCCGGCCTATGCCGATACCCTCTCCCGGGCCTCGCAGCACTCCCTGCGCCTGCAGGGGGGCCCCATGGCCGCCGACGAAGTAGAGCGCTTCGCGAAGCACCCCCACCTGGAGGCGATCCTCAAGGTGCGCCTGCTGGACGATGCCGGCAAGGAAGCCGGCCGACAGACGCCGGACTTCGCGCACTTCGCCCCCCGGGTGCGGCGCCTGATCGAGGCCCACCAAGCGAACTGACCGCGCTCCGCCCGCCCGGGCGGGGCCTTCGGCGGCGTCCCCCGAGACGCCGCCGCCCTCCTCACCGCCTCAGGGCAACGCCACCACCCACAGCCCAGCGAGCATCAGCGCGGTACCGAGCCACTTGGCCGGCGCCGCGCGCTCGCGCAGCCACCAGACACCGAGCAGCACGCCGAGCGGGATCGAGAGCTGGCGCATGGCGACGATCAGGCTCACCTCCTCGGTGAGGGCCATGGCCACCAGCACCAGGCCGTAGGTGGCGAGCATCATGATCCCGGTCAGCACGATTGTGGAGCGCTCGCCCTGCCGGAGCGCGGCGAGGCGTCGCCGCTCGGCGGGCAACAGCAGCACCGCGGGCAGCCCCCAGGCCAGGGTCATCAGCGCCTGGAGCACCATGAAGTGGCTGCCGGCGGTGAGGCTCGAGTGGCCGCTCGCCATCATCAGCGCGAGGGCCCGGTTGTCGATCAGGGAATAGCCGGCGGTGGCCACCGCCGCCAGCAGGGCGAAGCCGAACGCCGGGGTCAGGTAGGTCGAGGGCCGCAGCGCCCGGGGACTCGTGAGGGGCAGGCACAGCGCGCCGATCACGATCAGCCCCATGCCGGCCAGGTCCAGGGGCGTCAGGGCGCGGCTGCCCAGCATGGCCATCGAGACCAGCGGCACCAGCACCACCGGCAGGGCGCGGGCGACGGGATAGAGCACGCTGATCTCGCCCCGGGCATAGGCCCAGGCCAGGCCGCCCAGGTAGAGCATCTGGCAGAGCCCGGAGGCGACGAGCCAGCCCCAGAACGCCGGCGGCAGTGCGGCCGGCGACGGCCCCAGCCACAGCAGCGGCGCCAGCGCCAGCGCCCCGCCGCCCATCGCCAGCACGAAGAAGGCCAGCGACGGCGCGCGCCCCTTGCCCATCAGGTTCCAGCCGGCGTGCAGGCACACCGACAACAGCACGAGGCCCAGCGCCGCGGGACTCATGACGCGCACCAGCCGAACGGAACCACCCGGCCCCACGGCCACCAACAGGGTCGCATGACACACTCCTTGCAAAAAAGGGCTGCCCCGGCCAAGGGCCGGGGCAGCATCACAGACGGAAATGACCGCCGAGGGGGCGGCGAGCCTAGCTCGCCTGGCGCCAGCGCTGGGCGCGGGTCAGCAGCAGGTGGCCGATCGCCGCATGGGCCAGCTTGACCGTCAGCGAGGTGAAGAAGATCAGCACCGCCATCGCCGCGGCGCTGGCGAAGTAGCCGGCCTCGTCGAGGTGCATCACCGCCACGGAGGCCAGGCGCGTGTCGCTGGTGTAGAGGAAGACCACCGCCGAGACCGTGGTCATGGCATTGACGAACAGGTAGACCGAGATATCCAGCACCGCCGGCAGCGAGACCGGCAGGGTCACGCGACGGAAGGTGGTCCAGAACGGCACCTTGAGCGACGCCCCCACCGCCTCGAACTCGGGGTCAAGCTGCTTGAGCGCGGTCACCGAGGTGAGGTGGCAGACGGTATAGAAGTGCACCAGGGTGTTGAGCACCAGGATGATCAGGGTGCCGTAGATCCAGTTCAGCGGGTTGTCGGCCTGGTTGAAGAAGAAGATGTAGGCCAGGCCCAGCACCATGCCCGGCACCGCCATGGGCAGCATGGCCATGAAGTGCAGTCCCTGGCGCAGCGCGCGGTAGCCGTCGCTCTTCTCGATCAGCCAGGCGTTGAAGAAGATCACCAGGGTGCCGATCGTCGCCACCGAGAAGGCGAGCGTCAGGGAGTTGAACCAGGCCGTCCAGCCGCCGCCGGCCAGCGCCTTGAAGGCGTAGTGGTCCAGGGTCAGCGTCAGGTCGTAGGGCCAGAACTGCACCAGGGAGGCGTAGATCGCGGTGCCAATCACCGTCAGGATGATCGCCCCCACGCCGTAGCAGATGGCGGCGAAGGTCCAGTCGCGAAGCGGGCTGGGGCTCGGCTGCCAGGGCACCGCCCGGGCCGAGAGCTGCGCCACCTGACGACGCTGGATCCAGCGGTCCACCACGAAGGAGACCAGCGCCGGCGCCAGCAGGATCACGCTCACTACCGCGCCCATCTGGAAGTTCTGCTGCCCCACCACCTGGCGGTAGACGTCGGTGGCCAGCACGCTGAACTGCCCGCCGATGATCTTGGGCACCCCGAAGTCGGTGATCGCCATGGTGAAGACCACGAAGGCGCAGGAGATCAGCCCGTAGCGGGCGCCCGGCAGGGTGATGGTGAGAAAGCTGCGCCATTTCGGCGTGCCGAGCGCTTCCGCGGCCTCGTAGAGGCGCGCGTCGCTGTTGGAGAGCGCCGTCACCAGGATCATCAGCGCATGGGGGAAGATCCAGAAGCACATGCCGAGCACGATGCCGATGGGGCCGTAGATGCTCTCCCCCATCAGCGCCTCCCGGAACCAGCCCTGGTTGCCGAACAGGTAGACGAGGCTGATGGCCGGCAGCAGCGAGGGGGCGAGGATCGGCAGGGTGGCCAGCATGCGGAACAGCCGCTTGCCCGGCATGCAGGTGCGGGTGATGCCGTAGGCGCAGAGGAAGGCCAGGCCCACCACGATCAGGGTGCTGGTCAGGGCCACCGTCAGGGAGTTGGCGATAGAGCCGGCCAGGGCCGGGGTCTGCACGTAGCGGGCGAAGTTGGCCAGGCCCACGAAGTCGCCGGCGCGGTCCTGCACGCTCTTGACCAGCATCGCGGCCAGCGGAAAGAGCAGCCCCACCACCAGCAGGCCCAGCGCCAACAGCAGCGCCAACAGACGGATCAGGGATTCACCGGAGACTCGCGCGGGCCAGGAAGAAGCGCCTGCGATCATGCTCGGGCCTCCCGGCCGGGGAAGAGGCGCATCGCCTCGGCCGGCAGGCGCACGCCGAGCGTCACGCCCGGAGCCAGGCCAAGGCGCTCGCCGTCGCGCACGGCGACGTCCGCGGTCACCGTCTGGCGGCACGCCTCGAGCGTCAAGCTGACCCTGAGGAAGGCGCCCAGGAACTCGACGTGATCGACCCGGGCCGAGAGCCCCTCGTCCCGGGCGCAGAGCTGCACCGCCTCGGGGCGGATGGCCAGTCGCACCTGCTCCTCGTCGGCGCAGTGGTGGGCCGCGCAGTCCAGGCGATGCTCGCCGAGGCGCAGGCCGTGGCCGCCCTCGGGCCGGCAGTCGAGGAAGTTCATGCTGCCGATGAACTCGGCCACGAAGGCGCTGGCGGGATGCCGGTAGATCTCGGCGGGGGTGCCCACCTGCTCGATCACGCCGTGGTTCATCACCACGATGCGATCCGCCATGGCCAGGGCCTCCTCCTGGTCGTGGGTCACCATGATGGTGGTCACCCCCAGGCGCGCCTGCAGCGCCTTGATCTGACTGCGCAGGTGCACGCGCACCCGAGCGTCCAGGGCCGACAGCGGCTCGTCGAGCAGCAGCAGGCCCGGCTCGGTGGCCAGCGCCCGCGCCAGCGCGACCCGCTGCTGCTGGCCGCCGGAGAGCGCCGCCGGGTACTTGCCCTCGCTGCCGCTCAGGTCCACCAGGGCCAGCAGCTCGGCGACGCGTTGGCGCATCAGGTGGCGCTCGTCGCGGCGGTTGCGCAGCCCGTAGGCCACGTTGTCGAACACGGTGAGGTTGGGAAAGAGCGCGTAGGACTGGAAAACGATGCCGAAGTCCCGGGCCTGGGGCGGCAGCCGGGAGATGTCGCGACCGCACTGGACGATGCGACCCTCGCTCTGGGGCGCCAGGCCGGCGATGGCGCGCAACAGGGTGGTCTTGCCGCAGCCCGAGGGCCCCAGGAAGCAGACGAACTCGCCCTCGCGGATGGCGAGGTCGATGTCGCGCAGGGCCGTGAACTGCCCGTAGCGCTTGGTCAGGCCGGCGATCTCGAGATGGATGCCGGCATCGGCGACGGCGGCGTGCACCGAATCGGTCTGGGGAACGGTCAGGGTGGTCATGCTGAAAGACTCCAAGCCCCGGCGCGAGACGCCGGGGCGATGACGAGGATAGCGAGAGGGATTACTGGCTGTCGGACTTGCCGTCGTAGCGGCGCTGCCACTCCTCGAGCAGGCGCTCGCGGTGGTTGGCCGCCCAGTTGAAGTCGGCGTCGATCATCAGCTCGGTGATATTCTCGGGATAGTGCTCGATGGGCGCGGCCACGCCGGGGTAGGCCACTACCGCATAGCCCTCGTTGTAGAGCGCGTTGGCCTCCTCGGTCACGGCCCAGTCGAGCAGGGTCTCGGCGGCCTCGCGATTGTCGGTGCCCTCGATGATGGCCGCCGCCTCCATGTCCCAGCCCACGCCCTCCTCGGGGAAGACCAGCTCGAGGGGCGCCCCCTGCGACTTGAGGCGCGCGCCGCGGAAGGCGAAGGAGACGCCCACCACGGCCTCGCCGGAGGCGGCGAGGTTGCAGGGCGCCGAGCCGGAGTGGGTATAGCGCGCGATGTTCTCGTGCAGGCGGTCCATGTAGTCCCAGCCGCCCTGCTCGTCCCACAGCTGCATCCAGCTGGCCACGTCCAGGTAGCCGGTCCCGGAGGAGCTGGGGTTGGGCATGATGACGTGCCTCTCATACTCGGGGCGGGTGAGGTCTTCCCAGGAGCTGGGCTTGGGCACCCCGAGGCGCTCGCCTTCGATGGTGTTGTAGCAGATCGACGCCACCCAGGCGTCCATGCCGACCCAGGCCGGGTCCTCGCCGTCGCGGATGGCCGGATCGACGAACTTGGGGTCCAGGGCCTCCACGCCCTCGGGGGCGTAGCGGGCCAGCATGCCCTCCTCTTCCAGGACCAGCAGGCTGGTGGCGGCCAGGCCCCAGACCACGTCGGCCTGGGGATTCTCCTTCTCGGCGAGCAGGCGCGCGGTGATGACGCCGGTGGAGTCCCGCACCCACTTGATCTCGATCTCCGGATGCGCGAGCTCGAAGCGCGCGGCGTACTTCTGCAGGTCGTCCGCCTCGACGGCGGTGTAGACGGTCAGCTCGGTGGCCGCCTGGGCGCCGGCGGTCATGGCCAGGCCCACCGCGGCGGCCAGCAGGGAACGGGGAAAGAGGGACATCGAAGGGCTCCAGTGCTTGGTGTAGGTCAGATGGGGCAGTGCCCATCTGGTATATACCAAGATTCTGGCGATGCCGGATGACGCTTCAATGACAGTTCATTGAACGTCACATGAAAAATGTAGCCGATTGATTACGCGGTATTTTCCAGGTCCACCGTGATGCACAGCGCATTGTGCAGCCAGTGCTCCTCGTCGTACTCCACCGGGCGGCGCTGGGCGTCGAAAATGGTGCGGCGCACGCTCAGGCCGGCCGTGCCGGCGGCCACGCCCAGCTCCTCCGCTTCCTGGGCGCGCAGCGCCTCGGAGTAGAGGCGCAGGGAGCGGTGGGCCAGCGTCAGCCCCCAGCGCCCTCGCAGCTGCCCCCACAGCGAGCCGGTGAAATCCCCCTCGAGCAGCTGCGGGGCGCGCTCCGGCACGACCCAGAGCGACTCCGAGAGCACCGCGCGGTCGTCCACGAAACGACGCCGGCGAATGTGGTGGAAGGGCTGGTCGACGGGCAGGCCCAGCGCCTCGGCGGCCGGACGATGGGGACGGGTATCGGTGAGCAGCACCTCGGTGCGCGGTTGGCGCCCCTGGGCCTTCACGTAGTCGTTGAAGCCGGCGTCCCGCGTCGGGTCGTAGTCGAGGGGCGGCGGCGAGACGAACCAGCCGCGGCGGTTGCTGCGATGGATGCGCCCCTCGCCCTCGAGCTGCGCCAGGGCCTGGCGCAGGGTGACCCGCGTGGTGCGAAAGCGCTCGGCCAGCACCCGCTCGGCCGGCAGTCGATCGCCGCCGAAGGCCGCGGGGGCCTGGAGGAGCTCGCGCAGGCGGTCGGTGAGATGGAGGTAGTAGGCGTCGCTCATGCGGGGAGTCCTGCTGGGCTGGGAAGCAGTGGCCGAGGCTTCAAGCCTTGGCCGGGGCGAGACCCGATTCTGGCACATTCGCCCCGCCAGGCGTCACCGCCCGCCCATGCCAGGCCCCGACGCTGCCCCAACGCCCTGCCCTGCCTTCACGCGGCTTGCCGACGCGCTGCTTGCCAGACTCCCCAAACGCCAACGACCGGGCCTGGGCCCGGTCGTTGCGCTTCTCGAGGCGCCTTCCCGCTCAGCAGGCCTGGGGCATCTCGCCGCGGGCCAGCCGGGCGTTGATGTCGTCGATCACCCCCGGCAGGTCGGCGATGGTGTCGATCAGGTAGTGGGGACGCGAGGCCTCGAACTCCCGGGCGACCCGGGCGCGCCCTTCCGCCAGGGCCTCGGGCGTCAGCGCCTGGAACTCCCCGAGGGTCAGGCCCAGGGCGTTGCCGGAGCAGGTCAGGCCCACCGTCCACATGCCGGCGCGGCGCCCCTCGAGGATGCCCGGGGTGGTGTCGTCGATCTTCACGCAGGCGGCGACGTCCTCGATGCCGAGCGCGACGACGCTGGCCAGCGCCTGGGACGGGTGCGGGCGGCCGTTGGGCACCTCGTCGGAGGCCACCACGTGGTCGGCCTCGTAGCCGTGCTGCGCCGCCATCTCCACGACGCGCTCCATGACCACGGCCGGATAGCCGGAGCAGGAGCCGATCTTCATGCCCTGGTCGCGCATGGCGGCGATCGCCTGGATGGCGCCGGGAATCAGCGCCGAGTGCTCGGGGATCTTCTCGACCTGCAGCGGCATGAAGCGCTCGTAGATGGCGGTCACGTCGGCATCGGTGGGCGCATGGCCGAACACCTCGGCGCAGCGCGCGGCGATCTCGGGGATATCACACAGGGCGCGGATGTGATCCCACTTGCCCATGCCCATGGGGCCGCGGGCCTCCTCCAGGCTGAGCGCGACGCCGAACTCGGCGAAGGCGTCGACGAAGATCTGGGTCGGCGCGAAGGAGCCGAAGTCCACCACGGTGCCGGCCCAGTCGTGAATCGCGGCCTGCAGGCGGTCGGGGGCGTTGTAGATCATGGAGCATTCCTCGTTGTTGCCGGGGGAGTGGCGTGTATTCACTGAAGAGCGACGTGCTTTCAGTGGGTTGTCGCAAAGGGAAATGGCGGCTCAGGCCGTCGGACGGCAGTCGTCGACGCCCATGGCGTCGAGCGCCTCGCGCACGGCGACGAGCAGGCGCTCGACCACCGCGGCATCCAGGCGGCCGATGCAGCCGATGCGAAAGCTCTCGGCCTCGGTCAGCTTGCCCGGATAGATGACGAAGCCCCGCGCCTTGAGCTCGGCGTAGAAGCGGCCGAAGTCGAAGGCGGGATGGCCGGGGCTTACGAAGGTGGTGATGATCGGCGACAGCCAGCGATCCTCGAGCAGGGTCGCGAAGCCCAGCTCGCGCATGCCGGCCACCAGCCGCTCGCGGCTGCGGGTGTAGCGGGCCAGACGCCCCGCCACCCCGCCCTCGTCGCGGTGCTCGGCCAGCGCCGTGTGGAAGGCGGCGACCACGTGGGTCGGCGGGGTGAAGCGCCACTGGCCGGTACGCTCCATGTAGCGCCACTGCTCGAGGAGATCGAGGCTCAGCGAGTGGGCGCGGCCGGTGCTGGCCTCGAGCAGGTCGCGGCGCAGGATCACGAAGCCGAAGCCCGGCACACCCTCGAGGCACTTGTTGGCCGAGGAGACCAGGACGTCGAAGGGCACCGCCTCGACGCTCAGCGGCACCGCGCCGAAGGAGCTCATGGCATCGACGATCAGCCCCTTGCCCCGGGCCTTGACCACCTCGGCGATCTCGGCCAGCGGGTTGAGGATGCCGGAGCTCGTCTCGCAGTGGACCAGGAAGACGTCGGTGATCTCGGGGTCGGCGTCGAGGCGTGCGGCCACCTCCTCGCCCCGGGGCGGCAGGTAGTCGCCCTTGTCGAGCACCACGTGCTCGCGGCCCAGGTAGCCGAGGATCTTGGCGGCGCGCTGGCCGTAGGCGCCGTTGGCCAGCACCAGGGCCTTGCCGTGGCGATCGACGGCGGTGGCCAGCGCCGCCTCCACGGCGAAGGTGCCGCTGCCCTGCAGGGGCACGCAGGCGTAGGCGTCCTCCGAGGCGCCGGCCATCTCGAGGAGCTGGGCGCGGACCTCGGCGGTCAGGCGGTTGAAGTCATCGTCCCAGGAGCCCCAGTCGTGGAGCATCGCGGCCTTGATGGTATCGCTGGTGGTCAGGGGACCGGGGGTCAGCAGGTAGGGAGCGTCCTGGCCGGGCTCGTCGACGGGGGGCATGGCGGCGGCAAGGGACATGGGCGGCTCCGGCTATCTCTCAAAGGGAAATGGATCAAAGGGAAGTGGCGCCCATCAGACCAGTCGCTTGACCATAGATAAAATCGATTTATCGTATCTTTGATACAAGCTGAACTTATAGTGAAACCATG
Source organism: Halomonas sp. THAF5a (assembly GCF_009363755.1). Taxonomy (NCBI): domain Bacteria; kingdom Pseudomonadati; phylum Pseudomonadota; class Gammaproteobacteria; order Oceanospirillales; family Halomonadaceae; genus Halomonas; species Halomonas sp. THAF5a. Next base: position 1,292,457 of record NZ_CP045417.1, on the reverse strand, counting down.
TCGCTCTCCCACGCGCAGCTGCGCGCCTTCCATGCGGTGGCCGTCCACGGCAGCTTCACCCGCGCCGCCGAGCGCCTCTGCCTCAGCCAGCCGGCGGTCTCCGACCAGGTGCGCAAGCTCGAGGAGCGCTTCGGGGTCAGCCTGCTGCGCCGCAGCCGGCGCACGGTGGCACTCACCGACCTCGGCGAGCGGCTGCTCGGCATCACCCAGCGGCTGTTCGCCGCCGCCGACGAGGCCGAATCGCTGCTGGCCGGCGCCCGGGACCTTCAGTCGGGCAAGCTCACCCTGGCGGTGGACTCGTCGATGCACGTGCGGCGCTTCATCGCCCGCTTCCAGGCGCGCCATCCCGGGGTGCGCTTCCAGCTGATGACCGGCAACACCGATGCGGCCCTCTCCCGGCTGTTCGAGCACCGCGCCGACTTCGCCGTGCTGGGCCGCACGGTGGAGGATCCCCGCCTGCTGAGCGTGGAGCTGAGCCGCGCCCCGCTGATCGCCTTCGTGCCCACGGACCACCCCTGGGCCCGCTGGCGCTCGATCCGCCTGGCCGACCTCGCTCGGGCCCCGCTGGTGCTGCGCGAGCGCGGCTCGATGACTCGCCAGGGCCTGGAGGCGGAGCTGCGCGCGGCGGGCATGGCGCTGACGCCGGCCATCGAAGCCGAGGGGCGCGAGGCCGTCTTCGAGCTGGTGGCGGCGGGGCTCGGGGTGGGGATCGTCTCGGCGGCCGAGGCCGGCCACCATCCCGACATGCACCGGCTCGCCATCGAGGACAGCGGCCACTGCATGACCGAGACCCTGGTCTGCCTGCGCCAGCAGAGCGAGCGGCGCCTGGTGGCGGCCTTCCTGGAGGTGGTGCGTGAGGCCCTCGACACACCCGAAGCGTGAGGCAATGACACGAGAGAACACGTGGCGGCCGCTTCGTTGATAAGCCAGTATCATCACCGATGAATTTATTGATTGGGTTGAAAGCCTACCGTGAACCTCGACCATCTTCGGCTCTTTGTCCGCCTGGCGGCGACCCACAACATCTCGCGCGCGGGCCAGGAGCTGAGCATCTCCCCCGCCGTGGCCAGCGCCCACATCCGCAAGCTGGAGAGCACCCTGGGGGTGCGTCTGGTGCATCGCACCACGCGTCAGGTGTCACTGACGGAAGATGGCGAGGCGTTTCTTCCCCACGCGGAAGAGGTGCTGGCCAGTGCCGAGGCGGCGCGCGCGTCGGTCGGCGTGGGCAGCACCACGCCCAGCGGCACGCTCAGGGTCACGGCGCCCGCCTCCTTCGGACGCATGCACCTGGTGCCCGGCCTGAAGGGCCTGCTCGCTCGCTATCCCGAGCTGACCATCGACCTGCGGTTGACCGATACCATCGTGGACCTGGTCGAGGGCGGCTTCGATATCGCCATTCGCAACTCGGCGCTGGAGGATTCCAGCCTGATCGCGCGTCGGCTGGCGCCGGACCGACGCATCCTCTGCGCCTCGCCGGACTACCTGGCCCGCTGCGGCGAGCCCGATAGCCCGCACGCCTTAAAGGATCACGACTGCATTCACCTGATGGGGCTCGAGCAGTGGAGCTTCGAGACCGATCGCGGCCCCGTGACCATCAAGACCCGGGGGCGACTTCGCACCGACAACGGCGAAGCCGTCCGGGATGCCTGCGTCGATGGGCTCGGCGTGACGATCAACTCCACCTGGAGCGTCTATCGTCACCTGGCACGGGGCGAGCTGGTCCCCATCCTCCAGGACACCCCCTTGAGCAGCGAGACGAACATCTGGGCCGTCTATCCCAGTACGCGCCAGCTGGCGCCGAAGGTGAGGGCCTTCCTCGACTACTTCGCCGCGTACTATGGCGACCCGCCCTACTGGGATACCCCGGCAGGAGGCCACGCGACTCGGAACCGTGCCTGATCGCCTCGCCGGCGCGTTACGGCGAAAAACGAGGGCGTCGTCGGCGGATCGAGCGTCCGATGGCGACCGCACAGGATCAGCAAGACAGCGCGCGTCTCACAGGAGACGCCACAGAGCAGCGGACGCGACGCCGGCCGCGATGGCGAACAGCGGTTTCTGCGTCGCCAGCATCACGACCAGGGTGGCGACCAGGGCCAGGCGAGCGCCAGGGTCTCCGTTGACCGCCATGGGCGTGATCACGGCGACCAGCACGGCGCCTCCCATGGCGTTGATGAACCGCTCGACACGGGGGCCGATCGGCACCCACGACATCACCAGCACGCCCCCCACGCGGGTGAGGTAGGTGACGAGGGCCATGAGGACGATGGCCGTGAAGGCCCCCGCCGGGGTGACAGGCAGCGTCATGAAGCGGCCCTCCGCGTGGCGGAGCGTGGCGGCATCCAGAGGCCGATGATGCCGCCCGCCAGGGCGCCGACCACCACGTGAGCATTGGCGGGCAGCCACTCGAGGGCCGCGAGGGCCGCGAGGGCCGACGCGCCCCAGGGGAGCAGCACCCAGAGATCCCGCTTGCCGACCAACAGCATGGCGAGCAGAAAGCAGCTCATGATCACGTCCAGACCAAAGCGCTCGGGCTCGGTGATACCGCTGCTGAACACGACCCCCATCAGGGTGCCCAGCAGCCAGGCGAGCCACAGCGCCAGCCCGGCGCCGACCAGGACGCCCACGTTGCGTTCGCCGCGCTGGTAATCCGAGGCGGCCATGGCCCAGTTCGAGTCACTGAGCAGGCTCAGGCCGAGATAGCGTTGCTGGGGAGGCAGATGGCAGACCCAGGGATAGATGGACGCCCCCATCAGCAAGTGGCGAGCGTTGATGGCGAAGGTCGTGGCGATGAGCGCCACGACCGGTATGCCGGGCCCCCACATCTCGAGCACCGCAAATTGGGCGGGCCCTGCGAAGACCAGGCCGCTCATCAGCACCGCCTCGATATCGGACATGCCGCGATGTAACGCGGCAACCCCGAAGGCGAGCCCGAAGGCCATGGTGAAGAGCGATATCGGGGCCATGCGCCGCAAGCCGGCAAGGATCCCGGCTCGATCGAGCCGCACGCTGGCCGAGGAGGAGTAGGACATGTCGATCGCATCCAGTCGTGAAAAGGGGCAGTAACGACGCCCTCGAAAGCGCCCAGGGCAAGACGATCGTATCCAGTCACCTGACACGATTCATCATTGACACGAAGACATCATGGTACGCGCTTAACGCGAGAAGACCAGGTGGCGCGTCAGGATCACCTGGCCCTTGGTCACGCGATGCGCGGCCCTCGACGCTCAACGCAGGGCGTAGACGTAGGCCTCGACCGAGCCTCCCTCGGCGAGGCGGACGGTGACCGGGGTGCGCTGGTACTCGGCGCCCTCGAAGTCGTCCAGCGCCGCCCAGTGATCGGGCAGAGCCTCGGAGACGAAGACGTGGCCCGGGATGTCGTCGCCGGCCTCATCCAGCACCAGGCCGGGGTAGCCCATCTCGGCGCCCCACCCCGCCTCCCGCAGGCGACCCTTGATGCGACCCGGCTGCCAGTGGCCGCCGATGGCCTGCATCACGTGTTCATTGGGCCCGCCCGGTCCCAGTGTGCCGTAGATAAACAGGCGTTCCATGACGCGCCTCCTGAGCAATTAGTTAAACGGCTAATTGTGTACGCCAGGGCGCCGGCGGGGCAAGCTCGGGACGCCCTGCCCCCCCGCCGAGCGCGTCATCGATGTCGGCCGAGATCCCTGTACCCGATATCCGCCCCCAGCGTTGACGAATGTAGAAAGATCATTCTACCCTAGAGGTAGAAAGACCTTTCTACCGATGAGGCATGACATGGACAAGGATCAGATCGCGGCACGGCTGGAGGCGCTCTTCAGCCAGCAGGGCTTCGCCACGCCCAGCGTGCCCGAGATCAAAGAGGCCGCCGGGGTGAGCATGCGGACCCTGTATCGCCACTTTCCCTCCAAGGAGGCCATGGTGATCGGCGCCCTGGATCATCGCCATGCCCGCTATCTCGCCTTCCTGACGAGGGATGTCTCGTGCCCGGGGGCCGAGGCCATCACCGAGCTGTTCCAGCGCCTGGCCCAGTGGATGGAGCACGAAGCGCCCCATGGCTGCCTGTCGATGAGCGCCTTCGCGGCCTTTCCCCACAACGCGCGGGTCAATGATTCGGTGAAACGGCACAAGCACGAGATACGCCGGCTGCTGGCGACCCTGAGCGGACGCGAGGCACTGGCGGGCGAACTCTTCCTGCTTCACGAAGGAGCCTCGGCCGCCTGGCCCACCCTGGGCGAGGAGGCCATCCGATCGGCCCAGACGGCTGCCTACCAACTGATGAGGAGAACCGACAATGACGCTGCCTGACACGATGTTCGGCATCCAGCTCACCGGCCATGGTGGCCCCGAGGTGCTGCACGCCCGTCACGATATTCCCGTGCCCAAGCCCGGGCCGGGCGAGGTGTTGATTCGCGTCGCCGCCGCCGGCGTCAACAACACCGACATCAACACCCGGCTCGCCTGGTACTCGAAAGGCGACGCCGACGGCGAGGATGCCAGCTGGTCCGGCAAGCCCCTCCAGTTCCCGCGCATTCAAGGGGCCGACGTCTGCGGCCGGATCGCCGCGGTCGGGGATGGCGTCAGCCCGGAGCGGATCGGCGAGCGGGTACTGATCGAGCCCTGCCTCCGGGAGCATCGCGGCGAGCCGCTGGACCCGCCCTGGTACTTCGGCTCCGAGTGCGACGGCGGGTTCGCACAATACACCACCGTGGCCGCACGGCACGCCTGCCGCATCGACAGTGCGCTGAGCGACGTCGAGCTCGCCTCCTTCCCCTGCTCCTACTCCACCGCCGAGAACCTGCTGACTCGCGCCGAGGTGGCCGCGGGGGAACGGGTGCTGGTCACGGGCGCCTCCGGCGGGGTCGGCTCGGCCGCCGTCCAGCTGGCCAAGGCCCGCGGGGCGCATGTCATCGCCATCACCGGCGCCGACAAGGCCGAGATGCTGCGTGAACGGGGCGCCGACGAGATCGTGCGCCGCGAGGACGTCCTCAACGAGGTCATCGACGCCAACAGCATCGATGTGGTGGTGGACCTCGTCGCCGGCGAGCAGTGGCCGCAGTACCTGGAGGTGCTACGCCGCCACGGCCGCTACGCCGTCTCGGGCGCCATCGCCGGCCCGATCGTCGAGCTGGATGTCCGCACGCTCTACCTCAAGGACCTGCGCCTGCTGGGCTGCACGGTGCTGGAGCCCGTGGTCTTCGCCAACCTGATCGCCCATATCGAGCAGGGCCGCATTGCCCCCCTGGTGGCGACGTCCCTGCCCCTCGAGAAGATCGGCGAGGCGCAGGCGCTGTTCCAGGAAAAGCGTCATGTCGGCAAGATCGTGCTCGAGGTCGACGTCGCCGACGCATAGTGCCTCCGTGGCGTGCCGAGATCACCAGGCTGGACGGGCGACCGGACGCCACGGCGCGATGCGGCGGGCGTGGAAAGGCGTCATGTCCAGCGAGTATCGCTCGCCATGCAGGGCATCAGCCCGCCCCGGGGCGTCGCCACCGGCGTGCCGAACACTCACGGGCGGGCTGACGGATCTCCCCTAGCGAATCTCCAGCGCCCCATTGGTCCGCACGTAGAGCACGGCAGGCGACTCGCCGTCGGCTGAGAGCGAGATGCGCTCGTCACTCTCTGTGCCGACGTAGCTGCCCGGCGCCAGGGCCTCGTCGTCACCGTCCACCCGGGGACTACCCTTGACCACCACGGCGTGCAGGTAATCGCCCTCGCTCTCGAGCGCGCCGGAGAAGCCGGCCGGCATCTCGATCAGTCGGCCGTTGTCCTGTCCCGGGTCGGTCTCGCCCCACAGGTAGGCGACCCGGGGGGCCGGCCCCTCTCCTGACACGCCCGCCTGCGGCAGCCAGTTGATGTCGCTGGCATCGAGCCAGACCAGGTTGGATTCGTCCACGTTGACCGGCCGCTCGCCGTTGTCGAAGGCCTCGCTCGAGGGCTGGACCAGGTAGGGGCCGTTGTCGATCTCGATATAGGCCAGGTTACGATCCCCCGCCGCGGCGGTGATATGGGATTCGCCTGCCGGCTGGATCCAGAAGGAGCCGCTGGGCAGCCACTGGTTGGCCGCCGCCGGATCGTCATTGTGGATCTCGCCACTGATGACCACGCCGCGGTAGGTGATGTTGTGGATGTGTTCCGGCGAAGCGAAACCGTCCTTGAACTCGACCAGGAAGCCGGCGGGTCCGGATGCCGTGGTGCGATCGCCCCACAGGGCACCAGCCTGGGGGCTCTGGTCGCCTCGCGCCGGATTCAGCGGGCTCCACGGGACCTCGTCGTGCGGCGTGATCTCCGGGCCGGCCATGGCGGCGGAACAGGACAGGGACAGTAGCAGTGCCGCGAGGCGCTTCGGGGCAAGGGATGGCATAAAGGCTCCTTCGGGTGACGGAGGGAATGACGAAATCATCGACCTCTGGCCGACTCCGGCCACCCTACCCGGCCACGGGGCAATGTTTTATGCACGATACCGGGAATCTGTTTCAGCCAAAGCTTGAAAGTCTTGCGGGAACTTTCCAGACGTTCCTGGCGTTCATCCGCTCTTTCGGCCACCCGCTTGCCTCCTGAAGGGGGAGCATGCGTCGACGCCGGACAGGTGCCGGATGCTCTTCCCGCCGCCTCAGGCCATCGACGAGGTGGTGAGGCGAGCCCTGGCCTGTCCCGCCAGATTCAGCGCTGGCGGGGTAGGGCCTCCCGCATGGCAAAGGTGTCGATCAGATGATCGGCCAGCGCCTTGACCCGGTGCGGCTGGGTGCGCGCCGGGGGGAACAGCAGCTGCACCGGGACGGGAGCCGCCGCGTAGTCGGGCAGCAACTCGATCAGCCGGCCGCGGCGAATGTCGTCCGCCGCGTCCAGCTCCGACTTGAGCACGATCCCCCGGCCCTCCAGCCCCCATTGCCGAACCATCGCCCCGTCATTGGCAACGCGATCGCCCTGCACCGTCACGATCTGAGGCCCCGCCGGGGTCTCGAAGCGCCACTGGTTGTCGAGGTTCTGTCCGAAGCGCATCACCAGGCAGTTGCGTGATCGGAGATCGGCGGGCTCGCGAGGCACCCCGTGGGTCGCGAGATAGGCCGGTGACGCACAGACCAGCCGCCGGGCATCGCCCAGGGCGCGCACCCTCAGGCTGCTGTCCATGATGGCCCCGAGACGCAGGGCCAGATCGACGCCCTCCCCCACGATGTCGACATAGCCGTCCGACAGCAGCAGCTCGATCCGGATGCCCGGATGCCGGTCCTGAAACGTGCTCAAGGCATGAGAGAGCAGATGACGCCCCGTGTCGCTCGGCGCACTCAAGCGGATCGGCCCCGTCAGGGTCTCGGCACCGTGGCGGATGCGGGTATCCAGGTCGGCCACGCCGTTCAACAGCTCCCGGGCACCGTCGACCAGGGTGCGCCCCTCCTCGGTGAGGCTGAGGGCGCGGGTGGTCCGGTTGAGCAACACCACCCCGTAGTGCGCCTCCAGCGCGGCCAGACGCTCCGAGACCGAGGTCGGCGACAGGCCGACCTCGCGCCCCGCCGCCGTCAGGCTGCCCTTCTCCACGATGGTCAGGAACAGCGCAATGTTGTCGAGCAGCATTCTACGGACTCACCGGAAGGTGTTGGCGATCACAGGCCGTTTTCCGCCTGTGCGAGATAACGAGGATACCGCAAGTGGCAGGACGTCGCGGCACGGGCGGGCCTTCCGCTTCCCGGGCACGACGCCATGTCAACGAAGCGTACGGCGGCCAGCCTTACATCCTGACGCTGTCGCCCTGATTCCGAAGCCCTGATTCCGAAGCCCCGGAGAGGCGGTGGAGTGCCGCCTCGTGATTATCCGGCCCAACCGGATTATGTCTTCGCTCTCGGCCGGTTTTTACGGCATCTCGACGACCCTATGATGCCCTCACCCGGCGCAACGAACGCTGGCCCGCCTGACCGTTGGGCCATGCATCCGCCGCGCCCCTGCGGTAAATGATCCCTGATGCAAGGAGTAAGTCCCCATGAAAGCCATTGGCTACTTTGAACCCGGTTCCATCGACCGCGATGACGCCCTGGTCGATCTCGAACTCGCTACCCCGACCGCCACCGGCCATGACCTGCTGGTCAAGGTCGAGGCCGTCTCGGTCAACCCGGTGGACTACAAGATTCGCCAGAACCGGGCCCCGGCCGAGGGCCAGGCCGCCGTGCTGGGCTGGGACGCGGTCGGCGAAGTCGTCGCCGTGGGCGACAGCGCCTCACGCTTCTCACCGGGCGACAAGGTCTGGTACGCCGGCGACATCAGCCGGGCCGGCACCAACAGCGAATACCACCTGGTCGATGAGCGCATCGTCGGTCACGCGCCGAAGTCCGTGCCGGCCGCCCAGGCCGCCGCCCTGCCGCTGACCACCCTGACCGCCTTCGAGATGCTGTTCGACCGCCTGCGGGTCACCGAGCCGGTGCCCGGCGCGGCGCCGGCGGTGCTGATCATCGGTGGTGCCGGCGGCGTGGGCTCGATCGCCATCCAGCTACTGCGCGCCCTGACCGACCTGACCGTGATAGCCACGGCGTCGCGCCCGGAAACCCGGGCATGGGTCGAGGCGCTGGGCGCCCATCACGTCGTCGATCACCGCCGGCCGCTGCCGGCACAGATCGAGGCGCTGGGCATCGGCCAGCCCGGCTTCGTGTTCTCGACCACCCATTCCGGGCAATACGCCGAACAGGTGGCGGAGCTGGTGGCCCCTCAGGGGCGCTTCGGCCTGATCGATGATCCCGAGACGCTGAACGTGCTGCCGTTCAAGACCAAGGCGGCCTCCATCCACTGGGAGCTGATGTTCACCCGCGCCCTCTTCACCACCGCCGACCTCGACCGGCAGGGGAAAATTCTGGACAGGGTAGCCGGCCTGCTGGACACCGCCATGATCCAGTCCACCGCCACCGAGGCCTTCGGCACCATCAATGCGGCGAACCTCAAGCGAGCCCATGCGCTGCTGGAGAGCGGCAAGGCCAGGGGCAAGATCGTGCTCGAAGGATTCGCCTGACGCCTGACGCACCCGCCCCACACGCCACGAGGCGGCCGATCCCTCGGCCGTCTCGTGGCGTTTTCTCGATACTGGCGAGCGGACCTCGCGGCGGCGGGACCGCTCGCTCGGGCGGCGGTGGCCTCGCCACCGATGCCCCGTTACCCCTTGGCCTTTTCCCAGGCGAAGGGTTGGAAGGGCGCATCGACCGGCGTCTCGGCCAGATGGTTGGTGTAGTTGCTCATCACCTTCTGGGCGAGCCCCAGGACGATCTCCAGCACCTGCTGGCGGGTGAAGCCGGCGTCGAGGAAACGCTGCACGGTGGCCTGATCCACCTCGCCGCGCTCTCGAACCATCGCCAGGGTAAAGGTCCGCAGCGCCTCGAGACGATCGCTGGGCAGCGGCGTCTCGTTGCGCAGGGCCTCGGTGATCGCGTCATCGACCTTCATCGACTTGGCGATGGCGGTATGGGCCGGCACGCAGTAATGGCAGGCATGCTCGACGTTGATCGTCTGCCAAACCACCGTGATCTCGTCGGCATCAAAGCTGGTGCGCTGGAAGAGATCGTGGAGAACCTGATAGCCCTCCAGCAGCGTCGGCGCCTCGGCCATCACGGCGTGCAGCCCGGGGATCATGCCGAAGCTCTTCTGGGAGTTCTCCAGCAGCGGTTGGCTCTCGGCCGGGGCCGTCTCAGGGGTATGCAGGGAAAAATCGCTCATGTCGTGCTCCTTCGGGAAGAGTGTTACCAGGGGAAAGCCCTGCACCCACCCATTTTGAGCGATCGCTCAAAATGGGGCACAGGAGGGGGCGTCCCCACCACGATTCAGGAGGCTAGCTGTTTTTGAGTGATCACTCAAGCTACAATTTGAGTGATCACTCAATATTCATGCGCGAGCCATCCACTCGCGAATCCGGAGAGCGCCATGTCTCGCCCCAGCCAGTACGACCGTCACACCGCGCTGGACCAGGCCATGCAGCTGTTCTGGCGCCAGGGATTCCATGCCACCTCGCTCAAGGACATAGAGCGCGCCCTCGACATGCGCCCGGGCAGCATCTATAGCCACTTCGGCAGCAAGGAGAAGCTGTTTCGCGAATCGCTGGAGCGCTATACGCGGTTGGGGCTTGCCGAGCTGGAGCGGGCATTGGCCGAGGGCCCCACGCCGCTGCGAGCCCTGGCCGACTACCTGCGTGGCCTCGGCACGCTCTACGACCAGGCCTTGCCCAGCCGAGCCTGCATGCTGGTGAAGAGCCTGCTGGAACTCGATGAGCGCGAGGCGGCGGCGCGCGAGCACGTCAATACCCTGCTGGCCGGCATGGAGGCGCGCTTCCACCAGGCCCTGGAAACGGCCCGCCGGCAAGGCGAGTTGCCCGATGACCTCGATACCCGGCGCCTCGCCCGCCGCCTTCAGGCCGACGTCATGGGGCTGCGGGCCTTCGCCCAGCGCGATGTCGACAGGCAGGCCGTCGAAGAGCTCGCGGAGGACATGGCCCGCGCCCTCGAGTCCCTCGGCACCTCTGGCCATCGCGACTCCCCCACCGCTGAACGGGCAGCAGAACACTCTGGGTAAAGCCGCCAGTAAGCCGCGGTGAGGCCATTCAGTGGCGGAGCCACATCTCTGACGGCAGAAAGGGGATCGATGCCCGAATTTGGTGAAGCACGTCTCAATAGAATGCGACGTCCCCACGATCTAACGCACAAGATAATTCGAGCCGGATGAAAAAATTCATCCGGCTCGATATCTCAAGAGTCTTGATCAATACGTTGGAGGGCTAGCTCGACGCCTCGGCAAACCAGCCATCGATTATCTCACGATTTTCGTCGATCCACTCCTTGGCACCCTCTTCAGGATCACCCACTTCCTCGATACGCGCCATCAGGGAACCAAGGCTATCATCGTCCATATTCCAGGCGTTGAGCAGTGACGTCAGCCAAGGATCTTCCTCATCCAGCCCAGGACGAGCCATCCAATAGATATCCTCGTTCTCGCCATAGATGCCCTGCGGATCCTCGAGGTACTTGAGATCGTACTCGGCAAAAGCCCAATGCGGGCTCCACAGCGTGACAACGACAGGTTCATTACGCTCATAAGCACTATCTAAAGCCGCCATCATCGCCGGCCCGGAACTGTTGACCTGATTCATGGGCAGCTCGTACGCATCGATGGCATCTTCCGTCAGTCCGGCAATCGCCGATCCTGGATCGATGCCAAGAATGGCGGGGCGCCCCTGATACTGATAGCTTTCCGCCTGCTGCTGAAGCTCGGGAATGCTGTCGATATCGGCGAAGCTGGGTACGACCAAGCCCAGGCCGGTTCCCCGATACCAGATATCGTGGACATCGATCCTATCACGATAAGGCTCCAGGAACGGCGCATCCGTGGTCGGCAGCCAGATTTCAAGAGAAAGATCGAAGTCTCCGCTGGCGAGGCCACTATAGAGCACGCTCTTGCCAACATCCGACAACTCGACGTCATAGCCATGTTCCTCCTCGAGGAGGATCTTCCACATGTTGGCCACGGCGATATTCTCGGCCCAGTTATTGGTACCAATCGTCAGTGACTTGTCACTGGCTGCGGACACCGTGCCGGCAGACATGACACCGAGCGCCAAGAGAGTCGCGGATAACTTCTTCATGGAATCTCCTTCATCTGATTATTGGAATAGCGATGAGCCAAGACTAGCATGAGATCACTTCCATCAAAGCGGCGCATTTCTCATAACCTGCATGAGTTAAAGGAATGCAGCATCTCATGAGCTATGGCGCAATCTTGGGGCGATTATCCCAGCAGTCGAGCATCGAAAGGATAATCCGACAACAGCTCTACCTGGCCGTCTTCCCGGATATAGAGCTGCTCCTCGAGCTTTACCCCTTCCCCGCCATCTTCATGGCCGATGAAGCTCTCGACACAGAGGGTCATGCCCGGCTCGATGATGCCGTCGTACCCCTTATCGTCGATATCTTCACGATGCACGATATAGGGATATTCCCCGTTCATGCCGACGCCATGTGCCAGGGCGAAGTAGCGGCGTGACTTGTAGGCGGGGGGAATCTGCCAGGCGCGCTCGGCGTACTCCTTGAAGCTGACCCCCGGCTTCAGGTTGGCCATGTTGGTCCGAATCTGGTCATAGGCCATTCGATACAGACCCTTCTGCGCCTGGGTCGGTTGATCACGACCACAGAGGAAGGTGCGCGAGAAGTCGGCATAGTAGCCATAGCGTCCGACCACATCGGTATCCAGCGCCACCAGCTCCCCGGCTTGAATGCGACGGTCGGAACACTCCTGGAACCAGGGGTTGGTCCTGGGCCCCGAGTTCATCAAACGTGTCTCGACGAAGTCCGCGTCGGTGGCGATGATGTGCTGATGAAGCTTTGACCAGGCTTCGTTCTCGGTCACACCGGGGCGGATAGCCGCCTCCAGTTGCCGCACCCCATCCTCGACCGCGCGCAGTGAGGAACGAATCATCTTGATCTCGTTGGGCACCTTGTAGGCACGCGCCTGTTCGAGGGGTTCCTGGGCATCCAGCACTCGGTAGCCGCGCTCCTTGAGGGCGAAGGCCGCCTGGGAGGTGGCGCTCTCCAGGGCTACCTTGCCGCCACCACCGCACTGGCGCTGGATCAAATCGTCGATTTCGTCGGCCCAGGCCTCCGTCACGGCATGGGTGTTTCGTTCGTTGAAGTAGTACGAGATGGCCTTGGCCGGCCGGATCTCGTCGATGGTGGGAAGATGAGAGGCCAGGTGTTCACACCCGGAAAACTCGAACAGCACCACCGGCCCTTCGGCCGGCACGAAGGCATAGCGCGCCGGGTTGCGGGAGCTGTAGACCTGCATGTTGCGCGAGCCGGTGGCATAGCGCACGTGCGCCGGGTCGAACAGCACGGCGGCAGAGATATCGCGCGCCTTGAGCTGTGCCCTCACGCGCCCGAGTCGATCGCACAGGATCTGCGGGATCTCCTCCCGCGTTGGCTCGCAGTCCTCGGGGCGATGGGTGGGGGCCAGGATGCCCAGTGCGGCTAGATCCATGTTCATCAGCGGTGCTCCAAAGCGATACGTTGGGAAAAGGGTCAGTCAAGCAGGCCATCGACGCGTTCGGCGCGATCCTGCTCGGCCTGGATGTGGAGCTCCGAGACCCGGCCATACAGCTGGCGCGTGCGCTCGAGCCGACCGACCACACCCGGTGACTGGGAGTAGGCGAAGATCGCCGTCAATCTCGGGGTGGCCCCCTCGACGCGAGTCACCCGATGCAGGCTGAAGCGCCCCTTGAACAGCTGAAGATCCCCGGGCTGCAGGTCCAGCCGACGCACGCCCTCGCGGTCCTCATCGCGAATCACCGCCCCCACGCCGGCATAGTTTTCATCCTGCGGCGTCCGAATGTCCGGGCAGTACTCGAAGCTGCCGCCGGCCTCCGGTGCCTGGGTCATCATGGTGACGATGAATTCATTGGTGTCGTAATGCCACGGCTGTTCCGTACCCTCGGGCAGCACGTTGAGTACCAGCCCGGCATAGGGGTCGGCATATTCGTAGACCTGCTCCTCGCCGAGGCAGCGCGCCACCAGGGACTTCATGCCCGGCGAGACATACAGCCGTTGCATGATGCGATCGGCCGTGATCATGTCGCGGGTCACGAAACCGCTGGTCCGGGTCATGAACAGGCGGCGGGGATCCTGCTCGGGAAGCGTCGGATCATCCGCGGTGAAGTAGGCGTTGACTTCCCGGGTATTGTAGAAACTCTTCTCGGCCAGCTCCTGACACTCCCCGCGCATCTGAGCCAGGCGATCCTCACGCATGAAGCCACGCAGCACCGCACAGCCCTCTCGATCCAGGTCGGCGCGCGCCTTGGCGATGACCGATAGCAGGGCGGGATCGTCGGGACGGTCGAGGGGATAGCGTTCGCTATCGACCAGGTCGGTCAGATCATGGCGCTCGGCATCGGCCAATTGCTGTGCGGTGAGCATCGGGGTCCTCCACGGTCACGGGGAAAGGGTCGACCAGTCGACGCTGGTCTCGTCTTGGATTCAGCGGCATAGTGGGGAAACTTCAATCATCGAGGAAACGATTCGTTCCGATGCATTCCATCGACAAAGACGATGGCCAGAACCTGCCGATCCTCGACACCGAGTTGCTCAGCGCCTTCGTGGCGGTGATCGAGAACGAGGGATTCACGGCGGCGGCTCGCCAGCTGCACAAGACGCAGTCGACCATCAGCCAGCGCATTCGTACCCTCGAGGAGCGAGTGGGCGTTCCACTGCTGCATCGCACCAGTCGGCAGTTGCACCTGACCTCGGACGGCGAGACCTTCCTGGTCTATGCGCGTCGGTTGCTGCAGCTGCAGCGAGAGGCCATCAGTGCGCTTGGCCATGGTGATCGGGAGGGAGTGATTCGGTTCGGGCTGCCCGAGAATTACGCCGAGGCCTGGCTCCCACGGCTATTGGACCGCTTCGCTCAGCGCCACCCGCGCATCCGGCCCCATATCCACTGCCGCATGTCCAGCGAACTGATCGAGGCCCTGGAAAGCGGAGAGCTCGACCTGGCACTGACGGTGCGTCATGCCAACCATGGCAACGGGGACGTCCTGGGCACCGAGTCCCTGGTCTGGACCGCGCATCGTGACTTCCAGCACGACGCAGGGTCACCGCTTCCCCTGGCGCTGTTTCCGGATCACTGCCCCTACCGTCAGCGCGCCCTGGATAGCCTGACTCGCCAGGGGCGGCAGTGGTCGCTGCAATACACCAGCCAGAGTCCGACCGGGCTGCGCATGGCCGTCAACCAGCGCAACGCCGTGACCGTGGCCGACCGCCGCACCCTGCCGGTCGACTGGCAGGTCCTCGATGAGCCACTGGGCCTGCCTCCCTTGCCGCCGGCGCAGCTGGAACTGCACCGCTCGCCGAGCTTCCAGCACCCTGCCGGGGACGACCTGATTGCGCTGATCAGGGAACTGCTCACCATGGATGACTCGTGCGCCAATGCCGGCGATCCCTGATCGTCGGCTTTCGCCTCAGGCCTGTTCGGAGAAATCGGACGGCGGGTCACTGACCTCCTGCCGCAGCCAGCGACGAAACAGCGCCATGTTGGTGGACTCCTGCTGCTCATGGCGCGTCACCAGCCAATAAGATTGATGGCCGGTGACCTCCACATCCAGCAACTGGACCAGGTCGCCCCGCATCAGCTCACGGCCAATCATGTGCCGATCGGCCACCGTCACCCCGACCCCATTGATGGCTGCCTGAATGGCGAGCTCGAGCACATCGAAGGCCAGGCCTCGACCTGTCTCCACGCCGTCGATGCCCGCCGCTTGCAGCCAGTGCTCCCAGGTATGGAACCGGTCATCGTCGCGCAGCACATGCAACAGGGTGTGTCGGGTCAGATCCACTTCACGGCCGCGCCGCCCCTCGAGCAGATGGGGAGCGCAGACCGCGACATGCGTTTCCTGCAGCAGCAGCTCGGCATCGATGTCCGGCCACTCGCCCGCACCGAAACGGATCGCCCCATCCAGTTCGTTGCGATCCAGCAGGTCATCCTCGAAGCGGGTGGTAATCGACAGCTCGAGTGAGGGATGCAGTGCATTGAGACGGCCCAGCCGGGGCACCAGCCAGCGGCTGGCGAAGGTCGGCGGCACGTTGATTTTCAGCCGTGACAGCGCCTGCTGATCGCCCAAGCCGCCCACCGTCCAGGCAATCCGATCAAAGGATTGGCGCAATACCGGCAACAGACGCTGGCCCGCGGCGGTGAGCCTCAATTGGCCACCGCTGCGATCGAACAGTGCCACCCCCAGCTGTTCCTCCAGCAACTTGACCTGGCGGCTCACGGCGCTCTGCGTGACGCAGAGGCGCGTCGCTGCCTGGGTGAAGCTCAAACACTGGGCGGCGGCCTCGAAGGCCTTGAGCGCATTCAATGGTGGCAGCGATCGCTGCATGTCTCCCCCCTCAAAAAACTCGTGCCAAATGAAAATATAACGTGATTTTCGGGAGGATACCGCATCCTGGATGACTTTTATGAATACCATCTCTGCATAATGGTCGTTTGTTTCGCTACCGCAGCCCCCCTAGGATGCGGCGGCTGTCCATACCCTAGGGAGAACGACACGATGAGCGAGCGCTCCTTGACCGATTGGCAACACCTCGCCCGCACCCTGCCCCTGCCCCACCAGGCCTATCTGGGCGGTGAGTTCTGCGATGCCGCCGATGGTGCCACCTTCACGGCCGAGAACCCGGCCACCGGCGAGCCTCTCACCCGCGTAGCCGCCTGCCAGGCCCAGGACGTCGACCGCGCCGTCGCCAACGCCCGCAAGACGTTCAACGCCGGTACCTGGCGTGACCTGCCGCCGGCCGAGCGCAAGGCCAGGATGCTCGCCTGGGCGCAGTTGATCGAGCGCCACGCGGACGAGATCGCCCTGCTCGAGACCCTGGAAACGGGCAAGCCGATCTCCCAGACCACCAGCGTCGATGTGCCGGGGCTGGTCGGTGGCCTGCGCTACTATGCCGAAGCCCTCGACAAGCTCTACGGCGAGACCGCCCCCAACGGGCCTTCCAGCGTCTGCATGATCGATCGTGAGCCGGTGGGCGTGGTCGCCGCCGTGGTGCCCTGGAACTACCCGCTGATCATCGCCGGCTGGAAGATCGGTCCCGCCCTGGGCGCCGGCAACTCGCTGATCCTCAAGCCCGCCGAACAATCCAACCTCGCCACCCTGCGGGTCGCCGCGCTGGCCAGTGAGGCGGGCATTCCCGCCGGCGCCTTTCAGGTGATCACCGGCCTGGGCCATGAGGCCGGTGAAGCCCTGGGGCGACACATGGACATCGATGCGGTGGGCTTCACCGGGTCCACCGAGATCGGCAAGCGCTTCCTGGCGTATTCGGCGGAATCCAACATGAAGCGGATCGGCCTCGAGTGTGGCGGCAAGAGCCCGCACATCGTCACCCGAGACGTCGAGGACCTGGACAAGATCGCCATGTATGTGGCCTATGGCGTCTGGTACAACCAGGGTCAGACCTGCCATGCCGGTACCCGGCTGATCGTCGATCGCCAGATCAAGGACGCCCTGCTGGAGCGACTGGAAAGCTGGGCCAGGAAGCTTGAGCCAGGCGACCCCCTCGACCCCGACAACCAGATCGGCGCCATGATCGAGGAGCCCCAGCTGGAGAAGGTCCAGCACTACCTGGCCGAAGGCCAGCGCGAGGGTGCCAAGCTGCGCTTCGGTGGCGAAAGGGTGCGCCGTGATAGCGGCGGCTACTACCTCACGCCGGCGGTGCTTGACGAGGTCAGTAACGACATGCGCATCGCCCGCGAGGAGATCTTCGGCCCGGTGCTGGTGGTACTCACCGTCGATGAGCTGGACGAGGCTATCGCCATCGCCAATGACACCGACTACGGCCTCGGTGCTGCCATCTGGACCGACAACCTGAGCAATGGTCATCGTGCCGCCCGGTCACTGAGGGCCGGCACCGTCTGGGTCAACTGCTACGACCACACCTCCATCAATGCGCCCTTCGGGGGCTTCAAGCAGTCGGGACAGGGTCGCGACAAGTCCCTGCATGCCTTCGACAAGTACACCGAGCTCAAGACCACCTGGATCGAGATCTGAGGAGCCCCGCATGCAGCAAGATTACGAGAACGGTCGCCAGGCCCACGTCATCGCGGGTCCGGGTTGTATGGCACGACTGCCGGAACTGCGTCGGCAACAGGGTGCCGAGCGCTATCTGCTGATCACCGATGCCGGACTCGAGGCCAGCGGCATGCTGGCCCCCTACCTGGCCGAGCTCGAGCAGGATGCCGAGGTCATCCGCTTCATCGCCCCCGCCGGAGAGCCCAGCGTGGCCACCGTCGACCAGGCGGCGCAGATGGTGCGCGAGCTCGATGCCCCCCTGGTACTCGGCATCGGCGGCGGTACCGCCCTGGACATCGCCAAGCTGGTGGCAGCGCTGGCCGCCAGCCCCGGAAAGATGGAGACCTATCTGCTGGGCCGCAGCCCCTGGGTCGGCAAGGCGCCAGCGGTGATGATCCCGACCACATCGGGCACCGGCAGCGAGGTCACTCGGACCTCCATCCTGGCCGACGGCACCGGGCGCAAGCTCTGGGCCTGGGGCGACGAGCTACTCCCCGAGGCCGTGCTGCTCGACCCCGAACTCACGCGCTCGCTTCCGGCTGCCTTGACCGCGGCCACGGGGCTGGATGCCTTCGTGCATGCCCTGGAAGCCACCACCGGCCGCAACCGCAATCACCTGATCGAGAGTCAGGCGCTGGCCGCGATTCGCCTGATCGGGGCCTCCCTGTCAGAGGCGGTGCATGCCCCCGCAAACCTCGAGGCTCGCCAGCAGATGCAGGAAGCCGCCTGCCTCGCCGGCATGGCCATCGACAATGGCGGTACCGGGATCGCGCACAACATCGGCCATGCCCTCGGCAGCCTCTACCACCTGCCTCATGGCGTGGCCGTGGCGCTCGCCGTCGAGGCCTCGCTTGCCTGGTCGATCGAGGGCCATGAGGCCATCTTCGACCCGAGCGCCCATGCCTTGATGCCGGGCAGCAGCGCGGATGCCCTGCCCGGGCTGTTCACCGAGCTGGCCGATGCCAGCGCCTTCGACCAGGCCCTCGTTCCCTTCTTGGACCTGGAGATGGACGCCGCGACGCTGGCCGAGGTGATGCAGGCCGAGGAAAACGCTCCCATGGCCAACAATGCCGCGCGCATCCCCGAGGAGGATGACTGGCAGCCGCTGGCCGAGCTCACCGTGGCTACCTTTCAGCGCCGCCGGCAGCGCCTGCTGGACACCCGGACGACGACAGAGGGGGCCGTCGCATGACAGCCGCATTGAACGACGCCCGTGTCCCCCTCTTCACGGCCCCGGGCCAGTCGAGCCGCATCGCCCGTATCGAGATCAGCCACCACCAGTTCGAGCTCGACCCGCCCTTCCCTGCCGCTTGGGACAGCCAGCCGCGCCGCCGCTTCCCGGCGACCCTGGTTCGGGTGATCGACAGCGAAGGACGCGAAGGGATCGGATCTGGCGATGTCATGTACGGCTTCGATGACTTTCGTCACCTGTTCATCGGCGAGGATCCACTGGATCTGGAGCGCCATGCCGGCGTGATCGACAACATCGGCTTTCATGCCGGGCGCTGCTGGCCGCTCGAGGTCGCCCTGTGGGATCTCGCCGGCAAGATCCTCGAGACCCCGGTCTGGCGCCTGATGGGCGGCGTCTCGAACCGCCTGCGCGCCTATGCCTCCAGTGGCACCCATCGCCCCCTAGAGGAAGTAGTGGCCCTGGCCGAGCAAGTCCGTGAGGCCGGCATCCCGGCCTTGAAGCTGCGCTTCGGTCGCCCTCGCCTGGAGGATGACCTGGCCGTGCTCGGCGCCGTGCGCCGCGCCGTCGGCGACGACCTGGAACTGATGGTGGACTGCAACCAGGGCTGGCGGATGCCCTGGGACGTCAAGACGCCCTGGCAGTTCGACCAGGCGCTGGAGGTGGCTCGCGAGCTGGAGCGCCAGCGGGTCTACTGGATGGAGGAGCCGCTGTATCGGGGCGACTATGCCGGCATGGCAAGGCTCGCCGAGGCGACATCCCTGAGGATCGCCGGCGGCGAGATGACGCGAGAGCCCTACGAGTTCCAGGAAATGCTGCGCCAGGGCTGCCTGGACGTCTATCAGCCCGACGCCGTCTGTTCGGTAGGCATGCTGGGACTGGCACGTCTGGCCCGCGAGATCGTCGACGCCGGCAAGCTCTTCACGCCGCATACCTGGGGCAATGGCATCGGGGTGATCGCCAACCTGCACCTGACCGCCGGTGCCGTCGGGAGCGAGGGCGCGCCCTACCTGGAGTACCCGCTCGACCCGCCCGAATGGACGCCCGAGAAGCGTGACTTCCCGCTGTCTAAGCCCCTTCTGGCGGATGGCGAGGGCTGGCTGACCCTGTCGGAGGCGCCGGGTCTCGGCCTTGAGCTGGATGAGGAGCGCCTGGCCGCCACACGTGCCGACCAGGCCACCTATCAATAACCCATCAAAGTAGTCGGCACGGCCCCTTTGCCTGTGTTTTCCGACGGAAGCGACTGCCCTCCAGTGCAGCATTGGCCCACGCGGCGACTGCCCTGGAGGGCAGCCTGCTAGGGGCCTCTTGCCCCGCCACCACGTCCACCTACAAAAAAGGAGTCGCTATGTTCCATCAGATGCGACCACTGGTCTTCTGGCCCCCCTTTATCCTGCTGATGCTGGCGGTGGGCGCCAGCATGATCGATCTGGAAAGCTTCCTCGACGTGACGGGAGGGCTCAATACCGCCATTCTCGAGAATGTCGGCTGGCTGTTTTCCCTGACCTCACTGGCCATGGTCCTGACCTGCCTGATCGTCTTCCTGTCACCCTTGGGCCGCACCCGCATCGGCGGTGAAAACGCCCGACCGATGCTCTCGGCATGGCGCTGGTTTTCGATCACCCTGTGCACCACCGTGGCGGTGGGCATCATGTTCTGGTCGACCGCCGAGCCGCTCTATCATCTGCATTCCCCCCCGGCGTCACTCGATATCGCGGCCAACAGCCTGGATGCGGCACGCTTCTCCCTGTCGACCATGTTCCTGCACTGGTCCTTCACTCCCTATGCCATCTACACCGTGCCCGCCGTGATGTTCGCCATCGCCCACTACAACATGGGCAAGCCCTTCTCGCTGGGTTCGTTGTTCACACCCATCCTGGGTGACCGCCTCATCGGCCGCCCGGGACGGTTGCTGGATGCCCTAGCCCTGTTTGCGCTGGTCTGCGGCATGGCTTCGTCGCTGGGCACCGGCGTCATGACCCTGGCCGGCGGCGTCGACCGTTTCCTCGGCACCGGCACCGGGCCGCTGGCGCTGGGCATCGTGACCCTGGCGATCGTGGCGATGTTCACCGCCTCGGCCGCCAGCGGCCTGCAGCGCGGCATCGCCGCACTCTCGGCCCTCAATACGCGCGCCTTCTTTGTCTTCATGGCCTTCATCTTCCTGTTTGGCCCGACGCGTGACATCCTTGGCTACGGCGTGGAGGCCAGCGGTGCCTATGTCGGACAGTTCCTGGAAAAGAGCCTGTTCACCGGCGCCCTGGCCGACGATCCCTGGCCGAAGAGCTGGAGCGTCTTCTACTGGGCCAACTGGATGGCGTGGGCCCCGATCACGGCGCTCTTCCTCGGCCGAATCTCGCGAGGCTATACGGTACGCCAGTTCATGCTGATCAACCTGGTGGCCCCCGCACTGTTCGCCATTGCCTATGTCTCGGTCACCAGCGGCAGCATGTTGCACCTGGACCTGGCCGCGGGCGGGACCATGCAAGCGCTACTCCAGGAAAATGGCCCGGGCGCCATGGTCTACGCACTCCTCGACGAACTCCCCCTGGGCGGCCTCAGCGCCGCAGCCTTCCTGGCGATTGCCTTCCTGTCCTACGTGACGGCCGCCGACTCCAACACCGAAGCGATCAGTCAGCTCTGCAGCAACGGCAGTCAGGCGGCGCTGGCCGGCGACGGCGACGATGATGATGCCGCGCGTCGACTCCCGCTCAAGGTGCTGTGGGGCATCACGATCGGCACCGTGGCCTGGATCATGACCAGTTTCGTCGGGGTGGAGGGCATCAAGATGCTATCGAACCTGGGGGGCTTTCCGGCGCTGCTGATCGTCATCCTGGCGACGGCCTCTCTGCTGCGCCTGGTGAGCCTGGGCACGGCGGGGGCCGGCATGGAGCGAACGCCGTCGCGCACCTACTCCGAAGAGGCCCATGCCCGCTGGCAGCAGCGGCGGCGCTTGGCAGAGTCGGAACAGACATGATGGCTTACCTATCCGCCCTTATGGGCGGATAGTTCATTGTGCTGGCCTATACCACCTACCACTGATGTGCCCCAAAGAGCATTTCTTCTCACACCTCATCCTGAGCACTCGGCTGCCAAGAAAGCAAAAGGCCCGCATTAAGCGGGCCCGATGCGCAAATCCAGTCTCCTCACTCCGGACAGAACTGCGCCACCCCATCCTGGAACGACCAATCGATATCCCGGTTCTCGGTGATGGTAATCATCACGTTTCCGGGATCGATGCCGGGATTGCGAGCCAGCGATTTGACCACTCTGGCATAGAACGCCTTCTTGGCATGATCGGGCTGGCCGCCTCGCATCACCAGATGCATCATCACACGATCTGTATCGCGCTTCTGAAGCTGAAGGCATTCAGGATCACACTCATTAACCACTTGATATCGATCATCCTCGGGAAACCCCATGGTATCGATCACCGCCGCATTGACCTCATCGGAAATTGCCTTGATGTAATCTCTGGATTTCCCCTTAAGCACATTGATAGTGACAAATGGCATCATGCCCTCCAGTTGCAGCCAGGAGTCTGGCTGCCATGTATGAAAATGAAAAATACGGGTTCCGTATGCCGAGCACTGTGTGAGCCTCGACGCAAGAAATAGTGAGCCAGTGCCACACCCTAAAAGCCTTCAGGTGCGGCACCGATCATCCAGAAGAAAGACCTCGTAACCGTCAGGTCGGCAGGTACTCACGGCTCCAGCTCTCAGACACGACACCCTCCTCGATCAAGCGATCGATCTCTTCGGTCGAGTGTCCTAGCTCCTCGAGCACGCTCCGGGTAGAGGCTCCATACTTTTCGGAAGGCGCCAGCGGGTAGATCCTGCCCCGCTTGGGTCGGATTGCATAGGGGTCAAGCTGGGTGATCACATGCCCGCTGGGGTGATCCTCATAGACAGAGAAGGAATAGCTTCCCCGGTCAATCCCCGTACTGTCGTCTGCCGGATGCGCATTGTAGGAGCGGAGCGTCTCGAGGTTTTCACAGACGGCGGCAGCGATGTCGGCCGCCTGCAAGCGCTCTACCCAGTCGAGGGCGCGCATGGTCAGGAAGCGTGGCGCCAGAAAGGCGGCGCGTTCGCCATGAGGCACCTCCTCAAGGCCTTCCAGGCCCTCGACCTGCGAGAATTTGGGCAGGTCATACTCATAGGCACTGATCAGCAGGATGCCGTCAGAAGCAGAGTAGAAACGCGACAGGTCATCGTAACCATTGACCTCACGACCCGCCGGTTCATCGAACAGCCCGCGGCGCTCATAATCGTAGCAGAACGGCAGCTGTGCCAGACCGCTCAGGGCAGACAGCGAGGTCTTCACGCGATCGACCTTGCCTGTCTTGAGCTTTTGATACAGTGCCGTTGCAATACCGAGCGAGGCCCCGAAGCCACACATGACATCGATGGTGCCGACGTGGGCATGTTCTTCCGGCGTGTCCATGCTGCCACCGAAGCGCAGCATGATGCCGGTTGTTGCCTGCACCAGATCGTCGTAACCGAGGTAATTGGTCCGTGGCCCCGGCAGTACACCGCTGAAACAGTCCAGCTGACAGAAGATGGCCTGAGGATTGAGGCGCTTCATGCCCTCTTCGGTCAGCCCCATGCGTGCCACCTGCTTGTCGGTGGCGTTCCATACCACCACATCACTCTGACGGATGAGTTCCTCAAGAATCTCCCGCCCTCGCGGCTGGGTGATATCGGTCAGCACGGATCGCTTGGAACGCATGTGCGACATACCGAAGATGACGGTATTCCAGCAGTCATAGAAGGGTTTGGCCGGATCGATCTTGATGACTTCTGCCCCGAATCGTGCCAGGTAAGCCACGGAGTGCGGCCCAGCAATCACGTTGCACAGGTCGAGAACACGCACCCCTTCCAGCCAGCCATCACGGGCATTCTTGGCCCGCACCCTCGGCAGCTTGGTCTCGATGCTGAGTAGTGCGTTCAGCGCATCCTGAAAGCCGACCCAACGACGAGGCGTAGGCGACAGCATCTCCGTGCCGCTACTCTGCAGCCATACCATCGGGCCGGGTTGTGTCATGACGCCAAACTCCGGGTCGTCCACTTCGACCATCAACCCGGCCGTCTCGGCATGGTCATCGTGAATCCATTCCTGCAGCCAGCGCTGGGGGGCACCGGGGAACTTGCCGCGACCGAAGATCTTCTCCCACTCCTTGGAGGTACGTGTCATGAAGACCTCTTTCATGCGGGCGGCGATGTGATCGGCCCAGTGCTTGGGCAGGGGATAGACGCCCAGCGACATGTCGGAGGCCCACTCGCTGGTCGGCCGATAGGTATCCGGTTCCTCGTTCATGCCCTCGGCGACCAGTTCATCGTAGATGCCCAGCACCTTCAGGCAACGCTTGGCGTGCTGATTGTGGCTCGGACAGACCACATAGAACATGCGGCCATCCTTGCACTTGTAGCTACGATAAAAGGGATCCAGCAGTTCCTGGAGTTCATCGTAGCTGAGGTTCATGGGCAGGCCTTCGATACGCCGCCGCTCGATCTCCTTCTCACGCTGGGTCTTGTAGCGCTCCGGCAGGTCATCGATCTTGATCGAGTTATACGTCAGCCCTTCCATCAACGCACAGACCAGGGGGACTTCGATTTCATCACCCAGCCCCGTGCGCTCACGCCCCTGCAACGCCAGCACGACCGAAGATGCTGCCAACATGGTGCCGTAGGCAGAACCCAGTGGCAGTGGCGAGAATGACGGATTGACCCCCATCAATACCCGGTTGAGCCCCATATCCGTGAAGACGCCGGAGTTGGCCGCGATAACGCTTTCGAAGGCGTGCCAGTCACGCCTCAGCTGGTCGTTGGAGGCGAAGCCAGGAATCGACAGCGTGATCAATTCGGGACGATCCTGCCGCAAGACCGTGAAGTCGATACCGAGGCGCGCCATCACACCGGGACGGAAACTCTCGATGACGATATCGGCTTCTTCGATCAACGCCAGTGCCTGCTCCAGCCCCTCCTCCTGTTTGAGGTCGATAGATACGCTCAGTTTATTACGATTGAGGGTCGCGTTGGCGGGAGATTTCCAGATAGGCCCGCCTGGAGGATCGACATGGACGACGGTGGCGCCCAGATCCGCCAAGATCATGGCCACCGCCGGACCGGCAATAAACTGTCCAAAGTCGATGACCTTGACGTCTTTCAAAGGCAGATTGGAATTGGGATTTAACGCCATCTTGGGGTTCCTTATCACGCCGATATTGCTTTATTGGATCTAAAGGAGGCTTTTCAGCCTCCTGACATGATCAATTAATTTCGATGGTCTTCGATGACGAGATGCGGCTCCAGAACCTTCTTGGCGAAGTCCTGCCGCAGCCAGCGGATCAACGACCAGACCAGAATTCCTAGCACCGGTATCATGGGGAGGGCCACCACGATGGTCGACGTCTGGACGGCCTTGAGCCCGCCGAGCTGAATCAGGGCAACCCCTACCCCCGCGATCAGAAAGGCCCAGGTCAAGCGGATGGAGCGCTTAGGCTCTTGATAACCGGAGAGTTTTCTGGATGTCACCGAGGCCAGGACATAGGCAGAACTGTCCAGGGTAGTGGCCAGGAAGATGAAGCAGAGCAGGATGAACACGCCCGTGACCACCTCTGACAGAGGCAGCGTGTTGAGAATGGCCTCTACGGCTGCCGGAATGCCGCCCTCATCGAGGATACCTGCCACATCCAGTGCACCACTGATCTGAAGATCGAGCGCATAGCCGCCCCAGATGGCAAAGAACACCCAGCACCCCAGTGCACCAAACACCATCTCCGCGATGATGAGTTCACGAATGGTTCGACCACGAGAGATGCGCGCCACGAACAACCCCATCATGGGCGCGTAGGCGATCCACCATGCCCAATAGAATACCGTCCAGTCCTGCCAGAAGCTCGAATCGCCGACCGGATCGGTCCAGAGGCTCATTTCCACGAAATGAGACGTCATGTTGCCGAGACTGTTCACCCATCCCTCGACCATGAACAGCGAGTCCCCCACCAGGAAGGTGAACGCGAGCAGGAAGATGGCCAGCCAGACATTGATATCGGACAGGATACGGATCCCCTTGGCCAGACCGAACCATACGCTGGCAGAGAAGATCGCGGTCCAGATCAGCAAGACGCCGACGTCGAGCATGAAAGATGGTTCGATGCCGAGCAGCCCACTGGCAAGCTGTGAGACCAGCGGAACCGCCAGACCCAGCGAGGTGCCCACGCCACCCACGATGCCAAAGACGACGACCGCATCGAGGATGGATCCTATCCACCCATCGGCATGATGACCCAGCACACCACGCGAGGCGACAGAGAGCCTGACACCGGGGCGGTTGTGGACATACATCGAATAGGCGATGGGAATCGCGGGCAGGCAATAGAACGCCCAGGGCGTGAAGCCCCAATGGAACTGACCGTAGGTAAGCGCCCACTCTGCTGCGGCATCACTCGCGGGCTCGACACCGAAGGGAGGGCTCGTGAAATAGTAAATGGGCTCCACCCATGCCCAGTTGACGATAGCGATACCGATCCCGCCGGCGAAGATCATCGCCACCCAGCTGAAATACGAAAACTCTGGCTTGTCGTCAGGCCCACCCAAACGCACATTTCCATACCGACTCAGCGCCAGCCCTATCAGAAACAGGACGACACTCAGTCCGGCGATCATATATAGCCATCCAAACTTCCCTGTCGCAAAAGCGAAAGCGGCGTTGACCAGGGCAGCCCCAGACTCCGGGAAGATGATCAGCGGGACCACCAGCCCAATGATAACGAAGACTGAGGGCAAAAAGACCCTGAAGTCCAGGCTATCGCCTGACTTGCTTGGCGTGCTCATGTGATTTACCTCTTGATTGTTAAAATTGTTCTTCAAGGTGCTTTTAAAGGCATCTTTAGCCCCTACACCTACCGATGACGAAAGACCGGGGCGCGTTTCTTGACGAAGGCGTTCATGCCCTCCTTCTGTCCTTCGGTCGCGAAGGCCGCCTGGAAGAGCAGGCGCTCCTGGCGCAGGCCCTCGGCGAGCGGAGTCTCGAAGGCGGCATTGACGGCGGACTTGGCCATCTTGACGGCCGGCGCGTTGTAGCCGGCGATGGTATGGGCCGCCTCGAGCGCGTTCTGCATCAGCTCGTCCTTGGGCACCACCCGAGCCACCAGGCCGATCTCCTTGGCTTCCTGGGCCCCGATGTTGCGACCGGTCAGCACCAGGTCCATGGCCATCGCCTTGCCGACCGAGCGGGCCAGGCGCTGGGACCCCCCGATACCGGGCAGGATGCCCAACTTGATCTCCGGCTGGCCGAACTGGGCGTCGTCCGAGGCGATGATAAAGTCGCAGAGCAGGGCCAGTTCACAGCCACCGCCGAGTGCAAAGCCACCGACCGCGGCGATGATCGGTTTGGAGATCTGGCGCACCTGGTCCCAGGGAGACAGGAAGTCATCCATGTAGAAGTCGGTGAAGGACTTCTCGGCCATCTCCTCGATATCGGCACCGGCCGCGAAGGCCCTGGGGTTGCCGGTGATGACGATCGCGCCGATGCCCGGGTCGGCGTCCAGCTCGCGAAGTACCGCGAGTGTCTCTTCGGCCAATTGCCGATTGAGCGCATTCAGGCTCTTTGGGCGGTTCAGGATGATGAGCCCGACCCGCTCTCGCCGCTCCACGACGATCATCTCGGGGCCGGTGTCGTTCGGCGCATCAGACGCCGAGGTCTCGGCGTGTTTCGATTGCGGCTGCGTGTCCACTGTCTTGTTCATCTTCCAACTCCCATTTATTGTGGGTGGTCTACAAACGTTTCAGGCAAAAAACCTTGCCGTGTCAGCTCGTTGGAAGAGCCGACATGATTGTATTCATCTCAAGATGACGGCCCCTGCCCCGGGCGTCCCGCCACTGCAGGCATGACATCCTCTGTCATCTTCCGGGGAGACGACCGAGGCGAACCTTGAGCGCCTCATGGCCTCACTCGCTACTCGGTCGGATCGGCTTGTCGCGTTTTACGGCTGGCTTTCACCTGCGCCTTCCTTGGCCGCTCCCGCCCACTCTCGTGGGCTGGTTCGGGGCCCGATCGAACGGAGCCTGAGCCATGGGAGGCGGCGGGACGAAAGTCCTGAAGCGACATCTCCGTGTCGGATGTTCCGGAGGCCGCGTCCTGCCCATCCGGCGGTGTTGGCAGGTGGTAGGAACCGTGGCGCGCCATCAGTTCGGCCAGGATGGCTTCGCGATGTTGCCCAAGCCCCGGTGCACTCGAGGGGACCTCGCTATCGAAGTCCTCGCGCCCGGTCAGCTTGATCGGGTTGCCTGCCGTCCGGAAGGGCTTGCCGGCCTTGCCCTGGACCTGAACGATCATGTTGCGAGCCTTCAACTGCGGGTGATCGAACAGCTTGTCGATGGTGTTGATCGGCGAACAGGGCACCCCTTCCTCGTTCAGCAGATCCACCCAGTGCTGGACGGGCTGCTGTGTCAGGATCTTTTCCATCTCGGCGACCAGCTCGGGGCGGTTCTGGCAGCGCAGGTCGTTACTGATGAAGCGGGGATCGAAGGCGAGCCTCGCGGCACCGATGGCATCGGCCATCAGGAGGAAGAGAGTATCGTTGCCGGCGGCGATGACAAGCTTGCCGTCCTTGGCATTGAAGCTCTCGAAGGGCGCCAGTGAGGGGTGGCAATCGCCGGTTCGGTTGGGCACCTTGCCCTCGATGTCATAGCGCGCCAGGGCGGTTTCCATCAGCGCCGCCTGGCAATCGAGCATGCCGATATCGACGCGGGTGCCCTGCGCATCCTTGGTCCGGCTGTAGAGCGACGCGATGATGCCCACCGCCGCGAAGAGCGCCGCACTTAGATCGCCGAAGCTGGTTCCCACCCGTGCCGGCTCGCCGTCGGGCCATCCCGTCAGACTCATGATCCCGCCCATGGCCTGTACCACCATGTCGTAGCCGGGCAACTCGCTGAAGGGACCGGTATGACCGAACCCCGAGATCGAGGAATAGATCAGGTGAGGGTGCGTCCTGGCCAGGCGCTCCGGGCCGTAGCCCAGGCGATCCATCACGCCGGGGCGGAAGTTTTCGACCAGCACATCGGACTCATCCAGCAACCGTTCCAGCAGCTCGCGGTCGCGGGGTGACTTGATATCCAGGACGATGCTTTCCTTGTTGCGGTTGAAGCAGCTGAAGTACGCGCTCTCGCCCTCGACGAACGGACCGAACTCGCGGGTATCGTCGCCGGTGCCGATCTTCTCGACCTTGATGACGCGGGCCCCCAGATCGGCCAGCACCATGGTGCAATAGGGCCCGGCGAGCACCCGAGAAAAATCGAGCACGGTCACCCCATCGAGAGGGCCCTTCTTGAGCTCCGGTTGCGTAAAGGTGGCCATCGGTGTTCTCCCAAGTTCCTGCAGAATTTATTGTGATGTCAGGATCCAGCCCGCGGCTTTCTCGGCGATCATCAGGGTCGGCGAGTTGGTATTGCCGCTGGTGATGGTCGGCATGATGCTGGCATCCACCACGCGCAGGCCCGTCACCCCCCTGACGCGAAGATGGGAATCCACCACCGCCATGGGATCGTCGTCGCGTCCCATCTTGGCGGTGCCGACCGGATGGAAGATGGTGGTGCCGATATCGCCGGCCAGCCGTGCCAGGTCGTCATCGCTCTGGTACTGCACCCCCGGCTTGACCTCCTCGGGCTCGTACTTGGCGAAGGCCGGCTGGGCGGCGATGTGGCGCGTGACCCGCAGCGAGTCGGCGGCGACCTGGCGATCCTCCGGCGTGCTCAGGTAATTGGGGGAGATCGCCGGCGCCTGGCGAGGGTCGCGGCTCTTGATGCGCACCGTGCCCCGGCTGGTGGGGTTGAGGTTGCAGACACTCGCGGTGATGGCCGGGAAGTCATGCAGCGGCTGGCCGAAGGCCTCGAGGCTCAGCGGCTGGACGTGATACTCGAGGTTGGGGTGCGTGTACGCCTCGGAGCTGCGAGTGAAGACACACAGCTGGGACGGCGCCATGCTCATCGGCCCGGAGCGCTTCAGGGCGTACTCGAGGCCGATCTTCGCCTTGCCGAACAGCGTGTTGGCCATGGTATTGAGGGTCTTGGCGCCCTTGACCTTGTAGACCGAGCGGATCTGCAGGTGGTCCTGCAGGTTCTCGCCCACGCCGGGCAGGTCGGCCACCACGGGGATCTCGTGCTCGGCAAGCAGCGCCTGCGGACCGACGCCCGAGAGCTGCAGCAGCTGCGGCGAGCCGATGGCACCGGCGGATAGCACCACCTCGCGACTCGCCGTCGCAACGACCTTCTCCCCCGCACGCTCGGCCGTGACCCCACAACAGCGGGGCTTGCCGCCCTCGTCTGATGCAAAGTCGAGCCCCATCACCTGGGTGGAGTGCCAGACGGTCAGGTTGCCGCGCTGCTCGACGCCCCGCAGGAAGGCCTTGGAGGTGTTCCAGCGCCAGCCCGAGCGCTGGTTGACCTCGAAATAGTCCACGCCCTCGTTATCGCCGCGATTGAAGTCACGAGTGCGCGGGATGCCAGCCTCCACGGCCGCGGTGGCGAAATCATCCAGCACCTGCCATTTCAGGCGCTGCTTCTCGATGCGCCACTCGCCGCCATGGCCATGGAAGTCACGGTGGGCGGCGTCGGCATCGCCCCCTTCATCCAGGCGGTGATGATCCTCATGCTTCATGAAGTCGGGCAGGCAGTTCTCCCAGCGCCAGGCGTCATCACCGGTCAGCTCGGCCCAGCCGTCATAGTCGCGGGCCTGGCCGCGCAGATAGAGCATGCCGTTGATGCTGGAACAGCCGCCGAGGGTCTTGCCCCGCGGATAGATCAGCGAGCGACCGTTCAAGCCGGGATCGGGCTCGGTGCGGAAACGCCAGTCGGTCCGGGGGTTGTTGATGCAGTACAGATAACCCACCGGAATGTGGATCCAGTGATAGTTATCGCGACCACCGGCCTCGATCAGCAGCACCCGGTTAGTTGGGTCAGCACTGAGACGGTTGGCAAGCAGGCAACCGGCAGTGCCGGCGCCCACCACGATGTAGTCGAAGGCATGGGTGTTGTTGGAATGATCAGCCATGGCGTGCTCTCGCTGGGCATGCCGGCCAGCCCGCCAGGAAGGTGGCGGGCGTCGATCTAGGGAGTCCCCCGATCGGCCGGCATACGGGTCGGTCAGTGTAGGAAGGCGTTATTTGGCCGTCGGCATGGCGAACTCGGCGCCCGCGTCGATGGAATCCGACCAGCGCTGCATGATCGACTTCTGCTTGGTATAGAAGCGCACCCCCTCCTCGCCGTAGGCATGGGTGTCGCCGAACATCGAGCGCTTCCAGCCGCCGAAGCCGTGCCAGGCCATGGGCACCGGGATCGGCACGTTGATGCCGACCATGCCGACCTGGATGCGCCGACCGAACTCGCGGGCCACGTTGCCGCTCTCGGTGAAGCAGCTGACGCCGTTGCCGAACTCGTGATCGTTGATCAGCTGGATGGCGGTGGCGACATCCGGCACGCGCACGCAGGCCAGCACCGGCCCGAAGATCTCCTCCTGGTAGATGGTCATCTCCGGGGTGACATGGTCGAACAGGGTGCCGCCCATCCAGAAGCCGTCGGCGCAGCCCTCGCCGGTGGTGGCCGGGTCGAAGTCGCGGCCATCGACGACCATCTCGGCGCCCTCGGCCACGCCCTTCTCGATGTAGCCATTGATGCGCTGATGCGCCTGGGCGGTAACGATGGGCCCCATCTCGGCATCGAGCTCCAGGCCATTCTTGACCTTCAGGTCGCGGGCGCGCTCGGCCAGCCGCGGCACGATCTTGTCGGCCACGTCACCGACCAGCACCGCCACGCTGATCGCCATGCAGCGCTCACCGGCGCTGCCGTAGGCCGCACCGATCAGGGCATCGACGGCCTTGTCGAGGTTGGCATCGGGCATCACCACCATGTGGTTCTTGGCGCCCCCCAGCGCCTGGATGCGCTTGCCCTGGCGGGCGCCCCGCTCATAGATCAAGTTGGCGATCGGGGTGGAGCCGACGAAGGAGAGCGCCTTGACGTCGGGGTGGTCGATCAGCGCCTCCACCGAGTCCTTGTCGCCCTGCACCACGTTGAAGACACCGTCCGGCAGCCCGGCCTGCTTGAGCAGGTCGGCGATCATCAGCGAGGCGCTGGGATCCAAGGGGCTTGGCTTGAGCACGAAGCTGTTGCCGGCGGCGATCGCCAGCGGGAACATCCACATCGGCACCATCACCGGGAAGTTGAACGGGGTGATGCCGGCGACCACGCCCAGCGGCTGGCGGGTCGTCCAGTTGTCGATCCCGGTGCTGACCTGCTCGGTGTAGTCGCCCTTGAGCAGCTGCGGGATGCCGCAGGCAAACTCGACGATATCGATGCCGCGCGCCAC
The DNA here is from genome assembly GCF_009363755.1 of Halomonas sp. THAF5a. Taxonomy (NCBI): domain Bacteria; kingdom Pseudomonadati; phylum Pseudomonadota; class Gammaproteobacteria; order Oceanospirillales; family Halomonadaceae; genus Halomonas; species Halomonas sp. THAF5a. The sequence goes on along the minus strand of NZ_CP045417.1, from coordinate 1,260,361 downwards.
CTCGCCCTGGGCATCGGTGAACACCTTGCCGTGCTCACGGGTGATCGCCTCGGCCAGCTCGTCCTTGTGAGCGTTCAGCAGCTCGAGGAACTTGAACATCACCCGCGCCCGGCGAATCGCCGGGGTGTCGGCCCAGGCCGGGAAGGCGGCCTGGGCGGCGGCCACGGCGCTGTCCACGTCCGCCTGGGACGCCAGCGCGACCCGGCCGGTCACCTGGCCGGTGGCCGGGTTGGTGACGTCCTGATAGCGGTCGGCTCCGCCATTGGTCTTATGGCCATTGATATAATGCTCGATGCGCTCGCTGGTCATGTCTGCCTCTCTTCTTATGTTGCACTGCACACTGGATTGCCCATTCTGCGGGGCCTGGTAGCCCCCCAAACTAGCGAAAGGCGGCAGGGAATCAATTGAGAAAGCCAAAAGCGGGATATAAGCTTTACAAATATCTTCTGCGCATCACCGCGACTGTTACCCGGGAGCAAGTCCATGCATGACCTGAAGGCCCTGCGCGCCTTCGTGGCCGTGGCCCACGAGGGCAGCGTGTCCCGCGCCGCCGAGGCGCTGCACCTGACCCAGCCCGCCGTCAGCCTCAAGCTCAAGCAGCTGCAGGAGACCCTTGGCCTCACGCTCTTCCAGCGCCACGCCCAGGGCCTCGCACTGACCGCCGACGGTCACGCCCTGCTGCCGTCCGCCGAGACGGCCCTCGCCGCCTTGCAGGCCTTCGACGTCAGTGCGGCGTCGATGCATGACACCCTGCGCGGACGCCTGCGCATCGGCACCATCGTCGACCCGGAGTTCATTCGCCTGGGCGCCCTGCTGCACCAGCTGGTGCAGCGGATGTCTCAGGTGGAGACCGAGCTGCATCACGGCACCAGCGGCTATGTGCTCGAGTCGCTGCTGCGCCGCGAGCTGGATGTCGGGTTCTATCTCGAATCCCCCGGCCAGATGCCGGCGACCGGTGAAGGGGCACCGGCGGTGGAGATGATGGAACTGACGCGGTTCGCCTACCACGTCATCGCCCCGGCCGGCTGGTCCTCGCGCCTGGCGCGAACCGACTGGCCCCACCTCGCGACCCTGCCCTGGGTCGTCACCCCGCCGCGCTCGGTCCACCACCGCCTGCTGAGCGAGCAGCTCGCGCCCCACGGCCTCACGCCGTATCGCGTGGCCCAGGTCGATCAGGAGCCGTGCATGATCGACCTGGTGCGGGCCGGCGTCGGCCTGGCCCTGGCCCGAGATGCCACGGCCTTGCAGGAGCGCCAGGAGCGCGGCCTGGTGATCGCCGAGGGCATCCGCCTGCCCTGTGCGCTGAGCTTCGTCTGGCTCGAGGAGCGACGCGACGAGCCGGTCATCGCCGCCGTGCGACACGTGATGGCCGATATCTGGTCGCCCTGAGCGCCGTTCTGGTCGAATGAACCACCCGGGCCGGCGTCGCCCCCTCCTCTCCCCCTCGAAGACACGACTAATGTCTAACCAGCGGACGTTGCTCATAATGTCAGACATTTAGTACATTAACGTCAGACTTTTGGAGACCCTCGTGCCTGAATCGCCTCAGCTCTCTCTGCTTCCGCAACCCTCCAGTGACGGGGGCGCCAGCGCCCTGGCCAACGTACTGGCCCACGCCATCCTGTCCGGGCAGTGGGCCAGCGGCGAGACCTTTCCCCGCGAGCTGGACCTCTGCACGCACTTCTCGGCCAGCCGCAACCGGGTGCGCAACGCCCTGGCCGCGCTGAGCGGCTGTGGGCTGATCGAGCGGACCGCCGGCCGCGGCACCGTGGTGCGCGACATCGTCGACTGGCACCTGCTCGACCCGCAGATGAGCGAGTGGATGGCGGGCCTCGCCTCGCCCCATCCGCAGCTGGTGCGCGAGGTCTTCGCCTTTCGCCTGTCCGCCGAACCCTTCGTCAGCGAGCTGGCCGCGCTGTCGGCCACCGCCCGGGACCTGGCCCGCATCGAGGCCGCATTCGACGGCATGTGCGCAAGCGCCGCCGACCCGGCGCGCCGCGAGGAGCACGCCGAGCACGACGTCGCCTTCCATGACGCCATCTATCGCGCCAGCCACAACCTGGTCTGGCGCCAGATGGGTCTGCTGCTGCGCCCCTCGATCGTGGCCCTGATCCAGCACTCCCATCATCAGGCCGACTCGCTGGACGACAGCCTGGCGCGCCACCGCCGGGTGCTCGAGGCCATTCGCCTGCGCCAGCCGGAAGCCGCCCGCGAAGCCACCGAGCAGGTGCTGGCGCGCACCGCCGCCGACCTCGGGGTCGACAACGGCGGCCGCCAGCCCAGGCGCCCGGCGGTATCGAACGACGCCCTCGCCCCGGACGACTGAGCCCTGGACGACTGAGCCCCGATCGCCTGAGCCCCCGGCCGGCTGAGCCACCCCGGCGGCCCTGCGCATTGATTGTTTCTTCTCCACACAGGATGCATCGCATGAAAATCACCCGACTCAAGACCTGGCAGGTCCCGCCGCGCTGGCTGTTCCTGAAGATCGAGACCGACGAGGGCTGCTACGGCTGGGGCGAGCCGGTGGTCGAGGGGCGGGCCGCCACCGTCGAGGCCGCCGTCCATGAGCTCTCCGACTACCTGGTGGGCCAGGACCCGCGAAACATCGAGCACCTGTGGAACGTCATGTACCGCGCCGGCTTCTACCGCGGCGGGCCGATCCTGATGTCGGCCATCGCCGGCATCGACCAGGCGCTGTGGGACCTCAAGGGCCGCGACCTCGGCGTGCCCGTGCATCAGCTGCTGGGCGGCCCGGTGCGCGACAGGATGCGCATGTACGCCTGGACCGGCGGCGATCGTCCCGCCGATGTCGGCGCCGGCGCCCGCGCCCTGGTCGAGCAGGGCTTCACCGCCTTCAAGATGAACGGCACCCCGGAGATGCAGATCGTCGACTCCCACAAGAAGATCGACGACGCCGTGGCCCGGGTCGCCGAGGCCCGCGAGGCGGTGGGGCCGGACGTGGGCATCGGCATCGACTTCCACGGCCGGGTGCACCGCCCGATGGCCAAGGCGCTGATGCGCGAGCTCGAGCCCCTCCACCCGATGTTCATCGAGGAACCGGTGGCGCCCGAGCACCTGCCGGCCCTCAAGCACATCGCCGAGGGCATCGCCACGCCGATCGCCACCGGCGAGCGCCTGCACACCCGCTTCCAGTTCCGCGACCTCCTGGCCGACGGCATGGTCGACGTCATCCAGCCGGACCTCTCCCACTGTGGCGGCATCAGCGAGGGCTGGAAGATCGCGACCCTGGCCTCCGCCCACGACGTGGCGCTGGCCCCGCACTGCCCGCTGGGACCGCTGACGCTCGCCGCCTCGCTGCAGCTGGACGCCGTCTGCCACAACGCCTTCATCCAGGAACAGAGCATGGGCATCCACTACAACAAGGACAACGACGTACTCGACTACCTCACCGACAAGTCGGCGCTCGCGATCAAGGACGGCTTCTGCGCCATCCCGCAGGGCCCAGGGCTCGGCGTCGAGATCGATGAGGCCTTCGTCGAGGAGCGCGCCAAGGTCGGCCACCGCTGGCGCAACCCGGTGTGGCAGCACGAGGACGGCTCGGTCGCCGAGTGGTAACCGGTCGCGAAGCCAAGCGCCGACGCCCCCATTCATGCATCAAGGCGCCGTCCCGGCGGCGTCTCCCCCTTCACGTTGGAGTCACCATGTCCGCTCCCAGCCCTTCTTCCGTCACGCCAGCCTTCGCCGACTTCCGCTACCCGGACCTCGACGGCGCCAGCGTCTTCATCACCGGCGGCGGCTCCGGCATCGGCGCCGCCCTGACCGAGGGCTTCCTGGCCCAGGGCGCCAGGGTGGCCTTCGTCGGCCTGTCCGACGCCACCACCTTCTGCGACGCGATGGAGGCGAAGTACGCCAACCGTCCGCTGTTCATCCCCTGCGATATTCAGGACGTGCCGGCCCTTCAGGCCGCCATCGCCCAGGCTCGCGAGGCCCACGGCCCGATCGGCGTGCTGGTCAACAACGCCGCCCGCGACACCCGCCACACGCTCGAGGAGTGGACGGTGGAGCAGTGGGACGAGTCGATCGCCACCAACCTGCGCCCGCAGTTCTTCACCGCCCAGGCGGTGGCCGCCGACATGCGCCGCCTCGGCGGAGGCGCCATCATCAACCTCTCCTCCAACAGCTACCTGCTCGGCCTCGACGGCTACCCGACGTATGTCACCGCCAAGGCCGGCATCATGGGCCTGACCAAGGCGCTGGCCCGCGAGCTGGGACCGGACGCCATCCGCGTCAACTGCCTGATTCCGGGCTGGGTGATGACCGAGCGCCAGCGCGAGCTGTGGGTCAACGACCGAGACCTCAAGGAGTGCCTCGACCAGCAGTGCCTCAAGGAGGCGATCCCGGCCGAGGACATGATCAATCCCTGCCTGTTCCTGGCCTCCACCGCCTCGCGGATGATGACTGGCCAGCCGATGGTGGTCGATGGAGGCCGGGTCTGATGGGGAGCTCCGTCGCCTCCCGCCCCGCCTGGATCGCGGTGGACTGGGGCTCCAGCAACCTGCGCGCCTGGGCGCTCGACGGCGCTGACCGCGTGATCGGCGAGGCCAACAGCGCTCGCGGCATGCTGGATCTGACCCCGGACGCGTTCGAGGGCGCCCTGCTCGAGGCGATCGGCGACTGGCTGCCGGCGGCCGAACCGGCCACCGAGGTGCTGATCTGCGGCATGGCCGGCGCCCGCCAGGGCTGGGTGGAGGCCGCCTACCTGCCGCTGGAGACGCCGCCTAGCGAGGTACTGTCGCGCCTCGCCACCCGCCTGACGCCGGTGCCCACCCGCGATGCGCGCCTCGACGTGCAGATCCTGCCGGGGCTCTGCCAGCGTCCGGGCAGCGGCTCGGCGACGGCCGGCTTCGACGTGATGCGCGGCGAGGAGACGCAGCTGGCCGGCCTGTTGGCCCGGCAGCCGGGCTTCGAGGGCGCCGTCTGCCTGCCCGGCACCCACGCCAAGTGGGCGCGCCTCGAGGCGGGCCGCCTGCTCGACTTCGGCACCTACATGAGCGGCGAGCTCTACAAGCTGCTGCGCCAGGACTCGGTGCTGCGCCACTCGCTTGCCGCCGCCGAGTCTGCCGAAGACCTGGCCGATGAGGCCCAACAGGCGGCCTTCCTCGCGGGCATCGACACCGCCGTGGCCGCCCCCGCGCGGCTGAGCGCCGAGCTGTTCGGCATCCGCGCCCGCGACCTGCTGGATGCCTCGCTGCCCGCGGGCGAGGCGCGCGGCGCCGTGCTCGGCGCGCGGCTATCGGGCCTGGTGCTCGGCCTGGAGCTTGCCGGCGCCACCTCGCGGCTGCCTGCCGGCGGCCGGGTGGTGCTGATCGGCGCCGAGGCGCTGTGCCAACGCTATCGCCTCGCCCTCGAGCATCTCGGCTTCGCGGTCGGCACGCAGGCCAATGCGGACATGATCCTGGCCGGGCTGGGGCGCATCCATCACGCCTCCCGCTCGCCCTCCCCCACCCCCTGAGACGCGGCCGCCGTCAGGTGGCGGCCGCCCCCGAACCTGCAAGGAGCCATCATGAGTCTGCCCCTGGTTGCCATCCTGCGCGGCGTCACGCCCGCCGAGATCCTGGCCATCGCCGAGGAGATCATCGCCGCCGGCATCACCCGCATCGAGGTGCCCCTCAATTCGCCGGACCCGCTGGCGAGCATCGCGGCGCTGGCACGGCACTGCGCCGAGCACCACGGCGACCGGATCCTGGTCGGGGCCGGCACCGTGCTGACGCCCGAGCAGGTGCGCGACGTGCATGCCGCAGGCGGCCGCCTGATCGTCTCCCCCAACACCAACGCGGCCGTCATCCGCGAGACCCGTCGCCTGGACATGATCTCGATGCCGGCGATCGTCACGCCCACCGAGGCCTTCGCGGCGCTCGAGGCCGGCGCCTCCGGCCTCAAGCTGTTCCCGGCCTCCCAGGTCGGCATCGCCAACATGAAGGCGATGATGGCCGTGCTGCCCCGGGGCACCGAGCTCTATGCCGTCGGCGGCATCGGCGTCGACAACTTCGCCGAGTGGCGAGGCGCCGGCGTGCATGGGGCGGGGCTCGGCACCGCCCTCTACACCCCGGGGCTGAGTGCCGCCGAGGTCGGCGAGCGGGCTCGGGCCCTGGTCGCCGCCTGGCAGGCCGCGGATTGAAGGGCCCGCTCGGGGCTCGAACATGAGCGTCACGAACAAGGAGCATCCGATGAGCGAGGTCTCTCAAGCGCCCTCCCCCTGCCTCGGCCAGGCCGAGGTGCGAGTCCCCACCCGCTGTGAGCTGGGAGAGGGACCGGGCTGGGACGCCGAACGCGGCGAACTGCGCTGGCTCGACATCCTGGCCGGCGAGCTGCACCGCGCCGCCCCCGATGGCGGCCACCACCGGGGCATGCCGCTCGGCCGGCGCACCTCCTACGCGGCCGTGACCACGGACGGCGACTACCTGCTGGTCGCCGAGGGCCAGCTGTCGCGCCTCGACCCGCAGAGCGGCGAGCACCGCGCCTTCCTGCCCTTCGAGGCCGACAACCCCGTCACCCGCAGCAACGACGCCCGGGTCGATACCCACGGCAGCCTGTGGCTCTCCAGCATGGGCCGTCGGGCCGAGGCCGGCGCCGGCAGCCTCTATCGCCTCCATCGCGGCGAGCTCACCTGCCTGCGCCGGGGAGTCACCATCCCCAATGCGCTGTGCTTCTCGCCGGACGGTCGATACGCCTACTTCAGCGACACCGCCACCGGCCGGGTGATGCGCTGGGCGCTGGACGACCAGGGCTTCCCCGCGCGCGGCGAAGATGGCGCGTTCAACGAGCCCGAGCCCTGGGCCGACCTGCGCCAGTCCGGCGGCGGACCAGACGGCGCCGTGATGGATGCCGAGGGCTGCATGTGGATCGCCCTGTGGGGCGCCGGCCGGGTGGCCAGGCTCGCCCCGGACGGGCGCGAGATCGCCCATGTGGCGCTGGCCGCGCGCCAGCCCTCCTGCCCGGTCTTCGGCGGCCCCGACCTCACGACCCTCTACATCACCACCGCCCGGGAGGGCATGGCCGACCCGAAGTCCCACGACGGCGCCCTGTTCGCCCTCGAGCTTGCCGAGGTCTTGCCCGGTGGCCGCGGCGCCGGGGAACCCGCGCTGCGCCTTGCCTGACCCCGGCACGACCGTGCTCCCTTGTCCGACAGAGACCACCGCATGACTCGCACCGCTTCGCCCCAAGCCCCGCACAGCCAATACCTGCCGGATGAACGCTGGCTGACCCTGACCGCCGCCGGCCTCCAGCTGCAGCTGGACCTCGACCAGGGCCTGCCGCGCCTGGCGCACCTCGGCCGCCCGCTGGCGGTGGATCCCGCCACCCAGCGTCGCCTCGGCGCTGGCGCCACCCCCCAGGCGAGCCTCGACCGGCTGGCGCCCAACACCCTGTTCAACGATGCCGGGCGCGGCTTCCCGGGCCAGCCGGCCCTCAGCGGCGACCGCGACGGCCAGGACTGGCTCACCGACCTGCGCGTCGTCGATGTCGCCTGCCACGAGGACGACGGCGGCGCCCATGCCCGGCTGACCCTGCGAGACGCGCCGAGCCAGCTGGCGGTCGACCTCTCGGTGGAGCTCGGCGCCGAGGGCGTGCTGCGCCTGCAGACCACCCTCCACAACCCGGCGAAGACACCCTACCGGCTCGACTGGCTGGCCGCCGCCTGCCTGCCGCTGCCGGTGCGCTTCGAGGAGTGCCTGACCTTCGGTGGGCGCTGGGTGCAGGAATTCACCGAGGCCCGCCACGTGATCGGCGAGGGCACCCTGGCCCTGGAGAACCGCCGCGGTCGCGGCTCGCACCAGCGCGTGCCGTCCATCGTCGTCGGCACGCCCGGCTTCAGCGAGCAGCGCGGCGAGGTGATCAGCGCGCACCTGGCCTGGAGCGGCAACCATCGGGTGCTGGTCGAGCGCCAGTTCGACGGCAGCACTCAGCTGCAGTTGGGGGCCCTGCTGCTGCCCGGCGAGCGCACCCTGGCCGCGGGCGAGTCGATCACCACGCCCGAGGTGGTGCTGGCCTGGTCCGACAGCGGCCTCAACGGCGCCAGCCAGCGCCAGCATGCCGCCCTGCGCGCCCGCCTCGACTGGCCCCAGGCCGACAAGCCGCGCCCGGTGCACGTCAACACCTGGGAGGCGCTCTACTTCGACCACGACGCCGCCCGGCTCGAGGAGCTGGTACAGGCCGCCGGCGAGGTCGGCGCCGAACGCTTCGTGTTGGATGACGGCTGGTTCGTCGGCCGCGACGGCGAGCGCGCCGCCCTCGGCGACTGGTACCTCGATCCGGGCAAGTACCCCCAGGGGCTCGGCCCGCTGATCGAGTCGGTGCACGCCCGGGGCATGGAGTTCGGCCTGTGGGTCGAACCCGAGATGGTCAACCCCGACAGCGAGCTCTATCGCCGCCATCCGGAGTGGATCCTCGGCCTGCCCGAGCGCGAGCAGCCGCTGGGGCGCTACCAGTGCGTGCTGGACCTGACCCGCCCCGAGGTCGGCGACTACCTGTTCGAGCGCCTCGATGCGCTGCTCACCGAGTACCCGATCCGCTACCTCAAGTGGGACATGAACCGCGACCTGACCCATGCCGCCAGCCTGGCCGGCGAGCACGCCGGTCGCCCGGCGCCCCACGCCCAGGTCGAGGCGCTCTATGCCCTGCTGGCACGGCTGCGCGCCGCCCACCCGGCGGTGGAGATCGAGAGCTGCGCCTCGGGCGGGGCCCGCACCGACCACGGCATCCTGCGCCATACCCACCGGGTCTGGACCTCGGACTGCAACGACCCCCATGAGCGCGTGCATATCCAGCGCGGCGCCGGGCGCTTCCTGCCGCCGGAGCTGCTCGGCGCCCACATCGGCCCCGAACACGCCCATACGACCTCGCGGCGCACCAGCCTGGCCTTCCGCGCCAGCACCGCCCTGTTCGGCCACCTGGGCCTGGAGCTGGACGTCAGCCGGCTCGACGCCACCGAGCGCGCCGAGCTCCGGGGCTGGATCGAGCGCTACAAGGCGCTGCGCGGCCTCCTGCACGGCGGCATCGGCTGGCGGCTGGATTGCCTCGACCCACACCAGCACGCCCATGGCGTGGTCGCCCCCGACGGCGGCGAGGCGCTCTTCAACGTCAGCCAGCTTTCCATGCCGCGCCACGCCCTGCCGGCGCCGCAGCCGCTGGCAGGCCTCGACCCCGTTCGGCGCTACCGGGTCGAGCTGCTCGAGCTGCCCGAGCACCCGGAGCGGCGCATGAAGGCGCTGCCGGCGTGGGTCGAGGCCCAGTTCGACCGGGGTGAAGTGCTGGAAGCCAGTGGAGAGCAGCTGATGACGCTGGGCCTGGCACTGCCGGTGCTCGACCCCGACCAGGCCCTGCTGCTGCACCTGCGCGCCTGCGACTGAAAACGCGATGGCGCCCCGGCCCGAGGGCCGGGGCGCCATCATGTCAGGCGGCCAAGTTTCAGACGCGCCCGCTCAGGCCTCCTTGTAGCTCGGTACCCTGCGGTAGTGCGTGGCCTGCTCGAAGGCATATCCCAGCCGGAACAGCTCCGGTTCATGGTAGGGCAGCACCACCAGCTCCATGCCGACCGGCAGCCCTTCCTCGCTGAAGCCCGCCGGTAGGCAGATCGACGGCATCCAGGTCTGCGAGGCGATAAGCGTGTTGGTCGGGAAACTGAGCACCTCATGCTGGCCTTCCCGGATCGCCTGCTTGCTCGGGGGAAGGACCTGGGTACAGGGGAATACCAGTCCATCGAGCCGATGCTGGGCGACAAGGCCGACGACCAGTCGCTGGAACGCGTCCCGGGCGGCCAGCTTCTTGAAGTACTCCGGGTCGTCCTCGGGATGTTCGGGGCCCTCGAAGATCGCCTCCAGGAGGTCGAGGCAGGGATCGTAGAGCTTCTTCTCCCTGATCTCTTCCAGGCTCTTGATCGGCATGTTGTCCCGCGAGGCCAGGAAGCGGTTGATATCGTACCGGGAGTGCGACAGGTACAGGGAGGTCTCGAGGATGTGCTCCATCAGGTCGGGGATCTCGACATCGACGAGCTCGGCGCCGGCCTCCCGGGCGGCGTTCAGGGCCTCTGTCATGACCCGATTGACCGGGGCCGCGGCGGGGTCGTCATCGGCGCCAAAGGCGTTACGGACGACGCCCAGACGGGTTCCCCGAAGGGTGGCACCCTCGGTGGCCTCGACGTAGCTGCCCTTGTGTCCGGCAATAAGGGCGGCCGTGGTGTATTCGTCCTTGGGGTCATACCCCACCATGGCGTCCAGCAGCAGCGCGGCATCCGTCACCGTGCGCGCCATCGGTCCGGCCGTGTCCTGGAACACCACCAGCGGCGACATGCCGTCACGGCTGATCAGGCCCGGGGTGACCCGCACCCCCACCAGGTTGCAGAAGCTGGCCGGCAGGCGGATGGAGCCGCCGGTATCCTCGCCCACGCCGACCAGTGCCAGATTTGCGGCCACCGCGGCGGCGGTGCCGCTGCTCGAGCCGCCGGGATCATGGGCCAGCACATAGGGATTCCTGGTTTCCCCGAGCCTGGAGCAGAAGCCGAACCAGGAGGTGGCAAAATCCGGCAGCGCCGTCTTGGCCAGGATGATGGCGCCGGCGGCCTTGAGCTTCTTGATGACGGTGGCATCGTCCCGGGGCTGGTAGCCGTCCTGGGCGATCGAGCCGAAGGTCGTCATCATGTCCTTGGTTTCCGCCTGATCCTTGACCACCACCGGTACACCGTGCAGCGGACCGCTCAGCGCGCCGCTGGCGGCGAATTCCGCATCCAGCCGATCGGCCTCCTCCAGCGCACGCGGGTTGACGGTGATGATCGCGTTGAGGCCGGGGCCCGCCTTGTCGATGGCCTCGACCCGCGCCAGGTAGGCCTCGGTGAGACCGCGTACGCTCAGCTTTCCCGACCGCAACAGCGCCTGCATGTCGTCGATCGTCAATTCCTCGATGGCGAAGTCCTGAGGGATCATGGATTTGCTCCGTCTTGTTGGTGACATCGTCTTGTTGGTGATTGTTGGTGAGTTCTTTCTAACGAGAAGCGAGCACCACGCTCAGGCCTCATAGGCCTTCACGTCGATGCCGGCCTCATCCAGGGCAGCGCGCACGGCCTTCGCCAGGTCCAGCGCGCCCGGCGTATCGCTGTGAATGCAGACCGACTGGAAGCTGACGTTCACTTGCCGGCCGGTGGTGGTGTCCACCACCCCCTCCCGGCAGGCACGCAGGACCTTGCGTGCCACCTGTGCCGGGTCGAGCCGAGCCACCCGGCGCACGAAGACGATGCCCCCCTGGTCGTCATACTCCCGGTCGGCATAGAACTCGTGCACTCGAGTCAGGCCCCGCTCGGCGGCGGCCCGATCCAGGGCCGTGCCGGCCAGGCAGTAGATCGGCAGGCCCGGCGCGACGCGCGCAAGGGCGGCACAGAGCGCCTGAGCAAAAGCCTCGTCGCGCGCGCCATGCATGAACAGCGCCCCATGCAGCTTGAGGTGGTGCAGGGCGAGGCCTTCGCGGGTCGCCAGCTCGCGCAGGGCACCCAGTTGATACAGCACGTCGTTGACGAGCTCGTCCGGCGAGGCATCGATATGGCGACGTCCGAAGCCAATGAGATCGTTGAAGCCAGGGTGCACGCCCACCGCGATGCCATGACGGGCCGCGTCCCGCAGGGTGGTCACCATGGTGGTGGGATCGCCGGCATGAAAGCCGGCGGCGATGTTGGCGGTACTGATCAGCGGGAGCAGCGAGGCATCGACCCCGTCCCCGATGGTCCAGGCGCCCACGCCTTCGCCCATGTCCGCATTGAGATCGATCGTTGAGGTCATCATCACGCTCCAGGCAATTCGTGCCGCCCAGTATTGGTCGCCACGGAGCGCTTTTGGAAATATTAATTTTTGCTCTACAGTTTCAAAAAATCCGAACACAAGACGCGTCACTCATGTCCCGAGATCCTTCCCTGCGCAAGCTGCGCTACTTCCTCGCCGTGGCCGACAGCGGCCGGGTCACCCAGGCCGCAGTGGACCTGAACGTCTCCCAGTCCTCGATCACCACCGGGGTCAGGGAGCTGGAGGAACAGCTGGGGGTGTCGCTGTTTCAGCGCACGGCACAGGGCATGCGGCTGACGCAGGAGGGCGTTCGCTTCCAGCAGCAGGTGATCCACATCTTTCAGGCGGTCGACGAGGCCTTCGACAACCTGCAGGATCATCAGCCCCAACTGGAGGGCGACCTGAATCTGGCGGTCAGCTATACCGTGGCCGGCTATTTCCTGCCCTCGCTGGTGGCCAGATTCCAGCGCCGCTATCCCTGGGTGCAGCTGCGCCTGTTCGAGGCATCTCGCCCCGAGATCGAGCAGGGACTGCTCTCTGGCCGCTTCGACCTGGCCATCGCGCTGATCTCGAACCTTGACGGGGCCGCCCCGATCGAGCGCCAGTCGCTGACGCATTCGCCGCGCCGGCTGTGGGTCTGTAGCCACCACCCGCTGCTGTCACGGGACACCGTCAGCCTGCGCGATCTGGCCCACCATCCCTACATCATGCTGACGGTAGACGAGGCCGATCAGACCGCCATCGGCTACTGGCAGCAGGCCGGGCTCGAGCCTAACACCCTCTTTCAGACCTCGTCGGTGGAGGCGGTGCGCAGCCTGGTGGCCAACGGCACCGGCATCAGCATTCTCTCGGACATGGTCTATCGCCCCTGGTCGCTGGAGGGCCGGCGCATCGAGCATATCGATCTTGCTGACCCCATCCCCACCATGGACGTCGGCCTCGCCTGGGCACAGCATCGCCCCCTTGAGGCCTCGGCCAAGGCCTTCTGTGATCAGGCGCTGAGCTTTGCATCTTGATCGCCCCAGACATCGTCGGATGAGACAGGGCATAGCGCCCCACAGAAAAAACGCCCGAGCCAAGGGCTCGGGCGTTTGTCGTGACCGGGTCTCCCCGCCGCGCCTCAGATGAAGGCGATGTAGATCGTCAGCACCAGCACGATCAGGAACGCGCCGGCGTACCTGGCGCCTGCCCAGGGGGTCATGTCGATGGCCTTGACGTCTTCCTGCACCCAGGGCTCGCTGCGCGGGGCATACTTGCCGAAGGCCAGCATCATCGCGATCAGTGCCACCAGCACGATGGTGATGAAGTGGAACTCGTGCAGGCCATTCAGCAGGCCGTTGAAGAACGGCACGAAGGAGAACACGCCGATCACCGCGCAGCCGAGCACCAGCGCCAGGCTGGCCGCCTTGGCGGGCACGTGGCGGCTCAGCAGGCCGACCAGCACCACCGCGAACAGCGGGATGTAGTAGATCGAGCTGACCTTCTGCAGGTAGACGAACAGGCTCTCCTGGCCGCTGAGCAGCGGGGCGATGATCATGGCGGCGGCGGCCATGATCCAGCCGGCCCACTTGGAGACCCGGACCACCTGCTCGTCGCTGGCATCGGGGTTGAGGCGCGCCTTGTAGATATCGAGGCTGAACAGGGTGGTGGTGGAATTCAGCGCCGAGTTGAAGGACGACAGGATGGCCCCGACCATGGCCGCGGCGAAGAAGCCGGTCAGCGGTGCCGGCAGCACGTCGAACACCAGGCGACCGTAGGCGGCATCGGCCTTGATGCCCTCGTCGGCATACAGGTAGAAGGCGATGATGCCGGGGACCACCAGGTACAGGGGGCCGAGCAGCTTCAAGAAGCCGGTCAGCATCACGCCCTTCTGGCCCTCGGCCAGGGTCTTGGCGGCGAAGGTGCGCTGGATGATCTGCTGGTTGGTGCACCAGTAGAACATGTTGAGCACCAGCACCCCGGTGAACAGGGTCGAGAAGGGCACCGACTGGTCCTCGTCACCCAGCGAGCGCAGCTTCTCCGGATGCGCCGCCTGCAGTTCCTGCCAGCCGGCCAGCACCCCCTGGCCACCGCTTACCGCATCCAGGCCGAAGTAGACGATCAGCAGCCCGCCGACCAGCAGTCCGACGCCGTTCAGGGTGTCGGAAATCGCGATCGAGCGCAGGCCGCCGAACAGCGCATAGATGGAGCCCCCCAGCCCCACCGCGACGACGGTACCGACCAGCAGCACCTGGGTGGACTCGATGCCGGTGAGGGTCTTGAGATCCAGCAGGCCCATCAGGCCCAGGCCGCCGGAGTAGAGGATGCTCGGCAGCAGGATCACCGCATAGGCCAGCATGAAGATGATGTTGGCGATCAGCTGGGTGGTGCGATCGAAGCGCAGCGCCAGCAGCTCCGGGATGGTGGTGATGCCGCTCTTCAGGAAGCGTGGCAGGAAGAACAGCGCCGCCGCGACCAGCGCCACCACGGCGATGACCTCCCAGGCCATCACCGAGAGCCCGTCGGTGAAGGCGGCGCCGTTGAGCCCCACCATCTGCTCGGTGGAGAGGTTGGTCATCAGCAGCGAGCCGGCGATGACCGGAAAGGTCAGGCTGCGCCCCGCCAGGAAGAAGCCGGCGGAGTGCTGGTGGTCGTCGTGGCGAGTCATTCGCCAGGTGATGAAGGCCACCAGCCCGGTGAAGAAGACGAAGGAGATCAGTGTCAGCGCATTCATGGGGTGTCCTTGTCAGTGGACGCGGGCGTGGTCTCGATAAACATCGCGTCAGTCTATCGAGCCAAATAGCAGACACCATTAACCATTTGTCTAACAAAACAATATATTTGTTCGACAAATAGGGGACATTTCCTCGACGCCTTGTTGGGGCACCGGCAGCGACACGGAATTATCTAAATAATTGATTTATAATATAAAGCCCCCTGTTAAGGAAATCGGCGCCGACTCCCGATGGAGCCGACGCCGATGCCCCCTCACCTGCCCTGCCTGGAGGGAAGCAGGTCGAGCCTCACGCACGAGGCGACCGGCTCACGCCGGCTGGCGCGTGGCCGCAATGGTGATATCGCGGATATTGACGTGCTGTGGCTGCTGATACATGTAGACGGCCGCTGCGGCGACATCCTCGGCGGCCAGCACGCCTCCCATGGCGTGTTTCCACGCTTCGTAGCCGGCCTTGATCTCTTCGCTGGTGGTGTGGCTCACCAGCTCGGTGTCCACCGCACCGGGATGAATGGCCATCACGCGTACGCTGCTGTCGGCCACTTCCTCCCGCAGGTTCTCGGTAATGGAGCTGACCGCAAACTTGCTGCCCACGTAGGCAGCGTGATTCGGGAAGCTCTTCTTTCCTGCAATGGAGCTGATGTTCAGAATCGTGCCCTGGCCGCGGGATGTCATATCGGCCAGAACCGCGTGAATGCCGTTCAACAGCCCCATCACATTGACATCGAACATGCGCTGCCACTCGGCGGGGTCCTGCGTGTCCAACTGACCGAGCAACATGACACCCGCGTTGTTCACCAGCATATCCACCGGACCATAGAGCGCCTCGGCTTCCCGGATGGCACCCCGAAACGCTTCCGCATCGGTGACGTCGACCTGGCGGCACAGCGCGTTGGGCAACGCCAGGGCTTCGATCCGCTCGAGGCGGCGAGCCAGCAGCAGCAGTGGATGGCCAAGCGCTGAAAGCTGTTGGGCGATGGCGGCGCCAATGCCCGATGAGGCACCTGTCACCACGACGAGCGGTTTGGTCATGATACGTCTCCCATGAAGCTGGCCTGCCGCGATGGCAGGCGTGAATCATCAACAGGGGCGCATGATGAGCAATGCCGTTATGATGAAAAACACCCCCATTCTGAAAAGACTGTTCACTTTTTATGAACGACATATCGCTTCGCTGGGTACGTGCCTTCCTGCTGGTCGCGGAGCACGGCAGCTTCACCGCGGCGGCGCAGGCCTCCGGCCACTCCAAGGCCAACCTGAGCCAGCAGGTCACGGCACTTGAGCAGGCGCTGGCCGTACAGCTGCTGCACCGCACCACCCGAAGCCTTCGCCTTACGCGCATCGGCGAGGGATATGCCGAGCGGTGTCAGCTGGCGTTTCGCCAACTGGAATCGGCGAGCGAGTGGGCCATGCAATCGACCCGTGAGCTGAGCGGACGGATTCGCATGAACTCCGTCGGAGGACTCATCGGTGAAGAGCTGGTGGCCCCACTGGTGTTCCGCTTCCAGCAGCGCCACCCGGGGGTGGAGATCGAGCTGGACTTCTCCAGCCTGCGTGAGGATCTCATGGACAGCCCCTACGACCTGGTGGTGAGGATGGGAGAGCTGGCCGACTCCAGCCTCGTGGCCCGCCGGCTGCATCGCGTCACGACCCGCTATGTCGCAAGCCCCGCGTTCCTGGCCCGGCACGCCCCCATCCAGGTCCCCGACGACCTGCGCGCCCTGCCACTGATCTACGGCAGCGTGGATCACTGGCTCTTGGCGCGAGGCAGCGAGCAGCGGCTCATCCAGGCCAGTCGCGGCTACAGGATCATCAGCGGAAGGGCCATGCGCCAGGCGGCGCTATCCGGCCTGGGGGTCACTCGATTGGTCGACGCCTATGTCCAGGCAGACATTGCCCGCGGGACGCTCGTCGAGGTGCTTCCGGACTGGGCCGAACCCACGCCCTTGTCGATGGTTTGCCCCCCTCACCGCTTCCAGCTGCAGCGTGTCCGGGGGCTGATGGACTGGCTCAAGACGCACTTTGCCGGTGCTTATGAAAAGGCCCTGGTACAAGGTCTGCCGGTGGGCCCCATGGCCTGAACCTGGCCTTCGTGTCGCTCCCCTCGACGGTACGAGCAGCCGCCCTCTCCGAGAGGAGCGATCAGGACATCTCGGAGGACCGGGCCGGCCGCGGTTCTTCCCTCTCTGCGCCCTCCCCACGCTGGTCCGGTGCCTCCCCAGGGCGCTCGTGAGCCGGCTCGTCGTCGGGCTCCTCGTCCTGGGTGGCGTAAACGTCCTCGATGGCCGCTACCCCCACCGAGGAGGTCTGGGACGGAACCACGACATAGTGGGAAGGCGCGACCGAGCCACGCTTGGCAAAATACCGCACGCAGCCCAGGCCGAAGAGACCAAAGATCAGCTGCACGGCCGCCAGCCACCAGAAGAAGCCCGCGGCGCCGACCTGGCTCATCACGGCCCCCACGGCCAGCGGGCCGATCACCGAGCCCACGCCGAGCAACAGCACCAGGGAGCTGCTGGCGCCGAGCATCTCCGAGGGCTCCAGGCAGTCGTTGGTATGCGCCAGGTTCAAGGAGTGCAGCGCAAAGGAGAGACCACCGAAGAGTCCCACACTCGCCAGCATCCCCGGCGTTGCCCAGCCGGTGGCCCGGTACGCCAGCATCGAGGCGCCGGCGGCCGCAAAGGTCACTCCGAGAATGACCCAGCGTCGATCCATGCGGTCGGAGAGACGCCCCAGGGGCCACTGCAGCAGGGCGCCGCCGCAGATCACGGCCCCCATGAACAGGGCGATGCGGGCGACGGACAGGCCGGCATCGTGGGCATAGACCGCGCCCATCCCCATGATCGTGCCGTTGATCAGTCCCGCCACGAAGACGCCTCCGGCACCGAACGGCGAGATACGACACAGCCGGCTCACGGACATGCGCGACGCGAGGGTGACGTCCGGGGCCGGCGTGGCGCTGAGCAACAGCGGTACCACCGCGACGGAAATCAAGATCGACGACAGGATGAAGAGATCGGCCTTCGAGGGATCGGCCACGTTCAGCAGCAGCTGCCCACCACCCTGCCCCAGGTACATGACGACCATGTAGACCGCCAGCAGGCGCCCGCGCGTGAGGTTGGTCGCCCGATTATTCAGCCAGCTCTCCGAGACGACATAGATGCCGGCGAAGCACAGGCCGGTGAGGAAACG
This sequence comes from Halomonas sp. THAF5a, assembly GCF_009363755.1. NCBI lineage: Bacteria > Pseudomonadati > Pseudomonadota > Gammaproteobacteria > Oceanospirillales > Halomonadaceae > Halomonas > Halomonas sp. THAF5a. The sequence goes on along the minus strand of NZ_CP045417.1, from coordinate 1,242,673 downwards.
CATCAGCCCCCAGGCCACGGGCATAACGAACAGCTCCTGCACGAGAATGGCCACCGATGCCATGGCCGCCAGGGCAGCAAACACGCGAATATAGCCCACCCGTCGCAGGGCACGGGCGGACCATACCGAGCCGAGCAGAAAGCCCGCGAAGAAGGCCGCCATGATCAGGCCGATCACGCCGCTGCCGAACGCTTCCTGGGAGGCCCGCACCCCCAGCAGGCTGCCCTGCAGCCCATTGCCCAGCATCAGCAGGGCCAGGCCAACGAACAGGGGGGCGGACGCCATCACCGACGTGGAGAAGGACTCGGTGACGGTCGCGCGGTCCGGGGTCGCGCTCATGGCAGTGCCTCCTGGCGGGTGACGGCGGGACGAACAATTCCATCGGCTACACCTTGTTAGGTCAAGCCGGCCGCGAAATGCGCTAATCCTCGCCTCCCCTGGCCCATCACGGCCGATGCCATCACAGCCTCAGGCGCGGCGCCATAAAATCGAGGAAGGCGCCGATGCGCCCCGACAGGGCCGTGTTGCGGTAGTAGACGGCCTGGACCGATTCCCTCGGATTGGGGCTGATCATACGATCCGCCAGCAGGGTCACCAGCCGCCCCTGGACGAGATCCTCCTGAATCATGAAGCGCGACAGGCAGGCGATCCCCTCGCCGGCCAGGCACAGCTGGCGCATGACCTCCCCGCTGGTGGTGCTCAGCTGCGAGCGGATGTTGGGGCCCTCTTGCGTCAGCCCCTCGACGGGCCAGCGATTGAGATTGTCGGCATTCAGGAATCCCAGCAACTGGTGATCACGCAACGCCGCGGGGCTGACCGGCACGCCATGGCGCTCCAGGTACTGCGGGCTGGCGACCAGCTGCAGCGGCGAGCGCCCCAGCGGGCGGGCATGCAGGGTGGAATCCGCGAGGCCACCGATGCGAATCGCGACGTCCGTTCGCTGCTCGAGCAGGTTGATGATGTCATCCGAGGCGGAAAGCTCGAGCTCGATCCCGGGGTAGTGTTCGCGGAATGGCCCGATCAGGGGCACCAGCTGATGCAGCACGAAGGGCGTGGCGGCATCCACTCGAAGACGCCCCCCGGGGCGCTCGCGACTCAGCCGCATCGCCTCCTCGGCCTCTTCCAGGGTGTTGAGCCCCTCCCTGACCCGGTCGATGAAGAGGCGCCCCTCGCTGGTCAGGGTCACGCTGCGCGTGGTGCGGTTGAGCAGGGGGGTATCGAGCTGCTGTTCCAGGCGCTGCACGGCACGCGACACCCGTGCCACCGGCACCTCCATCAGCCTCGCCGCCGCGCTGAAGCCGCCGCTGTCGACCACGGCTACCAAGAGCTGAAGATCCTCGGTCCGACTCTGCATACTCCCCCTGGCCGCGGCACTGTTATCAAAAACGTAAAGGTGTTTTGATTTTACCCCGGTTTATCGCATAAGACAGCCGGCGCAGACTCCGCAGCGTGAAACCTTCCCTCGCTTCCCAAGGAGATCTGCCATGCCCATTGCATTGTTTGCACTGACGCTCAGTGCCTTTGCCATCGGCACCACCGAATTCGTGATTGTCGGCTTGGTGCCCACCATCGCCCAGGACCTGGGCGTGTCATTACCCTCGGCCGGCCTGCTGGTCAGCCTCTATGCCGCCGGCGTCGCCGTCGGTGCGCCCGTACTGACCGCCCTGACCGGGCGCCTGAACCGCAAGCTGGTGCTGCTGGGGCTGATGGCCCTGTTCATCATCGGCAACCTGCTGGCCTGGCAGGCGCCGGGCTACGGCTCGTTGATCACGGCGCGCATCCTGACCGGCCTGGCCCACGGTGTCTTCTTCTCCATCGGCTCGACCATCGCCACCAGCCTGGTCAGCAAGGACAAGGAAGCCAGCGCCATCGCCATCATGTTCACCGGCCTGACCGTGGCCCTGGTCACCGGCGTGCCCCTGGGCACCTGGATCGGCCAGAACTTCGGCTGGCGCGCCACCTTCCTGGTGGTCTCGGCGCTCGGCGCCCTGGCCCTGATCGGCAGCGCCCTGCTGGTGCCCAGCAACCTGAAGAAGGCCGCGCCGGCCTCGATCGGCCAGCAGCTCAAGGTCCTGACCCATCCGCGCCTGCTGCTCGTCTACCTGATCACCATCCTGGGCTACGGCGGCACCTTCACCGCCTTCACCTACCTGGCGCCCATTCTTCAGGAGGTCAGCGGCTTCGGCGATAACGCCGTCAGCCTGATCCTGCTGGTCTATGGCGTCTCGGTGGCCTTCGGCAACATCTACGGCGGCAAGATGGCCGACCGCATGGGACCCATCCGTGCCCTGACCCTGATCTTCACGGGCCTGATCGCCATCCTGCTGGTGCTGACGATCTCGGCCACCCATCCGGTAGCCGCGGTGCTGACCGTGTTGATCTGGGGCGCCTTCGCCTTCGGTAACGTGCCGGGCCTGCAGGTCTACGTGGTGCAGCAGGCCGAGCGCTTCGTCCCCGAGGCCGTCGACGTGGCCTCCGGCCTCAACATCGCCGCCTTCAATATCGGCATCGCCCTGGGCTCGGTGGTCGGCGGCTACATAGTCGACGGCATGGCCCTGACCGATACCGCCTGGATCGGCGCCGGCATCGTGGTGCTGGCCCTGGTCCTGACCCGGCTCTCCGGCAGCCTCGACCGTCGTGGCCAGGCCGAGACCGTCGCGGCCTGATGTCCCTTCCTCTGCCCGGCCTATGCGCCGGGCAGCTGCTTGCCGACAGGAGATCGACATGTCATTGACCCGCCTGACCCAAGGCCCGCTGACCCTCGGGGTCGAGCTGCCACTCGATAACGACTGGAGCCCGAGCGGCGAACGCGCCCGTCGCGACGAGGCCCGCCCCTTCGGCGTTCCCGACATGGAAGCCCATGCCGAGCGCATCGCCCAGGTCGACCGCCTCGGCTTTCGCGCCGCCTGGCTGCGCGATGTGCCGCTCTACGACCCCAGCTTCGGCGATGCCGGCCAGGTCTTCGAGCTGTTCACCTATCTCGGCTACCTGGCCCGACACACCGACCACCTGCTGCTGGGCACCGCTGCCGCCGTGCTTCCCCTGCGCCAGCCCTGGCTGGTGCGCAAGGCGGCCGCCACCGTGCAGGCGCTGAGCGACAACCGCCTGCTGCTGGGGGTCGCCAGCGGCGACCGCCCTGCCGAGTACCCGCTGTTCGGGGTAGACTTTACCGAGCGCGGCGCCCGGTTCCGCGATGCGGTCGAGATTCTCAAGGGGCAGGCGGATACCCGGCTGTCATCGGGGCAGGCCGTGTTGCCCCATGCCTCTCAACCACCGCTGCTGGTGGCCGGCCTGGCCCAGCAGACACCGTCCTGGGTGGGCGAGCAGATGGACGGCTGGCTGGCCTATCCCGGCACGCCACAGGACCACATCCAGCGCGTCGGCCTGTGGCGCCAGGTGGCCGGTGACAAGCCCTATGTCAGCTTCATCCACCTGGACCTGCTCGAACAACCCGACGCCCACACGACCCGGCACCGCTTCGGCATCAGCGCCGGCCGCGAGGGGCTGATCCGCGAGCTCGAGGCGATGCAGGCGGCCGGGGTCAACCATATCGGCCTGCACTTCCGCCGCAACCAGCGGCCCCTGGAGGAGACCCTCGACGAGATCGGCCGAGAGGTGCTGCCGCGCTTCCAGGACCACACGCCTATCATCGACCCCCATGCCAAGGAGACCGCCCATGTCGACTGACCACACGACCCTCCCCGAGACCTTCGAGGCCTGGACCTGGACCGGTCCGGGTGAGCCGAAGGCGCTGACGCGGGAGCGGCGCTCACTGGAGGCGCCCGGCGATCAGGAAGTGATCGTCGCCACCCGCGCCATCGGGCTCAACCCGGTGGACTGGAAGTTCATCGCCATGGACAGTGCCCTGTGGCAACCGGGCCAGATTCCCGGGGTCGATGCCGCAGGCGAGGTACTGGCCTGCGGGGCGGGCGTCACTCACGTCGCCCCCGGCGATCGCATCGCGGTGCATACCACCCTGGCCGGCCCGGGCAGCTTCGCCACCCACCTGCGCCTGCCTGCCCGCGCCGTCATCCCGCTGCCGGAAACGATCGACTGGGCGACCGCGGCGGCCTTTCCCTGCCCGGCCCTGACCGCCTGGCAGGCCATCGAGAAGCTGCCGGTCAAGCCCGGCAAGCGGCTGATGATCACCGGCGCATCCGGCAGCGTCGGGCGCTGGCTGGTACAGCTGGCCGCAGAGCGCGGTTTCCAGGTCATCGCCATCGCATCAACCAAGCGGCATGAGGCGCTCAGGGCCCTGGGCGCGCAGGAGGTGCTCGAGACGCCAGAGGCCCTGTCGGCGCCGGTCTTTGCCGTCATCGATACCGTCAATGGCGAGCACGCGCGCCGGATGACCGATCACCTGGGCGCCAACGGCCATATCGTCTGCGTCCAGGATCGCCTCGAGGCGGCCGCGGCACCGGCGTTCGACCGCGCCCTGTCCCAACACGAGGTCGCCCTCGGCGCCCTGCATCAGGCCGGCAGCGACGCGGACTGGGCCGAGCTGCGCCAGGCGGGACACACCCTGCTCGAGCGCGTGGCCGACGGCGAGTTGACCCTGCCGACGCCCGAGATCGATGACTTCGCGCACCTCCCGCAGCGCCTCAGCGAGCTCAAGCACGCCAGGGTGCGCCCGCTCAAGACCGTCATCACCCTGTAATCCCCCAACCTTCGAGAAAGGAGACCGCCATGCTGTGGGTCATCGCCACGATCACCACCGCCCCGGGACACGACAAGGACGTGCTGAACGCCTTGCGGGACGTCGCGCCGACCGTGCGCCAGGAAGCGGGTTGTCAGCTGTACCAGCCTAGCCAGGATCATCCCGAGGGACTGACGGCCGACGCCCCACCAAGGCGCGACACCGTCACCGTCATCGAGGCCTGGGACTCCCGGCAGGCGCTGGATGACCACCTGGCCACCCCCCACATGACGCGTTTCGGTGAGCAGACCGCAGACTGGGTAGTCGATCGGGACATCCGCCTGCTGACCCCACACTGATCTCAATCTTTGCGCGAAACGAGAAAGTGTTTTGCGCCCTGCCGCGTTGTCCATATCGCCCACTGGCGCCAAGGTATGCTGCCGATCATTAGCGATCAAAAGGAGATCCCTTGAACATTCTGATGCTTAACGGTGCCAAGGCCTTCGCGCACTCCGGGGGGCGCTACAACGACACCCTGCACGAGACGGCACGAGGCCTGCTCGCCGAACAGGGGCATACCCTCAAGGAAACCCGCATCGATGACGGCTATGACCTGGAAACCGAGATCGAGAAGTGGCTCGCGGCCGACGTCATCATCCTGCAGATGCCCGGCTGGTGGATGGGACCGCCCTGGACCGTCAAGCGTTATCTCGATGAAGTGCTGACCGAGGGCCACGGCCGTCTCTTAGCCAGCGACGGCCGTTCACGCCAGGATCCCTCTCGACAGTACGGTAGCGGCGGCCTGCTGCACGGCAAGCGCTACCTGCTATCGCTGACCTGGAACGCGCCGCAGGAGGCCTTCGATGAAGAAGGCAACTTCTTCGAGGGGCGAGGCGTCGATGCCGTCTACTTCCCCCTGCACAAGGCCCTGGAATTCCTCGGCATGAGCGCCCTGCCGACCTTCCTGGCCAACGACGTGATCAAGGCGCCGGACATCGAGACACACGTGGCGGCATACCAGGACCACCTGACTGAACTATTCGCCAAGACGCATCACTGACACCCGAAGCACGAACAGGAGAGCATGATGACGACGATGCCCAACCCGGGTTTTGGCACCTTCCGCCTCGAGGGCGACACCCTGCGAGACAGCCTATCCACGGCACTGGAGGCGGGCTATCGCCATGTCGATACCGCCCAGATCTACGGGAACGAAGCCGAAGTCGGTAACGTCCTGGCCGACAGCGGCATCGCCCGTGACGAGATCTTCCTCACCACCAAGGTGTGGTATGACCGCCTGGTGCCGGGCGACCTGGAAAAGAGCGTGGACGAGAGCCTCGAGCGCCTGAAGACCGACTACGTGGATCTCTTGCTCATCCACTGGCCGTCACCGAACGACGAGGTCGCCATGGAGGACTATCTGCCGGCGCTCCAGAAGGTCAAGGCGGCAGGCAAGGCGCGCCACATCGGCGTCTCCAACTTCACCTGCGCGCAGCTGGACCGTGCCGTGTCGATTCTCGGGCGCGGCGAGATCCTGACCAACCAGGTCGAGGTGCACCCCTTCCTGCAGAACCGCCAGGTGATCGAGAAGTGCCGGGAGCACGGCATCGAGGTGACCGCCTTCATGCCGCTGGCGGTGGGCAAGGTCATGGAGGATGCGACCCTCAACCAGATCGCCGAGCGCCATGACGCCAGCCCGGCGCAGGTGGCGCTGGCCTGGCTCAAGGCGCAGGACATCGTGACCTTCCCCTCCTCCACCAAGGCGAAGAACATCCGCAGCAACCTGGCGGCCTTCGACCTGACGCTCAGCGATGAGGAGATGCAGACCATCGCCGAGCTGGATCGCGGCGAGCGCATCGCCGATCCGGACTTCGCGCCGGACTGGGATTGAGCCCCGGAGCCCCGACAAGGGCGTGATCGGGGAGCAGGAGCGTGACGAGCGCGGTGTCGAAGGGAGAGTCGAACCAGCCCGCCACCGCGACGGAATGGCCAGGGAAGGCCATTCACGCGCCCCGATGGCCTGGGACACAGCCGCTACGACAAGGGCAAACACATCGGAGGGTAGCCCCATCGAGGCCGTATCCGCCTCAGGCGTCTCTTGCCGCTAGCGCCTCGTCGATCCAGGTCTCCAGCTGAGCCTCGCCGACGCCCCGTGCGTCATAGATGACACGGTAGAACAGCGGCGCCAGCAAGCGGTCCGTCAGGCGCTCCAACAGCCGCTCTGGGCCCATTTCCAGGACCTCCTCCGGCCTGGAGCGAGAAGCGGCGCGCTCGACAATATGCTCCAGGCACTCGCGCGCATAGCGATAACAGCGCTCCCGTCCGGTGGGATCACTGCTGGCCATGATGTCGCGCAACATCTGTCGACCCGGGACGGAGGTCATCTCTTCGAGATAGTGGCTGGCAAACAGCACCAGATCCTGCCTGAGGGTGCCGGTGTCCTTGGGCACCGCATCGGGGCGCAGACGCGCCAGCGCGACATCCGCCAGCAGCTCGTTGAGGGTCCCCCAGCGCCGATAGATCGTCGACGGCGTCACTCCCGCGGTCCTGGCCACCAGAGGGACGCTCAGGCTATCGGACTGTGCCTGCAGGCGGCGCACCGCCTCATGCACGGCTTGCTGTATACGGGCGCTCCTCCCCCCGGGGCGCGCCATCACCTTATCCGTCATCCTTTCGTCTTGCCTTCGTTGGTCCTTGAAACACCATGGATCGACTCTGCTCCGCCAGCCCATCGCCCTTACGACGACCGGATCGGTCGAATGCTCGCACTCATTAACGCAAAATATTTGCGTTAGTGCCGAGTGGCGAATACGCTAACGCGAAATTTTTGCGTTAGAAGGAGCGCAGTATGCCATTAACTCGGTCGCACAGCGATGCGCTGCCCTCGGGCTCCCCACGTGCCATGGGGCTCCTGCTGCTCTACGCGAGCACGCTCTTCGGACTGCTCGCCGCCGCCAGTGCTCCCACTCCCCTCTACCCGCTGTACCAGCAGACCCTGGGGTTCTCCGACACCATGCTGACCGTGATCTTTGCGGTCTACGCCCTCGCCCTGCTGGCGACGCTGTTGATCACCGGTGCTCTGTCCGACTTCATCGGCCGCCGGCCCGTCATCGTGGCGGCCCTGCTGCTGCAAGGTATTTCCATGTGGGTCTTCCACGAGGCCGGCACCACGACGGAACTGCTGATGGCCAGACTCCTGCAGGGCGTTGCCACCGGGCTGGCCACCAGTGCCCTCGGGGCGGCGCTGGTGGATATCGATACTCGACTGGGAGGCCTGCTGGCCGTGGCCTGCCCCATGCTGGGGTTGTCATCGGGGATCCTGGGATCGAGTCTGCTGGTCGATAGCAGCGCCACACCCTTCCAGAGCATCTACGAAATCCTGCTGGCGCTCTACTCGCTGCAGGCCATGGCCATCGTGTTCGATCGCGAGCGAGTCGTTCCGCGCCCGGGAGCCGTGGACTCCTTGCGGCCTGCTGTGGCCGTGCCGCAGAGCATCAGAGCCGTGATCTGGCGGATTGCGCCTATCAACATGGCCGGCTGGGCGCTGTGTGGTTTTTACCTGGCGCTGATGCCGGCGCTGAGCGCCGATGTCCTCGCGAGCGACGCCGCCTGGCGCAGTGGTGTGCTCATCTTCCTGCTGCCGTTGACCGGTGGGCTGGTGGCCGTGGCGCTGCGTCATCGAGATACCGCGGTTATCGTGAGAATCGCGGGTATTGCCATGATCACCGGCTTGTCGCTGATGATCGCGGGCACCATCAAAGGTCACGCCTCGTTACTGGCGCTGGGTGGAGTATCGTCGGGCATCGGCTTCGGGGCTGGCTTTCTCGGCACCAAGAAGGCAATGCTGGCTCGTGCGCCGATCGAGCAGCGCTCTGGAGTCATCTCGCTGTTTTTCCTGCTGAGCTACCTGCCTTTCAGTCTCCCGGTCATCCTGGCGGGCATCGGCGCTCAGCACGCGGGACTCGTCCCCACGACCATTGGCTTCGCCTCGCTGCTCGGCCTGATCTGCGCCTGGGTCCTAGGGAAGAGCCAATCGCTGGCGTCTGATACCCCGACCGGCGCGTGATGGGGGGGCAAGGCGAGCTCGAGTCACCGGCCGTGCGCACCCTGGTCGAGGAAATCGCCGGCACAGCGGACTCGGGTCATCCTGACCGCGTCATCTGACAGCCGCCCAGGCACGGCATCCCGCTCGGGAGAGCTCTCCTAACCCTCCCCTGCCGGGGACGGTTCCAAAGCGGCCTGGATCTGTCCACGCAGCCAACCCCGCAGGCGATCCTCGTGCGTCCGCTGATGCCAGGTCTGGATCACCTCGATGCCGCCCAAGGACAGCGGGCAGGGGTGGATCACGAGTCCCGGAACATGGGTCTGGGCATGTGTCGCGACGCTCTCCAGGCAGGTCAGCAACAGGTCACTGCCGACCACCAGCAGGGGGGGCGCCATGAAGCTCGACAGCCCAGCCACCACCCGCCGCGAGCGTCCGATCTCGGCCAGCTTCTGATCGACGCGACCGTGCAGGTCGCCGGTCAGGCTGGTGACCAGGTGCTCGCAGGCCAGATAGCTCTCCAGATCCAGCGTCTCGCCAATCCGCGGATTGTCCCGGGCCGCCAGTACCACGAACCCCTCGGTGTGAATGCGCTGCTGGTAGTAGCTGTCGGGAAGCCCCGCATAGAAGCCGGCGATCGCGATGTCGCACTCACCGCTCTCCAGCTCGGCACGAGGCAAGCGGCCGCGGGTGTTGTGGGTCACCAGCTGCAAACGGGGCGCCTCCCGACGAATCACCGGCAGCAGGCGCGGCAGCAACAGCTGTTCCATGTAGTCGGTGGTGTAGAGGTGCACCCGGTCGTCCCGGGCCAGGTAGTCGCTCCCCTCGCAGAAGTCGAAGAAGCCCTCGATCCCGGCCACCAGGTGCTGTACCCGAGGCGCCAGCTCGTGGGCCCGCGGGGTGGGGGCCAGCCCGCGCGGGGCACGCACGAAGAGCGGGTCGGCGAAATCGTGACGCAGCTTGGCGAGCTTGTGACTGAGGGCCGGCTGGCTGAGGGCCAGCCGCTCCGCCGCCGCCGACACGCTCTTTTCCTGGTAGAGCACGTGAAAGATCAGCAGGAGATTCAGGTCCTTCCCCGCAATATTCATTTCTTGAATACCTGTTATCGAAAAACACAAGTTAACGAATACTGCACCCGTATCTAGCATGGGCACAACTCATGCCGAGGCCAGTTCTGGCGAGCATGCCCCCGACGTCACGAGAGATCCGTCATGTCAACGTCCTCCCCCTCCTTCACCTTCGCCATCATCGGTAGCGGCATGATCGCCGGGGTCATGGCCCGTGCCATCCAGGACGCGCCGCAGGCCGACCTGGTCGCGGTGACCAGCCGTCGCGCCGAGAGCGCCCGCGACTTCGCCCGCGAGCACGGCATCGGCCGCGTCTTCGAGACCTGGCAGGAGCTCTTGGCCGCCGACGGCATCGATGCCGTCTATGTCGCCACGCCTACTGCCGTGCGCGAGGAGATCGCCCTGGCGGTACTCGACAGCGGGCGCCACCTGATCAGCGAGAAGCCCTTCCTCGATGCGGCCTCCGCCGAGCGGCTGGCCGAGCGCGCCATGGCGAAGGGGCTGGCCTTCATGGACGCCACTCACTTCACCCATCACCCGCGCACCCAGGAGGTGATCGAGACCCAGCGGACGCGGCTCGGCCATCCCGGCAGCGTCAACACCTCCTTCTTCTTTCCGTTCATGGACCGGGACAATATCCGCTTCGATCCCACCCGGGAGCCCACCGGCGCCATCGGGGACATGGGCTGGTACAACATGCGGGCCATCGTCGAGTTCCTGCGCCCGCACGGCGCGCCGGTCCGGGTCGCCGGGCAGGTTCGCCGCGACAAGGACAGCGGCGCGGTCATCCGAGGAGCCGGCCTGATGGTCTTCGCCGACGGCCAGACCTCGACCTTCGATTTCGGCTACGACGCCGGCGTCTGCCAGATGGACCTGACGATCCTCGGCGAGCATGGCCTGATCCAGCTCGACGACTACGTGCTCGACTGGAAGGACGGCTTCGCCTTCGATCATCCCGAACACCCTACCGGCTTCGTGGTGCGCCAGGAGATGGCCGCTCCCCACGAATTCGAGCGCCACACAAGCGCTCAGGGCCAGCGCCAGGCGGTGCAGCTCGTCGAACACTTCGTGACCATGGCCCAGACACCGAACAGCCCCGAGCGTGAACAGGCTCGCCAGCGGGCCGTGGCCACGCAACGCCTGGTGGACGCCTTCGTCGCCAGCGTGGACCACGCCTGACCCAGCCCGTCACGCCAACCCGTCCAGGCCCCGCACTCCCCCACCGTCGTGAGGGGCCATCACTACGGTCATGGAGTCACCGAAATGAAAAAGCTTACGTCTCTTCTTGCGGCACTCATGCTGGTACCGCTGTCGGCCATGGCAGATGCCGATCCGAGAGCCTTGATTGTGGTGACCAGCCACAGCGTCATGGGCGACACGGACAAGCCGACCGGCCTGTGGTTATCGGAGATGACCCACCCGCACCATGAATTGACCACTGCCGGCATCGAGGTCGAACTCGCCAGCATCGATGGCGGCGCCGCTCCCATCGATCCCTGGAGCCTGGAAGGCGATGACCCGATCAATGCCGCCTTTCTGGCCTCTCCGGAAACGCGCCGACTGCTGGATAACACGGCCAAGCTGGCCGATATCGACCCTGCCGACTATGACGCCATTCTCTTCGCCGGAGGGCACGGCACGGTCTGGGATTTCCCGGACAGCCCGGCCATCGAGAAGATCGGCTCGGCCATCTACGCCCAGGGCGGCTATGTGGCGGCCGTCTGTCATGGACCGACGGCCCTTTTGAACCTGCGTGACGAGCAAGGGAACCTGCTGATCGACGGCAAGCGGGTGGCAGGTTTCAGCAACGCCGAGGAAGCCGAGGTGGGCTTGACGGAGGTGGTGCCCTATCTGCTGCAGGATGCGCTGACCGCAGGTGGCGCCCTCTACCAGGAGGGCGAGATGTTCCAGCCCTTCGTGGTCCAGGATGGCCGCCTGATCACCGGCCAGAACCCCCAGTCCGCCACCGAGCTCGGCAAGACCCTGGCCCAGGCGCTGAACAGCGAGGCATGAGCCTCCAGGACCTGGCCGCCCCATCAAGCGCTCCCCTGCCCGGGGAGCGCTTGGTTTTTATCATGGTGCGCGGACCTCAGGCAGGGGGTGCCACGCCAGAGGCCCGAAGATCTTGCTGCGGTTTCGTTTGACCTCATGGCGCTAGTAGGTAGACTGATCTACCTACTCGTTCAGTGAGGCTCCCATGACCCGCCCATCGCCCAACGCACCCGCCAGCGCCCAGCAGCGCCTCATCGATGCGGCCGCCGAGCTCTTCTACAACGACGGCATCACCGCCACCGGCATCGACACCATCGTCAAGCACGCCGGGGTCGCCAAGAAGAGCCTCTATAACAACTTCGCCTCGAAGGCCGCGCTGGTGGCGACCTACCTCGAGGTACGCCATGCCGAATGGCTGGACCTCTACGCCACGCGGCTGGCACAGGCTCACACCCCTCAGGACAGGGTGATGGCCGTCTTCCTCGCCTACGAGGATCATGCCGAGCACGCCTATTCGCGCGGCTTTCGGGGCTGCGGGCTGCTGAATGCGGCGGCCGAACTGCCGGCGGGCGCGGCCGGCAGGGCCGTGGTGCGACGGCACAAGGAACAGGTCGAGGCCTTGCTGGCGGAACACCTCGAGGCGCTGTTTAACGATCGGGCACGGGCCCAGCAGCTGGCGCAGCACCTGGCCTTCCTGCTCGAGGGGGCCATGGCCCGGGCGGGCCTGGAGGGCGAGAGCGACTGCCTGCGGCAGGCGCGCACCATGGCAGCGGCCATGCTGGAGGCCGCATGACACGGCAGGTCAACGAACGGTTACTGGGCATCCTGACCGTGCTGGTGGCGGCGGTGCTGTGGGGCACGACCGGCACGGCCGCCACCTTCGCCCCGGATGTCGGAGCGGTCGCCATCGGGGCCGTCGCCATGGGCGGCGGGGGATTGATGCAGGCGATGCTCTCGGCAGGCAGGATTCGCCACCACCGGTCTCGGCTCAGGACCCACTGGCGCTGGCTCGTGATCGGGGCGGTCGCCGTGGCCATCTACCCGCTCGCCTTCTATGCCTCCATGCGCCTGGCCGGGGTGACCATCGGCACGGTGGTCTCCATCGGCTCGGCTCCCCTGCTCTCGGCGCTGATCGAGTCGCGGCTGGACGGGCTGCGCCTCGGGGCACGCTGGATGCTCGGCGCCGGGCTCGGGCTGTCCGGCATGCTGCTGCTGTGCGTGGCCGAGGGGGCGGGGCATGTCCCGGCGGGCACGACGACCGACGTGCTCCCGGGCACCCTGCTCGGCCTGCTCGCCGGCCTCAGCTATGCGCTGTATTCCTGGACGGCACGCCGCCTGATGCAGCAGGGCATCCCCTCGCGCGCCGCCATGGGCGCCACCTTCGGCATCGGCGGCCTGCTGCTGGTGCCGGTCCTGCTGCTGACCGGCGCCCCGCTGCTGGCCTCCTGGAACAATGCCGCCGTCGGTCTCTACATGGCCCTCGTGCCCATGCTGCTGGGCTATCTCTGCTTCGGGCATGGCCTGGCGAGGGTCCCCGCCAGCACGGCTACCACCATCACCCTGTTCGAACCGGTCGTGGCCGCCGGCCTGGCGGTGATCATCGTCGGCGAGCGCCTGCCGACCACCGGCTGGCTGGGCATCGTGCTGATCCTGGCCTGCCTGGTCTGCATCAGCGCACCGGTGGGACGCACTCGGCCACGGGGCGAAGCGGCACGGCAACAGACGGCTCGCTGACACACTCGTTCGCCTGACTGGGCATACCGATCACGGGAATCACCACCGAACGGATCGACCCTCGGGCCTCGGCGCGGCATCGTCGTCCGGCACGGTGCCGCGCCCCTTGTCGATCTCGCGGGCCGACGGACCTTTTCAATTAGCAAGATAATATTTTTCGTTGAGCGGCATTGTCTCATCGCCCCTTCGCCCCCAAGGTTAACGGCACGCCCTGCCCTCCTTGGGAGGGAAGGGCCGTCAGCATGCCGAGAAGGCCTGGATGTCCCCCGAGGGCACTCAGGAACACTTCCCCCGATCAGGAGTCTTCATGACCGCGACAACACTGCCCAACCCCGGCTTTGGCACCTTCCGTCTCGAGGGCGACACCCTGCGAGACAGCCTGACCACGGCACTGGAGGCGGGCTATCGCCATGTCGATACCGCCCAGTTCTATGGAAACGAAGCCGAGGTCGGTGAGGTACTGGCCGACAGCGGCATCGCCCGCGACGAGATCTTCCTCACCACCAAGGTGTGGCATGACCGCCTGGTACCGGGCGACCTGGAAAAGAGCGTGGACGAGAGCCTCGAGCGCCTGAAGACCGACTACGTGGATCTCTTGCTCATCCACTGGCCGTCACCGAACGACGAGGTCGCCATGGAGGACTATCTGCCGGCGCTCCAGAAAGTCAAGGCGGCCGGCAAGGCGCGCCACATCGGCGTCTCCAACTTCACCTGCGCGCAGCTGGACCGTGCCGTGTCGATTCTCGGGCGCGGCGAGATCCTGACCAACCAGGTCGAGGTGCACCCCTTCCTGCAGAACCGCCAGGTGATCGAGAAGTGCCGGGAGCACGGCATCGAGGTGACCGCCTTCATGCCGCTGGCGGTGGGCAAGGTCATGGAGGATGTGACCCTCAAGCAGATCGCCGAGCGCCATGACGCCAGCCCGGCGCAGGTGGCGCTGGCCTGGCTCAAGGCGCAGGACATCGTCACCTTCCCCTCCTCCACCAAGGCGAAGAACATCCGCAGCAACCTGGCGGCCTTCGACCTGACGCTCAGCGACGAGGAGATGCAGGCCATCGCCGCGCTGGATCGCGGCGAGCGCATCGCCGATCCGGACTTCGCGCCGGACTGGGATTGAGGCCCCATGCTCCCCGAGAGGCACATCACCGGGGAGCAAGCTGCCGACCCGCCAGCCGCTAACCGGCTCGGGCACTCCCCAGACGGGCAGTGAGCCACTCCAGGGCGCGGTCGGCACGCGCCGACAGCGGCCACTCGGCGCGATGCAACAGCCACAGGCTATCCATCACCTCCGGTGCGCCATCGACGACGCGGATCGCCTCCGGTGCCCCGAACGCCTCCCGGGCGAAGCGCGGCAGCACGCTGAAGCCGAGCCCCTGGGCCACCGGCGCGAGGATCAATCCGATCTGGTTGGTAAAGCCGCGACAGGGAAGGTGGCGCACGCCGGGATGCCCCGGGAAGCGGCGGCTCAGCAGCCGGGTGGCCATATCATGGCCATCCGGATGATCGATGAAGCCGATGCGCACCAGATCCTCCCAGCCGTCGACCTTCGCCGCCGCCGGCACCACCAGCTCCAGCGGCTCCCGGGCGAACAGCGACACCGCGAGACGCGGATCCTCCGGGCGCTGGGTGGCCAGCCCCAGCTCCGCTCGATTCTCCAGCACGGCCTCGATCACCTCCGCGGTAGGCGCGAAGCGATGGCGGATCGATAGCCCCGGGGCCTCGTGCTGCAGCGCCAGCAGGTGGGGGTAGATGGCCAGCCCGATACTGCCCGGGGTAATCAGTGACAGCTCGCCCTGGCTGGCATCATCGCCGGCCAGGCGCTGCTCGAGGCGCTGCTCGGCGGCCTGCATCTCCCGGCGATAATCGAGTAGCGCATGCCCCGCGGGGGTCAGCTCCAGCTTACGCGACTGACGCAGCAACAGCGGCCCGAGCCGGCGCTCCAGGTGCTTGATGTGCTGGCTGACGGCCGCCTGGGTCAGGTCGAGGTGCTCGGCGGCGCGGGTGAAGTTGCCCAGCTCCACCAGAGCCTCGAAGGTGCGCAGCCACTGCGGCTGTAGCATAAGCATCTCTTATCGTGATCATAACGGCATGGTGGTTTTGATTATGGCCGTCGGCGCCTAGCATGCAAGGCGTTCACTGACATTCGCCCAACGGCAGGAGACGTCATCATGACTCAGGCCTATCCCCGCACCTTCTCCCACATCGGCATCTCGGTCCCGGACGTCGAGGCCGCCCTCAAGTTCTACACCGAGGTCCTCGGCTGGTACGTGATCATGGAGCCGACCACCATCGTCGAGGACGACTCGGCCATCGGCGTGATGTGCACCGATGTCTTCGGGGCGGGCTGGGGCTCGTTCCGCATCGCCCATATGTCCACCGGCGACCGGGTCGGCGTCGAGCTGTTCGAGTTCAAGGACCAGGAAGATCCGGAGAACAACTTCGAGTACTGGAAGACCGGCGTCTTCCACTTCTGCGTCCAGGACCCGGACGTGGAAGGCCTGGCCGAGCGCATCGTCGCCGCCGGCGGCAAGCAGCGCATGCCGGTGCGCGAGTACTTCCCCGGCGAGAAGCCGTATCGCATGGTCTACATGGAAGACCCGTTCGGCAACATCCTCGAGATCTACAGCCACAGCTACGAGCTGACCTACTCCGCCGGCGCTTATGCTTCCTGAGTCCCGCTCGTAGAAGCCGTCGGTCGCTCGCGTGACCGGCCGCCCCATCAAGCGCTCCCCCGCCCGGGGGAGCGCTTGCGTTATGTGGGGTGGCGTGGCCATAAAATGTGAGCTTGCTAACAAAAAACCGGAAAGGTAAGGTGGGTCCAGCCGTGGCGCCCTCGAGGCGCCCTCCCCCTCAATCGGCATTCTCCCAGATGCCAAGGAGTCGATACATGGCCAACCTGACAGTCGTCAACGAGAGCAATTACACCCAGGAAGTGATCGAGAGCAGCGAGCCCGTGCTGGTCAAGTTCTGGGCCCCCTGGTGCGGCCCCTGCAAGATGCTGGACCCGGTCGTCGAGACCATCGCCGAGGAGCGGGGCGACAGCCTCAAGGTGGTGGCCCTCAACGTCGACGAGGCGCCCGAGCTCGCCGCCAAGAATGGCGTGCGGGGCCTTCCGACCATCGCACTGTTCAAGGATGGCGAGAAGGTCGAGGCGCTGGCCGGCGTGCAGTCGAAGGGAAAGTTCGACGCCATGCTGGCGCGCCACGCCTGAACCGCACGGCGCCCGATAGCCTGACCCCATCCGCACCCGGGCCGGCACACGCCGGCCCGATCGTCGCTGTGACATGCGGCGGCGCCTCTCCCTTCTCGACGACACCGGCCAACGACGGCCTCATGTTCGGGTCAGGCCTGCGACTGCTTGCCATACATGGTGGCAAACCCCGGAATACGCGCCTCCCAGACGGGCGGGTCCCCCACCAGCTCCTTGACGATCTGCATGAACAGCCGGGTGCGCAACGGCACGTCACGATGCGGGTAGAGCAGATTGATCATGCCGAAACGCTCGAGCGGCAGGTCGATCATCACCGGGACGATCAGCCCCTCGAGCACCTCGTCATCGATCCCGCAGGCCGGCAGGATCCCGATGCCCAGGCCGTCGATGATCCCCCGCTTGATGACCTCGATCTCGTTGGTGCGTAGCTGACTGTTCAGGGTGATCTGCTGCAGGGCCCCCTGCGCGTCGCGATACTGCAGATAGTCGACCTCGGCATGGTGAGAGGACCAGGTCAGGGCCGGCAGCCTCGACAGAGCCGACAGGCTCGTCGGCTCCCCGTGTCGACGCAGAAAATCGGGGCTGGCCCCGATCATCACGTGATTGGCCGCCAGCGGGCTGGCCACCAGGTTCGAGGCCTCCAGCTCGCCGATGCGAAGGGCCACATCGAAGCCCTCGCCGATAAGATCGACCGGGCGATCCTCCAGCATCATTTCCACCTCGACCTCGGGATAGGCCGAACGAAAGCGACGGACCGCCTCGAAGCCGAGCCGCGTCCCCAGAAGGCCCGGCGCATTGAACCTCAGCTGACCCTGCGGGCTCCCCTGGAGATTCTCGGCCAGGGTCTGGGTATTGCTCATCCATTCGCGCAGCGAGCGCCCCTGCTCCAGCATGGCCCGTCCGGCATGGGTCAGCGACAGCGAACGTGTCGAGCGGTTGACCAGCCGCACGCCCAGCTCCTCCTCGAGCCTGGCGACATGCTTGGAGATCACGGAGCGGTCCAGCTTGCGTCGCTTGGCGGCCTCGGTGAAGCTGCCGAGTTCCGCCACTTCCACCAGCAGCAGCAACCGGCTGGGCATATCCATTGGTGCCTCCAGGTAGGCCAAAAACTGTCATAGAGTGCATTCTTGGCAACAATCTTGTGCGACCGACCGGTCTAATTCAAGGCGACATGAATCGTTAGACTAGCGTCCATTACCCAATGGATTCGACTTATGTCTAACAACATCTCCCCCAACGGAGCCAACCGGCCCCCTTCATGGCCCCGTCGCACGGCGCGCCAGGGCCTGTATCTCGTGGCGCTGACCGCCTTCGGCGCCCTGCTGGCAGGCTGCCAGCCGAGCCAGGGCGACGCTTCACAGACGAGCGAGGCCACCCAGCCGCCTTCCGTGGAGGTCGTCGAGGCCGTCAAGCAGCCGATCGCCCAATGGTACCGTTATACCACGCGGCTCGAGGCCCCCGAGCGGGTGACCCTGCGTCCGCGTGTCACCGGCCAGGTGGACGAGGTGCTGTTCGAGGAAGGCAGCCTCGTCGAACAGGGCCAGCCGCTGGTACGCCTCGACCTCGCGCCCTTCGAGGCCCGAGTCCGCGAACTCGAGGCCCAGCTGGCCCGCGGGCGAGCCGAACAGGCCAGAGTGGACGGCGAGGCCAATCGCGCCGCACAGCTTGTGCAGCGCAACCTGATGGCTCGCGAAGAGGCCGAGGCGCGTCGCGCCAACGCCCGGGCGCAACATGCCCAGGTGGCGACCCTCCAGGCCCAGCTCGACAGGGCTCGCCTGGACCTCGAGCATGCCGTGGTGACGGCGCCCATCAGCGGTCGCGTCTCCCGGGCCGACCTGACCGAGGGCAACGTGGTCACCGCCGGCCAGAGCGTGCTGACCACCCTCGTCAGCACCGAGCAGGTCGATGCCTACTTCGATATCGACGAGCGCACCTGGAATCGGGCCTTCGCCAGCCTCGCCGCCGATCAGGACTGGCCGGTGGAACTGCAGCTGGCCGGCCAGGAGGACTTCGCCTTCGAGGGCCGGCTCGACTTCATCGACAACCGGGTCGACCCGGCGACCGGCACCCTGCGGGTGCGGGCTCGCTTCGATGCCGACCATGTCTCGCTTCGTCCCGGTGCCTTTGCTCGCGTCAGGCTCACCGCTGCCTCACAGCATGAGGGGGTGCTGATCCCCGATCGCGCCATCGGCACGGACCTGGATGCCCGCTTCGTGCTGGTGGCCGAGGAAGACGGTGCCCTCGCCTATCGCCGGGTCACCACCGGCAGCCGCTTCGGCGCCTGGCGCGAGATCACCTCCGGCCTCCAGGGTGGCGAACCCGTGGTCGCCGCCGGTCCTGCGAAGGTCGGGCCCGGCATGGCCGTCACCGCAGAGATCGTCGACGGACCGGATCGCACGCCGCTCGAACGGTTGCGCGAACGCACCTCGCAGCTGGCCCGACAGCTGGAGGGCCCGCGGGCGACCGAAGAGGCAACCCCGCTCGTCATGGCCGAGCAGGACCGTCAGGAGCAGGAGCGGTCATGAACGTCTCGAGCTTCTTCATTCGACGTCCGATCTTCGCCGCGGTGCTGTCGATCCTGATCGTGGTGGCCGGCAGCCTGGCGCTGTTCAAGCTGCCGGTCTCGGAGTATCCCCAGGTGGTACCGCCGACCGTGGTGGTCAAGGCCAACTACCCCGGGGCCAATCCGGAAGTCATCGCCAAGACCGTCGCCACGCCCCTGGAGCAGGAGATCACCGGGGTCGAAGGCATGCTGTACATGGACTCCCAGTCCACCGCCGACGGCAACCTGACCCTGACGGTGACCTTTGCCCTGGGCACCGATCTCGACCAGGCCCAGGTCAACGTCCAGAACCGGGTGGCCCGGGCCACGCCGCGCCTCCCGCAGGAAGTGCAGGCCCTGGGCGTGACGACGGAGAAATCGTCGCCCAACCTGACCATGGTGGTCCACCTGACCTCGCCGGATGGCCGCTATGACCAGCTGTGGCTGTCCAACTACGCGCGCCTCAACCTGCAGGACGACATCGCCCGCCTGGACGGCGTAGGCGACGTTCAGCTGTTCGGTGCCGGCGAATATGCCATGCGGGTCTGGCTCGATCCGGATGCCGTCGCCTCCCGCAACCTCAGTGCCGGCGACGTGGTCGCGGCCCTGCGCGAGCAGAACCAGCAGGTGGCGGCCGGTAGCCTGGGTGCCCAGCCGGCCCCCAGCGAAAGCCAGTTCCAGCGCCTGCTCAACGTCAAGGGCCGCCTGTCATCGCCCGAGGAGTTCCGCGACATCGTGATTGCGGTCGACGATGATGGCCGCATCACGCGCCTCGCCGACGTGGCCCGGGTCGAGCTCGGCGCCGATCAGTACGCGCTGCGTTCGCAGCTGGATGGCAAGGACGCCGTGGCCATGCCGGTCTTCCAGCGCCCCGGCTCCAACGCCATCGCCCTGTCCGATGCGGTGCGCGGCTACATGGCCGAGGCCGAACAGGCCTTCCCGGACGGCGTGGAATACGACATCGCCTACGACCCGACGGTCTTCGTGCGTGGCTCCATCGAGGCGGTGGTGCACACCCTGCTGGAGGCGGTGCTGCTGGTCGTGGTCGTCGTGGTGCTGTTCCTGCAGACCTGGCGCGCCTCGCTGATCCCGCTCATCGCCGTTCCCGTCTCCCTGATCGGCACCTTCGCCGTCATGCAGATGATCGGCGTCTCGATCAACACGCTGTCGCTGTTCGGCCTGGTGCTGGCCATCGGCATCGTGGTCGATGACGCCATCGTGGTGGTGGAGAACGTCGAGCGGAACATCGAGCTCGGCCACTCGCCATTCGAGGCGACCCAGATCGCCATGCGCGAGGTCACCGGCCCGATCATCGCCATCGCCCTGGTGCTGACTGCGGTCTTCGTGCCCACGGCCTTCATCAGCGGCCTGACCGGCCAGTTCTACCAGCAGTTCGCCCTGACCATCACCATCTCGACCCTGATCTCGGCCTTCAATTCGCTGACCCTGTCGCCGGCCCTGTCGGCCCTGCTGCTCAAGCCCCATGGCAGCAAGCCGGACTGGCTGACCCGAGGCATCGACATGCTGTTCGGCCGCTGGCTGTTCGCGCCCTTCAACCGGGCCTTCACCGCCATGTCGCGGGGCTACACCGGCCTGATCCGTCGTCTGCTGCGCTTCGGCCTGATCGTCGGCGTCGGCTACGTGGCGCTGCTCGGCCTCACGGGCAAGATCTTCCAGGAGGTGCCCGGCGGCTTCATCCCCGCCCAGGACAAGCAGTACCTGGTCGCCATGGCGCAACTGCCGGATGCGGCCAGCCTGGACCGCACCAGCGAGGTGATCAGCGAGATGCAGGAGATCGCGCTGGATACCCCGGGCGTCGCCCACACCGTGGCCTTCCCCGGCCTCTCGGTGAACGGCTTCGTCAACGCCTCGAACTCCGGGATCGTCTTTACCCCGCTGGACGACTTCGCGGATCGCCAATCGCCGGAGCTCTCCGCCAGCGCCATCGCCGCCAGGCTCAATGCCCAGTTCGCGCAGATCGACGAGGCCTACGTGGCGGTCTTCCCGCCGCCGCCGATCCTCGGCCTGGGCACCACCGGCGGCTTCAAGCTGCAGCTGCAGGATCGCGGCAACGTCGGCTTCACCGGGCTGTTCGATGCCACCCAGGCCGTGGTCGATGCCGCCAACCAGGATCCGCGCCTGACCGGCGTCTACTCGAGCTATCGCATTCAGGTGCCGCAGTTCGATGTCGACGTGGATCGCGAGCAGGCCCTGGTGATGAACGCCTCCCTGGACGCGGTCTTCGACACCCTGCAGGTCTACCTGGGCTCGCTGTACGTCAACGACATCAACCAGTTCGGACGCACCTACCAGGTGCGTGCCCAGGCCGACGCCGAGTACCGCCTCGACGCCGAGGCGATTCGACGGCTCAAGGTGCGCAGCAACGACGGGCGCATGATCCCGCTGGGCAGCTTCGTCGAGGTCACCCCGACCACTGGACCCGATCGGGTCATGCACTACAACACCTTCGTCAGTGCCGACATCAACGGCTCGCCGGCGCCCGGCTACTCGAGCGACGAGGCCAAGCAGGCGATCGAGGACGTGCTGGCGAACACCCTGCCGGCGGGCGTGGACTACGAGTGGACCGAGGTGACCTACCAGCAGGTGCTGGCCGGCAACACCATGATCTATGTCTTCCCGCTGGTGGTGCTGCTGGTGTTCCTGGTGCTGGCGGCCCAGTACGAGAGCTGGTCGCTGCCCTTCTCGATCATCCTCATCGTGCCGATGACGCTGCTGTCCGCCATGGCCGGCGTCTGGCTGACCGGCGGCGACAACAACATCTTCACCCGCGTCGGGCTGATCGTGCTGGTGGCGCTGGCCTGCAAGAACGCCATCCTGCTGGTCGAGTTCGCCCGCGAGCAGCAACTCTCGGGACAGTCGCGGGTCGAGGCCGTGCTGACCGCCTGCCGCCTGCGCCTGCGCCCGATCCTGATGACCTCGGTGGCCTTCACCGCCGGCGTCATCCCGCTGATGCTCGCCGGCGGCGCCGGCAGCGAGATGCGCCAGGCCATGGGCGTCGCCGTCTTCTACGGCATGATCGGCGTGACCCTGTTCGGGCTGTTGCTGACCCCGCTGTTCTACGTGGGCATGCGTCGCCTGGTGGAACGGCGCCAGCCCGCCACGCCCCCGCCACTCGCCGACGCCACCGAGTGAGGTTCAGGGGCCGGCCACACGGCCGGCCCCGCTTTCCCTGCCACCCCAGGAGGCAAGATGCAGACCGACTTTCATGATGACATGGCCCTCGAGGCCGAGATCGAATGCTTCGCCCATCGCTGGTTCTCGCTCAGGAACCGCAATGCCCCGGCCGCGACCCTGGCGGAGCTGATCGCTCCCGACGCCACGATCCGTCTGCTCGGCGAGAGGCGAACGGTTGCCGAGTGCCTGGACGCCTGGGCCTCGAGAGACGGCGAGATCCTGCTGAGCAGCCATGCACCGCTTAGGGTTCGCAGCCGTCGCAAGGACGACCACCGGGTGCGTGTCGCGTTGAGCGTGCTGGAACGCACGGCCCTGCGCAATGGCGATGTCCGGCAGGTGGTGCAGGAGCAGCGCTGGGAACTGGATATCGCCAGCGGCGACTTCCTGATGACCGCCCTCTCCGTCGACGATATTCGCGACGCCTGAAGGCCGGGATATGCCCGCGGCTCCCTGCCGCACGAGGCCCCTTTGCCCCTCCGGACGCTGGCCTCAAGGAACCTGACAGGACCTGAAAGATGAAACATGTCACCTCTTCGTTGACCCGATACCGACGCCACCGCTGGCCCTTCCGTGCGGGCGTGCTCACCATCATGAGCCTGCTGGCGGGACCCGCGTCCGCCGCTGACCTGCTCACCATCAGCCGCGATGCCCTTGAGCACAACAGTACCCTGGCCTCGGCGCGCGCCCAGTTCGGTGGCGTGCAGGCGGGCGTCGACGTGGCCCGCGCGGACCTGCGCCCGCAGCTCGAGGCCTCGGGCGAGATCACCCACGACCGCCAGTACGAGAGCCCAGGCTCCTCCCTCGCCGGCACCGGCGGGAGGCAGGACGAGGACTACAACGGCGCGGCGCTGACTCTGGCCGCGACGCAGGCGCTGTATGACGCTCGCAACGGCGCCGAGCTCGAGCGGGCCGAGCGCCAGCTCGACCAGCAGACCTATCGCCTGGCCGCCACCGAGCAACAGGTGCTGGTCGATGTCGGCTCGGCCTACTTCGATATCCTGCGGGCCCATGAGGTCCTGGAGGCGCGCCGCGCCCAGGAGCGCGCCATCGGCCGCCAGCTGGAGCAGGCCGGAGAGCAGTTCGAGGTCGGTCTGATCGCCATCACCGAGGTGGAAGAGGCCCGGGCACGCTTCGACCAGTCCCGGGCCGAGCGCATCACCGCCGAGAGCAACCTGCAGGTTAGCTTCGAGGCCCTGGAGCGATTGACCGGCGAGCGCTACGACAGCCTCGCTACCCTCCAGGCCGCCATGCCGGTGATGCCGCCGACGCCCATGCGCCGGGACGACTGGGTGGCGATGGCCATGGAGCGCAACCCGCTGGTGCTGGCCAGCCAGGCCGGGGTGGAGGTGTCGCGCAGCGGCGTCGACGTCGCCCGGGCCGAGCGACTGCCGGTGATCGAGGCCTTCGCCCGCTACCAGTACAGCGACGACGATCGTGAGGCGCTGGACGGCCATACCTCCGCCAGCCAGGTCGGCGCTCGGGTGAGCCTGCCGCTATACACCGGCGGGCGCACCAGCGCCGGCATTCGCCAGTCCACCTACGCGCTGGAGGCCAGCCAGTACGACCTCGAGGACCGGCGTCGAGAGACCATCCGCCGGGTGCGCTCGCTGTTCACCCAGGTGCGCAACGACGTGGCCACGGTGGAGGCGCGGGCCCAGGCCATCGTCTCCAACCAGAGCGCCCTGGACGCCACCCGAGCCGGCTACGAGGTGGGCACACGCAACATCGTCGATGTATTGAATGCCGAGCAGAACCTCTACGATGCGGTGGCCGCCCACGCCGAGGCGCGCTTGGATCATGTCATCAATCTGCTGAACCTTCACCAACAGGCGGGCAGCCTGGACGTCGACTTTCTCACCACGCTCAATGGCTGGCTCACGGCCGAAGCCGCGGTCTCCGTGAGGCCCACGACGCCGGATGCCTGAGACCGATAGTGTGCTCCAGGTGCGTGCTCGGGTCAGTGGCCTCGAACGTCCGTGCGTATCGAGGCCCGTGAACTCCTCTTAGCCATCACTCAGGATCCAGGGTGGCGGTTCACAGCGGCCGTGGATCGAATGCCGGAGGGCAGCCGCAAGGAGGGCTCACTCGGTAATTGCAGCCCCCGAGCAAGGAGGGTTCGCCACTCCCCTTCTCTTAAGCCAGATCGAACAGGAGAATCTCGGAGGCCTCGATGCCGACCACCTCGATGGGCTCGCCCGGCTCGAAGGCAGCCGCATCGCCGGCCGAGAGCGACTGGCCGTTGACCCTAGCCTCTCCCCGCGCGATGTGCAGCCAGGCATGGCGGACGGCCGGTATCTTCGCCTGCTCCCCGGCATCGAAAAGCCCTGCATAGAGGTTGACGTCCTGGTTGACGCTGACGGAACCGTCACGGCCTTCCGCGGAAACGACCAGGCGCCACTCACCCTGACGCTGTGCTGCCGGGAAGTGCTTCTGTTCATAGCTCGGCGCGACGCCCCGTCGCTGCGGCTCTATCCAGATCTGCAGGAAGTGAAGCTCTTCGTCGGTGGAGTGATTGAACTCGCTGTGCCGGACTCCGGTCCCCGCCGACATGCGCTGTACATCACCGGGACGCATGACCGTCCCATGTCCCATGCTGTCCTTGTGGGCCATGGCACCCGACAGGACATAGGAGATGATCTCCATGTTCCGGTGCGGGTGGGTACCGAAGCCCGCGCCTCCCTGAACACGGTCCTCGTTGATGACTCGAAGTGTCCTGAACCCCATGTGGTCGGGATCGACATAGTGGGCGAAAGAGAAGGTGTGGCGGGAACGCAGCCAGCCGAGATCGGCATGGCCACGTTCATGGGCACGTCGCAGGATCATTGGGGGGTCTCTCTTGAATACGGGCGTCACCTCGTCAACACCCGACCAGGCATGCTCTCGTGAACGAACAAGGAAAGAGGCAAGAAAAACGGCAAAGAGCGTCACCAGACGGCGCCTTGCCGAGGCTATTATCCCGGGTGCTATCGGGTCACGATATCGCCGTCAGCCGTCGACCTGGAGACGAACCGCCTTCTTGGCCACCGTCTCACACTGGAAGCGCGCTATGGTCAGCTCGCGCTCATCGGGCTGGCGAGAGCCATCGCCTCCCGCAATGGTCAGCCTTGTCGGGATTCGGCCATGGCGGCGCTTTGGTCTGCATGCTCGTAAGCGCTGGCCATATCCATCACTGCTCCCTCCCTAGACGCATGGTAGGTGGCCGCTTGTTGGACCGCGGACAGTGGTTCGCTTAACTGCCTGGAGAACGCAGTAGCCAGACCCGCCTGCGCAGCCATGGCAAGAGCAGCGATAAGAAGAGCGGCAAGGGTTGGCTTGATCGCCATGGTGTATCTCCTTGGCTTTGGTGAAGTGTTTATTTGGTCGCGTTGCGAGCCAGCTGAAGTCCGGCGCTGGTCGACTTCCCGCCATGACCGTCACCGGCACGGTACATCGCGTTCAGTCTTGCTCGGGACTCGGCCATGGCGGAGCTTTGATCGGCGTGCTCGAAAACGCCGGCAAGCGCCCTCAGGGCTTCCTTCCCAGACACACTCTGGGCGGTGCCCTGCTGGACGGCGGAGAGGGGTTCGCTGAACTGCATGGAAAGCGTCGAGGCCTGACCGGCCTGAGCGGCCATGGGCATGGCGGCGATAAGAAGGGCGGCAAGGGTTGGCTTGATGGTCATGGTGTATCTCCTTGGGTTGGGTGAGGTGTTTATTTGGTCGCGTTGCGAGCCAGCTGAAGTCCGGCGCTGATTGACTTCCCGCCAGGGCCGTCACCGGCCCGGTACCTCGCGTTCAGTCTTGCTCGGGACTCGGCCATGGCGGCGCTTTGATCGGCGTGCTCGAAAGCGCCAGCAAGCCCCCTCAGGGTTTCCTTCCCTGACACACTCTGGGCGGTGCCCTGCTGGACGGCGGAGAGTGGTTCGCTGAACTGCATGGAAAGCGTCGAGGCCTGGCCGGCCTGAGCGGCCACGGGCATGGCGGCGATAAGAAGGGCGGCAAGGGTTGGCTTGATGGTCATGGTGTATCTCCTTGAGGTTGATCAGAGAAGCTCGTCGTGTGGATGAGCGCATACTAGACCTTTCAGATAATCGAACAAAAGCGGCTTTAATAGACATATTTATTCGAAAAAATAGAATATAATTGCACCTTGATCAGGCTTGCGCCACGACCCACGCCGTTTCTGACCGGCGCCAGACACGACATCTATGCCCCGGCCCCCAGGACGAGAGGCTCCGCAGGGTTGGTCAGGTCGGAACGGAAGGGAGGTTCGTGATGGCGGGGATGACCAATGGAGAGCATGAAGACCGGATCGGATGTGCCGTTCGCATCATCATGATGGCGACTCGGTCCTCAGCAGAGAGATGGCGATAATTGCCTGATCTAAGGCTTTCGCGTAAATCTATGCCAGGAACTCTGGCACGGATGGAACGGTGAACTCCTGCCAACAACCGCCGGCCCTCATCGCCCTCGGGGTACAGAAAAAGCGATTCGCGGATTTACCGCCACGATGAAGAGCGAACAGCCGGTCTCATGCCTTGGTGCCCGACCCGCCCGCTACCAGGCCCCCTTCGCCAAGGGGGCCGTAGCCTTGTAGAACGACGATTCCATCACGCCATCGCCTCGGCGACTCGGGAGCGGTTCACCTGCCCCTGGAGCCACAGCGCGCCCAGCGCCAGCATCGCCATGCCACTGCCGGCCAGCGGCGTCATCTCCAGCGCCTGCTGTGCGACCAGCGCACTCCCCACGGCGGAGCCGGCCGAGATGCCGATGTTGAACGAGGAGATGTTGAGCGCCGAGGCGAAGGCCACCGCCCGCGGCCGATGCTGCTCGGCCGTGGCCAGCATGCCGGACTGAAAGGCCGGCGACAGCCCGAAGGCCAAGGCGCCCCACACCGCCAGCCAAACCGGCATCAGCCACCTCGCCTCGCCCCAGGCGTGGATGATCGCCAGGATCGCCGCCAGTCCGACCAGCAGCCAGGCGGCCGTGCGCCGCCAGCCGATGGCGCCGACCAGCCGCCCGCCCATCAGGTTGCCGACGAGAGTGGCGCCACCGAAGACCACCAGCAGGCCACTGGCGGCCGCCGTGGAGAAGCCCGTCTGCTCGGTCAGCCAGGCGCTGATGTAGGTAAACAGCGGGAAGGTCGCCCCGAAGCCCAGCGCCGTCAGCGTCATGGTCAACACGATGACCGGATGCCCGAGGGCCGACAGCTGCTCCCCCCAGCTCCCCGTCGGCTGAGCCGCCAGCGAGGCCGGGACCCAACGCCACAGCGCAATGAGCGCGATGACTGCCAGGGCTAGAATCGCCATGAAGGGCATCCGCCACCCCATGCCGTTCCCCAGCAGGCTGCCGATAGGCACGCCCACGACCATGGCCAGCGTCAGACCCGAGAACATCAGAGCGATGGCACTGCCGGATCGCCCCTCCGGCGCCAGCCGACTGGCCACGGTGGCCCCCAAGGCGAACAGGGCACCATGCGCCACAGCCGTGATCACTCGGCCGAGCATCAGGCTGGTGAAGTCCTGGGCGACGACCGCCAGCAGGTTGCCGATCACGAAGAGCGTCATCAGCCCCGTCAGCACCCGACGCGGCGCAAAGCGGGACAGCGTCAACATGAGCAGCGGCGTGCCGATCGCCAGGGCCAGGGCGTAGCCACTCACCAGCGCGCCGGCACGATCCTGAGTGACGCCGAGATCGGAGGCGATCGCGGGCAGCACCCCGACCACGATGAACTCCGCCATGCCGATGGCAAAGGCGGCCACCGCCAATGCGAGGACGGCAGGATGCTGGCCGCGCATCATGCCGCCTCCCGGGCCATCAGGCGCGGCCCCAGCTGGGCAAGGGTCTCGTCCAGCTCGACGGTCGCGCCGGCCACACCGACCGCCCCGACCACGCGCCGTTGTGCATCGCGCACTACCACGCCACCCCCGAAGCTGATCAGGCCCCCGTTGGTGTTCTCCAGGGTATAGACGGCCTCCCCCGGGGCGGCGATCTGGCCCAGCTGGGCACTGTCGGTCTGGAACAGCGACGCCGTGCGCGCCTTCTTGATCGCGACATCGATACTGCCGGGGACCGCGCCATCCATGCGTTCGAAGGCGACCTGGAGGCCGCTGGCGTCCACGATGGCCAGCGAGACGGCGAATCCCTCATCGGCGGCGGCCTGGCGGATACCGGCGATGATGTGGTGGGCATCGTCAAGGTGCATGTCATTCTCCTCAAGAATCTGGTCAAGATCAGCGCCGTCGGCGACGACGCGATGAGGAGCATGCCTGCGACGAACAGACAGACACAGGGGGAAGAAGCGGATGCCGACCAGGATTCGACAATGTCGAACGGCGAGACGGACAAGAGGATCAGCGCGCCAGCAGCTGCTTCGCCAACCGATTCAGCCGCGACGGCGACCAGCGCGAGGCCGGACCCGCCATGCCCAGTGCCGCCACGCAGTCGCCCCGCTGCCGCAAGGGGATCGCCAGGCAGCAAAGGCCCGCCTCGACGTCCTCGAGGTCCAGTGCGAAGCCGCGGGCGCTGACCTCCCGAAGCCGGGCCTCCTGCGCATCGCTCAGGGGGGCATCGCGCCTGACCTGGCGCAGCAGGTCGTCATCGTTGGCCAGGAAGACATGGCCGATCGCCGAATGACGCAACGATTCCCGGCGCCCTCGAGGACTCTGGACGCGACGCGGCTGCCGAC
Organism: Halomonas sp. THAF5a; assembly: GCF_009363755.1. Lineage (NCBI taxonomy): Bacteria > Pseudomonadati > Pseudomonadota > Gammaproteobacteria > Oceanospirillales > Halomonadaceae > Halomonas > Halomonas sp. THAF5a. The sequence goes on along the minus strand of NZ_CP045417.1, from coordinate 1,213,588 downwards.
CCTCCACAGCCTCGAGATACAGGTACTCCTGGCTGCCGCAGGGGGTGGCCAGATAGACGGTCTCGTCGCTCAGCGCCGCGGCCTCGTCCAGCAGCGCGCGGTAGTGCTGGCGGAGCTGCTCGCGCTCCTGCGCCAGGGGCTCGGCCAGCTCATCGAGTCGTAGGCCGAGCCAGTATCCCTCGGACAGGCGACGCACGTAGCCCAGCGCCACCAAGGTGTCCAGCAGCCCGTGGACGGTGGTCTTGCTCAGGCCCGCCTCGGCACTGAGGCTCGCCAGTGTCTGCGGCCTATCTGCGTGTCGTAACGCCTCCAGCAGCAGGAAGCTGCGTGACACCGACTGGATCATCCTGGTCACGGGCATGTCTCATCGTGTCGCCAGGGCCGCTTCATGAGGCCTCCTGGAGGTCGCGGTGATCGCCCCGAGATCCTGTACATGGTGCCGTCACTCCGCCACGACATCGGCCGGCAAGGACTCGCTCCATTCGCGCAGCTCATCGAGCACCTTGATGGCCGTCTCCCCCAGCGGCGTGATCGCATATTCCACGATCACCGGGGACGTCTCGCGCACGTGGCGGGAGATCAATCCCTTCGCCTCGAGGAAGCGCAGTCGCTCGGTGATCATCTTCTTGCTGGCACCGCCCACCATCCGGGCCAGGTCATTGAACCGCACCGGTCCGTCCTTGATATGCCACAGCAAGGACCCCGTCCACTTGCCACCGAGCACGCGCATGCCCTTCTCGATGGCGCAGGGTTCCATGCAGGGCGCCGCGACCCGACGCCGGCCTTTCGAATCTTCCGTCACAAACGCATCCAATCGCACACCTCCTGTCGTGTCTGCCCAGCGCCAACGGGGTTCTGGGCCTGAAACCGCTCATCGATTCCCGAGTGCTCCCCGGAAGGTGCCATCCCGGGGCGGGCCTGGTCGATCCTCCGAAGAGCCAGGTTACCAAAAGTATACTAGTTGTTTTTGGTTACCACTCGCTCCATCTTAACGCCTGCAGAGCTTGTTGATCCACTACTCGTTGCCCATCGTGGCGGAGGATTTCATGCGTAAGATCTTGATCATCAACGGACACCAGCCCTACCCGTTTGCCAAGGGCACGCTCAACGACAGCCTCGTCGAGCGCGCGCGCTCCTGGCTTGACGACCAGGGGCACGAGGTGCGCGTCAGCCGCATCGCCGAAGGGTATGACGTCGAGGAGGCGATCGCCGCCCACCAGTGGGCCGACGTCGTGATCATGCAGTTCCCGATCAACTGGATGATGGTGCCCTGGTCCTTCAAGAAATACATGGATGAGGTCTATACCGCCGGCATGGACGGCCGTTTCTGCGAGGGCGACGGGCGCACCGCCGAGAAGCCGAAGGAGAACTACGGGCTGGGCGGCACTCTCACCGGCACACAGTACATGCTCAGCGTCACGCTCAACGCCCCGGCCGAGGCCTTCAACGACCCCGACGAACCCTTCTTCGCCGGCAAGTCGCTGGATGACCTGGTCGCCCCCGTGCATCTGAACGCACGCTTCTTCGACATGAGCGCCCTGCCGACCTTCGGTGCCTACGACGTGATGAAGAACCCCGATATCGACAGCGACCTCACCCGCTTCGACGAACACCTCGAGCGCGTCTTCGGCTGATGCATCCGTCACACTCAGGAGAATCCCCCATGACAACGCCTCAATGGCCCGACGCTGGGCGCCCGGTACCGCTGGCCGACCAGGCCTCCCCGGAGTTCTATCGCGAGCTCATCAACACCGGCGAGACACGGCTGGTTCACATGACCATGGCCCCCGGCGCCGCCGATGCGCCTCACCGCCATCCGGAGGAGATCGTCTACTTCCTCTCCGCCGGGCGCCTGCGCATCGCACTGGAAAGCGGCGATGTCGTGGAGCGTGACGTGGTGGCAGGCGACGTCATGCACAACGAGGCCTGGGCGCACCAGGTGACCAACGTCGGCGCGACGCCCGTCGAGGCCATCATTTTCGAGCGCCTGGATCGCGACGACCTGGCGTAACCCCACTTATCTCGAGGAGAGAGACGATGAAAACCATTCTGATGACCGGGGCCGGCAGCGGCCTGGCAGAAGGGGCGGCACTGGCACTGGCGCAACAAGGGCACCGGGTGATTGCCACAGTGGAAATCTGGCCCCAGGTGTCGGCCCTGAGGGAAAAGGCGCAGCAGCAGGGCGTTGACCTGGAGGTCGAGAAACTCGACATCACCGATGCCCAGGATCGCGACAGCGTCTTTGCGCGCTACGGCGCCGAGGTGGATGTCGTGGTGGCTAACGCGGCGATCGGCGAGACCGGCCCCATCGCCGAGATTCCCGTGGCGCGCGTGCGCAAGGTCTTCGAGACGAACGTCTTCTCGACGCTGGAGTTCGTGCAGCCTTACGCCAAGGCCTTCGCCGATCGCGGCCAGGGCAAGATCGTGCTGGTATCGTCCATCGCCGGGTTCACCACCTTCCCCTACCTCGCGCCCTATGTGGCGTCCAAGCATGCCCTGGAGGCCATTGCCCAGCTGCTCCACGAAGAGCTGGCACCGCTGGGCGTGAAGGTCGCCACCATCAACCCGGGCCCCTTCCGCACCGGCTTCAACGACCGCATGTACGACACCCTCGACCAGTGGTACGACCCAGCGACACACTTCACCCCCGAGGCGCCGATCCGCGAGACCCAGCAGCTGTTCGCCGGGGACGATCTGCAGCTCGACCCCTCCTCCATGATCGATGAGATGGTACGCCTCATCCCGCTGGACGAGCATGCCTTCCGCAACGTGCATCCCGCACGATTCGAGGAGGACGTGAAGCGCTACCAGGAGAGCCTCTGGGACCGTCAGATGTGACCGTCCACAGGCAGCAGGCAATGCGCGTCGGGCTCGATGCAAGAGGGTACCGGGCCCGACGCGCAACACCCTTCATCGCGTCACCCCCATGAGGATGTTCCCCATGTCACAGCCGGATATTCACCTGTACACCGCCGCCACCATGAACGGCTACAAGCCGGTCATCTTTCTCGAGGAAGCGGAGGTGCCCTACGAGCTGACCTTCATCGACTTCGGCAAGAAGGAGCAGAAGGCGCCCGACTATCTCAAGCTCAATCCCAACGGGCGCATTCCCACCATCGTCGACCGGGGCAACGACGACTTCGCCGTGTTCGAGAGCGGCGCCATCCTCTGGTACCTGGCCGAGAAGTACGACCGCTTCCTGCCCAGAGAGGCCAAGGCCCGCAGCGAAACGCTGCAGTGGCTGATGTTCCAGATGGGCGGCATCGGCCCAATGATGGGCCAGGCCATGTACTTCCAGCGCATCGCCGCCCCCAACGGCCAGGAGGAACCCTTCTCTATCAAGCGCTACGTGGATGAATCCCGTCGCCTGCTGGAGGTCCTGAACACCCGCCTGGAGGGCCGCGATTGGCTGGCGGGGGATCAGTACACCATCGCCGACATGGCGACCTACCCCTGGGCCCGCGCCTACGTCTGGGCCAAGGTGTCGATCGAGGGTCTCGACCACCTGAAGGCCTGGTTCGAGCGGCTCGATGCGCGCCCCCAGATCCAGAAGGCCTTGACCATCCCGAAGGCACAGCCCGCGTTCTGGGGTGACGCCGACGAAAGCGAGTTCCTCAGGGAGAATGCCGCTCGTTTCGCCACCGATGTCAGGAAGTGAGAGCCCATCACGGCTTCACGAGAATGCTGGTCCGTGACCCCGTCAGGATAGTCGTGAGTGGCCTCACCGGGAGTGTGAGGCCACTCGCTTGGCGCTCCACAAGTGCGTGGAGATCAACGATAAAGAGAGAGTCCCATGAAGGTACTCGTCTACCTCGCTCATCCACGACCTGATCGCTCAGAGGTCAATGCCACGCTCTTTCGTCAGGCAAGCAACGCCGGACATGTGACCAGCGTCGATCTCTATGCCACCTACCCTAGCATGGACATCGACATAGACGCCGAACAGCGGCGTCTCGTGGAACATGATGTTATCGTCTTTCAGCATCCATTCTATTGGTACTCCTGCCCAGCACTGCTCAAGGAGTGGATAGACCTGGTGCTGGAATACGGCTTCGCCTATGGCCCTCAGGGACAAGCGCTCAAGGGCAAGCAGGTGATGCATGTGATCAGCTGTGGTGCCGCTCGGCATGCCTACACTCAGGAGGGCTACAAGGGCGTCACGGTGCCCGAACTCCTACGGCCTTTCAAGGCAACATGGCAGCTTTGCCAAGTTGAGTGGCTGCCCCCGCTGGTGCTGTTCGATGCCGGCAGGGCGGAGGCAGATGGGCGTCTCGATGAGCACTGCCAAGACTACCGTGCCCTGCTCGACCTGCTTCATCACACCCCTCTGGATGCCGCTCAGCTGAGCCGTCACGCGCTCTTTAATGACTACCTCAGCGACACGCCTTTCGACACGAGCCATGAGACGTCATCGGCCGCGTCCTTGGCATCATCTCCTTCTTTTCACTCACCGCGCGGACGAAACTGATGGAATTACTGGCAGCGGGATTCGTCTATCTGGCGGCGGCCGTCATCGCCGTGCCACTGGCCAACCGTCTGGGGCTAGGATCGGTACTCGGCTATTTGATCGCCGGCGTGATCATCGGTCCGCTCTTGGGGGTCGTGGGGCAGGAAGCCACCGAGGTGCAGCACTTCGCCGAATTTGGTGTGGTGATGATGCTGTTTCTGGTCGGATTGGAACTTCAACCCTCCCAGTTGTGGGCCATGCGCTACCAGTTGGCAGGACTCGGGGGGCTCCAGGTCGTGCTCAGCACGGTGGCGATAGGCGGCGTGGCCTGGTGCTTCGGGCTTGCCTGGCAGGGTGCCTTGGCGCTCGGCATGATCCTGGCGCTGTCCTCTACGGCCATCGTGCTGCAGACCCTTCACGAGAAAGGGCTGATGACGACTCACGGCGGTCAAAGTGCTTTTTCGGTACTGCTCACTCAGGACATTGCCGTCATTCCCATGCTCGCCTTGATGCCACTGCTGGCGGTGACCGGAGCGAGTCAGGGCCATGAGGGCAGCCAGGCGGCACATGGAGATACCGAAGCCAGCACCCACGGGCAGTTAGCACACCTCTTCTCGACACTGCCGGACTGGCTACAGGTGGTCGTCATTCTCGCCGTGATTGGCGGGATCATTCTGGCAGGGCGTCTTCTGATGCGCCCCCTGCTGCGCTTCATCGCCCAGAGTGGCCTGCGCGAGATATTCACCGCGGCGGCCCTGCTGCTGGTGATCGGCATCGCCCTGCTCATGTCGCTGGTGGGCCTATCACCGGCACTCGGAACCTTCCTCGCCGGTGTCGTACTTTCGGACAGCGAGTACCGCCATGAGTTGGAAAGTGATGTGGAGCCCTTCAAGGGACTGTTGCTGGGCCTGTTCTTCATCACCGTGGGCGCCACCATCGATGTCGGCCTGCTGATGTCCGAGGCCACCGCCGTGGTGTCGATCGCCCTTGGACTGCTCCTGCTCAAGGGCAGCATCCTGTTTGCCCTCGCCTCCCTGTTCGGACTGCGCGGGGCCAACCGCTGGCTGTTTGCCCTGGGGCTGGCCCAGGCCGGGGAATTCGCGTTCGTATTGTTTGCCTTCGCCACCAGCAGCGGAGTTCTTGACGACGAGATCACCCGCATCATGACCCTGGCCGTGGCCCTGACCATGCTGATGACGCCGCTGCTGTTTATCCTGTTCGAGAAAGTGTTGGCTCCCCGTGCCCAACAAAGCAGCACTGGTGAAAGCCCTAAGATCGACCAGCGCGAGTCCATCGTGGTGGCCGGCATGGGACGCTTCGGTCAGATCGTGGCACGGTTGCTTACCTCACGAGGTCATGAAGTCACCATTCTCGACCATGACCCGGAAACCATCGAACACCTCGCCAGGATTGGTTTCCGGGTCTACTACGGCGACGCCACGCGCCCTGATCTGTTGGAGTCGGCAGGACTCCCGTCGGCGTCCCTGCTGATTGCAGCGTTGGACGACCGCGACAAACAGACTCGCCTGGTCGAGCAGGTGGCTAACCGATGGCCCCATGTCACGGTCCTGGCCCGAGCCCACGATCGCCACCATGTTTATGAGCTTGAGAAGGCCGGCGCCCATCATGTCGAACGAGAGACATTCGAAAGCGCCCTGCACCTTGGCGGAGAGGCGCTGACAGTCCTGGGAGAACACCCGTTCGCTGCTCGCAAGGCGACCAATCGCTTTCGTCAACACGACCTCCAGAGCCTGGATGAACTACGCGCAGCCTGGGCAGAGGAAGGAGTCTCCGGTCGATACATCGATGCGATGCGGGCCCAGCACGGCATGCTGGCGCAGGTCATGCAAAGCGATCGGAAAGACGATGCCCTCTCTCGGTCTGAACGCGGCTGGACTCCACCGCCAGATGGCGATGCCACACAATGACCTCCTGGAACTCCTTTCAGGCAGTTGTATCGGCTTGATTATCAACCACTCCATCGGAGCATCCTCATGACACTCCCATCCCCGACCATCAACGTGGATATCGTCTCGGACGTCGTCTGCCCCTGGTGCGTCATCGGCTACCACCAGCTGGCCGAGGCGTCACGCCTGAGCGACATCCCGCTCGAGGTGCGCTGGCACCCGTTCGAACTCAATCCCCAGATGGCCGCCGAAGGCGAAAACCTGCGTGAGCACCTCGCGGCCAAGTACGGCACCACCCCCGAGGGCTCGCGCCAGGCCCGGGAAAAACTCACCGCCATGGGGGCCGAGCTGGGCTTCACCTTCCACTACACCGACGATATGCGCATGGTGAACACCTTTCGCGCCCACCAGCTGATCGACTGGGCCGAACAGCAAGGCCACGATGCGGGGCATCGCATGAAGCTGGCCCTCTTCAGCGCCTTCTTCACCGAGCGCCGGGACCTGCATCGCATCGAGGTCCTGGCAGACATTGCCGCTGGCCTCGGCCACGACAAAGCGACGGTCACGGCCATGCTGGAAGCCGGGGACAGGGCGGACAGCGTGCGAGAGCGTCAGGCCTACTGGCGCCGCCAGGGCATCAGCGGCGTGCCGGCCATGGTGTTCAACCATCGCTACCTGGTCACTGGCGCCCAGGGCGTGGACAATTACCAGGAAGTGCTGAAGCAGGTGGCCGCCGAGCAGACCGATCAAGCTCATTGAGCAGAGAGGCATGCTGCCGAGAGTGGCTCCTCGAGCAGGGAGCTCCTCAATCCCGGACACGCGAAAAGCCCCCAGGCACAGCCAGGCTTGCTGGGTGATAGCGCGCTCGCACCGAGTGAGCCACTCGATCAGACTCGGGCCTCCCCCATCGAATAAGGACATTTCCCATGATCAGCGCCAACGATATCAACGCCATGCTGGCCGAGCACTGGCCAAGCTGTCCGTTCACCTGTGAGCGACTCGCCATCTGGATGGATGGACTATGAAAGCCAATCCTGTGCGATCGCTCAGGGCGTCTATATCCTCCCCGCCTGATTCTCCGAGCCCGACACCTACTCGTCATTCGGACCCGGGCGGCACGTGACCCGACTCAAGAGCGCGAGTGTTTCAACTTGCGCTTGATGGTGGACTCGCTGATCCCAGTGGCCGCCGCCACCTTTCTGATGCTGCCGAAGTGCGCCACTGCTTCGTCGAGAATGTCCGCCTCGAACTGCCCGACGGTCTGCTTTAGCCGATCAGCGCTGAGCGACCCCACCAGGTCAGCAGGCACCTCTCCCACCTGTGTCGCAGGTTCTTCCTGTGCCAGGGGAATATCGTCGGCTGCAATCTGATCGGACGTGCTGACCACCATCACACGCTCGACCAGATTACGCAGTTCTCGCACGTTGCCCGGCCAGCCGTGAGATACTAATCTCTCCATCGCCTCGGGCGAGAACCGTCTGTTCAGTCCGTACTTGTCGTTGAAATACTCGAGAAAATGGAAGGTCAGCCCGATAATGTCCTCTGGCCTGTCGCGAAGCGGTGGAACCTCCACGGGGACCACACTCAAACGGTAGAACAGGTCTTCGCGAAAAAGCCCCTCCTTGACCCTGTCCGCGAGATTTCGGTTGGTCGCAGCGATAATGCGAAAGTCGGCATGAATGCTCTTGGTGCCACCCACCCGGGTGAAAGTGTGATCCTGGAGTACCCGCAACATCTTGACCTGAAGATCCATCGGCATCTCGCCAATCTCATCAAGAAAAAGACTTCCCCCATCGGCCAGTTCCAGCAGTCCTTTCTTGCCGGTCTTTCTCGATCCGGTGAAGGCACCTTCCTCGTACCCGAACAGCTCCGACTCCAGCAGCTCTCCCGGAATGGCCCCACAATTGATTTCAAGTAGGGGACCATCGCGACGGCTGCTGTTACGATGCACCAGGCCCGCCACCACCTCCTTGCCCACACCAGACTCACCCGTGATCAGGATAGTGGTGTCGAAACGTGCCACGCGAATCACCATGTCGACCACCTGCTGCATCCGATCGCTACGCCAGACCAGATCTCCTTCCTTTCCCTCTTCCTTTCTAAGCCGCGTCAATTCGCTCTCATAGCGTTCGATAACCTTTTCGGCGCTGTCGAGACGTTCCTTCAGTTCGAACAGTTCGGTGATGTCTCTCGAGTTGATGATGACCTTGCGTACCTTGCCATCCTTGCCCATCAAGGGAATACCTGTCGCCAGCACACGCTTGCCGGACTTCGTCGTCTGCATGGCCGTTGTTCGCTGCCGGGTGGTGATTACCTTCCAGGTAATCAGGGGCCGGACATATCCCTGACGTTCCAGCTCGGAAGCATTGCGACCGATGAAGTTACGCGCACTCAGCCCATAACAGCGTTCGAAGCCATCATTCATCCACAGCGTCTTTCCTTCGCCATCGGCGACATAGATGCCATCGAAGCAGTTCTGAAAGATCTCGACGAAATCATTGTAGGACTGGCGTAACTCCTGGAGGTCGGGGTCGATACCGGTCAGGTAATGGTCAGGCAGAAAGATGATGACTTTGGACGCCTCGTCCGCGTAGACGTCGACATTGAACAGTACTCCATCGATATCAACCCATCGGCTGAGACTTGTCCCCGTCTCCGCCTCATCGAGAAAGGCTAGCTCAGGATAACGGGACAACAGTATTGACACCTCGGAGTAAACGTCTCCAAAGACGCTGCGTAGGGCACGGTTCATATATGTAACGGCGCCACCCTCGATCTGCATGTACCCATGTGGTAACCGGTCAAGAATGGTCGTTTCGCTGACTGCCATGCTGTTCATGCCTCTGTCGCTCCCCGCGGCTGGTGAGAGAACCTGGCCTCAGCATACCCCGGAGGCGGGGTCAAAATAGACCCCTATGAAGGTCGAAACTGGCCCCAGCCAACACACCCCAGTGCCAAGGAAAAATGTAATATCTTGATTTTTATATTTTTTATAAGTTGGCATCGTTCTTGCTCTTCCATTGGACGGACGGCGAAAGGGGCGCACGCCAGCAGTCGAGAAGCGTTCCTCCGACCGTGAACCCTCTCCCCATGGGAAAATAACGACAAGACAAGGTGACAACGATGCCTATCTACCAACGCACACACGGTGAGGAGCACCCCTACTGGCCAGCGGGCCCCTTCAAGATTCGCCTGCCCTTCATCCACTATCGCTGGGAATGGCCCGAAACGATCCAGGCCCTGATCATGTTCGTGGTGGCCATGGCCGCCATTCCCCTGCTCGAGACGTACCTGGGCTTGCCCTACGAGGTGGCGCTTGCCTACGTCACAGTCTGTGGCATCGGCTTTCTGCTGCCGAACCTCCTCGGCGTCCCCTACGTACCGGGGTGGATCACGCCGGCGGTGCCCGTCGTCATTCTCTACCTGCAGAACTTTGAACCCGGCCCCGAGGCCATACGCGCCCTGGTCGGACTCCAGCTCATCGTGACACTGATCTTCTTCATCCTGGGCATCACGCGTCTGGGCAGCAAGCTGGTGGAGGTGATTCCCGACTCCATCAAGGGCGGTATCCTCCTGGGGGCCGGCATTGCCGCCATCAGCGGCGAGATCAGCGCCGGCGGCCGCCTCGCCGAGACGCCACTGTCGCTGATACTGGGCAGCATCGTGACCGCCTATGTGCTGTTCTCACTGTCCTTCCGCGACTGGGTGGAGGAACATCGCTGGGCCAAGACCATCGCCAGCTATGGCATGGTACCCGGAGCCCTCGTGGCGATGGGCATCGGCTGGAGCGCCGGCGAGTATCCCTTGCCCGACATCGAACTTGGCCTCGCCTTGCCCGACTTTTCCGAGATCTGGGGCTATCTGCCGTTCACCGTCGGCTGGCCTAGTCTGGAAATGCTGTGGATGGCCATTCCCACGGCCGTCATCGCCTACATCATCGCCTTCGGCGATATCATCGTCGGCCGGACGCTGCTCAAGCGCGCCGATCACCTGCGTCAGGATGAAGTCATCGAGGACAACGTCGACCGTGTCCACCTAGTCACCGCCATTCGGAATCTGATGCACTCGCTGTTCGCTCCTTACCCGGGCCTGGCGGGCCCCCTGTTTACCGGAGGTATGGCTACCATCGCCGAACGCTACCGCTATGGACGCTCCGCCATGGACACCATCTACTCCGGCGCCGGCGTTTTCTGGATCGTGGCGCTGCTTGCGCTGTTCGTGCTCCCACTGGTCACCATCGTCAAGCCGGTGCTGCCGATTGCACTTTCCCTGACGCTGCTGATCACCGGCTACCTGTGCATCTCGGTGGGGGTCGAGCAGATCAAGAGCTCGACCGCCATGGGCGTTGCCGGCACGATGGGCATCGTGCTCGCGGTACATGGCGCCGCCTATGGCCTGATTGCCGGAGTGGTGCTCTACCTGCTGCTGGAACGCCGTCGCAAACCGAGTGCAGAGAAATGCGGCGATATGGCGATGCCGCTGAAGGAGTCCTCCCTCGACAATACATGACGCCTGATCGGCGCAAGTCCTTCGAACCGCATGGCCTGGCCATGCGGTTTTTTGTTGATCACCCTGGCCACGGCTTACCGGTCCATAAATGACCCCATCGCGAGGTCATTTCCTACCCGGCAGGGTGTGGAGCACCGCCACTCTCACCATCAACTTATTGTTTTTAATCGAATATCAGTATTGGCATGCCACTTGCTATGTCTAATCGAGGCAACAACATCGACAACCCCCTCAGCGAGGACTACGCCATGCAAGACGTTATCGAAACCGACGTGCTGGTCATCGGAGAAGGCGCGGCAGGCCTTACCGCCGCTCTCGCCGCCCATGAACAGGGTGCGCAGGTCACCCTGCTGTACAGCGGCCAGGCCTCCTCGACGGCGATCTCGACCGGATTCGTGACCTACGCGGCCCATGAGGACATTTCTCAGGATGACATCCTCGAGGCCATGGCCCATACCACCGGCAAGGGCCTGTGTGACATGCCCCTGCTGGAGCGACTCGTGCGTGAAGGGCCGCTGGAAATGGCCGAGACCATCGAGAGCTACGAGATCCCCGTAGACAAGGCCCCGCGGGGCTATCGCGTGAAACGGTCCACCGGGCGCCGTGGCAAGGACATGCTGAATGAGGATTACGGCGCGGACGGTGCCAACGATATGACCGGGCTGATGATGGAATTTTCCTCCACCCACGGCACCGCGCTCTTCTCGCAGCTCCGCAAGGCCATCAGGAAGACGGATGTCCAGCGCTTGCGAGGCAGCGCCCTGAGTCTGTCGGCAGAAGGCCCCAGCGCCTGGGCCATCATCGATGGCAAGGCGGTCAAGATTGCCGCCCGCGCAGTCATCATCGCCACTGGCGGCATGCAGGGGGTCTACGACTTCACCGATACGCCTCGGAACCTGCTCGGTGACGGCCAGGCCATGGCGCTGGAGGCGGGCGCCAGCCTGGTCGACATGGAGTTCATCCAGTTCTATCCGCTGGCCGTGTGCGAGGAGGGGGTGCCGGCCATTTTCATGTACCCGGACTACCCGGAAACCGCGGTGCTTATCAACTCGGATGGCGAAGACCTGATCGAGAAGCACATCGGCGGTTCCACCACCCTCGGCGCCCTGCACAACTGGGACCAGTTGAGCTTCATCATGCAGTCCGAAATCGTCAGAGGGCAGAAGGTCTACGTCGACTTTCGCCACACTCGCGAAGAGGAATGGGCCCCCGACTCGCTCACCGCCACCTTCCTCTCGAAATACATCCCCGACTTCCGTCAGCGTGCCATCGGGGTCGCGCCCTCCTCGCACTACACCATCGGCGGCATTCAGGTGGATATCAACGGCCAGACGCGACTGCCCGGTATCTACGCCTGCGGCGAGGTGGCCGGCGGGATCCACGGTGCCAACCGCCATGGCGGCACCGCCCTGGTGGAGGCCATCACCTACGGACGCATCAGCGGACGCCACGCCGCTCACCACCTTCGTCCCAGAACGCTCGCCAGCCTCGCGCGGGAGGATGAACCGGTCACGACAAGCGCCGGTACGCCGGCGAGGGTGGACGAGGCGCTTGATCGCATTCGCCGCATCAACCAGCACGCCCTGGGACCCTTCCGGTCGGCAGCGCTGCTGCAGGCAGCGCGCGACGACATCGCGGCGCTGCAGCGCGAGGTCGATGGCTTTGGCTGGCAGAGCCTCGATGAATACGCGGCCATCCTGCGCGTGAAGCGGGTGCTCATGCTGTCCGAGGCCATGCGGCAAAGTATGCTGAGGCGCACGGAGACCCGCGGCACTCATACCCGCTCCGACTACCCAGAGGCGAGCCGCGGCTGGCTGAAGAAGCAGCTGGTCAGGCTGTCCCGGGACGACGGGCTGGTGTTGGACGACGTCATTCTCAGCCAGTACAGCGACTCGCCGGCAGGCTCCGTCCACGAGAGGGAGGCCAGCCAAGCCTGAGCCGTCCAGGGCCTGACAGCGCTCAGGCCCTTCAGCCAGATCTTGAAGATCTCCCTTCCACCACGACACGCAAGGAGACGTCATGAGCCTAGCGGACGTCCAAGCCCTTACCTTCGATACGGGAGGCACGGTCCTCGATTGGCACCGAGGCTTCAAAGGGGCGTTTCATCGAGTGGGGATGCGCCACGGCGTCGAGCGCGACTGGTCGTCCCTGACCAACGAGCTACGCCGCCGCTCCATGCAGAGGATGCTGAATGCCGGAGAGCAGCATCCGCCGAGCCAGAACATGGATGGGGTGCACCGCGAGGTGCTGGATGCCTTGCTCGACGAGGCCGGTCTTGGGTGCTTCAGCGACGCGGATCGACACCACATCGCCTACGATGCCCCGCATGCGTTCGAATGCTGGACGGGCTTCGACGAGATGCTGGAGGCACTGCGTGGCAACTTCATGGTCGCCTCGTTTTCCATCCTCAGCTATCGCATGATCCTGGATACGGCGAAGCACAATCGCCTCAATTGGGATGCGGTGTTCTCCTGTGAGGGCCTCGGCAAGTACAAGCTCCTGCCCCAGGCCTATCTGACGGTCGCCGAGTACCTGCAGCTGCAACCCGAGCAGTGCTGCATGGTGGCCTGCCACGAATACGATCTGGACGCGGCACGGGCCGTCGGCTTCAAGACGGCGTATCTTCATCGCCCAGAGGAGTGGGGCCCGGACACGCCCCCGCCACTGCCCACCGCGCCCGATATCGTGGCAGAAAGCCACGCGCAGTTACTCGACGCGCTAACGATTGGTCACCGAGGTGCCGCATGAAGACGCCATCCAACGACATGACGACCAGGGGATCCACCCGCGCGGCCGCGATGCTGCCGCGACGACTTCCCGACCCGCTTCCCACCATCCACCCTGTGGCAGAGAGAGAGGCGGATGGGCCATTGCGGGCCACCTATGAAGACACCAAGCGCATACTCCAGGTGCCCTGGATGGGCGTCGTCACCATGGCGTTGGCTCACTATCCACGCTTCTATGCCGCGCTCTGGCAGGGCCTGCGCCCTCTCTATGAGTCGCGGCAATTCATCGAGGCCTGTCAGCGACTCCGCGCCCGGGTAGAGCACCATGCCAGCCACCTGGCCCCCGGGTCCCTCGTCGCCGACCTCCTCGAGGAAGGATACTCGCATCGAGAGCTTGAGGAGATTCGCCGGCTCATCGAGGTGTTCTCCCACGGCAACATGCCCTACCTGCTGATCGCCAGCCAAGCGCGAACCTTGATGGAAGGCCTGCCACTCTCCACGGCGACCGAGGTGACGCCCGCCTCGACAGCGCCCCCGGCGAAGGCGGGAAGCCTCATCCTGATGGAACCCCATCACGGCAACAGTGAGCATAAGGCGTTGTACCGGCAGATCCGGACGACGCTCGGACTGCCCTTCGTCAACACGGACTATCGCGCCCTGGCGCGATGGCCCGGCTACTTCACTCGCGCCTGGCACGACCTCGCCCCTCGTATCGATAGCGAGTCGTATCGGGCGATCACCCAGGACATTCACGTGACCGCCCTCGACTTGGTCGCCGAGCTTCCCAACCCCAATCAGCTGCTACCCCAGCAGCTCACGGCAGCGGCAGTCCAGGATGCCAGCCATGAGGAAGTGCTCGAGGTCACTCGGCTGTTCCAATACCTGCTACCTGGTCTGGTGACCAATATCGCAGTGTTTCGTGCCCAACTGATGTCGTCATGAGGACTGACGAGAGTGACTCATTTCCAGGTCCGTTCTGTGAAGTGGACCCCATTCCTTGGACCACCTGACAGGCTATCTAAGCTCGGATCGGGTCATCATCGGCGCCAGGCCCGGGAAAAGCTCACCGCCATGGGGGCCGAGCTGGGCTTCACCTTCCACTACACCGACGATATGCGCATGGTGAACACCTTTCGCGCCCACCAGCTGATCGACTGGGCCGAACAGCAAGGCCACGATGCGGGGCATCGCATGAAGCTGGCCCTCTTCAGCGCCTTCTTCACCGAGCGCAGGGACCTGCATCGCATTGAGGTCCTGGCGGACATTGCCACTGGCCTCGGTCACGACAAAGCGACGGTCACGGCCATGCTGGAAGCCGGGGACAGGGCGGACAGCGTGCGAGAGCGTCAGGCCTACTGGCGCCGCCAGGGCATCAGCGGCGTGCCGGCCATGGTGTTCAACCATCGCTATCTGGTCACTGGCGCCCAGGGCGTGGACAATTACCAGGAAGTGCTGAAGCAGGTGGCCGCCGAGCAGACCGATCAAGCTCATTGAGCAGAGAGGCATGCTGCCGAGAGTGGCTCCTCGAGCAGGGAGCTCCTCAATCCCCGACACGCGAAAAGCCCCCAGGCACAGCCAGGCTTGCTGGGTGATAGCGCGCTCGCACCGAGTGAGCCACTCGATCAGACTCGGGCCTCCCCCATCGAATAAGGACATTTCCCATGATCAGCGCCAACGATATCAACGCCATGCTGGCCGAGCACTGGCCAAGCTGTAAGGTCACCTGTGAGCGACTCGACGAGAGCCACGCCATCGCCACCGTCGAGGTCCGCCATGACGATGTGCGTCCCGGTGGCTATGTGTGCGGTCCTGCCCTGTTCGCCGCCGCGGACGCCGCCCTCTGGTTCCTGGCCTCTGCGGGGCGCGACACACCGCAGCCCATGGCGTTGACCTCGGACCTGGCGATTCGCTACCTGACGCCGGCGGTTGGGCAACGGATTCGGGCCCGGGCCGATCTCAACAAGGGCGGCGGCAGGACACTGATCGGCAGCGTGTCGATCTGGATGGATGACAATGAAAGCGCGCCCTGCGCGATCGCCCAGGGCGCCTATATTCTCCCCGCCTGATCCTCAGGGCTGAATCTCTGCTCGTCCTTCAGCATCGGCCAGGATACCACCCGGCTCATGGCGAAAAGTCTCGGGCGAGTGCTTCCCCATCAGGAGGCGGAGATCGGCGACGAGGTGTGTCTACCACTAACGTCTCGTTGCCGGCAGCGTTCTGAACGATCACCATGACCCTCACAACACAGACATAAAAAAGGTCCCCCGAAGGGGACCAGTTGGAGCACGCCAGCTCACGTTTGAAGGCCGCAGCCATGCGGCCATTCATCTTGCCTTATGCGAAAGTCGAACCAAAAAAAAGAAAAAACACTATTATCAAGGCCTTAACCAAGAACAATCGCGGGCCTTGTTGCTTCTCCTCCTTGCTCACCCGCTTGAAAGCGCACCAAATAGCCCCCGCATCCAGGCCTGACGCACCAAACTGGTGCTGATAGTCCTTGCTCTCGATATGGACAGCCCCCCGCACTTCCCCAGGTTCTGTCCGACACGTCGGCGTTTCTAGTATTGCCCATGCCGCAAGGCCATAGGTGACGCAAGGCATGACGCTGATCGCCTCCGAAGAACGTAACGGGCCGGAGAACCCATCTACCATCAAGGCTCGGGCTCTGTGACGTTAGGTGCCCATCTATTCCTAAGTGGGCACCTAACCATGAAGACCTGAATCGCCCCGGGTCTTCTAGGCACCCATCAGGCTCTGGGTATAACGCCGTTCGTACTCGACGGGTGACAAGCCATCACCCAGGACCCGACAGCTACCGGCGGCCGACTCAGCATTCAGATAAAACTGCTCCACGCAAACTGTAGGAAGGCCCTCAACCGCTCGGACTGCTGCACCGCCGGCGGATGAATCACGTGGATCGTCTGCTCGCCAACAGTCTCCTCCACCAGCACCCGCTCCAGTAGGCCGTCCCGCAGCTCCCGGTCGACCAGGTACTCGGCGACGCAGACGATGCCGCGCCCCTTGAGGCATTCGCGCTTGAGCAGCTCGTGGTCGTTGAGGGTCAGGGGCCCCTGGACCTCGATGTCGCCGGAGGCAAAGTCCCAGCGGTCTAGGCCGAGCCAGGGCAGGCAGCGGTGCCGGGCCAAGTCCGCCGGAGTTTCGGGGCGGCCGTGGGCCTCGAGGTAATCGGGCGAGGCGCAGTAGCAGTGGCGATAGTGCAGCAGGGGCCGGGCCACCATGTTCTCGGGCGGGGTGCGGGTGGCGCGGAAGGCCAGGTCGAAGTTGGCCAGCGTCAGGTCGTGGCTGGTGTAGCTGCAGTCGATGACGAAGCGCACCGCCGGATGGCGGCTCTCGAAGGCGTGACAGATATCCAGCAGGTAGCGCTCGGTGAAGAGCTTGGGGGCGGTGAGGCGGATCGGCCCGGCGAGGCGTTCCGGCTCGGGGTCGAGGTGGCGCTCCAAGTCGAGCAGGGTGCGACGGATGTCGTCCATGCGCCGACGGGTGCGCTCGCCCTCCTCGGTGAGCCGCACGTTGCGGGTGGTGCGCACCAGCAGCGGCACCCCGAGCTCGCGCTCGAGCCGCTTGACGCGCTCCGACAGGTAGCCACGGGAGATGCCCAGGCGCTCCGCGGCCAGGGTAAAGCTGAGGTGCGTCGCCACCTCGCTGAACAGCATCAGGCCTTCAAGCCGCTTGTGGTCCTGCCTCATCGATTGTTCGCCAGTATAATCTCTGCAACTTCCGACCATGCTGGCACTGTTCGCTAGGGAAAACAATGATTTCGCCGCCAGCGATTTTCCACGTTCCGGCCGGTGGGCATAATGGCGGCACTGACGGTCATCCGGCGATGCCCCCCCCTAGAACCGCCACCGACAAAGGACGGACCACATGAGCTATACGCCCTCGGAACACCGCTACGAGCGCATGCGCTACCACCGCTGCGGGCGCAGCGGCCTGAAACTGCCGGCCCTGTCTATGGGGCTCTGGCACAACTTCGGCGAGAGCGCCGACGCCGATAATGCCCGAGCGATCTGCCGCACCGCCTTCGATCACGGCATCACCCACTTCGACCTTGCCAACAACTACGGGCCGCCCCCGGGCAGCGCCGAGGAGCGGTTCGGCCGCCTCCTGAAGAGCGACTTCGCTGGCCACCGCGACGAGCTGGTGATCTCTACCAAGGCGGGTTACGAGATGTGGCCCGGGCCCTACGGGGAATGGGGCAGCCGCAAGTACCTGCTGTCGAGCCTGGACCAGAGCCTGAGGCGGCTGGGCGTCGACTACGTCGACATCTTCTACTCCCATCGCTTCGACCCGGAGACGCCCCTCGAGGAAACCATGGGCGCGCTCGACCAAGCGGTGCGCCAGGGCAAGGCCCTGTACGCCGGCATCTCCTCCTATAATGCCCAGCGCACCCAGGAGGCGGTGGAGATCCTGCGCTCGCTGGGCACGCCCTGCCTGATCCACCAGCCGAGCTACTCGATGGTCAACCGCTGGATCGAGGACGACGGTCTGCTCGACACCCTCGACGAGCTGGGCACCGGCTCGATCGTCTTCTCGCCGCTGGCCCAGGGGCTGCTGACCGACAAGTACCTGAAGGGGATCCCCGAGGATAGCCGCGCCGCCCGGGGCGACACCCTCCAGGACGCCCACCTATCGGCGGAGAACCTCGAGCGCGTGCGGGCGCTGAATGCCATCGCCGAGCGTCGCGGCCAGACGCTGGCCCAAATGGCCATCGCCTGGGTGCTGCGCCGCGGCCGGGTGACCTCGGCGCTGATCGGCGCCAGCCGGCCGCAGCAGGTCATCGACTGCGTGGGGGCCCTGGACCGGCCTGACTTCACCGACGAGGAACTCGCCGAGATCAACCGCTATGCGGTGGACGGCGGCGTGAACCTCTGGGCTGACTCGACTGCGCGCTGAGCTGGGACTGATCCTCACCCCACATCGATGCGAGCGTCACTGAATATCAGGAGGCAACGCGCTGAGCTGGGAGTGAATAAAAAAGGTTCTTCGCAGATCAGCGTGAACCAGGCAGGGCTTGCGACGCGGGCAGGATAGAGAAACGGCGGTGTCCGTAGGCTGACGTTTTGGCGAATATCAGCTTACGGACACCGCCGTTACCATGGATGCTACCCCGCTCTGCCTCTTCTGGGAAGGCGTCACCGTCAGCCGCCACGAGTTTCCGGATTCTCAGACTGGAGTCGGATGACTGGGTCCCTCCGGTCTGCAGTGGCTGCGACCACACCTGTTTCCTGGTGCAAGACATGCATCGCCGCCGCGTCCGTGAAGCACCATTGATGATCTTCGGGATGGAGCTCGATGTCTCGGTACGACGCCTGCGCTGCCCGGTCTGTGGCCCGACACGAGAGCGCATCGACTGGCGACCTTTCCCCCAGAAACCGGTACATCGGCAACGTGAGATTTCCGCTACGTTCACCCGCATAGCAGGAAGTCGCGCGATGAAGCGAAATCGACACACCGGAGTGCAGGCCATCACCATCCTCAACGCCCACGAGCGCGTGGTGTAGGCGGCCGAGCTGGCCCGGCTACATGGCGTGGCCGAGCAACCCGTCTATCGCTGGACGGCCAAATACGGCGGTATGGAGGTGTTCCAAAGCGAGCCTCACCTTGACCTGGAAGCCGCAAACGCCCGCCTGACGCAACGGCTGGCCGTAAGGGCCCGCGACATACCGCCGTCGAGGAGATCGCCTCGGGGAAGTGGTGACGCCCGAAGCGCAGCAACGGACGATGACGCATCTGGTGCCAGGCAAATGGCTCGGCCAGCGACGTGCCTGTCATTTCTCGAACCAGCTCGCCTCAGGCCGCTGTTCTCGCGTGCTGAGCATTGTGGCTGGACCGAAGCCGGCGGAAAGGTCCGTCAAGACTTTACTCACTCTGGTGCACCTGTCGACGGCGTTCACGCAGGCCAAAGCCATGTGCTCGGGTGAAGGCCCGAGACAACGCCGATCCGCACGAGAAACCGCAGCGCAATGCAATCTGATCCAGTGTGAGACGAGTCTGAGTGGCCAGATCGCGAGCTTTCGCGAGCCGCAGGTATTGATAGTAGCGGCCGGGTGGCATGCCCATCTCCGTCTCGAACAAACGCGCCAAGGTGCGGGGTGTCATCTGGCATGACTCGGACAACTGTGCCAGCGTCAACGGTGTCTCGATATGGGCAGTCATAAGGTTCACAACCCGCCGAATACCGGGATGTGAATGCAATATGCCGTCGCCCAGAGACTCGGTCATCCGACTCCGCGACGAGTCATTGAGAAACATGCCTGCGGCATCGAACCGTGCAGAAGCACCGAACCGTGTATCGATCTCCTCCAGGATAAGATCGAGCGCACTCGCAGCACTTCCACAGGTCACCCAGCGACCGTCACGCACGTAACGCTCTTCTCTTGCCGCCACGTCAGGAAAGGTGTCGGAGAAATCAGCCAGCAGCTGCCAATGGAGCGTTGCCTCGCGACCGCTCAAATACCCCAACGTTGCCAGCAACCAAGGCGCGGTGTCAGCCGCAATCACCGTTTCGGCACGGTGGGCCAGCCTCAGACTCTGGCGTAACGACGGATCCACAGCGTCAATACGGAAGCGATCCCCGCCGATCATCAGGAGCAGATGGCAAGGCAGCGACTGCGACAAGGGCATATCTGGTGCGATGGATAGGCCGCTGGATGACTTCAGTGGCTCATCACCATGCGTCAGGATCGTCCATTCGATATCGACATTGTTATCGTCGCGAACCACACGTAACGGCTCAAGAAGACATGCCAGCAGCATGTTCGAAAAGGAGTCGAACAGCAGGATATTGAGGCGCAAGGGAGGTGGAGGTGACGGCAGAATAGGTTTCATATTTGTCATTATATGTCATATAGCCGGCCAATGAGGACGGTAAGCTCCGTCGAACGCATTTCAACAGGAGCGAATCACGATGACAGCCCGACCCCTTGAGCACCTACGCGTACTCGACTTCGGCCATTATCTGGCAGGACCGCTGGTTGGCATGATGCTGGCCGACCTGGGGGCAGAGGTCATCCGTATCGACCCGCCGGACGGCCCCCGGTGGCGAGACCCCGCCTTCGACATGCTGTCGCGGGGCAAGCGTTCTCTGGTACTGGACCTCAAGACCGATGCCGGTAAGCAAACCGCTCTCGATCTGGCCGCCCGCTCGGACGTCGTGATCGAGAACTTCCGCCCCGGCGTCATGGATCGCCTTGGCCTTGGTCCAGAGGCCTTGAGAGCCGTCAATCCAAGCCTGATCTCGCTGTCGTTGCCCGGCTTCGCGTCGACCGATACCGAGCTGGCACGCGTTGCCGCTTGGGAAGCCGTCATTGCGGCGCGCACCGGACAGTTCACCGACATGGGACTGAACCGTCAGCTCATGGGTATCAATCCGTCGTTCACCCCCCTGGGCCTCGCGTCAGCGTATGGCGCCGCCTTCGGTGCCCTATCCGTCCTATTTGCACTGGGAGCAAGGGACCGCAACGGAGGAGAACACATCGAGGTGCCCTTGGCATCGGCGCTGTTCGAGGGGCTGGCCTATAACAGCGAGCAAATCGAGGACTATCCAACACGTTACCAATGCCCTAGGGAGACGGAGTTGAATCGTCGCCGGGCTGCTGGCTTGCCACTGAACCTGAGCTATGAGGAGCTCGACACGTTCCTCGACCCTTTCTATCGCACCTACCGGTGTGCGGATGGGCGCGGGTTCTATGTCGTTGCCTGCTCCATCGTCACGCATCCGCGCCGAGTCCTGCATGTACTGGGGCTCGACGAACTGGCTGACACCTTGCCGGATTTTGATGCCTGGCAGGATGAGGCGGACTGGCCTGATGAGTGGGCGCTGCGCAATTATCCCGTGGGAGATAGAGATCGCGCACGTGTCACTCAAGCAATGCAGGAGGCCTTCCTGACACGGCCTTCATGGGAATGGGAAACCCTATTTGGTGACGCCAAGGCACCTGCCACCGCGCAACGCAGCAGCCAGGAATGGTTATCGGACCCGCACGCCCTGGCCTCGGAGCTGGTTCAGACCGTCAACGACCCGCGCCACGGCGAGATGCGGCAGATGGGCAAGCTGGCCTGGCTCGAGGATGACGCCGGTGTGTTGAACACCCCGCCCGGCCCGACGATCGATGAGCTACGTCCAGACCTGGAGCAACTCTTGGCTGAGCCGGTGCGGGCGACATCCGCCCCCACGGGCAGTGGCGGCTGGCTCGACGGGCTCAAGGTGCTCGACCTGAGCAACGTCATTGCCGGACCTACCATCGGTGCGACACTGGCGCGCTTTGGCGCGGACGTGACATCCATTCAGCCGGTCAGCCCTTCCGTTGACCCTTGGAACGCCGTCGTCTTCGGCCTCCAGGCCCACCGTGGCAAGGAGAGCGCCCTCTTGGATCTGGGAACTCCCGAGGGCCGTGAAGTACTCGAACGGCTGATCGCCGACGCCGACGTAGTGACCATGAACGGTACCGATCAGCAACGCGACAAGCTCGGACTCTCGCGAGGTAGACTGGAAACCTTGAATCCGGAAGCCATCCTGGTTCAGCTCGATGCCTGGGGCGGCCCCCAAAAAGGGCCTAAATCCGATCACCTCGGCTACGATGATCTGGCACAGGCCTCGACGGGTGTCATGGTTCGTTTCGGAGGGGGGCCGGACACTCCCGAGGAACACGCCCATTTCGGTACCATCGACGCGCTCACCGGGTTTACGGCATGCGTTGCTCTAGGCGCCGCGCTGGAACGCAAGAGAGTGACCGGCAAGGGGGGCGTGGCAAGATCAGCGCTGGCCGCTTGCGGCGCCATGATTCAGGCTCAGTTCATGTACGACTACGAGGGGCGCCTCCCATTCAATGAGCCTTCAGGTCGCGACGTTCGCGGCTGGGGGCCCTACTACCATTGCTATCGCGCGTCTGATGGCTGGATGTTCTTGGCAGCACCGCTCGAACGCGGTGCCGCATTGGCGCGTTCACCGGAACTGGCCGACTTGTCCACGCTACCCGACGAGGAGCTAGCTACTGCGTTGGCCGAACGGCTTGCCGGTAAGACCATCGCCCACTGGTCGGGGCAATTGAACGAAGGACCGACAGCTGTTGTGCCACTAAGCTCGCTGGCCATCAACCGGGAAGCCAGTCTCCAGCACGAAAGCGTCGATAGTATCGACCTTACCCAGGCAACATATCGAGCCATTCGACACGATCAACACCCGATGGGCCGATGGGTCGACCTGGTTGCCCCGAATGCAGTGCGCCCAGAGCGTGCCAAGATCACCTTGCCCGCTCCCGCGCCCAAGCCCGGCACTCACACTCGAGCGATTCTGGCGAGGGTCGGCTTCTCGAAGGAGAAAATTGAGATGTTGATAGACAAGGGAGCAGCAGGTGAACGCTGGTCAAGCCGCTATCTGCCGGAGTGAAGCGGCTTTGATGCCATATCGCAGGCATGAAGCCGGGTGGACGCCGCCATAGCGTCTAGCACTGCTTGCGCTATTGCCGACGGCCCGCTCCCGGTGGAGCGGGCCATGGGTCCACAGAATCATCCATGGATTGAAAATCAAGCCCCCTTCTTTGCCATCATCAACAGAAACCAAGTAAAGGCAGCATTATTATCCCCGAGAGCACTATCCACCTTTCCCTTCATCCTGATTATTCTCTCTCTAAAGGAACGGTAAAATTCGTAAGTCGGAAGCGGATCGTACTCGATATCCTCAATTTCATAATAATTCAGGATACCCTTGACAGTCGTTGGTTTCACAAACACCTCATCAGCGGGCGCGTAGTAATAGGGAATCACGGTTATCAACGGCCATTTCGCCATTCTCTCGCGCTTGAGGAGTTCCACCATAGTGTTGAAACCCTGCTCCTGGTCTCCATGGAGCATGTCGCGCAACGCAAGAGCGTAACTTTCCCTGTCTTCCGATGTCATCCCGTCAACCAACCTCTTCAACCTCGGTTTTTCGAACCTCGATACCAAGGAAGATTGAGTGATAACCTTCACCATGTTGTCAGCCACAGCATGAGGAAAGGCAAAGGCTTCTTTGGAAAAGAATTCTCTTGCTTGTTTCGTCCGACGCGATGTGTGGTGTTTTTTTCCTTCCTGAACTAGGGCTGGATTTTCGAATCCGTCAGGGAACATGGAGAGAAACTCACTCTCAGCTTCTTTAAGCTTTTTCTCATTCATTGCTTCACTCCTCCTGAGACAAGTTGATATCACAGAAATAACGCCGCTTAAAAAGCCTATCACAACGACTCAACATCGTTTACTCACATGACTCAAAAGAAAACCAGATAAAGGCTTAGCGCTAATGCCATGCAGAAAGATACTGCAGGCAACGGTCAGAGCGACGACAGAAGTGATTGGTGATCTTTCAGAGATAACACCGCGGTCAACGAGCAACATCATGAAAGCTACCGTCGCCAGTCCCTTTGGCCCGAACCAGGCCATAAACAGGCGGTCAGCTTTCGGCATACCGGAAAAACCTAGTGAAATCAAAACTGATAGAGTCCTTACCAGGAACACACTCGCAAACGCATAAATCACCACGGAACCCGACAGGTTGTTGGCGACCAGAGGCACCAACAACACCCCAAACGCAATCCAGGCCAACGATGAAACAATGTTGGCAAGGCTCTCCGTTTCATCAATCAACTTGAACCGCCTTTTCTGATCATCAAATGACACCACGCATCCAGCGGCGAAGGACGCGATCAAACCACTGCCGCCGAGCCATTGAGCCACGCCAAAAGACGAAAGCGCCAAGGAGGCAAATGGCAATACTCGCCAACTGCCCCCCACAAAAAACTGGCCATGCGTGCCGCGGGCTATGCCAACAAAAAATATCGACAGAATAACCCCGACCAAGAGACCGACACCGAACTCACTCGCCAGAAATTCCAAAATAAAAAATGGTGAAAGAGACTCTCTACTCTCGCTTGTAAGCGTCAATGCCGCCAACGCTAACAGGAGCGGCAGACACAGACCATCGTTCATTCCACTCTCAATCTCGACGCCAAGAATCACTTTTTCCGGGAGACCTTCGGTAGAGGTGATGGGGCGCGCGAGGTCGGCATCCGTCGGAGCGAGTATTACCGAGAGGATTGCCGCTTCCAACCAAATCATATCCGGAAACACAACAACGGCGAGGACGAAGCCAAGCATCATGGAGGCAGGAAGCCCGATTGACAACAGGCGCAGAGGTACTGTCAAAACCCTTCTGAATGCCCTGAAATCGATTCGAGCCGCCTGAGTGCACAACACCAGGGCCAGTGTAAGCTCCGCATAAACTCTCAGGAGCACTCTCGACCCATCGCTGGAGACAGCATCCACTCCCAGAGGGCCGACAAACCCCCCCGTCAACGTAAAGAACATCGCACTGGTGAGCGAGAAACGCTCGAACAGCTGCCCCATTGCCCCATAAACAAGAAAAGCAATCCCTACCGCAGAAATGGCGAGGTAGGTCGAGGATGTAATGGTATAGAGCTCGTTCACCAGGAAATATCTTCTCTGAACTTACAGGGCTATTCAGGGAACATTTCCGCAGCCAAATTCGTCATAGTGCAAGCTCGTCGGGAATGGAAAGATACGACTTTCCTTCAATCAAGTGCCCCGTTCGACTTTTGCTGCTGCGAGAGCCATCAGGTCCATAGGTTCCCCATTGTTTCCAATACAGATGGACGTTCTGGGCAAGGCATTGATCTCGGAGAGAACTTACCCATTCGGGCATCGCGCGCCGAGCCTCTGGTCCACTTTCTCCGCCGCCTACCACAAGCCGTATGCCCGACAAGTCCAGCTCACCAAGGTCACCCAGGAGAGGCTCACAACAGATATGCTTGTTCCTCACCCTTGTTTTCTTGAGATCTTCAAGGCGCGGGAGGCCATACTTCCGGTCTTCAACAGTCACTCCCGCCCACAGATTTTCGGGAGCCTCTCGCCTGTCGAAATACGCTCGCATGTTTTGGCTTCGCTTGGTCAGAATGTAGAACACATGCCAGTGTGCTTTTCTGACAACATCCATCACCTGATCGATGCTCTCATCATCCGCTTCTTCGTGAAAGATGTCGCTCATGGAGTTGATGAAGTAGAAAGTTGGCTTCTTGCGTTTCATGGGAGCTGCTTTTGCTATGCGGTCCGTATGAATCGTGAACTCGAAGCCGTTTTCGTAGCCCGACGTGCCCCATTTATGTAGTTTCTGGGCGATGGTTTCTGCGTAGCAGTGCTTACAACCCGAGGAAACTTTCGTACAGCCGGTAAACGGGTTCCAGGTCTTGGCGTCGATCTTCATCTCCTCATCGTAGGAGATCTTTCCATTGTCCGTCGTTGTCATGGTTACTCAGGCCCTATTTCACCAGCTTTCTCATAGTCCCAATAAGCCGCCTCAATATTGTGACCGTCCGGGTCGATGAAGAAAGCCGCATAATAGCCTGCCCAGTAGTCCTCGCGGTAGCCGGGACCACCGTTGTCCGTCGCCCCCTCGGCCAAGGCGGTTTCATAAAAGGCACGAACCTCTTCCTTGGACTTAGCCTCGAAGGCCAGATGCGTCGGAACGACGTCCTCTTTCAGAACCCAAAGATCAGTATTTTTTCCGTCGAAAAAACCTGCAGCCTGACCAAACTCCATGTTGTTCGTGTAGCCAAGAGTGGCGAGCACCTTTGTGTAAAAAGCTTTGGACGCCTCGTAGTCACTGACGTGAAGATGGGCATGGGCGATCATGACGGCCTCCCTTTATAGGCCTACTATATCGTGAAAGCTCTTAACAGGTGTTAAGCTACTCGGCATTCTATCATGCGGTTGAGCGTACGAGCATACGCTTCCACTCCCTGGACACCGCTGATCAAATGCTCATGCTCGAAAAGCATGGTCGGAACACCAGAAATACCAAGAGATTTTCCAAACGCTTCATGCTCTTTGACTATCTCGGCATGGCTTCCTGACTGCAGTACGTGCGAAGCAGACTCAGGATTGAGACCTGCCCGTGAAGCGGCAGCAACCAGGACTTCTCTTTCGTCGAGGTTTTCAGCGAACGTGAAATACGACTTGAAGATTTCCAACGTCATTTCGAGGCCAAAACCTTGTTCTGAGGCCCACTCGATCATTTGATGCGCCTGAAATGTGTTCATCAAACGCAATTCGTCAGTAAAATTGAAGGAGAAGCCGAGGTCATTCCCCATTTCCGTCAAGTTCTTTCGCAAGTGACGCGTCTCTTCGGCAGAGACCCCGTAATTTTCTACCATATGCTGGATCAGGTTTTCCCCACCAGACTCCATTTGAGGGTTCAGCTCGAATGGATGCCAATAAACCTCGATGGGAATGCCAGCTTGGGTCGACGCACATGCCAACTGATGATATCCAATAACACAGAAGGGGCAGACGACGTCAGAAACAATATCCACACGGACGGGCCTGGTCATATGGGATCCTTTGGGGTAAGTTAAACGACTGCGTTTTGGCTTACTCATTTGCATTGCGTGCTTGCAGAACGACCTGCCACTTTCCGTGCTTCTTCCTCCAGATAGTGACATATTTTTCTGTCTGCTGGCTTCCGTCAGGAAGTTTCATGGAAATTTCACCGTAGGCGAAGGCCATGTCACCGGATGAGCTGATCTCGGCACCCGTAGGTTGGAATGACATGTCCAAGCCTTCGGTGTCCCGGGCCGCCTCCAGGCCTTCTTTTTCGTGGTGATTACCGACAAGAAGTTCCATTCCCGGGTTAAGGAGCTTCACGTCTTCAGCCATGTATTCCATCATCTTGTCCACATCCCCCGTCGCCAACAGCCTCGAGGTCATGCGTTCCAATTCCAGGATGTGGTCTGCAGTATCAATTTGGTCTGTCATCTCAACCTTCTCCATTTTTTCTCGGCGGTCGCTCAACCCTGTAAATATCTCTGCCAGGCTATGCGTCGTTGAAATTATTGGCCTCAACAACACAGCGCCACTTTCCGTTTCCATCGATATCTCGCCAAATGGAAACGAATTTCCCGATACGGGCGTGCTCCCCGGCTTGCTCCAACTTGGTTTCACCGATGACGTAAGCCATTTCGCCAGACTCACTGACTTCAATGTTCGTAGGCTCGAAGCTGAAGTTGAGACCTTCAACCGCAGAAATTTCCCGCATCCAGTTGGAGTAGCCAGTGCCGTCCATTAACGCCATTCCGGGAGTAAGCTGAACAGTTTCAGGAATAATGATTTCATTATCTAAAAAATCGAGATCGCCTTTTTG
Organism: Halomonas sp. THAF5a; assembly: GCF_009363755.1. Taxonomy (NCBI): domain Bacteria; kingdom Pseudomonadati; phylum Pseudomonadota; class Gammaproteobacteria; order Oceanospirillales; family Halomonadaceae; genus Halomonas; species Halomonas sp. THAF5a. Next base: position 1,185,790 of record NZ_CP045417.1, on the reverse strand, counting down.
CCAGTGTTCATTGGCAGCGCGTTCGAGCCTGAAAATTTCATCACGGATTTTCTTTTGAACGTCATTCATCGGCTTACTCCTGGTGCTTCAACTATCTCAGATATGGACGTGCCAGTGAAACGATAATCACCCAAACTTCTTGACATAATGAGACAAAATAGACCGGCAGTTAATTTTGGCGCTTCAGGCTTGACCCTTAATAGTCATTCATCATCTTCAAGCCGCATTAGAAGGCCTACGACTGCATAACTCCAAGTTATTATAACTTCAGATAAAACAACGTTAGATGCATGCGCTTTGTGATTGCTTCGAATTAACGCCGAGACGTGAGCAACGGCTCTATAGCGTTTTCCGATGAGAGATTTTTCATCCAATCGAAAGTGCCCTCTTCCTTCATCTCGCGCGCCCCCTCGATCAGGGCGGCGTAGGCAGCCATCGCCATGGCGGCTCCGATACTTACCCTTCTTGCACCGGCCTCGGCCAGCTTGGCAACCGAGAGATCGGGCGACATTGCCACAACGCTCAGCGGAGTCTTGATCTCATCCACCACCGCTTTGACTTCCTCCGCCGTGCGCAAACCGGGAGCAAACAAGACATCAGCGCCTGCAGCTTCATAGGCTTTCAAGCGGCGAATGGTATCGTCCATGTCATTCTTCCCGCGAAGCAAATTCTCACAGCGGCCAATGACGGCAAACGGAATATCGAGCGTCCTCGCAGCCTCGACCGCTGCCTCGATCCGTTCGACAGCATGGTTGAAGTCGTAGATGCCCTCACCACTCCAGTCCTCTATAGACCCACCAACAACGCCCGTTTCTGCAATCCGGCGAATCGTTTCCGCAACACCGTCCGGGTGGTGAGAGTAGCCATTCTCCAAATCGGCCGTGATCGGGATCTGGGTAGCCGCTGAAAGAGCGCGGCAATGGGCCAGCTTCTCATCGAGAGTGACTTCCCCATCAAGCTTGCCCAGGGCGTACGCCAGCCCACCGCTCGTCGTGGCCAGCGCCTGAAATCCGAGTGCCTCGAATACGCGCGCCGAGGCAACATCCCACGGCCCTGGTATCAGGAAGGTCTCAGAACCTTCGTGAAGGGCCTTCATTGTCTGAGCTTTCTCCAGCTGTGTCGGCATTTCTCGCCCTCTCAGTAACTGCGTTTTTCAATCCTAGATGGTGTAACTGTCAAAGCCGTGTCACAATGACAGATATCCCGACGATCGTGCCATATTGCTCCCCCCCCTTTGGATTGCCCATGCCTCACTACCAAGTTCCCACGCTACAAACCACGTTGAATGGAGAGGGCTTCCCACGACGTGTCGTCATTGTCACCAACCATGCCTCTTCTTCTTTGGAATATATTGATTTTATAAGAACTTTTTCAGAAACGACGTTCTTTTTGGAACAGGCCGGTCAACCTCCCGCCTATCAAGTGGAAGTCGTATCACGTGGAAAGGGAACGATTTACAACGTCCAAGGGCTCAGCATCGTGGCATCCAAAGCCTATGATGAGCTCGAGGGCGCAGTGGACACACTGATCGTCCAGGCTGCCGATGATGACGATGAATGCCTAAATGACACCGACTTCATTGACTGGATCAGGAAGATGGTGCCGCGCGTTCGCCGCACCGTCAGTGCCTGCACCGGGGCGTTCATCCTGGCTGAGGCGGGGCTTCTCGATGGAAAGTCAGCAACCACGCACTGGGCCGCGGCTAACGACTTCCGGAAGCGGTACCCCAAGGTCAAACTCATTCCGGAACGTATGTATATCAGGGATGACGGTGTTTATACGGCGGCTGGCGTCACGGCTGCTATAGATCTCGCTATCGCATTGATTGAAGAAGATCTCGGCCCCGAATTGGCACGAAGGGTTGCTCAGGCGATGGTGATGTTCATGAAGCGTCCCGGCAACCAGGCTCAATTCCATGCCCAAACGGCTCCCCACGATTTTGATACCCCCGCGGATCCTTTCGTGCAATATATCGTGGATCATCTTGAAGGTGACTTGCGCCTTGAAAAACTCGCTGATCACTTCAATCTTAGCCTGAGGAGCTTCAACCGAAAATTTCGAGAACGAGTGGGTATTCCTCCGGGTCGCTTCATTGAGCAACGTCGAGTAGATCGCGCGCGGCAGTACCTTGAAAGCACTCACGAACCGATTTCAAGAATCGCCAACTGGTGCGGCTACGATACATCAGATGGGCTATTACTTGCTTTCGAACGCCACCTGGAGATTTCGCCTCGTGAATATAGAAAGCGCTTTACAAGTTCGTTAGAAATCGAGCATCGAGCCACTTAAACCTTCATAAACAAGCTTAGTGGTCAACGTATGGGGCTTTTTTCTCAAATATCGCCTGACTATCAGTCAAACAATAACCAGGCGAAAACCTAGCCAATCCGTTTAGCTGTACATGCACAACTTCCCAGGCGTGTCTACCTGAATCGTTAACAGTGAACCCGTTGCTGATTCCGTCATATAGAGCGTTCGCCGGTCCGGGCCACCGAAGGCCAGATTGGTGAGCGTTCGCCCCTCGGTCGGGGAACGCAGGCGCCAAAGTGGCACACCATGACGATCAAACACCCATACGCAGCCATTACCCGCGTCACATACGAAAAGGTTGCCGGCCTCATCGAGCGCGAGGCCATCGGCGCCGGAGACACCACCCGCCAGAGCCACGAAGAGCCCCACTTTTCCAATGGGGCCGTCGTCGCGCAACGGCAGCCGCCAGACGCCGTTGCCTCGGGTCATGGCCACGTACAGGGCCTTTTCCTCGAGATCGCAGACCAGTCCGTTGGGGCTGATCCCGTTTGCCAGCAGCCGATCCAGGCGGCCCGTGTCAGGCTCGAATCGGTAGACTCTGCCGGTGGGATCCTGCAGCCCCGTCTGTCCCTGATCGGTGAAGTAGAGTCTGCCGCGTCGATCGAAGAACAGATCGTTGACGCCCTTGAAGCTCTCACTGCCGCAATGGGTGAGGATGGGCTCCGGGGAGCCCCCCTCTGTCGATAGTGCCAGGATGCCGTGGCGATAGTCGGCGATCCACAACCGACCATCCGGCCCAAAGGTCATGCCATTCGGCCAACCATCGTATTGGCTGACGACTCGCCAGCAGCCATCGGGTGATACGCACAAGATGCGACCGTGGGGAATATCAGTGAGATAGAGGTTTCCCTGGTCATCAAACACCGGTCCTTCCAGAAAGCTCGGCACCTGCTGCCCTGGTTTATTGGCGTCGATCCAGCCGGACGGCGCATCGTAAAGTTTTAGCTCTTCCGGCACCTGACTGAACACTTCGCAATAGCGAGTTTCAGGGGGAGCATACAAGCTCATGATGATGCCTCCGAATCCGTTTTCGCGATCATTGCCGAATGCCGTACCTGGGCGGCGACCAGCAATATGATCAGGGTGGCTGCCAGCGAAATTGCCAGTCCTTGTGTTAGCGCTGCGATACTCGCCCCCGCCAACACGAGACGCTCCCAACCCTTGAGCGAACGCTTGAAGAAGCCCACGTTGGCGGCACTGATCGCGAGCGTGGCCAATGCCATCATTGCGACGGTCAGGACAAGCATGGGAAGGCTGCCGACCGATAATGCCTCGAGATTGATTTCGGGATGGAACACCCAGGCAAACGGCAGCAGGAAGGCGACCACCGACAAGCGAAGGGCACTGAAGGCAATACTGATAGACCGATCTCCCGTGATGGCTGCGGCAGCGAATACGGCCAGTGCCACTGGCGGCGTAATCGCCGAGAGCACGGCATAGTAGAACACGAACAGGTGCGTCTGGAGCAGACCGATACCCAAGTCCAAGATCGCGGGCCCGGCGACGAAGATGACCATCAGATAAGAGGCGGCCGTCGGCAATCCCATGCCCAGCAGGATCGAGCAGCAGGCCGCAAGAATCAGCGCTAGGACCAAATTGTTTTCGCCCAGACTGACGATGGCTTGGTTAAGCGTCACGCCGAGGCCAGTCACGCTGACAGCACCAATGACGATGCCGATGGCAGCACAGGAAACCAGCACCGCGAGGCCGTCTCGACCACCGTCGACCAGCACATCCCGCAGTCCGCTCAGGCTGAGCCGTGTGCTAGGCAGCAGCATGGCGACCACCAGCACCACGGCGGCAGCGCTCATACCACACCAGGTGGGAGAATAGCCCGCCAACAGCAGACCGATCAGTGTCGTGAAGCCGGCTATCAGTACTATGCCTTGTGAACGACGCTTGGCATCGAAAGGCTCATCACCGCTCTGTTCGGGCTTCAGGTTGAGGCGACCGGCTTCGAAAGCGACAGCCCCGGACAGGGCCAGTAGGTACAGGAAGGCAGGTATCACCGCGGCCAGAACGATGCTCGGATAGGGAATGCCGGTGATCTCGGCCATGATGAAAGCGCCGACCCCCATGATGGGCGGCATCAACTGTCCCGAACAGGAAGCCACGGCCTCCACGGCGCCGGCGAAACGGTTTTGATAACCTGCCCGCTTCATCATGGGAATCGTCAACACGCCGGTCGACATGACGTTCGCTGGAGCCGATCCATTCACCGAGCCGAACATGGCCGAACCGATGATGGCAGCCTGAGCCGCCCCGGATCGCTTGCCTTTTGCCAGGCGAAGGGCCAGGAAGTTGAAGAAGTCTCCCGCCCCGGTATGCCGAAGCGCGGCCCCGAGAATCACGAACATGAGCACCACGTCGACCACGGCCGCCAAGGCAATACCGTAGATGCCTTGATAGCTATAGCTGACCTCCAAGACCTCATCGAGCCAGAACTCGCGGTGTCCCATGACACCGGGGAGCCAATGACCATAGAGCAGGTAAAGGATGGCGCCACCGGTAATGGCGACCAGGGTCCAGCCTTCGACTCGACGAGCGCCCTCGAGGACCAGTAGCGTACCGACGGCGTAGCACAGCATGTCTTGACGATTGGGCAACCCTTCACGAAAGGCCGCAATGTCTTGGTATTCGAGCAGGTAGTAGCCGCTGCTGGCCAATGTCAGGACGATCAGGAGCCACGACAGTGCCTCGTCCGCAGCGGGAAGGCGCTGCGCGAGCAGTCCGGGTTTGAGGGCGAAAGTCGCCACCAGGCCGAGCATTAGGCTGATGCCGTACATGATCTGACCGGGATAGCGGACCCCGACAGTCGTCCAGACGATGAAAGCCGTCAGTGCTGCGCAGGCGGTCAAGCCTAGGGCCCGCAGCGCGGGCCCTGAAGTGTGGGAGGGGGATACCGACATGGAAACCTCCTGGCCCCAGGGCCAGTGTTATTCGATCAGACCGATCTCGCGGAAGTAGCGGGCCGCCCCTGGATGCATATCGGCGGTCAAGCCTGAAGCCGCTTCGTTCAGGCGCAGCAGGTTCAGGGCACTGCTGGTCTTCTTGATCTCGTCCAGATTGCCCCAGAGGGATTTGGTCAGTTCATAGGCGGTATCGTCATCTATGTCGGCATCGACGACGAACATGTAGGGGAAGCTCCAGAAGTGGATGTCACCCTCCGCACTGACACGTCCCTGATAGGCCTCCTCGATTTCCTCGGCGGTGATCGTTTTCAGGCGATAGTGTTCACCGGCCGTGATGTGCTCGCGGAAGGCCTGCATGTGAGTCTCATCCGGTGAGATGAATTGCAGATCCATGGTGCGGGAAGCATTGTCGATGGCCGCCTGGGGCAGACCGCCCCACACGAAGGTACCGTCCAGGCGATTGTTGGCCATCTGATTGAAGGCATCACTGTAATCGATGAACTGGGTATCCACGTCCTCCTCGGGACTCAGGTCATAAGCTTCAAGGAAGGCGCTGGAAACGCGCCCAGCATTGCCGCCCGGGCGACCGATGGCGAGGCTGTGGCCTGCCAGATCGTCGAAGCCTTCGATACCGGCATCCGCGCGTACCACGTACTGGCCGGCACTGGTGCTGATGGCGAACAGGCTCTTGAAGTTCTGATAGGCACTGGTATAGCGCTCCGGGTCTTCACTGAAGTTGCCCTTTCCCTCTACCGCATCGAGGTAATGAGGGGCGCCAATGACGGCAACGTCTACGCGCGAGGCCGCCAGTTGCCGAAGCCCCTTGACGCTTCCGTTATCCACCACCGTCAAACGCAGACCACCTTCGGCATCGGCCAGTTGGTTCGACCAGGCCACCGCCAGCGCATAGTCGTCAGAGGTCTGAGAGGTAGCGCTGACGACCAGGTCTTCGGCAACGGCGCTGGCGCTGGCCAGGCATGAGGTGATAGCGGTGAAGGCAACCAAATGTTTGAAAGAATTGTTGTACATGATGTCATCTCCGTTTCGAGGATAGCGTGCTACGTTTGTCAGCAACCTAAGCTGACGTTTCGGGGGTCGCGTCGCCGACGCGGCGGGGAGGGTGGCCGTCGTAGTGCCACAGCCATCCCTTGGGCATAGGCCCCTTGTTGCGTCCTCCCTGACACTTCTGCTCCCAGGCGTGGGCGAGGATGCCCACGGAGCGGGACAGACAGAACAGCCCTCTGGCCAGCGGTGCGGGGAATGCCAGTTCGGCATAGATCGCCGCCGTGGCCCCATCGATATTCAGCGGGATCGGTTTCCCTTTCGCTTCTGCCAGCTGGCGTTCGATCTCGCGGGCGATAGCGGCATAGCGACCATCGACCTCATGACGTTCGGCCGCCTCATCGATCAACTGCAAAAGACGCGGTGCTCGCGGGTCGACGGGGTGAAAGCGGTGCCCGAAACCAGGCACGATCTTGCCGTGGCGCTCACGCCAGGCGTTCAGCTCCGCTTCTGTGGCCTCGACCAAGGGCATGCCGCCTGAGAGGCGCTCCTCGATAGACTGATAGAGCTCTACTGCCTGCTCACCTGCGCCACCATGGACGTCGTCGAGCACGTTGACGGCCGAGGCCATCGCGTTGTTGAGGCTGCTGCCACAGGTCATGGCCATGCGCGCGATGGCGATGCTCGGCGCCTGGGGGCCATGGTCCACTGCGCTCATCAGGGCCGCCTCCAGCAAAGTCGACTGGGCCTGAGTCGGCAGTTCGCCGCGGGTCATCAACCAGATCATCTCGGCGAAACCAATGCGGCCGATCAGCGCTTCGATGGGATAGCCGCGATAGCGGATCTCCCCGGGCTTCATATCGATGATCTCGGTGTGCCACCACTCCGCGGCCTGGGTATCGAGAGAATCCTGGGTCATGCGTCTGACTCCTCAACGTGATTGGTGGTGCGCGGCCCGAACCAGCGATCATTGTCGGCGCCCAGCAAGGGCGGGGGCGTCGGTACGCGAGGGGCCTGGCCATCAAACCGGTAACCGCCGCTCACGATCTCAAGAGGGCGGCCAATGCCGGCCTCGTCGAAGCGCTCGATCAACCCCCTGTCGCGAACCTGAGGATGGTTGAGTGCTTCCTCGACGCTGTAGACAGGCCCGGCAGGCACGCCCGCAGCCACGAGGGCGTGCCACCAGTGTTCGGTGGTGTTCTCGCTCAAGGCGGACTCGATCAGATCCTTCAGTTCTTGACGATGTTCGAGCCGCGCCTGACGCTCGGCGAAACGCGGGTCCTCAATCCACTCCGGATGCTGTAGCAACCGGCTCAGAGCCTCGAACTGTTCCTGCTTGTTGGCGGCGATATTGAGCAGGCCATCACCGGTGCGGAAGGTCCCCGAAGGACTGGCGGTGACGTTGTCATTACCGATAGGGGCCGGGGAGCGACCTGCCACCAGCAAGTTGGAGACCGCCCACCCCATGGTCGCGAGCACGGACTCGAGCATCGAGACATCGATGAACCTGGCCTGGCGTTCTTTCTCAGCCAAAGCGGCATTGATCGCCATGGCTGCCGTCAGCCCTCCAATGGTATCGGCCAGCGGATAACCAACCCGGTAAGGCGAATGCTCGGCGTCCCCTGTCACGCTCATCACTCCCGCCATGCCCTGAATGATCTGGTCATAGGCGGGAAAGGTGGATAGCGGGCCGTCTTGCCCAAACCCGGAAATGGCACAGTAGACGAGGCGAGGGTTAACTTCCTTGAGCTTGTCGAACTCGAGACCCAGCCGTGCCATCACACCAGGGCGAAAGTTTTCCACCAGCACGTCGGCGTCCTTGACCAAGCTGATGAATTTCTCGCGGTCCTCAGACTGTTTCAGATCCAGGGTGACGGATCCCTTGCCTGCGTTCTGTGCCAAGAAGGACACACCCATGTGCTCGCGATTCAGCTCGGCATCAGCACCCAGCTGCCTGGCCAGGTCTCCGCCACCGGGCCGCTCCACCTTGATCACCTCGGCGCCCAGGTGGGCGAGCTGGTGACAGCAGAATGGCCCCGCTAGGACATTGGTTAGGTCGAGGACCCGGTAGCCCTTGAGTGGCATCGACATGTTGTTGCCTCCAATAGAACCTGTTTCCTTAGAGAGAATAGTTAGCCCTTGGCAGTGTTGCAACCTGGTTTCGCCTGTCGCAACATCATCCTTTGGTCGCACACTATGGAGGCACCCGTGGCGCAACGACGTGTAGAGGCGGTAGAGCGAGCACTCACTCTGCTGGAAGCCTTCAATGAACATCGCCGTGAGTTTTCACTGACAGAACTGTCCCAAGCTACCGGTTATTACAAAAGCACTATCTTGCGCCTCATGGCGTCTCTAGAGGTGTTTGGATTCGTGGTTCGGGATGAGCGCGGGATCTACCGCATTGGGCCCGCATGTGCGCGCCTGGCCCCCTTGGCCGGGGAAGGTGTGCGGCTCGAGGGATTGGTACGCCCAGTACTCGTCGCATTGCGTGATGCCAGCGGTGAAACGGCATCTTTCTATATCCGCGACGGCGAGGAACGGGTATGCCTGTATAGGGAGAATGGGCGACACGAGGTCCGCCATCACCTGGAGCAAGGAGCGCGTCTTACCCTGGACCGGGGGGCCGCGGCGCGAGTGTTAAGAGGTAATGGTGAGCCCGGTGACGTCCAGGTATCGATGGGTGAACGAGAGCCCTCGGTGGCAGCCGCCGCCATCGCTATTCGTCGTCCTAATGGGGAGCTGTTGGGTGCCCTGGCACTTTCCGGGCCTCGCGAGCGCTTTACCGAAGCGCTGGAGCAACACCGCAACGTCTTGAGAGAAAAGGCAGAAGAGTTAGAGGCATACCTCCCGCATGGGCCCGTCAACTTCTAATGCCGGTCTGCGGAGTGGGGTTGATACCAGTTGGGAAACTCGCTACTGGCTCCCACCTGACATAACAAGGCCCGGTTCAGGATGGCACTCCTAAACCGGGGCGTTACCGAATATCGCCAAACATCAATCGCCTTCGCTGACGGTCTTCGTCTCGGATGCCATCCGGCGTCTCAAGAGAGGTTCCATGATGTAAGTCAGAGTCAGTTCCGGACCGGCTAAGGCAGGATAGAAAACAAAAAAGCCGCTGATTGCTCAGCGGCTTTCTCGATATTCGTGGCGGAGGGGGAGTCCGCTGCTTTAAGATACAATAAAATCCAGAACAGTTTATTTACCATCTGTTTTACATGCCTTTTTTTGTCTTTCTGTCCAAAAACATCCAAAGCTGTATCGCTGATTGCAGAGTAAAAGTATGGGCTAGAGTATGGGCTAGGGTATGGTACGCTGATTTCATCGACAACGAGGAGGCGGCCATGGGCAAGCTCACCACACGTGGAGTACAGAAGCTGGTCAGGGAGGCCAAGCCTGGATTAACCAACGATGGCGAGGGCCTGTATCTCAAGATCGGCAAGAAGAGGGGAGCAAGCTGGATCTATCGGTTCCGGCGAAATGGCAAGCTTCGCGACATGGGCCTTGGTAGCTATTCGGACGTCAACCTTGCTGAAGCGCGTGCTCGTGCCGGCAAAAACCGCAGCCTGGTCAAGGAGGGCCTTGACCCCCTTGAGGCCAAGGTAGAGGAAGAGCAAGCAGACGAGACAACTCCCTCCTTCACCAACTGTGCCGCGCGCTATATCAAGTCCCATCGCCGCAGCTGGCGGAACGCCAAGCATGCGCGGCAGTGGGTCAGCACCCTGAAGGCCTATGCCCGCCCGATAATCGGCACCAAGCCGGTCAATGAGGTCACCACCCAGGATGTCCTGAAGATACTGTCACCGATCTGGACCAGCAAAACCGAGACGGCCAAGCGGGTGCAGGGGCGGATCGAGAACGTCCTCGACTACGCCGCGGCGCATAACTACCGTGACCCAGTGAACCCAGCCCGCTGGCGTGGCCACCTCGATAAGCTTTTGGCCAAGCCATCAAGGGTCAAGAAGGTGACCCACCACCCGGCCATGCCTTACGACGAGGCCGCTGCCTTCATGGCCGTGCTCCAGGGCTACTCCAGTATCTCCTCCAAAGCGTTGCAGTTCCTGATACTGACAGCGACACGAACCTCAGAAGTACTGCGCTCGGAGTGGTCGGAGATAGATCTCGACAACGAGACATGGACGATCCCCGCCGAACGAATGAAGGCACGTCGAGAGCATCGAGTGCCGCTGTCTCGTCAGGCGATGACGCTGCTGACCCAGCTGCCACGTGTGAATGGCAATCCGTATGTCTTTCCCGGAGCTCGCCAGGGTCGCCCCCTCTCCAATATGGCCATGCTGCAGTTGATGCGAGGCATAGGTTATGGGCCGGATGGCGAGCATGGCGACTATGTCCCCCACGGTTTTCGGTCGAGCTTTCGTGACTGGACCGGCGAAGTCACCAGCTATCCCCGTGATGTAGCCGAAATGGCACTGGCCCACACCATCGAGAACAAGGTCGAAGCGGCCTACCGCCGAGGCGACCTCTTCGAGAAGCGACGAGCAATGATGCAAGAGTGGGCAGACTATCTTGCCTGAACTTCTGACGCCGGCCTCCCTGCTCTGCCCTAACTGCATAGGGCCACCCGCTGAGTAGCTTGAAACGGAGATGGCCTTGTCGGCATGCCAGCTCGTCGAGATTTATTCAGCGGGATCGTTCGACTGGAGCGCGAAGCTGTTGAGCCAGTGCTCCTTCTCGACGATGTGTTCATGAAGAGAGATGTAATGCACGGCCTTGGTGCTCAGCACGGTAAGGCAATCTCTGAGATACCCGGCGGGGACATCCATCCACGCACTCCAAGAATCGTCCCGACGCTGGCGAAGCAGCTGCGTCACCCCCTTCGGACACTCGAAGACCGGCACTGTTGAACCTCGGTACGTTAGGTACTGAGGCATGCCATGCGGGTCACGCTGCTGGATGTCGGCCACGATTTTAGCAAAGCCCGGCGGGCTCTGCTCGCCCACCATCGTGAAGACGAACTTCTCCCCCTGGCGCTCCTCGGGATACACGCATTTACCGCGCACTTCCAGCCAGCTACGCGCTAGCATCACCGGCGTATCGAGGTCTCCCCACAGGGGCTTCATTCTTAGGCGGCCATTCACCCCCAGCTCAACCTGCACGTCGTATCCTGTCACCCAGAGGGACAGGAGTTCGAAGGCATCCCGCCGCTGGCGCCGCCGCGCCTTTATCGGCATGACATCGCCCTCATCCGCTCCGATACCAACGTGGTCCAATCACATCACAACTCTACCTGACGATAGAATAGTTCAGGGAGACGTTAGCAGGCCTCCCGGTGCCGACCGGACAACCATCCCGCCGACACCGAGGTCCGCGGTGTCCCATGCCCCGTTGACATGCCTGGCCCTCGCTGTCTACCGTTGAGTCAGCGCCGATTTGAACCTCAGCTTGCGGGCGCTCTACAAATGCCGCTAAAGCGACGCTAAGAGGCCCGCTTTAGCACGTGCTGAGCGGTTTTTTGTTGCCTGGCCAACAGGCTACCGCCGATTTAAGCACCAACTTGCGGGCGGAATACAAATGCAGCTAAAGCGGCGCCGTGACTCCCTTCCCCCCTGAGTCGGCGCTTGTCGAGCGATCCCAAGGGTGGAACAAGGAGATTACATGCCCTACCTTCATCAGCCACCCCGCGACCTCACGCTGGATGTCTGGCTCAAACAGCCCGAGAACCGCATCTCCGTACCCGACGATGCCGAGCTTGCCTGCATGCAGGAGATCAACCTCGGCGCCGTTGACGTGATCCCCGAGGCGCTCTTCTTCCGGCGACACGCCGGAAGGGACGAGCTGTGGTCCGCCGCTCTAAACCACGATGCCCCCGGCAAGCCGCGGGAGGAGCAACTAGCCACTGCCTATCAACAGGGTCGCGTGGCCTATGCCGGCAGCCAGGGTGCCCGCGCCACGGGGGCGGAGATCCTGTTTCGTGCCCTTACCGCCGCCCGCCACGGCCATGTCTGGCCCGAAGATTTTCGCGAGGGTCCCCTGATCACCGAGTTGACCCATCACCGCATCGTCGGCGAGTTGGAGGCCGAAATCGAGCGCAACCGCCAGGAGGCCGAAGTGCAGTCCCAGGCACCGATCCTCGTGTTGGCCCGCAGGCTGGGCCTGCGGCCCGAGCCCGCCGGCCGATCGCCTTCCACCTGGTACGCCGACTGCCCCGGAAAGAGCCACCGACTGATGGTCAGCAGCAGGTCTGATCAGTTTGGTTGCGGCTACTGCCGAGTGAAAGGAGGCACCGCCGAGTTGGAGGCATTGGCGCACCAACGCAAGGGGGACTGCTCATGACCCGCCACTCAGAATCCGTCTGCGACGGCCATCCCAATAAGCTCGTCAATCCCATCTCCGACGTAATCCTGGATCGCTACTTCGAGATCGAGCCGATGGCCCGGGTCGCCTGAGAGCCCCTGATCGCTCCCATCTGGTGCCGGTGAGATCGGCTTTCCCACCAAACTGCGTCATGAACCAAGTGCTTGAGAAGATTCCAGGCATCGTGCGCAACGCCCTGCTCGACACCGTCTACAGCGAGACCTTCCTCGGAATCGATCCCGACAAGTGCAAGATAGTGGTCCGCGTGAACCAGCAGTCACTGCAGATTGCGCAAGCAGTGGAGCGAGACGAAGAGTACGGCGCCGGAGACCGAGGGGGCTGATGGACGGCTACGGCTGTGACGAGAGCCCGACGCTGATGCTGCTGCCGATCCTTCTCGCTCACCAGCTGATGATGCGCCACCGAGAGCTGCGCAAGAGCCGCACTCTTCCCTGGGGCTGCGACCGGATGCCAAAGCCCAGGTTACCATGCGCTACGAGGACGAGGAGCCAGTCGCCGTGGGAACGGAGGTGCTGTCGACCCAGCATGACGAAAGCGTGTCAGCGAGACCGTCGAGGAGATGCTGCCTCATGAGCTCATCGAACCGATGATTCCCGAGGGGCTGCGCGGCCACTCGATCCGCTACCTGATCAACCCGGCCGGGCGCTTCGAGATCCGCGGCCCCAGGCCGATGCCGGCCTAACTGGGCGCAAGGTCATCGTCGACAGCTATGGCGGTCGCTGCCCCAAGGCGGTGCCTTCTAAGGCAAGAACCCCACCAAGATGAATCGTGGTGCCTATGCCGCGCCCAGGGTCGCCAAGCATCTGGTGGCGACAGGCAACGCTGCAGCTGGCCTATGCCATCGGGCGCCCCGACCCCGTCTCGCTGCTGGTGGATACCCACGCCACCGGCACGGTGCTCGATGAGAACGCTGGAGCGCTCCATGCACAAGGCCTTCGACTTTTCGATTGCCGGCATCCTCAACGACCTTAGCCTTCAGTTTCAGCCCTACTACGACACCGTAGCCTACGGTCACTTCGGGAGGGATGACATCCGGTCACCCTGGAAAGAGATGCCGCAGATCCGCCAGCTACAGGACGCAGCGCGCGTGGCACGTCGAACGCCGCCGGACCAACAGCGCCTGCCCCAGATGGTACTCGGAGCCCGCCAGCTAGACGGGCTCTCCGATGCGATGGACGAGTGGTGGCAACCCGTTAAGGATGACCGGCCCACCACGGACGGTGGCGGACCAGCCTTGCCCAGGGAGGCTTCTATGCTGCACGCCGACATCATCAGTAAGGATGACGACCGCCATCGAGTCATGGCGATGGCTGACGGTCTGCAGAGCGTGATCCCCTGCATGTCGCTGGGGTTGAATCTGGAGATGCGCGAACGCTGCATGGCGTACCACCTCTTGCTCGGCTGGTCCACAGATCTCAGCACCTGGATGCTGTGGGCCGTCGATGCGCATGGCCCCCACTGGTCCGCCAAGGCCGGACCACCTGGTCTCCTGGCTGCCCCCCTATAGAAGGACCTGGAGGCCATCTCCGATGGCCTGCCCAGCTGGCGTCGGTGGATCACGGATGACGACATCCGGGCCACCTTGGAGAAGCTCAATTTCTCAATACCTACCGTGGAAGCGCTGCTGCCCGGAGCACATGACCGCTCGTGGCCGTTGCCAGTCAGGTTCGGTGTTCACTTAACCTTGTCCGAGGGCTGGGGCGCGAGCCGGGAGGTACGCCTACCTCGCAGCGTCACGATGCCGTCAGCATCAACGCTACCCTGGCTGAGGGCCACCGTGACGCAATTCAGCTGATCTAAACACTGCCGACCGAGAACGTAATACGGATGGAGCCCTGCGAGATGGATTGGCCGCTGATACGGCGAGGGAAGAATCCATTTTTTCGACAACTCTAGGCAGCTCTCTCTACAGGTTTTCTTACAGATCAGACACTTACATACGTTTTCTGCTTACACAAACAACGTAGAGTCGCTGCAGTCTGCGACCACCTTACGTTTGCCACAGCAGCAGACGCGCGCCAGCTACGCAAGTGACGGGGCACTCTCTGAGGTATTACGAACATAACCCGAGTTTACCCGGTGACTCGATGACGACACCACAAGCCGAGAGCTGACGTCAGAAGGCCTAGGAAGGGCTTCCGCCAGATGTCAAAACTGGACCAAGCCATTAATATCTTTTATTTCAAAGACTTACGAATCACAGGCTTCAGCAGACCAAGAAAACAATCAGTAGCTACTCTCGGCAACGGTGACTGCTGGATCCACATGGAAGACCTTGTCCAGCTGAAGAAGAACGTATACCTTTGTCGCTATGAAAAAGCCCGCACAGCAAATCTACTTGGACCACAACGCAACGACCCCTCCTCTACCGGAAGTGGTCGAAACCGTGTGCGAGGCTCTCCGTACCGCATACGGCAACCCGTCGAGCGGACATCGGCAGGGCGAGCCGGCACGTCGTCTCCTGCAGCGCGCACGCGAGACGCTACAAGGCTATCTCAGCACGCCTGATGATAAATTCTTTTTTACTGGAAGTGGCACGGAGGCGAACAACCTCGCCCTACGCTCTCTCGCCCGTCATGGCAGTTGCATCATTACCACTGCGATCGAGCATTCATCAATCTTAAGCTGTGCAACGCGTCTACAAGCTGAGGGATTACCTACAGAAGTCATAACGGCCACCGCAGAGGGTGAGGTAGACTTGTGCGTGCTGCGTCAGCAACTGTTGGCCCACCGCCATGCGGCTGTCTCAATTCAATGGATCAATAATGAAACCGGTGTTATTCAACCGGTCCGCGAGATTACGGCTTTAGCGCGCGAGCATGGTGCGCTCTTGCATATCGATGCAGCTCAGGCAATAGGAAAAATCGATACAAATTTTATAGAGGAGCTCGACCCCGACTTCCTCAGTCTGACTGCCCATAAGTTTAATGGTCCAGCCGGCGTTGGCGCCCTCTACGCACGGCAACCAACGCTCATCGACCCTCTTTGTGTCGGAGGTGGCCAACAAGGCGGTTGGCATGCCGGCACCGAAAATACGGCCGGTATCGCCGGACTGCAGCGTGCACTTGAGCTGCGCTACAGCAAGCACCATGAAGCCATTGCTCATATGGCTAAACTTCGTGACATCTTTGAGAAGACAGTGCTTGGCCGGTGCTCATGGGTGCTCATTAATGGGAACCGCGATAAGCGAGTCTGTAACACATCGAATCTTTGCTTCGAGGGCATCGACGGGCAAGCATTAGTTGGCCGCCTTGATACATTAGGCATCTACTGTTCGCAAAGCTCTGCCTGTACAACCGGCCGACCAGAGCCTTCCCACGTGCTACGTGCAATGGGCCTGAGTGAGGCCCAGGCATACGCTAGCGTTCGCTTTTCGTTCGGAGTTACTAATACATATCAAGAAGCGGAGCTCGCCGCGACCATTGTCGCTGCCGAAGCCGAGCATCTGAAGAGGATTTTCGCATGAGATTTGGCGGACACGAGACGTTTCCCGTCCGCGAAGGTTGGCTCCATAAGGGCCTAACTCTGATCGAGGACAAAGAGGAAGCGTTCAGCGACCCCTATGTTGCTGACACTCTAGGCGTAGGCCGTAATATGGCTAAATCAATTCGCCATTGGCTCATTGCTACAGGGCTAGCTAAGACGCAACCTGGACAAAAGGGAAAGAAGAGCAAGGTTTTGGTGCCCACCGAGCTTGGCAGGCTGATTTTGAAACATGACCGATATTTCCTGCAGATCGGAACCTGGATCGCACTGCATATCAATCTCGTGAACAATCCGGATGAGGCCCAGAGTTGGCACTGGTTTTTCTCTCGTTACAGCGCTCATCGCTTCGATCGGATTGCCTGTTCAGAGGCCCTCAAGCGTCATCTGGATGCTTCACAGCAGCGCTCGCCGGTCCTGAGAACTCTGCAACGCGATGTCGCCTGCTTGCTCTCTACCTACGCCGTGCCAGTTCCGAATGAACATGCTGATCCAGAAGATGCCTCCGACTCTCCCTTCCGGCGCCTGGGCCTCCTGACATACTTCCGGGACTCACACATGTATCGGCGTAACGAGCTAGACGTCGCCACCATCCCGGTGGAAATGCTCGGCTACGCATTAAGCGTCAACGGTGCGCTAAAAGAGGGAGGCCTACCGTTGCGGGAGGCATGCTTCATCGAAGGTGGCCTGGGCCGTTGTCTACAACTCAGCCTCGATGCCTTTATCGATGTCGTCGAAAAGGCAGAGTCGGAGCTTTCAGAAGGCACCGTAAGGGTGATCAGCTCAGCCGGAGAGCGCAAGCTACATGTTGCCGCACTCCCTCCCATCAAGTGGATCGAAGCCTATTACCATCGAACCCAAGCTCAGGTAGTCGCAGCATAGCCATGCAACAAGAAACCCCATTTCTGCGTTCCATCAACGTCGTCTTCGACGCTAGCGAACCTGAGCGTATCGGCCACTACGAGCCGACGTCCAAGGCCATTGCCTTTCTGCAAGGCGTCAGCGGCCATAGTGATAGTCGCGCCTTTTTCGTTATCGCCCCTTACGGTTCGGGAAAATCCATCAGCGCCACCTATCTCCTGCAGTTAGTGGAAAATCGCAAGCACGCCTGGACGACGCTCGAGGCGGTGGGCCAGCGTCTGCAGCGGGTTGAGCCACAGCTCGGCGACTTTGCACAGAAACGGCTCGCTCATGGAAATATCCATGGTGTTGTAATTGCGCTCGAAGGTGCCATACAAGACGTTGGCCTCGCCATACGCGATGCTGCGTGCGCTTCGCTGCAGCGCTTGGGTATGCAAGATCTTGCCCAAGCACTCAAGCAGATAGATGCCAGCGGTATCGCCGGGGCACTTGCGGTCTTAGATTATCTCAAGGACAAAAGCACACTCTCAAAATCCGAACCATGCCAAATTGATCGTGTTGTCCTGCTATGGGATGAGTTTGGCCGCCATGTCGAGCAGCTCATCCGCAATGGCCACCCCCAGCGCCTGGCTGATATTCAGACTTTGGCCGAGTACGCAGCACGCACTCAGAAATTGCCGGTCACGCTCGGCCTCCTCATGCATCAAGGGCTGCTGCAATACGCGACGGGCCTCAGCCAATCCATGCTGGGCGAATGGCGAAAGATCGAAGGCCGCTTCGAGCCCATCCAGTACGTTGATGACAGCCGCGAACTTTACCGTCTTATCGGTAATATTATCGACACGCAAAAACCGCGCGAGCTTTCACTTTCACACTCCGACAAACACATAGCCGACCGGGCCCTAGAAGTGGGTTTACTGACGGACCTTGAAGGCGAACTGCCAGACCTGCTTTCACGCGCTTACCCCCTTCATCCGGCTGCGCTCCATATCTTGCCGCGCCTTGCCGCCCGTGCCGCACAGCATGAGCGCACTCTCTTTGGGTTCGTGCTCTCAGCGGATTTAGAACAATCTGTCACACCCGAACATTTATATGACTACTTCGCAGTCGCAATGCAGGCTGATACTGGCGTCGGCGGTACGTACCGTAAGTGGCTCGAAACCGAAAGCGCGCTCTCTAAAGTCGACGACAAACTCGAGGCCCGCGCCCTAAAGACTGCGAGCATCCTCGAGCTCGGTCTCTCTGGCGAGCGCAGCCGTGTCAGTCGCTCATTGTTAGAGTTCGCGCTCGGTGATACTCCCAAGTCTAAGCGCACTATAGACCAACTAATCGAACGTAAGCTACTACTGCATCGTCGCCGCAGCGATCAAGTCTCACTCTGGCACGGCACCGATGTCGATCTCCGCAGCCGGCTTGAGGAGGAGCTCGCGCGCCTTGAGGGCGACTTTGACATCCTCGCGCTGCTCAACAAGGAGTTTCGCCCTTCTGTCTGGCGGCCGGTGCGTTACAATGACAAGTACAGCATCCGCCGCTACTTCGAGTGTGAGTACATCCCTGCGCAAGATCTGATCAGCAGCAATAGTGGCTCAACGCAAAGCTGTGCGCAGGCCGATGGTCGGGTCCTTTACGTCGTGCCACAGAACGAGAAAGATTACGATGCAGCTTGCCAGGCGGCATTAAATAATGATGATCCTCTGACGGTCATCGCGGTACCAAGCCAGATGATCGATATCCGTGCCGCCGCGGCGGAGCTGATTTGCTTGACCCGAATGCAAGATGATGAGGCACTGCTCGCCGAAGACCCACTCATCAGCACTGAACTACAGCAGATGCTTGATGAGACTCAGATTCATCTGCACAACCAGCTAACCCGTCTCACCCAACCCGGATTTGAGGCACTTTGGTTTAATGGTGGTGAAGCGCTTCATATCACAGATCGCGCAGATCTGTTAACCACACTATCCGATATCTGCGAGAATCTCTTTAGAAGCACTCCTGTCATCAAGAATGAGATGATTGTACGCCATAAACCGTCGCCACAACTCGTCAATGCACGGCGCAAAGTGATAATGGGGATTCTTGAGCGCCATGGTGAGGAAAGGCTCGGCATCGCCGGAGAATATGCAGATGCTTCTATATTCCGGACGGTACTTTCCAATACTGGTTTATATACAAAAGCAACCGATGGCGAGGACGTCTACGTCTATAAACAGCCGACAGACCTTAAAGACCCGGCGCTTGCCGAAGTTTGGCAGAAGTTCAGGGATCTTCTAACAATCCCGGATGAGCAGCCTAAGGATCTTGCTGGTTTCTTCTCTGAGCTAGCGGCGCCCCCCTATGGAATGCGTGATGGCGTCATGCCAATTTTATTTGCGGCAGCGCTCAAAGCTTTTCCCTCTGCGCTCTCTATAAGCGATGAGAAAGGCAACTACCTGGAGGATCTACTTCCTAGGCATATCGAGAGCATTTGCCGCCAGCCGAGTGCTTTCACGCTGAGAGTCATGATGCTCGACTCGGAAACACGCCGCTATCTTATCAATCTAGGCGAAGTTTTCGGTGCCGACTTCTTTAGGGCAAGTGACTTGATTCGTGCGGTGTATGACGGTGTCGAGGCTTGGAGGGTGAAGCTCCCCCCCGGCGCCTTGGACACCTCTGAGGTACCAGCCGACGTTCGGGGACTACAGCATTCGCTGTCCGGTGAGGTCAGTCCAGTACAATTATTCTTCCACCGTTTCCCACAGCTCGCCGGAGTTGATACCAAGGACTATGACGGTATAGTTCGTTGGGCTGCTTCTGCCACAAGTAGACTGGCTAGCGTCGTCGATCGCTATCGTGAAAGCATCCTCGCTACGGTCGATGACAACCTCCGGCTAATAACGGATGCCGCACTAGACAGCAGCACAATGGCGCGATTTGAGCGCTGGCGCCAAACCATACCGCAGTATGTTCGTAAGCAGCTTTCAGGTCTCGCAAAGGCGGTACTCACACTGCCCCTGGCCCGGTTCTCAGATGATTACGCATTTGCCGACGCGCTTGCTGCCATCGTTGCTGAGAAAAAACCGCAGCGTTGGACCGACAGCGACCTCGTTCGCTTCCGTAACAACTTCGCAGCGTTAGTAGGCCAGATCGAAACCCAAGCGCTCGCACTCGACTCCGATCATCCCCCGAGCGCAGAGGGTCGTGCTGCCATTGCAAAACTGTACACTAATCGCATCGAAACCTTGATGGGCAACCTTTCACAGCTAATCGGTCATTCTGATGCCCAAGCACAGCTACGCCATCTAATAGACCAAACTGAGGAGGCTAAACATGGCGACTCTGGATGAAGCCTTAGCCAAAGCTAACGATACTAGCGTTAAACATATCGTCAGCCTATCCGGTGGTAAAGATTCAACAGCACTCGCGCTCTTTATGCGAGAGCATTACCCCGAGCTTCCCGTCGAATACGTATTTTGTGATACCGGCGTCGAACTACCGGAAACAGACGAATACCTCGAGCGACTTGAGGCAGTACTCGGCACAGAGATTGTCCGCCTCAATGCACTTGATAAGCTCGGCGCAAAAAAAAAGGGTAACCGTAATCCTTTTGATCTTTGGCTTGAAGTTTATGGTGGCTACCTCCCGAGCCCTCGCTCACGCTGGTGCACTCGGGTGCTTAAGATCCAGCCATTCGAGGACTACGTTGGTGCAAATACCGCATATAGTTATATCGGTATTCGCCACGACGAGAACCGTGAAGGATACACACAACAGTCGAATAAACCGCCTGCTCTCTCTGATAAACCTAACATTTTGCCCATCTATCCATTCAAAGAGCACAAGATGGGACTGACAGACATCCAGCGCCTGTTGGAAGAATCAGGGCTAGGTCTGCCTAAGTACTACAACTGGCGCTCGCGTTCTGGCTGTTACTTTTGTTTCTACCAGCAAAAAGGCGAGTGGCAGGCGCTTAAGCGCAACCACCCCGATCTCTTCGCTCGCGCAAAGATGTATGAGAACCCTGTAAACGGTGCGCAATTCACCTGGGTCGAAGGACGCACTCTTGAGGATCTTGAAAAAGATCCCCGACAGTATGAAGTGAAGGCGCCAGACGAAGTCGATGGTTGCGCTATCTGTCATCTTTAACAATCAAGACATAAGAGCGTTCAAGAGAAAAATTTTCGATAATTCTTGTAAATATAATACAGAAAATCATTGAAGCCCTTAGAAAGAGGGAGGAAGAAGAGGGTAAGGGCGATCCTTACCTTCCTCCTTTTTTTAACAACTCATTCAGCCAGGCACACGGATCTCTTTTAACATTAGGGATTTTTTTACAGTCACAAGTTGTCACCATTTCCACAACGAGCTTATTCGCTTCTGGACCAATGCTCACATGAAGAGGACGATCATGCCCATAAAAATAAAGCCTATCAAAAGCACAGTGGTCATAAATCCATAAAGCAACCTCAGCCATATCCTCTTCCTCAATAAGAAAGTCCACCGCCGCCCCTAATCGCTTACATATCCTATTACCCCGGCTGCTATACTCGGACCCTGCATGCTGATCGCGCGATGGATCATTCCGCCCCGGCACCTTTCGCGCGAGTTCCGCGCTACAGAATCCATAGGTCAGCTTAATCCCCCCAAAGTAGTCCATAACCGGGTCAATTACCTCATAGGCAAGATTTACCAATGCGTTGTAAGTCTCCGGCTCTTTGGGAATGTTCGGTATATCGTATTTATTCTGAGTTTCTCCGCATTCGACAAAATCTCGGAAACAATGATACTTACCACAGGGCTCGTCAAGCGACGGTAAATCGGTAGCGCCTACGAGCTCGAAGCCCTGCACCTCAAGTCGTAAACTACGCAGTTTCGCGTCAAACTTATTTCTTCGAGGCCCATGTCCAGAAAAATCGAATAGCTCGAGGTCAGCAAGCTGACGCTCGAATTCCTGCTGTTCCTCGTAATTCGGAAACTCTTCACTGACGTAGCGGGACTTGTTATACAGATACGGCGAAGGGTATTCATCACCATACTCGAACAAGTCGATGTACTGACTGCGGAAGTCTAGCTTCACACGCTCCACCATGAGCGGCAGCACCCTTCCTTCAAAGTCATCGTAGGACATCAACGACAGCTTACCGGTCCCGGCGTGGATCTTGACCAGATCTGCCGCCTGAGGGTCGCCGTAAAGCTGAGTCGCGCAGCCAACATACACCCGTAGCCGCTCGGGAAGGCGCTCTACATCGCCCGTGTACAGCGTCAAGGAGCGCTGCTCATCATCGAGACAGCCAATACCGGCTTCGGCGGCCGCTTGGCAGTCTGCATGTATGTTCTCGGGATTGCCGATCGAATAAAGTAAGTCCGCGGCACTCTCGCGCGCCATGCGCAGCGAACCAAAAAAAGCTTTAATATCGCGCTGTATACCCGAAGAGTACTTGCTAAAGCGTTGACGCGACCGAAACAGCTGTAGAGCGAGGTAGACGCGTAGGTCGCTAGCGCGTGCTTGCCCCGCCTCGGTGATCAGCTCATCCCCGTGGTAACGCTTCAGAAATGAGAGCGCGCGGCGCAGAGTGCCAAAGTGCTCTAGTAGACCGTCAAGGTTATCGACCTCGTCCTGATGTGGTGCCCGGCCGAGACTGAGAAAGACTTCCCAAACAGGATCGAGCACACTCTGATGCTCCCGATAGACCGCTTCCGCGCGCTCTTTACGGCTGCATACAGGAACACGTTGACGTAAGTGCTTTAGGTGTACGCGGTTGACTACTCGGCGCTCAAGAAAGACCTGTGCATCTTGCTCCTCGCGAAACGCAAAGAACACGCCGGGTGAAACCGGCACCGGCTCGACATCAAGTACGTCCTCGATGAATGTCTTGCACTCTTCCTGTGTGAAGTACTTCTGAAATGTACCCCGGCTGGTTAGCACCCCGTCACCAAATGCAGCATGCTCTGCAGACGAGGTTCCTTGCAGCATTACGCCTACCACAAGCAGTTCCTGCGCATGTGCATACGCATCAGCGAGTACACGCACTCTTTCTTCTGGTTGTTCGATCACATTGATCACGAAGCCGAGATTGACGATGGGGGCCATAACCTTCTCGGCGCCTGGCCGAAAGTGCGGGTCCCAGCCGCAAGCTGGCACGCCGTTCAACTCAAGCAGGCGCAGATCATCGCCTCGGCCGCATCCGTAGTCGAACACAACGCGGCGACCGTCGAGGTAACCATGGCGGGCTAACGCTTGCATCGGTCGCGAAAAAGAATAGCGGCGCAGTGCCGTGCGATGGCGTTGTACTTCAGCCTGCTCGCGCAGCTCCTCGTGATTAACAATCTCTAGCGTATGCCCTTTCACACAAAAGCCACTAGTTGTCAGACGCTCTTGCCACTGTCTTTGATAGCCAACAGCGTGGCTGTTTTTGTATAAGCCGGCGCGTTCGAGTGTCTGCGTAAACTGCGCATACTCTAGATAGCGCGGGTGCCTGGAACTGAGCAAAAGCTCCTTCCGATGCAACACAGGTCGATTGCTGACTTTGGAGTAGTCCAGCACCCGTACGGTCTCGTCTACGAGATTAATACGATAGCTACGAACCAGCTCGGGGAACGCGTTGTCGAAAAATTTCATATAATCAAGCAGTGATACTCTGCCACACTTAAGTCCGAGCTTAGCAACGTTCCAATTAACCGCGCCCGCAAGTTCCTCTGCGCGTGAAAGGGCGGCCTGGGCGCTATCATTAAGCTCATCACAGGCACTGCGATGAATGTACAAGTAGCCGCCGACGCGCTTTCCTAGCTGTAATCCGGAACGAGTTGCAAGGTTCTCCCCCACTTGTGTTTTCGTCTTTTCCATATTCAAACCCATTCTCAGAATGGTGCTCTATGAAATTAGGAGCTTAGAGACTAACTTTGCGTAATATTTAATCCTGTTGATACAACTTATGAAAAACAACATTACTTATGTTTTTCGGTCATATCTGAAATCGCCTCAGCAACTTTCTGTAACACCTCAGGCTTAAGCGTTCTGATACGTGCTAAAATATCTGATATGTCTAACTCATCGAGTCGACGCTCAATCACCATAATTAACCGCTCAGCCCAAATAGCCTCAGAGTCGTTAAGAAAGACTGGTGGCTCTCTAAGTTTTCGCAGAAGGCGTTCACACTCCGAACCTGATAATTGATCACATTGCTCGTTAACCACGATGAACTGTTCCAGCCAGCGCTGAGCCTGGGCGCGCTCCTGTTGTTCTTGCAGCTCGCAGATACGTTCCTGCAATGCATGGCAGGCACTCTCTAGTGAGTTTTTGACTGAGTGCGAAAGATACAGCGGTGGTTCCCGCTTAAGTGCTAGTAGCTTCTGATGGCATTGATCGAGCGACAGTACTCTAATATCCGCGATATGAGGCAGGAAACTTTTTTCCCAAAGCGAAGACTGCTCATACAGGGCAGCAACATGACGCTCACGAAAACGTTTATACACCTCGCGAAACGGCCATAATGGCTCAACTTCTTCGTCTTCACACCAGCGATCAAGCTCAACACATCGCGCCTCTATCGCCTCGGAGAGTTGTCTATCCACTTCTTCAGGACTACCTTCTACCTCACTCCACGTTTCTAAATCGAAGCAGATCTTTTCAAGCTGCCGGCGAGCATCCTCGATATCGCTGAAGTCCCGCTGACCCGCAAATATCTCCCGGGCCTGGCTCACTTTTGCTTGTAATGCATGAACTGAGTCGAGAGAGTCGATCGACGCCTCATATAGCTCTTGCAGCTGAAGTCGATGCTCCGATATCACTTCATTCGCTTCGCCCCGCCGGAGCTGTAACTGCCTGTTTACATGATCAAGCTCTGCGTCCTTTACCAGTTTTTTAGCTTGCTCCAAAGCACTGGTAAATCGATCCAACTGGGCCTTAACGGCCTCGAGCTCGGCGATCGTTTTCACTGATGATACTGTCGTTACACTGGCAAACTGCCGTGCCTCTAATAGAGTGCTCTGGAATTTGAACCTTTCCTCGACAGTGGCGATGGAGTGACTCTTCTGCCGCACGACGAACTCGGCGAAAGACTCAAGTTCAAGCTTCTTGAAGGTCACCGCAGCCTTTTCCATTTTTCGCCTATACTCAACCACCTCTTGAGGAGAACGACAATGGGCACGCTCTATCCAACTCGATGCCTCCTGCGCCACCCATTCACGCACTATCGAGAACAGACGCTCAACCTCCTCTATCTCGCGTGACTCCCATTCTCCGCTCGTGACTTCGTCATGGAGAGCGATGAGGCGATCACAGAAGGCCAGAGCCGACAGTGAACTAGCACTATCAAGCTGCTTCTCAAGCTCCCGTTGCAGTTGCTCGAACTTACGCTCAAAAATCAATAATGCCTCATGTGAGCGCCGTGCCTCATCAACTAAACGCTCGTATTGATAGAGGTACTCCTCAGGCACAACACCTTCCTCTTCAAGGAGTTTAGCCTGCCTGCGGTACTCAATGCGTTCACTGTGGCGCGTGGCATTTCGCCAATCCTCAAAGAGGTTCTGCCAGCGCGCCTGATCATCCTCAGCGATGAATCCTATGGTGGTGCGCGCAAGCACTTTGCTATCTAGATCCGAAGCCTTGAAGGCCTCGTTTATCCATGACGCGTTTTGACGTACTTCACCATCAATCAATAGACGCCGCCTCGGCCTACGGCGTGCCATGAAGAGTCCTAAAAGCAAGGCAGAAGAGGCGACGTTACATCCAAAAGGAGCAGATAGTAAATCTCTACGTGTATGCTCGAGTGAACGACGGGGAAAATCTAGGTGCCATTGGTCCATAACCTCGAGTAACGCTGCGATACGTTCATTACCAGGTTGCGTTGCAATATTCCCATCGCGGTCAATGACACCCCACGAGTGAACAAAGAGCTGGCTCGCACGGTTCCGCAACCGCACCACACGGGACTGTATCCACTCGGCATCGACCTCGCCACTTACAAGCGCGCGGACAATCTCTAAACAATCCTTTTTGGCGGTGGTGCCCGCACCTGTTCCGGTGGCGAATCCGTCGAACGGAAACGGCACGACCTTAGGATAAACTCGCGCAAAGATTTCTCGCCCCACTTGCGAAAGACGTCGTCCGGCAGGGACATCATCAAAGCCAGCAACCCAATGAAGCCTTTCAACCAAGGCATGTGCTGCTGCATTTTGAGCAAGACTCACTACACGATCGGATTCAGCAGCTACAAAACGACGATAGCGTTCCTTCTCCTGGTCTGTCAGACCACGCTCGAGCACCCACCAGCGCTTCAGGCTCTCGGCAAGACGACCATCAGAATCATGCAGCAAAACAACCCAGATTGGTGCTCGCGCCACATCACGCTTAATAAGTTCAGCGCTGAACGCCTGTTGCGCAGCCTTACCGATGAGTTCAGGCTGTTCATCGCCCTCAACATAAACATAGATAATTCTGCCCTTGGCCTCGTTGACATCAGAAGCTTGCCTCCAGTCTCTAAAAGCTAGGGAAATGCTATCAATTGCCGTTGACGAGGCTGCAAACATGGCTTCGAAACGCCAATCCTGAGTAGTGATACGCTGCTCGTTGGCAAAACCCGGATCTACTGCTTGGAGATTACACAGACTACGCGCATAGGTAGTGAACAGAGGTCCGATCGCCTGAGCCGCTGGGTCGGTGCAGCGGCTTCGAAGCAATTTCGAAAACTGCCCACGAGTGGCTGCATCCTGAACAATTTCGTACTGCTCAAAATCTTCATTCCACTCGAGAACCCCCAACTCCTCAGTAAGTCGCTGCAGCGCCTGAGCCAAGCTCTTACTTCGCATTCCAGCGGCCAGTGCTAAAAAACGATCGTAGCCCTCACGCTGTGGCAAGCGAACGCGCAACTTGAGCAACACAGCAGCTGCCGCAAGCACCCGGCGATCGTCGCCTTCGAGCTGTGCGGATCGCTCCTCGAGGATCGCCTGTAGGGTTTCGCCTACAGAACCGCCACGCACCTGTTCGGCGGCAACGAGCTCCGGAAGCATGCCTGTCAGCAGGAGGTCAGCAGCGGAGATCGATGCTGTGCCACCGGCCGACGTCTGCGCGGGCTGATCGGAAATGCGCTCAATCGACTCTTTGACGATGTTGAGGGCTGAACGTGACTGAACGACGTCTTGTTGACGAGTTATAAACCAAACTGCGAGTGGGTCCATAGGCCAACATCCGGCGCAGATCACCTGCCGGAACTGCTCAAGGTCGCCCCACACTGGGAGACGCTCGGCCTCCGGCAAGGCCTGCCGGAGTAGGTGGTGCATAACTGAGATCTCATCGCTTGCAGAAACTTCCCGCTCCACAAAGCTCGGTTCACGTTTCTCGATTAGATGGGCGAAAAGGGTCTCAAGGTTGGTCGATAGATACGACTTTTCGGCCGCCTCAAACCGCGTTATGTAGCGTTGTAAATGCATCAATTCACGGCGATCAAGTCGACTGATGTAGGCTTTCAGATCGTACTGAATAAAGCCGAGAAAACGCGCACGACCGGCGCTGTCCTGCACCCCCTGGAAAAGCTGCTGTAGCGCCGAGTCACCTGCAAGGTGTGGGTGTTCGGCCGCATACTCAAGGAAACGACCAAACTCATCGAAAAGTATTAATAAGCCACAAAAAGGCCCTTCACTACCACAGTAGACTGTCGTCACAGTCGCAATCAGGTCCTGAATAGACTCGCGACCCTCTACTGGAATATGTGCGCCATTTGCGCGTTCAAAAATAGCATCTACCGCACTATAAATAGCTTCATCGTGCTCTTGCAGTAGCGCGATGACTGCTTCAGCATTATAACCAGGGAGAGCTTCTTCAAAATCCGCACTGCGTATCTCAAAATTACGTGCCACAAAATTCTCGGCAGCCTTAAATCGCGGCGAGAGTTCCTCGATCGATGATAAGTCACAACCAGCTTCACGCAGTTTGCAGATAATGCTTCGGGCAATTTCGGCACCGAGGTTGAAGTTCGCCATGCCATCTAGTGGCACAGTCAACACCGGCTTCTCAAGCACGTTCAACGCTGCTGCCATTCGGTTGCCTACTTCCGAATCAGCGGCAGATACATTCTGAAGGACCCGTGCGGCCAACTTCCCGCTAGGCGCAATCAACAGCTCCGCAAGCGTGACGGCTAGATGCGATTTGCCGGAACCATAGCCAGCAATCGCAAGCGAGAAGGGATTACCCTGCTGTTGCTCCCCCTTGGCAAACGCTCCGACCAGATCGGAACTGAAGCTAGCGGTATCCCGCAATACATAGCCGTCGCTATCGTCCTCTCGCCGAGTCGCGTGATAGCGGGGTCCATGGAAAACAAAATTAGATGCCGCTTTCAGCGCACGCTCGGGATCTTCATCAACCCAGCGAAGCTGAACCGCACCTTCGAAGAACAAATCACTTCGAAAACTTACCACATCACCGACAACACACTGAGTTGCCGTATTAGACGAGCCGGTCATACATCACCTGTAGCACGTGAGCAGTGGAAGCAAATCTTGTGAGAATGGGCGCTCCGGTCTGTCGATCTACTCGAACAAAACCTGCGCTCTCCAGTTCGATTAGGAACTGTGTCTGCTCTTCTTGCCCCCACCCAGTAGCAGTAATCAGGCCTGAGCTTTCCTCAAGTTCCCTGAGTGCCACCTGCGTGTCGTTAGCCATTGCCGCGTCCCATGCCATGAACAGAAGCGCTGCGACCGTGTCGTGAAACGCTGGTTGTAACGGCACCTTGCGAAGCAATACTTGGTTGTCTTCCTCAACAATGGCGGAGGCCTTAGCTAGAGCAGCAGGGTCGGTGTAAGTACGCAGCAAGGGGCCAACAGCATCTCGACTCCAGCCGAAGCGGTTATTCAAGAAGTCTACAAACTGGTCCTCTCGAAAACGACGACCAAGTACAAAAGCTGCGTCCACAAATACCGCATACCAAGCCTCGGCTCCGCCATTACGTCTACACAGCAACAAATGCAGCGCCCACTGAGTGGTTTCCTCAAGCAGGTGCGGATCCTCGTGTAGCACAGTCTTTGCAAACGGTGTCAAGCTGATTGTTATCTCCTTGCTGCCGCGGCGAGCTTCAACATCGAGCAGTCCCATGCCCTGCGCATACTGTATCAGCGGCTTGACCTTGCCGGTACTCTTTCCAGTGGGAATGCCGGTCGCTTCCGAGATCGCCATGACTGATGTGAGCATGCTCCCGCTCATGCTCTGCACATAGGTGAGCAAAGCGTTGAGATACTGCCGCTCGGGCTGAAACGTCATATGAAAGCTTAGTGGCAGCCGAGAGGGCTTCAGTGAGGTCATGAGCCTGCCCCAACACGCTCAGATAGTGGACTAATCGCAACTCGTCTAATTTGGCTACGCAGGCTGCCATCAGAGCGTTGTTCGAGGCCTACCGACAGGCATTCACCTTTCTTTAAGGAAGATAAGAGTCGAGACCAGTCATCTATCGATGAGCCAGGCTCGAGATCCTTAAGGATACTAGCGAAACTTCGCAGCTCTGTTGCGGCAGGAGCGAAAAAAAGCATATGTGCTGCTTGAAATAGCCGGTCACGCTCATCACTGCGAAAATTACTTAATGTCTGGGTCGCAAGAATCATTGACGCCCCGAACTTACGACCCTCTCGAAGGTATTTCTCGAGCGGTGACCCGCTGCTGTGATCAAGATTCTGCACTTCGTCAAGCACCACCGGACGCGGATTTTGTTTGCTCCCTGTTCGGCGCAGAAAATCCCACAGATCCCAAAGAACAAACTCGATAATGAGTCGCTGCACCTCTGCAGGTATGTGGGCAAGCTGCAATATATTGACGCGACTGCCTTCGCCGTCGAAAAGAGGACCCCACGCCTCCTCTACGGCGCTCGTGAACGGATCGGTGCGCGCTAGCGGCATGATCTTGTTAGCAAGCAGATCCTCGCCTTCATCGCGAAGCTGATCATATAGAGCTTGCAGTGAATACCCGCCGAAACTCACGCCCTGCTCGATCATATCGACCAGAGTCGCCCGTTGCTGCTCTCCGAGCGAGGAATAAACCACGGTGAAGATACTCGCCACCCGTTTAGCCACATCGAACGGCGTATCTAGAATCGGCCCGATGCCCTCAATTTCGTCGCTTTGTGGACGGAATGGATCGAGCGGAAGTTTTTGCCCCGCCCGCAGGACGAAGCTATTGGGCACAGCTGTCTCGCGCAGCTCCGCCTCGAGCTGCTTGGGCAAGAAACCGTCAGTGTAGTCGATCACCAGTGAGGCTTGCCCTGCCTTTGCCATTTCGAGTAGGAGAGCCTGTATCGCATAAGTCTTACCTGCTCCAGACCCACCGAAGACAAGCAAATGACGGTTCGGCAACTGTGGATGGCCGAACTCCCAATATACCGGCACACCTAAATCACCATGACTGTTTATCTCGGTGCCCAGTAGAATTCGCTCTAGAACCCCAGACGCCTTGACCTGTTGGCTCAGATGAGGCGCAGGCGGAGCGGCACTCTCATTCCCGATACTGCTGATCTCGGCAGCATCTTGCAACTCAGGCTGAGTGTTACTCTCCTGCCTGATGCTGTTGATCTCGGCAGCGTCTTGCAACTCAAGCTCCACCGGCGAGGTCTGCAAAATCCCCGCCGGCTCTTTTTGTTGCACCGCATCGCGCTTCGTGGAGACAACGCTTGGTGCCGATGGAGCATCATGTGCCGAGCCTTCAGCGGCGCCGGGCAAGGTGATACTGGCCGCACGGGTGGGACGGATCTGCGCGAGTAAATCCTGCTGAGAGTTCTTGAGAGCGGCGAGCGTAGTACTTTGACCTACCGAAGCATGATAAACCTCGAGCGGTGTGTCGCTCGCACCCGGAAGAAGGCCTACAGAGCGAGCATGACGAAGCTTAGGTTCCTCATCATCATCAGTCCAAAAGGTAGCGCCGACAGCCCGCCAATGTATATCAAAGGACCCTTCGGCTAGCTGCTCAAGCCCTTGATCCACATCGTGTTCTTGAGTCGGCGATATCGTACGCACATTACGAACTACGAGGGCGCGGTGAAGCTGAGCCCACCAGTATCGGCGGTCGAAGTCACTCGCCCTCTCGGTCACGCTGTTGGGAAGGAACAGCGACCCCAGGTGCAAGAGTCCCGACGCAGCCTGTGTCACAGCCTCCTCGACATGGGCGGGAGAACGTTTTCCAACTTTACACTCAACAATAGTAGCATCAATGGCAAAGCGCTCGCCGTTTAGCCGTGCCTCGAGCAACAAGAGGTCGGGCACGTATCCGTGCTCGGCCCCGGCGAACCAATGCGGAAATGAGTCTAACGGAATCGCTGCGCACAAAGTGGCGCGGGATGGACCGAGATAGAGATGATTGGCGATGGCATAGCCAATGACATCACGCATCACACCCTCATTGCCGAGCGCCCTGACCAGTGACAATCCGGTAATCGCCTGAGCCTCTTCGACCAAGTGCTGTGCCGCCACCTGACAGTCTTCAGCTGTCCATTCGCGATAAATTTGGCCGAGCTGCCTCGCCGTGCCCTGCAGTAACTCACCGACCGTGCTGCTCTCAGTTGAAAGAGTGAGGTTGAACTCGCCGTAGGCTCCCACGCCTGAGGTAAAGCCGACTAGTTTGCGATGAGCAGCTGTTTCGCTATTTGCATCCAAGATAAGCGCCTTATCGACAAAGCGGTCGACGCAAGCTACCCAACGAGCGCGCTTATGAATGCAACGAGTCATTTGACGCTCAGCCTCGCCGTACTCTACCTGATTGAAAATCAAGTGATTCTTACCAGGATGGTCGGGGTTCTTTAGCCTCGCAGTAACCTCGGCGTGCCGGGCGGCGAGTTGGAAACGACGGTTGCTAACCAAGCCTTGGCGCAAATGCGGATCGGTCGGTCGCGCCGGTCTAGGATGTTCGCATACCGGAAACTTGCCAATATTACCCGGACGCCAATCATGCTCGAAAGGAGAGGCTGGAACGATGCTATCGCCACCAGTCTGATCATTAAGAAAATCGAATAAGAAACCGATATCATGTTGTTTATCCACTGCATTGAGCAACGAGAGCACTTCCTTGCGGCTGCGGGCCGGGCGGTAAGCCAAGGTAAGTTGGCAAGGGCGCTGCTTCAGGCCGCTTTCCTCACTCCAGCGCTCCTGCCAGCGGCGAAGGATCTCTTGCGCTGCTGTCGCCGAAGGCCCGCGACCGATGACCCAGATGCTGATCATGTACGGCACAGTGAGGGCTTCGTCTTGGCCAGTAAGCTCCTGCTTCAGAAAGGAATCGACACCGGCGATCAGTGGCCGCAAGTCCTCAACATTGGCTGCCAGCAGTGCGAGCCGATCTGCAGCGTAAGGGTGTACCTCCCGATAGTCGACGAGTGTTTGAGTGATCACCCGAGACTCAGGCGAGACACGCATGTGCTCGGAGAGGCTACCGCCGTCATCGTTGTCTGCCGATCGCATCTCTGCCTGCGCTGCTAATGTTGGCGCTACCCCCGGCCGCTCACCGAGCCGATGTAATAAGCCAAAAGAACGCAGGTTAGTAGTCAGCCGCCGTGATGAGTCGAAGACCAGCCCGTAAAGCGGCCGACGCAGCTCAACCAGGCCAAGGAGACGGTCGAAATCAGCCTTGCCAGGGCGTGCCCCCTTCTCCAACAAGCTCCGCGCCACTTGCAGGAAGCCGTCACGAAGAAAAATCTCTCGAGCTTGCACGGTCTCGGCGATTGCTGGTGTAACGCCGGTAGCAAGCACTGCCGGGACATGAGCGCTAGTTGCCGAGGTGCCGGAAGGGACACAGAGAAAGGCCTGATAGAGCCGGCGAAGCAGCTCTTCACCATACGCCTGCTTTTCCTCATCGCGTCTAAGGGCGATATCGACTGCAGCTTGATAACTCTTGATTAGCGATCGCAGCGGCTTATCTAACGTTGCAAAGTACCCGCGCTCTGTAAGCGACTGAATAAAGGCGCGATAGGCTCCCGATAGCTCGGCCAAGGCAGATTCCGCATCACTACCGAGTGCGCCCGGAGGCAGTCCTCCAAGGGCGTCCTGATAATCTGCATTGCTCAGCCCGGAAGCAAACATTCGGTGAGCTTCACCTTCATCAAGTGCAAAGTACAGCTCATCCAAAGTAGATCCTAGGTGCACCACAGGTAAGCGCATGCTCGGTTTGCGCAGCTCCTTGTCTAGAATGCGCGCGCTGGTCAGCCGCACACGTTCCTCGTGATGCGGCGGTAATACCCACAGAAAGGAGCGTTCAACGGAGAGATCACCAGTCTCGGCAATAGCGTGGACTCGAAAGCGCAACCGGCTTTCCTTTAGCCGCTTCGAATTGATTGCGACGTCGCGATCTAAATAGCCAAAGCTACAGATCAGGGGGACTTCAAGGAGCTCCCCTCCTTCGTTCCGATCTGCATTTAGCGGAATCTTAAGATCCTGCAAGAATTTATCTATCCCGCCTACTAGACCACGAAAGACCTCCTCTGCTCCGGCTGGTTCGTCATCCTGATCGTCTTCGGCACCATCAAACTCGAACGATTCTATAGCGATTTCTATTCGCTGCAGTTGTCCGGGCGGCCAGTTCCGTCCACAACCGGCGACAAAATCTTGCAAGCAGGCGAAAATCGCCTGTAAAAACACCTGCAGGCTTGGTCCCTTAAGTGACGTCTGCTGGGGACGCGACTTACGCCTGGTTGTGCGCTTCCGCTCGAGGATCTTAGTAACAACAGAGAAATCAGTCTGAAGCAATCTTTCACTTGCTTGAGCAGTACCTAGTTCGATGAACTCAGTTAGCGTGGTGACAAAGTCATCAACGTCAGCATAATTAACTCCTGCAAGAGTCTCAGGAGCCACTCCTAGGTCGGGTTTCGATAACTCAATGCGTTCTATAGCCTTACTTCGCTCACGCTTGTCGCGGAACATATCGCGATCAAAAATTTTCGCCACTACTGGTAGATGTGGAATTCGTTTGGCTGGATTGGCTGGAGAAAATAGCGGCGGGATACCCCAGTATGGCAAATTCTCAAAGGCGAGATCGAGTATGTCACTGGCGCTATCGCAACTATCACTCTTTTGCAGAAGCACGTCGGAGAGAAACTCCGATAGTGCAACAAGGTTACGCGGCCGCAGCTGAAAAAGTTGCCGCAGAAACTGATCGAAATCCCGCACACCAGCGCCGGTGGGATCAGCTAAGCCCGCTTCCTGAAGAATTTTTGCCACCCAGCCCTGATAGCTCGAACTCATCCGATCGCGGAAGATCGCTTCGTCCGTAAGAGTATAAAAGTCGGCAAGACCACCGCGATCAGTCGCGTGGTCGATGCCGACAAGCACGATCAGTAGCAAGTCATCGCCGGTGGATCGTGTGAGGTTGCGAAAGTGAGTGAGCCGGTCTTCGGTATCAATCCAGCCTCGCTGCTCAAGCCGCTTGACTTCTCCCTGGTCGATAGACGCCTCACGCCAATGGTTATAGAGCCCTTTCGCTACTCGCATCTCATAGCGAACACGCGCGGTCTTACCACCAAAGTAGTCGTTCACTTGGTGAAATATCTGGTACACCGCCCCCGGCGGCATAGATTGAGTGAATACGCGAAGCTCCCCCGAATCTCCGGCTGACCGGGACGCAAGTGTCTCATCGGCTAGTGTGGTAATGTAATCTACGATGGCTTTGGTGAACAGTTTCATATTTTATGCTTTATTTGGAGTTTTCGACGAGCGGAGTCGCATCGGAGAGCGGAATGAGGAACCCTCCCCGTTTAAGCTCATCTTCGAGCCAAGCGGCGCAATCACTTTGTGGTGAGAGTCGAACTCCGTGGTTTAGAGTCACTAATGCCGCCTCAATCTGGCTCGCACCCACTGCAATACCGAAGTGTCGGTATAACCGCCAAAGGAATACGTCGAACCGCACGCGCTCTCCCGGCGAGATTAATGCCAAAACAGCAGTCTCTACCAACGAGCTCGAAAGGGTAAAGCGCATAGGACCATTACGAGGCACAATCAGCCCGATCTGCTTTCCTAAACTTCGAAATAATTTAAAACCGTGATCATCAGGGTTACCTTTCGTTTCCTCTATTGGAACGGTAGAGGACAACTCTGGCACCGCTTCAGAGCGGATTGCCTTGAACAATAGTTCCTCCGTAGCACCTTGCGAGGCGTGCGAGACCTTGCCCAGATCTGTACCTAAACCAGCCTGTGGTGCCACTGTAATCCAAGCATAGCCGCCAGCGAATTTTGTTGCCTGATCATAGACATCCTCGCGCAATAGTCGGACAGATTGGAAGCAGAGACTACGAAGCACATGCAGGCAGCAAAGATCCTGCATAACCCTGACTTGACGTAAAGGATCCTGCTGAGAGGAGGTAATATTGCTCAGCTCCCATGCAAACAACGCAGCCTCTTGCCACGACGCACGTGGCACCCAGCCAAAGCTTTGGCTACTAGCCAGTTCTTGGATTGTCGGGTCCTGTCCCGCAGCCCATTCAACAGCGTTACCAAGCCTAGCTAGGGGATCGTCAATCGCGGCCATAAGGCCATTGAGGCCGGCCTCGACCCGCTCTCCAACCTTCGACCAGGCGTGGGCAATATGATGGTAGTTGTTGTCCTGCAGCCATTTTTCTAGCTTGTCTATTTCCATTACACGCAAGACGTGCCATAGCTGTAAAAACAGCACTTCTCCGCCGCGTGCCATAAAGTTGTGCGAGCCAGTTGTAAAAAACGCCTGTGCTGCTCCCCACGTCTGGACCTTTTCCTTAACGGCTTGGGTATGGCGCCAATCCACCTCTCGCGACAGCAAAAACCGTGAAGCAGGAATAAAGCTATGAGTTGCCCAGGTACGCTGCCCTGCCACGCCAACAAATCCCGAAAACAGCTGCTGTAGCACCGCGACGGCTTTGCGTTTGTCATCGTCATGCTCGGCATCAACCGTTGCCTCGAGATCGGAGATGAGCTGCTTAAAACGCTCGACGTGGGTTGGGTGTCGTGTCTCAAGCTTTGACGACGGAAAAAAGGAGAATAGCTTGAGCGCCAAGCGACTCTCTGGCCAGTACTCTAGCGTTTGCCGCGGTAGCGCATCGAGAAGAGGAAGTCCGCTCGCTTTTACGTCACCGGAAAGCGTCTTCTCCGAGCTAAAGCAGAGTAGAAACTCAGCCAAATATTCCAGCGGGGTTTGGTCCCGATAGAAGCGGCGCCCAAAGGCGCGTACTGCACGATTTGAGTCAGTACTCTTCGTGAGGCCTATGTCGGGAAAGCGGCTATTACTGTCCATCATTGATAAACCAGTCTCTGTCCATCGCTGTTCGCGCTGAACTTATGGGTCATAACCTCACCATCGGCATCGATCTGCAGCACCGTGATGACGTCTTGATGAGCGTGTCCAGTGCCGAGCAACGCGCCACGGAATTGATCAAGGCTAGCGCGGTGGATCGCATCTAGTTCACCGGTAATCTCGCCACGACTGCGACTGACGATGTAGTCTAGTAGCGGCAGAGTGAGCCCCAACCGCGCAGAGTTGTGCACCAACACTGGCAGCGCGCGCTCGCGATCAAAAGTCAACTCGAACTCGTCAACAGGAATTGTCTTCAGGACTATTTGCACGGGCTGAAATAGACTCTCATCCGGGCGGCGCAAGGTGATGAAGAGCCGTTCGAGCGCTGTGCCTGGGACCATGCAACCAATGTATTCCTCCATTAGCACACCAAGGGTCTTCTTGATGAATTTTCGCTTTGCGAGACCCGTGTCGACACTGCCTTGATTAACCCAATCGCCAAGGGTGCGCAGCATTGGCGAGTGTAAGAAGTCATCAATGAGTACGGATTTAAACTCACCATAGGAGCTGCGTGGCTGCCCTAACATGTAGACCAACCTCCGCAGACGACGTCGTGCTTCGCCACCTGCCGGATCGCGGGCTTCTTTCTGCCAGCGCAGAACATTACGCTCGACTCGACTAGGAAGCTCTAAGGCTTCGCCGAGCCTTCCCTCATAAACGAGCTGGTCAAACTTAGGGTTCGAGTTAGCGCCGAAATGCAGATCGGCCATTTGCTTCAGGCAAAAGAGTGCATCGACAGCTTGCTCCGTGAGTGGGCCAACATGACCGAAGAAGCTCTCGCTGAATAGCGATAGTGGACGCTCGCCGGTGGTACTCGTCCGCACGTCCTGACACGATAATCCGCCGGTCAAGCTAAAGCTCAAATGAGCCGTCAGCTGCCGCATTGTCATGCGTCTACCGTAAGCGGTCATCCGCTCATAAACGAAGCGTACACGCTCTTGCGCGACCTGACCCGACTCGCGTAGCAACTCGACGTTAAGTTTGATGGGACAAGTCGGTGCGGCATTGCAAGCAGCGCATTCGTCCCAGATAGGGTGGGCCACAAGCTTGTCTAGGAACTCGACAGCTGTATCAACGTTACTGAGCATACTCAGATTGGCGATATAGACCTTCTTACCACCGCTTTCAGGCAAGCAATTGTTATCACCCAGCTCTCCGTTGTGCAATGGCTGATCGAGCCGATGCAGCACTTTCTGCTCAACCTCCTCCTTCGCCTTCAGTTGTGAGAAATAGTCGCTGAAGGCGCTCAGCAACGGCCCAGTATTACTGACAATCAAGGCGTTTCCGGCACCTGTTATCGCATCACGCAGTTTTTCAAGACGCTCGCTCGCCGGCAGCTCGCTCATATCCTTGACGATCGCCAAAGGGCGGCCATAGAGCTGAACGAGCTCGACCTCGTCTGGCGCCTGTGGCAGCGGTGTGCCAGCAGGCAGGCCTCGTGCACGTTTGAGTAGCTCCACAGCCACGGTCGATTTGCCGTCACCTGCATGCCCCGTGAGCATTACCACTGCGTCTTCTTCACGCGAGAATATGTTTACAATGCTCTTGGTAAGCTTGAGTTCGACGTGCAACTCGCTGAAGTATCTACTTGTGGCCTGCGCCTCTGCGAGCGCATGCCGATTATCGGCCGAGAGGTTATGGATGGTGTTGAGGTACTCAACGAAGACCTGAACGTCGCTCACTCCCATCGCGCTAGCGGGCCGCTCAGGCGCTATCTCTGCGACTGGCACCTTAAGCTCATCGTCGACGGGCGTCTGCTCGGCGACGACTGCTTCGGGTTCGGCCAAGGCCTCGTCTAGTGCCTGGCGCATTACTCGAGCGCTTGTAAAGCGTGCGTCGCTAGGCCCCAAGGCGCACCTTAGCACTGCCGCAACCTGTTCTGACACTGTCGTTTCTACTTCGTTGGCAAATAGCGGCGGCACCGCCTCTGCATTTTCTGGTCGCTGCCCGGTTGCCCACTCGACCAAGGTCATTGCTAAGGCATAGAGATCACCCTGTGGGACGGCCCTATAGCCGTCTTTATTCACCAAGTCCTGAGCCACATATCCAGGAGTGCCACCAATTACGGTGAGGCCGGGCGTGCTCGCCATGCCAAAGTCGATCAGCTTGGCCACGCGTCGATCAAGGTTGAGCACAATATTGCCGGGAGTTACGTCGTTGTGTATCACCTTGCCCGGGCCATCCTCCTCGCCGACCGAGGCCAGTGGTGTATGCAGCGCTTCAAGCGCGGTCAACATCTGCCGTGCGACTTCAGCGAACAAACCGGCGTCAGGGCGGTAATGCTGGGAAATGAGCGTGCGCAGGCTTTCCCCTTCGGCATACTCTTGCGCGATGCACCAATAATGACCGGCCCACTGTGTAAAACTATGGAAACCGGCGATGAAAGGATTTTTTGTGTAGTGAAGGAAGTCACGCTCGGCAAGGCAGCGATCACGCGGAACGTCAGCATGAAAGATCTTCAGTGCGGCGGGAAAACGGTGGCTTTCAGCATAGAAAACCCGACTGGACCCACCATGGCCGAGCTCGCGTAACAGCTCCCAAGTATCGTAAGTATCACCCACTTCCGGCTCTTTAGGCGCCTGCGGCTCAGTAGCCGGCATAGCGGTGCTGGTCTGTTCGCCTAGATACTCCGACAGCTGATGTGCGACAGCTTCGGCTGTGGGTCGCTCGGCCGGCTCCAAACTGCACATGGTTTCGGCCAGGGCACACAGCTCTTCAGCCGATGCCTCGTCCAGATCACCGGCGTCGAGCAGATCTTGAAATAACCGTCCTAAGCTGAATATGTCTGAGGCAAAATCGAATTTTCCGGCGAGAGCTTCCGGCGCGAGGTAGTGCCGTTCAAGCTTGGTCAAGTCATCGCTGATAACCGTGTAATCAGCACCAGCATCGAAAGCTAGATCAAAATCGGTCAGCTCGACGTGATCGTCACGGCCAACAATTACGCTGCGCGGGGTCAGGTTACGGTGTATAAGTGTGGCGTCGGCATGCACGTGGGCCAGCGCGAAGGCTAGATCACGAACCACCCGTACGGTGAACTCGTGGCTCAGGGTCGTGCCGCTCTCAAGCACCTGATCCAACGTCTGAACGTCACCCCAAGGACAGACCTCAACCACAAGGTTACGCTCATTGGGGTGACGATGGGTTGGTCGGATATGCGGGTGAGGCGACAGCCGCTCGAGCGCGTCGAGGCTACGGAACTGTCGGGCTTGCACAGCTGGATCGATACTCGCCGAACCGAATACCCGCAAGCGGTAAAGCATGTCGCCCCGGGACGGATTAGCTTCGGCTAGGTAGCTAACAAAACGCGCCGTGTGCTCGATTTCTTGGCGGATCTTAAAGCCAGAGATCTGATCAGAAAAGTCCTTGCGCCGCAGACCATCAACAAAGCGCTCATCAAGCTTTTTCTTGAGCTTTCCGAAGTCCTGTGGGCTTACCTGCTGGCGCCCGGCAGCAAAATCGCGCTTTATTCGCTCACGCAGATACTTGGCTAGCTCATCGATGCCATCGAAGGTAAGATGATCACCAATTTTGCCCTTGGTCTCGTCAAGCAACTTGATGATGTCAAACGCTGCATGCGCGCCGCTGACGCTCGCATTATCGGCAGTCAGCACGACAATGGACTGCACGAACGGGATTCTTGCTGCCGGAAGCGTTTGCTCCAGCAAACTTTTAAATACTTTCGCTTTTGGCAGGTTGACTTCGTGTGGGTCGCGGATGGCTGTACCGTTGCGCCGCCAAACGTTATGACCAATGTCGATCTCGCCTTGCCAGTGCTTGAGCTCCACCACTGCAGCGAAGCTCTCGGCAATGACCAGCAAGTCACACTCGTGATATACATTTCGGCTATTATCCGGTATATATACGCTTGGGTAAAGTTCAAGACCCTCCCGCTCCGGCACTTTTTGTTCAAGGCGCGCGAAAGCCTTGCGCTCGTGTTCGAATCCGCAATGTTCGTATGATCTCATTCGTCCCTTCTATGCCGGACCTAATCTTTAATCGAGTCTCAATCATCACGGTGCAACACCCGCAGAGACTGACATGTGCTTTAGTTGACTAGTCCTCTAGCGCGTCATAAAGCGCCACCCTCTCTCAAAACTCACTCTAGGCAGCCGAGGTGGCGTAGCTACATACTCAAGCGAACGATGGCAATCCAAGAGCCTGCTGATTGCAGTGCCCCTAGCTGCAGAAGAAAGGTCCTGATAGTAATCTTCTAGCGAATCTGATGTATGACGCTCCTAGAACTACGGACCTCTGCTTGCAATTTGGCAACACCTGCTTCCCATCCCAGCGCCGCTGATACTTTTCGCTCCTGTACCGACCGTACGTCCGCTCAACCTGTTTGGCAAGGCACGCCACCTCCTCCCCCCCACCCTCAAGCCACCCTCATGGCTTTCAGGGGTCGTAAGGCGATGAGACCGTTCTAACGCTCTACTAGGCGCCAAGCCCCCAGCAGAGCCGTTTAGTGCAGTCTATCCAGAGCGGAGGGATGCGG
The DNA here is from genome assembly GCF_009363755.1 of Halomonas sp. THAF5a. NCBI lineage: Bacteria > Pseudomonadati > Pseudomonadota > Gammaproteobacteria > Oceanospirillales > Halomonadaceae > Halomonas > Halomonas sp. THAF5a. Next base: position 1,145,142 of record NZ_CP045417.1, on the reverse strand, counting down.
TTAATGTTGCCAACCATTAAACCTACTTCGGGGGGCATGCGAAAGGTCTTCTATCTCATCCTTTTGAATGAGAAGGTTGCCCATCATGAAAGGCTGTCATCTCCGCTTGTCGATGGCCAGGCGTTGTGGGGCAGTAGTTCGTGGAGCTGGCCTGCGCTGAAGGCCTCCGACGAGTATAAGGAGGCCACATGAGCCTGATCACGAAACACGAGGTGAACACGAACGGCCGAGACTTCTTTGTCGGCGACATCCATGGGCAATATGCCCTGCTGATGGAGGCCATGGCCCGTATCGGGTTTGACAAGACGCGCGACCGACTCTTCTCTGTGGGCGATCTGATTGACCGAGGGTCTGAATCCTTCGAGTGCCTGTCGCTTGCCTTCGAGCCGTGGTTCTACGGGGTGCGGGGTAACCATGAGATGATGGCCTATGACGCCCTGAACGAGGGAGCCGGCCAGGCCTGGGATCTCTGGCAGATCAATGGCGGCAGCTGGGTTTATCTCCATGGCGTCCATGAGGTGCGCACCATCCTCAATGCGGCCCTGGAACACCTGCCCTATGTCCGAGAGGTCGAGGTAGAGGGCAAGCATATCGGCATGGTGCACGCGGAACCGCCACACGACTGGCACCTGCTCCAGCTGGAGAACCACTCGGCCGGACTCGAGTCCTTGGTCTGGGCCCGCAAACGCATCAGGCAGATGGATACGACACTGGTGGCCAATGTCGACGCGGTGGTAGTCGGTCATACCATCCTCGAGCAACCGGAGACCCTCGGAAACGTTCACTACATCGACACCGGGGCCTTCTCTACCGGTCTCCTGACGCTGATCGAAGCCAGGGCGGTGCTGTCATGAAGCGCACTTGTCCGCTGAAGCCCAAGCCGATGAAACGAGCCACCCGGCGCAAGAAGGCCCCGGCCATCCAGTCGCGCAACCAGCGCTGTCGCAGCGAGGCCTGCATGTATGACCTCAACGGCGATATCCACGGCCACGCTGAGCCGCTGAAGCAACTGCTCGAGACTATCGGCTATCGGGAATCCAGCGGGATCTGGTCACATCCTGAGCAGCGCCAGGTGATCTTCCTCGGTGACTTCGTCGACCGGTGCCCCGAGCAGGTGGAAACCGTGCGAATCGCCAGCGCCATGGTCGATGCCGGCACGGCGCCTGCCGTGATGGGCAACCATGAGTTCAATGCCGCGTCCTGGGCCACACCGGATCCCGAGCGGCCCGGCGAGCATCTGTGCTCGCACAGCGACAAGCACCGTAGGCAGCACCAGGCCTATCTGGACCAGGTCGGAGAAGGCAGCGAGCTGCATCAGCAACACATCGCCTGGTTCAAGACGCTGCCGCTTTATCTCGATCTGGACGGCCTGCGCGGGGTGCACGCCTGCTGGCACCCGCCCTCTCTGGGGGATCTCCATCCCTACCTCGATGCGAACCAGCGCATCCTGCCTCACGCCTGGCCCGACCTGGCACGCAAGGGAGGGGCTGGCTTCGAGGCGCTGGAATCCCTCCTCAAGGGGTTAGAAGTCCCTCTGCCTACCGGCTATGAGTTTTTCGATAAGGATGGCAACCCGCGTCATCACATCCGCACCCAATGGTGGGAAGTGGAGCGACTGACCTACCGTGACTTGGCCATGGTACCGGCCGAGGCCATCAATGATATTCCTCACGTGCCCTTCCCCGAGGATGTGCTTCCCGGCTAAGAAGGCGACAAGCCGCTGTTCGTCGGCCACTACTGGCTAAATGGCACGCCGGGGCCGCTCAACCGCCATATCGCCTGCCTGGACTACAGCATCGCCGGTGTGACCTTCCCCCTGATTTAGGTCAAGCTTGTGCCGGGTATGTCAGCATGCCCATGGACTCCACTGGGCCCCACACTGAGACTGACACCACGGGGGGCCCCGGCCCCGCTTGCGGCGATTGAGTCGAATGCCCGGTGCGAGGGTGATACGGCGTTGAAATCGAAAGGCCATAACTCTCCTTGGAGGCGCAGCTCCCAACCAGTTAAATCTCTTGATAGCCTACTAGCTCCTAATCCACAGAATACCGGGCATATTGCAAATTGCGTCGATCGAACAGTTTTACGGAGGACAGGAGCCCCCGATAACGCTGACACTACCAGTGCAATATCCGGACTTCATTTCGAACAGACGTTAATCCAGGCTAGGTACTGCTTACCCTTACTAAAAACCCTCACGCTAGTGGCGGGCATCCGACCGCACGATTTGTCAGTCCTTGTCCATGTTGAAGGCGCTTACCAGGAAGCCCAACTAGACCACAAGCGAACCCAGCACAATGGGGATTACTCTGGCCATTATGGACTACTAGCAGCGTCACCGGCACATCCAGACTAATGTCGATATGCGATAGGTGCTAATAACTCCCCTGGATCACCCATTTGCATTTGTTTGCTCCAACCCCTTATGCCTGCAGCGTTTCCTGGCTTGTTATCTTATCGAACAGCAGCTCATGCCTCACACTCGGGAAGGATAACGCCGTGGCCGCCCGCGCCTGCCCTTCTTCTCCTTTTTGGTGCACGACAGCTGGACAAAGGTTTTTCTGGCAGGTAGCAGAGCACTCATGTAGTAATCGCTCTTGACAACGTAATCGATCACCACCCCTTTCAGCGCATCGACTTTGTTTTTTTCATGGTAGTTGATCGTCCCGATCCCCAGCTTTTTGTAGAGGTGCTTGATTCGATTGCAGTTAAAATATCTGCCTTCGCCACATGTCACTTCGCTGTACCAATACTGCCCCACCATCTTGGCAAAGTTAATGTCCTGTCGATGGTCGGATCCTTTCATGATGACGACCAGATGGTAGTGAAAGCCAGCCAGGACCCCGTATTCCAGCTTGCCAAAAACCGCCATCACATTCGGTATGACCTTTCCCGACTTAATACGATCACTCATTATCCTCCATTCATTCTTCACCATTTCCATGTCTTGTAGAAAATCTTCCGACTCAACAAACTTGCCCTTTCGATACCCCAAATCCACCCTGAGCACCAGTAGACGAGCCCGCTCAGAAAAGCACTGATCGATAATTGATATCGCTTTCTCTTTTCTGTCTTTAGCCGCTCGATCAGCACGCCGTGAAAAGTCCTGTATAATCGGCCTGCTGGCCTCTGCCTTGATGTCTTCCATGACCGTATTCATGATGAGTACTGTTCTGGTGACACCCCCTTCCAGCACTCCATACTCCACCATTTTCCTCAACTCATATTGCCATTTCCTGGTGACCTTATGGTAAATGCCCACGTAAGGGTTCTGATTCACAACACGCAACTGAGCGCACCTATCATCACAGCCCTTCTTCACCAGCTTTAAGAACTCTTTGCCATGTAAGGATTTGAAGAGCTTTAGCTTCCCATTCTTTTTCTCCACCACCTCGAAGTGATCTTTCCGAGAGTCAGATATTCCTTTTATTACCGCTTCTGCACGACGCAGGTGCGCAGCAAACTGCTTATCATCTTCTGTAAGCAGCTCTTCTTGATCATCAGGCATCTCCTCCTCAAAGAATCTCTCTTCATCTTCCATATCCCTTTGTTGTAAGTCCTCATCTCTTGCCAGACGCTCCTCTACCTCCCACCACGGTACATCATCATCGCAAGAAGACTGATTCGCCTCCCAGCCCCAATAAAGATTCCAGTCTTGGTCAAAAGGATGCGAAGACTCACCTTGGCATGTTTCATATCCCATACACCACTCCATCATCGACTTCACGGTTGAGCATCTCATCATGGATATAAGGCACAGCCTCTCTGCTCTACCTCGAGCATCCAATTTCTGCCTTATAAGTGTCATCTACCCACATACAACTGAGCCATATGGTAAGTGCTAGTTCATTACCCTCCTATTGTGAGCTCTTCCACTAGCACTTCCATTGATATAGTACATAGCTACCACTACTACCTTGGTATAACATATAAAGCAAAAATAAACCTAACCACCTCCTCTTCGACATTGCAGACATAGCAAGGGTTGCAGCAAAATATCAGAGCTTTCTTTGCCAATAAAATAACGTTAAAATAACTTCAGCTACAAATAATCACATGGTGAATCTCAAGCTCTAGAACCTGTGATAAATTTATGGCATAATTTTTCAATTCTGAATTTTCGATCAAAGGAAATCCGCAATGAGCAATAATCCCTTACCAGCCACCACCTCCATTTCAGAAAAGAAAGGAGGAGAATACAACCAGCACCTCACAAACAGAAACCTCACCATCCCTGACTATTACCACCAGATCTCTTCCATCCCGCTTGAAGACTACATTGAGAGGCTGAAAAGCACGCTTTGCGAAACCTATTTCCATATATCGCAAAAACCTCCAACCATTGGCTCACCTCCACCGAAAAAAAATGAAGAAGAATTAGCAAACAAGCTCTTCCACCAAGAATACTCTTCAGCTGAAAGTGCATTATCTTCTGGCACGCCAGCTAGCGAGTATCAAAAGATTTTGGAACTCACGCTGTGCGAAAACATTGATGAGAAAATAACAAAGCTATTCTCTACCTCCTTTATGTGGCTAGTCTGCGCTGACCTCCTGGCCAAAGAAGGCCTAAGAGATCAGGCATGGGCTGCACTGGTTGAGCTTGCCTCGCTAGAGTCAAGCCTTGAACAAGCATGCATAGCCGAACAAAATCGCTGGGAAAAACTCCTCCAGCAAGAATATGGAAGGTTGGCCAACCAAAAGCTAAAACACCTGAAGTTTTACCTCATAGACCTCCTGTATGAAGACTGTCCAGATAATGGGTGGCCGTCAGTAAAAGTTGCCGCATACAAACTGCATGAAAAAGTACTCCAATTCCACGAGCAGAGCGATCAGCGGTCAGTGATAAAGCTCAATGAAAGTGACATTCAACGAATGATCACCAACTGGATGAACAAGAACAAAGAAGTCAATGAGACCTTCAAGAAATTGAAAAATCTCTAGGCAATATCAGGATCATTCTTGGATTCCCCCTTGGTTTGCAAGTAACCACCTGTCGACATCCGGCTCGGACCAGCCTTTAGATCTAGCACCAAGATTGATCGGCAGAGGAAATGTTGGATCATATTGTTTCATCCGAGGATTCATCTTCGCATAGATGGAAGATCGGCTGATGCCTAGTTTCTCTACCAACTGCCCCATTCTCAGGATTTTCAGGGTTCTATCGTTGCTCATCGTCAAGTTCTCCATATCAATCAACTTACATTACGAATTTTATAGGAACCTGTTAGATAATCGAGCCGACTTGGCACCTATTCAAAAACCGGGCTCAAATACTGTACATAGATTCAGAAACCAATCATCCAGTGCGATGGAAAGCATATTTATGTTATATTTTTCAATGACTTACTGAAGGGTGTGTATTAGTGCCTACCTAATGCAAAATATTACTGACCCTGCCCCCCTCCGCCGGTGTCATGCCTACAGGCACATCTGCATGGTCAGACAGACGCCAATGCGGTGCGCATACAAGCAGGATTCGGCGTTTAGCGTGCCTCGGGCAGCTAGCCGACCACATTGCTGTCAAGCGACACCAGAACCTGCCTAACTCCGACAGTGAAATCTGACCCCTTACCCCTCTGGCGACCTGCTCGGGATGGTGGATGCCATCGGGCTTAATCAGCCCGGCCTTGCGCTTGGCACACAGTCGGTAACTGTCATCACGGATGGTGATTACGTGACTGCGATGCAGCAGCCGGTCGAGGATGGAGGTGGCGACCACGGCGTCACCGAACACCTCGCCCCACTCGCTGACTGCCCGGTTGCTGGTGACCAACAGGCTGCCGCGTTCGTAGCGCCGGGAGACCAGCTGGAAGAACAGATTGGCCGCGCCCGGCTCCAGCGGCAGGTAGCCCAGCTCGTCGATGATTAATAGCTTGGGCTTGGCGAAGAGCCTCAGGAGCTCCTCCAGGGCGCCATTGGCATGAGCCTGGACCAGCTGGGTGATCAGTGCCGTGGCGGTGGTGAACAGCACTGAGTAGCCGGCCTTGACCGCTTCCCTGCCCAGAGCCACGGCGAGGTGGCTCTTGCCCACGCCCGGCGGGGTGAGCAGCAGCAGGGCATCGCCGTTGGCGATCCAGCCTCCGCCGGCCAGTTCGCGGATCTGGCCGAGGTCCACGGCAGGCTGAGCGCTGAAGTCGAAGCCCTCCAAGGTGCGCAGGAACGTGCAGCGGGCGATGCTCAACCCCATCTGGATACGTCGCTGCTCCTTGTGGGCCACCTCCTGCTCGCACAGGTAGGTCAGCGTCTCGCTCCGGGTCAGCTCCCGGCGTGCAGCCTCGTCGAGCAAGGTGTCGAGCCGCTCGCGGATGGCGGTCAGCTTGAGGCGCGTCAGCATGGCGTCCAGACGTTCAGTAGCCGGCGTAGTCATCATCAGCCACCTCCCACCACGGCCTCATATTCTGTCAGGTCGCGCTGCAGCGGGGCCGGCGGCAAGGTGGCCACGATCTCGCTGGACGCCACGGTGTCCTCGGTATTCGCCTTGGGCGATCGGTAGCCGACGATGCCCTGCACGTGCTCCGGCAGACAGCGCACCTGGGGGTGCCCACCCAGCTCCGGGTGGCGGGCCACCTCACGGAACGACGTGGTGCACCCGCAGTTCGCCGTCGGTCACGCTGACCTGGACGGGGTCACCGATCAGGCGCCAGGGCACGCTGTAGCGGTTGATGTCGACCTCCACAGTGGCATCGCGCTGGACCCGACGGCTCAGTTCACGGGCCTGCTCGAAGGGCACCCGATCGTTCAGCGGCTGCAGGCTGGCCTGCTCGGCAACGAAGCGCACCGCTGGCAGCTCTCCGGTGGTGCCGTGTACCCGCTGGTCGGCAATCTCACGCATCCACCAGATCAGGTGGGCTTCCAGCGCCGCCCAGGAGGCGAAGGTCCTGCCGGCGATGGCGTTACGCTTCACGTAGTCAACGCCACGCTCGTCCTTGCCTTTGGTACGGGCGCGGTACGGCGCACAGGCCACCGGCCGGAACCCCCAGTAGCGCGCAAAGGCCGACAGCCGCTCGTTGAACACCACTTCGCGGTTCGCCTCGTTGTGGTGATCAACCAGCGCCCGGGCGTTATCCAGCAGCACCTGCTCCGGCACCCCGTTGAAGTGGCGGAAGGCGCCTTCCAGGCCGGCAAACCACGCCGACTGGTGCTCGTGACAGAAGGCGCGGACGCAGTGGCGGCGGGAGTAGCCGAGGGTGGCGACAAACAGGAAGACCTTGACCGACTCTCCATCAATGGTGATATGGCGGCTGCCAAAATCGATCGGAAGCGGCTTGCGGGGTGGAGTCTCGAACCTCATCGTCGCCTTGTCTTCGGCCCGGCGCCTAGCAGAGGGGCTCGCAGGCGCGTTACACCGTCCGCAGGCTGACGGTAAGACCATGTTCGAGTGAAGGACTTGCAGCATGACGTCGGCATTGTCGGCGTGCTGCAGGCTGGCCTGTCGCGACCCCCACCCTGGCGCAGATAGCGCTTGACGGTATTCTTGCTGATACCGAGTTCGTGGCGGGGTGCCTGAAGCCCCAGTTACTGGACTTCAGGCGCCGCTCGGGACGGGCTTCTTGAAAAATACTCATATGAGCATGGTTACCATGGATGTCCAGAAGCATCCAAAAGCATCTTTTATTATCTAACGACATTCAAATCCATTTTTTAAAAAATCTCATTATCCACTCCCTTTAAAACCTGCTAAATTTTCCAATATAAGCAATGAAGGAGATGCAAAATGAAGTAATTTACAGAGGACGAGCCAGGCAGGATAAATGCTCCATTAACGAAGCCAAAACTGTTCAATGCTAATGAGATCCGGGCTTCACTGGCGATATTCATCACCCACTAGATTCATGAAAAACCTGAGCGTCGGCATGCTCATACTTACGAATATCCTGCACAAAAGGATCAACAACCTTTGGCAGAATCAAGGCGATACTCTATAGCACTTTCAGCCTGGGCTAATGGGAGGCATAGAATCAATAAAGCAACGCGACGGCTCCAGCTTCAAACGGAAAATTAAATTCAACTGACAGGAACATTTATATGCAAATACGCTACACCCTGATAGTCCCCGAGCGCACAGATACCGCTACGAAAAAAATGAGAAGGCAAGTAAAAAGCACGAATCTCATACCCTAAAAGCAAGCTAAGGACTCAGCCTAATGTACGATAATCCATATCCCCTCAACCAACCCTCAACAGGGAACGGTGCATGTCTCCCCCATCCATCCGCGTATCCCCAGATGGACTATCAGGCAATCTCCTCCGAGAGCACCGGTCTGCACAACTCGAGCCAGCAACGGTCTTTTTACCGTGTGGGACGGCCACCCAAGCCCTGCAAGGCCAATCTCATCCGGCAGATCCTTCACCAAGCCTATCGCCTTGTAGCTGATCCTAACGGCGTATATTTCCTTGTACCGAACTTCGGCGGTCCCGTACTGATGTTGGAAGCGGAGATGATTGCACCGATCATCAAGCACATAGCAGCGAGCACTAACAACCGCGACGTTTCGGACCAAAATGTCCGGGACGCGCTGGAAATCATTCGGGGGGATTACTCGGATTTTGCGACAATCGGCAATGGCCGAACCTGGCTGGACAATTACGATAATCGATATATCGCACTGAATGGCAAAGTGATGATGCTCCCGCCGAAACAGGAGAACATGATTCAGCCAGAGCTAGCCTATCCTTACTGGCATCCCGCCAATAGTCGTCCCTTTCACACGATGTATATTCAGGGTCACAGTGCGATGGACCTCTCAGGCGTGCGCATCATCGAGTCATATGTGCCGATTCCGAAGGATCGAGACCTGCTGATCTATACGTTCATGGTGCTTTGCCTAATGCCAGAACGTCAGCAGCTGGTCCTGGAACTCACAGGAGAGCTTAAATCTGGGATGGCACAACTACAGGATGTCATCAAGCGCATAGTCGATCCGGTGATCAAGGAGAATGCGATTCGTGATACACCCCCAAAGGTCAGGGACGTGGATCAGAAAGCCTGGCGGCACCATGTGCTCAATCTGGAATACGTCGAAGACGGGCTGAGTTCGGCGGTACAGCGACGTATGTTTGAGTTGCTCTGCAAAAGCCGGCTGGAATGGAAAGCTATTGGTTGCCATGAAATCACATCGAGTCTCGCTGTGAGGCGTGCTTTTTTGCTGAGCAGTCTGGAGCCGGTCATCACACAACCTGAACTAGTGGAACTCACCTTGAGTCTGGAAATGCCATCACCGTCAACAGATAAGACGGGCAAGGCGTCTTCCCAATGCCATACGCAGGAGAGTTTACCAGGCGAAGATCAGAGTCGCGTCTTCAACGCACTGCTGGGATTGCTCGGTAAAGCACATGCCAATATCGACCAAGTGGTCTTAGATCGGAGAGTACCAGAAGGCTGGCACGATCTCTGTCGAATCGGAATGATTGTTGCCGACACACTGACCGGCAGCGCAGAGGCCTTTTGGGCGCAGTACGAGGCATATCGCAATGAGCGGCTCTGCGAGATGACTGAAGAGGAGCCGATCGCCAAGGCAGTTGTTGAATATCTGAGGATCAACGGCATCACGGAAGCCGTCGAAAATCCAGCGGGGGTCTGGCTGGCCATCTTGACCGAGTATCGGCCGACCTGGGTCTCGGATAGCCAATGGCCGCGTGAGGCGCGTGGCCTTGGCGCGGCCTTCAAGCGTGCCGCCCCGCTGCTCGATGCCCAGGGCATAACTTGCTACAGCAACGGCAAACGTGGCTCGAAACGCCATTGGGTGATCGGCCCAACAGGGCTTGCCATGCAGCATTTCTGACAACGATCGGCATTCAGCTCATGTCGAGACTAAGGCGGTTACCTGCCAGTTTGGAGGAGGAGTTGGTGGACCTGGCAGGCTTTCTACGTCGGCAGCCTAGCTGTGATCTCTCGGTAGGTTGTTCATCCGGAACCCACCCGGAAGACTGGAGATGCGAACCAACCAATCGCTCCAGGAGGCCCGGATGAACACCCATAAGAATGCCCGTCTCACTCCGCACGGTCGAGCCCTGCTAGCCGCTCGCGTCATCGAGCCCCATGCCGACGAGTCCTGAGAACGACTCCTCAGAATAAGGCAGGGGCATCGATTGGTTACTGATTTCTGCCGGACCGGGAGAGGCGGCGCGGCCAACATCCAGCTCTGCCGCCTGGCCTTGCGAGTCAATGCTTGTCCAAGTTTGATATGGAGCCCCTGCTGCTGGGCGACCTAGACAATCGAGGTATCGTGCTGCAGGCAATCTGCCACGATCCAGGACTTGAGATCCGGATGTGTGTTCACTGGACATATACGAGACGTCCATGACAAGACGACGTTCGCTGCTGAAAATCTTGTCTGTTGTCCACTCCTGAGGCTGTTTTTTCGAAAAACCTGGTGTTCAACGTCGTGATGTCGTGCTCAGAGGAACCCCCTTAGCATCGTGTTGGCCAGTTGCGATGACCGCTGCCCGGCCTCCCGCTCCTGACAAGCATGTCCAGAAGCAGCACTGACACGCTGTCGAAAGGTCCATCGGAGAGGTGGTATTCACTAAAATAGCAGGTTTTCTGTAGAGGTTATGTTCCAGTTTTTTTGAGACCTATATCACTCCTGTGAGCCCAGCCATTCCCAGGCTTGCTGCATCGCCACAGGAGACATGACATGCCCCCACCCTGCTCGCGCTGTGTCTCGCAGCGCGTGATCAACCTCGAGACCGCCCGCAAGTTGGGGACAGCGACCGGCGCGTTGGCCGGCTCCCTCAAGGGCGCCTATGCAGCGCTCTACACGCCTGGTCGGTTACCGGCTTCCCCTGCCCAGTTTCCCCTAAGTCGAGTCGCCGTTGCCGTGGTAGCCGCTGCGTCGAGCGGTATCGCCGGGGCAGCGGCTGGCCATCAGATGGTCCAGCACCTGTTTCCTCCCGGAGAAGGCACTCCCTGGCTCTGCCTGGGCTGTGGCCACGCCTTCCGTGAGCTGGCATGACACAGCGCCACACATCCTCCGTCTTTCCTTCCGCCGGTACCTCTGGCGGTTTTTTCATCTTGGAGATTTCTCATGGCACATCAGATCGAACACATGGCTTACGTCGGCGATATCCCCTGGCATGGCCTGGGGCAGCAACTGTCGCGTCATCAACCGCTGGAGGTCTGGCGGCAGCAGGCCGGCATGGACTGGCACATTGAGGCCTCCCCGGTGCGCTTCATCGCCGATGGCGCGGGCCACCTGGGCAGCATCCACTCCTTCCCGGAGCAGAAGGTGCTCTATCGCTCGGATACCCGGGCCCCGCTGTCGGTGGTCTCCCAGCGCTACAAGGTGGTCCAGCCCGAGGAGGTGCTGGAGTTCTACCGCGACCTGACCGAGTACGCCGGTTATGAGCTGGAGACCGCCGGCGTGCTCAAGGGCGGGCGCAAGTTCTGGGCGCTGGCCCGCAGCGGCCTGGGCACCGCCCTCAAGGGCCAGGACCAGGTCAATGCCTACCTGCTGCTGGCGACCTCCTGTGACGGCTCGCTGGCGACAGTGGCGACCCCGACCTCGGTACGGGTGGTCTGCAACAACACGCTGACCATCGCCGTGGACGGCATGGCTCAGGGCGTAAAGGTGCCGCACAGCACCGAGTTCGATCCCCAGCGGGTCAAGCAGCAGCTGGGCATCTCGGTCTCGCAGTGGGACGACTTCATGTACCGCATGAAGACCCTGGCCGAGCGCAAGGTCAGCCAGGAGGAGATCAAGACCTACTTCCAGTCGGTGATCTGCAACGCCGAGGCGCCACTGGACGATCCTTCCAAGCTGCCCAACGTGCGGGCGCTCAACCGCGTGCAGAAGCTTTTCCATGGCGAAGGGCGTGGCGCCCGGCTGTGCACCGCCCAGGGCACCGCCTGGGGCCTGCTCAACGCCATCACCGAGTACGTCGACCATGACAAGCGCGCACGCAGCAACGACTACCGCATGGATTCAGCCTGGTTCGGCCAGGGAGCCAGCCTCAAGGACAAGGCCCTGGCGTCCGCCATGGCATTGGTCGGCTGATCCGCAGGGAGCCTTGCGTCACGGCTCGCTCCCCGTCTCACCGTCACAATCCACGTTCCCACACCACGGCATAGCGCCCGGCCCACCACGGCCGGGCGTTTGCGTTTCTGGAGGTACCGATGCAACCGCCCATGACTTTCGAGATCTGCCGCGCCCTGACGCAGCTGACTCGTCAGCTGCTGGAGGCCAGGGAGCACCAAGCCCAGACCCACGTGCTGGCCAAGGGTCATCTCTACCGCGTGGTCGTGTCGCTGGAGCCGGTCCCCGCTGACCAGCTGCAGGACGTCATCAACCGTTACCAGTAAGGAGGTCACCATGGCCACTCCCATCCACCCCGATGCCAATGGCAAGACACCCGTCACCCAGCCCCTTCAAGAAAGCACCGCGATCATCCAGGTGATCGAGCGGGCCGCCCTCAATCCCGAGGTCGACATCGACAAGATGGAGCGTCTGCTGCAGATGCAGGAGCGCGTGCTCGACCGCCAGGCGTTGATGGCCTATAGCGCCGCCATGGCAGCCATGCAGACCGAGCTGCCGAGCATTGCCGAGCGAGGCCAGGGCAACAACGGCGCCTACGCCACGCTGGAGGACATCGTCGACACCCTGCGCCCGATCATGCAGAAGCACGGCTTCGCGGTGAGCTTCCGGATCCAGACCCAGGAGCGAGCCATCCAGGTCACCGGGGTGCTGATGCATCAGGACGGTCACCGCGAGGAGACCAGCATGCTGCTGCCGGCGGATACCAGCGGCAGCAAGAACGCCGTGCAGGCCTTCGGCTCCTCCACCAGCTACGGCAAACGCTACGTGCTGTGCGCCTTGCTCAACATCACCACCCGGGGCCAGGACGACAACGGCCATGCCGCGGCCCCGGTGAAGCTGATCACGCCCTTCCAGGCGGGTCAGATCAGACAGCTGATCGCCATCTGTCCTCCTGCCACCCAGGAATGGTTCGTCGGCAAGTACGGCGAGGCCAAGCAGGTGCCGCGCAGCGACTTCGACAAGTTGCGCGCCTCCCTGCAGAAGCGGGCACAGCCCAACCGTCAACGTCACTGAACGGTCAGCGAGGGGGCAGCCCCTCGCTGCTTATGCCGTTTTCCCTAGGTAGGGAAAGCCCCCTTCACGAGGAGATCGTCATGCAGATTCTGACACTGGAACAGGGCACGCCCGAGTGGCATGCAGCACGCCTCGGCATCATCACCATGTCCGAGCTGAAGACCCTGCTGGTCAAGGGCAAAGGGCCGGCTGGCTTCGGCGCCGGCGCGCTGAGCTACATGCATCAACTGATCGGTGAGCGCATCACCGGCGAGCCCTCCGATGCCTTCTCGGGCAATGCCCACACCCAGCGCGGCCATGAACTGGAGCCGGTAGCCCGCGAGCTCTACCAGGAGGCCACCGGCCTGCCCTGGCTGGAGCAGGTCGGCATCATCCTCAACCACGGTGTGGGCTATTCGCCCGACTGCCTGGTGGACAGCAACGGCCTGGTGGAGATCAAGACCAAGCTGCCCAAGTACCAGATCGAGCTGTTGCTTGCCGACGAGCTACCCCAGGAACACGTGGCGCAGTGCCAGGGCGGCCTATGGGTCAGCGATCGGGAGTGGATCGACTTCGTCAGCTACTGGCCGGGCATGCCGCTGTTCGTGAAGCGGGCCTACCGGGACGAGGTGATGATCCGCACCCTCGCCGAGCGGGTCGAGGCGTTCTATGAGGAACTGGAGCGCCGCATGGCGCTGGTGATGGCGGCCTAAGGAGAACGATCATGAACCACCGCAAGCTAAAGGCCGGCGAAGTCGCCGGCACCTATGACATCACCGCCCCGATCACCGAGGCGGAGCTGCTGGGCATCGCCCAGGCGTTTGCCAAGCGAAAGCTGGCCAGGGGGCGCAAGATCACCCAGCCGGGACTCGCCTTCGACTACCTGCAGGTGCTGTTCCAGGGCTACGAGCATGAGGTGTTCAGCGCCCTGTTCCTCAACAGCCAGCATCGCGTCATCCATTTCGAGACGCTGTTCCGGGGCACCATCGACTCGGCCAGCGTCTATCCACGCGAAGTGGTCAAGCGCGCATTGGCCCACAACGCCGCGGCGGTGATCTTCGTCCACAACCATCCCAGCGGTGATCCAGAGCCCAGCGATGCCGACCGGCGCATCACTCAGCGCCTCAAGGACGCGCTGGCTCTGGTCGAAGTGCGGGTCATCGACCATATCGTGGTCGGTGGCGAAGGCTGCGAGTCCTTTGCGGAGCGGGGATACCTGTAATCGTCCTCCAGCGTCACGGCATAACACCGGTGCCGCCCCTCAGGGGCGGCACCGGTTTCCTGGTGGCTCTCCATTTTTTTGATTGCAGAACGGTTCTCGGCGAACGGACGATCAATATTTTCGCGAGGGACACGAGTCCCAACGAGGACCCAGCCAATACTAGCTCAGCCAGTCAGAGTCCTCTGCCACGTTAAGCTTAAAGATGACATCAGGGATGCCTCGACAAGATGGCCATATCTTACAGATTGAACTATAAGAGGGTTGGTTTCATAATCAGCACCAACGATCATCAGAGGAGCCAAATTGTGTCATTTCTCAATACTTACCTGCAGAAAGAACAGCAGTTCAAGCAGCTTCAGGAAGAGCTGAAGAAAATGGAGAACGATGAGCGCCTCAAGGCCGAGTTGGACTTCAAGAACCGCCTCGAGACCCTGATGCGTGAATTTGACAAGTCCGCCGCCGACGTCATCAAGCTGCTGGACCCGACCCAGGACACCGGTAAAGCCTCCAGCAGCGCCACGAAAACGGGCCGGGCCAAGCGCAAGCTGAAGGTCTACCAGAACCCCCACACTGGCGAAACCGTCGAGACCCGCGGTGGCAACCAGAAGACTCTGAAAGCGTGGAAAGAAGAATATGGTGCTGAGACAGTCGAAGGCTGGTTGGTGAAAACAGAAGACTGACCGTTGCAAGCCCTGCCTGACATATTCAGCGGGCAGGGCCGCTTTCGGCCAGAAGCGGACCTTCAGACCGCCTCCATAAAGATAAAGGTACGTGCCGCTAGGCTACGAGCGGCCGCTTGACCTACTGATTAGGATTAATTGAAATCTGATCCATGCGCGACACTACGTTTTCAATAAAATCTACGCAGGTTGCTCCAAGTTCTGGAGTGATTTCACGGGGTTCATGATTATTGTCTAGATCGCCTTCATGAGCTATTTGGTTGCGTCGTTTAGCATATCTTTCTAATCGGCTGGCAATATGGCCTCTATCGGTATTTGGCCCTCGCCATCTATCTGCGACCTCTTGGATTACATCTGTAACACCGATAACTCGATAAGCTTCAACAACTTTGTCCGGCGCCTGATAAGCTTGAAAATTAAGAACGTTCTCACGAATTGCATCCGCTAGCCGCTCCGGGCCAGTCGGAGACCGTACATACTGAATAGCACCTCCAACATGAGATGCGTTCTTAATTGGCGACACTCGAACAACCATGTCGCCTAGTTTTTCCGGGATACTATCCGCTTGCTTCAAAAACTGTGGAATATAACGATAGAGAACTTGATGGACATAGGCATCAAGAGAACTCATGGAACTAACAATCGAGGCACGCGGTAGCCATAGAAGGTACTTGTTACCCGCATTCAGCGGCCCCCTAACTCCCAAATTCCTGAGCTGGCGGAGCTCTCTGTACATATCCAAATATTTTCTTGCCGCGTCGATATTGACTCGGAATTGCTCAATTGGCTCCATCGTCTTTAACCACTCCTAAAATAAACTAGACGGCCTGCTCGCTTAATGGCCTGAACGATTACATGCATTCAACAATATAATGCCGCGCTCTTGAAGCCTTCCTAACATCCTTAAATATCGACAACATAATGGCAATCTCCGCGCAATCTGCAAAATACCGATTTATGTGCTCGTTGGCTCTTCCGGCATGGCCGCTTTGGGTCGTCAGCGGACATACACCCGGAACCTGTATCCGGGTCATCGATTGACAATAACTGGCCGCCATTTCGCACTCCCTTGCTATCTCAAAACCTCAGTCAGGTTAGCATCATCATCCTGAGGATGCGTGCGACCTTCGTGGCGGTGTGGGCTTGGCAGGCGTGGCACCTTGCCTGATAGTGTATATATGTTCAGTTTTTTCGAGAGGAGCCCACCATGCCACATGACACCCTGATCCCGGCTCACCCGGAGCCACCGTCGCTGCCGCTTCCGTTTCCTTTACCGCTGACACGGGCGGGGCTATCGGGCTTTCCCAGCCCCGCCCAGGACTACGAAGGGCGCACCCTGGACCTCAACGAACGCCTGGTGAAGCGTCCGGCCTCAACCTTCTTCATGACGGTGACTGGCGACAGCATGGAGGCGCTGGGTATCGGCGCAGGCGACCTGCTGGTGGTCGACAGTGCCATCGATCCACGACCGGGACACATTTTGGTGGCCTCGGTCGAGGGTGAGCTGGTGGTGAAGCGCTATGAACTGTTGGGCCATCGCCCCTACCTGACCTCGGGTAATCCTGACTACCGCCCGATCCCCGCCGCAGACCTGGAGTGCCAGGCCTGGGGCGTGGTGAAGGCGGTGGTGCATGAGTATTCGGTCTAGCGGAGCAAAAAGGGTCATGATCGGTCTGGTCGACTGCAACAACTTCTATGTCAGCTGCGAGCGCGCCTTCCAGCCTCGGCTGGAGGGCGTGCCCGTGGGGGTGATGTCCAATAACGATGGCTGTGTGATTGCTCGCTCCAATGAGCTCAAGTCACTCGGCGTGGCGATGGGCACCCCGGTCTTCGAGTTGCGCCCGCTGCTGCGTCAGCGGCGGATCGAGCTGCTGTCGTCCAACTATGAGCTGTATGGCGACATGTCCTCACGGGTACAGCAAGTACTTGAGGAGTTCTCTGCTGGGGTCGAGCCTTACTCCATTGACGAGATGTTCGTGCGCTTCGATGGCTTTACGCCGGAACAGATGCATGATCATGCCCAGGAACTGTTCACCAAGGTGCGGCGCTTCACGCATATTCCGGTCAGTGTGGGCATAGCGCCGACCCGCACCCTGGCCTTATCCGTAGAAACGCAAACTTGACTAAAAGCTCTATCAAGTGTGTGTCCTGACTTGTGCAAGTAGTGATATTCACTAGAACCTCAAGCCCAGCCCCAGCCCGTTCACCAGGCAAAGCAAAACAACTGCGTCACTTCCTTGGTGAAAGTCTGAGCGCTGAGCTTGAGCCCCTCCACTATGGTCTGGTAGGGAAACAGTGATCTTGCTCAGTCGCCATTGCCCACTCGCAGGGCCACGAAGTAGGCACGGCCGTCGCGGTTGAGCAGAACCGGCACCGTTTGGTCGTCCGGCAGGTTGGCCAGCAACTCCGTCAGCTGTTGCGGGCTCTCTATCGACTGCTGGCCTAGGCTGACGAGTACATCGCCGGGGCGGATACCGGCTGCCGCGGCGAGGCCGGTCGGGTCGACCTTTGCAATGCGCACCCCGTGCTCGATACCGAGCCGGCGCTTCTCCATCTCGGTTAAGGGCTGGACCGCGATGCCGAGTCGAACCGAGTCGCCATCGGATTGCTCGGGGCCAGCATCCGGCCACTCGCCGACCTCTAACGTGATGCGCTCTCGCTGGCCATCGCGCAACACTCTGAGGTCGACCTCCTCACCAGGACTCGTCTGACCGACCAGGCGCGGCAGCGTGGTGGAGTGGTCTACTTCCTGACTGTTGACCTCGAGAATGACATCACCTGCCTTGATCCCGCCTTTCGCCGCAGGGCTGCCGGGCTCGACCTGGGCGATCAGGGCACCCTCGGCCTGTTCCATGCCGAAGGACTCCGCCAGGTCCTTTGATACCGGCTGTATGCTGACGCCCAGCCAGCCGCGGCTCACATAGCCCTCTTCGCGGAGCTGGTTGGCCACGTCCAGCGCCACATCAATGGGAATGGCGAAGGAGAGGCCCATGTAGCCGCCGCTGCGGGTCAGGATCTGGGAGTTGATGCCCACAACCTCGCCATCAAGGTTGAACAACGGTCCGCCGGAGTTGCCCGGGTTGATCGCCACGTCGGTCTGGATGAAAGGAACGTAGACGTCCTGGGGCAGGGTGCGGTTGATAGCGCTGATGATGCCGGAGGTCACCGAGTGGTCGAAGCCGAAGGGGGAGCCGATGGCAGCGACCCATTGGCCGACTTGAAGGTCGTCGGAGTTGCCCAGCTCCAGGGTAGGCAGGTTGTCGGTGTCGACCTTGAGCACCGCCACATCAGTCTTCTCGTCGGCCCCCACGAGCTCGGCCTCGAGTTCGCGACGGTCGTTTAGTCGCACCAGGATCTTGTCGGCGCCCTTGACCACGTGGGCGTTGGTCATGATGTAGCCGTCTTCATCGAAGATGAAGCCCGATCCCAGTGACTGACGTGGCTCCTCATTGCGATTGGGCGCACCGCCGGGTGGCATCGGGATGCGGTCACCGAAGAACTCTCGAAAGATCTCCGGCACCTCCTGCCCCCCAAACTGCCGAGAGGACGTCATGGACCTCTCGATCTTCCGTGAGGTGGAGATGTTGACGACGGCTGGCGCGGCCTTGTCGACCAGTTCCGTGAAGTCTGGCAGCCGTGGCTCGGCGAGGACTGGCGTCGACAGCATCAAGAGTAAAGCTAGGCTCATCAGCCAGGTGTGCGAGTGAGGCTTGGGTATCACAATGAGCTCCTTCCGGGGCATGGGAGATGGTAACCATGTCTGGTACAGCGCCCACTATGCAAAGTTCCACCACGCCTAGCCCTGGCTCGGCATTCATTATAATTCGAGCTTGAACCTTGAGTTGGTATAGGTTTTATACTATCGCGTCATCAGGTGACACCACAAGGATGACGCATGGGACATCATCACGATCATCCCCATCTTGACCCCACCTCTGGTGACCGTCGGGTGAGCATTGCCATCTGGGCCAACGGGATATTGACCGTTGCTCAGATTGTTGGGGGTATCCT
Organism: Halomonas sp. THAF5a; assembly: GCF_009363755.1. Classification (NCBI taxonomy): domain Bacteria; kingdom Pseudomonadati; phylum Pseudomonadota; class Gammaproteobacteria; order Oceanospirillales; family Halomonadaceae; genus Halomonas; species Halomonas sp. THAF5a. The sequence continues at coordinate 1,126,201 of NZ_CP045417.1, read as the reverse complement.
GGCCGGAAGCCTCGCGCTGATCGCGGATGCGCTGCATAATTTTTCCGACATGGCTGCCCTTGTCATTGCCTTTGCGGCCCGCAAGATCGCGAGGCGACCTCCTGACTCTCAGATGACGTTTGGCTATGGACGAATCGAGATTGTCGCAGCGCTGATCAACTACACGACCCTCATTCTTGTTGGGCTTTATCTAATTTATGAAGGCGTCATGCGCATGATCGATCCGCCAGAGATTCAGGGCTGGATAGTCGTCATCATCGGCATTGTCGCTCTTCTTGTCGACGCGCTAACGGCCTTGCTCACCTGGTCGATGCAAAAACATAGTGTCAACATTCGGGCTCTCTTCCTGCACAACCTGTCTGATGCGTTTGCGTCCATCGCGGTGATCATTGGGGGCTCGCTGATTCTGCTTTACGATATGCGCTGGGTAGACCCCGCGATTACGATCGGTATTGCACTCTATATTCTCTATCTTGCCTTTACGGAGATAGGTACCCCTATCCGGACACTGATGCTGGGCTCGCCACCCGATGTCGATGGTCAATCAGTCATTGATCTCCTGCGCAGCGTCGAAGGGGTTGAGGATGTGCATCATGTTCACCTATGGCAAATGCAGGAGAATACCGCCGCACTTGATTGCCACGTGGTGACGACGGAAGAAGGCTGGCAGCAGCTCGAGGCGATCAAGGCGGATATCAAGGCTCAACTGAAAGCGCGCTTTGACATTGGCCACTCCAGCTTGGAATTCGAGCATATTGATCATGCGCACGAGGGAGCCAATCTTTATGGGCATGGATGATACGCCACTATTCCCCGAATTAGGCACCCATCAGCGGTTGAGACCCACTCAGCAGTCCTCTGGTCGTGCTTTCCGCTTAACCATTTGAATTGGAGAAGTCAATGTACAAAAAAGCGACGTTTATCCTGGTTGGTGCGTTGATGCTGATCGCCCTTATCGTGATCGTAGCGAGACCCTCGCTGTTGGGCATGGGCGCCGAGGCGGCCAGCCAAGATGGCGCTCAGGCCGACAATTCGTTGGTGCGCTCACACTCGCCTGTTCTGGGGCCGGAAGAAGCGCCGGTGACCATCGTGGAGTTCTTCGACCCGGCCTGTGAGGCCTGCCGTGCCTTCTATCCGCTGACCAAGCGCATCCAGGAAGAGTATCCCGACCAAGTGCGGTTGGTGGTGCGCTACACGCCCTTCCACGGAGACGTGTCCGATACCGCCATTCGCGTGCTGGAAGTCGCCAGGCGCCAGGACGTCTTCCAGCCGGTGCTGGAAGCGTTGCTGGCCCGGCAGAGCCAGTGGGCGGCTCATGGCAGCTTCGATGAGGCCGCTATTCTGGATATCGCCAGCGAGGCCGGTCTGGACAGGGCTGCAGCAGAGGAACAACTTGACTCCCCTGAGGTACAAGCGGTCATTGACCAGGACAAGGAAGACGTCAAGGCCAACCAGATCCGCCAGACGCCGACCTTTTTCGTCAATGGTGAGCTGTTGGACCCCTTCGGCATGCAGGAACTGGTCGACGCCGTCAATCGTGAGGTGACCGAGGTCGCTGGCGAGGACGATGCGTCATGACACGGCGCTGGTTGCTGCTAGGATTGGTGGGTCTGGGCCCTCTGCTGGCCGAGGCCCATTGGCAAGAGAACACCTTGCTATCCCCGAGCGAACCGGCATCGGCCAGGGCACAGGCTCTCGCACAGAGGGGCTCAGCGCCCTTGGCCGTTCAGCCACCTGAGAGCGTCGCCCAGGAGCTAACTGTGGCGCCTGGGGATACCCTGAACGCACTGCTGCAGCAGCTTGGCGTGAATGCCGAGACGCGCACCCAAGCGTCGACATCGCTGGCGGAGAGGTTCGACCCAAGACGCTTGCGGCCTGGAGACCGTCTCACTGTCACCTCTCTGACGACCGGACAGCCGGTGTCGGTGGCCATCGAGCGTGACTCGGGTATTCAATACGTCGTTACGCTGGGGGAGCGGCCGTCGACGCGGATTGTCCCGCCTCGTCTCGACACCCTGACTCTGGGCCGTGAAGTGGACATCGAAACGTCCCTCTATGCCGCCTTGGCGACAGAGGGGATACCCACGCGTTTCGCCATGGACCTCGAGGTGCTGCTAGGCGGACTCATGGACACAGCCCGAGATATTTCGGGCGCGGAGCGCCTGCAGTTACTGTGGGAAGAGGATCGCCGAGAGGATGGCACGCGAGTCGGGCCTCCCCGTCTGACCTATATGGGATTGGCTGACCCGTCGGCACGACTGGAGATGGTGTGGCCGAAGGACCAGAGAGCCGCCGTGATGCTCTTCAAGGACGGTAGCCTTGTGGAAACGAAGCGGTTCCCGGTGCTCGGCGCACGCCTGACGTCCGCCTTCGGCAATCGACGCCATCCCGTTTACGGTGGGGTACGTCGTCATGACGGTGTCGACCTTGCCGCCCCTCGCGGCACCACGGTCATGGCGACGGCGCCGGGGCGGGTCTCCTTCGTCGGTCGCCGTGGAGGTTATGGTCGTGTCGTGGAGGTAGAGCACGAGATGGGCACTCTCAGTCGCTATACGCATCTCAGTCGCTTCGCCTCCGGCCTGTCGGTCGGGGACGCCATCAATGCCGGCGACACGCTGGGTGAAGTCGGGGCCTCCGGACTCACCACGGGGCCCAACCTGCACTACGAAGTGAGAGTGGGTGACCGACCTGTCGATCCCCTGGAGGAGGGGCAGCGCATCATTCTGGGGGAGTCACCGACACCCCAGGATTATCGAAGCGCGCTCTTCGAGGCTCGTGGTCGTCTGAAAAAAGCCATCGGTACGTCTGGTCTGGTCGCCTTGGATAATCGATAGGCCGCCAGGCTGGCTTGTTGTATGAGACGCAGCGGTGGCCATGTAATGGCTATCGTCGTGTGACTCAACATTCCCTGCAGTACCAATCCTCCAAAGGGGAAGGGTCTATGGAAGGTGTCTCTCCAGTCACGCTGGGGTTTTTGGGTAGTCTTGCCGCCGGTTCGATGACCGCGATCGGAGCGCTACCTATCCTGATCAGCAAGGCGCCCGATCGTGCCGTTCGCGACCTGGCACTCGGATTCGCCGCCGGTGTCATGCTGGCGGCGTCCTTCTTTTCACTGATCATTCCCTCCCTGGAAGCCTCTGGACTGCGCTATGGCGGTAGCGTCTTGCCTGCCGCCATTGCCTGCGCGTCGATACTGATGGGGATGGGGCTGGTCGCCCTGCTGAATGAGCGACTCCCCCACGAGCATTTCGAGCAGGGGCGTGAAGGGCCACAGGCGGCATCGCTTCGCCGAATCTGGCTGTTCATCATTGCCATCACGATCCACAACCTGCCAGAGGGTCTGGCGGTTGGTGTGGCCTTTGGAGCAGGGGGAAGCGAAGGGGGACTTCCCCTTGCCATCGGTATCGGCCTGCAGAATGCGCCGGAAGGCCTGGCGGTGGCAGTGGCATTGCTGGGTGAAGGCTATTCACGCTGGCGATCCTGGACCATTGCCTCCCTCACCGGGCTGGTAGAGCCGCTGGGTGGCCTGCTAGGTGCGGGAGTCGTCAGCATGTCACAAGTGCTGCTCCCCTGGGGGCTGGCCTTCGCCGCCGGCGCCATGCTCTATGTCATCAGCCATGAGATCATTCCCGAGACCCACCGAAGCGGCCACCAGAACAAGGCAACGCTGGGGCTCTCGGTGGGATTGGTACTCATGCTGTTCCTGGATGTCTCGCTGGGCTAGCATGCCGATCCGTCCAGATGCCTACCCCAGATCGTGAGCGCCTCCGTGGGCCCGGTCGCTGATACAAAGCTGATGATCGCTCAACACTTCGATGATCCGGCAGCTTTCGACCTTCCCCCCGGCACACTGGCTGACCATCCGTTTGAGCTCGTCACGCAGTGCGGAGAGCCGCTGCAACCGCGACTCGACCTCCTCCAGGTGGTGCTTGGCAATGGCGTCGACCTCCTGACACGGCATGTCGGGCTGGTCTGACATGGCCAGCAGTTCACGCACCGCTTCCACCGAGAAGCCGAAGTCCCGGGCATGGCGGATGAAGGTCAGCCGCCTGACGGCTTCCTCTCCGTAGCGGCGTTGACCGCCCTCGGTACGTGTCGCGTCGCTCACCAGCCCGATGCTCTCGTAATAGCGAACCGTTTCGGGCTTGCAGCCGGCACGCCGGGCCAGTTCGCCGATGCCGATATTCCTATCCGGGACGTGGGACGTGTCGACAGAGTTGGTCATGGTGGCATCTCCGTAAAAACCATCAGCGTCTGAACTACCCCAGAGTTGCAAGGGAAGGAAAGAGTCCCACCATGAAACTTGAAAGCTGGGTCATGGTTCCTGTCGCGATCGCAATCCCCATGACGATCACGATCGTGCCCGCCACAGGTCTTGTATAGGCACTCCACCTACCGAGCTTCCGGCTGTTTTGCGTCATGACGTTCAGAAAGATCGTGCTAGCCAAGAAAGGAAGTGCCAGACCAAGCGAATAGCTTGTCAGATAGACCATGCCGGCCTGGGCGCTGACAGCACTGCCGGTCGCCATCAGGATGGCTCCCAGGATGGGACCGATACAGGGTGTCCAGCCAATGGCGAAGGACACGCCAAAGATGGTTGCCGATAGCGGTGAGCCACCCTGGACATTGGGTGAAAACTGCAGCGTTCGTTGCAGCAGTGGCAAGCGAAGTATACCGGTCATGAAGACGCCTAGGAGGATGACCACGCCTCCCGTAATCCAGTTGAACTCGTTCCGATAGCCTCGAAGCAACTGACCTATGCTGCTGGCCCCCAAGCCCAGCATGATAAAGATCATGGTGAACCCCAGGATGAAGAAAGAACTGAGAATCAGGGCTTCCAGTCGCTTGTCCGTTTTCCCGGCGCTTCCTCCCGTGACCACCGACAGGTATGCCGGGAGCAAGGGCAGGGTACAGGGGGAAAAGAATGAGACTAGGCCACCCGCGAAGGCGCCCAGCAAGCCAATGGACGACAAGGATTCCAAAGCACCCTCCCTCCCAGAGAACAGCCCGTTGGGATGGAACCGACGGGGCTTGAAGCTATAGCTGCTACAGAGTTTATACTTTTGAAGAGTACATCATCTTACGGAGCCACACCATGACGAAATCGACACGCTTTGAGGATTCATCACCCTTTAAGCTCCGCGTTGAGGGCATGGACTGTGGCGGCTGCGAGCGCAAGGTGGTGGCCGCGCTGGGTCGGCTGGAAGGCATCGAGGAGGTGTCGGCCAGCTCGGTGACCGGATCGGTCACCATACACCCCGAACCACACAGGGCTCCGTCTCATCAGTCGATCGAGCGGATCCTTAACGAGCTTGGCTACCGGCTTGCCGCCGATACCGAGAAGGATGGGTCAGATACCCCTCCAGCGCCCTGGTGGCAGACCGCCAAGGGACGCCTGGTCCTCGTCACGGGGGGCCTGCTGGCTCTGGCCTTGGTCCTTCGCATGACCTGGCCGGTCCTGGGGGGCTGGCCCTTCGTCGCCGCCACCCTGGTGGGCCTGGTGCCCATCGCACAGGGCGCCTGGGGCGCTCTGAAGATGCGCAACCCCTTCACCATCGAGATGCTGATGACCATTGCCGCCCTGGGCGCCCTGGCCATCGATGCCGCGGCCGAGGCGGCGGTGGTGGTCTTCCTGTTTGCCGTGGGCGAACTGCTGGAGGGCGTGGCCGCCTCACGGGCGCGACGCAGCATCTCGGCCCTGGCCGACCTGACGCCCTCCACCGCGAGGCTGTTGGAGGAGGGTGAGACCCGGGAGGTCCCGGCCGCCACGCTCACGCCCGGTCAGCGGGTGCAGGTGCGACCGGGCGATCGCGTGCCCTGCGATGGACGCATCCTGGTCGGCGAGTCCGATCTAGATGAGTCACCGATCAACGGTGAGTCGGTGCCCCGCTCGCGTGCCCCGGGTGACGACGTCTTCGCCGGCACGGTCAACCTCGATGCCGCCCTGGAGGTGGAGGTCACCCGCGGCGCCGAGGACAACACCATCGCGCGGGTCATCCGCCTGGTGGAGGAGGCCCAGGCCGCCAAGGCACCGGTGGCCCGCTTCATCGATCGCTTCGCTTTCTACTACATGCCGGCGGTGGTGGGGCTCGCCCTGCTGATGGCGGTGGTGCCGCCGCTGGTCTCGACCATGGCCTGGTCGGAATCGGTCTATCGCGCCCTGGCCCTGCTGTTGATCGCCTGCCCCTGTGCCCTGGTGATCTCGACCCCCGCGGCGATCGCTGCCGGCCTCTCGGCGGGCGCCCGGCGGGGCCTGCTGATCAAGGGCGGCGCGGTGCTCGAACAGCTGGGCAAGCTGCGCACGGTGGCGTTGGACAAGACCGGCACCCTCACCGCCGGCACTCCCCAGGTCACCGACGTGGAGGACTGGGCTACCGGCCAGGGCGAAAACGAGATCCTGAGACTGGCAGCCGCGATGGAACGTGATTCTAGCCATCCCATCGCGACGGCCATCTTCTCGCATGCACAGAAACTGGGCCTTTCCATCCCCCAGACGAACGGTAACCGCGCCCTTTCGGGGCGTGGCGTCGCCGGCTGGATCGAGGGACGTGAGCTGAGCCTGGTCGCCCCTCGGCACCTGACAGCGCCGACTGCTCTCGATGATGGTCTGCGTGCCCGAATCGCCGAGCTGGAACATGCCGGCAAGAGTCTCGCCCTGCTGGTCGAGAATGAGCGTCCCTTGGGGCTGATCGCCGTACGCGATGAGCCGCGTGAGGACGCCCGGGAGGGGCTGACGGCGCTGTCACGCCTGGGTGTGCAGGCAGTGATGCTCAGCGGTGACAATGCGCGTACCGCCGCTGCCATCGGTGACAGCCTGGGCATCGAGGCGCATGGCGAGCTGATGCCCGAGGACAAGGCGCAGCGCGTTCGTGACTGGCAGGCCGACGGCCGAGGCCCCGTCGGCAAGGTGGGTGACGGGATCAACGATGCCCCGGCATTGGCGGCAGCCGATGTCGGCATCGCCATGGGCGGCGGCACCGACGTGGCACTGGAAACGGCGGATGCGGCGCTGCTCAAGAACCGCGTCGGCGGCATCGCCGAGCTGATCGACCTGTCCCGGGCCACGCTGCGCAACGTCAAGACCAACGTCGCCCTGGCGCTGGGCCTGAAGGCCATCTTCCTGGTGACCACGGCATTGGGCATCACCGGCATGTGGATCGCGGTGATGGCGGATACCGGCGCCACCGTGCTGGTGACCCTGAACGCCATGCGGCTGCTGGGATATCGCTTCTCCCCAGGCAATGCCACGACTGGCTCGGCAAGCCCGCGCTACCAGGCAGCCACGTCATGAGAACGAAACGGATAGCGATGGCGCCGCAGAGCCGCTACTGGTTGGCACTGGCCGTTATGGTCGGCCTGGCCGACCAGGTCATCAAGGGGCTGGTGCAGGCGCTGATGCCTTATGGCCAGACCATCCCGCTGACCCCATTCTTCAACTGGGGTCACTGGTGGAACACGGGGGCGGCCTTCAGTTTCCTCGCCGACTCAGGTGGCTGGCAGCGCTACCTCTTCCTGTGCCTGACAGGAATGGCGGCTATCGTGCTGACGTTCCTGTTGTGCAGGCCCAAGCCCCGCCTGGAGGCGCTGGGGTACAGCTTGATGCTGGGTGGCGCGCTGGGTAATGGTATCGACCGCCTGGCGCGAGGGTATGTGGTGGACTACCTGGACATCTACTGGCGAGAGTGGCACTGGCCCGCCTTCAACCTGGCGGATATCGCCCTGTTCCTGGGTGTCATCGCCTTTGCGATGGCGGCCTTGCATGAACGTCCCTCCCCCAGATTGTCTGAGTGACGGCATGGATGCACAGAACCCGCCAGTCCGGGACATGACGCCTGTCGGACGGCTCTCTCCGGTCCTCGGCTGTTTGTTGGCCCTGACCGCCGGAGGGTTGACCACCCTTAGCGCCGCGCCCTTCACGCTGTGGTGGCTGGGCCCGATAGCGGTGGCTCTGGTCTATGTCAGCATCCATGCCCTGACATCTGCTCAGGCCGCCCTCCGCGGCTGGTGCTATGGCGTGGGCCTGTTCGGCTCGGGGACCTCCTGGGTCTTTGTCGCAATCCACGACTATGGTGATACCGGGGTCCCCCTGGCGCTCTTCCTCACTGGTCTGTTCGTGGCCGGCCTGGCGCTGTTCTATGCCGTGCCCTTCTGGCTCTATCGCCGCGTCGCGGGCCCACGCCTGGCCTTCCTCAGCTTCGCCGGCGCCTGGGTACTCAGCGAGTGGCTGCGCACCTGGCTGTTTACCGGGTTTCCCTGGCTGCTGCTGGGCACCTCTCAGGTGGACTCGCCGCTGGCGGCCTGGGCCCCGGTGGGCGGCGTCTATCTGCTGTCGCTGATCACCGCCCTGACCGGCACCCTGGGCGTGGAGCTCCTGCGCCGCCGCTGGTGGGCCGCGGCGCCCATCGCCGCTCTCTGGCTGACTCCCTTGGCCCTGCCGTCCCAGTGGACCTCGCCGGCCGGCGAGCCGCTGCGGGTCGCCCTGCTGCAGGGCAACCTGGCTCAGTCGATCAAGTGGAAGCCCGAAGGCCAGCGCGAGGCGGTCAACATCTACACGTCGTTAACACGGAAGCAGCCCGACGACCTCGACCTGATGGTCTGGCCCGAGGCGGCCCTGCCGATGTTCGAGGAGAACGCGCGGCCCATACTGGAGCGGGTACAGTCCAACCTGTCGCCCGACACCGCCCTGCTCACCGGCATCCTGCAGCGCGACGGCGGCGACAACTACAACGGCGTGATCGGCCTGGGTAACGCCGAGGGCCAGTATCGTAAGGTGCGTCTGGTGCCTTTCGGCGAGTACCTGCCGCTGAAGCGCCTGCTCGCCGACACCATCGCCTTCTTCGACCTGCCCATGCCGACCATGACCCCCGGGGCCGAGGCTCAGGGGCCGATCCACGCCGCCGGAACCACCATCGGTAACGCCATCTGCTACGAGATCATCTATGCCGATCGTGTCGCCGAGCAGGCGCGCGATGCCGAGCTGTTGCTGACGGTCTCCAACGACACTTGGTTCGGCCGCTCCATCGGCCCCCTGCAGCATCTGCAGATGGCCCGCCTGCGTGCGCTGGAGAACGGCCGGTACCTGATCCGCGCCACCAGCAACGGCGTGACCGCCATCGTCGATCCTCAGGGCCGTCTCATGGCCCGTGCACCACAGTTCCAGGCGACGAGCCTTCGCGGCGAGGTGCTGCCCATGGTGGGAAACACGCCGTTCACCCGAATTGGTAGCTGGCCCACCTGGCTGTTGGCCGCCTTACTGGTGCTGCCTGGATGGCGATTCAACACACGTCGGTCTGGATGATAAGGGTCCAGCCGAAAAGGGAGAGAATGATGGCGTTATCCGAATCCCACTCTGGCACAGCGAGGAAATCTCCATGCTGGCAGCTTCGAACACGCACGCTGATGGGAGTGCTGGCAGGCTGGCTTGTGTTCATTGGCGTTGCTCAGGCCCAGGAGGAGAACAAGTGGCCACTCGGCCACTATCCGCTGCCTGAAAAAGGCAATGTGATCGGCGACACCTACCGCATAGCGGTGGAGGATCGCGAGGATACCCTGCTCGATATCGCCAGGCGACACAACCTGGGGTACAGGGAGATCGTGCGCGCCAACCCGGACGTGAGCATCTGGATTCCCGGCGAGGGTACCGAGGTGACCATACCCGGGCGCTTCATCCTGCCCGCCGCAGAGCGCACCGGGATCGTCATCAACATCGCCGAGCTGCGCCTTTATTACTATCCCGAGGTGGATGACGACGAGACATCACGTGTCGAGACCTATCCTATCGGCATCGGTCGCGAGGGCTTCGATACCCCCCTCGGTGTGACCAAGACCACCATGAACATCAAGAACCCCGCCTGGTATCCACCCGAGTCGGTTCAGCGCGAAGCCAGGGCACGCGGTGAAGAGGCGCCCAGTGTGGTGCCCCCAGGCCCGGACAATCCGCTGGGAGACCATGCCATTATCCTTGGATTCGATGGCTACTTGATCCATGGGACCAACCAGCCGGATGGTATCGGCATGCGTGCCAGTCGTGGCTGTATTCGCATGTTCCCTGGGGACATCGAGTCGATCTTCGACCGCGTGCCCGCCGGCACCCAGGTCCGAATCGTCAACCAGCCCATCAAGATCGGCTGGCATGAAGGGCAACCGCTGGTTCAGGCATTCCCGCCCCTTGAGGGGGAGGGGCACAGCATGTCCACGTTGGTAGAGACCGTCACACGCCTCAACCAGCGCAAGGCCGAGGGCTGGAACTTCGATTATGAACAGCTTCGTGGCCTGTTGGATGACCCCAGCGGTCGCATGGTAGCCCTGAATCCCAAGCCGGAGCCGGATAAAACACCTGACCCTGACTACCAGGGTATCTACGCAGAAATTGCGCTGCGCAGGCCATGACGACGACAACATGTCGGGTCCTGTCAGTCTCGTGATGTTGACTTCAGTCGTGGCTGATACAGGACCTATCGCCCTGTGCAGGGTCACTGGCGGCGCGTTGGCGGTATACCCAACCACTGAACTGGTGCCGTGCCTTGGGGCGCGGCCTTCCTCGCCTCCCAGGCACCGAGGTGCGGGCTCTGACTTCGTCTGCGTTTATAGTCCCACCTTGCCGCATGCCACGGTGGGCTCCTAGTCTCACCGTTGGCATGCCGATTCTGGGGAGGGAAGGGCTATCGACCTCGACGTTGCTCTGGGCTACCTGCTGCCGTGGGAGTTCTCGCTGGCCTGGTCGGGGGCCTGCCTGCTGGCCATCGCGCTCTACCTGCGTGGCCTCCGGCAGCGCCGACGGCGTGGCGAGGCCACCGGCGCAGGCCGAGTCCTTGCCTACCTGCTGGGTGTCGCCACCATCTATGGCGTCACCCAGACCCATTACGACTACCTCGCCCAGTACATGTTCTTTACCCACCGGGCACAGCATCTGGTATTGCATCACGCCGGTCCCTTCCTGATTGCCCTGGCCGCCCCCCTGCCGGTACTGACAGACGGCTTGCCGACCCGAATCAGGCACTTTTCAGGATGGAGGCCGGTCGCGCGCCTGCTGCGCCCCCTATACCTGACGCTTCAGCATCCACTGATCGCTCCCGTACTGTTCGTCGGGCTGATCTATTTCTGGTTGATTCCCGAGGTCCACTTCGATGCGATGCTGAGTACCGACCTGTATCAAGTGATGAACTGGAGCATGGCGCTGGATGGGTTGCTGTTCTGGTGGTTGATTCTGGATCGCCGCACGCCGCAGCAGGGCGGCCTCGGTTACGGCAAGCGCATCGCCATCCTGCTGGTGGTGATTCCGCCGCAGATCGTGCTGGGGGCCTATATCGTCTTCAGCCGGAATGTCATTTTCGATGTCTATGAGGTGTGCGGGCGTGCCTGGCCGCTGGACCCTCTGACTGACCAGCTCCTCGGTGGCCTGTTGACTTGGGTACCGGCCACGATGATGAGTGCCATCGGGGTTCTGATCATTCTCAGCTTTCTGTTCCGTGATGCCCGCAAGGAGGATGCTGCTGATGTCTCTCACGCCACACCCTAGTCTGCCGCGACTAGCGAAACACTGGTGCTCGACCTTCCTGCTGCTGATCGCGACGTCCGGCACGCTGGCGGCTGCCGAACTGGAGGTCAGCGAGGCGCGTCTTAGGCTCCTGCCCGGGGACCTGCCCGCGGCAGGCTACTTCACCCTCACCAATACCAGCGAAAAGGGCGTCACCCTGACAGGAGCGGATAGCTCCGCTTTCGGTAATGTCATGATGCACCGCAGTGTCAATCAGGATGGCGTCACCCGCATGGAGCCCGTCGCCCAGCTGGAGCTGGCGGCTGGGGAGCAGGTCGAATTCGCTCCGGGTGGCTACCATCTCATGCTCATGAAGCGGGCTCGCCCCCTCGTCGTTGGTGACGACGTCGAGGTGAACCTTCATTTCGCCGGCAATCAGCGACAGCGTGTCACGTTCCGCGCCGTGGCGCCGACAGCACAGTAGGGGGAGCAGGATGCGCCGATGCATCATGGCACTATTCGTGACGCTATGGGTTGCGGGCTGCAGCGATCCAGACTGGCAGACCAAGGATATCTCGGGGCTGATGCCGTCCCTGGCGTTCGAACTCATCGACGAGAAGGGGAATACGGTGAGCGCCGATCAGTTCCTCGGCAAGACGACGCTGCTGTTCTTCGGCTTCACCCATTGCCCCGATATCTGTCCGACCACTCTTGCGCGTCTCGACGCGGCCACCCAACGCATGGATGAGACCGCGCGCGATGAAATCCAGGTGCTCTTCGTTTCGGTGGATCCTCGCCGCGATGATGCCGAGACGCTGGATAGCTACACCGACGCCTTCGGCCCCCAGTTCGTCGGCCTCACGGGGGATAAAGCGGCACTCGATAAGCTGACACGCCGCTATCGGGTGACCTACGGGTATGGCGAAGAAGACAGCGAAGGCAACTATGATGTGTCGCACTCCAGCGCTGTCTTCGCCTTCAATGCGCAGGGAGAGGCGCGCCTGCTGATCCGCGACAGCGACCCCATGAAGGCCGTGGTTGCCGACCTTGAAAGGTTGACCGGCGAGGCCTAGGGTGACTGGCTCTCATCTGCAGCAGCTCAGTCCGCGACGAGGCTACCGTTCACATCATGCGCGCCACACTGGAGCAGCATCAGGTCTGGATCTATCTCACCGCGATCCTGGTCGGCCTGGCAATCGGCTGGGGATCGCCGGATACGACCCAGCGTTGGGAGATATGGCTCTGGCCACTGCTTGGCGTGCTGCTCTATACCACCTTTACCCAGGTGCCCCTGCTTCATCTGACCCGGGCATTTCGCGACCGGCGATTCATGATGGCGCTAATGGTGGGCAATTTCCTGCTGGTTCCGCTGGCCGTTGCTGCCTTGTCGCTGCTGTTGCCAGAACAGCCTGCCATTCGACTCGGTGTGCTCCTGGTACTGTTGGTCCCCTGCACGGATTGGTTTATCAGTTTTGCCCATCTGGGTAGAGGAGATAGTGCGCGGGCGATTGCAGCCGCCCCGTTGCTGCTGCTGGTTCAACTGGTGATGCTGCCGCTGTATGTTTGGTGGTTGATGGGCGATCTGGCCATCGAACTGACAGCCGGCAGCCACCTGCTGGCGGCCTTCTCTGGCCTGATTGTCACCCCCCTGATACTAGCCTGGCTGACCGAACGGGTGGCCGAGCGACACATCGTCATCGAGGAAGTCGTCGATGAGCTGGGCTGGCTCCCCATCCCCCTGCTGGCACTGGTGGTGTTCCTGATTGCCGGCTCCCAAGTCAGCCTGGTGGTCGACAACGGCATGCTACTGTGGCGGGTTGTAGCGGTTTTCGTGCTCTACCTGGTGGTCGCGGCGGCCCTCGGCAAGCTGTTGAGCCAGGCGTTCCGGCTTCCTGCTGCCACGGGCCGCACGCTCACCTTCAGCCTCGGCACACGCAACTCCTTCGTCATGCTGCCACTGGCACTCTCCTTGCCTGAGGCCTGGAGCGCAGCAGTCGTTGTGATCGTTTTGCAGTCGCTGGTGGAACTGTTCGGCATGGTGGCCTTCCTGCGCTGGGTGCCGACTAGGCTGATAAAATAGTGCGTAACATCGCGTTGAGCAAAAGCATGAAGTTTTATCATTTCCCAACACTTCCTGGATAGCTAGAAGGCTCTAAACTGTTATATCTATATCTTCTTTAAAAAGATGACTCTAGACCCAGTTTTTCCTGGATGATCCGGTCGCGCAGGACTCCATTCGATTTTTCTGAGCAAGCCAGCTCCCGCTCAACAGCGATAATTCGAACGGCCAGTTCAGCTTTGGTTTGGCGCATCAAATAATGCATACGTCGCCGCTCCGCATCGGTGGGACTTTCCACTTCGCGAGCAAGCGACCGACCAACAGCACGCCGCCGGCGAACGGGTTGGGCGGCTTCTTCGTATAATTGATGGCATTCGGGATTTCGAAGAATAGTGGACTCGGAGATACCCATTCCCGTGTCGGAGAGTTCACGCGATATTCTCGCAATTCGTCCCAGCGTCACGGGACTTCCGATCTCCTGCAACCGACTGATCGCTCGACGCACGATCGTTACGCTTCGATTGCGTCGCTGCTGATGACTGCGCTTCAAACCGGCCATTGCAGCCTCTGGACGCGCCTTATGGGATTGTGGTGTCACCTCTCCTCCCTCCCGATGGTCAGTATGACGGGATCGGCAGCCGCCTGATCAGCTTGTTCCAGCAGTTCCATCTCGGCCAATACATCGTCGCAGCTCGCCATGGCTTCCTTTGCCTTGCGCCCTTCGGCGGGCAGGTTCTGTGCTTCTGCCATCTCCGCCATCTGCGCACAGGCCTGCCGGTAGACAATGACTTGGTCACGCTTGTGCCAGTCGGGCGCATTCCCGGCACAGCCAATGCAGGCGAACTTGATGGGACACTGACTGGCCACGGTGCACCGTCCACCGATAACTGGTATCAGTGCGCCCACCTGCTCCTGTGCGGCTTCGACCTGTCGTCGGATCTGTCCTGGGGATCGCACATGGGTACGAGACAGATCCACACGACTTTCAAAAATCTTTTGTTGCAACTCCATTAGCCGGGCCGGCGTCGGCTGGGAATAGTACTCGGTCACTCGCACATCTCGCTGCTTCATGAGTAGTGCGATCACATCCACGGGCGTGTTTAACGCCCGCATTTCAGTGGCAAAGCCGTGGCGCAGCAGGTGGGACGTGACCCGCACGGCCTCACCGGTAGCAGTTTGCAACGAGATGCCGTGCAACATAATGGACATCGTCGCGTTGACATCCTTATGACTGAAATGCCTTCCGGCATTCTGCCATATGTAGGGCGCCGGACGAAGCTTGTGACGCAAGCTTCTGGTAGGCGGAATAGTCTCAAGGTTCTGCCCCCGCTCACGTTGAAACTTCCACCAGGCGTGTAGCGCCTTCATGCAGCGCTCGTCAATATAATAGGGCTCCTCTTCCCGGCGTCCCTTGGGAATCGCGCGGAAGGCAATCGCTTCACGTTCCTTCGCAAGCAGCACTCGTGATAAATGCTCTGGGCTCAATCTAATCTGCAGGAATTCGTTCATGCGAGCGCCAGTCTTGGTCATGATCTGAATGGCCGCATGCCCGACGAGAGCGGCTAGCCTGAGTGCCTCCAGTGGAATAAAGGTTATGCCAAGGTCCCGCGAGATTCGCTCCAACCAATGGGATGTAGACAGCCCCCAAGTTGATTGTGGTGGAAGTTGGAATGCCCCCTTTGAGTAGCCATTGTGCGTCAGAAAGTCAGAATGGGTAACTTGAGACTTCAGTACATTGGCTTGCAGCAGCTCGATGAACCAGTAGGGCTCTATCAAAGTGGCATCATCGCGAGCATGGCCATCCTCATAGCTTAGGAAGTAACGTGCCTGGTCACCTACCTTCGCACGTATACGCTGGCGTTGATCCTGATGATAATAGAAGTCTTCTGCCACGGGCTCATGCACAGAACGCAATGTTGCGGAATCCCAGAGCCTGAAATGCTGCTGTGTGGGCTGAACTCGACCTGATGTTGATACCATCTCATCGGTGATCGAAAATGACATCGGCAGCGATTCTCCCACTTGCTTATGGTGAGATATGGCATCCAAGAAGGCTGTATGCAGGCGCTCAACCTGAATACACCGACGCTCGGCCACATCACGAAGCAGATAGAATCGATCGTGTACAACGGCGGTCGCGGCCTTACGACGCCTCCTCTGCTCGCTCCTCACGTCTCTGTGGATGGTGGAGCGGTGCCAGAAGTGGTCATCCTTCAGTCCACTGAGACGCCAAGGCGCCACGGCCCGGCGCTGCTCGGGCGTCAATCTGAGTAGATAATCCTCTTGCTTGCGCAGCAAGCGAAAGTAGGTCTGCAGGAACCGACCGCGTTTGGGTGTGCCCTCTTCGGGGAGCACCTCTCCGTCATGGTATCTTCGGTAGAACATGTCGGGATCTAGTGCATCGATATCCGGTAGCTTCAACCGTTTCAGATAACGCGATATGCTGGCAAAAAAGGTGATATCGTTAAGTCGATTTCCGTCGGCGAAGGTCATGACAAAAAATGCCACATCCCGAAGTTTCGGCTGCGAAATGGAGTGGATCATCCGTCTTTGGGATTCATTGAAGGGCCGTCCCATGGTCGGTGATTCCAGAAAGGTCATCGGTAGGTGATGGAGCGCCGGCGATACCCTGTCGAGCACCATCTCTAGCGTGATCTCCTTCCATGCTCGCAGCGGCCTGGCCTGATGCCCCGTTTCTTCTTCCCAACGCCGGATTTCTTGTTTAATGTGACGATCATTGTGCTCGGAAATCCGCAGTACCTCGCTGTAGGCTACCGTATGTCCCTCGCGGTGTAGGTGCTCAATGGTCAGACGTGTGAGCCGCGTGAGCACTTCACGTGAACGCCGCGTATTGGGAAGCGAATAGCGAAAGGTATTGAAGTCCCGACGCCAGCCCTCATAGGCCTCACGACTGTCGACCGGGGCGCTCAAGAGCTCATCGGCCAATGTTGCCACATAGTGGCGCGAATACCCCGACACGGTGGCTACGCTGAATCCTAAGCATCTACTGATGTCGGCCAGCTTGAAGGGAGTGCCGAGCCGGCGACGACGGTCCAGTTCCGCCCTGATCGATTCGTTTCGCTGGTTCAGCGCATGATTTTCGCCCACGAGGAAGGTAGTACCGTAGGTGTCGAGAGATTTCCAGGCAACCGTGCGCGCTACTTGATGGCCGGTCTCCTGCTCCCAGATAACCAGCTCTTCATTCAGTATCCGTCTTCGTCCACCCGTAATGCCTTCAACTGCGTTCACCGTCATCAACGCGTTCTCGCGATGCAGCTGTTCGATGACCAGCCGCGCAAAGCGTCGGAACAGCGCCGGCCCACTCTCCGTGCGTGTGATAAAGGAGCGAAAGGTGCGGTAGTCACGTACCCAGCGTGCATAAGCTTCTTGATTCTCGACTGCCGTGTCCAACAACTCCGCTGCCAGTTCACGGACATAACGCTGGGTAACGCCACTGATCGTCTTGCGATCGTAGCCGGTTACCACCATCACTTCCTGGTTCACGAAAGCCTCACCCAGCTCGCGTCGACGATCAAGCTCGGCACGTATCGTAAGCCGTCGACACTCTGGATCGGCGCGTTGTTGCCGGGCCGACGGCGTCATGGTTTCAGCATCTCATCTAACATTTGCTGGCTCTCGGTTATTGACTCGGGACGAGGATCCGGTTGGGAACGGCGAGCCCTATCCCGCCGGTGCTCACGTTCGATGCGCGCATGAATGTGATGAGCCAACTCCGGCAGGTTATGCCGGCGGATAGCTTGGTCATAGATTGGCAGCATGTCGCTTGTCCAGGCCATGAGCTCACGTAGGGCACCACGCAGGCTCTGCAGTTCCTCGGCGGATCGGGCACGCTGGTGGATGTCATTGAGCGCCTGTGTTACGAACCAGTGGCGGACCTGATGGCAACGCACTTGTAGGCCCGCGGCGTTTAGCGCCGGTGCCCAATAGTCGCGGCGGAAGTGGTCCGGGTTCATTGATGTGCCACGTCGCGTCAGAAACAGTGGAATGCGGTGAAGGGCTTCCACAGGGAGTTCAGCGAGTTCCGACAGCCCATATCCTCGGGGATCTAGCCGAGCACGCTGCTCGTCCACATATCGTCGCAAGACCTTGGCCGTGCGGTCGGTAATGAACAGCCGTTTCACTCGGCGTCCATGACTTCCCTTGCTGATCGCTAGCATCTCTCGCATAAAACCACTCTGTACCCAGTCCGCCACGCTGAGTTGACACGCCTCGTGCACACGGCAGCCGCTATCAAAGAGGATACGTACCAAGGCGGTTTCACGTAGTGTCCACCCCCACTGCTCACCAGCTGACATGACCCTGTTCATCAGGGCTGGTTCATCCAGGATCTCGGGTAACCATTGATTCCCTTTCAGCCGGAAATAACTGGCAGAAAGGCGCATCTCTCGAACGCCGTCTACGCCACTGTCAGCAGGCATGGGCATTCGACCATGGGCATCGACAAACGCTCGGAGTTGCCGGCGGCGCTCCTCTTCGATTTAACGGCGGGCACCGTCGGCATCCATCGGATTGCCATGGTGATAGTGACCGTGCTCATGCAGTACCGTGTAGAACGATCTCAGCGCCGCCAGGAGCCGTTCTAGGCGCCGGCCAGTCTGCCAAGTCGGTTCGATCCGACGGGTTTCGAATCCACCGCGATCTCGACCTAACGCCACGATGCACTTCATTTCCGAAGCCAGGAAAAAAGCCAACAGTGCCCGCACTTGAGCCGGTGGCCCCAGCAACTGCCAACCCTGTCGAATCACGACGGGATGATCTGTCGCCCATGAAGCAAAGGAAACCACTTCCCTCGTGTAGGCTCTTGCCGTCAGCGATGCATGGTGACGCACGGACATGCAGGCATAGAGGGTCAGCTCTGGGTGCGGCAACCCTTCTCGATCTACAACATGAAAGGGAAAGTCCCCTTCGGCACGTAGGACCCGATAAACCGGCATGAGAGAGGTTACCTCATCAGGGAAGGCGTACTAATGCTACCTGCACGTGTCCGATGACTGTGTTATAGCATCATCAGTCAGAAAGAGTCTGCTCTGTAGTATCAAGCAAAGCTGGCCAACCGGGTGGCCAAGAAGCTTCCCGCTTACGGCGGCGTCTGCGTGCTGAGGCCCGACAGCAACGAATGCGAGGCGTTGCTCCAGCAGGTGGCGCTGGATGACGTCTGGGGGGTGGGGCGACGGCTGGTCGAGCGCCTTGCCCTGATGGGCATGCACACGGCCCGAGATCTGGCCCAGGCGGACTCTAAACAGATCCGCCAGCGCTTCTCGGTGACCCTGGAGCGCACTTGCCTGGAGCTGAAGGGCATTCCCTGCATCGAGATGAACGACCGGGGCGAGGCTCGCCAGCGCATCATGACCTCGCGCTCCTTTGGCCGCCTGACCGACAACCGGCAGGAGATCCACCAGGCGATCCGTCAGTATGCCCAGCGCAGTGCCGAGAAGTTGCGGACTCAGGACAGTCTGGCACGTGCCGTCTACGTGTTCCTGAAGACCAACCGTCATCGTCCCGATCTGCCGCAGTACTCGCCCAGTGCGATCGTGGAACTGCCGCTGCCCACCGACGACAGCCGCGCCATCCTGCATGCCGCCAGCCAGGCCTTCGATGCCATTTATCGCCCCCACTACCGATTCATGAAGGCCGGGGTGATGCTGGTCGACCTGGTAGATGCCAACCGGCAACAGCTCTCGCTGCTGGATACGCCGGAGAGTCGAGCCGAACGAGAGCGCAATGACCGCCTGATGGCGACCCTAGACAGACTCAACGGCAGAATGGGACGCGGCACCGTGACTTTCGGGCGTGCCTCGCCCGATGCTGCCTGGCACCTGCGCTGTGCCAATCGCACGCCGAGGTGGACGACCCGCTGGGACGAGCTACCGAAGGTACGCTGATCGCTCACTTGCACATCTACCTGTCCGGTGGGGACAGCTACCGACTGAAGCCCTCAGAATAGGAAATCTGGGTTTCTGTTACTCTTTCACTTAATAATTATCAATACAAATCAGGTGCATCCGTAAAATTTCTGTGAGACTTTGCATAAACAAACGGGCAGAAGGAACATGCCGCACCATGAAAGAACTTATAATTCTTCGCGCTCCTGGAGAGATCCTACGCAGTCTGGTCACCGCCTCCGGCTATCGCCCCTTCTTCGTGGATAAAGGGTTAATCCAAGACCTGGAAGATCAGGCTCTAGAGAAGCGAGGGGCAAGCAACTTCGAACTGCTACAGGATTGTCAGATTAAGTGGTTACAGGCTATTCGCGAGGATTGTGGCGCAAACTGGCACGACCTGGTCGACTCGGCCTGGCAGCGGCATAGCGACTTTTTACGATCCTTCGCCCGCGACACCAATACCACCGGGATGATGTCGGAACCAGCCCGGGATGCACTGCAGCGTCTACTAGTGATTCCAGAGGTATCAGGCTTCATTCGCCGTGCCAGCGTCCAAATCCCGCTGCTCGACGTAACAACTTGGTGGGAAGCACCTTTTTTTGCCTGGCTACACGCAGCAGCCAGGTATAGCGGCGTGTCCGAGAATCAGCTGCGGGAGCGGCTTGCCAATCATCTGGAAATCGACCAGCGCACACTGGAACGCTGGCAGCATGGCCATCCCGTGGGAAAAAGACTGTGGCCTTACAGGAGAACGGCGCAGCAGATGTTTGCCGGCAGCAGCCTGGCGGAGAACCAGGCTGAGAGGCTTACCGGCTGGCTAGTTATGGCAGTGGCTGTGCAATCGGTACCGATAGAGTTGCGAAGGAGCATAAAGCGCGACTTTGATGAGCATGATCTGAGTCAACTGAAAAGCGAGAAGCAGGTTCGAATAGAGTTGAAGAGAGAAGCAGCCGACCGTAGCAGTCTACCTTTGCGTGATCAGGTGGCCCCCGTGCTAGCCAAGATTCAGAGGCTTTTTGCGGCTCCCCGGAGCAACGAGCAGTCCATTCGTCAGCGACTCGACTGGTTCCGTTCGCTT
This sequence comes from Halomonas sp. THAF5a, assembly GCF_009363755.1. NCBI lineage: Bacteria > Pseudomonadati > Pseudomonadota > Gammaproteobacteria > Oceanospirillales > Halomonadaceae > Halomonas > Halomonas sp. THAF5a. The sequence continues at coordinate 1,105,685 of NZ_CP045417.1, read as the reverse complement.
TATGATCGGGGTAGCCCAGCTCATCGTGTAGCCCATGAATACCTGTGGTTGTGGCTCTCGGCTCGCCTGGAAGCCAATGTCGGCGAAGAAAAGGAAGCACTTGAGCTGTATGATGCCGCCTGTGAACAGGCCTGGTGGCGAGCTGGCCGTCATCAGCATTCGATTCTTCACGAGGCCCTGTGCCACGCTGTAGGCGTGGGCGACAAGACTCGCGCCAATCGTTACTGGGACAAATGCTTTCTACTTGGTCTCAACAGCCCACCGAAGCGGAAGCTGGATGACCAGGAGATGCGCCGCCTCTCGTTCGAGTTCGAACGGCTGTTCCCATCACAAAAGGCCAGACACCGCATTCCCCCTGCCATGCGGTTCGAGGTGATGGACAAGCCCTTCTCCCTGACCTCAAAAGACCTTGCCAATCCGAATCGCAAGCGCGGCCGGGCCGAAGGGCGTGTCCGCTTTACACCCCTGATGGATGCGGTGAGGGAGGGTTCTCTCGAGGACGTAAAGAAAGCAGTACAAGCCGGTGGTGACCCGAATGTGTTCATTCGCGAGTCCGGTGAGAATGCTCTGATCATTGCCCTACGCCGGGCCCGAGACCGGAAGGATCAGGATATTCTGCAGTATCTACTGACGCTGAGTGTCAGTCAGGCTACGGCCAATCGTCCGGCCTCCACCAAGCGAGAAACGCCGCTAAAGATTGCCTTGGAAATGGGTCATGCCGAGATTGTCGGCCGGCTGATCGATCTGGGCGCGGATGTCGAGCGTTCATGTTGCAATTCACCCAGCGCTTTGGTCTATGCCATGGCGTTGCTGCATGACAGCACCCATGCAAGCGACCCTGCCCAACACATCGCCTATCTTGAGGGGCGTGTCCCAGCAGAGGTGTTCGATGCCAAGGGCGGCGCTATATTGGACTGCGAGTTGTCCGCCCTGCGCAAGGCCAGGATGGAAAAACTCGATGAACCGTGGAAAAGGAATGTCTTTGCGGCTGTAGCACAGTACTTCAGCTATCCTGTCGATGCGCGCCGTCAGGTAATCATGGCGCTGCTAGAAAATGGCGCCGATCCGAATCGGCGCTATGCAGGCATCAATAGCCACCGATACCGCTGGACTCCCACGCTATTTGCCGCCGAAGTCGGGGATCTGGAGGTACTCAAGGCTATGCTCGCTGCGGGTGGTGACCCTTGGGCCTCGCTGGAGGAAGACTCTCCCTCGAGTGAAAAAAACGCGCTGTGGGTTGCCGTTTCTTACCAGCAACAAGCTGTAGTCGAGCACCTGCTGAGGCTGCTGCCTTAGCGCTTCACTCGATGATCAGTCATTTTTGGATTTTTCTTTCGTCCGCCTGTCGGGCTTCGTCATTCCCTCTGCTGCATTCTCCGATCAACCCCATGCAGCAGAGGAACCACCATGTACTTCAGCAAGGACAAGGACATCAATCAGCTCGCGGTAAAACTGCTTCGGCTTGGCTGGACCTATGCCAAAGGACGGCACTATAAGCTCTACCCGCCCAATGGCTGTGGCATGGTCATCGTGCCAACGACACCGAGTGACCGGCGTGCCTTCCAGAACTTCCGACGAGATGTGCGACAACGCCTGCGCGGACATGCCGCGCGAGACCAATATGGTCGCCAGGAGGTCACGTCATGAGCCCGGTCATTCTAGTGTCGCTGGATTGGCGACGGCCACAGGACGGCAAGACCGGCTTGGGTATCGGCTCGATTGCCGCGGCTCTGCAGGCTGACCGTGTGCCATATCGTATAATCGAAACACAGGTCAACAGCACCGACTTCTCTCTGGAGAAGGTGCTCTGTGAGTTGCTGCTGGCAATTTCCGAAGAAGGCCCGGGATGCCTTGTTGGTTTCGGCACCTATGTGTGGAACGATCCGGAGGTGCAGGAACTGATCAGCAGGATCAAGGACACTGGCGCAAAGATCGTGCTTGGTGGGCCGCAAATCTCCTACATGGCCGGAGGGCAGCTAGAAGGAACCTACCCAGAAGCGGACTATTTCGTCCGTGGTCAAGGCGAGATGGCAATGCTGGAGCTTGCACATGGTGCCTTGCCCGATGACTGTGGCATCCATGTCGCCGGGACTCCCGATCTGGGCCGCAAGGCGGATCATGATCTGCTGGTACTGCCGTCACCGTACCTGCAAGGCACTGTCGAACCACGAGCCAACATTCGCTGGGAAACCCAGAGGGGCTGCCCTTTCAAGTGTGCCTTCTGCCAGCACCGCGAACCGGGCAACCGGCTCAAGCACCAGAGGTTCGATAGCCAGCGCCTCGAACGGGAACTGGCGTTGTTTGCTGCTGCAGGGGTGGAGCGGATTTCGGTACTGGATCCGATCTTCCACACCAACCCGTCACGTGCTATCGGCGTAGTGAACAGCATCAAGGCTGCCGGTGTATCAGCCCAGCTGTCGTTACAGTGCCGTTTCGAGACCTGCTACTCCGAATTCCTCGATGCGCTTGATGGCCTAGACGTAACGCTGGAGTTTGGACTGCAGACAACCGTAGAGGCCGAATATCGTGCTGTCGACCGTCCTAACCATATGCAAATCGTTAGCGATAAAATCCGGGAACTCCATGAACGTAACATCGACTTCGAGGTTTCCCTGATCTATGGCTTACCCCATCAGACACTGGAGAGTTTCCAAACCAGCGTTGATTGGTGCCTGCAGCAGCATGTTCCACGCGTGAGGGCTTGGCCGTTGATGCTGCTGCGCGGCACACCGCTCTACGCCCAGAAAGAGCGCTACGGGTTTAAGGAAAGCTTCGACCAGCGCATTCCGGTTGTGGTGTCCAGCCACAGCTTTACCGAGGCAGATAATGCCGAGATGGAACGCATCGCTCTGGCGCTTGAGGAGAACTGAAATGGGCGGTTTTGTTGCAATTGAGGGCCTGGACGGCGTTGGCAAAAGCACTGTGGTGCAACAGTTGGCAAAACACTTTTCCGGTCACGCCATGAGTACGCCGGGCCCTGAGCTTTTTGATTGCCGAGAGGCTGTACTGCAAGCTTTCGCGGGGGACGAACTGGCAAAAGCATTGTTCTATACCGCCAGCGTATCCAGCCAGGGAAGAAAGGCAGGTAACCTGGCAAAACGTGGCGAATGGGTGTTCATGGATCGCTACTGGGCATCCACGTTGGCATATGCCAAGGCCCGAGGTGTCACCGCCGAACTGGATCAGTTGGGCAAGAGCCTTATCCAGCCTGATTTGACCGTTCTATTAATACTAGATGAAACAGAGCGACAACGTCGCCTCCATGGCAGAGGGGCAACCGTAGAGGATCTCGAGTCGTTGGCCCCGGACTTTCGTCAGCGGGTGTCGGAAGAACTCAATACTCATGCCAATCTGGTACTCAACATCAGCGGCTACAAGCCGCAGGCCGCTTGCGCAATTACTGCCCAAGCGATTCAGGACACGCTCCGCAGAAGTAGATCTTTCGCTCAGTCTTGAGCGTTTTCAGAAGTATATGACCGATGAACACACCTTATGCGGAAGGCATAGCCAATCTAGTAGTCCACATCGCCGTAAGCCGGGGGCGCCCAGATCAACCTGTTGCAACCGGCGTGCATCCTCACCGCGTTAAGGTTGCAGGTTGTGCACCTTGGGGTGCGATGGCTCGGACTTGGGTGCCAACGTCTTGTTACCCGCCAGACAGATGAGGAAATCGAGGCTATCGCCGCAGTCACTCGGGGCCTTCAACTCTGGATTGGTGAAATGGCTGTTGCTGCACAAGGCAGTGTAGGTGCCCGGCAGCCAGCCGCTTGGCAGTCCCGCCGAGGACCAGTCTGCTAATGATCCGCATGAGTCACTCGGGGCGATCGAGCGGGCCGTCATGCCGGGAGGCACCACTGCGCACGGCCGCTCCTTGACGCCTGTGCAGTGCTTCGGCCTCAGCCATCACCTGATCGATGGTCATACCGTCCAACCGGGTCATTGCCTCTGCCAGGTCAAGCTGACCGGGCTCTCCCGGCGCTGACGAGAAGTCGACACCGGCCATGACCACAGTCATCAGTGCGTCTGTAAAGACGTCACGCTCCTCGGCCTGCAGTGCCTCGGCCATACTGCCGGTGGAGCGGTAGAAGGCATCTTCACTGGACGCATCCACGGTAGGCTCCGAGCAGCCCGACAGCAGCAAAACCATGCCCAGCATCAAGACCCGTATGGAGATGTGCATACCCGGCTCCATGATCCAGAACGACAGTGCAGATGTGGAAAGACCTCGCCCCGGCCGAGGCCGGGGCGATATTCGAAACAGGGCCCATCCCTGGGCATGCCATCCGTGGCGCTCGTCCTGAAGCCGGTGCGGCAACTCGCTGAAGGAGGCCCAACACGCCTTCACCATGAGTCGCCAAGTGCCCAGGCGCCAGACGACATCTCAGTAGTGCGGTGTAAGCGATCACGTACACCGCAAGCGTTGCGGCTTAGGCTCCGCATAGCAGATCGCTTGCCCGGATCTCCTCCAAGCGGCCACCCTCCATTTCGTTCACCTGGGTAAGCTCCCCCGGGGCTGACCAGGGACGCCCCGACACGATGGCTTCGGCCCGGGCAGGCCCGACATGCGGCAGATCCTCGAGCCGCGAGGGCGTGGCAGCATTGAGGTCGATGCAGTTCAAACTCACGCTGCCGGTCGTGGCGTCCGCGCCGTCGACCAACTGCGACTCAAGGCGTGCACCATTGATGCCGAAGTAGACCGGGGCATGATCAGAGACGCGGGCGCGCGCCGCCAGGTGATCCAACGCCAGTAGATCCGGAAAGCGCAGGATGCCCCGGTCGCTTAACTCGAGACCACCACTTTCATACCAGAGGTTGTCGTAAAGATTGGAGTACTATGCGGCCGTGGTCGCCAGGGTAGACTGGCCATCGGTGATCGCTGGCACTGCGCCGAGCGCCCGCAACGGCGCCCAGGCCTCGTGATCCGGGGCGAGGTTGAAGTCGCCCATCAGCAGCCGAGGCGTACCCTTGGCGATCTCGTCCAGCCACTGCCAGTAGTCGGCCAGGGCGTCGATCTCCGGCAGCCGATCACCAACGTTGTCACCGTAGACGACATGCACCGTGGCGGCGGTGAAGAGGTCACCGGTCTCCACGTCCCGAAATCGCGCCGCATAGGGCTCACGGCTGAAGGTGTCGCCGTGATCCAGGAACACCACCGCGCTGTCCGCATAGGCCACCTCGCTCTCGCGCCACAAGAACGCATAGTGCTCGGTGTACGTGGACCGGCCCAGATCTCGACTCGCCATGGACGACCATGGCTCACCAGAGAGAGCCTCCACCTCGCGTTCCAGTCGTGCCATGGCCGACGTGTCCATTAACTCCTGAATCGCCAGCAGGTCGAAGTGGTTAGCCACATGGGCCACCTGCTCAAATGCCTTGTCGTTGTTCCAGCCGAGGTGCTTGATGTTCCAGCTGCCGATCAGTGCGTCGGCCTGAGCCAGGCCCGGGACCACGATCACCAGTGACAGAAGCCAGCGTACGAGCATTCAAACCTCCTGATTAAAAAGGGTATCGTCGCTTCCGCAGGGATCAGGATCAATGGAAACGCATAGCCACCGTCGGCGCTGGCTTGCGGCGGCAACATGACGTCCGCGCTACGGTGGGCTGACATGGGCGCGAGAATGGTCATGGACGAGATCGAGATGATGCCGGCCCCCGGTGGCACCTGGATCATGATCTGCCCCTGCGGGCAGACCGAGATCCGCGGACGCGGCGTGAAGGCATGGCATGAATTCGAGGCGACGATGCTGCCGAGGGATCGCTACCGGGTCACCTGCCGAGCCTGCGGGCGCCGCATGGAGCACCGGCTGCGCTATGGCGCCAAGGGCTCCATCAGGCCAGCCCCCTCCTGATCCGACCGATTGACCCGCGTCGACACCGGCCAGGCCGTCAACGCTGCCGCCTCCAGGTGATGCACGGCGGCGCGGATGGCATCACGCTCCCCCAGATCAGGATTCAGCCATGCCTCGAGGCTTTGGTCATCCAGCACCAGGGGCATGCGGTCGTGAATCTCTCTGGCGATGCCACGGGCCGGCTCGGTGATGATGGCGCAGCAGGCGGTGTCGTCGGCGTAGGGCTCCCAGATCGCACCCAGGAACAGCGGCTCGCGGTCCTCACGGGCGAAGAAGTACGGCTGCTTACCGTCCTCCCCCGGCAGCCACTCGTACCAGCCGTCTGCGGGAATCAGGCAGCGGTGCCTGTGAAACGCCCCGCGGAAGTAACGTGAGCTATCCAGCCGCTCGGCCCGGGCATTGATCGGCTCCGGCCCGCTCTGCCCTGCCCAATGAGGCCGGTACCCCCACCACGGGCTATCGAAGTGCGCATCGACGTCGGGATCGGACCTGCGAACGCCGGTGATCCAAGTGCCGGGGGAGACGTTGTAGCGAGGCTGCCATTGCGCCTCTGGCTCGGGCAGGCCGAGTCGCCGCGCGACGCGAGGAAGATCCGAAAAAAGCGCGAAACGACCACACATGGCTCAGGTATTCCTGTCGATGTCATCGGCATCGACCAGCAGGCGGCTGATCAGCTGGGAGGCACTCTGCCCAGTTCTCCTCCGGAGATGGTTGAGGGCGGCCTCGGCTTCGGGCGTCAGGTCGATGATCATGGCCCTGGGCGCTGCTGCTTTGGGAATCTCAGTGCCTGTGGTCTCGAGCCAGTGCCGGAGCTCAACAAGTCGAGACACGCCGATTCCAGACGGCTGACCGCGTCGAATTCTGCCACTCTCCCATGCCTCCGCTAGAGCATCTCGGCTGGTGATGCCAGCCTTCCGGAGGCAGTGGACGGTATGGACGTTCAGACCTTCGTGCCAAGGTGGCATCTGTTGGGCGATATCGATCCATCTACTGATCCAGCGTTCGATGGCGCTGGTCGGCTTGCCCATCGCATCGGCGATATCGTCGATGGCGTACCCTTGCTCCTTGAGCTGCCAAGCCTGCCTGGCAAGCGTCTCGACCCGTGACATGGTGACTGGCCTCCGTGCTGATCACCTTCTCAGAGTAGCAAAGGGGAGGTGGCAGGTACTGAGTGGAAGGTCAATCCAGACACGAAACCAACAGTGCTGCTGCAGGAGGTCGAGCACGGGGTATTAGTGCCCCGCGCTTGGCCAGAGCAAATGACGCTCAGCGCCACGGATGCAGGACGCAGAAAGCCTCGGAGCAGGACTCAAAGGTTTGATCACTGGATCGATTTGTCCAACGGAGTCCTGAATGGTTCAGGGGAAGCTACGCGCAAAGTATGGGCTGAAGTATGGGCCATGATTACCCAGAAAAAGAAAAAGCCGCTGAAATCAGCGGCTTAATCAAAATTCGTGGCGGAGGGGGAGGGATTCGAACCCTCGAAGCCTTTCGACTTACACACTTTCCAGGCGTGCTCCTTCGACCACTCGGACACCCCTCCGCATTGTGGTTCTATCACTTGGGCGCGTGGCCTTTTGCTCAAGAACGGCGCATATACTAACGACTTAAGTCCGCGAATGCAAGCCGGTTTCGCGCTTTTCACGCGACCCGGCTCAGGCCTCGGGCAGCACCGCGTAGTCACCCCGGGCCTCCAGGCAGAGGGTGTCGCCGCACCAGAGCCGCTGGACCAGGGCGATGCGCCCCCTGCCCCGCTGCGCCAGCCGCTCTTCGAGACGCGCGGGGCCGTCGTCCGCCTCGGGCTCGCAGACCAGGCGGTAGTCGCCGGTCACGGGCGCGAGGAAGCGCTGGGTGGCTTCGGCCACCACCACGTCCCGGGCGAGGCCACGGCGACGCAGCCAGAGCGTGGTCCAGCACCAGCCGAGCAGGGTCGTCTGGGCGGCGAGCGCGCCGCCGAAGCCGGTGCCCTTGTCGTTGAGGTTAGGTGTGAGCGCGAGCTGCCAGGTGAGGCGCTGGTCGTCGCGGGTCATCTCGCGGATGCCGAGCGTCCCCACCATGGGGATCGCCTCGCCCAGCCAGGCGAGGAAGGCGGCCATGTCGTCCTCGCCGCCAGCGTGGGGCAGCGGCAGGCGCGGATGGGGGACGCCGATCTCGCGCATGGCTCAGTCCCAGCGCTCGACGAAGGCGTCGATGTCGTGCGCGGGCAGCGGCTTGTGGCGCCCGCCCAGGGTGCCCAGGTAGAGGAAGGCCACCACCTCGTCGTCCTCGGCGAGCCCCAGCCCCTTGCGCACGGTGGGATCGAAGGCGTACTTGCCGCTGCGCCACATGGCGCCGAGCCCCTGGGCGTGGGCGGCGAGCAGGATGCCGTGGGCGGCACAGCCGGCGGAGATCACCTGCTCGATCTTCGGCACCTTGGGCTCGTCCGGGGTGACCTTGGCGATCACCGCGATGATCATCGGCGCGCGCAGCGGCTTCTTGCGGGCCGCGTTGAGGGTGGCGTCACTGGCGTGGGGATCCTCGCGGAACTCGGCTTCGGCGAACAGCTCGCCGAGGCACTCGAGGCCCTCGCCGGAGAACTCGATGAAGCGCCAGGGGCGCAGCTCCTTGTGATCCGGCGCTCGCAGGGCCGCCCGGTAGATCGCCTCGAGCTGTTCGGGGCTCGGTGGCGGGCCCATCAGCTTGCCCATGGAGCTGCGTTCGTGCAGCAGCGTCAGCGCATCCATTGAGTCTCTCCCTTGAGGTCACTAGACGAGAATCTTTCTCGACACTCTATCAGCTGCCCGGGCGCCTGTCGTGCCAGGTGCCCGCCTCGCCCCTCACTGCCTCACGCCCTCATTGCCGAGAGAGCCGCAGCGGCTCGGGCGGCCGCTCGCCGGGGGTGGCGCGCCAGGGGCTGATGTCGAGCCCGCCGCGACGCACGTAGCGCGCCAGCACCAGCAGCCGCTCCGGCCGGGCGCGGGCCATCAGGTCGGTGAAGATGTGCTCCACGCAGTGCTCGTGGAAGTCCTGGTGCTGGCGATAGCCGATCAGGTAGCGCAGCAGTCCCTCGCGGTCGAGCTTGGGGCCGCGGTAGCGGATCAGCACGCTGCCCCAGTCGGGCTGGCCGGTGACCGGGCAGTTGGACTTGAGCAGGTGAGAGTGCAGCGTCTCTTCGACGATCTCCTCCCCTACCGCCAGGTGCTCGGCGCTGGGGGTGTAGTCGGTCACCTCGATGTCCAGGTCGTCCAGGCACTCGCCGGGCAGGCGCTTCACCGCCAGCGCGGCGTCGTCCAGGCCGAGCAGCTCGACCGCCACCGGCGCGCCGGCCGCCTGGGCCAGGTCGCGCAGCAGGGTGTCGATCACCGCCTGGCGGTTCTCGAAGCGGGTCTGGTTGAAGCCATTGAGGTAGAGCTTCCAGGACTTGGACTCGATCAGGTAGGGCGATTCGGCCGGCAGCCGGAAGCGCGCCACGGCGACCAGCGGCTTGCCCCGGGCATTGAGCCAGGAGACCTCGAAGGCGTGCCACTCATCCTCGCCGACGAAGGGCAAGGCACCCTCCTCGATGCCCAGCGGCGCGCGGTTGGCGGCCCGGGGAATGGGATAGAGCAGCCCGGCGTCGTAGTACTCGGGATAGGCGGACTCGCGCCCCAGGGGGGCCTGGGCGAGAGTGTCGGGTCGATGGTGGGTCATGTCAGCTCCTGATGCCCTTGCCATGCTTCAGCATCCACAGCGCCACGCCGTAGAGCACGCTGATGAAGGCCAGCACGGCCGCCAGCGCCCAGCCCACCGGGATGTCGGAGACCCCGAGGAAGCCGTAGCGGAAGACGTTGACCATGTAGAGGATGGGATTGAGCATCGAGACGCCCTGCCAGAAGTCCGGCAACAGCGAGATCGAGTAGAAGACGCCGCCCAGGTAGGTCAGCGGCGTCAGCACGAAGGTCGGCACGATGGAGATGTCGTCGAACTTCTTGCCCAGCAGGGCGTTGATGAAGCCGCCGATGGCGAACAGCGCCGAGGTGAGCACCACCACGAACAGCGTCAGCAGCGGATGGGCCATCTCGATGCGGGTGAAGAACAGCGACACGCCGGTGACGATCAGCCCCACACCGAGGCCGCGGGCCATGCCGCCGAGCACGAAGCCGGAGAGGATCACCCAGTTGGGCATCGGCGAGACCATCATCTCCTCGATCGAACGCTGGAACTTGTTGGAGAAGAAGGATGATGCCACGTTGGAGTAGCTGTTGGTGATCACGGCCATCATGATCAGCCCCGGGACGATGAAGTCCATGTAGCTGTAGCCGTCCATCTCGCCGATCCGCGAGCCGATCAGGTTGCCGAAGATGATGAAGTACATCGTCATGGTGATCGACGGCGGCAGCAGGGTCTGGGGCCAGATCCGCGTGAAGCGCTTGATCTCCTTGATCACCAGGGTCCAGAGGGCGATGACGATCTGCTTGGGACTCATGAGCGCGCTTCCTTCTGCTGGCCGTCCTCCACCATGGAGACGAACATCTCCTCGAGGCGATTGGCGCGGTTGCGCATCGACATCACCTGCATGCCTCGCTCGGTGAGCGCCTCGAAGACGTCGTTGAGGCGCTGCCCGCGATGCACCACCACGGCGAGCTGGGCGTCGTCGACCCGATGGATCTCGAAGCCCTCGACCTCGGGGGCCGCCTCGACCGGATGGGCGAGATCGAGCAGGAAGGTCTCGGTGTCGAGCTCGGCGAGCAGCTCGCGAACGCTGGTGTCGCGGATGATCTCGCCGTGGTTGATGATGCCCACGCGGCGACAGAGGCTCTCGGCCTCCTCGAGGTAGTGGGTGGTAAGGATGATGGTGGTGCCCTCCTCCCGGTTGATGCGGCGCATGTACTCCCACATGCTGCGACGCAGCTCGATGTCGACGCCGGCGGTGGGCTCGTCGAGGATCAGGAGCTTCGGGCGGTGCATCAGGGCGCGAGCGATCATCAGCCGGCGCTTCATGCCGCCGGAGAGCATCCGCGCGCTGTCGTGGCGCTTGTCCCAGAGGCCGAGATCGCGCAGCAGCTGCTCGGCGCGGGGCAGCGCCTCGTGGCGCGACATGCCATAGTAGCCCGCCTGGGCCAGCACGATGTCGATGACCTTCTCGAACTGACTGAAGTTGAATTCCTGGGGCACCACGCCGAGGTGGTACTTGGCCCGGGCGAAGTCGGTGTCGATGTCGATGCCGAAGATCGAGACCTTCCCCGCGGTCTTCTGCACCAGCGAGCACACCACGCCCAGGGTGGTCGACTTGCCGGCGCCGTTGGGGCCCAGCAGGGCGTAGAAGTCGCCCTGGGCGACGTCGAGGTCGATGCCCTTGAGGGCCTGGAAGCCATTGCCGTAGACCTTGGTCAACCCACGGATGGAGAGAGCCGGTTCGGCCATGAAAGATCCCGTACTGAAGATGAATGAGGTGCCATGCCGGCACTCGCCGGAAAAGGGCGCGCGGCCCGAACACACGGGGCGCTGACATGGGGGCGGCGCCGCGCAATTCAAGCCGCGGCCCTTCCGCCGCTCGAGCCACACGTCAGGCAGCGACCGGTGCCTGCGCCCCGTCGCGGCCTACCATCTTACGCCACCGGCATGACAGTTCGCATGCTCATCGTTGCCGCGGGCGGCGCGGGCCGTGTTGACCCGGTGACGCCGGGGCCCTACGCTAGGATGCATTCCTGGGGGAGTCCACGCGGACTGAGATTCCGGCCCCGTGCCTCGGCGGCACGACCGGTAACCCTTCGAACCTGATCCGGATCATGCCGGCGAAGGGAAGGAAGTGCCATCCGGCAACGCTTCTCACCCAACGCAATTGCGTCCTCTCGTAGCGACGCTCGGCATCGCGCCGGGCCATTCTATGCTAGGGAGAACGCCATGCTGTCGACCGCCCACGCCTTCTGGTGGCTCATCGCCTTCGCGGCGCTGTTTGCCGTGCCGGGCCTGCTCTACGCCCGCCGCCACAACGAGAGCCTCGAGGACTTCATCATCGCCCGCAACAGCCAGGGCGCCACCGCCACGGTGCTGACCCTGATGGCCTCGACGCTGGGCACCTGGATCCTGTTCGGCCCCGCCCAGGCGGCCACCTGGGGCGGGCTGGGCGCCATCGCCGGCTATGCGCTCGGCTCGCTGGCCCCCAGGCTGGTGATGATTCCGCTGGGGCGGCGCCTGCGCGAGCTCTCGCCGGGCGGCCACACGCTCACCGAGTTCGTGATGAGCCGCTACGGGCGCCCCATGTACGCCTTCACCCTGGTGATCATGCTGTTCTACCTGTTCATCTCCCTGGCCGCGGGGGTCACCGCCATCGCCAAGATGGTCGGGCTGCTGGCGCCGGTCCCGCTCTGGGCGACCAGCTCGGTGGTGATGGCCGCCACCCTGCTCTACACCCTGTACGGCGGCCTGCGCGCCTCGATCTTCACCGACAAGGTGCAGATGGTCGTGATCCTGCCGCTGCTCGCCGTGCTACTGATCGTCGGCTGGCAGGCCGCCGGCGGCCTCACCCCCACCCTCGCCGGCCTCGAGGCGACGGCGCCGCGGCTTCTTGACATCACCGACCTGGGCGGGCTCAAGGCCGGCCTCACCTTCTTTTTGGCCGTGATGCTGACCGGGCTCTTCTACCAGGGCAACTGGCAGCGGGTCTACGCCGCCCAGAGCAACCGCGCGGTGGCCCTGGGCTTTTTGCTCGGGGGCCTTTTGAGCGCGCCGATGATCTTCGTGATGGGGCTGTTCGGGCTGGCGTTCGTGGGGCTGGGGCTGCCCGGCGACGGCTCGGTGGCGCTGTTCAGCGTGCTGCTCGCCGACATCCCCGGCTGGTTCGCCGTGGGCCTGATCTTCCTCGGCCTGGCGCTGGTCATGAGCAGCGCCGACACCACCCTGAGCGCCGCCTCGAGCATGATCGCCGTCGACGGCGGACGGCTGCTGCCCGGCGCCAGCGACCAGCGGCTGATGCGCCTGTCGCGGTGGCTGATCCTGCTGCTGGCGCTGCCGGTGACCTTCGTCGCCGCCCAGGGCTACAGCGTGCTCTACCTCTTCCTGCTGGCCGACCTTCTCTGCTGCGCGGCGGCCTTCCCGGTCTTCTTCGGGCTCTTCAACCGCCGCTTCGATGGGCGTGCCGCGGTGCTCGCCACCGTCAGCGGCCTGATCGCCGGCCTCACCCTCTTCCCGGCCCCGGGCGATGCCCTGACCACGCTCATGGAGTCCTTCCTGCTCGCCACCTTCATGCCGGTCGTGACGGGCCTGGCGCTGCTGGTAGTGCTTCCGGCCAAGCAGCGCTTCGACTTCGCGGTGCTGAGCGCCGGCGCGCGACGCTTCGAGGGGTAAGCACCTTTCGCCTCACACGACAACGCCCCTCGAACGGGGCGTTTTTTTATGGTTCTTCGCAGATCAGCGTGAAACAGGCAGGGCTTGAGGCGAGGGCTGGATAGAGAAACGGCGGTGAATCCGAGTAAGCTGATATTCGCCAAAACGTCAGCCTACGGACACCGCCGTTGCCATGGATGCTACCCCGCTCAGCCTGTTCTGGAAAGGGTTCACTGTCGCCCACCACGAGTTCCTGGATCCTCAGACGCTACGGCTCCAGTTGGAGCCCGATGACCTGACCCCGCCTGTCTGCAGCGGCTGTGACCACGCCTGTTGCCTGGTCCATGACGTGCATCGCCGGCGCGTCCGCGAGGCGCCGCTGCTGATCTACCGAGTGGAGCTGGATGTCCCGGTGCGGCGCCTGCGCTGCCCGACCTGTGGTCCGACACGAGAGCGCATCGACTGGCTACCCGGGCGCTCGCCGGTCACCACCACACTGCGCCAGTGGGTGGAGCGCCTGGTCACGTTGCTGCCGATCCGGCATGTCGCGGATCTGGTCGGCTTGCACTGGCATACCGTCAAGACCATCGACAAGCAGCGCCTGCAACGCGACCTGCCGGCACCGGATCCGACACGCTTGCGGCGGCTGATGATGGACGAGTTTGCCCTGCACAAGGGACACCGCTACGCCACCGTGGTCGCCTGCGCCGACACTCAGCAGGTGGTATGGATCGGCGAAGGCCGCTCCCGCGAGTCGATCCGCCCCTTCTTCGCGTGGCTGGGCGAGGCACGAGAGCTGATCGAGGCCGTGGCCATGGACATGAACTCGGCCTTCGATTGTGAGGTGAAGGACCAGTGCCCCAACGCCGAGGTGGTCTACGACCGCTTCCACGTGGTGGCCAAGTACGGGCGCGAAGTGATGGATCGGGTACGCGTCGATCAGGCTAACCAGCTGCGCGACGACAAGGCGGCCCGCAAGGTGATCAAGGGCAGTCGTTGGCTGCTGCTGCGCAACGCCGACAATCTCAAGCCCGAGCAGGCGGTGAAGCTGGAGGAGCTGCTGGCGGCCAATGCGTCACTGACCACGGCGTACCTGCTCAAGGATCAGCTCAAGACCCTGTGGTTTGCCGACGACGAAGCCACCGCCCGAAACGCCTGGCAGGAGTGGCATGCCATGGCGACCAGCAGTGGCATCGAGGCCTTGGAACGTTTCGCCAAGCGGTTGGTCCCGTACCTCGAAGGGATCCTGTCCAGCGCCCGGCACCGGCTGAACACCAGCGTGCTGGAGGGCATGAACAACCGGATCAAGGTCATCAAGCGGATGGCCTACGGGTATCGCGACACGGCGTACTTCTTCCTGAAGATCCGTGCCGCATTTCCCGGCAAAGTGCGATGAACCTTTTATTTTGGGGAACCGCTATCGTGAGCGGATCGCCAGGAGGTTCAGCCCGGCGGGCGTTCGAGGCCGAGGTGGCCGCGCAGGGTGGTGGTGGTGTACGCCTCGCGGAAGAGGCCGCGGCGCTGCAGCTCCGGCACCACCTGGTCGACGAAGTCCTCGATCCCGCCGGGCAGCGACGGCGGCATCAGGTTGAAGCCGTCCGCGCCGCGGCCGTGGAACCAGCGCTCCATCTCGTCGACGATGCTCTCCGGGGTGCCGATCATGGTGCAGTGGCCGCCGCCGGCGGCGAGCCGCCCGAGCAGCTGGCGCAGGGTCGGCCGCTCGGTCTCGATGATGCGCAGGATGGTGGCGTAGCGGCCCTGGGGGCCGCGGAACTCGGCGAGCGGCGGCAGCGGCGGCACCGGCGCGTCCAGCTCCCAGTCACTGCAGTCCTGCTCGATGAACAGCCCCAGCTGGCGCAGCGAGGCCGCCACCGGCAGGCACTCGTCCAGCGCGCGCTGCTTGGCCCGGGCCTCCTCCATGGTGGAGCCGACGTAGGTGACGAGTCCCGGCAGGATCGGCACCGGCGCGGTACGCCCGGCCGCCGCCACCCGATCCTTGATGTCTCGGTAGTAGTCCTGGGCGGTCGCGAGGTCGTAGGCGACCGCGTAGATCGCCTCGGCATAGCGCGCCGCCAGGTCGCGCCCCTGGGAGGAGGCGCCCGCCTGCACCAGCACCGGATGGCCCTGGGGCGGGCGCGGCAGATTCAGGGGCCCGTCCACCAGGAAGTGCTTGCCGTGATGGTGGATCTTCTGCACCTTGTCCGGGTCGGCATAGCGCCCGTGTCGGTCGCGCTCGATGGCGTCATCGGCCCAGCTGTCCCAGAGAGCCAGCACCGTCTGCACGAACTCCTCGGCGCGGGCGTAGCGCTCGGCGTGCGCTGGCATGGCTTGATAGCCGTGGTTGCGCGCCTCGCTGTCGAACATCGAGGTCACCACGTTCCAGCCCACGCGCCCACCGGAGATGTGGTCCAGCGAGCCCACCAGCCGGGCCGCGTGGAAGGGCGTGTAGAAGGTGCTGGAGAGCGTGCTGATCAGGCCGATATGTCGGGTGGCGCGACTCATGGCGGAGAGCGCGGTCAGCGGCTCGAGATGCCAGTTGAAGCCGTCCTCCACGCTGCCGGCGCTCATGCCGTCGGCGAAGAACACCGCATCCAGCTTGCCGCGCTCGGCGGTGCGGGCCAGGGACTCGTAGTAGGCGATGTCGCCGAGCCGCTCGGCGCTGGAGTCGGGGTGGCGCCAGGCCGCGCGGTGGTGGCCGGCGCCCATCACGAACAGGTTGAGGTGCAGCGTCTCGTCGGGGCTTCGTGGTTGCATCATCCTTTCACCAGCCCGCCGTCGACGATCAGGTTCTGACCGGTGACCGCCCTCGCCCAGGGCGAGGCGAAGAACAGCGCCGCGTCGGCGAACTCCTCCGGCGTGGTCACCCGGCGCAGCGGGGTGTTCTGGGCGATCAGATCGAAGACCGCCTCCGGGGTCGCGCTGGACGCATCGGTGGTGCGCAGCAGGCCGCCGGAGATCATGTTCACGGTGATGTTGTCGGGCCCCAGGTCATTGGCGAGGGTGCGGGTCAGCGAGAGCAGCGCGGCCTTGCCGGCGGTGTAGTCGTGATAGGGCACGACGGGATTCTGGAAGAGGTTGGTGCCGACGTTGATGATGCGCCCGCCGCCCTGCTCGCGCATGCCGGCCAGCGCCGCCTGGATGGTATTGAGCGCGCCCCGGTTGACCCCCTCGAGCTGCTGCTGGAGGTGCGACCAGTCCAGCGCGTCGGCGCCGGGCCGCGCATCGCCGTTGAAGGTGAAGTCGGGCAGGGCGTTGTTGACCACGGTGGTGACCGGGGCGCCGAAGTGGGCCTGCGCCTGCTCGAACAGCTCCTTGACCGCCTCGGGATCGCGCACGTCGGCCTGCACGGCCAGGGCCCGCTCCGGGGCTTCCTTCACCAGCGTCTCGGCGGCCTCACGGCTCTGGTAGTAGTTGATCACCACGCGGGCGCCCTGATCGAGGAAGGCCCGGGTCAGTCGGGCACCGAGACCGCGGGCGCCGCCGGTGACGAGCACCACCTGCTGATCGAGGGGGAGAGAGGAAACGGCCATGAGAACTCCTTGCGACGCGGCAAGGGACGCCGCGCTGGAGCCGGCCGACATCCCTTCGCCAGTGTGAACTGGATCAGGTTCGACGGGTATCATCTCAGCGGCCGTGGCCGCACCCCGTGTCTGGGGCCACCATAGCGCATTCGGACAGGCAGCAACAGCCGGGGTGGCGTGATGGCTCGTGACGGGCG
This sequence comes from Halomonas sp. THAF5a, assembly GCF_009363755.1. Classification (NCBI taxonomy): domain Bacteria; kingdom Pseudomonadati; phylum Pseudomonadota; class Gammaproteobacteria; order Oceanospirillales; family Halomonadaceae; genus Halomonas; species Halomonas sp. THAF5a. Next base: position 1,088,834 of record NZ_CP045417.1, on the reverse strand, counting down.
ACGTGGTCTGACCGGAGAGGTCATGGCATCTGGTGGATGCGGAAAACGAGATACGACGAAACATCACCAGCCAGGCGGGCGCCTTGACTCATGATCGATATCTGGGAGGGTCATGCAAGATTGGAGCGGGAAAGGAGATGCGATGGGGCTGCCATCAGCCGGACTGGCGCCCCAGCTCATGACCCGAGCCTTGGCCTATCCGATAGGGAGTACTTAACAAGATTGGAGCGGGAAAGGAGATGCGATCGGACTGGCGCCCCAGCTCACGACGCGAGCCTTGGCTTGTCCGATAGGGAGTACTTAACAAGATTGGAGCGGGAAAGGAGATTCGATCGGACTGGCGCCCCAGCTCATGACCCGAGCCTTGGCCTAACCGATAGGGAGTACTTAACAAGATTGGAGCGGGAAAGGAGATTCGAACTCCCGACCCTCGCCTTGGCAAGGCGATGCTCTACCACTGAGCTATTCCCGCTTATCTGGTACGTGCTTGAGAGAAGTGGCGTCCCATAGGGGGTTCGAACCCCTGTTACCGCCGTGAAAGGGCGGTGTCCTAGGCCACTAGACGAATGGGACGCAATCATCACTCGAAAGAGCGAATGGAGCGGGAAAGGAGATTCGAACTCCCGACCCTCGCCTTGGCAAGGCGATGCTCTACCACTGAGCTATTCCCGCTTGGTCTTCTCGCACTGTGTTGCCACCGGATGTCGAAGGTGGCGTCCCATAGGGGGTTCGAACCCCTGTTACCGCCGTGAAAGGGCGGTGTCCTAGACCACTAGACGAATGGGACGCAAATTGTACCTTCAAACTACGCTCTTCCCGAGGAAAGATGGAGCGGGAAAGGAGATTCGAACTCCCGACCCTCGCCTTGGCAAGGCGATGCTCTACCACTGAGCTATTCCCGCACTCCGGCACCTGAACGAATCGAGTGGCGTCCCATAGGGGGTTCGAACCCCTGTTACCGCCGTGAAAGGGCGGTGTCCTGGACCACTAGACGAATGGGACGCATTGGCTCGCCTCGTCGAGGTGCGGCGAATATTACCGACACCCCCGGGGTGTGTCAAGCACCTCTCGTCGCTCGTTGATATCGCGTGACCTGTCACGGGCCGCGACTGGAAACCCCCGCCCCGTGAGATGTCAGAATGAGGGCGAGACGCCGAGCCTGCCGCCGGCTCCACGACGCAATGAGGAGAGAGGCCATGCGCAGCAAGATCCACAAGAGCGACGCCGAGTGGCGTGAGCAGCTGACGCCGGAGCAGTACCGCGTCACCCGCGAGAAAGGCACCGAACCGGCATTCAGCGGCAAGTACCATGTGAGCGACGAGCACGGCATCTACCACTGCGTGTGCTGCAATGCGCCGCTGTTCGAGAACGAGCACAAGTTCAACGCCGGCTGCGGCTGGCCGAGCTTCGACCGCCCCTTCACGCCGAAGTGCGTCGAGGAGCACGCCGACACCAGCCACGGCATGCAGCGCACCGAGGTGACCTGCGCCCGCTGCGACGCCCACCTCGGCCACGTCTTCCCCGACGGCCCGCCGGAGACCACCGGGCTTCGCTACTGCATCAACTCGGTGGCGATCGCCTTCCACGCCGGCGAGTAGCCCAGCCCCTCGAGCGCCCCGCTCGGCGACGGCCGTCCATCTGCTATGATGGGCGGCCGTTTTTATTCACGCTCACGCAGGAGAGGCTCGATGCTCGGCTGGTTTCCGGGACACATGAACAAGGCGCGCCGGCAGATCCTCGAGGCGCTGCCGGAGATCGACGTGGTGATCGAGGTGCTCGACGCCCGTCTGCCCTACTCCAGCGCCAACCCCATGCTCGCCGAGCTGACGCGCCACAAGCCGGTACTCAAGATCCTCTCGCGCGCCGACCTGGCCGACCCCGAGCGCACCCGCGAGTGGACGGCCTTCTTCGACGCCCAGGCCGACACCCGGGCCCTGGCCGTGACCACCACCCAGGCCCGCGAGCTCAAGCGCATCCCCAAGCTGTGCCACGAGCTGGCCGGCCAGGTGCGCGCCGACCGCGACGTGCGGGTGATGGTCATGGGCATCCCCAACGTCGGCAAGTCGACGCTGATCAACGGCCTGGCCGGGCGCACCATCGCCAAGACCGGCAACGAGCCTGCCGTCACCAAGCGCCAGCAGAAGGTGCGCATCGGCGGCCGGGTAGCGCTGATCGATACCCCCGGGGTGCTGTGGCCGAAGATCGAGGATCAGGCGAGCGCCCACCGCCTGGCGGCGAGCGGCGCCATCCGCGACACCGCCATCGACTACGTCGACGTCGCCGTGGTCGCCGCCGCCGAGCTGGCCCGCCGCTATCCCGAGGCGCTCAGCGCGCGCTACAAGCTCAAGTCGCTGCCGGCCTATACGGCGCACCCCGACGCCGACCAGGTGGAGGCCGACGGCCCCGAGCGAGTCGACCTGCTGGCCCTGTGCGGCTACGACGGCCATGCCATCCTCAGCGAGATCGCGTCAAAGCGCGGCGGCCTGCGCGCCGGCGGCGAGGTCGACCTGCACCGCGGCGCCGAGGTACTGCTCCACGAGCTGCGCGACGGCAAGCTCGGCCGCCTGACCCTGGAGACCCCGGCGGACATCCCGCCCGAGCCGGAGCCGGAGGAAGCACCCCGCGAGGATGGTGGCGACGAGGCCGAACCCGCATAATCGCAGGCGACGCCGACGAACAACGACCGCCCGCCAGAGGCGGCACACGGACATCACTGGATTCAGCGCCCATGGATACCCCCCCGATCAGGAAATCGCACAAGCTCGAGAACGTCTGCTACGACATCCGCGGCCCGGTGCTCGAGCACGCCAAGCGGCTGGAGGAGGAAGGCCAGCGCATCCTCAAGCTGAACATCGGCAACCCCGCGCCGTTCGGCTTCGAGGCACCGGAGGAGATCCTCCAGGACGTGATGCGCAACCTTCCCACCGCCCAGGGCTACTGCGATTCCAAGGGGCTCTACTCGGCGCGCAAGGCGATCATGCAGGAGTGCCAGCGCAAGGCCATTCCCGGGGTCGGCATCGAGGACATCTACATCGGCAACGGCGTCTCGGAACTGATCGTGATGGCGCTACAGTCGCTGCTCAACGACGGCGACGAGGTGCTGATCCCGGCCCCGGACTACCCGCTGTGGACCGCCGCCGCCAATCTCTCGGGCGGCCACGCCGTGCACTACCGGTGCGACGAGCAGGCCGACTGGGCGCCGGACATGGACGATATCCGCGCCAAGGTGACCGCCCACACCCGGGCCATCGTGATCATCAACCCCAACAACCCCACCGGCGCCGTCTACCCGCCGGCGGTGGTACGCGAACTCCTCGAGATCGCCCGGGAGCACGACCTGGTGGTGTTCTCCGACGAGATCTACGACAAGATCCTCTACGATGGGGTCGAGCACGTCTCCACCGGGGCACTGGCCGGCGACGACCAGCTGGTGGTGACCATGAACGGGCTCTCCAAGAGCTACCGCTGCGCCGGCTTTCGCAGCGGCTGGATGATCCTCTCGGGCAACATCGCCAAGCAGCGCGCCGCCGACTTCATCCAGGGGCTGACCATGCTGGCCTCGATGCGCCTGTGCGCCAACGTGCCGGCGCAGCATGCCATCCAGACGGCGCTCGGCGGCTACCAGTCGATCAACGACCTGATCCTGCCCGGCGGGCGCCTGCTCGCCCAGCGCGACATCACCGTCGAGAAGCTCAATGCGATTCCCGGGGTCAGCTGCACCCGGCCCAAGGGGGCGCTCTACGCCTTCCCGAGGCTCGACCCCAAGGTGTTCAACATCCAGGACGACCAGCAGCTGGTGCTCGACCTGCTGCTGCAGGAGAAGATCCTGCTGGTCCAGGGCACGGCCTTCAACTGGCCCGAGCCCGATCACGTGCGCATCGTCACCCTGCCCTGGGCCGACCAGCTGGAGGATGCCCTGGACCGTTTCGCGCGCTTCCTGTCGCGCTATCGCCAGTAGCCGAGGCGATACTAGCCCGCCGCTTGAAACCCGGCGGGCCAGCCCGTATCTAAGCAACAGCTTGTCCAGGCCGCGACCGCGGCCCCCCTCCTACCGACGACTGGAGAATTCCGGCAATGATGAGAATCCTGCTGTTCCTGGGCACCAACCTGGCGGTGATCCTGGTGGCCAGCATCACCCTGCGCCTGCTGGGCGTGGAGAGCTACCTGACCGCCCAGGGCATGAACTTCAATGCCCTGCTGATCTTCTGCTTCATCTTCGGCATGGCCGGCTCGCTGGTCTCGCTGTTCATCTCCAAGTGGATGGCCAAGCGCAGCACCGGCACGGTGATCATCGAGCAGCCCTCCAACAGCACCGAGCAGTGGCTCATCGACACGGTGGGCGAGCTCGCCCGGGACGCCGGCATCAAGATGCCCGAGGTCGGCATCTTCCCGGCCCAGCAGTCCAACGCCTTCGCCACCGGCTGGAACAAGGACGACGCCCTGGTGGCGGTCTCCGCCGGCCTGCTCAACCGCATGCGCCCCGAGGAGGTGCGCGCGGTGCTGGCCCACGAGATCGGCCACGTGGCCAATGGCGACATGGTGACCCTGGCGCTGGTGCAGGGGGTGCTCAACACCTTCGTGATGTTCTTCGCGCGGGTGGTCGCCCACCTGATCGACGGCTTCCTCAAGAGCCGCAGCGACGGCGAGGGTGGTCTCGGCTTCATGGGCTACTTCGCGGTGGTGATGGTCGCCGAGGTCGTCTTCGGCCTGATCGCCTCGGCCATCGTCGCCTGGTTCTCGCGCTTCCGGGAGTACCGGGCCGACAGCGCCGGCGCTCAGCTGGCCGGCAGCGGCGCCATGATCAACGCCCTGGCACGGCTCAAGGCCGAGACCGAGATGCCCGACCAGATGCCCGACACCCTGCGCGCCATGGCCATCACCAAGGGCCAGACCCGCTCGCTGATGGAGCGGCTGTTCGCCAGCCACCCGCCGCTGGACGATCGTATCCGCGCCCTCAAGGAAGCCGCCTACCGGCAGTAAGCGGCCAAGCGGGCCTCAGGCTCGAGTGACAACCCGCAGGGAGCACGACACCCCACCAGGGAGCCAGCCCGGTGGGGTTTTTCGTTTGTGCCTCGTTACCCGCCGCCCGTCACCGGCCGGCTCGGCGCTAACTCTCCACCCGAAACCCCGCCCCCGCCAGCAGCGGCTCGAATTCCCGCGCGCCCTCGCCCAGGGCGATCTCGAGGGAGGACGCCTCCCGGCGCAGCGGATAGCGGGCCCGGCAGCCGTCGAAGCCCTTGGCCATGCCCTGGCGGCGCGCCTCGCGATGCAGGCTGTCGTGGTCGCGGCGCGGGTCGTAGACGGCGCGCAGGCAGAGCCGCAGCGCCTCCTCGGGCGAGAGGCCTCCCTCGAGTGCGAGCCGCGTCACCGGCGGTGGCGGGGCCAGGTCGTCAAGGCTCAGGCGCGCCGGCAGGCCGACGTGATGGGCCAGGGCGCGGTAGATGTGGTGGGTGCCGCGCAGCTTGCCGTCCAGGCTGTAGCCGGCGATGTGCGGCGTGGCGATCTCGGCGAGATCGGCCAGGGCGGCGTCGATGGCGGGCTCCTGCTCCCAGACGTCGAGCACCGCCGTGATATCGCCCTGCCCCGCCAGGCGCTGTCGCAGGGCCCGGCCGTCCACGCAGTCGCCGCGCCCGGCATTGAGCAGCAGCGTGCCCGGCGCCAGGGCGGCGATACGCTGGGCATCCAGCAGGTGATGGGTGGCGTGGGGGCCGTCACTGACCAGCGGCGTATGCAGGCAGAGCACGTCACACTCGTCGATCAGGGTATCCAGGTCGTGGAAGCCGGCCAGGCCCTCCGACTCGACGCTCCCTGCTTCCACCCTAGGCGGGTCGCAGGCCAGGCAGTCGACGCCCATGGCGGTGAGCCGCGACAGCAGGCGCCCGCCGACGTTGCCCACGCCGACGATGCCGACGCGGCGCTCGAGGAGTCGAAAATCCTGGCGCTCGGCCAGGGTTGCAAGGCTTGCCAGCACGTAGTCCACTACCGCCTCGGCGTTGCAGCCGGGGGCGCTCTCGAAGGCGATGTCGTGATCCGCCAGGGCACGGCGGTCGACGTGGTCGGTGCCGATGGTACAGGTGCCGACGAAACGCAGCGGCGAGCCCGCGCGCCTCGCCTCGCCGATCAGGGCCGCATCGACCCGGGTGATGGAGCGCACCACCAGGGCATCGGCCGCGGCGAGCGTCGCCGGGACGATCTCGCGCCCCGGCACGCGGACCACCTCGCCCAGGGCGCCGAAGCAGGCCTCGGCGGCGGGAACATTGGCATCGACGACGATTTTCATGGGGGACTCCTGACTTCCACGGCGCTGCGACTTGTTCAGTGTGCCCAAGCCCTTACAATATCGCCATACGACAACCGGGCCGCGCCGAACGCGCGACCCGCCACCTCGGGAGCCGCCGTGATCGTCCGCTGGGAAACCGACCATGACTATGTGCTGGTGCATGTCCATCAGGACATGTTCGGCGACTGGATCTTCAGCCGCGCCTGGGGCCAGATCGGCACCCAGTTCGGCGGCCTGAAGCACCGCCTGGCCGACGACCACGGGCAGGCGATGATGTGGCTGGCCGACGAGGCCACCATCCTCAGCTCCCGGGGCTTCCACAAGGTGCTGGAGGTGGAGGCCGAGAGCGCCGAGGGGCGCGACGCCGTCAGCCAGCTCTCGCTGCTGGACTCGCTCTAGGCGCGCCCGCCCAGCCCCTGGCCGCCGACCGCAGCGGCCGCGCCTAACCCAGGTAGCGCCGCCCGCCGCGCAGGGTCGCCCCCTTCGTCTCTTCCGGCGCCGTTCTCGTCGCCGCCTCGGGCATCGCCTCGCCGTTCAGCCGACGCTCGAGCGCCTGCCAGGCCGCCTCGTCCCGCCAGCCCCGCGCCGCCAGCCAGGCGGCCAGGCGCTCGGGCGCCATGCCGCGATCCAGCTCCTCCCCCGCCTCGTCCACCAGCACCGGGATACGCACCCCGTAGCGCTCGACCAGGGCGTCATCGTCGCTGATCTCGACCCGCTCGAGCCGATACGGCACGGCGCAGAGCATCGCGAGCAGCGCCTCGAGCTGCTCGCAGAGATGACACCCCAGGGTGGTGTAGAGCTTGAGGCGAATCATGCGTCCTCCCGGTGACGGATCAAGAAGCAGTGGTGCAGGTCCGGGTTACGAGAGAAATCCGGATCGAAGGTCTTCGCCGAGATCTCCTCGACCCGATACTGCTCGGCGAGATCCGCATCGAGCCTGAAGCGACGCTGGTTGTTGGAGAACACCAGGGTACCGCCGGGCGCCAGGCGCGCCATGGCCAGGCGCACCAGCCGGCCGTGGTCGCGCTGCACGTCCAGGGTGTCGGTCATCTTCTTCGAGTTCGAGAAGGTCGGCGGGTCCATGAAGATCAGGTCGAATTCGCCGCCGGCCGTCTCGAGCCAGCGCAGGCAGTCGTCGCGCACCACCCGGTGGCGGCTCGGGTCGAGCCGGTTAAGGGCGAAATTGTCCCGCGCCCACTCCAGGTAGGTGTTGGAGAGATCGACGCTGATGCTGTCGCTGGCGCCGCCCGGCTCGGCGCCCTCCTGCTGTGGCCCCAGGGCCGCCTGCACGGTGGCCGTGGCGGTATAGCAGAAGAGGTTGAGGAAGCGCTTGCCGACGGCCATCTCGCCGAGCATGCGCCGCACGGGCCGGTGGTCGAGGAACAGGCCGGTATCGAGGTAGTCGCGCAGGTTGACCCACAGCCGCGCCCTTCCCTCGCGCACCTCGAAGCGCTCGCCGCTGGCCGCCTGCTTGCGGTACTGCTCCTTGCCGCTCTGGCGCTCGCGCCGCTTGATCACGATGCGGCCCGGGTCGATGCCGAGCACCTCGGGAACCACGCCCAGCGCCTCGAAGAGGCGCTTCTGGGCCTGGGCGGCATCCACGGAGCGGGGCGGCGCGTACTCCTGGACGTGCACGCGATCCCCGTAGACATCGATGGCCAGGGCGTACTCGGGCATGTCGGCGTCATAGAGCCGGTAGCAGCTCTCGCCGCTCTTCTTGAGCCACTTCTTCAACCGCTTGCGGTTCTTCTCCAGGCGATTGGCGAACATCTGCGCGCCCTCGGAGCGTGCCGGGGGGGCCTCGGCGGCGGCCGGCGCGCCCGAGCCTGCCCCTTCGCCACGCGCCCCGGCGTCGCCCTCGCCCCGCTCGGGAACCGCCATCAGCAGGAGCCGGGCGTCCAGGGGCCCGTTCTTCAGCGAGTAGTGCTTGTGGGCGCGCAGCCCGATGCGATGCCCCAGGTCCGGATTGGCGGTGAACACCGCCAGTCGCCAGCCGGGGAAGGCCGCCCTGGCCCGCTCGCCGAGCTGGGCGTAGAGCGACACCAGCTGCGGCAGCTCGCCCAGGCGCTCGCCGTAGGGCGGGTTGGTCATCACCAGTCCCGTGGGCGACTCGGGCAGCCCCTCGGGGCGCGCAAGCCCGGTCAGGGCGGCGCCCGTCAGCTCGATCAGCGCCGGCACGCCGGCGCGCATGGCGTTGGCCTTGGCCGCCGCCAGCGCGGGGGGGCTTTCGTCGAAGCCGAAGAGCCGCGAGCGGCAGCGCTTGCGCCCGATGCTCGCCCGGGCCTCGGCCTCGCGCCTGAGCTCGCGCCAGCAGCCCTCGTCGTGGCCGGCCCAGCCGTGGAAGCCGAAGCGCTCCCGGGCGAGCCCCGGAGCGATGTCGGCGGCCATCAGGGCGGCCTCGATCAGCAGCGTGCCGGCGCCGCACAGCGGGTCGACCAGCGGCGCACCCTCCCGGGCCAGCGCCGGCCAGCCGGCGCGCACCAGCAGGGCGGCGGCCAGGTTCTCCTTGAGCGGGGCATGACCGACGTCGCGCCGGTAGCCGCGGCGGTGCAGGCTGTCGCCGGAGAGGTCGACGCCCAGGGTCATCCGGCCCCGGTGCAGGTGCGCGTAGAGGCGCAGGTCGGGACGGCGGGTGTCGATATCGGGCCGCGGCCGCCCCTCGGCGTGGAGGCGATCCACCACCCCGTCCTTGACGGTCTGGGCGCCGAAGCGGGTGTGCCGGATCGCCTCGGCGCGGCCGTGGAAGTCCACCGCCAGGGTCTTCCCGGGGGCGAGGTGGTCGCGCCAGTCGATGGCCGCGGCGGCGGCGCGCAGCGCCTCGGGGGTCTCGATGCCCTCCTCCCGGGCCAGGCAGAGCACCACCCGGTTGGCCAGGCGCGACCAGAGGCAGGCGCGGTAGGCCGTCTCGAGGCTAGCCTGGAAGAACACCCCGGCCACCGTGGTCTTGCCGGGGGTGGCGCCGAGCGCCGACAGCTCGTCGGCCAGCAGCAGCTCGATGCCCTTGGGGCAGGTCGCCAGGAAGCGGAGGGAGTGTGAAGCTTGCGGTTCGGTCATGGCATATCCGTCGGCGCGGCGTCGGGCCGGCATGGTGGCGTAACGATAAAGGTGAACGCCTTGTTACAAATCATCAGTCGACAATCGTCGTCATCCTGGGCTATCAATGACTGAGTAGCTACTGAATGACGCATGCGTTCCTGTCATCGGGTAGCGTGTCTTGGCGCTGCCGTGTTCGCACGGTGTCTCAACCTTCACAGCGTGGCTTCAGCACGACATGTTTTCGCAGAAAAGGATCTTCGATGAACATGAGCATCACCGTGCATGAACTAGCCCGCTGGTCGCGCCCTGATTCACGTCTCCCGAGCAACACGAATCCGGTCTCGAGACCGGGTTCTCGTCGGTACCTTCATCAAGAGGTAGTCCAATGAAACGACAGAAACGTGATCGCTTCCAGCGTGCCTATGTTCATGGGTACAAGGCGGGTCTCTCGGGTCGTTCCCGCGATGAGTGTCCCAGCCAGGATATCAATCTACGCGAATACTGGATGAGCGGTTGGCGTGAAGGTCGTGGGGATCAATGGTCCGGCATGACGGGTGTCTCAGGCATTCACAAGAACCCCATGGTGGTGTGACCCCGACTCCCCGGGTCAACAACCCTTCGTCGGCGATGACGACGAACCCCTCAAGCCCATGGCCCTGCCATGGGCTTTTTCGTGCGCGGGTGCCGCCCATGCCACCCGCCCCTCAGGCCTGGCCCGCGCGGTCCCGGAGCGCCCGGGCGCACTCGCCCACCAGCGCCGGGCCGCGATAGATGAAGCCCGAGTAGAGCTGCACCAGGTCGGCACCGGCAGCCATCTTGCAAAGCGCCGCCTCGCCGCTGTCGATGCCGCCCACGCCGATGATCGGCATGTCGGGCAGCCGACGGCGCAGCTCGCGGATCACCGCGTTGGAGGGCTCGAGCACCGGTCGCCCGGAGAGCCCGCCCTGCTCGTCGGCATGCTCGAGCCCCGCCACCGCCTCGCGGGAGATCGTGGTGTTGGTGGCGATCACCGCGTCGATGGCGTTGGCCTGGAGCGCCCCGGCCACCAGCCCGACCTCGTCGGCGCTCATGTCCGGGGCGATCTTGACCGCCAGGGGCACGCGCCGACCGCTCTGGCGATCGAGCCGGCGCCCCTCCTCGCGCAGGGCCCCGAGCAGCGCATCGAGGTGCTCGCCGAACTGCAGGTTGCGAAGCCCGGGGGTGTTGGGCGAGGAGATGTTCACCGCGATGTAGTGGGCGTGGGCATGCACCTTGCCGAGGCAGGCCAGGTAGTCATCCACCGCCTGCTCCACCGGCGTGGTCAGGTTCTTGCCGATGTTGATGCCGATCACGCCGTCGTAGCGGCTCGCCCTGACCCGGGCCACCAGGTGGTCGACACCGGCGTTGTTGAAGCCCATGCGGTTGATGATGGCGCCGGCCTCGGGCAGCCGGAACAGCCGCGGCTTCGGGTTGCCGTCCTGGGGCCTCGGCGTCACGGTGCCCACCTCGACGAAGCCAAAGCCCAGCGCGCCCAGGGCATCGAGGTGGTCGGCGTTCTTGTCGAGCCCGGCGGCCAGGCCCACGCGATTGGGAAAGCGCAGCCCCATCACCTCGACCGGGTCCTCGACCCGCCCCCCGCCCAGGCGCGAGGCCAGGCCCGCGCGGCCGGCCAGGTCCAGGGCGGAGAGCGCCATGCCGTGGGCGGTCTCGGCATCGAGACGAAACAGCAGCGAACGGGCAAGCGAGTACATGGCGGCTCCTGGGCAGTGGCGAGCGATGGGGCGGGCGCGAGGCCACCGGCTGGTGCGGCGGCGAGCGGGGCGAGAGTATACCAGCCCCGCCATCGCGAGACGACGCGCCAGCGGGCGAACTCTGTCATGGGTCACGGCTCCATCATCCGCGCCATTTATGCTCTACTGGGCGCTCACGAGTCTCCGACTCAGGACACCGCGAGGCGGCTCGCCCGCCTCGATGCACCCTTGCCAGGAAGCGCCCATGAACGATACCACCGAGACACTCGAGCACCGCCTGTCGCGGATCCACCTGGCGCTGGAAAAGGAGCAACTGGAGCAGGTCGACGACGTCCTCTCAGACCTCGAGCCCGCGGAAGTGGCCCTGCTGCTGGAGTCGCTGCCCCCGGAGGCGCGTATCCGCCTGTGGGAGCGCGTACCGGGCGAGATCGACGGCGAGGTGCTGCTGCACGTGCACGACGAGGTGCGCGGCACCCTGATCGACGACATGGACCACGCCGAGATCGTCGCCGCCACCACCGGCCTGGACACCACCGACCTCGCCGAGATCTTCGAGGACCTGCCCCAGCAGGTCGCCGCGGACATGCTGCGCTCGATGGACGCGCTGCAGCGCTCCCGGCTCCAGGAGACCCTCTCCTTCGAGGAGGACAGCGCCGGTCGCCTGATGCGCACCGATACCATCGCCGTGCGCGCCGACGTCAGCCTGGAGACGGTGCAGCGCTTCCTGCGCTGGAAGGAGGCCGTCCCCGACAACACCCACCTGCTGATGGTGGTGGACCGCGACGGCCGCTTCGTCGGCGTGCTGCCGCTGGCCCGGCTGGTCGCCCACGATCCGGAGATGGCCGTGGCGGACCTGATGGACAGCGAGGTGGACAGCATCCAGGTGACCATGAAGTCCCGCGATGTCGCCACCCTCTTCCAGACCCACGACCTGGTCTCGGCGCCAGTGGTCGACGAGCAGGGGCTGCTGCTCGGCCGCATCCTGATCGATGACATCGTCGACGTCATCCGCGAAGACTCCGAGCAGGCGCTGATGAACATGGCGGGCCTCGACGAGGAGGAGGACCTCTTCGCCCCGGTGATGCCCAGCGCCAAGCGCCGCGCCGTGTGGCTCGGCATCAACCTGCTGACGGCCTTCCTGGCCGCCTGGGTGATCGGCCGCTTTGAGGCGGCCCTGGACCAGATCGTCGCCCTGGCGGTGCTGATGCCGATCGTCGCCAGCATGGGCGGCATCGCCGGAAGCCAGACCCTGACGCTGGCGATCCGCGGCCTGGCGCTGGGCCAGATCAGCCGCACCAACAGCCAATGGCTGCTGCGCAAGGAGATCGGCATCGCCGCCCTCAACGGCGTGCTGTGGTCGCTGGTGGTGGCCATCCTGGCGGTGGTGTGGTTCGAGAGCGTCGCCATCGGCGGCATCATCGCGGCCGCACTGATCATCAACATGCTGGCGGCCGGCATCGCCGGCATCGTCATCCCGCTGCTGCTCAAGCGCGCGGGCATCGACCCGGCCCTGTCGGGCTCGGTGATCCTGACCACGGTGACCGACGTGGTGGGCTTCATGTCCTTCCTGGGGCTCGCCACCGTCTTCCTGCTCTGAGGCCGGCGCCAGGGCATCGCACCGAGGCGCCGCCCCCAGACGCACGAAACCCCGCCGGCGGCGGGGTTTCGTGTCTTCGGGGCCTGACGTCGTCAGGCGCGAGGGGACGGATCAGGCACGGTTGCTCTCGGCCAGGTCGACCAGCTCGCGCACCGCCACCGCGAACAGCGGGAAGCCACCGTGGGCGCCGCTGCTCACCTCCTCGACCAGGCGGCACCAGCGCTGGTGCATGCCCTGGTGGAGCGACAGCCACTGGCTGACCCGCTCGGTGGAGTCCTTGGCCCCGTTCTCCATGCCCAGCACGCTGGTGGTCAGCGCCAGCTGCTGGCGGTCGATGTCGTCGCGGAAGGTTTCCCGGGCCTGGGCCTGCCAGCTGTCGCGCACCTTGAGCTCGGTGATCTGCTGGATCATCCACGGCAGCTCCAGGCGGTCGCCGATCTCGTAGAAGACCTCGGCCACGCGCTGGGGCTTCTCCTGGGTCTGGCGCGCCGTCTGGATGATGCCCAGCGCCGCGTAGAGGCTGTTCGCCGCGGCCACGGTGGCGGCCAGGGCCTCCGGCACGCCGGCCTCCACCAGCGCCTGGCGACGGGCCTCCCAGGCCTCGCGCTCCTCGCCGCGCAGGCGCTTGCCGATGTTCTCCTGCAGCTGCGCGAGGCGCGGCGCGAAGAAGTCGATCGCCTCCTGGGTGCTCATGCCGGTGCGATTGCGCAGGAACCAGCGGGTCGCGCGCCGCAGCATGCGCATCAGGTCGAGCATCATGTCGTACTGCACGGCGCTCGAGACCTGGTTGTCCAGCGCCTCGATCTGCTCCCAGAGGCGCGGCAGCGCGAAGCTGTCGCGGGCGATCACGTAGGCCCGGGCGATGGCGGCGCGGTCGGCGCCGGTGGAGTCGATCAGCCGGCGCACGAAGACGATGCCCATGTGGTCGACCAGGTCGTTGGCCACCTGGGTGGCGACGATCTCGCGGGTCAGCCGGTGCTCGTAGACCTCGTCGCGGTAGCGCTCGACCAGCACCGCCGGGAAGATCCGCTCGACGAACTTGACGATGGTCGGGTCATCCGGCACGTCCGAGGCGATCAGGTCGCCCTTGAGCACGCTCTTGGCGTAGGAGATCAGCACCGAGAGCTCCGGCAGCAGCATGCCCTGCTCGTTGGCGGCCCGCTCCTGGAGCTGCTCGTCGTCGGGCAGGAACTCCAGCTCGCGGTCGATCTGGCCGGCCGCCTCCAGCTCGCTGATGAAGCGCCGGAAGGGCCCGATGCCCTGCCGGGAGAGTCGCTCGGCGAGATCCAGCGCCTGGGTCTGGCGATAGTTGTCCTTGAGCACCAGGTCCGAGACCTCGCCGGTCATGTCGGCGAGCAGCTTGTTGCGCTGCTTCTCGGTCATGTCGCCGCGCTTGACCACCTCGTCGATGAGGATCTTGATGTTGACCTCATGGTCGGAGCAGTTGACCCCGCCGGCGTTGTCGATGAAGTCGGTGTTGACCCGCACGCCCTTGGCGGCGGCCTCCATGCGGCCCCGCTGGGTCAGGCCGAGGTTGCCACCCTCGCCGACCACGCGGCAGTTGAGCTCGCGACCGTCGATGCGCAGGCCGTCGTTGGCCTTGTCGCCGACCTGGGCGTCGGTCTCCTCGCTGCACTTCACGTAGGTGCCGATGCCGCCGTTCCAAAGCAGGTCGACGTGCGACTTGAGCATCGCGCGGATCAGCTCGTTGGGCGAGAGCTTGTCCTCCTTGATGCCGAACAGCGCCTTCATCTGCCGGGAGATGGGGATGGTCTTGGCGGCGCGGCTGAAGATGCCGCCGCCCTCGGAGATCAGCGCGGCATCGTAGTCCTGCCAGCTGGAGCGCGGCAGGTCGAACAGGCGTTGCCGCTCGGCGAAGCTCGCCGCCACGTCCGGATTGGGATCGACGAAGATGTGCAGGTGGTTGAAGGCGCCCACCAGGCGGATCTTGTCGGAGAGCAGCATGCCGTTGCCGAAGACGTCGCCGGCCATGTCGCCGATGCCGACCACCGTGAACTCGTCCTGCTGGGTGTTCAGCCCCAGGCCGCGGAAGTGGCGCTTGACCGACTCCCAGGCGCCCTTGGCGGTGATGCCCATCTTCTTGTGGTCGTACCCGTTGGCGCCGCCCGAGGCGAAGGCGTCGCCCAGCCAGTGGCCGTACTCGGCGGAGATCTCGTTGGCGATGTCGGAGAAGGTCGCGGTGCCCTTGTCGGCGGCCACCACCAGGTAGGCGTCGTCATCGTCGTGGCGCACCACGTCCCTGGGCGGCACGATCTCGCCGCCCACCCGGTTGTCGGTGACGTCGAGCAGCGCGCGGATGAAGATCTTGTAGCAGGCGATGCCCTCCTGCTGGATGGCGTCGCGATCGGCCCCCTCGGGCATCCGCTTGCAGACGAAGCCCCCCTTGGCGCCCACCGGCACGATCACCGCGTTCTTGACCTGCTGCGCCTTGACCAGGCCCAGCACCTCGGTGCGGAAGTCCTCGAAGCGATCGGACCAGCGCAGCCCGCCGCGGGCGACCTTGCCGCCGCGCAGGTGCACGCCCTCGACCCGCGGCGAGCAGACGAAGATCTCGTGGGCCGGCCGCGGCTTGGGCATGCCGGTGATGCGGGCCGGCTCCAGCTTGAAGGCCATGTAGTCCTTCTGCCGGCCGTCGGGCGCGGTCTGGTAGTAGTTGGTGCGCTGGGTCGCCTGGATCATCTCCATGTAGCGGCGCAGCAGCTGGTCGTCGTTGAGGCTGGCGACGTCGTCGAGCAGCGTCAGGATGCGGGCGGTGCAGGCCTCGACCTCGCCCTCCGGCGGGCGCTCGCTGGGATCGAAGCGCAGCTCGAACAGGGTGACGAGCTCGCGGGTGATCTCCGGATGGTTGACCAGGGTGGTGGCCATGTAGTCCTGGGAGACGCCGAAGCGGATCTGCTTCAGGTAGCGGGCGTAGCCGCGCAGCATGGCGACCTCGCGCCAGTCGAGGTTGGCGCCGATGATCAGCCGGTTGAACGGGTCGTTGTCCGCCTCGCCGTTCCAGATGCGCTGGAAGGCCTCGATGAAGGGCGCACGCATCTCCTGGAGGTTGACCTCGCTGCTGGTGTGGTGCTCCAGGTCGAAGTCGTGGATCCAGTAGCTGGCGTCCTGGGCCTGCACCTCATAGGGGCGCTCGCCGATCACGCGCAGTCCCAGGTTCTCCATCATCGGCAGCACGTCGGAGAGCGGGATCGGCCGGTCGCGGTGGAACAGCTTGAGGTTGACGCCGCTGCCCTCCTCTTCCACCAGGCGATAGAGGGAGAGGGCCAGCGGGGCGCCGTCGTCCAGCTCGCTGATGTGCTGCAGGTCGTAGACCGCGGTGCGCGCCGAGAAGTCGTCGCGATAGCTCGCCGGGAAGGCGTCGCGGAAGCGGTCCATCAGCAGGTTGGCCTGCTCCTCGCCGAAGCCCTCGATGGCCGCGCCCTGCAGGTCGTCGCGCCAGTTGCGCGCCAGGGTCGCCAGCTTGGCCTCCAGGCGACGCAGGTCGTACTCGGTCGGCCGGTCACCCTTGAAGCGCAGGATGAACTGGATGCGCGCCAGCACCGACTCGGAGAGGTAGGTGTTGAAGTCGCCGAAGGTGGCATCGAGCTCCTCGCAGAGCAGCTGCTGGATGCGCTGGCGCAGCTCGGTGGAGAAGACGTCTCGCGGCACGAAGGCCAGGCAGGAGTAGAAGCGCCCGGAGCGGTCCTCGCGGATGAACAGCCGCACCCGGCGCCGCTCGCGCATGTCGAGGATCCCGAGCGCCGTCTGGGTCAGCTCGTCGGTGTCGATCTGGAACAGGTCGTCGCGGGGATAGACCTCGAGGATGTGCAGCAGGTGCTTGCCGTTGTGGCCCTTGGGATTGAAGCCGGAGTTGGCCATCACGGTCTGGAGCTTGCGGCGCAGGATCGGGACGTTGCGCGGCGACTCGTTGTAGACCGTGGCGGTGAACAGGCCCAGGAAGCGCCGTTCGCCGATCACCCGCCCCTGATCGTCGTAGCGATCGATGGAGATGTAGTCGGGATAGGTGGGACGGTGGATGCGCGCGTGGTGGGCGCTCTTGGCGAAGGACAGCAGCTGGGGGACCAGCACGAAGCGATCGCCTTCGACGCCCTGGTCGGTGCGGATGCGCTCCTGGTAACGGGGCTGGTCGAGGCGAAAGACCCCGAGCTCGCTCTGCTCGACCCGATCGAGGCTCTGCCGCCCCTGCTCCTCATGGACCACGTATTCGTCGTAGCCAAGGAAGGTGAAGTTGTCGTGGAGCAGCCACTCGATGAAGGCCGTGGCCTCCTGGTGCTCCTCGACGTCGATCTGCTCGGGTCGCGAGGCCTTGAGCTCGGCCAGGGCCGCCCGGGCCTGGTCGCGCATCGGCTCGAAGTCGGCCACGGCGGTGCGCACGTCGCAGAGCACCTCCTGCAGGCTGGCCTCGATCTCCTCGAGCACCGCCGGGTCGGAGTGGCGATCCACCTCGATGGCGATCAGCGACTCGCGGCTGGCGGGGGCATCGGCCTGCTGGGTCGGCGTGACCCGCGCCAGGCGGTGCTCGCCATCGCGCTGGGTCGCCAGCACCGCGTTGTGGATGGCGTGCACGGTCATGCCGCGGCGGTTCAGCTCGATGCGCACCGAGTCGACCAGGAAGGGCATGTCCTCATGCAGCACGGCGATGAAGGTATGGGTGGACTGCCAGCCGTTCTGCTCGAAATCGGGGTTGAAGACCCGCACCTTGGGATCGGCGGGGTCGAACTGCTGCAGGAAGTGCCACACGGAGAGCGTGGCGCCGTAGATGTCGTCGAGACGGCGATCGGCCAGGTCGTCGAGCGGGATCGTGGCATAGAAGTGGCGGGCGAAGGCATGGACCTGGGCGGCCTTGTCCTCGTCCAGACGGCCTTGCAGCCGCTCCTCGAGTTGCTTGAGCAGATCCTCGCGGGTCTCCTCGTGTGAGACATGTTGCATCCATCACCTCGGCTGCCAGCGGCCGCCGGGAGCGGCCGGGAGAACTTGACGTGGCGGCCTGCCGGCCGCATCGCCGTTCAGCTTACGTCACTTCCCGAGCCGCCCCCAACCACATGCCTTTTCGCTCATGGAGCATGTCGGTTACGCATCGCCGCTTGACAATCCCGCCATGCCTTCGACCAAGGTCGAATCAGTCGCGGCGCACCAGCAGGACCCCGCATTCGCAGTGATGGGTCCAGGGAAACTGGTCGAAGAGCGCGAAGCGGCGAATCTCGTGGGTGCGGGTCAGCGTCTCGAGGTTCTCCGCCAGGGTCTCGGGATTGCATGAAATATAGACGATGCGCTCATATTCGCTGAGCTGCCGGCAGCTCGCCTCGTCGAGGCCGGCCCGGGGCGGGTCCACCAGCACGGTGGAGAAGGCGTAGTCGTCGAGGGACATCTCGGCGACCCGGCGACCGCCCTTCTCGCCCTTCAGGGCCTGGGCGAACTCCTCGGCGGACATGCGCCCGACCTCGGCGTTGTCGATGCCGTTGGCCTCGAGGTTGATCCGCGCGCTGGCCACCGAGGTGCGCGAGATCTCCGTGGCCAGCACCCGGCGGAAGTTGCCGGCGAGTGCCACGGTGAAGTTGCCGTTGCCGCAGTAGAGCTCCACCAGGTCGCCCTTTTGGCTCCCCTGGGTGACGTCCCGCGCCCAGGCGAGCATCGCGCGGCAGATCTCGGCGTTGGGCTGGGTGAAGCTGTTCTCCACCTGCTGGTAGACCAGCGCATCATCGCCCACCGTCAGGCGCTCCCAGACGTGGTCACGTTCCAGCACCAGGCGCTGCTTTCGGGCCCGCCCGATGATCATGATGCCGAGCCGCTCCTGCAGGGCCCGCGCCTCTGCCTCCCAGGCCTCGTCGAGGCGACGATGGTAGATCAGCGTCACCAGCGCCTCGCCGGTGAGGGTGGTGAGGAACTCGACCTGGAAGAGTCGCCGGCGCAGCAGGTCGTTGTCGCGCAGTGCCTCGAGCAGGCGGGGCATCAGGTCGTTGATCTGCCGGCTGGCCACCGGGTACTCGTCGAGGCGGACCACGGTCTTGTTCTTGGGATCCTCGGGATCCACCTCGAACATGGCGTAGAAGAGATCGTCCCCCTCGTGCCAGAGGCGAAACTCGCAGCGCTGGCGATAGTGGCTCGGCGGCGAGGGGAAGACCTCGAGCGCCGGCGGCGCGAAGTGCGCGAAGTCGCGGGTGATGCGCTCGCGCTTGGCCTCGAGCTGCTGGTCATAGCGGGCGGGATCGACGACGGGAATGGCCACGGTGGCTCCTGTGAAGAAAGTCGGTGATGAAGGGGCGAAGACGACGTGAACGCGGGCGGCTCAGGCCGGCTGCAGCGTCCGCGGCGGGGCGAAGCCGAAGGCGGCCAGTCCCGTGGCAAGGCGCCGGTCGGGCGCCGTGACGAAGCTCGGCCCGGCAGAGGCGTCATGATCGGGCGCCGTCACGACCTGGGCCACGCGGCGCGCGATGGCCTCTCCCGAGTCGATCCAGGCCACCTCGCGGGGGGCGGCATCCACCAGCTGACGGCGCAGCAGCGGGAAATGGGTGCAGCCCAGCACCACGGTATCCAGGACCGGCTCGCCGCACGACGCCGGCGTCCAGAGGGGGGCGAGGGTCCGGCGAATCGCCGCGAGATCCGGCGACTCCCCGATCACCAGGCGCTCCGCCTCGCCCACCAGGGCATCGGCGGCCACCCGGGTGACGCGGCAGTCGGCGGCGAAGTCGCGGATCAGCCGCAGGGTATAGGGACGCGACACGGTAGCACTGGTCGCCAACAGGCCGATATGGCGCGTGGCACTGACGGCGGCAGCCGGCTTGATGGCCGGCACGGTACCGATCACGGGAACGGCCAGGCCCTCGCGCAGGGCGTCCAGCGCCAGCGTACTGGCCGTGTTGCAGGCCACCACCAGCGCCCGGGCGCCGCTGGCGGCCACCGCCGCCTGGCAGACCGCCTGGATCCGCTCGACCAGCCAAGCGTCCTCTCGCCGCCCATAGGGCAGCATGGCGTTATCGCAGGCGTAGGCCAGGGCGGCCCCGGGCAGGCGATGGCGCAGCGCCTGCACCACCGAGAGCCCGCCCACGCCGGAATCGAAGACCAGGATCGGTGCCGCCATCAGCCACGCGCCCCCGACAGGGGCACCGAGCGTGACAGCGGGGAGGCGTGTGGCAAGGGCAGAGGCATGGCGGGACGACGGTCGCGGACGAAGGCGGCCATTCTACCCCAGAGTCGCCGCCAAGCCGAAGGGCGACGACCGCTGCCGTAGGGGCAGCAGCCAACGGGGCCTCGCCCGGGGAGGCCCCAGGGAACATCCGGGCTCAGGTCTCGGGCACGGGCGCGTCACGCAGCTCGTGATAGAGCTCGGGATAGGCCTCCTCGAGTCGCGCGACCTGGTCCTGGGCCCCCTCCGGCAGGGCCTCCTGCAGCGCCTTGAAGTCCTCGTCGCTGAAGTTCTGGCGGATCAGCGGGAAGAGCTTCTCCCGCTCCTCGCGGAGGTAGGCGCGGTGGCTCTCCAGGTAGGACTTGAGGTCCTCGGCGAAGGTGTCCATCGGCACGACCGAATCCATGAGGATCATGTCGAGGTCGTCGGAGAGGCGATGCAGCCGGGCCTTCAGCGCGCGATAGTCCCTGGCGAGCTGCTCGGTGACCTCGGCGCTTGACGGGTCCAGTTCCTTGAGCCGCTCGCTGCAGACCTTCTCGAGGGGCCGGGTGAACCCCTCCTGGTAGTCGAGGATGTAGTCCACGACCTCCCTGACCAGCTGGAAGTTGGGGCGCTCCCCCTGGGCCAGGGTCTTCTGCTTGAGCTGCAGAACGTGCAACATGCGCGCCATGTTGGCATGATCCTGACGCAACTGGTTCAGCTTGGGCATGGCGGTCATCTCCTCCATGGCGAAATGGGTCACGAGCGGTGGATCGGGCGGCAGAGGGAACGGATGCCTATCCCCCTTCGATTCGCCACGGCGTATCGGGTTCACCGAGCGGCGTTCCACGCCGAAGCGGACTGCCTCAGGCTAGACGCCCGGAGCGAATCTTGCCTGTCCCCCAAGGTCGTATTGCCTGCGACGACACACCCACTCTAGCAGCCACGCGCCAAGGAGTCAGACATGGACCTCTTCCAGCGCCACGCCGCCGACGACGCGGCCCCCCTGGCCTATCGCATGCGCCCGCGCCGCCTCGAGGACTACGTGGGGCAGCAGGCGCTGGTGGGGCCCGGCAAGCCGCTGGCCCGCATGGCCGAGAGCGGCGTGGTGCGTTCGATGATCCTCTGGGGCCCTCCCGGCACCGGCAAGACCACCCTGGCCGAGATCCTCGCCGAGGTCTCCGGCGCCCACCTGGAGCATCTCTCGGCGGTGATGGCCGGCGTGAAGGAGATCCGCGCCGCGGTCGATCGCGCCCGCGATGCCCAGGCCCGGGAGCGCCCTACCCTGCTGTTTCTCGACGAGATCCATCGCCTCAACAAGAGCCAGCAGGACGCCCTGCTGCCCCACGTGGAGTCGGGGCTCTTGACGCTGATCGGCGCCACCACGGAGAACCCCTCCTTCGAGGTCAACTCGGCGCTGCTCTCCCGGGCCCGGGTCCACGTGCTCAAGTCCCTCGACGAGGGGGAGCTCGTCGAGGTGATGCGCCGGGCCCTGGCGGACGAAGACCGCGGCCTGGGCGCCCGACGGATCCGGGTGGACGAGGAGGTGCTGGCGCTGCTGGCCCGCGCCGCCGCCGGCGATGCCCGCCGGGCGCTGGGCCTGCTGGAGACCGCCTGCGACTTCACGCTGGCCGAGGGGGACGGCGAACGCCTGCCCCGTGAGGCGCTGGAGGACGTGATCGGCCACACCGCCAGCGCCTTCGACAAGCAGGGCGACCACTACTATGACCTGCTCTCGGCGATCCACAAGTCGATCCGCTCCTCGCGCCCCGACGCCGCCCTGCTCTACATGGCGCGCTTCATGCAGGGCGGCGGCGACCCCCTGGACGTGATTCGCCGCCTGGCGGCCATCGCCTCGGAGGATGTCGGCAACGCCGACCCGCGCGCCCTGCCGCTGGTGATGGCCGCCTGGGACGCCTACCTGCGCCTGGGCGACTACGAGGGCCAGCGGGCCATCGCCCAGGCCGCCATCCACCTGGCGGTGGCCCCGAAGAGCAACGCCATCGATCAGGCCTGGAAGCAGGCCAAGGCGCTCGCGGCCTCGCAGCCCCAGCTCGAGGTGCCCACCTACCTGCGCAACGCCCCCACCAAGCTGATGGAATCCCTGGGCCACGGCGAGGGCTATCGCTACGCCCACAACGAGCCCGACGGCTATCCGGCGGGCAGCGCCCACGACTGCTGGCCCGAGGAGGTGCCCCGCCGCCCGCTCTTCGAGCCCACCGACCACGGCCAGGAAAAGCGCTACGCCCAGATCATGGCCTGGCGGGCACAGCGGGATGCCGAGGCGGACGGCGGCGGGTAGCGCCGAGCGGCCAAGCGGCCAAGCGGCCAAGCAGCCAAGCAGCCAAGCAGCCAAGCAGCCAAGCAGCCAAGCAGCCAAGCAGCCAAGCAGCCAAGCAGCCAAGCAGCCAAGCAGGATACCCTGGCCCCAAAGAGAACCCCCGGCAGACATCATGTCCGCCGGGGGTTGTCATGTATTGCCTCGAGGCCTGCCGCCTACCACCGAACAGCTTGGCGGCTCGGCGCTTTCCGCTTGGCGCTCTACCGCGACTCGCGGATCACGTCGGTGCCGTCGGGAATGGCGAAATCGAAGCGATCGGCCTCCAGCCGCTCGTTCATGCGCACATTGTCGAAGCCGATGGCGGTGCGCTGGCCGGTGCTGTCGGTCATCTGCAGCATGGCCAGGGCCTCGCCGCGGAAGGTCATCTTGAGTTCCTCGAAGAGGGTGTCGGGATCCCTGGGCAGCAGGATGAAGGTCTCGCTGGCGCCCTGCTGCTGGCGGGTGACCTCGTAGCTGTCGGTCAGCTCGTCGGCGCTGCCGGAGAGCAGCAGGGCCGGGGTGTGGGTCACGCGCTGGTCGAGGGGCTGCACCGTGGCCTGCTCGAGGTCGGGGTCATAGAGGATGACCTCCTCCCCGCCGGAGACCACCAGCTGCTCGTAGGGCGCCTCCACTTCCCAGCGGAACTTGCCGGGGCGCGACAGCCAGATGCGGCCACGCGCCTCCTGCAGACGCTGGCCGCTGCCGTCGAGAATCTGCTGCTCGAAGTCGGCCGCGTAGGTCTTGAGCGGCTCGAGGAGGGTCGCCAGGCGGTCGGCCCCCTCGCTGGCGAGCGCCGAGATCGGCGTGGCCAGCGCAAGGGTCAGCGCGGCGAGGGTCTTCTTGATGCTCATCGTCTCTGTCTCCCTGGACGGGTCCATCCTGACTTCCTGCCATTCGGACCGGAGGGGCTCCGGCGGGTTGCATCCCCGCCGGGGCTTCCATCATTGCTGCATGATTGGCGGCGCGTCAGTCGCTCACCGGGGGCGGCGCCAGCACCTCGCGGCCGCCGTTGGTGCCCATGGTGGAGACCACGCCGGCCATCTCCATGGACTCGACCAGGCGCGCGGCGCGGTTGTAGCCGATCTTGAAGCGCCGCTGGACCGCCGAGATCGAGGCGCGACGGCTCTCGGTGACGAAGGCCACCGCTTCATCGTAGAGGGCATCCTGCTCGGCATCGCCGTCGCTACCGCCGCCCCCCTCGGCCTCGAGCCCGGCCAGGGCCTCGGCGGAGACGCCACCGGAGAGGATCTCGTCGATGTACTCCGGCTCGCCGCGGCGCTTCCAGTCCTCGACCACTCGATGCACCTCGTCATCGTCGACGAAGGCGCCGTGGACGCGGGTCGGCATGCCGGACCCGGCGGGCAGGTAGAGCATGTCGCCGTGGCCCAGCAGGTTCTCGGCGCCCCCCTGGTCGAGGATGGTGCGCGAGTCGACCCGGGAGGAGACCTGGAATGCCATGCGGGTGGGGATGTTGGCCTTGATCAGGCCGGTCACCACGTCCACCGACGGGCGCTGGGTGGCGAGGATCAGGTGGATGCCGGCGGCCCGGGCCTTCTGGGCCAGGCGCGCGATCAGCTCCTCGACCTTCTTGCCGACGATCATGAACATGTCGGCGAACTCGTCGATCACCACCACGATATAGGGCAGCTTCTCGAGCACCGGCGGCGCCTGATGCATCTCCCAGGGCTGCGGTTCCCACAGCGGGTCGGCGACCTGGGCACCGGCGCGCTCGGCCTCGTCGAGCTTGGCGTTGAAGCCGGCGATGTTGCGCACGCCCATGGCGGCCATCAGCTTGTAGCGGCGCTCCATCTCGGCCACGCACCAGCGCAGGGCGTTGGCCGCCTCCTTCATGTCGGTGACCACCGGTGCCAGCAGGTGCGGGATGCCGTCGTAGACCGAGAGCTCCAGCATCTTGGGGTCGACCATGATCATGCGCACCTCGTCGGGTGTCGCCTTGAGCAGCATGGAGATCAGCATGGCGTTGACGCCCACCGACTTGCCCGAGCCGGTGGTACCGGCCACCAGCAGGTGGGGCATCTTGCCGAGGTTGGCCACCACCGGGCCGCCGCCGATGTCCTGGCCGAGCGCCAGGGTCAGCGCCGAGGCCTCGTGCTGATAGCGGTCGGAGTCGATCACCTCGCGCAGACGGATCATCTCGCGCTTGGGGTTGGGAATCTCGATGCCCACCGTGGGCCGCCCCGGGATTACCTCCACCACCCGCACGCTCTTGACCATCAGCGAGCGCGCCAGGTCCTTGGCCAGGTTGCTGATCTTGGAGACCTTCACCCCGGCCGCCGGCTTGATCTCGAAGCGCGTGATCACCGGCCCCGGCCAGGTGTCGACCACCTCGGCCTTGACGCCGTACTCGCGCAGCCGCACTTCCAGCAGCTCGGCCATCTCGGCCAGTTGCTCATCGGTGTAGTTGGGCTGGTGAGACTGGGGCGGCGTGAGCAGCCGCAGGCTGGGCAGTGCGCCCTCGGGCTCGGCCAGCGCTTCCATGTCCGGACGCTGGTTCTGCAGGTGTTCCACGGTCCAGAGCGTCGGGCCCTCGGGCTCATCGGCGGCCTCGCGAGCCTGCTCGGCGCTCGCCACCCGGGGCGCGTCGTCCTCGACATCGCCCATGACCGGCGCGTCCTCCTCCTCGGCGGGCTCGGGGGGCGCCACGCCGGGATCCCGCTTCAACGGCGTCTCGGCCGTGACGCGGCTGGCCTCCTCCTCCGCCGGCGCGGGGTCGCGGGTCGCCTGGGCAGGCGCGTCATCCGCCTGGGGCCCGAGCGCGAGAGACGGCTCCGAGTCCGCCTCGTCGAACTCGTCATCGTCGCCCTGCCAGTCGGCGAGCCTCGGCTCGTGCCGCCGGGTGTCGCGCGCAGGCGAGTGCGGCGAGGCCCCCGAGGAGGCCCGCGCCACGGGCGGCGCGTCGAGCGCCTCGGCGGTGTCCTCGGCCGTGGCGGGCGCTTCACGGGAGGCGTCTGCGTGCGCCTCGTCGTCACGCTGGGCCCGCAGCGCCGGCCCCTGCCAGGCCGGCACCACCTCGTCGTCATCGGGCAGCACCGGCTCCGGGATCGCCTCCGGCCGACGCGGCGCGACGGGCGCCTCGGTGGCATGGCGGCGCGTGGCGTGACGCCCCTCCTGCTCGCGAAGCTCGGCGGGCACCGGAGTCGCCTGCACACTCGACTCCGGGCGCGGCGCGCGGGCCCTCTCGGGCGTCTCGTCGGTGGCGGGCGGCGGCGACTCTCGGCGCGGCGCCTGGGGGGGCGTGACGTCGACCCGGGGCTCCTGGGCCATGCGCGCCGTATAGGCGGCTTCGGGGCGCTTGGCCGAGGGGGTGCGCGCGGGTACCTCCCAGGGGATATCGGTCTCGCCGTCATCGCCGAAGCCGGGATCGGTCGCCAGCGCCGGCGCCTCCTCACGGGAGCGACCACGGCCCAGCCTCCGCCACCAGGAAGGCCGTGCCTCGGCCTGGCCGTCGGTCGCCGGCGACTTGTCCGCCTGGGTCTCGCGGGCCTGCTGGTCGAGGTCGCGCCGCTCGGCGCGTCGCTCCCGGGAGAACCCGAAGCGGTCGACCACCCAGCGCCATCCCAGCAGGCTGCGTCGGCCCAGCTCGTCCATCACGGTCAGCCAGGAGAGCCCGGTGAACAGGGGAAAGCCGCAGAGCATGGCTGCCACTGAGAGCAGGCCGGTACCGCCCGCCCCCACCAGGGGCAGCAGCGCGCCGACCAGCCCCTCGCCGAGGATGCCGCCCGTCGAGTAGGGCAAGGGGCCGTCGGGTCGGTAGAAGTGCAGCGCTCCCAGGGTGGTGGTACCCAGCAGCAGCAGCACCAGCCCCCCGCAGCGCACCGCCAGGGCCGTGGGATCCCACTCGAAACGCACCTGGCGCGAGCGGATCAGCCACCAGGCGGCAAATCCCAGCATGCCGGGCCACCAGAGGGCACTGACGCCGAACAGCGAATAGAGCACGTCGGCCAGCCAGGCGCCGACGGCGCCCATCCAGTTGGCGACCTCGGTCTCCGGCCCGCTGCTCGACCAGCCGGGGTCGTCCCGGCGAAAGCTGTAGAGCGCCAGCAGCAGAAACACGCAGGCGGCCAGCAGCAGGATCACCACGCCTTCGCGGGTCGCCCCCTGCAGCCGCAGGCCAAAGCGCTTGGCCGTCTCCCTGGCATTCGCCGCCGTCGCCCGACGCGACGAGGACCTCTTCTTGTCACTCAAGCGGCCACCTCCCTTGCGCCCACATGGCGTATTGCGGATGTCATGGTCATCAATCATACCGAGCAAGCGCTCACCATCACAGGGGCCGGCATGCCTTGAGCCCCGCCCCGGTGCGGGGCAGACTGAGCGAACCATCCACGAGGAAGAGGCCCCATGCTGCCCTGGCTCCCCGCCCACGATGTCCGGTTTCCCCCCGTCGAGTCGGCACTGCGCGACCCCGATGGCCTGCTCGCCGCGGGCGGCGACCTGACCCCGGCCTGGCTGCTGGCCGCCTACCGTCACGGCATCTTTCCCTGGTACAGCGACGACCAGCCGATCCTCTGGTGGAGCCCGGACCCCCGCATGGTGCTGTTCCCCAGCGAGATCCGCGTGCGGCGAAGCCTCGCCAAGCGGCTGCGCAACGCCGGCTTTGCCGTCACCGCCGACCGCGCCTTCGAGGCGGTGATGGCGGCCTGCGCGGCGCCGCGGGATGGCCAGCCGGGCACCTGGATCACCGACGAGATGCGAGAGGCCTATGCGCGGCTGCACGCCCTGGGGGCCGCCCACTCCGTGGAGGTCTGGCACGGCGATGTCCTGGTCGGTGGCCTCTACGGCATCGCGATGGGCCCGGTGTTCTTCGGCGAATCGATGTTCTCCCGGGCGCCCGATGCCTCCAAGGTCGCCCTGGTACGGCTGGTACGCGCCATGGCCGCCGGCGGCGGCCGGCTGATCGACTGCCAGATGCACACCGGCCACCTGGCGAGCCTGGGCGCCCGGGACATCGCCCGGAGCGAGTTCATCGGCTATCTTGATCAGTGGCTGGGTGACCCCGTGCATGGCCGCCGGGGCGGGGCCTCAAGCGCGCCGCCACCCGCCTGGTCCTTCACAACGATCGGCACCTCAGGGTGACCGGGCCGGGGAGTCCCGGTTGCACGATGCAGAGGAGATGGCCGCCTTGAGCAGCAACGCCCCCCGACAGCCGGTCAGGGACCTGCGCTTCTTCTTGACCGTGCCCCACGCCTGCAGCTACCTGGCCGGGCGCGAGGCCACCACGCTGTTTCTCGACCCCCAGGAGTCACCGGGACAAGGCGTATATGACGCCCTGGCGCTGCTCGGCTTTCGCCGCAGCGGTCGCCACCTCTATCGCCCCCACTGCGATGCCTGCAACGCCTGCATCTCGGTGCGCATCCCGGTGGAGGAGTTCTCGCCGAGTCGCACCCAGCGCAAGCTGCTGAACCGCAATGCCGACCTCAGCCTGCAGGTGCGTCCCGCCCTCTTCGATGCCGAGCACTATGCCCTCTATGCGCACTACGTCAGGACCCGTCACGCCGATGGCGACATGTACCCGCCGAGCCACGAGCAGTACCGCACCTTCCTGACCCTCGACCAGCCCTACGCCCGGCTGCTGGAATTTCGCCTCGACGGCCGCCTGGTGGCGGTCTCCGCCTTCGACCAGCTCGAGCACGGCCTGTCGGCCATCTATACCTTCTTCGATCCGTCACCGGCGCTGGAGCGCCGCTCGCTGGGCACCCTGGCCGTGCTCGAACTGGTGCGCCGCGCCCTCGCGCTGGGGCTGCCCCATGTCTATCTCGGCTACTGGATCCGCGAGTGCCGCAAGATGGCCTACAAGCAGGCGTTCCAGCCGCTGGAGATGCTCGATGGTCGCCACTGGCGGCGCCTGATCACGACGCGATAGGCGACGACGAGCCGGGCTTCCTTTGCCTTGACGGGCGGCATGCGGCACAATATCGCGCTATTCTGTCGACACGGGTGGCCCGCCGTGACATCGTGCCGCCTGTTTTTTGTCATCATCAGCGAGGAACCGCCTATATGGCACGCGAAGACCATATCGAAATGGAAGGCGTCGTCGTCGATACCCTTCCCAACACCATGTTCCGCGTCGAGCTCGAGAACGGCCACGTGGTGACTGCCCACATCTCCGGCAAGATGCGCAAGCACTACATCCGCATCCTCACCGGCGACAAGGTCAAGGTCGAACTGACCCCCTACGACCTGTCCAAGGGCCGTATCGTCTACCGCGCCCGCTGAGCGCCGATCGGGCCGCCAGGGCCCGGACGCCGCTCGAGTGCCGGTCGCCTCCGCGCCCGACACCACTCTCTCGTATCTCGCCCGAACGAACAACGCCCCGTCCGAAGACAGGGCGCTGTGTGGGTCTGACCGCTCCTGACCCGCGTCAGGGCGCGTCGGCCAGCTCCGCCTCCGTGGCCAGATGCAGCTCGCCGTCCTCCACGCTGACGTGCACCACACCGCCGTGCTCGGCGAGCTCGCCGAACAGGATCAGCTCGGCCAGCGGCTTCTTGAGCTTCTCCTGGATCAGGCGCGCCATCGGGCGAGCCCCCATGTCGGGATCGTAGCCCTTCTCGGCCAGCCATGCCCGCGCCGCATCGTCCACGTCCAGCTGGACCCGCTTCTCGTCGAGCTGCGCCTGCAGCTCCACCAGGAACTTGTCCACCACGTTGCGCACCACCGAGGTGGGCAGGGCGTGGAACTGGATGATGCCGTCCAGGCGGTTGCGGAACTCGGGCGAGAAGGTCTTGCGGATCACCTCCATGGCGTCGGTGGAGTGGTCCTGGCTCTGGAAGCCGATGGAGCGCCGCGTGGCCTGCTCGACCCCGGCATTGGAGGTCATGATCAGGATCACGTGACGGAAGTCCGCCTCGCGGCCGTTGTTGTCGGTCAGGCGGCCGTGGTCCATCACCTGCAGCAGCAGGTTGAAGACCTCGGGGTGCGCCTTCTCGATCTCGTCGAGCAGCAGCACGCAGTGGGGCTGCTTGGTGATCGCCTCGGTGAGCAGCCCGCCCTGGTCGTAGCCGACGTAGCCGGGAGGCGCGCCGATCAGCCGCGACACGGTGTGGCGCTCCATGTACTCGGACATGTCGAAACGCACCAGCTCGATGCCCATGATGTGCGAGAGCTGGCGGGCCACCTCGGTCTTGCCCACCCCGGTCGGGCCGGCGAACAGGAAGCTGCCCACCGGCTTGTCCGGCGACTTGAGGCCGGCCCGGGACAGCTTGATCGCCGCGGCCAGGCTGTCGATCGCCTCGTCCTGGCCGAACACCAGCATCTTGAGGTCACGGTCGATGTTGGCCAGCAGCTGGCGGTCGGAGCTGGAGACGCTCTTCGGCGGAATCCGCGCGATGGACGCCACCACCGCCTCGACCTGGTCCACGTCGATGGTATCGACGCGCACCTCCGGCGGCAGCAGCCGCTGGTGGGCGCCGGCCTCGTCGATCACGTCGATGGCCTTGTCGGGCAGGTGGCGGTCGTTGATGTAGCGATCCGACAGCCGCGCCGCGCTCTCCAGGGCCGCGTCAGTGTACTTCAGCTGGTGATGCTCCTCGAAGCGCGAGCGCAGTCCCTTGAGGATCCGCGTGGTGTCCTCCACCGAGGGCGCCAGCACGTCGACCTTCTGGAAGCGCCGGGCCAGGGCACGGTCCTTCTCGAAGATGCCGCGATACTCCTGGAAGGTGGTGGAGCCGATGCAGCGCAGCTCGCCCGAGGAGAGCAGCGGCTTGAGCAGGTTGGAGGCATCCATCACCCCGCCCGAGGCGGCGCCCGCCCCGATCACCGTGTGGATCTCGTCGATGAACAGGATGGCGTTGGGCTGCTTGCGCAGCTCGGCCAGCAGGTTCTTCAGGCGCTTCTCGAAGTCGCCGCGGTACTTGGTGCCGGCCAGCAGCGCTCCCATGTCCAGCGAATAGACCACGGCATCGCTGATCACCTCGGGCACGTCCTCCTCGACGACCCGCTTGGCCAGCCCCTCGGCGATGGCGGTCTTGCCGACGCCGGCCTCGCCGACCAGCAGCGGATTGTTCTTGCGCCGGCGCGCCAGGATCTGCACCACCCGCTCGAGCTCGTGGTCGCGACCGATCAGCGGATCGATCTTGCCCATCCGCGCCTGCTCGTTGAGGTTGGTGGCGTAGCTGGTCAGCGGGCTGGAGCCGGTCTCGGCAGCGCCTTCCTCGGCCTCCTCGGCCTCGGGCGACGGCGAGGCCGGGCTCTGGCCGTGCCCCGACACCTTGGAGATGCCGTGGGCGATATAGTTGACGGCATCGACCCGCGCCACATTCTGCTGCTTGAGGAAGTAGACCGCCTGGCTCTCCTGCTCGGAGAAGATCGCCACCAGCACGTTGGCGCCGGTGACCTCGCTCTTGCCGGACGACTGGACGTGGAAGACCGCGCGCTGCAGCACGCGCTGGAAACCCAGGGTCGGCTGCGTCTCCCGATCGGACTGGTCCTCGGGAATCAGCGGCGTGGTGGAATTGATGAAGTCCTGCAGGTCGGTCCGCAGCTTGTCGAGGTTGGCCCCGCAGGCGCGCAGCACGTCGGCCGCCGAGGCATTGTCGAGCAGCGCCAGCAGCAGGTGCTCCACGGTCATGAACTCGTGGCGCTTGGAGCGGGCCACGGTAAAGGCCGTGTTCAGGGTCAGTTCAAGTTCTTTACTCAGCATGGCAGTCCCCTTCTCGCCGCTCAGGGCTTCGCGTCGGATCGTTCATGGTCCGGCATCATCAACATTCGGGTACAAACGGCAGCGTTGCAAGTCTCCCGTCAACGCTTGCCCGTCGCACGTCCTCCTCGACCATGCCGCTCAGTCCGCCGCCTCGATGTCGCACAGCAGCGGGTGCTGACACTCTCTTGCATATTGATTGACCTGATGGCTTTTGGTTTCCGCGATGTCGCGAGTAAAGACGCCACAGGTCGCCTTGCCGCGGGTGTGCACGGTCAGCATGACCTGCACCGCCGTCTCGCTATCCATGTGGAAGAAGGTCTGCAGCACCTCGACCACGAACTCCATGGGGGTGAAGTCGTCGTTGTGCAGCACCACCTTGTACATGGAGGGGCGCGCCACCTCAGGGTCGGCACTCTGCACCGCCAGGTCGCCATCGTCTTCCTCGGCGCCTCCGGGGCCCTGGGGGCCGGTCGTATCCGGCCCGGGCGGGCGCGTCATGCCGGCCGTCGGGAAGGGCCGCCACGCTCGCCCTGGTACCTCATCGTCTCTACAGAACATAAGAGCCACTATCCATCTCGACAAGCCGCGCGCGGCGAACATCTCAACCGTGTTTGGACGCCACCGCGCCGGCAGGGTTCATCACCATGGTGGAATGGGAAAAGCCGAACGCAAAGGACCCCCGCCCGCCTGGTGGCGGACGGGGGCCCCGGATCCGGCAACGCGATTACATGTTATCGGCGACGGCCTGACCGAACTCGGAGCACTTGAGCAGCTTGGCATCGTCCATCAGGCGATGGAAGTCGTAGGTGACCTCACCCTTGGAGATGGCCTTCTCCATGCCCTTGAGCACCAGATCGGCGGCCTCGGTCCAGCCCATGTGGCGCAGCATCATCTCGGCGGAGAGGATCAGCGAGCCCGGATTCACCTTGTCCTGGCCGGCGTACTTGGGCGCGGTGCCGTGGGTGGCCTCGAACATGGCGGTGGTGTCGGAGATGTTGGCGCCCGGCGCGATGCCGATGCCGCCCACTTCCGCCGCCAGGGCATCGGAGAGATAGTCGCCGTTCAAGTTCAGGGTGGCGATCACGTCATACTCGGCCGGACGCAGCAGGATCTGCTGCAGCATCGCGTCGGCGATGACGTCCTTGATGACGATCTCCTTGCCGGTCTTGGGGTTCTTCATGGTCATCCAGGGACCGCCGTCGAGCAGCTCGGCGCCGAACTCTTCCCTGGCGAGTTCGTAGCCCCAGTCCTTGAAGGACCCCTCGGTGAATTTCATGATGTTGCCCTTGTGCACCAGGGTCAGCGACTCGCGGTCGTTGTCGATAGTGTACTGCAGGGCCTGGCGCACCAGGCGCTTGGTGCCCTCCACGGAGACCGGCTTGACACCGATACCGCAGTTCTCGGGGAAGCGGATATTGGTGACGCCCATCTCTTCACGCAGGAACTTGATGACCTTGTCGGCCTCCGGGGTACCGGCCTTCCACTCGATGCCGGCGTAGATGTCCTCGGAGTTCTCGCGGAAGATCACCATGTCGACGTCGGCGGGCTTCTTGACCGGGCTCGGCACGCCCTCGAACCAGCGCACCGGACGCTGGCAGACATAGAGGTCGAGCTTCTGGCGCAGGGCGACGTTGAGTGAGCGGATGCCACCGCCCACCGGGGTGGTCAGCGGCCCCTTGATGGAGACGATGTACTCCTTGACCGCCTCCAGGGTCTCCTCGGGCATCCAGGTATCGGCATCGTAGACGTGAGTGGCCTTCTCGCCGGCATAGACCTCCATCCAGTGGATCTTGCGCTCGCCGCCGTAGGCCTTCTCCACGGCGGCGTCGATGGCGATCATCATCGCCGGGGTCACGTCGATACCGATGCCGTCACCCTCGATGTACGGGATGATCGGATTGTTCGGCACGTTCAGGGTATGGTCGGCGTTGGCGGTTATCTTCTGGCCACTCTCTGGAACGACGATCTTGTTGAACCCCATGGCGAACTCCCCTTTGCTGGTCTGTTCAGTGGAGTCCGGAGTGTAGCACTCCCCCCTGGTGGGAGTAAGCGGCGCGGGACACTTGTCGACAATCTTGCTAGACTCGCCGCGATTTGCCCGGGGCCCCTGGCTGGCCCCCACCTCTTGCCACCATAGCGACCAGAGAGATCAACGCGCCATGCCCACCACGCCGAAGATTATCTACACGTTCACCGATGAAGCCCCCGCGCTGGCGACCCACTCGCTGCTGCCGATCATCGATGCCTTCACCGACGCCGCCGGCATCGAGGTGGAAACCCGCGACATCTCCCTGGCGGCCCGCATCCTCTCCCAGTTCCCCGACTACCTGACCGAGGACCAGCGCGTCGAGGATCACCTGGCCGAGCTGGGGGCCCTGGCCAAGACGCCGGAAGCCAACATCATCAAGCTGCCCAACATCAGCGCCTCCATGCCGCAGCTGCACGAGGCCATCAAGGAGCTGCAGGGCCAGGGCTACGCCCTGCCGGACTACCCCCACGAGCCGCAGAACGACGAAGAGCGTGATATCCAGGCACGCTACAACCGGGTCAAGGGCAGCGCCGTCAACCCGGTGCTGCGCGAGGGCAACTCCGACCGCCGCGCCCCCAAGGCGGTCAAGGCCTACGCTCGCAAGTACCCGCACCACATGGGCGAGTGGAGCCAGGCCTCGCGCACTCACGTCTCCCACATGCACGGCGGCGACTTCTACCACGGCGAGAAGTCGATGACCCTGGACCGCCCCCGCAAGGTGAAGATGGAGCTGATCGCCAACAGTGGCCAGACCCACCTGCTCAAGCCCGAGGTCTCGCTGCAGGAAGGCGAGGTCATCGACAGCATGTTCATGAGCAAGAAGGCGCTGCTCGAATTCTGCGAGCGGGAGATCGAGGATGCGCGCAAGACCGGCGTGATGTTCTCCCTGCACGTCAAGGCGACCATGATGAAGGTCTCGCATCCCATCGTCTTCGGTCACTGCGTGCGGATGTTCTACAAGGAGGCCTTCGAGAAGCACGGCGCGCTGTTCGACGAGCTCGGCGTCGACGTCAACAACGGCATGTCCAACCTCTATGAGAAGATCGACACCCTGCCCGAGAGCCAGCGTGACGAGATCGTCCGCGACCTGCACGCCTGCCACGACGCGCGTCCGGAGCTGGCGATGGTGGATTCGGCCCGCGGCATCACCAACTTCCACTCGCCCAGCGACGTGATCGTGGACGCCTCGATGCCGGCCATGATCCGCGCCGGCGGCAAGATGTACGGCGCCGATGGCCGCATGAAGGACGTCAAGGCGGTGGTGCCGGACTCGACCTTCGCCCGCATCTACCAGGAGATGATCAACTTCTGCAAGTGGCACGGCGCCTTCGACCCCGCCACCATGGGCACCGTGCCCAACGTCGGCCTGATGGCCCAGAAGGCCGAGGAGTACGGCTCCCACGACAAGACCTTCGAGGCCCCGGAAGCCGGCATCGCCAACATCACCGATCTGGAGACCGGCGAGGTGCTGCTCTCCCAGACCATCGAGGAGGGCGACATCTGGCGCATGTGCCAGGTCAAGGACGCGCCGATCCGCGACTGGGTCAAGCTCGCCGTGGAGCGCTGCCGCGACTCCGGCATGCCGGCCGTGTTCTGGCTCGACCCCTACCGTCCGCACGAGAACGAGCTGATCAAGAAGGTCCGGGCCTACCTCGAGGAGCATGACACCGAGGGCCTGGACATCCAGATCATGTCCCAGGTCCGGGCCATGCGCTACACCCTCGAGCGCGTCGTGCGCGGCCTCGACACCATCTCGGTGACCGGTAACATCCTGCGCGACTACCTCACCGACCTGTTCCCGATCCTGGAGCTGGGCACCAGCGCCAAGATGCTCTCCATCGTGCCGCTGATGGCCGGTGGCGGCATGTTCGAGACCGGCGCCGGCGGCTCCGCGCCCAAGCACGTGCAGCAGCTCGTCGAGGAGAACCACCTGCGCTGGGACAGCCTCGGCGAGTTCCTCGCCATGGGCGCCTCCCTGGAGCACCTCGCCAAGCAGTTCGATAACGACCGCGCGGCCCTGCTGGCAGACGCCCTGGACAAGGCCACCGGCGAGTTCCTCGAGCAGAACAAGTCGCCCTCGCGCAAGGCAGGCGAGCTCGACAACCGCGGCAGCCACTTCTACCTGGCGCTTTACTGGGCCGAGGCCCTGGCCGCCCAGGACGCGGATGCCGACCTCAAGGCGCTGTTCGCCCGCCTGGCCGAGACTCTCAAGGCCAACGAGGCCACCATCCTCGAGGAGCTCAACGGCGTGCAGGGCCATCCGGTCGAGATCGGCGGCTACTACCATGCCGACCCCGAGCTGGCTCGCGGCGTCATGCGCCCCAGCAAGACCCTGAACGAGGCCCTGGCCCTGGTCGCGCAGGCCTGAGGCGAGCCCGAGGGCGGCCCTGGCCGCCCTCCCCAGGCGACCCCGTCGGCTCCCGTCCGCCCCTGGCGGGCGGGAGCCGCTGCGTTTCGGCACCGGGCATTGCGCGGTGTCGGACGCCCGGTATAGTGATGGCTACGATGAACCTTTACCTGTTGAACAAGCCCTACCGCATGCTCTCCCAGTTCACCGACCGGGTGAGCGACGAGGGGGAGCGCCGCGCCACCCTGGCCGACGCGATCGACGTGCCGGGCATCTATCCGGCCGGCCGACTCGACTACGACTCCGAGGGCCTGCTGCTGCTCAGCGACGACGGCGAGCTGATCCACCGCATCAGCCATCCCCGCCACAAGCAGCCCAAGACCTATCGCGTGCAGGTCGAGGGCATCCCCGACGAGGACGCCCTGCGGGCGCTGCGCGACGGCGTCGAGCTGAAGGACGGCCGGACCCGGCCGGCGAAGGTACGCCGCCTGGACGAGGGCGGCCTGCCCGAGCGCGACCCGCCCCTGTACGCCCGCCGCCACCCGGTCACCACCTGGCTGCAGCTGACCATCAGCGAGGGGCGCAACCGCCAGGTGCGGCGCATGACCGCCCATGTCGGCCACCCCACCCTGCGCCTGGTGCGGACGGCCATCGGACCCTGGCGGCTGGACGGCCTGGCCCCCGGCGAGTGGCGCCGCGAGACCCTGCACGCCCCGCGCAAGCCCGCGCCGGGGCGGCGACACCGAGGCAAAGGAGGCAGGCGATGAGCCGCTGGCAACCCTTCGTCACCGTGGCCACCGTGGTCGAACGCGCCGGCCGCTTCCTCGTCGTCGAGGAGGACCGCGGCGGGCCCGAGACCCTGTTCAACCAGCCCGCCGGCCACCTGGAGCCCGGTGAGCGCATCCGCGACGCCGCCCTGCGCGAGCTGCGCGAGGAGACCGCCTGGCAGGTCGGCATCACCGACTACCTAGGCATGTACGTCTACCACGCGCCGGACGGCGCCACCTTCCACAGCCACGGCTTCTTCGGCATGGCCCTGGCCCACCTCGGCAACGAGCTGGACCCGGCCATCCTCGCCGCGCACTGGCTGACCCTCGAGGAGCTCGAGGCGCTGGAGCGCGAGGGGCGGCTCAGAAGCCCCCTGGTGATGCGCCGCATCCGCGATGCCCTGGCGAGCCGCTTCTACCCCATGGACGTGATCCACGAAAGATAAGCGCCGAGCGGGGCCATCGGGGTCAGACCCTTAAGCCAACTTAGACGTGGCCATGTCTAAGCTGGCTTAAGGGTCTGACCCCATTCCGTGCTCGCCCCCATTCCGTAGTGGCAGCTCGGCGCCGGGCGCCGACATCATGTATAATCGCGCCCCATTTATGTCACACCGTTTTCGAGGGCGCTCATGACCGCCACCACAGGCAAGGTGATCGTCGGCATGTCCGGCGGCGTCGACTCCTCCGTATCCGCCCTGCTGCTGCTCGAGCAGGGCTACGAGGTCGAAGGCCTGTTCATGAAGAACTGGGACGAGGACGACGGCACGGAGTACTGCACCGCGAAGGAGGACTTGGCGGATGCCGAGGCCGTCTGCCAGAAGCTCGGCATCCGGCTGCACACCGCCAACTTCGCCGCCGAGTACTGGGACAACGTCTTCGAGCACTTCCTGGCCGAGTACCAGGCGGGACGCACGCCGAACCCCGACATCCTCTGCAACCGCGAGATCAAGTTCAAGGTGTTCCTCGAGTACGCCGAGATGCTCGGTGCCGAGAAGATCGCCACCGGTCACTATGTCCGGGAGGGGCATGTGCGCGGCCATCTCGATGGTGAGGAGCGCCCGCGGCTGCTCAAGGGCCTCGATCCCAACAAGGACCAGAGCTACTTCCTGCACGCCGTGCCGGAGGCCGCCATCGCCCGCACCCTCTTCCCGGTGGGCGAGCTCGAGAAGCCCGAGGTACGCGCCATCGCCGAACGCCACGGCCTGGTCACCGCCCGCAAGAAGGACTCGACCGGCATCTGCTTCATCGGCGAGCGCCGCTTCAGCGACTTCCTCAAGCAGTACCTGCCCGCCCAGCCCGGCGTGATCGAGACGCCCGAGGGTGAGGTGATCGGCGAACACATGGGGCTGATGTACTACACCCTCGGCCAGCGCCAGGGGCTCGGCATCGGCGGGCTCGCCCACCATCCCGATGCGCCCTGGTACGTGGCCGCCAAGGACCTCGAGCGCAACGTGCTCGTCGCCGTGCAGGGCAAGCACCACCCGCTGCTCTACACCGACACCCTCGCCACCGAGGCCATGGACTGGGTAGCCGGTGAGCCGCCCGCCGCCGAGGGCCGCCTCACCGCCAAGACCCGCTATCGCCAGGAAGACGTGGCCTGCCGCTTCGAGACCACCGAGGACGGCGGCGTGCGGGTGCGCTTCGACGAGCCCCAGCGCGCCGTGACGCCCGGGCAGTCGCTGGTGCTCTACGATGGCGAGATCTGCCTGGGCGGCGGCGTGATCCGCGCCACCTGGAACGCCACGGAGCCCGGCCAATGACCGCCTCGACCCCGATCCACCGCGCCCCCGAGACGCCGGCCGCCCGCCAGGCCCTGGCGCTGGCCGGGGTCTTCCAGGCCGCCCACCTGGTCGACGAGCTCGCGCGCACCGGGCAGGTCGACCAGCGCGCCTGGGAGACCCTGATCCGCGCCACCCTGGACACCCAGCCCGAGAGCTTCGAGGCGATCTACGGCGGCCACCCCAACAACCTGCGAAAGGGCCTCGAGGTGCTCGAGGGCGTGGTCGGCCGCCAGCAGGCCAACCCGGTCGTGCTGCGCTACGGCTTCTCGCTGCTGATGCTGATGAACCAGCTGCGCGGCAACGACGCCATGATGGACGACCTGGGCACGCGCCTGACGCGCATCCAGGGCCAGGCCGAGCACTTCGGCGAGACCCACGAGAACGTCATCTCGAGCCTCGGCGAGGCCTACCAGGAGACGCTCTCGACGCTCAAGACACGCATCGTCGTCCAGGGCGACCCCTCGCTGCTGCAGAGCCGCATGATGCCGGAGCGCGTGCGCGCCATCCTGCTCGCCGGCATCCGCTTCGCCCTGCTCTGGCACCAGCAGGGGGGCCGGCGCTGGAAGCTGGTCTTCCAGCGCGGCGCCCTGAAGAAAGCCCTGGACCAGCTGGGCTGATCCCTTTATTACCACCCTCGTGACCGGAACCCGACCCATGCAAGCCGCTCCCCTGCCCCTGTCCGCCCTCACCGCCCTCTCTCCCGTCGATGGCCGCTACGCGTCCAAGGCCGCCGACCTGCGCGAGCACTTCAGCGAGTTCGGCCTGATCCGCGCCCGGGTCATCGTCGAGATCCGCTGGCTCGAGTGCCTCGCCGAACACCCGCAGATCACCGAGGTGCCGCGGCTCTCCGCCGAGGCCACCGCCCACCTCGAGGCGCTGCTGCGCGACTTCTCCCTGGAAGACGCCGAGCGCATCAAGGAGATCGAGCGCACCACCAACCACGACGTCAAGGCGGTGGAGTACTTCATCAAGGAGAAGATCGCCGACCAGCCGGAGCTGCATGCGGTCACCGAGTTCGTGCACTTCGCCTGCACCAGCGAGGACATCAACAACCTCTCCCACGGCGTGATGCTGACCGACGGCCTCAAGGCGCTTCTGCCGATGATGCAGCGGGTCGCCGACGAGGTGGCCCGCCTGGCCGAGGAGCACGCCGCCCAGCCGATGCTCTCGCGCACCCACGGCCAGACCGCGAGCCCGACGACGCTCGGCAAGGAGATGGCCAACGTCGCATACCGCCTGCGTCGCCAGCTCAAGCAGATCGAGGCGGTGGAGATCTTCGGCAAGATCAACGGCGCGGTGGGCAACTACAACGCCCATCTCGCGACCTACCCCGAGGTGGACTGGGAGGCCAACGCCCAGCGCTTCGTCGAGGGCCTGGGGCTGACCTTCAACCCCTACACCACCCAGATCGAGCCCCATGACTACATCGCCGAGCTGTTCGACGCGGTGTGCCGCTTCAACACCATCCTGATCGACTTCGACCGCGACGTCTGGGGCTACATCTCGCTGGGTTACTTCAAGCAGAAGACCGTGGCCGGCGAGATCGGCTCCTCGACCATGCCCCACAAGGTCAACCCGATCGACTTCGAGAACTCCGAGGGCAACCTGGGGCTCGCCAACGCCGTGCTGGGTCACCTGGCCCAGAAGCTGCCCATCTCCCGCTGGCAGCGCGACCTCACCGACTCCACGGTGCTCCGGAACCTCGGCGTTGGTCTGGCCTACGGCATGATCGCCTATCAGGCCTCGCTCAAGGGCATCTCCAAGCTCGAGGCCAACCCGGCGCGCCTGGCCGAGGACCTCGACAACAGCTGGGAGGTGCTCGCCGAGCCGATCCAGACCGTGATGCGTCGCTACGGCATCGAGAAGCCCTACGAGAAGCTCAAGGAGCTGACCCGGGGCAAGCGCATCGACCAGACCGGCTTCGCCGCCTTCATCGATACCCTCGAGCTGCCCGCCGAGGTGAAGAGCGAGCTCAAGGCGCTCAGCCCGGCCAGCTACATCGGCAACGCCGAGGCCCAGGCGCGCAACCTGTAAGGCGCCGAGCCAGCCACATGCTAGTATCCCGACAGGCGCCCGACGGCGCCTGTCGCCGTTTCACCCTTCGCGAGCGCGAGACCATGTCACCAGAGACCCCTCTCACCCTGCTCGGCGGCCTCTCCGCCGCCGACTTCCTGCGCGACCACTGGCAGCGCAAGCCGCTGCTGATCCGCGGCGCCTTCCCCGACTTCGAGTGCCCCCTCGCCCCCGAGGAGCTCGCCGGCCTGGCCTGCGAGGAGAACATCGAGGCGCGCCTGGTCGAGGAGCGCGGCCCCGAGGGTCCCTGGCAGGTCAGCCACGGCCCCTTCGATGAGGCCACCTTCGCCCGGCTCCCCGAGCGCGACTGGACCCTGCTGGTGCAGGCCGTGGACCACTACGTCCCCGAGGTCGCCGCCCTGCTCGAGCCCTTCACCTTCCTGCCACGCTGGCGGCTGGACGACATCATGGTCAGCTATGCGCCGCCCGGCGGCAGCGTCGGTCCCCACGTCGACCAGTACGACGTCTTCCTGCTCCAGGGCCGCGGCAGCCGCCGCTGGCAGCTCGGCGGCAAGGTCGCCGACGACGCCCCGATCCTCGCCGGCATCGACCTGCGCATCCTCGAGACCTTCGAGGTCGAGGCCGACCAGGACTGGGTGCTGGAGCCGGGCGACATGCTCTATCTGCCGCCGGGCTGGGCCCATCACGGCGTCAGCCAGTCCACCGATTGCATGACCTTCTCGGTGGGCTTTCGCGCCCCCTCTGCCGACGAGGCCGTGACGTCCTTCGCCGACTACCTCGGCGAGCAGCTGCCGGCATCAAAGCGCTACGGCGACGCCGGCATGGCGCCCCCCGCGGACCCCGCCGAGCTCGACGACGCCGCCCTCGCGCGCATGCGCGCGCTGATCCTCGAGACCCTCGACGACCCGGCCCAGATGGCCCAATGGTTCGGTCGTGTCATGACCCAGCCGAAGTACGCCGACCAGCTGGTGCCCACCGAGACGCCCACCGACCCCGACGACCTTGTCGCTGCACTACAGGAGGGCGAGGCCCTGGTGAGAAGCCCCGGCTCGCGCTTCGCCTGGCGCGCCCTGGACGAGACCCGGGCGACCCTGTTCGCCGACGGCGACGGCGTGGCATGCGCCCTGCCACTGGCCCGCACCCTGGCGTCCGACGCCCCCCTGGACGCGGCCCTGCTGGCCTTCGAGGAGGCGCCCGCGCTGCTCGGCGCCCTGCGCGACGCCGGCAGCCTCGCCTGGCCCGATGAGTTCGAAGAGCAGTAGCAAGTAGAAAGTGGAAATCGGTTCGCTAGTTTCACGCGAGAGGCGCCGGGGGCAGGCAAAAGAGGAGGACCGACGCCAGGGATGGCGTCGGTAGCCTACAGGGAAGTATTCATGGCGCCTCCTCGACGGTCCGGCGCCCCGGGGCCTGCCGCTGGATCAGCCCCGAACATGGGAAGGGATGACATGCAAAAAGCCAAGCTGGAGATTCGCGAGGGCGACTGGGCCGCCCTCGGCGACGCGGCCACCGAGATCCGCCGAGTGGTCTTCGTCGAGGAGCAGCGCGTGCCCGTCGAGGAGGAGTGGGACGGGCGCGATGGCGACTGCCGCCACTTCCTGGCCGTCCTGGACGGGCGGCCGATCGGCACCGCCCGGCTGCTGCCCGACGCCCATATCGGCCGGGTGGCGGTACTCGATGAGGCCCGCGGCCTCGGCGTCGGGGTGGCGCTGATGCGGGCCGCCATCGAGGCCGCCCGCCGCGACGGCCACCCGCGGGTGGAGCTCGCCGCCCAGACCCACGCCCTGGCCTTCTATGAGCGGCTGGGCTTCGAGGCCACCGGCGACGAGTTCCTCGACGCCGGTATTGCGCACCGCAACATGCACCTCTCCCTCCTAGAGTGACGCCCTCCCGCCACGCCCTCCCCCGGCATTCGACTACAGGAAGGGCGCTGCCTGCCGCCTGTCTGTAGTCGAGCTACAACCCCTTCTGCCCCCAAGGGGGAATGGTGAAAGCCCGTCATGCGGGGCCATAGTAAACGCCATGGCGAGGGAGGCAGTGTGTCGACCCGCCGCTTCGGCGGCAGGCCCGACCATCCCTTCAGCCCTCGCCAGGGTTCGACCAAAGCCGTAGAGACAAGCGCGCGGCCCTGATAGAACCTGAAGACACTTCGCAGGTGCAGCATAAGGATTTACCGATCCTAACGGCTCGGCCGAATGATGCAGCAGGCGACCTTGGCGACCCGCAGCAGAGCACCGCTGCGATCGCGAGCTTCCAATCCGACCTGAAAGGATGGCCCCATGACGACATTCAAAGACGAACTCAAGGCACTGGCTCAACTGCGCGAAGCCCAGAAGGGCAAGTGGGACAACGTCAATCCTGAGCACGCCGCCCGCATGCGGGTACAGAACCGCTTTCAGACCGGCCTCGATATCGCCCGCTACACCGCGAAGATCATGCGCGAGGACATGGCCGCCTACGACGCCGACAGCTCCCAGTACACCCAGTCCCTGGGCTGCTGGCACGGCTTCATCGGTCAGCAGAAGCTGATCTCCATCAAGAAGCACTTCAACACCACCAAGCGCTCCTACCTCTACCTCTCCGGCTGGATGGTTGCCGCGCTGCGCTCCGAGTTCGGCCCGCTGCCCGACCAGTCCATGCACGAGAAGACCAGCGTGCCGTCGCTGATCGAGGAGCTCTACACCTTCCTGCGCCAGGCCGACACCTGGGAACTGAACCACCTGTTCCGCGACCTGGAAGAGGCCCAGAAGGCCGGCGACGAGAAGAAGGCCGAGGAGCTGATCGCCAAGATCGACAACCATGAGACCCATGTGGTGCCGATCATCGCCGACATCGACGCCGGTTTCGGCAACGCCGAGGCGACCTACCTGCTGGCCAAGAAGATGATCGAGGCGGGTGCCTGCTGCATCCAGCTCGAGAACCAGGTCTCCGACGAGAAGCAGTGCGGTCACCAGGACGGCAAGGTCACCGTGCCCCACGAGGACTTCATCGCCAAGATCAACGCCGTGCGTTACGCCTTCCTGGAGCTCGGCGTCGAAGACGGCGTGATCGTCGCCCGTACCGACTCCCTGGGTGCCGGCCTGACCCAGAAGATCGCCGTGACCAACGAGCCGGGCGATCTGGGCGACCAGTACAACAGCTACCTGGACGGCGACGAGATCGCCAGCGCCTCCGACATCGATAACGGCGACGTGGTGATCAAGCAGAACGGCAAGCTGGTCAAGGTCAAGCGCCTGGCCTCCGGCCTCTACCAGTTCAAGCCGGGCACCGGCGAGGACCGCGTGGTGCTGGACTGCATCACCAGCCTGCAGAACGGTGCCGACCTCTTGTGGATCGAGACCGAGAAGCCCCACGTCGGCCAGATCAAGGGCATGGTCGACCGCATCCGCGAGGTCTGCCCCGAGGCCAAGCTGGTCTACAACAACTCGCCGTCCTTCAACTGGACCCTGAACTTCCGCCAGCAGGTGTTCGACGCCTGGGAGCAGGAAGGCAAGGACGTCTCCGCCTACGATCGCGCCGACCTGATGAACGCCAAGTACGACGAGACCGAGCTCGGCCAGCTGGCCGACGAGTGGACACGCAACTTCCAGCGCGACGGTGCCCGCGAGGCCGGTATCTTCCACCACCTCATCACCCTGCCGACCTACCACACCGCGGCCCTGTCCACCGACAACCTGGCCAAGGGCTACTTCGGCGACCAGGGCATGCTGGCCTACGTGGCAGGCGTGCAGCGCAAGGAGATCCGCGAGGGCATCGCGACCGTCAAGCACCAGGACATGGCCGGCTCCAACATCGGCGATGACCACAAGGAGTTCTTCCACGGCGAGGCGGCACTGAAGGCCGGCGGCAAGGACAACACCATGAACCAGTTCGGCTGAGCCGACGGGGCCGGTCGCCCGGGATACTCCCGGGCCGATCGCCCCCTCGCCACCGACCTCGGGGAGGCCATCACGGCCTCCCCTTTTTGCATGCGAACCGTTTTCCGCCGATGGTTGTCATAGGGCTGACCGCCCCCGGCGCGACACGCTTCCCACCGCGGCCGACACGCTGGCCAAGCCCCCTCGAGATGGGTAGACTCGTTAGCGAACACTGTCCACTAACCTTCGGTCCGCATGGCCGAGTAGCCCCACGGACATCAAGGAGATCTCCTCATGAAGCGCCTTCTTCCCGTCCTCGCCCTGGGCGCCCTGACGCTGGCCGGCTGTGCCAACACCTCGCCCTACTCCGGCAACGTCTACAGCGGCAACCAGGCCAAGGCGGCCCAGTCCGTCACCTTCGGCACCATCACCGCCCTGCGTCGGGTGCAGATCCAGGCCGACAGCCGGGCCGGCGGGCTGATCGGCACCGGCGGCGGTGCGGTGATCGGTGGCCTGCTGGGCAACCAGGTCGGCGGCGGCTCGGGCCGCACCCTCGCCACGGCGGCCGGGGTGATCGCCGGCA
Organism: Halomonas sp. THAF5a; assembly: GCF_009363755.1. Lineage (NCBI taxonomy): Bacteria > Pseudomonadati > Pseudomonadota > Gammaproteobacteria > Oceanospirillales > Halomonadaceae > Halomonas > Halomonas sp. THAF5a. The sequence continues at coordinate 1,044,697 of NZ_CP045417.1, read as the reverse complement.
GCCTGGCCGGCTCCCGGATCGAGGAGTCCAGCAACCTGATCCCCGCCTGGGAGATCGAGATCCGCCAGGACAACGGCCAGAACGTGGTCGTCGTCCAGAAGGCCGACCAGGCCCTCCAGGTGGGCCAACGCGTGCGCATCATCGGCAGCGGCACCAGCGCCAGCGTCGCGCCCTACTGAGCACGAGGCGCTCGCCCCCTCTCGGCTTCCGGAACGGGGGCAAGCCCAACATGAAGAAGGCCCGCGGATCGCTCCGCGGGCCTTTTTCGATGCCTCGAGGCGGGAGGCGTGTCGGCGCGAGCGCCGCACTCCCCCCGGCCGGCTCAGTGCTGGACCTTGTTCATGGCCCAGCAAGCCAGCTTGGTGCCGACCAGCGCCAGCACGCCGATGACGATCAGGGTGAGCAGCAGGTCGACCGGCTGCACCACGGCCGTCGCGACCAGCACCGCCAGCGCCGGGCACCAGACCCAGCGGTCGTCCTCGCTGCGCAGCACGGCGGGCAGCAGCCCATCGAGTCCGCGGTTGATCGAGGCGTCCCAGCGTTTCAGCAACAGCGTCAGGACGACGGCGAAGGCGATCAGCCAGATCAGGATCGGGGTCATGGCATTCTCCAGGAAAGGGGCGAACGAAAAGGGGCAGAAACCGTGGTCTGCAAGGGTATCCCCGCCCGATAGACCACGCAACAGTCCGAAAGTCCCCCGGCGGATCGGCCGCGTGCCTGGGTGAATGCCGCTCAGGCTCGCCGGACGCATCCTGAATTTCCTCGATGCCCCTGACAGCCCCTTGATCGGCGCGTTACCATGGCTGGCCACATGCACTCACCGAAAGGTTCATCCATGCAGATTGCGCAGAATTCCGTTGTCGCGTTTCACTACACCCTGACCAACGACGCAGGTGAAGTGCTGGACAGCTCGGAAGGCCGTGAGCCGCTGACCTACCTCCACGGCGCCGGCAACATCATTCCGGGCCTCGAGAAGCAGCTGGAAGGCCGCGTGGCAGGCGACAAGCTCCAGGCTCAGGTAGCTCCGGAAGAGGGCTACGGCGAGGTCCAGCCCCAGCTGGTGCAGGAAGTGCCGCGCGATGCCTTCCAGGGCGTCGAGAGCGTCGAGCCGGGCATGCAGTTCCAGGCTCAGACCCAGGGCGGCCCGCTGATGGTCACCGTGACCCAGGTCGAGGGCGACACCGTCACCGTCGACGGCAACCACCCGCTCGCCGGCCAGTCCCTGAACTTCGATGTCGAGATCGCCGAGGTTCGCGAGGCCAGCGAGGAAGAGGTCGAGCACGGCCACGTTCACGGTGAAGGCGGTCACGAACACTGATCGCGACACCGCATCATGCCTCGCACCCGACGTGCGGCCCGGCATGAAGCAACGCGAAGGGGCAGCCATGGGCTGCCCCTTCGTCGTTTCGGGCCCTAGGCCACCGGGGTCACGACCTCAGCGGTCGCCCTCCTCCCGCGCCTCCGCCTCGAAGGTCAGGAGGGTGCGGTGACCGCCCCATAGCCGAGTGGCGGTGGTCAGCAGGCAGGCCGCGGCGAACAGCATGGCGAGCAGCGCGAAGTGCTCGGGGAAGAGGCAGAACACCACGAAGGCGAGCACGGTCTCGGTGCCCTCGGTCAGACCGTGCAGATAGTAGAAGGCCTTCTGCTGGAAGCGCGGCCGCTCCAGGCCATGACGGGTCGCCATGATGGCGAAGGCCAGGAAGGAGGTGCCGGTGCCGATGAAGGCGAACAGCAGCAGGGCCGCCGCCAGGGCATTAGCGGCCGGGTCGGCCAGGGCAAAGCCGAGTACCACCGCGCCGTAGAAGACGAAGTCCAGGCCGATATCGAGAAAGCCCCCGGCGTCGCTGGCCCGGCCCAGGTGCCGGGCCAGCGCCCCGTCGAGACCGTCACCCACCCGGTTGAGCAGGATCGCGACCAGGGCCGGCAGGTACGCCTCCACGGCCAGCAGCGGCAGCGCCAGCATGCCGACCAGGAAGGCCGCCACCGTCACCTGGTCGGGGCGCACCCGCCATCTCGCGAGGCCCTGCGCCAGACGGGTCAGCGGCGCCTGGGTGAGGGGCATGGTCCAGCGATCGAACATTAGCGCCCCCCCTTCCCGGTGGCGTGCTCGGTCGAGGGCGTGACCGCGTCATCGACGACGGGCCCTGAGGCCGCGCCCCCCGCCTGGCCGCGTCGCCAGGCGAAGTAGCGCGCAAGCCAGCCCAGCACGCGCTCCGGCTTGTGGGCGTTCTTCCATACGCCCGCCGTGGCCTTCACCGCCTCGCTGTGGGTCGGGTAGGGATGGATGGTGCCCAGCAGCTTGTTGAGGCCGATGCCATGGGTCATCGCCAGGGTGAACTCGGCCAGCATCTCCCCCGCCCCCGGACCGACGATGGTCGCGCCCAGCAGGCGATCGCGACCGGGTACGGTCAGCACCTTGACGAAGCCGCGGGTCTGGCCCTCGGCGATGGCCCGGTCCAGCTCGCTCAGCGGGTAGTGGGTCACCTCGACCGCCACGCCCTGCTGCTCGGCCTCGCGCTCGTTGAGGCCGACCCTCGCCACTTCCGGATCGGTGAAGGTCACCGCCGGCAGGGCCCGGTAGCTCACGCGGAAGCGCTTGAACTCGCCGAACAGCGCATTGACCGTGGCGTGCCAGGCCTGGTGGGCGCTGGCGTGGGTCAGCTGATAGGGACCGGCGACGTCGCCGCAGGCCCAGACATTGGGCAGCACGCTCTGCAGCGCCTCATCCACGGCCAGGGTGCCGTTGGCACGCGTCTCGACCCCCAGCGCCTCGAGGCCCAGCCCCTCGACGTTGGCCTGGCGCCCCACCGCCACCAGCAGGTGGCTGAAGGGCAGCCGCTCGAGGCGCGCCTCGCCGTGGTCGTCCTGATATTCGACCTCCAGCAGGTGCCCGCCGTGATCGTCGGGCAACACCCGCCGCGCCCGGGTGGCGAGGCGCACCGCGACGCCCTCCTCGGCGAGGCGCGCCTCGACCTCATCGGCCACGTCGCGATCCTCCCGAGGCAATAGCTGCTCGCCCATCTCGACGAGCGACACTCGACTGCCCAGCCGGGCGAAGCTCTGCCCCAGTTCGCAGCCGATCGGTCCGCCGCCCAGCACCACCAGCCGCTCGGGGAGCGCCTCGAGCCGCCAGAGGTTGTCCGAGGTCAGCACCTCGATGGCCTCGAGCCCCGGCAGCGGCGGCACCCGGGGACGGGCCCCGCTGGCGATGATCACATGGCGCGTGGTGATGACCCGCTCCGTCTCGCCCTCGCGGATCCGCACCCGCCAGGGGTCGTCGAGGACGGCGTCGCCGGCGATCACCTCCACCCCGAGCCCCTCGTAGCGCTCGCGACTGTCGTGGGGCTCCACCTCGCGGATGGCCCGGTGGACGTGATCCATCACCGCGCGGAAGTCCACCTCGGGCTCGCCGGCGGTGACGCCGTAGCCCGGCGCCTCGCGGATCTCGCGGGTGAGACGGGCGGCGCGAATCAGCGCCTTGGAGGGGACACAGCCGGTATTGAGGCAGTCGCCGCCCAGCCGGTGGCGCTCGACCAGCGCCACCTTCGCCTTCACCGCCGAGGCGATGTAGCTCGCGACCAGCCCCGCCGAGCCGCCACCGATCACCACGATGTCCTGGTCGAAGCGGGCCGGCCGCGCGAAGCGACGAGTCAGCTGGCGTCGCTTGCCGATGGCCACCAGGCCCCGGGCCAGCCAGGGGAAGAGGCCGATCAGCACGAAGGAACCGATCAGGCCCGGCGAGAGGATGCCGGCCAGCGACTCCAGCTGGCCGAGCTCCCGGCCCGCATTCACGTAGACCGCGGTGCCGGGCAGCATGCCCAGCTGGCTGACCCAGTAGAAGGTCGTGAGCCGCATGCGGGTCAGGCCCATCACCAGGTTGATCACGAAGAAGGGAAAGAGCGGGATCAGCCGCAGGGTGAAGAGGTAGAAGGCCCCCTCGCGCTCGATCCCCGCGTTGATGCGCGAAAGCTGGGTCGCGAACCGCCGCTCCAGCGGCTCGCGGGCCAGGGTGCGGGCGATCAGCGCAGCGAGCGTCGCCCCCAGGCTGCTGGCAAACGAGATCAGCAGCAGTCCCCAGCCGAGCCCGAACAGCGCCCCGCCGAGCAGTGTCAACAGGGCCGCCCCCGGCAGCGAGACCGCGGTGATCGCCACATAGATCAGGAAGAAGCCGCCGGCGACGGTCAGGGGATCGTCGGCCAGCCAGGCCTGGAAACGGTCCTGCTCGGCCTGCAGGTGGGAAAGGGTCAGGACCTCATCGGCACCGGTGAGGAAGTAGGCCGCTACCAGCAGGGCGATCACGGCCGCAAGGATCAGGCGTCGTCGAGTCAAGGGAGGCTCCTGGTCGAATAGGGGATGGGGAGACGTCGAGGGTAGTGAAACGCCCAGGCCGAACGGGGCCGGGCGCGATAACGCCGCTCTGTCGTCGCGGGGCGGGGTCCCTTACACCGCCGCCGCCGAACGCGTGGGTACGGAACCCTGGGCCATCGATTGCCTCCAACCTAACACCTCTCACCGACGGAGCCACCCATGAACCTGCCCTACTCTCTTCCCCTGCGGCCGCTGGCGCTGCTGGCCCTGCCGGCCGCCCTCCTGCTGGGGACGCCCTCACCGGCCAACGCCGAATCGGCCAGCGCGGTCTTCGCCGGCGGCTGCTTCTGGTGCGTGGAAGAGGCCTACGACAAGGTCGAGGGCGTGACCGCCACCACCTCGGGCTACACGGGCGGCCACACCGAGAACCCGACCTACCAGCAGGTGGTGGCCGGCGGCACCGGTCATGCCGAGGCGGTCAAGGTCGACTACGATCCCGCGCGGGTCGACTACGAGACCCTGCTCTATGTGTTCTGGCGCAACGTCGACCCCTTCGCCGAGGATCGCCAGTTCTGCGACAAGGGCGCCTCCTACCGCAGCGCCATCTTCCCGATGAACGCCGAGCAGCGCGCCCTGGCCGAAGCCAGCAAGGCGACCGTCGCCGAGCGTTTCGACCGGGAGATCGCCACCGAGATCAGCGACTTCGACGCCTTCTATCCGGCCGAGGAGTACCACCAGAACTACTATGCCGAGAACCGGGTGCGCTACAACTTCTACAAGTCGGCCTGCGGCCGCGTCGACCGGCTCGAGGAGGTCTGGGGCGAGGAGGCCAGCGCCAGCGCGGCGCCCTGAGCCTCGCGGCGCTCGCCACGCCACATCCAGACGGCGAGCGCCAGGGTGCCCCCCAGTACCAGCCACGAGCCCAGCGCCACCCCCAGCCAGCCGGCGCTTTGCCAGAACGGCTCGAGCCACAGGCCACCGAGACTCGCCCCGCCGTAGTAGAACACCAGGTAGAGCGCCGACGCGCTGCCCCGCGCCCGACGGGCGTGGCGCCCCACCCAGCTCGAGGCCATGGAGTGGGCCAGGAAGAAGCCGAAGGCGTTGAGCGAGAGCCCGGCGATGATCCAGGCCAGCGACCCAGCCAGGGTCAGGGCGGTCCCGACCGCGAGCAGCCCGATCCCCAGCATCATGCAGGCCGGCTGCGCCCAGCGCGCGGCCAGGCGTCCCGAGAGCGACGAGCCGAGCGTCCCGCCCAGGTAGGTCAGGAAGATCAGTCCGATGGACGTCGCCCCCAGCCCGAATGGCGCCTCGGCCAGGCGGAAGGTGAGGTAGCTGTACTGGTTGATGAAGATCATGAAGTTGAGCCCACCGAGCAGGTAGGCACCGAACAGCCGCGGCGTCGCGAGGTGCCCGCCCAGGTCGGCCAGGGCGGCGCGCCATGCAAACCGCCGCGGCGTGAAGCCCCGGGGTGGCGGCAGCAGCCTCCAGAACAGCGCCAGCCCGACCAGCGTCACCGCGCCCACCGTCATGAAACTCGCCGCGGCGCCGCCGACCTCGGCCACCGCCCCGCCGATCACCCGCCCGCCGATGCCGCCCAGGGAGTTGGCGCCGATGTAGAGCCCCACCGCCAAGAGCAGCGCCGGACGCTCGAACTCGTCGCCCATCCAGGCGATGGCCACCGCCGGCAGGCCCCCCAGCACGAACCCCTGCAGCGCCCGGAGCGCCAGCAGCACCTCGAAGCTCGGCGCCAGCGCTAGGGCGAGGGAGAGCAGGCCAGACGCCAGCAGGGTCAGGCGCATGATCGCGCCGCGGCCGATGGCATCGGAGAGCGGCCCGAACACCAGCAGCGAGGCGGCCAGGGACAGGGTGGCGGCGGACATCATCAGGCTGATCGCCAGCGTCGACACGCCATAGGCCTCGCGCAGCGCCGGCAGCAGCGGCTGGGGGGCATAGAGGTTGATGAAGACCAGGAAGGAGCCCAGGCAGAGGGCCAGGGTGGTGCGCCACCAGGCGGGGGTGCGCGCCGCGATCATGCCGTCCGCTCAGCCCTCGTCCGGGGCGTCGAGGCGCCGGGCCAGCAGCACCGGCTCCAGGGTGCGGCGCGCCTGCCAGAAATAGCGCTGCCAGTAGCGATTGTCGAGGTCGGAGATCATCACGCCCCGTGAGGTGGAGGCATGGAGGAAGCGCCCCTCGCCCACGTAGATGCCGACGTGACGGTAGGCACCGGGGGGGCGGAAGAACACCAGGTCACCGGGGCGCAGGGCGTCCCGCTCGACCTCGAGGCCCTGGCGCACCTGCTCTCCGGTGGTGCGGGGCAGGTCGAAGCGGAAGGTGTCGCTGAAGATGTTCTGGACCAGCGCCGAGCAGTCGACGCCCCGGGGGCTCTCCCCGCCCAGTCGATAGGGGGTGCCGACCCAGCGCTCGTGCTGGGCGAGCAGGGCGCGACGAATCAGCCGCGGCGGCGGGTGACGCAGGGCACGCGCCTCGAGAATGGGGTTCTCGACCGGCGACATGCGCGGGCCGCCGGGCAGGCCCGGCAGATCCCGGGCGAAGTAGTCGTCCACCGGCGGCGGCTCGGCTGGCCCCGGGGCGGCACAGCCGGCCAGAAACAGGGCAACCACCAGTGTTCCCATACGATACGCGCGAGCGTCCAGCATCCTGCAACGACCTCGTTCCTGGAGCCGCAGTCGCTCCTGCGATGCGGCGCTCGACTCATGCGAAGCGACACGGTACCCGCGCGCCGACGACATCGGGAACACGGCCACGGCTAGCTCATGGCGGCGAGCCGCGGCAGGAGGGGCCCGCCGCGACACGGGCCGACTATAACCAAAGGCGCGGCAAAGGGCGAGCCCTCAGTGGAGGGTACGGTGATCGCCCGGCAGCGTATCGATGTGCAGCGGCGCCCAGTGGCGCGGCCTTGCCCCGGGGAAATCGAGACTCGCCCAGGCGCCCGCCAGCGGGGGGGCCCCGGAGAGCCAGGAGACCAATGCCTGGCGGAAGCCGGCCAGGAAGCTCTCGCGCTCCGGCGTCTCGCCCATGAAGAAGGAGAAACCGGCGTGCAGGCCCCGGGCATACTCCTCCCAGCCCGCATAGTGCTCGCTGGCCAGCGCATGAGCGCGCTCGAGCAGGCCCAGGAAGGCGCCCTGCTCGAGCCAGCCGAGCTGGCGGCCAGCGATGGCCAGATCCACCGCCTGGGCGATGTCCCAGGCCGCCAGGTCGATGTCGTTGCAGCCGTCCTCGTCGTCCCTGACCCGCTTCAGGCGCAGCAGGTGGGCCGCCTCCTCCTCGCTGCACTCGTCGCTCTCGAGAATCGCGATTTCCGAGGCCAGCCGTCCCCGGTTGAGGGTATAGGGGGCATAGTTGATCTGATACTCCTGGCGATCGCCGGCCTCGATCAGGTAGTCGAGAAACTCGTTGAGCTCGGCGGCGCCGTGCAGGGCATAGTGGCCGTCGACCCACTCGCGGATCGCCACGCACTCGCGCTCGCTCTCCGGCTGGGGCAGGCTCCAGGCCGGGCTGTTGAGCGGGCCGACCAGCGCCATGGCCGTGAAATGGGCGAGGGTCGGCCGCGGTCCCGGCTCGCGCCACTCCCCGCCCCGCCAGTCGAGCCAGTGGAAGAGGCTGCCGGGATCCTCCAGGTGCCAGCGGATCTCCGCGGTCATCGGCGGCTGCTCCGGCTCGGGGAGCAGGCTCTCCCACTGGGCCCAGGCCTTGAGCAGGCGGCGGGCGTCGGGGTAGAAGCGGCACAGCGAGCCCTGCAGGGCGCGCGCCAGCGCGTCCAGGCGGCTCGCATCGAAGGCGCCGCTGTCCATGGCCATCTGCAGGTGAAAGGCGAACTTCTCGGCCATGTGGATCGTGGCGGCGTGGCGGCTGGCCGACTTCAGGCCATCGCGGCCGACCAGCGCCTTGGGCAGCGCATGGCCGAAGGGCGTCTCGGCCGGCGGCAGCGCCCCATGGGCGGCGTCCGCGGCCAGCTGGTTGAGGTGGTGGGCCTGCGCCGGCAGCCAGTAGCGGGAGAGCGCCTCGACGCCCTCGTCGGCATGCAGGTCGAGGGTCTCGGCCAGATAGTGCCGCGCCTCCTCGCGCCGCACCGCCGGCAGCTCGGGCAGCGCCCCCTGGCGGGCGGTGAACTCGGGCTCGCGGACCGCCGCCAGCGCCAGCACCCAGTGGCGCGGATCCCGGCGCCAGGCCCGCAGGGCGTCCCTCGAGCCCTCGATCAGCGCGTCGGCGACCAGTCCCTGCAGGGGCGTCTTCCAGGGGCTGACCGGCGACTGCAGCAGCAGCGACCAGTCGGACTCGAGGGCCGGAAGCAGGTTGCGCCCGTCGAACAGGCTGCGGCCGCGCTGATAGGCCCGCGCCAGGGCCGCCCAGTCGCTGTAGCGCCGCAGCAGCAGGTCCGCGCCGTGGTGGGCGAAATCCTGGGCCTCCTGGTCGTCGAGCCAGCCCAGGCAGGCCCCGGCCCAGGCCAGGTCGACCAGCCGCAGCCAATCCCAGGCGGCCCACTCCAGGGGCTCGCCGCGGTCGAGGAAGCCGAGCAGCACCCGGCCGTAGTCGCGCTCGCCACCCTCGAGGGCCTCGCGCCACTGACGGCGCGCCGCGTCATCCGCCTCGAGCAGGCGCGAGGCGTCCAGGTCCCAGCCGTGGCGGTCGCCCTGGGCGGCCAGCCAGAGCAGGCTGCGTACCAGGTCGTCGCGATCGCGGATCTGCCACGCCTCATGCAGCCAGGCCTCGAGGCGGTCCCAGTCGTGGGCGCCGGCCGGCAGCGCGAGCACCGGCGAGAAAGCGGCGCGCAGGCGCCACACCTGATGCTCGGGCGCCGACGGCCACAGTGAGGCCTCCCGGGGGTGGTGGGCGAGCCACTCCTGAAGCATCTCCCAGGTCACCCCGGCGCCGTCGTGTTCGAGGGCCGCCAGCGCCTCGCAGGCCTCATGGAAGCCGTCGTCTCCGCGTGTCCAGCCCTCGGCGCTGCGGGCATGCAGCAGCGACGACAGCCAGGCATCGAGGCTGCCATAGTGCGCGAAGACCTCCTCGGCCAGTCGCTGGGCCCAGCCGCGGGCGCGCGCCTCGCCGAGCCAGCCGGCGCCGCCGGCCAGGGCGATGATCTCCAGGCCGGCCAGCAGGCGAGCCGGATCGGGATGTCCCCCGGTGCCGAGGGTCTCCAGCAGGCACCAGCCCAGCTCCCCTCGGTCGACGACGCCCAGCGCCGTCAGGCGGGCGACCGCCGTCTCGGCGTCCACCGTGAGGGGGTCGGGGGCGAAGGCCCAGTCACACAGCACCAGCTGCTGGGCCCACCAGGCATTAAGGGGATCGACCAAGGCTCACCTCGCCATCATCCGGAACAGGAACATGCAGAGCTGCCTAGCGCAGCAAGTCGGCGGCATAGTGTACCGGAAAGCCGTGCCAGCGCCGATGGCCATCGCCGTGGCGTGGGAGAAAAACGCGCTGGACGCACGCTTGGCGAAATGTTTTAAATAATGCACACTCGTCCAACAAGATGATCAAGACACGAGGAGCCCCGATGACTACCCCCCCTGAACTGCTGATCGACAAGGCCTACGTGGCCGGCCAATGGCGTGACGGCGACCGCCGCTTCGCCGTGACCAACCCCGCCACCGGCGAATGCCTCGCCGAGGTCCCGGATCTCTCCGGCGAGCAGGCCCGCGAGGCCGTGGCCGCCGCCGATGCCGCCCTGCCGGCCTGGCGCAAGCGTCACGCCAAGGAGCGCTCGGCCCTGCTGCGTCGCTGGTTCGACGCCATCATGGCCCACCAGGAACCGCTGGCACGCCTGATGACCCTCGAGCAGGGCAAGCCGCTGGCCGAAGCGATGGGCGAGGTGGCCTATGGCGCCAACTTCATCGAATACTACGCCGAGGAAGCCAAGCGCATGGCCGGCGAGACGCTGCCCAGCCACGGCGCCGACAAGCGGCTGCTGGTGGTGCGCGAGCCGGTCGGCGTGGTGGCCGCCATCACGCCCTGGAACTTCCCGCTGGCCATGATCACCCGCAAGGTCGGCCCCGCCCTGGCCGCCGGCTGCACGGTGGTCATCAAGCCCGCCGAGGCGACCCCGCTGACCGCCCTGGCGCTGGCCAAGCTGGCCGAGGACGTGGGCCTGCCGGCCGGCGTGCTGAACGTGGTCACCACCAGCCAGCCGGCGGTGATCGGCGAGGTGCTGACCACCGACCCGCGGGTGCGCAAGGTCTCCTTCACCGGCTCCACCCCGGTCGGCAAGACGCTGCTCGCGCAGTGCGCCGGCACCGTCAAGAAGGCCTCCATGGAACTCGGCGGCAACGCCCCCTTCATCGTCTTCGACGATGCCGACCTGGATGCCGCCGTGGAGGGCGCCATCGCCTCCAAGTTCCGCAACTCCGGCCAGACCTGCGTCTGCACCAACCGCCTGCTGGTGCAGGACGGGGTCTATGACGCCTTCGTCGAGAAGCTCGCCGCGCGGGTCGCCGAGCTCAAGGTGGGCAACGGCCTCGAGGAGGGGGTCGTGCAGGGGCCGCTGATCAACGACGCGGCCGTGGACAAGGTGAACGCGCACGTGCAGGACGCCCTGGCGCAGGGCGGCCGGCTGGTGTGCGGTGGCGACAGCCACGCCCTGGGGGGCACCTTCTATCAACCCACGGTGATCGCCGATGTGACCCCCGAGATGCGGGTCGCTCGGGAGGAAACCTTCGGCCCCCTGGCCCCGGTGTTCCGCTTCCATGACGATGCCGAGGCCATCGCCATGGCCAATGCCACCGAGTTCGGGCTGGCGGCCTACTTCTATGCCCGCGACTATGCCCGCATCTGGCATGTCATGGAGGCGCTGGAGTATGGCATGGTGGGCGTCAACGAGGGGATCCTCTCTACCGAACTGGCGCCCTTCGGCGGCATCAAGGAATCGGGGCTGGGCCGCGAGGGCTCGCGCCACGGACTGGACGACTACACTGAACTGAAGTACGTCTGCATTGGCGGCCTCTGAGCGCCAGGTGATCCTGACAGGAGAGATTCATGAATAACGCCCAACTCAACGACCTCAAGCAGCGTTACGTGGCCAGCGGTGCCGCGAGCCCGGCCACCCAGTTCGCCGACCGCGCCGAGAACGCCCTGATCTGGGATGCCGACGGCAACCGCATCATCGACTTCGCCGGCGGCATCGGCGTGCTCAACATCGGCCACCGCCACCCCAAGGTGGTCCAGGCGGTGAAGGACCAGCTGGACAAGGTCATGCACACCTGCCAGACCGTGATGCCCTATGAGGGCTACGTGAAGGTGGCCGAGAAGCTCAGCCAGGTCACCCCGGTGCGCGGCCATGCCAAGGTGATGCTCGCCAACTCCGGCGCCGAGGCGCTGGAGAACGCGGTCAAGGTCGCCCGTGCGGCCACCGGCAAGAACAACGTCATCTGCTTCGACGGCGGCTACCACGGCCGTACCTTCATGACCATGGCCATGAACGGCAAGGTGGCGCCCTACGCCACCGACTTCGGCACCATGCCGGGCAACGTCTTCCGCGCGCCCTATCCGGTGCCCTACCACGGCGTCAGCGAGGACGAGGCCCTGCGCGGCCTGAAGATGGCGCTGAAGACCGATGCCAACCCCCGCGACACCGCGGCGATCGTGCTCGAACCGGTGCTCGGCGAGGGCGGCTTCTACCCGGCACCGGCCAGCTTCCTCAAGGCGATCCGCGAGATCTGTGACGAGCACGGCATCCTGATGATCATCGACGAGGTGCAGTCCGGCTTCGGTCGCACCGGCAAGCTATTCGCCATCGAACACAGCGGCGTCGAGCCGGACATCATCACCATGGCCAAGAGCATGGCCGACGGCATGCCGATCTCCGCCGTGGTCGGCACCGACAAGCACATGGACGCCTCCGGCGGCAACTCGCTGGGCGGCACCTACACCGGCAGCCCGGTTTCCTGCGCGGCGACCCTGGCGGTGCTCGAGGTGTTCGAGGAGGAGGACATCCTCGGCAAGAGCCAGGCGCTCGGCGACAAGCTGGCCAAGCGCTTCGCCCGGTGGCAGCAGGACTTCGACTGCGTCGACAACGGCCGCAACATGGGCGCCATGGCCGCCATCGACCTGGTCGCCGACAAGGCCAACCACACCCCGGACGCCGACCTCGCCGCCGCGCTGTGCAAGAAGGCCCGCGAGAAGGGGCTGATCCTGCTCTCCTGCGGCCTCTACGGCAACACCATCCGCTTCCTGATGCCGGTGACCATCGAGGACGAGGTGCTCGAGGAGGGCCTGGCCATCGTCGAGGCGTCCCTCAAGGAGCTGGTCGGCCAGCCCGCCACCGCCTGATTTCCCCGACGGGGAAGACGGCACGCCCTCACCGCCCGGCTGGAGACAGTCGGGCGGTGCTCGTTAGGCCCGGCGAATCCAGTCACGTCACTCGAGGCCAATCCGGTGACAGGTCCCGAACTGTCGGACCATCGGGGAGGCGCTGTAAACCCATCCTTGGGCGCTTCCGATGCCATCCCTGGCATAGGACCTCCCCTTCGACCTGTCCCCGGCGCCTCTCGTTTGGGGACGAGACGCTTGCCAGGCCACCGCCCGGTCGGGAAGATAGTGGCGTCCAACGCGAGGTCATGGCGTGCTACTCAGAACTCTCTCCCTGCTGCGCTCCCTGCAGGGCGCCCATCACACCACCCAGGATGCCCGGGCCCGGATCCAGCAGGCCTGCGACTACCGCTGGCTGGCGAGCCAGCTGCCCCACGGGGTGATCGTCCCGCGGGCGACGCGGCTCGATGACGGCACCCCGGCCGTGCCGGTGATGGTGCCCTTCGTCGCCACCCCCGAGCGGCGCCGCGGCGGCCGCTGGCCGGCGGATCCGGAGGCGCGGGAGCGCTGCTACGTGGAGGGCGGCCACGCCTGCCGGGCCGCCGGCGCCCCGGGCTACCGGACCCTGGAGAGCCTCTCCCAGGGGCTGGTGCAGGGCGGCATGGCGGTGCTGAAGGACGCGGCGCGCTTCCAGTACCTGGAGGAACGCGAGGCCCTGCGTCTCACCTGGCGGCGCCTCGCATCGCTCCCGGCGGACCTCGCCGGGGGGCTCGGCGGCCGCCTTGCCACGCCCGACAGCGAGCGTCACGGCCTCTTCCTGCTCGAGCTCAGGCTGCCCGCCGCCCCCAGCGACATCCGGCTCGAGGGCGACTGGCTGGATCGCTGCCTGGATCGCTACCGGCGCATCCTGCCTGCACCGGCCGACTGAGCCGACCGCGGGAAGCGCCGCGTCACCCCGCCGGCTCCCCGGTCAGCTCGGCGGCCAGGTACTCGGCGATCTCCTCGGGGGAGAGCCGGCGCCCGGCGATGTAGAAGACCTCGTCCCCCGCCGCCAGCAGCACCTCGTCGTCGGGGTTGAGCACCGGGTAGGGCGCCTCGCCCTGACGAATCGCGATCAGCGAGGCACGGCAGCCCCGACGCAGGCGACTCGCCACCGAGGCGACCGACTGGGGGGCCGGCAGGCTCGGCAGGCGGGTCGAGTACTGGGTCTGTGCCTGGTCGGCGTCGACCAGCAGGCGGATGACCTCCTCGCTGCCGGGGTCGACGGCGGCCTTGACCAGCATCTGCTGGTGCAGGGAGGGAATGACATTGACCCTGGGACAGTGAGTCTCGAGCAGCCGCCCCACCATCTGGTTCTTCACGTAGGCGGTGATCCGACAGTGCGTACCGACCAGCGCCGACAGGTGCATGCAGACGAGGTTGGTCTCGCTGTCGTCCTCGACATCGACCACCACCAGGGAGGCGTCCTTGACCGCGGCGCGCTCGTAGAGCGACTCGTCCGACAGCGAGGCGGCGCGGAAGTACTCCACGCCCTGCTCGAGGAAGGGGTTGCGGGACGGCGCGCCGCCATCGACGCAGAGCGCGACCAGTTGACCCGGCCGCGCCTCCTCGCGCACCTGCTCGACCAGCGAGGCCGTATAGGCGTTGTAGCCGACGATGACGATATGATCCTTCTGCACGATCGATTGCTCCCCGTTGAGTCGCCGGGTGAACTGCGCGATCACCGAGGCGGAGGCCTTGCCCAGCAGGGTGGCGAAGAGCCCGATCCCCACCGGAATGATGAAGCACACGACCATCAGCTGTCCCCCGCGGGTCACCGGGGAGGCGTCCCCGTAGCCCACGGTGGAGGTGGTGACGACCATGTAATAGAGGAAGGCGGTTGGCGAGGCGACCAGCGCCGTCTCCCCGGCGAGGGTGAGGCCGAGCCAGGAAAGCAGCAGGTAAGCCAGCAGCAGCAGCCCGAGCACCCGCCAGCCCATGTCGGCGATGCCGCGAATCAGCACGGCGCCGAGGCGTTTCAGTACGTACATGCGAGGCCCTTGCGATTGCCAGGCCCGACGGGGCCATGTGGATCGGCCGCCCGCCGGGGCCCTGAACGGCCCCGGCCGGGCGGCTAGCGCGTCATGCCTTCTTGACCTTGGCGATGACCCACAGCAGCACCACGGCGCCGACGATGGCGGTGACCAGCGAACCGACGAAGCCGCCGGCATGCAGGCCCAGCAGGTTGAAAAGCCCGCCGCCCACCACCGCGCCGACCACGCCGACGCCGATGTTGCCGAGCAGGCCGAAACCGCCGCCGCGCATGATATGGCCGGCGATCCAGCCGGCCAGGCCCCCGATGATGAGCCAGGCGATGATACCCATGGAACACACTCCTTTTCTGCGGGATGGCGCGAAGGCCACGAGGCCTCGATGGTGCCTCGGCGGCGGGCGGGAGAAAAGCCCGGCGTGCCGGCCCCGTCGATCGCGGCCGCTAGAACCGCGATCCGGGCCGATCGAGGAAGGCGCGCTCCGCGGGCGTCGAGTCGCGCCCCAGGGCGTCGTTGCGATGGGGATAGCGTCCGAAGCGCTCGAGCACGTCGCGATGACGCTGCTCGTGGCGCAGGTTCTCCTCGAGGCCCGGCTGGGCGAACAGGCGCAGCGCCTCGTCGTGGATGCGCAGCGACTCGCTGTGCATGTAGGGCATGAAGAGGAAGGCGCGCCAGGGCACGTCGAGCAGGCGATCCGCCTGGTGAGCGACGGCCTCCTGCGCCAGCACCAGGGCCAGCGGGTCCCAGGCGAAGGCCCGCCCTGAGTCGCGATGGATATGGCGAGGGAACTGGTCGAGCACGATCACCTCGGCCAGGCGCCCCCGGGCCGAGGCCCGCCACTGCCACAGCTCGCCGCGCCCGGCCGCCGTGAGCAGCGGCTCGAAGCGCCGCGCGATCTCGGCGTCCAGGCCCGCGTCCTTGCGAAACCACTGGGCGGGCTTGAGCTCCCCGAACCAGAAGTCGATCACCGTCTCGGGACGATGCTCTTCCATAGGATCCTCCTCATGCACCGGGACGAAGCTGATACCATCAGAGGGTAGCCGTCCCCCTTCTCACCCACCACCAGGGAGTCCCATGACCGCCTTCGAACTGCTGCAGATGCTCGGTTATGTCTTCAACATCCTCGGCCTGCTGATCTGCATCGGCGGGCTGACCCTGGCCCGGCGCCCGGAGCAGCGCGTGCTCGGTCGCGGCCTGGCGGTGCTGGGGTTCGTGATCGCCGCCACCCCCCTGCTGCTGCAGCTGTTCGGGCTGGTCCAGCCGGTCCCCGCGGGGGCGATACCGCCGCGCTAGCCCGACGGCGCCACCGCGGGCGTTTCATCGACGCGTCCCTTGTCAGGGGCCGTCACGACCCGCACATTAGGGCGACCCAAGCCGCCTGCCAGGATAGCCGATGCGCCCCTCCCTGCCCCGTGACCTCCAAGACCTGCTTGAGCGCGGCCGCGACCGCCAGCTGCGCCTGGCGGTGACCGGCCTGTCGCGGGCGGGCAAGACGGCCTTCCTGACCTCGCTGGTCAACCAGCTGCGCCACGCCGGCCTGGAGGCGCGCCTCGACCTGATGCCCGCCGCCCGGGAGGGGCGGCTGCTCGGCGCCCGCCGGGTCCAGCAGCAGGACCTGGGCGTGCCGCGTTTCCCCTACGACCAGGCCATGGCGGCCCTGGACGGCGAGCCACCGCGCTGGCCCGAGCCGACCCGCGGCATCAGCGAGCTGCGCCTGACCCTGCGCTATCGCCCCACGCGCAGCGGCCTGCTCGGCGGCGAGACCCGCCAGCTGACCCTGGACCTGTTCGACTATCCCGGCGAGTGGCTGCTCGACCTGCCGCTGCTCGACCACGACTACCTGAGCTGGAGCGAGGCCCAGCGCCACGACGAGGGCAGCGCGCGCGCCGCCCTGTTCGCCGACTGGCGGGCGGCGGTGGACGGCCTCGACCCCGCCGAGGAGGTCGACGAGGCGCGCCTGGCCGAGATCGCCGAGCGCTACGCGAGCGGGCTCAAGGCCGCCCGGGAGGCCGGCTTCGCCGACCTGCAGCCGGGGCGCTTCCTGTTGCCCGGCGAGCTCGAGGGGGCCCCCGTGCTGCAGTTCTTCCCGCTGCCCGGCATCAAAGAGGTCGACCGCGAGACCCTCGCCGCCCTCCCGGCCGAGAGCCTCTACGCCACTCTGGCGCGGCGCTTTCGCCACTACCAGCAGCATATCGTGCGCCCCTTCTACCGCGAGCACTTCCGGCGCTTCGATCGCCAGATCGTGCTGGTTGACGTGCTCGGTGCCCTCAACGCCGGCCCCGAGCGCTTCGAGGACCTCTCCCGGGCGCTGACGCGACTGATGCAGAGCTTCGACTACGGCCGGCGCAGCCTGCTGACGCGCCTCTTCGCGCCGCGCATCGATCGCCTGGCCATCGCCGCCACCAAGGCCGACCACGTCACGCCCGAGCAGCACGACCGCCTGGTCGCCCTGCTCGAGGCGCTGCTGGCCGAGCCCCTGAAGGACCTGCGCTTCGCCGATGTGCCGGTGCGTGCCCTGTCGCTGGCGGCGATTCGCGCCACCGAGCACCGCGAGGTCCACCACCGGGGGCAGCCCTCGCCGGCCCTGCGCGGCACGACGCTGGACGGCGAGGCGCGGCTGCTGTTTCCCGGCGAGCTCCCCGCACGCCTGCCCCGGGCCGACTTCTGGGCCCGCCAGGGCTTCGCCTTCACCGCCTTTCGCCCGCTGCCCCGGGAGCCCGGCACGCCCCTGCCCCACATCCGCATGGACGCCGCCCTGGACTGGCTGATCGGAGACAAGCTGCCATGACCCCGCCCCGCGAGCCCGACCCGCGCCCCGGAGAGCACTTCGCCCTCGATGAGGCGCACGACGGCGCGCCCCACGACGACACCGGCCCCGCCGACCCGCGACCCGGCCGATCGTTCGATCAGGCGGCGCCGAGCCGCCCACCGACCGCACCGGAGCCCCAGGCAGAGCGCGAGGCTCAGGCGCTGGAGGCCGGCCTGATGCGCCCGCGCAAGCGCCGCTGGGGACTGCTCGCCCTGCTCGGCGGCAGCCTCGGCCTCGGCGCGCTGGAGGCCGGCCATCGCCTGTATGCCGCGAGCCTCGGCGGCGACTGGCTGGCCGGCGCCTGGAGCCTGCTGCTCGTGCTGGCACTGGCCCTCGGCGGCACGGCGCTGGCGCGCGAGCTCGCACGTCTTCGCCGCCTGAGCCGCCACGCCACGCTGCGCGCGCGCCTGGCGGCGCTGCCCGAGGCCTCCCCGGCCCAGGCGCAGGCGCTCGCCGAGCGGCTGCGCCGCGGCATGGCCCTGGACGACGACCATCCCCACTGGCAGGCCTTCCTGGCGGCCCGGGAGCCCCACCACGACGGGCGCGACGTGCAGGCCCTGCTCGACCACCACCTCCTCGCGCCCCGGGATCGCGAGGCGAGCCGGCTGATCTCGCGGATGTCCGGCGAGACGGCGATCATGGTGGCGGTGAGCCCCCTGACCCTGGTCGACATGGCCCTGGTGGCCTGGCGCCACCTGGCGATGGTCGACCGGCTGTGCCGGCTCTATGGCCTGGAGCTCGGCTACGCCGCGCGCCTGCGGCTGCTGCGCCGCGTGCTCTACCAGATGGCCTTCGCCGGCGCCAGCGAGATCGCCGGCGAGGCCAGCATGGAGATGCTGACGATGAACCTCGCCGGCAAGCTCTCGACCCGCGCCGCCCAGGGGCTCGGCATCGGGCTGCTCGGCGCGCGGCTGGGGCTGCGCACCCAGCGCCTGGCGCGCCCGCTCGCCTTCGCCCCGGACGAGGCGCCTCGCCTCGCCGACCTGCGCCGCGACCTCTGGCGCCAGCTGAGGCGCCTGGAGGCCAGCGACGAGCGCCCCCGGGAGACGCCACGCGATGCTTGACCCGAATCATGGCGGCCGCCCGTGAGAGGACTAGGCTCATCGGTAGGAAGCCCACTCTCGTCTCGCCTGGAGGTCCGCCCATGTTTCACTCCATCCTGGTCCCCATCGACGGTTCCGAGCACGCCAAGAAGGCCCTCTCCGTGGCCTGCCAGCTGGCCAAGCCGGCGCAGGCGGCGCTGATCCTGCTGCACATTCCCGAGAAGCTCGCCCACGAGACGCTGATGGTCTGGGGCATCGGCGCCGTCGACCTCAAGGCCTCCGAAGCGGAGCTCGAGGCGGCCGGCCGCCAGGTCGTGGACCGCGCCGAGGAGGTCGCCCGGGACGCCGGCATCCACCATGTCGAGACGATGATTACCCAGGGTGACCCGACCCGCACCATCCTCGACGAGGCGCGGCGGCGCGACGTCGACGCCATCGTGATGGGCAGCCGGGGCCTGGGCGATCTCCAGGGACTGGTCGTCGGCAGCGTCTCCCACAAGGTCGGCCACGCCGCCGACTGCAGCGTGATCACGGTGCGCTGAGAAGGGGCGCCGAGAGAGGCGCGACGCAAGCGCTTGATTCGCCGTGGGCGCGCCCCGTGGCGTTTGGCGCCGGGGGCGCGAATCCGTATAGTGGCCCCCCTACTCGCCAACCGATCGTGACCATGCTGCAGAACAATTCGGCGCTTGCTCAGCTCAAGCAACAGATCCGCGACAACACCCCTCGCGTCGAGGGTGTGATCAAGGCCACCGACCGGGGCTTCGGCTTCCTCGAGACCGACGACGGTGACTCCTATTTCGTGCCGCCCCCCGCCATGAAGCAGGTGCTGCACGGCGATCGCGTCGAGGCCATCCTCCATGAGGAGGGCGACAAGACGTCCGTCGAGCCCGATACCCTGATCGAGACCGGCATGGAGCGCTTCATCGCCCGCGTGCAGAAGCGCGACGGTCGCCTGGCGGTGATCCCCGACCATCCGTCGATGAACGCCCCGCTCAAGGCACGCATCAAGCGCAGCCTCGACGAGGCGAGCATCGGCGACGGCGACTGGGTGGTGGCCCGCCTGGTCCGCCACCCCTTGAAGCCCGATGATCGCGCCTTCTTCACCCAGATCGACGAGCTGGTGGCCAAGACCGACGACCCTGCCGTGCCGTGGCGCGTGACCCTGGCGCGTCATGCCCTCGAGCAGGAGTGCCCGGACGCCGGCGACGACTGGCCGCTGCGCGACGAGGGCCTTGAGCGCGAGGACCTGACCGCCGAGCCCTTCTTCACCATCGACGGCGAGAAGACCCGGGACATGGATGACGCCCTGCGCATCCGGCCCCGCGAGGATGGCGGCTGGTCGCTGACCGTGGCCATCGCCGACCCCACCGCCTACGTGGAGGAGGGTCACGCCGCCGACCTCGAGGCACGCACCCGCGCCTTTACCGTCTACCTGCCGGGCCAGAACGTCACCATGCTGCCCGAGCAGCTGGCCGATGACCTCTGCTCGCTGTGGCAGGACCGGGACCGCCCGGTGCTGGCCTGCACCCTGGAGATCGGCGCCGACGGCAGCCTCGGCGACTACCGCTTCTTCGCCGCCACCGCCCGTTCCCACGCCAAGCTGGCCTACGACCGGGTCTCCGACTGGCTCGAGGGCCAGGGCGACTGGGCGCCGGAGGCGGCGATCGGCGAGCAGCTCAAGGCGCTTGAGGCCATGACCGAGGCGCGCAGCGCCTGGCGCGCGGCCCACGCCCTGGTCTTCAAGGACCGCCCGGACTTCGTCTTCGACCTGGACGACGCCGGCAACGTGCTGGACATCCGCACCGAGCATCGGCGCATCGCCAACCGCATGATCGAGGAGTCGATGATCGCCGCCAACGCCTGCTGCGCGCACCTGCTCGCCGAGCACGTCGGCCACGGCATCTTCAACGTCCACCGCGCCTTCGAGCCCGAGAAGGCCGAGGCCGCCCAGGAGTTCCTGGCCGAGCAGGACATCCAGGTCGAGCATGAGCAGCTCACCGAGCTCTCCCGCTACACCGAGCTCAAGCGCGAGCTCGAGGGCCGCGACGACGCCTGGCTCGACGCCCGCCTGCGCCGCTTCCAGGGCTTCACCAGCATGTCGGCACAGCCTGGCCCGCACTTCGGCCTCGGCCTCGCCGCCTACGCCACCTGGACCTCGCCGATCCGCAAGTATGGCGACATGGTCAACCACCGCCTGATCAAGCGGGTGCTCAAGGGCGAGCAGGCCCCGGCCGAGGCCAGCCAGGCGCTGACCGAGCAGCTCACCGAGCGCCGCCGGCTCAACCGCATGGCCGAGCGCGACGTCAAGGACTGGCTCTACGTGCGCTACCTGACGCCCGCGGCCGAGGCCGGCGAGACCTTCGAGGCCGAGATCATCGCCATCAACCGCGGCGGCATGCGGGTCCGGCTGACCGCCAACGGCGCCACCGCCTTCGTCCCGGCCCCGCTGATGCACAGCGACCGCAAGAAGGTGGCGATCGACGACAAGGACGGCCGCATCCAGATCGAGGGCGAGGAGCGCTTCAAGCTCGGCGACGTGATCCGCGTGGCGCTGACCGAGGCCCGCGAGGAGACCCGCTCGCTGGTGGGTCGCCCCGCGGTCTGATCCCCTCCCGGCGGGCGTGACCCGCAGGCGACACGCAGGACGGCGACCCTCGGGTCGCCGTCCTGCGTTGGGCTGTCGCAAAACTGTCGCAGGAGGGCCCTAGGCTGGCAGGACACGCCAGCGCCAGGAGGGCTCCTTGCACATCGTCGACGTCACCATGTTCCATGCGCCCGCCAGCGGCGGGGTGCGCACCTACCTCGAGGCCAAGCGGCGGGGGCTGGCCAACCGACCGGGCCTGCGTGGCAGCCTGCTGGTGCCCGGCGCCGAGCGCGGTGCCCTGGGCGTGGTGCATACCCTCCCCGCCCCGCGGATTCCCCTCGGCCAGGGCTATCGCTTCCCGCTGCGCCGCGGTCCCTGGCGCGAGGCCCTGGTGGCGATGCGCCCCGACCTGATCGAGGCCGGCGACCCCTACGTCACCGCCTGGGCCGCCGTGGAGGCCGGCCAGGCCCTGGGCGTGCCCACGGTGGGCTTCTTCCACTCCGACCTGCCGCGGCTCATGGGCGATCGTTTCGGGGCCGCGGTGCGCCGGCGCCTGCAGCGCTACGTGGGCGAGCTCTACGGCCGCTTCGACAGCGTGCTGGCCCCCTGCACGGCCATGGCGGAGCGCCTGGCCGACTGGGGCGTGGCGCGGGTGCGGGTGCAGCCGCTGGGCGTCGACCTGGCGGCCTTTCACCCCCGTCATCGCGACCCGACGCTGCGCCAGGCGCTGGGCGTGCACGACCGGAAGCGCCTGCTGGTCTTCGCCGGCCGTCACTCCCCGGAGAAGCGCATCGACGTGCTGATGGCCACCATGGCCCGCCTGGGACCTCGCTACCACCTGCTGCTGATGGGCCCCGGCATGCCGAGCCGGGCGCCCGGGAACGTCAGCGTGGTGCCCCGCTACTGCCCTCCCGCCGAGGTGGCCCGGGCGCTCGCCAGCGCCGACGCCATGCTGCATGCCGGCACCCGCGAGACCTTCGGCCTGGTGGCCCAGGAGGCGATGGCCTGCGGCGTGCCGGTGGTCGCGGCCCGGGCGGGGGCGCTCAAGGAGTACGTGCCGCTCGGGGCCGGGGTCCTCTGCCGCCCGGGGGATCCCGACGACATGGCCCGCGCCGTGCGGGAGCTCTTCCTCAACGATCCCGCCGCCATGGGCCGCCACGCGCGACGCCACGTGGAGCGTCACTTCCACTGGGACACCGTCATCGACGACCTGTGCCGACACTACGCCGGTCTGGTCGACGACGAGGCCGGCGCCGCCGTCGCGCGTGCCGAACGGGCATGAGCGGGCCGGCCAGGGCGATCGCCTGGCGACGGCGCCACCTCGGCCTGCTGGGCCTGGCGCTGCTCGCCCCCCTCCTGGTGACCGGGTGGCTCGGGGGGCGGGGCACCCTCGCGACCCTCGGCGACTTCCCCGCCACCCTGCTGGCCCTGATGGTCGGCATCGCCGTGGTGTGCTGGAACCTCAACGCCCTCCGCTGGCGCCTGCTGCTCTCGGGACGCGCCGGACGCCTGGGACAGCGTGGCGCCCTGGCCCTCGAGATGGCCGCCAAGTTCGCACTGTGTGCCACGCCGGGCGGCACCGGCGGCGCCGCCACCTTCCTGCTGCTGCTGGCTCGGCGCGGCTACCCCCCGGCGCGGGCCACGGCCATCTACCTGGTCGACCAGTGCTGCGACCTGTTGTTCTTCGCCGTGATGCTCGCACTGCTGGTGGCCGCGACCCTGGTCGGCGCCGTCGACTGGCCGCATCGCCTGCTGATCGGCGCCGCCCTGCTCGGCCTCGGCCTGCTGCTGGTCGGCCTGGGGGCGATACTGGCCTGGCTGCCCCGGCTGCTGCGGCGTCGCCCCTGGCTCGCCTGGCCGGGCCTTACGCGGCGGCGGCGTATCGCCCGCCAGCTGCTGAGCGGTCGCCGCACCCTGATCGCTACCCTTCGCCTGCCGCCGCGGATACTGGCGGCGATCTTCGCCCTGTGCTGCCTGCACTGGCTGCTGCGCTACAGCCTGCTCTACCTGGCAGTGCTCGGCATCGCCGGCCAGGACGAGACGCTGGGCGACTGGGCCTGGACCTTCGTGGTGCAGATGCTGGCCATGGCGGCCAGCCAGTTCAGCGTGTTGCCCGGCGGCGCCGGTGCCGCCGAGCTCAGCGTCGGCGCCCTGCTGCTGCCGCTGCTGGCCCGCGACCAGGCGGCCGCCGCCGTGGTGGTGTGGCGCCTGGTCAGCTACCACCTCTACCTGCTCGCCGGGGCGCCGGTCTTCCTGGCCCTGCTTGGCCGGGCGCTGCGGCGGCGAGGGCGTGACTCGCGCGCGGCCTGATCGGCGGGCTCAGTCGGCCCGCATGGCCCGCGCCAGCATGTCGCTCACCGGCTTGGCCAGGTAGCTGGCGAAGGTGCGACTGGCGGTCTGCAGCCGCACCTCGGCGGGCATGCCCGCCTGCAGTCGCATCGAATCCGGCATCGACTGGCGCTCCGCCTCGCTGACCCGGATCCGCACCTCGTAGTAGCGCTGACCGCTGCGCTCGTCGGTGAAGCTGTCGGCGGACACCCGCTGCACGGTGCCATCGAGGAGCCTCGAGCGGCGACGGTTGAAAGCGCTGAAGCGGATCTCCGCCGACTGGCCGGGATAGACGCTGTCGATGTCGCGGTCGTCGACCCGGGCCTCGACCACGAAATCTCCGCCGCCCGGGACGATCTCCAGCAGCGTGGTGCCGGGCTCGATCACCGCGCCGCGGGTATGCACGGCCAGGCCGACCACCGTGCCCGCGGCCGGCGCCTCGACCGTGGTGCGGCGCCGCTGGTCGCGCAGCGCGGTCATGCGCTCCTCGGCGTCGGCGATCTGGCGCCGGGTCTCGCGCAGGCGCTCGCCCACCTCCTGGCGGAACTCCTCGACGCGCACCCGCTTCTTCAGGTCGTTCTCGCTGATCTGCGATCTCAGCCGCGCGATCTCGGTGCGATGCTGCTCGATCTCACCCTGATACTGCAGCACCTCGCGCTCCAGCTCCCTCAGCCGGCGGTTGTCGCCCAGCCCGTCCTTGAACAGCGAACGATAGGCCTCGGCATCCTCGCGCAGCGAGGCAAGCTGCTCGCGGCTGACCCGAATCATCGCCTCGCGCCCCTCGATGCGCTGGCGCAGCTGCTCGCTCTGCTCCTCCAGCGACGCCAGCGCCCCCTCGAGGGCCTCGCGCCGCGAGAGGAAGAGCCCGCGCTGGACCGCCTTGAGCTGTGCGATGCGCGGCGACTCGGCGTCGGCGAGCTGATCGGGGAACGTCAGGCGCTCGTCGCCGGCCTGCTCGGCCATCAGCCGGGTCTCGGCGGCGCGATTGATCAGGAACTGCGAGCGTGCGATCTGCAGCCTCGACTCGACCTGGGTCGGGTCGAGCACCAGCAGCGTCTGTCCCTCCTCGACGCGATCGCCCTCCTCGACCGCGATGCGTCGCACGATGCCGCCTTCCAGGTGCTGCACCGTCTTCTTCAACGAGGCCACCTCGACCCGGCCGGAGGCGATGACCGACACGGCCAGCTCGGCCGAGACCGCCCAGCCGCCGAAGCCGAGCACGCAGACCAGCACCAGCGCCAGCCCCGCGAGGCGATGCCGCCGGTCGTCGACCGGTGGCCGGGGATCATCATGTGTCGGCTGCATGGGCGCCTCCCTGGGTGGTGGCTTCGCGTCGTTCCTGTCGCCGGGCCGCCATCCGCTCCAGCACCCGGTCCCGGGGGCCGAACAGCGACACCCGCCCGTCGTCCAGCACCAGCAAGCGGTCGACCCGCTTCAGCACGCCGCTGCGATGACTGATCACCAGCAGGGTCACGCCATCCTGCCGCAGGGCCTCCATGGCCTCGGCCAGGGCCTGTTCGCCGCGGTGGTCCAGGTTGGCATTCGGCTCGTCGAGCACCACCAGCACCGGATCGCCATGCAGCGCCCGCGCCAGGCCGATGCGCTGGCGCTGGCCGGCCGAGAGCAGGCCGCCGCCCGGCGCCAGCCAGGTGTCGTAGCCGTCTTGCAGCCGCAGGATCATGTCGTGGACCCCGGCGCGGCGCGCCGCCGCGATCACCCGCTCGCCATCGACCTCGGCGAAGCGGGCGATGTTCTCCGCGATGGTGCCGGCAAACAGCTCGACGTCCTGGGGCAGGTAGCCGAGGTGGGGGCCCAGGACGCCGCGGTCCCAGCGCGCGATATCGGCGCCGTCCAGCCGCACGCAGCCTTCCTGGGCCGGCCATACGCCAAGCGCCAGGCGCGCCAGGGTCGACTTGCCGGCGGCGCTGGGGCCGATGATGCCGACCTGCTGCCCCGGGGCGATATCGAGATCGATGCCGGACAGGATGGGCCGCCGTCCGCCCGGCGGCCCGGCGGTCACGCCCTCCAGCGTCAGCCGCCCCCGGGGGGCCGGCAGCGACATGGGAGGCGCGGGCGGCGGCGCCTCGCGGAAGATCGCCTGGAGCCGACGGTAGGCGGCCCGGGCCGCCACGATGCTGCGCCAGCCGCCGACCAGCTGATCGACCGGCGACAGCACACGGCCCAGCAGGATGGAGCCGGCGATCATCATGCCGGCGGTGATGCGCTCCTCGAGCACCAGCCAGGCGCCGAGCCCCAGGATCATCGACTGCAGCAGCAGCCGCAGCGCCCGGGTGAGGCTCGACAGCATGGCCGCCCGGTCGCTGGCCTTCGACTGCTGCCACAACCCGCGGCGATGGTGCGACAGCCAGCGCCCGGCGATGCTCGACAGCATGCCCATGGCCTCGAGGGCCTCGGCGTTGCGCAGGTTTTCCGCCGCCCGCTGACGGGAGGCCGCCATCTCCTGCCCGGCGCCCTCCAGCCAGCCGCGGGTGGCCTTCTCGCTGATGACCACCAGCGCCAGCAGCAGCAGGCCGGCCACGGTGGCGAAGACGCCGAACCAGGGATCGAACAGGAACAGCAGGGCCAGATAGACCGGCACCCAGAGCACATCGAAGAAGGCCAGCAGCGCGCCGCCCGCCAGCCCCTGGCGCAGGCTGTCGAGATCGTCCAGCGGCCCGGCTCCCTGCCCGCCCGCCTGGCGCAGTCCGCGGCGGAACATCGCCGCGTGCAGGGGGCCGACGACACGCTCGTCGAGGCGGTTGGCGAGGCGCACCAGCACGCCCGCTCGCACCCACTCCAGCCCGCCGATCACCACGAACAGGAACACCGCCAGCAGCGTCAGCATCAGCAGGGTGGCCTCGCTGCCCGAGGTGATCACCCGGTCGTACACCTGCAGCATGTACAGCGCGGGCGTCAGCAACAGCAGGTTGAGACACAGGCTGAAACCCGCCACCCACAGCAGCGAACCGCGGCACGCCTGGCGCGCGCTGTCCAGCGGCGTCTCGGCACCCTCCTGACGCATCCTTCGACCGTTCAACACCTCAGTGGCTCTCCCATGCCGTGCCACGACCTCACTCATCGGCCGCAAGATTGACGCTATTTTCTTCTTATACAACACTAAAAATGACGCCTTCATGGCGTCAGATAGTGGAAAAATAACCGCCACCAAACCCTCATATCAACCCATGGAATTCGTCTCAAAATGACGACAGAAAGAACTCGTAATTTCGATAAATATCTCGCGAGGATTCAGGGCATGTATATCCCGAAATGTCGCCATCTCATGACAGGAGGATTCAATCAATGAGTTCGACGATAGAGGTAGACACTTCGACCTCCGCCGAGGCGCTCGAGAGCCTGGTACGGGAGGCCGACTCGGGCACGACCCTTCGGCTTGCCGCGGGTGACTTTCGCTTCGACGACTCGATCACCATCGAACGTTCCGACATCTCCCTGGTGGGTGCGGGATCCGGCGAGACGCGCCTGACCTTCACCGATGAGGCACTGTCGCGGGACAACGACCAGGCGATTCACCTGGACGGCAGCGAGAATACCGATATCGGCACCCTGTCGGCGGATGCCGACAGCGGTGATAGACGGCTGACGCTGAAAGACCATCCTGACCTTTCCGTAGGCGATACGCTCCGCCTGTGGCAGGACAACGATGACGCCTTTTTCGATGACATCGGTGACAGCTCCTGGCGCAAGGTCGAGCACGCCGAACTGCGTACCAGCATGGCCAAGGTCGCCGATATCGATGGCGACCAGATCACGCTTGATCGGGGAGTACGCTTCGATTTCGCGGCCGGAGAGACGCGGGTCGAGCGCCTGGAGAGCGTCGATGACGTCACCCTGGAAGGCTTCAGCCTGAACTTCGAGCTGGGCGAGGCCGACCCGTCGCGCTTCGAGAACGTCCGGGATGACCTGAGCGACTATCACGCCGTGCATCTCGAAGGTACAGTCAACGCCCGGCTCGACGACCTTCGGGTCATCGAGGGCCCCTCCACCGCCTTTCGCCTCTCCCGTGCCCTGGACACCCGCGGCGAGGAGCTGGAGGCCCATGGCGCCCTCAACAAGGGCGGCAACGGCAACGGTTACGCCTTCGAGCTTCACGAAAGCTACGACGGCACCTTCACCGGACTCGAGGACAGCGGCATGCGCCACGGCCTGGTGTTCGCCTCCTGGCGCTCCTCGGTCGGCAACGAGGTCGAGATCGCCTCGACCGACCGCGACGTCAACTTCCACGGCGGCCGGGATCACGACAACAGCGTGCACGTGCTGCAGTCGATCCGCGATCCGGAGGCGGACGAGCTGTCGCCGGCGCTGTACGTCAACGAGGACGGCGAGAGCTTCGGCGCCCCCACCGACCCCGACGCCAACGAGGTCCTCTTCGACTACCTGATCGGCACCCGGCGCTCGGACGAGGTACAGGGCTCGGACGACGGCGTCTACCTGAACGGCGGCCTGGGCCATGACCACCTCCAGGGCGGCAGCGGCAACGACCTGCTCCAGGGCGGGCCGGGCGACGACTGGTACGACGGCGACGATCGGCTGGACGGCGGCGAGGGCGTCGACACCGCGCGCTACACCGGCAGCCTCGACGAGCATGAGCTCGCGATGTCCCACGACGGCGTGATCATCACCGGCAAGGGCAGCGAGGACACCCTCACCGACGTGGAATTCGCGGTCTTCGGCGATGGCACCACCCTGCACACGGCGTCGGGGAACCTGTTCCGCGGCGAGTCCATCGACGCGCCAGAGCCCGGCGAGATCCTCGGCGGCGACGGCGTCAGGCCCGCCATCCTGGAGGACGACGCCGAGCTGCTGGTGACCGGCAACGTCACCAGCCAGTGGTCCTCGGGCTACGTGGCGGAGGTCTTCGTCGAGAACGTCTCCGATGACGACATCGTCGACCCTGAGCTTGGCTTCGATCTGCCTGCCGATCTCGACACCCTGTGGAACGGCATCCCCAGCGAAGGCGACGGCGGCACGCGGGTGCAGGACAACAACGCCAACACCCTGGCCCCAGGCGAGGGCTGGCGCTTCAGCTTCAAGGCCTACGGCGACGACGAGCTGCCGGCCGAGATGAGCGCCGAGACCGGATCGGGCCAGGCCCTCGAGTTTCAGGTGCTCGGCCTGGGCAACACCAGCGTGGAAGAGGTGGCCGGCTAGGCGCCGCCCTCGCCGTCCTGGCCCAGTGACGACCGTCGCTGACGAACCCGGCAGACGGACACGAAAAAGGGCACCCCGAGGGGTGCCCTTTTCGCGTCGCGTCCCGAAGGCAGCGGCTTACCAGCCGGTGGCTTCCTTCAGGGCATCGCCGATCTCGGCCAGGGAGCGCACGGTCTTGACGCCCGCCGCCTCGAGGGCGCCGAACTTCTCGTCCGCGGTGCCCTTGCCGCCGGCGATGATCGCCCCGGCATGGCCCATGCGCTTGCCCGGAGGGGCGGTCACGCCGGCGATGTAGGAGACGACCGGCTTGGAGACGTTCTCCTTGATGTAGGCCGCGGCCTCTTCCTCGGCGGTGCCGCCGATCTCGCCGATCATCACGATTGCCTCGGTCGCCGGGTCCTTCTCGAACATCTCGAGGATGTCGATGAAGTTGGAGCCCGGGATCGGGTCGCCGCCGATGCCCACGCAGGTGGACTGGCCGAAGCCGTGGTCGGTGGTCTGCTTGACGGCTTCATAGGTCAGGGTGCCGGAGCGCGACACGATGCCGACCTTGCCCGGCTTGTGGATGTGACCCGGCATGATGCCGATCTTGCACTCGCCCGGGGTGATCACGCCGGGGCAGTTCGGGCCGATCAGGCGCACGCCCAGCTCGTCGCACTTCACCTTGACGTCGAGCATGTCCAGGGTCGGGATGCCCTCGGTGATGCAGACGATCAGCTTGATGCCGGCATTGGCGGCTTCCAGGATGGAATCCTTGCAGAACGGGGCCGGCACGTAGATCACGCTGGCCTCGGCGCCGGTCTGCTCGACGGCTTCCTTGACGGTGTTGAACACCGGCAGGCCCAGGTGCTCCTGGCCGCCCTTGCCCGGGGTCACGCCGCCGACCATCTGGGTGCCGTAGGCGATCGCCTGCTCGGAATGGAAGGTCCCCTGGCCGCCGGTGAAGCCCTGGCAGATGACCTTGGTGTTCTTGTCGATCAGGATGCTCATTACTTGCCCTCCGCTGCCTTGACGACCTGCTGAGCCGCATCGGTCAGGCTGGTAGCAGCGATGATGTTCAGACCGCTGGAGGCCAGTTTCTCGGCACCCAGCTCGGCGTTGTTACCTTCCAGACGCACCACGACCGGCACGTTGACACCGACCTGCTCGACGGCACCGATGATGCCCTCGGCGATCATGTCGCAACGCACGATGCCGCCGAAGATGTTGACCAGCACGGCCTTGACGTTGTCGTCGGACAGGATGATCTTGAACGCTTCCGCCACGCGCTCCTTGGTGGCGCCGCCGCCCACGTCGAGGAAGTTGGCCGGGCTGCCGCCGTTCAGGTTGACGATGTCCATGGTGCCCATCGCCAGGCCGGCGCCGTTGACCATGCAGCCGATGTTGCCGTCCAGGGCCACGTAGTTGAGGTCCCAGGCCGCGGCCTCGGCCTCGCGCGCGTCTTCCTGGGACGGGTCGCGCATGGCCTGCAGGTCCGGGTGACGGTACAGGGCGTTGCCGTCCAGGCCGATCTTGGCGTCCAGGCAGTGCAGGTTGCCCTCGTCTGTCACCACCAGCGGGTTGATCTCGAGCAGCGCCAGGTCCTTGTCGTGGAACAGCTTGGACAGGCCCAGGAAGATCTTGGTGAACTGCTTCACCTGGGCGCCTTCGAGGCCCAGGGCGAAGGCCAGCTCACGCGCCTGGTAGGGCTGCGCGCCGACCAGCGGGTCGATCTCGGCCTTGAGGATCTTCTCGGGGGTCTCTTCTGCGACCTTCTCGATCTCCACGCCGCCTTCGGTGGAGGCCATGAAGACCACGCGCTGGGTGCCGCGATCGACCACGGCGCCGAGATAGAGCTCGTTGGCAATGTCGGTGCAGGTCTCGACCAGGATCTTGGTGACCGGCTGGCCCTTCTCGTCGGTCTGGAAGGTCACCAGGTTCTTGCCCAGCCAGGACTCGGCGAAGGTCTTGGCCTCCTCCGGATCCTTGATCAGCTTGACGCCACCGGCCTTGCCGCGGCCGCCGGCGTGGACCTGGGCCTTGACCACCCACATGTCGCCACCGATCTTCTTGCAGGCCTCGGCGGCCTCCTCGGGGGTGTCGACGGCGAAGCCCTTGGACACCGGCAGGCCGTAATCGGCAAACAGCTGCTTGCTCTGATACTCGTGAAGGTTCATCGATTCATGCCATTGGTTGCATGTGACTCGAACGGTGACATGGCCCGCCTCCTCGAGGGGGCGGGCAGGTGTCACCACCGTTCGCCTCCGATACATGGTCGGAAGCGATGCGCCACCTGGCGGTGGCGCTTGTTGTCTTTACTTCTTCTTCCTGCGGTTGGCCATGTGGATGGCGTGGCCCTCGACGGCGAGTGCCGCCTCGTGCACCGCTTCCGACATGGTCGGGTGCGCGTAGCAGGTCAGCGCCAGGTCCTCGGCGCTGGAGCCGAACTCGAGCGCGATGACGCCCTGGGCGATCATCTCGCCGGCATGCTGGCCGACGATGTGCACGCCCAGCACGCGATCCGTCTCGGCGTCGGCGATGATGCGCGCCATGCCTTCGGTGGCGTTGTTGGCCATGGCCCGGCCGCTGGCCGCGAACGGGAAGGCGCCGACCTTGACCTCGATGCCGGCCGCCTTGGCGTCCTGCTCGGTCATGCCGACCCAGGCCACCTCGGGGAAGGTGTAGATGACGTTGGGGATGGCGTCGTAGTTCATCTCGGCCTTATGGCCGGCGATGATGTCGGCGACCATGATGCCCTCTTCGGAGGCCTTGTGCGCGAGCATCGGGCCACGCACGCAGTCGCCGATGGCGTAGACGCCCGGCACGCTGGTGCGGCACTGGTCGTCGACGTGGATGAAGCCGCGCTCGTCGGTGTCCACGCCCACGCCGTCGGCGATCACGCCCTGGGTGTAGGGCTTGCGGCCGACGCAGACGATCAGCTTGTCGAAGGTGATCTCCTGGTCGCCATCGGCGTCGGTGTACTTGACGACGACTTCCTCACCCTTGACCTCGGAGCCGGTCACTCGCGCGCCCAGCTTGATGTCCAGGCCCTGCTTCTTGAGCAGCTTCTGGGTCTCCTTGGCCACGGCGCCGTCGACCATCGGCAGGAAGCTGTCCATGGCCTCGAGCACGGTGACCTCGGAGCCCAGGCGGTTCCAGACGCTGCCGAGCTCCAGGCCGATCACGCCGGCGCCGATCACGCCCAGACGCTTCGGGGTCTCCTGGAATTCCAAGGCGCCGGTGGAATCGACCACCAGGCCGTCCTTCAGCGGAGTCGGCGGGATCTCCACCGGCACGGAGCCGGCCGCCACGACGATGCTGTCGGCGTCATAGGTGGTGGCGTTGCCGTCGTGATCGGTGACCTCGACCTGCTTGGCGGAGGTGACCTTGCCGGTGCCCTCGATGGCGGTCACGCCGTTGGCCTTGAACAGACCGGAGATGCCGCCGGTCAGGTTCTTCACGATCTTGTCCTTGCGGGCCATCATCTTCTTGACGTCCATGGTGACGTCACCGGCCTCGATGCCCATGTCGTCGAAGTCGTGCTTGGCCTCGACGAACTTGTGGGAGGCCTCGAGCAGCGCCTTGGACGGGATGCAGCCCACGTTGAGGCAGGTGCCGCCGTGCACGACCTTGCCTTCCTTGCCGATCCACTTCTCGACGCAGGCGGTCTTCAGGCCCATCTGGGCGGCACGGATGGCGGCCACGTAGCCGCCGGGGCCCGCGCCGATCACGATCACATCAAACTTGTCAGCCATGTTGGCTCCTTTGTGGCTTGTTGCTGGAAGACGTTGCCGGCTTCGCGAATCAGATGTCGAGCAGCAGGCGTGCCGGGTCTTCGAGCAGTTCCTTGATGGTCACCAGGAAGCGGACCGCGTCCTTGCCGTCGATCATGCGGTGGTCGTAGGAGACGGCCAGGTACATCATCGGGCGGATCTCGACCTTGCCGTTCACGGCCATCGGACGCTCCTGGATCTTGTGCATGCCCAGGATCGCGGTCTGCGGCGGGTTGAGGATCGGCGTCGACATCAGCGAGCCGAAGGTGCCGCCGTTGGTGATGGTGAAGGTGCCGCCCTGCATCTCGTCGATGCCGAGCTTGCCGTCACGGGCCCGCTTGCCGAAGTCGACGATGCCCTTCTCGACGTCGGCGAGCTTCATGCTGTCGGTGTCGCGCAGCACCGGCACGACCAGGCCGCGATCGGTGGAGACCGCCACGCCGATGTCCTGGTAGCCGTGGTAGACGATGTCGGTGCCGTCGATGGAGGCGTTGACGTCCGGGAAGCGCTTGAGGGCCTCGGAGGCGGCCTTGACGAAGAAGCCCATGAAGCCGAGCTTGACGTCGTGCGCCTTCTGGAAGGTCTCCTTGTACTGGGCACGCAGCTCCATCACCGCGCTCATGTCCACCTCGTTGTAGGTGGTGAGCATGGCGGCGGTCTGCTGGGCCTCGACCAGGCGCTTGGCGATGGTCTGGCGCAGGCGGCTCATCGGCACGCGCTTCTCGGGACGCTCGCCCTCGACGACCGGGGCCGCCGCGGCGGCGGCCTGGGCGCCACCGGCCGACTTGGCCGCCTTCTTGGCGCTGCCATCCTTCACGGCCTTCTGCACGTCCTCCTTGAGGATCCGGCCACCCTTGCCGGTGCCCTCGATCTTCGCCACGTCGAGGTCGTGCTCGGCGACCAGCTTGCGGGCGGCCGGCGCGAGGATCTTGCCGCCGACCTTCTCGTCGCTGGCGCCATCATCGGCGGAGGCCGCCGGCTTCTCCTCACCCTTGGTGGCCGGTGCGGCGCCGCCGCCGGCGCCCTCGGTGAAGGTGGCCAGCACCTGCTCGGAGGTCACCTGGCTGCCCTCCTCGGCCTGGATCTCGGTCAGCGCGCCGTCGGCCGGGGCGACGACCTCGAGGACCACCTTGTCGGTCTCGATCTCGGCCAGCACCTCGTCGCGCTTGACCGATTCGCCGACCTGCTTGGCCCAGCTGGCGACGGTGCCTTCCTGGATGGACTCGGGGAAGGTCGGGGCCTTGACCTCGTGGGTCTTGCCACCGGCGGCCGGTGCCTCGGCCTTGGCCTCGCCCTTCGGCGCCTCCTGCTGGTCGGCCGGCGCCTCGCCCTTGGCCTCGCCCGCACCGAGGCGACCCAGCAGCTGCTCGGACGCCACGGTATCGCCCTCTTCCGCCAGCACCTCGGCGAGGGTGCCGGCCTCGGGTGCCACGACCTCGAGCACCACCTTGTCGGTCTCGATCTCGACGATCAGCTCGTCACGCTCGACGCTGTCGCCGGGCTTCTTGTGCCAGGCGGCCACGCTGCCTTCGGCAACGGATTCCGGAAAGGTGGGTGCCTTGATATCGGTAGCCATGTCGTATCCCTTGTGTGTTCTCTCTCGTCCCGGTGGGACGCCTTACAGGTTGAAGGCGTCTTCCACCAGCTGGCGCTGCTGTTCGGTATGCACGGACATGTAGCCCGCCGCGGGAGCCGCCGATGCCGGGCGACCGGCGAACTTGAGCTTGCCGCCCAGGCCATCGCGCAGCAGGTCGGCCACGGCCCGCATGTGGTGCTGGCTCGAGTACCAGGCGCCCTGGTTGAGCGGCTCTTCCTGGCACCAGACCACGTCGGTGACGTTGGTGTAGTCCTGGATCGCGGCGAGGAGCTCCTCCTTGGGGAAGGGGTAGAGCTGCTCGACGCGCAGGATGGCCACGTCGTCACGGGCATTCTCGTCGCGCCAGTTGGCCAGGTCGTAGTAGACCTTGCCGGCACACAGGATGATGCGCTCGACCTTCTGGGCCTCGAGGTTGCCCTGGTCGGGCAGCACCATCTGGAAGCTGCCCTGGGCCAGCTCGTCGAGGCTCGAGGTCGCCGACTTGTGGCGCAGCAGGCTCTTGGGCGACATCACCACCAGCGGCTTGCGCAGCGGACGGATCACCTGGCGGCGCAGCAGGTGGAAGATCTGCGCCGGGGTGGTCGGCACGCAGACCTGCATGTTGTGCTCGGCGCACAGCTGCAGGAAGCGCTCCAGGCGGGCCGAGGAGTGCTCGGGGCCCTGGCCCTCGTAGCCGTGGGGCAGCAGCATGGTCAGCCCGCACAGACGCTCCCACTTGGTCTCGCCGGAGGAGATGAACTGGTCCACCACCACCTGGGCACCGTTGAAGAAGTCGCCGAACTGGGCTTCCCAGATCACCAGATCGTTGGGCGCGGTGGTCGCGTAGCCGTACTCGAAGGCCAGCACGGCCTCTTCCGACAGGAAAGAGTCGTGGATGGTGAAGCTCGGCTGGCCGTCGGCCATGTGCTGCAGCGGCACGTGAACGCTGCCGTCCTTCTGGTTGTGCACCACCGCGTGGCGGTGGGAGAAGGTGCCGCGACCCACGTCCTGGCCGGTGAGGCGCACCGGGTGGCCCTCGTCGAGCAGGGTGGCGTAGGCCAGCGTCTCGGCGAAGCCCCAGTTGATGGCCATGCCGCCGGCCTGCATCTTGCGGCGGTCCTCGTAGATCTTGGCCACCTGGCGCTGCACGGTCACGCCGTCGGGGATCTCGCACATCTTGCCGGCGAGGCGCTGCAGGCGCTTCATCTCGACCCGAGTGTCGGCGTAGCCGCTCCACTCGTGGCCCAGGTAGGGCGTCCAGTCGACGAACAGCGACTTGTTGGGCTTCTGCACCAGGGCGTTGGCCACGTGGTTGCCGGCCAGCAGATCGTCGCGGTACTTCTCCATCATCGCCTTGGCGTCGTCGTCGGAGAGCAGCCCCTCCTTGACCAGGCGCTCGACATAGCGGGTCCGCGAGGACGGATGGTCCTTGATCTTGCTGTACATCATCGGCTGGGTGCCGGACGGCTCGTCGGCCTCGTTGTGGCCGCGGCGGCGATAGCAGACCAGGTCGATGACCACGTCCTTCTTGAACTGCTGGCGGTAATCCAGCGCCACCTGGGTGGCATGCAGCACGGCATCCGGGTCGTCGCCGTTGACGTGGAAGATCGGCGCCTGAACCATCTTGGCGATGTCGGTGCAGTACTCGGTGGAACGCGAGTCCTGCGGGTGCGAGGTGGTGAAGCCCACCTGGTTGTTGATCACGATGTGCACCGTGCCGCCGGTCCGGTAGGCACGGGTCTGCGACATCTGGAAGGTCTCCATGACCACGCCCTGGCCGGCGAAGGCCGCGTCGCCGTGGACGTTGATCGGCAGCACCTTGTCGCCGACCGGGTCGTTGCGGCGATCCTGGCGGGCCCGCACCGAGCCCTCGACCACCGGCGCGACGATCTCCAGGTGGGAGGGGTTGAACGACAGCGCCAGGTGGACCTCGCCGCCCGGGGTCATGACATTCGAGCTGAAGCCCTGGTGGTACTTGACGTCACCGGAGCCGCGCTCGACCACCTTCTTGCCGTCGAACTCGTCGATCAGCTCGGAGGGGTTCTTGCCCAGGATGTTGACCAGCATGTTGAGACGCCCGCGGTGGGCCATGCCGATGACCACTTCCTTGGTGCCGTAGCTGCCGGCGCGCTGGATCAGCTCGTCCATCATCGGAATGAAGGACTCGCCGCCCTCGAGGCCGAAGCGCTTGGTGCCCGGGTACTTGGAGGCCAGGTAACTCTCCAGGCCCTCGGCGGCGGTCAGCCGCTCGAGCACGTGCTTGCGCACGTCGGGGCTGAAGTTCGGGGCGCTGCGCACCGACTCGAAGCGCTGCTGCAGCCAGCGCTTCTCCTCGGTATCGACGATGTGCATGACCTCGCAGCCGATGGAGCGGCAGTAGGTCTGCTCCAGCGCACCGACGATCTCCTTCAGCGGCGCCTTGTCCAGCCCCATGAAGAAGGAGCCGGTCTGGAACTCGGTGTCCAGGTCCGCCTTGGAGAGCTGGTGGAAGGAGAGATCGAGGTCGGGAACCGGGGTGGGACTGCGCAGGCCGAGGGGGTCGATGTCGGCCTTCTGGTGCCCGCGGAAGCGGTAGGCGTTGATCAGCTGGAGTACCTTGACCTGCTTCTTGTTCTCCCCGCTCTCGGCGGCGACGTGTGCCGTACGACGCTGCTGGCCCAGCTGGTAGAACTGGTCGCGAACCGGGGTGAGAGGAACATCCTGGCTGGCCCCGCCCTCGGGCCGCGGCAGCTGGTCGAAGTACTGGCGCCATTCGTCGGGAACGGCGGAAGGGTCATCGAGGTACTGCTCGTAGAGCGCTTCCACATAGTGGGCATTGCCGCCACTCACGTGGGAGGAGCGCCACATCAACTCCATTATGCCTTGTTGCATCTCTTGGTCACCCTGCACTGATGGGGTGGTATCGGCGTCGACACGACTCGAGCGCATCGACATCGCTGATGCCCTGCCGGAGGAAGAGCATCATGAATTCCATGGTCAAGAGCCGGTGCCCAGGGCACCGGCTCTTTACATCACGCTCCGCACCGGACTCGGCTGCGGCAGCTTGCCGCAGCCCGAGAGCGATGCACATGATAACAAGCTGGAAGCCACGATTTAAGTGGCATCGGCCAGCAGCATCTCGCGAATCTTGCCGATCGCGCGGGTCGGGTTCAGCCCCTTCGGGCAGACCGCGACGCAGTTCATGATCCCGCGGCAGCGGAACACGGAGAACGGATCCTCCAGCTCGGCCAGGCGCTCGCGGGTCGCGTCGTCACGCGAGTCGGCGAGGAAGCGATAGGCCTGCAGCAGGCCGGCCGGGCCGACGAACTTGTCCGGGTTCCACCAGAAGGACGGGCAGGAGGTCGAGCAGCAGGCGCACAGGATGCACTCGTAGAGGCCGTCGAGCTTGTCGCGCTCTTCCGGCGACTGCAGGCGCTCGATGGCCGGCGCCGGCTCGTCGTTCTGCAGGTACGGCTGGATGCGCTCGTACTGCTTGTAGAACAGCCCCATGTCGACCACCAGGTCGCGGATGACCGGCAGGCCCGGCAGCGGGCGCAGGGTCAGCTTGTTGCCCTTGACCACCTCGGAGAGCGGGGTGATGCAGGCCAGGCCGTTCTTGCCGTTCATGTTCATGCCGTCGGAGCCGCACACGCCCTCGCGGCAGCTGCGACGGTAGGCCAGGCCGTTGTCCTGCTCCTTGGCCAGGTGCAGGACGTCGAGCACCATCAGGTCGCGACCCTGGGTGTCGACCTGGAACTCCTGCATATAGGGCGCGGAGTCGGTTTCCGGGTTGTAGCGGTACAGGGATACCTGAAGCTTGGACATCGTGACTCCCCCTTAGTAGGTGCGGACTTTCGGCTCGAACATCTCGACGGTCTTGGGCGCGAAGTTGACGTCGCGCTTGCCCAGGCGCTTATCGGCCGGGAAGTAGAGCGAGTGCTTCAGCCAGTTGACGTCGTCGCGATCCGGGTAGTCGTAGCGGGAGTGGGCGCCACGACTCTCCTTGCGCTCCAGGGCCGCGATGGCGGTGGCCTCGGCCACTTCCATCAGGTTGTCCAGCTCCAGCGCCTCGACGCGCGCGGTGTTGAAGGTGCTGGACTTGTCCGGCAGGTAGGCGTTCTCGATGCGCGTCCGCAGCTCTTCCAGGCGCTTGACGCCCTCGACCATGTTCTTCTCCTCGCGGAACACGCCGAAGGAGGTCTGCATAATGTCCTGCAGCTCGCGCTTGAGGTCGGGCACGGTCTCGCCGTCCTCGGACTCGTTCCAGCGGGTGATGCGCTTCATCGCCGACTCGACGTCGGACTCGGAGGCCTCGAGGTACTCGATGCCCTCGTTGAGCGCGCCCTCAATGTACATGCCGGCCGCGCGACCGAAGACCACCAGGTCGAGCAGCGAGTTGCCGCCCAGGCGGTTGGCGCCGTGGACCGACACGCAGGCCGCCTCGCCGCAGGCATAGAGGCCGTTGACGATCTGGTCGTTGCCGTCGGCGTCCTGCATGATCGCCTGGCCGTGCACGTTGGTCGGGATCCCGCCCATCATGTAGTGGCAGGTCGGCACCACCGGGATCGGCTCCTTGGCCGGATCGACGTGGGCGAAGGTCTTGGAGAGCTCGACGATGCCGGGCAGGCGCTTGCCGAGGACCTCCTCGCCGAGGTGATCCAGCTTGAGGTAGACGTGGTCGCCCTTCTCGCCGCAGCCGCGGCCCTCGAGGATCTCCATGACCATGGAGCGCGCGACCACGTCGCGGCCGGCCAGGTCCTTGGCGTTGGGCGCGTAGCGCTCCATGAAGCGCTCGCCGTCCTTGTTGACCAGGTAGCCGCCCTCGCCGCGGCAGCCCTCGGTCACCAGGGTGCCCGCACCGTAGATGCCGGTCGGGTGGAACTGCCACATCTCCATGTCCTGCATCGGGAAGCCGGCGCGCAGCGCCATGCCGATGCCGTCACCGGTGTTGATCAGGGCATTGGTGGTGGAGGCGAAGATACGGCCGGAACCGCCGGTGGCGAGCACGGTGGCCTTGGACTTCACGTGCACCACTTCGCCGGTCTCGATGTCCATGGCGATGCAGCCCACCACGTCGCCGTTGGCGTTCTTGACCAGATCGACGGCGTACCACTCGTTGAGGAAGGTGGTGTTGTTCTTCAGGTTGTTCTGGTAGAGCGTGTGCAGCAGGGCGTGGCCGGTACGGTCGGCCGCGGCGCAGGTACGGGCCGCCTGACCACCCTTGCCGAAGTCCTTGGACTGGCCGCCGAACGGGCGCTGGTAGATGCGGCCATTGTCGAAGCGGGAGAACGGCAGGCCCATGTGCTCGAGCTCGAAGACCGCCTTCGGGCCCTCGGAGCACATGTACTCGGAGGCGTCCTGGTCGGCGATGTAGTCGCCGCCCTTGACGGTGTCGTACATGTGCCAGCGCCAGTCGTCGTTCGGGTCGGCGGAGGCGATGGCGCAGGTGATGCCGCCCTGGGCGGAGACGGTGTGCGAGCGGGTCGGGAAGACCTTGGACAGCACGGCGGTCTTCTTGCCGGACTTGGCCAGCTCCAGGGCGGCCCTCAGGCCGGCGCCGCCGCCGCCGATGATGATGGCGTCGAAAGACAGGCTACGCATGTTGGACATGAATCAGGCTCCCCACAGAACGGTGATGCCCCAGACCAGGAACACGAAGATGGCCAGGATGATGATGAGCTGCGCACCGATGCGAATACCGGTCGGCTTGAGATAGTCGGTGGTCACGGTCCACAGCCCGACCCAGGCGTGGGCGGCCAGCGAGATGAAGGCCAGCAGCGAGAAGATGCGCATCCAGGTCTGGGCGAAGAGCCCGCTCCAGGCCGCATAGTCGAGGCCCGGGCTGAACAGCAGGAAACCGACGATAAAGAGAGAGTAGAGCGCCAGGATGACGGCAGAGACGCGCTGCAACAGCCAGTCGGAGAGGCCGCTGCGCCCGAAGTTCGTAATGTTGGTTACCATACCCAGACTCCAGCCAGAATGATCAGGACCGCACTCACCACCACGGTGATCTGTGCCTTCTTGACGCCACCCTCCAGGGTCACGCCGATATCCATGTCCATCAGCAGGTGCTTGATGCCGGCCACGAAGTGGAAGGCCAGGGCGGAAAGCAGGCCCCAGGCGACCAGCTTGGCCAGGAAGTTGTGGGCCAGGGCATCGCTCACGGCCGCGAAGCCAGCCGGTGAGGACAGTGATGCATCCAGCGCCCAGAAGGCGAAGATCAGGCCGATGAAGAGGATGACGCCGGTGATGCGGTGGGCGATCGACGTCAGGGCGGGAAGGGGGAACTGTATCGTGGACAGATCCAGATTTACGGGTCGTTTGCTATTCACGGCTCTACACACTCTCTTGGCCCGCTCTTCTTCGTCCGACAAGGCCCGAGCGGGCGGTGGTTACGGGAAGGGACACGATCGTGGCCGAGTTGGACACGACCACCGACTCCTGCCAGTCGCGCGCTGAGATTATAGGGTCATCACCCCTTCATGACAAATGAACCCAGGACCGGGTCGACCATGGTGGAAGGCCGAGTTATCGGCCTTGGCGCGGGGTGACCCCGGGCCCGAGGCATCGCCTGACCCCCTCGCGCTCGGCGATGGTGCAAGGCACCATTTATTATACAAGACCATACCAAAACACTGCGCATTGTACAGCCATCGGCGCCCAATGGTGGAATTGACAATCTCGAAGACGCTTCTATAGTGGGCGAACCTTTTCGCCGGCACCTGCAGCGAAACAAAGCAAAAACGTCCCCATGAACTCGAGAGGAGGCCAGTTATGGCTGACAGGAAAGCGACATTGACGGTAGACGGCCTGGAGAATCCGATTGACCTGCCGATCTACTCCGGCTCCCTGGGCCCCGACGTCATCGACGTCCGCGGCCTCGGCGCCCAAGGCCTCT
Source organism: Halomonas sp. THAF5a (assembly GCF_009363755.1). Lineage (NCBI taxonomy): Bacteria > Pseudomonadati > Pseudomonadota > Gammaproteobacteria > Oceanospirillales > Halomonadaceae > Halomonas > Halomonas sp. THAF5a. The sequence goes on along the minus strand of NZ_CP045417.1, from coordinate 1,003,953 downwards.
TCACCTATGACCCCGGTTTCATGGCCACCTCTTCCTGCCAGTCGGCGATCACCTACATCGATGGCGGCAAGGGCGTACTGCTGCACCGCGGCTATCCGATCGACCAGCTGGCCAAGCACTCCAACTTCGTCGAGACCTGCTATCTGCTGCTGTTCGGCGAGCTGCCGAACGACGCGCAGTACGAAGACTTCAAGTCGCGCGTGACCAACCACACCATGGTCCACGACCAGATCAACAACTTCTTCAAGGGCTTCCGCCGCGACGCCCACCCGATGTCGATCCTGTGTGGTGTGGTCGGTGGCCTGGCCGCCTTCTATCACGACCACCTGGACATCACCAAGCAGGAAGACCGCGAGATCAGCGCCGTGCGACTGATCGCCAAGATGCCGACCCTGGCGGCGATGTCTCACAAGTACAACGTCGGCCAGCCGTTCAACTATCCCCGCAACGACCTGAACTATGCAGAGAACTTCCTCTACATGATGTTCAGCAACCCGTGCGAGGACTACCAGATCAATCCGGTCTACGCCAAGGCCATGGACCGCATCTTCATGCTCCATGCCGACCACGAGCAGAACGCCTCCACCTCCACGGTGCGCCTGGCCGGCTCCACCGGCGCGAACCCCTTCGCCTGCATCAGCGCCGGCATCGCCGCGCTCTGGGGCCCGGCGCACGGCGGCGCCAACGAGGCGGTGCTGAACATGCTCGACGAGATCGGTGACGACTCCGAGGAAAACATCCAGCGCTTCATCGACAAGGCGAAGGACAAGGATGACCCCTTCAAGCTGATGGGCTTCGGTCACCGCGTCTACCGCAACTTCGACCCGCGCGCCAAGGTGATGAAGGAGACCTGCGACGAGGTGCTGGCCGAGCTGGGCCTCGCCGACGACCCGCAGCTGAAGATCGCCAAGCGCCTGGAGCAGATCGCCCTGGAAGACGAGTACTTCATCGAGCGCAAGCTCTACCCGAACGTCGACTTCTACTCCGGCATCATCCTCAAGGCCATGGGCATTCCGAAGAACATGTTCACCGTGATCTTCGCCGTCTCCCGCACCATCGGCTGGATCTCCCACTGGCACGAGATGCTCAGCGACAGCTACAAGATCGGTCGCCCGCGCCAGCTCTACACCGGCCACGACCAGCGCGACTATCCGGCCAGCTGAGCCGAGAGCGCGACCGCCGGTACCGCAAGGGCCGCCCCGAGGGGCGGCCTTTTTCATGCCCGCCGAAACGCCCGTGACGGGCGCTCAGCGCTCGAGGCGGAAACGGACACCCACGGCACGGCCCAGCGCCACGATAGCCGGCACCCCTGGAGCAAGCGCCTCGAGAGCCAGCGCCTCGCGAGTCGTCCCGCGAGAGGGGCGCACGCCCCTCGCCCTCGACACCGGCAGCGACACCCCTCGGTATGCGTGGCTCGCCGGACGGTCCGGCGGACCATCCGTCGCCCCGATACCAGAGAACTAGAATTCTCATCATTTCAGGTTGACTTACCCCGCGACACGCCCACGCCGGGGGCGTCGCCCGTTTTCCACACATTCTGTGGATAACCCTGTTCACAACCTCTCGAAAAGGCCTCTGAACCGCCATGAATAGCGGCACCGCCTTAGATTGGTTATTTTTTAACCTATCGTAAGTCATTGAAATAAAAGGGTTATATAAGAAAGTCGGCAACCAGGGGGCTGGGCGCCGCGACTATGCACAGCCCCGCCGCACTAAGCAGCACACGTGGACAAGTCAAGGAAAATTCACGTCAAAGTTGGCACGATTCGCCGCCGGCAGGCCACCGGAGGGAACAACGAGGCGAAAACGGCCAGGCTGGCTTGAGGGCCGGCTGGTCAGAAGAAAGTATGAGGGGAAAGAATTGGAAGTGGCGTCCCATAGGGGGTTCGAACCCCTGTTACCGCCGTGAAAGGGCGGTGTCCTGGACCACTAGACGAATGGGACGCAACGTCTTGCGAAGAGACGACTACCATCGGAGCGATGGTGGAGCCTAGCGGGATCGAACCGCTGACCTCGACACTGCCAGTGTCGCGCTCTCCCAGCTGAGCTAAGGCCCCGTTCTCTCGAAGACGGGGCGTATGTTACTGATAAGCCCCGCCTTCGTCAACAGGAAATCACGCGAGCTCGCGAAATTCCTTCTCGAAGCGCTTGGCCTGCTTCTTGGAGACGCCGCCCAGCACCTCGATGGCGTGGCGCAGCCGTGCCCGGGTGACATCGGAGCCCAGGATCGCCATGGCGTCCATCACCGAGGTGCTCGAAGAGGAGCCCGTCACGGCGATGAACACCGGTGCCAGGAAGGCCTTCATCTTCAGCTCGAAGTGGGCGGCCAGCGCCTTGACCTCGCCGAGCAGGGCCTCCTTGTGCCAGGCCGGCACGAGCTCGAAGCGCCAGACCAGGAACTGCAGCAGCTTCAGCAGCTCCTCGCGGGACAGCTTCACCGCATCGAAGTCCTCCTCCGTGATGGCCGGCAGGCCGGAGAAGAAGTGGCCGGCCAGCGGCATCACCTGGGAAAGCGTCTCCACCCGGGGGCGCACCTGGGGCAGGATCTGACCGACGTACTCCTCGTTGAAGGCCCACTCCATCAGCGCCTTGAGCAGCGCCGCATCGTCGAGGTCCTCGCGGATGTAGACGCCGTTGAGCCAGGTCAGCTTGTCGAGGTCGAACACCGGCCCGCCCAGCGAGACCCGCTGGATATCGAAGTGGGCCATCATCTCGTCGAGGCTGAACTTCTCGCGCTCGTCGGGCATCGACCAGCCCATGCGGCCGAGATAGTTGGTCACGGCCTGGGGCAGGAAGCCCATGCGCCGGTAGTAGTTGATGGAGGTCGGGTTCTTGCGCTTGGAGAGCTTCGACTTGTCGGGGTTGCGCAGCAGCGGCATGTGGCAGAGCACGGGCATCTGCCAGCCGAAGTACTCGTAGAGCAGCTGATGCTTGGGCGCCGAGTTGATCCATTCCTCGCCGCGCAGCACGTGGGTGATGCCCATCAGGTGATCGTCGACCACATTGGCCAGGTGATAGGTCGGCATGCCGTCGGACTTGAGCAGCACCTGGGCATCCACCTGGGCCCAGTCCACCTCGATCACCCCGCGCAGCATGTCCTCGACCACGCAGGTACCGCTGGCCGGCACGGTCATGCGTACCACGTAGGGCCAGCCCTCCCGCTCGCGACGGGCCTGCTCCTCGGCGGGCAGCGCCAGGTCGGCGGGCTTCAGGGCCAGGTGCATGCCGGCCGCCTTGCGCGCCTCGCGCAGCTCGTCGAGCTCCTCGGTGGTCCGGTAGCACTTGAAGGCGTGGCCGGAGGCGATCAGCTGGCGGGCGTACTCGCCATAGATATCGCCGCGCTCGCTCTGGCGATAGGGCCCGTGGGGACCACCGACGTCGGGCCCCTCGTCCCACTCGAGCCCCAGCCAGCTCAGGGAGTCGAGGATCATCTGCTCGGACTCGGGCGTGGAGCGCGCGCGGTCGGTGTCCTCGATGCGCAGGATGAACTGGCCGCCGTGCTGGCGAGCGAAACAGAGGTTGAACAGGGCGATATAGGCGGTGCCCACGTGGGGATCGCCGGTGGGTGACGGCGCGATGCGAGTGCGTACGGTCATGTCGTCCTAGGTCCTGTCGATGGAGGGAGGCCGCCCTGGCTTGGCGGGCGAATGGCCGCATTATACGCACCTGACCAGCGCCGGGCAGCCGTGGCCGGGAATCATTCCCCGGCGATGCGGTCCACGCAGAACCCGCTCCCCGGTGAACAAGGAATGCCATGCTCACGCGACTCCCCGACGACTTCACCGCCCTGGTCACCGGCGCCTCCGGCGGCATCGGCAGCGCCGTGGTGGAGGCCCTGCTCGACAGCGACCGCCCCGGTCGGGTGATCGCCGTCAGCCGCGGCGGTCACCCGCACCCGGATCCACGGGTCGATGCCCTGGCCCTGGACCTCACCACCGAGGAGGGTGGCGAGGCCCTCGCCGACGCCCTGGGCGCCACCCCCGTGCACCTGGTGTTCAATGCCATCGGCATGCTGCACGACGAGCAGCTCGGCATCGGCCCGGAGAAGAAGCTCGACGACCTGGACGCCGGGGCCATGGCCCGGCTCTACCACGTCAACGCCATCACCCCGGCGCTGCTGCTCAAGGCCCTGCAGCCAAGCCTCAAGGGGCGCCACCCGGCGCTGTTCGCCAGCCTCTCGGCGCGCGTCGGCTCCATCGGCGACAACCGGCTCGGCGGCTGGTACGCCTACCGGGCCAGCAAGGCCGCCCATAACATGCTGATGAAGACTGCCGCCGTGGAGATGCGCCGCCTCAATCCCCAGGCCGCGATCGCCTGCCTGCACCCCGGCACCACGGATACCCCGCTCTCGGCGCCCTTTCAGGCCCGGGTGCCCGACGGCAAGCTGTTCACCCCGGCCTTCGTGGCCGAGCGGCTGCTGGAGGTACTCGATGCCTGCACGCCCGAGGAGAGCGGCATCTTCCTCGACTGGGCCGGCGAGCGGGTGGCATGGTGACGCCGCGGGGATTAGGGCAGAATTACCGTTGATTACCCTCGTTGCTCGGCAAAACCCGAGCCCGGAAGATCCACATGACGCTTTTTGACCACAGGATGACGTAATGGAAACACTCGGCCCGCGCATCAAGACACTACGGCTGGAGGCCAAGCTCAACAAGGCGGCCCTGGCACGCAGGGTCGGGGTGTCAGACGTCACGATCTCCTACTGGGAATCGGGTGCCATCAAGCAGATCGGCCATGAGCGCCTGGTGGCCCTGGCCCAGGCGCTCAACTGCCCGCTGTCGCGGCTGCTCGAGGACGAGGGGCCCAGCGCCTCGCCCCTCTACCTGCGCCGCCAGCTCCCGCTGCCCTGGCAGGACGGCAAGCAGCGCGTCATCGAGCTGCCGATCGAGATGGTGCCCGGGCAGCGCTGGGACGGCGACTGCCACCTGGTGACCCCGGCACCGGGCGAGCACTTCGACTTCCTGGTGGAGGGCGACCTGGTGGCCATCGCGACCAGCGACATCTTCCGCCAGCCCGGCCTCTACCTCATCGAGAACGACGGCGAGCTGGCGATCCGGCGAGTCACCCAGGGGCCCACCGGAGAGCTGATCTTCCAGCGCCAGGACAGCGACGAACTCATCCCGTACGCGCCCAGCTGCCGGCTGATCGGCAAGCTGGTGGCCCACTGGCGCGCCCAGCCGCTCTGAGGCGCTACTCGATCTCCATGACCTCGACACGATCCCGAGTGCGGCGCGTCTCGTCGCCCACCAGGAAGCGCTTGGCGTAGCGAGCCACCTGGCCCAGGCCGTGACGCGACTGCTCGACCAGCGGTCCCCGAAGGTGCTCGTTCTCCTCGCCCAGCCGGGCGCGCACGGCGGCCGGCTGCACACTGCCCTCTTGCACCTCCACCACTACCAGGTAGTCACCGTCGGGCAGGCCGCTGCCGGGGCCGAAGGGCCCGGCCACGAAGCCGCCCTCGGCCACCGACACCCGCGCCCGCCAGCGCACGCCGCTGAGTTCGCGCTCCACCAGCACCTGCAGGCGAGTCTCGGGGGGCAGGTTGGTCTCGCCATCGACCGTCAGGCGCCGGTCGCTGCCCAGACGCGACGAGACATCGATCGTCACCGGCTCCTCGAAGGGGGCGACCTTCTCGGTCGGGGCGGGCGCCGAGGGCGCCTGCGTCGTCTCGGCTACCGGCGCCGGGTCGTCCGGCGCGCCACTCACCTCTTCCTCGCTGCCACCGCAGCCCGCCAGCCAGATCAGCACCACGCCTGCCCCGATCCCTCGACACCACGCTGTCATGCACGCCTCCCGCCTCGTCGATGAGCGACCAGACTACCACTCCTGGCCAGGGCCGGAAGGCTCACAAGCGCTCCGCACAGCGGCGGCAGTGCGTCGTGTAGGGCAGCGCCCGCAGGCGCGCGTCGCCGATGGGCTCGCCGCACTGCTCACAGGCGTCGCCCTCCCCCGCCGCGAGGCGCTTCAGCGCATGGAGCACCTGGCGAAGCTCGTCCTCGGCCTCCTGCTGCAGGGCCTGGATGACCTCGTCGTTGACGGTCTCGGTCGACGCGTCCTCGGTGTCCTTGTCCAGCGGAGCGCCCTTCTGCTCCCTGTGGGCCTGGTAGCGATCGAGCCGCGCGACCAGCTCCTCGCGCAGCGCCTCGAGTTCCTGCTTGCGATCCGCCATGACGGCTCTCCTTTCGTCGCATCGTGGGCACACCGACCTCGGCGGCCGGCCTCGCCCGGCGTTCATCCTCCAGGCCCCTGCCCAACAGGCCTGGCTGAATAGCCCTTCCTTCATCGTCCTTCTTTATAGCAGGGCTTTCCCGTCCGGTGCGCTGATCCGGATCACGCCTCGACGAGTCGCCGGGCCGAGCCCGCGACCCAGCGATGGCGTCGCGCACCGCCAGGGTGTTGACGCCGGGCGCTCGTCATGCCACCGTGTGCGCCAGTTGGTTAGCAAGATGCATATTGTCAGTAGTAGTCGAATCCTTTCGGTTGTCTGGTTATATCCCCTTGTTTTACCCACTAGCATTCGGGGCTACACCCGGTAATTTCGTATCCGGCGCAGCGCGCCAAAGAAAGGAGTCATGACATGGCTACTGGCACCGTCAAGTGGTTCAACGACGCAAAAGGCTTCGGCTTCATCACCCCGGCCGACGGCGGCGATGACCTCTTCGTGCACTTCTCCGAGATCAAGGCCGAGGGCTTCAAATCCCTGCAGGACGGCCAGCAGGTCTCCTTCGACGTCGTCCAGGGCAAGAAAGGCCTGCAGGCGTCCAACGTCGAAGCCGTCTGATCACCGATCGGACAGCCCTCTCGAGCCGCAAGGCATCGAGCACCAAGGCCCGCTGATGCGGGCCTTGCTGTATCTGGGTGCCTGAGTGGGGCAGGATTGGGCAGAAAGTGACCAGGGCTGGTAGACTAGGCGCCCTTCCGACCGACACCCCGTGATGCCGATGCAAGCGCTCGACCGCACCTTCTCCGTGGCCCCGATGATGGACTGGACGACCCACGACTACCGCGCGTTCGCCCGAACCCTGACGCGCCGCGCCCTGCTCTACACCGAGATGGTGACCACCGGCGCCATCCTGCATGGCAGCCCGCGGGAGCGCTTCCTCGGTTATGACGAGGTCGAGCATCCCCTCGCCCTTCAGCTCGGCGGCAGCGACGCCCGTGAGCTCGCCGAGTGCGCGGCCATCGCCGAGGAATGGGGCTATGACGAGGTCAACCTCAACGTCGGCTGCCCGAGCGACCGGGTGCAGAACAACCTGATCGGCGCCTGCCTGATGGGCCACCCGGAGAGGGTCGCCGCCGCCGTGCGCGCCATGCAGGACGCGGTGTCGATCCCGGTCACCGTGAAGTGCCGGATCGGCATCGACGACCAGGACGAGGACGCCGACCTCTCGCGCTTCATCGCCACGGTGGCCGACGGCGGCTGCGACACCTTCATCGTGCACGCCCGCAAGGCCTGGCTCGAGGGGCTCTCCCCCAAGGAGAACCGCGACGTGCCGCCGCTCAACTACCCGCGGGTGCACCGCCTCAAGGCGAGTCGCCCGGAGCTTCACATCGGCATCAACGGCGGCATCAAGACCCTGGACGAGTGCCGCGCGCAGCTCGACCACGTCGACAGCGTGATGGTCGGCCGCGAGGCCTACCAGAACCCCTGGCTGCTGGCCGGCGTAGACGCCGCCCTCTACGGCGAGACCGGCCCGGCCGAGAGCCGCCACGCCGCGGCCCGCGCGCTGCGCCCCTACATCGCCCGCCGCCTGGAGGAGGGCGCCAAGCTCAATCATGTGACCCGCCACCTGCTGGGCCTCTTCCAGGGCCAGCCGGGCGGGCGCAAGTTCCGCCGTCACCTCTCCGAGCATGCCCATCGCGAGGGCGCGGGCCTGCAGGTCTTCGACGATGCCCTGGGCCTGGTCGCCGAGCGCGAGCCGGCCGAGGTGGCCTAGCCCCGACGGCGGGCTTCGCGGGACACGACGACGGCGCCGAGCGATCGGCGCCGTCGTCGCATGGGGGCGCTCGATATGGGAGCGCAGCGGCCCGGCGGCTCAGTAGAGGGCGTCGGGGGGCGGCTCGAGGCTCGACTGGAAGTCCTCGATGGCGCTCTCGGCCTCCTCGATGGCATCGAAGCGGGCGATATGGAAGAGCGCCTCCCCCTCGTTGGCCAGCGGCAGACGACTCATGCCGATGACGATGCCGTCCGCCACCGCCCGCACCTCGCCCTCGGCGTTGCCGAAGGGATCGGCCACCCGCCCCAGCAGCTCGCCGCGGGCCACCCGAGCCCCGAGACGCACCTGCGGGCGCAGGATGCCGTCGATGGGGGCCCGCGCCCAGCTCGAGCCGTTGGCCACCTCGGCGGCCGGCACCGGACGCCTTCGATGCTCGCCGGTCAGCATGCCGAGCCGGCGCATCACGCGCAGCACGCCCCGTACCCCCGGCGTGATCGCCCACTGATCGAAGCGCAGCGCCTCCCCCGCCTCGTAGGTCAGCACTGGAATCCCGCGGTGCTGCGCGTAGTGGCGCAGGCTGCCCTCGCGCAGGTCGGCGTTGAGGATCACCGGCGCGCCGAAGGCGTTGGCCATGCGCTCGGTCTCGCCGCCGGGAACCAGCTGGGCCCGGATCTGGGGCAGGTTGGTCCGATGGATCGCCCCGGTGTGCAGGTCGATGATGTGGCTGGCCTGATCGACGATCTGTTCGCGAAACAGCGCCGCCACCCGGCCACCCAGCGAGCCCGATTCGCTGCCCGGAAAGCAGCGATTGAGGTCGCGCCGATCCGGCAGGTAGCGGCTGTGCTGCACGAAGCCGAAGACATTGACGATGGGCACGCCGATCAGCGTGCCGCGCAGCCCCTGCAGCTGCTTGGAGCGCAGCAGGCGGCGCACGATCTCCACGCCGTTGATCTCGTCGCCGTGGATGCCGCCGCAGACCAGCAGCACCGGCCCCAACTGCCGGCCGTGCACCACCTCCAGGGGGATGTAGAGCGGCGCATGGGTATAGAGGCGTGCCACGGGCACGTCGATCTGGGTGCGCGATCCCGGCGCCACCCTGGTGCCGGCGATCTCGAAGGGGGAACGGGCCATGCGGCGCTCCTTGCATCACGAAACGGTGTTTTCAGACGTTTCTTATACGCGCCTGATCCGTGGAAGACGAGCCCGGCGCACCGCCCACCGCTTACATATCCATACATGGATGAATGTAAAAAACGGACCACTCGGGTAGAATATGCAAAACCGTGACATGTTGAGAGCCCCGCCATGGCCAGACGCACCAAGGCCGAAGCCGAAGCCACCCGCGAGGCACTGCTCGACGCCGCCGAGGAGGTCTTCTTCGACAATGGCGTCGCTCGCACCTCGCTCGAACAGATCGCCCGTCACGCCGGCCTGACCCGCGGCGCGGTCTACTGGCACTTCAAGAACAAGGCCGACCTCTTTCGCGCCATGCTCGACCGGGTGCGCATGCCCTTCGAGGCACTGGTGGCGGAGGCCGGTGCCGTGCACGCCTCGCCGCTGGAGACCGTCCGCCTGGGGTTCCAGGAGAGCCTGCTGCGACTGGAGCAGCCCCGCCGCCGACGGGTCCTCGCCATCCTGATCCACCGCTGCGAGTTCTTCGACGACATCGACCCCTGCGCCATCCAGGCGGAGATGGCCGGCGAATGCCTGGACGCCCTGGGCGGCTACTTCGCCGAGGCCCACCGCCTGGGCCTGCTCAAGGAGGGGGTCGATCCCGAGATCGCCACGCGCCTGCTGCAGGCGATCCTCAGCGGCCTCTTCCACGACTGGCTGCGTGACCCCGACGCCTACTCCATCCACGCCCGCGGCATGGCCCTGGTCGATGCCCAGCTGGCACTGATCGGCCGCGATCAGACCGAAGCGGCCTGATCGCGGGGCGATAGCGCCTCAGGCCGACGAGCCGTTGTGCTGAGGGTCGCCGTGCAGCAGATGCAGCCGCCGAAGCCGCGTGCGGGCATCCAGGTAGTCGCTCTCGGGCACGGCCCGGTAGCGACCGTCCCGCGGCAGGTACTTCACCAGCACCCGATACTCCCCGACCCGAGGCGCATCCCCCGACTTGATGGCGAGGCTCACCTCGTGGCGGGGCGCCTCCCTCAGCACGGCCGTCACCTCCTCGGCCGAGACGGCGGTGATACGCACCGCCTCCCCCAGCAGGCAGCGCGGCAGGGGCTCCGGCGCGCCGCCCCCCCGCCGGTGAAGGCGCCGATGCAGTCGATGGCAGAGCCAGGCGGCCAGCGGCGACGCCAGAGCGAAGGCCCCCCAGATCACCAGGATCCCCAGCGGGATTCGGAAGAATCCCAGCGGCAGCCAGCGAAGCACCGCGAGCTCGAGGGCCAGCGTGAACAGGCCCGCCAGCACGATCAGCAGGGTCAGCGACAGCGAGACCGGCACGCCGATGAAGCCCAGCGAGACCAGGGCGCTGGCCAGGGTGTCGTTGCGCAGGCTGTCGTGCTCGAACAGCTCGACAGGCGCCAGGCGCAGCGCCACCAGCAGCCAGTAGCCGGCGACCAGCGCCAGCAGGACGGTGAAGAGGACCATGGGGAAGTCGAGGACGATCGCGATGAGGGTCTCCATGTGGCGTGCCTCCCGATAACGCTTAGCCGACGAATGAGTCTTCCCCTCCCACTCTAGACCATCGCGACGGCGCCTTCCTGATCCCGATCAAGGGGAGCCCCGTCGATCCGGATGGCTCACGTCGCCCGTCCTCGACGCGAACCCAGCTCGTTGGTGGCATGACGCGCGATCGTCCCGGCCTGGAGACGGATCGCCGGCGGCATGTATCAGCGGTGCCTGCGGCATGAAAAAGGGGCGCCCCCAGCATAAAAGGAAGGGGGCGCCCCTGATTGCTGGGCGAGCCGGCGCGGCCCGCCCATCCACGGTGCGTCAGGCGTTGCCGCGTGACTCGGCCGTCGACTCGGAGGCCTCATCATCGCGCTGCGGCCTGCGCTGCAGCCGGGCCGACACCGCGGCGATCATGGCGTAGAAGGTCGGCACGAAGAGGCTGCCGAGGATCGCCACCGAGGCCATGCCCATCGCCACCGTGGTACCGATGTGCTGGCTGCTGGTATCGCTCGCCCCGGTCGCCATGGCCAGCGGCAGGGTGCCGAAGATGAACGCCAGGGAGGTCATCACGATCGGGCGGAAACGCAGCTCCGCGGCGGTGATGGCCGCCTCGCGAATGGTCTTGCCCATCTCGCGGCGCTGCAGCTCGGCGAACTCGACGATCAGGATGGCGTTCTTGGCCGCCAGGCCGACCACCACCAGCATGCCGATCTGCACATAGACGCTGGTATCCAGCGAGCGCAGCGCAATGCCGCCGATGCCCCCCAGGAAGGCGAAGGGCGTGGCCGTGAGCACCGCCAGCGGCAGCGACCAGCTCTCGTACTGGGCGGCCAGGATCAAGAACACCATCAGCAGGCCGAAGACGATGGCCAGGGTCGCCGCGCTGCCCGCCTCGCTCTCCTGATAGGCGGTGCCGGTCCAGCCCATGCCCCAGCCGTCGCCGAGCTCCTCGTCGACGATCTGCTCCATGGCATCGATCGCCTGGCCGGAGCTGTAGCCCGGCGCGGGACCGCCCTGGAACTGGGCCCCGGGATAGACGCCGAAGCGTGTCACCACCGCCGGCGCCACCTGGCGCTCCAGGGTCACGAACTCGGACAGCGGAATCCGCTCGCCGTCGCCGCCGCGCACGTAGACATTGTTGATGTCGTCCGGCGTGTCGCGATACTCGTCCTCGTTCTGCAGGTAGACCTGGAAGTTGCGGCCCTTGTAGCTGAAGTAGTTCACGAAACCGTTGCCGAAGGTGTTGCCCAGGGTCGAGTTCAGCGCCTCCAGCGACACGCCGTAGCTCAGCGCCTTCTGCTGATCGATCTCGGCGCTGAAGGACGGCACGTTGACGTTGAAGGTGGTAAACACCCGGTTCAGCACGGGGTTCTGGCCGGCCGCCTGCATGACCTTGAGCGAGGCCTGGTAGAGCTCCTCGGGCGTCGCGCCGTCGTAGGACTGCAGGTAGCCGGTAAAGCCGCCGGTGGTCGACAGGCCGATGATCGGCGGCATGTTGAAGGCCATCGCCGAGCCGCCCGGCGTCTTCGCACCGAGGCCCATGATCTGGCCGATCAGGTCGGTGGCCGTGATGTCACGCTCTTCCCAGGGCTCCATGGTGACGAAGATCACCCCGCGCGCGGTGTTCACCGAGCTGGTCAGCATGTCGTAGCCCGCCACCGAGGTGGCGTACTTCACGCCCGGGATCTCCTGGATGGACGCGCTGAGCTCGCTCATGTAGGTGCGGGTCCGCTCCAGCGAGGCCGAGTCCGGCAGCTGCACGGCGGTGATCACGATGCCCTGGTCGGTCTCGGGTACCAGCGTCGAGGGCGTGTTCTGATAGAGCCACCAGGAGCCGGCGCCCACCAGGGCGGTCAGCAGCAGCGCCAGCCCCCAGAACCGTACCAGCTTCTTCACCACCCACATGTAGACGGCGGTGGTGCCGGCGAAGAAGCGATCGAACAGGCGCAGCGGCGTGCGCACCGCGCGGCTGAAGGCCGTTTCCCTGGTGTGCAGGTCGTGCTTGATGAAGATCGCCGACAGCGCCGGGGTGAAGGTCAGCGCCATCAGCGCCGAGAAGGCCACCGAGACGGCCACGGTCAGCGCGAACTGCTGGTAGATCTGCCCGCTGAAGCCGCCCAGGAAGGCCACCGGCACGAACACCGCCGCCATGATCAGCGAGGTGGCGATGACCGGGCCACCGACCTCGCGCATGGCCTGGATCGTGGCCTGCAGGACGGTGGTGTCCTCGTCCTCGCCGAGGACGCGCTCGACGTTCTCCACCACCAGGATGGCATCGTCGACCACGATCCCGATGGAGAGCACCAGGGCGAACAGCGTCAGCAGGTTGATCGAGAAGCCGAAGGCGTAGAAGCCGGCGAAGGTCGCCAGCACCGAGACCGGCACCACCGACATGGCGATCACCGTGAAGCGCCAGTTCTGCAGGAAGATGAACAGGATCACGCCGACGATCAGGAAGGCCTCGATGAAGGTGTGAAGCACGGTCTCCACGGAGGCGTCGATGAACAGCGTCGTGTCGTAGGGCGTGGCGTAATCGAGCCCCGGCGGGAAGCGCCCGGAGAGCTCGTCCATCTTCGCCTTGACCGCGTTGGCCGTCTCGAGGGCATTGGCGCCGGGCTGCTGGGTGATCATGATCGGCGCCATGGTGCCGCCGTTGAGCTGCGCATCGACGCCGTAGGACGAGGCCCCCAGCTCGATGCGGGCCACGTCGTCCAGCCGCAGGGCCGAGCCGTCCGGATTGGTCCGCAGGAAGATATCGCGGAAGTCGTCGACGTCGCTCAGGCGGCCGCCGGCGGTGATGGTGTAGGTGAAGGCCCGCGCCTCATCCTGGGGCGTCGACGCCAGGCTACCGGCCGGCACCTCGGTGTTCTGGGCGCGGATCGCGCTGGCCACCTCGGACGGCGTCAGGTCGTACTGCGCCAGCTTGTCGGGATTCATCCAGACCCGCATGGCAAAGTCGCCGCCCCCCAGCACCTCGGCACCGCCGACGCCGGGCACCTGGCGCAGCTCGTCGAGGATGTTGAGGGAGGCGTAGTTCTGCATGTAGATCTTGCTGTAGTCGTCCTCGGGGGAGAGCAACGACACCACCATCAGGATCGAGCTGGACTCCAGCTCCACCGTCACGCCCTGGGCCTGCACCGCCTCGGGCAGCTGCGAGAGCGCGCCCTGCACCCGGTTGTTGACGTTGATGGTGTTGATGTCGCCATCGGAGCCGATGCCGAACGACACGTTCAGGCTCATCGTGCCGTTGTCGGCGCTGGTCGAGGTCATGTAGAGCATGTCCTCGACGCCATTGACGGCCTCGGCGAGCGGCGCGGCCACGGTCTGGGCCACGGTCTCGGCGTCGGCCCCCGGGAAGGTGGCGTTGACCGAGACCGTGGGCGGCACCACGCTCGGGTACTGCTCGATGGGCAGCACCCGCATGCTCATCAGGCCGACCACCGTGAGGATGATCGCCAGCACCGTCGCGAAGATCGGGCGCTTGATGAAGAAGTTAGAGAAGTTCATGCCCCGGCGTCTCCCTCGGCCTCGGGCTTGGCACCCTGGGCCGACGCGCCCTGCTCGGCGCCCTGCTCGGCGTTCTTCTCGACGATCTGCTCGACGCCCTCGAAGGGTTGCGGGGCGATCGTCGTGCCGGGCTGCAGGCCGGCGGGGTCACCCACCACCACCCGCTCGCCGGGCTCGACGCCGCTGGTGAGGATCTGCCAGGGGCCGGCGATCTCGCCGAGCTGCACGGTGCGCGCCCGGGCCTTGTCGTCCTCGTCGAGCACGTAGACCTGCGGTCCCATGAGCCCCTGGGTCAGGGCGAGCTCGGGAACCGCCAGCACCTCGAAGCGCTTCATGCCCTCGAGCTGCACGCGCACGAACTGGCCGGGCAGCACCCGCGCATCGGGATTGGCGAAGGTCGCGTTGGCCTGGACGGTGCTGGTGGCCTCGTCGACCCGCGAGCCGAGGAAGTCCAGGTGGCCCGCGAGGCGCTCGCCCCCCTCACCGGGCAGGTTCAGCCAGGCGTCGACCGCATCGATGGGCTGGTCGCGCAGCTGCTGGCGCAGCGCGAAGGCGTCCTCCTGGGGCAGCTGGAAGCGCACCTCCAGGGGATCCAGCGGGGTGATGGTCGCCAGGGAGGTGCCGGGCTGGACCAGGTTGCCCAGGTTGACCTCGCTCAGGCCGATCATGCCGGACACCGGCGCGGTCACGTCGGCGTAGCCGAGGTCGATGCGGGCGCTGGCCAGCGCCGCCTCGGCCTGGGAGACCGAGGCGCGGGCCACGTTCAGCTCGGCCTGGGCCTGGTCGACCTGCTGGCGGCTCACCGAGTTCTGGCTAAGCAGCTGCTGGAAGCGCGTGGCGTCGCGCTGGGCGCGGGCGAGCTCGGCGCGGGCGCTCTCCAGGTCGGCCTCGCGTTGGGCCACGGCGGCCTCGTAGAGGTCCGGCTCGATGGAGTAGAGGCTATCGCCCTGCTCCACCATCTCGCCCGGCTCGAAGTGGCGCTCCTCGAGGAAACCGGTGACGCGGGCCACCAGCGTCACCTCGTCGTCGCTGCGCAGCTTGGCGGGATAGGACTTTTCGAGCGGCAGGTCCTGGCGGGCCATCTCCATGACCGGCTTGGGCGTCGGGGGGGCCTCCCCCTGGGCGGACGCCTGCTGCTCGGAAGACTCTTGCTGGCCGCAGGCGGCGAGCACGAGGCCCGCGGCCAGCGCCACCAGGCCGCCGCGGCCTCGTTTGATGAAGGTTGTCATGGGTGCTTTCCAATAGGCGCGTCAGAGGAGGGATGAATCTTACATTCATCCATGAATGTTTGTAAATTTTGCAGGATGCTCACTCCCCCTCGAGACGCGGCGGCGCCCCGATCTCCATGACCGCATCCCGCGACCCGGCCGTCTCGGGCAGCGTGAAGGAGACGCTGTCGCCGTCGAGCCAGGCGTTCACCTCCTCGACCGCCGGCACGTCCAGGGTCCCCGACTGCTGGCGCAGGGTCAGCAGGTCGATCACGTAGTCGTAGCGGGCGCTGGCATGATCGGCGACGGCGTTATAGAGGTTCTGCTCGGCGTTGAGCACGTCGACGATGTTGCGGGTGCCCACCTCGTAACCGGCACGCGTGGCATCCAGGGCGCTCTGGTTGGAGACGATCGCCTGGGCGCGCGCCTCCACGGTGGCCACGTCGTTGCTGACCTGGGTATAGAAGGAGCGCACCTGCTGGACGGTGTCGCGGCGCTGGGCCTCGAAGTCGTACTGGCTGGCCTCCAGCAGGTAGGTGTTCTGGCGGATGCTGGCCGAGGTGCGCCCGCCGGTGTAGAGCGGCAGGTTGACCCCGAGCCCCACCTGGCTGGCCGAGGTGTGCCCCTCGACGGCGTCCCGGTCATCGTCGGCGTAGTTGTAGCTGGCGAAGGCGTTGAGCGTCGGCAGGCGATCCGCGCGGGCGATATCGACGTCGCTGCGCGAGACCTCGACCCCGGCCTGGCTGGCCAGCACCTGGGGATTGTTCTCCATGGCCAGCGCCACCCACTGGTCGCGATCGCTCGGGGTCGGCGGCACGATGGGAATCTCCTCGCCCAGCGAATCGATGCTGGCGTAGCGCTGCCCGGTCAGCCGCTCCAGGGCCTCGAAGCTGACCTGCAGGTTGCTCTGCGCCGTGATGCGCTCGGCCCGCGCCTGGTCGAAGGCCGCCTGGGCCTCCTCCACTTCGGTGATGGCGATCAGCCCCACCTCGAACTGCTCCCGGGCCTGCTCGAGCTGGCGACCGATGGCCCGCTCCTGGGCGCGCCGCGCCTCGAGCACCTCGAAGGCGCGCAGGATCTCGAAGTAGGCCGAGGAGACATCGATCAGCACCTGCTGCTCGGTAGCGGCCAGCCGATAGAGCTGCTGGTCGATCTCGCGCTCGGCCCGGTCGAGCTCCCGCGCATTGCGGGCGTCGAAGAGCGCCTGGGTCGCCTCCAGGGTCAGGCTGGCGCCGTTGTAGTCGTCGTCGCCGGCGGTCTGGAAGCCGCTGGTCTGGGTCTCGTACTGGCGGTTATGGGTCAGGTTGCCCGAGACGTCGACCTGGGGCAGCAGGTCGCCCTGCTGGACGTCCCGCCCCGCCTCGACGCCGCTCGTCTGGGCGCGGGCCGAGGCCAGCTCGGCGTTGTTCTGCAGGGCGTCGCGGGCGATGGTCAATAGGTCCGCGGCCTGCACCGGGGCGGCGCAGGCCGCGGCCACCAGAGCCGGCAGCACACGGCGAGCGAGCCGCGTGCCGGTGCCGCGAAGGGAACGGGGACGCATCATCGGTAGATCCTCGATATCGTGATGGGGATGTTTACATACATTGTCGCATGTTTGTTGATCGAGTCCACCGTCCGCCTACGACTAACGGTGATGGCCGAGGGGCCTCGCTGTCCGCTATGCTGCCCTGCAGCAAGCGCCATCCGCGGGGCCAACGGGCCGGCCTCCGCCGCTGGCCGGCCGCCACGCGGTCGATCTCCGCTCAGGCCCCGTTCAGGAAGCCCGCTCATGGACGCCCTGGAAATCGTCAAGGTGAACGCGCTGGAGGTCGCCGTGCGGATCTGGCACCCCGAGGCGCCCCGCACCGTGATCGCCTGGCACGGCCTGGCCCGTCACGGTGGCGACTTCGCCGACTTCGCCCGGGAGCTCGGCCCCCAGTGGCGGGTGCTGGCGCCCGACACCCCGGGCCGCGGCCTCTCGAGCTGGTCCGCCACGCCATCCTGCCACTATGTCTATGCCCATTACATGACCCTGGCCGCCGCGGTGATGGATCATTTCGGCCTCGCGCGCGTGCCCTGGGTCGGCACCTCCATGGGCGGCCTGCTGGGCATGCTGCTGGCCGCCGAGCCGGCGAGCGCGGCACGCATCGAACGCCTGGTGCTCAACGACGTGGGGCCGGAACTCGCCCCCGAGGGCCTGGCCGAGCTCGCCCGCTACTTCGGCGTGCCCCATCGCTTCGCGCACTTCAGCGAGCTCGAGGCCGAGCTCAGGCGCCACTACGCCGGCTTCGGCATCGCCGGCGACGATGCCTGGCGCCGCCTGGCGCTGGGCAGCGCCCGCCGGCTGCCCGACGGCAGCTGGACCTATCACTTCGATCCGCGCATCGTCGAGCAATTCGTCCACGACACGCCCCGCGACACCTGGGCCGACTGGGCGGCGATCCGCTGCCCGCTGATGGTCGTGCGCGGCCGGCACTCGCCGCTGCTCAAGGCCGAGAGCGTGACACGCATGGCCGAGGCGCAGCCCGGGCTCGTCAGCCACGAGGTCCCCGGCTGCGGCCACGCCCCGATGCTCGATGGACGCGACCAGGTCGCGCCCATCGCCGCCTTCCTGGCCGACTCACCGAGCGACGAGGCCGCGGACCTGCCCTGGTGGCAACGCCTGGTCGGGCGCCTGGGGCGCTAGGCTCGCGACGCTTCCCACAGCGCTAATGGTAGTTGATCGACGCCTGATGGCCCCGTGCGACGCAACATCGCCACCGCGTGGCGCGTCGGCATCAGAGAAAAAAGGGTAAGCTAATATACCCCTCCCTGGCATGATACTATCGACGCCCATGACGCGCTCCCACGACCGAACGCCATGCCCGAGCCCATGACCGCCAAGGCGACAGCGCCTGTGAACGAGCCCGGCCGGATCGACCCGCAGGGCGAGCGCCTGGCCATCCGCGGCGACTGGACGCTGGCGCACCACGCGAGCCTCAAGCGCCAGGTCCAACGCCTGGCCAGGGAGCGCGAGCCCTCCGCCCGGAGCATCGACCTCTCGCCGCTGGCCGCCCTGGACACCGCCGGCGCGGTGCTGCTGATGGAGCTGACCGGCGCCGAGCGCCTCGCCGCGATCGACGACTGGGCGCCCGAGCTTCCCGCGCCGCGCCGCGCCCTGCTGCGCACCCTGGGCGAGGCGATGGCCGACCGCCCGGCCCCGGAGCCCCCGCCCCGCCGGCCGCTGCGCGACGGCCTGGCCCGGGTCGGCCAGCGCGTCGAGGACCTCTTCCAACAGCAGCGAGCGCTGCTCGGCTTCATCGGCCTGGTGCTCGCCACCCTGGCCGCTACCGCCTGGCGGCCGGGCCGCTGGCGCCTCACCTCGGTGGTCGCCCAGCTTCACCAGACCGGCCTCAACGCCCTGCCCATCGTCGCCCTGCTGACCTTCCTGGTGGGCGCCGTGGTGGCCTTCCTCGGCGCCACGGTGCTGCGCGACTTCGGCGCCACCATCTACACGGTCAACCTGGTCGCCTTCGCCTTCCTGCGCGAGTTCGGCGTGCTGCTGGCCGCCATCCTGCTCGCCGGGCGTACCGCCAGCGCCTTCACGGCCCAGCTCGGCGCCATGAAGGCCAACGAGGAGCTCGACGCGGTGCGCACCCTAGGCCTCGACCCGGTCGAGCTGCTGGTGCTGCCGCGGGTGCTGGCGCTGATGCTGACGCTGCCGATCCTCACCTTCGTCGGCATGCTCAGCGGCATCCTCGGCGGCGCCCTGATCTGTGAGCTGGCGCTGGACATCTCGCTGTTCCAGTTCGTCGCCATCCTGCAGCGCGACATTCCCCTCAACCACTTCCTGGTCGGCCTGGCCAAGGCGCCGCTGTTCGCCTTCCTGGTCGCGGTGATCGGCTGCCTGGAGGGCTTCAAGGTGAGCGGCAGCGCCCAGTCGGTGGGCGAGCACACCACCTCGAGCGTGGTGCAGTCGATCTTCGTGGTGATCCTGCTCGACGCCGTGGCCGCCCTCTTCTTCATGGAGATGGGCTGGTGAGCGACGCGATGACGCCCTCCCGGCGCCAGGCGCCGGGCAACGACGAGCCGCTGATTCGCGTCCGCGGGCTCGCCAACCGCTTCGGCCGCCACGTCGTCCACGAGGAGCTGGACCTCGACCTCAACCGCGGCGAGATCCTCGGCGTGGTGGGCGGCTCGGGCACCGGCAAATCGGTGCTGCTGCGCAGCATCGTCGGCCTGCTGCGCCCGGCCGAGGGACGCATCGAGGTCTTCGGCGAGGACCTCCAGCGGCTCTCCCCGGCGGCGCGTTCGCGGCTCGAGCGCCGCTTCGGGGTGCTCTTCCAGCGCGGCGCGCTCTTCACCTCGCTGACCCTCGAGGAGAACGTCGCCGTGGCGTTGATCGAACATGCCGGGCTGTCCCGCGCCGACGCCGAGGCCCTGGCCCGGGTCAAGCTGGCCCTCGCCGGGCTGCCCGCCGCGGCCGCCCGCCAGTATCCCGCCTCGCTCTCCGGCGGCATGATCAAGCGCGCCGCCCTGGCCCGCGCCCTGGCGCTGGACCCGGAGGTGCTGTTCCTCGACGAGCCGACGGCGGGCCTCGACCCGATCGGCGCGGCGGCCTTCGACCGCCTGCTGCTGACCCTGCGCGACGCCCTGGGCCTGAGCGTCTTCCTGGTCACCCACGACCTGGACACCCTCTACACCGCCTGCGACCGGGTGGCCGTTCTATCGCAACGACGGGTTCTGGTCGCCGACCGCCTGGCCGCCGTCGAAGCCACCAACGACGCCTGGATCCACGACTACTTCCACGGTCCTCGTGGCCGTGCCGCCCAGCGGGCGGCCCACCCGGCGAAGGAGCCCTGACCATGGAACCCCGCGCCCACCACGTGCTGATCGGGCTGTTCACGGTACTCACCCTGGGCAGCGCCCTGCTGTTCGCCCTGTGGCTCGGCAAGTCGAGCGTCGATCGCGACTACGCCTGGTACGAGATCGCCTTCAACCGCGCCGTCGGCGGACTCTACGAGGGCAGCGCGGTGCTCTACAGCGGCATCGAGGTCGGCGACGTGGTGCGCCTGCGCCTCGACCCCGAGGACCCGCGCCGGGTGCGGGCGCTGATCCGCGTCGACAGCGAGGTGCCGATCCGCGAGAACACCCGCGCCAGCCTGGCGCTGGCCAACATCACCGGCAGCAAGCACCTGCAGCTCTCCGGCGGCAGCCCCCAGAGCCCGCGCCTCGAGGGCGACCGCGACGCGCCCCCGCTGATCCAGGCCGAGCCCTCGCCGCTGAGCTCGCTGCTCTCCGGCAGCGAGGCGCTGTTCGCCAAGCTGGACCGGCTGCTGACCAACGCCAACCGGGTGCTCTCCGCGCAGAATGCCGAGCACCTGACGCGCACACTGGCCCACCTGGAGGCGCTCACCGGCACCCTGGCCGACGAGCGTGACACTCTCGGACAGGTCATGATCGGGCTCGGGCGCGCCGGCGACCAGGCGACGGCGACCCTCGCGCGCTTCGAGCGCCTCGGCGAGCGGGCCAACCGCCTGCTCGACGACCAGGGCGCCGTCGCGCTCAAGGACGCCGGCGACGCGATGCGCTCGCTCTCCGCCACTGCCGCGCGACTGGATCGCCTGACCGCTCGCCACGCGGGCTCGCTGGAGCGCGGCCTGCAGGGCGTCGGCGAGCTCGACCCGGCGATGCGCGAGCTGCACGGCGCGCTGCGCCGCCTCAACCGGCTACTGCAGCGCCTCGAGCAGAACCCCGCCGAGACCCTGCTCGGCGGCGACGAGATCCAGGAGTTTCGCCCATGAGCTCGCTCGATCCATTCACCCGCCGCGCTCTTCCCGCTCGCCTCGCCCGCCGACTGCTGCCCCTGGCGCTGGCCGGACTGCTCGCCGGCTGCAGCGTGATCCCCGCGGGCGAGCCGGTGCGGCTCTTCACGCTGCCGGAACCGACGCTGAGCGCCTCCCGGGAGGCCCCTCGCGCGCTGACCCTACGGGTCGACACGCCCGGCGCCGGCGCGCCGCTGGACGGCCGGCGCTTGCTGATCAAGCCAAGCCCCGACGAGTTCCAGGCCTACGCCGGGGCGCGCTGGCGCGACGATATCCCGCGGCTGGTGCGCGACCACCTGATCGAGGCCCTGCGCCGCGACGGCCGCCTGGCCGCGGTGATCGATGACGCCAGCCGGGCGCAGAGCGACGCGGCCCTGACCGGCCACCTGGGGGCCTTCCACGTCCGCTATCGCGCGGGCCGCGCCGAGGTGGTGGTGCGCCTCGACGTCCAGCGGCTCGACGACGCCCACCGCGGGGTGCAGGCGAGCCGGCGCTTCGAGACGGTCGTGAGAAGCGAGGACGCGAGCCTAGAGGCCGTGGTCGGGGCCTTCGGCCGCGCCGCCGACCGGCTCGCCGGCGAGGTGGTCGACTGGACGCTGGGGACCCTTCCCTGAAGGCGCGTCAAGCGAATGTCATCGAGACTTGATACTGATCAATCCAGCCATCGCCGCCCCCGCACAGAATAGGTGCGTTTCTTTCAGGAGAGCCCTCATGGACAAGAGCGTCGTCACACGCCGACTGAAGATAATCGTGATCCTGACGGCGGTCGTGCTGCTGGCCGGGATCGGCTGGCGATTCCTCCAGTCGGGCGCCGAGGAGCCCGGCCTAACGATGGGTAATGGACGCCTCGAGGCCACCGAGATCGACGTCGCCACACGGGTGCCCGGGCGCTTGATCGAGGTCCTGGTCGATGAAGGGGAGTTCGTGGAAGCCGGCCAGGTCGTGGCCCGCATGGATACCGCCACCCTGGAGGCGGACATGGCTCAGGCCCGAGCACAACGGCATCGAGCCGAAAATGCCCTGGAGACTGCACGCGCCATGGTGGCCCTGCGAGAAAGCGAACTGACCGCCGCTGAGGCCGTGGTCAAACAGCGCCAGGCCGAGCTCGAGGCGGCTCGCAAGCGCTATGAGCGTGCCGCCAGCCTGGTGGAGCGCAACGCCATTTCGCGTCAGCAGTTCGATGACAGCCTGGCTGCGTGGCAGAGCCAGCAAGCTGCCCTGGCCTCGGCCAACGCTCATGTACTCTCCGCGCGGGCCGCCATCCGTGCGGCCGAGTCTCAGATCACCGAGGCGGAGTCAGAGGTGGAGGCGGCCGTGGCGACGTTGGGCCGCATCCAGGCCGACCTGAACGACAGCGAACTCACTGCAGATCGCCTTGCTCGAGTACAGTACCGGATAACAGAGCCGGGGGAAGTACTGGGTGCCGGAGGCAAGGTGCTCAACCTGGTCGACCTCACCAACGTCTACATGAGCTTCTTCCTGCCGACTCGCGAGGCCGGGCGCGTCGCCATCGGCGACGAAGTCCGGCTGGTACTGGATGCTGTTCCTGATTATGTGATTCCCGCCTACGTCAACTACGTGGCCAGCGTCGCCCAGTTCACGCCCAAGAGCGTAGAGACCGAGAGTGAGCGCGAGAAGCTGATGTTCCGCATTCGCGCCAGGATCGAGCCCGAGCTGCTGCGCCGCCATATCGAGCAGGTCAAGACCGGGCTGCCGGGCATGGCCTATCTCAAACTCGACCCCGAGACCACCTGGCCAGAGCATCTCGAGATCCGGATCACGCCATGAGCCAGTCTGCCACGTCGTCGATCGCCCTCATCCGTGATGTCACGCTGCGCTACGCTGACACCCTCGCCCTGGATGGCGTCACCTTGACACTTCCTGCCGGGCAGATGGTCGGCCTGATCGGCCCGGATGGAGTTGGCAAGTCAAGCCTGCTGGCACTGCTCGCCGGTGCGCGACGCTTGCAAGAGGGTCGAGTGGAAGTTCTGGGCGGCGACATGAGCGACGCCCACCATCGCCGGATAAGCTGCCCACGCATCGCCTACATGCCCCAGGGACTGGGCAGAAATCTCTACCCGACCCTCTCGGTACGCGAGAACCTCGAGTTCTTCGGACGGCTGTTCGGCCAGAGCAGTGCCGAGCGAGCACGGCGCATTGACGCTTTGACTGGCGCGACCGGGCTTGGCCGTTTTACCGAGCGCCCGGCGGGAAAACTGTCCGGCGGCATGAAGCAGAAGCTGGGGCTGTGTTGCGCGCTGATCCACGACCCGGATCTGTTGATTCTGGATGAGCCCACGACCGGGGTCGATCCGCTGTCGCGCAGTCAGTTCTGGACTCTGATCTCGCGTATACGGGCCACACGCCCTGGAATGAGCGTAATCGTGGCCACCGCCTACATGGACGAGGCTCAGCAGTTCGACTTCCTGGTGGCCATGGATGCCGGACAGCCGCTGGCCAGCGGCTCGCCCGCAGAGCTGCTGGAACGCACCGGGACCGATGATCTGGAGAGCGCCTTCATCCGACTACTGCCCGACGCCAGGCAGCGCCAGCACCGACCGGTGATCATCCCGCCGCGCCAGCACAGCGATGCCATCGCCATCGAGGCGCGCGACCTGACCAAGCGATTCGGCGACTTCACCGCCGTCGACCAAGTCGACTTCCGTATCGCCCGCGGTGAAATATTTGGCTTTCTAGGCTCCAACGGCTGCGGCAAGAGTACCACCATGAAGATGCTGACCGGCCTGCTGCCGGCCAGCGAAGGCGAAGCCGAACTGTTCGGTCAGCCGATCGATCCGCGAGACATGGCGACCCGACGTCGGGTGGGGTACATGTCACAGGCCTTCTCTCTCTATGGCGAGCTCAGCGTACGCCAGAATCTTGCCCTCCATGCACGCCTCTTCCAGCTCCCCCAAACCGAGCAGCAGGCGCGCATCGAGGAGATGCTCGACCGCTTCGACCTGACAACGATGGCGGAAAGCCTGTCAGGCGGGCTGCCGCTAGGCATCCGCCAGCGTCTTTCCCTGGCGGTGGCAGTGCTGCACCGCCCCGAGATCCTGATCCTCGACGAGCCCACCTCCGGCGTCGACCCGGTGGCCCGGGATGCCTTCTGGCGCGAACTGGTCAGACTTTCCAGGGAAGAAGAGGTGACCATCTTCATCTCCACCCACTTCATGAATGAGGCCCAGCGCTGCGACCGCATCTCGCTGATGCATGCCGGGCGGGTGCTGGCCTGCGACAGCCCCGCTACCCTGCGCGAACGTCGCGGCACCGACACCCTCGAGCAGGCCTTTATCGCCTGGCTGGAGGAAGCCGCCGACGAACCGCCGGTCGATGCAGAGGCTAGCAGTCAGCCGGAAACCAACGACAATAGCCCGTATCGCAAGCCACCTGCCTTCAGTCTCAAGCGACTGATGAGCTATACCCGACGTGAAGCCACGGAACTTCGCCGCGACCCACTGCGAGGGACCCTTGCGCTGTTGGGCAGCGTGATCCTGATGTTCATCATCGGCTACGGGATCAGTCTCGACGTGGAGAACCTGAGCTACGCGGTGCTCGACCATGACCGGACGACCACCAGCCAGGCCTACAGCCTCAACCTGGCCGGCTCCCGGTACTTCACCGAGCGCCCGCCGTTGACCAGCCAGGCCGAGATGGAGGCGCGGATGCGCAGCGGCGACATCAGCCTGGCGGTGGAGATTCCCCCCGGCTTCGGGCGTGACCTCAAGCGTGGTGCCGCGCCCGAGGTCGCCTTCTGGGTCGACGGCGCCATGCCGACCCGAGCCGATACCATCAAGGGCTACGTACAGGGGCTGCATCTCCACTATCTGACGACCCTGGCCAGGGAAGCGGGAGTCGCCGACGGCCCTGCGGGGGTGGAGGTCGCGCTGCGCTATCGCTACAACCCCGATGTCCAGAGCCTGCCCGCCATGGTCCCGGCCGTCATCCCGCTGTTGCTGATGATGATTCCCGCCATGCTGACGGCACTGGGCGTCGTGCGCGAGAAGGAGATGGGCTCGATCACCAACTTTTATGTCACACCGGTGACGCGCACCGAGTTCCTGCTCGGCAAGCAGATGCCCTATGTGGCCATGGGCATGATCAACTTCGCCACCCTGGTCGCGCTTTCGGTGTGGGTCTTCCGGGTGCCGGTCAGCGGCAGCCTGATGACCCTGAGCCTGGCCGCCCTGCTCTACCTGCTGTGCGCCACCGGCATGGGGCTGCTGATCTCCTCCCTGCTGCGCAGCCAGATCGCCGCCATCTTCGGCACCGCGGTAGTCACCCTGGTTCCCGCTGTGCAGTTCTCGGGCATGCTGCACCCGGTTTCCGCCATGGAGGGCGTCAGTGCCCTGATTGGGCACATCTATCCCACCTCGCACTTCCTGATCATCACACGTGGCGTGTTCTCCAAGGCGCTGGGCTTCGCCGACCTCTGGACCTACTTCTTGCCGCTGTTGATGGCGATTCCGCTGTTAACCTTGGCCAGCGTGGCCGGACTCCGTGATCAGGAGCGTTGAGATGTCATCACTGGGGAAAATCCTGCAGTTGGGCATCAAGGAACTGCGCAGCTTGACTCAAGATCCGGGCATGCTGCTGCTGATCCTCTATGCGTTCAGCCTGAGCATACATATCAGCGCCACGGCGGTTCCCGAGTCTCCCCACCGCGCCACCATCGGTATCGTGAACGAGGATGCCTCGACCCTCTCCTGGCGACTAGCGGATGCCTTCCAGTTACCCTATTTCCTGCCCCCTGAGCCGATCACTCGGGAGCAACTGGACAGCGGCATGGATAGCGGACGCTTCACCTTTACCCTGGATATTCCACCCGACTTCCAGCGCGACTTACTCGGCGGCCGGGGCGCCGAGATACAGTTGAATGTCGATGCCACCCAAGTCTCCCAGGCCTTTACGGGCGCCGCACATATCCAGCAGATCATCGCCAGCGAGGTCAGCGAGTTCCTGACCCGACATCGCGCCGAATCCGCCATGCCGGTCGAAGCCGTCGTGCGTTCCGCCTATAACCCCAATCTGGAGCGAGCCTGGTTCGGGGCCATCAACGCGGTGATCGACCAGATCACCATGCTGTCGATCATCC
Organism: Halomonas sp. THAF5a; assembly: GCF_009363755.1. NCBI lineage: Bacteria > Pseudomonadati > Pseudomonadota > Gammaproteobacteria > Oceanospirillales > Halomonadaceae > Halomonas > Halomonas sp. THAF5a. Next base: position 977,804 of record NZ_CP045417.1, on the reverse strand, counting down.
TGACCGGTGCTGCCCTGATACGCGAACGAGAACACGGGACCATCGAGCACCTGCTGGTGATGCCAGTGACTCCTCTGCAGATCATGCTGGCCAAGGTGTGGTCGATGGCGCTGGTGGTGCTGATAGCTTCGGCGCTGGCCTTGTACCTGGTGGTCCAGGGCTGGCTCGAGGTACCCGTGCGCGGCTCAGTACCGCTATTCCTGTTCGGCGCCACCCTGCACCTCTTCGCCACTACCTCGATGGGCATCCTATTCGGCACCATCGCCCGTTCCATGCCCCAGTTGGGGCTGCTGATCATTCTGGTGCTGATTCCCCTGCAGATCCTCTCCGGCGGCATGACCCCGCGGGAAAGCATGCCAGAGGTGGTGCAGCAGATCATGCTGATCGCACCAACGACCCACTTCATCCAGCTCGCACAGGCGGTACTGTTCCGCGGCGCCGGTATCTCGGTGATCTGGCCGCAACTGCTGGCGCTGGCCGCCATCGGCGGTACCGTCTTCCTGCTAGCGCTATCACGTCTGCGGCGCTCGCTGCAGTAGCGTTCAACACGTTCCAGATTCCACCCGCGCCACCGTGCGCTCGACCGCCCCGCGGTAGCTACCGCCGAACAGCAGCAGGTGGTTGAGCAGCGGATAGAGCTGGAACAGCGCCTCGCGCCGCGGCCAGTCGGCCGGGGCGCGGCCGTTCCAGTAAGCGGCGAAGAAGGCCTCGCCCGGCGCGCCGAACAGCGTCAGCATGGCGAGATCCACCTCCGGGTAGTGACGATAGACCGCCGGGTCGATGATCGCCGGCCCCTGTGGGGTGAAGAGCACGTTGCCCGACCAGAGATCGCCGTGCACCAGGCTCGCCGGGGCGTCCGGCAGCCAGGCCTCGAGCCCGAAAGCGATGGCCTCGAGGCGCCGGCGCAGCGCGTCGTCCAGCAACCCGCGGGCGTGGCAGGCCTCGGCCAGGGGCAGCAGGCGCCGCTCGCGCTGGAAGGCGCGGCCGTCGACCAGCGGCGCATTGGGCTGGGGCGTGCGGCCGCAGGCGTTGTCGTTCGGCCAGCCATGGGCGTCGCCGGTATCGGCGTGCAGAGCCCGCAGGCCATCGCCCAGGCGCGCCGCATCGTTACCCGCGCGCCCGCGCTCCTGTCCGTGATCCAGGGCCTCCATCACCAGCCAGCCATCGCCCTCGGCCAGCACCTCGGGCACGATCAGCGGCGTGTCGGCCTGGCGCAGGGCGCGCAGGCCGTCGGCCTCCCCGGCCAGCCGGGCGGGGTCGTCGCGCTTGACCACCACCGCCCCCTGGTCGGTCTCCAGGCGCTGGACCTGGGCGATGTCGCCACCGCCGAGCGGGGTGGGTACACCGCGGGGCACCAGGGCCGCCGCGTCCAGCAGTCGTTCGAGGGTCCGTTCCATGGCGCCTGCCTCCTGTGTCGTCTCGCCTGCCCCCAGGGTCGCCAGCCCCGCCGACGTGATCAAGGCCCCGGTACGGTCAAGACGCGGGCGGCCAGGTGCGAGGAACCAAAAAAGACCGCCCGGAGGGCGGCCAAGAATCACGAGCGGGAGATAACACGGTGAAGCATGTCGGCGGGCTTATTCCGGCATCAGCACGCCGTCGATCACGTGGATGATGCCGTTGCTCGCCTCGATGTCCACTTGGATGACGGTGGCGTCATCGATCATCACGCTGCCGTCCATGGTGGTGATGGTGATGTCCTGGCCCTGCACGGTGGTGGCGCTGTCGGCGGCCATGGCGTCCTCGGCCATGATCTTGCCGGGCACCACGTGGTAGGTGAGCACGGCCTGCAGGGTCTCCTGGTTCTCGGGCTTGAGCAGGTCGTCGACGGTGCCCTCGGGCAGCGCGGCGAAGGCCTCGTCGGTGGGGGCGAAGACGGTGAAGGGCCCCTCGCCCTTGAGGGTCTCGACCAGCTCGGCGGCCTGGACCGCGGCGACCAGGGTCTCGAACTGGCCGGCACCCGCCGCGGTGTCGACGATGTCCTTCTTCATGCCGTGATGGTCGGCCTGCACGCCGCCGGCGAGCATCAGGCCCAGCAGGCCGGCGCCGAGGGCGCGGGTCATGGGCGTGGAAAGGGGGGCGGCAGTGGCGGTGATAGGGGTCTTCATGGGGCACTTCCTCTTTTTGGTCGCGGACGCATCGCGCCCGTTGGCAATCTCTCTCGTCATGCTGGTCATGGACATCCGGCGGAGGCCTCTCCGCCTCAACCTGTACAGAACCTAGACTATGTATAGCTATTGGACAAGTATTATTTTCACCCTGCCGCCGCGGCTGACGCTGCCGGCACGATATGGCACAACGGGAGGTGAAACCGACACCGAGGAGTCACGATCATGTACAAGCTGGCCTTCTTCGTGCCGATGGCCGACGCCGAGGCCGTCAAGGAAGCCGTCTTCGCCACCGGGGCCGGGCGCATCGGCGACTACGAGGCGTGCTGCTTCCAGACGTCGGGCACCGGGCAGTTCCGCCCGCTGCCGGGCGCCGACCCGCACATCGGCCGGGTCGGCGACCTGGAGCGGGTCGAGGAGCTCAAGGTGGAGCTGGTCTGCGAGGATGCGCTGATCCGCGAGGCAGTGGCCGCCCTCCGTCGCGCCCACCCCTACGAGGAGCCGGCCTTCGACGTCTGGCGGCTGGAGAGCTGGTGAGCGACATGCTCCTTGAGGAGGCAAGGCATCCCGGTGTGCGCTGGCGCAGGGCGCCGGGGACAGGTCGAAGAGGGGGTCCTACGCCAGGGATGGCGTCGGTAGTGCCCAGGGAGGGGTTCACAGCGCCCCCTCGCAGACCTGTCGACGGACAAGTCCCAAGCGACAGCTAATGCGATAGCCCTGCCAAGAAAGCCGACGGCTGGAGACGCGCCGCCGCTCGGCCTATGATGCGAGGCCGCAGGTTCCGTTCATCTTCAGGAGGTTACCCCCATGCCCATCGCCATGATCACCGGCGCCACGTCCGGCTTCGGCCGCGCCGCCGCCCGGCGCTTCGCCGAGGCCGGCTGGTCGCTGATCCTCACCGGTCGCCGCCAGGAGCGGCTCGACGCCCTCGAGCAGGAGCTCGCCGAGCGCGTCGAGGTGCTGACCCTGGCCCTGGACGTGCGCGACGCCGAGGCGGTGAAGCAAGCCGTCGACACGCTGCCAGAGGCGTTTCGCGGGGTCACCTGCCTGGTCAACAACGCCGGCCTGGCGCTGGCGCCCAAGCCCTCGCAAGAGGTCGACCTGGCCGACTGGCACACCATGATCGACACCAACGTCACCGGCCTGGTCAACGTCACCCACGCCATGCTGCCGCTGCTGATCGCCACCGGCGCGGGGGCGAGCATCATCAACATCGGCTCGGCGGCGGCCAAGTGGCCCTACGCCGGCGGCCACGTCTACGGCGCCACCAAGGCGTTCGTCGAGCAGTTCAGCTACAACCTGCGCTGCGATCTCAAGGGCACCGGCGTGCGGGTCACCGACATCGCCCCGGGCCTGGCCGAGACCGAGTTCACCCTGGTGCGCACCAAGGGCGACCAGGGCGCCTCCGACGCCCTGTACGACACCACCACGCCGCTGCAGGCCGAGGACGTCGCCGAGCAGATCGTCCACGTGGCGACGCTGCCCGCGCACATCAACATCAACTTCCTCGAGATCATGCCGACGCGCCAGAGCTGGTCACCGACCCATATCGAGCGGGACTGAGCGCGCCCGGCGGGATCGAGCCTCTAGCACGGCGCGCAGACGAAACGGCCGCGCCCCTGGCGGGGGCGCGGCCGACGTGGCGTGTCGCGGGCGTCCAGGGCTTGCGCCCCTAGGCGCTGCCGAAGTAGCGTTCGCGATCCTCGGCGGTGATGTCGCTGACGTGCAGCGGGAAGGCGGCCTCTCGCCGGTCGGCGTAGAAGTGGCGCAGGGTGCGCTCGATGGTCGGGAAGGCGAGCTCCTCCCAGGGGATCTCGTGCTCCTCGAAGAGCGCCACCTCGAGGCTCTCGGGCCCCGCGTCGAAGCCACCGGCCAGATCGGCGCGGAAGATCATGTAGACCTGGTCGATATGCGGCAGGTTGATCAGGGTGTAGAGGCCGTGGATCTCGACCTCGGCGCAGGCCTCCTCGCGGGTCTCCCGGGCCGCCGCCTCGACGGTGGTCTCGGCGTTCTCCATGTAGCCCGCCGGCAGGGTCCAGAAGCCCTTGCGCGGGGCGATGGCGCGGCGACACAGCAGCACCCGGCTGCCGCTCACCGGCAGGGTGCCGGCGACGATGCGCGGGTTCTGGTAGTGGATAGTGCCGCAGGCGTCGCAGCAGTGGCGGGGGCGATCGTCGCCGTCCGGGATCGTGAAGCGCACGGTATGCCCACAGTGACTACAGAAGTTCATGGCGCTCCCTGGCAGGCCGAAGGGCGGCATGACGGCCGCCCGGTCAGGGCTTGACGCCGCTCATGGCGGCCGAGTAGAAGGAATCAAACCCGATGGACGCCCCATGTTAGAGAACCTTCGTGAACGCCTGCAAGCACACCGCCCGCGCCGGATCGGGCTGCGCCTGCCCGAGGCGTCGGTACTGATCCCCATCGTCGACCGTCCCGAGCCGACCCTGCTGTTCACCCGCCGTGCGGGCCACCTCGCCACCCACAGCGGCCAGGTCGCCTTTCCCGGCGGCAAGCGCGAAGCGGACGACGCCGACCTGCTGGCCACGGCGCTGCGCGAGTCCCAGGAGGAGATCGCCCTGTCGCCCGAACGGGTGACGCTGCTCGGCCGGCTCTCGGACGTGCTCTCGCTGCACGGCCTGCGCGTCACGCCCTGGGTGGGGCTGATCCCGCCCGACCTGCCGCTAGTGCCCGACCCCGGCGAGCTCGACGCCATCTTCGAGGTGCCGCTCACCCACTTCCTCGAGGACCGGCGCACCCACACCGACGTGATCCGCGTGGATGGCCGGGACTACTACGTGCCCAGCTACACCACCGACGGTCACGTGATCTGGGGGCTCTCCGCGATGATGCTGGTGGAGCTGCTCGCCGAGGGCTTCGCCATGCCGATCAGCCTCTTCGAACGCCCCTCGGGCGAGTTGATCCACCTTCCCGAACGCCGAGTCTCCCGCCCATGATCCCGACACCCGACGCCTTCGCCACCGCCCTGCCCCGCGCCCGCCTGGCCGAGCTGGTCGACGCCCTGGTGGAACAGGGCTGGTACGTCGGCGAGGGCTTCATTCCCGCCGAGCTCTGCGCGGCGCTGCACCACGAGCTCGGCGCCATGGCCGACCACGAGGCCCTGGAGGCCGCCGGCATCGGCCGCGGCCAGGAGCACGCCCTGCGCCGCGACATCCGCGGCGACGCCATCCGCTGGCTCGACCGCGAGAGCCAGGCCCGGCGGCAGTACCTGGAGGCCATGGCCGAGCTGCAGCAGGAGCTCAACCGGGCGCTCTTCCTCGGGCTCTTCGAGTACGAGGCGCACTTCGCCCACTACCCGCCCGGCGCCTTCTACAAGCGCCACCTCGACAGCTTCCGCGGCCGCGCCAACCGGGTGATCTCCACCGTGGGCTACCTGAATCCCGACTGGCCCGCGGACGGCGGCGGCGAGATGGTGATCTTCGCCGCCGACGACCCGGAGCGCGAGGTGGCCCGGGTGCGCCCCGAGGCCGGCACCTTCGCCTGCTTCCTCTCCGACAGCGTGCCCCACGAGGTGCTGCCGACCCGCCTGCCCCGCGCGAGCATCGCCGGCTGGTTCCGGCGCAACGCCTCGCTGGGCGGCCTGGTGGACCCGGCACGCTGATGGCGACCCCGGGCGACCAGGCAGAGGTCGAGCGGCTCAGGGCGCGCTGCCAGGCGCTGGAGGCAGACAACGCCGCGCTTATCGAGAAAAACGCGGCCCTCGAGGCCCAGGCCGCGGCGCTGGACGCCGAGAAGCGCCACTACCAGTGGCTGGCCGACAGCACCACCGACCTGATCTCCCGCCACGCCCGGGACGGCACCTTCCTGTTCGCCTCGGCGGCGGCCCGGGACCTGCTCGGCTACGCCCCCGAGGAGCTGATCGGCGTCTCGGCCTACGACCTCTTCCACCCTGCGGACTTGAAGGAGCTGCTCGAGAAGTCGCCGCGCATCTACTACCACGACGGTTTCTACCAGCAGACCTACCGCTTCCGCGCCAAGGACGGCCACTACGTCTGGTTCGAGACCACCAGCCGCACCCGCCGCGACCCCGCCACCGGGGAACTGCTGGACGTGCTCTGCGTCTCCCGGGACGTCGGGCGGCGCCTCGAGGCCGAGGCCCACCGCGAGCGCCTCGCCCGGGTGGTGGAGTCGACCACCGACTACGTGCTGTTCCTCGACGGCGAGGAGCGCATCTTCACCGCCAACGAGGCGGCCCGGCGGCTGCTGAACCGTCCGGGACGCGCCCGTCCGGGACGCGACCACCCGGACCGCGACCAGAGAGAGGAAGACGCCCTGCGCCTCGAGCAGGCCTATACCGCCGAGTCGCTGGCCGTGCTGCGCGAGGTCGTGCTGCCCGCCGTGGCCCGCTACGGCTCCTGGAGCGGCGAGCTCGCGATGCGCGGCCCGCGCGGCTCCGTGCCGGTGCTCAGCGTGGTGATGGCCCACCACGGCCCCGCCGCCGAGGCCGATCACCTCTCGCTGATCAACCGCGACATCGGCCTGCGCAAGGCCGCCGAGGCCCAGGAGCGGCGCCACCAGGAGCAGATCGCCCACGCCAACCGCCTGGCCACCACCGGCGAGCTCGCCTCCAACATCGCCCACGAGCTCAACCAGCCGCTGGGCGCCATCGCCAACTACGCCAGCGGCGCGCTGATGCGCCTCGAGGCCGACCCCACGGCCCCGGCCGGCGAGCTGGCGGTGCCGATCGAGCGGATCAGCGAGCAGGTGCAGCGCCTCGCCGAACGGCTGCGCCACATCCGCACCTTCGTGCGCAAGGGCCAGACCCGGCCTAGGCCGGTGGCGCTGCCCGAGGTCGTGAAGGCCGCCTGCCGGCTCTGCGACTGGCAGTTCCAGCAGGCCGGCATCGCGCTGGACGCCGCCCTGCCCGAGGCCCTGCCCCGGGTGCAGGCCGACCCCGTGGCCCTGGAGCAGGTGCTGGTCAACCTGCTGTTGAACGCCCTGGAGGCGAGCCGCGCCCACCCCGGCGCCGACCGGGTGACGCTCGATGCCCGGCAGAGCGGCCCGCGGGAGGTGCGCTTCACGATCCGTGATCGTGGCCCCGGCGTGCCCGGGGCCGAGCGCGAGCGGATCTTCGCGCCCTTCCACTCGGGGCGCCCCGAGGGCCTCGGCATGGGGCTCGCCATCAGCCACTCGCTGATGGAGGCGATGGGCGGGCGGCTCGAGCTGGCCCCGGCCGGCGGTTCCGGCGGCGCCACCTTTGCCGGTACACTGCTCGCCGAGCCCGGGCCGCTGCCGCCGGCCCGCTGAGCGGCTTCGTTCACCCCGCTTCCGTTCATCCCACTGTCTTCGTTCATCCCCCGGAGAGGCCCGTGCCCGACAAGCCCCGTATCGCCGTGGTCGACGACGACCAGGCCCTGCGCGACTCCCTCACCTGGCTGCTCGACTCGGTGGGCCTTTCGACCCTCGCCTACAGCGACGGCGAGGCGCTGCTGGCGGCCGAGCCCGAGCGCCACGACGTCATCCTGCTCGACGTGCGCATGCCCGGCCTCTCCGGCCTGCAGGTACAGCAGCGGCTCGCCGAGCGCGGCGACGACACGCCGGTGATCTTCATGACCGGCCACGGCGACGTGCCCATGGCCGTGCAGGCGCTCAAGGCGGGCGCCTGCGACTTCATCGAGAAGCCCTTCAACCATCAGCAGCTGATCGACACCGTGCAGCAGGCCCTGGCCCGGCACCGCCGTCATCGTGAGGCGCAGGCCCGCCTCGAGACGCTGCGCGCGCGCTACGCCGACCTGCGGCCCAAGGAGCAGCAGATCCTCGTGCACGTGGCCGAGGGGCTGACCAGCCGCGAGATCGCGGTCGAGCTCAGCATCAGCGCCAAGACGGTGGAGGTCTATCGGCTGCGCGCCATGAAGGCGCTGGGCGCGGCCAACCTGGCCGAGCTGGTGCGCCTCTGCGTGGCGCTGGCGCTGGTGGATTGCTATCCCGAGGAGGGCTGATACGACAGGGCCTGGCCCGGCAGAGTCTGATGCGAGACGGCCGGGCCCGACAGCGAGGACGGCAAATCCGCCACCTCGCCGTCGCCCAGCCGGATGATGATCTCCACGCGGCGGTTGCGGGCGCGTCCCTCGACGGTGTCATTCGAGGCGATCGGGCGCGTGTCGGCGTGGCCGGTCACCGTCAGTCGCTCGGCCGCCAGCGCCTCGTTCTGCAGCAGCCGGTTCGCTACCACCGCCGAGCGCATCGCCGAGAGGTTCCAGTTGCTGGCATAGCGCGAGCTGCGCACCGGCACGTTGTCGGTGTGGCCACGCACGGCGATGCTGCCCGGCGCATCCGCCAGGGTGGCGGACAGTTCGCCCAGCAACTTGGCGAAGGAGGGCGTCACCTCCGCCGACCCCGATGGGAAGGAGGCCTGCTCATTGACGCGAATCACCACGCGGTTGCCGTCCCGCGCGACCTTGACGCCTCCCTCCTCGATGGCCGGACGAAGCCGCTCCTCAAGACTGCGCTTAAGCGCCTCGAGTCGCTGCTCCTGCCGCGCGCGATGGGTATCGAGCCAGGGGCGTTCCAGGGTCGTGGTCTGGCGCACTTCATCCCGCAGCGTCGGCTCGGGCTCGGCCGGCGAGAAGCGATCCATCACCGCGCTGCTCCCCATGGGGATGACCTCGGCCGGCACCTCCCGCTGGACACCGAACGCCTTGGACATCTCCCCGGCCAGTTGCTTGAAGCGCTCCAGGTCGATCTCGGCGAAGGAGAGCAGCAGCACGAAGAAGCAGAGCAGCAGCGACATCAGATCGGCGTAGGTCACCATCCAGGCCGGGATCTCGTTGTTGCGGCGCGACGTCTGCCTAGCCATTGGACGCACCCTGCTGGGCCGGTTCCTCGCCCGGCGTGGCATCGCCCTCGCCGCCCCCCTTTCTACGATCGCGAACGTCATCCGGCAGGTAGGTGAGCAGCATCTGCTCCACGATCCGCGGGTTCTTGCCCTCCTGGATCGCTATCAGGGCATCCGTCCACAGCGACTGGATCTTCTCCTGATGATCCATGCGGGCCTCCAGCTTCTCGGCGATCGGCTTGGCGACGATGTTGGCCAGCAGCACGCCATAGAGCGTTGTCAGCAGCGCCACGGCCATGGCCGGGCCGATCGATGAGGGGTCATCCATGTTGGAGAGCATCTGGATGAGGCCGATCAGGGTACCCACCATGCCCATGGCCGGCGCCACATCGGTCAAGAGACGGAAGGCCTTGGCCCCCGTCTGGTTGCGATCCAGGGTCATCAGGCGCTCCTTGTCGAGCATCTCCTTGACCACCTTCTGATCGAACCCGTCCGCCAGCATCTGAAGGCCCTGCTGGAGATAGCGCGAGCGTGTCTCGAATCCCTCCAGGGCCAGCAGGCCCCCCTTGCGCGCCAGCCTCGACACCTCGAGCATCTCCTCGATGGTCTCGGAGGTATCCGGCAGGGTATTGCGAAAGGCGCGGCTCGCCGCGTTCAGCGCCATGCGGCACTCGCTGAAGCGCAGCTGCGACAGCACCACCATCAGGCTGCCCCCGAAGACGATCAGCAGGCTGACGGGGTTGAGGAAGATCATCGGCGAATCGCCGAGCCCGATCGCCCCCGCGATCAGGGTCGCGGCACCCAGCATGCCGATGATGGTTGCAAAATCCATGGCCGTATCTCCGCCTCTCCTGTAGTCCCTTGGCGCATATTGCCCGATGAAGCGCCTAAATTAACACCCACTGTTACAACGCCACCGCACACGGTCGCCGGCAGGGCGAGCGTTCTGGCCTCCCGATACGACGCGACGCGCCGACGAGGAGGGTCTCGGCATCCCTACCTACACTGCGTTCAGGCACCCGACGACAGGCGGATGCCCTGCCCAGGAAAAAGGGGGAGATCGAGATGAACCGAACGGACGTCAGGACCCTTCAGCGATTCCTCGCGAAGGACAGCAGCTACCGGGGCGAGATCGACGGCCTGCGCGGCCCGAAGACCCGCGCCGCGGTAAATGCGACCCTCGAAGCCCACGCCGAGAGGCTGCCGGCGGGGGCCGAGACCTGGAGCGATCGACGACGAGCCGTCGCCTGCCTGCAGATCGCCTGTCGCCTGAAGAAGATCCAGGTCGGCCCCATCGACGGCTTCTGGGGCCCGCAGACCGAGCATGCGGCCGAGGTGCTGGCGACGATCCAGGCGACCGGCAAGCCCCCCGCCCCCTGGCGGGACCAGCAGCCGCTCGACGCCAACCCCAACGGCTGGGTCCGCGAGGCGGAGCTTCACCAGGCGCTCGGCTCGCCGACCCGCAAGCCGCCGATGGTGGTGGTCCCCTGCCCCTGGCAGCTCTGCCTCGCCTGGGACCTCGGCACCCACCCGAGCGGCATCGGCTGCCACGAGCGGGTGGCGGAGAGCCTGGCGCGCATCCTCGTGCGAGTGAACGATCACTACGGCCCCGAGCGGCTCAGGGAGATGGGGCTGCACTGCTACGGGGGCTGCTACAACAAGCGGCGCAAGCGCGGCGGCACCGCCTGGTCGACCCACGCCTGGGGCATCGCCATCGACTGGGACCCCGCCCACAACAAGCTCAAGTGGGGACGCGACCGCGCCCGCCTGGCGCGGCCGGAGTACGACACCTGGTGGCGGCTCTGGGAGGAGGGCTGGGTCAGCCTCGGCCGCACGCGCAACTTCGACTGGATGCACGTGCAGGCGGCCAAGCTGTGAGGTAAATCGCCCTGAGGTGAAGCCCCGCGGCACGCCTCAGTCGCGCAGGATGGTCATGCGCCGTGTCTCGTCCTCGGGGAAGACGCGGCCGCTCTTCAGGGCGGCAAACAGGTGCAGGAACACCACCCCGGGCTCGCCGAAGACCTCCCCCGAGCGGAAGTAGGAGTGCCCCTTGGGGAAGTCGTAGCGGGTGTTGACGTCGTCGCAGTCCACGGCGAAGACGCTGCGCGAGACCTTCGCCATGTCCTCGGGGCCGGAGTGGCCGAGGCGCCGCGAGGCGATGCGATGGCGCAGGTTCGAGGCCTTGCTCGCCCGCAGCGCCAGGTCATCGGAGGCGAAGTAGACGTTGACGTTGCGCGAGGCGTGAATGATGGGCTCGCCGGCGCGCCCCTCCTCCAGGGACTCGTTGACGATATCGGCGGCGACCAGGAAGGTGTTGCGGAACAGCAGCGGCACGCCGCCCGGCAGGTGGTACTTGCGCCATACCCGCAGCGTCTCGCGCAGCACCCGGTTTCCCATGGAGTGGGCCAGCACGTTGATGCGCTTGAGGCAGGGCGCGGGGTCCACCGCGAACTGCTCGCCCTCGCGCCAGTCGAGGAAGCGCTGCAGCACCCGGGCGAAGGAGAAGGCGCTCAGATCGGCCGACTCCTGGTCGTCCCAGTAGTCCTTGACGATGCCCAGGTCGTTGTCGCAGGGCCAGATCAGCGGCACCACCAGCACCTCGCCGGGATCGCGGGCCTCGCAGAGGTCCTGGAACTCGCGGGCCGCGGCGAAGACGTCCTCGGGCAGGTTGGAGAAGCCGTGGAGGTAGATCAGCACCTGCCGCGCCCTCGCCTCCTTCAGGCGCTGCAGGAAGGCCGCACTGCCGACCTCCAGGTACTGACCCGCGCCGATCTCCTCGCAGTAGAAGACGGAGTTGCTGGCCGCGTTGTTCCTGAGGTCGAAATCGAAGGGGCGGTTCGCCCGGGTGCGGATGCTCTGGGTGGGAAAGCGATTGGTGATGAAGAGCATGAAGGGCCACCTCGCGGTGAGCGGCAGGCGTCCCTGCCCAGTTCCTTCAAGCTAGCACAGCGCCCACGCCCGACCAGGCGAGCGTGGGCCCGGTCGAGCGCAGGCGCAGCGGCCTCAGGCCTTGAGCACGTAGCGCAGGATCTCGACCACCTGCTCGGTGGTGGTGGCCCAGGCCATGGCCGAGGCGTCGACCTCCTTCAGCGGGTGGATGATCGACTCGCCGTGGAGGGTGACGTAGGGCTTGCCCAGCGCCGCGCAGTAGCCGGCATCGAAGGCCGCGTTCCACTGCTTGTACTGGTCGCCGAAGCGCACCACCACGAGATCGCTCTGCTCGATCAGCGTCTTGGTGCGGATGCCGTTCACCTTGGACGACTTGTGGTCGCGCCAGAAGCCCTCGCTCTGCGGGCCCAGGTGGTCGCCGGCGGCGTCGCTGGCGTCATGATCGGTGACCGGCGCGGTGAAGACGACGTCGAGGCCGGCGGCCTCGGCGCCGCGCTGGATCTCGTCGCGCCAGTCGGTGTGGATCTCGCCGGAGAGGTAGACGGTAAAGCTCATGCGGGCTCCAGGGACAGGGAAGGGAAAGCGCCATGGTAGCCCAGCCACGCCGCGAGTGGAAATCCCTTCCATATTCAACAGGACGAGCGCCGTGCCGCGTTGTAAGGCCGTGGGCCGCGGGCCGACAGAGCGCCATGCATACAGGCTCGAGAGGAGAGCAATCATGACGCATGCACGCTGGTGGGCGGCCCTCGCCCTGGCGATCGGCCTGAGCGGTTCGCTGGGCGCCGCCGCCGACGGACGCATCTTCACCCGGGACGACCTCGCCATCGGCGGCACCGACCCGGTGGCCTACTTCACCGAGGGCGAGCCGGTGGCGGGCTCGCCCGAGTTCCAGTGGGAGTGGCAGAACGCCACCTGGCAGTTCGCCTCGGCGGAGCATCGCGACCTCTTCCAGGCCGATCCCGAGGCCTACGCCCCGCAGTACGGCGGCTGGTGCGCCTGGGCAGCGGCCCGGGGCGACGCCGCCTCGACCGTGCCCGAGGCGTGGAAGATCGTCGACGACAGGCTCTACCTGAACTACAGCCATGGCATCCAGCGGCGCTGGGAGCGCGACATTCCCGGCTTCATCGAGGCGGCCGACGCCCACTGGCCGAACATCTTCGGGGGGTGAGGCAACGGGGGCAGCGGCGGGTGCATTTTTCTATTGAGCGCCTCGCCATGGCTAGGGCAGGATGAAGGATCAGGAGAACATGCCAGGGACGGATCCATGGCCTACCCCCGGAGAAGCCAAATGCAACCGCTGAGCTATTACTACTACAACGTGCTGGAAGGTCTCGAGAAGCCGAGCGACGTGCCGTCGTCTCTCCTGCAGGAGGGCTACGACATCCTCTACCGCCACGGCGGTCGCGTCGAGATGGACCTGATCGCCAAGGCCGAGGACGGCGACGCGCGCGGCGAGCCCTTCCACTGGTACGAAGACCTCGATGCCGAGCAGCGGGCAAAATTGCACAAGGCGCTGGAGGACAACAACCCGGCGAAGATCCTCAAGGTCATGCAGCGCAACGGCTACGCCGGCGTGCTCTACCACCACGCCAGGGCGCACTTCCAGGCGGCCGCCGACGTCGCGTAAGTAAGGCGTCAGGCAGCGCAACGAAAAGGGCCCGCGATATTGCGGGCCCTTCTGTGTTTTGGAGGATCATCGTCGGCGCTCGCTTGAGCAGGCGGGTCAGGGTTCGCAGACATCAAGCCGCCGCCCAGTAATCGGCAGGAAACGGCCAGAAGCGGACGTTCAGTGTGAGTTAATATGACGCGGTGCATAACTGGAGCGGGAGAATCCCGTGTTTCGATTGATGCACTTGTTTGCATCGACAACAGTCGCCTCTTCTATGCGCCGTGCCAAAAGGCTTAAAAACACCAAATACTGTGCTGCCTTATGTTCTGTTAGATCATGGGCAAGGCTGTGAGCTTTCGGACTTCTAATTCCCTGAAACACTCCTTTATAAATTTGCATGAAACCTTTCTGATCGCTTTTCCCAGATTCAGTTTCAAGCTCAGAGAGAATAAGCCGAGGAGTTACAACAGACATCACCTGGCCTATGATTCTGTCACCATCTTCTCCTGAACCGGTTCTCTCGCGAATCAATTCGAAGACGGCAGTTACGGAGTTGAAAACTGCCTCCCGAAGATGACCGTTTCGGAATAACTGATAGGCATTTTCGAGTATAACTGGATGCAGCAGGTGCTCGAATCCTAATTCCTGCTCAGGCTCTTCTTCCCCCACCGAATTTAATAGATGCGCTTCTGCCCTCCTCTCCAGCTCGGGCAAATCGTGGTTAATAATGTCGCGACAATCACAATCCATCCCAAAATGTATGTGACGCCCCAGGTTCCCCAGCCGCTCGTCAGGGAATTTCTGGCGCTAAAGATCCCACAGTTGTTCGTAGTCTGCTTTCATATAGCCGTTTATGGCAGCGGCTGCGTCTTCGCCTCCCTCTTCATACAAGGGCAAAGCGTCACTCGCCTTTTGCTCAATGGCTCGCATGACATTCTTGACAGATAAGTACCAGTGGATCATTGGCTGTCTCTATCCAGAGTATAACGCTTTGCTCACCGATAAATTGGGAGCGCAGCGAGTAATTTATCCGCGTGCAACAACTTGTTAGGTTGCTCCAAAATATGAGGCCTTACCTTCAACCCATCTCTCATCTACAGCATTCCCATCCACTGCATTGGCTATTAAAATGTCAGTCGTTTGCTCTGCGTCTTTGCGGGAGCTCACAACCTTTCCATTAATTATCCTGACCATCCCAGCTTCATACAGAAAGTCGCACCCAAATAAGCATAGAGGAAAGACTATTCTCGGGTCCGTCTTTTCTGAATCAGTACAGTCAGCGCGCTTCTTCTTATGAGCAGTAACCAACGCTGCAACGGAATATTCTTTCCCACAAATCGCACAGATCTCGGTCAACTTCCCATTGAACAGCCATTCCCGGAGAATCGATTGCTCCCGTCTTACAAGGACTTCTCTAGAGACTTCGGGGCCACCAGTAGTTAACAGCCTCTTCAAGCGGTTGCTGAAAATTCTATATCTTTCATCAAGATCTGCTGATGATTTGCTCGAATATCCAACTTCTGAAACGAGCGTGTAGGTGTACTTCTTACGAGTATCGGTTTTGTCGACGTATACTAGAGGAGACGCAGTGACCGCCTTATCAACATTTGGCTTGCTAAATCCAAGCCCGAGCAAGTAGTCCTTCAGCGGCGGATACTTGCTCGGCCCTTTGCCTTCTAGATACTGGACTACAGCCTGTTCAACTTTGGTTAAGGACTCAGGCGAACCGAGAAAAATCGCAACACCACCAGTAATTTCAAACCACTTTGATTGATATATCCATTTGTTAATAACTTCAGAACTAGGGTACTCATACTTTTGAGTCCGGCGACGTAAAGAATTTCGGAGCGTCTCAGCAAGAACTTGAGCATTATTAGCAGTAGAAATTGAGGCTATTTTCTCGCAGCTATTTATAAGTGTGTTATCTCGATCCTCGAAGATATACCACTGTTGATCACCGTCCTGAATAACCTCAGCCTCGGCACCTAGCTCCATAAATCGCCATATGCGATCAGCCGCTTCGGACCCAATTTCATCTTCAAGGTACGCCTTGGAGGCCAACCCAAGAAGCCCAGGCAAGGTCTTCGCTTTTTTGAAAAACTTCTTGAGATCTGCTGTGGCTGACTTCGTTCCCAGAAAAGTTTTTTCGTCAAACTCTGCTTCAGAACGAGACAGCTTCGTCAGATTGTGATCCACGAACTCGTAGTTGCCGATCGCCCCGAGGTCGTTCCCTAAGTTCAACAGTCCCCGAATTCGAGTACTCGGAGAAATAACCCCCAAGCTTGTGAGCCTTTTACGAACATCCGGTATGGATTCGAAATCAATTTTACTAATTTCCTCTAGCGCAACCTGAAGCACTGGGAAATGTTCGATCGATGCTTTGGTCTTGAAGGTAGAGTTAAGAACCTGCCGGACTCGTTCTCTGGTTCCGATTGATAGCTGCTCACCTATTTGCTCAAGAGTGGGCCAAGCAATGTCACCAAACCCATAGTGAAGCAGAACAGCTTGGGCGTCCCTAGACTTGTTTGCCCTCCTTTGGGGAATATTTGCATCCAGCCACTGAGATAATTCTTTTTCGACGTTCACTGTCTACTCCAAAACCTAACAGGTATTAGACTGCCGAACCACTTATTGACTTGAATGCGCTGGCACGTTCATTCGGGTTATACCGCATCCCATTCACGATCTATCCCCTTGAAATTCAAAGAAGCTAATTAAAACTCGGCAGTATAACATCGATCATCGTGCCGGCTGCATAACACGCCTGAACGAGCATGCCGCGTTTGCCGGCAGGGCCGCTTTGGGTCGATAGCTGCCTCTGCGGCAGTAATTACCCACCACTCAAGATTCAGCGCGAACCATTACCAGCCCACGCGAATACCGTTGCAACGAGATAAAGGTTGAGAGCCTGCGCCACGCTACCGCTAAGACAGGCCCGTAAGGTGCCGCCTTCCTGGCCGCTGTGGGCGAATAGCGTCGCCATCCGGCGACGGCACACATCCACGCGGATACATCTGGTAACACCGAGGCTACCAAAGATTCCTTTGGGATGCGTGAACGGGTGCTAATGCATAGGTCGTAGAGGAGAATGTCCTGGCGTGCGGTGGTAGTCGCCGTGGAGGGCAGCGGCCCTAGCCGCGACGGCCGCTGAGCAGGTGCGCGGAGACCTCGAACACCGCGCGGCCGCGGGGGTCGATGACGTCGCCCAGCTCGACCTGGGCCTCGGAGAGCACTTGCTGGATGGTGGCCTCGTCGAGGTGCACGCCCATCACCGGCAGCCAGCCGCGCAGGTCCGCCTCGAGCAGGGAGGTGATGCTGGGGAAGTCGGCGATGCCCTGGCGGGTGGTCACCGCCACGTCCTCGAAGCCGGCCTCGCGGGCCATGGCCGTAAGCGCCGCGGCGTCGCCGAGCACGAAGGGGGCGCGCAGCGCGTCCGCGGCGGCGGGGCCGGCGATGCGCTCCAGCAGGGCGACCTCGCGGGCGTAGGTGGGGTTGCCATCCAGGCCGTCGAACACCGCCACGGCGAGCCGCCCCGCCGGCACCAGCACGCGCTGCATCTCGCCAAGCGCCGCCGGCGGGTCGGCGAAGAACATCAGCCCGAACTGGGAGAGCACGGCGTCGAACGCCTCGTTATCGAAGGGGAGCTTTTGGGCGTCGCCCTGGCGCCAGACGATCTCCGGGGCGAGCTCGCGGGCCACCTCGAGCATGCCGGCCATGGCGTCCAGGCCGACCACCAGCCCGCAGGGGGCGACGCGGAGTCGCGCCTCACGGGCGAGGATGCCGGTGCCGCAGGCCACGTCCAGCACGCGATCGGCGGTCGCGACCCGCGCCAGGTCGAGCAGCGGCGTGGCCCACTGCCGAAAGAGCGCGGGCACGAAGAGCGCCTCGTAGGCGCGGGCGGCCTCGATCTCCCGGGTCATCGCCGTATCGTTCATCGTGCGCCCTCCCCTACCTCCCTCCCGATGGGAGCGGAAACAGGCGGGCAGAGGCGTCGGAGAGAACCGGCGGACGTCGGGTTGCCCGCCCCTCTTCGGAGTATAGCCCCGCCGCGGTGCGGCGACGGGCGGCCCGGCTCAGCGCGGGGTGGGCACCAGCTCGTCGCCGACGGCGAGCGTGTCGCCATCGCCGGCCAGCAGGATGGCGTTCTGGCCGAAGTAGCCGCCCGGGGCAAGGCGGGTGTTCATCTCCACCAGGGTGCGCAGCGGCTCGCCGGGCACGGCGATCTCGCCGCTCGCCTGGTCGACAGTGGTGATCTTGCAGCGCTGGCAGGGCTTGCGCAGGCCGAGACGCACCTTGCCCTCGTGCAGGGCGAGCGCGTCCCAGCCGTCCTCGGCGAAGGGCTCGGCGGCGTCCACCACGATGCTGGGCCGGAAGCGTTCCATGGGCACCGGGGCGAGGCCCTTGGCCGCGAGGCGGCGGTTCACCTCGGCAAGCGACCCCTCGGTGACCACCAGGAAGGGATAGCCGTCGGCGAAGGCGGTGTGGGCCCGCTCGTCGGGGGCCAGGTAGTGGGCCTCGACGTCGCGGCGCTGGTCCGGGGCGAATCGCACCAGGCGCAGGCCGCTGCCCTTGAAGTCGCCGAGCACGGCGCCGAGCCAGGCGGCGGCCTCGGCGCCCTCGTCCAGCGCCTGGCACAGGTCGTCCCAGACGTAGACCGGCAGGCGCGGCCGGTCCGCATGCTCGAGGGGAACGGCGAGCGGCGCGGCGTCCGGGTGCTCGAGCACCAGCGCCTCGTCGGTCAGGCGCACGCTGATCCGGGCCATGCCGGGGAGCTGGCGCTGGGTAACGAAGCGGCCGATGTCGTCGACCACCATCCACTGCCGGTCGTGGGCCAGGCCGCGCTCGGTGAGCTCGGCGCACTGGAGGGAGATGCCGCGCAGCGACTTCACCGGATAGATAGTGAGCTGGGTGATCTTCACGGGTCCTGCCTCTCGCCGATGGGGCCCCTATCGTGCCCTGCCGAGGCGGCCGGGCATAGGGGCGCGCGCGCGGAGGCGTCAACGGGCGGCCGGTGCAAGAAGTCAGGGTGTCGACAGGCCTCTCGAGGGCAGGGCCTCAGAGTCGCTGGGTCTCGATCACGTAGCCGATGATCGGGTAGCCGGCCTTCTTGGCGGCCTTCTCGGCCTCGAGCTGGGCCTCGACCTTGGAGATGCTGGTGGAGATATGCTCGAACTCGGTGTCCATCTCCAGCGGCTTGGTGCGCACCGCCAGCTTGATGCGGTGGCCGGTCTTCGGCGCGCCGGCGGCCTTGCTGCGGGGTGCCTTGGGCGCCGGAGCGGCGGGCGTCGCCTTGGTATCGCGGCGCTTCGCCTCGCCCTTCTTGGGGCTCATGAAGTCCTCGATCTGGCGACGCATCACCTGTTCGAATTCGCTCAGTTCCGTTTCCATCGTTGCTCCGTGGGCCGCATGGGCACATGCGGCGGGTCATCAAAGGGGACGGCATCCATCGCTCGACAGTGCCGGTTCGACGCGCCATGACAGGGGAGCCGGCGCGCGCTGCGATGGCGGGGTGGCGAGCCATCATGACGGGGGTCGCACGGCTCACGCCTACCGGCCGTCGGCTGGACGCGCGCTCAGGCGTCGTCCGGGCGAGATTGCCTGTCGAAAGCGTGCCTATCGAAAGATCGTGCCGATGCAGAGGCAAGGGGCCGCCCGTGGGCGCGCCACATCAAGGGCCTGCATCGCGGGGCGCTAGTATAACGCCACGGTGCACCACAAGGGGTAGTGAAGATCGACAGCTTATCGTCCCCTCTCGTCCAGTGAAACCCCTCGGTTGGTGACTGGCGGACGGGCCAATGGCGCGACATGACAGCCCGCCATGGCCGGGGCGGGCGGACAGGGGCTGTCAGCAGGCGTCGGGCGGCGGGAGGCCGCCGCCCGGTCGCGCAGGGCGATGGAGGTCAGGACACCTCGAGGGCGATCTTGAGCACGCCGTCGCGCTGGTGGGAGAAGAGGTCGTAGGCGTCGACGATCTGCTCCAGCGGGTAGCGATGGGTGACCATGGGGCCGAGGTCCAGGCGGCCGCTGTCGATGATCTGCATCAGCCGGCGCATGCGCTCCTTGCCGCCGGGGCAGAGCGAGGTGACGATCCGGTTGTCGCCCAGGCCCGCACTGAAGGCGTCCAGGGGAATGGTGAGATCCTCGGAGTAGACGCCCAGGCTCGACAGGGTGCCGCCGGGCTTGAGCACCCGCAGCGCGGACTCGAAGGTCTGCTGCAGCCCCAGCGCCTCGATGGAGGCATCCACGCCGCGCCCGCCGGTCAGCTTGAGGACCTCGGAGACCACGTCGACCTTGCGGTAGTCGATGACCACATCGGCGCCCATCCTGCGGGCCATCTCGAGCCGCTCGTCGACGCCGTCCACGGCGATGATCAGCCCGGCACCGCGCAGCCGAGCGCCGGCGGTGGCGCACAGGCCGATGGGCCCCTGGGCGAAGACCACCACGCTGTCGCCGATCTTGATATTGGCGGACTCCGCCCCGGCGAAACCGGTGGACATGATGTCCGGGCACATCAGCACCTGATCGTCGCTCAAGCCATCGGGCACCGGCGAGAGGTTGGCCTGGGCATCCGGCACGCGCAGGTACTCGGCCTGGGCGCCGTCGATGGTGTTGCCGAAGCGCCAGCCGCCCATGGGCTTGTAGCCGTGGGCGTGGTGGCCGCCGTCCTGGGCGCTGCAGCCGTCCTGGCAGGCGTAGGAGGTGAAGCTCGGGCAGATCGCCCCGGCGATCACTCGCTGGCCTTCCTGGTAGCCCTTGACATTGGCCCCGAGCTTCTCGATCACCCCCACCGGCTCGTGGCCCACGGTCAGGCCCCGCTCCACCGGGTACTCGCCCTTGAGGATGTGCACGTCGGTGCCGCAGATGGTGGTGGTGGTCACCCGGATCAGGGCGTCGTCGGGCCCGATCTCCGGCACCGGCTTGTCATCGATCTCGATGCGGCCGGGTTCGACGAAGATGGCGGCTTTCATCATGGCAGGCATGCAGGACTCCTTGCGTGCATTAGCATATAAGCGGTTAAGCTATAGCAGCCCTGTGCCGCTCTTGCCCATGATGGACATCAAGGATGCGTGGATTCGCGCCCCGGGCCATCCCCTCCCCTGCCCCAACACCAAGGACGTCGAATGTCACCGGCCGATACCCTGCGCCTGATCCTGCTCTCCACCCTGTGGGGCATGTCGTTCATCTTCATGCGGGTGGCGGTGCCCGAATTCGGCCCCGTGCCGCTGATCCTGCTGCGCATGGGCATCGGGGCGCTGCTGCTGCTGCCGCTGCTGTGGAGCCTGCGCTACCTGCGCCTGGTGCGTGAGCACGCGGGCCGGCTGCTGCTGCTCGGCCTGATCAACCACGTGCTGCCCTTCTCGCTGCTGGCGCTCGCCACCACCCGGCTGGAGGCGGGCTTCACCTCGCTGATCAACGCCACCACGCCGATCTTCACCGCGCTGATCGGGGCGCTGTGCTTCGCCACCCCGGTACAGCGCCAGCAGTACCTGGGGCTCGCCCTGGCATTGTTCGGCGTGTACGTGCTCTCGGCGGACCGGCTGGACTTCGCGCTGGGCGGCGACGGCTGGTTCATCCTCGCGGTGCTGGGCGCCACCTTCTGCTACGGCATCGCCGGCAACTACGCCCGGCGCCACCTCTCGCACCTGCCGGTGCGGGTGCTGGCGGCCGGCAGCACCGCCGCCTCGGCGCTGATCCTGCTGGTGCCGGGGCTGCTGCTCTGGCCCGAGGCGCCGATCAGCGGCCTGGCCTGGGGCAACGGCCTGGCGCTGGCGGTGCTGAGCACCGCCGTCGCCTTCCTGCTCTACTTCGGCCTGATCGCGAGCGCCGGGGCCACCGCGACCTCCACCGTCACCTTCCTGGTGCCGGTCAGCGCCCTGCTGTGGGGGTACCTGCTGCTCGACGAGGGGCTCAGCCTGCAGATCCTCGCCGGCATGGCGATCACCCTGGCGGGCACCGCCATCGCCACGCGGATGATCCGGCTGGGACGAGGCTCCCTGGTCTAGACGGCTGGCCTGGACTGAGCGGAGC
The DNA here is from genome assembly GCF_009363755.1 of Halomonas sp. THAF5a. Lineage (NCBI taxonomy): Bacteria > Pseudomonadati > Pseudomonadota > Gammaproteobacteria > Oceanospirillales > Halomonadaceae > Halomonas > Halomonas sp. THAF5a. The sequence goes on along the minus strand of NZ_CP045417.1, from coordinate 956,380 downwards.
CCCCTCCGACGACGAAGGCGCCATGGCCGAGGTCCAGCGTCGCTTCCATGACCGGCTGAACGACCCGCTGTCCCGCGCCCGGCGGGGCCGCCCGCTTGCGCGTGACATCACGCGGCGGGCGGCGAGGGCTCAGGAAGGGCGGGCGCTGAACGACGCGCCCGCCGACTCCCTGGTCGGCTCTCTCACCGACTCTCTGACGACCAGGCTGGGGTCGAGGCGCAGCACCGGCTGCAGGGGGCGGCCGTGCTCCAGGCGGTCGATGAGCTGGGCGCTGGCCATCGCCCCCAGCTCGTAGACCGGCTGGTGCACAGTGGTCAGGGCCGGGGAGAGATAGCGGCCGAGCTCGATGTCGTCGTAGCCGACCACCGAGAGGTCGTCGGGAAGCGCGAGCCCGTGCTCCCGGGCCGCGCGCATGGCGCCGATGGCCACCAGGTCGTTGAAGGCGAAGAGCGCCTGGGGCGGCGGCGAGGCCTCGAGCAGTTGGCGCATGGCGGCGTGGCCGCCGTCGGCCAAGAGGTTGGTCGCGACGATGCGCGACGCGGGCGGACGCAGGCCCGCCGCCTCGAGCGTCTCCAGGGCGCCGGTCAGGCGCTCCCGGGAGCGGGGGTGCGAGTCGGGACCCGTCAGCAGGGCGATATCGGTCAGGCCGCGTTCGAGCAGGTGCCGGATGGCGAGCCGCGCCCCCAGGCGGGAGTCGTCGTTGACCACGGCGATCTCCTCGCCGCTGGTCGGGTCGGCATCCATCAGCACGGTGGGCAGCGGCTGGCTCGCCAGCGCCGCCAGGAAGTCGGGACCGCTGTGGGCGGTCATCACGATCAGGCCGTCGACGCGCTTGTCGCGCAGGGCCTGCAGGTAGGTGAGCTGCCGGGCGTCGGCGTCGCCCGTGTTGCACAGCATCAGGCTGTAGCCGTGGGCGAAGCCATGATCCTCGACGCCGCGGATGATCTCGGCGAAGAAGGGGTTGTTCGCCGCCGTCACGATCATGCCGATGGTGCGGCTGCGGTTCGACTTCAGGGCCCTGGCGATGCTGTCGGGCCGATAGCCGAGCTCGGCGATGGCGCGCTGCACCCGCACCTGGGTGGCGGGGGCCACGCGCCGCGTCCCGTTGACCACGTGGGAGACCGTGGTCACCGAGACGCCCGACTGCCGGGCGACGTCCTTGAGGCGGATCATGGTGCGGCGCCCGGCCCGTCGGTCACGCGTTATTCCTGGACCACCAGCTGCAGCGGCACCGGCACGCTGGCCTCGACGCTCTCGCCCTTGAGCAGGCGGTCGGCCGCGGTCACGCCGAACTCGCCGATGCGCGCCGGCTGCTGGGCGATGGTGGCGCTCATCTTGCCGTCGTTGACGGCCTGGATGCCATCGTCGGTGCCGTCGAAGCCGACCAGCACGACGTCGTCGAGGCCGCTCGCCTGCAGCGCGCGCTGGGCGCCCAGGGCCATCTCGTCGTTCTGGGCGAACACCGCGTCGATCTGCGGGTGCGCCTGGAGCAGGTTCTCCATGACGTTGAGGCCTTCGCTGCGGTTGAAGTTGGCCGGCTGGGTGGCCACCAGCTCGATGCCGTCCATCGCCTCGATGGCGGTCATGAAGCCTTCGCCGCGGTCGCGGGTCGCCGAGGCGCCGGGCACGCCCTCGAGCTGCACGACCTTACCCTCGCCGCCGAGCTGGTCGATGATGAACTCGCCGGCCAGCTCGCCGCCCGCCACGTTGTCGGAGGCGATGTGGGAGACCACGCTGCCGCCGTTGGCGCTGCGGTCCAGGGTGATCACCGGCACGTCCTGGGCGTTGGCGGTACGCACGCTGGAGACCACGGCGTCGGAGTCGGTGGGGTTGATCAGCAGCACGTCGACGTCACGGGACAGGGCGTCCTCGACGTTGGAGAGCTCGCGGGCGGCGTCGTTGCTGGAGTCGAGCACGATCAGCTCGTGGCCGAGCGCCTCCGCCTGGGCCTGGGCGCCCTCCTGAAGGGTCACGAAGAAGGGGTTGTTGAGGGTCGAGATCACCAGGGCGATACGGTCGGCCATGGCGTTCTGGGCCGTGCCGAGGCCCACGGTGGCGGCCACGGCGGTGGCCAGGATCAGCTTTTTCATGTGGCAAGGCTCCTGCGGTCTTGTTGTCGAGTGTCCGGGCTCAGTGCGAGTCAGGACGAGGACTGCGAGCGGCTGTCGATCAGCACCGCCAGCAGGATGACCGCGCCCTTGGCGATCATCTGGAAGTAGGACGAGACGCCGAGGATGTTCAGGGCGTTGTTGAGCACCCCGATCACCAGCGCCCCGACCAGGGTGCCGAAGATGCGCCCGCGCCCGCCCATCAGGCTGGTGCCGCCGATCACCACCGCGGCGATGGCGTCGAGCTCGTAGGTCATGCCGGCGGTGGGCTGGGCGGAGCCCAGGCGCGCGGTCAGCACCACCCCGGCCAGGGCCGCGCAGGCCCCGGCGATGGCGTAGACGCTGACCTTGATGCGGTTGACGTTGATGCCCGAGAGCCGCGCGACCTGCTCGTTGCCGCCCACGGCGTAGACGTGGCGGCCGAAGCGGGTGTGGTGCAGCACGGCCCAGCAGAGCACGAAGACGAAGAACATCAGGTAGATCGGGATCGGGATGCCCATCCAGTAGCCGCCGCCGAGCTGCCAGAAGGCGTCGGCGACGTCACCGCCGCCGATGGAGATCGGCCGGCCGTCGGTGTAGACCAGGGTCGCCCCGCGCACCACGGTCATGGCGACCAGGGTGACCACGAAGGCCTGGATGCGCCCGTAGGCCACGAACAGCCCCGATACCATGCCCATCGCCGCGCCGGCGGCGAGGGAGCCGGGCACGCTGAGCCAGGGGGCGAGCCCCGAGGCGGTCATCGAGGCGGCGAAGGCGCCGCTCAGCGCCAGCACGGCGCCCACCGAGAGGTCGATGCCGGCGGTCAGGATGACGAAGGTCACGCCCATCGCGATGATGGCGTTGATGCTGGTCTGGCGCAGGACGTTGAGCAGGTTGTCCCCGGTCAGGAAGTTGTCGCTCATGGCGGCACTCACCACGACCAGCAGCACGAGGGCCAGGAAGGCCTTGTTGTCGATCAGCAGGCGCACCGCCGATCGCTTCATGGGGGTAGCAGTCATGGTCTCTCAAGTCTCCATCGGCGTGGCGACATGTGCCGCCGCGGTCATGATCTTTTCCTGGGTGGCCTCGTCGCGGGTGAACTCGCCGCTGACATGGCCGTTGGCCAGCACGAGGATGCGATCGGACAGGCCGATCAGCTCCGGCATCTCCGAGGAGATCAGCAGCACGCACTTGCCCTCGCGCTTGAGGCGGTTGATCAGCAGATAGATCTCGCGCTTGGCGCCGACGTCGACCCCGCGGGTGGGCTCGTCGAGGATCACGATCTCGGGCTCGGGCATCAGCGCCTTGGCCAGCGACACCTTCTGCTGGTTGCCGCCGGAGAGGGTCGTCACCGGCTGGCCGGCATCGCTCAGCTTGATGCGGAAGGCCTCGATGTAGTGGTCGATGGCGCGGCGCTCGCGGCCGTGGCGGACGACGCCCAGCGGGCCACAGAACGCCGGCAGCGCGGTCAGCGACATGTTGTCGGCCACCGAGTGATCGAGCACCAGGCCCGACTGCTTGCGATCCTCCGGCACGTAGACGAGGCCCGCCTCGAGGCCCTGGCGGGGCGAGGCGAACCGCACCTCGCGTCCCTTGACCCGGACCCGCCCGCCGCGACGCGCCACGTCGCCGCACAGGGCGCGGCACATCTCGGTGCGCCCGGCGCCCATCAGGCCGCCGAAGCCCAGCACCTCGCCGGCGCGGGCGGTGAAGGAGACGCCGTCGACGCCCGGCGCCGCCAGGTGCTCGACCTCGAGCACCACGTCGCCGGCCTCGGGCGGCTCATAGGGGTAGCGGTCGGCGAGCTCCCGGCCGACCATCTGCTGGATCAGCCGATCCTCGTTGGACTCCGCCGTGGGGCCCTGATGCACCAGGCGGCCGTCACGCAGCACGGCGACGTCGTCGCACATGCGGAAGATCTCGGCCAGCCGGTGGGTGATCAGAACCAGCGACTTGCCGGCGGCGCGCAGAGTGGCGACCACCCGCTCGAGCACCGCCGTCTCGACGTCGGTCAGGGCGTCGGTGGGCTCGTCCATGACGATGATCTCGGCATCCAGCGACAGCGCCCGGGCGATCTCGACCATCTGCTGCTGGCCGATGCTCAGCTCGGAGACCGGCGCGCGCGGGTCGATGGGCTGCTCGAGCTCCTCGAGCAGCGCCGCCGCCTCGCGGAACAGGCGGCGCCAGTCGACGCTGCCCCAGGCGGTGAGCGGCTCGCGGCCGAGGAAGATGTTCTCGCCGGCGGAGAGGGTCGGCACCAGGTTGAGCTCCTGGTGAATGATGGCGATGCCGGCGTCCATGGCCTGGCGCGGGGTGGTAAAGCGCACCTCGCGGCCGTGCAGCCGGATCACGCCGGCGTCGGCCTGGTGGACGCCGCTGAGCACCTTCATCAGGGTCGACTTGCCGGCCCCGTTCTCCCCGGCCAGCGCCAGCACGTGGCCGGCATAGAGGTCCAGGTCGACGTCCTGCAGCACGGTGACCGCCCCGAACGACTTGCCGATCCCCTGCAGCGCCATGCGCGGCTGCGCGGCCTCGATCGGCTTCTCCGCGGCACTCAAAACGGCACCCCACTGCGCAGCACGACGTTGGCGAAGGGCGTGCACTCGCCGGTGCGCACCACGAAGCGCGCCTCGGGCACCAGCCCCTTGAAGGCCTCGTGGGAGACGCGGGTGCGCGTGAGCGGGGCCTTTTCCCGGGCGTCCAGGGCATCGAGGCGCGCCGCGAGCCGGTCATGCAGGTCGGGGCTCACCTCGGCGAGCTCGCTGGCCAGGGTCACCCCCTCCAGGCAGAGCTCGTCGGCCAGCGCATCGAACACCTCGAGAAAGCCGGGCAGGCCCGGGCGCAGCGCCAGATCGACCCGGGGCACGCCCGGGGGAATCGGCAGCCCGGCATCGGCGATCACGAGGGTGTCGGTATGGCCAAGCTCGGCGATGAGCGTGGCGAGGGGGGCATTCAGAAGGCCGTGGCGTTTCATGACACATCCAGGCGAGGTATCGCGATAATGAGCTTCAGCGTAGGACGCAAACGTTTGCGGTCGCGATTATCCATAAGTCTATGCCCAACGCAAGGCGACCCGGGCGATCGCGCCACGGGCCGGCCAACACCGCGCCGGCGGGACTTCCCGGGCGGCATGATCGCCCCGCCCCGGCCGGTCGGGGGTTGAAGTCATATTCGATTTACTGAACATGGTACGGCGGGTTTAGTGCAACTGACTTCACGAGGAGGTTTTCTCATGTTGGCAGATCCCTATCCCACCCGGCTGAACCACCACCGCGCCCCCCTGCCCCGCCGCGAGCCGGTGGTGCATGCCCGCAACCAGCGTCGCTGGGAGGGCCCGCTGGACGAGGTCGCGCTCTCGCGCTACGAACGGGACGGCTTCCTCTGGTTCGACGGCTTCTTCTCGCGGGATCGCATCGAGCCGTTCTTCGAGGAGCTCAAGGAGATGGCCAGGGACGAGGCGCTGATGCGCTCCGAGCAGGTCATCCAGGACCCCAGCAGCGGCGCCATCCGCTCGGTGTTCGGCATGCACCGCTTCTCGGAACACTTCGACCGCCTGACCCGCGACCCGCGCATCCTCGGCATGGTGCGCCAGCTGCTGGGCAGCGAGGTCTACATTCATCAATCGCGCATCAACGACAAGTACGGCTTCCAGGGCAGCGGCTTCGACTGGCACTCGGACTTCGAGACCTGGCACGCCGAGGACGGCATGCCGGGCATGCGTGCGGTCAGCGCCTCGCTGATGCTGACCGACAACAACGAGTTCAACGGCCCTCTGATGCTGATTCCCGGCTCGCATCGCCACTTCGTGCCCTGCCTGGGCGAGACCCCCGAGGCCAACTGGCAGCAGTCGCTGAAGGCCCAGCAGGTCGGGGTGCCGGACCAGCAGGCCCTGGCGCGGCTCGCCGAGCATGGCGGCATCCAGGCGCCCAAGGGGCCGGCGGGCTCGCTGCTGCTCTTCGAGTGCAACACCCTGCACGCCTCGAACGAGAACATGTCGCCCTGGCCGCGCTCCAACCTGTTCTTCGTCTACAACAGCGTGGACAACACCCTGGAGGAGCCCTATGCGGCGCCCACGCGGCGGCCCGAGTACCTGGCGGCCCGCGAGCACGTCGAGCCGCTGACCATGCACGACGACTTCCCGGAGCTCTCGGGCCAGGGGGTCGAGCCGCTGCGCTGAGCGGTCGGCCACACGCTCAGCCCGGCTTAAACGACAACGGCCGTGACGCGAGCGTCACGGCCGTTTTCATGGCGGCGGGAAGCGCGGGCTCAGAAGTTCGGCTTGCGCTTCTCGACGAAGGCGCTCATCCCCTCACGCTGCTCCTCGCCGGCGAAGCAGAGCGCGAACAGGCTGGTCTCCAGCGCCAGCGCGCTGTCGAGGTCCTGGTCGAGGCCGTCGTGGACCGCCTGCTTGGCGCCGCGCACCGCCTCGGGGCCGTTGCCGCCGAGCTGCTTGGTGAGCTCCTCGGCGTAGGCCTCGAGCTCGTCCTGGGGCATGACGCGATTGACCAGGCCGATGCGCAGCGCCTCCTGGGCATCGATCTTGCGGCCGGTGGTCACCAGGTCGATGGCCATGGCCGGGCCGACGCGACGCGGCAGGCGCTGGGTGCCGCCGAAGCCGGGGATCACGCCGAGCAGCACCTCGGGCTGGCCGAAGATGGCGTTGTCGCTGGCCACCGCCCAGTCGCAGGCCAGGGCCAGCTCGCAGCCGCCGCCGAGGCAGAAGCCGTTGACCAGCGCCACCACCGGCACCGGCAGGGTCTCCAGGCGCTTGATGGTCTTGAGCGCCTGGCCGGCGAAGGCGCGGGCCTGCTCCGGAGTCTTGTCGCGCATCTCGGCGATGTCGGCGCCGGCGACGAAGGACTTCTCGCCGGCCCCGGTGATCAGCACGGCGCGCAGGTCGTCGCGCTGCTCCAGGTCGTCGAGCACGCTGGCCAGCTCGCCGATCACGGCGCTGTTGAGGGCGTTCAGCGCCTTGGGGCGGCTGATTGTCAGGCGCACGACGCCGGCGTTGTCGGCGACCTCGATCAGGGTCTCGCTCATGGAAGGGCTCCTGGGATTGTTGTTGGGGGGGGGGGTAGGCGTTATTGATAGCAGACCGCCCAACCCTAGCGAACGCTTGGTTGGGCGGCAATCCCCTCTTTTGTCGGGGCCGGCTACCCGTAAAGTAAAGGGGCGCCGGGGGCAGGCTGAAGAGCAGGTCCTACGCCAGGGAAGGCGTCGGTAGCGTACAGGGAGGTATTCACAGCGCCTCCTCGACGGCCTCGCGTTCCGGCGCCCATCGCCGGCGCCTTATTGATAGACGTGGAAGCCGCGGCCGGACTTGCGCCCCAGGTAACCGGCATCGACCATGCGCTTGAGCAGCGGGCAGGGGCGGTACTTGGGATCGCCGAAGCCGTCCTGCAGCACCTCCATGATCGACAGGCAGACGTCCAGGCCGATCAGGTCGGCGAGCGCCAGCGGCCCCATGGGGTGGGCGGCGCCGAGCTTCATCGCCTCGTCGATGGCCTCGGGGGTGGCCGCGCCCTCCTGCACCAGGAAGGCCGCCTCGTTGATCATCGGCACCAGCAGGCGATTCACCGCGAAGCCCGGGGAGTCGCCCACCGGCACGGCGGTCTTGCCGAGCGCCTCGGCCAGCGCCTCGATGCGCGCCACGGTGGCGTCACTGGTCTGCTCGGCGCGAATCACCTCGACCAGCTTCAACACCGGCACCGGATTGAAGAAGTGCATGCCGACCACCCGCTCGGGACGCTCGCACACACCCGCCAGGCGGGTCAGCGACAGCGAGGAGGTGTTGGAGGCCAGTATCGCGTCGTGGGTAAGGCGGCTCAGGTCGCGGAAGAGCTTCTCCTTGAGCGCGGGCTGCTCGGGCGCGGCCTCGATGATCACCTCGCACTCGCGCAGGGCGTCGAGCGCCGTGGTGGTGTCCAGGCGCGCCATGGCGGCCGCCTTGTCGGCCTCACCGAGCTTCTCCTTGGCCACCAGCTTGGAAAGCCCCTTGTCGATGGCCGCCGTGGCGCGGCCGAGCTGCTCGTCGGCGACGTCGTAGAGCTTGACCTCGAAGCCGCTCGCCGCCAGCACCTGGGCGATGCCCTGGCCCATGGTACCGGCGCCGACCACGCCGATCGGTTGCTCACTCATTGCACTCTCCTTAGGTGTGATTGGCAGGACCACTGCAATTGTACGGCTCGCTCGAGGCATTTCCGGCAACAGACCTCCAAGGAGGCGCTGTAAACCCGTCCCTGGGCGCTACCTTTGCCTTCCCTGGCAAAAGACCTCCTCTTCGGCCTGTTCCCGACGCCTCTCGCTGCAGGCACTGAACCGTGCATCCTGTCGGATTACTGCTTGCGCGCTTCGTCGCGCAGCACGAACTTCTGGATCTTGCCGGTGGAGGTCTTGGGCAGCTCGGTGAAGATCACCGTCTTCGGCACCTTGAAGCGGGCCAGGTGCTTGCGGCAGTGCTCGATGATCTCCTGCTCGGTGACCTCGCCGTACCCCACCTTGAGCTTGACGAAGGCGCAGGGCGTCTCGCCCCACTTCTCGTCGGGCTTGGCCACCACCGCGGCCTCCTCCACCGCCGGATGCGAGTAGACGGCGTCCTCCACCTCGATGGTGGAGATGTTCTCGCCCCCGGAGATGATGATGTCCTTGGAGCGGTCCTTGATCTCGAGGTAGCCGTCCGGGTGCCAGACCGCCAGGTCGCCGGTATGGTACCAGCCGCCCTCCAGCGCCTGCTCGGTGGCCGCCTCGTTCTTGAGGTAGCCCTTCATGACGTTGTTGCCGCGCATCAGGATCTCGCCGATGGTCTCGCCGTCCCTGGGCACCGGCTCGAGGGTGGTCGGGTCAGCCACGCAGAGCGCCTCGAGCATGTGGTAACGCACGCCCTGGCGGGCCTTGATCCGGGCGCGCTGCTCCAGGGACAGCGCGTTCCAGGCCTCGCGCCAGGCGCACACGGTGACCGGGCCGTAGACCTCGGTCAGGCCATAGACGTGGGTCACCTCGATGCCGAGCTCCTCGACCCCGGCGATCACCGAGGCAGGCGGCGCGGCGCCGGCGGTGGTGACCTTCACCGGGTGGTCGAAGTCGCGCTTCTGCTCGTCGGGCAGGTTGACCAGGCCGTTGAGGATGATCGGCGCGCCACTGAAGTGGGTCACCCCCTCGTCGGCGAGCAGGTCCATGACCTTCCTCGGATCGACCCGGCGCAGGCAGACGCTGACGCCGGCGCGGGCGGCGAGGGTCCAGGGGAAGCACCAGCCGTTGCAGTGGAACATCGGCAGGGTCCACAGGTAGACCGGGTGGTGGGGCATGGCCCACTCGAGGATGTTGCTCACCGCATTCAGGTAGGCGCCGCGATGGTGGTAGACCACGCCCTTGGGCTTGCCCGTGGTGCCGGAGGTGTAGTTGAGCGAGATCGCCTGCCACTCGTCCTGGGGCAGCACGTAGGCGGTGTCGGGGTCGCCCTCGGCCAGCAGGGCCTCGTACTCCACCTCGCCGATGCGGCGCGCCTCGCCCTCGAAGAGCGCATCGTCGACGTCGATCAGCAGCGGCGGGTGCTCAAGCCCGGCCACCGCCGCCTCGATCACATCGGCGAACTCGGGGTCGACCAGCACGGCCTTGGCCTCGCCGTGCTCGAGCATGTAGCCGATGGCGTCGGCGTCCAGGCGGATGTTCAGGGTGTTGAGCACACAGCCCGCCAGCGGCACGCCGAAGTGCGCCTCGAACATCGCCGGCACGTTGGGCAGCATGGCGGCCACGGTCTGGCCGGGCTTGATGCCGCGGCGCTCCAGCGCCGAGGCGAGACGCCGACAGCGCGTCCAGGTCTCGGCCCAGGTGCGGCGGGTCTCGCCGTGCACCACCGCCGGGTAGTCCGGGTAGACGCTGGCGCTGCGCTCGATGAAGGTCAGCGGCGAGAGCGCCACGTGGTTGGCCGGCGTCTGGGGCAGGCCCTGCTCGAAGATGCTCTGGGTCATGATGGGCTCCACGGGGTTCCGTTGGTTCGTCGCCGGCGCGGGGCCGGCGACGGGGAGGCTGAGGACGCAAGACTTACCGGGCACCAGGCGCGAAGGCGACGAGGCTCTCCATGCCGGCCTCGATCACCGCGCGCTGGGCGCGCCCCACGGGCAGCCACTGGCGCAGGGCGAAGTCGGCGCTCGCCAGCTTGGCCTGGTAGAAGGGGTCGTCGCTGCCGGCCTCGCGGGCGGCGGTGGCCGCCAGCGCCGAGCGCCCCATCTGCCAGGCGCAGAGCACGTGGCCGGCGAGGCTCAGGAAGGGGGTGGCGTAGGCCTGGACGGCATCGGGGCCGCGCTCGGGATCACCGCCCTGCTCGAGCAGCACGGCAAGCACCGCGGTGAGGTCGGCGGCCCCGGCGGCCAGCGCCTCGCCGAGCGGCGCCAGGCCAGGTGCGGCACACAGCGCCCGGGCGGTGCCCTCCACCTCGTCGATCAGCCCCCCCAGCGCCCGGCCGCCGTCGCGCTGCAGCTTGCGCCCGGCCAGGTCCAGGGCCTGGATGCCGTTGGTGCCCTCGTAGATGGGCGCGATCCGCGCGTCGCGCAGCAGCTGGGCGGCGCCGGTCTCCTCGATGAAGCCCATGCCGCCGTGCACCTGCACGCCGAGGGAAGCGATCTCCACGGCCTGGTCGGTGGAGAAGGCCTTGACCACCGGGATCAGCACCTCGGCCCGGGCCTGGGCGGCCTGGCGCTCGCCCTCCTCCGCGGCGTGGCGAGCCACGTCGAGCTGGGCTGCGCAGGTGAGGGCCAGCGCGCGCAGTGCATCGGTGCGGGCACGCATGGAGAGCAGCATGCGCCGCACGTCCAGGTGGTCGCCGATGGGGCACTCGCCCCCGCCGCGGTGCGCCGGGCGCTTGCCCTGCACGCGGTCCAGGGCGTAGGCGAAGGCGTGCTGGCAGGCACGCTCGGCCACGCCGATGCCCTGCACCCCGACCTTGTGGCGCGCCTCGTTCATCATGGTGAACATGTGGTTGAGGCCGCGCCCCGGCTCGCCCACCAGGTAGCCGATGGCGCCGGCGTGCTCGCCGAAGGCGAGGGTGCAGGTCGGCGAGCCGTGGATGCCCAGCTTGTGCTCGATGGAGGCGCAGGTGACGTCGTTGCGCTCGCCGAGCGCGCCGTCCTCGCCCACCAGATACTTCGGCACCAGGAACAGCGAGATGCCCTTGTTGCCCTCGGGGGCGTCCGGGGTGCGCGCCAGCACCAGGTGCAGGATGTTCTCGGCGGCGTCGTGCTCGCCCCAGGTGATGTAGATCTTCTGGCCGAAGAGCCGATAGCTGCCGTCCTCCTGGGGCACGGCGCGGGTACGCACCTTGGAGAGGTCGGAGCCGGCCTGGGGCTCGGTGAGGTTCATGGTGCCGGTCCAGGTGCCCTCGACCAGCTTCGGCAGGTAGCGGGCCTGGAGTTCCTCGCTGCCGTGGTGGGCCAGCGCCTCGATGGCGCCCGCGGTGAGCATCGGGCAGAGCCCGAGGGCCATGTTGGCGCCGTGGAGCATCTCTTGCACGGCGCTCGCCACTACCTCGGGCAGGCCCTGGCCGCCCCGCGCCTCGCTGACGCCGATGCCGTTCCAGCCGCCCTCGGCGTAGGCGCGGTAGGCCTCGATGAAGCCATCGGGCACGCCGACCGAGCCGTCCTGGCGGCGGGTGCAGCCCTGGCGGTCGCCGCTGGCATTGAGCGGGGCCCAGACGTCGCCGGCGAGCTTCGCCGCCTCCTCGAGCACCGCCTCGACCAGGTCGGGGCTGGCCTCCTCGAAGCCGGGCAGGGCCAGCGAGCCGTGCTCGAGCAGTTCCTCCAGCACGAAGCGGAGATCGCGGACGGGAGCGGCATAGGGCGTCATGGGGGCACCTCTAGGAAAAATGATAGCCACGATAGTAGATTCCCTACTTTTCGTTGGCCATTAGCCCAAGGTCGCCCCTCTCCTCAACGCCCCTCAACGCCCCTCGACGGGCTCCCACTCCAGTTCCAGCTCCGCCTGGCTCGGAACCGGCTCGGGCTCGGGCTCCTCGAAGTAGACGATGTGCGGCTCGTCGGGCGGCGGCGGGCCCACCAGCGGCTCGGCCACCTCGACCTCCGGCACGGCATCGGAGAGATCCTCCACGTGCTCGTGCCCGATGGCGCCCTGCACCCACTCCTCGGTCACGGCGAGCTCGGCGCCCACCGAGGACATCGGGGTGGTGGCGGAGAACGGCGCCACCGGCAGCGGCGCCGGGCGCACGCTGCGCCGCCAGCCGAAGAAGAGCACCAGGAACAGCCCCAGTCCGCCGAAGGCCCAGAACAGGCCGGTATCGCCGGCGAGGCTCATCAACGGCGAGGCCAGCGGCGGGCTCACCGCCGAGCCGACGGCGTTGATCATCAGCAGGCCCTGGCTCATGGGGACCAGGGCGCCGGCCGGGGCGCGGTCGGCGGCGTGCCCCACCGCCACCGGATAGAGCGAGAAGATGCCGCCGCCGAGCAGGAACAGCAGCACCGCCAGTACCGACACGTTCATCGGCAGCCAGATCACCGCCGCAGAGATCAGGGTGCAGAAGGCGCCGATCAGGATCAGCACCAGCTGGCGGTCGTGGCGATCCGACCAGCGCCCGACCGGGTACTGCAGCAGCATGGCGCCGAGCACTACCACCGCCATCATCTGGCCGACCCGGTCGACGGAGAGCCCCGTGCGCTGCAGGTAGAGCGGCAGCAGCGAGTAGGCGGCGGCCACCGCCAGCCCCGAGCCGAAGCTGCCCATCACCCCGGTGGGCGTCAGGGTGACCAGGCGCAGCGGCGAGAGCGGCTCGGCCTTCTCGATCAGCGGCGAGACCCGCGGGATCATCGCCATGGGCAGCACCGAGAGCGAGGCCAGCAGGCCGATCACCATGAACGAGGCCGACCCGCCCATCGCCTCGGTGATGCCCAGCAGCAGCTGGCCGAGCACGCCGGCGGCGTAGAGGGCGATCATGTAGAGCGCCAGCAGGCGACCGCGCACCCCGGCATCGCCGGAGGCCAGCAGCCAGCTCTCGATGACCAGGTAGACCCCCACCGTGGCCCAGCCGCCGATCAGGCGCAGCGCGAACCAGGCCCAGGGCTCGTCCACCAGCCCCTGCAGCAGCACGGTGACCGCCACCAGCGAGGCGAAGCTACCGTAGGCGCGGATATGGCCGATCGCCAGCAGCAGCCGATCGTTGAGCATGGCGCCCAATGCCAGGCCGACGAAGTAGGCGGAGGAGACCCAGCCGATCACCACCGGCGACTCGCCGGCGGCGTCCAGGCGCAGGGTGATCACGGTGGCCAGGAAACCGTTGCCGATCCCCAAAATGAAGAGCCCCAGCAAGGGTGCCAGGGCCATGAGCAGCAGCTGCCGAGACATGGGCGAAACTCGCAACGAACGGGATGGAAGGGCGCCGCCGCGGCCGGGCAGCAGGGACTCGCAGGATCGAATATACGCCCGCCGCCAAGCGCCGCCAATCCCCTCGGCGAGGCCGATTGGCGGCTTTTTTCCTCATGATAACGGCAGGTTATCGAACCTGGCCCGATGCCCCCCGCTGCAGCAATACCACGTCGTCGGCGGGAAAGTGCACGCCCAGATCGTGGTGCCGGGCGAGCCAGATGAAGGTCGCCTCGCTGAAGAAACAGACGTGGGTGGGGTCGAGGATGTAGTGCCAGTCGGCGAAGGCCTCGCGGGTCGTGACGCGCTTGGTCATCAGCCCCAGCCAGCCGCCGGGCTCGAGCCGGTCGACCAGCCGCACGAGCTCCTCGCCGGGGGCGAAGAGGTGCTCCACTACCTCGGTGGCGGTGATGAAGGCGTAGCGACGCGCGAAGACGCCCTCGTCGGGCGCGAAGAAGGGGTCATAGATGGCCATCGGGTGGCCGGCCTCCTCGAACATCACCGAGAGGGTCGGCCCGGGGCCCGACCCGAAGTCGAGGCCGGGCGCGCCCGGGGCGAGCCGCTCGCGCAGCGGGTCGAAGAGCCGCGACAGGAAGCGCCGATAGCCGGGGTCGTCGGGGGAGTTCTCGTGCTGGTCGTAGACCGCCCGCTCCGCCGCGGGGTCGAGGCGCTGGGCCGGCGGCACGAAGACCAGCGCGCAGCGGCCGCAGCGCTGATAGTCGCGCCGGGCGTCGCGGTGAAAGGGCGCGGTATCGACCGACGCGCATAGCGGACAGATCAGCATCATCGTATTCTCTTGCCAGGCCATCATTCCGAGGAGACATGCATGCTGTCAGGTCTGGACCACCTGGTCATCACCGTGACCGACATTTCCCGCGCCGTGGATTTCTACTCCCGCGTCCTGGGGCTCGAGGTCCGCTACCGCGACCGTGAACGCGTCGACCTGATGCTGGGCGACATGGCCCTGCGCCTGCACTGGACCGCCACCGACATCGTGCCCCGGGCCGCCACGCCGACCCCCGGCAGCGTGGATCTCTGCGTGCGCAGCCTGCTGCCGCTGGACGAGGTCCAGCGTCACCTGGAGGCGCTGGACGTGGAGGTGGAGCTCGGCCCGGTGCCCCGCCAGGGCGCCACGGGCGAGCTCAGCTCGCTCTACCTGCGCGACCCCGACGGCAACCTCATCGAGATCAGCCGCCCCGTGAAGCCGCAGCCCGCCAGCGCTCCCTGACGCCGCCGCCGGCCTGGGACCGCGACCGGGGCGACCCGGTGTCATTGTCGGCCCCGGTCGGTATCATTGGCCCCAGCCAAGCCACCATCAGGGACGAGCCATGAACGATCCCCTCCCCCGAGAAGACGACCGGGCCGTCGCCGAGCCCGGCGGCGCCCCCGACACGACCATTCCCATCGTGGTCTACGTGCTGCACCTGGCCGGCATGGTCACCGGCGGGCTGACCTCGCTGGTGGCCGTGGTGATCGCCTACGTCTACCGCGGCAACGGGCCCCACTGGCTCGACGAGCACTACCGCTACCAGATTCGCACCTTCTGGCTGGCCCTGCTGTTCTTCGGCGTCTCCGGCCTGCTCACCCTGGTGCTGATCGGCTTTCTGACCTGGCTGGCCGCCGTGGTGTGGCTGGTGATCCGCTGCGTGAAGGGGCTCAAGGCGCTCAACGAGAAGCGGGCACCGGACAACGTCGACACCTGGTGGGTGTGAGCCATGAGCGACGGTGACTCCCACCTGCCGGCCCTTCAGGCTCGCGCCATCGCGACCCTATGGCACGGCCTCGCGAACCGACGCCTGACCACCCTGTGGCGACTGGCCCGGGTCATCGGCCCGCTGGTCGAAAGCGTCAGCCGCCGCGAGCGCCGGGTCACCCGCATCAACCTGGCCGAGGCCTACCCCTCCCGCGGTGACGCCGAGCGGCGCCGGATGGCGCGAGCGAGCCTGACCCACTCCGCCGCCACCATGCTGGAGCTCGGCTTCGCCTGGATGGGCGACCCCGAGCGGGTCGAGGCATCGATCGTCGAGGTGCACGGCCGCGAGCTCCTGGACGAGGCCCGTGCCCAGGGGCGCGGCGTGATCGTACTGGCGCCCCATTTCGGCAACTGGGAGGTGCTGAACTTCTGGCTCTCCGGCCACTTCCCCTTCACCGCCATGTACGAGCCGCCCAAGCTCGCCGGACTGGACCCGGTCATCCGCCGGGGCCGCGAGCGCCGCGGCGCCCGCCTGGTGCCCACCAACCCCCGCGGCGTGGCCGCGCTGCTCAAGGCGCTCAAGCGCTCGGAGGCGGTGGGCATCCTGCCCGACCAGGTGCCCAGCTGGGGCAGCGGTGTCTTCGCGCCCTTCTTCGGCCGGCCCGCCTACACCGCCACCCTGCTGCCCAAGCTGGTGGCCCGCACCGAGGCGCGGGTCGTCACCGGCGTCGCCCTGCGCCTGCCCGGCCGGGGCTACGCCCTGCACTTCCTGGCCGCCGACGAGCGGGTCCACGACCCCGACGAGGCGGTCTCGGCCGCCGGGGTCAACGCCTGCGTGGAGTCGACCATCGCCCTGGACCCGGTCCAGTACCAGTGGGAGTACAAGCGCTATCGCAAGACCCCCGAGGAGGCCGAGGGAAGGCCCGGCTGGAAGCGCTTCCGGCTATACTGAGACCAGGCAAGACTCGGCGACGGCTGGTAAATCCTCGCCGGGATGCTAGAGTAGGCACTTCGCTTGACGGGGTGCCGGTAGAACCGGCTGAGATGGCGCAGGGTGTCGAGACAACGGACGACACCGAGCGCTGGTCCCGTGGAACCTGATCCGGCTAGCACCGGCGTAGGAATCAAGCGGTGACCAGTGCCCTGCCGGCATTCCCCCTGGCCACCCTCTCCCGCCCCGCTTCCGGATCGCCCCTTGACCGGAGGCATGATGGGCTACCGTTTCGACGACCTTACCGCGGCCAGCCAGAACGACTGGCGGGACTATATCGAGCACGCCTTCGTGTGCCGACTCGGCGACGCCACCCTCGAGGAGGGCGCCTTTCGCCACTATCTCCAGCAGGACTACCTGTTCCTGATCCACTTCGCCCGGGCCTACGCCCTGGCCGCCTACAAGAGCCGCGACCTGGGCGAGCTTCGCCACGCCTTCGAGGGCATGAAGACCATCGTCGACGTGGAGCTGGGGCTGCACGTTGAGTACTGCCGCGGCTGGGGCATCACCGAAGAGGACCTGGCGCGCCTGCCCGAGGCCCGCGCGACGATGGCCTACACCCGCTACGTGCTGGACACCGGCCACCGTGGCGACCTGCTCGACCTGCGCGTGGCCCTGGCCCCCTGCCTGGTCGGCTACGGCGAGATCGCCCGCTGGCTCAGCGGCCGGGCCACCACGGTGCGCGGCGCGGCGAACCCCTATGACGCCTGGATCGCCATGTACGAGAGCGAGGCGTACCAGCAGGCCATGGCGGACGAGCGCGCCTGGCTCGACGCCCGCCTGGCGGAGGTGACGCCGGCGCGCTTCGCCCAGCTCACCGACGTGTTCCGCGACGCCACCCGGCTCGAGATCGACTTCTGGCAGATGGGGCTGGATCGCGCGGACTGAGAGATATCTGCCGAGTGAATCAGCTGCCCCCGGATCGGCCCCGGGCTAGATAAACGAGATAAAAGATGATGACACGGCCCGCCATCACGGCGGGCACCACCACGCTTGACGGGGCGCCGTTGATGACGGCTGAGACCATGCGCTTGCCAGCATGGATCCCGTTGAACCTGAACTGGCTAGGACCAGCGTAGGGATCAAGCGACAGGCCGCGTGCCTCCCGGCACCCGGCCCCTGTCCTTCCCACCTGTGTCCTCCCTGCACAAGACCCCGACAATCCAAGGGAGAACACCATGAGCAAGACCGCCCATTTCCTCGCCGAGAGCGCCCGCGTCGACGAGGCCGCCATCCAGCCGCTGCCCGGCTCGCGCAAGGTCTTTGTCACGGGCTCGCGCCCCGATATCCGGGTCCCGTTCCGCGAGATCAGCCTCTCGCCGACCCGCACCTCCGGGGAGGACGAGGCCAACCCGCCGCTGCTGGTCTACGACACCTCCGGCCCCTACACCGACCCCGACGCCGAGATCGATCTGCGACAAGGCCTTCCCGAGCTTCGCCGCGCCTGGATCGAGGAGCGCGGCGACACCGAACTTCTCGACGGGCCGACCTCCGAGTACGGCCGCCGCCGGGCCAACGACCCGATGCTCGCCAACCTGCGCTTCGACCTGACCCGCACGCCCCGTCGCGCCAAGGCAGGCAAGAACGTCACCCAGCTCCACTACGCCCGCCAGGGCATCGTCACCCCGGAGATGGAGTTCATCGCCATCCGCGAGAACCAGCGTCGCCAGGCGCTTTCTGCAAAGTACTCTGGCACCGAGGAGGTCGAGCGCATCCTCGGCCACCAGCACGCCGGCCAGGGCTTCGGCGCGCGCCTGCCCGAGGAGATCACCCCGGAGTTCGTGCGCGATGAGGTGGCCGCCGGCCGGGCGATCATCCCCTGCAACATCAACCACCCGGAGTCCGAGCCGATGATCATCGGCCGCAATTTCCTGGTGAAGATCAACGGCAACCTCGGCAACTCGGCGGTCACTTCCTCCATCGAGGACGAGGTCGACAAGATGACCTGGGGCATCCGCTGGGGCTCGGACACCATCATGGACCTCTCCACCGGGCAGAACATCCACGAGACCCGGGAGTGGATCATCCGCAACGCCCCGGTGCCGATCGGCACCGTGCCGATCTACCAGGCGCTGGAGAAGGTGGGCGGCGTGGCCGAGGATCTGACCTGGGAGGTGTTCCGCGACACCCTGATCGAGCAGGCCGAGCAGGGCGTGGACTACTTCACCATCCACGCCGGCGTGCTGCTGCGCTACGTGCCGCTGACCGCCAAGCGGGTCACCGGCATCGTCTCCCGGGGCGGGTCGATCATGGCCAAGTGGTGCCTCTACCACCACCGGGAGAGCTTCCTCTACACCCACTTCGAGGAGATCTGCGAGATCTGCAAGCAGTATGACGTCGCCTTCTCGCTGGGCGACGGCCTGCGCCCGGGCTCGGTGGCCGACGCCAACGACGAGGCGCAGTTCGCCGAGCTCGAGACCCTCGGTGAGCTGACCCGCATCGCCTGGCGGCACGACGTCCAGGTGATGATCGAGGGCCCCGGCCACGTGCCCATGCACCTGATCAAGGAGAACATGGACAAGCAGCTCACCGAGTGCGATGAGGCGCCCTTCTACACCCTCGGGCCGCTGACCACCGACATCGCGCCGGGCTACGACCACATCACCTCAGGCATCGGTGCTGCCATGATCGGCTGGTACGGCTGCGCCATGCTCTGCTACGTCACGCCCAAGGAGCACCTGGGCCTGCCCAACAAGGACGACGTCAAGACCGGCATCATCACCTACAAGATCGCCGCCCACGCCGCCGACCTCGCCAAGGGTCACCCGGCCGCCCAGCGCCGCGACAATGCGCTGTCGAAGGCGCGCTTCGAGTTCCGTTGGGAGGACCAGTTCAACCTCGGCCTCGACCCCGACACCGCCCGGGAGTACCACGACGAGACCCTGCCCAAGGACTCCGCCAAGGTGGCGCACTTCTGCTCGATGTGCGGGCCGAAGTTCTGCTCGATGAAGATCAGCCAGGAGGTCCGCGACTCGTTCTTGAAGAGCGAGGCCAAGGACAAGGGCATCGACGGCAACCCCGAGTTGGTAGAACGAGAGACGGTGGAGCGAGGCATGCAGGAGCAGGCCGAGAAGTTCCGCCAGGAGGGGGCCGAGATCTACCAGGAGGTCTGAGGCAACGCCGCGACCGTCACCGTCCGTGACGGTCGCGAGCTGCCCTATACACACGCAAACGCCCCCGCCGGTTAGTCAGCGGGGGCGTTTTTTGCATGGCGCGGCGAACGTGCGCCCGGCGCTTAGAAGCGGAACGTCATCCCGACGCTCGCGGCGTCGAAGGTGTAGTTCGACTCGTCCAGGTAGCGGACGTAGTCGGCCCCGAGGGCGAGGTTCGGGGCCACGTCGAACTCGGCGCCACCGCCCCAGGAGAAGCCGGTCTCGTCGTCGACATCGAAGTCCACCTCGGTGAAACCGGCCAGGCCGTAGAGGCGGAAGTCCGGCGTGATGGGCAGGATGCCCTTGGCATAGGCGCCGGCCAGGTAGTCGAGCTCGACGCCGTCGTCGGAGCCACCGCCGCCGAGGTGGCCCTCGAGGGCGAAGTAGTCGTTGAAGGCCACGCCGCCGCGCAGGCGCAGGCCGGTGCTGTCGGCCTTGCCGGGGCCGCGGTCCGGATCCAGCTCCCAGAACAGGGCGTCGCCGCCGAGGTAGGGGCTCGGGTCGTAGGTCATCGGGCTGCCCTGAGCCAGGGCGCTGGTGCCGGCCAGCAGCAGGGCGGTGGAGACGGCAGAGATCGTGAGGGTCTTCATGGCAGCTCTCCAGTTAGAAAACACTGTTTTCATTCACCGCTTCATTCTGGTACAGCTTAGACCAAGGTGCAATGCTCGAGGCGGTGGGTCGCGATAGGGGGCAAGAAGATGCGCCGCGACGGCATCGCCGTTCGCGATCTACGTCACTGTTTCACATCGCGCAACGTGTTAATTTCGCGAGCATCAGGCGCCGTGCCCGCCCGCTCGCCGACGCGCGTTCGCCCGGCGCCCCACGCTGTCGTAAGGATGTGTGATGAACGACCCGGTACTGGTCATCAACTGCGGCTCCTCCTCGATCAAGTACGCCCTGGTGCCCGCCTCCCCCGGCGCGCCGCGCCTCTCCGGCCTGGCCGAGCGCCTGGGCGACGAGGACGCCCGCCTCGTCGGCGTGGACAGCGACGGGCGCACCTTCTCGCGTCCGCTGCACGGAGCCGGCCATGTCGAGGCCATGGCGGCGATCCTCGAGGGCCTCGAGGGGCAGCGCCCCGGGGCGGTGGGCCATCGCGTCGTCCACGGCGGCGAGCGCTTCACCCGCGCCACCCGCATCGACGCCGCCGTGAAGCGCGCCATCGAGGCCACCGTGGCCATGGCGCCGCTGCACAACCCGGCCAACCTGGCGGGCCTGGCGGCCACCGAGGCGCTGTTCCCCGACCTGCCCCAGGTGGCGGTCTTCGATACCGCCTTCCACCAGAGCCTGCCCCCGCGCGCCTATCGCTATGCCCTGCCGGATACCCTCTACCGCCGCCACGGCATCCGCCGCTACGGCTTCCACGGCAGCAGCCACGCCTATGTAAGCGCGCGGGTCGCGGCCCTGAGCGAGCGCCGCGACGGCGGCTGGCTGATCGCCCACCTGGGCAACGGCTGCTCGACCTGCGCGGTGTGGCAGGGGGCGAGCGTCGACACCAGCATGGGCCTGACGCCGCTGGAGGGCCTGGTGATGGGCACCCGCAGCGGCGACGTCGATCCCGGCCTGCACCTCCACCTGGCCCGCCAGCTGGGATGGTCGCTGGAGCGTATCGACACCCTGCTCAACAAGGAGAGCGGCCTGCTCGGCCTCTCCGGGCTCTCCAACGACATGCGCCGCCTGCACCAGGCCGCCGCCGAGCACCACGCGGGGGCGGAGCTCGCCATCGAGGTCTTCTGCTACCGCCTGGCCAAGTCGATGGCGGGCCTCACCTGTGCCCTGCCGCGCCTGGACGGCGTCGTTTTCACCGGCGGCATCGGCGAGAACGACAGCGCGGTGCGCGCCCGGGTCGTCGAGCAGCTGCGCCACTTCGGCCTGCGCGTGGACGCCTCGGCCAACGCCGCGGCGGTGGGCGGCCGCGAGGGCCGCATCGATCCCGGCCGGGAGGACCAGGCGCCCGAGCTGTGGGTCATTCCCACCGACGAGGAGGGGCGCATCGCCGAGGAAACCCGCCAGCTGCTCCAGGAAGAGGCCGTTCCCCATGAAACGACGTGATCGCCACGGTGGCCATTCGAGGGACCGGCGTCCCGAACCCCGCAACCTGCTGCTGGTGCCCACCGACGGCGGCGTCGGCCTGACCTCGGCCTGCCTGGGCCTGCTCCGCGCCCTGGACACCCTCGGGCTCAAGGCCGGTTTCATGAAGCCGTTCCGCCAGGACGAGATCAATGGCCAGGGGCCCGACCGCTCCTGCGCCCTGGCCGCCAGCACCCTGGGCCTCGCCCCGCCCCCGCCGCTGCCCCAGGCGCGCCTCGAGCGCCTGCTGCGCGAGGAGCGCGCCGACGAGCTGATGGAGGAGACGGTAGAGCGCCACACCCGGGTCGCCCTGCCGGCGGCGGGCGACGCCCCGGAGCTCGTCGTGATCGAGGGACTCGCGCCCAGCCCCCACAGCAGCTATGCGAGCCGGCTCAACGAGGCGCTGGCCCACGCCCTGAACGCGCGGGTCATCCTGGTGGCCGACGGCGACCTGAGCGACCCGCGCGACCTGGCCGAGCGCCTCGACCTCCACGCCCAGCCCTTCGGGGGCGTCGACTCCCCGCGCACCCTCGGCTGCATCCTGATGCGCCTGCGCCCGCACCCCGACGAGGAGGCCACCGCGCCGCTGGCGGCGCCCGACCCCACGAGCGGGCTCGACGACCCGCAGCTCGCGCGCCTGCGACATCACCTGCCGGCGCTGGACGACGACCGCTTCCACCTGATCGGCGCGGTGCCTTGGCACGCCACCCTCTCCGCTCCCCGGGTGCTCGACGTCGCCCGGGCCCTCCAGGCCCGCATCCTCCACCAGGGCGAGGCCGACCGACGCCGGGTACTGGGCACCAGCCTGTGTGCGCAAAGCGCCTCCCATGCCCTGCAGGTCTTCCGTGCCGGGCGGCTGCTGGTCACCCCGGGGGATCGCGACGACATCCTGCTCGCCGCCTCGCTGGCGGCCACGAACGGGGTGCCGCTCGCGGGCCTGCTGCTGACCCACGGCGAGCTGCCAAAGGAGGCGATGATCGACTTCTGCCGCCCGGCGCTGGCCAGCGGCCTGCCGGTACTGGCCGTGGAGTCCGACAGCTACACGACGGCCCGGCAGCTCGACCGCATGGCCAACGACATCCCCATCGACGACCCGGAGCGGGCCGAGCAGGTGACCCGCTTCGTCGCCGACCACCTCGACCTGGGCTGGCTCAAGGAGACCCTCAGCCGCGGCTACCCGAGCCGGCTCTCCCCCGCCGCCTTCCGCCATCGGCTGGTGCGGCTGGCCCAGCAGGCGAGCCAGCGCATCGTGCTGCCCGAGGGCAGCGAGCCGCGCACCGTGGAGGCCGCGGTGATCTGCCAGCGGCGCGGCATCGCCCGCTGCGTGCTGCTGGCCCGGCGCGAGGAGGTCGAGGCGGTGGCTCGGCGCCGCGGCCTGACGCTCCCCGAGGAGCTCGAGATCCTCGATCCGGCCGAGCAGCGCCTCGCCTACGTCAAGCCGATGGTCAGGCGTCGCCCCGGCAAGCTCAACGCCCTGACCGCCGCGGACCAGCTCCAGGACAGCGTGGTGCTCGGCACCATGATGCTCGCCGAGGGCGCGGTGGATGGGCTGGTCTCGGGGGCAGTGCACACCACCGCCAACACCGTGCGCCCCGCCTTCCAGCTGATCAGGACGGCGCCGGGCTATCGCCAGGTGTCGTCGATCTTCTTCATGCTGCTGCCCGATCAGGTGGTGGTCTACGGCGACTGCGCGGTGATCCCGGATCCGGACGCCGAGGCGCTGGCCGAGATCGCCATCCAGAGCGCCCGCTCCGCCGCGGCCTTCGGCATCGAGCCGCGGGTGGCGATGATCAGCTACTCCACCGGCGCCTCCGGCCACGGCGCCGACGTCGACAAGGTGCGCGAGGCGACGCGCCTCGCCCGGGAGCGAGACCCCGGGCTCTGCATCGACGGGCCGCTGCAGTACGACGCCGCGGCCATCGAGAGCGTCGGCCGCCAGAAGGCGCCGGGCTCGCCGGTGGCCGGTCGCGCCACCGTCTTCGTCTTCCCCGACCTCAATACCGGCAACACCACCTACAAGGCGGTGCAGAGAAGTGCCGGAGTGGTCAGCGTCGGCCCCATGCTGCAGGGGCTCAACAAGCCGGTGAACGACCTCTCCCGGGGCGCGCGGGTCGACGACATCGTCTACACCATCGCCCTGACCGCCATCCAGGCCGCCGCGACGGCCTGAGGCCGCGCCCGGCGCAGGCCGCTGGCCCCAAACGCCGCGGGCGCCCCGCTCGATCGCTCGAGGGGGCGCCCGCGAATGGTGGGCTGCCGTCAGGGCGTGATCAGATGCTCGCCACGCCGAAGTAGATGAAGGCCAGCACCAGCAGCAGCAGGAAGACGGTCTCCGCCACCATCAGCACCACCGGCTTCCAGCCGACCACGGCGAGCTTCTGGAAGGAGGTCTTGATGCCGAGCGCGGCGATGGCCGTGACCAGGCACCAGCGCGACAGGTCGGTGAAGCCCTCGGTGACCACCGGCGGGATCCAGCCGAGGCTGTTGATGATCACCAGCGCCACGAAGGCGACCAGGAAGGTCGGCAGCATCGGGACCTTGCTGGAGCCCTCCTCCTGGCGCCGCTCGCGACGGAACAGGAACATGAAGACCATCACCGCCGGCACCAGCATCGCCACCCGCAGCAGCTTGACGAAGGTGGAGACGTCGCCGGTGCCCTCGGAGATCATGTAGCCGGCGCCGACCACCTGGGCCACGTCATGGATGGTGCCGCCGAGGAAGATCCCCGCCTCGGTATCGCCGAGGCCCAGCACCCCGACGATCAGCGGGTAGATCACCATCGCCATGGTGGAGAGCGTGGTCACCCCCACCACCGTCATGATGGTGTTGCGCTCGTGATTCTCGTGGCGCGGCATCACCGCCGACAGGGCCAGCGCCGCCGAGGCGCCGCAGATCGCCACCGAGCCGCCGGTCAGCAGGCCCATGTCCTTGTCCAGCCCCAGCAGGCGCGCCAGCAGGGCGCCCAGGGCGATGGTCATCATCACCCCGCAGACCACGGTCAGCACCGGCCCGATGCCGAGCTCGGCGACCTGCTCGATGGTGATGCGCACGCCGAGCAGCGCCACGCCGATGCGCAGCACCTTCTTGGCGGCGAACTCGACGCCGGCCAGGCACTTGCCCTCCTCGGAGAGGAAGTGCAGGGTCATGCCGAACAGCAGCGCATAGAGCAGCGTCGGGCCACCATAGTGGTCGGCGATGAAGGTCGTGGCCAGGGCGATGGTGACGCAGATCATCAGCCCGGGAAGCACACGCTGGAGGGGTTCCAGGCGACGGGGCAGGACCCGCTTGTCAGCCTGGAGGGTCGACGGATCGGTTGCCGCGTCGGCGTCTCGACGAGTCATATCGCCACCTCGATTAAGCTATGGGACGAGCGTCGCATCCGGCGACGGCCTCGGCCCTTCATTGTTGGAATGGGGAGTCACTGGCGCTCGGCAGGCGTGCCGACGACGCCCTCTCGGGACGCCGGTGCCGGCCGCGGCCTATCCCGCCGGCCGGCCTGGGCACCATGGTGACGGGGCGGGGCAAGCGGGGTTAGGACCAGTTGCCGGCCGCCCTTGAGGCCAACGCTCACGCCACCGTCGAGTGGCTCGCCTGCTCGCTGCGGGCGGCCTTGATCATGTCGGCGGCCTTCTCGGCGATCATGATGGTCGGGGCGTTGGTGTTGCCGGAGACGATCACCGGCATGATCGACGCGTCCACCACCCGAAGGCCCTCCAGGCCGTGCACGCGCAGCTGGTCGTCCACCACCGCCATGGGGTCGTGGCCCATCTTGCAGGTCCCGGCCGGGTGGTAGATCGTCTGGCTGTACTGACGAGCCGCCTCGAGGAGTTCCTCGTCGCTCTGGAACTGCGTGCCCGGCACGTATTCCCCGGTGATCACCGAGGCCAGCGGCGACTGCTCGGCGATCCGCCGCGCGACCTTGATGGCATCCACCGCCACCCGGCAGTCCTCCTCGGTACTCAGATAGTTGGGCTGGATCGAGGGATAGACGGCGGGATCGGGGCTGGTGATGCGAATCGACCCGCGGCTGGTCGGACGCAGCTGGCAGACCGAGGAGGTGAAGGCCGAGAAGGGGTGAACCCCCTCGGCCGGCTTGTCGGCGGAGAGCGGCTGCATGTGGAACTGGATATCCGGGCGATCGAGGCCTTCCCGGGACTGGGTGAACACGCACACCTGGCTGGCGGCGAGGGTCAGGGGCCCGGTGCGCGTCAGCACGTACTGGGTGCCGACCGCCAGCTTCTTCAGCGGGTGTCGCACCTCGTCGTTGAGCGTGCGGCAGCGGGTCTTGAAGACCAGGCGGACCTGCAGGTGATCCTGGAGGTTCTCCCCTACCCCGGGCAGTTCATGCTGGCACTCGACGCCCACCGACTTGAGGTGCTCGGGATCCCCGATACCGGAGCACTGCAGGATCTGCGGTGAGCCGATGGCGCCACTCGAGAGCAGCACCTCGTGGTTGGCCCGGACCCGCGCCAGCTGCTCTCCACGGCGATACTCGACCCCCACGACCCGCTTGCCTTCGAGCAGCAGCCGCTGGCAGTGCGCGCGCTTGATGACGGTCAGGTTGGGGCGCTTCTGGGCCGGCCGCAGGAAGGCCTTGGCGGTCGAGCAGCGAAAGCCCTTGTAGGAGGTCTGCTGGAAGTAGCCCACGCCTTCCTGGGTCGCCCCGTTGACGTCACGGTTCTCGGGAATCCCCGCCGCCTTGGCCGCCTCGATGAAGCGCTCTGCGATCTCGCGGCGCAGCCGCAGGTCGGAGACCTTCAGCGGGCCGTCCACGCCGTGGTAGGCGTCCGCGCCGCGCTCCTGGCACTCGGACTTCTTGAAATAGGGAAGGATCGAGTCGTAATCCCAACCTTCATTGCCGGCCGCGGCCCAGTCGTCATAGTCCTCGCGCTGGCCGCGGATGTAGAGCAGCCCGTTGAGCGAACTCGAGCCCCCCAGCACCTTGCCTCGCGGCCACTGCAGGCGACGCCCGTTGATGCCCGCGTCCTCGTCGGTGAGGTAGCACCAGTCCGTCGCGGGGTTGTGCATGGTCTTGAAATAGCCGACGGGCACGTGGATCCAGGGGTTCCAGTCGGCGCCCCCGGCCTCGAGCAGCAGGACCCTCACCGAGGGGTCCTCGCTGAGCCGGTTGGCCAGCACGCAACCCGCCGAACCGGCCCCGACGACGACATAATCGAAGGTATCTTGCTGATTAGTTGTTGATTTCATTGCAGATTCACCATAATGATACTTTTTGTCTCACTAGTTTTGCCCCCAACCCCCCATCCTGTCAATAACGATATTTTTAGTCTCGAAAAGTCTTGAAAGATATCGTCGGCTAGCCTAGGTTGAACCTGCGCCTCTCGCACGCTCGCCCAGTCAGCGCCGCGTGGAGGCCGGCAAACGCCACTCAGCATCCCACCAGAAATCCAAACACAATGCGGGAGCCCTGCTCATGAAATCACCGATCCATAACGTATCCCGGCGGGATTTTCTGAATATCTCGGGCCGCTTCGGCCTGACCTCCACGCTGATCGCCGCCTCCGGGCTGGGCGCCGGCCTCACCGCCAGCAGCCTGGCCCGTGCCGCCGAGGGCGAACAGCAGCGTCGCTACCAGACCGAACCGAAATTCCAGCTGCGCTTCGGCGCCTCGGGCTTCAACGAGCGCAACCTGGACATCCAGAAATCAGGCCAGCTGTTCTTTGCCCGCGATCTCGAGGAGCGCACCAACGGCGCGATTCGCGTCGAGTTCATGGGCAGCAACGAGGTCTGCAACCAGCTCGACTGCGTCAGCAAGGCCCAACAGGGCATCGTCGATATCTTCTCGGCCTCGACGCAGAATTCCGCGGGGGGCGCGCCCTACCTCAACATCCTCGACTTCGCCTACATGTTCCCGAGCGTCGCGTCGATGTTTCACTTCTTCTACGACAAGCGTAGCGAAACCCTGCTGCGCGAGCCGCTTCGCCAGCGCCACAACCTGCAGTTCCTGTTCACGCACTGTGACCTGCGCGGCATCATGCTGGGCCTGAAGTACCAGGACCAGCCGCTGATCACCAGCCTGGAGCAGCTCCAGGGCACCAAGAACCGGGTGACCGGCACCCAGCTCGGGCGGATCGCGATGGAGCAGCTGGGGCTGAACCCCGTGCCCGTGGCCTGGGAGGAGACGCTGGACGGGCTGCGCCAGGGGCTTCTGGATGGCGCCGAGACCTGGATGAGCGCGGTGGCCTACGCGGGCATGGCGCCGGTGGTGTCCCAGGCGGTCGACCTGCGCTTCTTTGCCGGCACCGAGCACACCGCCATGAACCTCTCCAAGTTCGAGAGCCTCGGCAGCGAGCTTCAGGAGCAGGTCATGGAGTCGGCCTACTGTGCCCAGATCTTCACACAGGGCATGAACGAGGCCGGTCGCTACCAGATCGTCGGGGCCACCGAGCACCCCGGCGAGAACACGGTCTTCGCCCAGAACAACGTCCGGGTGGCGCCTCTGTCGGACGAGGAGCGCAGCAAGGCCGAGCAGCTGTGCTCGCCGGAGTTCAATCCGGGGCCCTGGGAGCAGTGGCGTGAGCGCCTGAACGGCTGGGCCGGCGGCGTGGACATCTACAAGGAAATTCACGGCATTGCCCGCGAGATCCCCCGTGACATGGCGGCCGTCAATGTGAAGCCTCAGCGCTGGTGGAAAGGCTGAATCGGAGGCTCATGATGGCAAACCACAACTATCAACATGCGCAACCAGCCACTCGGTGGCTGGTTCCCCTCCGCTGGCTGGATGAGAACATCGAGAAGTGCATCATCCTGCTCTCCTACGCCGGGATGTCCGGCATCATCTTCGTGGAGGTCATTCGCCGTTTCTTCTTCAGCCTCCAGGCGCCCTGGAGCACCAGCATCCCCGTGCTGCTGTTCCTCTGGCTGACCTGGTTCGGCGCGTCGCTCAACGTGAAGAATCGCACGCACCTGTCGCTCAACGAGATTCGCATGCGGCTGCCCTATACCGGCCAGTTCCTGTGCCTCATCCTGGATGCCGTGCTGTGGATCGGCTTCGGGGCCATGGTGATCCATTTCACCATCGATCAGGTCCAGCTGGCCTACAACAACTTCGCGATCGTGCCGGGCACCGACAACGTCATGCAGTGGTGGTTCTACCTGGCCACGCCGACCGCTTGGGTGCTGATCATCTATCGCGTGCTGCAGAATCTCTACGCTGACTGGCAACGCTACCGCCTGCGTGAGCCTTTCAACCTCCAACCCTCGATAATGGATTAGGAGGACATATCATGACAGACGGTCTTCTTATCGGCCTGATCACGACAGGCGTTACCCTCTTCTTCCTGCTGGGCGTGCCGATCTTCCTGGTCATCGGCCTGTGGGTCGTGGGCACCAGCCTGGTCATCGACTTCACCCTGGCCAATATCGGCGTCACCCTCTTCCAGGGACTGAGCTTCTTCGGCCTGCTGGCCCTGCCGCTGTTCATCCTGACGGGTGACCTGATCAATGCGGCGGGGATCGCCAAGCGACTCTCCGACTTCGCCTACTCGGTGCTCGGCTGGTTGCGGGGCGGCATGGGCATGGCGACGCTGGGGGCCTGTGGCCTGTTCGCGGCCATTTCGGGCTCCAATGCGGGGACCACGGCGACCATCGGCTCGATCATGCAGCCCGAGATGAAGAAGAACGGCTACGATGATCGCTTCTCGGCGGCCACCGCGGCCTCCGGCGGTACCGTCGGGATCATCATCCCGCCCAGCATCATCTTCATCGTCTACGGCTTCATGATGAACCTGTCGATCAGCGACCTGTTCATTGCCGGCATGATCCCCGGGGCGATGATGGTGCTGGGGATGATGGTGGCTTGCCACCTGGTGGCCCGTCGCCACGGCTGGGGCACCCTGATTCCCTTCAAGATCAAGGAAAGCGCCGGCTTCGCACGCAAGGCCTACCTGGGCTTCGCGACCATCGGCGTGGTGCTCTACGGCATCTATTCCGGGAAGTTCTCGCCGACCGAGGCCGCCGCCATCACCGTCGGCTTCACCCTGATCGCGGGCCTGATCATCACCCGGGAGATCAGCATCGTGCGGCTGCCCTCGATCATGCTGCGCTCGGGACAGATCGCCGGCATGCTGGCCCCGCTCATCGCGATCTCGGTGGTGATGCAGCAGCTGCTGTCGGTGCTGGGAGCCGGCCAGATCCTGGAAGGCTTCCTGAACGGGCTCGGCAACTACTATGTCATCCTCGGCGCCTGCATGATCATGATCCTGCTGGCCGGGATGATCCTGGAAAGCCTGCCCGTGACCATCATCCTGGCACCGATCCTGGCACCGATTGCCCAGAACGCGGGCGTGGATCCGATCCACTTCTCGGTGATCTTCCTGGTCGGGGCGGCCATCGGCTTCGTGACCCCGCCGTTCGGCCTCAACCTCTACGTCGCCAGCAGCATCACCGGGATTCCCTATCTCCGGCTGGTGAAGTTCGTGATCCCGTACTTCATCGCGCTGATCACCTGCTGGCTGGCCATCTCCCTGTGGCCCCCACTGTCGATGTTCCTGGTCAACCTGTGACCTCACCGACACGCAGCAGGTCCTCACGGACCTGCTGCGTTATTATCGGGACGGCCATCGCCAGAATGCTCGCCGCAAGGAGTGATCATGCCCAAAGAATCCCCTCCCAACACCACCCTCCTGCGAGCGATCAGCCTGCTCGAGGAGATCGCCACCGCAGATCATGCCATCAGTGCCGCGGACCTCGACCGGCGATTGGAGATCCCCAAGCCCACCATCCATCGGCTCCTGAAGCAGCTCGAGGAGGAACAGCTGGTCACCCGGGAACTCGACGGCCGACACCTGCTGCCCGGACCGCGCCTGCACCGCATGGCCATGGGCACGCTGGCCAACGAGAGCCTGAAGGCACCGCGCCGGCTGCTCCTGGAGCGCCTGGCCCGGGAGGTCGGCGAGACCTGCAACCTGTCGCTGCTCGATGGTCATCAGCTGCTCTACTACGACCGGGTGGAGACCAACTGGCCGGTACGGATCCAGCTGACCCCAGGCTCACGCCTTCCCCTGCACTGCACGGCCAGTGGCAAGCTGTTTCTGGCCCTGATGCCGCCCCACCGTCGCCGTGCGCTGCTCTCGACCCTGACGCTGGAAGCGCATACGCCCTATACCATCACGTCGCTCGCGACCCTGGAGGAGCAGCTCGTCCAGATCGCCCGGGATAACCTCAGCACCGACAACGAGGAGTTTCTCCAGGGCATGGTCGCGATCGCGGTGCCGATCTTCGATCAGGTGGGCCACATGCAGGCCACGCTCGCGGTCCACGCACCACGGCTGCGCCACTCCATCGACTCGCTGCTGGAGTGGGCCCCGCTGATGCGCCAGATCGCCGCGGAACTCGAGGAGAGTCTCTAGAAGGGAGACCGAGCCAGCCGGCTCGGCCATGCCGGCCCGAGTGCCATACCCGGGCCGGCGCCCCGGCCTCCACGGCCGAGGCGGGAAGGCAGGCCGTCCTACCCCTCGCCGGCGGCCAGGATCAAGCGATCGAGCTGCTGCTTGGGGATACCATGAATATGGAAGCGGCGAGCGGCGTAGAGCACGATGCCCAGGGCGCCCCACCCGATCAGGGCGATCCAGGACGGCAGCCCGAGCGCCCCCGGCGAGCCGGGAATCAGCAGCAGGGACAGGAACAGCAGGCTGCTCAGCGCTCCCAGCAGCGACAGCACCTTCTTGAAGGGCGAGACACAGCCCTCGTAATCCTCTCCCTTGCCGGCCGGCGACCACTTGAAGCACTTGTAGGCCACGGCACAGCAATAGAAGTAGGCGATGGCCACCCCGGTCGCGGCCATGTCGACGATCCACAGCAGCACCTCGCGACCGAACCAGGGCGCCAGCAGGCAGACCCCACAGGTGAACAGGATGCCGGCGGACGGCGTGCCGTAAACGGGATGCAGGCGGGCGAAGACCTCGGGCAGGAAGGTCGCGCGCCCCTGGGCGAACAGCAGCCGGCTGGTGGAGATGTAGAAGCCGTTGAGTCCGGTCGCGATGCCCATCAGCAAGGCCACCGCCAGCACCGCCAGCCCGAGGTTACCGAGCACCCCCTGAACCACCTCGCCGGTGCCCCACACCGGCGAGCCGGCCACGAGCTCGGTCCAGGGCATGGCGATCGAGGTGGCGACGATCAGGATCGAGTAGTGCACGGCCGCCATGACCAGGGCCAGGACGATCAGGGTGAAGGCCTTGGCCGGCGAGAAGTCGAACTCTTCCGCCGCCTGGGGCACGCTGTCGAAGCCCACATAGGCCCAGGGGGCGATCGCCACGATGGAGAAGATCGCCGACCAGGTCGCCTTGTCCGGCTGGAACAGGGGCACCACATTATCGAAGGAGGTGGACGGCGACACCAGCAACCCGGTCGCCACCAGCAGTGCGCCGGTGACCAGCAGCATGCAGAAGACGAACTGACTCTTGCCGGAGAGGCTGCCGCCGCGGACATTGATCCAGGCGAAGAGAATCAGCGCCAGGCTGGCGATGGCCACTTCGCCGAAATACACCTCCCAGCCGGCAATGGTATACATCTCACCGAAGGTCGCGATCTCCGGCACCAGGAACTTCGCCAGTAGCGCCAGCGCCGAGGCGTTCAATGCCACGATGGAGATGTAGCCCAGGGTCAGGAACCAGCCGCAGAAGAAGGCATGCCGCCGCCCGAACCCCAGGTAGGCGTAGGAAAACCCTCCCCCGGCCACCGGAAAGATCTTGATCAGAAACCCATAGCTGACGCCGATCACGATCATCAGCAGCGCACCGATGGCCAGACCGATGATGGCGCCCATCGGGCCCGCCATGGCGATCCAGTCCGCCGGCAAGACAAAGCTTCCCCAGCCGATGGCGGAGCCGAAGGCGATGGCCCATACCCAGTGCGGCTTCAGGCATTTCTTGAGTGTATTGGATGGTTCCATGTCGTCTCTCCAACGTCCTTGAGATGCCGTGTTGTCGCAGCGATGGCTGTCTTGTCAGGCATCTCGTCGAAATCTCTTGATCACGCTTGTTCTTGTCTCACCCGACCCGACTGCGCGGATGGCACAGCGGGTCGGCGAAGCGAAGGCGCGCGGAAAATACCCGCCATAAGGTACTCTGCCTGGCGCCTCCCCCTCCATAAGAATTCCAGCACGTAACAGTAGAGCGACGCCCGAGGGCTGAATAGGACCAGTTGTCTCCTGACACTGGGCCACATGGACCAAGGGATGATTGACGAATGGAAATCCTTTCCAACGAAAGACCTTCGCCTCGCGGCCAGGCGGTGTCACGTGACAAAGAAGGCGCCGCTCCCGTTCAGGAGCGGCGCCTTTTGTCATGCGGCGAGCCGTTGTGCCAGGCGAGCCATCGCGGTGATCCTGCGACGCGACATCGGCGGCAGCGTCGCGTCAGTTGCCCGGTGGCACGACGACGACAGGCACCTTGGCGCGCTTGATCACCCCCTTGGTGACCTTGCCGGAGTAGGAGGCGGGAAAGCTGCGCTTGTTGGCCGCCATGACGATCATGTCGCTGCCGATGCGCGTGGCGTAGTGGCTGATCACCGAGGCGGGATAGCCCTCGAGCACGCTGCGCGTCACCTCGCGCTCGCCGAGGGCGGCGCGACGCTCGGGATGGCGGGCCCAGAAGGCGTCGAGGCGCCGGTCGAGTTCCCGA
This sequence comes from Halomonas sp. THAF5a, assembly GCF_009363755.1. Lineage (NCBI taxonomy): Bacteria > Pseudomonadati > Pseudomonadota > Gammaproteobacteria > Oceanospirillales > Halomonadaceae > Halomonas > Halomonas sp. THAF5a. The sequence continues at coordinate 923,384 of NZ_CP045417.1, read as the reverse complement.
TGCGCCTCGTCGAGGCGCTGCGTCATCAGGGTCTCGAGGGCCTGGCGATCCTGGATGTTGATCTTGAGGGTGTTGAGCACATCGTCGGAGAGTGACTTGACCGCGTGCAGCACATAGAGCTCGGCGCCGGTGGCCAGGGCGAGGTCCACCGCCCGGCCCAGCACCGGATCGCAGTCGTTGCGCAGCCCCACACAGCAGAGGATGCGACGGATGCCATGCGTCATGTTGAGTCCTCCTGGGCGCGGCGGCCAGGCCGCCGCGCCGATATCAGCGATCGACCGCGACTAGTAGCCCATCACGCGGGGCAGCCAGAGCGATATCTGCGGGAAGTAGGCGATGATGAACAGCGCCACGATGGAGCCGGCGGCGAAGGGCAGTGCCTTCAGCGAGATCTCCTCGATCGAGGCGCCGCCGATGCCCGAGGCGACGAAGAGGTTCTCCCCGAGGGGCGGCGTCTGGAAGCCGATGGCCAGGGCGCAGACCACCACGATGCCCACGTGCACCGGATCCATGCCCAGCATGTACATGATCGGCAGCAGCACCGGGGTGAGGATCATGATCGCCGCCAGGGTCTCCATGAACATTCCCACGAACAGCAGGAAGAAGATGACCATCGCCCAGATCAGGTAGATGCTGTCGGTGAACCCGAGCATCGCCTCGGCGATGATGGCGGGGACCCGCTGCTCGACCAGCAGCCGACCGAACACCGTGGCGGTGAAGAGGATCAGCAGCACCCTCCCGGTGATCCAGGTGGTGGTCTGCAGCGTGCGCAGGGCCGGTTTCCAGGCCAGCTCCCGGTGCAGGAAGACCCCCACGATCAGGGTGTAGAAGATCGCGACGATAGCCGACTCGGTGGGGGTGAAGAGCCCGCTGTAGATGCCGCCGAGGATGATGATCGGCGCCAGCATCGACCAGATGCCCTTGCGCAGGGTGCCGCGGATCTGCGGCCAGGACCAGTGATCGGTCAGTCCGCGATAGCCGCGCTTCTTCGAGATGGAGTAGTTGATGGTCAGCAGGCAACCGGCGATGACCACCCCCGGAAGGATGCCGGCGATGAACAGCTTGGGAATCGACAGCGTCTGGAAGGCGCCATGCTCGGCGACGGCCTCGGGCGGCGGCTGCAGGCCCATGCCGGAGATGCCGAAGATCACCATCGGGATCGAGGGCGGGATCACCACCCCGAGCCCGCCCGAGGAGGCGGTGATGGCCGAACCGTAGCCGCGGTCGTAGCCGCGATTGGCCATGGCCGGAATCATCAGCATGCCCACCGCCGCCGTGGTCGCCGGCCCGGAGCCGGAGATCGCGCCGAAGAACATGCAGGCAAACACCGTCGCCGCGGCGAGGCCGCCGGTCACCGGCCCGGCGAAGGCCTCGGCGATGTCGACCAGGCGCTTGGAGATGCCGGAGGCCTCCATCAGCGCCCCGGCCAGGATGAACGCCGGCAGGGCCATGAGCGGGAAGGAACCCACCGAGGTGAAGGCGATCTGCACGAACGCCATGGGGTTCTCGCCCAGGCTGAGGAAGGTCGTCAGGGCCGCGACACCCAGCGACACCGTGATGGGTGCGCCGAGGATCAGCAGCAGGAAGAAGGTGCCGAACAGTATGTAGATAATCGAGGCATCCATACTCAGTGCTCCCGCGGCGTCGGGCCGTCACCCGCCGCGTCGTCGTTGTGCTTGAGTTTCTCGACCTCCCGGGACTCGGGGTCCACGAGGTCCACCTTCTTGACGAACTTCAGGTAGTTGTTCTGCAGGATTCGCAGCGTCATGGCGACGAAGGCGATGGGCAGGATCAGGTAGAAGTATTTCATCGGAATGCCCAGGGTCTGGGACTTCCAGAAGAGGTTCATCTTGTTGAAGACGAAGTCGTAGCTCAGGTAGATGAAGACGGCGTTGAAGCCGATCCAGATCAGGTCGGTGAGCACGCTGCAGAACGTCTCGACCCAGCGCGGAAAGAACTTGAACTGGAAGGTGACGCGGTTGTGCGCCGACATCTTGGTGGCGTATACCGCCCCCAGGTAGGCGAACCAGACGAAGGCGTAGGTCGCCAGCTCATCGCCCCAGGGCAGCGAATAGCTGAAGAGGTTCCTGAGCACGATCTGGGCGAACAGCAGTAAGACGAAGGACACCAGGAGCAGCTGACAGAGGACGCTCTCCAGGTTGTCGATGATCTTGAAGAGAAGCGATTTCATGAGAGTGGCCCCTTGCGATCAGACTCCCGATGGGCAGCTCCCCACACCGGCCGGGGCCGGTGCGGGGTGACACTGCATGCCGAGGTGGTCGTGGTTACTGCTGCGGGGCGGGATCGCGACCCAGGACGGCGAGCACTTCGTCGAGCTTCTCCTTGCCGCCGATGCTGTCGTAGAAGTCGGGCCAGATGCTGGTGGCCATCTCGATCCACTCCTGCTCGTCGTTGGCAGGCTGGGTAATCTCCATGCCGTGCTCTTCCACCAGGCGTTCCTTGATGGAGGCTTCGGTATCGAGCAGATAGTCGTAGCTGTGGTCGGTGGCTTCCTGACCGGCTTCCAGCACCAGCTCCTGCATCTCGGGGCTGAGGCTCTGGAACTTGCCCTCGCTGATGATCAGCGGCTCCATCGAGAAGACGTAGCAGCTCTCGGTGACGTGGTCCTGGACCTCGTAGAACTTCATCGCGTCGATGGTGATATAGGGATTATCCTGACCGTCGACGACGCCCTGCTGCAGCGCGGTGAAGGTCTCGGACCAGGCCAGCGGGTTGGGGTTGATGCCCCAGGACTGGTAGGCGGCGATCATGATCTCGTTCTTCGGCACCCGGATCACCAGGCCGTCGAGATCCTCGGGGGAGGCCACGGGACGCGCGGAGTTGGTCAGTCGGCGGCAGCCGGAGTAGGCCCAGCCCAGGATGCGCACGCCGGCGTCGCGAATGGTGTTCTCGGTCAGTTCCTTGCCGACCTCGCCCTGAGTCAGCGTCTTGGCATCCTCGGGGCTCTGGATCACGTAGGGCAGGGTCATCACGCCCACGGTGGGCGAGAACGGCGTGATGTTGTTGATGGCCAGCACCGAGAGGTCGAGCAGCCCCATGCTGGCATTGTTGACGGTGTCCTGTTCGCTGCCCAGCTGGCCGTTGGGGAACAGATCGATGGTGACCTCGCCCCCGGTCTTTTCCTCGACGAGATCGGCAAAGGTCGTGCCCAGTTCGTATTGGGTGCCGCCCGCGGCGTCACCCAGGGCCATCTTCCAGGTCTCGGCCATGGCTTGACCGCTCAGGACCAGGGTAGCCGCGGATACTGCCATGGGGAGGAGGTGTTTCTGGATTCGCATTGTGATCTCCACTGCTTGTTATTGTCGGAAAGGCAGGATGCCAGCCCCGGGCAAGGCGATCCTGCATGACGGCGAGCGGGTCGTCCGGGAAGGCGGCGTCAGGCGACAATTCATGGTGAGATGATGGTGTTTCTCACCGTGTCTGCCTCGACTTCGCGATCTCATCCGTCGCCTGTCGTGGGGATACGGGGCATTCACCGTAACCTGTCCATCACGTTCTACGCCCTCCCCTCGAGGGTCACTAGAGCCAGTCTTTCGACATCGATTGGTCCAGCCCGGCGATCGGTAGCTGGCCCCGTTTACCCAATGGGCGATAAGAGCGCATCACGGCAATCCACCGGGTGGAAATGCCCTATAACAGGGCAAAGCGTGTCGAAAAGGACGGCGCCTCCGCCATGCCCGGGCACCCGGCGAATGCCCAATATTGTCGACAACCCTGATTCTGGCACCATCACCGGAGCGCAACTGGCCCTATCCCTGTCAAATTCTCCCTCCGTAGGCTAGGATTCATGGCATAAGAAGCTGGATAGAAATGGACAGGAAACTTGACACCGGAGCGACCGGGTCAGAAAGAAGCAAGTAAAACTCAGCAAGCCGAAAAGCTCACTCAAGCAAATAACAACAAGGAGCTGAAAAAGTGATAGGCAAGATTTACGACAAGATCATCAATTCAATAGCCGAGATCATGGGCCTGATTGGTTCCCTGCTGATTCTCTACTGCATGATCTTCGGCGTCACGGATGTCTTCCTGAGATATGCCCTGAATTCCGCATCCCAATGGATCGGCGCCACCATCCAGGCCGCCATGGTGCTTATCGCCTGCATGGGGGGAGCCTATGCCCTGAAGCATGGCGCCTTTATCAAGCTCGACCTCTTCTACGAGAAGTTCTCCGCCAGAAAGAAGGCAATCTGCGACATCATCACCTCCTCACTGACTTTCGCTTTTCTTGGCGTACTGATTTGGAAGGGAATGGATGCCGCCCTGTTGTCCATTAAGTTCAACCAGACAACACCCACGGCCATTCCCATTCCGATCTATCCGGTGAAAACCGTGATCCCCCTGGCCGCATGTGTCGTACTTCTGATAGTGATCCAGCAATTCGTCCAGGATGTTAAGACCGTTATCAAAGGTTCGAAAGAATAAATAACAACGAATTCGACGGCGACAACAGCCGCGATACCCGCAGAAAGGTAGAAAAAGGAGAGAACACATGACAACTACAAAACATACCATTTTCGCCAAGACCTTGATCTGTGCAGGGGTCATGGCCTTTACGCACTCCGTCGCCCAGGCGCAAGAGGATGGCCCCCCGGACGAGGTCACCACCTGGACCTTCCAGCCCGCCTTCGACTCGTCGGATGCCGGCTGGGACAACGGCCTGATTCCATGGATCGAGGCAGTGGAGGAGGCGACTGAGGGGACGGTGAAGATCAAGCTGATGCCTGCCGGCTCACTGACCAGCGGCTCCGAAGCCTTCATGGCAGCCGCCGCCGGCATGACCGACGGGTACGCCGGCTGGGCGTCGGTCTATGGTGGCGACCTGCCCGAAGGCATGCTGGCGTTCGGCCTGGCGATGGGGGCCAACAGCCCTGAAGAGGCCTGGGAGGTCATGTGGGGAGAGGACTACCGAGTCGGTGATCTCGTGCAGGAGGCGGCCCATGAGCGCAACCTCCACTGGATCGGCTGGACCGACCAGGGCACGAACGCCATGTTCACCAAGTTCCCCGTCGAGAAGTTCGAGGACCTGGCGGGCAAGAAGATGCGTGCCGGTGGCCCTCAGGCGCTGTTTCACGAGGCGCTGGGCGGAACGGCGGTCTCCATGGGCGCCGGCGACATCTATACGGCCATTCGCCTCGGCACGATCGAAGGCACCTATTGGGACACCGGCGGTATCGACGACATGTCGTTCGATGAAGTCGTCGACTATGCCATCCAGCCGGGCTGGAACCCTGCCCAGCATCAGGAAACCTTCGTCAACCTCGACGCCTGGAATGCCTTGACCGACTGGCAGCGCGAACAGATCGAGGGCGTGTTCAAGGACACCTACTTCGAGACGAGCCAACTGCATGCCGATCAGGTCGATATCGCACTTCAGTCCCTGAAGGACGAGGGCGGCGAAGTGATCACCTTCTCGGACGAAGAGGTGGAGAGGATGCGTGAGTTCTCCATCAACGAAGTCTGGCCCAAGGTGGCGGCGACCTCTGAACGCAATGCCCAGGGCGTGGAGATCTTCAAGCAGTTCATGAAGGACAAGGGATACTACTGAGTCCTGAAAGACTCAGCAGACCTGCCATAGGGCGACTCACACTCCCGATCTTTTGGCTGTCGCTTGAAGATCGGGATTTTACTGACAGCGCCTCGCGGCGAGGCCGGAGTGCGGCATCTGGCACCAGGACACCGACCACTGCGCTCGGCCAACGCTAGGGAACCAGTGCTTGACGTCTGAACCATCCAACGAAGGCCTACTCGCGGGACAGTTTGTTGACAAGGCAGCCCGACAATCTCCAAGAATAAGGTTACCTCATGAGCCTTGAACTCATAACGCTTCTCTACTTCGTGTGCCTCTTTGGCGCTTTGTTCCTGGGGTTACCCGTTGCGTTCGCGCTGGGCGGCACGGCTGTTGTGTTCGCTGCCGTGATCGACCCGAATGCCTTGCTGGCCATTCCCAGTGCCTTCTACTCCACCCCCTGGAACTCGGTGCTGGTCACGGTGCCCCTCTTCTTGTTCATGGGAAGCCTGATCCGCTACTCAGGCATTGCAGACGCCGCCTATGAAGCCGTCTATAAACTGATCGGCCATGTCCCTGGCGGCCTCGCCATCGGTACCGTACAAGTCAGTACCATCTTTGCCGCGGTCACCGGCATCACCCCTCCGGCGACGATCACCATGGGCCAGATCGCCTATCCCTCGATGATGAAGTACGGATACAATCGCAAGATCGCGATTGGCGCCATTGGGGCGGGCGGTGCACTGGGTGCTCTCATTCCTCCCAGCGTGCCCTTCATCTTCTATGGCCTGCTGGCAAACGCCTCCATCGGCAAGCTCTTTCTGGCCGGCCTGCTTCCGGGACTGATGCTGGCCGTCTTCTATACCATCTACATCTGGCTACGCTGCAAGTATCAACCGGTCATGGGACCGGCACTGCCTGACGACCAGAAGTTCTCCCGCCGTGAAAAGTTGCGCTCCCTGGTCGGGATCTGGCCCTTCATCCTGCTGATCGTTATCGTTCTGGGCACCATCTGGGGAGGGATCGCCACGCCCTCCGAGGCCGCGGCCTTCGGTGCCACCAGCGCCTTGTTGATCAACATGGCGAACGGTCGCCTGACCATGAAAGTGTTCAAGGACTCGTTGAGCACCACCGTCAAGCTGACGGGCATGGGGCTCTGGATCCTGATCGGGGCCAGCATCTTTCTCAATGTCTTCAATACATTGGGAAGTCAGGACTTGATCACGGAGATGGTACTCGCCATGCCTGGTGGTACCACTGGCATCCTGTTGTTGATGATGCTGATCATCCTCATGCTCGGGATGGTCATGGATGACTGGGCCATCATCATGCTGTGTACCCCCCTCTTCCTGCCGATCATCGAGGCCCTGGGCGTCGACAAGATCTGGTTCGGGGTCCTCTTCATCGTCAACATCCAGATTGCCTACCTGACGCCGCCTTTCGGCTTCGTGCTGTTCTGGATCAAGAGCATCCTGCCCAAGGACGTCGGCTGGAGTGATGTATACGGATCCGTGGGTCCCTTCGTGATGCTGCAGCTGCTCGGCCTGGGCCTCGTCTTCCTGTTCCCCCAGATCGCGATCTGGCTACCGGAACTCTTCGACTGAGACGGTCTCCGCCTGATCCCACCGGCCTGGGGCTCAACGCGCAATGACCACATTGCCGAGCCCCATGGCCGACCTCCGCCCTCCTCCCCCTGACCTCACGCCAGACACTCCGAGAGACGTTTCACGACCATGCCCTTACTCACATCCCTCGAAGGACGGCACGCCGCGCCGCCCAGAATCGGCCACCGGCGACTGCTGCAAGGGCTCGCCGGCATCGGTTGCGTCCTTGTCCTCACACTGATCCTGCAACTCTCCGGGGCCCTGGGGGACCGACCCGGCACGCCCTGGCTTCAGCTGTCGGCCGTGGCCGGAGGGTGTCTGCTCATGACGCCCCTGCTGTTCAGTCTTGCCAAGCGCAGCCCGTTGTCGGTCAGCCCGCCCCGCTGGTTTGCCGCCCACGTCCTGGCCAGCATGGCCGGCTTCATCTTCATCAGCCTGCATGTCGCCGCTGGAGACCTGTTCAGCACGCCAGGCGTGCTCTATCTGCTCCTGGTGTTCCTGATCGTTCAGGGCGTCGTGGCGCGGGTCTTTCTGTCCCGGCAGTTTTCCCGGCAGTTCGGCTCGCGGGAATCCAGCTTCACCGTCACGGATGCAACGCGCCGTGAACTCGCCGAGGTGATCGCGGCCAAGAGCCGTCTGTTGACGCGTCTCGATCCCCAGGCCAGCGAGGCCTTGTTCTCGCCCAACCTGCGCCATGCCGTGAGGCATCCCCTGCTGACGTGTCGCTATGTGCGCCTGGCGTCTCGGGAGGCTCGCCTGGTGGGGGCGCGTCGCCGCGCCGGTCGTCCGCTGTCGATGTGGCGTCGCCTGCATATCCTCGCGGCCTGCCTGTTCCTGGCAGGCATCGTCCTTCACTTGGTGCTCGTGACCTTCTTCGCCGGCTATGTGGCGGGCGATGACGCTATCTACTGGTGGCACCTGGCCACATGGGGAGGAGAAACATGAGCCAGCTATGCCTGAGCATCGATCTGGAGCGCTGCACCGGCTGCAAGAGCTGCGAGGCCGCCTGCAAGCAGGTCAACGGCCTCGGTCCCGATGAGTATCGCAACAAGGTCATGTGGCTGGGCGATCCCTCGCTGCCCGAGCTGGACTTCCTGACCGTGACCTGTCAGCAGTGCGAACGCCCGGCCTGCCTGAGGGCCTGTCCGGTGGTTCCCAAGGCGCTGAGCAAGGATCCGGACACCGGGGTGGTGAGCGTCGATGAGTCGCTCTGCACCGGCTGCGGAGAGTGCGTGCTGGCCTGCCCCTACGGCGCCATGGGCTATGACCCGGTGGACAATCACGCGGTGAAATGCGACCTCTGCGCGCCCCGGCGCGCCCGCGGCGAGATGCCCGCCTGCGCCAGCGTCTGCCCGACCCGCGCCATCACCTTCGGCAAGCGAGAGGACCTGGTGAACCTGGCCCATGAGGCCGACAAGCCCATTCGCGACCACGACCACTTCCTGCAGGGCCCGTCCACGCTCTATCTGGATCGCGCCGTGGATGTGGGAGGCGCGGCCCCCAAGGACCCGCTGGTCGACAAGCACCCGCCGGCCGTTCAGGGGGCACCTCCCTCGGGGGCAGCCCCCACCTCGAAGTGGGTCCAGATCCCCTACCGCAAGGTCGACGATGAGCAGCCGGACGAGATCAAGCCGGGCGGCTGCAATATCTGCTTCAACGGCTGCACCCTGAAGTTCGGCATGAAGGACGGCGAGGTAGTCCGCATCCTCGGCAACGACGAGGACCCCGTTTTCCAGGGTCGTATCTGCGCGAAGTCACAGATGACGCTGCAGCTCTACCGGAATCCGAGTCGCCTGACTCACCCCCTCCGGCGCCGCGGCCCCCCCGGCAGCGAGACGTTCGAACGCGTCAGCTGGGAGGAGGCCCTGGATGACATCGCCAAGCGGCTGCTGGCCATCCGCGAGCGCCAGGGCAGCGAGGCCCTGGCCATCCACATGGGCACCCGCACCGGGGTGCTCAACATCATGGGCTTCGTTCCCATGTTCACCCAGCTGTGGGGAACACCGAACTTCTTGACCACCGAGCCGTTCTGCGATGCGAGCAAGGTCGTCGCCCTGGAGCTGACCCTGGGCTCCACCTGTCAGCCCAATGTCTACACGCCGGAGGATATCGGCAGCGCCGACCTGCATGTGTACTTCGGCGACAACCAGGCCGAGACGCGGCCGGTCAACTTCGGCATGGTCAATGACTGGCGATTGCGCCGCGGCGCCGGGATGGTGGTCATCGATCCTCGGCTGACCGCTACCGCCAGCAAGGCCGATCGCTGGCTGGCCATCCGTCCCGGCACCGACATGGCCCTGGCGCTGGGGCTGATCCATGAGATCTTCCGTCAAGGCTGGCATGATCGCCCGTTCTGCGAAGAGTGGGTCGCGGGCTGGGAAGTCTGGCGAGATTTCATCCAGGCGCAAGGCTACACCGTCGACTGGGCCAGTGATCTCACCGGCCTCGACGCCGGGCACATTCGGCAGCTTGCCAGGGACATCGCCCATGCCGATGGTTGCATGATCTTTGCCAGCCGCGGCATCAACCAGCACAGCAACGGGACACAGGCCAACCGGACCTTGATGTTCCTGGCCGCCATCACCGGTAACTGGGGACGCCGTGGAGGCGGCTACTTCAATGTGGCTTCCGAACCGGACTGGGGACGCGTCCAGGTCCCGGAGGATCACCGGTCACCGATCGATCGCCCGGCGCTGGGCAATAGCCCTCGCCGGTGGCTGCAGGGCATGCTGGACGGCGAGCCCTATGCCATTCGCGGCCTGATCACCGGCAACAATCCCGCCGCGCACTGGCCCGACCAGCAGCGGGTCAAGGAGGCCCTGGGCTCCCTGGACCTGCTGGTGCACATGGACCTCTTCTTCAACGAGACCTCGGCGCTGGCGGATTATGTCCTGCCCGCCGCCACCGGGGTGGAGAAGGGGGGCATCAGCCGCCTGGCGGAAGACCGGCGAATCGTCTGGAACGACCGCCTCATGGACCCTCCCGGGGAGGCCCGCTCGGACCATTGGTTCTGGATCGAGCTCGGCAAGCGACTGGGCTACCAGTCGGTGCTCCAGGAGCGCTACAAGGACCCCGCGGTCTTCTGGGACGAGGTGCTGCGTCAAGCCACCCCGTCACTGAAGGGCGTGACCATGAAGCGCCTGACCTCCACCCCCTATCGCTGGGTCCGCATCCCCGTGGCGGAAGAGACCGCTACCGAGCCAGATACGCTCTACCTGGAAGGCACGACCGCCTTCGGCTGCGAGCCGGGCAAGCGCTTCCCCACGCCCAGCGGGCAGCTGGAGTTCTGGAACCCGACGATCGAGGCGAAGTTCCGCGCACTGGGCCTGTCGTCGCTGCCCTATTTCTACACCGAGGCGGAAGCAAACGCCGGTCATCCGGGGGTCGTTCTCGAGGATCGTGCCGCCGAGACATCGCCTTTCTTCCACTCTCCCACCCTGGCCGACGCCGTCTCGCTGCAAGCATCGACGGAAGACGACGGGACGGAGTGGGACACCCAGCTGGTGACCGGACGCCCCACCGCGTCGCACTTTCATTCCTGGACGCACTACTTCTGGCAGGCCCAGGAAATGTGGCCGGATCTCTATTGCCAGATTCACCCCGACAAGGCGACTCCCAAGGGCATCCGGGACGGTGAATTGCTGATCGTCGAGTCTCCCCAGGGCCGCCTCGAGGCCAGGGCCTGGGTGACCTCGGGCATTCATCCGGACGTGATCTTCATCCCCATCGGCTGGGACACACGACAACCCTTCCACCCCTGGGGATCGGTCAACGACCTCACGGATGGCACCCTGGACCCCGTGTCCCATCAGAGCAATCTGAAGCTGCATCGCTGCCGCGTCCGGGCCGCCCGGGAGGCGTGAACGCCGCCCTCGGGCACGGCCCCGAGGGCGGAATAATCCACTGGCATTCCTGACATGTCCTTGGCATGATCGTCGGGCTGTTACTTTCCCTTGCCGCGGCGCTTGATGGCGACCCGTGGCATCTTGGCCTGAGCCCCAAATGATCGAGCTACTCTTCCACCTCGACCCCGACCGACCGGAAAGCCTCCAACGCCAGCTCAGGGAACAGATCGCCCGCGCCATCCTCGATGGTCACCTGCCCCTGGAAAAGGCGCTGCCGTCGAGCCGCAAGCTGGCCAAGGAACTGCACGTCGCCCGCAACACCGTGATGCTGGCCTATGAGCACCTCCTCGATGACGGCTACCTCATCGCCCGCAAGCGCAGCGGCTACTTCGTCAATCCCGAGATCCTCGAGGGGCGGGCCGAGAAGCCGGTACGGCTGAACGATATCGACGCCGAGCGCCTCCCCTGGGAGGAGCTGCTGACCATGCACCCCTCCCGGCAGCAGACCATCAACAAGCCCAGCGACTGGCATCGCTACGAGTTTCCGTTCCTCTACGGCCAGATCGATCCCGAGCTCTTCCCGACCCAGCACTGGCGGGAGTGCAGCCGCGATTCGATGAGCGTGCCGGCGATCCGCAGCTGGTCGGTGGACCACCTCAACGACGACGACCCGCTGCTGATCGACCAGATCCACAAGCGGCTGCTGCCGCGCCGGGGCGTATGGGCCAAGCCCGAGGAGATCCTGGTGACGGTCGGCGCCCAGCAGGCGCTCTGGATCACCTGCATGCTGCTGCTCAAGGCCGGCCGGCGCTTCGGGATGGAGAATCCCGGCTACGTCGACGTCTACAACATCGCCCGCACCTTCACCGACGACATCCACCTGCTGCCGGTCGATGACCGGGGCATGCGCCTCGACCCCGACATCGCCGACTGCCAGCTGCTCTACGTGACCCCGAGCCACCAGGCGCCGACCACGGTCACCATGCCGCTGGAGCGACGCCGCCAGTTGCTCGACATGGCCGAGGTCGACAACTTCCTGATCATCGAGGACGACTACGAGAGCGAGACCAACTACCTGGAGAATCCCACGCCGGCGCTGAAGAGCCTGGATCGCCACAACCGGGTGATCTACGTGGGCAGCCTCTCCAAGACCCTGGCGCCGGGCCTGCGACTGGGCTACATGGTCGGCCCACCGGCGCTGATCCGCGAGGCCAGGGCGCTACGGCGGCTGATGCTGCGCCACCCGCCCACCAACAACCAGCGCGCCGTGGCGCTGTTCCTGGATCGCGGCTATCACGATGCCCTGCTGCGCCAGATCCACCAGGTGTTCCATAGCCGCTGGCAGCGCATGAACGAGGCGCTGGCCCGGCACCTGCCCCACGCCTTCGTCCCCTCGACCTATGGAGGCTCGTGCTTCTGGGTGAAGGGCCCCGAGGGACTCGACTGCCACGCGCTGCGCCGCCTGGCCGCCGAGCAGAGCATTCTGATCGAGTGCGGTGACATCCACTTCTTCGACGGCCCCCACCTCGAGTACTTCCGGCTGGGCTTCTCGGCGATTCCCGAGGACCGCATCGAGGCCGGCATCGAGCGGCTGGCGGCGCTGATTCCGCAGGCGGTCACCGCCGCCTGAACAGCGCTCTCCTCAGGCCATCTCGACACCGCCCGCTCGATGTCCCCGCCCACAAGAAAGCCGCCCCGAGGGCGGCTTCAATCGCTGGGCAAGATGATGCCTAGATCACCTCGTCCTTCAGGTGGTACCAGCGGTAGAGGAAGCGCTGGCCGAAGCGCCGGAAGGGGGCGAACGCCTCGGACTCGACCTTCTCGCGCAGGTTGGGGAACGGCAGCCGGGAGGTGAAGATCGGCAGGTCCAGCTCCTGGCCGTGCCCGGCGATCCACTGCGCCAGGCGCTTACCGGCCTGGGCCGAGTACATCACGCCGTTGCCGCCGTAGCCCAGGGCGTAGTAGACCGTCTCCTTGGCATCGGGCTGATGGATGCGCGGCATCATGTCGTGACTGACGTCCACCCAGCCCCACCAGGAGTAGTCGATGTCGACCCCCTTGAGCGTCGGGAACTTGCGGTGCATATCGCCGATCAGCATCGACTCGTACTTCTTCTGCGGCGCATCGCGGCCGGTGATGGCGCTGCGGCTGCCGATCTGCAGTCGGTTGTCCGGCAGCAGGCGGTAGTAGTGGCGCAGGATCCGGGTATCGGTGATCACCTGGCGCGTACGCAGGCTGCAGGCCTCGATCTCGTCGTCGGTCAGCGGCCGGGTGACGATGGAGTTCGAGAGGATCGGCAGCAGGCGGTTCTTGAGCTCGCGATGCAGGCTCTGGGAGGTGTAGCCGCCGGTGGCGATGCCCACCGCCCGTGCCTTGACCACCCCACCCGGGGTCTTGAGGTAGTGCACGCCGCCGCGGGTCTCGAAGCCCTGCACCGGGCTCGCCGGGTGAATCTTCACGCCCAGCGCGCGAGCCTTGCGGTGGTAGCCGAAGGCCAGCTTGCCGGCGTGGATGCCGATGCCCTCCGGCTCGTGCATGGCGCCGGCCGCCTCCTGATCGCCGATCCAGTCACGCTTCACCGTGTCGGCATCGAGGATCCGCGCGTCGTAGTCGAAGGTCTCGCGCAGCAGCTTCGCTTCCTTCTCGAGGGTCGGCATCACCTTGTCGCGATGGGCCACATAGAGATGGCCGCCGGGCTGGGGATCGCAGTCGATGTCCTTGATCAGCTCCTTGAAGGTCGCCATGCCGTCGAGGCACTCGCGATGCAGCTTCAGGGCGGTGTCCAGGCCATAGCGCTGGATCCACTGGGAGCGCTTGAGGCGCCCGGAGGCACACTGGGCCTGGCCGCCGTTACGGGTCGAGCAGCCCCAGCTGGCGCGGTTGGCCTCGAGCACCGTGGCCTTGATGCCGTACTCCTGGGCCAGGAAGATCGCCGCCGTCAGCCCCGTGAAGCCGGAGCCGATGATGACCACATCGGCGTCCGTGTCCTGGGTGATGGGCCCGTCATCGGCCGGCGGCTCGCCGGCGGTGCCGATCCAGTAGGTCGGCGCATAGTCACGACCCGCCCCCGGGGTGGTGCTCTTCAGGGGGTCATAGGCCGGATCATATGGCTGGGAGGGTGAGGTACTGGTCGCCTCGGTCTCCGCCCTGCTTCTTGGCATTGTTGTCTCCATGATCGGACTCCTCACAGTCTAGATGCCTTACTCGAACCCGAAGCGATCAGGCGTTGACCGGGGGACGGTTCTTGCGGAAGGCGTTCTTCACGGCGATCTTGCCGTCGCGGAAGGTGAAGGCATCGATCATGCGCGCCTCGGAGCGCACGCCATCGGTGGTGGTGCCCTGGTAGGTGGACTCGGTGAAGCCCTTGTCGCCGATCACGTGGTGCTCGGCATCGGTCCAGCTGGCGTCGGGGGCGGTCTTCCAGGCGTTCTCGAGGCCCTGGCGGACCTCGGCCTGGCCGACAAAGCTCTTGCCCTGCAGCTCCGGGCCGGCGATGGCGTGGAAGACGCAGTCGTCGGTCATCATGCTCATGACGGCATCGATGTCGTGACGGTTCAGGGCGTCGCTGAAGGCTTCGAGGAGTGCGGTAGTCGGTTGGCTCATGTCGGGCTCCTGAGGGTTATGGTTGTTGAGTCTGTCTCGGATAACGGATGCGGTTGAGGCATCACGGCGGCACATAGGCCGCGAACGAATCCAGCGTACTGCCAAAGCCGAGGGGGCATTAGCGCCAGATGCATCCCGGCGGTTGGACCAGGGCGGCCACGACGAAGATCCCGGCGCGAGTGCCGTGAGACGGGCAAAAAAAAGGTTCATCGCACTTTGCCGGGAAATGCGGCACGGATCTTCAGGAAGAAGTACGCCGTGTCGCGATACCCGTAGGCCATCCGCTTGATGACCTTGATCCGGTTGTTCATGCCCTCCAGCACGCTGGTGTTCAGCCGGTGCCGGGCGCTGGACAGGATCCCTTCGAGGTACGGGACCAACCGCTTGGCGAAACGTTCCAAGGCCTCGATGCCACTGCTGGTCGCCATGGCATGCCACTCCTGCCAGGCGTTTCGGGCGGTGGCTTCGTCGTCGGCAAACCACAGGGTCTTGAGCTGATCCTTGAGCAGGTACGCCGTGGTCAGTGACGCATTGGCCGCCAGCAGCTCCTCCAGCTTCACCGCCTGCTCGGGCTTGAGATTGTCGGCGTTGCGCAGCAGCAGCCAACGACTGCCCTTGATCACCTTGCGGGCCGCCTTGTCGTCGCGCAGCTGGTTAGCCTGATCGACGCGTACCCGATCCATCACTTCGCGCCCGTACTTGGCCACCACGTGGAAGCGGTCGTAGACCACCTCGGCGTTGGGGCACTGGTCCTTCACCTCACAATCGAAGGCCGAGTTCATGTCCATGGCCACGGCCTCGATCAGCTCTCGTGCCTCGCCCAGCCACGCGAAGAAGGGGCGGATCGACTCGCGGGAGCGGCCTTCGCCGATCCATACCACCTGCTGAGTGTCGGCGCAGGCGACCACGGTGGCGTAGCGGTGTCCCTTGTGCAGGGCAAACTCGTCCATCATCAGCCGCCGCAAGCGTGTCGGATCCGGTGCCGGCAGGTCGCGTTGCAGGCGCTGCTTGTCGATGGTCTTGACGGTATGCCAGTGCAAGCCGACCAGATCCGCGACATGCCGGATCGGCAGCAACGTGACCAGGCGCTCCACCCACTGGCGCAGTGTGGTGGTGACCGGCGAGCGCCCGGGTAGCCAGTCGATGCGCTCTCGTGTCGGACCACAGGTCGGGCAGCGCAGGCGCCGCACCGGGACATCCAGCTCCACTCGGTAGATCAGCAGCGGCGCCTCGCGGACGCGCCGGCGATGCACGTCATGGACCAGGCAACAGGCGTGGTCACAGCCGCTGCAGACAGGCGGGGTCAGGTCATCGGGCTCCAACTGGAGCCGTAGCGTCTGAGGATCCAGGAACTCGTGGTGGGCGACAGTGAACCCTTTCCAGAACAGGCTGAGCGGGGTAGCATCCATGGCAACGGCGGTGTCCGTAGGCTGACGTTTTGGCGAATATCAGCTTACTCGGATTCACCGCCGTTTCTCTATCCAGCCCTCGCCTCAAGCCCTGCCTGTTTCACGCTGATCTGCGAAGAACCAAAAAAAACCCCCGGCAAGGCCGGGGGAAACACGTTGCAGCACGTTCGGTTGGAGGTTCGATCAGACGTAGTCCTGGTACTTCTCGAGCAGGCGCACCGGCTTCTTCAGCGCGTCGCGGCGGAAGGGGTCGCCAAGCTCGCGGGTGCACATGACCTCGATGACGCAGGTCTTGCCCTCGTTCATCTGCATGTCCACCGCCTTCTTCAGCGCCGGACCCACGTCCTCCAGGCGGTCCACGGTGATGCCCTCGGCACCCATCGCCCGGCCGATCTCGGCGAAGCTCTGGTTGTCCAGCTCACCGGCCACGAAGCGACGGTTGTAGAACTCGACCTGGTTCTTCTTCTCGGCGCCCCACTGGCGGTTGTGGAACACCACCGCGGTCACCGGGATCTCGTGACGCACCGCGGTCATGATCTCCATCAGGCTCATGCCCCAGGCGCCGTCACCGGCGTAGGCGATCGCCGGACGCTCCGGTGCGGCCACCTTGGCGCCCATGATGGTCGGCAGCGCGTAGCCGCAGTTGCCGAAGCTCATCGGGGCGAAGAAGCTGCGCGGCTTCTCGAAGCGCAGGTAGCTGTGCGCCACGGCGTTGATGTTGCCGATGTCGGTGGAGACCATCACGTCGTCCGGCATGGCCTTCTCGAGCTCGCGCAGCACCTGGCGCGGGTGCAGGTACTCGCCGCCGGAGAACGGCGTCTCGCCCTTGGCCTCGTCGATGGCGTCGAGGCTGAACGGGTCCTTCTCGTGGGTCCACTCGTCGAGCTCGCGCTCCCAGGCGGCCTTCTCGCTGGCGATCTGCTCGGCGCGCTCGGCCTTGGTGGCGTCGCAGGCCAGGTCGCGGCTGGACAGGCGCTCGGTGATCGCCTCGGCGGCTTCCTTGGCGTCGCCGCAGATGCCCACGGCGATCTTCTTCACCAGGCCCAGCATCTTGTGGTCGGCGTCGATCTGGATGATCTTGGCGTCCTTCGGCCAGTAGTCCATGCCGTGCTGCGGCAGGGTGCCGAACGGCCCCAGGCGGGTGCCCAGTGCCACCACCACGTCGGCCTGACTGATCAGCTTCATGCCGGCCTTGGAGCCCTGGTAGCCCAGCGGACCGCACCACAGCGGGTGGCTGGCCGGGAAGGAGTCGTTGTGCTGGTAGCTGTTGACCACCGGCGCGCCCAGACGCTCGGCCAGCGCCTTACAGGCCTCGACGCCGTCGGCCATCACCACGCCGCCGCCGGAGACGATCACCGGGAACTTGGCGTTGGCCAGCAGCTCGGCAGCCTCGTTGAGGGTCTTGGTACCGCCCGGGCCGCGGTCGAGGCGCGCCGGCTCGGGAATCTCGCACTCGATCTCGCCGTAGAAGTAGTCGCGCGGGATGTTGAGCTGGGTCGGGCCCATCTCGGACATGGCGCGGTCGAAGCAGCGACCGGTGTACTCGGCCATGCGCGCCGGGTGGGTCACGTGGCCCTGGTACTTGGTGAACTCCTGGAACATCGGCAGCTGGTGGCACTCCTGGAAGCCGCCCAGGCCGATGCCGGTGGTGCCGGTCTCGGGGGTCACGATGACCACCGGGCTGTGCGCCCAGTAGGCCGCGGCGATGCCGGTCACGCAGTTGGAGATGCCGGGGCCGTTCTGGCCGATCACGGCGCCGTGGCGGCCGGAGACGCGAGCATAGCCGTCGGCCATGTGCGCGGCGCCCTGCTCGTGGACCACCGGGACCAGGCGGATGCCGGCCGGGGCGAAGATGTCCATGGCGTCCATGAAGGCCGAGCCCATGATGCCGAACATGTCGGTCACCCCGTTGGCGACCAGGGTCTCCACGAAGGCTTCCGAGGGGGTCATCTTCTGCTTGCCTTTCACGACCTGGCGGGTATCTGTGGTGTCTTGGGTGCTCATGGGGTGTCCTCCGAGCCCGTCATCCGGGTTGTCTTATATGAGATGATTTATTCCGGCTTCCGGAATACGGAGAGACTCTAGGCAGCCAGGCACCCCCCGTCAAGGACAAATTCCATAAAACGATACAATTTGATTCTTTTTGCGAAACTGATCTATGCTCAGCGTACGCTCCGGCAGCGACGTCCCCTGCCAGCGGTTTCGATCAGGGACGCCCAAGGTCAACGGTCCCACGGGCCGAGGAGACGGTGATGACAGACCCCATGAATGCCCAGCCCGACATCCAGGTGTCGGTGCGCGACCTCTTCGGCATCGACAGCGATCTCGAGGTCCCGGCCTTCAGCTGGCGCGACGAGTACGTGCCCGAGGTCGACGAGGCCTATCGCTTCAACCCCGACGTGACCCTGGCGATCCTCGCCGGCTTCACCCGCAACCGCCGGGTGATGGTTCAGGGGCTGCACGGTACCGGCAAGTCGACCCATATCGAACAGGTGGCGGCACGCCTCAACTGGCCCTGCATGAGGGTCAACCTGGACGGCCATATCAGCCGCCTCGACCTGGTGGGCAAGGACGCCATCGTGATCCGCGACGGGGTGCAGGTCACCGAGTTCCAGGAAGGCATCGTGCCCTGGTCGCTGCAGCGCCCGGTGGCGCTGATCTTCGACGAGTACGACGCTGGCCGCCCGGACGTGATGTTCGTCATCCAGCGCATCCTCGAGCGCGATGGCCACTTCACGCTGCTCGACCAGAACCGGGTCATCCACCCGCACCCCTACTTCCGGCTGTTCGCCACCGCCAACACGGTGGGGCTGGGCAACCTGTCCGGGCTCTACCAGGGCACCCAGGTGCTCAACCACGCCCAGATGGACCGCTGGAACATCGTCGCCAAGCTCGACTACCTGCCCCGCGAGGAGGAGGCGGCCATCGTGCTCGGCCGAGTGCCCAGCAAGGACACCGAGAAGGGCCGCGAGCTGATCGCCTCGATGGTGGCGGTGGCCAACCTGACGCGCCAGGGCTTCGCCGCCGGCGACCTCTCGACCCTGATGTCGCCGCGCACGGTGATCACCTGGGCCGAGAACTGCGAGATCTTCCGCAATCCGGCCCTGGCCTTCCGGCTCTCCTTCCTCAACAAGTGCGACGAGGCCGAGCGGCCGCTGGTCGCCGAATACTACCAGCGCTGCTTCGGCGAGGAACTCGACGAATCCTGGATGAAGGAGGCGAGTGCCTCATGACCCTGAGCGCCCAGCAGCAGGCGCGCCGCCAACAGCGGATCGAGGAGCTGTGCGCGGCCAGCCTGCGCGCCCTGACCGGCGAGGCCGACCTGCACTACCGCGGCCGGCGCCTCTACCGGGGCGAATCGCGCCTGTCGACCCTGGCGCCACACCTGCGCGTCGATCCCGCCCAGGATGACTTCGCCGACTGCCGGGCCGCCGCCGACGGCATGGCCCTGCGCCTGCTGCACTCCGATCCGGCCCTGCACCACGCGCACCGCCCGGAGGATCCGGTCGAGCGACTGGTCTTCGAGCTGCTCGAGCAGCTGCGCGTGGAGACGCGTGTCCCCGACGACATGCCCGGCATGGCCGACAACCTGGTGCAGCGCTTCGAGAACTGGTCGCGGGCCTTCTACCGCTCCGGGCTCACCGAGGGCAGCATCGGCCTGCTGCTCTACACCGTGGCCCAGATGTGCTGGTCGCGGCTGAATGCCAAACCGGTGCTCGAGGAGACCGAGGACTACATCGAGGGCACCCGCGCCTCCCTGGTGCGCGCGCTCGGCACGGCGCTCTACGGCCTGCGCCGCCAGCGCCACGACCAGGCGGCCTACGCCGAGCACGCCCTGGCCATCGCCCGGATCGTCGGCAAACGCGTTCGCGACGAGCGGGAACAGGCCGGCGAGAACGACGACGAGGAGCCGGAAGAGGCGCCCAGCGACGCCTTCGCCCTGCTGCTCGACCTCGAGGATGGCGAGGGCGACGAGGACGGGGTCGCCGCCGCCACCACCGGGCACAGCAAGACCTTCGAGGACGCCGCCCTGGCCTATCGGGTCTTCACCACCCGCTTCGACCGCGAGGTCGCAGCGGGCAGCCTGGTGCGCCGCGCCCTGCTGCGCGAGTACCGCGAGACGCTCGACCAGGCCACCGCCGAGCAGGCCATCAACCTGCCGCGCCTGGCCCGTCGGCTGGGCAGCGTGCTCTGGGAGCCGCGCGTCGACGGCCGCGCCTTCGGCGAGGAGGAGGGCCGCATCGACGGTCGGCGCCTCGCCCAGCTGGTCAGCTCGCCCACCGAGCGCCGCCTCTTCTATCGCGACCAGGTGAAGCTCGGCACCGACTGCGCCGTCAGCCTGCTGATCGACTGCTCCGGCTCGATGAAGCACCACATCGTGCCGGTGACCCTGATGGCCGAGAGCCTGATCCGCGCCCTGGAGATGATCGGGGCGAGCACCGAGCTGCTCGGCTTCACCACCGGCGCCTGGAACGGCGGCCGCGCCTACAAGGCCTGGATGAGCGGCGGCCGCCCCCGTGGCCCGGGCCGCCTCAACGAGGTGTGCCACATGGTGTTCAAGGATGCCGAGCGCAGCTGGCGACGCGCGCGCACCGACATCGCCGCGCTGCTCAAGCCCGACCTGTTCCGCGAGGGGATCGACGGCGAGGCGGTGGACTGGGCCTGCGAGCGCCTGCTCGCCCGCCCCGAGAAGCGCCGCATCCTGATCGTGATCTCCGACGGCTGCCCGGCGGACAGCGCCACCAACCTGGCCAACGATCCCTACTACCTGGACAACCACCTCAAGGAGGTCGTCGCCCGGCGCACCCGCGAGGGCCAGGTGGAGGTGCTCGGCCTCGGCGTGGGCCTGGACCTGAGCCCCTTCTACCGCCGCTGCCTGGCCACCGACATGGCCCAGGCGCTGGATACCCACCTGTTCGACGAGATCGTCGAGCTGATCGGCGGCCGCCACCGGCGCTGATCCTCGACGCCCGATCTTCCAGAGGAGAGCCCCATGCCCGTCAAGGTCATCGACATCGGCCATGATCCCGAGACGCAAACCCACCGGCGCCTGGCCGACCTGCCGGACCGCGTGGTCGAGGGCGACCCGCACCACGACGCCACGCTGAACTTTCAGAGCCCCGACGGCCGACTGATCGCCGGCACCTGGACCAGCACCCCCGGCAAGTGGCACGCCTTCACCGGTCGCGACGAGTTCTGCTACATCCTCGAAGGCCACGTGCGGCTGATCGCCGAGGACGGCAGCGCCCAGACCTACCGCACCGGCGACGCCTTCCTGATTCCCGACGGTTTCCGCGGCTACTGGGAAGTGATCGAGACGACCACCAAGCACTTCGTGATCCGCCACCACGACAGCGACTGACGACGGAGAGAGCGCATGGCCAAGACCCGCATGGTGACCCAGTTCGGCATGGGCACCTCGATCCGCAGCCGCAACTATACCGAGGCCGCCGCCCGGGCGATCCGCGATGCCCTGTGGCACAACTCGCTCAACGTCGCCGACGCCTTCGGCTTCCCCAAGGAGGCCATGCTGATCGACGTGGAGATCGGGGTGCAGGACCCCGCCGCCGTCGACCCGGCGGCCCTGCTTCGCATCTTCCCCTACGGGCAGCCGACGGTGCGCCTGGTCAAGGGCGGGCTGGACGTGGACAAACCCGACGGCAGCGGCACCAGCGTGATCGCCAACGCCGCCATCGTCGTCTCCTTCGACATGGAGCCCGATCATGACTGAGCGACGCATCATCCTGGAAATGGGCACCGGCAACGACCTCTACGGCGAGGACTACACCAAGGCGGCCTGCCGCGCCGTGCACGATGCCCTGCACCACTCCTCCATCGTGCTGTTCAAGTCGCTGGGCATCGACCATCGCGAGATGCGGGTCCAGGTGACCATCGGCGTGCAGGCCCCCGACCGGGTCGACACAGAGGTGGTGGCGGCCGAGCTGCCCCGGGGCCGCGCCGAGGTGCGCGTGGTGCACGGCGGGCTCAACGTCCACGACCCCGTGCAGGAGACCACCCACGTGGTCGCCACCGCCGCCATCGCCGCCCTGCTGCCCCTCGAGGAGGGCGTCTGGCGGCTCTGCGACCACGACCGCTGAGCCACGCCACTGGGGCCGCCGAGCGCCGCTCGGCGGCCCCTGCCCCGCTCAGGACGCGTTCAGGAAGCGCTGTGGCGAGAGTGCCTGGGCGTCTTCGGGCAGTGCCTCGCCATCGACCAGGCCGGCCACCAGACGTCCCGTCTCGGCCGACAGCGTGAGCCCCAGATGCCCATGCCCGAAGGCCAGCATCAGCCCCGGCTGCCCCGGCACCTCGCCGATCACCGGCAGGCCATCCGGCGTCGAGTGCCGAACCCCCACCCACTCCTTGGCCACCTCGACCGGGCGGCCGAACAGCGTCGTGCCCCAGTCGGCGAGCCGCGACCAGCGGCGTCCGTTCGGCGCCTTGCCAGGCGGGCAGAACTCGGTGGTCCCGGCCAGCCGTATCCCCTCCTGCATCGGCGTGGCATAGAAATGGTGGGTCAGCCAGCCGACCGGCCGGTTGAGGGCCAGCGGCGTCTCCAGCATCACGTGGTAACCGCGCTCGCTGACCACCGGCAGGCGCATGCCCAGCGACCGGAGCAGATCGTTGTTGGCGATGCCCGCACAGAGGACCACCCGCTCCACCTCCAGGCGGGTCTCGCCGGCCTGCAGCCGCCAGCCTCCCGTGGCGAGCGGCGTGAGCGCCTCGACGCGAGCGGACACATGGGTGAAGCCCTCGCCCTCCAGGGCCCGATGCAGGCACCGGCTGAAGTTCAGCGGGTCGCGCAGCGAACGGGTCTCGGGGAAGTAGAGGGCGCCGCCGAGCCCTTCGGCACTCAGCTCGGGCTCCAGCCCCAGCACGTCCGCCGGACCGAGCGCCTCGCAGGCCACGCCGTCAGCGCGCTTGGCCGCGGCCATGGCGTCCAGGGCCGACGGCGAACAGGGCGCGTCACGGAAGACCTGCAGACAGCCGGCGGCCCGATAGAGCCGCTCGCCCCCGAGCGCATCGAGCAGCGCATGCTGGCCCGTGATCGCCCGATCGATCAGCTGCACCAGGTCGGCCTTGTGACGAGCGAAGCGTGCCGGCCTCGCGGCACGCAGGAACCGCCAGCCGAAGCCGGCGAGGGCCGGCGTGTAGCCCGGATCGATGCCGATGGAACGGTCGGACCGGGCCAGCATGGCCGGCAGCTGGCGAAGGGTCTCGGGGCTGGCCATGGGCGCCGTGGCGTAGTTGGCGATCAGGCCGGCGTTGCCGAAGGAGGTGCCCTCCCCCGGCGGCTCGGGATCCACGAGCCTGACCTCGTGCCCTCGCGCGCGCAGGGCATGGCTGACGGCGAGCCCGACGATCCCCGCGCCGATCACGGCAACGCTGGTCATGGGCGGCACTCCCGACGGGTCGAGGGACTGGGCTGGCCCGCGACCACCAGGTCGATCGCCTGCACGATGTCATACACCGGCAGGCCCGAGACCTCCCTGACCACGTCCGCGAAGGCGGAGAGGTCGGTGCACTCCAGCACGATGGCCTCGAGGGGGCCTCGCGCCATCAGGCGACGCGTGGCCGCGGCCACCTCCTCGGCGATGAGCGCCATGTCGAGATCATGGCGTCGTCCCTCCAGGATGACCTCACGGAATTCGGGCGCCGCTTGCAGCCCCTCGATGCCGAGGCCGTCGGTCCCCGAGGCACGCCCGGCGCCGCGCAGGTGAGCCTCCCCGAGGGCGTCGGCATCCGCGGTCAGGACGCCCAGTCGGGCCGACGGGCCATGCACGATCTCGAGCCAGGGCAGGAGGGTCAGGCTCGACAGCACGACGGGCACGGAGACCGCCTCGGCGACCTGCCGCTGATAGCGAGCCATGAAGCCGCAGCTTCCGGAGACGACCCGGACACCGCCCTCCTCGAGGAAACGGGCACGATCGATCAGCAGCTCCAGCAGTTCATCGCCGGGATGGTGCAACAGCCCCGGAATGTCGACCCCTTCCATGACCTCGTAGACCACCGGGTAGTCGAAGCTGCGGGGATGGCGCAGGTGGCCGAGCGGCTTGGCAAACCAGGACTCCAGGCAAAGCACGCCCAGCGGGGTGTCGGTGTAGCGCTGACCTCCGGGCAGGATGCGGTGATTCATTTCCGTTGATCCTTCTAAAGGCGTCGGGCCCGGACCGGACATGAGGGCCATGGTCCGGTTCGAGTCCTACGATGACGTGATCGATGAAAGCGGGGGGATGGTCGACGGCAGGCGGTAGTGCGACATGGCGTGAGTCGACGAGGCCAGGCCCTGAACAGGGCCTGGCGGGTGCCACTCAGTTGTCGCGATAGAAACGCCAGGAGGCGATTCCCACCCCGACGGCGGCGATCACGCTGATCGCGCTGACGGCATAGAGGGCGAAGGCATAGGCAGTCATGGTCGTCTCCTCACTGAGCGTAGGGGGCCGGGGCGTCGGGCACCGCGCGGAAGCGGCGATAGACGAGGGTGAACACCGCGATATTGGCGATCACACCGGCGATCAGGGCGGTGAGGCCGGTGGCGGCCTGCAGGTCGAAGGGTCCCCACTTCCAGAGGATGGTCACCAGGGCCCCGGCCAGCATGGCGGCGATCGCCGAGCGCGAGCAGCGCAGGTCGAAGAGCACGGCGAAGACGAACGGCAGCAGGATGGTCGGCGCCCAGAGCGCGTAGCTCATCAGCAGCGCATCGACGATGGAGGTGGCGTAGAGGGCGAAGACCACCGCCCCGAGGCCGATCAACAGGTTGACCACGCGCTCGATCCACAGCCGCTTCGTCTCGCTGACGTCGGGCTCGATGAAGGGCTTGTAGATGTCACCGACGAAGATCACCGCCGCCGAGTTGAGGTAGGAGTCCGCCGTGGACATCACCACCGCCAGCAGGGAGGCCAGCACCAGGCCGGTGATGCCGATCGGCAGGGCATCGCGGATCAGCGTCGGCATGGCCTGGTCGGGGGTGATGTTCGGGTAGAGCACCAGGGCGATCAGGCCGATGGTGGCGCTGACGAAGTAGAACAGGAAGCCGAAGCCGCCGGCCACCGTGTAGCCGATGCGCGCGTGGCGCGAGTCCGGCGCCGACAGGGCCCGCTGGGTGTAGGGCGGCACCAGGGTCTCGCCTAGCAGGAAGGCAATGAAGAGGCTCACGAACATCCCGATGGAGTAGTCGCCCATGATGCTGAAGTGCGCCTCGGGCAGTCGCTCCACCAGCGCGGCGGGGCCGCCCAGGTCGTTGATGCCGATCAACATGGTCATCGGCAGGAAGATCGCCAGCATCAGGAACTGCACCACGTCGGTCTGGATCACCGCCCACATGCCGCCGACGGTGGAATAGAGCAGCACCACCGCCATGCCGATGAGGATGCCGGTGGAGACCTCGATGCCGAGGATGGCATGGAAGACGGTACCCACGGCCAGCGCCTGGGCGCCGAGGATGCCGATGCAGAACACCAGCGAGAAGATACCGGTGAACAGCCGGGCGCTGCTGCCGAAGTGATGCGCCATGATGTCGCCCACCGTCTGGGCGTTGGTGTAGCGCTTCAGGCGCGGCGCGATATAGAGCCCGGCCAGCACGGTGGCGATAGGGAAGGCCGAGGCCGCGAACATGAAGGCGTAGCCTTCGTCGAAGGACTTGCCGGCACGCCCCATGGAGGCGCCACCGCCCAGGAAGGAGGCGGCCAGGGTGGCGAAGAGCACCGGCCAGATGATCTTGTTGCCGGCCACGGCGAAGTCCGAGCTGTCGGAGACCTTCTTGGCACTGCGATAGCCGATCACGATCAGTATCGCGAAGTACACGAGAAGACCCAGGAGGTCGATCGAGTTCATGGAGGGGACACCTTTGTTTCTGTTGTAGGTGCGGTCAG
This sequence comes from Halomonas sp. THAF5a, assembly GCF_009363755.1. Taxonomy (NCBI): domain Bacteria; kingdom Pseudomonadati; phylum Pseudomonadota; class Gammaproteobacteria; order Oceanospirillales; family Halomonadaceae; genus Halomonas; species Halomonas sp. THAF5a. Next base: position 897,524 of record NZ_CP045417.1, on the reverse strand, counting down.
CTTCTTCGCTTCATGCTATAAAGACAACTGAAGCAAACCTATGAAGTCATAACTACAATTTAGACCCCACCCCATGAAGATACGCCACAACCTGCGGCAGCTGCAGATCTTCCAGGAGGTCGTGCGGACCGGCAGCCTCTCCAAGGCGGCGCGCCGGCTGGAACTCAGCCAGCCGGCGGTCAGCACCGCGATCGCGAACCTCGAGGAGGAAGTCGGCTTCCTGCTCTTCCGGCGCAACCACTACGGCACCGAACTGACCGCCGAGGCGCAGCACCTGGCCGAGGGGGTCGACAAGGTGCTGGCGTCGGTCAAGCACCTCGGCGAGCTCTCCGAGGGCCTGCGTCAGGGCCAGGCCGGCAAGCTGACCCTCGGCTGCATGCCGGGGCTCTCCCCCACCGCCATGCCCCAGATCATGGCGGACTATCTGCGTGACCATCCCGACAGCCAGCTCTCCCTGCAGACCTTCAGCTCGACGAAGATTCACGACTGGGTGGCCGAAGGCCAGTTCGACCTGGGGGTCATCGAGACCCAGGACGACCTGCACGAACTGGAGGTCACGCCCTATCGGCTGCGCATGCACGTCGCCCTGCCGCCCGAGAGTCCGCTGGCCAGGCGCCGCGTGATCACCCCGAAGGACCTTCACGACCGGCCGATGATCACCCTGAACGAGCATCATCAGAGCACCCTGAAGCTGAGGGATGCCTTTCGCGCCGAGGGGGCACGTTGCCGGGCCGTGATCGAGACCCACCTGTTTCCCTCGGCCATCAGCCTGGTCAATGCGGGCCTGGGCCATGCCCTGGTCGATCCGGTATCGGCCGACAGCTTTCTCAAGCGACGCGATTGCCGGGTCACGGTCGTCCCCTTCGAACCGGCCATCGACCTGGAGATCGCCCTGATCACCTCGCGCTTTCACCCGCCCTCCCGGCACTGCCAGCGCTTCCTGCCCTACCTCGAGGCCGGACTCGAGGCCTGGCAGCAGCACTCACGGCAGCCCCTCATGGGGGAAGCGTGAGGCTCAGACGAGCTCGGTGGCGATCAGCCCGCCGCCGATCACCATCAGCGTCACGAAGGCGATGCGGCGCATGGCCAGCGGTGAGAGCCGGGGCGGCCAGCGCCGACCGGCATAGGTGGCCACCGCCACGGCGGGAATCGCCCAGGCGGTCAGCACCAGGATCTCGAGGTTGAGCCCGCCCGTGGCGGCGACGAACAGGGTCCGCATGCTCGACGTGCAGGCGAAGAGCAGGATCAGCATGTTGCGGATCGCCACCGGCTTCAGCGGCTGGCGATAGCACTGGTAGATCACCGGCGGCCCGGCGATGCCGAAGAGCCCGCCGCAGAGTCCCGACAGCACGCCGCTTATGAAGAAGCTGATCCGCGAGGAGAGGGTCTCGCGCTGGCGCGGGCGCAGCACCAGGCTGAGCCCGCCGTAGCAGACCAGCAGCCCCAGGGCGATGCGCAGCACGCTCTCGGCACGGCTGCTCATCAGCTCGAGCAGCAGCACGCCGATCACGGTCGCCGGCACGATGCCGAGCACGGTCGCCAGGACCACGGCCCTGTCGAGATGCTTCAACTTGCCCGGCAGGGCCACCGCGCTGTTGGTCAGCATCATCAGGCTGACCACCGCGGCCACCGAGGCCACGGGCGCGACGTCCAGTCCGCTGGTGGCGCCCATCACGATCATGCCCAGCCCGAAGCCGGTGACCGTCTGGAAGTAGCCGGCGATGGCGGCGATGGCGATGAAGGAGAGGAGTACCTCGAGGGTCATGGTGCTGTCGATCCTGTGTGGCTCCCCTCCTGACGCGAATCGATCGGGGAATGGAACGCGGCCACGCGCCGGCCGGCGCATGATGGGACGAGCGGACAGACGATGACTCCGTGTGCCGGGCCTCGGCCCGGCTCGCCCTGACGGCGTTCCCTCGCGGCAGGCGTCGTCACGGGTCTCGTCCTTGCCCTGAAAAAAGGCGGCGTAATATGCCAGGGCCGCGCCAATAATGCTAGCCCGTGATCAGCAAAAAGGTACCTTTGAGCAGGATCGCCACGCCGAGCCCGACCAGGGTCAGCATGGCCAGCCGGCGCATCAGCCCGGCGGAGCACGGCAGGGGATAGCGACGCCCGAGCCAGGTGGCGCCGCCGACCACCGGCATCGACCATAGGGCCAGCTGCCAGACATCGGCGGTCAGCCCGCCCTGACTGGCGACGTAGAGGGTGCGCACCCCGGAGGTGATCGCGAAGCAGAGGATCAGCAGCAGGCGGATCGTCTCCAGCGGCAGCGGCTGGCGATAGCAGTGATAGATGACCGGCGGCCCGGGGACGCCGAAGAGCCCGCCGCACATGCCGGTCAGCGCGCCACTCACGGCGAAGGACCAGGGGGGAGACTCGGCGCGGCGGGGTTGCGGCTGCAGGCCGATGCTGATGCCCCCGGAGAGCACGAGGGCCCCCAGCAGCAGGGTGAGCAGTGCCGTGAAGGTGGCGTCGAGCCACGACAGCAGCCAGACGCCCAGCACGATGGAGGGCGCGATGCCGACGGCGAGCGCCAGGATCCGCGGTGCGCCGAGGCTGCGCCCGCTGCCCGGCAGGGCGACGGCGCTGTTGACCAGGGTCACCAGGCTGACCACCGCGGCCAGCACCGGCACCGAGGCCACGCCGAGCCCTCCGGCGGCGCCCATCACGATCATGCCGAGGCCGAAGCCGGATACCGTGTGCAGGTAGCCGGCCACGGCCATGATGGCGAGCGTCGCCGCGAGTCCTCCGAGCTCCATCCTCAGCGCCCCCGGGACCGCGGGGCGCGACCGGCGATGTCCCTCACGACTCGGCGGCGGCGGACAGGCTCTGGGCCTGCACCGTGGTCACCGCGATCACATGAAAGACGTCGTCGACGCTGCAGCCCCGGGAGAGGTCGTTGGCCGGCTTGGCCAGGCCCTGCAGCAGCGGGCCGATGGCCTCGGCACCGCCGATCCTTTCGGCCAGCTTGTAGCCGATGTTACCGGCCTCGAGGTCCGGGAAGATCAGCACGTTGGCGTTGCCCTTGACCCTGGAGTCGGGCAGCTTGCGCTCGGCGATCTCGGCCACGATGGCGGCATCGAGCTGCACGTCCTCGTCGATGGCGAGCGCCGGCCGGGCGGCCTTCACCTCGCGGGCGGCCTGCACGACCTTGTCGACGTTGCCGTGCCGGGCGCTGCCGCTGGTCGAGAACGACAGCATGGCCACCCGGGGGTCTTCGTCGAGCAGCGCCTGGGCGCTGTCGGCGGCGGCCATGGCGATCTGGGCGAGCTCGCCCGCGTCGGGTTCGATGACCAGGCCGCAGTCGGAGAAGATCATGCCGCCCTTGAGGCTATGGAACGGCTTGCAGAGCATCATCAGAAAGAAGCTCGAGACCAGCTTGCTGCCCGGGGCCAGCCCCAGCAGCTGAATGGCGCTTCTCACCACGTCGGCGGTGGTGTTCACCGCGCCGGCCACGGTGCCGTCGGCGTGCCCCTCGCGGACCAACATGTTGGCGAAGCAGAGCGGCTCACGGATCGCCGTCGCGGCCTGCTCCGGGGTCATGCCCTTCTTCTCGCGCAGGGCCAGCAGCGCCCGCTCCAGCTCGTCGGTCAGCGGCGAGTCGGCCGGGTCGATCACCTCGACCGCGGCCAGGTCGACCCCGTGGCGCTCGGCGGCCGCGGCAATGCTTGCCCGGCTGCCCACCAGGAGGACCTTGGCGATGCCCTGCTCCGCCGCCTTGGCGGCCGCGTGCAGGATGCGCTCGTCCTCACCCTCACAGAGCACGATGCGCCGGGGATCGCGGCGTGCGCGCTCGAGAATCTGATTCAAGGCTTTCATGCGATGGCCTCTCGTGCCTGCCGCATGGTGCGGCAGTCCTCAGACAAAAAAGCCCCCGGCAACGCCGGGGGAACCCTTGCAGCACCTATCGATCAGACGTAGTCCTGGTACTTCTCGAGCAGGCGCACCGGCTTCTTCAGCGCGTCGCGGCGGAAGGGGTCGCCCAGCTCCCGGGTGCACATGACCTCGATGACGCAGGTCTTGCCCTCGTTCATCTGCATGTCCACCGCCTTCTTCAGCGCCGGACCCACGTCCTCCAGGCGGTCCACGGTGATGCCCTCGGCACCCATCGCCCGGCCGATCTCGGCGAAGCTCTGGTTGTCCAGCTCACCGGCCACGAAGCGACGGTTGTAGAACTCGACCTGGTTCTTCTTCTCGGCGCCCCACTGACGGTTGTGGAACACCACCGCGGTCACCGGGATCTCGTGACGCACCGCGGTCATGATCTCCATCAGGCTCATGCCCCAGGCGCCGTCACCGGCGTAGGCGATCGCCGGACGCTCCGGTGCGGCCACCTTGGCGCCCATGATGGTCGGCAGCGCGTAGCCGCAGTTGCCGAAGCTCATCGGGGCGAAGAAGCTGCGCGGCTTCTCGAAGCGCAGGTAGCTGTGCGCCACGGCGTTGATGTTGCCGATGTCGGTGGAGACCATCACGTCGTCCGGCATGGCCTTCTCGAGCTCGCGCAGCACCTGGCGCGGGTGCAGGTACTCGCCGCCGGAGAACGGCGTCTCGCCCTTGGCCTCGTCGATGGCGTCGAGGCTGAACGGGTCCTTCTCGTGGGTCCACTCGTCGAGCTCGCGCTCCCAGGCGGCCTTCTCGCTGGCGATCTGCTCGGCACGCTCGCTCTTGGTGGCGTCGCAGGCCAGGTCGCGGCTGGACAGGCGCTCGGTGATCGCCTCGGCGGCTTCCTTGGCATCGCCGCAGATGCCCACGGCGATCTTCTTCACCAGGCCCAGCATCTTGTGGTCGGCGTCGATCTGGATGATCTTGGCGTCCTTCGGCCAGTAGTCCATGCCGTGCTGCGGCAGGGTGCCGAACGGCCCCAGGCGGGTGCCCAGTGCCACCACCACGTCGGCCTGACTGATCAGCTTCATGCCGGCCTTGGAGCCCTGATAGCCCAGCGGACCGCACCACAGCGGGTGGCTGGCCGGGAAGGAGTCGTTGTGCTGGTAGCTGTTGACCACCGGCGCGCCCAGACGCTCGGCCAGTGCCTTACAGGCCTCGACGCCATCGGCCATCACCACGCCGCCGCCGGAGACGATCACCGGGAACTTGGCGTTGGCCAGCAGCTCGGCAGCCTCGTTGAGGGTCTTGGTACCGCCCGGGCCGCGGTCGAGGCGCGCCGGCTCGGGAATCTCGCACTCGATCTCGCCGTAGAAGTAGTCGCGCGGGATGTTGAGCTGGGTCGGGCCCATCTCGGACATGGCGCGGTCGAAGCAGCGACCGGTGTACTCGGCCATGCGCGCCGGGTGGGTCACGTGGCCCTGGTACTTGGTGAACTCCTGGAACATCGGCAGCTGGTGGCACTCCTGGAAGCCGCCCAGGCCGATGCCGGTGGTGCCGGTCTCGGGGGTCACGATGACCACCGGGCTGTGCGCCCAGTAGGCCGCGGCGATGCCGGTCACGCAGTTGGAGATGCCGGGGCCGTTCTGGCCGATCACGGCGCCGTGGCGGCCGGAGACGCGAGCATAGCCGTCGGCCATGTGCGCGGCGCCCTGCTCGTGGACCACCGGGACCAGGCGGATGCCGGCCGGGGCGAAGATGTCCATGGCGTCCATGAAGGCCGAGCCCATGATGCCGAACATGTCGGTCACCCCGTTGGCGACCAGGGTCTCCACGAAGGCTTCCGAGGGGGTCATCTTCTGCTTGCCTTTCACGACCTGGCGGGTGTCTGCGGTGTTGTCGGTGCTCATGGGAACCTCCATGGGAGCGCTGGGTGTCGGATCTGGCGTGGGCGCCATCGCGTTATTGTGTGGTGCCTTTGCTCTTTTGATACCACTTTTTTGATACCAAAGGTTCCGATATCTGGAACCTGATCAAAAAGTAGCGCTCCTCCGGCAGCCCGTCAACAAAATTCCATAAAACGGTACAAATTGATTTCTTTTCAGGAACAAATTACCTTGGGACCAAAGGGAGAGCCCATATGACGACCAAATCCGAGATGCCTCGCCTCGAGGGCGATACGCCGGCCCAACGCCTCCTGGCCCTGCTCGAGGTGATCGCAGGGAAGGACCAGTTCTTCACGCTGCAGGGCATGGTCGACGAGACCGGCCTGCCCAAGCCCACCCTGCACCGCATGCTCCAGCAGCTCGAGACCTCGGGCATGCTGCAACGCGAGGCCGACGGCCGCCACTACAGCAAGGGTAGCCGCCTGCGCCGCCTGGCCGAGTCCCTGCTGCTCAACGACACCGTGCACGGAGCCCGCCATGCGGTCCTGCGCAAGCTGGTCGACGAGGTCGGCGAGAGCTGCAACATCACGGCGCTCTCCGGCGGCGAGGTGCTCTATCTCGATCGCGTGGAGACCTCGGCGCCGCTGCGCTTCTACCTGCATCCCGGGTCCCGGGTGCCGGTGCACTGCTCGGCCAGCGGCAAGCTCTTCCTGGCCCAGATGGCGCCCGCCCAGCGTCGGCGGCTGCTCAACGACCTGACGCTGGAGGGCTTCACCCGCAACACCCTGGTGGATCCCGAGGCCCTCGAGGCCGAGATCGAGACCGTGGGGCGCCAGGGCTACGCCTTCGACGACGAGGAGTTCCTGCCGGGGCTCTTGTGCATCGCGGTGCTGGCCCCCAATCCCGACGGGCTCTCCAACACCGGCCTGGCCATCCAGTCGCCGATCATGCGCATGACCCGGGAGAAGGCGATGGAGTGCCTGCCGGCGCTGCAGCGTGCCGCCGAGCAGATCGCCGCCATCAATCGCGAGGCGCTGTCGGACGCCGCCCAGCCCGCCGCCGCCGGCGGGCGCTGAGCCGCTTCGGGGCACGGAGGCCGGCTGGCCTGACGACGTGATTGCGAATATGCTCTGAGGCATACGCAAAGGCCCGCACCACAACAGGGAGACCGTAATGGCCGGACTGCTACCCGACGTCGACCCCGATGGACTGCTGGAGTACTCGGTGGTCTATACCGATCGCGCGCTGAACCACATGTCGAAGAGTTTCCAGGGCGTGATGTGCGACGTGTCCGCCACGCTGAAGGAGGTCTACCACGCGCACTCGACGGTGATCGTGCCCGGCAGCGGCACCTTCGCCATGGAGGCCGTGGCGCGCCAGTTCGCCAAGGACCGCCGGTGCCTGGTGATCCGCAACGGCTGGTTCAGCTACCGCTGGAGCCAGATCCTGTCGATGGGCAAGATCCCCTCCGACGTCAACGTGCTCAAGGCCCGCCGGGTGGACGACAACGAGGCGACCTCGCCCTTCGCGCCGCCGCCCATCGAGGACGTGGTCGAGGCGATTCGCGACCAGCAGCCGGACATCGTCTTCGTGCCCCACGTCGAGACCTCCTCGGGCATGCTGCTGCCCGACGACTACTTGCAGAAGATCGCCGACGCCATCCATGACGAGGGCGGCCTGCTGGTGCTCGACTGCATCGCCTCCGGCACCCTCTGGGTCGACATGCAGGACGTCGGCGTCGACGTGCTGGTCAGCGCCCCCCAGAAGGGCTGGAGCGGCAGTCCCTGCTGCGGCATGGTGATGCTCTCCCGCCAGGCCCGCGAGATCATCGAGGAGACCACCAGCACCAGCTTCGCCTGCGACCTGAAGAAGTGGCTCTCGATCATGGAGACCTACGAGGGCGGCGGGCATGCCTACCACGCCACCCTGCCCACCGACGGCCTGCGCCAGCTGCGCGACGTGATGAACGAGACCCGTCAGTACGGCTTCGACCGGGTCCGCGAAGAGCAGCGCGAGGTCGGCCGGCTGGTGCGCGACATGCTCGCCAGGCACGGCTACCAGAGCGTCGCCGCGCCGGGCTTCGAGGCGCCGGGCGTGGTGGTCAGCTACACCGACGACGAGGCGATCGTCGCCAAGTTCCTCGCGGCTGGCGTCCAGGTCGCCGCCGGCGTGCCGCTGATGTGCGACGAGGGCGATAGCTTCCGCACCTTCCGCATTGGCCTGTTCGGCCTCGACAAGCTCCACCACCCGGAGCGCACCCTGGAGAGCCTGGAAGCGGCGCTCGGCAAGGTGCGGGCCGCCGAGGCGTAGCGCGCGACGGAGCGACACCGACACGACAGCGGGGCGGCCAGATGGCCGCCCCGCTGTCGTTGATATCGCATTGTCTATCGCGCCAGCACCTCAGGCGCGGGCGCGTGGTTCGCGCGGGGTCAGACCGCCCCCACGCCCCGCGGCACGAAGCCGAGGTTGTTCTCGATCTCCTTGACCCCGTCGATGTTCTCCGCGGCGACCTGCACGGCCCAGCGCTGCTCCTTGCTCTCGACGAGCCCCCACAGCTGCACCTTGCCGTCGGCGACGATGACGTTGAGGCGGTCCACCAGCACCCCGGTGTTCTCGTCGACCTCCTTGAGGATGGCGTCGCGGATGGCGCGGTCGTCGTCACCAGCGGACGGCTGGCGAGCCACGGAGAAGCCGCGCAGCAGGTTGGAGCGACTGACGATGCCCACCAGCTTGCCGTCGCGGACCACCGGCACCCGCTTGATGCGGCGCTTCTCGAGCAGCGAGGCGATGTGGTGCAGCGACTCGTCCTCACCCACGGTGAGCGGGTCGGGCGTCATGATCTGGCCCGCCTTGCGCCCGTGGGTCTTCACGTAGTCCACGGCGTCGCCGCCGCCGCTGAAGATCCTGAGCCACCAGGAGCGATGCGCATTCTCCTCCGGCTCGACCCGAGCCATCAGGTCCCCTTCACTGACGATGCCGAGCACCCGATCGTCGGCATCGACCACCGGCACGGCGCTGATGCCGTGTTCCAGCAGCAGGCTGGCGATCTCGCCGACCTCGCACTCGGGCGTGACAGTGATCACGTTGGTCGTCATGACATCTGCGGCTTGCATAGGGCGCTCTCCAGACGAAAGGCGGTGATGGTTTACGCTGACTCACCTTTCAAGTTAGCAATCCTTTACCTCCGCTGCCTTGACGCCGGACAGCTTTCCGCGACCTCTGCGACCGCCCTCAGCGCCGGGCGAACGCCCTCGGGTGGGGCCGCTCGGGGCGTCGGTGATGATCTCATCGATGTCGTCGAGGGCGGCGAAGCGCATCGGACGGATGACCCCGAGCTTGCTCTCGTCCACCACCAGCAGGCGTCTCGCCGCGGTGGCGATGGCCGCCCGCTTGGGCGCCACCTCGTGGAAATGGAAGCAGGTCAGGCCCTGGCGCTCGTGCACGCCGGCGGCGGAGAGGAAGGCCTGGTTGATGCCGAGCCGGCGGATGGCGGTGTCCATCTCCTCGCCGGCGAAGGAGCGCGACGAGCCGTGATAGAGCCCCCCCAGCAGGATCAGGCGCACGCCTGCAAGCCCGCTCACGACCTCGGCCACGTTGAGGGCATAGGTCACCACGGTCAGCGACTGGTCCCGGGGCAGGCTGGCGGCGAGCGGCATCAGGGTCGTGCCGCAGTCGATGAACAGGGTATCGCCCGGGGCGATGCGCTCGAGCGCCCGCCGGCAGAGGCGGCGCTTGGCCGCGGCGTGGCGATCCCGCTGGGCGGCCAGGTCGTAGACCGGCGCATAGCGCGGATCGTCGCTGCGCACCAGATGTCCCCCCATCAGCTGCAGCCCGCCCTCGGAGGCGGCCAGGTCGCGGCGGATGGTCATCGGCGAGACGCCGCACAGCGCCGCGGCTTCGGAAAGCCGCAGGCTGCCACCCTGGGCGAGGGCCTCGCTCAGCCGGGCGAGGCGCCGGGCGCTGCGTTCGTTCATCTGCGAGGCTCTCCTCGTGGCCGGTGTCCGGCGCCGTTCCCGCCCCTGGAAAACGGCTCGCGTGAGCTGAAAATGTTAAAAAAATAACACTGAATGTGATAAATTTCACCGCACACTCACGCGTCACATTCACCCGGATGCCTGCCCTCCAGGCCGCCCCATCGGATAGGTGCCCCATGACCCTCTTCATGAGCGTGGTCGGCATGGTGACCCTGGTCGCCATCGCCCTGCTGTTCTCCTCCGACCGCCGCGCGATTCGCCTGCGCACCGTGCTGGGTGCCTTCGCCATCCAGGCCGGCATCGGGGCCTTCGTGCTCTACGTACCGGTGGGCCAGGCGGTGCTCGCCACCGTCTCCGACGCCGTCAGCCAGGTGGTGCTCTACGCCAACGACGGCATCGACTTCGTGTTCGGCGGGCTGGCCGACGTCGAGGCCTCGGGCTTCGTCTTCGCCTTCAAGGTGCTGCCGGTGATCATCTTCTTCTCCTCGCTGACCGCCGTGCTCTACTACCTGGGCATCATGCAGTGGATCATCCGGATCCTCGGCGGCGCCCTGCAGAAGGCGCTGGGCACCTCGCGCACGGAGTCGCTCTCTGCCACCGCCAACATCTTCGTCGGCCAGACCGAGGCGCCGCTGGTGGTCCGCCCCTTCATCGCCAGGATGACCCGGTCGCAGCTGTTCGCGGTGATGTGCGGCGGGCTCGCCTCGGTGGCGGGCTCGGTGCTGGCCGGCTACGCCGCGCTGGGCATTCCCATGGAGTACCTGGTCGCCGCCTCCTTCATGGCCGCCCCGGGCGGCCTGCTGTTCGCCAAGCTGCTGATGCCGGAGACCGAGACGCCCGAGGACAGCGTCTCCGCCGCCGAGGAGCGCCTCGACGAGGAAGAGGACCATCCCAGCAACGTGCTCGACGCCGCCGCGGCCGGCGCCAGCTCCGGCCTGATGCTGGCGGCCAACGTCGGCGCCATGCTGCTCGCCTTCATCGGCCTGATCGCCCTGCTCAACGGCATGCTCGGCGGCATCGGCGGCTGGTTCGGCATGGAGTCGCTGAGCCTGGAGCTGATCCTCGGCTGGCTCTTCTCGCCGCTCGCCTTCCTGCTCGGCGTGCCCTGGGAAGAGGCGACGCTGGCCGGCTCCTTCATCGGCCAGAAGCTGGTGGTCAACGAGTTCGTGGCCTACATCAACCTGGCGCCCTACCTCGACGGCGACCAGGTGGTGGCCGCCACCGGGCAGGTGATGACGCCCCATACCATGGCGGTGCTCTCCTTCGCGCTGTGCGGCTTCGCCAACCTCTCCTCGATCGCCATCCTGCTCGGGGGACTGGGCAGCATCGCCCCGAGTCGCCGCCACGAGATCGCCCGCTTCGGCCTCAAGGCGGTGCTGGCCGGCACCCTCTCGAACCTGATGTCGGCCTCCCTGGCCGGCTTCTTCCTGGCCCTGGCCGCCGCCTGACCGCGCCGTCGCCGCCCGCACCGTCACGGGCGGCGACGGCCCGCCGGCCGCCCCGGCGCCCGACACCCATTCGACCCGTCACCCCCCACGCGAACTCTCTCGCCGTACCGGAGCTCCCATGACCGAACTGCAACAGGCCGCCCGCCAGGCCCTGGCGCTGATGGACCTCACCAGCCTCAACGACGACGACACCGACGCCACCATCGAGGCCCTCTGCCAGCGTGCCAAGACACCCGCCGGCAGCCCGGCCGCGGTGTGCGTCTATCCGGACTTCGTGGTCACCGCCTGTCGCGCGCTGAAGGCCCACGGCCTGGCGGGCACCGTCAAGGTCGCCACGGTCAGCAACTTCCCCGCCGGCGGCGACGACATCATGGCCGCCGCCCGGGCGACCCGCGAGGCCGCGGCCTCCGGCGCCGACGAGGTCGATGTGGTCTTCCCCTGGCGCGCCCTGCTGGCCGGCGACGAGGAGACCGGCCGCGAGCTGGTCGCCTTCTGCAAGCAGGCCGCCGGTGACGCCGTACTCAAGGTGATCCTCGAGACCGGCGAGCTCAAGGACCCGGCGATGATCCGCCGCGCCAGCGAGCTGGCCCTCGAGGGCGGCGCCGACTTCCTCAAGACCTCCACCGGCAAGGTGGCGATCAACGCCACCCTCGAGGCCGCCGAGGTGATGCTCACCGCGATCCGCGACAGCGGCCGCGACGTCGGCTTCAAGGCCGCCGGCGGCGTGCGCACCGCCGAGGAGGCCCAGGCCTACCTCGAGCTCGCCGCGCGGCTGATGGGCCCGGCCTGGATCACCCCGGCCCACTTCCGCTTCGGCGCCTCGGGCCTGCTCGACGACCTGCTGCTCACCCTGGGCGCCTTCGAGGGCAATGCCGCCCCCGAGGACGGCTACTGATGCTCCCCCAGGAGCTGATCCGGGCCAAGCGCGACGGCCGGGTGCTCGACCGCGCGGCGATCGGGGAACTGGTCGCAGGCATCACCGACGGCCGGCTCTCCGAGGCCCAGGTGGGCGCGCTCGCCATGGCGATCTTCCTGAAGGGCATGAACGCCGACGAGACGGTGGCGCTGACCGAGGCGATCCGCGACTCCGGCGAGGTGCTCGACTGGTCGGGGCTCGACCTCCCGGGGCCGGTGCTCGACAAGCACTCCACCGGCGGCGTGGGCGATCTCGCCTCGCTGGTGCTCGGGCCCTGGGTCGCCGCCTGCGGCGGCCACGTGCCGATGGTCTCGGGGCGTGGCCTCGGCCACACCGGCGGCACCCTGGACAAACTCGAGGCGATCCCCGGCTACTCGGTGAGCCCCGATACCGCCACCTTTCGCCGACTGGTCAAGGAAGTCGGCGTGGCGATCATCGGCCAGACCGCCGACCTCGCCCCGGCCGACCGCCGCCTCTACGCGGTGCGCGACGTCACCGCCACGGTGGAGTCGCTGCCGCTGATCGTGAGTTCGATCCTCGGCAAGAAGCTCGCCTGCGGCCTCGAGGGCCTGGTGATGGACGTCAAGGTGGGCAGCGGCGCCTTCATGCCCACCGCCGAGGCCGCCCGAGAACTCGCCACGACCATCGCCGAGGTGGCGAGCCGCGCCGGCACCCGCACCACGGCGCTGGTCACCGACATGAGCCAGCCCCTGGCCCCGCGAGCCGGCAATGCCCTCGAGGTGCACGAGGCGATCCGCCTGCTGAGCGGCGAGAAGCGCCACGGGCGGCTGCTCGAGGTCACCCGGCGGCTCGCCGCCGAGCTGCTGGTGGCCGGCCGCCTCGCCGACTCTCGGGAGGCCGCCGTCGCCCGCCTGGACGCGACGCTGGCCTCCGGGGCGGCCGCCGAGCGCTTCGCGCGCATGGTGGCGGGCCTCGGCGGCCCGAGCGACCTGCTGGAGCGCCCCGCCGCCCACCTGCCACAGGCCCCGGTGGTGCGCGCCATCCACGCCGAGCGCCCCGGCCGCGTCCAGGCCATCGATACCCGGGCGCTGGGGCTGGCCGTGGTGGCACTCGGCGGAGGGCGCCGCACCCCGGGGGCGGCCATCGACCCCGCCGTCGGGCTGTCGCGCATCGCCTCGCTGGGCGAGGCCGTCGACGCCGACCGTCCCCTGGCGCTGGTCCACGCCGCCAGCGTGGACGATGCTGAAGCCGCCGGGCGACAACTGCGCGACGCCATGCGAGTTGGCGACGCGCGAGTCACCCCGCCCCCACTGACCCACGACGTGATCCGTCGGGAGGTGCCATGAGCCGCGCCATCGTGCTGGTCCTCGACTCCTTCGGCATCGGCGCCACGCCGGATGCCGCTCGCTTCGGCGACGCCGGCGCCGACACCCTGGGCCATATCGCCCGGGCGTGCGCCGACTCGCCCTCGCGCGGCCCGCTCGCGCTGCCGAACCTCGCCCGGCTAGGGCTCTTCCACGCCCACCGCGAGAGCACCGGCCACTGGGCCGAGGGCGTCGCGGTGCCGGACGAGGTGGTCGGCGCCTACGGCCACGCCCGGGAGCTCTCCTCGGGCAAGGACACCCCTTCCGGCCACTGGGAGCTCGCCGGCGTGCCGGTGCGCTTCGACTGGGGCTACTTCCCCGACCGAGAGCAGAGCTTCCCCGCCGTACTGCTCGAGGCGCTGATCGCCGAGGCGGGGCTGCCCGGCGTGCTCGGCGACTGCCACGCCTCGGGTACCGAGGTCATCGCCCGGCTCGGCGAGGCCCATGTCGAGAGCGGCAAGCCCATCGTCTACACCTCGGCGGACTCGGTGTTCCAGATCGCCGCCCACGAGGAGGCCTTCGGCCTGGCGCGCCTCTATGAGGTCTGCGAGATCGCAAGGCGGCTGCTCGAGCCCTACAACATCGGCCGGGTGATCGCGCGGCCGTTCACGGGCGACGACGCCGCGAGCTTCGTCCGCACCGCCAACCGCCGCGACTACAGCGTCGAGCCGCCCGCCCCCACGGTGCTGCAGAAGCTCGATGACGACGGCGGCACGGTGGTCGCCATCGGCAAGATCGCCGACATCTACGCCCACTGCGGGATCACCCGGACGGTCAAGGCAAGCGGCCACGACGCCCTGATGGACGAGACCCTCGCCGCCATGGAAGAGGCCGGCGAGCGCTCGCTGATCATGACCAACTTCGTCGACTTCGACATGGTCTACGGCCACCGCCGCGACGTGGCGGGCTATGCCGCCGCCCTGGAGGCCTTCGATGCCCGGCTGCCCGAGGTGCTGGACAGGCTTGGCGACGACGACCTGCTGATCCTCACCGCCGACCACGGCTGCGATCCCACCTGGGCCGGCACCGACCACACCCGCGAGCACGTCCCGGTGCTCGCGCTCGGCGCCGGGCTCGCCCCCGGCTCGCTGGGTGTGCGGGCGAGCTTCGCCGACATCGGCCAGAGCCTGTCGGCGCACCTGGGCCTTCCCCCCATGGACGACGGTGAGCGCTTCCTCCCCCCTGCCGACACAGGAGCCTTGTGATGGCGACCCCCCATATCAACGCCGAACCCGGCGACTTCGCCGATACCGTGCTGATGCCCGGCGACCCGCTGCGCGCCCGCTACATTGCCGAGACCTTCCTCGAGGACGCCCGTGAGGTGAACACGGTGCGCAGCATGTCCGGCTACACCGGCACCTACCGGGGCCGGCCGATCTCGGTGATGGGCCACGGCATGGGCATCCCGTCGGTATCGATCTACGCCAAGGAGCTGATCACCGAGTACGGCGTGAAGCGCCTGATCCGCGTCGGCTCCTGCGGCGCGGTGCGCGACGACGTGGCGGTGCGCGACGTGGTGATCGGGCTGGGCGCCTGCACCGACTCCGGCGTCAACCGCACGCGCTTCGCCGGCATGGACTTCGCCGCCACCGCCGACTTCGCGCTGACCCGCCATGCGGTGGACGCGGCCGCGGCGCTCGGCGTGCCGGTGAAGGTGGGCAACCTCTTCTCGGCGGATCTCTTCTACGACCCGCGCCCGGAGACCGCCGAGTTGCTCAGGCGCTACGGCATCGTCGGCGTGGAGATGGAAGCCGCCGGCCTGTACGGGGTGGCCGCCGAGTTCGGCGCCCGGGCCGCCACCGTCTGCACGGTCTCCGACCACATCCTCAAGGGCGACTCGCTCTCCAGCGCCGAGCGCCAGAGCACCTTCGACGAGATGATGCAGATCGCGCTGGACAGCGTGCTGCGCGACGACGCCACCCAGGAGGACGAGGCATGAACGGCGAGATCGAAGCGGAGATCGTCACGGCGCTGATCGCGGTGCGCGAGCGCGCCTACGCCCCCTACTCGCATCATCCGGTGGGCGCGCTGGTGATCGGCGAGAGCGGCGCCCGCTACGCCGGCGCCAACGTCGAGGTCGCCCACTACAAGGGGCTCTGCGCCGAGGCCTCGGCCATCGCCGCCCTGGTCAGCGCCGGCGAGCGCGAGCTGCGCGAGGTCTACGTGATCGGCCCGGGGGCGCACCTCTGCACGCCCTGCGGCGACTGCCGCCAGCGCATCCGCGAGTTCGCCACCCCCGCGACCCGCATCCGCGTGGTCGACGCCGAGGGTCGCCTGCTGCGCGACTACGACATGGAAGCGCTGCTGCCGGACTCCTTCGGCCCCGAGAACCTTGCCCCCGAGCACCTGAGCCGCTGAGCCGGCCCCCCGGCCCCTCGGCCGAGCGAGCCACCGCCCGCTCGGCCGAGGCGCATCAGGAATCCGCCTCCGGCCCCTCCTCGTGCACCAGCTCGACGTCAACGATCTTCGAGCGGCTCATCACGATCTTCCAGCGCTGCAGCAGCGGCGGGCCGCTGCCCTCCACCTCGCGGATCACCAGGTTGATCAGGTGGCGCTTCTCCACCGGCTCGCGCACCACCTGTCCCTTCTCCTCGAGCCGGTAGACGTGGTGGCTGCCCTTGCTCATCAGCCGCGCCAGCGGCGAGAGATCCAGGGTCAGGGTCTCCCGGGTACGGTCGTAGCCGCTCAAGAAGCGGGTAGGCGACATCCGTGAGCTCGAGCGGTAGTGCAGCACCACCTCCTCGCGCTGGGCCATGTTGCGCTTGCGTACCCGACGGATCTCCTCGTCGAGGCGTGCATAGCGCTGGTAGTCGAACCACTCGAGCTGGCGCCCCAGCACGGCGTTGCTGTGGGCATCCAGGTACTGGCGGCGCCACTTGGGTCGCCCGCGGCGCAGCAGGCGCCACAGCGTCATGCGCAGGTCGTCCTTGAACACCTCGCGCAGCGCGTAGATCAGCGCCAGCACCATCACGAACAGCGCCGTGATGTCGCCGAGCGCCGCCCGCGCCTCCAGCAGGCCCAGGGAGACGAAGACCATCACCACCGCGGTGGCCAGCGCCTTCACGGCCTTCTCCTCGGCGCCGCCGAGCTCCTGGCTGCGCTGCTTGAGGGTCACGGGATACTCGATGAGCCTTCGCAGCAGGCGCATCTTGTTGGACATCCGGGTCGGGTCGCGGGTGACCCGCTCGGCGTTGTACTCGCGCGCCCGGCGATGCGCGTCCTCGGCCCGGCAGACATCGAGCAGGCGCTGGCGGATCTCGCGATAGCCGTAGCCCCGCGGCAGGTGGGCGATCAGCTCCAGCAGCCGCTGCTCGGTGAACCAGGAGAGGTAGTTGTCGATGTTGGCGTAGTAGCGGTGCAGGCTCTCGTCGCTCGGCTCCTGCCGGCGCAGCCGGCGCAGGATGCCGCGGGAGAGCTCGAGGGTCTCCTCGAGCTGGTCGCGCAGCCGCCCGGCCTGGGCCGCGTCCTCCTCGGAGGCGCTCGCGCGACGCGGGTCCTCGGGCGCCTCGGCCCTGTCGCCGGCCCTGTCGCCGGCCCTGTCGCCGGCCCGTTTCTCGGCCTTGCGCGTGCGCCGGGCCTCGTCGAGCAGCGACTGGGTCGAGCGCTCCAGCGCCACCACGTACTGGTAGGCGTAGAGGCTCAGCCCGAGGCGGTACTGGTCGGCGTCGAGGCGCTTGCCGGCCAGGCGGCTCATCACCAGCGGCAGCCGGTGGCGATCGCTGTAGTAGGTGCGCTTGACGTGGATCGCGCCGTGGTAGAACGCCTCCTCCGAGAGCACATGGGCGTTGAGGCCGAGCTCGGCCGGCACGAAGAGATAGACGTCGAGCCGGTGCGAGCTCTCCTCGCGCAGCACCCGGGCGATGCGCAGGTTCAGGCTGTCGCGGCGCTCGACCGAGACCTCGTGGGTCGCCACGCCGGCTTACCCCGGATCCGGGGCGGCGCCCCGGGCGCTGGTCTCCCGCCCCGGATCGGCGGCGCCCGCCTCGCCGGGCCGGCGGCCGCTGGCGTCGCGCCCCTCGGCCCCCTCGCCGGTGCCGTCCAGGCGGCCGCCACCCTGGCCCTCCATGCTGACGCTGAGCCGCGGCACGCCGAGATCGACCGACAGCTCCTCCATGCGCTGCTTGAGCAGCAGGTTGTAGGCGCGCGCCACGTCCCACTGCATCTCCGGCGCGGTGCGAAAGCGCATGCGCAGGATGGCGCAGCCGTCCTGGAAGCTGTCGATGCCCTGCATCTCCAGCGGCGACCAGATGTGGTGGCGCATCATCGGGTCCTGGCGCAGCTGCTGGGCCGTCTCCTGCACCAGGGTGGTGGCGTCGTCGATCTTCATGTCGTAGGGGATGCGGATGCGCATCAGGGCGATGCCGAACTGGCGCGACATGTTATGGATCGACTCGATGCGGCTGAAGGTGATGATGTGCACGATGCCGTCCAGGTCGCGCAGCCGCACGGTGCGCAGGGTCAGCCCCTCGACGGTGCCCATGTGGCCGTTGATCTTGACGAAGTCGTCCACCGCCAGCGAGTCCTCGATGAGGATGAAGATGCCGGTGATCAGGTCCTGCACCAGGGTCTGGGCGCCGAAGCCGATGGCCAGGCCGATCACACCGGCACCGGCCAGCAGCGGCGTGACGTTCACGCCGAGGTTGGCCAGGCCGACGATGGCGGCGATGATCACGATGGTGGCGAAGATGATGTTGCGGATCATCGGCGTGATCGTTTGGGCCCGGGCCAGGTTGACCCGCCGCCCCCGGGCGCGGGCCGGGCTCGTCAGGGCGCGCTGGATGGCGGTGTCGGCGAAGATCCAGGTCAGCCAGGCCAGCAGCAGGGTGAAGCCGATCGCCAGCAGCGCCTGGCCGATGCGCACGCTGGCCACGCCCTGCTGGCCGATGCCGATCAGCGAGGCGCCCCACACCTGAAGCGAGAGCTCGGCGAAGGCGATCCAGGCCAGCACGTGGGCCAGCGCGTAGCCGAAGCGCTCCAGGCGACGGCGGTAGTCGCTCTGGCGACGCTGCTGGGAGCGGCGCTGCCCGTGGCGGCGGATCAGGCCGGTGACCACCAGGGTCAGCACCAGCAGGGACGCCGAGATGATCGAGCGCGCCAGGGCCGTGCCCACGTCGCCCACGGTGATGAAGATGGCCAGCAGCGAGCCGCCCACCAGCAGCATGGCCGGCACGTGCCACAGGCCACCGACCAGCCGGATCACCTCGCCGATGCTGCCCCGGTCGCGGCGCAGGGTGTAGGGGCGGTTGCGGATCAGGTGCTGGATGGGACGCTTGAAGCGGATGATGAAGCGCGCGCTGATCAACGCCGCCAGCATGTTGGATAGGATCGACATCAGCCCGGCCAGGTCGGCGCCGATGATCCCCGAGAGCCGCGCCGAGTTGAAGGCATCGCCCAGCGCGATCAGCGCGCCGATGACGAACAGCGTGCGCAGGCTCCGGTGCTGCAGGATCTGCACCGCCGTGTAGCGATGGCCGCTGGTGAACACCGAGATCACCGTCTCCACCACCACCGAGAGGGTGCGCCCGCACAGGGCCACGTAGGCGGTGACCAGGGTCGCGGTGCGCCCGGCGCTCGGCGGCACCAGCTGGGCGATGCCCAGCACCAACAGGAAGGCCAGCGCCCAGGGCAGCATGCGACGCAGGAAGTGCACCGCCAGCAGCCACCCGCGGGGCTCCCGGGGCAGGTCCAGCGGCCAGCCGCGGCGCAGGGCCAACTTGCGCCCCAGGGCGATCAGGATCACCAGCAGCCCGGACCAGATGGCCAGCAGCACGGCGAACTCGATGACGAAGCGCAGCAGCTCGGTGTTGCCGGTCTGGACCACCAGGTCGACCAGGTCGGTCCAGCCCTGGCGCAGCTGCTGGCGCCACTCATCCATCGGCGAGTGGCCGGACTCGGCCTGCTCGCCGAGCTCGGTGATGGTCTCCGCCAGCGCCCCGAGCAGGCCCTGGGGCCGGGTCAGTCCGCCCTGCTCGGCGGCCGCGTCGTTGGCCTGCTGGAGCTGGCGCAGGTTCTCGAGCAGCGCCTGGCGCTGGGCGTCGTTCTCCAGGGTGGCGATCACCTCGTCGAGCGAGGCCTGGAAGGCCTCGGGGTCGTGGGTGCCCGCCTGCTCACCGCCGTTGGTGAGCCCGGAGAGCGCCAGGCCCTGGGCCGACGACACCGCGGGCAGCAGCAGCACCGACAGCAGCAGCCAGACCAGCAGGCCGCGAAAGACAACGTACATCCGGTGCGCTACAGGCAAGATTCCCTCTCCACTGGCAGGGGGACGCGACGGTCGTCGCGTCCGTGATTCTCGAGGCAGTATGTTAGGCTGCCGACAACATGCCCTACAGGATGCCGTCATGACGCCGCAACCGCCACCCGCACCCCGCAATGCCGACGGCAAGACGCGGCGCATCGGGGTGGAGATCGAGTTCGCTGGCCTGCCCCCGCAGCGCACCGCCGAGCTGGTCCAGTCGCTGTTCGGCGGCGAGATCGAGGTCCTGAGCCCCCACCGGCTCAAGGTCGTCGACGGCCGCTGGGGCGATTTCGGCATCGAGCTCGACACCCAGTACGCCCACCCCGACCAGGCGCGGATGGCCGCCGAGGACGCCCTCGACAGCGAGTGGGAGCGCATGCGCCGGGAGTTCCACGCGCGCACCCGCGAGCTGATCGGCGACATGGTGACGGGCCTGGTACCCACCGAGATCGTCTGCCCGCCGGTGCCCTGGGACGAGCTGGACGAGCTCGACGCACTCTTCGAGGCGCTGCGCCAGCACGGTGCCAAGGGCAGCGACGCCAGCCTGCTCTACGGCTTCGGCCTGCACCTGAACCCGGAGGTACCGAGCCTCGGGGTCGACAGCCTGCTGGCCCACCTGCGCGCCTACCTGCTCACCGCCGCCTGGCTGCGCGAGCAGATCCACGTCGACATCACCCGGGAGGTGCTGCCCCATGCCAACCCCTTCCCCCGGGCCTACGCCCTCAAGATCCTCGACCCGGACTACGCCCCGGACCTCGAGACGCTGATCGCCGACTACCTGGAAGACAATCCGACCCGCAACCGGGAGCTGGACATGCTGCCGCTGTTCGCCCATCTCGCCCCCGACTTTCCCCACGAGCTGCTGCAGAACCGGCTCGTCAAGCCGCGGCCGACCTTCCACTACCGGCTGCCCAACGCCCAGCTCTCGGAGCCGGGCTGGGGCGCGGTGACCGAGTGGAACCGCTGGCTCGAGGTTGAGCGGCTGGCCGCCGCCCCGGAGACCCTGGCCGAGCGCGGCGCGCAGTTCCTGGCCCGCCACCGGCCCTCGGCGCCCCGCCGCTGGCTGATCCGCCTGCGCCGCTGGGTGGCACGGCAATGAGTCAGGCGCGCCCGCTGATCGGCATCACCACCTCCGACGCCAAGAGCCGGATCGCCTGGTGGTTTGACTGGTTCGCCGTGTGGCGCCACGGCGGCCGGCCGCAGCGCCTCTCGCCCTCGCGCCCGGTGCCCGACCACCTCGACGGCCTGATCATCGGCGGCGGCGACGACATCCAGGCCCACCTCTACGACGCAGAGATGCACCTGGACGTGCGCGTCGACCCCCAGCGCGACGAGCTGGAACTGGAGCTGCTGGAACGCTTCATCCCCCGGGGCACGCCGACGCTCGGGATCTGCCGCGGCGCCCAGCTGATCAACGTGCACCTGGGCGGCACCCTCGACCCGGACATCTACACCACCCACGAGGGGCTCAAGCGCCGGCGCACCGTGCTGCCGCGCAAGACCGTGGACATCGTCGCCGACAGCCAGCTCTACCGCATCCTCGAGGTCACCTGGTGCCGCATCAACAGCCTGCATCACCAGGCCGTGCAGAAGACCGGTCGCGGCATCGAGATCGTCGCCCGGGACCGCGACGGCCTGGTGCAGGGCATCGAGTCCCGGGAGCACGACTTCCTGATCGGCGTGCAGTGGCACCCCGAATGGCTGATCTTCAACCGCCCCCAGCAGCGCCTGATCCGCGCCCTGGTGGACGCCGCCCGTCGCCGTCGGGTCCGACGCCCCGCCCCCCAGACGGCCGACGCCGGCTCGACCTGAGCGCGCCCCATGCCCATCCGCTCCCACGTGCCCACACGCAAGGGGGCCGCCCGAAGGCGGCCCCCTTGCATTCCTCATTCGCCACCGCGCCGCTGACACCGGCCGTGGCGACGGGCCCTTGCCCCTTGACTCAGTTCTCGAGCTTGGCGTCCAGGGTGATCTCGGCGTTCAGCAGCTTGGAGATCGGGCAGTTCTCCTTGGCGCCGTTGGCCGCCTCCTCGAAGGCCGCCTGGTCGGCGCCCGGCACCTTGCCGCGGGTGACCAGGTGCACGGCGGTCACGGAGAGGCTCTCCGGGTCCAGGGTCACGGTCGCCTCGGTGTCGATGCTGTCCGCCGTGAAGCCGGCCTCGCCCAGCACCAGCGAGAACGCCATGGAGAAGCAGCCGGCGTGGGCGGCCCCGATCAGCTCCTCGGGGTTGGTGCCCTCGGCGCCCTCGAAGCGCTTGCGGAAGTCGTAGGAGACGTCCTTCAGGGTGCCGCTGCCGGTGGACAGGCTGCCGCCACCATCCTTCAGGCCGCCCTTCCACTGTGCGGTCGCGGTATTCTTGATGGTCATGTGTTCTCCTCGTCGGTCAGGGGTTCGATCAGGCAAGCCACTACACCATAGCCCCGCAGGGCCGCCCGTGGCCACACCGCACGATGGTATCGTCGACGGCGTGCCACCAGAATCATTGGAAAACACTTCCAGAAACAGGAGATCCCATGTCGAGCACGCCCTCCGTCACCCTCGCGGCGACCGACCACGAGCCCGCCGTCACGCTGCCGGCCATCGGCCAGGGCACCTGGTTCATGGGCGAGGGGCTGGCCCCGCGCCGCGACGAGGTGCACGCCCTGCAGCACGGCCTGGCGTGCGGCCTGCGCCTGATCGACACCGCCGAGATGTACGGCGACGGCGGCGCCGAGGAGGTGGTAGGCGAGGCCCTCCAGGGGCGCCGCGACCAGGCCTTCCTGGTCTCCAAGGTCTACCCCTGGAACGCCGGGCGCGACAGCGCCATCGCCGCCTGCGAGGCGAGCCTTGCGCGCCTGGGCACCGACCACCTCGACCTCTACCTGCTGCACTGGCCCGGCGGCGTGCCGCTTGCGGAGACCCTGGAGGCCTTCGAGCGGCTCCGCGACGCGGGCAAGATCCGCCGCTTCGGGGTCTCGAACTTCGATGTCGACGAGATGGCCACGCTCACGAGCCTGCCCGGCGGCGACGCCTGCGCGGTCAATCAGGTGCTCTACCACCTGGGCTCCCGGGGCATCGAGCACTCGCTGCTGCCCTGGCAGCGAAAGCACGGCATCCCCACCATGGCCTACTGCCCGCTGGCCCAGGCCGGCGGGCTGCGCCGAGACCTGCTCACTCACCCGGAGGTGACCGATATCGCCGCAGCGCTCGGCATCACCCCGGCCCAGCTGCTGCTGGCCTGGGCGATCCGCCCCGTCCGCGGCCAGCAAGGCGATGCCACCCGGGACGTGATCGCCATCCCCAAGGCCACCGGCCTCGACCACGTGGCCCAGAACGCCGCCGCCCTGTGCGTCGAGCTGGACGAGGCGAGCCGCGCGCGCCTCGATGCCGCCTTCCCGCCGCCGAGCCTCAAGCCGCCGCTGGATATCGTCTAGCCGCGGGCCTATCGAGCGACGGGCGGCGGGCGGCAAGAGCGACGGGAGCCTAGCCGCGCAGCCGGGCCAGCGCCTCGGCGAGCGCCTCATGGCCCAGCTCGCGCATCGCCTCGACGTTGCGCGCGGGGATGCCCTCGGGGTCGGGATGATGCGCGAGGGCCCGCTCCAGGCCCGCCTCGCGCAGCAGGTGCCACATCGGCCAGGGCGAGCGGTTGGTGAAGTTGGCGGGATCGTCCGGCTCGGCGTCGGCGAAGACGTAGTCCGGATGGAAGCTCGCCAGCTGGAAGGTGCCCTCGTAGCCCTGATCGGCCAGCAGCGCCTCGGCGATCTCGAGCAGGTCGAGGTAATCGTCGAAGTCCTCGAGCCCCTCGGTGAGCACCAGCAGGGTCGTCTCCACCTCGGGATTCGCCTCCAGGTGGCGGCACTCGTCGAACAGCGCCAGCAGCGCCGCCTCGCGGTCGCGGGCCGGCACCGCCACGGTGCGGATGCTGTCGCGGGCCACCTCGCGGCCGGCGAAGGGGCAGACGTCGCGGGCGACCACGAAGGTCTCCACCCAGGCGCGGGTGGCCGCGAGGGGATCGGGGCGATTGGCGGTCATGGGCGCTCATCCAGGCTGGAAAGGGGCCGCCATGGTCCGCCGCCCGACCGCCGTTGGCAAGCCACGGTGCCACGACGCAGTGATAAGCCGGGGACAGGTCGAAGAGAGGGTCCTACGCCATGGATGGCGTCGGTAGCGCCCAGGGACGGGTTTACAGCGCCCTCTCGCAGACCTGTCGGCGGCAGACCGGGCTCCTCTTGTCACTTCCCTTTCTTGAAGTCACGCCGCGAAGCGAGCCGATCGGCCAGCCGCGTCGGTTCCGGCAGCTTGGTGCGCCCCAGGCAGGCCACCACCCAGTCGAGCGCGGTGGCCAGCGACACCCGATGCCCCGGCGAGACGAAGATCGGCTTCACCTTCGCCCGCGAGCGCAGCACCGCGCCGATCGTCTCGTCGTCCGGGCCGTCCACCAGCGGCGTCCAGTCGCCTCGCGCGGGGCCGGGCTCGTCGTGGCGGCCGCAGAGCCGCGTCTTGGCCACGCCGATGGTCGGCAGGTCGAGCCACAGCCCCAGGTGGCTGGCCACCCCGATCCGCCGCGGATGGGCGATGCCCTGGCCGTCGACCATGGCAAGCTGCGGCCGGGTGGTGAGCTTCTCGAAGGCACCGAGCGCCGCCGGCACCTCGCGAAACGACAGCAGCCCCGGCACGTAGGGCATGCGGGTCGGCTCGCGATGCACCACCCGCTCAACCACCGTGAAGGTGCCCTCGGCCGCCGGCGGCCAGGCCAGCACTACCACCGCGGCCCGGGTGATCGCCCCGTCCTGCTCGAAGCCGATGTCCACGCCGGCGAGGTGGCGCACCGGGTCCAGGCGATCCTCCCGCTCCACGCATCCCGCCAGGCGCTTCTGCAGGGCGATGGCCTCCCGCGAAGCGAGGTTCCAGTCGTGCAAGGGGGTGTCGGGCATCGGGGCTCCCTGAAGTGTCGGCATCGCTCGGGTTAGACTACGGCTTTTGCCGCGTGACGGACCACCGGGGAGCCGACCTTGAGACTGATCCACACCGCCGACTGGCACCTGGGCCAGAGCTTCCACGGCCAGGAGCGCCACGCCGAGCACCGCGCCTTCCTCACCTGGCTACTCGATACTCTGGTCGAGCGCGACGCCGACGCCCTGCTGGTGGCCGGCGACATCTTCGACGTGGTCAACCCGTCGCTCGCCGCCCAGGCGCTGCTCTACGACTTCATCGTCGACGCCCACCGGCGCCTGCCGGGCCTCGAGATCGTGCTGATCGCCGGCAACCACGACAGCGGCAACCGCATCGAGCTGCCCGCCCCGCTGATGCGAAGGCTCAACACCCACGCCCTGGGCCGGGTCTACTGGCAGGACGACGGCGACCTCGATGCCGAGCGGCTGCTGGTGCCGCTCACCGACGCCGAAGGCGCGACCCGTGCCTGGTGCCTGGCGCTGCCCTTCCTGCGACCCGCCGAGGTGACCGGCGCCGGCATGCGCGCCGACATGGGCGATGACGAGGACGACGGCGCGCCCAACGACTACGTCACCGGCATCAACCGCGTGCACACCCGGCTGATCGAGGCCGCCCGCGCCCGTCGCGAGCCCGGCCAGGCGCTGGTGGCGATGAGCCACGCCCACCTGCACGGCGCCGCCGTCTCAGAGGCGAGCGAACGGCCCATCGTCATCGGCGGCGAGGAGTCGATCTCCGCCGCCCTCTTCCCGGACGACATCGCCTACGTGGCGCTTGGCCACCTGCACCGCGCCCAGCAGGTCGGCGAGGCGCGCATTCGCTACAGCGGCAGCCCCCTGCCGCTGGACTTCAGCGAGGTCAGCTATCCGCATCAGGTGGTCGAGGTGGTGCTCGAGGGCGAGGCCCTGGCCACCACCGAGGCGCTCCCCGTGCCCCGCCCGGTGGCCATGCACCGCGTCGGCCCCGCGCCGCTGGAGCGGGTGCTGGCCGAGCTCGAGGCCCTCGAGGACGATCCAGAGCAACCAAGGGACCGCTGGCCCTGGCTGGAGGTGCGCGTCGAACTCGAGGCCCCGATGCCCGACCTGCGGGCCCGGGTGGAGGCGGCGCTCGAGGGCAAGGCGCTGCGCCTGCTGCGCCTCGAGCGTCGCCTGCCCCGGGTCGAGGGCGAGGATGCCCCCGCCCGCATCGACCTGGAGAGCCTCGGCCCGCGCAAGCTCTTCGAGCGCACCTGGGCCGACCGCTGGGGCGAGCCGCCGGAGGCGGACGTGCTCGCCGACTTCGACCGGCTCTGCCAGGACGTGCTCGACGGCGACGAGGAGGTAACGTCATGAGGATCCTCGCCCTGCGTCTGGAGAACCTCGCCTCGCTGCCCGGCCCGCTCGCGCTGGACTTCACCGCCGCGCCGCTGTGCGATGCCGGCCTCTTCGCCATCACCGGCCCCACCGGCGCCGGCAAGAGCACCCTGCTCGATGCGCTCTGCCTGGCGCTCTACGGCGGCACGCCGCGGCTGCGCCAGGCGCCGGCCCGGGACAGCCAGGTCGACGACACTCCGGACTCCACCCTGACCACCAGCGACCCGCGCACCCTGCTGCGCCGCGGCACGGCGAGCGGCTACGCCGAGGTGGACTTCATGGGCCGCGACGGGCGGCGCTACCGCGCCCGCTGGGCGGTGCGCCGCGCCCGGGAGAAGGTCGCCGGCAAGCTGCAGAAGGCCGAGCAGTCGCTGCGCGACCTCGACGACGACCGCCTGCTCACCACCCAGAAGCGCGAGTTCGAGCGCCTGCTGCCGGAGCGCCTGGGGCTCACCTTCGACCAGTTCACCCGCGCCGTGCTGCTCGCCCAGAGCGAGTTCGCCGCCTTCCTCCAGGCCGACGACAACGAACGCAGCGACCTGCTCGAGCGCCTCACCGGCACCGCCGAGTACTCGGCGATCTCCATGGCCGCCTACCGGCGCGCGAGCACCGCCAGGAAGGCCGTCGAGGCGCTGGAGGCCAGGCTCGCCGACGACCGGCCCGCCGAGCCCGAGGCCCGGGCCGAACTGGAGCAGGCGGCTGAGGCCACCCAGCGAGCGCTCACTGACCTGCAGGGCCAGGCCACATCGCTCCAGGCCCGGTGCCGCTGGCACGACGACGATGCCCGGCTGCACGAGGCCTATCGCCAGGGCCTGGCCCAACAGCAGAGCGCCGAGGCCGACTGGCAGGCGCTGGCCGAGGCGCGCGCCGACCGCGAGTGGCGCCGGTTGATCGCCCCGCAGCGCCATGCGCTGGCCCGCCGGGCCGCCCTGCCCGACGAGATCGCCGGTCTGGAAACGAGCCACGCCGAGACAAAGCGAGCGCTCACCGACGCCGAGCGCGAGCAGGCCGAGGCCCGCGAGGCCCTTGATGCCCGCGAGCGCGCCCTGACCGAGGCCACCGCGGCGCGCCGCGAGGCCGAGCCCGCCCTGCGCGAGGCCCGGGAGGAGGCCCAGCGCCTTGCCACCCACGAGAAGCAGCTCGCCGACCTGGAGGCGGCCCGCAGCCGGCATCAGGCCGAGGCCGAGCGGCTGGGCCAGGCGCACCGCTCGGCCAGCGAGGCCCAGCAGGCGCGTCAGCGACAGCGCGACGACTGGCGCTCGACCCTCGAGCGGTTGGTGGGCACTCACCCTCGCCTCGATGCCGCTCGCCAGGCCGCTCAGCAAGAACACGACCAGGCGGCCCGGCGCCACCTGGCGCTGGGCGAGCTCGCCAGTCGCTGGCAGGAGCTTGGCCGTGCGGAGCAGGAGCTTGCCCAACTCACCCGCCGGCTCGGCGACGACGAGACCCGCAGGAACACGCTGCTGACCGAAGGCCAGAGCGCCCGCCAGGCCCTGGACCGCGCACAGGTCCACCTCGACAGCGTCGGCGCGCTGATCGATCGCAGCCGCGCCGTGCGCAGCGAGAGCGTGGCGCGGCTGCGCGAGGCCCTCGTCGAGGGCGAGCCCTGCCCGGTGTGTGGCGGTCACGATCACCCCTGGCGGCAGCACCCGCCGGCCACGCCGGAGGCCGCCCAGCTCGAGGCCCAGGAGGCGGAGGAAACCCGCCAGCTCGACGCGGCTCGCGAGGCGCGCGACGCGGCCCAGAAGAAACGCGACGAGCTTTTCGGCGAGTATCGCGCCGTGGAGGCCGCCCTCGCCCGCCACCGGCAGGACAATGAAACGGCCGAGCGGCAGCGCGACGCCGCCCGGGAGGCCCTGGAGGCGCATCCCCTCCAGCACGAGCTCGCCGCCAATGATGCGAGCGAGCGGAAGGAGTGGCTCGAGGCCGAGCGCGAGGCGAGCGAGACCCGCCGCCGCGAGGCGCGAGAGCGCCTGGACGAGCTGGCCCGGGCCGAGGCCGAGCTCGCCCCGCTGGAGCAGGCGCTGCAGGAGGGCCATGTCGCCCTGGCGCGCCTGGAAGCCGAGAGGCAGCATGCCGACACGGCCCTGGCCGAGCTGGACGAGCGGCTGCCGCCGCTGCGCGACGAACGCGAGACACTCGCCCGCGGACTCGCCGCCCGGCTCGGCGAGCACGCCTCGCCGGACGCCTGGCAGCAGCACCTCGACGCTCGCCAGGAGCAGGCCCGCCAGGCCCGCGACGCCGCCCAGGCGCGTTGGCACGCGGCCCAGCAGGCGCAGCAGCGCCTCGCCCAGCGGGTCGAGCACGAGGCCGAGCGGCTCGAGGGGCTTCACCGGGAGCGCGACACCCTCGCCCGGGAGCTTGCCGACTGGCGCGCGGCGCACCCCGAGCTGACCGACGCCACCCTCACGCGGCTGCTCGCCCAGTCCGACGAGGCGGCCCTAGACGAGGAGCGGCAGATCGAGGCCGCCGACCAGGCCCACCAGCGCGCCGCCGCCACCCTCACCGAGCGCCGCGACGCCCTGCTGCGCCATCGCCGCGACCAAGGCCTGATCGAGGAGACCGAGGAAGTGAGTCGCGAAGACGACCGCGACAAGGCGCTGCTCGGCGACGCCGTGGCCGACGAGCTGCGCCGCCGTCGGGAGGCCCTGGAAGAGGCCCAGGCCGACCTGGCCCCGCGCCTGGACGAGGCCCAGCAAGCCCGCGACGCCGCCGCCTTCGCCCTGAGCGATGACGATCGCAAGCGGGCGCGGCGCAAGGCCGGCCAGGCCGAGCTGGAGGCCGCCCAGGCCGAGTTCCGCCGCTGGGGCCAGATCAGCGAGCTGATCGGCTCCGCCGACGGCAAGGCCTTCCGGCGCATCGCCCAGGCCTACAACCTCGAGCAGCTGCTGGAGCACGCCAACGCGCACCTGAGCGGCCTTAGCCGCCGCTACCGGCTGGTGCGGGGCGGCAGCCCCCTGGGCCTGCTGGTGGTGGACGTCGACATGGGCGACGAGCGCCGCTCGGTGCACTCGCTCTCCGGCGGCGAGACCTTCCTGGTCTCGCTGGCCCTGGCACTGGGGCTCGCCTCCATGGCCTCCGGCGAGCTCACCATCGAATCGCTGTTCATCGACGAGGGCTTCGGCAGCCTCGACCCGCAATCCCTGGCGCTGGCCATGGAGGCACTGGACGGCCTACAGGCGCTGGGCCGCCGGGTGGGCGTGATCTCCCACGTGCAGGAGATGCACGAACGCATCCCGGTGCAGATCCAGGTGGAGCCGCTCGGCAACGGCACCAGTCGGGCGAAGCTGGTTGGCCACTAGCCGCGCACGGTGTGCCAGCTCGGCCTTGGCTGCGTCGGCCCAGAGGACGGCAAGATCGCCCTCGCGGCGCGGGGCAATGCGATACGGCACCTGCTAACCGGTCACCCGTTCGAAGGTAATGACCATCTCCAGCACCAAGACACTCTGCCCGGTGCAACGGCAGCACGGCGTACGCTCGGGGAACACTATCAGCCAGGCCAAGAAGTCTTCCAATAGCCAACCGTTCAGCTGCTGCCAGTGTCGAAGCGATGTAACTCTGGGTGAGGTTGCAGGGTTAGTTGCCGCAAGCTAGCTTATTCTCATTATCATCTCGGAGATCACTCGCATGGTCGGTCAATTGACTCTGCTCATGCTGTGGATCCCTACTGTTGCGTTCGCTCAGCTTAGCGCGGCACCTGCTGTCGCCCAGCAGGGTGCGACCGTTGAAGGCCCGCGCATCTTGACGATCGATGATGGGGCGATACCGCGCGGCTGGACCGAGCGCTTATCAGAGCGGGCCGCTGAACTCCCCGATTTCGACCCTTCCGGGTATCGCCGCCCCGATTTTCTGCCCGAGATTTTCGCCGAACGGTTCAATAGGGCGCCGGCGCGCGGCCTCGACAACACCCGCTACTGGGCAACCTCGCTGGCCGACCTAGCAGCCGCCTGTCCTGCGCTCGGACTCGACAGTGTATCGCACGAGGCGCTGCCCTATATCTT
The DNA here is from genome assembly GCF_009363755.1 of Halomonas sp. THAF5a. NCBI lineage: Bacteria > Pseudomonadati > Pseudomonadota > Gammaproteobacteria > Oceanospirillales > Halomonadaceae > Halomonas > Halomonas sp. THAF5a. The sequence continues at coordinate 867,635 of NZ_CP045417.1, read as the reverse complement.
TGCCTCCGCCGCTGACTTATTCGAACGGTTCCAGTCAGGCAACCTATCGGACAGCGAGATCTTGCAGGCAGGCTGGGTGGCGATTCTCGGGATCAATGCTTCTAACGCCTGCAGTTGGGACTCCTCCGGTTCCATGACGCGCGATCAGGCACAGGCAATGTGTGACGACGCCTCGGCTGCGCGAAGAGACTTGGGTGTACTGCCATCGCCGGATGCGCGGTGGGATGTGGCGCTTTTTCTCGACCGCTATGGCTGCAACTCTCCTCAGGCAAGGCATCTGGCTGAAGGATTACGAGATTTCGGCCGCGGAGCACCTGGCCGAATGTTCCGGTCTGCCAGACTGCCGCCCGCCGATACGGCGGAGGGCGGTGCCTATCGCGAGATCATCAGGAACTGTAACCGCAAAGCCTTCTCGGAAAAGGACGCCGCCTGGTGCGGTTGCTATGTCGACACGCTATACCGCCTTTCCCCACCGCAAGCAACGGTCGACGCGCTCGCCAGCGACCCGTTCGCGGGCGCGAGCCCCATCCACCGCATTACCGCGCTGCCCGGCGGAGACGCCGTCTTTGAGTGCACCGCTCAGCACTTTCGAGCAGGCGATCCGCGTGAGTCCTACCGCGAGAAGCCAACGGCCTGCCTTGTCGCAGAAAACCCGCGTGACGACGGACGTACCGACTGCGTCTACCGCGCGGCCTGGGGAACGTTCTTGATCCCCGACGAGGTTTGTCGCCCCGAGTTTACCTCACGGAGCTGGGGCAGCGTGGAGGTCGATTGCGCGACCGGTGGTACGGTTGCTGCCGCGCCAGAAGGGGCACGGCGCTGGACGCAGGGTGTCTACACCACAATCGATTGGGAGAACGCCGTTCCCGACGACTTCGAACCACCGCTCCCTAAAGACGCCCGCGATAACTGGCCCCTGCAAATGCGGTTCCTTACCCGCAAGGAGCCTGGCCAGCTTACCCGACAGAGCCTCGGCGAAATATCGGAATTTGAAATCTTGCGCAGAGTGATCATGCCTAACGACCCCATAGCCGAGGCCTTTCCCGGCGCCTTCAGTACCTTGCGTGCAGAAGGAGCGCTGGTGCTGACCTGCACTTGGACGACCGGACGTGGGAGCACGATGCTTGGTCATTACTGGTACGAAGAAACGCCAGGCTATGTCCAGGACGAGGCCTACCCGCCAGTTCTTGCAGAGCTCTTCACGCCAATTGGGGAGGGACGAGAAAGCTGTCCGAGCCGAGCGCCCGAATAAACGCTCAAGTGGCCCTATCGAAGCGCCTGCCAATTGATTTGATCCTACCCATCAATCGAGAACACTGATCTAACTAATCATCCGGGGCCCTACACCTGACCGCCCCCCTCTTCCGCGAAGCCGAGCGACTCGTGACGCGCGTCCGGCAGGGCGCGGTGGTTCAGGGCCTCGAGCTGGAGCTGGATCTCTTCGCAGAGATTGCCGCTGTAGAGCATGGAGGTCTCCATGTTCTTGTAGGGCCCGCTCCTCGCGGCGCTGGCCCAGTTGAAGGAGCCCACGCATATGAAGCGATCATCGGCCATGATCAGCTTGCTGTGCACCCCCTTAACGACCCGCACCCTGATTCCCTCCTCCTGCAGGGCGTCCCGGCACTGGTCGAGCCGGGCGGCCTTCTGGGCATCCGTCCGGTTGGCGCTGGTGGTGTTGAAGTGGTGGTCCACATAGACGCTGACCTCCACCCCACGCTCGACCGCCTGTGTGAGGCACTGCAGCAGCCCGGTCTCGCGCAGCCGCTCGAGGGAGATCCACGGCGAGACGAGCGCCACGCGCAGGCGCACGCGCTCCAGCAGCTGGCGGATGCAGCGGTCGTGCGCCTCGGCGTCGTTGATGACCTGCGGCGAACGGCATAGCGCCAGCAGGTCGGGGCGCGCGCGATCGATGGTGAAGGCCTGGGCGTTGTCCTCGTCGGCGAACAGGTAGCGGCCCAGCAGGTGGCGCGGCGAGCCGGGGGCGGCCCCCGCAATCACGTCCATGTCGCCGAACACCATGAAGCTGTCCTTGGCGCGCGACACCGCCACGTTGAGCATCGAGGGGTCACGGTCGATGAAGCCGCCGTCGTCGTGACGCGAGTAGACCGCCGAGAAGAGGATCACCGGGCGCTCGGCTCCCTGCAGGGCGTGCACCGTGCCGACGGTCACGGCGCGCTCGTCGCCCGCGACCGGGATATCGCGGGTGCGGCACGCCGCCTGGATCAGCAGGGCCTGGGCCTTGAAGGGCGTCACCACCCCCACGATCTCCTGCAGCGGCGCCCCGTGCCGCTCCTCGAGGGCGCCGCGATGCGTGGCCAACCACTCGGCGAGGGTCTCGGCCTCCTGCCGGTTGATGCGGCTGCCCGAGGGCAGCGACTCGACGCGACCGTCGACGTGTACATAGGAGAACGGCGGCCAGGTGGGGTCCCTGGGGGGCGTCTCCCGCCTGGGCAGCAGCAGGCCGCGATAGCAGAGGTCGTTGCAGTAGGCGATGATCGCAGTCAGGCAGCGCCGATGCTCCTGCAGGAACATGCCCGGCTCGGCCTCGTCGAGGTAGCGGTAGCGGCTCGCCTGCTGGGCGATGCGCATGACGCTGCCGTCGACCACGCTGCGCCCGGTCTCGCGAAGTTCATCGTAGTGCTCGACGCACTCCAACAGCGCCTGATGACGAAGGTTACCCACGTCGACCGCCTCGACCTGGGTGGAGACCGGCTGGATCTGATGCACGTCGCCGATCACCAGGGCGCGCTTGGCCAGCGCGAAGGAGGCCCCGGCCACCTCGGGTGCGACCTGGCCCGCCTCGTCGATGATCAGCAGGTCGATCTCGTTCTCCAGGTACTCCTGGCGATAGCGATCCGGCCCCTCGTACACCGAGTGCATCATATGGCTGGGTAGAGAGTGCAGCGTCGAGACGATGCAGGGGGTCAGCTTCATGCGCCGACGCCAGCGGGGACGTACCGCCTTGAGGCCGGTCTTCTCGGCTCGCTGGGCCTCCTCGGCCAGCACCCGTGCCTGGGCACGACAGTCCTCCAGCCAGCGCGCCTCCCAGTAGTGGACGGCCAGACGAAACAGCGAGTAGCGCAGGGAGGTATCCAGCGACGCGTCGATGGCCGCCAGATCGTCGGGGGCGACGTCCGCCGGCAGCAGGGTGCGCAGCCGCGCGGCCTCGGCGGCGCGCTCCTCCAGCAGCGCCTGGCGCTCCTCGATGTCCCCGAGCAGCCGCTCGCCGCGCGCCTGACGCTCCTCGAGCCAGGCCCGCAGGGCCGCCTCCGGAGACGCTTGGGCGGCCTCGTGGATGATCGCCCTGGCCCGCTCGTCGAGGGACTCGTCGATGAAGAGCTCACGCTGCAGGCGGCGACGCCTCGCGACCGGCGGCAGGATGCTGAGCAGCGAGAGCCACAGCGACTCGTCGGCGCAGAAGCGCTTCCACTGCCGCAGCGCTGCCTCGATCGCGTCCCGCTCCTCCTCCAGCGCCGCGAGCGTGCGGCGTGCCTCCTGCTGCCTGGCCTCGGCGTCCTCGCCCAGGCGCTCCGCCAGCTCGCTGAGCGTGTCCCAGCGATGCCGGATGTCGACCAGCCGGTCTCGCATCGCCACTAGCTCGCCATGCAGGCGTCGACGCACCGAGGGCACGTCCTGCAGGGCCTCGTCATCGAAGGCCGCCCGGGCCCGCGACAGGAAGGTCCCCTCGGCGCCCTCGAGGTAGTCGGGGCGCTCGAGACGGCGGTAGAAGGCGGGGGTCTGGTACTCCCTGGCGGCCTCGTCCTCGCGGCTGCGGGCCGGATAGAAGCCGCCGTAGCTGTCGACGCCCGGCAGCCAGCGGCGGCCCAGGGGGCCGTCGCCCTCCTCGAAGTCCTTGGCGAAGGCCGCGAGGATGTTGGTGACCGCCTGATTGTTGGTCGAGGCCGCCACGATCAGCGGCGGTTCGGCCTCCTCGAGCGCCGCCCCGACCCACAGCGAGGCCACCACGGAGAGCACGAAGGTGGTCTTGCCGGTACCCGGTGGCCCGTTGATGGCGAGGATCTCGCCCTCCTCCATCGCCATGGCCTGCGCCAGGGCATCGCGCTGCGCGCGGGCCAGGGGATAGGCGGTGTTGGCATGCCCCAGACGGGTATCCAGCCGAGCCAGCGCCTCGGTGCAGGGGCGATACTGCGCCTCCGGGCATGCCAGCGCATAGCGCTCCAGCAGCGGCCATGCCCGGGGCGTGGCGCCGAGCCAGTCATAGAGATTGAGGATATGCCGGGCCGCCCCCTTGGCCTGGGGCTCCACCTTGAGCAGGCGCGCCTCGCCCAGGTTCTCGAAGCCGCTCCTGAGGCGCTCGAGGTCGACCAGCTGCTCGAACAGCCGGCGCGAGACGCGATAGTAGGCCTGCCAGAGTATCTCGTGGCGCTCGGCGCCCTCTCCCTCGAGCAGTGCCGTCGCCTCCTGCTCCGACCAGACGCTCACCGCCTCGCGGGTCAACAGCCGGTCCTGCGCCTCCACCTCGCCCAGGGTGAAGCGATCGTCGGCCTGGGGGCTCAGCAGGTCCCGGGGAATCACCGGCGGCTCGGCCGGCAGCATATCGCCCTGGCGGGAGACCCACAGCACGCAGGTCAGCGGCGTCACCACCTCGGGGTAGAGGGCCTGCTTCTGCGTGCCATGCTCCTGACGCGAGCGGTAGACGGCGGGGCGCAGCACCACGCGCACCAGCCGCGTCTCCTCCGGCTCGCCCTCGAACAGCTCGGCCAGCAGCGGGGCCGACGACGGGATCCGCCCGTTCCTGTAGACGGCCGTCTCCACCGGGCTCAGCGCCTTGAGCTCCTTCTCACCGAGGGCCCCGCGGCCACTCTCGGCGTCCGCCAGGGAGTTGCGCCAGTAGCGCAGCCACTGGGAAACCGAAGGAACTGGGGTGGCGTCGCTCATGCCGTTTTCTCGCTTCTTGTCGCTCGTGGGGGGATGGGGGCGCAGCCATGAAGGCTGACACCAAAGCGGGCTGAGGACTAGCTTTGTCACCCTACGAGGTTGCTTAAAGGGCAATACGGCTACCGGCTCGAGGCTGTAGCCCCTGGGGCAATCGCTGCTGGATATGGCGGGTCGTGAGCGCGTGTCGATGGCATCGACAACTCCAACCGACATGTCGAAGGAAACGGATTTTTTAAACATGTCTGGTCGACATGTTTACTGCATCGACACATCCATGTGACGTGTCGAAAACAAACGCACTCCGTAAACATGTCGAAGCGAGTTGGCACTTCAGGCGCCTGCGGCGCAATTCGCGGTGCAAGCACCGCTCCCACAAGGAGTGGAGCTAGCCCGCGAGGAAAGGCATCAGGCGGAGCGGCGGCCGCTGGGGTCGAGGATCTCCCTAGCCATCTCGCGGCCGCGGGAGGTGAGCCGCAGGGCCTCGCCCTCGCGCACGATCAGCCGCTGGTCGCTGCCGCGCTGCACCACCCGGGCGGCCTTGGCGGCGTCCCAGCGCAGGTGGTCGCGCAGGGCGCGGATGACGTTCTCCTCGCCCTGCTCCGGTTCGCCCTCATGGTTGAAGAGGTGCACGGCGAGGGTGCGGATCTCGTTGTGGCGACGCTGGCCGCGGCGGCGCAGCAGCTGGGCGACCACGCCGTAGCGCGGCCCGGCGAGGAAGGCCAGCATCAGGAAGACGCCGGTCATCACCGCCATCATGCCGCCGATCGAGACGTCCCAGGCCACCGCCAGGGCGTAGCCGCTGACGCTCGAGGCGATGGAGACGGCGATGCCGTAGAGGAACATCAGCCACAGCCGGTCGGTGAGCAGGTAGGCCGTCGAGGGCGGCACGATGACGAAGGCGACGAAGAGCACCGCCCCCACCGCGTCGAAGGCGGCCACGGCGGTGCCGCTGGTCAGCAGCAGCAGCGCGTAGAACAAGAGCCCCGGCGCCAGGCCGAGGGCCTTGGCCAGCGCCTCGTCGAAGGTGGCGAGCTTGAGCTCCTTGAAGAACAGCGCCACGAAGGCGGCGTTGAGCAGCGTCATGGCGCCCATGGAGAGCAGCGAGCGCGGCACCCGGTAGTCGCCGAGAGTCACGGTATCGAGCCACACGAAGCCGATCTCGCCGAGCAGCACGGTGTGGGTGTCGATGTGCACGTCCCGGGCGTAGAGGTTGAGCAGCAGCACGCCGATCGAGAACAGCACGGGAAAGACCAGGCCGATGGCGGCGTCCTTCTTGACCCGCCGGGTGCTGACCAACAGCTCGGTGAGAAACACCGTGAGCACGCCCGCCAGGGCGGCGCCGAGGATCTGCACCGGGCCGCTCTGCTGATGGGTGATCAGCCAGACGATGACGATGCCGAAGACGATGGAGTGGCCGATGGCATCCGAGAGCATGCTGGTGCCGCGCAGCACCAGGAAGGTGCCCACCAGGGTGGAGGCGATGCCCACCAGGGCGCCCACCAGCATGATCTGCAGAGGCACGTTGTCGAGCAGGGCGGCGAGCATCAGGCGTCCTCCCGGCCGAGGGCATCCAGCACCCGTTCGGCCTCGGCGATGCCCGCCGGGGTCAGCACCCAGCGCCGGGCCGGGCCCGGCTCGCCGGGCGGCGAGGCCTGCCATGCGGCGAGGCCGCGGTGCTCGAGCTGGTGCAGCACGGCGCGGGTGCGCAGGCCGTGGTAGGTGTCGAGCATGCCCTGCTCCGTGCGGTAGACCGGGTCGTCGTGGTGCACGGCGAGCCGGTAGAGGGTGGTCAGCACCTGCTGATGGCGCAGCCGGCGCCGCGCGCGCACCCGGCGCAGCGCCTCCCAGAGGAAACCGCGCTCCGGCGCCAGGGTCATCGACACCAGCACCACGCCGGAGACGCTGAGGATGATCAGCGGCCCCGTGGCGAGCCCCCGGGAGAGCGCGCTCAACAGCGCGCCGAAGATGCCGCCGGCCACGCCGATCAGCGCGGCCAGCAGCACCATGTCCTCGAGGCGGCGGCTCCATTGGCGGGCGGCCACCGCCGGGGCGATGATCATCGCCGCCATCAGCACCACCCCGACCATCTGCAGCCCGACCACCACGGCCAGCGCCACCATCACCGTGAGCAGCACCTCGAGCCAGGCCACCGGCATGCCCAGGGAGGTGGCGAACTCGGGGTCGAAGGAGACCAGCTTGAACTCCTTCCACAGCGCCGCGACCAGCGCGAGGGCCACGGCGGTGATGCCGCCCATGATCCACAGGTCGGAGCGAAGGGTCGCCGCCGCCTGGCCGAACAGGAAGGCGTCGAGGCCGCCCTGGGAGGCGTTGTTCATGCCCTGGATATGGGTCAGCAGCACCACGCCCATGGCGAAGAAGACGCTCAGGGTGATGCCGAGGCCGGCGTCGGTCTTGAGCCGGCTCATGCGGGTCAGCAGCAGCATCACCAGGGCGGCCAGCGCCCCGGTGGCGAGCGCCCCGAGCAGGATGCTGCCGATCTCCCGGGTGCCGGCGATGATGAAGCCCAGGCAGACCCCGGGCAGCGCCGCGTGGGACATGGTGTCGCCGAGCAGGCTCTGGCGGCGCAGCACCGCGAAGGTGCCGAGCACCCCGCTGACGAGCCCCAAGAGGGCCGCCCCGGCGACGACGTTCTGGATGGTGTAGTCGGAGAGCAGCTCGACGACGCTCATTCGGCCCGCTCCGCGGGCTCGGCGGCCGCGTCCCCGGCGGGGAAGGTGGCCTGGTCGAGCAGGGCGATCTGGCCGCCGTAGGCCTGGCGCAGGTGCTCGGCGGTGTAGACCTCGGCGACCGGCCCCTGGGCGATGACCCGCACGTTGAGGATCAGCAGCCAGTCGAAGTAGCTGCGCACCGTCTGCAGGTCGTGGTGCACCACGATCACCGTCTTGCCCTCGTCGCGCAGGCGGCGAAGGATGTCGACGATGGCGCGCTCGGTGGTGGCGTCGACCCCGGCCATGGGCTCGTCGAGGAAGTAGACGTCGGCCTTCTGCACCAGCGCCCGGGCCAGGAACACCCGCTGCTGCTGGCCGCCGGATAGCTGGCTGATCTGGCGGCGGGCGAAGTCGGCCATGCCGACGAGCTCCAGCGCCGCCATCGCCTCGTCGCGCTCGCGGCGGCCGGGGCGGCGCAGCCAGCCCAGCCGGCCATAGAGCCCCATGGTGACGACGTCCAGCGCGGTGGTGGGGAAGTCCCAGTCGACGCTCGAGCGCTGCGGCACGTAGCCCACCCGGCGGCGCTGGGCCTTGTAGGGCCGGCCGTGCAGGGTGACGTGGCCCGCCACCGTGGGCACCAGCCCCAGCACGCTCTTGATCAGGGTGCTCTTGCCGGCGCCGTTGGGGCCGACGATGGCCGCCATCACCCCGGGCGGCACGTCGAAGTCGATGTCCCACAGCACCGGCTTGCTGTGGTAGCTGACGGTCAGGTCCTCGACGTGCAGGGCCAGATCCGGTTCGTGAAGCGTGGTCGACATGGGCTCTCCCGCGGGATGGCGGTTCCAGGGGCAGTGATAGGTAAAACGGCGGTCAGTCCGCGGGGATCTCCCAGCGCTCGGCCCAGTCCGCGAGGGGCGCGGGCAGCGTAACCGGCTCGCCGCCGAGCGCCTCGACGATGTGCCGGGTGTTGGCGTGGAGCATGCCGATGTAGGTGCCGCCGACGGTGCCCGCCTCGCCCATGGCATCGGAGTAGAGCTGGCCGCCGATCTCGACCTCGTGGCCCTTCTCCCGGGCGGCGTCGATCACCGCCTGGACGGTGCGCGGGTTGATGGTGCTCTCGACGAACACCGCGGGCACCTCGCGCTCGATGACCACCTGGGTCATGCGGCGGATGTCCGCCACGCCGGTCTCGGTCTCGGTGCTGATGCCCTGGATGCCGGCGACCTCGATGCCGTAGGCACGACCGTAGTAGTTGAAGGCGTCGTGGGCGGTGACCAGGATGCGCTGCTCCTCGGGAATGGTCGCGATGCTCGCCTCGATCCACCCGTGCAGCGCCTCAAGCTGGGTGGCGTAAGCCTCGGCGTTGGCGCGGATGTCGGCCTCGCAGTCGGGACGCACCTCGACGAAGGCGTCGGCCAGGGTGGGAATGATCTGGGCCCAGAGCGAGGCGTCCATCCACAGGTGCGGGTCGATGCCATAGACGTCCTGCACGGTGATCAGGCTCGCCGTGTCGATGGACGACGGCGCCACCGCCACGGTCGGGGTGATCTCGGCGAAGCGTTCCAGCACGTTGCCGAGCTGGCCCTCCAGGGAGTAGCCGGAGTAGAAGATCTGCTCGGCCTGCTGCAGGGTCGCCACGTCCCGGGCGCTCGCCTGGTAGAGGTGGGGATCGACCCCGGGCCCCATGATCGCCGAGACGTCGGCGCACTCGCCGCCCACCTCGCGGGCCACGTCGGCGATCATGCCAATGGTGGTCACGGTGGTCACCGGCGGCTCGGCCGCCATGGTCTGCCCGCTCAGCGCCAGCGGCGCCAGCAGGCCGAGTGTGCTCTTCCAGCGTCTCATATGCCCTCTCCGTGAACGTGATCACCGTCGACAATATAGCCTTTGCTATATCTCAGCAGAGTATACATTTCTTATCGACCCGATAGTGCCCTTCTCAACATGGACGCGATGGCGTGCTGGGGTGCCGCGAGGGATGCCGTCGACGCCCTGACTCGCTGCGCGACGGCGTGTCAGCCCTCGTCGAGGAAGCGCTCGAGGGCGGCCAGGGTCTCGCCGCTGACGTGGTGCTCGATGCCCTCGGCATCGAGTCGAGCCGTCTCGGCGCTCACCCCCAGCTTGCGCAGGCAGGCTTCGACGAGGCGGTGGCGCCGCCGGCTCTCGGCGGCGAGGCGCTCCCCGGCCTCGGTCATGGAGATCCCCCGGTAGGGGCGCTTGACGATCAGCCCCTCCTCCGCCAGGCGCTTGAGCATCTTGGCCACGGTGGGCTGGGCGACGCCGAGGCGACGCGCGATATCGATCTGCCGGGCCTCGCCGGCGTCGGCGATCAGGTCCGAGATCAGCTCGACATAGTCCTCCGCCAGCTCGGTGCGACGCGCATCGCGCGCCTTGCGAAAGCCCTGCACGTGGCTATCCGGCTCGATGAGTCGCCCATGGCGGTGAGGCAGCGCTGATGTCATCGGATCCTGACCTGACGGGATAACGAGCTGGCGGGAAAGCGTGCGCCCTGAACCCCTCATGATGCCTGCTGGCAGCGAGATTGCAATTTCGTCGGCGCCGCGGCGGCCTGTCGGCTCGCTCGCCAGTCGCGCCCCTTCAGGCAGGGCAAACCGCTGCCTATCGAGCCTTCACACAGGTGATCAACCTGCACCAAGAGGGCATCTGGTATGCCTATAACCTGGTATGCTTATTGCTTAATAGATCACGAGGGCCTACCCGGCCCGAGAGATCACGGCGCCCTACCCGGGCGCCGGGCCAAACAAGGAGAAACCTGATGTCATCCGATCCGGTTACCCTGATGGTGGCGCGCCGCGTGGCCCGCGGCCGCTACCGCGACTTCACCGCCTGGCTCGAGGAGGGCCGCGAGCTCGCCTGCGACTTCACCGGCTACCTGGGCTCCGGTGTGCTGGCTCCGCCACCGGGCGAGGATGAGTACCAGATCATCTTCCGCTTCCGCGACGCCGAGACCCTGGCCACCTGGGAGCACTCCGCCTCGCGCCGCGCCTGGCTGGCCCGCGGCGAGGGGCTCTTCGAGGCGCCCCACGAGCACCGTGCCACCGGCCTGGAGGGCTGGTTCCAGGACGCCACCGGCCAGGCGCCGCCGCGCTGGAAGCAGGCGATCGCCATCTGGCTGGCCTTCTTCCCGGTCTCGCTGGCGTTCCAGGCGCTGTTCGGCGAGGCGCTCGCCCCGCTGCCCCTGCTGCCACGGGTGCTGATCGCCACCCTGATGCTCACCCCGGTGATGGTCTTCGTGTTCATCCCCCTCTCCATGCGCCTGCTCGGGCCGTGGCTGCGCGGCGAGCTCACCCCCTTGGCGCTCTTCCGCCGCCGGCTGCACCAGCGCAGGGCATGACGCCCCGCTGCCCTCTTGAGCGGCTCGCCATTTACGGCTAGGGTCCAGGTGCCGCCGCAGAGCCGGCGGCACCATGGCCATGTCGACAGAGGGACAGTGACCCAATGAGCGCTGAAGAACACCGCATCGTGCTGCTGGACGGGGGCATGGGACAGGAACTCCGGCGGCGCAGCGAGCGCCCCGTCACGCCGCTGTGGTCCGCGCAGGTGATGCTGGACGAACCGGCGCTGGTCACCGCGGTGCACCGCGACTTCATCGACGCCGGCGCCCGGATCATCACCACCAACAACTACAGCGCCACACCGCAGCGCCTGGCCCGCGACGGCGACCCCGCCCTGTTCGCGCCGCTCCATGCCGCCGCGCTGGGGGCCGCCCGCCAGGCCCGCGACGAGAGCGGCCGGGCAGTGCGCATCGCCGGCTGCCTGCCGCCGCTGGTGGCGAGCTACCACCACGAACTGGTGCCGGACGACGCCACCTGCGAGCGCGACTACGGCCGGCTGGTCGAGGCCCAGGCCGACGGGGTCGACCTCTTCATCTGCGAGACCATGACGCTTGCCCGCGAGGCGCTGGCGGCGACCCGCGCGGCCGTGGCGCGGGGCATCCCGGTATGGGTCGCCTTCACCGTGAGCGACGGCGACGGCACCCGCCTGCGCTCCGGCGAGCCGCTGGCCGAGGCCGCCCGGGCGGTGGTGGCGGCCGGCGCCGCGGCGGTGCTGGTCAATTGCTCGGTGCCCGAGGCGCTCACCACCGCCATGGGCGAGCTTGGCGACCTCGACGTACCCTTCGGCGGCTACGCCAACGGCTTCACCGCGGCGGCCGACCTCGCCCCCGGCGGCACGGTCGAAGGCCTGGAGACCCGCGAGGACCTGGGGCCTGAGGGCTATGCCGAACACGCCTGCCGCTGGATCGCCCAGGGCGCCACCATCGTCGGCGGCTGCTGCGAGGTGAGCCCGGCGCACATCGCCGCCCTCGCTGAGCGACTGACCGCCCAGGGCTACCGGCTGGCCTCCGCCTGAGGGCGGAGGTCATATCGCCCCGGCCGCCCGTGATAGGCTCGGGCCACGATCACTGCCGATCACTGCCGATTACTGCCGATTACTGTAAGGAGCGCGCCATGAATGCCGCCGAGCTGCTGAACCGCCTGGTGGGCTTTGCCACCGTCTCCCGGGACTCGAACCTGGACCTGATCGCCTTCGTGGAGGGCTACCTGGACGAGCATGGCGTGGAGCACTGGCGCGTCGAGAGTGACGATGGCAGCAAGGCCAACCTGCTGGCGCGCATCGGGCCCGACGTGGCCGGCGGCGTGGTGCTCTCCGGCCATACCGACGTAGTGCCGGTGGACGGCCAGCCCTGGTCCACCGATCCCTTCACGCTCACCGACAAGGGCGACGGGCGCCTCTACGGCCGGGGCACCTGCGACATGAAGGGCTTTCTCGCCTGCGCCCTGGCCGAAGTCCCGCGCTGGACGACCCTCGAGCTCGACACGCCGATCTGGCTCGCCCTCTCCTACGACGAGGAAGTGGGCTGCGTCGGCGCCCCGCGCATGATCGAGCGGCTCCTCGCCGACCACCCGCGCCCATCGGCGGTGATCGTCGGCGAGCCGACCCTGATGCACCCGGTGGTGGCCCACAAGGGCGCCACCAACCTGCGCACCACCGTCACCGGCCGCGCCTCCCACTCCAGCCAGGTCAACCAGGGCGTCTCGGCGATCCACGTCGCCGCGCGCCTGGTCACCCGCATCGAGGACGTGATGGCCGAGCTCAAGGCCGAGGGCCGGGTCGACGAGGCCTTCAATGTGGTGCACTCGAGCCTGCACGTGGGCAAGATCGCCGGCGGCACGGCGATCAACATCATGGCCCGGGAGTGCACGTTCGAGTGGGAGATCCGCCACCTGCCGAGCGATCGCTTCGAGGCACTCCTCGAGCGCGTCAACGCCACCGCCGCCGAGCTCGAGGCCGAGATGAAGACGCGCGCGCCGGAAGCCGGCATCGTCACCGAGGCGCTCAACACCACGGTGCCGGCGCTCGCCGACGACAACAATGCCGAGGTGCTGGCGCTCTGCCGCGAGCTGCTCGACGAGCGCCCCACCGGGGCCGTGGCCTACGCCACCGAGGCCGGCCAGTTCCAGCGCGAAGGGCTGCCCACGGTGATCTGCGGGCCGGGCAGCATCGGCCAGGCCCATCAGCCCGACGAGTACATCGACCGCGAGCAGCTCGAGGCGGGCGCGCAGTTCATGGCGGCGCTGGGCGAGCGGCTGCGGCGGCAGTAGAATGCCGGCTTCCCGCCCCTGCCCGGAGCCCCCATGCCGCGCCTGACGATCCTCAAGACCGGAGACAGCTTCGCCGACGTGGTCCGCGACCACGGCGACTTCGAGGACCTCTTCCTCGCCGCCCTGGCCCCGCTGGCCGAGGCGCGCGATGCGCTCACCCTGACCGTCCACGATGCCCGCCACGAGGGCGTCCCGCCGGTGCCGGCCGCCGGGGACGGCGTGGTGATCACCGGCTCCCACGCCATGGTCAGCGACGCCGAACCCTGGAGCGAGGCGCTCAAGCCCTGGCTCGTCGAGGCCCGCGCGCGCGGCGTCGCCATGCTCGGCGTCTGCTACGGCCACCAGCTGATGGCGGCGGCCTTCGGCGGAGTGAGCGGCTACCACCCGGCCGGCCGCGAGGTCGGCACCCGCCGACTGCGCCTCACCGAGGCAGGGCAGACGGACCCGCTGTTCGGCGCCCTCCCGGCGACCTTCACCGCCCAGCTGACCCACTCCCAGTCGGTGCTCACCGCCCCGCCGGGGGCCCAGGTGCTGGCCGACAACGACCACGACCCCTTCCAGGCGCTGCGCCACGGGCCGCGGCAGTGGAGCGTGCAGTTCCACCCGGAGTTCAGCCCCCCCGTGATGCGGGCCTACCTCGCCCACCAGCGCGCGGCCCTCGCCGACCAGGGCGACGACCCCGAGGCGCGGCTCGATGCGGTCACGCCCACCCCCGAGGCCGGCGCCCTGATCGCCCGCTTCGCCGAGCAGCTGGTGCGCCCGGCAAGCGTCGCCTGAACCTTAGCTGATTGGCTAAAGCGCCAACCAAAACGCCCCCGCACCGGACGGTGCGGGGGCGCTTGTATTGGCATGCCGAGCGGCCCGTCGACTAGCGGGATGACGCCTCGGCGGCGTCGCCCTTGGATGCCTCCTCCTCGACGGCCTGCTGCTGGATGCGCCCGATGTCCGGGGCCCCGCCGGCTGCCTTGCGGCGCTGGCGATGCAGGTCGCGCAGCGAGCTCGTCATCATGGTGACGACGATGATGGCGCCACCGATCAGCGCCAGCCGGGTCGGCACCTCGCCGACCCACCACCACACCAGCAGCGAGCCGAGCAGGGTCTCCAGCAGCAGCACCAGGCTGACCTCGGCGCCGGGCAGGTAGCGCGCTCCGGTCTGGATCAGGAAGTAGGCCGCCGGCAGGAACAGCGCCATGATCGCCAGCAGCGGCACGTCCTCTGCCGGCGGCAGGGTCGCCCCGCCGCCCAGCACGGCCGGCAGCAGCATCGCCAGGCAGCCCAGCGGCAGGATCACCGTGGTGTCGATGCCGCGGCGCCGCTCGCCTTTCTGGGCGCTGGCCACGGTGGTATTGATGGCGATGGAGATCGGCACGAACAGCGCGACGCCGAGCCCCAGCAGGCTGCCCTGGCCCATCTCGCCGGCCGCCATCAGGCTGGCCCCGGCGACGCAGAGGGCGATCACCACCCAGGTCTGGCGCCGCAGGCGCTGGCGGAAGAACACCAGGCCGATCAGCCCGGCCACCAGGGGCGCCAGGTTCATCATCACCAGCACGTTGCCCGCCGAGGTGAAGCGGTTGGCGATGACGAAGGCCCAGCCGCTGGCGGCGAAGGCCAGCGGGCACCACCAGGCGGCGGGCCCGCAGGCGCGGATCGCCTCGGGCAGGCGGTGGCCGTAGCGCGCCAGGGCGATCAGCAGCAGCACGATGCCCAGCAGCAGGCCGCGCCAGAACAGGAACGTGACAGGCGAGACGCTGGTCCCCTTGACCAGCAGGGCGTCCGGCGAGAGGAGCAGCACCCCGGTCATGGTGATCAGGTAGCCCCGCAGCCGGAACGGTAAGCGCTTCCACATGCTCGTGTTCCTCCTCTTTCCTTCGATCTCATCAACGACAAGCAGGCCGGGGAGATCCCCGGCCTGCCATGGTCACGGACGCCTGCCGAACCGGGGCTTCACCCCGGGCGGCGACGCTTCAGGGCTCAGGCCCGTTCGCGACGCTTCACCGGCCCATCGTCGTCGCGGCGACGACGCGGCGCCCGCTCCGGCGCGCCCTTGTCCTCGCTGATCTCCAGCGGACGACCGGCGACGCGGGCCCGGGCC
The DNA here is from genome assembly GCF_009363755.1 of Halomonas sp. THAF5a. Lineage (NCBI taxonomy): Bacteria > Pseudomonadati > Pseudomonadota > Gammaproteobacteria > Oceanospirillales > Halomonadaceae > Halomonas > Halomonas sp. THAF5a. The sequence goes on along the minus strand of NZ_CP045417.1, from coordinate 852,351 downwards.
ATCTTGGCCAGGATGCTCTCCGGCAGCGAACTCGGCAGCTCGACCACGGAGAAGGCGGTGCGGATGTCGATGCGACCGATGCGGTTGCCCTCGATGCCGCCCTCATTGGCCAGGGCGCCGACCAGCTGGCCCGGCTTGACGCCGTCCTGGTGGCCCACGGCGACGCGGTAGCGGGTCATGCCCTCGCGCGGCGCGCTGTCGCGACGCTTCGGCTTGCCGTCACGCGCGTGGCGGTCGTTGTTGCGCTCGGCGCGGGGCGCCTGCAGGCGACCGATCGGCGGCTCGTCGGCACGCGCCATGCGCGAGAAGGCGCAGGCCAGCTCGATGGGGTCGTGACCCTCCTCGACCAGGCGCTCGATCAGCGCACGCTGCTCGTCGGCACCGGCGGTCAGGGCGGCCACCACGCGCTGGTGGAACATCTCGTCGCGATGGGCGCGGATGGCCTTCTCGTCGGGCAGCGCCATCTCGCTCATCTTCTGGCCGGTGGCCTGCTCGAGCCAGCCCACCTTGCGGCCTTCGCGGAAGCCGACGAAGGTGATCGCGACGCCGGTGCGGCCGGCGCGGCCGGTACGCCCGATGCGGTGGGTGTAGGCCTCGGCATCCTGGGGCAGGTCGTAGTTGATGACGTGGGTGATGCGCGGCACGTCGAGGCCGCGGGCGGCCACGTCGGTGGCGATCAGCACGTCGACCTTGCCGCGCTTGAGGCGCTGGATGGTGCGCTCGCGCAGGCTCTGGTCGAGGTCGCCGGAGAGGCTGGCGACGCTCAGGCCGCGGGCGGAGAGCTGCTCCATCAGGGTGGTGCAGGCGGCCCGGGTGCGCACGAAGACGATGGCGCCATCGACCGGCTCGACCTCGAGGATGCGCGCCAGCGCCTCCTGCTTGGCGCCGCCGTCGACCCGCACCATGCGCTGGTCGATGCTCGCCGCGGTGCCGACCTTGGCGGCGATGGAGACCTTGACCGGGTCGACGAGGTAGCGGTTGACGATGCGCTCGATCTCGGTCGGCAGGGTCGCGGAGAAGAAGACCCGCTGGGCGTTCTGGGGGGTGTCGGCGACCACGCGCTTGACGTCGTCGATGAAGCCCATGCGCAGCATCTCGTCGGCTTCGTCGAGCACCAGCGCGGAGAGGCCGTCGAGCTTCAGGCTGCCGCGATCCAGGTGATCGATGATGCGGCCCGGGGTGCCGACCACGACCTGGGCGCCGCGGCGCAGGGCGGAGAGCTGCTCGCGGTATTCCTGGCCACCGCAGAGGGTGGCGACTTCCAGGCCCTTGAGGTTCTGACCGTACTTGCTGAAGGAGACGGCCACCTGCTGGGCCAGTTCCCGGGTGGGGGCCATCACCAGCACCTGGGGCTCGCGGCGCGTCAGCTCGAGGCGCGAGAGCAGCGGCAGGGCGAAGGCCGCGGTCTTGCCGGTACCGGTCTGGGCCTGGCCCAGCATGTCGCGACCTTCCAGCAGCGCGGGGATGGTCTGCGCCTGGATCGGCGACGGGGTGGTGTACCCCTGGGATTCAACAGCAGAAAGAACGGCAGGCAGCAGGGCCAGTTCGCCGAAGCTCGGCGAGACGACAGAAGTCGAGGTCATGAATCACACCTTAATAGGCCGGCATCGCCGGCAGGTAACATCGGTGGCGCCCCTGACGCGGTAAAGCCATCAAGGCACCCTGCCGACCGTCGGCCCGAAGGCGGCGGAGCAGAGCGTAAATCGGAGTCGGGGACGCCGGTCGCACCTGGCATTCGGCCCATGCCATCGCAATCGATGGCCGCATGAGCCGCTGTGGCGACCGTTGGCGCCGATCTCGCCCGGGTGGCGGATCTCGGTGGCGCTCCATCTACACAATTCGAACGCGTGAGGCGCAGCTCTTGATGCATGATGCACAGGTGGCTGGGCTTCCCGCTTCGGCGCTTGCCTCGCCCGTCGGGGGAGGTCGCGTCGTCATGATGGTGGGGTCAACACATGCGAGGAGCGCGCATGCTACCATCGTCGCGATGACCTGGCCAGCCTTATTCGTTCCCCCCTTCAGGAGCCCTACATGCCGAGCCTCTGGGTCGATGCCGACGCCTGCCCCCGGGCAGCCCGCGAGATCATCGTCCGCGCCGCCGAGCGCACCGCCACGCCGACCTGGTTCGTGGCCAACCACGCCGTGCCGCTGCCGCCCTCGAAGTGGGTCAAGGGCCTGGCGGTGAGCCAGGGCTTCGACGCCGCCGACAACGAGATCGTCGAGCGCATCCAGCAAGGCGACCTGCTGATCACCTCGGACCTGCCGCTGGCCCTGGAGGCGATCGAGCGCGAGGCGCGGGTGATGACCACCCGCGGGGAGGCGCTGGATGCCAACAACATCCGCGCGCGGGTCCAGATGCGGGACTTCATGGAGACCCTGCGGGCCAGCGGCGAACACACCGGCGGCCCCAGCGGCTACTCCGACGCCGATCGTCGCGAGTTCGCCAACGCCCTGGATCGGTGGCTGGCCAAGAACCAACACCGCTGAGGCCGAAGCCGCGCCCATTGTGCTGGCTGGCGCGGCAGAAGTAGCGAGCGGCTTTCCTGGCGACAGGCTGCGCGGAGGCGCTGTGAACCCATCCCTGGGCGCTACTTTTTCCATCCCTGGAAAAAGACCTCCGCTTCGCTCTGTCCCCAGCGCCGCTCTCCGCCTGCCAGGATCACGCTACCCGCGACAGTCGCTTACCCCTTCTCGCGGATACCCTGCCCCGGCAGGCGCTCGCGGTCGTGGGGCCGCTCGAGGTCGAGGCGCGGACCGGCGGGCACGATGCGGGTCGGGTTGATGGTGTCGTGGCTGTAGTAGTAGTGGCGCTTGATATGATCGAAGTCCACCGTCTCCGCGATGCCCGGCCACTGGTAGAGCTCGCGCAGGTAGTGGGCGAGGTTCGGGTAGTCCTCGATGCGCCGCAGGTTGCACTTGAAGTGGCCGTGATAGACGGCGTCGAAACGGACCAGGGTGGTGAACAGCCGGATATCGGCCTCGGTCAGCCACTCCCCCGCCAGGTAGCGGTGCGTGTCGAGGCGCGCCTCGAGGCGATCCAGGGCGTCGAACAGCGCCATCACGTGCTTCTCGTAGACGCCCTGATCGGTCGCGAAGCCCGACTTGTAGACCCCGTTGTTGACGTGCTCGTAAACGTCGGCATTGACGGCGTCGATGGTCTCCCGCAGGTCGGCCGGATAGAGGTCCAACCGGTTGCCGGTGAGGCCGTCGAAGGCGCCGTTGAACATGCGGACCAGCTCGGCCGACTCGTTGTTGACGATGCGCCCCTGCCGCTTGTCCCACAGGGCCGGCACGGTCACCCGGCCGGTGTAGTGCGGGTCGGTGAGGGTATAGAGCTCGTGGTGGTAGTCCACGCCGTTCACGTCGTCACCGCTCGCGCCCTCCTCGCGGTGATAGCTCCAGCCCTGACCGAGCATCAGCGGGCTGGTGTGGGAGACGCCGATCAGCCCCTCCAGGCCCTTGAGGCGTCGCATGATCAGCACGCGGTGCGCCCAGGGGCAGGCCAGGGAGACATAGAGATGATAGCGCCCCGCCTCGGCCGGCAGACCCGGCTGATTCTGGGGCCCCGGAGAACCCTCGGGCGAGATCCAGTCACGAAGCTTCGCCGATTCCCGCACGAACTCGCCGCCATGCTTCTTGGTGTCGTACCACTGGTCGTGCCACTGCCCGTCGATCAAGAGCCCCATCTCGGCCTCCTCGGTTGAAATGCGATGGGCCCAGCTTAATTCCATAAAATTGAAGCTCAAGCGCACTTTTTCCGTCAAACCATTCGATTTTTTCAGCCATCCGCGCCAGGAGCACAGGTCGTGACGGCCTCCTGCAAATGGTGGGCCAGGGCTCGGGTGGCCGGCCCGGCACGGTCTCGGTCGCGATGGATCAGCTGCACCGGAATCTCGCGGATACCGCCGGCGGCCAGCGGCAGCGGCACGAGTTGCCCGACGGTGAGCGCCTCGCCGAGGCGGGTCTCCGGCAGCCAGGCGAACCCCAGGCCGCGCTTCACCATGTCGATGGAGGTCTCCAGGTGGCTCACGGTCCAGCGCTGCTCCGCCTTGAGCCAGCCGGAGTCGAGCGACTGCCGCTGGGCCGAATCGCGCACCACCAGCTGGCGATGCTGCACCAGGTCGCGCAGATCCAGGGTCCTGCCAAGCCCATGCAGCGGGTGCTCGGGGTGGGCCACGGCGACGAAGCGCACCGTCACCAGCGGCTCCCCCAGGAAGCCCTGTGCGGCAAGCCCGGAGACCACCAGGTCGGCACTGCCGTCGTAGAGCATCTCGATGCCACCGTTGAGCACCGTCTCGTGGAGCTGGACTCGCACATGAGGAAAGGCCGCCGAGAAGGTGGCCAGCGCGCGCGCCAGGGCGTCCGACGGAAACACCTGGTCCACCGCCAGCACCACCTCGGCCTCCAGCCCCTCGGCCAGGCTGCCGGCGACATCCTCCAGCGCCTCGGCGCCCTCGATCAGCTGGCGGGCGCGTCGCAGCAGCATCGCGCCGGCCTCGGTCAGCCGCACCTGACGCCCCACGGGCTCCAGCACCTTCACGCCGAGCTGCTGCTCCAGCTTGTGCACCGCATGGTTAAGCGTCGACGGACTCTTGTGGATGGCCTCGGCGGCACGCGCGAAGCCGCCATGATCGACCACGGCGGCCAGCATCTGCCATTGGGCCAGAGTGACACGGGACATTTCGAATTCCTCGAACGTGAACGGCGAAACATTGCGCTTAATCTTCGAAAAAAACGACCTAGAATGCCAGTCATGCCTTCCACCGATCACGCATTCCACCGCTGATGGAGACACGCTCATGACCACCCCCGCGACCACCCGGCAGGTCATGCACCTGAGGGACACCCGGCCCAGCCAGGATGGCGACGGCGTCAAGATCCAGCGCCTGCACGACTTCGACGGCGGACTGGATCCCTTCCTGATGCTGGACGAACTGGGCTCCGACCGGCCGGACGACTACATCGGCGGCTTCCCGCCGCATCCCCACCGGGGGATCCAGACCCTGACCTACTTGATCCACGGCGGCCTGACCCACGAGGATCACCTCGGCCACGCGAGCACCATCCAGGCGGGCGATGCCCAGTGGATGCACACCGGCCGCGGCATCATCCACTCCGAGATGCCGCTGACCGACCACCGGGGGCTCCATGCCTTCCAGCTGTGGCTGAACCTGGCGGCCAGGGACAAGCTCAGCGCCCCGACCTACCGGGACGTGCGTGCCGAGGAGATGCCGCGGCTGAGCGGTGACCGCGCCTCACTGACGGCGCTGGGCGGCCACTGGCAGACCCTCGCCGGCGACGGGGTCGACGGTCCCCTGGCGCGGCTGGCCGGCCAGGGGGCCGTGGCCCATGCGCGGCTCTCGTCCGGCGGCACGCTCGAGCTGGCGGCGCCCGCCACCATGCTGCTGGTCTACGTCTTCTCGGGCAGCCTGGACGTCGCCGGCACTCGCGTCGAGACGGGGCAGCTCGCGCGCCTGGGCGACGGGGACGCGCTGCGCCTCACCGGCGTCGAGGGCGGAGAGGCCCTGCTGCTCGGTGGCGAACCGCACGGCGAACCGATCGCCCACTACGGCCCCTTCGTGATGAACCGACAGGAGGAGCTGGATCAGGCGCTTCGGGACTACCGCGAGGGTACCCTCGCCGAGTGATCGCTCACGCGCGGGTTGAAAATCCGCGCATCGCACTATTCAATACGCTTAAGACAACGGCGTTCACGCCCCACAAGCTCGCTCGAGGACCGCCGCCCTGGCGCCTCGAGCGGGCCTTTCTGTATATCCGTACAGACTAGGCATCTCATACATCATCGAGTATGGTTCTAAGGCCATTTTTCCGTTATTTCCTCTTCAACTGTCACGGCCTTACTTCCCATGATGCGAATCCTTCATTCGCTACCCCGCACCCATAAACTGCTGCTGTTACCCGTCGCCACCATGGTAACCGTGCTGGGAGCCCAGAAGGTCCTCACCACCTTCGAAGACGTTCAACGTGATCGCCAGTCGCTCGATACCGTGCACGTTCCCCTCGAGGCCGACGCCAGCCCCGGCCTGCCCAACCTCGATGCCAGGCGCGACGCGGTGAGCGGCGCCCTGGCGAGGGCCAACCAGGCGCTGGACGCGACGCGCGGCCACGTGCCGATCTCCTCGCTGACCGCCTCGGAAATCATCGACGTCGACTTCATCGAGGCCGCACGCGCCAAGCGGACCGAGACCGGGGTGCCCGAGACCCTCGCCATGCCCGCCGCGTCGGGCCCCGCCCCGCGCGGTGCCGAGGCCGATGCCGAAGACGACGCGGTGCGCCTGGACGAGGGCGCCCAGCACATGGCCATGGTCATCGGCACCATCGCCGCCGGCATGCTCGAGCTCGAGGACGGCGTGGTGGCCGATGCCACCTCCTACGAGGAGGTCAGCGAGGACGAGCTGGCGCTGTTCGACGAGGGCCCGATCGTCCTCGATCAGGAGATCGCCGCCAACGAGCCCTACGTCCCGCAGTGGCAGACCTATACCGTGCAGAGCGGCGACACCTTCGCGATCATGGCCCAGGAGCATCTCGAGATGGGCTACAGCGAGGTGATGGGCCTGATCGACACGCTTCCCGAACCGCGCCTGCTGACCCACTGGCGGGTCGGCGACCGTTTCGAGTACCAGCTCGACGAGCAGGGCGACCTGCTGGCCCTGAGGATGATGAAGAACGCCCGCGACGGCTACCTCATCGAGCGCCAGGAGAATGCCTTCGAGGTCGCCACCATCGAGCGCGCCGGGGAAGCGACCCAGCGCCTGTTCGCCGGCACCATCAGCGGCAGCTTCGCACGATCGGCCAAGGCCACCGGCCTGACCAGCGCCGAGGTCGCCGAGCTCTCCCGCGTCCTGGAAAAGAAACTCGACTTTCGCCGCGACACTCGTCGCGGCGATCGTTTCCAGGTGCTGGTGGAGTCCGACATCATCGACGGCGAGAGCCTCGACCCGCGCGTGCTCGCGGTGGCCTACGAGGGCGCGCGCATGAACCTCACCGTGGTGCGCAACCCGGACGACAACCGCTTCTACACCCCGGAGGGCGACAGCCTCGACCCGGCCTTCAACCGCTACCCCTTCGAGGGCCGCTACCGGCTGAGCTCGCACTTCAATCCCAGGCGCCTGCATCCGGTCACGGGCCGCATCAGCCCCCACAAGGGCACCGATTTCGCCATGCCGATCGGCACCGCGGTGCACGCCCCGGCGGACGGCCGCGTCGAGAAGGTGGGCCACCATCCGGCGGCGGGCCGCTATGTGGTGATCCGCCACGACAACGGCTACAAGACCCGCTATCTGCACCTCTCCCGGCCGATGGTCAGCAACGGCCAGCGCGTCACCATGGGCGAGCGCATCGCCCTCTCCGGCAACACCGGCCGCAGCACCGGACCGCACCTGCACTACGAGGTCCTGGTCAACAACCGACAGGTGAACGCCATGAAGGTCGCCCTGCCGGACAACCAGAGCCTCGAGGGCGAGCGCCTGGTGGCCTTCCAGCGCCAGGCCGAGCCGATGCTGGCGGCACTGGCGAGCGGCGAGACCGGCGCCGTGGTGGCGAGTACCGAGCCGTCGGCCGAGGATGACGACGAGGGCTGATCGCCCCTCGCCATCGACGCCCCCGCGCCCCGCCTCGTGCGGGGCGCGGTCGTCTGGAGCCGGTTCAGCCGAGGATCATCACCACGCAGGCCGCGGTCAGAAGGCCCATCACGGCGTTGAAGATCCGCCAGTGGCGCCGGGTGGTCATCAGGCGGCCGACGGCCACCCCGAAGCCCGCCCAGAGCGCGATCGACGGCAGGTTGGTCATGCCCATCACCGCAATCACCACCACCGCCGAGGCCAGGAAGGCATCGCCGGAGAGCGTGAAGGAGGCGATCCCCGAGATCGCCATCACCCAGGCCTTGGGATTGGCGAACTGGAAGGCCGCGGCCTGCCAGAAGGTCAGCGGCCGCGCCCGGGCATCGGCGCCCTCGCCGCTCGGCGGCGGCGCCGTAGCGATCCGGTAGGCCAGCCACAGCAGGTAGGCGCTGCCGACGAGCTTCAGCCCCTGCTGCAGCGGCGGCCACTGCTCGAACAGCGCACCGAGCCCCAGCGCCACGGCGCCCATCAGCCCCATCACGCCGATCGAGATGCCGAGCATGTGCGGCAGGGTGCGCAGGAAGCCGAAGTTGGCGCCCGAGGCGGTCAGCATCATGTTGTTGGGACCGGGCGTGGCGGACATGCTGATCGCGAACAGGATCATCGGGCCGACCAGGGCAAGCAGCTCGGGCAGCGGGAGGGTCATGGGGACTCCTTGGGTTCGGGGAGCGCGTCGAGGCGGGGCGAGGAACGACGATTGCAGGGGTACAATTTCACGCAAACCGCCTGACAGAGGCGGGAATTGCGCGCACAATCCCAGTATGCGTCGTCCGCATCGCCGTTCAAGGAGCGCTTTGTCACCCAGACATTGCCCGCGCCCGGTCATGCGGCGAAGGCCGTGCGCATGCCGCTATCGTCATCCGCTGGAGAGTCGCCCATGGACATCCAGGCCCAGGCCCGCGCGCGCTGCCGCTGGCTGCCCGACCTCGAGGGCGCCGACACCCCGCGCTACCAGGCGCTGGTCGACCAGCTGGCTGCCGACATCGCTGCCGGCACCCTCGCCCCCGGCGAGCGCCTGCCGCCCCAGCGCCTGCTGGCCGATGCGCTCAAGGTGACCGTCGGCACCATCACCCGCGCCTACCGTGAGGCCGAGCGCCGCGGCCTGGTCGAGGCCCGGGTCGGCAGTGGCACCCGGGTACGCTCGGCCTCCCCCGAGGCGCCCCGCTTCCACCACCTCTCCCGGGCGGAGGCGGGCAGCATCGACCTCTCGCTGAGCGTGCCGATCCCCCACCCCTGGCGGGCCGAGCAGCTCGCCGGGGTGCTGTCGCGGCTCAGCCACTCTCCGTCCGCCGTCGAGGCCGCCCTGGCCTACCCCTCCGAGCAGGGCAGCCCGGCCTGCCGCGAGGCGCTGGCCGACTGGCTGACCCGCCAGGGCCTGCCGATGTCGGCCGAGGAGCTGATCCTCACCGCCGGCGGCCAGCATGCCGACTTCCTGGCGCTGCAGGCGCTGGTGCAGCCCGGCGAGGCGGTCGCCTCGGCGGCCCTCACCTACCCCGGCATGATCGCCACCGGCCGCCAGCTGGGCCTCAAGCACGTGGCGGTGCCGATGGACGACGAGGGCATCCGGCCCGAGGCGCTGGAACGGCTCTGCCAGCAGCAGCGCATCCGCCTGCTCTACGTCATGCCCGAGCACAACAACCCCACCGGCGCGCGGATGGGCGAGGCGCGGCGCCAGGCGATCGTCGAGGTGGCCCGGCGCCATGACCTGCTGCTGCTCGAGGACGGCGTGCAGTTCGTTACCGCCGCGACCCGCGGCACGCCCTTCTATCGGCTGGCCCCGGAGCGCGCGCTCTACATCTTCAGCGTCTCCAAGCTGCTCGCCGGGGGGCTGCGCCTGGGCGCCTTGCGGGCGCCGAGCAACCTGATGCCGCGCCTCACCGCCGCCCTACGTGCCCAGTGCTGGGCGATGCCGGCGCTGATGACCCACGCCGCCGTCGACTGGCTGACCGGCGACGAGGCCGATACCCTGATCGCGTGGCAGTGGCAGGAGGTGGCCGCGCGCCAGCACCTGCTCGCCCAGCGCCTTGAAGGCCATGAGATCATCGCCCACCCCTGCGGCTTCCACGCCTGGCTGCGCCTGCCCGAGCCGTGGCGGGCGGTGGATGTGGTGGCGCGCGCCGCCGAGCGCGGCGTCACCCTGCTCGGCGCCGATCCCTTCTGCGTGGGCAGCCAGCCCGCCCCCCAGGCGGTGAGGATCTGCGTGACGCCGCCCGCGGAGCGCGACCGGCTCGACGAGGGGCTATGCCGGCTGGCCGCGCTGCTCGAGGAAGAGCCCCGGCGGGTCTCGCCGCTGGTCTGACGCCCCCACCCCTTCCACTGCCAGGAGCCACGCGCTTGTCCTCACCTCATGCACCCGCCTCCTCCGCGCCGCGCCCGGGCGGCATGCTCGCCAGCTTCCTCGGCGTCTTTCGCTACAGCCATCGCGCCCTGGCGCTGGTCTGGCAGACCTCGCGGCCGCTGACCCTGGGGCTCGCGCTCTGCACCCTGGTCGCCGGCGTGCTGCCGGCGGTGGCGGCCTGGATCGGCCAGCTGATCGTCGACGCCGTGGTCGCGGCGATGGCGCTGCATCGCGAGACCGGCCGCGTCGAGTGGTGGGGAGTGCTGCGCTACGTGCTGGCGGAGGCCGGGGTGATCGCCACCATCGCCCTGGCCCAGCGCGGCCTGGCCGCCCAGCAGTCGCTGCTGCGCGCCCTGCTCGGCCAGAAGGTCAACGTGATGATCCTCGAGAAGGCCGGCACCCTGTCGCTCGCGCAGTTCGAGGACTCCGAGTTCTACGACAAGCTGACCCGCGCCCGCCGCGAGGCCTCGACGCGCCCGCTGGGCCTGGTCAACAAGACCTTCGGCCTGGCCCAGAACGCCATCTCGCTGGCGAGCTTCGGGGTGCTGCTGGTGCAGTTCTCGCCCTGGGCGATCCTGGTGCTGGTGATCGGCGCCCTGCCGGTGTTCGTCTCGGAGGCCAAGTTCTCGGGGGACGCCTTCCGGCTGTTCCGCTGGCGCTCCCCCCAGACCCGCATGCAGATGTACCTGGAGACGGTGCTGGCCCGGGAGGACAGCATCAAGGAGGTCAAGCTGTTCGGCCTGGAGCCGCTGCTGCTGGATCGCTACCGGACGATCTTTGACACCCTCTACGACGAGGACCGACGCCTGACCCTCCGCCGGGAGACCTGGGGCTTCCTGCTCGGCCTGCTGGGCACCCTCGCCTTCTATGGCGCCTACGCCTGGGTCGTGGTGGAGACCGTGACCGGCGCGCTGACCCTGGGCGAGATGACCATGTACCTGATGGTCTTCAAGCAGGGCCAGGCGGCGCTCTCGGCGAGCCTCACGGCGATCGGCGGCATGTACGAGGACAACCTCTACCTCTCGAACCTCTACGAGTACCTCGAGCAGCCGGTGCCCACCGAGGGCGGCACCCTGACCGAGGGCGCGCGGCCGGGCGACGGCATCCGCTTCGAGGGCGTGGGCTTCACCTATCCGGGCAGCACGACGCCGGCGCTCGCAGGGGTCTCGCTGCACCTGCAGCCGGGCGAGAGCCTCGCCCTGGTGGGCGCCAACGGCTCGGGCAAGACCACCCTGATCAAGCTGCTGACCCGGCTCTACGAGCCGACCGAGGGGCGCATCCTGCTCGACGGCAGCGACCTGCGCGACTGGGAGATCGCCACGCTGCGCAGGCGCATCGGGGTGATCTTCCAGGACTTCGTGCGCTACCAGATGAAGGTGGGCGAGAACCTCGGCGCCGGGGACGTCGAGGCCTTCGGCGACGAGGCACGCTGGCAGGAGGCGGCGCGCCGCGGCCTGGCCGACGCCTTCATCGCCGAGATGCCGGGCGGCTACCACACCCAACTGGGCCGCTGGTTCAAGGGCGGCCAGGAGCTCTCCGGCGGCCAGTGGCAGAAGATCGCCCTCTCCCGGGCCTACATGCGCGAGGGCGCCGACATCCTGGTGCTCGACGAGCCCACCGCGGCCATGGACGCCGCGGCGGAGGCCGCCGTCTATGCCGACTTCCGCGAGCACAGCCGCGACCGCATGACCCTGCTGATCTCCCACCGCTTCTCGACGGTCCGTGCCGCCGACTGGATCCTGGTGATCGACGGCGGCGAGATCCTCGAACAGGGCGACCATGCGAGCCTGATGGCCGAGGGCGGCCGCTACGCGCGGCTGTTCCGCCTGCAGGCGAAGGGCTACGCGTGACAGGCGACCAGGGAAAGCCCCCTCGAGCCCTGGCGCACCGGGAGCCTGCCTGGCCTTTCGCAGTACCGGCGCCCGCCTCCTCCCCCTCGGCTGGGACCGCCGCGCCTCCATGCGAAGAGGCACCACGCCGGGGCAGGGACCCGGCAGAGCCGGCTGACATGCACCATTTCGCGCTCCATGCCGGCTCGCCCATCGCCCAAGAAGTCCTCAAAGAACTGAAAAAGAAGACATCTTCCTGGCATGGCCCTGCTTATGCATAGTCAATGACAGAGAGTGCCAGACGTAGACCAGGCCCCCGGGGTACGAGTGCGTCGGACCCGACCTTCAACGGCGAAGGCCCAAGAGATCGTGTGTTCGAACGTCATTCGACGAGGTATGCCCCATGGAAATCCAAAACAAGGCCAACAGGATACGTCTGTTCAACGGCAAGACGCCGCAGATGCGCGCCTTCCACTTCTCCTGGTTCGCCTTCCACATCTGCTTCTTCGGCTGGTTCGGTATCGCCCCCCTGATGGCGGTGGTGCGAGACGACCTCGGCCTGACCAAGACCCAGATCGGCAACACCATCATCGCCTCGGTGGCCATCACCGTGATCGTGCGCCTGGCCATCGGGGTGCTGTGCGACAAGATCGGCCCGCGCCGCGCCTATACCTGGCTGCTGTGCCTGGGCTCGGTGCCGGTGATGTGCATCGGCTTCGCCGACAGCTTCGAGTCCTTCTTCCTGGCACGCCTGGCCATCGGGGCCATCGGCGCCTCCTTCGTCATCACCCAGTACCACACCTCGGTGATGTTTGCGCCCAACGTGGTGGGCACCGCCAATGCCACCTCGGCCGGCTGGGGCAACCTCGGCGGCGGCACCACCCAGATCCTGATGCCCCTGATCTTCTCCGGCATCCTGATGCTCGGCGTGAGCGAAACCCTCGGCTGGCGCCTAGCCATGGTGGTGCCCGGCGTGGTGCTGTTCCTCACCGGCATCGCCTACTACCTGTTTACCCAGGACGCCCCCAACGGCAACTTCGACGAGCTACGGGCCCGCGGCGAGCTGCCCGAGGCCAATGGCGAGCACGGCATGGCCGCGAGCTTCGCCACCGCCGCCAAGGACATCCGCGTCTGGGCGCTGTTCGTGGTCTATGCCGCCTGCTTCGGCGTCGAGCTGACCCTCCACAATATCGCCGCCATCTACTTCTTCGACAACTTCGACCTGACGCTGGCCACCGCCGGCCTGATTGCCGGCCTGTTCGGCCTGATGAACCTCTTCGCCCGCACCCTGGGCGGCGTCTTCTCCGATCTATTCGCCCGCAACGCCGGCCTCAAGGGCCGGGTGCGCTGGCTGTTCATCGCCATGCTCTGCGAGGGCATCGCGCTGCTGTTCTTCTCCCAGATGCAGGTGCTGGCGCTCGCCATCGGCATCATGCTGGTGTTCAGCCTCTTCGTGCAGATGGCCGAAGGCGCCACCTTCGGCGTGGTGCCCTTCGTCAACAAGAAGGCGCTGGGCGCGGTGGCCGGCATCGTCGGCGCCGGGGGCAACGCCGGGGCCGTAGCGGCGGGCTTCCTGTTCCGCTCCGAGGCCCTGACCTACCAGGAAGGCCTGTTCTATCTCGGCATCGCGGTCATCATCGCCTCGCTGTGCGCCCTGGTGGTGCGCTTCTCCCCCGCGGTCGAGGCCGAGGAGAACGCCGCCTACCAGGACGCCGCCGGGGCGGCGCCCTCGGCGGCCCTGTCGCTGCGCTGAGCCAGCGCTCCGGGGGCAGGGACGCCCCACTTCCCTCGCCACGCCATCGCCGCCTCACCGCGGCGATGGCGTTTGCGCTGGCGGGCGCGCGCCGCCCGGGAAACCACCGACACCTCTTGGCGACAAAACGCGTGACGCTCGACCTCCGGGCTGGCTATGGTAAGAACGCAGGTATGAGCGAAGGCGACGGATGTCGAGGACGACCCCGATCACAGGCAAGGAGACCCCCTGATGCGACACCTATTCACCCTGGCATGCCTGGGCACATGCCTGTTCACGGGCGCAATCGGCGTTCAGGCCCAGAACGAGCCCGCCTCCTCGCCCAAGGCGGAGCAGGTCGCCCTGCAGTCCGGGCCCCGCGTGGTCGGAGAGGTCTTCGAGTATGCCACCGGCGGCACCACCTATCAGGGCTACCTGGCACGCAATGCCAGCATCGACCAGCCACAGCCGGCGGTCCTGGTGGTGCACGAATGGTGGGGACTGGACGGCTATGCCCGGGCGCGGGCCGATCAGCTCGCAGCACTCGGCTTCGTGGCCCTGGCCGTTGACATGTACGGCGATGGCAAGCTGGCGGGACACCCCGCCGAGGCCAAGGAGTTCTCCAGCCGAGTGATGCAGGACTGGCCGGCGGCACGCGCCAGGCTCGAGGCCGCGATGGCCAGGCTGGGGGAGCATCCGGCGGTGGCCGATGGCGGCATGGCGGCGATCGGCTACTGTTTCGGCGGCAGCGTGGTGATGAACATGGCGCTCTCCGGCATGCCGCTCGAGGCCGCGATCAGCTTTCACGGGGTGCCGACGGTGGCCGTGAACATGCCCCAGGCCTTCGAGGGCAGCGTGCGCATCCATAATGGCGCCGAGGACGGCTTCGTGGCGCGCGACGACCTGGTGGCGATGGCCGGGGCGCTCAAGGCCCAGGGCGCCGACGTCATGGTGACGAACTATCCGGGGGCCAGTCACGGCTTCACGAACCCCGAGGCCGATGCCTTCGCCGCCCAGCACGACCTGCCCCTGGCCTACGATGCCGCCGCCGATGCCGCCTCCTGGCAGGCGGCGCTGCTGACTCTGGACGCCACCCTCAACGATAACGACTGACCGGGCAAGGCCGCCAACGTCACGCCCGGGATGGGCCGGCCTCAGACCGCGCCATGGCCGCCGGGTGGGCCTCGACCATGCGCACCACGCTGCCCACCACGATCAGGCAGGGCGACGGCAGCGGCGTCTCGGCGAGGCGCGCCGGCATGTCCGCCAGGGTGCCGGTCAAGGCGGCCTGCTCGGGCAGGCTGGCGTTGGCCACCAGCATGATCGGCCAGTCGTCGGGCAGACCGGCGCCACGAAGCCCGGCACAGATCGCCTCGACCTTGGCCAGCCCCATGTAGAACACCAGGGTCTCGTCGCGGCGGGCCAGCGCCTGCCAATCCGGCGCGCCGCCCTCGCGGCACAGCTGCGCAGTGACGAAGCGCAGCTGCTGGGCGTGGGCGCGGTCGGTGAGCGGAATGCCCATCGAGGCGCAGGCCGCCGAGGCGGCGGTGATGCCGGGCACGATCTCCGCCGGGACGTCGGCCTCGGCCAGGGCCGCGAGCTCCTCGCCCATGCGGCCGAACACGCCGGGGTCGCCGCCCTTGAGACGCACCACCGACTTGCCCTGCCTCGCCAGCGTCACCAGCAGCGCGCCGATCTCGTCCTGGGGCACGCTGTGGTGGCCGCTGGCCTTGCCGACGTAGTAGCGCTCGCGGCCGGCGGGGATCAGCGCCAGCACCTCCTCGCCGACCAGCCGGTCATAGACCACGGCATCGGCCTGGGCCAGCAGCCGCGCGGCCTTCAGCGTCAGCAGCTCGACGTCGCCGCTGCCGGCGCCGACCAGATGGACCCGCCCGGGGCGACACTCGCCGCGCCGCGAGACCCGCGCGGCGTCATCGTCCGCTTCGCCGACGCGACCGGCCCTCCCACGCGGCGACAGGCCCAGCCTGGCCGAGCCCAGCCGGGCCAGGGCAGAGAAACCGCGGCGCAGGGCATCAGGCGACGCGAACGGGGATCTTGGCTTGCTCGGAGCGCGCATGGCCACTCTCCTCTTGTGTCGTGGAATCGAGCGCCTGGGCATCGGCGCCGGCGTCGACGGTGTCCGGAGCATGCTCCTCGACCAGCGACTTGAGCTCGGGAATGCAGCTGCCGCACTGGGTGCCGCAGGCGAGCCGTGCGCCCAGCGCCTCGACGCTGGCGTCGCCGGCGCGGATGGCCTCGACGATGGTCGTCTGGCCCACCTGATGGCAGCTGCACACCAGCGGGCCGGCATCGGCCTCGCCGGCGTCGCAGCCGGCCAGCAGCCGGCGACGCACGTCGCCCTCGAGCGTCGCCTCGGCGAAGCGCGCATCGAGCCAGGAAAGCCCCGGCAGCTCGGCGGGCGGCGCCACCATCAGCCACCAGCGCAGCCGGCCGTTCTCGAGCCCCGCGGCGCGCAGCCGACCGCCGGCCGGGTCATCGCTCCACAGGCTCGGCGCCGTGGGCAGCCACTGCCGCACCCAGGCCAGCCAGTCGCGCGGCGCATCGTCCGGCTCGCCGCCGGCCAGCTGCCAGCGCTGGCAGTGGTCCAGCGGGATGCGCGCCCAGTAGGCGCCGTCGTCGCGCCCCTCGAAGTCGCCGGCTTCGCCCGGGGCGATCAGCAGGGTCGCCTCCCAGCCCACCGCCAGCGGCGCCAGGCTCACCGCGCCGTGCTTGGCTTCGGGCTGGCCGGAGATCGGGTCGAGATGGGCGGCGAGCAGGCCGCCGGTGCGCGCCGCGCCGGTGAAGCGGTCGGTCCAGTGCATCGGCACGAAGGCCTCGCCGCGGCGCTGGCCCTTAGTCAGCCGCACCCGGGCGCGGTACTCGCCGCCTGCGCCGGTCAGCCGCGCCAGCTGCTGGTCGCCGACGCCGAAGGCGGCGGCGTCCTCGGGGGTGATCTCGATGAAGGGCTCGGCGCGGTGATTCATCAGCCGCGGCGCCCGGGCGGTGCGGGTCATGGTGTGCCACTGGTCGCGCACCCGGCCGGTGTTGAGGCGCAGCGGACGCGCGGCGCTGAGCGCCTGTTCGGGGCCGCGCGGACGCACCGGCAGCAGCCGGGCCCGGCCGTCCGCGGTGGCGAAGCGACCGTCCTCGAACAGCCGCGCGGTGCCGCGGGGGGCCTCGGCGGTCACCGGCCACTGGATCGGCGCCAGGGCGTCGTAGCCGGCGCGGTCGAGCCCCGCCAGCGCCGAGATGTCGAACGGCCGCGCCTCGTGGCCCGGCTGCCCGGGGGCGTTCTCGAAGCCGGAGAGCCGGGCGTGCTCGGCGAAGATCTCGCCGGGATGGCCGTAGTCGAAGGCCTCGCCGAAACCCAGCCGGCGCGCCGCCTCGCAGACAATCCACCAGTCGTGGCGCGCCTCGCCCGGCGGCGGCAGCATCCCGCGCTGGCGCGAGATCCGACGCTCGGAGTTGGTCACGGTGCCGTCCTTCTCCGACCACGACGAGGCCGGCAGCACGATATCGGCGTAGGGCAGCAGGTCGGTGTCGGCCATGCATTCGGAGACGATCACCAGCGGGCACGTCTCGAGCGCCGCCCGCACCCGATTGGCGTCGGGCAGGCTGACCGCGGGATTGGTGGCCATCACCCACAGCGCCTGGATCTCGCCGCGCTCGATGGCCTCGAACAGCGCCACCGCCTTGTGCCCAGGCGCCTCGGGCAGGGTCGGCGTCAGGTGGTCGGTGGCCCAGAAGCGCGTCACGCGGTCGCGCGCGCCGGGGGAGTCGTAGTCCATGTGGGCGGCGAGCTGGTTGGCCAGCCCGCCCACCTCGCGGCCGCCCATGGCGTTGGGCTGGCCGGTGATCGAGAACGGCCCGGCGCCGGGCAGGCCGATCTTGCCGCCGGCCAGGTGGCAGTTGATGATCGCCTGGCACTTGTCGGTGCCGCTGGACGACTGGTTGATGCCCTGGGAGTAGAGGGTCACCACGTGCAGCTGGCTGGCGAACCAGTAGAAGAAGGTCTCCAGCCGCTCGGCGTCGACGTCGCAGTCGGCGGCGATGGCCGCGATGGACACGTCGTCCTCGCGGGCCGCGGCCAGGGCCGCGTCGAGCCCGTCGGTATGCTTGCCCAGATAGACGTCGTCGAGCCGGCCCTTGTCGGCCATCCAGGCCAGCAGGCCGGTGAACAGCCGGGCGTCGCTGCCGGGCCTGAGCCCCAGGTACAGGTCGGCGATCTCGCAGCTGTCGGTGACCCGCGGGTCGATCACCACCACCCGCATCAGCGGATTGCGACTCTTGGCGGTGCGCAGGCGTTGATAGAGCACCGGATGGTTCCAGGCCAGGTTGGACCCCACCAGCACCACCAGCTCGGCCTCCTCCAGGTCCTCGTAGCTGCACGGCACGGCGTCGGCGCCCAGCGAGCGCTTGTAGGCGGCCACCGCCGAGGCCATGCACAGCCGCGAGTTGGTATCCAGATGCGGCGTGCCGAGAAAGCCCTTGAACAGCTTGTTGGCGACGTAATAGTCCTCGGTCAGCAGCTGGCCGGACAGGTAGGCCGCCACGGCGTGATCGCCGGCGCGCTCGCGGGTGGCCTGGAGGCGGCCGGCCACCGCCTCGAGGGCGGTGTCCCAGTCGACCTCGACGCCGTCGACCCGGGGCCGGGTCAGGCGGCCGTGATCGCCCAGGGTCTCGGCCAGCGCCGAGCCCTTGACGCACAGCCGCCCGTAGTTGGCCGGGTGGTCGCCGTCGCCCTCCACGCCGGTGATATGCCCGTCCTCGATGTCGGCCGTGACGCCGCAGCCGACGCCGCAGTAGGGGCAGGTGGTGCGCGCCTGTTGCATGCTGCTCTCCTCGATCATGGTCCCGACACGACGACGCCCACCGCCATGCCGGGTGGGCACGGGGGTGGGCGTCGTTGCCGTGAGTCGCCGCCGTGGCGACTCGGGAATGTCTTTCCATGAGAAAAGCAAACGGCATGCCAGGCGGAAGGAAAGCGTCGGCACTCAAGCCATCGCGGCCGTCTCGGCGATCTTGCCCGCACCAGCCGGCGGCATTTTTTGCCCCGCTCCGCTCCTTCGTGGTGCAAAAGGACGGCGCCGGCGACCGATGCACCACCGACGCTCGGCGCCGATGCGGCTGGAATGGCTCTTGCATGAACAGGGCCTGACCGTTTCCCCATCACGAGCCCTATGCCATGCCCCAGCCCTTGCGAATCCTGCTGGTCGACGACGAGAGCGTGCGCGCCGCCATGGTCGAGGAGGCCCTCGGCCAGGAGGGGCACGAAGTGATCTGCCACCTGCAGAGCCCGGCCAGCCTCAACGACATGGTCGAGCGACACGCGCCCGACGTGGTCATCATCGACATGGAATCCCCCGACCGCGACACCCTCGACAGCATGTCGCAGCTGAACCGGGAGAACCCGCGGCCGGTGGTGTTCTTCGCCGACCAGCACGACCCTGACTCCATGCAGGCCGCCCTCAAGGCCGGCGTCAGCGCCTACGTGGTCGACGGCCTGGTGCCGACCCGGGTCCGGGCGATCCTCGAGGTCGCCGTGGCCCGCTTCGACGCCTTCCAGTCGATGCGCCAGGAGCTCGACCGCACCCGCACCCAGCTCGCCGACCGCAAGCGCATCGAGAAGGCCAAGGGCATGCTGATGAAGCACCAGGACTGCGACGAGCCCCAGGCCTACCAGACGCTGCGCAAGCTGGCCATGGACCGCGGCCAGCGCATCGGCGAGGTGGCCGGCAACGTGATCGATATCCTCGAAGGACTGGAGAAAGGCCTATGAGCATGCCCCATGCCCCCGAGCGTCCCCGACTGACCCTGGGCATCGTCCCGCTGCTGGACGCCGCCCTGCCGATCGTCGCTCGGGAAGGCGGCTTCTTCGCCGCCTCAGGGCTCGACGTCACGCTGTCGCGGGAGAGCGCCTGGTCGACCCTGCGCGACAAGCTGGCCGCCGGCATGCTCGACGGCGCCCAGCTGCTGGCCCCGCTGCCGCTGGCCATGAGCCTCGGCGCCTCCGGGCCGCCCTGCGACGTCCTGGCGCCGCTGGTGCTCGGCCGCAACGGCAATACCCTGGTGCTGTCGTCCTACTGGGCGGAAGGCATGGCGACGCCCCTCGACGGCTCGCCCGGCGGCCGGGACCCAGCCGTCAACGCCCGCGACTTCGCCGAGCGGCTGCGCCGGCGCGGCGCGCCACGTCCGCGGCTGGCCATGGTCCATCCCTTTTCCGGCCACCACTACCAGCTGCGCGACTGGCTGACCCTGGGCGGCCTCGACCCCGATCGCGACGTCGAGCTGGTCGCCCTGCCGCCGTCGCGCATGGTCGAGGCCCTCGAGCAGGGGCGCATCGACGGCTTCTGCGTCGGCGAGCCCTGGGGCAGCCAGGCCGCCCAGCGCGGCGGCGGGCATGTCGTCGCCACCGGCGCCCAGCTGTGGCCCGACCATCCCGAGAAGATGCTCGGCGTGACCCGCGACTGGGCCGGGCGCCACCCCGCCACCCTCGCGGCCATGATCCGCGCCCTGGTCGCCGCCGCCGACTGGCTGGCCGAGGCGCCCGAGCACCGCCGCCAGGCCCGGGGCTGGCTGGCCCTGCCGCCCTATCTGGATCGCGCCCTGGAGCATCTGTCGACGCTGCCGCTGGGCGAGCCGCCGGTGGCACAGCGACTCACCGGGCTGCGCCCGGAGGTCGGCGAGATGGCAAGGGTCGTGGACCACCTGGCCCGCCAGCTCGACGTCCCCCTCCGGCGCGGCGTGGTCGAGGCCTGCTACAGCCCCGTGCATTTCGATGCCGCGACGCACCAGGAGCGTGCATGACGGCGCCGTCAGGGGCCGCCCCGGCGGCGGTCATCGCCCGGCGATGATTATTTAACTTTCTGAGTTTTCTGACTTTCACCCTGTCCTGGCCCGAACCTTGATAGGAACAGGCGAGAACGGAGGGCCCGGCCCTTCGGCGGTCAACGGCGATCGCACCTCGAAGTCCAGACGAAGACGTCTCCACGCTCCCCAATGCCGGGGAGCGTCGAGGCGTCTTCTGCGTTTATGGAGGGAATCCGAGATGAGTCCCGATGACCCGACAACCGTCGCCTTGCCCGATGGCCCCATGCCATCGCCCGCGGCGCCCGTCGATCACCTGGTGATCGTCGGCAACGGCATGGCCGGCCAGCGACTGGTCGAGGCGCTGGTCCAGCGCGAGGGCGCGCCGCGCCGCATCACCCTGATCGGCGCGGAGGCCTGCCCCGCCTACAACCGCATCCTGCTGTCGCCGCTGCTGGCCGGCGAGATGGAACGCGAGGCGCTGACCCTGCGCGACGCCGACTGGTACGCCGAGCGCGGCGTCGAGCTGGTGCTCGGCGAACGGGTCGAGCGCATCGATCGCGCCGCCCGCCGCCTGACCACCGTCGGCGGCCGCGAGATCGCCTACGATCGCCTAGTGCTGGCCACCGGCTCCACCCCCGCCCTGCCGCCGGTCGACGGCCTCGAACTCGACGGCGTGCACGCCTTCCGCGATCTGGACGACGCCGCCGCCCTGACCCGCGCCGCCGAGCGCGGCGGCCGCGCGGTGGTGATCGGCGGCGGCCTGCTGGGCCTGGAGGCCGCCGAGGGGCTACGCAAAAGAGCGCGTGCCGGTATGTCGGTGAGCGTGCTCCAGCGTGCCTCGCGGCTGATGAACCGCCAGCTCGACGCCACCGCCGCCGGCCTGCTCCAGGCCGAGCTCGAGGGCCGCGGGCTCGAGATCGTCACCGGCGCCGACCTGGAACGCCTGGAGGACGACGGCCGGGGCCGCGTCTGCGCCGTGCGCCTGGCCGACGGCCGCCGGCTGCCCGCGGACTGCGTGGTGCTGGCCATCGGCATCGCGCCCAGCGTCGAACTGGGTCGCCGGGCCGGCCTCGAGGTCCACCGCGGCATCGGCGTCGACGACCGCCTGACCAGCAGCGACCCGGCCATCCACGCCCTGGGCGAATGCTGCGAGTTCGAGGGCCGCACCTATGGCCTGGTCGAGCCGATCTGGCGCCAGGTCGAGGTGCTGGCCGCCCGGCTGGCCGGCGAGGACGTCGAGGGCTACGTGGAAGCGCCCACCGCGACCAAGCTCAAGGTCAGCGGCATCTCGCTGTACGCCTTCGGCCCCATCGAGCCCGACGTCGACCACGAGGTGCTGACCTACCACGACCCCGAACACGGCGACTATCGCCGGCTGCTGCTGCGCGACGGCCGCCTCGAGGGCGCCGTGCTCTACGGCGATACCGCCGCCGGCCCCTGGTACTTCGCCGAGGCGCTGTCCGGCCGCCATCTCGACGCCTGCCGTCAGGCGCTGCTGTTCGGCCCGGCCGATGCCAGGGCCCTGCTCGACGCCACGAAGGCCGAAGCACCGAATCCCGCCACGCCCCACGCCCAGGACCGCTCCCCGCAGGAGGAAGCCGCATGAACACGCCCAGCCAAGCAACTCCCCCGCTGATCATCATCGGCAACGGCATGGTCGGCCATCATCTGGTCGAGCAGCTGATCGAACGCGGCGCCACCGAGCACTACCGCATCACGGTGTTCGGCGAGGAGCGCCACCGCGCCTACGACCGCGTTCACCTGTCCGAGTACTTCGCCGGCCGGGACGCCCAGTCCCTGGCCCTGTGCGACGCCGACTTCTACGCCGAGCACGGCATCGAGCTGCGCCTCGCCGAGGAGGTCACCGCCATCGATCGCGACGCCAGCGAGGTGATCACCGAGCGGGGCCGCTATCCCTATGCGCGGCTGGTGCTGGCCACCGGCTCCTTCCCCTTCGTGCCGCCGATTCCCGGCCACGAGCGCGACCACTGCCTGGTCTATCGCACCCTGGACGATCTCGACGCCATCCGCGCGGCGGCCGTGGACGCCACCACCGGCGTGGTGGTCGGCGGCGGCCTGCTGGGCCTGGAAGCGGCCAACGCCCTGCGCGGCCTGGATCTCGACACCGCCGTGGTCGAGTTCGCCCCCCGGCTGATGCCGATGCAGGTCGACGCCGAGGGCGGCGAGCTGCTGCGCGAGAAGATCGAGGCGCTGGGCGTGCAGGTGCTCACCGACCGCGCCACCCAGCACATCGAGGACGGCCAGGCCAGCCGCCACCGCATGGTGTTCCAGGACGACAAGGTGCTGGAGACCGACCTGATCGTGTTCTCCGCCGGCATCCGCCCCCGCGACCAGCTGGCCCGCGACTGCGCGCTGGAGATCGGCGAGCGCGGCGGCGTGGTGATCGACGACCGCTGCCTGACCAGCGACCCGGCGATCCTCGCCGTCGGCGAGGTGGCGCTGTGGCAGAACAGCATCTTCGGCCTGGTGGCCCCCGGCTACCAGATGGCCAAGGCCGCCGCCGACACCCTGCTGGGCGGCGAGCTGACCTTCGACGGCGCCGACATGAGCACCAAGCTCAAGCTGCTCGGCGTCGACGTGGGCGCCATCGGCGACGCCCACGGCAGCCGCAGCCCCGGCGCCCGGACCTTCCGCTACCTCGACGAGCTCAAGCAGGAATACCGCAAGCTGGTGGTCTCCGGCGACGGCAGGAAGCTGCTCGGCGCCATGCTGGTGGGCAACAACGACGCCTACGACACTCTGATGCAGTACTACAGCAATGGCCTGGAGCTGCCGGAGGATCCGGCGGCGCTGATCGTGCCGTCCTCCGAGGGCGCGCCGACGCTCGGCGCCGACGCCCTGCCCGACGACGCCACCATCTGCTCGTGCCACAACGTCACCAAGGCCGCGATCTGCGAAAGCCTCGACGCCGGCGCCATGGACCTCGGCGCGGTCAAGGCCGAGACCAAGGCCAGCACCGGCTGCGGCGGCTGCGCGGCGCTGCTCAAGAACGTGGTCGACCACGAGCTCGAGGCCCGCGGCGTGGAGGTCGACACCTCGATCTGCGAACACTTCGCCCACACCCGCCAGGAGCTCTACGACATCGTGCGGGTCGAGGGCATCCGGACCTTCGGCGAGCTGATCGACAAGCATGGCGCTTCCCACGACCATCGCCTGGGCTGCGATATCTGCAAGCCGGCGGTGGCCTCGATCTTGGCCTCCTGCTTCAACGAGCCGATCACCGACGCCGCGCACATCCCGCTGCAGGACACCAACGACACCTTCATGGCCAACATGCAGAAGAACGGCACCTACTCGGTGGTGCCGCGGGTGCCGGGCGGCGAGATCACCCCGGACAAGCTGGTGGTGCTGGGCCAGGTGGCGCAAGAATACGGGCTCTACACCAAGGTCACCGGCGGCCAGCGCATCGACCTGTTCGGCGCCCGCCTGGAGGACCTGCCCGACATCTGGGGCGAGCTGATCGCGGCCGGCTTCGAGACCGGCCACGCCTACGGCAAGTCGCTGCGCACCGTGAAGTCCTGCGTCGGCAGCACCTGGTGCCGCTACGGGGTGGCCGACAGCGTGGGCATGGCGATCCGGCTCGAGCATCGCTACAAGGGCCTTCGCTCGCCGCACAAGCTCAAGTTCGCCGTCTCCGGCTGCACCCGCGAATGCGCCGAGGCCCAGAGCAAGGACATCGGCGTGATCGCCACCGAGCACGGCTGGAACCTCTACGTGTGCGGCAACGGCGGCATGCGCCCGCGCCACGCCGAGCTCTTCGCCACCGACCTCGACGACGCGCAGCTGATCGCGATCATCGACCGCCTGCTGATGTTCTACGTGCGCACCGCCGACCGCCTGCAGCGCACCTCGGTGTGGCGCGAGAACCTGGCGGGCGGCCTCGACTACCTCAAGGCCGTAGTGCTCGAGGACAGCCTGGGAATCAACGAGGAGCTCGAGGCCCAGATGCAGACCGTGATCAACAACTACGAGTGCGAGTGGGCGGGCGCCATCAACGATCCTGAGAAGCTCAAGCGCTTCCGCAGCTTCGTCAACGATGCGCGCCCCGACCCGGACATCATCGTCACCGAAGAGCGCGGCCAGTTGAGACCCGCGTAAGGCATCGCGCTTCCGATAGCGGGATCGACGCCGGGGACAAGCCTAAGCGAGGGGTTTTTGGCCATGGATGGCCAAAGTAGCGCCCAGGGATGGGTTCATAGCGCCCTCGCGTGGCTTGTCGCCGGAGAGTCGACCGCCATTGATACCTGGCCATTCGCTCCCGAGGAATATCCATGACCACCGCAACCGCAGCAGCCCCGACCATGACCCCGACCTGGCAGACCCTCTGCACCCGCGCCGACCTGGTGGCCCACTCCGGCGTCGCCGCCTGGATCGAGACCGCCGAGGGCACGGCCCAGGTGGCCCTCTTCTACCTGCCTGGCCACGCCACCGAGCTCTACGCCGTGGATCATCGCGATCCCTTCTCCGGCGCCAACGTCATCGCCCGCGGCATCGTCGGCGACGCCCGGGGCGAGCCGGTGGTGGCCTCGCCGCTCTACAAGCAGCACTTCCGCCTCGACGACGGCCAGTGCCTGGAGGACGAGGCGATCCGCCTGCGCACCTGGCCGGTGCGCCTCGAGGGCGACGAGGTGATGCTCCAGGCGTGACCCTGGCCGCTCGGCGTGTCACCTGCGCCCGACCACGCAGGAGACGAGATGCCAGGTCGTCAGACCGTCGGTGGCTGGCTCGAGGCGCACAGGCAGGGGTCACCTAGGGAGCGAGAGGCGCGTCCAACGCCTCGAGCAGCGCCCCGTCACGCGCGTAGATGTCGGGGCGGAAGACCAGCCGGCCCGCCTCGTCCGGGTGCACCGTCCAGTAGTGCAGGATGACCGGCACGGAACGCGCCAGGTCGATATTGCGGGTGCGACCGGCGGCGACCAGAGCGCCGACCCGGGCGTCGGTGCCGGTGTCGTCGAAGAGCTGCTGGGCGAGCTCTAGCACCCCCTGCACGCGGATGCAGCCCGAGCTGAAGGCGCGCTGCTCGCGCTCGAAGAGCCCCTGGGCCGGGGTGTCGTGCAGGTAGACCAGGTGCCGGTTGGGGAAGCGCAACACCACGCGCCCCAGGGCATTCCGGGGGCCGGCACGCTGGCGCAGGATGACGTTGCCGGGGCGCCACCAGTCGACGTCCCGCGGGTCGAGGCGTCGGCCGGAGGGACTCAGCACCATCAGGTCCTGCTCCCACAGGTAGCCGAGGTGGCGACGAACCCGGGGCAGCACGTCCTCGCGCAGGATGGTCGGCGGCACCGTCCAGGTGGGGTTGATCGTCAGGTGGGTGATCTGCGAGCGCAGCGAGGGGGTGCGGCGATAGGGCCGGCCCACCACGATGCGCGAGCGCCAGACGCCGCCGTCCGGGCGGAAGTAGCGGATCCGGTAGCCCGCGATATCGACCAGCACGAAGGAGTCCGGCAGGCCGTGGAGCAGCCAGCGCGCGCGCTCCAGGTTGACGCGGATCTGGTCGATGCGCGTGGTCACGGGGACGTTCAGGGCCGAGCGCGTGCGGGGCCCGACGATGCCGTCCACCTCCAGCAGGTGGCGGCGCTGGAAGCGCTCCACGGCCGCGACCAGACGCTCGTCATAGCGGCGCGGATCGGGCGGCATCGAGGCGGGATCGGACCACGGCTCTCCCGCCATCACCTCCAGCTCCCCCAGCAGCGCCAGGCGCTCGCGCAGCCGCCGCACATCGTCATGGACCTCCCCCGGGCGCAGCGACCGCGGGCGGGGCGGCATCATCGGCCAGCCCCCCTGTCGGGCGATGTGCCGGTAGCGCGCAAGGCTCGCTCGCAAGCGCTGGTAGGGCGGCGCCGAGGGGCGTGCCGCGGCGAAGGCCCGGTCGAACGCCCGGGTGTCGACCGACTGCGAGATCTCGGCAAGGTCCAGCGGGGGCGCCGCGATGGGCACCTCCCAGTCCGGATCGATGCGATAGGGGTCCACCTTGCCGCGCTGCAGGTGGCGCAGGGCCGTCAACAGGGTCTGGCTCGCGCGAAGCTCGAAGCGCACCCGCGCCTCCGGTGGACTCGTCGCCTCGAGGGCCTGGCGATGCGCGGCCACCAGCGTATCCGGCCGATAGTCCTGGGGCGTCAGGCCGTCGGCGTCGAGGGTATGCAGGGCGTTGGCGAGGGCCGCCACGGTGGCAGCCTCCTGCCAGGCCGGCCGTCCATCACGGACCGCATAGAACGCCCGCAGGGATGGCGACTGCTGCGCCAGGCGCTCGGCGAGGTGCTCGGTCAGGGAGTCCGCTTCCGCCTCAGCCGGCGCCGAGGCGATCGACCTCAGCAGGATCACCACCGCGAGACCTCGCGGAATCCATCCAATGGCCCGGAACATGGCGACCTCCGCAAGGTTGATGTCGGTGGCTGGTTCATTATGATGCTTCACATCATCATAGTGTCTGATCCCGAGCCGCAGGGAAGCCGCTCGCCCGTTTGCGCGATCACCGCGGCGCCCCGGCACGGAGGTCGAGCCGGCCGCGCCCCACCCGACAGGTTTCCCGAATGCCGATCCTCGCCCCGCGCCGATGGCTGCCCGGCGCGCTTCTCGTTGTCGCCCTGCTGCTGAACGCCCTCCCTGCCCCGGCCAGCGAGGACACGCAGGCGGCGCCCCCTGCGTCCCCGGGCCCCCTCGCCCAGGCCCTGCAGCGGCTGGCACCCGACGCCGATGCCCGGGTGATGCGCCTGGCGGCCCGCGCGCTCTCCTGCGCCGACCCCAACGCCGAGCGGCTGGCGGTGATCGACTTCTCGCTGCCCTCCAGCGAGCCGCGCCTGTGGGTCTTCGACCTTCAGAATCGGCAGCTGCTGTTCAGGGAGCTGGTCTCCCACGGCCAGGGCTCGGGCAATGCCATGGCCAGCCGCTTCTCCAACGTCCCGGAGAGTCACCAGTCCAGCATCGGGCTGTTTCGCACCATGAACAGCTACCAGGGCAGCAACGGCTACTCCCTGCGGCTCGAGGGGCTGGAACCCGGCGTCAACGACCTGGCCTACGAGCGCGCCATCGTCATCCACGGCGCCGACTACGTCAGCGAGGATTTCATCGAGCAGACCGGTCGCCTCGGCCGCAGCCACGGCTGTCCGGCGGTTCGCCAGGACGTGGCGACGCCGCTGATCGACAGCCTCAAGGAGGATCAGTACCTCTTCACCTACTACCCCGACCCGGCGTGGCTGGCAAGCTCGGACTTCTTGCGCTGCGACCGCGGCGGGGCGCCGCTGGCCATGAACTGAGGCCACCCCCGCCGATGATCTGACGGCAGGCGCCACTCCCGGCCACACTGCCATGAGCCCATGGCGGTGCGTTGAGCGGAGAGATTGCCGCCATGACTGGGACTGGGCATGCTGGAGACTGGCGACTCACGACTCACAGGCACAGGCACAGGCACAGGAGAGGACGATGAGAGATCGGGTATTGTTGATTACCGGGGCGTCGAGCGGCATCGGCGCGTCCACGGCACGGGCCGCCGCCCGAGAGAATTACAAGCTGGTGCTGGCGGCCCGCAGCCGTGAGAAGTTGACGGCCCTGGCCGAGGAGCTGGGTCCGGAAAACGTCCTCGCCGTCGGCTGCGACGTGACCTCCCTGGAGGAGCAGCAGGCCATGGTCGAACAGGCCCTGGAGCGCTTCGGGCGCCTCGATGCGGTGTTCGCCAATGCGGGGCGCGGCGGCTCGCCGGGCGGCTTCAGCGGCGCCGACCACGAGGCCTGGCGCGAGATGATCCTGACCAACGTCTACGGGGTGGGCCTGACCCTGCAGGCGACCCTGCCGGCGCTGCGCCGCAGTCGCGGCCAGGTGCTGCTGACGGGCTCTGCCGCCGGCCGGGCCACCATTCCCGGCTCCATGTACAGCGCCACCAAGTGGGCGGTCACCGGCATCGGCTACAACCTTCGGGAAGAACTGCGCGGCAGCGGCATTCGGGTCACGCTGCTCGAGCCCGGCATGGTGGACACCCCATTCTTCGATGAGCCGCCGGAGTACGCCCTCGAGGATCGCGATATCGCCAACGCGGTGATCTATGCCCTGGGTCAACCGGCGCATGTGGACGTCAACGAGATCCTGATTCGCCCCACGCCCCCCGTGGACGTGGAGTAGCCCTCCTTTCCCGCCACCACGGATCTCCCCTCATCGAGCGAGCTTTTCCCGACTGACCTGCGCCACGGGTGGCCGCAGTGCCCACGCCGCGCCCCGCATAGAGCGACACGCGTGTCGAGCACAGCACACGCGTGTCGACCGAGACCCCGTCCGCATGGCAACAGCGTCGCTCCACGACACCTAGCCGGTCCGGTCGGTGGAACGACACGAGCCAGTCCCAGGTGTACCGCGCCAAACCCGATGATGCATGTGTTCGGAGACGACGCATGTCGGCGAGATGGGCCCGCTAATAGGCGGGGATGATGATTCTTCCTACCCAAGAATTAAGCCGACTATTCCTGTCAGCATCGAGTACCAATTTCATGATAAAAATGGCCTGACGTGCACTCAGAATCATCTCCCATTGATGATTCAACCCCATGATAAATCGATGATTTCTCGTACATAAGAAGCCACTCCAAAAGCACCGACCGCAAACCGCTCTGTAACATGACTTTACAATCAACGGGGAGCCGCCAACACTGGGAACGGCAGGCGCCGGTGAGCGATCATGCAGTCGTCGATACGACACCCCGTGTCTTCTTCTGTCAGTGTTGGGCGCGGGCATGTTCATGTCCCGGAGAGACATGACGGAAATCATGCGGTTCACTGCGGGATGATGACAAGTGGGACTATACCCGCGACTGACGACAGGCTTCGCAGGGCCCTGATCACCATCAATGATGGTTGCCAGGAACAACCCAAAGGACAACGGATGATGGAATCATCTCGGCAGATCATGGCCATCGGCAATCACTTGCTGTTTCAGGCCATCATCGAGGAGCTCCCCCACCATGACTGGTCGATTTTCCAGGCCGACGATCTCACAGAGGCGCTGGGGTTCATCGGCAAGAATGACTGCAAGATAGGGCTGATCTTTCTCAGGGAAGGAGCCGACTCCTTTCCGCTCGAGCTGGAACGCTACCCCGGGCTCTCAGCCCTTCACTGGGTCGTGCTGGTGGAGAATATCGACCGGCTCAGCGACAAGGCTCGCGATATGATCTATAGCGACTGCTTTGCCTATCTGGCAGCTCCTCTCGACGCCCGCAGCGTTAGCGTGCTCCTGGAGAGCGCCTTGGGCATGGCCAAGCTCAAGGACCAACACGACGCCTGCCGAGCGGGCTGTCATGATGGAGACTTGCGCATGGTGGGCGATACGCCGGTCATGCAGCATCTCTACCGCACCATCCACAAGGTGGCCGCCTTCGACGCCCCCGTGCTGATCACGGGAGAGTCCGGCACCGGCAAGGAGCTCACGGCTCGGGCCATTCACGATCTCTCGTCGCGTCGTCACGGGCCCTTCAACGTCGTCAACTGCGGCGCGCTGCCCGCAGGACTCATCCAGTCGGAGCTCTTCGGCCATGAAAAGGGCGCCTTCACCGGCGCGAATCAGCGCAAGCCCGGCATCATCGAGAATTCACAGGACGGCACGCTCTTCCTGGACGAGATCGGCGACCTTCCCCTGGACATGCAGGTCAATCTGCTGCGGTTCCTGGAAACCCTGACGGTGTTTCGTGTCGGCGGACTCAAGGAGATCCCCGTCGATGTCAGGGTACTGGCGGCGACCCATGTCGATCTCGAGCAGGCCGTCGAGAAGGGGGAGTTCAGGGAAGACCTCTACCACCGGCTCAATGTCCTGCAGGTGCAGACGCCCGCGCTCAGGGAGCACCCGGAAGATATCGAGCCACTGGCCAATTTCTTCTTTCACCGCTTCTCCGACGACAAGCCGATCAAGGTGCGAGGATTCCGTCACGACAGCCTGGTGGTGATGCAACAGCATCGCTGGCCGGGAAACATCCGCGAGATGGTGAACCGGGTCAGGCGCGCCATGATCATGTGCGAGCATCGCCTGATCAGCCCCGGCGACCTGGGGCTGGAACGGCGCAATGGACACTCACGGGACGCCGATTCCCTGCAGCAGGCCCGCGATACAGCAGAGTGCGAAGCGATCAAGGCCGCGCTGGCGCGCAACAAGCACAAGATACTGCACGCGTCGCGCGAGCTCGGCATCTCTCGGGTCACCCTGTATCGACTGCTCGAGAAACATGGCATCGACAGGAACGGCGGCCAGGATGAGTCGGCATCAGACTTTCCGTCGACATCCAAGACGATTCAACTAACCTGAACATTAGTCGAGACCGGTTCGTGCCGGAGAATGTCGGCTAAGCCCAGGGGGAATGGGTCCAAGCAACGGGGATCACTGTGCGTCTCGAGGCATCGCCGGTGAGGCGCCTGACAAGCAACAAGAAAACAGGACGGAAGCCATGAGCTCAGGAAACACCACCATCCGCTATGCTGCGGGCCTTCTCACGATGGTTGCCTGCCTGCCGGCCCTAGCCCAGGAGGCAGCACAGAACGCTCAGATCCAACCGGTGGGCCAGGAACCCGAAGCACAGGAGGCACGACGGCCACAGGTCCAGGCCGCCGCCGAGTACGGAGGGGTGCTCACGCCCAAGGGCCGGCTCATTCTGGAGCCCGAATTCCAGTACTCGCACGAAAGCATCAACCGCATGACCTTCGAAGGGGTCAGCGTGCTCAGCACGCTGCTGATCGGGGTATTCACGGCCCAGGACGTCGACCGCGATAACTACACGGCGTCTCTCACCGGCCGCCTGGGCTTCACCGACCGACTGGAGCTCGAGATGAAGGTGCCCTACGTCTATCGGGACGAGAACGAGAGGGTCAACGTCCCCATCGAGGATAGCCAAGATGATGTCTTCAGCCTCGACCGGGAACTCTCCGGCGACGGCCTGGGCGACATCGAACTGGCGGCCCACTATCAGCTGAACCGCGGGCAAAACGGCATGCCCTTCTTCATCGGCAACCTGCGCTACAAGAGCACCACCGGCACTGGCCCCTTCGATATCGATCGAGACAGCTCGGGCAACCCGCTGGAGCTCTCGACCGGCACCGGCTTTCACTCGATCGAACCCAGCATCACCATGCTGCTGCCCTCGGCGCCGGCGGTCTACTTCGCCAACCTGGGCTATGTCTTTCATCTCGAAGATAATGTTAACCAGAATCTATCTGGCGAGGATAATGATGGCAGTCCCGTCAATGTTGTTGTGGGCGACGTCGATCCGGGCGACGCGGTACGCCTGAGCTTCGGCATGGCCTATGCGATCAATCCTCGCACGTCGTTCACCCTGGGTTACAAGAATGACTTCATCGGCAAGACCAAGACCGAATACGTGAACACAGACAATGGCAGCACGACCCGGGTAGAATCGCAGACACTGAACGTGGGGTCCCTGCTGCTGGGTTGGAACTACGCGCTGAGCCCCGACGTGAACGTCAATCTCGGGCTCGAGCTCGGCATTACCGAGGATGCCCCGGATACCACCCTGACCCTGCGCATGCCCATCGGCATGAACGTCTTCTAGGAATGGACACGCATCGCAACAAGCAATGAGCAGATGACAACAACGAGGCTGCCCCGCAAGAGCAGCCTCGTGTTGTACTCTCATCCGATGACATAAAAATGGGATAGCCGATATCAACGCAGGATACCGGAGAAGGACTCCACTATCGCAGCCCGTTTCCTGGCCGCATCCAGGGCACCGAGGTTATTGAGCCGAACATTGATATCGAGACGCTGCTGAATATCTCGCCCCGAGGCGTTGCTGACCACGCCGCTGACGATGGCGTCCCGGGTGATATTATGCAGGGCGGTGGTGAACCCCTTGGTATCGTTCAAGGCGATCCCCGAAAAATCGGCCAGGCCCGCCAGATTCACCCCAACAGGCGTCACGTCGGTCACCGAGACGGCACCGTTGCCCACCTGCATCGCGCTCCCGCCAGGATCACTGAAGGTCTGGGAGACGATATTGGCCCCTGCCCGGGTGAAGTTCACAACGGACACCAGCTCGACGCGGTTGTCGATCAGGGTCTGAAGACGAGCGCCGAAGTCCACGTCGAGTCCTCCGAAGTTGAAGCCGGCACGCATCTGGCCCATCTCATCATCCGCGATCACCGCCCCGCGGTGGAAACCATCCCGAGCACCCCGAGAACGCGAGACCTCGGCATAGAGCCTGTCCGCGTCCTGGAGCGAGGACAGCGATTGTCGTTGGAGCGCCATGGTTGGCCCTCCAGAAGAGAGCGTCTCCGCCTGGGAGACCGCCGTTAGGCATAGCGCCGTCACGAGGGCGACGCCCAGCCGGCTCGCCCTCCTTCCTCCCAAAGCTCGAGAGTTCATCGTGCCATCTCCTCGTTAACGCCCCAGCTCGTTGTAGGCGGGCAGGGTCAGCAGGCTGGCACCGACGCTCGAGCGATTCACGCCCCTGGCGAGCGGAGAGTCAGGGCGCACGGCCCAGTCCTGATCATGATTGAAATGCCGGCGGGCCACTTCGATCTCGGCACGAGCACCGAGGACCGTCCCGCTCCACAGCTGCTCGAACTGCTCGCGAGGCACTACCAGCGTCCCGACAGCGGGATCTCCCACCAGAATATTGTCGTCATCGATACCCTTGACGACGACGAAGTGCTTGTAGCCTCCGGTATTCACCATGGTGATGGCCGGAACGCCGACGCGAATGAAATCATCCAGCGAGATCCGGAAGCCGTCGGCGTTGAGCCCGCGGCGATCCAGATAGCGCTTCATGTCCAGCATGGAAAACCCGTGACGCTGAATCTGCTCGGCATCGCCGGCACGAATCATCGTCTCGAAGACCTCGGCCTCGGAGGTGTCGCGCTGGTAGTGGTACGTCAGCAGGGTGGCCACGGCGGCCGACCCGCAGCTATAGTCGTACTGCTGTCGAATCACCCGATCCCAGCCTTTCTCCTGCAGGCTCTTGGCCTCGACCTGGAAGTTGCCGAACCGGTTGGCGATAGAGACCTGACCGGCAAGGGCCTCCACGCTGCCCGCAATGAGCAGCAGTGATGCCAGCCCGCAATAGACGTGTCGATGCACACTCATGGCGAATGGTTCCTCGGTGGGCGCGTCGTGCAACGGACGTGCATCGTGTCAGTTGGCGATGAACACGCTGATGCCCACCGCGCTGTTGATGGAATTGCCGTTGCCGGTCACGGCACTGAAGATGCCGGTGCCGCTATAGCTGCCCAGCGCTTCCGGCGCGAAGGTGATGTTCCCCGACACCATGTTGCCCCCGACATCAAATGAGGTGTCGTTCACCGACGCCTGCATTTTCTGGACGCTCTTGACAGTGTTGACGTTGACGGTCATCTGCCCTTCCCGGGCCCTGCTGTCCTCCATCGCGGAGAGATCCAGCCGCTCCATGGCCGCGAAGCCTTCACTCACCCGTTCACCGATGCCACCTCCAACGACGGCGGCTTCGTGGTACAGGGAGGTCCTCGTCTCCGCCTGACTACTCGATGCCCCCGCCAGCAGCAGCGTCGCCAGGAGGAAGGCCATCGGCGTCGTACGGCGATGACGGCTACGGGCGGGGTAGGAACTGATGGTCGTGCATGTGATGACGTGATTCATGGCGTGAACTCCCGAACGGCGACCACAGGGACACTTGATCGAGGAGCCAGTGGAGTGTCCCCCACCGGCTCCCGACGCTTGCGTCGTCTCAACGCGTCATGCGCTCCGGATCAGTTGCCGATGCTCACGTTGCTGTGAGCCGCCACGCTGGTGCCGGACAGCTGGGAGTTGTAAAGGCCAGTGGACACGTTCATGTTGTTGATACCACCGAACACACCGCCTCCCACGGAGACGTTGGCTGCTCCGGTGGCCAGACTGGCTGCCCCGCCGTCGCCGCCGTCGCCGCCGGCGCCGCCGTTACCGGCATAGGCATAGGCATTGCCGCCAGTGCCCTGACCCATGCCACCGCCGCCGCCGTTGCCGGCGCCGCCGTTGCCGCTGGCTGCCGTGGCCGTGCCGCCGTTACCGCCAGCGCCACCGGTGCCAGTGCCTGACCCGGTGCCTGATCCGGTGCCAGTGCCGGAGCCCGCGGTGCCACCCGCCGCGGCGGAGCTGGCGTTGGCATCACCATTGGTGCTGTCGTTGGCGGCATCGTTGGTGTTGTCGTCGTCGAAGTCACCGGCATCGACAGACGCATAGCCGTCGGCCGCTCCGCCATTGGCGTAGGTATCGGCGTTATTGGCGTTAGCGTGTCCGCCGGTACCGGTACCGGTACCGGTGCCAGTGCCGTTGCCGTTGCCATCACCGCCATCGCCTGCCATGCCGACGTGCGCCCTGGCGAGACCGCCATCACCACCGTCGCCATCGCCGCCATCGCCGCCGGTGCCCTCGCCGAAGCTCTCCGCATAAGCCTCACCGCCGTAGCCACCGGCAGCACCACGGGCGCCCTGGCCACCATAGATGGTGATTGCCATGCCACTGACCTCGGAATTCATCTCCTGCATCGAAATGACGTTGGTGGAGGTGTTATGAGACTCGCTCATGGCCCAGGCGTCGCCGCCACGACCGGTGGAGCCGCCGGCTCCGCCCATGCCGGTACCAGCGCCATAGCCACCAGTGCCGCCATTGGCCCCGGAAGACTCGTCATCATTGGAGTCGTCGGTGTTGGTTCCTCCATTGGCATGTCCACCAACGCCCCGACCGGTACCGTCACCACCGTTGGCATGGCCGCTGTTTCCACCGACCGCCCTTGCGGTCGAGTCCACCTGCTGGTCAACATCACCCTCGGCATACCCAACCCCGGGGTTGGCGTGCGCCGTGGAGATGGCCAACACCAGAGCCAGCAGGGGCGTACCCGCGAGTACAAGATGCTTTTTCATGATCATGTCTCCATTTGTTGTGTCTGCTGCAGCCTGCGAACTTGCGCCAGCGTCCATGACTTGCCGGTACTGGACCCCCTTGAATGACGCTTCCCGCTCGCAGTCGTATTGCCATGAGCATGAACTGTGCCAACGGCGACGCGTCGCCGATGTAAGCAACTGTAAAAGAGACAAATTAATAAATTTCTTGGACTTCCAAGACAGCAGACCGATGCGCCCGTCCATTTGTTGCAGAACCGTGAGTGCTCCGTGAGCTGAACATGGCACTGGAGAAAAAGTCCGATAGCGCTTTTATTCTTTTGAAAAACATTTGGTTAGACATACTCAGCAAAGTGATTCACGAACGTTACAGTGCCTGCGAGCCAGCCGACGAGGCGTCGACCACTATCGGCAAGAGGGCGCTGTTCATGAAGGGAAAGCAGTCGTAAAGCGAGATATTGGCCGACTGGCCGCTGCCCCGATCGAGCATTATGCTGGGCGTGACGTCAGGCAGTCGCGTGCCGTCTAGACGACCGAGGGAGCGGACATGAGCAAGAGAAAACGGCTCGACCTGGCCCTGCAGGGTGGCGGCGCCCACGGCGCCTTCACGTGGGGTGTGATGGACCGCCTGCTCGAGGATGAACGCATCGAGATCGAGGGCATCAGTGGCACCAGTGCCGGGGCCATGAACGGCGTGGTGATGGCCGACGCCCTGACCCGCGGCGACGAGGCGACCGCCCGACAGGCGCTACGTGACTTCTGGCAAGCGGTGAGCCGAGCCGGCATGGCAAGCCCCGTGCGCCGCACCCCGCTGGACGTGATGACCGGCAACTGGAGCCTCGACCACTCCCCCGGCTACATCGCCCTGGACCTGATGAGCCGGCTGGTCTCGCCCTACCACTTCAACCCCTTCAATCTCAATCCGCTGCGCGACATCGTCGCCGAGCGGGTCGATTTCGATCGAGTGCGAGCCTGCGAGCGGCTCAAGCTCTTCGTCACTGCCACCAATGTGCGCAGCGGCAAGCAGCGCATCTTTTCCCGAGAGGAGATGAGTCTCGATGCGGTGATGGCCTCGGCCTGCCTGCCCACCGTCTTCCAGGCCGTGGAGATCGACGGCGAGGCCTACTGGGACGGCGGCTACATGGGCAACCCCTCGCTCTCGCCCCTGCTGCACGACTGCACGGCGGGCGACATCCTGCTGGTGCAGATCACGCCCATGCGCCGTGAGGAGTTGCCCACCAGCGCCGCCGACATCCTCAACCGGCTCAACGAGATCACCTTCAATGCCGCCCTGATCAAGGAAGTGCGCATGATCGCGACGCTGCAGAAGCTTCTCGGCGAGCACGACATCGACATCGGCTGCTACGGCGAGGCCAGGCTCCACCACCTCAGCGGGGATGAGCCGCTGTCGCACCTCTCGGTATCCAGCAAGCTCAATGCCGAATGGGCCTTCCTCTGCCATCTGTACGACCTGGGGCGCGAGGCCACCGAGGCCTGGCTGGCCGATCACTTTGCGGCGCTGGGCGAGCACTCCACGCTGGATATGGAGCACATCTTCCAGGAGGTCGAGTCCGCTCGCTGAGCCAGCGTTGATGGCTCATCATGATATTGCATTGCAGCGCCGGCCAACGGCGTCCATGCTCGAACCAGGCCACGACTCTAGCGTCTGAGTCAGTACTGGCCAGGCGGGGGGGATCCGTATGCCCCTCGCCGGCCTTCATCAGCAGGCCACCAGGAGGTGAGACGACAGAGACCAAGCGGGACGACAGCGCTTGCGCCCTTGTCACCTCCCTGACATCGCGCGCCGGCAGTGTCGACACCATGACACCAGGAGAACTGCGCCGATGGTACGCATCGACAAGAAGGCCACCCGGCTCTACGTGCTGGACACCAACGTCCTGATCCACGACCCCGCCGCCCTCTACCAGTTCGACGAGCACGAGGTCGTGATCCCCATGACCGTGCTCGAGGAGCTCGACAAGCACAAGAACGGCATCCGCGAGATCGCCCGCACCGCCCGCCAAGTCAGCCGCACCCTCTCGGACCTCACCGCCAACGTCGACGTCGACCAGATTCGCGACGGCATTCCCATCCCGCGGCTGGTCGGCCCCGAGGGCCGCCTGCGCCTGCTCTGCTACCACGACCTGAGATCCCTCGACCCGCTGGACGACAGCCCCGACAACCGCCTGCTGGCGGAGACCTGTCGGCTGCGCGACGAGCGCCCCGACGCCTCGGTGATCCTGGTCACCAAGGACATCAACCTGCGGGTCAAGGCGGCGGCCCTGGAAGTGCCGGTCGAGGACTACCTCACCGACCGCGCCTTCGACGACAGCGACGCCATGACCGACGGCGCCCGCATCTACCCCGATGCCGGCCACGACGGCAGCGGGCTGTGGGACAGCCTCGCGGCGGACGTGAAGGTCGAGCGCCAGGCGCATCGCGTCGTCTACCGGCTCGCCGGCGAGATGCCCCGCGAGTGGCACCTGGGCATGCTGGTCTCCGACAGCGACGAGGGCGCCAGCTTCGAGGCCATCGTCCGCGAGATGGGCCCCAAGCACGCCCACCTGGAGCTGCTGACCAACTACCGCCACGGCGCCAGCGTCTGGGGCGTGCACGCCCACGACAGCCGGCAGAACTTCACCCTCAACCTGCTGATGGACGACGAGATCGACCTGGTCACCATCGCCGGCAGTGCCGGCACCGGAAAGACCTTCATGACGCTCGCCGCCGCCTTCCAGCAGACCCTGGACAGCAAGCGCTTCGAGCGCATCGTCTTCACCCGGGCGCCGATCTCCATGAGCGAGGACATCGGCTTCCTGCCCGGTACCGAGGAGGAGAAGATGTCGCCCTGGATGGGCGCCTTCCACGACAACATGGACAACCTGCTGCGCGACGAGCACGACGGCAGCAGCACCTGGAACCAGGATGCCACTCGTCAGCTGCTGGGCTCACGGGTGCAGATCCGCGCCCCCGGCTTCATGCGCGGGCGCACCCTCAACGATACCTTCCTGATCATCGACGAAGCGCAGAACTTCACCCCCAAGCAGCTCAAGTCGCTGATCACCCGGGCCGGGCGCAACACCAAGATCGTCTGCCTCGGCAACGTCGGCCAGATCGACACGCCCTACCTCACCGCCAACACCTGCGGCATGGCGGCGGTGGTACAGAACTTCCGCGACTGGCCCCACGCAGGACACGTCACCCTCAAGAGCGTCGAGCGCTCGCGCCTGGCCCTGGCCGGCGAGGAGCTGCTCTAGTCACTCGACGACCGGAAACGATGAAGGGCCGGCGCCTCACGGCCCGGCCCTTCCCGATGGTACGTCGAGAGAACGTACGTCGAGAGAAAGTACGCCAGGAGAAAGTACGCCGGGTGATGGTGCGCCTCGCCATGGCTCGCCTGGCGATGGTCGACCACGCGCTGGCCTCGTTCCCCCGACGATGTTCCGCCCTTGGGTAACGCCTCAGGCGCCGCGGTTCACCGCCTTCTCGATCAGCGCCTCGCTCTCGCTGCCGGGCCCCTTCTTCACGACGGCCTGCGCCTCGTGCCACAGGCAGACGAAGCGGTGGCAGGAGGCGCAGTGCACCTGATCATCGGGATTCTTGACGCTGGAGACGCGCATCAGGTGACTGCCGCAACTCGGGCAGGCGACGGGAAGGCGAAAGTCTTCCGATAGCGACATGGCATGGCTCCTCGTGTTGCGGTGTAGGGAATCCCCATCCTGCCGGTCTCGGCGAGGTTTCTCCAGCCGTCGGACCACCGATCAACGCAGGCGTTCAGGGGCCGTGGGATAGCCCGGCGCCACGATGAGGCGGTTGCGGCCCTCGCGCTTGGCGCGGTAGAGCGCGGCATCGGCCTGGGAGAGCGCGAAGTCGAGGCTTCCCTGCGGGGGAATCACCGCCAGCCCCAGGCTCACCGTGACCCTCAGGCATGCGCCCTGCACATCCAGTTCGAGCGCCTCCACCGCACTGCGCAGGCGGTCCAGCACGCCCAGGGCCTCCTCCGGGGAGGTATCCACCAGCATGACGGCAAACTCCTCGCCGCCGATGCGCGCGAAGAGGTCGTAGGGGCGCAGGCAGTCGCGACAGGTGGTGGCGAACGCCTGCAGGGCCAGGTCGCCGGCGGCATGGCCGTGGGTATCGTTGAGCCGCTTGAAGTGATCGATATCGAGCATGGCCAGGGGTACCGACCGCCCATGGCGCGCGGCCAGGGCCCGCACGGCCTCGCCGTAGTCGAAGAAGGCGCGACGATTGAGCACCCCGGTGAGCATATCGGTACGGACCAGTGTCTGGGTACGCTGCTCCTCCTCCTTGCGCGCCGTGATGTCCAGCAGCACGCCGTCCCACAGGGTATCGCCATCCCGCTGCCGCCGGGGCGTGGCCCGCGCCTCGAGCCAGCGGACCTCGTCACCCTGGGCGAGACGGAACTCCAGCGACCAGGGCGCCAGGCTCACCGCCGACTGGGCCAGGGAGGTGTTGAGGCGCTGGCGATCCTCGTCGTAAATCCTCGCCAGCAGCGTCTCGGCGCTCTCCATCGCGTCCCGCGATGACAGGCCCGCCAGCGCCTGGAGTCCGGCACTGAGGTAGCAAAACGCGAGATCGCCGCGCACCGACTGGCGAAGCTGGAAGACCACGCCGGGCAGCCGGTCCACCGTGTCCTGGAGGGCGGAGAGCCGGTGATGATCGTCGACGGCGCCTCGGTGCAGCGCGGTAATGTCCTGCAGGGTCACCAGCAGGCGCAGCGGATCCCCGGAGCGCGTCTCCAGCGGCTGGAAGACACCTTGCTGGTGGGTGACCCGCCCATCGGCCCGGCGACACGTCAACACCCCGCGCCAGGCGGCACGTCGCGTCACACTGTGCGCCAGGGCACGACCGATATCGCCGTGCAGCGGGTCCACGTCCAGGCAGGTGATGCGACGGCCCAGCATCGTGTGCGCCGGGTGACCGCTGTAGCGCTCGAAACCCGGATTGACATAGAGGATGACGCCGTCTCCATTGACGAGCATCGCCACGCCCGGGAAGCCGTCCAGCAACGACGCGGCCAGCGAGGCCCGTTGTTGCCCGGACGACACCCAGTGTCGCCAGTGATCCTTGATGCGTCCCATGCCCACCGCCCCGGGAGTCCCCGCGTGCCGATGAAGGATCTTGCGCCCTTCTTCCCTCACACAGCCTAGCCCAGGATGGTCGTGACCACATGCCGCTCGGTCTGACGGCACGCCGGAGCGGCGAGCCAGGGTCTTCGGCGGATGAATCGGCATCGCCAGCCGGCCATCAGGCGGGCGTCGCGATCGGGCATGGCCGGCGCCCGCTCAGCGCGCGAGACGCTCGCCCAGCCAGCGGCCGATATCGCCGATCTGCTGCGGGCAGAGCGCGTGGGCCATCGGGTAGCGGCGGTAGTGCGCCGGATAGCCGAGCGAGAGCACGCGATCGTACCCGGCCCGGCCCAGCGACTCGGGCACCACCGGGTCGAAGCTGCCGTGGTGGACCTCGATGGGCAGGGTGCGGTTGCCCTCGGCGAGGGTCACGCTGTCCGCCGTGGCGAAGTAGGTGGAGAGCGCCAGCAGGCCGCCCAGCGGCGCCTCGAAGGAGAGCGCCGCCTGGTAGGCCACCGCGCCGCCCTGGGAGAAGCCCGCCAGGATGATCCGGCGGCTGTCGATGCCGTGCTCGATCTGCTCGCGCAGCATCGCCTGGATGCGCTCGGCGGAGGCCAGCAGCTGCGGCTCGTCGATCTGGCGATCGAGGCTCATCTCCTTGATGTCGTACCAGGCCGGCATGGTCATCCCGCCGTTGACGGTGACCGGGAGGCGAGGCGCATGGGGCAGGATGAAGCGCACCGCGGCATCGTCGGGCAGGGAGAGCGCCGGCACCAGTGGCTCGAAGTCACGGCCGTCGGCGCCCAGGCCGTGCAGGATGATGACGCAGGCATCGGCCGGCTGGCCGTTCCTCGGCTCGATGATCAGTTCGCCGGGATGGTTCATGAAGTCGCCTCCAGGGCCGGAAATCGGGTCGGTCGAAGGACGACACCCTACCGCAAACGCCGCCCGGCGGCGAGCGCGCTCAGAAGGGCCAGACCCACGGGATCAGGGTCAGCGCCACCAGGGCGATGAGCAGGTTCAGGGGGCCGCCGAGGCGCAGGAAGTCGCCCAGGCGATAGCCGCCTGGACCATGGACCATCAGGTTGGTCTGATAGCCGATCGGCGTCAGGAAGCTCGCCGAGGCGGCGAACATCACCGCCACCACGAAGGGCATGGGGCTCACCCCCAGGCTCTCGGCCCCGGCCATCACCACCGGGAAGGCGATCACCACGGCCGCGTTGTTGGTGACGAGCTCCGTGAGCAGCGCCACCAGCAGGTAGCTCCCCACCAGCAGCAGCCAGGGATTGCCGTCCGCGAGCGACAGCGCCAGACCGGCCAGCGTGGCCGCGGCGCCCGAGCTCTCCAGGGCCGCCCCCAGCCCGAAGGAGGCGGCGATGGTCAGCAGCACCTGAGTGTCGAGCCCACGCCGCGCCGCGCCGACCGAGCAACAGCCGGTGGCCAGCGCCAGCAGCGCACCGAGCATGGCGGCCTTCATCAGGCTCATCACCCCGAGGCTCGCCAGCGCCACCACCCCCGCCAGGATGGCCCAGGCCAGCCAGGCCTTCTCGTGGACCGGGCGCGCGGCGCCGTTGACGGTGCTGATCAGCAGGAAGTCCCGGGACTGGCGGTGGCGCTCGATGAAGGGCGGGCGCGCCTCGAGCAGCAGAACGTCGGCGGGCTGCAGGCGGATCTGGCCGAGGTTGCCGGCGACCCGCTCGCCACCGCGACAGACCGCCAGCACCGCCGCCCCGTAGAGGGTGCGGAAGTGGCCGTCGCGGATGCGCCGGCCGATGAACTGGCACTGGCCGGAGACCACCGCCTCCACCAGTCGACGCTCCTTGAAGTCCTTCTCGAGGCTCGAGACGCCCTGGCGGGTCGGCACGAGCCCGCGGATCTGCTGCAGCTCCACGGCACCCTCGCGGGTCCCGGCGAACACCAGCCGGTCGCCGCCCTTGAGGCGCTCGCCGGGCCCCACCACGCTGACGACGTTGCCGTCGCGCTCGATCTCGACCAGGAACAGCGCCTGCAGGTGGCGCAGGCCGGCCTCCTCGACCGTGCGATCCACCAGCGGCCCCTCGGGGGCCACCTCCATCTCGATGGTGAACTCGCGGGGATTGTCGAAGGCCGAGGCCGCGCCCCGCCGCGCCGGCAGCAGGCGCGGCGCCAGTAGCCGCAAGTAGAGCAGCCCCACCACGGCCACCGGCACACCGACCCAGGCGATGTCGAACAGCCCCATGGCCAGGGAGGGGTCGCGGTCGACCAGCAGGCCGTGGACCACCAGATTGGTGCTGGTGCCGAACAGGGTGATGGTGCCGCCGAGAATCGAGGCGAAGCTCAGCGGCATCAGCAGGCGGTGCGCCGGCACGCGGACCCGGCGACTCCAGCTCAGCACCGCCGGGATGAAGGTCGCCACCACCGGCGTGTTGTTGAGCAGGGCGCTGAGCGAGGCGACCGGCAGCAGCAGGCGCAGCAGCGCCCGGCCCTCGGTGCGCGGCCGCCCCAGCACGTGGCGTAGGATCAGGTCGATGCCGCCGGTCTCGCGGATGCTGGTCACCAGCACATACATGAAGGCCACGGTGAACAGCCCCGTGCTCGAGAAGCCCGACAGCGCCTGGGCCGGCTCGATCACCCCGAGGGTGAGCAGCAGGATCACCGCACCGAGCAGCACGATGTCGGGGCCGACGCGGGAGAGGGCCATCAGCGGGAAGACGGCGATGACGATGGCCAGGGAAAGCCAGGCATCCAGCGGCATGGGAGGATCCGGTCGCGACGAAACGACCTTCATTGTGACCGCCGCCAGTTATTCTAAAAAGTTATTTTTGGAAATCTAGAAATAAGTTTTCAGAATAAAAGATCGCGATACCACCCACGCAAAAAGGCCCGCGTTCGCGGGCCTTTTCCGACTGCCGTCAGGCAGTCACATCACGGTCGGTCGACGATCAGTCGAGGGCCTTGATGTTGGAAGCCTGGAGGCCTTTCTTGCCCTGGGTGACGTCGAAGGAGACCTTCTGACCGTCCTGCAGGGACTTGAAGCCGTCAGCCTGGATCTCGGAGAAGTGGGCGAACAGGTCGTCGCCGT
Organism: Halomonas sp. THAF5a; assembly: GCF_009363755.1. Lineage (NCBI taxonomy): Bacteria > Pseudomonadati > Pseudomonadota > Gammaproteobacteria > Oceanospirillales > Halomonadaceae > Halomonas > Halomonas sp. THAF5a. The sequence goes on along the minus strand of NZ_CP045417.1, from coordinate 808,998 downwards.
TATCGTCCGGAGAGATGAAGCCGAAGCCTTTGGTGTCGTTGAACCACTTGACGGTACCGGTAGCCATGATCGAATTCCTCGAATAGCGTGAGATTGTGCCGGGAAATACCCGAGTTGCAGTGGGTAAAACAAGAAACTTTCACCGGGAAATCGACGCTATGAGCTTTCGATGACCGCTTGGACGTTCCAATTGCTAACCAACTGCACGCATAGTGCGCCCTCAGCGAGGGCAGGTCAAACCTTATTTTCACCGCGTGACGAGAAAGTGAGAGAACGATGATAAGAAGATGACGCCGCGATGGAGGCCGATCCGGCAGGATCAGATTACCGGCACGCCGATCAGCCAGGCGTGCAAGGAGAGAGCGAAGATCCCGTAGGCGACCAGGCCGATCGCCACCGTGGCCGCGGTGCCGAGCGCGCTCGGGGCGGCGATCGGTGGCCGGGGACGACGACGCGCCGCGCGGAAGTCGGCCACCGCCCAGAGCAGGAAGGCGCCGAACAGCACGATTTCCGACAGCCGGCCGTTGGCCAGCAGGTGGGAAAAGGCCCACAGCTTGACCGCCAGGATCATCGGATGGCCGAGCCTCGTCTTGAGGTGGTTGCGCGGCACATAGGCCGCCACCAGCAGCACGAAGGCGGGTATCATGAGCAGCGCGACGGCATGGCGAAGGCCCAGCGGCGGCTGCCAGACCCACACCGGGTCCAGGCGGGTCTGGCCGTAGCCCCAGATCACGAGGGCCAGGCCGAGGAGCGAGACCGCCGAGTAGGCCGCCTTCCAGGGCAGCGCGCCCACCTGCTGGATCCGGGCGCTTCGCCAGTCGTCGGCCAGGAGGCGCACCGAGTGCGTCCCGAGAAAGATCAGCAGGCCGAGCAGCATCACGATCATGGTCGGGGTCTCCATCGAGGGAAGGGAACAAGGGGAACCTTGTCGCCGCCAGCCTAGTCGGTTGACTCGACCACGACCAGAGAACTCGGCCGCCACGGCTCATCGATGCAAAGGACTGTCATGCCCTCCGACACCGCCCCCCTGCCCGAGGTCCTCGCCGGCCCCATCCTGCGTCGCCTGAGCGCGGAGCGCCTGGTGATCTGGCTGGTGGGCTCGCGACCCCTCGCACCGAGCCTGATGCTGCACCCGGTCGGGCACACGCCGCGCCGGCTGACGCTCAACGATTCGCGCCTGCGGCGGCTGCCGCTGGGGCGCGATGCCTGGCTGCACCTGATCGACGTCCGCCTCGACACGCCCCTGCCCCGGGGCGTGCGCATCGACTACGACCTGAAGCTCCCCGGCGAGGCGGGCTCGACCGGCATAGCGGACTGGGCGCCCCACCTGCTGCACGAGGGCGCCACGCACCCCAGCTTCGTGCTCGCCGAGCGCCACGGCCGGCTGATGCACGGCTCCTGCCGGCGCCCCCATCACGAGGGCGCGGACGGCCTGGTGCGCGCCGACGCCTGGCTCGCCGAGCGCCGTGATTCGCCCGAGGCCTGGCCGGCCTGGCTGCTGATGACCGGCGACCAGGTCTACACCGACGACGTGGCCGGCCCGATGCTGGTCGCCATCCATGCCCTGATCCGTCGCCTGGGGCTCTTCGACGAGACCCTGGAGGGCGCCACCGTGGCCGACAGCCAGGCGCTCTACGCCGACCCCGCGAGCTACTATCGCCGCGAGGCGCTGCTGCCCGAGGCCGAGAGCAGCGAGAAGGTGCGCAAAGGCTTCTTCGGCGGGGCGCGCAAGCCGGTGTTCACCTCGGCCAACGCCCACAACCACCTGATGAGCTTCGCCGAGGTGATCGCCTTGTACCTGCTCGCCTGGTCGCCGACCCCGTGGCGCCTGGTGAACCTCGAGGCGCCGGCGCTGGACGAGACGCACGCCGAACGCTTTCGTGCCGAGCGGGCGGTGATCGAGCGCTTCGCCGCGGGCCTGCCCGCCGCCGCCCGGGTGATGGCCCACCTGCCCTCGCTGATGATCTTCGACGACCACGACATCACCGACGACTGGAACCTCACCGCGGACTGGGAAAGCACCGCTTACGGCCACCCCTTCTCGAAGCGGATCATCGGCAACGCCCTGCTCGCCTACCTGCTCTGCCAGGGCTGGGGCAACGACCCGGAACGCCTGGCCGCGCCGCTCGACGACGCCGCCGCGCTGCTCGAGCGCGCCGCCGACCAGGCGGGCTGGCTGCCCGCCGGGGAGCAGGATGCGGTGCTCGAGCGGCTGCTGCGCTTCCAGGGCTGGGAGGTCGAGGTCGAGGGCGACCCGAAGCTCGTGATCCTCGACACCCGCACCCGGCGCTGGCGCAGCGAGCGAAGCCCCACCCGCCCTTCCGGCCTGATGGACTGGGAGGCGCTCTCGGAGCTCCAGCAGAACGTGATGGGGGCGGCGTCGGTGGTGATCGTCTCGCCGGCGCCGATGTTCGGCGTCAAGCTGATCGAGACCATCCAGCGGCTCTTCACCCTGGCCGGCCGGCCACTGCTGGTGGATGCCGAGAACTGGATGGCCCACCGCGGCGCGGCGAGCGTGATGATGAACATCTTCCGCCACTCCCGCACCCCGGGCCACTACGTGATCCTCTCCGGCGACGTGCACTACTCCTTCGCCTACGACATCCACATCCGCCATCGCCGCGAGGGGCCGAGACTCTGGCAGATCACCTCCAGCGGCGTGAAGAACGCCTTCCCCGACACCCTGCTCGACTGGTTCGACCGACTGAACCGCTGGCTCTATGCGCCACGCTCGCCGCTCAACTGGCTCACCCAGCGTCGCCGCATGGTGGTCTCGCCGCGCGACCCCGATCGGGCCAAGGCGGGGGAAAGGCTCTGGAACGGCGCCGGCATCGGCCTGGTGGAGCTCGACGCCGAGGGCCGCCCCAGCGACATCCGCCAGCTCGACGCCAGGGGGTTCGACGTGCGCTTCCCGCCGCCCCCGGGCAAGGATGAGGCAGAGACGGACTAGACCGAGACCGCTCGCCGGGCGGCCGTCCGGCGCCGCACCAGCGCATCCACCGCGGCCATCAGGATCAGCGAGGCGCCGACCAGCGGGAAGATCGCCCCGCCGATGGCCAGCAGCGCCAGCACGCCGCGCAGCCGCCGCGGGTCGGAGGGCGTCGGCGGCACGCCGAGCCTCCCGGTCGGGCGGCGCGTCCACCACATCACCGCCGCGGAGACACACAGCAGCACGATGCCGGCGCAGGCCAGGGCCAGGATCAGCTTGTTGGCCAGGCCGTACTGCTGGCCCAGGTGCACGTTGATGCCCCACTCCAGGCCGCGCCCCAGCGGGCCGTAGTCGGCATAGCGCATGTCGAGCAGCGCCTCGCCGCGGTACTGGTCGAGGTGCACGACGCGCTGTCGGCTCAGGTCGTCCGGGTAGGCGGAGCCGGTGTAGACGCCCGTCGGTCCGGCCGGCAGGTTGACCGCATAGCCCGGCGCCAGCCCCAGCTCATCGAAGATCGCCACCGCGCGGTCGAGGCCGATCGGCGCGGCCGCGCCGGCATTGACCTCGGAGATCGGGAGTTGCGCCTGCTCCAGCGACCAGGTCGTGGCCTCGCGCTCGGCCAGGCGCTCGTCGGACATCGGCACGTTGACCCGCACGCCGTCCGGGTAGCCGAAGTTGTGGCCGTTGGCCAGCTCGTTGACCTTGCTGCCCCACAGCGCCGACCAGGGCATGCCGGTCACGGCCAGGAACAGGATGACGCCGCCGACGAAGAGCCCGGTCACCGCGTGCAGGTCGCGCCAGAACACCCGCTTGCCGGGCCTGGCGCGCACCGTCACCACGCCCCCGCGCCGGCCCCGCGGCCACCACAGATAGAGGCCGGTCAGCACCAGCAGGATGCTCCAGCCGCCGACGATCTCGATCAGCAGGCTGGCGTTGTCGCCGAACAGGCTGAGGCTGTGCAGCTGCCGCACCCACCACATAACGGTGCCCCGGTAGGGCATCTGGCCGGTCACCTCGCCGTCATGGGGATCGACGAACACCGCCACCCGGCTGCCGTCCGGGCGGCTCACGTCGACCTCGGCGGCGAAGGTCTCGCCGGCCGGCGGCACGTAGCGAAACGCCTCGCCATCGACCGCGGCCAGCGCCGCGTCGCGCTGGACGCTCGGATCCACCATGGCCGTCTCGCGGGCCTCGACCGTCATCAGGTCGGCGTGCCACCAGCGATCGATGTCGTCGTGGAAGAGATAGAGGGCACCGGTGATCGCCAGGGAGATCAGAAACGGGAGGACGATCAGCCCGGCATAGAAGTGCCAGCGCCAGACGGCGCGATAGCGATCCTGCGCCCGTTGTCGGAGGGAGGGGCAACTGATGGAGGCATTGCTCATGGGAGTCTCGCTCGAAGGGTCATGAGGACGCACGCCCTCGCCGCGCGGCCGGTCGACGACGGAGAGGAGCGAGGAGCGCTCGGATCATGGTCGGGAACGGCCGAGGGAAAGGGCGACATGGTAGCGCAGCGGCCAGCGCGACGCCCGCGGCCTCGGCGTGCGCGTTGCCGGCCCGGCATTCCGACGGTTCGGCGTTCCGACGGTTCGGCGATCCGGCGACCCGGGCCCCCGCCGGCCTGGGTGAGTCGGCCTCACCCGGGGCGCCGGCGGCGCCAGAGCGAGAGCCCTGCGGCCATGATCAGCCAGGTCATGGCCGCGGCCACGCCGTCGTCGAGCACGATGCCGATGCCGCCGGGCAGCGTCTCCGCCCGGCTCACCGGCGCCGGCTTGGCGATGTCGAAGCCACGGTAGACCACGTAGGCCCCGGCCAGGGCCGCGGGGTGGCGAGCCGCGGCCTGGCCGAGCACCGCCACCGGAAAGGCGACGATCTCGTCGAGCACGATGCGCCCGTCGTCCTTGAGGCCCAGCGCGCTCGCGGCCTGATGGCAGACCGGCATCGCCGCCACCATCAGCGCCGCCGTGAGGGCGAGCTGCATTCGTCGCGAGCGCCCCAGCAGCCACCAGGCGAGCGGCAGACCCAGCAGCGCGCCGAGCGTTCCCGGGGCCCAGGGCGAGAGCCCCAGGCCCAGCCCCGTCGAGAGGGCCAACAATAGCGTCTCCATCCCTGCTCCCTGTCACTGAACGACCACACTGAACGATCACGCTGAACGGCCACGCTGAACAACGGCACCGAACAGCGGCACGGCACCCGCCGACGCGGGCAGGCACCGAACGCCCGACACCTTACCCCCGGCGCGCAGCGTCGTCGACGCCGACCGGCCGGCGGCCGGCGGCCGTCGGGCTTCGACAAGTGCGGCCGGTCGACGCATCATGGAGCGTTCATCCACCGACCCCGTTCGCCCCGCCCATGAGTCACGACACCACGGCACGCAACCGCCGCATGACCCACTTCGACGGCCACGAGGCGCTCTGGCTGTTCGGCTACGGCTCGCTGATCTGGAAGGCCGACTTCCCCTTCCTCGAGCGTCGCCGCGCCCATATCCACGGCTGGGAGCGTCGCTTCTGGCAGGGCTCCCACGACCACCGCGGCACCCCCGAGGCCCCCGGCCGGGTGGCTACCCTGGTGCGTCGGCCGGGGGCGATCTGCCACGGCATGGCCTACCGCATCGCCCCGGAGGTGCTGGGCCCGCTGGACGTGCGCGAGAAGAACGGCTACCTGCGCGAGCTGACCCGGCTGCACTTCGACGACGGCGACCGGCCGACGAGCGCCGAGGGGCTCTTGTACCTGGCCACCGAGGAGAACGCCGCCTTTCTCGGCGACGCGCCCCTCGACGCCATTGCCGAGCAGATCGCCGCCGCCCACGGCCCCAGCGGCCCCAACCGCGACTACCTGGTCAACCTGGCCCGGGCCCTGCGCGAACTCGGCGTGGACGATCCCCACGTGTTCGCGCTGGCGGCGCGCCTGCCCCATCCGGCAGGCGCCGACCGCCCCGGAGATCCCGACAACGATCCCGACCACGATCCCCAGATCACGGAGACGATCTTCCCATGAGCGTGACCCTCGACGACATCCGCAAGGCCGCCGCCCGCCTCGAGGGCAGCGTGGAGCACACCCCCTGCCTGCACTCCGCGACCCTCTCCCGGCTCACCGGCTGCGAGGTCTACATCAAGTTCGAGAACCATCAGTTCACCGCCTCCTTCAAGGAGCGCGGCGCGCTGAACCACCTGCTGTCGCTGACGCCGGCGGAGCGCGCCCGAGGCGTGATCGCCATGTCCGCCGGCAACCATGCCCAGGCGGTGGCCTACCACGCCGCCCGGCTGGGCATCCACGCCACCATCGTCATGCCCCGCCACACCCCCAACCTCAAGGTGCGCAACACCCGCGACTTCGGCGCCGAGGTGCACCTGGAGGGCAACGGCGTCGACGAGGCCGGCGCCTACGCCCAGCGCCTCGCCGAGGAGCGCGACCTGGTCTTCGTGCATCCCTACGACGACGCGAGGGTCATCGCCGGCCAGGGCACCATCGCCCCGGAGATGCTCGAGGCGGCCCCCGACCTGGACTGCCTGGTGATCCCCATCGGCGGCGGCGGGCTGATCGGCGGCAACGCCGTGGCGGCCAAGGCCCTGAAGCCCGACATCGAGGTGATCGGGGTGCAGACCCGACGCTTCCCGGCCATGCAGCAGGCGCTGGCCGGCGAGGAGATCCACTGCGGCCTGGCCACCCTGGCCGAGGGCATCGCGGTCAAGCAGCCCGGTCACCTGACCCGGGAGATCGTGCGCGAGCTGGTCAGCGACATCGTGCTGGTGGACGAGCCCGAGATCGAGCGCGCCATCCTGATGCTGCTGGAGATCGAGAAGAGCGTGGCCGAGGGCGCCGGCGCCGCGGGGCTAGCCGCCCTGCTCAGCGACCCGGCGCGCTACCGGGGCCGCAAGGTGGGGCTGGTGCTGTGCGGCGGCAACATCGACATGCTGGCGCTCTCCTCGGTGATCCAGCGCGGCCTGGTGCGCTCCGGTCGTATCGTGCGGGTGCGGGTCGGCATCCCCGACGTGCCCGGCTCGCTGGCCGAGCTGACCCGGCTGCTCGCCGCACAGCGCGCCAACGTCATCCAGATCGCCCACCAGCGCACCTTCACCGACCTCTCGCTGCGTGCCACCGAGGTGGAGGCGACCCTGGAGACGCTCGGCAGCGACCACACCCGCGAGGTGATCGCCGCGCTGCGCGCCGAGGGCTACGATCCGGTGCTGCCCGCCAACGAGGTGCATCCCGACGAGCGCTGGGCCGCCGACCCCGAGGGCCAGCACTGAGATGGGTACCCTGGCGATCTACGTCGCCGCCGCCCTGGCCGAGATCGCCGGCTGCTTCAGCGTCTGGGCCTGGTGGCGGCTGGACAGGACGGCCCTCTGGCTGATGCCGGGGCTCGCCAGCCTGGCGCTCTTCGCCTGGCTGCTGAGCCTCTCCGGGGCAGACTATGCCGGACGCGCCTATGCTGCCTATGGAGGCGTCTACATCGCCGCCTCGCTGGCCTGGCTGTGGCTGGTCGAGCAGCGCCTGCCCGACCGCTGGGACCTCGCCGGCGCGACCCTCTGCCTGGCGGGTGCCGGCCTCATCCTGCTCGGGCCCCGAGGCGGGGGATGATCTCGGTCAGGAGACGCGCGCCGTCGCGGGGCGATCTCTGGCAGAGGATCGATGGCAGGCGTACCCTATGCGCGTCCGTGACGCCTTTCACCCCATCACCTCAACCAAAGGAAGCGTGATGAGCAGCAAGATCAACGTGTCCGCCCCCCTGGTCATCCTGCACGGCGACGAGATGGCCCAGGTCGCCTTCGAACGCATCCTCGAGACCTTCGTCACTTCACGGCTGGACGTCGACCTCGTGGAGATCGACCTGACCGCGGAGAACCGCCTGGTCACCAACGGCCAGGCGGTGATCGACGCCATCGAGGCCCTCAAGCAGCACGGCGTGGGCGTCAAGAACGCCGGCATGACCGTCAATCGCGCCCAGCTGGGCGAGCTGCTGGCCAAGCATCCCGAGCTCGACGGCACCACCCTGCACCCGCTGGCCACCAAGTCGCCCAACGGCGCCATCCGCAAGGGCATCGGCGGCAACATCACCCGGGAGGACATCCAGTTCCGCAACCTGGAGTTCAACACCCCGGAGTGGATCGGCCGCGACATCGAGGTGGAGACCATGGACGGCGGCGGCATCAAGGACAGCTTCAACGAGCTCTCCAGCGCCACCGGCATCGTCAAGCTGCTGTTCGTGGGGGAGAGCGGGGACCCGGTGGAGCTGCACCGCCGCGAGGTGAAGAAGGGCGACCCCTGGCTGCTCGCCACCAACGACATCGACGACGTCAAGGCCTGGGCGCACCGCTTCTTCCAGCGCGCCATCGACGAGAAGCGCGACATCTACCTGGGGCTCAAGGACACCGTGATCGCCGGCTACGACGGCGTGATGCGGGCCGCCATCGAGGACATCTACCGCGAGCACTACCAGGCCCAGGTCGAGGCACTGGGGCTCGCCTACCACTACGAGCTGATCGACGCCCAGGCCGCGCGCCTCGTCGCCAACCCGCCGGAGCGGGCGCTGTGGGGCGTGCCGGACAACACCACCGGCCGCAAGCTCTACAAGCTGGTCGAGGAGCTCAAGGTCCACGGCATCCCGAAGCGCAAGGCCCACGTCTCGCTGTCGCGGATGAGCGCCGGCGGCGGCGACCAGTACGGCAGCTACAACGCCCCCGCCCTGGAGAACGGCATCCTCAAGGTGGTGGTCGACGGCGAGGAGAAGCACGCCCGCCACGTCAAGCAGGGCGACCCGATCCTGCTGATGTCCAACGACCACGAGGCGATCAAGGACTGGGTCACCCAGGTGTTCCGCGACGCCTCGCACAAGGACAAGGAGGTCTACTTCGGCCTCAAGCGCGAGTACATGGAGTACGACGACGTCTTCAGCACCGCCATCACCGACGTGCGCCGGGAGCTGGCCAAGGCCGACACCCCGCCCCCGTCGTTCATGATCATGCGGCCCTCGCGTCAGCTCATCAAGATGATCACCGATCCGCCCCGCAACGCCCTCTACCCGGCGCAGAACCTCGACGGCGATATCTTCTCGGACATCTCCGCGGCGCTCGGCGGCAGCCTCGCAACCGCCAGCTCGATCATCGAGAGCAAGAACGGCACCATGCTCTTCGAGGCGCCCCACGGCACCGCCCACGACCTCTACCTGAAGTACCTGGAGAGCGACGGCCGCGAGGCGCACTTCAACTCCTCGGCGCTGATCTTCGCCGTGGCCAACGCCCTGGAGACCCTGGGCGGGCGCGAGGCCAACGCGGCCCTGGTCGACTACGCCATCGGCCTCAAGGCCGCGCTGATCGACACCGTCGCCGACGGCGTCATCACCGGCGACCTCAAGGGCAAGACCACCGACCCGGCCGCCGAGACCCTCGTCGACATGCAGGGCTTCCTGGACGCCGTGGCCGAGCGGCTCCCCGCCTGACGCCCTCCCCCGCGACGCGCTCACCCCGGGCGCGCTTATCGTGACGCCCCGCGACCCCGCCCCTCCGGGCGGGGTCGCTTTTTTTCGCCGCCCGGCCCCATACAGCCATAACATCTGCCAATTCCTCTCTGGACAGATATTTCATCCATCCCGGCAGTGATTGCTGCTAGAATCGCGCGCGACACGCAGACGCCCCCGTCCCGGCCGGGGGCGTCTGTCCGCCCATTACAATGCCCGAGAGATCCTCCATGATCGCCACCCTGCACACCCTCGGCCGCCCGCTGATGCGACTGGGGCTGATCCCCCAGATCGCCATCGGCATCGTCTGCGGCATCCTGCTCGCCACCCTCGCACCGGACACCGCCCAATCGGTCTCGCTGCTGGGCGAGCTGTTCATCTCCGCGCTGAAGGCGGTCGCCCCGATCCTGGTGTTCGTCCTGGTCACCGCGGCCATCGCCGGCCACCGGAAGGGGCAGCCGACCCATATCCGCTCGGTGATGGTGCTCTACGTGATCGGCACCCTGGTCGCCGCCCTGGTGGCCGTGGCGGCGAGCTTCGCGTTCCCCACCACCCTGGCGCTGGATCGCCCCGAGGTCAGCGGCAACCCGCCGGGCGACATCATCGAGATCCTGCAAAACCTGCTGCTCAACGCCGTCGCCAACCCGGTCACGGCGCTCATGGAGGGCAACTTCATCGCCATCCTGGTGTGGGCCATCGGCCTCGGCATCATGCTGCGCCAGGCGAGCGATGCCACCCGCACCCTGCTCGGCGACCTCTCCGAGGCCGTCTCGAACATCGTGCGCCTGGTGATCCGCTTCGCCCCGCTGGGCATCTTCGGCCTGGTCGCCAACACCCTGGCGGAGTCGGGCATGAGCGCCCTGCTCGACTACGGCCACCTGCTGGCGGTGATCGTCGGCTGCATGCTGTTCGTCGCCCTGGTCACCAACCCGCTGATCGTCTACTGGCAGACCCGCGAGAACCCCTACCCGCTGGTCTTCACCTGCCTGCGCGGCAGCGCCATCACCGCCTTCTTCACGCGCAGCTCGGCGGCCAACATCCCGGTCAACCTGGAGCTCTGCAAGCGCCTCCGGCTGCACGCCGACACCTACGCCATCTCGATTCCGCTGGGCGCCACGATCAACATGTGCGGCGCGGCCATCACCATCACCGTGATCACGCTCTCCGCCGCCCATACCCTGGGGATCGGCGTCGACTTCCCCACCGCCCTGCTGCTGTGCATCGTCTCGGCGCTGGCCGCCTGCGGCGTCTCCGGCGTGGCCGGCGGCTCGCTGCTGCTGATTCCCATGGCCAGCAACCTGTTCGGCATCTCCACCGACGTGGCCATGCAGGTAGTGGCGATCGGCTTCGTGATCAGCGTGGTGCAGGACTCCACCGAGACCGCCCTGAACTCCTCCACCGACGTGCTGTTCACCGCGGCCGCCTGTCGCCGCGAGGAGAACGCCCGGGGGTGACGGATGCCCCCTCCGCCTCGGTCCCGTGCTCGCCACGGGGCCGCGGGCCCTCGGCGATGCCTGCCATCGCCACGCCCCTCGCTCACCCCGCCGCAGCTCGCCCCGTCAGGGTATGACGTTTACCACCCTCAACATGAATCAACGGCTCACTCTTCAGTCTGATAGCGTTGAGGCAACATCGCGCCTGACGATGGACAAGATCGGCGGCATTTAAGATAGTGGGAGCCTCTGGATACACTTCGTAACCGGCATCCAACAATGGGACACCGGGACCGCCCACGTTCACTCAGGAAGTGCCGACGCCATGCCTACCCTCCCGTCCTCCCGCCGCCTCGACCGCGTTCTCCCGGCGACTCTGCGGCGCCTTCTTCCGATGCTCTGCCTGCTGCTGGCCATGGGTAGCCAGGCCTCGGACGACATCGCCACCGAGGCGCCGATCCTGACCCTCACCCAGGGCAGCGACCGCCAGACGCTCTCGCTTGACGCGATCGAGGCCACCGGCGATCTGCACCACATCCGGATGCAGCACCCCGAGGGCCCCGAGGGGCGCTTCTCGGGCGTCTGGCTGGATGCCTTCCTGGCCCAGCATGGCCTGGAGGACGCCCGGCGCGTGCGCTTCATCGCCGATGACGGCTACACCACCTTCCTCAGCCAGGCCCAGCGCCAGGAGAAGGCCTACCTGCTGGCGACCCGGCTCGACGGCGAGCCGATCGGCGTGGACCGACTCGGCCCGCTGATGCTGGTGGTGCCCGAGGACGCCGAGGCCGTCCTGGACGGCTCGGTGCCGATGGACCGCTGGATCTGGGCGCTCGAGGAAATCCGCGCCAGATGACGACGCTCCCGGTGAAGGCGCTTCGCCGTCGCCTGCTGCTGGCCTTCGGGCTGATCGCCACGGTCTGCACCGTGGCGATCGCGTATTACGCCGTCCAGGCGCGCCAGCATGTCGGCGCCGACTACACCTCCATGGTCGCCGACGTGGTCCGCTCCCAGTCGGATCCCCAGGAACTGCTGATGGCCCTGGCGCGGCTCGAGGATGACCATCCGGATCACCACGCCCACCAGGATGAGCTGGCCGAGCTGCTGCTGCGCATTCCCCGGCGCATCATGAATCTCCGGGTACAGATCCTGCGCAGCGACCTCCCCCCCCAGGACTTCACGCCGCTGCTCGACGAGATGAGCCTGATGAAGGAACGGGTCGAGACCCTGCTGACCCGCTTCTCCCGGGCGCGACGCGACGGCCTCGACGCCGAGGAGATCGATGCGCTGCGTGAGCTCGGCTTCGAGATCGAGGTGGGGCTCGCCTGGAGCTACAGCGAGCTCAGCCTGCTGGTGCAGAACGCCTCCGCCGGACAGCGCCAGCTGATGCGGCGGCTCACCCTGGCGGTGATCGGCCTGCTGGTGATGGTGCTGGCCGCCGTCGGCGCGGTGATGCTGATGATGCTGCGCCTGCAGCGCCAGCGAGACATGATGCGCCTCCAGAGCCAGACCGACATGCTGACCGGGCTCTACAACCGACGACGCCTGCAGGAGGTGGCCGAACGGGAGTTCGCCCGCCGCCGTCGCCACCCCTCGCCGCTCGCCCTGATGCTGATCGACCTGGATCACTTCAAGTACATCAACGACACCTACGGCCACCCGGTCGGGGACGCGGTGCTCTCCTCGTTCGCCGAGACCCTCCGTCAGCAGGTGCGGGGCCTGGATACCGTGGCACGCATGGGCGGCGAGGAGTTCGCGGTGCTGCTGCCGAACACCGACCGTCGCGCCGCGCGGCAGCTCGCCGAGCGCATCCTCGCCGCCACCCGCGCCATGGCGCTGCCGGACGCGGCCGCCGACCACCGAATCACGGTCAGTATCGGCGTGAGCGAGGCCCGGCATGACGACAGCTTCGAGCACCTCTACAGTCGCGCCGATCGGCGCCTCTACGGCGCCAAGACGGCGGGCCGGGATCGCGTGGTCTCGAGCGACGCCCTGACGGGCGTGCCCCGCGGCGACGCGTCGCCAGACGAAGGACGCGATGCGCCGGAGCGGCACAGCGCGTCCTAGGCGAGGCATCTAAAAATCAGTACACGATCCATCTTTCATTAGCGCAGGAGAGTTACCAATACTCGGGTGGCGACGATGCTGATCCAGCACAACTACAATGCCAACCGATAAAGGATGCTTCATGTCCCTCTCCAGCCTGCTCGACTGGCGCCTGCATGCGCTGGTCGTCATGACCGCCCTGCTCTCCGAACTCATCGGCATCCAGCGCCTCCCGCTGGGCCCCGGCACCCTGCTGCTGCTGCCGCTCTTCTACGCCTTCATCCTCGGGGTGCTGCTCAACCCCAACGTGACGCGCACCGCCGGCAAGCTCGTGCCCGCCCGCGTCAGCCACGCCGCCGGCCCGCTGATCCTGCTGTCGATCATGCCGTTCATCGCCCGCTTCGGCTCGACCATCGGTCCCGCCATCGAGGACCTGATCGACGCCGGTCCCGCGCTGATCCTCCAGGAGCTCGGCAACCTCGGCACCATGCTGATCGCCATGCCGCTGGCCGTGCTGGTGTTCAAGATGGGCCGCGAGGCGATCGGCGCCACCTACTCCATCGCCCGCGAGCCCAACATCGCCGTCATCTCCGACAAGTACGGCCTCAAGGGCCCGGAGGGCGTCGGCGTGATGGGCACCTACGTGGTGGGCACCATGTTCGGCACCCTGTGGTTCGCGCTGATGGCCGGCTACCTCACCTCGCTGGAGCTCTTCGACCCGCGCGCCCTGGCCATGGCCTGCGGCGTCGGCAGCGGCAGCATGGTCGCGGCCTGCTCGGCGGCCATCGCCGGCACCCTGCCCGAGCTGAAGGACGAGCTGATGGCCTTCGCCGGCGCCAGCAACCTGATGACCTACGCCACCGGCCTCTACCTGTCGCTGTTCATCGCCCTGCCGCTGGCCGAGAAGCTCTATGGCCTGCTCTCCGGCAAGCGCCGCGTGCAGGCCGTGGGCGCCCAGGTGACCGGCGCGCCGAGCGTCGATGACGCCCCGCAGGAGGAGCGTCCCGAGCGCGACCTGCCGAAGACCGCCCTGGCCATGGCCGCGGCCTGCGCGGTGGGCTGGGTGGCCAACACGGTCAACGGCACCGACCTGCTTACCGCCCTGCCGGGCATGCTGATCCTCTACGCCATGACCATGATCGGCCTGGTGATCACGCGCTTCGCCCCCTTCTACCTGCCGGGCGTCGCCTGGGTGTCGCTGGTCAGCATCGTGATGACGCTGCCCTGGTTCCCGGGCAGCGCCTGGCTGACCGAGCAGCTCGCCGCCGTCAACTTCCTGGCCATCGTGACCCCGGTGCTGGCCTACGCCGGCCTGGCGCTGACGCCCCGCGAGCTCGGCATGTTCCGCCAGGCGGGCTGGAAGCTCGTGATCATCGCCATGCTGGTCTTCACCGGCACCTTCCTCGCCTCCGCCCTGATCGCCGACCTGCTGCTGTGAGCCCGACCATGACCGAGACCACCTACCCCGACGCCGATACCCTGCGTGCCTGGCGCCAGGACTTCCACCGACACCCGGAGACCGCCTTCGAGGAGCACCGCACCAGCCGGCGCATCGCCGAGCGCCTCACCGAAGCGGGCCTCGAGATCGTCACCGGCCTCGGCGGCGGCACCGGCATCGTCGCCACCCTGGAGGGGCGGCGCGGGCCGGGGCCGAGCATCGGCCTGCGCGCCGACATCGACGCCCTCGACGTCACCGAGCTTAACGACGCCGACCACGCCTCGCAGGTGCCCGGCAAGATGCACGCCTGCGGCCACGACGGCCACACCACCATGCTGCTCGGCGCCGCCTGTCGGCTGGCCCGCGACCCCGACTTCGCCGGCCGCGTCCACTTCATCTTCCAGCCCGCCGAGGAGAGCGAGGGCGGCGGCCGGGTGATGGTCGAGGAGGGGCTCTTCGAGCGCTTCCCCATGGAGGCCGTCTACGGCGTCCACAACTGGCCGGGGCTCGCCGTCGGCGAGGCGGCGGTGCACGACACCGCGGTGATGGCGGCCTTCGACGTCTTCACCCTCACCCTCACCGGCCACGGCTGCCACGCCGCCATGCCGCACCTGGGCACCGATGCGATCCTCGCCGCCTGCCAGCTGGTCACCCAGCTGCAAGGGCTGATCAGCCGCGAGACGCCGGCCCACCAGACGGCGGTGCTGAGCGTGACCCAGTTCCACGCCGGCGACGCCTTCAACGTCATTCCCGAGACCGTGGAGCTGCGCGGCACCCTGCGCTGCTTCGACGAGCCGCTGCGCGCGCACCTGCAGGGGCGCTTCGAGGAGGCCGTCGCGTCGCTGGCCCAGTTCCACGGCCTGAGCGCGGATCTCGACTACCAGCCCCGCTACCCGGCGACCATCAACGTGCCCGAGCACGCCGAGCGCTGCGCCGCGGCGCTCGAGTCGCTGCCCGGCATCACCCGGGTCCACCGCGACCTGCCGCCGAGCATGGCCTCCGAGGACTTCGCCTTCATGCTCAACGCCCGCCCCGGCGCCTATATCTGGCTCGGCAACGGCGAGGAGAGCGCGGCGCTGCACAACCCCCACTACGACTTCGACGACCGGCTCACCCCGCTCGGCGTCGACTACTGGGTAGCGCTGGTGCGCCAGCTGCTCGGCGCTCCCCCCGCGGGCTGATTCCCGCCGCTCCCCGCCGAGCGGCGCCGCCCCCTCACGCCTGCCTGGCCGGCCGGACGCTCCGCCCGGCCGGGTCGGCCCCCCTGCGCCCGACCGCCGCGTCTTTTCCCTGACGCCCCCTTCGCTACCGACCAACTCGAGGAGCGCCTCATGACTCTCACCGTTACCGTCATCGGCCTCGGCAACATGGGCCGCGGCATGGCCCTGACCCTGCATCGCGCCGGCTTCACCGTGCAGGGCAGCGACATCGACGCCGACGCCCGCCACCGCCTCGCCGACGAGGGCATCGCCACCCAGCCCCCGGAGGCCCTGGGCGAGAGCGATGTCTACCTGCTGTCACTCCCCACCTCGGCCCACGTCGAGCGCGTGCTGAAGGCATCCCCGGGCCTGCTCGACCTCGCGCCGGCCGGCAGCGTGATCATGGACACCTCGACGAGCGACCCTGGCGTGACCCGCCGGCTCGCCGCGGAGGTCGAGGCCAAGGGTCTCGAGTGGCTCGACGCCCCGGTGAGCGGCGGCCCGGCCGGCGCCATCAGCGGCCAGCTCGGCATGCTGCTGGGCGGCAGCGCCGCCACCGTAGCAAGGCTTCAACCCGTGCTCGACGCCCTCTCGGCCAGGGCCACCCACGTCGGCGGTCCCGGCAGCGGCCACGTGGTCAAGCTCGCCAACAACTACCTGTGCGCCGCCCACCTGCTGACCACCGCCGAGGCCGTGGCCATGGCGAGCCGCGCCGGCGTCGACCCCGAAGCCTGCCTGCAGGGCCTGAACAGCGGCTCCGGGCGCAGCGCCGTCAGCGAGGTCAACTTCCCGCGCTGGATCCTCTCCGAGGGCTTCGACTCGGGCTTCACCATGGGCCTGATGCGCAAGGACCTGCGCCTGGCCCGCCAGACCGCCGGCGAGCTTGCGATGCCCGAGGGGCTGCTCGCCACGGTGGTCGAGGCCTGGCACGCCGACGCCGAGAGCCTGCCCGATAGCGAGGACTTCAATGCCATCACCCGCTCGCTGCTCGACGCCGCCCGGCGCTACGCCGCCAACGCCCAACAGTCCGCGACCACCGCATATTCCGAGGAGACCTCATCATGAGCAACACCCTGACCCAGCGCGCCCGTGACGCCATCGCCCCGCTGCTCGACGCCTACGGCATCGATCCCGCCGCCCCGGCCGCCAACTGGATCGCCGGCCGCCTCGTCCCGGGCGACGGCGAGGCGATCCCCCTGATCGATCCCGTCACCGGCGCGCCGCTGCTGAGCTACCAAGACGCCGGCCAGGCCCTGGTCGAGCAGGCGATCGAGGCGGCCACCGCCGCCCAGGCCGAGTGGATGGCACTGAGCGCCAGCGAGCGCGGCCGCCGCCTGCAGGACGCCGCGCGCGGCCTCGAGGGCCACGAGGAGGCCCTCGCCCGGCTCGAGAGCCTGATCGCCGGCAAGCCGGTGGGCGACTGTCGCGGCGAGGTGGCCAAGGTGCGCGAGATGTTCGAGTACTACGCCGGCTGGTGCGACAAGCAGCACGGCGAGGTGATCGACGTGCCCACCAGCCACCTCAACTACGTGCAGCGCATCCCCTACGGTGTGGTCGGCCAGATCACCCCCTGGAACGCGCCGATGTTCACCTGCGGCTGGCAGCTCGCCCCGGCGCTCGCCGCCGGCAACGCGGCGGTACTCAAGCCCTCGGAGCTGACCCCGCTGACCTCGGTACTGATCGCCATGCTGGTCGAGCGCGGCGGCCGGCTGCCGGCGGGCCTGATCGGCATCGTCAACGGCCTGGGCCACACCACCGGCCAGGCGCTGACCGCCCACCCGGACATCGCCAAGCTGGTGTTCGTCGGCTCGCCGGAGACCGGGCGACGCATCGCCGAGGCGGGCGCCCAGCGCCTGGTGCCGAGCGTGCTGGAGCTGGGCGGCAAGTCCGCCAACATCGTGTTCGACGATGCCGCCCTGGACGACGCCGTCGCCGGCGCCCAGGCCGCCATCTTCGCGGGGGCGGGACAGAGCTGCGTGGCGGGCTCGCGCCTGCTGCTCCAGGAGAGCCTGCTGCCCGCCTTCACCGAGCGCCTGGCCCGCGCGGCCGAGGCGATCGCCGTGGGGCTGCCCACCGACGATGCCACCCGCATGGGGCCGCTGCAGAACGCCGCCCAGTACCGGCGGGTCCACGCGCTGATCGAGGAGGCGCTCGCCCAGGGCGCCACCCTGCTGACCGGCGGCCAGGCGCCCGCCGGCCTGCCGGCGGAGACCGCCGACGGCTACTTCCTGGCGCCCACCATCCTCACCGACGTCACCCCGGAGATGACCATCGCCAACGAGGAGGTGTTCGGCCCGGTGCTGGTGGTGATGACCTTCCGCGACGAGCAGGAGGCGGTGGCGCTCGCCAACGCGACCCGCTTCGGTCTGGCCGGCGCGGTATGGAGCCGCGACACCGCCAGGGCCCTGCGCATCGCCCACCAGCTGCGCGCCGGCACCGTCTGGGTCAACAGCTACAAGACCATCAACGTGATGTCGCCCTTCGGTGGGCTCGGCGAGAGCGGCTACGGCCGCTCCAGCGGCCTCGACGGCCTCCGCGAGTACACCCTGCCGCGCAGCGTCTGGGTGGAGACCGCCGCCCAGGCCACCGCCGCCATGGGCTACGGCGACGGCCAGGCCGCCCCGGAGCGCGCCCGATAAGCGTCGGCATCGATCGCCCTCCCGTGGTACCGCCACGGGAGGCGTGGTAACTTTCGAAACACCTCATATAACAACCGCCACGCCCCTAACAACCGCCACTCTCATAACAACCACAAGGAAGCGACCATGTTTCGACCCGCCACCGGCCTCGCGGCCACCCTGGCCACCCTGCTGATCGCCCTGCCCGCCCAGGCCGAGGATCCCCTCAAGCTCGCCGTGGATATCCCCTTCGAGCCCTTCGAGTACCGCCTGCCCGACGGCACCCTGACCGGCTTCGAGGTGGAGCTGGGCGAGGAGGTATGCCGGCGCATCGAGCGCGAGTGCGAGTGGGTGGAGCAGAGTTGGGACGGCATCATCCCCGGCCTGATGGCCCGCAAGTACGACGCCATCATGTCGTCGATGGCGATTACCGAAGCGCGCCGCGACAAGGTGCTGTTCTCCGAGCCCTACTACAGCAACCCCAGCGTCTGGGTGACCCAGGCGGGCCGCGAGGTCGATATCGAGGACCGCGAAGCCCTGGAGGGCCTGGCCGTGGGCGTGCAGCGCGGCACCATCCGCGACAACTACATCACCGACACCTACGGCGATCTCGTCGAGGTACGCCGCTACACCACCGGCGAGGACCTGGCCCTTGACGTGAAGACGGGCCGCCTCGACGCCGCCTTCATGTATTACCCCCTGGCACTCTCAGCGCTGGACGTCGACGCCGAGGGCAGCGGCATCGTTACCAGCTCGCCGCTGATCCGCGAGCCCAAGCGCTATTTCGGACACGGCGTCGCGGTCGCCTTCCACCCGCGCGACGAGGCCCTCGCCGAGCAGTTCAACGAGGCGCTGCGCGAGATCAAGCAGGACGGCACCTACGACGATCTGATGCACAAGTACGTCGACTACGACATCAAGATCTAGCGCTAATCCTTCCTTCACGCCCTGAGCGCCCGGCGGCCCGGGCGCGGTCGCGGTCGCGGTCGCGCTCAGGTGTCGGGGGACGCGCCGTCGCATCGGAAGGCGCGCATCCAGTGCTGCAGATGGCGCAGCAGCTGCAGCCCCGCCCGAGGCATGCGCCGGCCGACGCGGGTCACCATGTGCGCGTTAGCCTGGGTGAAGTGCTTGCCCACCACGTCGCGGGCCACCAGCGAGCCCTCCTCCAGCTCCCGGGCGGCGGCGAAGCGCGGCAGCAGCGTCGCGCAGAGCCCGGCCCGCGCCGAGTGCTTGAGCACCTCCAGCGAGCCGGTCTGGATGCCGACCGCGAGCGGTTGGCTGGCCTCGCGAAACGCCAGGTCGACCAGCTCGCGCACGCCGTGCCCCGGGTGCCACAGCGCCAGGGGATGGTCGGCCAGCGCCGCCAGAGTGATCGGGTCCTGCTCCTGCTGAGCCAGCGGATGCTGCGGTGCCATCAGCAGCACCAGCGGCTGGCGGGTCGACTGCCAGAAGCGCAGGTGTGGATGCACCTGCTCGTGGTACATCAGGCCGATGTCCGCCTCATCGTTGACCACCGCCTCGATGATCTCCCGGGTGCTGCCGGTGTCGATCTTCAGGCGGATGCCGCGATGGCTCTCGGTAAATTCGCGCAACGGATGACCGATCAGGTCGCCGACGAAGCCCTCCCCCACGCGCAGGGTGATCTGCCCCGTCTCCAGGCGCTGGTAGGCGTCCAGGGCATCGCTGAAGTGGCGATCCAGGCGGGTGCGGCGATGGCAGTAGTCGAGCAGCAGCTCCCCTTCCGGGGTGGGACAGACGCCGTCGCGGCGCCGCTCCAGCAGGGTGGCCTCCACCGCCGACTCCAGCAGCGCGATCTGGCGACTCACCGCCGAGGGCGCGATATCAAGCCGCGCCGCCGCGGCGCGGATCGAGCCCGTCTCGACGGTCAGCTGGAAATAGATCAGGCGCTGATGGGGAATTTCCATGGCAGGCGGATACTTGAAGCAGACGGGAAGCCTCAAGCCTACCAGCCGCGCCCGGGGCGCGGTAGCACGCCGCCGCCGGCCGGTTGGCGGGGGAAGCACGGCTTGCCCCCCGTCATGCCAGGCCGCAGTCTGCCGGGGCCGATGCCCCGACAGCGAGTTGACAGGCAATCGTTCTCTATATAGAACGTTCTCTCAATGGAACAGCGAGAGCGCCTGTCATGGATACCCTCTCCCTCAGCACGCTGGGGAAACACCTGCAGTCCCTGCGCAAGTCCCAGGGCTGGTCGCTGTCGCAGCTGGCCGCGGCCGCCGGCATCGCCAAGTCGAACCTGTCGCGCCTCGAGCAGGGCAACGGCAACCCCACCCTGGACACCATCTGGCGCCTGGCGGTGCAGCTGAAGGTGCCCTTCGGCACCCTGGTCGCGCCCATCGCCGTCCCCCTCGGCGAGGATGGCGTGGAGGTGCGCCTGATCGATCAGGGCAAGGACACCCCCCAGGTCGATGCCTACTGGATGCGCTGCGCGCCCTTCACCACCCGCGTCGCCGAGCCGCATACCCCCGGCACCCGGGAGTCTTTGACCCTGATCAGCGGCCACCTCGAGGCCGGGCCCGAGGGCGAGACCCGTCGGCTCACCGCCGGCGACACCCTGACCTTCCCCGCCGACCGGACGCACTGCTACCGCGCCGGCGACGACGGGGCCACCCTGCTGGTCAGCGTGGTCTACCACGGGGAGGTACCGCGATGAGCCACCAGGCCGTCTCCTCGTCCCCGCGCCCCTGGCTCACCGGCGTGCGCGAGGCGATCCCCCTGCTCGGCGGCTACGTGCCGGTGGCCATCTCGTTCGGGCTGGTCGCCATCCAGGCCGGCTTCAGCGCCCAGGAGGCGGTACTGATCTCGGCCCTGGTCTACGCGGGCGCCTCGCAGTTCCTGTTCGTCGGCATGGCCGCCGCCGGCTCGCCGCTGTGGCTGGTGGTGGTCATGACGCTGCTGATCAACGTGCGCCACGTGGTCTATGCCCCCAACCTGGCGCCCTGGCTGACGGCGAGCCGCGCCTGGCCCTGGCTGATGCATGCCCTCACCGACCAGGTCTTCGCCCTGGCGCACACCCGCCTGCCGCAGCTGCCGGACGCGCAGCGGCTCGGCTGGTTCACCGGCGCCTCCCTGTTCGCCTGGGCGAGCTGGATCGCCGGCACCGCCCTGGGCGCGCTGGCCGGCGAGGAGCTGATCGCGCGCTGGCCGCTGGTCGGCGAGATCATGCCCTTCGCCCTGCCGGCCCTCTTCCTCGTGCTGGTGGTGCCCCGCTTTACCTCCCGTCGCTGGAGCCTGGCCCTGGTCCTGACCATCCTGAGCGCCCTCGCGCTGACCGTGGCGGGCTTCACCAACCTGGCGATTCCTCTCGCCGCCGCCTGCGGGGCGCTGTGCTTCCAGGCCGTGAAGTGCCGCCCCGCGGCCACAGGAGGCCGTCATGAGTAGCGCCATGTGGATCGCCGTGCTCGCCTCGGCCGTCGGTACCCTGCTGCTGCGCCTGCTGCCGATGCTGTGGATGCGGCGTCGCCTGAGGCGGCTCGAGCAGGATGACGGCGTCGACGCCCTGCCCCAGTGGCTCGGCATCCTGGGGCCGCTGATGATCGCCGCCGTGCTCGGCACCTCGCTGGTGCCGAAGGCGCCGGACGCCATCTCCTGGCTCGCGACCGGGATCGGCGTGCTCGCGACGCTGGCCGTGTGGTGGCGCACGCGCACTCTCGGCTGGCCGGTCGCGGCCGGCGTAGCGGCCTTCGGCGCCGTGGTGGTGCTGCCCGGATGGGTGCTCTAGGAGAGGAGAGGCACGTGAGGCAGACGGAAGGCCCCACGCCTGGATGCCCGCCATGAGGAAGCGTGGCCGACGCGAGGGATGCGGCTAGCGTCCCAGAAAATGGCGGTTCTCGAACCGCCACGCATGGGTCACGATATCGCGCAAGTCATGGGTCGGCGTCCAGCCGAGAGCCCGCTCGGCCTTGGCGATGCTGGCCACCAGGCGATCGGGATCGCCCGGCCGCCTGGGGCAGATCGCGACCTCGATCTCGCAACCGGTGACCTCCCTGGCGGTCCGGATCAGCTCGAGCACGCTGTAGCCGACACCGCAGCCGAGGTTGAAGGTCTCACTCTCGCCCCCCGCCAGCAGGCGCTCCAGGGCCAGCTCATGGGCGCGACACAGGTCCTCGACGTGGACGAAGTCCCGCACGCAGGTGCCGTCGGCCGTCGGGTAGTCGTCACCGAACACATCGATCCGCTCGCGGCGCCCCGACGCCGCCTGCAGCACCAGCGGAATCAGGTGGCTCTCGGGCTCGTGCCGCTCTCCGAGCACCCCGTCGGGGTCGGCGCCGGCGGCATTGAAGTAGCGCAGGCAGACGGCCTGCATCCCGTAGGCACGCCGATAGTCCTCCAGCGCCCGCTCGACCAGGTACTTGGTATTGCCATAGGGATTGATGGGATCGCAGGGCAGGGTCTCGTCCAGGTCCCCCTCGCCGGGCATGCCGTAGACCGCGGCGGTCGACGAGAAGACGAAACGCGGGATCCCGTGTCTTACCATGGCATCCATCAACGCCAGGGTCTGCACCACGTTGTTGTGATAGAAGGCCGAGGGGTCGCGCACCGACTCGCCCACCTCGATCAGGGCGGCGAAATGCATCACCGCATCGAAGGCGGTCGACGAGAGCAGTTGGTCGAGGAGCGCACGGTCCCCCAGGTCTCCGACGATCAGCTCGGCGCCCCTCACGGCATCGCGATGGCCTCGAGAGAGATTGTCGAGCACCGTGACGGCGTAGCCCGAACGCGTCAGCCGCTTGACCATGTGGGAGCCGATGTAGCCGGCTCCGCCCACCACCAGTACCCTGGCCTTGCCACCGGGCTCAGTGATCATGTCGCTCTCCCTGGTCAGCGGTGAAGCTCCTCGGCCCTCGCGACTCAGCCATCGACGGTGGCCTCGCTCGACCAGCGCTCGAGCTTCCGATAGAGCGTCGAGGGGCTGACGGCCAGCGCGCGGGCGGCGCCCGGGACGCTGCCGTGATTCAACGAGATGGCCCGCTCGATCACCCGCCGCTCGATCTGGGCAAGCGTCATGCCATCGAAGGCGGCCTCCGGGTCCACGGATGGCCCGTCGAGGGGAGGCGCGGCCGAGGGCACGGCGCCGAGGCCTCCCGGGCTCGCGGGCGTCGCCTGGGGCACCGGGCTCGCCTCCCGGGGCAGCAGCGGCGCCAGCGAGAGCGCCGGCCCGGGATTCATGACCACCGCGCGGCGCATCGTGTTCTGCAATTCCCGCACGTTGCCGGGCCACGCATAGCGCCGGAGCTGATCGACGGCGGCGGCATCCAGGGGATCGAACGCCTTGCCCTCCTCGGCGGCGAAACGATCGAGGAAGGCCTGTGCCAGCAGCACCACGTCATCGCCGCGCTCACGCAGGGGCGGCAGCTCGATGGGCAGCACGGAGAGGCGGTAGAACAGGTCTTCCCGGAAGCGGCCGGCCTGCACCTCGGCGGCGGGATCGCGGTTGGTCGCGCAGACGACACGCACGTTGACCGCCTCGGGACGGCAGCTCCCCACGCGCTGGATCATGCCCGTCTGCAGGAAGCGCAGCAGCTTGACCTGGAGCTTGAGCTCCATTTCGCAGATTTCGTCGAGAAACAGGGTGCCGCCGTCGGCCTCCTTGGCGGCCCCGACGCGGTTGTCCAGCGCGCCGGTGAAGGCGCCCTTGACGTGGCCGAAGAGCTCCGACTCGAGCAGGTTTTCGGGAATGGCGCCACAGTTGATGGCCACGAAACGGCCCTTGCTGCGCTGGCTGATGGCATGGATCGCCTCCGCCGTCACCTCCTTGCCGGTCCCGCTTTCCCCGGTCACGAACACGGTGGCCCGGGAGTTCGCGACGTTCTCGATGGCGCGATACACCACCTGCATGGCATCGGAGCCGCCGACGAACCCCTGGAAGCGATCGCGCTTCTTGATCCGGCGCGCCACCTGCACTTCGCGCTCGAGCATCCGATGCTGACCGGCACGAACCACCGTGGTGGTCAGGCGCTCCGGCGCCACCGGCTTGACCAGGAAGTCATAGGCGCCGGAGCGCATGGCCTGGATCGCGCGACTGATGGAGCCATCGGCGGTAATCACCACGACGCTGGTGTCTCGCGCCATCTGCGGCGTCGATTCCAGCAGCTCCAGGCCGTCGCCATCGGGCAGGTTGAGGTCCAGCAGGATGACGTCGAAGGGCCGTGGGGATCGCGTCAGCTGCTGGCGTGCCTCGGCCCCGGAGTCGGCCATTTCCACGGTACAGCCCGCGGCCTCGAGCTGACCCGCGAACGTCAGCGCCAGCGACACGGTGTCCTCGATGATCAGCACATAGGTACTTTCACTCATATCGCATCGCTGTCTGTCCCTGGACGAATGATGAAGCGCGCCTGATCCGACACGCTGTCGGGACACCACTCCACGCGACTGTGCTCACTATAGAAAACGATGCACTGCTGAACCAGACCGAAGGCGATGTGCGCGAAGGCGCGATGGGAGCGGTAAGCGACGATGAATCCCCCCTCGCACTCGTGGGTCGTCACCGACGGCGGCGTGGCGCCTGGATAGATGACCTTGACCTCCTCGTGGATATGACTCTGAACGTGATCGAGCAACTCGCGAGCCGAGGCGTAACGATGCAGCAGGTGGGGGAAGCGCACCTCGAAACGCTGGAACAGGTAGCGCCCGAAGGCCTCACAGAGCCCGGCGGCGTCGGCATCGGCGAGGAGGGAGGCCGCCTCCACCAGGGCCCCCGCATGTTCGCTCGGGTAGTTGCCCACCGTGGTAAAGGCGGCTTCATTGGGCAAGTCGGCCTGTTCGATGACGCGCTCGGTGAAGTCCGCCCCGAAGCTCTCGTCCATAAAGTTCATCAGCTCGACAAAGATCATCCCTTTCATGGCAGTCGCTCCCTCAACAGGTGTATCGACCGGGCACTGGCGGACCGCCTGTCGTGCCGCCCGCGGCACACGACGACGCCCGCATGTTTCCGGTGACGTGATGCATGTCACTGGTCAAGCAAGAAAGATGCCAGGTCGCGAGCCCCGGTACGCCGGGATGCCTTCCTCCGACACTCGCAAAGTGCAACGAAAAAGAGGCATTCTGCAACGATTGGCGTTGCAGAATGCGATGAACCGGCGCCATCGCCCGCCCCGGGTCAGGCGCCCCGTCGCCTTCCCGGTCTCACCCCCCGTCTGCCGCCACGCTCCGGGACGCCACGCGGAGCGATCACTTCGCAGAAGGAGATACTTCTTCCCTCTTGGCCCGAATCTTGTATTCAATCTACTACAGTAGTCTTCTAATGGAGGGAGAAAGCGCATGGACGATAGCGTCTGCCGGGCTCGGGCGATCCTCGGCACGATCATCCTCGGCCTGGTCCTCACCGGCTGCGCCTCGGCGCCGACCCCCGACAACCGGGCGGAGGCGCGGTGGATGCCCCAGCAGGCGGAGCTCGAGACGACTCGAGAGCAGTGCGTGCCCGGGCGACCCGCGCAGGTGGACCCGGCGCTCGACTACGTCCCGGCCATGGACCTTCGCCGGGAGGGGGACACGCTGGGCCCGGGGGACAGGCTGCGCATTCAGGTGGTCGGCGATGACGGCCGCCTCTCCCGCGCCTACGTGATCGATGATTACGATCGCCTCGAGCTGCCCGGCCTCGCGCCGCTGGACACCCGGGGCAAGACCCTTCGCCAGGTCGAGACGACGCTGGCAGAGCGGCTGGTGGAGGCCGGCCTGGTTCGCCCCTTGCCGAGGGTCGTCGACGTATCGCTGATGGAAAGCGCCGGCCTCTCGGTGCCGGTCAGCGGCGCCGTCTTCCAGGCCGGCACGGTGCGCATCGGCGAGCGCGCGAGGGAGACGCTGGTGGGCCAGCGCGAGGGACCGGCCAGCGGCGATGCCAACAGCGAACGCAGCGTCGCGGCCGCCATTCGCGCCGCCGGGGGCGCGCGGCCCGATGCCGACCTGACGCGCATCCGGGTGGTACGTGGCCAGCGCTGGACCGAACTGGACCTCAGCGGGCTGCTCGACGGCACGCGTCTGGGCGACGTTCGCCTCTCCCCGGGCGACCGCGTCATCGTGCCGAGCACGGCGTGCTTCGATGAGCGACTGGTGCGCCCGAGCCCGCTGACGCCCCCCGGCATCCGCGTCTACCTGTCGAACCTGTCTCGGCCCGCCGCCAGCAATGCCAGCTCGGCCATCGGCAAGGAGGCCAGCAGCCTGCCCTACGGCACGCGGCTGCTGCAGGGCCTGGCTTCCGCCAACTGCATCGGCGGGTCGGCCATGAACGCGCATCGCCAGGCCGTGCTGATCTCCGCCAATCCGCTGAACGGCCACAGCGTCGTGATCCAGCGCGATATCGAGGCGATGCTGGAACATGCCCAGCGGGACCGCATCAATCCCTACCTGATGCCCAATGACGCCATCGCCTGCTACGACAGCCGGGCCATGAACGCGCGCGACGCCATCACCCTGTTCGGCGAGGCGCTCGGCTCCGCGGCGACCGCCATCCTGATCGACGATCTGGCACAATGAGCGAAGACACCTCGACACAGCCTCGCCGGCTGCAGCGGTTCTGGTACCTGGTGCGGGACGGCCTGCCCTCCGCCGGCCGCTACCGGCGCTATGCCTTCTCCCTGCTGCCCTGCCTGATCGTGATCTGGGGGCTGGTGGCGCTCTACCTCATCCTGGCGCCCGTCAGCTACAAGAGCTCGATGACGCTGATCCTGCCCGGCTCCGGCACGGGCGGCTCCATCAACCTCGAGTCCATCGGCCAGGCCACGTCGCAGACGACCTCGGCCTTCTCGAGTCCCTCGCTCAGTCCGACGCAGAACTACAAGCGCCTGCTCGGCGCGGACCTGATCCTGCGTCAGGGGGCGACCAGGCTGGAGGAGGACGCCGAGATCCTGCCGGAGCCGACCGTCAAGCTGGTCGATCAGACCAACCTGATCATGGTGTCGATGCGCGGGGCCAGCCCCGAGCAGGCGCAGGAGCGCCTGGAGGCCCTCCGGCTCGCCTTCCTGTCGGGCCTCGAGCGCCTGCGTCAGGACGAGGCCGCGAAGCGCGAGGCCGCCGACCTCGCGCGGCTCGACGAGCTGGAGCAGAAGCTCCAGCAGGCGCAGCGCCGGGTCCTCGAGTTCCAGGGCACGACGGGGCTCGCGACCCTGGACCAGTTCCACCAGCGCCTCAACGTGGTCGA
Source organism: Halomonas sp. THAF5a (assembly GCF_009363755.1). Lineage (NCBI taxonomy): Bacteria > Pseudomonadati > Pseudomonadota > Gammaproteobacteria > Oceanospirillales > Halomonadaceae > Halomonas > Halomonas sp. THAF5a. Next base: position 781,727 of record NZ_CP045417.1, on the reverse strand, counting down.
CGGCCTGCAGGGCAGCGAACGCGAGTTCCGCCAGGCGGTGCGGCGCAGTGAGGCCCAGGCCCGCCGGCTCGGCGAGATGCTCGATATCTCCCTGGACGAGGCGCGCAGCGCCCAGCTGCTGCGCGCCGACCCGCTGTTCCAGTCGCTGCTGACCCGCTATGCCGGCGTGCTGGCCGACTGGACCCAGGCGCGCGCCACCCTGGGCGAGCAGCACCTGACGCTGACCGAGCTAAGCGCCCAGCGCCGTACCCTGCGCCAGTCGCTGGTGCAGCGTGGCACCGCCCTGACCCCGCTGTCTCCCGAGACCCTGCTCGGCTTCGCCGACCTCTCCGTCAGCGATGGCCGCGAGCGACTGCTCGACGAGCTGATGCGCACGGCGGGCAGCGGCGCCGGCGCCCAGGCGGCGCTGGCGGAGGTCCGGGAGCAGATCGCCCAGCAGAGCGATGAGGCGAACGCGCTGGTGGAGAAGGCCGCCGAGCTGACCGACCTGCTGCGCGAACAGCGCGTCGCCGAGGCGGTGTTCTCCTCCGCCCTGGCGCGCCTGGACACCAACAAGGCCGACCCCTTCGCCTCCTACCCCCTGGTGCAGACCTTCGAGTTCCCCTCGCTCCCGCGGGGCCCCTCCTCGCCCTCCACCCTGCTGGCCGTCGCCGGAGCGGTGGTGGCTTCGATCCTCGTCACCATGGGCTTCCTGCTGCTATGGCTGCGCCAACCCCTTATCCAGCTAATGCTGCCGAAAAGCTGATCTCGGTGGCGATCCAGAGCACCTGGCTGCTCTGGGCGTTCGGTGGCCTGTACATCGCCGGACCGGCACTGGCCTGGATCCTGGGCCTGATGGCCGCCGTCACCCTCTACCTCGGCCCCGCGCTGCCCCAGCACCAGCGGCCGCCGCCGCTGCATCCGACCATCCTGCTGTGGCTGGTCGGCATGCTGGCCATGCTGCTGATCCTTATCGTGGGCCATGTGCTCAACGGGCTGGGGCTGGGCAAGACCATCAAGTCCTCCATCGGCTGGGCCAAGGGGTGGGCGCTGATCGCCCTGTTCCCCTTCGCCGGCGCGGTGCTCGCCATCCGCCCCGAGGTGATCTACCGCGCGGTCTGCCGGCTGGGGCTGCAGACCCTGATTCTGCTGCCGCTGTTTCTGGTGGCGCCGTTCATCGGCCTGCCGGGCCTGCTCTACGTCTCGCCGCTGAAGATCGTGGGCGGCTCGGGGCCCGAGTACTTCGCCGTGATCCTCTACACCCTGGAGCCCGGCACGGGGGTGCCGCGCTGGCAGTTCTTCGCCCCCTGGGCGCCGGCGGCCGGCATGGTCGCCGTGGTGCACATCCTGTGCGCGCTGGAGGAGAAACACCTGGGCTGGAAGATCATCGGCGTGGGGGCGGGCCTGATGATGGCCCTGCTGTGCCAGTCGCGCCTGGCGCTGGTCGCGCTCGCCATCGTCTGGCCGCTGGCCTTCGGCATCAGCCAGCTGCGCCGGCCCTGGACCTGGTTCACCGCCGCGCCCGCGATACTGGGGCTGGGGCTCTTCGCACCGCAGCTGCAGATGCTGCTGGACCAGGCGATCGCACGCTTCGTTGGTGCGCGGGCCGACTCGAGCCGGGTGCGCGCGGCGCTGGGGAGGATCGCGGTGGAGCGCTGGCGCAACGAGGCGCCCTGGTTCGGCCACGGCGTGGTGGAGAACGGCCCCCACCTGGTGGAGTACATGCCCATCGGCAGCCACCACAGCTGGTTCGGCCTGCTGTTCGTGAAGGGCATCACCGGCCTGTTCGCCCTGCTCCTTCCGCTGCTGGCGAGCCTGTGGATGGCGGCGCGGCTCTCGCTCACGCACCCCGTCGGACGCGTCGCCCTGTCGATGCTGCTGCTGCTGACGCTCTACAGCTTCGGCGAGAACCTCGAGATCCTGAGCTACCTCTACTGGCCGGCGCTGCTGCTGGTCGGCGTGGCCGCGAGGACCGCCTCCCGGAAGCGCCGACTCGCCGTCGCCGCTCGAGATGCCTCAACGCCGGCGTCCTGAGGATGACGCGTCAGGCATCCGCGCTCAGCAGGCGGCGCCAGGCGTCGAGGCGCGCCTCGGTCAGGCCGGCCACCGAGGCGCGGGCCCTCCTGCCCAGCTCCGCCAGGGAGCGCTCGCTAAGCGCGGCCAGGCTATCCTGGAGTCCGCTCGGGGAGGCGAAGTCGACTCGCAGCCCCGCCTCGCCGAGCTGCTCGGGAAGGCCATCGACATCGGCCACCAGCAGGGCCCGCGCCGCCTGGCGTGCCTCCGTGGCCACCAGCCCGAAGGCCTCCCAGCGGGACGGGACCGCGATGACGTCGCACCGGGCGAGGAAGGCCGCGCGATCCGACACCGGGCCGACGAAGCGCACATGGGGCAGGCCCGCCGCGGCGGCCTTGAGGGCCGCCTCCTGAGGGCCGAAACCACCCAGCAGCAGCGTGTAGCGCTCAGGGTCGAGCCCCCGGAAGGCCTCGATCAGCCGATCGAAGCCCTTCTGCTCGGCGAAGCGCCCGTAGGCGCCGACCACCAGCGGCCGCCGGCGCGCCTCGTCCGGCGGCGTGATCGCCGCCAGGTCGGGCACGTCGCTCCAGGGGGAGATCACGCGGAGGCGGCGTCCGGGGATCCCCACCGCCTGCTCCAGCCACGCCCGCTGGCCGTGGGAGACCGCCACCAAGTCGTCGAAGAGCCGGTAGGCGAGACGCAGCATGGTGCGAAAGCGCCGCCGGTGAGGCACGCAGTGCGCCTCCCAGGCCCCGGTGTAGCTGTGCTCGACGTGGATCAGGCGCGCACGCGGGTAGCGGGCGCGCAGGGCGGCGAGGAACGGCAGGGCGCGCCAGCGCGGCGGGAAGTGGGTCAGGATGACATCGGCCTCCAGCCGCGGCACCCGGGGCCGGTCTGGCACCACCTGGACCACCCGCGAGGTCACCAGGTCGGCGAGCCCCGGATGGTCGTAGATCGCCAGGGCCTGGGTGACGCCACCGGGGGCAACGTCGTCCAGCAGGTGCACCACCCTGATCGGCGTCATGCCGCGGCTCCGGCACCGAGACGGCGCGCCGCCAGCGCCCGGAAGGCCCGGCGCGGCAGCCAGCGTGCCGCCAGCGACCCGAGGGTGGTTTCCAGCGTCTTGAGCGGCTCGCGAAGCAGGATCGAGGGGCTGGCGGCGAAGGCCTGGCCGATCAACGACACCGCGAAGCCGCCGTCGCCCAGCTGCACCGCGCGGCGGGCCAGGTAGCGCAGCTGATAGGCCCTGGCGCGGCGGCCGTAGCGCGCCAGCAGGGCCGGCGCGTAGTCGCGCGCCTTGTCGATGGCCCGCTCCCAGCTCTCGAACTGGCGCACCATGTTGGCCGACAGGCCACCGCCGAGGATGCGGTAGTCGGTCAGGCTCCCCTCGATGCCCTCGAAGACGCAGCCCGCGCCGGCGCTCATCCGCAGCCACAGCTCGATGTCCTCGGACTGGCGGAAGCTCTCGTCGAACCAGCAGGTACGCTCCGGCTCGCGGGGGTGAGGGAAGGCGACACGATCCAGCGCCGAGCGGCGGATCACCGCCGCCGAGCCGTTGCCCACGGGATTTCTCATCAGCACGTGGTGAGGCTTGATGCCGGTCAGGCGCGGCCGCTGCTCGATCCCCAGGGGGCGCCCCGCCGCATCGATCAGCCGCGAGCCGGCATAGCTGACGTCGACCTCGCCGCTGGCCCGCAGGTGGATGAAGTGCAGGGCGAGCTTGGTGGGGTGCCAGCGATCGTCGGAGTCCAGCAGCGCGATGTAGTCGCCGCGGGCGGCGGCGATGCCGGTGTTGCGCGCGCCGGCCAGGCCACGGTTGTGCTGGGTGACGATACGGATCCGCTCATCGCTGAAGCCGCGGCAGATCTCCATGCTGTGATCGCTCCCACCGTCGTCGACGATGATGAGCTCGAAATCACGAAAGGTCTGTTCCAGCACGGAGGCGATCGCCTCACCGACGAAGGCTTCGACCTGGTAGACCGGCATCACGACGGAGAAGATGGGGTGGCTCATGGGAAGGCTCCTGGAAAGGGGAAAGCGCTGCGGTTCGCCATCTACATTCCAAGAACCGTGCCAACTTATTTTTTCTTTAAGAAACAGCAGGATAACGAATAGCCACGTCCGCCGACGTGCGACCTGTCACCACAATGCGATGCAGGCTGCAATTCGGCGACGGGCGCCTTTGCAAAGTGCAACGATCGCCCACCTTCCCGGCCCCGGGGTGGCGCCCTAGGCGAACAGGCGCATGCGCGCCGCCCTGGGCAGCAGCGGGCTGACCAGCGCGCCGATCACGGTCAGCGCTCCCCGCCGCCTGTCCTTCAGGAAGGCGCCGGGCGAGCTCTTGAGGCCCTCGAGCGCGAAGCCCCAGGCCTGGGTGGAGGAGCCGCCGGCGCGCAGCGCACGGCGCGCCAGGTAGCGACAGTAGAGCGCCCGCGCCGCCGCCACGTCGAAGCCCTCGGCATACTCCTCGCTCAGCCGCCGCCAGCCGGCGTACATGGCGGGCAGATCGGCCGACAGTCCTCCCGTGGAGAGCCGGTACCCCACCAGCACGCGCTGCAGCCCGACGGCCCTTGCCCCGCCGGCGATCACCCGCGCGAGCCACTCCTGATCCTCGGCGTGCTGCATGCCCTCGCGAAAGCCGCCACTGGCCTGCCAGCACGCGCGGGTGACCACCAGGTTGGAGGTGGTGCAGACCGGGTTCTCCCCCAGCGCCTGCTCGAGGGCGAGCGCCCCCGTCGGCACCGTCGAGTGGGTCCGGGCGGCCTCCAGCCCGGGGTCGTCCGGATGCAGGAAGGCGATCCGGGCATAGCTGATCTCGACGCCTCGATGCCGCTCGTGAAAGGCCGCGTGCGCCTCGAGCTTGTCAGGCGCCCACAGGTCATCCGCATCGAGAAAGGCGATCAGCTCGCCGCGGGCATGCGCGGCACCGGCATTGCGGGCGCGGGCCACGCCGCCGTTGGCCTGATCGATGACATGGATGCGCGCGTCGCGCCGCTGCCAGCGAGTGAGCCGTTCGAGGGTGTCGTCCGTCGAGCCGTCGTTGACCAGCCAGACCTCGAAGTCCGTCTCGCGCTGGTCCAGCACGCTGCCCAGGGTCGCATCGATCGCCTCGCCCCCGTTGTAGACGGGGATGACCACGGAGAATCTTGGCGACGTCATGCGGAGGCCCTCTGGAAAACGGCCAGGGTCGCGATGCCTTCACGCCCCGACAGAAGATGGATCGACGCGGGAATCAGCGCCAGGGCCAGGCCGATCACGTAGGCCCATGCCGATGCCATGAGGCCGAGTCCCGCGAACAGGGTCAACCCGCCCAGCGCCGCGGCCGCGGCGACGCTGTTGAGCAGCGCCTCGACGCCGGGGCGGCGCTGGGCACGCAGCCAGGCGCTGGCCACGGCGGCGAAGATCATCGGCACCGCGCCCAGTGCCAGGACCGAGACCAGGGGCGCGGCTTCCCGCCACTGCTCGCCGAACACCAGAGGCACGTACCAGGGGGCCAGGCCGACCTGGAGCGCCAGCACGGGAAGGAAGAGCCCCAGCCCCAGCCACAGCCCCTGCCGGCAGCGACGGGCGCGGCTCGAGGCGGCCTGGGCCGCGCTGATGTAGGGGAACAGCACCTGCCCCAGGGCCGTGATGAAGGACGTGGTGATGCCGAGGCCGGCGTTGAAGGCGAAGTAGTAGATGCCCAGCGCCTGCACGCCGAACAGCGCCCCGACCAGCAGCTTGTCGAGCTGGGTGCGTCCGACGTTGACCAGCTCGGAGACCAGCACGCCGGCGGCGAAGCCGAGAAACGACCGCCAGGGCGTCAGCCCGGCCGCCGCCTGCGGCCGCCAGGCCTTGGCCCGGCGTACCAGCAGCAGCCACAGCGGGGCGGTGACGAGCTTGGGCAGGACGATGGCCCAGGCGCTGGGCCACAGCAGCACGAAGGCGAGCGTCAGCAGCTGATCGGCGATGGCCTGAGCGGCGGTGATCCGCGCGATGATGCCGAAGCGGCCGTCACGCATCAGCAGAAAGACCTGGACCAGTCCCGCGGGCATGAACAGGTAGACCCCGGAGAGCACCGCCAGCATCGCCGCGATCTCCCCCATGCCGAAGGCGTGTAGCACGGCCGCCAGCGTGAGCTGGATCAGGCTCACGCCCAGGCACCAGACCCAGAAGAGGCGATGGGCGGTGTTGCAGGTGGCCGCCAGCTGCTCCGGAGACTCGGCGATGATGCGCTGGCCGATGCCGGCGTTGGCCAGCACCCGCACCACCTCGAACAGGCTCAGCGCCAGGGCGGCAACGCCCATGATGGTCGGCGAGACCTGCCGGGCGATGACGACCACGCTGGCGATCCGGATGAGCCGCGTCGCCACCTCGGCCCCGCCGAAGGCGGCGAGTCCACTCAGCAGCTGGCCGATATCGGCGGTACGGCAGCGGGCGATCAGGTGGGCAGGGTTCATGGTGCTCTCCGGGGGATCAGGGACCGAAACGGTTATTCAATTTCCGGGCCAACCTCACCATTTCTAATTTTATCAATAACTTGAACACTCACCCTGAGCGATCTGCATCATGGCGGCCCCGGTTGCATCGCGTAACGCAACGCGACATCGCATTCCTCATTGCAGATTGCAAATCTTCCGCGACACGCCGCGAGGACAAAGACGCAAGTCACTGTTATTAAAGAAATAAAAAAACTGGCACGGTTCTTGATACGGGATGGGCAGTCCACCCTACGACGCGCTGGAGCCTGCCATGACCGTCTTCACCGATACCCTTCGCCACCTCGACGCCACTTCCTCTCGCCGCGGGCTCCATGACTTCGTCGCTCCCGGGCGGGAGGCGCTCCCCACCACTCGCCTCTTCGGGCTGCCGCTGGTGAACGCCTCCCGGGCCCAGGCCGTGTCGCGCATCATGGCGCTGGCCACGCAGCCGGCACGCGCCGTCGTCAACTTCGTCAATGCCCACTGCGTCAACGTGGCCCGCACCGATGCCCGGTATCGCGGTCACCTGCGCCAGTCGGATCTGCTGCTGCCCGACGGGTCGGGCATGCGCCTGGCCTCTCGCCTGGCGGGCGTCTCCCTCGGCGACAACCTCAACGGCACCGACCTCTTCCCGATGCTCTGCGAGCGGGCCGCCAGGCAGGGGCTCTCCATCTACCTGCTGGGCGGCCGTCCCGGCACCGCCCGGCGCGCCGCCGAGGAGATGCAGCGGCGCTTCCCCGGGCTGATCGTGGCCGGTACCCAGCACGGCTACTTCGCGGCCGACGATACCCCGCGAATCATCGAGGGGATCAACGCGGCCCGGCCGGCGCTGCTGTTCGTCGGCTTCGGCGTGCCGCTCCAGGAAGCGTGGATCGCCGAGCATCGCGCGGTCCTCAATGCCCCCGTGGCCCTGGGGGTCGGCGGCCTGTTCGACTACTACGCGGGCAACGTGTCGCGCGCCCCCGCCCTGCTGCGCCGCCTGGGCGGCGAGTGGCTCTGGCGGCTGGCCCAGGAGCCGCGTCGCCTCGCCAGGCGCTACCTGCTGGGCAATGTCACCTTCATGACCCACGCCATCGGCCAGGGCCTCGCCGCGCGCCGGCCCACCCACGTCGCCCATGCCGCCGCCAAGCGAGCGCTGGACATCGCCATCTCCGGCACCGCCCTGCTGCTGCTCTCGCCCCTGCTGGCGCTGATCGTGCTGGCCATTCGCGGCGAGGACGGGGGCCCGGCGCTGTTCGCCCAGCGGCGCATCGGCGCCCAGGGCAAGCCGTTCACGATGCTCAAGTTCCGCTCCATGGTGCAGGACGCCGAGGCGCGCCGCGCCGAGCTGCTGGCCAAGAGCGAGCGCGACGGCGTGTGCTTCAAGATGAAGCGGGACCCGCGCATCACGCGCATCGGGGCCTGGCTGCGCAAGACCTCGCTGGACGAACTGCCGCAGCTGATCAACGTGCTGCGCGGCGACATGTCGATCGTCGGCCCCCGCCCGGCCCTGCCCGACGAGGTGGTGACCTACGCTGGCAGCAGCTGGCAGCGCCTGGCGGGCAAGCCCGGCATCACCTGCACCTGGCAGGTCTCGGGGCGCGCCGACATCCCCTTCGAGCGCCAGGTGACCATGGACATCGAGTACCTGGGCCGGAAATCCGTCTTCCACGACCTGGCGCTGATGCTGCGCACGGTACCGGCGGTGCTGACCAGCCGCGGGGCCTACTGAGCCTCAGGTCGGCAGGGACTCGAACAGCTCGCGGGCGCGCACGATCGCGTCCGCGCTCTGTTGTTCCAGCACCGCCAGCAGGGCACCTGCCCGCTCGGGTTCGGCATGGCGAAGGGCATTGACCGTGGCCATCAGGGGGAAGGCACCGACATTCCCGGCGACGCCCTTGAGGCTATGAGCCGCCCGCTGCAGCGGCTCGCGCTCGCCGAGCCGATGGGCGGCGACCACCTCCGCCACCAGGCGTTCGATATCGTCGACGACCGCCTGGAGCAGCATCTTGCGGCGTGCCGGGGGAAGCGAGGTGAAGATCGCCTGGAAGTGCGCCTCGTCCACGGCAGGAGCCGAGGCCGGCGTCTCCGCCACGGCAGGGCGCGATGAAGCCGCCTCGAGGGCGTCGGAGGGGGCCGGGGGGCGATCCGCGGCAGGGCCGGGCTCGCCGCTCAGCTGCTCCAGCAGAATGGCCGCCAGGCGCTGACGATCCACCGGCTTGGCCATCGCGGCCGAGAAGCCCTGGCGGGTCAGCTCGCCGAGCTCCTCCCGGTTGGTGTGCGCGGTGATCGCAACGATGGGCAAGGCGGCCAGCGACGGGTGGCGACGCAGCTCCGCGACCGCCTCGAGCCCCGACATCCGCGGCATCAGGATATCCATCAGCACGCCATCGAAGTGCTCGCTCAGCGCCTTGTCGACCGCCTCTCGCCCATCGCAGGCGATGTCGCTGTCGCACCCCATCACCTCGAGCATCTGGCACAGCACGACCCGGTTCGTCTCGATGTCGTCGACCACCAGCAGCCGCGGGCGCGCCTGCTCGCCGAAAACCCGATCCGGCAGCGGCGTGGCCGGCACGGGCGCATCGCCCGGCACCGCCTCGCGGGGGGCGTTCGGCACCTCGTGGCGCAGCGGGAGACGCAGCGTGAACCCGGTCACGCCCGCCGCCATGCAGGGCGCGACGACGGCCTCGATCGACGCCGCCCAGCGCTCGAGCAGCGCGCGGCGACGATCCCGGCGCTCCTGCAGCACGCGCCCGTCCATGGCGCTGACGATGTCGATGCGCAGGGACGCATCCTCCGTCGCGACGATCAGGCGAATCGGCGCGCTCCCCTCCCCGAGCCGCTCGATGAAGGCATCCATCAGCTGACGCAGGCGGGTGGGGTCGGTGACCAGGCGCTCCGGCGCCGAGGCTGCCAGCTCCAGCGACAGGCGCCGGCCGATGCGCTCGTGCCCGTAGCGCCAGAACTGCAGCAGGCCGTCGAAGTAGCGCCGCAGTTCGACCTCCTGCAGCGAGATCCCCGGCGCCCCGTCATCGGCGTGGGCCATGTCGACGATCTCTTCGATATGGCGCTGCAGCTGGTGGGCCGCCTCACGGGCCACGCCGAGTCGCTCGGCCTGGGCCGGGTTCAGCTCGCCCAGCGACAGCAGATCGATCATGCCCAGCAGCCCGTTGAGCGGCGTGCGGATGTCGTGGCTCATGGCGGCCAGGAAATCGGCCTTGGCGTAGAACGCCTCCTCCACCGCCTGACGACTCGCCTGCAGCTCCTTGCTGAGGCGCACCAGCTGGCGGACCCGGCGATCGGCGATCAGCGCCAGCGCCCGGGCCCGGCGATCCGACGCCCGCTGCTCGGTGATGTCCTGCACGGTGCCGAAGAGCGACTTGAAGCGCCCGTCGGCGTCATCCTCTCGGCAGATGTTCCAGCGCATCCAGCGCGTCTCGCCGTGACGCAGGATGCGAAATTCATAGCCGTGATCGACCCCGGGCGCGGCGGAGGCATAGAACTCGGCCTCCTGGCGCCGCACGCGCTCACGATCCAGGGGATGGATATGGCGGAGCAGCGCCTGCTCGTCGGGCCGGATCCCGGGATCCAGGCCCAGCAGCCGGTGAAATTCCGGCGAGGTCGAGAGTCGCTGACCGCGATCGCGATGGAAGCTGGCGATGCGTGCCGTGCGCTGGGCGCGCAGCAGATACTGGCTCTCCCTGTCGAGGCGTTGCCGCAGCTCGCTCTCCCGGGCCATGAGCTGGTCATTGACCCGGAGCAGTTCGCGGCTGCGGCGCTCGAGGATCTCCTCGGCCTCTTCCCGCGCGGCCTCGGAACGGCGCAGGCGGCGCTCGAGGCGCCGAATCGTCTCGGCATCGGCCGGCGAACCGCTCATGCGACGCCCCCTCCGCGGGCTCCGTCCTCCCGCCCCTGAAGGCGGACCAGCCGCTGCCTGACGGCCATCAGCAGCGCCTGGGCCAGGGCGGCGTCCAGCTCCGCCAGGCACTCCTCGACGAAGGCGGCCAGCTGCTGCAGCGCCCCGCCGTGCGACGACTGCCCCAGCCCCCGGAGTGCCGCCAGGGCCCGATGCGCCGGTGCCGTCTCCTTCTCTCCCAGCGCGGGGATCAGCGCGTCCAGGCAGCGCTCGGCGGCCGCGGCTGCCTCGGGGGAGAGCGGCGCCTCGGCCGAACAGCGATCCCGGGCCCAGCGCTCCAGCAGCGGGGCCAGCAGATCCAGCAGGCGGTCGCGGTCGAGCGGCTTGCCCAGGGTCCCGTCGAGGACCGACGCATCGAGCCCCGTGGCGTTGTCCGCTTCCCGGCCCGCGGTATACCCGAGCACCGGAAGATGCGCGAGGGGCGTCGGCAGCTGGCGTATCAGGCGAAGGCAGGTCGCACCGTCGACGAGCGGCATGGAGTTATCCAGCAGCACCGCATCGAACGACGACGCACACAGCTTCTCGAGCGCCTCGAGGCCGCTGCAGGCCTCCTCGCAGGTCGCGCCGATAGCCCTCAGGCAACCCTCGGCGATCAACCGGTTGGTCTCGGCATCGTCCACCACCAGCACGTGAGGGGGCCGCCCCGCCACGCGCGGCAGCACCTCGGCACGCGAGAAGTCCGGCTGCGCCTCCTGGGAGATCCTGGCCCGGGGCAGCGTGACGCGCAGCCAGAAGCGGCTGCCGACCCCGACCTGACTCTCGACGCCCACGGTGCCGCCCATGGCTTCCGCCAGCAGGCGGCAGATGGAGAGCCCCAGCCCCGTGCCACCGAAACGCCCGGCGATGGAGCGGTCGGCCTGATGAAAGGGGGTGAACAGCGCCTCCTGCACCGAGGGAGCGACGCCGATCCCGGTGTCGATGACCTCGATCAGCAGCCGATCATCGCCCTCCTCCCTGACCGACAGTCGCACCGAGCCGCGCGTCGTGAACTTGATGGCATTGCTGAGGAAGTTCGACACGATCTGCTGCAGCCTGGCGGGGTCGCCGATGACGCCGATGGGGCCGTGGACCTCGCGCTGCAGCACCAGCCGCTTGTCCTGGGCACTGGCCTGGAACAGGTCGGCCGTGGCGTGCAGCACCTCGGCCATGTCGAAGGCCGTGTTGTCGAGCTCGAAATGACCACTCTCCATCTTGGCGTGGTCCAGCACGTCGTTCAGCGAGACCATCAGGCTGCGCGAGGCCGCCTGCATGGCCCGCAGCGACTGCTCCCGGTCCTCGTCACGATCGCCCGCCAGCTGGGCGTCGATCATGCCGATGATCCCGCTGAGCGGGGTGCGGATCTCGTGACTCATGGTGGCCAACAGCATCATGTTGGCCTCGGCGGCCCTGACCGCCTCATCACGCGCGGCGATCAGCTGGCGGGTGGCCAGGTTCTCGGCGGTACGATCGTGGATGACCCCGAAGAGCGCCACGGCATGCCCCTGATCGTCGGTCTCGACACTGCCCTTGACGTCCACCATGCGCAGCGTGCCATCGGGACGACGCAGCGAGGCGCGAAAGGCGAAGCCCTGCTGTCTCGCGATGGCGTCCGCGATCAGCTGCTCGATATGGGGCCTGTCCTCGGCAATGTAGGAACCGATGGCGTCCTGGAGCTCCACCGCCTGCTGCGGATCGAAACCGTGGATATGGTAGACCCCCGGGGACCAGGTGATCGTCTCGGAGGACAGGTCCATTCGCCAATGCCCGAGGCCCGCCGTCTGCTCGGCATCGTGCAGCATGCGCAGGCTGTCCTGCAGCTGCTCCTCGGCCTCGAGGCGATCGGTCACGTCCGCCAGGGTGATCGCGAAGCCCCCGGGGCTCCCGCCTCCCGGCGGCAGGTACTCGACGCGCATGTCCAACCAGAAGCGGCGGTCATCGCGGTGGCACCGCAGCCGACGGTCGCTCACCTCCCCGACCCGCCGCCTGGCCGCGTCGAGGCACTCGTCATCGTCGTCCGCCGACTCGACATCGCGGCGTGGCAGGACTTCCGCGAGACGTCGGCCCCGGGCATTGGCCTCGGTCACGCCGATCAGCGCCCAGGCCGCCTGGCTGCCCTGCAGGACGCATCCCGCCTCATCCAGCAGCAGCAGCGCCTGATGCGTCATTCGACACAGCATGCCATCGACTCGATCACCGTCGTCCTTGCTATGCATGACCCCCTCCCTCTGACCGCGGCGTAGACGAGCTGGCCACGGAGCGACGAACCGGCACCCGACACAGAACGGGCCTCCGGCCTCGGTTCACCCTGCGCTCCGCGCAGGCGAACCCTGTATGCGCATATCGTGCCTCATTGCCGCGAAAATGCCAGCCATGCGCATGCCGGCCGAGGGCGAAGACCGCCAGTGATACCACGAGGCGTCACGGGCATGAGTGAGAGAGGGCATCGTGAGCGGCCACTGCATCGGCGTTCACTGAACGTGATGACAGCCGTCAGATACGCTTCTGGCGGGCCGTACTTGGAGATGGAAACTCGAGGATAGAACTGGTGGGCCCAGCAGGGCTCGAACCTGCGACCAAGGGATTATGAGTCCCCTGCTCTAACCAACTGAGCTATAGGCCCTTTCCGGAAACGCCGAACGGCGCCGCCGTATGATAGCGAAAGCCGATGGGCGAGGCCAGCGCCGAGGGCGATACCACCCTCGGCGCAGCGCATTTGGGAACGGATCAGCCGCCGACCACGTTCAGGATGGTATAGGGCGCCTCGCAGGCGTGGCGTTCGTCGCGCTCGTCCACGCTGCCGAGCCCCATGTGGCGGTCGTTGTCGTAGGCGACGAACAGGCGGTCGTGGTCGAGCACGGCCAGCCCCTCGGCCTTGTGTTCGAACTCCAGCGGGTCGCCCTCCGGGGTGGTCACCAGCCGCGGGGGTTCGCCGGCACGGAACTCCTCGAGGCTCAGCTCCCACAGGTAGCCGCCGATCTGCTCTGCCCCGTCCTGCTCGGTCTCGAAGCTGGTCAGCAGGTAGAGCCGGGCGTGGTAGGGGTCATACTCGAGGCTCGAGAGCCCGCACGCGAAGCGTACGCCCTCGTGGCGATCGGGATCGAAGGCGAAGTATTCGCGCATCTCGTCGAGGAACTCGAGGTTGCCGCGCTCGCTGATCCGGTAGTGCGCGCCAATCACCCGGCTGACGTAGGCGAAGTCGTCATGGGCGTTGCCCTGCTCGCGGATGCCGAACAGCAGCAGGCCGTCGCCGCGTTCGCCGGGGATCGCCGCGAGTCCCTCGATCTTGTAGTAGGAGAAGCCGATGGCGCCGCCGAGCTTGCCGCGCAGCTCCAGCGATCCCTCCACGCCGTCGCGGGGATCGGGATCCACCACCTGCACCCGGTCCGGCTCGCCCAGCGGCCAGATCAGCAGATGGTTGTAGTCGTTGAGCGCGTGGCTCTCGTCGTCGATGCGGTCGAAGCCGGTGGTGGCCAGCACGTGGCGGCCGTCGGCGGTGAGGGCGAAGTCCTCATACTTCTCGGCCCGCTTGATCAGCGGCTGGGTGAAGTAGTCGAGGCGGGTGTCGTCGGGGCCCTGGTCGTCGATCGGCAGGGCGAAGCAGGCGGAGCGCGCCTCGCCGGGAATCGGCTTGTCGCTGGCCATCAGCAGCCGCTTGCCGTCGTAGGCCACCGCCGAGACCTCGGCGTTCACGAGCCGGCCCTTCGCGTCCCGCAGGCCCGCGGGAAAGCAGTGGATGGTGCCCTGCTGGCGGATGCTCGCCTTGACCATGAGGAGGCCTCCTCTCGTGGGATGTGCCGATCACCCTAATGGGCCAGGGCGCGCCGCGATAGGGCGCACGCCGTAACAGTCCGTTACCGCGCCCGAGTGAACCCGGGCGGCCTCCCCCGTGACAAAGAGGCACGGCGTCTCGGCACGCCGCGCGACCGACGACGCTTCACGACGTTGAACAAGGAGAGACCGCATGATCCATGGAAAGCCCCTGAACCGCGCCATCCATCGCGCCACCCTGGGCGCCCTGCTGGCCGGCGGCCTGGCCGTCTCCGGCGCCGCCTCGGCCGCTCCCCAGGGCCTCTACTCCACCGATGAGCTGCTCGATGCCGACGTCTACGCCACCGGCAGCAGCGCCCAGGTCGGCGAGGTCGAGGATATCCTGCTCGACAACGACATGACGGTGCGGGCCCTGGTCATCGACACCGGCAGTCTGCTGGACCTCAAGGGGAACCAGCAGTTCGTCATCGAGGCCGGCAAGTTCACCGTCGAGACCCAGAACGGACACGACCTCGAGGCGATCGAGTACCGGGTGAACGTCGACCTGAACGAGGCGCAGCTCGCCGAGCAGCCGGCCTACACCAACGACTGGTGGCAGGACGCCCGCCAGGGCGCCCAGCAGGCCTGGGAGCGGACCAAGGAGGGCGCCGCCAGCGCCTGGGAAAGCACCCAGGAAGGCGCCTCGCGCGCCCTGGATCGCATCGGCAAGGCGCTGGAGAACGTCGGCGAGAAGACCCAGGACGCCGCCAACCAGTAGCGCCTTCGCGCCCCTTGGTGATTCGACAGGCCCGGCCATCGACCGGGCCTGTCGCGTCGTTGTCCCTCGGGCGTAACCCCCAGGCGAGACTCCTCCGTCGCCCGCCCTCCGTCTCCGCCATCACCCTCTTCGCCATCCCCCCCTTCGTCATCACCCCTGCACCATCACCCAGTCACCTCGCGCGCCGTTGCGCCATGCGCAACGTGATGTTTCGGGAGAGTTCGCATCAAATGAGGATCATTCTTCTTTAGAATTCCTTGCCATTGATAATCACTATCATTCAAGGAGTCCCATGTCCTCTCTCGCCCCCCACGCCCTGTCCCGCGCCGTGGCACTGGCCGCCGCCACCACCGCCCTGCCGGCCCTGGCCGAGGAGAGCGCCCACCTCGACGACATCGTGGTCACCGCCGCCGGCTTCGAGCAGGCCATGAGCGAGGCGCCGGCCAGCATCTCGGTGATCTCCCGCGAGGAGCTGGAACAGAAGCGCGTGACGAGCCTCGCCGACGCGCTGCGCGGGGTGGAGGGGGTCGACGTGGGCGGCCAGGTCGGCAAGACCGGCGGTCGCAACATCCGCATTCGCGGCCTGCCCAGCGACTACACCCTGATACTGATCGACGGCCGTCGCCAGAACACCGCCGGCAGCGTCACCCCCAACGGCTTCAGCGAGACGGCCACCAGCTTCTTTCCGCCGGTGTCGAGCATCGAGCGCATCGAGGTCATCCGCGGGCCGATGTCGACCCTCTACGGCTCCGACGCCATGGGCGGCGTGATCAACATCATCACCCGACGGGTCGGCCGCGAATGGAGCGGCACGGTCGAGGCGGAGACCACGCTCAACGAGCATGACGCCTACGGCGACAGCCGCGCCACCAGCCTCTATGCCAGCGGTCCGCTGGTCGAGGACACCCTGGGCCTGCAGGTCCGCGGGCGCCTCTTCGAGCGTGACGCCTCACGCCTGACCTACACGGAGGCGGATGGCACCGAGGTGCCGGTCAGCCAGCGCGGCCCGAGCCCGGTGGAGGGGGACGTCTACAGCCTGGGCGGCCGACTCAGCCTGACCCCGACCGAGGATCACGACCTGTGGCTCGACGCCGAGGCCAGCCGCCAGGCGTACACCAACGACGACTGCCAGCTCGGCACCCTGGATGGCCGCACCCGGAGCTGCGAGCCCGATCCCGGCCAGGCCAAGGGCTACGCCGACGAGCTGCGCTTCGAGCGCGAGCAGCTGGCCATCGGCCATACCGGACGCTTCGCCGCCGGCACCCTGGAATCGAGCCTGATGCGCAACACCACCGAGACCGTGGGGCGCACCATCCCCGGCGCCGTCGGCGTGCCCTACGCGGCCTTCCCGGAGATCGTCGGCGGCGACGCCCGCGAGCTCGAGACCACCCACACCGTGCTCGACAGCAAGTTCGTGATGCCGCTGGGCGATCACGTCACCACCGTCGGCGGCCAGTGGATGGACGCCGAACTGACCGACGGCCTGGCCACCGAGGCGTTCACGCAGACCACCTGGGCGCTGTTCGCCGAGGACGAATGGTGGCTCGCCGACGACTGGGCGCTGACCCTGGGCGGGCGCTACGATCATCACGATGCCTTCGGCAGCCAGTTCAGCCCCCGCGGCTACCTGGTGTGGAGCGCCACACCCCAGTGGACGCTCAAGGGCGGCGTCAGCCGCGGCTACAAGACGCCCACCCTCAACGCCCTGCACGCCGGCATCAATGGCGTGACCGGCCAGGGCACGGTGCTGACCATCGGCAACCCCGACCTCGAGCCGGAGACCAGCACCAGCAGCGAGCTCTCCGCCCAGTTCGACGACGGCGACGGCTTCATGGCCAGCGCCACCCTCTTCCATACCCGCTTCGACGACAAGATCGCCGCCGGGCCGGACATCGCCGTCAGCGGCGACCCGCGGATCCCGGACGGGGTCTATGCCCAGGAGATCAACGTCGACGAGGCCGAGACCCGGGGCCTCGAGCTCTCGACCCGCCTGCGGCTCGCCCCGGCCTGGCACCTGAACGCCAACTACACCTACACCGACAGCGAGCAGAAGAGCGGCGACGAGGCGGGCGAGCCGCTGACCGACACGCCGGAACACGCCGTCAATGCCACCCTGCGCTGGCAGGCCAGTGAGCGACTCAGCACCTGGCTCTCCGGCGAGTATCGCAGCGAGCGCTACCGCGCCCGCGAGCGGGTTCGCGGTGCCCCCTCCTTCGCCGACCTGGGCGACTTCGAGGCCTACGCGCTCTTCCACCTGGGCGGCAGCTATGCGCTGCCGAACGGCGTGACCCTCAGCGCCACCGTCTACAACCTGCTCGACAAGGACTTCGTCGACTACCGCGCCTACGACAATGGCAACGAGTACGGCAACGCCTACGCCAACAGCGAGGAGGGGCGCCGGCTGTGGCTCTCCGCCCGCTACGCGTTCTGAGCCGGCGTCGCCGTGACGGATAGGCCCGCTCGCGGGGCCCGGCATCGCCGGGCCCCTTCACTAACGAGATTCAATATCATAAGATAAACGTTTTCATTCTTACTCCATCTCCCCATCACGCCGGAGCGGCCGCCGCGGCACGCTCCGTTCCAGGGCCCGAGCATGCACGACTTCAACGAACTGACGGCCTTCGACGCCGTCATGGCGACGGGCAGCCTGACCCTCAGTGCCCGCGAGCTGGACCTGGCCAAGTCGACCCTGAGCCGACGCATCAGCCAGCTGGAGTCGCGCCTGGGCCAGCCGCTGCTGCGTCGTCAGGCCAACCGGCTGATTCCCACCGAGGCGGGGCTGCTGTTCCATGACTACTGCCGCGACATGCTGGCCCTGGCCAGCCGCAGCCGCGAGGCCCTGGCCGAACTCTCCGAGACGATCAGCGGCCACCTCACCCTGGAGGTCCATGGCGCCCTGGCCCGCTGCTGGCTGGCGCCGGTCATCGACGCCTTCCTGGCGCGCCATCCCGACGTGGAGCTCTCCCTGCACGCCCGGGAGGTCGCGCCCCGAATCCCCGACAGCCACCGCCTGCACGTCTGGCTCGGCCCCGTGCCGCCCACGGAACTCAGGACGGAGTCGCTCGGGCAGCTGACGCGCGGGCTCTACGCCCACCCGGACTACCTCGACCGCCACGGCGTGCCGTCGCACCCCCGGGCACTGGCCGAACACGCCTGGATCGACCTGCTCGGCCACAGCCGCCGGGGGCTATGGCTCCATCACGCCGCGCAGGGCAGCGTGCACTTTCGCCCGCCGCGCTCGCGGCTGGACGTCGATCTCACGCTGCTGCATGTCGACGCCATCGCCCGCGGGCGGGGCATCGGCCTGCTGCCCCACTGGCTGGTCGAGCAGCGCGAGGCCCACCACCCCGGCGAGCTGGTGCCCTGCCTGCCCGAGTGGCAGGCGGCGCCGCTGCCGGTCTCCCTGCTCTCGGCCTACGGCCACCAGCCGCGGCGGGTCGCCGCCCTGCTCGATACCCTGCGCCGCGCGGCGCCCGCGGCCTGGCGCGCGCCGACGACGGCGGCCTGATCCGTCCTGGCTCTTCCGCCCCCCGCCGACCTATCCTCACGAGGCGGGCGTTTCGATCCTTGGCCCTGTCCGTCGCGCCATGCCTGGCCACGCCACAGGGCCGTTATTTCCCGGCGCCGTTCCCGGCTGCCGCACCCTCAGGCTCCGTGGCCGCATCACGACGGCCGCGAGGCAGCGAGGCGCACGCCCACCAAACCCCGCCCGATGACCGTCGCCCAGGAGCCCCCGCATGCCGCGCTTTCGCCCCTCGCTTGCCGCCGTCCTGCGCCTCGCGGGCGCCTGGATCACCGGACTCGCCCTCACCGGGCCGGCGCTCGCCGCGGAGGTGATCGCCGAGAGCCTGGTGACCGAGCACCAGGCGCTGCGCCTGGAGCGCATCGCCTCGGGGCTCGAGCACCCCTGGGCGGTGGCGGAGCTGCCGGGCGGCGGCTGGCTCGTCACCGAGCGCCCGGGGCGGCTCGTGCGCCTCGCCCCGAACGGCCGCATGACGCGGCTCGCCGGGGTGCCCGACGTCGCCGCCGGACGCCAGGGCGGGCTCTTGGATGTCGTCCTGCACCCGGGCTTTGGCAAAGGGACCGGCCAGGACTGGGTCTATCTCACCGGGAGCCGGGCGGGGCCCGACGGCTATGCCACCGCCCTCTCCCGCGGGCGCCTCGAGGGCGATGCCCTGGTCGACCTGGAGACGCTCTTCGTCCAGAACCGCTTCGCGCCGACCCGTCACCACTTCGGCTCGCGGCTGGCCTGGCGCCCGGACGGCACCCTGCTGATGAGCATCGGCGAGCGCGGCCGCCCGCCACGCGCCCAGGACGGCGGCGATCACACCGGCAGCGTCGTGCGCCTCACCGAGGACGGCGGCGTGCCGGCGGACAACCCCTTCGTCGACGATGCGGCGGTGCTCGACGAGATCTTCACCCTGGGCCACCGCAACCCCCAGGGGCTGACCGTGACGGCGGACGGCACCGCCTGGAGCACCGAGCATGGCCCACGCACCGGCGACGAGCTCAACCGCCTGGTGGCGGGCGAGAACTACGGCTGGCCCGAGGTCAGCCGCGGCAACGACTACGTGACCAACCAGCCCATCGGACGCGACAGCGCGCCGGGCATGCGCGACCCCGTTCACGTCTTCGCCGGCCGCTTCGCCCCCTCGGGACTGGCCGAGGTCACGGGCGATGCCTTCCCCGCCTGGCGCGGCGACCTGCTGGCCGGGGGGCTGCGCAGCGAACGCCTGGTGCGCCTCGCGCTGGCGGGCGATCACGTGGTCGAGCGCGAGGTGATCCTGGAGGGCGAGATCGGCCGCATCCGCGATGTCCGGCTGGCCGCCGACGGCAGCCTGTTGCTGCTGAGCGACAGCGCCGACGGCGGCCTCTTCCGGCTGCGGCCGGAACCCGACGAGTGATATCGCCACGCCTCCGTCCAGGCGCCGCCGCCCGGGCCTTTCCCCCCGGCGCCGTGTCGTCTCGTGGGACGCGCATTCGACGAAAGTCGCCCTCCCGCCGGGCACATCCGGGCACTTTTTTTGCTAAGGTTTGAGGCTCCTGCCCACCCTGTTCGGGCCCTCAAAGGCTAATTTCGCTTAGCCTTACACGGGGTTATATTTGAATGGCCATTCAAATACCGCTAGGGTAGATCGCACCTCTTCGTCACCTGATGCCGCGGTCAACGGTACCGTATGGCACAGTTACGTCTTAATTTTGCGTCACTTCACTCGACCCTTCGGCCTACCCCGCCGTCCGGCGGGAGCCGACAAAAGGCAGAGCCAATGAACGAGAATCGAAACGTCAAGATTCGGGTGCGCAACCTGAGCAAGGTCTTCGGCAACCAGCCCAAGAAGGCCCTCGAACTGCGCGACCAGGGACTCAAGCGTCCCGAGATCCTCGACAAGACCGGTCAGACGCTGGGCCTGTCCAACATCGACTTCGATGTCTACGAGGGTGAACTCCTGGTGATCATGGGGCTGTCCGGGTCCGGCAAGTCGACCCTGATTCGCTGCCTCAACCGCCTGATCGAGCCCACCGAGGGCGAGATCATCATCGACGGTGAGGACATCCCCCAGCTGGAGGACAAGGCACTGCTCGAGTGTCGTCGCCGGCACTTCTCCATGGTGTTCCAGAACTTCGCCCTCTTCCCGCATCGCACGGTCCAGCAGAACGCCGAGTTCGGCCTCGAGATCCGTGGCGTGGAGGCCGCCGAACGCACCGACACCGCCAAGAAGGCGCTCAAGCAGGTGGGCCTCGAGGGCTGGGAAGACGCCTACCCGAGCCAGCTGTCCGGCGGCATGCAGCAGCGCGTGGGTCTCGCCCGGGCGCTGGCCAACGACTCCACCGTGCTGCTGATGGACGAGGCCTTCTCGGCCCTGGACCCGCTGATCCGCGGCGACATGCAGCAGGAGCTGCTCGAGCTGCAGCACCGCATGCAGAAGACCACGGTGTTCATCACCCACGACCTGGACGAGGCGCTCAACATCGGCGACCGCATCATCCTGCTCAAGGATGGCGAGATCGTGCAGATCGGCACGCCCGAGGAGATCCTCACCAACCCAGCCGACGAGTACGTCGAGCGCTTCATCGAGGGCGTCGACATGTCGAAGATCCTCACCGCCGAGCACGCCATGCGCCCGGTGCGGGCCACCGCCCGCGAGGATGACGGCCCGCGCACCACGCTGCGCAAGATGAGCGAGCACGGCCTGGACTCGATCTACGTGACCGGACGCGACCGCACCCTGCTGGGCCTGGTCGAGGTCGATGCCCTCGAGCAGGCCGCCACCCAGGGCAAGGACCACATCCGCGAGCTGATGACCCAGGACTTCCGCACCGTCAGCCCCGACGAGCCCCTGCACAACCTCTTCGCCATGTTCAGCGAGAAGAGCTTCCCCATCGCCGTGGTGGACGCCGACAAGCGGCTGAAGGGCGTGGTGGTCAAGGGCGCGGTCCTCGATGAACTGGCACAGGCAGGAGACAAGTAATGGCTATCGAAATCCCGAGCATCCCCCTGGGCCAGTGGATCGAAGGCGGTCTCGACTGGCTGACCACCGAGTACTCCGGCGTCACCCGCGGCATCTCGCGGGTCACCCAGACCGGCATCGATGGGCTCAACGACGCCCTCTTCTGGCTGCCGCCCTGGGCCCTGCTGCTGATCATCGTCGGCCTGTGCTGGTGGGTGTCGAGCCATCGCCTGGCCATCGGCGCGGCGCTGGGCATGGCGCTGATCTGGAATCTTGATCTCTGGGACCCGATGATCGAGACCCTGACCCTGGTGGTGATCGCCACCCTGGTCGCGGTGGTCATCGCCCTGCCGGTGGGCATCGCCGCGGCGCTCTCCGAGCGGCTCTACCGGGCGATCATGCCGGTGCTCGACTTCATGCAGACCATGCCGGCCTTCGTCTACCTGATCCCGGCGATCCCCTTCTTCGGCATCGGCTCGGTGTCGGCGATCTTCGCCACGGTGATCTTCTCCATGCCGCCGGCGATCCGCTTCACCACCCTGGGCATCCGCCAGGTACCCAAGGAGCTGATCGAGGCCGCCGACGCCTACGGTGCCACCCGCGGCCAGAAGCTGCTCAAGGTCCAGCTGCCCCTGTCGCTGCCCACGGTGATGGCCGGCATCAACCAGACCATCATGCTGGCCCTCTCCATGGTGGTGATCGCCGCCATGATCGGCGCCGACGGCCTGGGCAGCGAGGTGTGGCGCGCCATCCAGCGCCTGCGTCCGGGCGACGGCTTCGAGGCCGGCATCGCCGTGGTGATCCTGGCCATGCTGCTCGACCGCGTGACGCAGTCGCTGCGCAAGGGCCGCAAGGGCTGATAACGCGACGCCTGTCGTGGAGGCGCCACCCTTGAAAGCATGGGGGTGGCGCTTCAGGCTATTCGATTCACACGCGAAAGAAGGACAACAGATGACTCAGCAACCGCTTAGCCGCCGCATCCGTTTCGCCAGCCTCGCCCTGATCGCCGGCACCGGCCTCGTGGCCGGCACCGCTCAGGCCGAGGAGAAGGGCACCGTCGAGCTGGCCTACGTGGAGTGGGCCTCCGAAGTCGCCTCCACCAACGTCGTGCGCGTCGTGCTGGAGCAGGCCGGCTACGAGGTCGAGATGACCTCCCTTTCCGCCGCCGCCATGTGGCAGGCCGTGGCATCGGGCGATGCCGACGCCATCGTGGCCGCCTGGCTGCCGACGACCCACGCCGACTACCTGGAGCGGGTCAGCGATGACGTCGTCGACCTGGGCGTCAACCTGGACGGCACCAAGCTGGGGCTGGTCGTGCCGGCCTACACCGACGTCGACTCTATCGCCGAGCTCGACGCCAACGCCGACACCTTCGACGGCACCATCACCGGCATCGACCCGGGCGCCGGCCTGATGAGCCTCACCGAGCAGGTGGTCGAGGACTACGATCTCGAGAAGATGGACCTGCAGAGCGGCAGCGGCGCCACCATGACCGCCGCCCTGGACAGCGCCCTGGACAACCAGGAAGACATCGTGGTCACCAGCTGGACCCCGCACTGGATGTTCGCTCGCTGGGACCTCAAGTACCTCGAGGACCCGAAGAACGTCTACGGCGGTGCCGAGCAGATCCACACCATCGCTCGCGATGGCCTGGAAGAGGATCTGCCGGGGGCCTACGCCATCCTGGATGCCTTCGAGTGGACCCCGGAGCAGATGGGCGAGGTCATGCTGGGGAACCAGGCCGAGGACGCCGACCCCTATGAGGTGGCCAAGCAGTGGGTCGCGGACAACCAGGACGTGGTCCAGGCGTGGCTGCCGGCGGAAGGCTGATCCGCCGCCGCGCCGTCACCCCGTGACGCCTGAAACGCCTGAATGAGAGGGGGAGAGTCCGACCGGGCTCTCCCCTTTCTCTTGGCCTGATGCTGACTCCCCGGGCACACGGCACCGCCGTTGACGGCCACGTTTGCAACTGCCGGGCAGTCTCAGCATCCTTATGAGCACACCCCACATGGAAGCAGTGACAATGCCGAAGCAACTGACGCGCCTCGCCGGCCTGGCCCTGATCGCCGGCGCCGGCCTGACCGTGGCCACCGCCCAGGCCCAGGACAAGGGCACCGTCCATCTCTCCTACGTCGAATGGTCCGACGCCGTGGCCTCCACCAACGTGATGCGTGCCGTCCTGGAGCAGGCCGGCTTCGATGTCGAGATGACCTCGCTGTCCGCCGCCGCCATGTGGCAGGCCGTGGCCACCGGCGACGCCGATGCCATGACCACCGCCTGGCTGCCGACCACCCACGCCGACTACTACGAGCGCTTGGGCGACCAGATCGAGAACCTCGGTGCCAACCTCGAGGGCACCAAGCTCGGCCTGGTGGTGCCGGCCGATAGCGACATGACGGCCATCCCCGACCTGAACGACCACGCCGACGCGCTGGACGGCAAGATCACCGGCATCGATCCGGGCGCCGGCCTGATGGGCCTCACCGAGGACGTGATCGACGCCTACGAGCTGGACCTCGACCTGCAGAGCGGCAGCGGCGCCACCATGACCGCGGCCCTGCAGACCGCCATCGACAACGGCGAGCCGATCGTGGTGACCGGCTGGACGCCGCACTGGATGTTCGCCCGCTGGGATCTCAAGTACCTGGAGGACCCGCAGAACGTCTACGGCGGCGCCGAGGAGATCGACACCGTGGTGCGCCAGGGGCTCGAGGAGGACATGCCGGAGGCCTACGCCATCCTGGACGCCTTCGAGTGGACCCCGGAGCAGATGGGCGAGGTCATGCTGATGAACCAGGAGGAAGACTCCGACCCCTACGAGAACGCCAAGCAGTGGGTCGAGGAGAACCAGGACGTGGTGCAGGCGTGGCTGCCGGCGGAGAGCTGATGCGCGCCGCATCGTCACCCGCTGACGCCTGAGCGACCAGGGGGGGAGCCCAGCCGGGCTCCCCCCCTGTCGTTGGTGGGCCCGGCCCCGGGCGATGCCCCGCGGTTATCAGACGCCTCTCACTTGATTAAAATGCCCTGTTGGACACACGTCTTGTCGCGATTCGCAGACGCTTGATAGGCCGATGGTGTAGGCTAGGCGCCGATCGACGGCAGGCTACGTTGAAAGCGGCCCGAGCCCAAACCCCCTTGACCGTCCACACTTGACGTGAAGACAGCCGACCCCATCAGGAGGAGCGCAGGCATGTTCAAGAAGATCATGGTCCCCGTGGACCTGGCCCACCTCGACGTGATCGAGCCATCGCTGAGGATCGTCGCCGACCAGGCGAAGCACTACGGCGCGGAAGTCTGCTACGTCGGCATCACCGCCGCCACGCCCGGCGCCGTGGCCCGCACGCCGGAGGAGTACACCCGGAAGCTCGAGGCCTTCGCCCAGGAGCGCGCCAAGGTCCACGGCCAGCCGGTCAGCACCCACACCATCGTCAGCCCCGACCCCATCGCCGACCTCGACGACGACCTCATCAAGGCCATCGATGAGGTGGGGGCCGACCTGGTGGTCATGCCGACCCATCCGCCCAAGCACGTGGATGCGGTCATCCCCTCCCACGGGGGCAAGGTGGCGACGCACACCAAGGCCTCGGTCTTCCTGGTGCGCCCGGGCGCCGGCGAGTAACCGCGACAAGACTCACACCCATCGATAACCGCAAGGGAGACGTCTAGTGGCTACACAACCCAACGACGGCAACCCCAAGGTGCCGGAAGACAACGGCATCGAGGGGATTCCGGCGCCCGAAGGCGCGGCCAACCTGATCGATACCGACTACGTGATCGGTCAGGACAACATCACCGCATCCCCCCTGGGGATCGACGTGGACCTGCACGGCAAGGTCTTCCTCTTCTCCTCGCTGGTGATCCTGTTCTTCGTGATCACCACCCTGGCCCTCCAGGACCAGATGGAGCCGATCTTCAATGCGATGTTCAGCTTCCTGACCACCAACCTGAGCTGGGTCTTCCTGCTGGGCGCCAACGTCTTCGTGGTGCTGGCGATCGTGCTGATCTTCACGCCACTGGCCAGGGTACGCATCGGCGGCGCCAACGCCACGCCCGACTTCGGCTACCTGGGGTGGTTCGCGATGCTGTTCGCCGCGGGCATGGGCATCGGCCTGATGTTCTATGGCGTCTCGGAACCGCTGACGCACTTCGGCACCGCCATGGGCGGCACCACCGTCGAGGACGGGGTGCGCACCGACTGGGCGCCGCTGGGCGCCGCCGCGGGCGATCAGGCCGCCGCCATCGATCTCTCCATGGCCGCGACCATCTTCCACTGGGGCCTGCACCCCTGGGGCGCCTATGCCATCGTCGGCCTGTCGCTGGCGATCTTCGCCTACAACAAGGGCCTGCCGCTGACCATGCGCTCGATCTTCTACCCGATCCTCGGGGAGCGCGTCTGGGGCTGGCCGGGCCATGTGATCGATATCCTGGCGGTCTTCGCCACCCTGTTCGGCCTGACCACCTCGCTGGGCCTCGGCGCCACCCAGGCGTCCGCGGGTCTCCACTACCTGTTCGGCATTCCCGACACCAACACCACCCTGATCCTGCTGATCATGGGCATCACCGTGGTCGCGCTGGGCTCGATCATGCTGGGGGTGGACAAGGGCGTGCAGCGCCTGTCGCAGATCAACATGGCGCTGGCCTTCCTGCTGCTGGCCTTCGTGATCGCCGTCGGCCCGACGCTGATGATCGCCACCGGCGTGTTCGACAACCTGCTGGGCTATGTGCAGAACCTGCCCGCGCTGTCGATGCCCTTCGGGCGCGAGGATGCCAACTTCAGCCAGGGCTGGACCGCCTTCTACTGGGCCTGGTGGATCGCCTGGTCGCCCTTCGTCGGCATGTTCATCGCCCGCGTCAGCCGCGGCCGCACCGTGCGTGAGTTCCTGATCGCCGTGCTGCTGGTGCCGTCGCTGGCCTCGGTGGTGTGGATGACCGCCTTCGGCACCACCGCCATCGACCAGGTGGTCAACCAGGGCATCACCAAGGTGCAGGATGCCGCGCTCGAGCTGCAGCTGTTCACCATGCTCGAGACCCTGCCGCTGACCACGATCACCTCCTTCGTCGGGATCGTGCTGGTCATCGTGTTCTTCGTGACCTCCTCCGACTCCGGCTCGCTGGTGATCGACTCCATCACCGCCGGCGGCAAGGTCGATGCGCCGAAGCCCCAGCGCATCTTCTGGGCGCTGATCGAGGGGGCGCTGGCCATCGCGCTGCTGCTCGGCGGCGGCCTCGGCGCCCTGCAGACGGCCGCCCTGACCACCGGCCTGCCCTTCACCATCGTGCTGCTGGTGGGCTGCTACGCGATCGTCAAGGGCCTGATGAGCGAGCCCCGCGGCGCCTGACGGCCACGCTCATCCCGGCGCGCGGCCCGGTGGCACGCGCCGGCCAACACGAAGAAGGCGGCCCTCGGGCCGCCTTCTTCGTGTCTGGATGTCATGTCTGGCATCGGGATCTCCACCGGCCTCTCGGGGCGGGATCAGGCTAGCTCCACAGCTCGCCCACCGGCGTCTCGGGCGTGAAGTGGGTGGCCACCTGGGCCTGCAGCAGCTCGGCGGTGGCCAGGGCGTCGATCAGGGCGTGATGGCCCGAGTAGACCGGCAGGCCGTAGCGGGCACGGCTGTCGTAGAGGCGGATGGAGGCCGGCGGCCGGCCGATCCAGCGCTTGAAGCGCGCCAGCAGCGACTGACGATGCCAGCGCGCCTCCAGCGACATGGTGTCGATGACCGGGCACATCAGCCCCTCGCCCCGGCGCGCCTTCACCGCGGCCTCCAGGAAGGGGCGCTCGATATGGCGGTAGTGAACCACCATCAGGCGGCCGGCGATGGCCGCGAGGAGCTCCTCGAGGATCTCGTTGAGGTCGGGGGCGCCGGCGATGTCCGAATGGGTGATGTGGTGGAAGGTCACCGACTGGGCGTTCAGGGGCCGGGGCGGGCGCAGCACCCAGTAGCGCCGCTCGGCCAGGTGGATGCGCCCCAGGGTGAAGGGCACCAGGCCGATGCTGACGATGGCGTGGCGCCGCTCGTCGAGCCCGGTGGTCTCCATGTCCAGGGCGACCATGGGCGCCTCGCCGATGGGCGTCTCCGGCCCCGGCATCCCGGTGGCGAAGAAGCGCGCCAGCAGGGGGTCCTGGGCGAGCGTGGCCCGCTTCGCCAGGTACTCCGGCCAGCCCGGCACCGCCGGGGGGCGCCTGCCTCGGGGAAGGCGCATCTCAGCGCGACCGCGACGGCATGGGGTAGCGGAACTTGAGGAACTTCTGGGCGTTGCTCAGCACCTGGAAAGCATCCTTGAGGTTGTGGCGCTCGGTGTCGGAGACGTTCTCCGGCTCGATGTTGTTGTCCGGCGCCAGTTCATGCTGCAGGTCGATCACCTGGTGGCGAATCCGCGACATGCTGAGAAACTCCAGGGCGTAGCGCAACCGGTCGCTGACGCCCGGGGCCAGCAGCTGGGTGCGATCGATGTCCTCCAGGCGCTCGAAGCTGTTCTGGGCGCGGGACCCGCAGGCCAGGGCGTGGACGCGGATCAGGTCGACCATCGGCGCGGTGCCCCGGCGCTTGAGGTTGATCGAGTTGTTGTGCTTGCCGTCCTTCTCCATCACGAAGGTGCGGAAGAAGCCCAAGGGCGGGGTGCGGCCCAGGGCGTTGCGCGCCATGGAGGCGAGGAAGCGCGGGTGCCTGGGCGCGAGCTCGGCGACCAGGTCCTGGAGCTGCTCGACGAGCGGGTTGTCGCCGAAGACGGTGTCCAGGTCGAAGAAGATCGAGCTGTGCAGCAGCCGCTCCGGGGTGGGCTCCTGGATCCACTCGCGGAAGTAGCGCTTCCAGACCGCGAGCGGCTGACGCCAGCGCGGGTTGGTGGCCATGATGTCGCCCTTGCAGTAGGCGTAGCCACAGGCCGCCAGGCCGTCGCTCAGGCGCGTGGCGAGCGCCAGGAAGTAGTCGTCGTGCTGCTCGGGGTCGAAGTCGTCGGAGAGCACCAGGGCGTTGTCCTGGTCGGTGACGATGGACTGCTCGTTGCGCGCCATGGAGCCCAGGGCCATCAGGCAGTAGGGTACCGGCGGCGGCCCCAGCTCGGCCTCGGCCAGCTCCAGCAGGCGCCGCGACAGGCTGCGCCCGATGGTGGAGAGCGCCACGCCGATCATCCGCGAGTCGGCGCCCTCCTCGACCAGGCGCACGAAGGCCGCGTTGACGTCGGGCGTCAGCCGGGCGAGCCCCTCGCTGCTGGACTGGTGGAAGATGTTGCTGACCAGGTAGAGGCTCGACTGGGTCTCGTAGCGGATGATGTCGGAGAGGTGGACGATGCCGACCGGCGAGCGGCGGTGCATCACCGGCAGGTGGTGGATGTTGTTGCGCAGCATGCAGAGCATCGCCTCGTGCACCGACTCGTCGGACTGCACGGCGATCAGCTGGTGGGCGATCACCTCCCCTACCGGGGTGTCGGCGGGACGCCCCTCGGCCACCACCCGGGTGCGGAAGTCGCTGTCGGTGAGGATGCCCTTGACCTGCCAGGCCCGCCCCTCGCTGTCGCGGAAGGTGTAGCGGGGGTTGTCGCCGGGCGCGTCGAGCACCAGCACCGCCGAGGCCTGGTAGTCGCTGATCAGCCGGGCGGCCTCCTGGACGGTGGTGCTGGCCTCCACCATCACCGGGTAGCGGGACACCAGCTTGCGCACCCGGGTAATCATCATGTCGTTCTGCTTCTTGTGCTCCTCCACCGTCGACTCGAGCCGCGGGCGCTCCACCTCGACGAAGTCGGCGAAGTGCTCGTCCGCCTCGCAGAGCTGGTAGAAGACCGCCTCGGGGATGAAGTAGATCAGGGTGTCTTCCATCGCCTTGGCGGGGAAGCGGGCGCGGCGGTTTCGCAGCAGGCTGAAGTGGCCGAAGATGTCGCCCTCGCCGAGGCGGTTGTAGAGCTCGCCCCCGCGGCGATAGACCTCCACCGCGCCGCTGCGGATGTAGCAGAAGTCGTGCACCTCCTGGTCGAGGGTCAGGACGTCGCTGCCGGCCTTGAAGTAGGCCACCTCGACCTGGCCGGCCACCTCGTCGAGCAGGTCGTCGGAGAGCCCCTCGAAGGGCGGGAAGCGCCCCATGTGCTGGCGGATCTCCAGCAGTTCCACATCCATGTCCCTGACTCCGCGCGGTGAGAATGCGTCAAGTCTGGAATGGCCCGACGGCGCTGTAAAGCCGCCACCGGTGCGTCCCGCCCCAACGACGAGGGCCGTCCCGTGCGGCACGGGACGGCCCTGCGAGGCACCTTCGCGGCCGGGACGCCGGCCGCGAGCATCGGGCGCGGATCAGGAGGCCTGGTCGGCGTCGGCGTTGCCGGCCTTGGCCATCTCCTGCACGCGCTGCATCAGCTCGGGATCCTGCTGGATCGCCTGGCCGATGGCGTTGAAGGTATTCACCTCGAGACCGCTCTCCTCGACGGCCTTGACCATCTCGTCGTTGGCTTCCTTGCGCACGTCCTGCTGCGCCTGCTCACCTTCCGCGGCCTGCAGCTGCTTGGTGTACTCCTGGGAGATCACGGCGATCTCCTTGGAGGCGTCGGCGAACTGCTGGAGCTGGGCGTCGGAGAAGTCCTGGGCTGCGGTCGCGGCCTGCGGCTGGTCGGCGCTGTTCGCGGCGGTCTCCTGCTGGGCCTGGGCCTGGGTGGCGGCGAGGCCGAGCGAGAGCAGTGCGGCCGAGAACAGTGCAGTCATCCGTTGCATGAATACCTCCTGAGGATCTTGTGTGTGCACCCCGCTCTGACGAGTGATCGCCGCGAGGGTTCAGCACTGTCGTGTAACGGTTTGAAAAGCGGCGCTCCCTCGGGGAGCGCCGCGCAGTGTGACAGCCCGTGGGGCCGCGGGTCGAGCCGCTAGCCGTAGGCCAGGTTCGGCAGCCAGGTGACCAGTGCCGGGAACATGATCACGAGGATCAACCCCAGCGCCTGGATGCCCAGGAACGGGAAGGAGGACTTGAAGATCTGCGCCATGGTGATGTGCGGCGGGCACACCCCCTTGATGTAGAAGAGCGCATAGCCGAACGGCGGACTCAGGAAGGACATCTGCATGTTGACCAGGTAGATGACGCCGAACCACAGCGAGACGTCCGCCGGGTCGACCCCGGGCAGCCCGAACACGCCATTGAAGGAGAGGCCCTGGATCAGCGGCACGAAGATCGGCACGGCCAGCAGCAGGATGCCGACCCAGTCGAGGAACATGCCCAGCGCCACCAGCAGCACCATCATCAGCGCCAGCACCGCATAGGGGCCGAGGCCGGCGCCGGAGATCAGCTCCTGCACGAACTGCTGGCCACCCTGCAGGATGTAGAAGCCGACGAAGATGCTGGCCCCGAAGATGATCCACATCACCATCGCCGAGGCGACCAGGGTGGTCATGCAGGCGGCGTGCAGGTTCGGCCAGGTCAGGCGCCGGTGCATGGCGGCCACGATCAGCGCGCCGAAGGTGCCGATGCCGGCCGCCTCCACGGGCGTGGCGATGCCGGTGAAGATGATGCCGAGCACCAGGATCACCAGGATGATCGGCGCCAGCATGTTGCGCAGCAGGCGCAGCTTCTCCTTCATGTCGACCCGGTCCTCGACCGGCATCGGCGGTGCCATCTTGACGTTGAGGGTGCCGCGCATCCAGCAGTAGAAGCCGTACATGAAGGCCAGCAGCAGGCCGGGGATCAGCGAGCCCAGGTACAGCTCCCCCACCGACTGCTGGGCGATGACGCCGTAGATGATGGCGAGGATCGAGGGCGGGATCAGGATACCCAGGGTGCCGCCGGCCATGATCGAGCCGATGGCGATCTCCGGGTTGTAATTCCGCTTGAGCATCGCCGGCAGGGCGATCAGGCCCATGGTCACCACCGCGGCCCCGATCACGCCGACCATGGCGGCGAGCAGCGTGGAGGCGATGATGGTGGCAATCGCGAGGCCCGCCTTGAGGCCGCCCATCCACTTGTAGACGACGTCGAACAGCTCCTCGATGATGCCGGCCTTCTCCAGCACCGAGGCCATGAAGATGAACAGCGGGATGGCCGAGAGCTGGTAGTTGGTCATCATCGGGAAGATGCGTGACGGCATCAGGTTGAGCATGAACTGATCGCCCACCAGGTAGAGGAAGACCACCCCCAGGCCACCGGTCACGAAGGCCAGCGGCAGGCCCGCCACCAGCACCACCATCAGGGCGCCGAACATCACCAGGGTCAGGCCGCCGATGCCCACGGTGCCGAGGCTGTTCTCGAGGCTGCCGGCCAGGCTCTCGTAGTCGGTCACCGCGACGTTGACCATCTCGAAGATCGTCCAGCCCGCCAGCACCACGGCGATGACCAGCAGCACGCGGGCGAAGGTCCGGCCGCCGTCGTGCAGCCGCCAGTGGTAGCGGAAGGACTGGGCGTCGCGGACCAGCTGGCCGAACCCCTGGAGCAGCAGCAGCAGCGCGCCGAAGAAGAGCATGAACTTGACCGGGTAGAACTGGATGGCCCACTCGGTGAAGGAGGTCTCGTTGGCGTAGCTGGCACCGAAGAAGTATTCGTCGCTGACCGACTGGGAGAAGAACTTCCAGCCCGTCATCATCAGCGCGACGGTGAAGATGAAGAAGAACACCGAGGTGGTGAGGTCCAGCGCCGCCTTGTTCAGGGGGCGAGCGCGCTGGTAGAGGATATCCACGCGGACATGGCCCCCCTCGCGCAGGGCGAAGGCGCCCGCGACCAGGTACTGCATGCCGAACATCAGGGTCATCGACTCGTGCACCCAGTTGGTCGGCGAGTTGAAGGCGTAGCGCAGCACCACCTCGTAGGCGAAGGCGAAGGGCGCGACCAGCGCCCAGTAGGCGACGTAGCGACCGGAAAACCCGGAAATGCGGTCGACGACGGTGGTGAAGAGGTTGCCGGGCGGCCGGTAGGCGACCTCGGCCTCCTCGCCGGCGGGCACCTCGGCGGTGTCGCCGCCGGAAATGCGCCCCCCGCGGCGGAAGCTGCGGTCGACGCAGATCATCACCACCAGGGGCAGCAGCGCCAGCACCGACCAGTAGAGCCAGTGTGGCAGGACGAAATCAATCTCAAGATTCATGAAGGCTCCTCCGCGACGCCATCGCCTCCCGGCGATGGCAACGGATCATCGAGTCGACGGGATGCGGGAAAGATCGTGCTCACGCCCGTGCCGGGGACGATACCCCCGGCACGGGCGAACGGGGCGGATCAGAGGTTGAGCTCGTAGTCCTTGATGTCTTCCGGGGTGATCAGCGCCACCGCCGGGTCCATCATGGTGTCGAGGTGTGCCTTGAAGAGGCGCGCGGCGTCCGGGTCCTTGTTGGCCCACTTGAACCACAGCGGCACGGCGATCTCGCGGAAGCGATCGGCGTCGTCCTCGCTGAGGTGGATGATCTCCACGCCCTTCTCCCGGAACTTCGGCCAGGCCTCGGCGTTGGCCTTCTGGATCGCCGCGTAGTGCTCGCGGGAGTAGGCGGCCACCAGGTCATGCATCAGGTCCTGGGTCTGCGGCGACATGCGCTCGAAGACGCGGCGGTTGACCGAGATATCCATGAGGTCGACGGCCTGGTGCAGGCAGGGCGTGGAGGGCGGGCCCATGATGATGTAGTCGGCGACCTGCCAGAAGCCCAGCTCGTAGTTGTTGGCCGCGCCGGTGTAGTCGGCGGCGTCGATGGTGCCCTTCTCCAGCGCCGGATAGACCTCGGAGCCCGGCAGCAGGGTGGTGCGGGCGCCGGCGGCGGCGAAGGTCTCGGCGACGATGCCGCCCGGCATGCGCAGTTTCACGCCCTGGAAGTCGTCGAAGCTGCGCAGCGGCTTCTTGGAGTGGATCAGGTTCATGTCGTGGTGCACATAGCCCAGCAGCTCCTGGCCCTGCTTGCGATACAGGTCCTTGGCCAGGTCGAAGCCGCCATAGGCGCCGAACATGATGTCCCACTGGTGGGGCAGCGACAGCCCCATCGGGTAGGCGGTGAGGAAGACGCCGGCCGGCATCTTGCCCGGCCAGTAGACGGTGAACCAGTTCTGGCCGTCGAGCACCCCGTTGCGCACGGCATCGGCGACCTCGAAGGCCCCGGCCACGGCGCCCGCCGGGAAGGGCTCGATGGTCACCTCGCCGCTGGTGGCCTCGGCGACACCCGCGGCCCACTGCTCGAAGATGCGATAGCCCGGGGTGCCCGGCGGCCAGGACGACTGCATGCGGATACGGATGCCGGACTGGGCCTGGACGTTGCCGATCCAGGGCGCGGCGACGGCGGCGGCGGAACCGACCGCGGCGGCCTTCAGGAAGTTGCGCCGATCGGGGCGCTGGAAGGCATCCCGGGCGCCCTGGCGATCGACGGAGGAGGAAGATGACGGCTGCTTGTCGTCCTGCATGGCATGGACTCCTAGTGGTGTGGCCCGCCCGCTGTCGGGCGATGGCCGGATCTTGTTGTTGTCGTCCCCGGGTCCGCCGGCCAGCCGACAGTCGGCGATCGACCGGCAGGCCGGCCTCACCGTCCCGGTGGACCCGGGGTCGAGACCCGAAGCGTGTTGAGAAGAGGACGCTGATATGGAAACGTCTTCCCTGGCGAAAGCTAGCGAAACGCTTGCCCGTCGCCAATACGGCGTTTCAACGCAATCCGACCGATCTTGCTGGTCAGACCAGCGGTCAAGACGAGGCAATTCCTTGACGGCATTGGCAAAACTCTGGTCTGACCAATTTCCCGTCGGCCCGACGCCTACGACCAAAGCACGAGCCCCACGGTTGGCATCCCGGGCGCTGGCCCGGGATGATGCTCGCTCCCACCCGCCTTCTCACCACCTGGACGATCTTTCATGACATCGGAACGTCACCGCCAGGCCGCACTGGCCGCCATGCCCTTCCTCTTCGTGGCGCTGTGGAGCACCGGCTTCATCGGCGCCAAGTTCGGCCTGCCCCATGCCGAGCCCTTCACCTTCCTCTTCGTGCGCAGCGCGCTGACCCTGGCGCTGCTGGTGCCGCTGATCCTTGTGATGCGGGCCGACTGGCCCCGGGGACGGACGCTGTGGGGCCACATCGCGGTCTCGGGGCTGCTGGTGCACGGCGCCTACCTGGGGGGCGTCTTCTACGGCATCTACCAGGGCATGCCGGCGGGCCTGACGGCCCTGCTGGTGGGGCTGCAGCCGCTGCTCACCGCCGCCCTCGCCGGGCCGCTGCTAAACGAGCGGCTGGGCGCCGTGCAGTGGTTGGGGCTGGTACTGGGCCTGGTGGGCATCGCCCTGGTGCTGGGCGGCAAGCTCGATCCGGGCGAGGCGCTGTTCCAGGGCTTCGGCCTCGGCGCCCTGGCGAGCGTGATGGTGGCGCTGGTGGGCATCTCCCTGGGCACCCTCTACCAGAAGCGCTTCTGCACCGGCATGCCGCTGCTCGGGGGCACCGTGGTGCAGTACCTCGCCACCGGCACCCTGATGGGACTGGGGGCGTGGCTGTTCGAGACGCGCCAGATCGAGTGGACCTCGACCTTCGTGCTGACCCTGGGCTGGCTGGTGCTGGTGCTGTCGATCAGCGCCATCCTGCTGCTGATGGCGCTGATCCGGCGCGGAGAGGCGTCGCGGGTGGCGAGCCTCTTCTACCTGGTGCCCCCGGTGACCGCCCTGGAGGCGTGGTGGCTGTTCGACGAGCGCCTGCCGCCGCTGTCGCTTGTCGGCATGGCCATCGCCATTGCCGGGGTGGTGCTGGTCGTCAAGGGTCGGGGCGCACGGCGCGCCTAGAGCCGCTCGAGGAAGCGGGTGCCACCGAGATTGCGCATCTGCTGGCGGATCCAGGCGCTGCGCCGCTCCACCAGGGGGCCGGGGCGCGCCGCGTCGCGCCCGCGAGGATCGGGCAGGATGGCCGCCAGGCGGCTGGCCTGATAGGCGTTCAGCTCGCCGGCGGAGATGCCGAAGTAGTGGCGGGCGGCGGCCTCGAGGCCGAACACCCCGCTGTCCCACTCGACGATATTGAGGTAGACCTCGAGGATGCGCTGCTTGGGCCAGAGCGCCTCGATCAGCAGCGTGAACCAGGCCTCCAGCCCCTTGCGCACCCAGCTGCGCCCGGTCCACAGGAAGAGGTTCTTGGCGGTCTGCTGGCTGATGGTGCTGGCACCGCGCAGGCGGCCGCCGTTGCGGCTGGCTTCCCAGGCCTGGCGCAGCTGCACGAGGTCGAAGCCGTGGTGCTCGGGAAAGCGCTGGTCCTCGGCGGCGATCACCGCCAGCTTGGCGGAGTCGGCGAGGCGCGCCCAGGGCCGCCACTGGTGGCGGAGGTCGAGAGCTTCCCCGGCGCTCCACGCCTGCACCTTGCGCTCCACCATCACCATGGAGCCGAACACCGGCACCACGCGCAGCACCAGCACCAGCACCACGGACGCCACCACGAAGCCGAGCAGGGTGCGCCAGAGCACCCGCCACGCCCACCGCTGCCACTCCCGTCTCATCGTCCGCCTCGCTGGGCCATCGCGCGCCTCGCCTCGTCATGAATGACGGGCAGTATAACGAGGCTGCCTCCCCGAAGGGAGGCAGGCGATCATGGGGTGACGCGGGCTCGGGGCTCAGCGCTTCTTCAGGCGCTCGGCATGGTAGCGAAGGTGATCCTCGATGAAGGTGGCGATGAAGTAGTAGCTGTGGTCGTAGCCAGGCTGGCGACGCAGGGTCAGCGGGTGGTCGTGCTCGGCGCACACGGCCTCGAGGCGCTCGGGACAGAGCTGCTCCTCGAGGAAGTCGTCGGCCTCGCCCTGGTCGATGAACAGCGGCTGGCTCGAGGCCCCGCGGGCCACCAGCTCGCAGGCGTCGTACTGGGTCCAGAGCCCGCGGTCCTCGCCCAGGTAGCCGGCGAAGGCCTTCTGCCCCCAGGGGCACTCGCTGGGATTGACCACGGGGGCGAAGGCGGACACGGCGCGATAGTGGCCGGGACGGCGCAGCGCCAGGATCAGCGCACCGTGGCCGCCCATGGAGTGGCCGCTGATCGACTCGCGGCCATTGACCGGGAAGTGCTGGCGCACCACCGAGGGCAGCTCCTCGGCCACGTAGTCGTACATGCGGTAGTGCTGCTTCCAGGGCTCCCGGGTGGCGTTGACGTAGAAGCCCGCGCCGCTGCCGAAGTCGTAGCTGTCGTCCTCGCCCGGCAGGTTGGTACCCCGGGGGCTGGTATCCGGGCAGACGATGGCGATGCCGAGCTCGGCCGCCACCCGGTGCGCGCCGGCCTTCTGCATGAAGTTCTCGTCGGTGCAGGTCAGCCCCGAGAGCCACCACATCAGCGGCACGCGCTCGGTCTCCGCCTGGGGCGGCAGGTAGATGGCGAAGGTCATCTCGCAGTCCAGCGCCCGGGAGCGGTGACGATAGCGCTTGTGCCAGCCGCCGTGGCTCTTGTTGGCCGAGACCAGCTCGAGATGTTCGGTCATGGTCATGGGATCACACTCCTTGTCGGCCGGGCGAGCCGGCCACCGATCGATGGGGCGGCGCCCGCGTCTCGACGCGGGCGCGGCATCAGGCGCCTGTCAACGGCGCAGCACCGGGCGCCTATCTATGGCGCGGCAGCGGGCGCCTATCAATGGCACGGCACCGGGCGCCGGTCAACGGCGCGGCACCGGGCGCCTGTTAACGGCGCGGCACCGGTCGCCTATCAACGGCGCGGCACCGGGCGCCTGTCAATAGTGCAGCACGGTGCGGATGCTCTCGCCCCGGTGCAGCAGGTCGAAGGCCTCGTTGATCTTCTCGAAGGGCATGTCGTGGGTGATGAAGTCGTCGATGTTGATCTCGCCCTTCATGTAGCGATCGACGTAGCCCGGCAGCTCGGTGCGGCCCTTGACGCCGCCGAAGGCGGAACCCTTCCAGACCCGGCCGGTGACCAGCTGGAACGGCCGCGTGGAGATCTCCTCGCCGGCCCCGGCGACGCCGATGATCACCGACTCGCCCCAGCCCTTGTGGCAGCACTCCAGCGCCTGGCGCATGACGTTGACGTTGCCGATGCACTCGAAGGAGTAGTCGACGCCGCCGTCGGTCATGTCGACGATCACCTCCTGGATGCTGGCGCCATGCTCCTTGGGATTGACGAAGTCGGTGGCGCCGAACTGGCGCGCCAGCTCGAACTTCTCCGGATTGACGTCGATGGCGATGATGCGGCTGGCCTTGGCCATCTGCGCGCCCTGGATCACCGCCAGGCCGATGGCGCCCAGGCCGAAGACGGCCACCGTCGAACCCGGTTCGACCTTGGCGGTGTTCATCACCGCGCCGATGCCGGTGGTCACGCCGCAGCCGAGCAGGCAGATCTTGTCGAGCGGCGCCTCCCTGGAGACCACCGCCAGCGACACCTCGGGCAGCACGGTGTACTCGCTGAAGGTCGAGCAGCCCATGTAGTGGTGCAGCGGCTTGCCGTCCAGCGAGAAGCGCGAGGTGCCGTCAGGCATCACGCCCTTGCCCTGGGTGGCGCGCACCGCGCCGCACAGGTTGGTCTTGCCGGAGAGGCAGAACTTGCACTCGCCGCACTCGGCGGTATAGAGCGGGATGACGTGATCGCCGGGGCGCAGGCTGGTCACGCCCTCGCCCACCTCCTGCACGATGCCGGCACCCTCGTGGCCCAGCACCGCCGGGAAGTTGCCCTCCGGGTCGGCGCCAGAGAGCGTGTAGGCGTCGGTGTGGCAGACGCTGGTGGCGGCCATCTTGACCAGCACCTCGCCGGCCTTCGGGCCCTCGACGTCGATCTCGACCAGTTCCAGGGGCTTGCCGGCTTCCAGGGCGACCGCAGCGCGAGACTTCATGGCATCTTCCTCGTTCGATGTGTGTTGAGCCTGACGACAGTCTAGGCAATTCGCCCTGCCGGGATAAACTGCATCAAACGCAGGACATTATTGTCACACAGCAACAATCACGCCGACAGGAGGCATCATGCAGCGCTGGGATCGGGTCGAGGCCTTCGTCGAGGTGGTGCGCCTGGGCGCCTTCAAGGCCGCGGCCGAGCGGCTCAAGGTCTCGAGCTCCCACGTCAGCCGGCTGGTCAGCCAGCTCGAGAACCAGCTCGGCACCGCCCTGCTCTACCGCACCACGCGGCGGATCCGCCTCACCGAGGCCGGTCGCGTCTACTACCAGCACTGCCGCCACCTGGTCGAGGG
Source organism: Halomonas sp. THAF5a (assembly GCF_009363755.1). Classification (NCBI taxonomy): domain Bacteria; kingdom Pseudomonadati; phylum Pseudomonadota; class Gammaproteobacteria; order Oceanospirillales; family Halomonadaceae; genus Halomonas; species Halomonas sp. THAF5a. The sequence continues at coordinate 743,368 of NZ_CP045417.1, read as the reverse complement.
CTTCCACGAGGCCGAGGCCGCGATCAAGGACCTCCAGGAACGCCCGATCGGCCTGCTGAGCCTGACCTGCGCCACCACCTTCGGCGAGCGCTACCTGGCGCCGCTGGTCAACGACTTCATGGCCCGACACCCCCAGCTGGAGGTACGCCTGCACCTGACCAACCGCCAGGTGGACATCATCGACGAGGGCTTCGACATCGCCGTGCGCCTGGGCGCCCTCGAGGACTCCTCGCTGGTCGCCCGGCGGCTCTGCGAGCGACGCGAGTACGTGGTGGGCTCGCCCGCCTACTTCACCCACCGCCCCCAGCCCCACGCCCTCTCCGAGCTCACCCACCACCGCTGCCTGATCGGTTCCCGGGACCACTGGCGCTTCGCCGTGGCGGGGGTGAGACGTGAGGTGCGGGTCACGGGGCCCTGGGAGAGCAACTCGGGACCGGCGCTGCTGGACGCCGCCCTCAAGGGCCTGGGGCTCGCCCAGCTGCCGGACTACTACGTGGAGCCCCACCTGGCGAGCGGCGAGCTGATCAGCGTGCTCGACGCCTACCGTCACGACGACAGCGCGGTCTGGGCGGTCACCCCGCGCCATCGCCACCGCTCGCCGAAGATCCGCCAGTTCATCGACTTCCTGGTCGAGCGCCTGCCCGATCGGCTACCGAGGCGCTGAGCCCGTGACGGCGCGGCGAGCAAGGCCTCGCGGGCGCGTCCCGAGACGCCCGCGACACCGAGGCCAGCGACACTGACGCCAGAAGCGGCACAGTGCGATGAACCAAAAAAGGGCGCCCCGAGGGGCGCCCGCCGTCGGCATGGCCGGGGCCTACTTGAAGTTCTTGCGCACCAGCTTGTCGATCTCGCCGACGATGCCGCTGCGAAAGCTCAGCACGCAGATCACGAAGATCGCGCCGAGGATCACGCTCACCCAGTTGCCGAGCGGCGACTGCGCCAGCTGGGTCTGCAGGCTGACCACGAGGCCCGCGCCCACCACCGGGCCGAACAGCGTGCCCACCCCGCCCAGCAGGGTCATCAGGATCACCTCGCCGGACATGTGCCAGTGGGCATCGGTCAGCGAGGCGAGCTGGAAGACCACCGTCTTGGTGGAGCCGGCGAGCCCCGCGAGGCCCGCGGAGATGACGAAGGCCACCAGCTTGTAGGCGTCCACGTTGTAGCCCAGCGAGACCGCCCGGGGCTCGTTCTCGCGGATCGCCTTGAGCACCTGGCCGAAGGGCGAGTGCACGGTGCGCTGGATGATCGCGAAGCCGATCACGAAGATCGCCAGCACGAAGTAGTACATCGGCAGGTTGTCGGAGAGGCTGATCAGTCCGAACAGCTCGCCGCGCGGCACGCCGTGCAGCCCGTCCTCGCCCCCGGTGAAGGGCGCCTGGACGAAGAAGAAGAACACCATCTGCGCCAGCGCCAGGGTCACCATGGCGAAGTAGATCCCCTGGCGGCGGATCGACAGCACGCCGAAGAAGGTGCCCAGCACCACTGCGGCCAGGGTGCCGATCAGGATGCCCGCCTCCGGCGTCAGGCCGGGGTAGCTCGAGAGCATGATGCCGGTGAAGTAGCCGCCGGTGGCCAGGAAGGCCGCATGGCCGAAGGAGAGCAGCCCGGCATAGCCCAGCAGCAGGTTGAAGGCGCAGGCGAAGAGCGCGAAGCACAGCACCTTCATCAGGAACACCGGGTAGATGGCGAGCGGGGCCAGCAGGGCCAGGCCCAGCAGCACCAGGTAGAGCAGGTTGCGCCGCCGCCGCGCGCTGCGCTGGCGCTGCATGGCGGGGGTCAGGGGTTGGGTCGTGGCCATCACGTCATGCCTCCTTGCCGAAGAGTCCCGAGGGGCGCAGCAGCAGCACCAGGATCATCACCAGGAAGATCACGGTGTTGGCCGCCTCGGGGTAGTAGACCTTGGTGAGGCCCTCGATCAGGCCCATGGCGAGCCCGGTGATGATGGCGCCGAGGATGGAGCCCATGCCGCCGATCACCACCACGGCGAAGACCACGATCAGCAGGCTCGAGCCCATGGTCGGCGAGACCGGATAGAGCGGTGCCGCCAGTACCCCGGCGAAGGCGGCCAGCGCCACGCCGAAGCCGTAGGTCAGGGTGATCAGCTGCGGCACGTTCACGCCGAAGGCCTGCATCAGCGCCGGGTTCTCGGTGCCGGCCCGCAGGTAGGCCCCGAGGCGGGTGCGCTCGATGATGAACCAGGTGCCGCCGCACACCACCAGCGCCGCCACCAGCACCCAGGCGCGGTAGGTCGGCAGGAACATGAAGCCGAGGTTCAGGCCGCCCTGCAGGGCCTCCGGGGTGGGGTAGCTCGCCCCCGAGACCCCGAAGAGGTTGATCAGGGTGCCCTCGAAGATCAGCGCCAGGCCGTAGGTGAGCAGCAGCCCGTAGAGGTGGTCGAGGTGGGCGATGCGGCGCAGGAACAGCCGCTCGATCACCACGCCCAGGGTCCCCACCACCAGCGGCACCAGCAGCAGCGCGACCCAGTAGTTGATGCCCAGGTATTGAAGGCCCAGCATCGCCGCGAAGGCGCCCAGCATGTACTGCGCCCCGTGGGCGAAGTTGATGATCTTCAACAGCCCGAAGATCACCGCCAGCCCCAGGCTCAGCAGGGCATAGAAGGCACCGTTGATCAGGCCCAGCATCAGCTGGCCCATGAACACCGCCAACGGCACCCCGAATATCATCGTCATGTCACGCTCCTCCCGTCAGGGGGCGGCGGCCGCGGCCGCCGCCCTGCCTCGGCTCGCTCAGTTCTTGACCAGCTTGCACTGGCTCTCGGCGAGCGGGCGGTAGGCCTCCTCGGCGGGGATGGTGCTCTTGATCTCGTAGAGGTCCCACTCGCCGGTGGACTCCTCCGGCGACTTCACCTCGGCGAGGTACATGTCGTGGACCATGCGGCCATCCTCGCGGATGCGGCCGTTGCGGGCGAAGAAGTCTTCGACGGGGGTCTCGGCCATCTGGGCACGCACCGCCTGGGCCTCGTCGGTGCCGGCGGCCTCGACGGCGTTGAGGTAGTGCAGGGTGCTGGAGTAGACGCCGGCCTGGACCATGGTCGGCATGCGGCCCACGCGCTCGAAGTAGCGCTCGGCCCACTCCCGGGACGCCTCGTCCATGTCCCAGTACCAGCCGGTGGTGAGCAGCAGGCCCTGGGTCGCCTCGAGGCCCATGGCGTGGACGTCGTTGAGGAAGATCAGCAGGCCCGCGAGCTGCTGGCCGGTCTGGGTCAGGCCGAACTGGCTGGCGGTCTTGATGGCGTTGACGGTATCGGAGCCGGCGTTGGCCAGGCCGACGATGTCGGCGCCCGAGCCCTGGGCCTGGAGGATATAGGAGGAGAAGTCGCTGGTCGGGAAGGGATGGCGCACGCCGCCGACGATCTCGCCGCCGTTGGCCTCCACCACCGCGCTGACATCGGCCTCCAGGGCGTGGCCGAAGGCGTAGTCGGCGGTGAGCATGAACCAGGTCTCGCCGCCCTGGTCGACGACGGCCTTGGCGGTGCCGTTGGCCAGCGGGTAGGTGTCATAGACCCAGTGGAGGTGGTTGGGCGTGCAGTGCTCGTTGGTGATGCTCGAGGCCGCGGAGCCGGAGATGATCGCCAGTCCCCCCGCCTCCTCCAGCACCTTGCTCACGGCGATGGAGACCGAGGAGGCGACCATGCCGGCGACCAGGTCGACGTTCTCCTGGTCGACCCAGCCGCGCACGGTGTTGGCGCCCACGTCGGCGCTGTTGCGGTCGTCGGCGCTGAACACCTCGATGGGCACGCCGTTGACCTCGCCGCCGACGTCCTCGACGGCCATCTTCAGCGCCTCGAGGCCGCCGGGGCCGGCCAGGTCGCGATAGGTGCCGGACATGTCGGCGAGGTAGCCGATGCGCACGGCGTCGTCGCTCATCTGGGCCTGGGCGTTGCCGGTGACCAGGGTGGCGGCGGCGAGGGCGATGCTGCTGGCGAGCGTCTTGTGATGGAAGGTCATGATCATCTCCGTGGCCCGGTGGGGCCGTTGTTGTTGTCGATACGGATCGTTGTCGTTGCGGGTGGTGGCTCTGGCGGCTGGCGGCTGGCGGCCGGGGACGCGACGGCGAGGCCGTCAGACCCCCAGCAGGGTATTGAGGTGCTCGCGCCGGGCGGGCAGCTCGGCGGCGCTGATCTCCTCGATGATGCGGCCGTGCTCCATCACGAAGTGGCGGTCGGCCAGGGGCGCGGCGAAGCGGAAGTTCTGCTCCACCAGCACGATGGTCATGCCGCGCTCCTTGAGCTTGATCAGCACCTCGCCCAGGGCCTGGACGATGACCGGGGCCAGCCCCTCGGTGATCTCGTCGAGCAGCAGCAGCCGTGCGCCGGTGCGCAGGATGCGGGCCATGGCCAGCATCTGCTGCTCGCCGCCGGAGAGCCGGGTGCCCTGGCTGCGGCGCCGCTCGTAGAGGTTGGGGAACATGGCGTAGATCTCGTCGATCCCCATGCCGCCGCTGCGCACCGTGGGCGGCAGCAGCAGGTTCTCCTCGACGTCGAGGCTCGAGAAGATGCCGCGCTCCTCGGGGCAGTAGCCCACGCCGAGCCGCGGGATGCGGTGCGGCTTCACGCCGAGGGTCTCGGTGCCATTGATGACGATGGACCCGGTGCGATGGCCGACCATGTTCATGATCGCCTTGAGGGTGGTACTGCGCCCGGCGCCGTTGCGCCCCAGCAGGGTCACCAGCTCCCCGCGCTTCACGTCGAAGTCGACGCCGTGCAGGATGTGCGACTCGCCGTAGAAGGCGTGCAGGTCGCTGATGCGCAGCATCTCGGCGCCGTCCCGCATCGGGGTCTGGCCGAGTGTCGTTGCCGCCTGGCTCATGCGCTGGCCTCCTCTGCTTGCGCCGCGGCATCACTGCCCATGTAGGCCTCCCGGACCTGCGGGTCGCGGGAGACGGCGTCGTAGTCGCCCTCGGCCAGCACGCTGCCGCGGGCCAGCACCGTGATGCGGTCGCACAGGCGGCTGACCACGCTGAGGTTGTGCTCCACCATCAGCACGGTACGCCCCTTGGAGACCCGCCGGATCAGCTCGACGATGCGGTCGACGTCCTCGGCGCCCATGCCCTGGGTCGGCTCGTCGAGCAGCATCAGGGTGGGATCCAGCGCCAGGGTGGTCGCCACCTCCAGCGCCCGCTTGCGCCCGTAGGGCATCTCCACGGTGAGCACGTCGGCGTACTCCCTGAGGCCGACCTCGTCGAGCAGCGCGACGGCGCGCTCATTGAGGTGCTCGAGGCTCTTCTCGGACTTCCAGAAGTGGAAGGAGGTGCCGAGGCGGCGCTGCAGCGCCACGCGCACGTTCTCCATGGCGGTCATGTGGGCGAACACCGCCGAGATCTGGAAGGAGCGCACCAGGCCGAGCCGGGCGATCTCGTTGGCCCGCATGCTGGTGATCGGCTTGCCGCGATAGAGGATCTCGCCGCGGGTGGGCGGCAGGAACTTGGTCAGCAGGTTGAAGACGGTGGTCTTCCCGGCCCCGTTGGGACCGATCAGGGCGTGGATGTGCCCCTCCCGGACCCGCAGATTGACGTCGTCCACGGCGGTGAAGCCGCGAAACTCCTTGGTCAACCCGCGAGTTTCCAGTATGAACTCCTGGGTCATGGTGGGTCCTCTCTGGATCGCTGGCGCGATCCGCCGTGGATGCTGTTGTCGTTGTTGTCGGCCGTTGTCGTTGTTGTGGCGGTGCCGGCATCGAGGGTCCGTGATGGCGCATCACGCGGCCCCGGAGAACACTCTTCACTTTACGTTAACGTAAGCTAGAGGAGCGGGGGCGGCGGGGCAACAGGAGAAGGCCGGAACTCGACCAATGGTGTAGACGCCTGCGCTATCAATAGCTTGCAAATCATGTTCAGGCAAAGTGCGGCCCAACAAAAAAGGCGCGATGCCCCGAGGGACATCGCGCCTGTTTCACACCGAGCCGCGGGCCATCAGCACTCGATGGCGTTGACCGCCAGCCCTCCCCTGGAGGTCTCCTTGTACTTCTCCTGCATGTCGGCGCCGGTATCGCGCATGGTGCGGATCGCCTTGTCCAGCGAGATGAAGTGCTCGCCGTCGCCGCGCAGGGCCATCTGGGCGGCGTTGATCGCCTTGACCGAGGCGATGGCGTTGCGCTCGATGCAGGGTACCTGCACGAGCCCGCCCACGGGGTCGCAGGTGAGCCCGAGGTTGTGCTCCAGGCCGATCTCGGCGGCATTCTCCACCTGGCCCGGCGAGCCGCCCAGCACCTCGGTCAGCCCCGCCGCCGCCATGGCGCAGGCCGAGCCGACCTCGCCCTGGCAGCCCACCTCGGCGCCGGAGATGGAGGCGTTCTTCTTGCACAGGATGCCCACCGCGGCGGCGGTCAGCAGGAAGTCGACCACGCAGCGCTCGTCGGCCTCGGGCTGGAACTTCATGTAGTAGTGCAGCACCGCCGGGATGATGCCCGCCGCGCCGTTGGTCGGCGCGGTGACCATGCGCCCGCCGGCGGCGTTCTCCTCGTTGACCGCCAGGGCGAAGACGTTGACCCAGTCCATCGCCGAGAAGGTCGAGGCGATCAGGCTCTGGTCGTCGTCCATGGCCTCGAGGCGCCGATGCAGGGCGGCGGCACGGCGACGCACCTCGAGCCCGCCGGGCAGCACGCCCTCGGCGGCCAGCCCCTGCTCGACGCACGCCTGCATGGCCTCCCAGATCCGCCACAGCTCGGCGCGCACCTCGGCCTCGCTGCGCCAGGCCTTCTCGTTCTCCATCATCAGCTCGCTGATGCGCAGGCCGTGCAGTCGGCACAGCGCCAGCAGCTCGCCGGCGCTGTTGAAGTCGTAGGGCAGCGCCGTGGTGTCGGCGTCCAGTTCACCGCTGGCCGCCTGCGCCTCGTCGATCACGAAGCCGCCGCCCACCGAGTAGTAGACGTTGCGGTAGAGCTCCTCGGCGTGGCCGTGGGCGACCAGGGTCATGGCGTTGGGGTGGTAGGGCAGGCTCTCGTCGTGCCACTGCAGGTCGCGGGTCCAGCGGAAGGGAATCGCCAGGCGGCCGTCGAGCATCAGGGCCTGGGACTCGAGCAGCTCCTCGATGCAGGGCGAGACGATCGCCGGGTCGATGAGCTGGGGGCGCTCGCCCATCAGGCCCATGATGACGGCCCGGTCGGTGCCGTGCCCCTTGCCGGTCGCGGAGAGCGAGCCGTGCAGGTGCACCTCGATGCGCGCCACGCGCTCGGTCAGCTCCTGGCGCTTGAGCGCCTGGACGAAGTCATAGGCCGCCTGCATGGGGCCGACGGTATGGGAGCTGGACGGCCCGATGCCGATCTTGAACAGGTCGAAGACGCTGATTGCCATGGTGATGCCTCGTGTCTGAGCCGGCGGTCAGGCGCTCCGGCGGATCGATGTTCGGTCCCCCAGGGCCAGCGGCCGCCTGATCGCTCATCAGACAGTGAAACTAAAGCCACTCGACGCCTGCCGATAGATGGCCTCATCATGGCGGGGGAGTCACGCCCCGACAATCGAGAATATCTGGCCTATGGTATAGAATGACTAAACCATGAACTCGCACCTCAATGCTCAGACCCATGCCGGCCTGAAGGTCTTCGCCGTCAGCGCCCGACACCTCTCGTTTACCCGCGCGGCCGAGGAGCTGCACGTGACCACCGGCGCCGTCAGCCAGCAGATCAAGCAGCTGGAGCAGCGACTGGGGTTCAAGCTGTTTCGCCGTCGCCCGCGCCGGCTGGAGCTGACCGAGGAGGGGCGACGACTGGCGGCGGTGGTCGACGAGGCCTACCAGGCGGTGGGCCTGGAGGTGCGGCGGCTGCGCAGCGGCGTGATGAGCGGGGTGATCCGGCTGCGCTCGGTGCCCTCCTTCCTGCACAAGTGGCTGATGCCCCGCCTGCCGCGGCTGCAGGCGCGCTTCCCCGACATCGAGCTTCACGTCACCGCCGAGGACAGCAGCGTCTCGCTGCGCGACGGCGACTTCGACCTGGCGCTGGACCTCAACGACGGCCAGGTCCCGGGGCTCGCCATCACGCCGCTGATGGAGGAGCGGATCTTCCCGGTCTGCGCCCCCGCCCTGCTGCGCGGCCGGCCGCCGCTGCGGCGGGCCGAGGACCTGGCCTGGTACCCGCTGCTCCACGACGTCACGGCCTGGCGGGGCAGCCACGAGCATGCCGAGTGGGAGCGCTACCTCGAGGCCATCGCGGCGCCGCCGCTCAACCTGCGCCGGGGCTACACCTTCAACCGCCACCACCTGACCATGGCGGCGGCCATCGCCGGCATGGGGGTGGCCATCGCCCGCCAGACCCTGATCCGCGGCGAGCTCGGCAGCGGCGCGCTGATCGCGCCCTTCGCCGAGCGCGTGCCGACCGGCATGCGCTACGGCATCGCCCATGCGCCGGGAGCGCTGGACGACCGCCGGGTCGCGGCGGTGCACGACTGGATCGTCGAGGAGGCCCGCCGCGCCCCGGACGGGACGGAATAGAGGCCTCGGAATCGATAGGCAGCCGCGGGCGACCCTAGTATCATATACATTCACCAATGAATGTGATTCGCCCCGAGACGCCCATGCCACGCCACCTCCCCCCCGAACTGCCCGCGCCCATCGACTTTCGCGCCACCTGCTTGCGCGCGCTGCTCTATATCGTCCTGATCGGCCTGCTGATGCAGGGCGTGCTGCTCGAGGCGGTCGGCCTCGAGGGGCAGCGATTCTCCGAGCGCGGCTTCGTCGAGCCCACCCAGTCGCTGCTGCTCGCCGTCAGCGCCGGCCTGGCACTCTACGTGCGCCTGACGAGCCCGCGACTGCCTCACGTCTCCCTGCTGCTGTTCGCCCTGCCGCTGGCCTCGCTGATTCGCGAGCAGGATGCCTGGCTGGATGCCGGGGTGTTCGACGGCGCCTGGCAGACGCTGGTCGCGCTGCTGCTGCTGCCCATCCTGTTCGTGGTGATCCGCGGCCGCCACGCCTTCGCCCGGGAGTTCGCGCGCTACGCCAACAGCTTCTCGTTCGGCCTGTTCGCCGCGGGCTTCCTGACCACCTACGTCTACTCCCGACTCTTCGGGCGCAGCGAGATGTGGCAGGCGATCCTCGGCGACGCCTACCTGCGCACCTTCAAGGACGCCGCCGAGGAGGTCACCGAGCTGTTCGGCTATACCCTGCTGTGCATCGCCATGGTCGAGCTGGTGCTGCTGGTGCGCCGCTGGCGCCATCTCAAGGCCGACTGAGACAGCTCTTTCCCTCCTCAACGACGACGTCCTCCAAACGACGACGCCCGCAGCCGATGGCTGCGGGCGTCGTCGTGAGCGGGGGCCGATGCCCTACGCCAGCGGCTTACTCGTCGAGGAAGGAGCGCAGCGGCTCGGACCGGGACGGGTGACGCAGCTTGCGCAGCGCCTTGGCCTCGATCTGGCGAATCCGCTCGCGGGTGACGTCGAACTGCTTGCCGACCTCCTCGAGGGTGTGGTCGGTGTTCATGTCGATGCCGAAACGCATCCGCAGCACCTTGGCCTCGCGGGCGGTGAGGCCGCCGAGGACGTTGCGGGTGGCCTCGATGAGCCCCTCGCCGGTGGCCGAGTCGATGGGCAGCAGGATCGTGCCGTCCTCGATGAAGTCGCCCAGGTGGGAGTCGTCATCGTCGCCGATGGGCGTCTCCATGGAGATCGGCTCCTTGGCGATCTTGAGCACCTTGCGGACCTTGTCCTCGGGCATCTCGAGACGCTCGCCGAGCTCCTCGGGGGTCGGCTCGCGGCCCATCTCCTGCAGCATCTGCCGCGACACGCGGTTCAGCTTGTTGATGGTCTCGATCATGTGCACCGGGATGCGGATGGTGCGGGCCTGGTCGGCGATCGAGCGGGTGATCGCCTGGCGGATCCACCAGGTGGCATAGGTCGAGAACTTGTAGCCGCGACGGTATTCGAACTTGTCGACGGCCTTCATCAGGCCGATGTTGCCCTCCTGGATCAGGTCCAGGAACTGCAGGCCGCGGTTGGTGTACTTCTTGGCGATGGAGATCACCAGACGCAGGTTGGCCTCGACCATCTCCTTCTTGGCCCGGCGCGCCTTGGCCTCGCCGATGGAGAGCCGACGATTGACCTCCTTGATCTCGGTCACCGCCAGCTGAATCATCTCCTCCTCGAAGGCGATCTTGCGCTGGGAGCGCTGGATGTCGACGCGCAGCGGCTCGAGGCGAGCGGCGTACTTCGGGTTGGCCTCGGCAAACTCGTCGATCCACTCGAGACGCGACTCGCTGCCCGGGAAGGCCTTGATGAAGGTCTTGCGCGGCACCTTGGCCTTCTTCACGCAGAGCTGCATGATGGCCTTCTCCTGGGCGCGCACCTGCTCGACGCTGATGCGCACCTGACCGACCAGGCGCTCGAAGTGCTTGGGCACCAGCTTGATCGGCGAGAACAGCTGCGCCAGGCGGGTGAGCTCCTCCTGGGCCGCCTTCGAGGCGCGACCATGGGCCTCGATGGCCGCCTGGGCCGCGGCATTCTGCTCGCGAATCTGCTCGAAGCGCGCACGAGCCTCCTCGGGATCGGGACCGCCGACGCTCTCTTCCTCCGCCTCGGGCTCGTCGTCGTCCTCGCCGTCGCTCTCGGCCTCGTCGCGGGGCTCCTCCTCGGGCACTTCCGCTTCCGCGACGCCGGGAATCCCCTCATCGGGATCGATGAACCCCGAGAACAGGTCGGAGAGACGTCCCGGCGCCTCCTCGTCCTGGGTGGCATCGTAGGCCTCGAGGATGGAGTCGACCGCGCCGGGCAGGAAGGCCAGTGCCGACATCACCTCGCGGGTCCCCTCCTCGATCCGCTTGGCGATCTCGATCTCGCCCTCGCGGGTCAGGAGCTCGACGGTGCCCATCTCGCGCATGTACATGCGCACGGGATCGGTGGTCCGACCCACGTCGCTCTCCACCGCGGCGAGCGCGGCAACCGCCTCTTCGGCGGCCGACTCGTCGGTGGAGTGGTCCGACATCATCAGGGTATCTTCATCGGGGGCTTCCTCGACGACGTTGATGCCCATGTCGTTGATCATGCCGATGATATCTTCCACCTGATCCGGGTCGGCGATATCCTCGGGAAGGTGGTCGTTGACCTCGGCATAGGTCAGGAAGCCCTGTTCCTTGCCGCGCGCGATCAACTCCTTCAGACGTGACTGCTGCTGCGCATTTCCAGCCATAGAAACCCTATCTCGACGAAGAAGAATGAAGCACCTGAAGTACTGAGGCGGTGAAAACTCGATAAGCCAGACAGTATAGCGGGTAAGACCGCCATCCTGCCAGTTCGGTGTATTTGCGCGGTCATTCAGGTGTGTTAGGTTGTGAGGTTGCGCCTTCCAAAGGCAGCTTCCTCCGTATGTAGTGGTGGTGGGAGAAAATTCAACCCCCGCCACGCCGGCGCTTGCGCCTCGACCCTACCCTCTCGGGTCGGCGAGCAGCGTCATCAGCCGCTGCCGCTCCTCCTGGGAGAGACGCTCCCCCCTCTGTTGCTTGGACAGCAGGGCATCGACTTCCTCCTGTCGCGACGAGCGCAGCCGATGGCGCTGAAAGTGCTCGACCAGCCCGTCCAGCTCGGCGGCCCTCGCCCCGGGCGGAATCAGCAGCTCCCGGCGCGCCAGCGCGGCCAGCCGCTCCCCCTCGGGCGTGCCGTGGAAGTGGGCCAGCAGCACCTGGGCGCTGCGGTAGCGCCCCGCCCGCAGCAGCCGCTCGACCTCCCGGCAGAGCCGCGCCTCCGGGTCCGCCTCGGGGTACCAGTCGCCCGCCTCGGGCAGGCGCTCCACCAGGCGCGGCTCGTGCACCAGCAGCTGCAGCACGCGACCCATCAGGCCGAGCGAGCGCTGCCCCTTGCCCGGCGTCGGACGCGCCTCATGCCCCTCGTCCTCGGGACGCCATTCGTCCTCGGGGCGCCATTCGGGCTCCGGCGCCAGGGGGGGCTCGTCAGGCGCCTCGGCGGGGGCGACCAGCGCCTCGAAGCGCGACTGGTCGACGCCGGTGCGCCGCGAGAGCTCGCCAAGCAGCAGCGACTTCAGCACCCCCTCCGGGAGCTTGCCGATGGCCGCGAGGACCTGGCTGGCGAAGCGCTCGCGCGCCTCGATCGTGCCCAGGTCGCGCCCCTCGGCCGCGTGATCGAAGAGGAACTCCGACAGCGGGCTCGCGCAGGTGATGCGATCCTCGAAGGCCGCCGGCCCCTCGCGGCGCACCAGGGTGTCCGGGTCCTCCCCCTCGGGGAGGAACATGAAGCGCGCCTGGCGACCGTCGATCATCTGCGGCAGCACCGTCTCCAGCGCCCGGGTGGCGGCCTGGCGGCCGGCGCGGTCGCCATCGAAGCAGAACACCACCTCGCCGACCATGCGGAACAGCCGGCTCAGGTGCTCCTCACTGGTGGAGGTGCCGAGCGTCGCCACGGCGTTGCGGATGCCGAACTGGGCCAGCGCCACCACGTCCATGTAACCCTCGACGATCACCACCCGCTCGAGGCGCGCATCGGCCTGGCGCGCCTCATAGAGGCCGTAGAGCTCGCGCCCCTTGTGAAACACCGGCGTCTCGGGGGAGTTGAGGTACTTGGGCTTGGCATCGCCCAGCACCCGACCGCCGAAGGCGATGGTGCGGCCGCGGATATCGCGGATCGGGAACATCACCCGGTCGCGAAAGCGGTCGTAGGTACGTCCGCTGTCCTCATGATGCACCAGCAGCCCGTACTCGATCTGCACCGCCTCGGCGATGCCGCGCTCGGAGAGGTGGCGCTTGAGCCCCTCCCAGCCGGCCGGCGCGCAGCCGATGCCGAAGGTCTGCTGGACCTCGGGCGACAGGCCGCGATCCGCCAGGTAGCGGCGGGCGCTCTCGCCCTCCGGCATCTTCAGCCGCTCGCGGAAGTAGCTGGCCGAGAGTTCCAGCAGGTTGACCCCTTCCTTGCGCTTGCGCTCGCGGGCCTGGGCCCGGGGGTCATCGGCCCCCTCCCGGGGCACCTCCAGGCCGAGCCGGCCGGCCAGCTGCTCGACGGCCTCGGGGAAGCGCAGCTTGTCGTACTCCATCAGGAACCGCAGGGCGTTGCCGTGGGCACCACAGCCGAAGCAGTGGTAGAACTGCTTGTCCGCGCTGACGGTGAACGAGGGCGACTTCTCCTGATGGAAGGGGCAGAGCCCGGAGTGGTTGCGACCGGCCTTCTTCAGCTTCACGCGCTCGCCGACCACCTCGACCACGTCGACGCGGGCCAGGAGATCATCGATGAAGCGCTGGGGAATCTGACCGGGCATGCGGACAACCTGCGAGACGGGGCGGGAAGCGACCGGACGGCGACAAAAACAAGCGGCCACCGTTAGGCGGCCGCTTGGCGTCCCTCTTGAGACGGCGCGGGCCGGACGCCCTCACCGACTCCAGTACGGATCAATAGAGCCGTTCGAAACGCTTGCGCTCACGCTGAAGCTTCTTGGCATGACGCTTGACGGCCGCGGCCGCCTTGCGCTTGCGCTCTGCGGTCGGCTTCTCGTACTGCTCGCGACGACGCACTTCCGAGAGGACACCGGCCTTTTCACAGGAACGCTTGAAGCGACGCAGCGCGACGTCAAACGGCTCGTTATCACGTACTTTGACAGAAGGCATTAAGCACTCACCTACCTTGGGTAACTTGAGTTCGGTTTGTACGCACACCCGATGGGGTCGCCCCTCCACGAAACACGCTCCGAGATCGCCAGGCGAACCGGAACGATGCGTGAAGGCGTGGGGGAAAGCCCCTGGGTGCACGACCCAGTCTTGCAGCGGACAGTATTCTAGTCGTCCGGCCGAGTGCGTGCAAATCGTTTCCCTGCTGCCGACGGGGGGCAAAATGCGTAGAATGCCGCCATCCACGCATTACCGAGCCGATATCATGCGCGTACTGGGCATCGAGACCTCCTGCGACGAGACCGGCGTCGCCCTCTTCGACACCGGGCGCGGCCTCCTCGCCGACGCCCTCTACAGCCAGATCGCCATGCACGCCGAGTACGGCGGCGTGGTACCGGAGCTCGCCTCCCGCGATCATACCCGCCGGCTGCTGCCACTGATCCAGCAGGTGCTGGACGATGCCGGCCTGACCCGCGGCGAGCTGGACGCCATCGCCTATACCGCCGGCCCGGGCCTGGTCGGGGCGCTGATGGTCGGCGCCAGCACCGCCCACGGCATGGCCCGGGCGCTGGACATCCCGGTGCTCGGCGTCCACCACATGGAGGGCCACCTGCTGGCCCCCATGCTCGAGGACGAGCCGCCCGGCTTCCCCTTCGTGGCGCTGCTGGTCTCCGGCGGCCACACCCAGCTGGTCGAGGTCCAGGGGCTCGGCCGCTATCGCCTGCTCGGCGAGTCGGTGGACGACGCCGCGGGCGAGGCCTTCGACAAGGCGGCCAAGATGCTCGGGCTCGCCTACCCCGGCGGCCCCCAGGTGGCGCGTCTGGCCGAGCAGGGCGACCCCAAGCGGCTGCGCTTCCCGCGCCCCATGACCGACCGGCCCGGCCTGGACTTCAGCTTCTCCGGGCTCAAGACCCACACCCTGACCGCCATCCGCCAGCTGGAGGGCGCCGGCGAGCTCGACGACCAGGCGCGCGCCGACGTGGCCCGCGCCTTCGAGGAGGCGGTGGTCGACACCCTGGTGATCAAGTGCCGCCGCGCCCTGGATCAGACCGGCCTCAAGCGCCTGGTGGTCGCCGGCGGCGTGAGCGCCAACGTGCGCCTGCGCGAGCGCCTGGAGCGCGAATGCGCCAAGCGCGATGCCCGGGCCTACTACCCCCGCGGGCGCTTCTGCACCGACAACGGGGCGATGATCGCGTATGTGGGGGCCCAGCGCCTGCTGGCCGGCGAGCGCGACGAGACCGGCATCATGAAGGCGGTGCCGCGCTGGCCGATGGACGAGTTGCAGGCACCCGCCAAGGGCTGAACCCCGCGATGATCGCGCGCCTTGCGGTCACGGCGCCCAGCGCAGGACCTCCGTGAGGGCCGCGTGCCCGCTCTCCTAGAGCCCGGCCTCCTCGCCGCGCCGGAGACGGCGGATATTGAGCGCGTGGCGCCCGAGCACGAGCAGCGTGAAGACCGCCACGACTCCCACGAACTCCGGCGCCAGCCAGAGGCTCGCGAGCGGCGCCAGGGCGGCGCTCGCCAGCGACGCCACCGCTGCGGTGCGCAGCCGCCAGGCCAGCAGCGTCCAGAGCATGGCGCAGCAGAGCGCCACCCAGGGGGTGAGCACCAGCATCACGCCGAAGGCGCTGGCCACGCCCTTGCCGCCGCGAAAGCGGTGCCAGGCCGGGTAGGCGTGACCGAGCAGCACGCCGAGGCCGACGAGCCCGAGCCCCCACGGCGGCAGGCCGAGCCACATGGCGAGCCACAGCACCGGCATGCCCTTGACCACGTCGACGACCAGGGTCGCCAGGGCGAGGCGCGGGCCGTAGAGGCGCAACACGTTGGAGAAGCCGGGGTTGGCCGAGCCGGCGAGCCGCGGGTCGCCCACGCCGGCCAGGCGGCACGCCGCGAGGGCGCCGAGCCAGGTGCCACTGAGATAGCCGAGCGCCATCAGCGGCAGGATGAGGTCGAGTGGCGCCTCCACGGGCGGCCTCCTTCGCATCGATGCCTCGATTCTGCCAGCTGGGGGCCCCCGACGACAGGTCCGGCGCCCGCGGTGTCCCCGGGGAGCGTGCTGGCGTACAATCGTGCGCCGGCAGGCAGCCCCTCGCCTGCCCCGTTCGCATCCCACAGGGCCGCCACGACCAGGCCGCCAACACCAACGACCGGGGAGCCCCGATGGATCTTGTGCTGATCGACGCGCTCGAGGTGGATACCGTGATCGGCGTCTACGACTGGGAGCGCACCATCACCCAGACGCTGCGCCTCGACCTCGAGCTGGGCACCGACATCCGCCCCGCCGCGGCAGGCGACGATATCGCCCAGACCCTGGACTACGCCGCCATCAGCGAGCGCATCGCCGGCTTCGCGGAGGCGCACCAGTTCGCCCTGGTGGAGACCTTCGCCGAGCGCCTGGCCGAGACCCTGCGCGCCGAGTTCGCCATCCCCTGGCTGCGCCTGACCGTGCGCAAGCCCGGCGCCGTCCCCGCGGCCAGCGCGGTGGGGGTCTCCATCGCGCGCGGCACTCGCCCGGGGGGCGCGTGATGGCCCGGGTCACGGTCAGCATCGGCAGCAACATCGAGCGCGAGCATCACGTCCTGGCCTGCCTGGACGCGCTGGAGGAGAGCTTCGGCCGACTCGCCGTCTCGCGGATCTTCGAGAGCGAGCCGGTGGGCTTCGAGGACGGCCGCAACTTCTACAACCTGGTGGTGGCCTTCGAGAGCGAGCGCTCGGTGGGCGAACTGCAGGCCTGGTGCAAGCGCCTGGAGTTCGCCCACGGACGGCGCAAGGACGTGCCCAAGTTCAGCCCGCGGACCCTGGACATCGACCTGCTGACCGTGGGCGCGCTCAGCGGCGAGCATGACGGCGTCACGCTGCCCCGGGGCGAGATCCTGCACCACGCCTTCGTGCTCCAGCCGCTGGCCGAACTGCTGCCCGAGGCGTGCCACCCCCTCACCGGCGAGACCTATCGCGACCACTGGGCGCGCTTCGCGGCCGGCGACCAGCGCCTCTGGCCGGTCGACTTCACCTGGCGGGGGCGCCGGCTCTCCGCCGCGGAGTAGGCCTTGCCTCGGCACAGCAGGCCTCACCGCCCGGCATCGGGGCCGGCGAGCGCCCCCTCGATCGCCTCCCAGCGGCGCCGCGAGAGTTCCTCGCCGAGCGCGCGCCCCTGGAACCCCTCCGCCACCAGCGCCCTGGGCAGGATCTGCACCGCCAGCCGCCAGGCCAGGGCCAGGTCCTCGGCCAGCGCCGGGGCGTCCAGGCTCACCAGGCTGATCAGCGGCGCCACCCGGTCGCCGCGGCGCCAGGCATCGATGCCATCGAGCCAGCGCATCACCTGAGACCCGTTGAGCCCGTTCGCGGCGACCCGCCGGCACAGCTCCCGGGTCCTGGCCGCCTGGGTGGCCAGCTCGCGGTGTGCCCGGGGCAGGCGCAGCCGCCCGGAGAGCGCCTCGCGCGCGTCGTCGTCGAGGTGCTCGACCAGCCGCGCCCAGCGCCAGCGCACCCGGGCCTCGGCCTCGATGTCCTCGGGCAGCCGATGCAGGCGCCCCAGCGCCGCGTCGAGGTCCGCGTCATCCTCGGCCAGCTCCGGCATCAGCACGGCCAGCGCCCCGCACGCCGCCAGCACCTGGAAGTAGACCTCCGGCCAGGGCTCGGAGAGCGCCTTCTCGGTCTCCGTCCAGACCCGCTCGGCCACCAGGTGCGCAAGCTCGCCGCTCGCCACCAGCGAGCGCATCAGCGCGCGAGTCTCCTCGGCGATGACGAAGCCAAGCCCCGCGTAGCGGGCCAGGAAGCGCGCGGTGCGCAGCACCCGCAGCGGGTCCTCGACGAAGGCCGGCGAGACGTGGCGCAGGCGGCGCGCCTCGAGGTCGGCGAGGCCGTCGTAGGGGTCGACCAGCGTGCCCTCGGGGGTCTCGGCCATGGCGTTGATGGTCAGGTCGCGGCGGGCCAGGTCCTCCTCGAGGGTGACCTCGGGGCTCGCGTGGACCACGAAGCCGGTATAGCCGTGCCCCGACTTGCGCTCGGTGCGCGCCAGGGCGAACTCCTCGTGGCTCACCGGATGCAGGAAGACCGGAAAGTCGCGTCCCACCGGCTTGAAGCCGCGCCGCCGCATCTCCTCGGCCGTGGTGCCGACCACCACCCAGTCGGTGTCCTTGACCGGCCAGCCCAGGCGGGCATCGCGCACCGCCCCGCCGACCCGATAGACCTCGAGTCCCGCGAGGCAACGGTCGTCGCGCGCGCCCATGGCTCAGCGCTCCACGCGGTCGGGGTGGCGATGCTGCCAGTCGGTGAAGCCACCATCGAGGCTGTAGACCTCGGCGAAGCCCTGGCCGGCGAGCCAGGCCGCGGCCTGCTGGCTGGAGTGGCCGTGATAGCAGATCACCACCAGCGGGGCCTGGCGCGGGGCCTCGGCGAGGAAGGCATCGACGGTGTCGTTGCCCAGGCGCCGACTGCCGGGCACGTGCCCCTGGGCGTAGCTCTGGGGGTCACGGATATCGACCAGGGTGAGGGGCGCGTCGTCCTCGAGCCAGTTGGCCAGGACGGCGATATCGAGATGCTGGAAGGGAGCTGAGGTCATGGCGAGTCTCTCGTCGTCGAAGGGCGTCCGGGGTGACTCACTGGCGGCTCGGCACGCTGATGCGCTCGCCGCTTTCCAGCGCCAGGGCGGTGAGTCGGCGCCCCCAGACGCAGCCGGTGTCCAGCGCCTCCGCGCGCACGCGGCTCTCGGGGGTCTCGCCCTCCAGCGCCGCCCAGTGGCCGAACAGCAGCCAGGGGTCGTCGTCGCGCGGGTACTGGAACCAGGGGGCAAAGCCCGCCGGGGCACGGTCGAGCCCCTGCTTGGCGGCGAAGTCGAGGCAGCCTTCGGCATCGACAAAGCGCATGCGGGTGAAGGCGTTGACGATCATCCGCAGCCGGTCGATGCCGTCGAGGTCGTCGCGCCAGCAGGCCGGCTCGTTGCCGTACATCGCCTCGAGGAAGGCGCCGGCGCCCTCGCCGGCGAGCCGGGCCTCGGCCTCGGCGGCGAGGCCCGCGGCCTTGTCCACCGACCACTGGGGCAGCAGGCCGGCATGGGTCATCACGGTCTCGCCCTGGGTCGGCGATGCCCGGCGCACCAGCAGCGGGCGCGCCTGCAGCCAGTCGAGCAGGCGCTCGCGGTCCGGGGCGGCGAGGATCGCCGCCAGGGTATCCTTGCGGTTCTCCCGGGCGCCGCCCCGGGCCACCGCAAGCAGGTGGAGGTCGTGGTTGCCGAGCACCACGCTCGCGGCCTCGCCCAGCGCCATCACCTCACGCAGGCAGGCGAGCGATCCCGGGCCGCGGTTGACCAGGTCGCCGGCCAGCCACAGCCGGTCGCGGCGCGGGTCGAAATCGAGCCGCTCGAGCAGGGCGACGAACTCCTCGTGGCAACCCTGCAGGTCGCCGATGGCGTAGGTGGTCATGTCGGCTCCGTTGCGCTGGGTGTCACGGGATCTAGTGTACCTGGTTGGGCCCGGCCAGCCGGAAGGGCGAGATCGCCACCTCGAAGGGGCGCTGGCTGGCGGTGTCGACGCAGGTGTAGGCGCCCTCCATCACCCCCACCGGGCCGTCGAGGATCGCTCGGCTGGTGTAGCGGAAGGTCTGGCCGGGGCCGATCAGCGGCTGCTGGCCGACCACCCCCTTGCCGCGCACCTCCTGCACCTTGCCGCTGCCCTGGGTAATCTTCCAGTAGCGGGCCATCAGCTGGACGCTGTGGTCGGAGGCGTTGTGCACGGTGACGGTGTAGCTGAAGACGAAGCGCTGCTCGTCGGGGTCGGACTCGTCCAGGCGGAAGTCCGGCGCCACGTCGACGCGGATGGCGCCCTTGAGCTCCTCGGGAGCCGTCGGGGTCATGAGGTCTCTCCTTCCCCGGCCGCGGCCAGGTGGTTGGCGATGCGCACGAACTCCTCGACATCCAGCGTCTGGGGACGACGGCCCGGGTCGATGCCCAGCGCCTCCAGGGCCGCGGCATCGATGCGCCCCTTGAGGTTGTTGCGCAGGGTCTTGCGCCGCTGGCCGAAGGCCTGGCGCACCAGGTCGAAGAGCAGCGCCTCGTCCCGGGCCGGATGGGGCAGGCTATCGTGGGGGGTGAGGCGCACGATCGCCGAGTCGACCTTGGGCCGCGGCACGAAGGCCTCCGGCGGCACCGTGAACAGGGCGTCGACGCGGCAGTGGTACTGGGCCATCACCGACAGCCGTCCCCAGTCGGGGCCGCCCGGCGCGGCGGCCAGCCGCTCGACCACCTCCTTCTGGAGCATGAAGTGCATGTCGGCCACGGCCTCGCCGGCCTGGAGCAGGTGGACGATCAGCGGCGTGGAGATGTTGTAGGGCAGGTTGCCGACCACGCGCAGCGCCGGGCCCTCGTCGCGCAGCTCCCGGAAGTCCACCTTGAGGGCATCGCCCTCGTGGATGACGAAGCCGGGCTTGTCGAAGAACTGCACCCGCAGACCGGGGATCAGGTCGCGGTCGAGCTCGATCACCTCGAGGCGGCCGTCGGCGGCCTCGAGCAGCGGCTCGGTCAGGGCGCCCTGGCCGGGGCCGATCTCGACCAGCCGGTCGCCGGGGCGCGGTCCGATGGCACGCACGATGCGCGAGATGACACCGTAGTCGCGCAGGAAGTTCTGGCCGAAGCGCTTGCGGGCCTGATGAACCGGGGGGCGGGATGCCATTCAGGGTCGTCCTTCTGTCGCTGTGAGCTACTTTTGGATCTTGTACGGGGCTGATCCGGCGACAGACCTGCGCGGAGGCGCTGTAAACCCATCCTTGGGCGCTACCGATTCCATCCCTGGAATAGGACCTCCGCTTCGGTCTGTCCCCGGTGCCCCTTTAAGCACGCTGCGCCATCTCGGCGGCCAGGGCCACGGCCACCCGCAGGCTGCCCGGGTCGGCGACGCCGCGGCCGGCGAGGTCCAGGGCGGTGCCGTGGTCCACCGAGGTGCGCACCAGCGGCAGTCCCAGGGTGATGTTGGCGGCGCGGCCGAAGCCGGCGTACTTGAGCACGGGGAGGCCCTGGTCATGATACATGGCCAGCACCGCATCGACCCCCTCGAGGTGGCGCGGGGTGAACAGGGTATCGGCCGGCAGGGGGCCGTCAAGGGTCAGCCCCTCGGCGCGCAGGGCCTCGAGGGCCGGGATGATCACGTCGAGCTCCTCGCGCCCCAGGTGGCCGCCTTCTCCGGCGTGGGGGTTGAGGCCGCAGACGGCGATGCGTGGCGCGTCGACGCCGAACCAGCGCTGCAGGTCGTCGTGCAGGATCTGCAGCAGGCGCGTCAGGCGCGGGCCGGTGATGGCATCGGCCACCTCGCGCAGCGGCAGGTGGGTGGTGGCCAGCGCCACGCGCAGGGCCTCACCGCCCTCTCCGTTCGCCTCGCGGGTGTGCAGGGCGCTGTCGGTGGCGAGCATCATCACCACCTCGTCGATCCCACAGGCGTCGCGCAGGTACTCGGTGTGGCCGCTGAAGCCGGCGTGGCCGGCGTCCAGGATCACGCCCTTGTGCAGCGGCGCGGTGACCATGCCGGCCGCGCGGCCGTCGCGACAGGCGGCGAGCGCCACGTCGAGGGTCTCGAGCACGTGGGCGGCGTTGGCGACGTTGAGCTCGCCGGGCCGCGCCGGGATGCGCAGCGCTACCGGCCACACCGGCAGCACGCCGCGCCGCGGCGCGGGAGGGGCCTCGTCCGGGGCGAGCTGCCGGATCTCGACCTCACGGCCGATCAGGGCAGCGCGCTCGGCCAGCAGCGCCGGGTCGCCCACCGCGACCACCCGGGCCGCGGGGACCCCATCGGCGGCCAGCATCACGGCGAGCTCGGGCCCGATGCCCGCCGGCTCGCCGCAGGTCAGGGCCAGCACCGGCGCGTCGACGCCTGGCATCAGCGCGCCTCGAGGCGCTCGTCGACGAAGGCGCGGCTGCGGATCTCCTGGACCCACTCCTCCATCTCGGCGCCGACCTTGCGCTGGAACAGCGCCTGGCGCGCCTGGTCGCGGCTGACGCCCTGCTGCTCCACGAAGCGATCCACCTCGCGCTCGGAGAGGTCGACCCGGCTGGCCACCCGGCGCTGCTGCAGCTGGCGCATCAGCAGTTCGCGGCGCACCTGGTCGCGCACCACGCCGAGCGACAGGCCGTCGGCCTCGAGCGCATCGGCGAACTGCTCCAGGGTCATGCCGTTGCCCTCGGCGATGGCGCGCACCTGGCGGTTGAGCTCGGTGTCGTCGACGCTGAGGTTGGCCTCGCGGGCCATCTGCAGCTGGATCTCCTCGACGATCATGCGCTCGAGCACCTGCTCGCGCAGCACCGCGTGGGAAGGGGTCGCCTGCCCGCGGCCCTCGAGCTGACTGCGGACCTGGGCGACGCGGTCGTCGAGCTGGCTCTCCATGATGGCCCCCTCGTTGACCACCGCCACGATGCGGTCCAGCGGCTGACGGCCCGCGTAGGCCGACTCCTGGGCAAGCCCCGTCAGGGGCAGGCCGCTCAGGCACAGGGCCAGCGCCAGGGTGGCGATACGTCGGCTGCGCATGTCTCTCTTTCCTCTCGTCGGTGTCGAATGTCGTTCAGGCGGCCCCGGGGCGCGCGATCACAGGCGCCCCAGGGAGTCGCACTCAAAGGCGGCCCAGGGACGCCGCTCGGTAGCCCGGCACGGCCTGCTGGAAGTAGCCATCGGCCTCGCCGCCGACGCCGCCCAGGCCCTTGAACACGAAGCGCAGGAAGATCCCGCGATCGGTCTGGTCGTCCGCGATGCTATTGGCGGTGTCGTTGTCGTCGACCCACTCGCGCCAGACCAGCTGCAGACCATAGCAGCAGTCGTTCCACTGGACACCCGCCAGCTGCTCCAGGGCGCGGTCGTTGGTGTTGTCGTAGAGCAGCCGGCCGATCAGGTCGACCTGCCGACTGGCCTTCAGGGCGAACGACAGGTCGACTTCCTCGCGGTTGTAGTTGGCCACGTCCTCCTCGTCCTCGGCGGGATCGAAGCCCTGCACCTGCCAGCGATAGCCGAGGTTCAGCACGTGGCCGGCCGGCGCCAGGTACTGCAGGCCAAGCGAGGTGCTCTCGGTGCGCTCCCGGTGGTCGTCGTAGAGCCACTGCCAGCGGGCCCGCCAGGCGTCGCTGATCTGCCAGTCGGCCCGGGTGACCAGCGGCGAGCGCTCGCGGGTGGCCAGGTAGTAGTCGTAGGAATCGCGATCCGCCGGCAGGGTGTCGGGATCGCCGGCCATGTCGATGGTGCGATCCTCCAGGTAGTAGGCCTGCCCGATCCCCAGGGAGAGACGCTCGCGGCCGCTGTCATCGGCCAGCAGCCGCGACTCGACCCCCAGCGAGACGCGATTCAGGTCGCCCACCCGGTCGCTGCCGCTGAAGCGGTAGGGCGACCAGAGCTGGTTCCAGGAGAAGGCGCGCTCGGCGGTATCGAAGTCGGGGAACTCGGCCTGGTCCCGCGCCGGCACGTAGGCGTAGTTGACCCGCGGCTCCAGGGTCTGGCGGTAGTCGCGCCCGCCCAGCGCGAGCTCGCGCTCGAAGACCAGGCCGCCGTCGACGCTGGTCACCGGCACGCTGCGGGTGAGGCTCTCGTCGCGGTCGGTGTCGCGCTCGCCGTAGTCGAGCTCGTAGGCAGTGGCGAGCCACTCGACCCGGGGCTCCAGATAGCCCCAGCTCTCGTCCCAGCGCCAGCCGGTGGCCGGCGCCAGGTGCAGGCGCGTACCGTTGGCCGCCTCTCGATCGAAGCGCTCCGTGTCGGGCAGTGCCGTCTCGTCCACGTCACGCCAGAAGTAGGTGACGTTGGAGCGCCACTGCTGGTAGAAGCCGCTTGGCTGGGACCAACGGGCATCGGCGGTCAGGCTCGGCAGGCGGTAGAAGGGCTTGTCCTCGTCCTCCAGCGGATCGTCGAGCTTCTGGTAGCCCTGGGCCTTGGCCTGCAGCTGCCAGGTATCGCCGCGATGGTCGACCTGGGCCAGGCGCGCCAGGTAGGCGGTCTCGCTCTCGCCGAAGTCGCGGCCGAAGTCGTCGAAGTAGCTGCCGTCGCTGGCCGCCCCGTAGCGCAGGCGGTAGTCGGTGCGCTCTTCCAGGCGCCCGGCGTGCCGGTAGTCGAGGTACCAGCGGTCCTCGCCCTCGTAGCTCGGCTCGTCGTCGGAGTCGCCGTCGTCGTCGGCCAGGTAGGCGCCCTCGATCTGGCCGCCGTGGTTCTCGAACAGGTAGCGGTACTCGCCGCCCAGCAGCAGGCCGCGGTCGCTGATATAGCGCGGCGTGATGGTGGCGTCCTGGTCCGGGGCGATGTTCCAGTAGAAGGGCTGGGCGTAGTCGAGGGCGTCGGCGGAGAGCCCCAGGATCGGCCACAGTAAGCCGGTCTGGCGACGCTCGTCGAGGGGAAAGCGCACCCAGGGCCAGTAGAAGACCGGCACCTTGCCCACCTCGAGCCGGGCGTGCTTGGCGGTGCCGACGCCGCGCTCGCGGTCGAGCAGGATGTCATTGCCGACCAGGCGCCACAGGTCGCTGCCCGGCTCGCAGGTGGTGAAGCTCGCCTCGGTGAGCCGGTAGCGCTCGCCATCGAGGCGGGCCAGCCGCACGGCATCGCCGCGCAGGCGCTGCTCGTGGGCCACGTAGTGGGCCGTGTCGATGCTCGCGGCGTCGCTCTTCAGCGAGAACTCGGCCGAGGCGCCACGCACCAGCAGGTTGCGGTCGCGCAGCGTCAGCGGCCCCTCGGCGAAGGCGGTCTCGCGGCTGGCGGGCACCCGCACCCGCGGCGCCTCGAGCTGGGCATCGCCGCGGCGCAACAGCACCTCGCCGTCGAGCCGGGTCTCCCCGTCCTCGCCGGAACCGGCGCGGTCGGATTCGCTCGCCACCTTGTCGCCGGGCGGTGCCGGCAGGCGGTAGTCCGGCATCACGTAGCGGCCGCGGCAGAGGGCCCCCGCCGGGCGCGTCTCGCCCCAGGGCTGCCAGTCCAGCTGCGCCGCCGGCAGCGATTCGGGGGGCGCCGCCGAGAGTGGCCCGCTCGCCAGGCCGGCGCCGGCCAGGCCCGTCAGGGCCGTCCATGTCCACGAGTGTCGCTTGCCCATGCTCCACGATGTCCTTGGCGGGGTGAATCGGTATTATACAGGCCGCACCCGGCCTGTGCTGCCGGCGCGAGCCCTGCCATCGCCGACGATGTCGGGAGCTCAGCATGCGGGGCCCCCACGGGGCCGTCAACCGTACCCGCCCCCTCACCAGGAGCCAGACGACGATGCCCGAGGCCACCGACCCCACGCGAACGCAGCGCCTGCAGGCCTGGGCGGCCAGGCGCAGAGGCCTCCCCCCGGAGGCGGTCACCCTGCGCTTCGCCGCCGGCGATGCCAGCTTCCGGCGCTACTTCCGCCTCACCCTGCCCGATGGCACCACCCGCGTGCTGATGGACGCCCCGCCCGAACAGGAGGAGAGCGGTCCCTTCGTGGCCATCGCCGAGCAGTGGGGTGCGGCCGGCCTGCCGGTGCCGGCGCTTCACGGCGTGGACCTCGACGCCGGCTTCCTCGAGCTCGACGATCTCGGCGACACGCCGCTGCAGGCGCGCTTCGAGGGCGACGAGGCCCCGGCGACCCTGGCCTGGCACGAGCGCGCCCTCCACCTGCTCCACGACCTGCAGAACCGCGCCCCGGTCGACGACCTCCCCGCCTATGACGCCGCCCTGCTGGGCCGCGAACTCGACCTCTTCCCCGACTGGTGCCTGGACGAGTGGCTGGGCCTCGCCCCGCCTCCCGGGTGGGCGGCGCTGCGCGAGGCGTTGATCGGCTCGGCGCTCGAGCAGCCGGTGGTGGCGGTGCATCGCGACTTCGACGCCATGAACCTGATGGTCAAGGACGAGGCCCTCCACCTGATCGACTTCCAGGACGCCGTGGCGGGCCCCCTCGGCTACGACCTGATCTCGCTGCTGCGGGGGCGCTACTGCCGCTTCGCGCCGGCGCGCTTCGCGGCTTGGACCGAGGCCTTTCGCGTGCGCGCCATCGCCGATAGCCGGCTCGCCGAGGAGGTCGACGCCGCGACCTTCCTCGCCTGGACCCAGGCCATGGCCGCCCAGCGCGCGCTCAAGGTGCTCGGGATCTTCTGCCGGCTGACCCTGCGCGACGGGCGCCAGGGCTACCTCGAGCGCCTGCCGCACTTCCTCGGCCACCTGGAGGAGAGCCTCGACGGCCTCCCCGGCCACGCGGCCTTTCGCGCCTGGCTCGCCGAGACCTTCCGCCCGGCGCTGGCGGCGCGCCTGGAGGCCCGCCCATGAAGGCGATGATCCTGGCCGCGGGGCTCGGCACCCGCATGCGCCCGCTCACCGACCACCGCCCCAAGCCGCTACTGGAGGTGGCCGGCCGTCCGCTGATCGTCCACCACCTCGAGCGGCTGCGTGCGGCGGGCATCGTTGAGGTGGTGATCAACGTCAGCTACCGGGCACAGCAGATCGTCGATGCCCTGGGCGACGGCACGGCCCATGGCGTGTCCATCGCCTGGAGCCGCGAGACGACCCCGCTGGAGACCGGCGGCGGCATCCGCCAGGCGCTGCCGCTGCTCGGCGACGCCCCCTTCCTGCTGGTCAACGGCGACGTCTGGTGTGACCTCTGCCCGTCGCGCCTGCCCGCCCTGGGCGATGACCTCGCCCACCTGGTGCTGGTGGACAACCCCGACCACCACCCCGAGGGCGACTTCCACCTGGACGAGAACGGCCGAGTGCGCGCCGAGGGAGCGCCGCGCCTCACCTTCGCCGGCCTGAGCCTGCTCGACCCGGCGCTGGTGGCCGACGAGGCGCCCGGCGCCTTCGCCCTGGCGCCGCTGCTGCGGCGCGCCATGGCCGAGGGCCGCGTCGGCGGCACCCATCACCGCGGCGCCTGGGTCGATGTCGGCACGCCGGCGCGGCTGAAGGCACTGGATCAAGGTCTTCGAACATCGCTCCGCTCAGAAACCTGAGCGAAGCGCCGGGGACAGGCCGAAGAGGGGGTCCTACGCCAGGGAAGGCGTCGGTAGCGCCCAGGGAAGGGTTCACAGCGCCCCTTGACGGTCCGGCGCTCCGGGGCCTGTCGCCGGAACCGCGTCATCGTCACTCGAACGGGGCTGAGCTGCCCCGTCGCAGCTGCTATGCTGACCGCTTTCACCCGATCCCCCTTGTTGCAGCCGCAGCGACGGGGACGAGCCGCGGGGAGGTCCTACGCCATGGATGGCGTCGGTAGCGTACAGGGATGTATTCACAGCGCCTCCCCATCGGCTCGTCGCCGAAGCAGCCTCGAGCCAGCTGCCGAATAGCCGAGTTAAGGATGCCTGCCCCATGAAAGCCAGCGTGAAATGGACCGACGGACGCCAATTCGTTGCCGAGAGCGGCAGCGGCCACAGCGTGGTCATCGACGGCCCGCCCGACCACGGCGGCCGCAACACCGGGCCGCGCCCGATGGAGATGCTGCTGATGGGCATGGGGGCCTGCACCTCCTTCGATGTCCTCAACATCCTCGAGAAGGCCCGGGCCGACGTGACCGACTGCGTGTCGAGCCTCGAGGCCGAGCGCAGCGACGAGGTGCCGAGCGTCTTCACCAAGATCCACGTGCACTTCACCGTCAGCGGCCGCGGTCTCAAGGAGAAGCAGGTGGCGCGCGCCGTGGAGCTCTCGGCCGACAAGTACTGCAGCGCCTCCATCATGCTGGTCAAGGGCGGCGTGGAGATCACCCACTCCTTCACCATCGTTGAGGAGTAGCGCAGGAAGGTAACCTCTACCGCAAGCGGCGCTGGGGCCAGGCCGTAGAGGGGGTCCTATGCCAGGGATGGGCATCGGTAGCGCCCAGGGATGGGTTCACAGCGCCCCCTCGCAGGCCTGGCGCCATATCAGCCGCGGATTACGCCGGGTCGCTCAGAGGCGATAGACGCTGGTGGTCATCACCTTGGACATCAGCTTCATGCCGATCTTGACCGGCGCGGGGAAGCGGCTGCCCCCCGCCTCCAGCGCCAGCTGGGCGTGGTGGGCCTCGTCGATGGCCATCTGGCGCAGCACGGCGCGGGAGCGATGATCGCCCGCCGGCAGCTTGACCAGGTGCTCCTCCAGGTGGTGGCCGACCTGCTCCTCGGTGGCGGCCACGAAGCCCAGGCTCACGCGGTCGCCGACGGCGCCCGCCGCGGCGCCGAGGCCGAAGGAGGCGGCGTAGAAGAGCGGGTTGAGCAGGCTCGGGCGGGCGTCGAGCTCCTCCAGCCGCGCATCGCACCAGGCCAGGTGGTCGATCTCCTCCTGAGCAGCCTGCTCCATCTGGCCGCGCACCTCGGGCAGCTTGGCGGTCATCCCCTGGCCCTGGTAGAGCGCCTGGGCGCACACCTCGCCGGTGTGGTTGATGCGCATCAGTCCCGCGGCGTGGTGCCGCTCCTCGTCGCTGAGCGGCTCATCGTGGACCGCCGGCGTCGCCGGCGAGGGACGCGAGGGGCTCGCCGCGTGGGGCACCAGGGTCCTCAGCACGGTATCGAACTGGTGGATCAGGTTATCGGCACGGGTCAGGGAGCGGGTCATGTGGGGTCTCTCGAGAATGCACCTGAGGCGTCGTTCGCCGGATCGCGCGCGGCCGGGGCCGCAGGGCGCCGGCTAGCCAGCCGGCCAGGTAAAGCGACGACCGCCCATCAGGTGCATGTGAATATGATAGACGGTCTGGCCGCCGTGGTCGTTGCAGTTCATCACCACCCGGTAGCCGTCCTCGGCGAAGCCCTGTTCGGCCGCGAGCCTGGCGGCGGTGTGCTGCAGGCGCCCCACCAGCGCCAGGTCACCCTCCTCGATGTCATTGAGGGTGGCGATGTGGCGCTTGGGCACGATCAGCTGGTGGGTCGGCGCCTGGGGATTGATGTCGTTGAAGGCGAGCACATGCTCGTCTTCATAGACGATGTCGGCGGGAATCTCGCGATCGATGATCTTGCAGAACAGGCAATCCATGGGCGGTTCTCCTTGTATCGGGACGGTGCGGGCGTCAGCGGAAGCGGCGCTGGGCCAGCAGGTGGCGCACCAGCGGGCCGAGGATCAGCTCCATGGCCAGCGACAGCCGCGAGCCCGGCACCACCAGGGTGTGGGGGCGGCTCATGAAGGCATCCTGGATCATCGCCAGCAGGTAGGGGAAATCCACCGTGGCCGGGTCGCGGAAGCGGATCACCACGAAGGACTCGGCGTCGGTGGGGATGTCCTGGACCTCGAAGGGGTTCGAGGTGTCTACCGTGGGCACCCGCTGGAAGTTGATGTGGGTACGCGAGAACTGCGGCTGGATGTAGCGCACGTAGTCATCCATGCGCCCCAGGATGGTGTCGATCACCGCCTCCTGGGAGTAGCCACGGTGGCGCATGTCGCGATCGATCTTCTGGATCCACTCCAGGTTCATGGTCGGCGCGACCCCCACCAGCAGATCGACGTGGCGGGCGATGTCGAGCTCGGCGGTCACGAGCCCCCCGTGCAGCCCCTCGTAGAACAGCAGGTCGGTGCCGCAGGGCAGCGACTGCCATTCGGTGAAGGTGCCGACCTGGTAGCCGGCCTCGATCATCTGCTTGTCTTCAGCGTGGATATAGTGCCGGTAGGCGCCGTTGCCGGTCTGGCCGTACTCCCGGAACAGCGCCTCGAGCCGGTCGAGCAGGTTGGCCTCCACCGCGAAGTGGGAGAGCTCGTCCTTGCGGTCGGGCTCGTCGACGAGGAGCTGGGCCAGCTCCTGGCGGGTATAGCGGTGGAAGGCGTCGCCGTCGACGAAGGCGGCGTGCACGGCCTCCCGGGCGAACATGCGCTCGAAGGTGCGCTTCACCGTGGTGGTGCCGGCCCCGGAGGAGCCGGTCAGGGCGATGATCGGATACTCCCGGGACATCAGCGAGCCCTCACCAGGGCATCCCGCACCCCCTCGGGGATCGCCACCGGGCGGCCGGTGGCCGGATCGACCAGCATCAGGTTGATCCGGGCCGTGGCCACCGTGGCGCCGTCGGCCTCGCGCAGGATCCGGTGGTAGACGCCGATCGCCTTGCGCGCCGGCGCCGGGATGGCGGTCTCCACCACCAGGGCATCGGGCCAGCGCGTCTCGGCCTGGTACTGCACGGCGAGATCCGCCGCCACGCTGGGAAAGCCGCCGAGGTCGCCCTCGGAGAGCCCCCGAGCGGCCAGCGCGGCGACCCGCGCCTCGTGAAGCAGCGAGATCAGCGCATCGTGGCCCAGGTGGCGGCCGTAGTTCATGTCGGTGATGCGCACCGTCAGCGGGTGACGGTGCATCACCTCGTCGACGGGAAAGCTCAGTCGGACACGCTCCATCCTCGCTCCTGAATCTTGTTGTTGGGGGTCACTGCGTCTCAGGCGTCGCCGCGCTCCCGGGCGATGGCCCGGTGGGCGATGTCGCGCCGGTAGAGCACCTCGGGCCAGTCGATCTCGGCCACGCCCCGGTAGGCCAGGTCGCGGGCCGCGGAGACGCCCTCGCCCAGCGCCGTGACGCAGAGCACCCGGCCGCCGGCGGTGACCACCCGGTCGTCCCGCTCGGCGGTGCCGGCGTGGAAGACCTTGCAGCCGGTGGCCTCGGCGGCGTCGAGCCCGTCGATGGCGTCGCCCTTACGGTAGCTGCCGGGGTAGCCGCCGGCGGCCAGCACCACGCCCACCGCGGGGCGCGGGTCCCAGTCGCAGGCCAGCCCCGCGAGCTCGCCGCGGGCACCGGCCAGGCAGAGCTCGGCCAGGTCGGAGCGCAGGCGCAGCATGATCGGCTGGGTCTCGGGGTCGCCGAAGCGGCAGTTGTACTCGATCACCCTGGGGTTGCCCTCGGCATCGATCATCAGGCCCGCGTAGAGGAAGCCGGTGTAGGGGTGGCCCTCCTCGGCCATGCCCCGCACCGTGGGGCGGATCACCCGATCCATGATGCGCTCGAAGACGCTCTCGGTGACCACCGGCGCCGGCGAGTAGGCGCCCATGCCGCCGGTGTTGGGGCCGGCATCGCCGTCGAAGGCGCGCTTGTGGTCCTGGCTGGTGGCCATGGGCAGGATGGTCTCGCCATCGACCATGACGATGAAGCTCGCCTCCTCGCCCTGCAGGAACTCCTCGATCACCACCCGAGCGCCGGCGTCGCCGAAGGCGTTGGCCTCGAGCATGTCGCGCACCGCCGCCTCGGCCTCTTGCTGGGTCATGGCGACGATCACGCCCTTGCCGGCGGCCAGGCCGTCGGCCTTGATGACGATGGGCGCGCCCTTCTCGGCCAGGTACTCAAGCGCCGGCTCCACCGCGGTGAAGGTCTGGTAGTCGGCGGAGGGAATGGCGTGTCGCGCCAGGAAGTCCTTGGTGAAGGCCTTGGAGCCCTCGAGCTGGGCCGCGCCGGCGGTGGGGCCGAAGATCGCCAGACCCGCCTCGCGGAAGCGATCGACCACGCCCGCGACCAGCGGTGCCTCGGGGCCGACGATGGTCAGCGCGACGCCCTCGTCCCGGGCGAAGGCCACCAGGCCATCGAGGTCGTCGACGCCGATCGCGACGTTGACGAGGCCCGGCTCCCGGGCCGTGCCGGCGTTGCCGGGCGCCACGAAGACCGCCTCCACTCGGGGTGACTGGGCGACCTTCCAGGCCAGGGCGTGTTCGCGGCCACCGCCGCCGATGATCAGGACCTTCATCCGCTGACTACCTCAGAATCGTGCGAGAAACGTCGCGGCATTATGTCAGAAAGTGGCGCGCGGCGCCGCTCACGACTTGCCCTTTCCCGAGTCGTCGTCGCTGCCGCTGCCGGCCTGGCCGATGGTCTTCTGCCAGAACTTCATGTTCTCCTCGGCCATCTCACGCATCAGCTCCATGGGCGAGTGGCGCATGGCCTGCTGCCACTGGTCCTGCATGTGATGCTGCTGCTCGAGCATCAGCTTGGTGCCCTGCTCCAGGTAGCGTGCCAGGGGCAGCGGCTGGGCCATGTCGTAGACACGGATGAACTGCGCCAGCAGATCGTTGGAGAAGACCTGGGCGTCGCCGTCGGCCTGCTCCTGCTCGATGATGATCGACAGCAGGATGGTGCGGGTCAGGTCCTCGCCGCTCTTGGCGTCCTCGACCCGGAAGGGCACCTCGTCGAGGATCAGGCCGCGCAGATCCTCGAGGGTCACGTAGCGGCTCTGTTCGGTATCATAGAGCCTGCGGTTGGCATACTTGCGAATCACGCGCACGGCGCTGCTCCTTGTGTGGTGGGGGCGACGGCCCCCGTAGCGCTATTGTGCACCGCGACACCCTCCATGCAAGGCATCGCCCCCATTCAGTCCCAACGCAACGAGGCGCCATGAACCTGATCCTGCTCTCCCCCGAGGACGTCGAGAACCATCGCCTGGCCCGGGTCCGCGACCCGCGCCGGCTGGCACACCTGCGCGAAGTGCATCGCGCACGCCCCGGGGACACCCTGACGCTGGGCATCGCGGGAGGGGCGCTCGGGCGCGGCGAGCTGCTGACCCTGGACGATCACGAGGCGACCTTCGACGTCGCCGCGCTGGACCAGCCGCCGCCGCCGGCACTGCCGGTGCACCTGGTGCTCGCCCTGCCCCGCCCGCGGATGCTGGCGCGCAGCCTCGAGCACGTCACCGCGCTCGGCGTGAAGCGGATCACCCTGCTCAACACCCGCCGCGTGGAGAAGAGCTACTGGCAGTCGCCGGAGCTCGAGGCCGAGAAGATCCGTCACCACCTGGTGCTGGGCCTGGAGCAGGCCCGGGACACCCGACTGCCCGAGGTCACCCTGGCCAAGGGCTTTCGCCCCTTCGTCGAGGACGCACTGCCGGGGCTGCTCGCGGGGCGCCGCGGCCTGGTGGCCCACCCGGGCATGCCCGACGACTGCCCCCGCGGCCTCGACGAGCCGGCGCTGCTGCTGGTGGGGCCGGAGGGCGGCTTCATTCCCTGGGAGGTGGAGCAGCTGCTGTCGGCCGGCTGCCAGGGGATCCACTTGGGGCCCCGCATCCTGCGGGTGGAGACCGCGGTCACCGCCCTGCTCGCCCGGCTCTTCTGAGCCCGAACCGGGCGCCCGACGAGAAGGCCGCGCCCATGCGGGCCCGGCCACGGGGCGACGGGGGCGCTACTCGGCCTCGTCGGGGTCGTGGGGCACGTAGGGCGCGTCCTCGCCGCAGTCAGGCTCGGTGAGGAAGGTCTCGCGCACGTCGAGCAGGCCGAGATGGCCGATGGAGCGGCGTCCGAGCAGCAGCGGGTAGTTCATCTCCTCGCGGTCGCGAAGCCCGAACTGCTCCTCGTAGACGGTACCGCCCAGGCAGACGTCCATCAGCACCACCGGCCGCTCGTCGACGCCACCGGCGCCACGCACCCGCAGGTCCCGGTAGAGCGGCAGCTCCATGCGCTCGGTGAAGAGCTCGCCGCTCTCCTCGTCCTCGAGCTTCAGGCGAAAGCGCACCCACTCCTCGCCCTCCTGCTCGAAGAGCTCGATGTCGCGGGCGTCCAGCGACGAGGTCAGCGCACCGCTGTCGAGCTTGGCCTTCACCTCGACGCCCCAGGGCTCGAGGGTGGCCTTCTCCACCCAGCCAAACACGCTCGGCTGGTCGTCGGCGGCAAGGGCCGCGGGCGCCGCGCTCGAGAGCAGGGCGGCCAGCAGCAGCGAAGGAACTCGGGTCGGGATCATGATCACCTCCGAAACGGGCTCAGCGCCGCAGGCGCTCGAGCAGGGTAAGCGTGGCGAAGCCATCCGGCGTGACGCCGATGGCGTCCTGGAAGTCGCGCAGGCCGCGACGGGTATTGGGCCCCATGATGCCGTCCGGTGCCCCCACCTCGAAGCCCCGCGCATTGAGCAGGCGCTGCATCTCGCGCACCTGGGTGCGGCTCAGCGGCTGCTGCGCCCGGGGCCACGCCTGCACCACCCCCTCGCGGCCGGCGATCTCGTCGGAGAGCGCCCCCACCGCCAGGGCGTAGCTGGTGGCGTTGTTGTAGCGAAGTATCGCCCGGAAGTTGGGCCCCACCAGGAAGGCCGGGCCGTCGGCGCCGGCGGGCACGATCACCGAGGCGCTGGCGAAGTCGGGCAGCGGCGCGCCGTCGAGGGTACGCACGCCCTGCGCGGCCCATTCGGCGCTCGAGAGGCGATGGGCAAGCTCGGTGCGGGCGTAGTCGAACCCCTCGGGGAGGCGCACCTCGACGCCCCAGGGCGCGCCCGACTGCCAGCCGGCGCGCTCGAGGTAGTGGGCGGTGGAGGCCATGACGTCGGGGATGCTGCCCCAGATGTCGCGGCGCCCGTCGCCGTCGCCGTCCACCGCGTAGGCCTCGAAGCTCGAGGGGATGAACTGGGTGTGGCCCATGGCGCCGGCCCAGGAGCCGATCATGCGCTCGGGCGAGATATCCCCCGCCTCGAGGATGCGCAGGGCCGCGAGCAGCTCGCTGCGGGCGAAGTCACTCCGGCGACCCTCATAGGCCAGGGTGGCCAGCGCCTCGAGGGTCGAGAAGTCGCCGAAGTTGCCGCCGTAGTTGCTCTCGATGCCCCAGATGGCGACGATCACCTCCGCCGGCACCCCGTAGCGGCGCTCCATCTCGCGGGCGGTCTCGCGGTGCTCGGCGAGCCGCGCCCGCCCGGTGCTGACCCGGGTCGCCGAGACGGCGCTGTCCAGGTACTGCCAGATCGGCCGCACGAACTCGGGCTGGGAGCGGTCGAGCTCGATCACCCGCGGCCGATAGCGCAGGCCGTCCAGGGCCCGCGCCAGGGTCGCCTCGGCGATGCCCTCGGCGCGCGCCTCGCGCCGGAAGCTCGCCAGCCACGCCTGGAAGTTTGCCGCGGCGGCCGTTGCCGCGGCAGCCGTCGCCGCAGGCTGGGCGGCCTCGGCGACGGCCACCGTGGTCGCCGCGTCAGGCGCCTCCTCCGGCGCCGCGTGGGCCTCGCTCGGCGGGGCGGCCTGGCAGCCGGCCAGCAGGGCCAGCAGCAGAGGGGGGGTCAGCATCCGTTTCATCGTTGCTCCTGAGGCGTGGTCCATCAACCGGCCGATCATCGCCCAGAACCGCGCGCCTGGAAACCCCGATCAGGCGCCCAGGAGCCGCCAGATCACCAGGCCGTGGCAGGCCACCACCACCAGGGTCAGCAGCGTGCGCAGCGGCTGGTACCAGTCGGGCAGCTGGGCCCGGCCATCTTGGGAGTGCTCGTGGAAGCGCACCAGCAGAAAGCCGGCGACCAGCACACAGGCACCGGTCAGCGGATGCAGCAGCAGCGCCGGCCAGGCCAGCAGGCTCGGCACCATGGCGAGCAGCATGCGCGCCCGGAACGGCGCCTCGCCGGGCCGTTCCCGACACATCGCCACGCCCCACTGCACCCCGCCGAGGAAGGAGAGGATCACCGCGGCGTAGGCGAGAAAGGCGCGGATGGCGACGACCTGCCAGGCGATCGGCGAAAGCCAGGTCGCCGCGGCGGTCGCCAGGAAGGGGATCAGGCCGGCCAGGCCCAGCATCCAGGGCAGGCGGGGCGAGGCGTTGAGCGTCATGAGGGCTCCTCGGACGAAGGGAAGAGGACGACGATGGGCATCAGGAGGGCGACGGCGGCCGGGGCAGCAGCCAGTCGCGCCAGCCCGGCGCCTCGGCCACGGGCGAGGCGAAGCGCGCGGGGGCGGCTCGCCAGGGCTGGTGCCGGGCCTGGCCGGGCGGCAGCGCCGCGAGTTCGGGCTGCCAGTGGGTCACGTACTCGCCTGCGGGGTCATAGTCCCGGGCCTGCTTGAGCACGTTGAACCAGCGCTCCCGTGTGTCGCGGCCCACCCCGGCCACGTAGCGCCAGTTGCCCCAGTTGCTCGCCACATCGTAATCGACCAGGCAGGCCTCGAACCAGGCCGCCCCCAGCCGCCAGTCGCCCTCGAGCTCGTTGACCAGGAAGCTCGCCGCGTTCTGGCGGGCGCGGTTGGAGAGCCAGCCGGTGGCCGCCAGCTCGCGCATCGCCGCGTCCACGAAGGGCACGCCGGTGCGCCCGTCGCGCCAGGCGCGAACGCCCTCGTCCACCGCCGGCAGCTCACGCCCGCCGAAGAGGGCCGCGCCCTCCTGGCGCGCCGCCCAGTGGAAGTACTCGCGCCACAGGAGCTCGAAGACGACCCAGTAGCTCGACTCGTTGGCGCCGTGTCGGGCCTCCCAGGCGACCACCGCATCGCGCACCTGGCGCGCCGACAGGCAGCCATGGGCCAGCCAGGGGGAGAGCCGGGTGGAGAAGTCGGCGCCGACCAGGCCGTTGCGGGTCTGCTTGTAGCGGGCGATGGCCCCGCTCTCCCACAGGTAGTGATCGAGCCGCGCCCGGCCTGGCGTCTCGCCGCCGGCGAAGGCGAACTCGCCGCGCGCATCCGGCGCCCAGGCGGCCGCGCGGCTACACACCTTGCCGAGCGGCGGGAAGCCGCGCGGCGCGCCCCCCGGCCACCCGGGCAGGGTCACCGGCGCCGGGGCGGCCTCGGGGATCGTCGCCCCGGCGCGCTCGACCCGGCGGCGAAACGCGGAGAAGCTCCTCGGCAGCTCGGCGAGCGCCGTGGGCAGCGAGGCCTCGTCGAGCAGCGTGCCGGTATCGAAACGGTTGACCGCGACGCCATCGCCCAGCCGGGAGGCCAGCCGGGCGACGGCCTGCCGCTCCTCCCAGCCGGGCTCGGCACGCACCCGCACCTCGTCGATGGCGTGATCGTCGACCAGCCCCGTCACCGTCTCGACCGGCTCCCCGACGCGGACCAGCAGGTCGCTGCCGCGCTTGAGCAGCTCGCCGCGCAGGGCGATCAGGCACTCCCACAGGAAGCGCAGCCGGGCCGGCCCGATGCGCGGCGCCTCGAGGCCGGGCAGCGGCGCGAGCCAGGCCTCGTCCAGCACGACGACGCAGAGCAGCGCCTCCGGGGGCGCGTCGAAGACGAACAGGGGGTTATCGGCCAGGCGCAGGTCGCTGCGCAGCCATACCAGGGTTCGGCTCATGACGATCGCACCTGGCGGCGGGCCTCGCGACGGCAGCGTTCGCTGCAGTGGCGAACCTCGTCCCAGCAGCGTGCCCACTTGCGTCGCCAGGCGAAGGCGCGCGCGCAGTGGGCGCAGACCTTGTGCGGGAGATGCGGCTTGCGGTGCATGGAGCATGCCTCACATATGTGACAGGACAATATAATAGTACAGTATTTGTACAATTAAATGCGCCCCGCCGCCACTCCCCTGACGGCGAGGCAATCAATGCGCCGCTCGCGAGGAAGGTGCTCGTGGGGAAGGTCGCGACACCAAGGGGCCGCCCGAAGGCGGCCCCTTGGCATCGGAGCGGGTCAGGCGCCGGCGCGCCTCAGGAGGGGTCGGGCTCGTCGGGGGAGCGGCGCTCGCGCTCCTCGGCGGGCGTGCCGCTTCTCAGGTCGCGGGTCAGGGGGTCGAAGTGGGGCTTCAGCTCGTCCTTGACGGTGCCCGCCCAGAGCCGGGCGCCGACGATGTAGCCCGCCCGGCCGATCACGTGGGCCGCCACCGGGGCGGTCATCATGATGAAGAGGATCACCCCGAAGGCCCGCGCCACCACCGCCACCTCGGCGAAGTGCAGCGCCACGGCCAGCATGATCAGGGCGATGCCGAGCGTCGCCGCCTTGGTGGTGGCGTGCATGCGGGTCAGCAGGTCGGGCAGTCTCACCACCCCCAGCGCCGCCAGGAACATGAAGAAGGCGCCGGCCAGCACCAGGCCGCCCTCGAGGTGCTCAATCATCGCGAGGCCCTCCGCGTTCCAGGAAGCGGGCGAAGCCGATGGCGGCCATGAAGGCCATCAGCGCCATGACGATGGCCACGTCCAGGAGGCTCGGCACGTCGGTGGCGATGGCGATCACGCCGATGATGCCGACGAGGATCGACGAGAAGAGCTCCAGGGCCACCACCCGGTCCGGCAGGCTGGGGCCGCGGAACAGGCGCACGAAGGCCAGGCAGAGCGCCAGGACCATCAGCGCCAGACTCACGAGGATCACGGGGGACACCGGAGCACCTCCTTTCTTCGCCACGGAAACGGGCATTCGCTAGTGGAACAGGGCCAGCGCCCGGCGCTCGAGCTCGGCCAGGCTGCGCCGCAGCGCCGGCTCGTCGTCCAGGAACATGGCATGGATATAGAGCACGCGGCGGTCATCGGAGACGTCCAGGCTCAGGGTGCCCGGCGTCAGCGTGATCAGGTTGGCGACCAGGGCGATCTCGAACTCGGTGGTGGCCCGCAGCGGCATGGCGATCACGCCCGGCTTCATGTACCAGGTCGGGGTGATGATGTCGTAGGAGACCTTGAGGTTCGCCATCACCAGCTCCTTGAGGAAGAAGCCGATGAAACGGATCAGCCGCGGCAGGCGTTGGGCATAGCCGGCCAGCGCCGGCACCTGGGGCTGAATCAGCGCCAGCACCAGGTAGCCGAAGAGCAGCCCGGCCAGCAGGTTGCGGCCGCTGAAGTCGCCGGTCAGCACGACCCAGGCGAAGCCGAGCATCAGGTTCCAGGCGGCTCCGATCATGGCGTCTCCTCCCCCGTCGCGTCCGGCTCGACTCCGGATCCAAGAACCGCCTCGATGTAGCGCTCGGGCGCCAGCAGCTGGTCGGCCGAGGCCTCGGCCAGGGCGTAGATCGGCCCGGCATTGAGGCCGATGAAGAGCGTGCAGAGCCCAAGCCCCGCGACCGTCGCCGACATCAGCCACATCCCCCGGGGGGCGACAACCGGCGGGGGCTCGCCCTGCGCCTCCGGTGCCGCCTTCCAGAACACCTCGGCCCAGATCTTGATCATCGAGTAGAGGGTGAGCAGGCCCACCAGCAGGGCGATGAAGGTCACCCCATAGGCCTCGGCCTCGAGGCCGGCACGAATCACGATGAACTTGGCGAGAAAGCCCGAGAGCGGTGGCATGCCGGCCAGCGACAGGGCCGGGATCAAGAACAGCACGGCCAGCCACGGGTGGCTGCGGTAGACGCCGCCCAGCGCCTTGAGCTGATAGGTCCCGCGCAGCCGATGGACGATGCCGCTGACCAGGAAGAGGTTCGTCTTCACGATGATGTGGTGAATGATATAGAAGACCCCGCCGATGATCGCCAGGGGGGTGAAGAGCGCCAGTCCCAGGATCATGTAGCCGATCTGGCTGACGATGTGGAACGACAGGATGCGGCGGAACTCGAACTGCGCCGCCGCGCCGAGCACCCCGGAGAGCATGGTGAAGCCGGCGCCCCACAGCAGGATCTCGTGGGTGTAGCCGGGGCTGTGGTGGAAGATCAGCGTGAACACCCGGTAGAGCGCGTAGACCCCGACCTTGGTCAGCAGGCCGGCGAACAGCGCCGAGACCGCCACCGGCGGCGTGTGGTAGGAGGCCGGCAGCCAGAAGAACAGCGGGAAGGCCGCCGCCTTGATGCCGAAGGCGACCATGAACATCATCGCCAGGACGTCGGCCATGCCGTCGTTCTCGAGGGTCGCCAGGCGCCGCGCGATGTCGGCCATGTTGAGCGTGCCGACCATGCCGTAGAGCAGCCCCACGGCGACCAGGAAGACCACCGAGGAGACCAGGTTGAGGGTGACATACTTGATCGCCCCCTCCATCTGCGCCTTCTCGCTGCCCAGGATCAGCAGCGCGAAGGAGGCCACCAGCATCACCTCGAACCAGACATAGAGGTTGAAGATATCGCCGGTGAGG
This sequence comes from Halomonas sp. THAF5a, assembly GCF_009363755.1. NCBI lineage: Bacteria > Pseudomonadati > Pseudomonadota > Gammaproteobacteria > Oceanospirillales > Halomonadaceae > Halomonas > Halomonas sp. THAF5a. Next base: position 704,314 of record NZ_CP045417.1, on the reverse strand, counting down.
AAGGCCCCGGCGACCCCCGCCAGCAGCAGGTGCATCAGCGGGAAGTAGCCATAGGCCTCGTGGCCGCGCCCCACCGTGGCCAGCGAGAAGAGCGCCACGGCGAAGCCGATGATGCCCGTGAGCACCACCATGATCGCCCCCAGCAGGTCGGCCACCAGGCTGATGCCGAAGGGCGCCGTCCAGCCGCCCATCTGCATGACCTGGATGCCGTCGCGCTGCACCGTGGCCAAGAGCCACAGGCTGGTCAGCAGCAGGCTCGCCGTGCCGGCCACGGCGAGGAAGCGCTGCATGCTCCGGGAGCGCCAGAACAGCAGCGACACGGCGCCGGACAGCAGCGGAATGAGGATGGGCAGCGCGATCTGGGGCGTCACGAGTCGGTGTCCCTCATCTTGTCCAGGTCATCGGCGCCCACGATCTCCCAGGCGCGGCGCACCAGCACCACGGAGAACGACAGCACCCCGAAGGCGATGACGATGGCCGTGAGCACCAGCGCCTGGGGCAGCGGGTCGGCCACCGCGCCCACCGGCGCCGTGAGCCCCTCGGGCACCAGCGGCGGGGCGCCACGCACCATGCCGGCCGTGGCGAAGATCAGCAGGTTGGCGGCGTTGGAGAGCAGCATCAATCCGATGACCAGCTTGACGATGGAGCGCCGCAGCATCATGTAGACGGCGGCGGCGAAGAGCGTGCCGATTGCGACGGCTATCAGGGGTTCCATGGCGCCTCCTCAGCGTTCGTCGTCGTGCTGGTCGGTCTTGACCAGGGCGGTGATCGCCGTGAGCACCGAGCCCACCACCACCAGGTAGACCCCGACGTCGAAGAGCAGCACCGTCGAGGCCTTGAAGTCGATGATCGGGATGGTCCACCACTGGGCCGTGAAGAAGGGCTCGCCGACCCACCAGGCCGGCAGGGTCGAGCCCACCCCGAGCAGCAGCCCCATGGCGACCAGGTCCCGGGGGGACACCGCGAGCATCCGGTTCAGGGGACGACGCCCGAAGGCGAACAGGTAGAGCGCGAAGGCCGCCGCCGCCACCAGCCCGGCGATGAAGCCGCCACCCGGCTCGTCGTGGCCGCGCAGCAGCAGGAACAGGGAGAAGAGCAGCTGCAGCGGCAGCAGCAGCCGCGCCGCGGCGTTGAGGATCAGGGTACCCCTAGCCATCGCGGCCCTCCCCCGGCGGTATGCCGCGCCGGCTCTCGTGCTCCCGGCCATGTCGGTCCGGGCGATAACCGTCCCGGGCATGGAAGCGCAGCATGGCATAGACGCCGACGGCCGCCAGCGCCAGGACGAAGATCTCGCCCAGGGTGTCCAGCGCCCGGAAGTCGACCAGGATGACGTTGACGATGTTGTGGCCGTGGCCAAGCGGCTGGCTGTTGGCGATCATGTAGTCCGAGATGCGCGGCAGGCGCTCCCCGGAGAGCACCGCCAGCATCAGCGCGGTGATCAGCCCACCGGTGAGCACGGCGACGATGAGGTCGCGCAGTCGCTCCAGGGGCGTCGAGAGGGTGGCGAAGCGCGGCAGGCGAAACAGCACCAGCACCAGCAGGATGACCGTCAGGGTCTCGACCAGCAGCTGGGTGATCGCCAGGTCCGGGGCGCTGAACAGCACGAAGGTCAGGGCGATGGAGAAGCCCATGACCCCGAGCGCCGCCACGGCCGCCAGGCGCGAGCGCATCACGCAGGCCGCCACGGCCCCGGCGACCATCAGGCCGGCGACCACCGCCTCGTGGAGGTAGACCGCCAGGGCGACATCGAGGGTGAAGGCGTGGCGGAAGAAGAGCGCATGGCCCACCAGGCCGACCAGCACCAGCAGGGTCACGGCCAGGTAGTGGCGGATGTGGCCGTTCTGCAGCAGCCGGGTCTGCCACTCGGCGACGGCCACCATGCCGGCCATCAGCGCCTCATAGCCGGCCTCGGGGCCGCGCGCCATCAGCGGCGCGAGGCGTGCGAGCCGGCCCCGCAGCCGGTCCCAGTGGCGGTAGGTCAGAAGGCCCAGCGCCAGGCTCGCGAGCGACAGCACGAGCGGCAGGTTGAGCCCGTGCCACAGGGCCAGGTGGGGGTCGGCGCCGGGTGCACCGATGCCGGCCAGGGTGGCCGCCACCAGCGGGTCGAGCAGGCCCGGCGCCAGGCCGGCGCCGAGCGACAGCGCGGCGAGCAGCGCCGGCCCCGCGAGCATCGCCGGGGGCGCCTCGTGGGGGGCCCTGGGGGTCTCGCGGGCCGCGCCGAAGAAGGGGCGCAGGGCGACGATGGCCGCCACGGCCAGGGTCAGGAAGGCCGCCGAGAAGGCGAGCAGCAGGAGCAGCGGCCGCCAGGCGTCGGCCTCGAGCACCGCGGCGAGCATCGCCTCCTTGCCCACGAAGCCGAGCAGCGGCGGCAGCCCGGCCAGCGACAGCGCCGCCACCCCCGCCACGACGGCGGTGCGCGGCATCGTCCGACGCAACCCGCCCATGGCGGTGACGTCCTTGGTGCCGGTCTCGTGGTCGAGGATGCCGGCCACCATGAACAGCGCCCCCTTGTAGAGCGAATGGGCCAGCAGGAAGACCACGAAGGCGGTGAGCGCTCCGGGGGTGCCGAGGCCGAGCAGCAGGGTCAGGGTGCCCAGCGCCATCACCGTGGAGTAGGCCAGCAGCGTCTTGACGTTGGTGTGCCGGATCGCGAGGAAGGCGCCGGTGGCCATGGTCACCGCGCCGACCAGCGAGAGGGTCGTGACCCACAGCTCGGTGCCGCCCAGCGCCGGATGCAGCCGCGCCAGCAGGTAGATGCCCGCCTTGACCATGGTCGCCGAGTGCAGGTAGGCCGAGACCGGCGTGGGCGCCGCCATGGCATTGGGCAGCCAGAAATGGAAGGGAAACTGTGCCGACTTGGTGAAGGCACCGACCAGCAGGCAGAGCAGCAGCGGCGTGTAGAGCGGGTGCTGTCGCAGGGCGTCGCCGCGCTCGACCAGCTCGGCCAGCGACCAGCTGTCGCCGGCCCCGGCCAGCATGATCAGGCCGGCCAGCAGCGCCAGCCCGCCGCCCACGGTGACGAAGAGCCCCTGCAGGGCCGCCTTGCGGGCGGCGGGATCGGTGTGATGAAAGCCGATCAGCAGGTAGGAGGTGATGCTGGTGAGCTCCCAGAAGACGAAGAGCGTGACCAGGTTGTCGGCAAGCACCAGGCCGAGCATCGACATCATGAAGGCGGTGATCACCACCAGGAAGCGCGGCAGGTCGCGGTCGCCGCGCAGGTACTCCCCCGAGTAGACCAGCACCAGGGCGCCGATGCCGGTGATCAGCAGGGCGAAGAGCCAGGCGAGGCCATCGATCAGGAAGGTCAGGGTGATATCGAGCCCCGGCACCCAGGCCCACTCCAGGCGCAGCACCTCGCCGGCGGCGATCGCCGGCCACTGGCCGAGCAGCCAGGCCGCGATGGCGGCGGGCAGCAGGGCCATCACCCCCGGCGTTCGGGACCCGAACCACTGATGCAGCAGCGGGGCCAGGCCCGCCATCGCGAAGCCGCCCAGCACGGCGAGTTGCATCGGCCACCCTCCCAGTAACGGGAAGCGCACACGGGGCGCCTCCCTCGCGATGAGGTTCATCCACTCTAGGAAGACAAAGTGTTGAAAGGCAAGGAGGCAGCGAGGGAATTCGCTTTGCGGTAGAGTGGCAGGGAGCCAAACCATGGGGGGCCCTGACCCAGGGACGGGGGGCGATGGTGTATCGCCCGTCTCATCCTGTTTCCCGGGCGCGTGACCGAAACGCTCCCCCGTCGACGAACCCGCGCAGGATGACCGATCGATGACACTGCTGTGGATAGCCCTGCTGCCCCTGCTGGGGGTGCTGATACCCGCGTTCACCGCGCAACGTGGGCGACACTTCTGCTCCCTGGCCACCGCGGCGCTACCCGCGCTGGCGCTGCTGCTGACCCTCGCCCAGCTGCCGAGCCTGGCGGCCGGCGAGACGCTGCGCGTCGCCGCCGAGTGGATGCCCACCCTGGGCCTCGAGCTCGCCTTCCGGCTGGACGGCCTGTCGGTGCTCTTCAACCTGCTGATCCTGGGCATCGGCCTGCTGATCCTGCTCTACGCGCACTTCTACCTGTCGCCGGAGGAGCCCTTCGGGCGCTTCTACGCCTACCTGATCCTCTTCATGGCCTCCATGGTCGGCATCGTGATGGCCGACAACCTGCTGCTGCTGTGGCTCTACTGGGAGCTGACCAGCCTCTCCTCCTTCCTGCTGATCGGCTTCTGGTCGCACCGAAGCGACGCCCGCAAGGGGGCGCGCATGGCGCTGACCGTGACCGGCGCCGGCGGCCTGGCCCTGCTCGCCGGGCTGCTGCTGCTGGGCGACATGGCCGGCAGCTACGACATGCAGGTGGTGCTCGACAGCGGCGGCGCCATCCTCGCCGACCCGCGCTACCCCTGGATGCTCGGTCTGGTGCTGCTCGGCGCCTTCACCAAGTCGGCGCAGTTCCCCTTCCAGTTCTGGCTGCCCCACGCCATGGCGGCGCCCACGCCGGTCTCGGCCTACCTGCACTCGGCGACCATGGTCAAGGCGGGCATCTTCCTGATGGCCCGCCTGCACCCGGCGATCGCCGGCAGCGAGCTGTGGACGGTGGTGGTATCGCTGACCGGCATGGCGACGCTGCTCTACGGCGCCTGGTTCGCGCTGCTGAAGACCGACCTCAAGGGCATCCTGGCCTTCTCCACGGTCAGCCACCTCGGCCTGATCACGGTGCTGCTGGGCATCGGCAGCCCCATGGCGCTGCTCGCCGCGCTCTTCCACATCCTCAACCATGCTGCCTTCAAGGCGGCGCTGTTCATGTGCGCCGGCATCATCGACCACGAGACCGGCACCCGCGAGCTCAAGCGCCTGGGCGGCCTCCGGCGCGCCATGCCGGTCACCGCCCTGCTGACCACCCTGGCGGGGGCTGCCATGGCCGGGGTGCCGCTGTTCAACGGCTTCCTGTCCAAGGAGATGTTCTTCACCGAGACCCTCGAAAGCCCTGTACTCGGCGGGCTGAGCTGGCTGATGCCGGTGCTCGCCACCCTGGGCGGTATCCTCTCGGTGGCCTACTCGCTGCGCCTGGTGCATGCGGTGTTCTTCAAGCCGGCTCGCGAGGCGCCGCCCAAGTCGCCCCATGAGCCGCCCCGGCTGATGCGCGCCCCGGTGGCGCTGCTGGTGGCGATCTGCGTGCTGGTCGGCCTCGCCCCGGTGCTGGCCGAGGGCCTGCTGGGCCTGGCGCTCACGCCGGTGCTCGGCGAGGCGCTGACGTTCCACCTGGCGATCTGGCACGGCGTCAACCTGCCGCTGGCCATGAGCGGGGTGGCGCTGGTCGCCGGGGTGGCGATGTACGCCCGCCATGCCAACCTGCAACGCCTCCTGAAGGGCTTTCGCCCGGTGGACGCCCGCCTGGTGTTCGAAGGCAGCGTGCAGCGGCTGACCGCCCGGGCCGAGACGATACTGCGCGGCATCGACAACGGCTCCCAGCAGCGCTACGTCGGCCTGCTGCTGCTGGCCTCGCTGGTGGTGGCGGGGGTCGGGCTCTCCGGCATGCCGCTGCTCACCGGCGACCAGGGCAACCAGCCCATCGACGGCGTGCTGCTGGTGGGCGCCGGCCTGATGATCTTCGGCGGCCTCGGCACCGCCGCCACCCACCGCTACCGCCTGATCTCGCTGCTGATGCTCTCGGTGGTGGGCCTGATCGTGTCGCTGACCTTCGCCCGCTTCTCGGCGCCCGACCTGGCGCTGACCCAGCTGTCGGTGGAGGTGGTGACCATGATCCTGCTGATGCTGGCGCTCTACTTCCTGCCCCAGCGCACCTCCCGTGAGACCTCGGCGCCGCGCCACGCCCGCGACATCGTGCTGGCCGGGGCCCTGGGCATGGCGGTGGCGAGCCTCAACTACGCGGTGCTGACCCGCGACACCACCAGCCTCTCGAGCTTCTTCCTGGAGAACAGCGTGTCGGGCGGCGGGGGCCACAACGTGGTCAACGTCATCCTCGTCGACTTCCGCGGCTTCGATACCCTGGGCGAGATCACCGTGCTGGCCCTGGCGGGACTGGCCATCTTCAAGCTGCTGCGGCGCCTGCGCCTGTTCATGCCCCACAGCGACACCGAGGGCCGACTCTGGTCGCCCGACCGCTACCCGGCGATCCTCACCTCCATCTCCATGGCCCTGCTGCCGCTGGCGCTGCTGGTATCGGCGTTCATCTTCCTGCGCGGCCACAACCTGCCCGGCGGCGGCTTCATCGCCGGGCTGGTCACCTCGGTCGCCATGATCCTGCTCTACATGGCCCGCGGCGTGGAGTGGGCCCAGGAACGGCTGCAGTTCGAGTACCAGCCGGTGGCCGTCGCCGGGGTCGGCATCGCGACCCTGACCGGGCTCGGCAGCTGGCTGTTCGGCGAACCGTTTCTCACCTCGGCCTTCGGCCACTTCCACCTGCCCCTGATCGGCGACTTCGAGCTGGCCACCGCCATGCTCTTCGACCTGGGCGTCTACCTGGCGGTGGTCGGAGCTACCCTGATGATCCTCGCCAACCTGGGCAAGGTCACCACGCCCCACAGCCCGGCCAAGGGCGCCCCGGCCAGCGACGAGAACCTGTCCCGTTCCAGCAAGGAGAAACACTGATGGAAAGCCTCTACGCCATCACCACCGGCGTGCTGACCGCCTGCGGGCTCTACCTGACGCTGCGCGGGCGGACCTTCCCGGTCGTCGTCGGGCTGACCCTGCTCTCCTATGCGGTCAACCTCTTCCTGTTCTCCATGGGGGGACTGACGACCGGCGCCGCGGCGATCATCGACGGCCAGTCGCGGTTCGCCGACCCCCTGCCCCAGGCGCTGGTGCTGACCGCCATCGTGATCGGCTTCGCCATGACCGCCTTCGTGGTGATCCTGGCCATGCGCGCCCGCAGCGAGCTGGGCAATGACCACGTCGACGGTCGCAAGCGAGAGGAGCCCCACCGGTGATGCAGCACCTGATCGTTCTTCCCGTCGTCCTGCCGCTGGTGGTGGGACTACTCCTGCTGCGCAGCCGGCACGGCGCCATGCGCACCCATCGCACGGTGGGCGTCGCCGCCACCGCCCTGCTGGTGGCGGTGGCCGCGGTAATGCTGGCCCGGGCCGCCGGCGGCGAGGTCACCTACTACGCGCTGGGCGGCTGGCAGCCGCCCTTCGGCATCGTGCTGGTGCTCGACCGCCTCTCGGCACTGATGGTCATGGTCACCGCGGTGCTGGCGCTGGGCTGCGTGATCTTCGCCTGCGCCGGCGACGACGAGCGCGGCAGCAACTTCCACGGCCTCTTCCAGCTGCAGCTGATGGGCATCAACGGCGCCTTTCTGACCGGCGACCTGTTCAACCTCTTCGTCTTCTTCGAGGTGCTGCTGCTGGCCTCCTATGCGCTGTTGATCCACGGCGGCGGCAAGTCGCGGATCCAGTCGGCGGTGCACTACGTGGTGCTCAACCTGGTCGGCTCGTCGCTGTTCCTGATCAGCGTAGGCGTGCTCTACGGCGCCACCGGCACCCTCAACATGGCCGACATGGCCGTGCGCCTCTCGGCGCTGCCGGCCGAGCGCGAGGGGCTGGTCATCGCCGGCGGCCTGATGCTGCTGGTGGTGTTCGGCCTCAAGGCCGCCATCCTGCCGCTCTATTTCTGGCTGCCGCGGGCCTATGCCGCCGCCCCGGCCCCGGTCGCCGCGCTCTTCGCGATCATGACCAAGGTCGGCATCTACGCCATCCTGCGGGTCTACACGCTGATCTTCGGCGAGCAGGCCGGGGGCCTGGAGGCCCTCGAGCGCCCCTGGGTGTGGTGGCTGTCGCTGGCGACCATGGTGGTGGCCGGCATCGGCGTACTGGCGGCCCGGGACCTGCGCCTGCTGGTGGCCTACCTGGTGGTCATCTCGGTGGGCACGCTGCTGGCCGGCATCGGCATGGGCTCGCCGGAAGCCGTCTCCGCCCTGCTCTACTACCTGGTGCACAGCACCCTGGTCACCGGCGGGCTCTTCCTGCTGGCCGAGATGATCGGCCTGCAGCGGGGCAAGGCGAGCACCCGGCTGGTCAAGGGGCGTCCGCTGCGCGACGGCCGCCGCCTGGCCGGACTCTTCTTCGTCGGGGCGGTCGCCGTGGCCGGCCTGCCGCCGCTGTCCGGCGCCCTCGGCAAGGCGCTGCTGATGGACGCCGCCGTGAGCTGGCAGCAGCCGTGGCTGTGGCCGGTCCTGCTCGGCACCGGCCTCGCCGCCCTGGTCGCCCTCTCGCGGGCCGGTTCGACGCTGTTCTGGCGCAGCCACGACGGCGAGGCCGGCGGCGAGGCGCTCACGCGTGCGCGCTGGCTGGGCGCCGGCGGCCTGCTCGCCGCCTCACCGCTGCTGGTCGCCCTGGCCGGGCCGGTCAGCGACTACACCCGTGCCACCGCCGACCAGCTGGCCGACCCGGATGTGCTGGTGCGTGCCGTCCTGTCTGATGCCGGAGAGTCCCCATGATCACGCCTCGCCGCTGGCTCCCCCTCCCCCTGCTGTCGATCCTGCTGCTGATCGTCTGGCTGCTGATGGCCCGCAGCATCGCGCCGGGCCAGATCCTGCTGGGCGGGGTGCTGGCCCTGCTCATCCCGCTGGCCACCTACCGCTTCTGGGACGCCCAGCCCCATGTGGCGAAGCCCGGGCTGCTGGCGCGCTTCGTCGTGCGCGTGCTGATCGATATCCTGGTCGCCAACATCCAGGTGGCCTGGCTGATCATCAATCCGCGCCAGCGCATGCGCCCGGCCTTCGTCGTCTACCCGCTGATGCTGGAGGAGCGCTTCACCATCACCCTGCTGGCCAGCACCATCAGCCTCACGCCGGGCACGGTCTCGGCCAACCTGCGCATGGACGGCAAGTCGCTGCTGATCCATACCCTCGACATGGAGGACGAGGACGCGCTGATCGAGACGATCCGCGAACGCTACGAGCGGCCGCTGAAGGAGATCTACGAATGCTAGACATCGCCCTGAAGATCAGCATCACCCTGATCCTGCTGTCCATCCTGCTCAACGCCTATCGAATGACGGTCGGGCCCGACATGCCCGACCGCATCCTGGCGCTGGACACCATGTACGTGAACTCCATCGCGCTGATCGTGCTGATGGGTCTGTGGCTGAACACCAAGACCTACTTCGAGGCGGCCCTGCTGATCGCCATGCTCGGCTTCATAAGCACCGTGGCGGTCTGCAAGTACATCCTGCGCGGCGACATCATTGAATAGGCCAGCAACCTCGGAGCCACCATGAACGTCTACGTCATCCTCGAGGGCATCATCGCCTTCTTCCTGATCGCCGGGGGGCTCTTCGCCTTCATCGGCTCGCTGGGCATGGCCCACCTGCGCGACTTCTACATGCGCCTGCACGGGCCCACCAAGGCGACCACCCTGGGCATCGGCTGCATCCTGATCAGCTCGATGCTCTACTTCTCGACCACCCAGGGCGAGCCGATCATCCAGGAGCTGCTGATCACCCTGTTCCTGTTCATCACCGCACCGGTGAGCGCCCACCTGCTGGCCAAGACCGGCCTGCACCTCACGCTCAAGCACGTGCCCAAGACCCGCGGCAAGCCGGTGGAGCTCTACCGCGAGGAGGTCGGCGAGAAGCCCGTCCCGCACCCGGAACAGTAGGCGCGCCGCCGCGCGTCGACGCTAGACCCAGCCGCCGAGCTCGTTGTCGATCACCGCGAGCAGCGCGGCGATATGGTCGTCGCGGTCGTTCAGGCAGGGAATGTAGGTGAAGGTCTCGCCGCCGGCCGCGAGGAAGGCGTCGCGGATCTCCTCCTCGATCTCCTCGAGGGTCTCCACGCAGTCGGCCGAGAAGGCCGGCGAGACCACCGCGATGTGCTTCTTGCCCTGGCGCGCCAGCTCGGCGACGTGCTCCACGGTCGCCGGCCCCACCCACTCCTCGGGCCCGAACTTCGACTGGAAGGCCGTCTGGATGGCGTCCTCGTCCCAGCCCAGGCGCTCGCGCAGCAGGCGCGTGGTCTTCTGGCACTGGCAGTGGTAGGGGTCGCCCTCCAGCAGGTAGCGCTTGGGCACGCCATGGTAGGAGGCCACCAGCACCTCCGGGGGGGTCTTTGCGGCCTCATAGGCCTCGCGCACGGAGTTGGCCAGGGCATCGAGGTAGGCGGGATGCTCGAAGTAGGCCGGCACGGTGCGCAGCGACGGCTGCCACTTGAGCTTCATCAGGGTGCGGAAGGCCTGGTCGTTGGCGGTGGCCGTGGTCGGCGAGGCGTACTGGGGGTAGAGCGGGAAGAAGAGGATCCGCTCGCAGCCCTCGGCCTGCAGGCGGCGCAGCACGCTATCGGTGGAGGGGTTGCCGTAGCGCATGCAGAAGTCCACCACCACCCGGTCACCAAAGCGCTCGGCCAGCCCCTCGGCCACCTTGCGGGTCTGCTCCCGGGTAATGGTCAAAAGCGGGCTCTCGTCGCGCTCGGTGTTCCAGATGCCGCGGTAGGCCTCGCCGGACTTGAAGGGCCGGCGCGAGAGGATGATCAGCTGCAGCAGCGGCTGCCACTTCCAGTCCGGGTAGTCGACCACCCGCTTGTCGGAGAGGAACTCGTTGAGGTAGCGGCGCATCGACCAGTAGTCGGTGGCATCCGGCGTGCCCAAGTTGGCCAGCACCACGCCCACCTTGCCCCGGGGCACGGCGGGATGGTCGGCGGGCGCGTGGGGCGGGCGATCCGCCCGGGGCTGGGTGGGCTCGGCGGCGTCAAGCGGCGTCTCGGAGGCGGCCATGGAGGTCATCCTTGTGATTGCACTTGAGAAAGCAATTGAGAAAGCACTTATGAAAGCACGGGGAACGGGGATCGCGATGGTCGCGAGTGGCTAAAGCCTACCACCGACGGGCGCCATCGCGGAATCGAGTTATACTATAGCGACCATTTGTATAACCCCTGGTCAACTTCATGCCCACACCGCTGATCCTGGTCCTCGGCGACCAGCTGAGCCACGACCTCGCCAGCCTGCGCGACCTGCCGGACGGGGCGGTCATCGCCCTGTGCGAGGTCGGCGACGAGGCGAGCTACGTGCCCCACCACCCCCAGAAGATCGCGCTGATCTTCTCGGCCATGCGCCACTTCGCCGAGGCGCTCCGCGAACGCGGCCTGCGCGTCCACTACAGCGCCCTGGACGACGCCGACAACGCCCAGGACCTGATCGCCGAGGCGGAGCGCCTCGCCGCCCACTACGGCTGCGACGAGATCCGCGCCGTGCGCCCCGGGGAGTGGCGGCTGTGGCAGGCGATGGGCGAACGCGCCGAGGCCGAGCCGCCCTGGCGGCTCGTCGAGGACGACCGCTTCTTCGCCACCCCCGAGGCCTTCGACGCCTGGGCCAGGGGCCGCAAGGCCCCCCGCCAGGAGCACTTCTATCGCCTGATGCGTCGCCGCACGGGGCTCTTGATGGAGGACGACGCGCCCGCCGGCGGCCAGTGGAACTTCGATCACGACAACCGAGAGCCGTTACCGGCCGACTTCTCGGTTCCCGAGCCTCCCCGTCATCGCCACGACGCCACCACCGAGGCGGTGCTTGAGCTCGTCGCCGAGCGCTTCGGCGATCACTTCGGCCGTCTCGAAGGCTTCCACTGGCCGGTGACGCGGCGCCAGGCGCTGGTCGACCTGCGCCACTTCATCGAGCACCTGCTTCCCCACTTCGGTCGCTACCAGGATGCCATCAGCGACGCCGAGCCCTTCCTCTACCACTCGCGGCTCTCGGCGGCCCTCAACCTCGGGCTGCTCTCGCCCCGGGAGGTGTGCGAGGCGGTCGAGCGCGAGTATGACGAGGGGCGCGCGCCGCTCAACGCCGTCGAGGGGTTCATCCGCCAGGTGCTGGGCTGGCGAGAGTACGTGCGCGGGCTCTACTGGACGCGCATGCCCGACTACAAGCGCGGCAACGCCCTGGGCGCCCACCGCGGCCTGCCGCGCTTCTTCTGGGACGGCGACACCGAGCTGCGCTGCCTGCGTCGCGCCATCGAGATGACCCGCGACCACGCCTACGCCCACCATATCCAGCGGCTGATGGTGACCGGCAACTTCGCGCTGCTCTGCGGCGTGGCCCCCGAGGCGCTCTGCGACTGGTACCTGGCCGTCTACGCCGACGCCTGCGAGTGGGTGGAGCTGCCCAATACCCTGGGGATGGTGCTGCACGCCGATGGCGGGCTGATGGGCTCGAAGCCCTACTGCGCCTCGGGCAAGTACATCGATCGCATGTCGGACCACTGCCGACACTGCCGTTTCGACCCGAAGCGGGTCACGGGCGAGGACGCCTGCCCCTTCAACAGCCTCTACTGGGACTTCCTGGAGCGCCACGCCGACACCCTCGGCGCCAACCCGCGCATGAAGCTGATCTACGGCAGCCTGGCGCGGATGAGTGACGACAAGCGCGCTGCCATGCGCGAACAGGCCGGCGCCTTCCTCGAGGCGCTCGATACCACGCCCGCCTATGGCCAGGGGACACACCGCCTGGGCTATGGCACGACCGAGGAAACATCATCATGACGCGCCGCGCCACCCTCTCTGCCCGCGCCCCGGTCACCCTCTTTCACGACGGCCACTGCCCGCTGTGCCAGCGGGAGGTCGCCTGGCTGGCGCGCCACCCGCGCCGCGAGCGCATCCTGCTGGTGGACATCCAGGCGCCGGACTTCGACGCCACGGCGCTCGGCAGCAGTTTCGCGGCGATGATGGGCCGGCTGCACGTGCGCGACGCGACGGGGCGCTGGTTCGTGGGGATGGACGCCAGCCGCGCGCTCTACGCGGTGCTGGGCTATCGTCGGCTGGTCTGGCTGAGCACCCTGCCGGGGATCGGCGGGGCGATGGATGCGGGGTATCGCTGGTTCGCCCGCCGTCGCATCCGCCTGGGACGCTGGCTCAAACGGCGGGGGAAAGACTAGCGGGCAAGGCGCCCGCGCCGGGTCAGAAGACCAGCGGCATGCGCGAGGTCAGCGGGTCCTGGTAGTGGGCCTCGCGGCCGATGACCTCGTCGTGGGGCACCTGCTGCACCAGGTAGGCACGGTGGATGCCGGCCCGCCGGAGCTCGAGGTAGACGTCGTCCAGCGAGCGAAACAGGATCGGCTTGCCGGCGCGGGTCAGCATATGGCGCGCGCCCTCCACGTCCTCGAGCTCGACCTGGTAGAAGCGGCTGCCGGCATGGCCGATCACGCGAATCTCGAAATTGTCGTGGTGGGCCACGAAGGCCTTCAATGCCTGGAAATCCATGGGGCCATCCTCCTGATGTCCGGTCGGGGGTGTCGGGATGCACGCTGGGGACAGCCTGGGCCACCCCGATGACGATCGCGTGTCGCCGACGTTACCTTCCAGTGACCCCACCCCCGGCGCGAGGTTCCAGGCTTACTGATATTCGGAGGGGTCGATGGCCTTGCCCAGGGAGTTGCGGTCGACCCACTTGCCGGCCTTGGTCTCCTTGTAGCGGAACACCACCTTGTCACCGACCTTCACCGGGAGCTCCGAGTCCTCGGTCTGGTAGCTGTAGGCCTCGCCGTCCACCTGCAGGTGATAGCGATAGAGGTCGGGCATCCCCAGCCACTCCTTGAAGGGGCCTTCACGCTCCATCGACTGGAGCTCGCCGCGCCCCTCGAGTTTCGGGGTCCGCTGGCGATTGCCGCGTCGAAATCCGCCTGCCATGGTCTCTCCTGCCTGTGGGATTGAAGGGAACGGCATTATACGGGGCCGCCGACGGGACTCAAGGGCCGTCACTCGCCGAAGGCCTCGCGATAGCTGTCCGGCGCCAGGTCCTCGAAGCGCGTGTACTTGCCGATGAAGGCCATGTGGACCGTGCCGATGGGGCCGTTACGCTGCTTGCCGATGATCACCTCGGCCAGCCCCTGGTTGTCGGGGTTGTCCGGGTTGTAGACCTCGTCGCGGTAGACGAAGCCGATGATGTCGGCGTCCTGCTCGATGGCTCCGGACTCGCGCAGGTCCGACATCACCGGGCGCTTGTTGGGGCGCTGCTCCAGGGAGCGGTTGAGCTGGGAGAGCGCCACCACCGGGCAGCCGAACTCCTTGGCCAGCCCCTTGAGCGAGCGGGAGATCTCCGAGATCTCGCCGGTGCGGTTCTCCGAGAAGCCCGGGATCTGCATCAGCTGCAGGTAGTCGATCATGATCAGCCCCAGGTTGCCGTGCTCGCGGACCACGCGGCGGATGCGGGAGCGCATCTCGCTGGGCGAGAGCGCCGCGGTGTCGTCGATGAACAGCTGCTTGTCCTTGAGCAGGTTGACCGCCGAGGTGAGGCGCGGCCAGTCCTCGTCCTCCAGCTGGCCGGTGCGCACCCGGGTCTGATCGATGCGCCCCAGCGACGAGAGCATGCGCAGCATCAGCGCCTCCGCCGGCATCTCCATGGAGAACACCATCACCGGCTTGTCGCTGGAGATGACCGCGTGCTCGACCAGGTTCATGGCGAAGGTGGTCTTGCCCATGGAGGGGCGCCCGGCAATGATCACCAGGTCCGAGGGCTGCAGGCCCGAGGTCATCTCGTCGAGGTCGCGGAACCCGGTGGAGAGGCCGGTCATCTCACCCTGCATGTTGAACAGCTCGTCGATGCGATCGACCGCCTTGGTCAGCAGCTCGCTCATGCCGATGGGGCCGCCCGACTTGGGCCGCTCCTCGCTGATCTGGAAGACCAGCCGCTCGGCCTCGTCGACCAGCTCGTCGGCGGGGCGTCCCTGGGGGCTGAAGGCACCGTCGGCGATCTGGCTGGCCGCGCGGATCAGCTTGCGCAGGGTGGCGCGCTCGCGAACGATGTCGGCGTAGGCGCGGATGTTGCTGGCCGAGGGCGTGTTGCGCGCCAGCTCGGCGAGGTAGGCCAGCCCCCCCACGGTATCCAGCTGGTCGCGCCCCTCCAGGGCCTCGGAGAGGGTCACCACGTCCAGCGGACGCCCCGCCTCGGCCAGGCTCGCCATGACGTTGAAGATCAGCCGGTGCTCGTAGCGGTGGAAGTCGTCCGCCACCAGGCGGTCGGCCACGTTGTCCCAGGACTGGTTGTCGAGCATCAGGCCGCCGAGCACCGACTGCTCGGCCTCCACGGAGTGGGGCGGCACCTTGAGGGCGGCGGTTTCCTGGTCGAGGGCGACGGGCTCGTTCATGGGGCGCGGACCTTCAGGAGGGAGGGGGCAGGCT
The DNA here is from genome assembly GCF_009363755.1 of Halomonas sp. THAF5a. Taxonomy (NCBI): domain Bacteria; kingdom Pseudomonadati; phylum Pseudomonadota; class Gammaproteobacteria; order Oceanospirillales; family Halomonadaceae; genus Halomonas; species Halomonas sp. THAF5a. The sequence continues at coordinate 689,208 of NZ_CP045417.1, read as the reverse complement.
CATTCTACCCGATGGCGGGCGAAGCGAAACACGGGACAAAAAGGGGGCGAGGATTGCTCCTCGCCCCCTCCTGTCGCGGCACGCCCCGAGGCGCGTGCCGTCGGCAGCGGCCTTACTCGGCCACCACCACCACGCGCACGGTGGCGTCGACTTCGGCATGCAGGTGCAGGTCGATGTCGTACTCGCCGGTCTGGCGGATCGGACCCTGCGGCATGCGCACTTCGCTCTTGGCGACCTCGATCCCGGCGCTGGAGATGGCCTCGGCCAGGTCACGCGGACCGATGGAACCGAACAGCTTGCCCTCGTCGCCGGCCTTGGAGACCAGGGAGAGCTCGATGTCGTTGAGCTGTTCGGCGCGAGCCTCGGCCTCGGCCTTGCGCTCGGCGGCCTGGGCCTCGAGCTCGGCGCGCTGCGCCTGGAAGGCCTCGATGTTGTCCTTGGTGGCCGGCACGGCGAGGCCGTAGGGCACCAGGTAGTTGCGGCCGTAACCGGGCTTGACGGTGACCTGGTCACCCAGACCGCCCAGCTTGCCAATCTTGTCGAGCAGAATGACGTCCATTCTCGTAAACCTCTTGTCAGTGGCTGCGGGCCAGTCGTCCACGGAAATCCGCGAACGTGTCGATGAAGGCCATGAGCAGCACAATGAGAATCATGGGCCAGGTGGTGATCAGCAGCACGTAGAAGGCGACCAGCCACAGCCCGTTCATTCCCTTATATCCGATAACACCATGCACCAGCGCGATGCCGGCCACCAGCAGCGGCACCCAGGCCAGCATGCCCAGGGCCGGCAGCCCCAGCACGCCGCCGAGCACCCCGAGCAGCACCAGCAGGGCGAGCTCCCGGGGCGCCAGGCGCAGCGCGTGGAACTCCTCACGGAACCCGCCCGGGTTGTAGAGCCCGGCCTGCCAGCCCCGCGCCAGGGCCAGGCAGGCCACGGCGGCGAGCAGCACGATCAGCGCGGTCACGCCGCTGATCATCAGGCCGGCCAGCTGCTCGACATCCATGCCCTGGGCCGCGAGCTCGTTGAGCATCGCCGCGATGTCCGGCGAGCCCTGGCGCAGCTGCTCCAGCACGAAGGCGGCGCCGCCCGGCGGCAGGAAGATGCCCAGCTGGGTCATGCCCGACCCGGCCAGGGTGCCGGCGATGATCGCCTCGCTCCAGCTCAGCCGGGCGCGCAGCACCACCGCCATCAGCACCACCAGCAGCACGCTGGCGAGCGGGATGACGTCCCCCTGGGTCCACCACAGGCCGGCGGGGATCGCCGCGGCGATCAGCACCGGCAGCGCGGCGGCCATGCCCTGGCGCAGCGTGACCAGGGCCACCACGGCGGCTCCCAGCCAGAACAGCCAGGGGATGGCGGTGCACGCGGCGGCCCCCAGGGCCGCGTAGGGCGTGCCGCGCATCATCCAGCGGGCGACGGGCAACATCACGCGCGGTGCTTACTGGTGGCTGTCGGTGTAGGGCAGCAGCGCCAGGTAGCGTGCCCGCTTGATGGCGGTGGACAGCTGGCGCTGGTAACGGGCCTTGGTCCCGGTGATACGGCTGGGAACGATCTTGCCGGTCTCGGTGATGTAGGCCTTGAGCGTGTCCAGATCCTTGTAGTCGATCTGCTTCACGCCTTCAGCGGTGAAACGGCAGAACTTGCGGCGACGGAAAAAGCGTGCCATGGGAAGACTCCTTCAGAGGTGCGATGGGGGTGCTCAGGCGGATTCGGTGCTGCGCGGCTTCTCGTCGCGACGAACACGCTTCTCTTCCACCGGCTTCATCATCGGCGAGGCCTCGGTGACGGCTTCCTTGGCGCGAACCACCAGGCTGCGGATGATGGCATCGTTGAAGCGGAAGATGTTCTCGATCTCGTCGAGGGTCTCGCCGCTGCACTCGACGTTCATCAGCACGTAGTGAGCCTTGTGGATCTTGTTGATCGGGTAGGCCAGGTGGCGACGGCCCCAATCCTCGAGGCGATGCACGGTGCCGCCGTTCTCGGTGACGAGGCCGGTGTAGCGCTCGACCATGGCCGGGACCTGCTCGCTCTGGTCCGGGTGGACCATGAAGACGATCTCGTAGTGACGCATGGGATCTCCTTGCGGTTTGGCAGCTTCCACAGTGACGACCTCGGGTCGCTCAGGGGAAGCAAGGAGTGATTGTCAAAAGACGGGTTGTCAGAAGACAGGAATGCCCGCTCTCAGGACGAGCGGGCGCAGGTATTCTAGTGATATGTGTCGCGCCTGGCAAGGCGCGGGCGGGTCAGGCGCCCTGGCGCTGGCGCACCGCCTCGAACAGGCAGATCCCGGTGGCCACCGAGACGTTGAGGCTGGAGACGCTGCCGGCCATGGGCAGCTTGACCAGGGTGTCGCAGGCCTCGCGAGTCAGCCGGCGCATGCCCTTGCCCTCGGCGCCCATCACCAGGGCGGCGGGGCCGGTGAAGTCGGCTTCAAAGAGGCTCGCCTCGGCCTCGCCGGCGGTGCCGGTGATCCAGACCCCCAGCGCCTTCATCTTCGCCAGGGTGCGCGCCAGGTTGGTGACCTGATAGACCGGCATGCTCTCGGCGGCCCCGCAGGCGACCTTGCGCACCGCCGCATTGAGCGGCGCCGCCTTGTCCTTGGGCACGATGACGCCATGGACCCCGGCGGCATCGGCGCTGCGCAGGCAGGCGCCGAAGTTGTGCACGTCGGTGACGCCGTCGAGCACCAGCAGCAGCGGCGGCGCCGCGTGGGGCCAGCCCTCGAGCCTGAGCCACAGCGACGCCTCGCCCTCGAAGGCGAGCGGCGTGGCGAAGGCGACGAGGCCCTGGTGGGAGGCGCCCTTGGCGAGCTGGTCGAGCTCGTCACGGGGACGCGACTGCACGCGGGCGCCGCCCTGGCGCGCGGCCTCGACCAGCTCGGCCAGCCGGGCGCCGGCGCTGCCCTCCTGCACCCAGAGCTCGCGAGGCGTCTCGCCGCGGTCGAGCAGCGCCCGCACCGCGTGCACGCCGAACACGGCCTCGAGCCCGCCAGGCGTCGACGGCGCCCGGCGCGGGGCGCTGCGCCCCGCGCGCGGTTTCCTCTGCCCTGCCGCCATCAGCCGCGACCCTTCGAGCGGCGCGGGCCGCGACGCCGCCGGCCGCCCTTGCCCGCCTTGTCGTCGGACCGGCCGCCCTTGTCGGCGCCACCGCCGCCCGAGCCGCCGCCGCGGGACTTGCGCGGCTGGCGCTTGGGCCGCGGCTTCTCGTCGGCCAGCTCGAAGTCGATCTTGCGCTCGTCCAGGTCGACCCGGGCCACCTGCACGGAGACGCCGTCGCCCAGGCGATAGCTGATGCCGCTGCGCTCGCCCTTGAGGCGATGCTTCTCGGGCTCGTAGTGGTAGTAGTCGGAGGGCAGCGAGGTGACGTGCACCAGGCCCTCGACGTACACCTCGTCGAGGCGCACGAAGATGCCGAACTGGGTCACCGAGGCAATGCTGCCGTCGTAGACCTCGCCGAGCTTGTCGGACATGAACTCGCACTTGAGCCAGTCCTCGACGTCGCGGGTGGCGTCGTCGGCGCGGCGCTCGGTCATCGAGCAGTGCTCGCCGAGCTCGAGCATCTGCTCGAAGGTGTAGGGGGACCACTTGCTCGGCGGCTCGACCGCGACACCCTCGGCGCGCAGCACGGTGTTGGTCTGGCGCGGCCCGCGGATCACCGAGCGGATGGCACGATGGACCAGCAGGTCCGGATAGCGGCGGATCGGCGAGGTGAAGTGCGCGTAGGCCGGATAGGCCAGGCCGAAGTGGCCGTCGTTCTGCGGCGAGTAGACCGCGCGGCTCATCGAGCGCAGCATCACCGTCTGGATCACGTCGGCGTCGTCGCGCCCCTTGATCGCCTCGGCGAGCTCCCGGTAGTCCTGGGGGCTCGGGTCGTCGCCGCCGCCGAGCGACAGGCCCAGCTCGTTGAGGAACAGGCGCAGCTTGTCGAGGCGCTCCGGCGAGGGCTTCTCGTGGATGCGATACAGAGCCGGCAGGTCGTGCTTGTCGAGGAAGCGCGCCGTGGCGACGTTGGCCGCCAGCATGCACTCCTCGATGATCTTGTGGGCGTCGTTGCGGCTGCGCGGCACGATCTTCTCGATCTTGCGCTCGTCGTTGAAGACGATCGCCGTCTCGGTGGTCTCGAAGTCGATGGCGCCGCGCTCCACGCGGGCCTCGCGCAGCAGAGTGTAGAGCGCGTGCAGGTTCTTGAGCGACGGCACCAGCTCGCTGTACTCCTCGCGCAGCGCCTCGCCCTGCTCGCTCTCGTCGTCGAGGATGGCGGCGACCTTGTTGTAGGTCAGGCGCGCGTGGGACTGGAAGACCGCCTCGTAGAAGCGGTAGCGGCTGATCGCCCCGCTCTGGGAGATGTTCATCTCGCAGACCAGCGCCAGGCGATCGACGGCCGGGTTCAGCGAGCAGAGCCCGTTGGAGAGCAGCTCCGGCAGCATCGGCACCACCTGGCCCGGGAAGTAGACCGAGTTGCCGCGGGTGATCGCCTCCTGGTCCAGGGCGCTGCCCGGACGCACGTAGTGGGAGACGTCGGCGATGGCCACCAGCAGCTTCCAGCTGCCGGACTTGGTCTTCCAGGCGCAGACGGCGTCGTCGAAGTCCTTGGCCGTCTCGTCGTCGATGGTCACCAGCGGCACGTGGCGCAGGTCGATGCGGTTGGCCTTGTCGCCCTCGGCGACCTCGGCCGACATATCGGCGATCTGGTCGTGGACCTCGGGCGGGAACTCGGCGGGAATCTCGTAGCTTCTGATGGCGATATCGATCTCCATCCCCGGATCCATGCGCTCGCCGAGCACCTCGATCACCTCACCCACCGGCTGCACCCGGGTCTCGGGCTGCTGGGTGATCCTGGCGGAGATCACCTGGCCGTCCTGGGCGCCGCCACAGGCGCTGTGGGGGATGATGATCTCCTGGGTGATGCGCGAATTCTCGGGAATCAGCACGCCGAACTCCGGCGTGTTGGCCCGGTAGACGCCGACGATCTCCTGGGTGTTGCGCGCCAGCACCTCGACGATGGTGGCCTCGTCACGCCCGCGACGGTCGCGCCCGCTGATGCGCACCAGCACGTGGTCGCCGTGGAAGACGCGCCGCATCTGCCGCGGCGGCATGACCAGGTCCGGCTTCTTGCCGTCGTCGCGCAGCAGGAAGCCGAAGCCATCGCGATGCCCCAGCACCTTGCCCTTGATCAGGTCGAGCTTGTCGATCAGCGCGTAGGCGCCGCGCCGGTTGCGCAGCACCTGGCCGTCGCGCTCCATCGCCGCCAGGCGACGCCGCACCGCCTCCTGGAGATCCTCGTCCTCGAGACCCAGCTGCTGGCTCATCGCCTCGTGGGTCATCGGCTTGCCGGCTTCCTCGAGGCGCGCCAGCAGGTATTCTCGGCTGGGGGCAGGCTTGTCGTACTTGTGGGCTTCGCGGTTGGCGTGCGGATCGTCGCTGAGCGTCCAGTGGGTCATGCGGAGGGCATCCTTGGCGGCATCGTGAGCAGCGTGCTCGAAAGGGCGCGGGGACGGCGTCCGGCGCGTGGCATCTGGCGTGTCGAGTCGTTTGTCATCCGCGCAGTATAGCGCCGGCGCCCCCATCACCCAACCATGGCGACGCCGCGACACCCCGGCCGACAACAAAAAAACCGCCTTTTTCCTCCCCCGAGCGCTTGCATCGCCGAACGAATCCGGTACCATACGCCTCGCTTGCCCAGATGGCGGAATTGGTAGACGCGCTAGCTTCAGGTGCTAGTGTCCTTACGGACGTGGAGGTTCAAGTCCTCTTCTGGGCACCATCGATATCCCGCAGTCGGATATCCGGGAGTTCGCTCCCACGCTCTTTGTCAGCTCGAGTCGCACGTGTTCGCCCAGGTGGCGGAATTGGTAGACGCGCTAGCTTCAGGTGCTAGTGTCCTTACGGACGTGGAGGTTCAAGTCCTCTCCTGGGCACCATCGCTCACGCGATGCGCCCGAACACGACGACCGCATGATGCGCCCAGGTGGCGGAATTGGTAGACGCGCTAGCTTCAGGTGCTAGTATCCTTACGGATGTGGAGGTTCAAGTCCTCTCCTGGGCACCACTTCTCGCGTCATGCAGACGAGCCTTACATCGATGCCTCTATATAGGAAAACCGCGACCCTGGATCGCGGTTTTTTTGTGCCTGCTCAGAAACGCCCGGGCAGCCGGGACACCGCCTCGAGCCCCCAGCCGGCGGTGTCGACCCGCCCCTCCAGGGCCTCGGCGGCCGCCGGCGAGAGCCGCGGCAGGAAGTCCAGGCCGGTGCGCGCCTCCACCTCGTCGATGCTCACCAGGAAGTCGTCCAGCGGCTCATCGCCGGCGACCCGCTGGGGCATGATGAAGGCCAGCGCCCGGGGCCGCTCCCCCGGTACCACCAGGATCTTGTAGAAGGCCTCGGGCACCTCGACCAGCCCGACCCGGTTGAGCACGTTGTCCTGGAAGCGCGCGGGGAAGATCGGCCCGGTGATCACCTGCAGGGCGGCGAAGCGCGGCACGAAGTGATCCATCACCACCTCCTCGAGCCGCTGCCAGAGCCGGCGATTGAGCTCGGGCCGCTGGGGGGACATGTTGCTCATCAGGAAGGTATCGCGCTGGGCCCGGCCGCCGTGGACCGCCGCGATGGCATAGTTGGGCGCGAGATGGCCGCGGTCGTAGCCGCTGCCGAAGTAGCTCTCCGGGGCGATCGGCCACAGCGCTCGCCAGTCGCGGCGAAAGCCGGGGCGCGGCCCGGCGGCGGGATCCTCGACCCGGCGCAGCCGGTAGCTGACCCACAGCGGATTGACGCGCACGTCGGACCAGCCCACCAGGAAGCCGTCGTTGCGCAGCACGCGATGGAAGGTCAGCGGCGTGAGGTCCTCCCAGGTGGTGACGCCCTGCCAGCTCAGGCCGTCGCGAAGCTCACGCTCCTGGAGATGCCAGAGCCCCGAGGCGACCGCCAGGAACAGCGCCGTGATGCCGAGGCGACGAGCCTGCCGGCGGAAGCGACCGACAACGCGCCCTCGCCTAGCCGCCATGCGCGCTTCGCTCCCGGGCGTTCACGCCAGCCCCTGCGGCCACTCGTGCGCCACGCATGACGCTTACCCGCCCCGTCACCATCCCAGGGAGAACATGGTCTCGAGGTCGTGGCGGGAGTGCACCTGCATGGCGTTGAGGGTCTCGGTGTCGCGAATGCCCTCGACGGCATTCAGTCGCCCGGTGACCAGCTCCGCCAGGCTCTCGAAATCGCGGGTGCGCGCGATGGCCACCAGGTCGTAGCGACCGCAGGTGGAGTAGACCTCGCTGATCCCCTCGACGTCGGCCAGCCGCTCGGCCACGGCCTTGACCTGGCCCTGCTCGGCATTGATCAGAATCACGGCATTCTGCATCGCTCTTCTCCCTGCTCGAGGCGCCGTCGTGCGCCTGGGTTCCGTTCGGCCAGAGGCCGCTGGCGCGAGTATACCAGCGCCGGTGCGAACGCTGCATCGCTGCCGCGTCACGCGACGGATTGCCGCACGATTCGCGATACCTCACTCGGTTGACTACCATGGCCTGGCGAACTCCGACGGCCAATGCCGGTCGGAACAAGGGTGGCGCCAGGTGCGACACCCGGCCCGATGCCAAGACCCGGGCCGCATGAGAGAAAGCAGAGCGCTCGTGACAAGAGCGCCAAGAGCGTGGGCAACCAGCATGCCCCGCCACGATTCGACCCTACCGTGATGACAAGGAGAGACCATGGCCGACCGCAATCGTCGTGACTTCATGCGTAACAGCCTGCTGGGCCTCGCCGCCCTGCCCCTCGGTGCCGGCATCCTGTCGAAGCGCGCCTTCGCCCAGGACCTGCCCGCCCTGGACCCGAGCGCCGAGCAGGCCAAGGCCCTGAACTACGTCAAGGTGGCCAGCGAGGCCAGCGACCATCCCGCCTACGAGGAAGGCGAGGAGTGCCAGAACTGCATGTTCTACCAGGCGGACAGCCAGGGCTGCCAGCTGTTCCCCCAGAACAGCGTCGAGCCCGGCGGCTGGTGCCAGTCCTGGACGGCCAAGGCCTGACCCTCGCCACCCGCCGACACACAAGACCCGCGCCATGGCGCGGGTCTTCTCGTTTTGGCGGCAGGCCTCTTCCCCGTCAGTCGCGCCGCTCCTCCTCGGCCAGGGGCCAGTGGTAACGGCGCACCACCTCGTCGTTCTCCACCGACTCCAGCCGCACCGGAAAGCCCCAAAGCTGGTGGAGGTGGCGGATGACCGGGTAGACGCTGCGCGCCAGCGGCCGGCGGCCGTCCTGGACGTGGCGCAGGGTCAGCGAGCGATCGCCGCGGATATCCGCCGCGTAGACCTGGATATTGGGCTCGCGCACGGCCAGGGCGTACTGGGTGGCCAGGGCGTCGCGAATGCGCCGATAGCCGCGCTCGTCATGGATCGCCGCCACCTCGAGCATCTCCTCCTGGTCGTCGTCGACCACCATGAACAGCTTGAGGTCGCGCATCACCTTGGGCGAGAGGAACTGCTGGATGAACGATTCGTCCTTGAAGTTGCGCATCGCGAACTCCAGGGTCTCGCGCCAGTCGCTGCCGGCGGTATCGGGGAACCACTCCCGGTCCTCCTGGGTCGGCGCCTCGCAGACGCGCTTCAGGTCGGTGAAGATGGCGAAGCCCAGCGCATAGGGATTGATGCCGCTGAAGTAGGGGCTATCGAAGGCCGGCTGCTGGACCACCGAGGTATGAGACTGCAGGAACTCCAGCATCAGCCCCTCATCGACCAGCCCCTCCTCATACAGCCGGTTCATCAGGGTGTAGTGCCAGAAGCAGGCCCAGCCCTCGTTCATCACCTGGGTCTGGCGCTGGGGATAGAAGTACTGGGCCAGCTTGCGCACGATACGCACGATTTCACGCTGCCAGGGCGCCAGCAGCGGGGCGTTCTTCTCGATGAAGTAGAGCAGGTTCTCCTGGGGCTCGGGGGGATAGCGCCCGCCTTCGTGCAGGCCCAGCGGATCCTCCTGGTCGACCAGGCCGGGCAGCGCATCCTCGCGCGGCCCTCCGGGGATGGTGCGCCACAGCATGTTGACCTGGGCCTGGAGGTGCGCCTCGCGCTCCGCCTGGCGGCGCGACTCCTCCGCCGCGGAGATCGGCGAGGGGCGCTTGTAGCGATCGACCCCGTAGTTCTGCAGGGCATGGCAGGCGTCCAGCAGCTGCTCCACCGCCTCCACTCCGTGGCGCTCCTCGCACTCGCTGATGTACTTCCGGGCGAACACCAGGTAGTCGACGATGGAGGAGGCGTCGGTCCAGGTGCGGAACAGGTAGTTGCCCTTGAAGAAGGAATTGTGGCCATAGCAGGCGTGGGCCATGACCAGCACCTGCATCATCAGGGTGTTCTCCTCCATCAGGTAGGCGATGCAGGGATCGGAGTTGATGACGAGCTCGTAGGCGAGCCCCATCTGGCCGCGGCGATAGGCCTGCTCCACGGCCAGGAACTGCTTGCCGAAGGACCAGTGGTGGTAGCCCACCGGCATGCCCACGCTGGCGTAGGCGTCCATCATCTGCTCGGTGGTGATGACCTCGATCTGGTTGGGGTAGGTGTCCAGGCGATACTCGTCGGCCAGGCGAGCGATCTCGCGCTCGAAGGCGTCGAGGGTCTCGAAGTTCCAGTCGGAGCCGGTGGCGATGGGCTGACGTCGGGTCATGCTGCCTCCTCAGGCCGCCTCAGAAGGCGACTCGGCGCTTGAACAGCTCGCGGAAGACCGGGTAGATGTCGCCGGCCTCGACGATCTGGCGCATGGCGAAGCGGGTATCGAACTCGGCCTCCACGCGCTCGTACTCCTCCCACAGCGCCTGGTGGGCATGGGGCGTGATCTCCACGTAGGTGAAGTACTGCAGCCGCGGCATCAGTCGCTCGACCAGCAGCCTGCGACAGGCGACGGAGTCGTCGTCCCAGTTGTCGCCGTCCGAGGCCTGGGCCACGTAGAGGTTCCACTGCCCGGAGGGGTAGCGCGCCTCGATGATCTCGTCGACCAGGGTCAGGGCGCTGGAGACGATGGTGCCGCCGGTCTCCCGGGAGTAGAAGAACTCCTCCTCGTCGACCTCCTTGGCCGCGGTATGGTGGCGCACGAAGACCAGCTCGACCTTCTCGTAGTTGCGCTCCAGGAAGAGGTAGAGCAGCAGGAAGAAGCGCTTGGCGATGTCCTTGTGGGCCTGGGTCATGGAGCCCGAGACGTCCATCACGCAGAACATCACCGCCTTGCTCGACGGCTGGGGCTGGTCGATCAGGTTGTTGTAGCGCAGGTCGTAGGTGTCGATGAAGGGCACCGCCTCGAGGCGCTTCTCGAGGCGCTCGATCTCCTCCTTGAGCTCGCCGATGCGGGCCGGATTGCGCAGCACCGGATCCTTGCGCTCCTCCTCGGCCAGCGCCTGCTGGGCCTCGCGCAGGGCGCGACGGATCGGCGCGCGCATGGCGATGCGCCGCGCCTGGGCCTCGCGCATCGAGCGCACGATATTGATGCGCGCCGGGGTACCGTCCCGGGACACCCCCGCCCGCACCTGGCGTACCTCGTCGAGATCGACCAGGTTCTTGCGCTCCAGGTGGGGCAGCTCGAGGCCGTCGAAGACGAAGTCGAGGAACTCCTCCCGGGAGAGGGTGAAGGCGAACTCGTCCATGCCCTCGCCCTGGTTGGAGGCGCCGCCCTCCCCGGCGCCGTCTCCGCCCCCGCCGCCACCGGGACGCCGCAGCCGGTCGCCCTCGACGAACTCCTTGTTGCCGGGGGCGACGATGGAACGCTTGCCCCCCGGGCCATGCTGGAAGACCGGCTCGGAGATGTCCCGAGCCGGGATGGAGACCTTCTCGCCGCGCTCCATGTCGGTGATCGAGCGGCGGTTCACCGCCTCCTCGACCGACCGCTTGATGTGGGTGCGGTAGCGGTCGAGGAAGCGCTGGCGGTTGACCGCGCTCTTGTGCTTGGCATTGGCTCGTCGATCGATGAAATAGGTCATGGCGACCTCCTCGCCCTACTGCGACTTGCGCACCCGCAGGTACCACTCGGAGAGCAGTCGCACCTGCTTCTCGGTGTAGCCGCGGTCGACCATCCGGGCCACGAAGTCCTCGTGCTTCTTCTGGTCCGAGGTCGAGGCCTTGGCGTTGAAGGAGATCACCGGCAGCAGCTCCTCGGTGTTGGCGAACATCTTGTGCTCGATCACGCCCCGGAGCTTCTCGTAGGACTGCCAGCTCGGGTTCATGCCGTTGTTCTGGGCCCGGGCCCGCAGCACGAAGTTGACCACCTCGTGACGGAAGTCCTTGGGGTTGGAGATGCCGGCCGGCTTCTCGATCTTCTCCAGCTCCTCGTTCAAGGCCTGACGATCGAGGAACTCGCCGGTCTCGGGATCGCGGTACTCCTGGTCCTGGATCCAGAAGTCGGCGTAGGTGACGTAGCGGTCGAAGATGTTCTGGCCGTACTCCGAGTAGGACTCGAGGTAGGCGGTCTGGATCTCCTTGCCGATGAAGTCGACGTAGCGCGGCGCCAAGAACTCCTTGATGAAGCGCAGGTAGCGCTCGAAGGTCTCCTTGGGCAGCTGCTCCTGCTCCAGGCGCTGCTCGAGCACGTAGAGCAGGTGCACCGGGTTGGCCGCCACCTCGTGGTTGTCGAAGTTGAACACCTTGGAGAGGATCTTGAAGGCGAAGCGCGTCGAGAGCCCCTCCATCCCCTCGTCGACCCCGGCGCTGTCGCGATACTCCTGGATCGACTTGGCCTTGGGATCGGTATCCTTGAGGTTCTCGCCGTCGTAGACCCGCATCTTGGAGTAGATGCTCGAGTTCTCGGGCTCCTTGAGCCGCGACAGCACGGAGAACTGTGCCAGCATGCGCAGGGTATCCGGCGCGCAGGGGGCCGCGTTGAGCGAGGAGTGCTCGAGCAGCTTCTTGTAGATGTTGATCTCCTCGGTGACCCGCAGGCAGTAGGGCACCTTGACGATGTAGACCCGGTCGAGGAAGGCCTCGTTGTTGCGGTTGTTGCGGAAGGTCTGCCACTCGCTCTCGTTGGAGTGCGCCAGCACCACGCCGTCGAAGGGGATCGCGCCCATGCCCTCGGTGGGGTTGTAGTTGCCCTCCTGGGTCGCCGTCAGCAGCGGGTGCAGCACCTTGATCGGCGCCTTGAACATCTCGACGAACTCCATCAGCCCCTGGTTGGCGCGACACAGGCCGCCGGAGAAGCTGTAGGCGTCCGGGTCGTCCTGGGAGTAGAGCTCGAGCTGACGAATGTCCACCTTGCCGACCAGCGAGGAGATGTCCTGGTTGTTCTCGTCGCCGGGTTCGGTCTTGGAGATGGCGATCTGGTTGAGCCGCGAGGGGTAGAGGCGCACCACCCGGAACTGGGAGATGTCGCCGCCGCTCTCCTTGAGCCGCTTGGCGGCCCAGGGCGACATCACGCTGCGCAGGTAGCGCTTGGGAATGCCATACTCCTTCTCGAGCAGCTCGCCGTCCTCCTCGGGGGAGAACAGCCCCAGCGGCGACTCGTAGACCGGGGAGTCCTTGATGGCATAGAACGGCACCCTCTCCATCAGCAGCTTGAGGCGCTCGGCAAGCGACGACTTGCCGCCCCCCACCGGCCCGAGCAGGTAGAGGATCTGCTTGCGCTCCTCGAGCCCCTGGGCGGCGTGGCGGAAGTAGGCGACGATCTGCTCGATGGCCTCCTCCATGCCATAGAACTCGGCGAAGGCCGGATAGCGACGGATCACCTTGTTGGAGAAGATGCGCGACAGTCGCGGATCCTTGGCGGTGTCGATCACCTCCGGCGCGCCGATGGCCTCCAGCATCCGCTCGGCGGCGGTGGCGTAGGCCACCGGCTCTCGGCGACAGAGTTCCAGGTACTCCTGCAGGCTCATCTCTTCCTGCTGGACGCGAGAGAAGCGGTTCTGCACATGGTCGAAGATGCTCATCGATGCCTCCTTAAAGCCCGAATCCCCGGCCACGCCGACGTGGTGATGACAAGCCGGGATGGGGTCTCTTCAGCGTAGACAGCATCAGCGGATAACGGATTAGCCCACCAATCAACGCTCCCGAGCCCTCAACACTGAGAGCCCGGGAACGCTCGTCGGTTCATGGCGATCGCCGGAAGATTAAACGCTGCAACGACGCTGGCCGCCGGCGAGACCGTCGGCCAACGGGAGGGACACGGCATGGCGGCCCTCCCCCGGATGCGGCAAGACGCCGCACCCGGCAATGGCGTGCGTCGCTTCAGAGCCCCGCGGCCAGCCGCGTGCCCTGGTCGATGGCCCGCCGGGCATCGAGCTCGGCGGGATCGAGGGCGCCGCCGATCACCTGCACGTCGACGCCCGCCGCGCGTAGCGGCTGCATGAGCTCCCGCACCGGCTCCTGGCCGGCGCATACCACCACCGTGTCGACCGCGAGCCGACGCGGCTCGCCCGCCACACGCAGCGCCAGGCCGTCGTCGTCGATGCCGAGATACTCGCAGTCGGCGATCGCCTCGACCCCGCGGTGGGCAAGCGAGGCGCGATGCACCCAGCCGGTGGTCTTGCCGAGCCCCTTGCCGGGCCGCGAAGCGCGCCGCTGCAGCAGATAGACCCGGCGCGGGGTCTCGGGCGGGCGCGGCGCCTTGAGCCCGCCGCGCGACGACAGGGCCAGGTCGACCCCCCACTCGTCGCACCAGGCCGGGACGTCCTGTGCGCCCTCGCCGGCGTGGGTCAGAAGCTCCGCCACGTCGAAGCCGATGCCGCCGGCGCCGATGATCGCGACCCGCGCACCGACCCGCTTGGGCCGGGTGATCGCCTCGGGATAGCTCAGCACCATGGCGTGCTCGATGCCCGGCAGCGCGAGGCGCCGGGGACGCACGCCGGTGGCCAGCACCACCGCGTCGTAGGCCTTGAGACCCTCGACGTCCGCCTCGGCATTCAACCGCACCTCGACGCCGTACCGGTCGAGCATCGTCCGGTAGTAGCGCAGGGTCTCGTCGAACTCCTCCTTGCCGGGAATGCGTCGCGCGTAGTTGAACTGGCCGCCGAGCTCGCCGTCCCGCTCGAAGAGGGTCACCGCATGGCCGCGCTCGGCGGCGGTCACGGCCGCGGCGAGGCCCGCCGGGCCGCCGCCCACCACGGCGACGCGTCGCGGGCATTCGGTCGGCGTGACGACCAGCTCGGTCTCGTGGCAGGCGCGGGGATTGACCAGGCAGGAGGTGATCCGGCCCTGGAAGACCTGGTCCAGGCAGGCCTGGTTGCAGGCGATGCAGGTGTTGATCTCGTCGTCACGCCCGGCGGCGGCCTTGCGCACCCAGGCCGGGTCGGCCAGGAAGGGGCGCGCCATGGAGACCATGTCGGCATGACCCTCGGCCAGCACCCGCTCGGCCACCTCCGGCATGTTGATGCGGTTGGTGGTGATCAGCGGGACCCTGAGTTCGGCCCTCATGCGCCGGGTCACCTCGGTGAAGGCGGCGCGCGGCACGCTGGTGACGATGGTCGGCACCCGCGCCTCGTGCCAGCCGATGCCGGTGTTGATCATGTCGGCGCCGGCCGCCTCGACGGCGCGCCCCAGGGCCAGCACCTCGTCGCGGCTGCTGCCCTCCTCCACCAGGTCGATCATCGACAGGCGGAAGATGACCAGGAAGCGCTCGCCCACCGCCTCGCGGATGCGTCGCACGATCTCCACGGGAAAGCGCAGCCGGTTCTCGACGCTGCCGCCCCAGGCGTCGTCGCGACGGTTGGTGCGCGGGCAGATGAACTGGTTGATCAGGTACCCCTCGGAGCCCATCACCTCGACCCCGTCGTAGCCGGCCTGCTGTGCCAGGGTCGCACAGCGCACGTAGGCCTCGATGCGCGCCTCGATCTCGTCGGTGCCGAGCTCGCGGGGCATGAAGGGGGTGATCGGTGACTGGAGCGCCGACGGCGCCACCAGTTCCGGGGTGTAGGCGTAGCGGCCGGCATGCAGGATCTGCAGGCAGATGCGCCCGCCCGCCTCGTGCACGGCCTCGACCACAGGCCGGTGATCCGCCACCTGCTCGGGCCGCTCCAGGGTCGCGGCTCCCTGGAAGACGGCGCCTTCGGCGAGCGGGGCGATACCGCCGGTGACGATCAGCCCCACCCCCTCCCGGGCGCGCTCGGCATAGAAGGCCGCCAGGCGCTCGACGCCACCGGGGGCCTCCTCGAGATTGGTGTGCATCGACCCCATCAGCACCCGGTTGGGGAGCGTCAGGTGGCCGACCTGCAGGGGACGGAACAGCTGGGGGTAGGCACTCACGACAGGATCCTCATCGTCGGACGGCGAGATTTCAAACAACTGTATGATAGTCGCACCGCGAGACGCAAAGGCTCATCGCCGTCGGCGGCGACATCGCGACCAATGGATCAGCAAGGAAGGGATCAGGCAGGGAAGCCAGCGAAGGGCGAGGCCGGAAACGAAACAGCCCCGAGATCGCGAAGGATCTCGGGGCTGACGAATTCGTGTGCAGTGGCGGACCGGACGGGACTCGAACCCGCGACCTCCGGCGTGACAGGCCGGCATTCTAACCAACTGAACTACCGGTCCGCGTGGTGGGTGATACCGGACTCGAACCAGTGACCCCCAGCATGTGAGGCTGGTGCTCTAACCAACTGAGCTAATCACCCACGCGATACTGCAACTTTTACTGCGACTGTCTCATGCCATCGTGGCGGACCGGACGGGACTCGAACCCGCGACCTCCGGCGTGACAGGCCGGCATTCTAACCAACTGAACTACCGGTCCGCAAGACGACTTGCGACGAGGAAGAGGTTGGCGGACCGGACGGGACTCGAACCCGCGACCTCCGGCGTGACAGGCCGGCATTCTAACCAACTGAACTACCGGTCCGCTGCTCTCTTTTCTCACGTGACCCGACCATTGCCGGAGCATTGGTGGGTGGTACAGGGTTCGAACCTGTGACCCCCAGCTTGTAAGGCTGGTGCTCTCCCAGCTGAGCTAACCACCCCCGGTCACGTGGCGCTGCATTCTACAGGGGACCCGATCAATGTCAACGCTTTTTGCGCCACCATCGCGAACCTTTTTGCCCAGGAGAATCGCCGCCCTTTCATCCACTTGGCCACATCGCCCGCGCCGCGCGGCTTTCAGGAGGCTTCGCTCATGAAGGCGGCGATGGCGGCGGCGCCCTCGTCGATCAGCGCCGCCTGGTCGCGGCCCGAGGCGCGCCTGGGCGTCCAGTCATGATCGCCCCCCTCCAGCCAGTGCACCCGGGCCACCTCGGGCAGCCCGTAGCCCGCCACCTGCTCGCGAGTGCCGAAGGGGTCACGACTCCCCTGCACGACCAGGGTCGGGCAGGCGAGCGAGGGCCAGTGCGCGAGGCGCAGCCGTTCCGGCTTGCCGGGGGGATGGAAGGGGTAGCCGCACAGTATGAGTCCCTTGGGTGCGCCCTCGCCGGCGGACTGGGCCGCCAGCAGGCTGGCCACGCGGCCCCCCATGGACTTGCCGCCCCACCAGAGCGGCGGAAGGTCGCGGTGCGACACGCTGTCGCACCACAGGGAGAGTTCATCGACCAGGCGCTCGACCCTGGGCGGAGGACGGCGGCGCCCTTCGCGGCGCATGGTCTGCAGGTAATCGAACTCGAAGGCCAGGGTCTGTACCCCGACCCGGGCGAGGGCCTCGCGCAAGCGTTGCATGAAGGTTGAACCCTGGCCCGCTCCGGCTCCGTGGCCGAAAAGCAGCCGCCCGATGCGGGCTTCGCCGCGCACTTCCAGCGGGCCTAGCCCCGCGATATCCCAGCCTCCCTGCTCGCCATCGAGCAGCCGCCGAGGCAGGGAAGCGCGGTCGATCGAGGGCAAATCCCGACCAAAATAGTCCGACAACTTAGGCCTCCTTGAGTTCATAAATCAACACATTGGCGTGTTCAGCTTGCCGGACGCCTGCGCTAGAATCACCCTTGGTTAAAGACCTGCATCATCCTGCGGAGGTCACCCCGAGGCAGAATGCCGCGGGACACCCCCAAACCGCGTTCGATGGGAACCTGACATGAGCACAGCATTTGAACACCCGACCTACAACTACAAGGTAGTTCGGCAGTTCGCGATCATGACGGTGGTGTGGGGCATCGTGGGCATGGCCCTCGGTGTCGTCCTCGCCTCTCAGCTGGTATGGCCGGAACTGAACCTGGGACTGCCGTGGACGAGCTTCGGCCGCCTGCGCCCCCTGCACACCAACGCCGTGATCTTCGCCTTCGGCGGCTCGGCGCTCTTCGCCACCTCCTACTACGTCGTGCAGCGAACCTGCCAGGTGCGACTGTTCTCGGACAAGCTGGCCGCCTTCACCTTCTGGGGCTGGCAGGCGGTGATCCTCTCCGCGGTCGTCACACTGCCGCTGGGCCTGACCAGCACCAAGGAGTACGCCGAACTGGAGTGGCCGATCGACATCCTGCTGGCCGTGGTCTGGATCAGCTATGCCATCGTCTTCCTGGGGACCATCAAGCTGCGCAAGACCTCCCATATCTACGTGGCGAACTGGTTCTTCGCGGCCTTCATCATCACCGTGGCCGTGCTGCATATCGTCAACAGCGCCTCGATCCCGGTGACCGCGACCTTCTCGGTCTCCATCTACTCGGGCGCCATCGATGCGATGACCCAGTGGTGGTACGGCCACAACGCGGTGGGCTTCTTCCTGACCGCCGGCTTCCTGGGGATGATGTACTACTTCGTGCCCAAGCAGGCCGAGCGCCCGGTCTACTCCTATCGTCTCTCCATCGTCCACTTCTGGGCGCTGATCATGGTGTACATGTGGGCCGGCCCGCACCACCTGCACTACACCGCGCTGCCCAACTGGACCCAGTCGCTCGGCATGGTGCTCTCGATCATCCTGCTGGCCCCCTCCTGGGGCGGCATGATCAACGGCATGATGACCCTCTCCGGCGCCTGGCATAAGCTGCGCACCGACCCGACCCTGCGCTTCCTGGTGGTGGCCCTCTCCTTCTACGGCATGTCCACCTTCGAGGGCCCGATGATGGCGGTGAAGACCGTCAACGCCCTCTCCCACTATACCGACTGGACCATCGGCCACGTCCATGCCGGCGCCCTGGGCTGGGTGGCGATGATCACCATCGGTTCCATGTACCACCTGATCCCGCGCCTGTTCGGCCGCACCGAGATGCACTCGGTGAACCTGATCGCCGTGCACTTCTGGCTCGCGACCATCGGCACCGTGCTCTACATCGCCGCCATGTGGGTCAACGGCATCCTGCAGGGCCTGATGTGGCGCGCCGTGAACCCCGACGGCACCCTGATGTACACCTTCGTCGAGTCCGTCGAGGCCAGCGGCCCGGGTTACATCGTTCGCCTGATCGGCGGCCTGTGCTGGGTGGCCGGCATGCTGATCATGGCCTTCAACGTGTACATGACCGTGCGTCGCGGTGAAGGCGCCCGTCAGCCGATTCCGCAGACCGCCTGAGCCAACCAGGGAACGAGACACCAATGAGACACGAGATAGTCGAAAAGAACGTCGGTCTGCTCGCCGTGCTGATCCTGGTAGTGATCAGCTTCGGGGGCCTGGCGGAGATCGTGCCGCTGTTCTTCCAGAAGCAGACCACCGAGCCGGTCGAGGGCCTCGAGCCTCTCACCCCCCTCGAGCTAGCGGGTCGCGGCGTCTACCGCCGCGAGGGCTGCGTCGGCTGCCACTCGCAGATGGTGCGCCCCTTCCGCGCCGAGACCGAGCGCTACGGCCCCTACAGCGTCGCGGGCGAACAGGTCTACGAGCACAACTTTCTGTGGGGCTCCAAGCGCACCGGGCCGGACCTAGCTCGCGTCGGCGGCCGCTACAGCGACGACTGGCACCGCGCCCACCTCTACAACCCGCGTGACGTGGTGCCGGAGTCGATCATGCCGGCCTACCCGTGGCTGTTCGAGAACACGCTGAGCGGCGAGCGCATCGACGACGAGATGCGCGTCATGCAGAAGCTGGGCGTCCCCTACACCGACGAGCAGATTGCCAACGCCAGCGAGGAAGTGCGCGGCGAGCGGGAGATCACCGCGCTGGTCGCCTACCTGCAGCAGCTCGGCACCGTGCTCAAGGATTCGCGCTGATCATGGATAACGGGATCGTCAACGGGGTGATCATCATCCTGCTGATCATCAGCTTCGCGGGGCTCACGATGTGGGCCTACTCGAAGCGACGCAAGCCGGATTTCGACGAGGCGGCCAACCTGCCCTTCGCCGATGAGGATGAACCGCCGCACCGTGACCAGAATGCCTCCCGAGAGGCCGATTCCCGACACGACAAGGGAGAGAGGAACACATGAACAATTTTTGGGGTGACTCCCTTTCCAGCTTCTGGAGCGCCTGGATCATCGTCATCACGCTGGGCACCATCGGCATCAGCGCCTGGGTACTCTTCGCCAACCGCAAGACCGACAAGATCCCGGATGCCGACGGCAACGTCGACACCACGGGCCACGCCGCCGACGGCATCGAGGAGTACGACAACCCGCTGCCGCGCTGGTGGTTCCAGCTCTACGTCGGCACCGTGATCTTCTCGCTGGGCTACCTGGTGCTCTACCCCGGCCTCGGCAACTTCGCCGGCCTGCTGGGCTGGAGCCAGGAGAGCCAGTGGGAGGAGGAGGTCGCTCGCGCCGAGGAGCGCTTCGCGCCGATCTTCGCCCAGTACCAGGAGGTGCCGATTCCGGAACTCTCCCAGGACGCCGAGGCGATGCAGGTCGCCGAGCGGATCTTCCTCAACAACTGCGCGATCTGCCACGGCTCCAACGCCCAGGGCGGCTACGGCTTCCCCAACCTCACCGACGACGCCTGGCTCTACGGCGGCGCGCCGGAGAACATCGTCCAGACCCTCAACAACGGGCGTAACGGCCTGATGCCCTCCTGGCAGCAGCTGGGCGAGGAGAACATCGAGAACGTCACCCAGCACGTGCTCTCGCTCTCCGGCAACGCCGAGGATCCCGAGCGTGCCGAGCAGGGCGCCAACGTGTTCGCCTCGGTATGCGCCGCCTGCCACATGCCCGACGGCACCGGCAACCAGGCCCTGGGCGCGCCCAACCTGACCGACGACGCCTGGCTCTACCAGGCGCCGGGCCAGTCGCTGGCCGACTCGGTGCGCCAGACCCTGCGTAACGGCCGCAACGGCCACATGCCGGCCCAGGCCGCCTACATCGGCGAGGACAAGGTCCACCTCGTCGCCGCCTACGTCTACGGCCTGAGCCGCGAGGACTGAGCCGGCGTCGAATGACGGCAAGCCAAGGGTGCGGCCTCCGGTCGCACCCTTTCTCGTTATGCGACCACCCCGATACAATATCGACCATCCGCAGCGGGTTGCCCCCGACGGCCCTCCCCTCCTTGCCAGCCACGAGCCTGCCATGAGCGAGAAGATCCCGACCCACGACGTCACCCCGGATCCGGTGCAGCACCACGCGCCGAACGAGGCGGTCACCCAGCACATGTACGAGAGCCGGCGGCATATCTACGTCCGCGAGATCAAGGGGGTCTTCCAGCGCCTGCGCCGCAGCGCCAACTGGGCCCTGATGCTGGGCTTCTTCCTGCTGCCCTGGGTGCCCTGGGGCGACCGCCCGGCGGTCTGGTTCGACCTGCCCGGCCGGGAGTTCCACATCTTCGGGGCGACCTTCTACCCCCAGGAGTTCATGCTGCTCTCGTGGCTCTTGATCATCTGCGCCTTCGGCCTGTTCTTCATCACGGTGTTCGCCGGGCGCGTCTGGTGCGGCTACACCTGCCCGCAGAGCGTCTGGACCTTCCTGTTCATCTGGGTGGAGCATCGCCTCGAGGGCTCGCGCAATCGCCGCATCAAGCTCGACAAGCAGCCCATGACCGGCGACAAGCTGTGGCGCAAGAGCGCCAAGCACGCCGTGTGGCTCTTGATCGCGCTGGCCACGGGCGTGACCTTCGTCGGCTACTTCACGCCGATCCGTGACCTGGTGGTGGAGCTGCCGACCCTCGAGGCCCACGGCTGGTCCTACTTCTGGGTCGGCTTCTTCCTGGTCTTCACCTACCTCAACGCCGGCTGGCTGCGCGAGCAGGTGTGCATCTACATGTGCCCCTACGCCCGCTTCCAGTCGGTGATGTTCGACCGCGACACCCTGATCGTTTCCTACGACAGCGCCCGCGGCGAGCCCCGCGGGCCGCGCAGGAAGACCCTCGGCCACGAGGAGGCCCGGGCCGCCGGCCACGGCGACTGCATCGACTGCGATCTCTGCGTGCAGGTCTGCCCCACCGGTATCGACATCCGCGACGGCCTGCAGTACGAGTGCATCACCTGCGCGGCCTGCATCGACGCCTGCGACAGCGTGATGGACAAGATGGGCTACCCGCGGGGGCTGATCCGCTACACCACCGAGAACGCCCTGGAGGGCAAGCCGACGCATATCCTGCGCCCGCGCCTGCTCGGGTACCTGGCCGCCCTGCTGGTGATGATCGGCGTCTTCGCCTGGGCGGTGGCCGATCGCACGCCGCTGGGCTTCGACGTCGAGCGCGAGCGCACCCAGCTGTTCCAGATGACCCGGGACGGGCGCATCAGCAACGTCTACACGGTGACCGTGCGCAACCTCGACCACCGGCCCCACGACTACCGGCTGTCCGCCTCCGGCCTGCCCGGCCTGACCCTCGACACCCGCGAGATCAGCGTGCCGGCCAGCGAGTCGCGCCAGCTGGTGATCCAGGCCAGCGTGCCCCCCGACGCCATCGACCGGCCCAGCGCCGAGATCATCCTGCGCGTGGAGGCGACGGACGCCGACATCGCCATCGAACGTGACAGCCGATTCCTAGGAGAGACCCGCTGATGAGTGCGGAACCGGAAAGCATCCCCCCCTGGTACAAGCAGTTCTGGCCGTGGTTCCTGATCGGCCTGCTGGCCTCGTCGGTGACCTTCAGCGTCACCTACCTGGTGCTCTCGATCCACTTCTACGACGGCACCGTGGAGCAGGACTACTACCAGGAGGGGCTGGCCATCAACGAGCAGCTGGCCAAGCAGAAGCACGCCAGCCAGCTGGGCCTCGAGGCCGTCATGCGCGCCGACCCGCGCACCGGCGACATCGTCATCGACCTGGCCGGCGAGCGCCGGCCGGCGCGGCTCTATCTCGACCTGATCTTCCCCACCGATAGCAGCCGCGACCGTTCGCTGGTGCTCGAGCACGTGCGCGACGGGCGCTATGTGGCGTCGATCGACCAGGCGCTCGAGTATCGCTGGTACCTGCACCTGCAGCCGGACGAGGGCCGCGACGCCGAGTGGCGCCTGACCGGCGAGGCGACCTTCCCGACGGACGGCGAGATCTCGCTCTCCCCCGGCCTCTAGATGAGCGCGACCGCCACGCCCGCCCCGACGCGCGACGCCCCCGGCTGCTACCACTGCGGCAGCCGGGTGCCCGCCGACGCCCCCTGGTCGATCACCCTGGACGATGAGCCAAAGCCGCTCTGCTGTCCCGGCTGCGAGGCCGTGGCCCACGCCATCGTCGATGGCGGCCTCGAAAGCTACTATCGCTTTCGCACCGAGCTGCCCGAGCGCCCGGACGATCGCCAGGCGGTGCACGCCGAGACCTGGGCGGTGTTCGACGACCCCGGGCTGCAGGCGCGCTTCGTGCATCCCGACGCCGAGGGCGGCGGCGTCCACGCCACCCTCGCCGTGGACGGCATCACCTGCGCCGCCTGCGCCTGGCTGATCGAGCACCGCCTCAACGCCCTGGACGGCATCGAGGCCAGCGCCGTCAACCTCTCCCACCATCGTGTGCGGGTCGGCTGGGACCCCGCGCGGGTGAGCCTGTCGCGGATACTGGCCGAGATGGCCGCCATCGGCTATCCGGCCCAGCCCTACGAGCCCGACGCGGCCCAGAGCCGGCTGCAGCACGAGGAGCGCATGAACGTGCGCCGGCTGATCGTCGCCGCGGTGGCGATGATGCAGGTGCTGATGTTCTCGATCCCGATCTACGTGGCGGACCCCGGCGAGATCAGCGCGGACTTCGACGCCCTCTTCCACTGGCTCTCCTTCGCCCTGGCCACCCCGGTGGTGCTCTTCTCGGCCCAGCCCTTCTTCGCGGGCGCCCTGCGCGACCTTCGGACCCGCACCCTGGGCATGGACGTGCCGGTGTCCCTGGCCATCGGCGGCGCCTACCTGGCCAGCGGCTACGCGGTGATCATCGGCCATGGCGACGTCTACTTCGACTCGGTGGCGATGTTCACCTTCTTCCTGCTCTTCGGGCGCTACATCGAGGTGCGCGCCCGGCGCCGCAGCGGCCACAGCGGCAACGCCCTCGCCGGCGTGCTGCCGCTCTCGGCGATCCGCCTCACCGAGGCGGGCGAGGAGCGTATCCTGCCCTCCAGCGAGCTGGCCGCCGGCGACCGGGTGCTGGTCAAGCCCGGCCACGGCGTGCCGGCCGACGGCATCATCGAGAGCGGCGAATCGAGCCTCGACGAGTCGATGCTCACCGGCGAATACCTGCCGGTGACCCGGCGCGTCGGCGACCGCGTCACCGGCGGCAGCCAGAACATCGAGAGCCCGCTGACGGTGCGCGTCACCCACACCGGGGCCGAGGCCCGGGTCGCCGGCATCGTCGACCTCACCGACCGCGCCTTCGCCAGCCGGCCGCGCATCGCCCAGCTGGCGGCGCGCATGGCCCACCACTTCGTGCTGCAGGTGCTGCTGATCTCCGTCGCCGTGGCCGTCGCCTGGTGGTTCATCGACCCCGAGCGCACCCTCTGGGTCACCCTCTCGGTACTGGTGGTGACCTGCCCCTGCGCCCTGGCGCTGGCCACGCCCACGGCGCTGACCGCCGGCCATGGCCGGCTGCACCGCCGCGGCGTGCTGATCACCCGCGCCGACGCCCTGGAGGCGCTGTCGCAGCTCGACCGGGTGATCTTCGACAAGACCGGCACCCTGACCAGCGGCGAGATGAGCCTGGTGGAGACCCGTCCGCTCGGCGAGGGCCTGGACGAGGCGCGTGCCCGCGCCCTGGCCGCCGCCCTGGAGGCCCACTCCGAGCACCCCATCGCCCGCGCCTTCCGCCCCTTCCGCGAGGCCGGCCTCGCCGCCGACGGGGTGCTCAGCCGCCCCGGCCAGGGCCTGGAGGGCCACATCGACGGGCGCCGCTGGCGGCTCGGCACGCCCGCCTTCGCCGCCCCCGAGGCGAGTCCCGAGACGCCGGGCGAGGGGCAGTGGCTGCTGCTGGCGGAGGCGGGCGCCCCCCGCGCCTGGTTCCGCCTGCACGACCGCCTGCGCGAGGATGCCCGGGAGACCATAGCGGCGCTGGAGGCCCGCGGCCTCGCCGTGGAACTGCTCTCCGGCGACACCGAGTCGGCGGTGGCGGCCATGGCCCGGCGCCTCGGCCTCGCGACCTGGCAGGCGGCGGCCTCCCCGGAGGACAAGCTGGCGCGCCTCCGGTCGCTGCAGGCCGCCGGCGAGCGGGTGGCGATGGTCGGCGACGGCATCAACGACGTGCCGGTGCTGGCCGGGGCCGACGTGGCTATCGCCATGAACGGCGCCACCGACCTCGCCCGCACCCGCGCCGACGCCGTCTTGCTCGGCCCGCGGCTGGGGCGTATCGTCGAGGCCGTCGCGACCAGCCGCGCCACCCGGCGCATCATCCGCCAGAACCTGGCCTGGTCGCTGATCTACAACGTCTCGGCGCTGCCCCTGGCGGCGATGGGCTTCGTGCCCCCCTGGCTCGCCGCCATCGGCATGTCGGCGAGCTCGCTGGTCGTCGTCGGCAACGCCCTGCGCCTGACCCGCGCCGGACCCGAGCGCCCCGCCGGCGCCGACTCCCCCAGGCTGGTGAACGCATGAGCATCCTCTACCTGCTGATCCCCCTCTCGCTGATCCTGCTGGGACTGGCGGTCTGGGCCTTCTTCTGGGCCGTCCGCCACGACCAGTTCGAGGACCTCGAGGGCCCCGCCTACCGCATCCTCTTCGACGAGGACGAGAACGATCGGCCGCGCTCATCGCGCGCCCCGTCCGATGCCGAGCCCGGGGCCGATCCTGGTGCCGACGCGCCTCGTGGCGAGGGCCGCCGCGACTGATGGATCCCACCGGCCTCGACCTTCCCCCGCTGGCGGCGGCCTTCGTCTTCGGCCTGCTCGGTGGCGCCCACTGCATCGGCATGTGCGGCGGCATCATGAGCGCCCTGACCTTCGCCGTGCCGCCCAGCATGAGAAGCCCCGCCCGCCTCTCGGGACTGCTGCTCGGCTACAACCTGGGCCGCATCGGAAGCTACATGGCGGCCGGCGCCCTGGCGGCGGCCCTCGGCACCCTGATTGCCCTGAGCCCCCAGGCGCGCCTGGGGCTCCAGGCACTGGCCGCGGTGATGCTGATCCTGATGGCGCTCTACATCGCCGACTGGTGGAAGGGACTCCTCAGGGTCGAGGCGGTCGGCAGGCGGCTCTGGCATCACCTCGAGCCCGTGGGGCGGCGGCTGATGCCGGTGGTGAGGGTGCCCCAGGCCTTCGCCCTGGGCGCCGTCTGGGGCTGGCTGCCGTGCGGCCTGGTCTACTCGATGCTCGCCTGGAGCCTGGCGATCGCCGACCCCCTGCGGGGCGCGGCCCTGATGGGCGCCTTCGGCCTCGGCACCCTGCCGGCCCTGCTGGCCACCGGCCTCGCCGCGCGCCAGTTCGGCACCCTGATCCGTCACCCGGCGACTCGCACGCTGGCCGCGCTCTCGATCATCGCCTTCGCCCTCTGGCAGCTGTGGACGCTGCTGCCGGGGGCGTCGATGCACTGACCCCGCGCCGATCGCGGCTTCGCTTGACGCAGCTCAACGCGTGGCGACGGGCGCCTCGCTAGCATGAAGGCATGTTTCCCTCCAGAGGGCCGACCATGCCCGCGCCCGCGCCTGCCGCATCCGGTCACGACGTCCCCTTCGCGGCGGCCTCGCCGTCCCCCGCCTATGCCGCCTACCCCACGCCCCGGGCGATGGACGACGGCATCGGCCCGGAGGCCTATCGTCAGGCCCTCGAGCAGAGCAACGCCGCGGCGCGTCCGCTATCGCTCTACGTGCATCTGCCCTTCTGCCAGCACGCCTGCTTTCACTGCACCCGCCGGCCGGTCACCACCGCGGACCGCCGGCTGGCCGAGGCCTACCTCAGCCGCCTCGATCGGGAGATGGTGTTGATCCGCCGCCACCTGGACCCCGGGCGCGAGATCCGCGCCCTGCGGTGGGGCGGCGGCACGCCGACCTTCCTGACACTCGACCAGATGGGCGACCTGATCGACCGGCTGGATGCCCGCTTCCGGCTGGCCGCCGACCGCGACCGGGAGTACCTCATCGAGATCGACCCCCGGGGGGCCGATGTCTTCACCCTGCGCCATCTCGAGGCGCTGGGCTTCAATCGGCTGAGCCTGGAGGTGCTCGATCTGGACCCCGAGGTCCAGCGGGCGATCAACCGCGAGCAGGGGCGCGGCATGACCGAGCAGCTGCTCGACGAGGCGGAGCGGCTGGGCTTCGGCTCCGTGAACCTGAACCTGGTCCTCGGCCTGCCTCGCCAGACCCGCGACGGCTTCATCGCCACCCTCGAGCAGGTCATCGCCATGGCGCCGTCGCGGCTGTCGCTGTTCCACTACCGCCATGCGCCCGAGCGCTTCCCCGGGCAGCGCCAGATCCGGTCCGCGGACCTGCCCGCTCCCCGGGAGGTCCGGGTGATGCTGCAGGCGGCCATCGAGCGGCTCGCCGCCGCGGGCTACGTGCATCTCGGCCACGACCGCTACGTGCGCGGTGGCGACCGCCTGGTCCAGGCGCTGGCGGCCGGGCGCCGGCGCGACGACCTGGTCGGCCTCGGCGTCATGGCGGTCTCGCGGCTGGACGCCCTGCACGTGCGCAACCCGCTGCGCCTCGCGGCGTACGAGGCGGCCCTGGACCGCGGGGAGTTGCCCACCGTCGCCGGCCATCGGCTGAGCCTGGACGACCGGCTGCGCGGCGCCGCCATCGAGCAGCTGACCTGCGATCATCATCTCGACCTGTCGGCCATCGGCGAGGCCTTCGGGCTGGACGCCGAGGCCCACCTCGCCGAGCCGCTGGCACGTCTCGCCGGTGCCGAGCCGCAGGGACTGATCGTGCGCGAGGGGCCTCGGTGGCGCGTGACGCCCAGCGGGCGCCTGATGATCCATCGACTGGCGGCGACCTTCGACGCCTACCTCGACGCCCCATCGCCACAGCCGGAAGCGCCACCCTCCTAAGGGATCCTTTGCCGGTGGGGGACTATCCCCCATAATGAGCAGCGAGCCACCCGTCATGGAGGAGAGCATGCCCGATCCCGCAACCGGCAGGCGCCGCGCCCTGATGAACGAGACGCGCTGCCAGACCTGCAGCCTGAGCTCGCTCTGCCTGCCGCTGGCGCTCGAAGTGCAGGACATGGACCAGTTCGATGCCATCATCCGTCGCCGGCCGCCATTGAAGAAGGGCGAACCCCTGTTCCGCCAGGGCACGCCCTTCACCAGCGTCTTCGCGGTGCGCTCGGGCAGCCTCAAGCAGGTGACCACCGAGGGCAGCGGCGAGGACCAGCTGACCAACTTCTACCTGCCCAGCGAGCTGGTGGGCCTCGACGGCATCGACGAGGAGCGCTACCCGGGGACGGTCGTGGCGCTGGAGACCACCACGGTCTGCGAGATCCCCTTCGATCGCCTCGACCGCCTCTCCGAATCCCTCCCGGAGCTGCGCGGCCAGCTCTACCGCAGCATGAGCAAGGAGATGCGCGACGACCGCCGCATGATGCGCCTGCTGTCACGCAAGACCGCCGACCAGCGCCTGGCGACCTTCTTCGCCAGCCTCTCCGACCGCTTCCGCCGCCGCGGCTACTCGCCCTACAGCTTCCGGCTCTCCATGTCCCGGGCCGACATCGGCAACTACCTGGGGCTCGCGGTGGAGACCGTCAGTCGCATCCTGAGCCGCTTCCAGACCCAGGGGCTGGTGGCCGTCTCCGGCCGCGAGGTCAACATCCTCGACCTGGAGGCTCTGCTCGAGGTCGCAGAGCAGGAGGGCTGTCGCTGACAGCGCCAGGCAGGGTGCTGACTGAACCGCCGCGTATCCGCCATCAACGAAGAAACCCACGGGACTCGACATCCCGTGGGTTTTTCATTGGCTTCCTCGACACCTGCCGCCCGTTACTGAGCCGCCGGGCGCTCGGCGCGACTCACTCGTTGTGCAGGTCGATGCGATCGGCCCGCATCTTGGCCTGCTTCTCCTCCAGCCCGGCGAAGTCGAACAGCTCGCGGTCGGCCAGCTGCGAGGGCGCGACGTTGGTCACCGCCTTGAACATGCTCTCCAGGCGGCCGGGATGCTTGGCCTCCCACTCGGCGAGCATCTCCTTGACCACCTGGCGCTGCAGATTCGGCTGCGAGCCGCACAGGTTGCAGGGAATGATCGGGAAGGCCATGCGCTCGGAGAATTCGGCGATGTCGGCCTCGCGGCAGTAGGCCAGCGGGCGGATGACGATGTTCTTGCCGTCGTCGGAGAGCAGCTTGGGCGGCATCGACTTGAGGCTGCCGCCGAAGAACATGTTGAGGAACAGCGTCTCGAGGATGTCCTCGCGGTGGTGGCCCAGGGCGATCTTGGTGGCCCCGATCTCCTCGGCGTAGCCGTACAGCGAGCCGCGGCGCAGCCGCGAGCAGAGCGCACAGGTGGTCTTGCCTTCCGGGGTCTTCTCCTTGACCACCGAGTAGGTGTCGCGCTCGAGGATGTGGTAGTCCACGCCGAGGCCGTCCAGGTACTCGGGCAGCACGTGCTCGGGGAAGCCGGGCTGCTTCTGGTCGAGGTTCACCGCCACCAGCGAGAAGTTCACCGGCGCGTTGCGCTGCAGGTTCCGGAGAATCTCCAGCATGGTGTAGCTGTCCTTGCCGCCGGAGAGGCACACCATCACCTTGTCGCCCTCGCGGATCATGTCGAAGTCGATGATGGCATTGCCGACCTGGCGCCGCAGGCGCTTCTGCAGCTTGTTGAACTCGCGCCTGGCCTGGGCGTCGGGCGCCTCGGCAGACGGGGTCGACGGCTCGGCCGGGGCGGCCTCATCGGCGGGACGGGGATCGAAGGTCACGGCATCTTGCATGGTCGGGGCGCTGCCAGGGCAATCGGGGAACGGAAAGGGCGCCTATCCTACCACTCTGCCGCGAGACTGGCGACGCGCCCCGCCCGTGCCGCGGAATCAGCCGCAGCGCTCTACCCCGAGCGCATCGCGGGTCAGGCGCAGATGGATCAGCGCCGCGGTCACGGCCTCCCCGAGCGCCGTGTGCCGCCCCATCACCGGCACCCCCATTCGCCTGGCCACCTCCTCGAAGCGCGGCCGGGTGGCGAGCTCGGGGTGCTGGCGACGCAGCCGGCGATAGTAGGCCTGGGCCACGTCGATGCGGGCGTTGGGCAGGTCGAAGCCGAAGCGCGGCCGCAGGTAGCGGTTGAGCAGCGTCAGGTCGTCGTCGAGGCGCCAGCCGATCAGCGGGCGGTTGCCGGCGAAGTCCAGGAACTGCGACAGGGCCTCGTCGATCCCGGCCCCCTCGGCCAGGTCGATGCCGCGCAGGCCGTGCAGGCGGATCGAATCACCACTCAGGCTGGCGGGCGGCGCCAGCCGCAGGTCGAGGGAGTCGCTGGTCAGCACCCGGTCGCCGCGAAGGCGCACCGCCGCCAGCGACAGCAGCTCGGCACGACGCGGGTCGGGACCGGTGGCCACGCAGTCGATGGCGACCAGCTCCTCGCCGGTATAGGGCGCGAAGAGCCAGCCATGATCGCCGCGTGCCTGTCGGCGTCGATCGGCGGCGCGGCGCAGGGCCCTGAGCATCAATAGAACCTCCGTGTGTCGTGGTCGGTGAACGGCGAGCGGGTCAGGAGTACTCGAGGTGGAAGCGATGGGACAGCCGCTGCTTGAACTCCTTGACGATATGCAGGGCCTCGCGGAGCAGGTCTCGCTCGAGGGAGGAGAGCGCCTGCACCACCACCCGGTCGGGCGCCTCGTCCCGGCCCTCGGGCTCGTCGAGGCGGGCCAGCTGCTGGCGAAGCCTCAGCTCGGTGAACAGCGACAGGGCCTCGCCCAGGTCCTCGGCGAAACGCTCCTCCAGGCGGCCGTCGGCGACCAGCGCCTCGAGCCGCTCCAGGGTCGAGGTCGCCGTGATGCGCCGCTCGAGTGCCAGGGTGCGCACGCCGTGGACGATGGGGAAGATGCCGCCCTTCTTGATGTCGACCCCGTGCTGGGGCTTCTTCAGCGACCCGAACAGGGTCAGCGGCGTAGAGAAGCGCAGCGCCGTGCGGGCGAAGTAGGAGAGCAGGATCTCGTCGCGGCTGCAGCGTTCGAAGAGTTCCTCGCGCAGCCGCGCGAGCAGCGCGGCGTTGCCGGCCACCGCGTGGGCGTCGAGCAGGATCGCCAGGCGCATCAGGCTCTCGCCGTCGCGCTTGGCCGCCCACTGGGCGATGCGCCCGCGCCACTGGCTCTCGGTGCCCACCCACTCGGGGTTGGAGACCATGATGTCGCCGGGACAGGGCGGGTAGCCCAGCTCGATCAGCGTCTCGGTGAGGCGCTGCATCTGCGCCGCGCAGTCGGGCCAGTCGAGGTCGTCGGTGAGGATCAGGCCGTTGTCCTGGTCGGTCTTCAGGATCTGCTCGCCACGCCCCTCGCTGCCCATCACCATCAGGCAGCTGTGGTCGTGGTAACGCTCCTCGATCAGAAAGCCCCAGGCCTTGTTCATGATGCGCCCGTTGAGGGCGGCCAAGAGCCCCATGGCGAAGCGCAGCTTGACGCCCTGGGCCATCAGCGCCTTGACCAGCTCCGGGGTGCGGCGGCTGGCGGCGGCCAGCGTCTCCAGGCTGCTGGCCTGCTCCACCTGCAGGCTCACCACGTAGCTGCGGCTGGAGAAGTAGCTGAGCACGTCGGTCAGCTCGACCACGCCACAGGGGCGGCCGTCCTCCATGACCACGACCCGCTCGACCTTGCAGCGGGTCATCTGGACCAGCACCTCGAACAGGTACTGCTGGGGCGTGGCGGTGATCAGGGCGTAGTGCGCCACGTCCTTCACCGGGCTCTGCTGGGTCAGGCCCTCGAGGACCAGGGCATTGAGCAGGTCGGTCTTGGTGACCATGCCCGGCCCCTCCTCGCCCTCGACCAGCAGGCTGTCGGCGTGGCTGTCGTTCAGGGTATGCACCGCCTCGGCCATGCTGGTGGTGGCCGGCACCACCCGCGGGGGCCGCATGCACTCGCTGACGCGGGCCAGCATGAAGCCCGCCATGGTGACGCCCCCCTCGGCGCGGCGCTCGGTGAGCAGGCGCGTCTTCTGGGCCAGGCGCTGGCGGAAGAACTCGGCGAAGGCCGGGTAGGCCGCGCAGAGCTGCTGGAACACCCCCTTGGGCAGCAGGTAGCAGAGGCTCTCCTGCTCGGCCCGGAAGCGATAGCGGCTCCTGCCGTTGAGGATGCTGATGGCGCCGAACAGGTCACCGGCCGTGTAGTGGCCGATGTGCGACTGGGCGCCGGGCAGGGTCGGGTCCAGCTCGGCGACCTCGCCCTTGTGGATCAGGAACAGGTATTCCCCGGTCTGGCCGGCATCGAGAATGATCTCCTCGCGGTCATAATAGGCCAGGTCGATACTGCGACGGACCCGCTCGCGCCCCTCGTCGTCGAGGAAGGTGAAGGGAGGATGGGAGAGTTCTACATCGACCATGGGGCTGTCCTCGTTGCGCGGCGCTCACCACCCCGCTGACCTCGGCGGACTCGGCGTCCAGCGAGTCTTCAAGATAGCAAAGTCGACGCGCCATAAAGACCTAGACAATCGTCCTACCATGACCGCCTTAGACCATGGTCAAACACCGGCGCCCACCGCCCCTCAACCCGCTGTCATTTGCGGGCTATACCATCGTCCTATGCGTACCATGAAGTGCCCAGCGCTAGCTGCTAAAACAGACTCCAACACCCTGATTAAAAACGACTTTGCAAAAAGACTCCGAACCGATGCGTCTTCATGATACGAAAGTCTGGGATTTATTTAAGGCATTTTCTGACCAGTATTGTGCATGAGCCATACAGGGCATTCCCGCGTCGCCCCTTGCACGATGACCGGCCACGCGCGACCCGATGATCGACGGCTCACACGCCGCCATCGAGCTCGCTGTGTCGGCATGATTGTCCTGATGAGTGATGCAAACGCTCCGGAACACTTTCCAATCCCAACAACAAGTGGAGAGCAACACCATGGCAGACGAAAAGTCTAATGCCGCTGCTTACTGGAAGGCGAACGTCCGCCTGATCACGGGGTGCCTGATCGTCTGGGCCTTCGTGTCGTACGGCTGCGCCATCCTGTTTCGCCCGCTGCTGGCCGGCATTCCAGTAGGAGGAACGGACCTGGGCTTCTGGTTCGCCCAGCAGGGATCGATCCTGACCTTCATCGGCATCATCTTCTTCTACGCCTGGAAGATGAACCGTCTCGACCAACAGTTCGGACTCGGGGAGTAAGCCAGCATGAGTCAGTTTGCCATCAACCTGCTGTTCGTAGGGGCCTCGTTCGCCCTCTACATCGGCATCGCGATCTGGGCGCGCGCCGGGTCGACCAAGGACTTCTACGTCGCCGGCGGCGGCGTGCACCCGGTCACCAACGGCATGGCCACCGCCGCCGACTGGATGTCCGCCGCCTCCTTCATCTCCATGGCCGGCCTGCTGGCCTCCGGGGGCTACGCCAACTCCACCTTCCTGATGGGCTGGACCGGGGGCTACGTCATCCTGGCCATGCTGCTGGCGCCCTACCTGCGCAAGTTCGGCAAGTTCACGGTGCCGGACTTCATCGGTGACCGCTTCTACAGCAACACCGCCCGCCTGGTCGCGGTCATCTGCCTGATCGTCGCCTCGATCACCTACGTCATCGGCCAGATGACCGGTGCCGGGGTAGCCTTCTCGCGCTTCCTCGAAGTCAGCAACACCTGGGGCATCTGGATCGCCGCCTTCATCGTCTTCCTGTACGCGGTGTTCGGCGGCATGAAGGGCATCACCTATACCCAGGTCGCCCAGTACATCGTGCTGATCATCGCCTACACCATCCCGGCGGTGTTCATCGCCCTGGAGCTGACCGGCAACCCGATCCCGGGTCTCGGCATGTTCAGCACCCACACCGAGTCCGGCGTGCCGCTGCTCGAGAAGCTCGACGACGTGGTCAACGCGCTGGGCTTCCGCGACTACACGGCCGACGTCGACAACAAGCTGAACATGGTGCTGTTCACCCTGTCGCTGATGGTCGGTACCGCCGGCCTGCCCCACGTCATCATCCGCTTCTTCACCGTGCCGAAGGTGGCCGATGCGCGCTGGTCCGCCGGCTGGGCCCTGGTCTTCATCGCCCTGCTCTACCTCACCGCGCCCGCCGTGGGCTCCATGGCACGCCTGAACCTGATGACCACCGTCTATCCGGACATGGCCGGCCAGGTCGAGAACTATGAGGACGCCGCCACCAACCCGATCCGCTATGAGGAGCGTCCCGAGTGGGTGCGCACCTGGGAAGAGACCGGCCTGATCCAGTTCGAGGACAAGAACAGCGACGGTCGCATCCAGGTCTACAACGACGGCAGCGAGGCCTTCGCCGAGACCGCCGCCGCGCGTGGCTGGAACGGCAGCGAGCTCAACGTCAACAACGACATCCTGGTGCTCGCCAACCCCGAGATCGCTAACCTGCCGAGCTGGGTCATCGGCCTGATCGCGGCGGGCGGTATCGCCGCGGCGCTCTCCACGGCCGCCGGCCTGCTGCTGGCCATCTCCTCGGCGGTCAGCCACGACCTGATCAAGACCATGATCAACCCGAAGATCACCGAGAAGGGCGAGATGCTGGCGGCACGGATCTCCATGGCCGGCGCCATCCTGCTGGCGACCTACCTCGGCCTGAACCCGCCCGGCTTCGCGGCGCAGACGGTCGCCCTGGCCTTCGGGATCGCCGGCGCCTCGCTGTTCCCGGTGCTGATGATGGGCATCTTCTCCAAGCGGGTGAACAACAAGGGCGCCGTCGCGGGCATGCTGACCGGCCTCGTCGCGACCCTGCTCTACATCTTCACCTACCTGGGCTGGTTCTTCATTCCGGGCACCAACATGCTGCCCAACACGCCCGACAACTGGATCCTCGGCATCTCGCCGCTCTCCTTCGGCGCGGTGGGCGCGATCTTCAACTTCGCGGTCGCCTTCACCGTCTCCAACGCCACCGAGGAGCCCCCGCAGGAGATCCAGGACCTGGTGGAGAGCGTTCGCTATCCCAAGGGCGCGGGTGTCGCCACCGGGCACTGACGTCTCAGGACCTTCTGGGCCATAATGGCCCCCGGCCCGGCCAGTCCGGGCCTTGGAACCTCACCCGATCGGGCTTCCTCAGGGAAGCCCGATTGCTTTAAGGATGAATGCTCTATGATATGGCACCTGATTGCGGCGATCTTCGCCGGCCTCGGCGCCGCGGGGATCGGCCTGATCCTGCGCCTGGCCAGCGGCAAGCGCCTGCCGCGCTGGATCGTCCCGGTCTGCGCCGGCCTCGGCATGCTGGCCTACCAGATCCACCACGAGTACTCCTGGTTCGAGCACAAGCGCCAGCAGCTGCCCGAGTCGGCCGCGGTGGTCGACGTGGAGGAGAGCCAGGTCTTCTGGCGCCCCTGGACCTTCCTCTTCCCGATGACCACGGCCTTCACCATCGTCGAGCAGGACAGACTCTCGGTGAGCCAGGCCCAGGGCGAGCGGCTGGTCGAATTCCGGCTCTACCGCTTCGAGAAGGAGTACGTGGATCAGGTGAGCCACCAGGCCTGGCTGATGAACTGCGCGACCCGGGAGATGCTGCCGCTGGAGGGCGAGGCGCGGACGCCCGCCACCGAGGCGATGCGCCGCCTGGACGCCGCCACCCCGCTCTATGGGGTGCTCTGCCCACAGGCCTGAGCTCACGGGCCTGAACCCCGCGACGGCTGCGCCGCCCGGCGGCCCTGCCCTAGAATGGACGTCTTCGGAAGGGAGTTGAGTGCATGTTCGCCGGCTGGCTGCTGATCGTCGTTTCGCTGCTCTACATCACGGTGCTGTTCGCCATCGCCTGGCGCGGCGACCGCCACGCCCGCCAGCACGGGGCGAGCCGGCGCCGCCCGGTGATCTACAGCCTGGCGCTGGCCATCTACTGCACCTCCTGGACCTTCCATGGCGCCGTGGGCCAGGCCGCCACCTCCGGCTGGTCCTTCGCCAGCATCTTCGTCGGGCCGATCCTTACCCTGCTGCTGTTCTGGCCGGTGCTGGCCAAGATGATCCGCGTCGCCAAGCACCAGAACGTCACCTCCATCGCCGACTTCATCGCCTCGCGCTACGGCAAGACCCAGTCGCTGGCGGCCTTCGCGAGCCTGGTGGCGCTGATCGGCACCCTGCCCTACATCGCCCTGCAGCTGAAGGCGGTCGCGACCTCCTTCAGCGTGATCACCGCGGCCTCGGACATCACCCGGGCCCCGCTGTTCGGCGACACCGCCTTCTACGTGGCGCTGGTGATGGCGGCCTTCGCCATCCTCTTCGGCACCCGCCACACCGACGCCACCGAGCACCACGAGGGGCTGATCCACGCCGTGGCCTTCGAGTCGCTGGTCAAGCTGGTGGCCTTCCTGGCGCTGGGCGCCTACGTCACCTGGGGCATGTTCGACGGCCTCGGCGACCTGCTGGGCCGCGCCGAGACCCAGCTCGAGCTGCAGCGCCAGCTCGCCGACCAGGACTTCGGCCAGAGCTTCTGGGCCCAGACCCTGCTCGCCATGCTGGCGATCCTCTGCCTGCCCCGGCAGTTCCACGTCGCCGTGGTCGAGAACATCCACCGCGACGACGCCACCAAGGCGCGCTGGCTCTTCCCGCTCTACCTGCTGGCCTTCGCCTTCTTCGTCATCCCCATCGCCGCGGCCGGCCTGACCGTCTTCTCCGAGAGCCGCATCGAGCCCGACACCTACGTGCTCGCCCTGCCGATGGCGGCCGACAACGCCT
The DNA here is from genome assembly GCF_009363755.1 of Halomonas sp. THAF5a. Classification (NCBI taxonomy): domain Bacteria; kingdom Pseudomonadati; phylum Pseudomonadota; class Gammaproteobacteria; order Oceanospirillales; family Halomonadaceae; genus Halomonas; species Halomonas sp. THAF5a. Next base: position 653,382 of record NZ_CP045417.1, on the reverse strand, counting down.
GGCTGACGCTGCTGACCTTCATCGGCGGCTTCTCGGCGGCGACCGGCATGGTGATCGTCGCCGCGGTGGCGGTGTCGATCATGATCTCCAACGAGATCGTCATCCCGGCGCTGTTCCGCCTGCGCTGGTTCGACACCAAGCCCCGGGACTACGGCCGCCTGGTGCTGCGCGCCCGGCGCATCACCATCGCCGCGATCCTGGCGATGGCCTACGGCGTCTACCACATGATCGGCGAGTTCAGCTCGCTGGCCAACATCGGCATGCTCTCGTTCGCCGCCGCGGCGCAGTTCGCCCCGGCGCTGATCGGCGGCCTCTACTGGAAGCGCGGCAACCGCCTCGGGGTCATCGTCGGCATGAACGCCGGCTTCGCCATCTGGGCCTACAGCCTGCTGATGCCGACCATGATCGGCACCGGCGTGCTGCCGGTCGACTGGGCCGACGGCGGCCCGCTGAATATCGCCTGGCTCGCCCCCACCTCGCTGTTCGGCCTCAACGTCGGCGACAGCTTCACCCACGGCGTGATGCTCTCGCTGGGGGTGAACCTCTTCTGCTACATCTTCGTCTCCCAGATGACCCCGCAGCGAGTGGTCGAGCGCATCCAGGCCTCGCTGTTCGTCGACAGCGTCGAGACCCGCCAGACCTCGGTGAATCGCCCCTGGACCGGCGCCACCACCGTGGGCGACCTCAAGGTGCTGTGCGAGCGCTTCCTCGGCGCCGGCCAGGTGAGCCGCGCCTTCGACGACTACGCCCGGCGCACCGGCAAGCCGCTGGAGGACAACACCCGGGCCTCCATCGACGTCATCCAGTTCACCGAACGCTTCCTGGCCTCGGTGCTCGGCGCCTCCTCGGCGCGCATCGTCGTCAACTCCGCCCTGCAGGGTCGCGGCATCGGCATCTCCGACGTGATCTCCATCGTCGACGAGGCCTCCCAGGTGCTGGAGTTCAACCGCGCCCTGCTGCAGGCCACCATCGAGAACATCAACCAGGGCATCAGCGTGGTCGACCAGAACCTGCGCCTAGTGGTCTGGAACCAGCGCTACCTGGAGCTGTTCCGCTTCCCCGACCACCTGATCCGGGTCGGGGCGCCGATGGACAAGATCTTCCGCTACAACGCCCACAACGGCGAGTACGGCCCCGGCGACCCCGAGGAGCACGTGCGGCTGCTGATCGACAACATCCGCGAGGGCCAGCCCCACCGCTACGTGCGCTACCGCCAGGACGGCAGCGTGCTGGAGGTTCAGGGCAACCCCATGCCGGGCGGCGGCTTCGTCTACACCTACCAGGACATCACCCAGCAGAAGCGCATCGAGGAGGCGTTGATCCGCTCGGAGAACAACATCCGCATCTACACGGACAACGTCCCCGCGCTGATCGCCTACTTCGACAAGGAGTGCCGCTACCTCTTCACCAACCGCGCCTACGAGCAGGCCTTCGACATCGACCGCAACGCGGTGATCGGCAAGCGCGTCGACGAGGTGATCGCCCCGGACATGGCCCGCGAGCGGGCGCCCTGGATCGAGCGGGCCCTGGCCGGCGAGCGGGTCAACTTCGAGGTCTCGCTGCAGATCGGCGAGGCGCGGCGCTACATGCTGGTGACCTACACCCCGCACTTCGGCGACAGCGGGGCGATCCTGGGCTTCTTCGCCCTCTACCAGGACATCACCGAGCGCCGCCGCGCCGAGATCGCGCTGAAGGATACCAACGAGACCCTCGAGGAGCGCGTGCGCGAGCGCACCCAGGCGCTCTCCGAGGCCAACGCCGCGCTGCGCCAGGAGAACCGGGTGCGTGCCGAGGCCGAGCAGGCCCTGCGCCAGGCCAAGCAGCTCGCCGAGGACGCCAACGCCTCCAAGACGCGCTTCCTGGCCGCGGCCAGCCACGACCTGCTGCAGCCGCTCAACGCCGCACGGCTCTTCACCTCGGCGCTGGCCCAGGAGATGGACGCCGAGGAGATGAAGCGCACCATCGGCCATATCGACAACTCCCTGCAGGCCGCCGAGGAGCTGCTCGGCACCCTGCTCGACATCTCCAAGCTCGATGCCGGCGCCCTGACCCCGCGGCGCAGCCACTTCGCCCTGGCCGATATCATCCGCCCGCTGCGCGCCGAGTTCGCGGTGATGGCCGAGGAGCGCGGCCTGGACCTGGTGGTGGTGCCGACCGGCCAGTGGGTCGACAGCGATCCCCAGATGCTGCGCCGCATCGTCCAGAACTTCCTGTCGAACGCCATCCGCTACACCCAGGCGGGCCGGGTTCTGCTGGGCTGCCGGCGCCGCGGCGACCGGCTCACCATCGAGGTATGGGACTCGGGCCCGGGGATTCCCGAGGCCAAGCAGGCGGAGATCTTCCAGGAGTTCCGGCGCCTCGACCAGGCCACCCGGCACAAGGAGAGCGAGAAGGGCCTGGGGCTCGGGCTCTCCATCGCCGATCGCATGGCCCGGGTGCTCGACCACCCCATCCGGGTGCGCTCCCGGGAGGGGCTGGGCACCATGTTCTCCGTCAGCGTGCCGACGGTGGCGCCGCGCACCGCGACCCAGCAGGCCGAGGACGCCGCGCCGAAGCGCGCCGGCAACAAGCTCGACGGCACGCGTATCCTGTGCATCGACAACGAGTCGCTGATCCTCGAGGGCATGAAGGCGATGCTCTCGGGCTGGGGCTGCGAGGTCTTCACCGCTACCACCATCGGCGGCGCCAAGTCGGTGCTGCGCCACCTCGACGGCGGCCCGGACGCGATCCTCGCCGACTACCACCTGGACAACGAGGTCACCGGGCTGATGGCCCTGGAGGCCCTCGGCGAGCGGCTGGAAAAGGACGTGCCGGGCATCGTGATCACCGCCGATCGCACCGAGGAGGTCGCCGAGGAGATCAAGCGCGCGGGCTACCAGCTGCTGCTCAAGCCGGTGCGCCCGGCCGCCCTGCGTGCCCTGCTCACCCGCACCCTGCAGGCCAGCCGCGCGCCTCGCGGCTAGCGGTAAGCTGGAAGCTGGAAGCTGGAAAACAGCGCAAATGACACCGCCTCCGGGGCAAGACCACGGAGGCGGTGTTTGTTTCGGCTTCAAGCTTCCAGGCGCTCAGCGCTGCTCTTACGGCTCCTGACCGAAGGTCAGGACTCCACCTTCGGCGGCTCCACCTCGAGCTTCTGGGCGGCGATCACCGCCTGGGTGCGGGAGTGCACGCCGAGCTTTCTGAGAATGGCGGTGACGTGGGCCTTGATGGTCGCCTCGGAGACGTTGAGCTCGTAGGCGATCTGCTTGTTGAGCAGCCCCTCGGTGAGCATGTTGAGCACCCGGAACTGCTGGGGGGTCAGCGAGGCGATCGCCTCGGCGAAGCGGGTCTCGTCCTCGTTGGCCTCGCCCAGCGCCTCGGCCATCTCGGCCGGCAGCCACACCTCGCCGTCGAGGATCTCGCCCACCGCCTCGGCGATCAGCTGCAGCGACGAGGACTTGGGAATGAAGCCCGAGGCGCCGTAGTCGATGGCCCGGCGTACCACGTGGACCTCGTCGCTGCCCGAGACCACCGCCACCGGGATGTCCGGGGTCTGGCCGCGCAGCTGGATCAGGCCGGAGAAGCCGTGGGCCCCCGGCATGTGCAGGTCCAGCAGGATCAGGTCGGCATCGGGATGCCGGGTGACCACGTCGGTGGTGGCCTCCATGGTATCGGATTCGACGATCTCGGCCTGGGGCGCCAGCTGACGCAGGGCCTGGGTCAGGGCCGCACGGAACAGCGGATGGTCATCGGCGACGATGAATTTCTGGGCAAAGGCCATGGATCTTCCTCCGGTTCCTCGAGCGGCGGACCGACGACCGCCACGCTGGGCTCTCTCGATTTGTCATCGCATGTTACCCCATGGCCTGGGCGATGCCCAAGAGGCGGGCACCAACGAGGCCCGGGGCGACCCGGCCCCGGGCCTCGCCCCCAACGAAGAAGCCGGCCCCGTGGGGCCGGCTCGGTCGTGGCACGCCCCGTCGGGACGGCGACGTCAGCGGTTGGCGCGATGCTCGATCAGGTCATCGACCACCGAGGGATCGGCCAGGGTGCTGGTGTCGCCCAGGCCGTCGCACTCGTTGGCGGCGATCTTGCGCAGGATGCGGCGCATGATCTTGCCCGAGCGGGTCTTGGGCAGCCCCGGCGCCCACTGGATGACGTCCGGCGAGGCGATCGGCCCGATGTCCTTGCGCACCCACTGGGTCAGCTCCTTCTTGAGCTCGTCGCTCTCCTCGAAGCCGTCCGCCAGGGTCACGTAGATGTAGATACCCTGCCCCTTGATGTCGTGGGGGAAGCCGACCACGGCGGCCTCGGCCACCGCCTCGTGGGCGACCAGCGAGGACTCGATCTCGGCGGTGCCCATGCGGTGCCCGGAGACGTTGAGCACGTCGTCGACGCGGCCGGTGATCCAGTAGTAGCCGTCCTCGTCGCGGCGGCAGCCGTCGCCGGTGAAGTACATGCCCTTGTAGGTCGAGAAGTAGGTCTGCACGAAGCGGTCGTGGTCGCCCCAGATGGAGCGCGCCTGGCCCGGCCAGGAGTCGAGGAGCACCAGGTTGCCCTCGGTGGCGCCCTCGAGCTCATTGCCCTCGTTGTCGACCAGCGCCGGCATCACACCGAAGAACGGCAGGGTCGCGGAGCCCGGCTTGAGGTCGGTGGCGCCGGGCAGCGGGGCGATCATGATGCCGCCGGTCTCTGTCTGCCACCAGGTGTCGACGATCGGGCACTTGCCGTTGCCGATCACCCGATGGAACCACTCCCAGGCCTCGGGGTTGATCGGCTCGCCCACCGAGCCGAGCAGGCGCAGGCTGTCGCGCTGGCTGGAGGCCATGACGTCGTCGCCGTGGGCCATCAGCGCCCGCACCGCGGTGGGGGCGGTGTAGAGGATGCTGACGTTGTGCTTGTCGACGACCTCGCCCATGCGGCCGTGGGTCGGGTAGCTGGGCACACCCTCGAACATCAGGGTGGTGCCGCCGTTGGCCAGCGGGCCATAGACGATGTAGCTGTGGCCGGTGACCCAGCCCACGTCGGCGGTGCACCAGTAGACCTCGCCGTCCTGGTAGTCGAAGACGTAGCGATGGGTCATGGAGGCGTGCAGCAGGTAGCCGCCGGTGGTGTGCTTGAGGCCCTTGGGCGCCCCGGTGGAGCCGGAGGTGTAGAGGATGAACAGCGGGTCCTCGGCGTTCATCTCCTCGGCCGGGCAGTCGGTGGACTGCTTGGCGACGATGTCCTCGTACCAGACGTCGCGGCCCTCCTTCCAGTCGATCTCGCCGCCGGTGCGCTTCACCACCAGCACGTTCTGGCAGACCTCGGTGCCGTCGCGGGTCAGGGCGGCATCGACGTTGTCCTTGAGCGGCACCTGCTTGCCGCCGCGCACAGACTCGTCGGCGGTGATGATCAGCTTGGACTGGGCGCCGATCACGCGCTGGGCCACGGCATCCGGCGAGAAGCCGCCGAATACCACCGAGTGGACCGCGCCGATGCGGGCGCAGGCCAGCATCGCCATGGCGGCCTCGGGGATCATCGGCATGTAGAGGGTGACCACGTCGCCCTTGCCGACCCCGAGCGCCTTCAGGCCGTTGGCCAGCTGGCAGGTCTGCTCATAGAGCTCGCGGTAGGTGAGGGTCTTGTCGTCCTGGGGATCGTCGCCCTCCCAGATGATCGCCGGCTGGTCGCCGCGAGTCTCGAGGTGACGGTCGAGGCAGTTGACGCTGGCGTTGAGGGTGCCGTCCTCGAACCAGCGGATGTCCACGTTGTGGGCGTCGAAGGAGGTGTGCTTGATCTTGGTGGGCGCCTTGAACCAGTCGAGGCGCTTGGCCTGCTCGCCCCAGAACCCCTGTGGGTCGTCGACCGACTGCCGGTACATGGCCTGGTAGGTGGCCTTGTCGGCGTTGGCCTTGGCGGCGAAGTCGTCGCTTACCGGGTAGACGTTCTGATGCTCGGTCATGAATATGCCTCTCTCCGGGAGGATGCGCCCTCCGGGTGGATGATGCCGGCCGCGTTGTTGTTGGACGGGCCGACTCCATAAAACTGCCTCAAGCATATACGTCCCGACGCGGCCTTCCCCTTAGACATTGGTATGATCAAATTTCTTTTATAGAACAATGACTTAAACGGGTTTTTCAAGCGTCGCCAGACCGCAATAGACCAAGGTCTGAGCGCACTGCCGACAGCGATAGCGGCTGCCGCGGCGGGCCAGCGCATGGCGACGTGCCGTGAAGCCGTGCTCGCGGCAGGCGCAGCGGTAGCGGTAGGGAGCGGGGCTCGCGCGCCCGGTATCGAAGCGGTGGGTGGTACGAGGAGCCAGGCCGAAGAGCCGGCGCATCACGGTCTGCCACTCGCGGCCGTGGGGGCGCGCCCGGGGGCCATCCTCGAGGTGGTGGACCAGCCAGTGGGCCATCTCGTGAGGCACCACCTCGACCAGGAAGGCGAGGCGGTTCTCGTCGAGGAGCACCGGATTGAAGCGCAGCCCGCCGCGCCCGAAATGGGCCTGGCCGGCCGAGCGGCCGCGCAGGTCCAGCCACACCCGCGGGCGCGGCAGGGCCGGGTGCACCTCGCGACAGAGCCGCCAGGCCGCCTCGACCCGCTCATGCAGGGCGCGGTGCAGGGCGTCACCGTCGAGGGCGGCGATCCGCTCAGGGTCGGGGGCGGGAAGCGCGGGAGCCGTCATGGGATGCTAGAATGGCCGGTCTGTCGCGAGGCGACAAGCCCGGCGCTCGACACGCGAGGTCCGAAGCTCGACGCCGGCCCACCCTTCACCGTTTCCCTGCGAGAGCCGTCATGTCCGATGCCGAAACGCCCCTCCCCCAGCCGCTGCTCGAGGACCAGGAGCTCGACCTGCTGGACGACTTCCTCGACTCCGAGCGCGTCGACGCCGATGCCCTGGACCTGATCGGCGCCCATGGCTTCCTGGTGGCGCTGGCGGTGGCCCCGCGCGACGTGCCGGCGGCGACCTGGGTCGCCGAGCTCTTCCACGGCGAGCCGACCTTCGAGGACGACGCCGAGCGCGAGGCGGTCCTCGGGCTGCTGGAGCGCCTGCGCGCCAACGCCATCGAGGTGCTGGAGGGCGGCGGGCTACCGGAACTCCCTTTCGAGCTCGAACTCGGCGAGCTGGCCCCCGAGGAGACCCCGATCGGCGACTGGTGCGCCGGCTTCATGGAGGGCGTGTTCCTCGACGAGGCCGCCTGGTTCGACGACGACGAGGAGGCCGCCGCCACCCTGCTGCTGCCCTTCATGCTGCTCTCGGGGCTGTTCGAGGACGAGCCCGACATGGCCGAGCTGGCCGGCGACGGCGCGCGGCTGGAGAGCCTGGTCGCCCAGCTGCCGGAGCTCGTGCTCGACCTCTACCTGCACTATCGCGTCCCGCCGGAGACCCCCAAGCCCAAGCCCCGGCGCAAGGCACCCGCCGGTCGCGGCAAGGGCAAGGGCAAGGGTAAGCGGTAAACGCCGAGCAGCAGTAGCAAGGAGCAAGGAGCAAGTACGTCAGCCTGTCACTTGTCACTTGTCACTTGTCACTACCGTAATCGCGTCAGCAGGCCGTCGACCAGGCCGAACAGCCACTCCTTGAGGCGCTGCCAGCGGGGCCGGCGGGCCCAGGCCGCGGGATCGATCTCCTCGCTGGTGGCGAAGTTGCGCTCGAACAGCTCGGCGACCCGGGCGGCGAAGCGGGCATCGTCCACCTCCTGGTTGGCCTCCAGGTTCCACTGCAGGCTCCAGTGGTCGAAGTTGCAGGAGCCGAGGCTGACCCAGTCGTCGACCAGCGAGAACTTGGCGTGGATGAAGGTGGGCTGGAACTCGAAGATGCGCACCCCGGCGCGCAGCATGCGGCCGTAGAAGCGCTGCCCGGCATAGCGCACGCCGGGATGGTCGTGGGTCTTGCCGGGCAGCAGCAGCCGCACATCGACGCCGCGGCGCGCCGCCCGCACCAGACGCTGGCGCAGGGTGAGGGTCGGCACGAAGTAGGGGGTGCAGATCCACATCCGCCGCTCGGCCGCCGAGACCCGCCGATGCAGGGAGTGGCGGATCGCCTGGTAGCGATACCCCTGCCCCCACACCACGCGCCCGCGCATGCCGTGAAAGCCGTCGTCGCGGTAGGGCGAGAGCTCGATCCCGCGCACCAGCGAGGCGGCACCGGGCCCGCGACTCAGCGGCGAGTCCCACACGCTGCAGAACAGCCGCACCCAGTCGGCGACCACCGGCCCCTCGATATGCACCGCGACCTCGTACCAGGCATCCAGGAACTCGTCCACGGCGCCGAAGCCGCCGGTGAAGGCCTCGACGCCATCGACCACCACCAGCTTGCGGTGGTCCCGGGTGAGATTGCGCACCGGTGACTCGAACCCCAGCGGATTGAAGAAGCGCAGCGCCACTCCGCCAGCCTCCAGCCGCCGGCGTTCGGCCTCGTCGAGGCCCATGGCGCCATAGCCGTCGAGCAGCAGCATCACCGAGACCCCGCGTTCGGCGGCCCGCAGCAGCGACGCGCTGAGGGCCGAGGCCAGCCGGCCCGTCTCCATCAGGTAGAGCTCGATCAGCACGAAGTGGCGCGCCCGGTCGACGGCCTCGAACATCGCCGGCAGGAAGCGTGCCGCCTCGGGCAGCAGCGCGAAGTGATTGCCGTCTCGCCACATGCCGTCCATGGCTCCCTCCCTGTCGAGCACCTACCGGCATTGACGCATGTTTACCGCCCGGAGGAAAGGGCGCCCGCTGCCCGCCGGGGCGAGGACCGCTATACTGACGACTCATTTCCGGCCGAGGCAGACGGATGGGCCTTGCACGCATGCTCGCCGGCGCGCGTCGCGCGGCGCTCACGCCGCTGGTGCGGCGCTGGACCCAGACCCGGCTGATCGAGCCCGCCCCCGAGGCGCTGCCGCTGGAGCCGACGCTGCCGGTGCTCTACGTGCTGTCGCGCCCGGCGCTCTCCGACACCCTGCTGCTCGAGACCCTGGCCCTGGCCCACGGTCTGCCCGGGGCCGGTGGCCGGCGCCGCGTGGGCCAGCTGAACCCGCCCGCCTGCCTGGCGCTGCCCGCCCCGGGGCGTCGCCTGTGGCGCCGTGGGCGGCGGCCAACGGCCCCCTTCCAGCCGCTGATCGAGCAGTACCGCCGCGACCCCGCGCAGGACGTGCAGCTGGTCCCGATGAGCGTCTTCTGGGGGCGTGCCCCGGGCAAGCGCTTCGGCTTCTGGCACCTGCTGGCCGCCGACAGCTGGCGACTCACCGGCCGGCTGCGTCGCCTGCTCTCGGTGGCGGTCAACGGGCGCGACGTGGAGGTGCAGTTCGGCGCGCCGCTGCGCCTCTCCGAGCTCGATGACCCGCGCGACCCGGCGCTCACCAACCGCAAGCTGGCCCGGCTGCTGCGCGGGCATTTCCGGCGCACCCGCACCCGGGTGCTGGGCCCCGACCTCTCCCATCGGCGCACCCTGATCGACGGGGTGGTGGCCAGCGCCGAGGTGCAGCGCGCCATCGGCGAGGTCGCCACGGCGGAGACGACGCCGCGAGCGCGGATCGCCCGGCGCGCCCGACGCTACGGTCGGGAGATCGCCTCCGACATGACCTACCCGGTCATGCGCTTCATGGCCGGCGCCCTGCGGCGCCTCTGGCACCGCCTCTACGACGGCGTCGAGGTGCGCGGCCTGGCGCGGGTCAAGGCGCTGGCCGGCGAGCATACCCTGGTCTACGTGCCCTGCCACCGCAGCCACATCGACTACCTGCTGCTCTCCTACGCGCTCTACCGCGAGGGACTGATGCCGCCGCACATCGCCGCCGGGCGCAACCTCGACATGCCGCTGGTCGGCCCGCTGCTGCGCCGCGGCGGCGCCTTCTTCATGCGTCGGAGCTTCCGCGACAACCGCCTCTATGCCGCGGTGTTCAACGAGTACCTGCACCGCCTGCTGTCCCGGGGCCACCCGCTGGAGTACTTCATGGAGGGCGGCCGCTCGCGCAGTGGCCGCCAGCTGCCGGCCCGACCGGGGATGCTCGCCATGACCCTGCGCTCCTTCCTGCGCAGCCATCGGGAGGGCGGCCGGGACATCGTCTTCGTGCCCGTCTACCTCGGCTACGAGCGCATACTCGAGAACGCCAGCTACCAGCGCGAGCTGCGCGGGGCCGAGAAGCGCAAGGAGTCGCCGCTGGCCCTGCTCGGCGTGACCCGCCGACTGCGCCAGTCCCACGGGCGGGTGGACGTGAACGTCGGCGAACCGCTGTCGCTCGCCGCCTTCCTGGATGCCAGGATGCCGGGCTGGCGCGACGACCTCGCATCGCCCCGCCCGACCTGGCTCCCCCGGGTGGTGCCGGCCCTCGGTGAGACCCTCGCCCAGCGCATCAACGCCGCCGCCGCGCTCAATCCGGTCAACCTGGTGGCCCTGGTGCTGCTGGCCACGCCCCACCGTGCCATCGAGGCCGGGCTGCTGGCCCGGCAGCTGGAACGGCTGGTGGCCCTGCAGCGGCGCCGGCCGGGCGGGCGCGACGCGAGCCTGCCGCCGGGCTCGCCCGAGGCGTGGATCGCCCGGGTCGAGGCCCTCGGCATGATCGGTCGTCACCCCCATCCGCTGGGCGACATCATCGTCGCCGACGAGCGCCAGGCCGGGCTGCTGGGCTGGTACCGCAACAACGTCCTGCACCTCTTCGCGCTGGCCGGCCTCACGGCCTTCGCCTTCCGACACCAGGCCCGCCATCGCCTGGAGACGCTCACCGCCCTGCTCGCCCCCGGCTGGCCGATACTGGCCCGGGAGTTCGCCATCGCCCCCGCGCCGGCACTCTCCATGGATCTGGCCGCCATGCTCGAGGCGCTGGCGGCAGAGGGCCTGCTGGAGCGCGAGGGCGACGCCTGGCGACGGCCCCGGGAGTCGCTGTCGGCCGGGGAGCAGCTCGACATGCTGGGCGCACTGATGCAGCCCTCGCTGGAGCGCGGCTACCTGCTGCTCTCGGTGCTGTTGAGCGAGCCCTCGGGGCACTTCACCGCCGAGGGGCTCGCCGCGCGCAGCCGGCTGCTGGCCGAACGGCTGGCCCTGCTCTCGGGCCGCGACGCCCCGGAGTTCTTCGACGCGCGGCTCTTCACCGGCCTGGTGGAGAGCCTCGCGACCGGCGAGTGGCTCAGCGTCGACGACGGTCGCCTGACCTTCGACGCGACGCTGCGCGAGGCGGCCGAGCAAAGCCGGGCGCTGTTCGACCCGGCGCTGCGCCACCGCCTGCAGCTGGTCAGCCGCCAGGATGAGGCGTGATGGGTGAGGGACGCGGGCCGAGCGGCGGGGGCCGGGGTCAGGCGCCCAGGCGGCGATGCACGTAGAGGTCGTAGCGGCTGGTCTTGTCCTCGATGACGTGGCGCGGCGGCGGGCCCGCCAGGGGCGGCGCCTTGCGCGGGCGCTTGACCACCACCCGGTGGCTCGCCACGTCCAGCGCCGCCTCGAGCAGCCGCGGGGCATCGGCGTCGTCGCCGGCCAGGGTGCGGAAGAGGCGCATCTCCTTCTTGACCAGCGCCGACTTGTCGCGGTGGGGGAACATCGGATCGAGGTGGATCACCTCGGGGGCCACGCCGGCGCCCGCCACCAGGCTCGCCAGCTCGCGGCCGGCATCGCCGTGGGCCAGGCGCATGCGCGCGGCGATCTCGCGGGTCTCGGGGTCGGCCAGGGCCCGCGCCAGGCCGTCCTCGAGGAGCGCGGCGATCGCCGCGACCCGCTCCACCAGCAGCACCTCGGCGCCCAGGCTCGCCAGCACGAAGGCGTCGCGACCGAGCCCCGCGGTGGCGTCCACCACCGAGGGCGTGACGCCCTTGGCCAGGCCGCAGGCCCGGGCGATGAGCTGGCCGCGACCGCCGCCGAAGCGTCGCCGGTGGGCGGCGCGCCCGCCGACGAAGTCCACCGCCAGGGGGTGGCCGTAGCGGCGCGGGTCGCCGGCCAGCACCAGGCGATCGTCCTGGCGGGCCAGCGTCAGGGTGTCGCCGTCGCTCTCGGCCTCCCCGGCGTCATCGGCCATGGGCAGTCCCCACCGCCGGGCCAGCGGATGGAGGGCCGGGTCGCGAACCGCGACGGCGCTCATCGGCTCTTCTGCCAGGCGACCTGGTCACGCAGGTAGACCGGCTGCACCTCGTGGGCCGGGCGGGCCTCGCCCCGCGCCAGCGCGTCCATGGCCAGCAGCGCCATGTCGGCGGCCTCGGCCTCGACCTCGGGCAGGCAGAGGCTGAGCCCCGCCTGCACCTCGACGCGCATCTGCTCGCGGAGGCCCCAGCCGGAGCCGATGCCGATCCAGTCGGCGTTGCCCTGGCTAGCGTCCTCGAGGGCGGGCAGGCGCAGCCGCGAGGGCGGCATCACCGCCTCATCGCTGAGCGGCTCCACGCGGCCGTCGCGACACTGCCAGGCGGCCACGTAGATCTCCCCCATGCGAGCATCCAGGGCGGTGATCAGTCGGCGGTAGTGGTGGCGGCGGTGTCCGCCCAGGGCCAGCGCCTCGAGGGTCGAGACGCCGACCATCGGGCGGTCGAGGCCGAAGGCGAGCCCCTGGGCGACCCCGGCGGCGATGCGCAGCCCGGTGAAGGAGCCCGGCCCTCGGCCGTAGGCCACGGCGTCGAGCGCCGAGGCCGCGAGGCCCGCCTCGGCGAGCACCTCGTCGACCATCGGCAGCAGGCGTCGGGTGTGCTCCCGCGGGGTCAGGGCGAAGCGGGAGATCAGTTCGTCGGCGTGGCCGTCGCGACGGCGCAGCAGGGCGGCGGAACAGGCGCTCGAGGAAGCGTCCAGGGCCAGCAGGATCGGCATGGGGCATCACGTCGTGGCGGAAGTGTCGCCGCATTATACGCGCGACGCCGCCAACGACGAAGGCCCGCGAATGCGGGCCTTCGGCGACGTGCCAAGCACGGGGAGACGCGGCCGGGGCTCAGCCCTCGAGGGCCTCGATCACCTGGCCGGTGATGTCGTCGATGCTGCCCACGCCCTCGACCCGATGGTAGGCCGGGGCCGCCTCGGGGGCTTCCTTGGCCCACTGCTGGTAGTAGTCGACCAGCGGCGCGGTCTGCTCGTGGTAGACCGCCAGGCGGTTGCGCACCGTGGATTCCCGGTCGTCGTCGCGCTGGATCAGCGCCTCGCCGGTGACATCGTCCTTGCCCTCCTCCTTGGGCGGCTGGTACTCGAGGTGGTAGACGCGACCGGAGCCCGGGTGGACGCGGCGGCCGGCCAGGCGCTTGACGATCTCCTCGTCATCGACGGCGATCTCCAGCACATGGTCGATCCTCACCTCGGCATCGCGCATGGCCTGGGCCTGCGGGATGGTGCGCGGGAAGCCGTCGAAGAGGAAGCCGTTGGCACAGTCGGGCTGGCTGATGCGCTCCTTGACCAGGGCGATGATGATGTCGTCGGACACCAGGCCGCCGCTGTTCATGATCTCCTTGACCTTGAGCCCCAGCTCGCTGCCCTCCTTCACCGCGGCGCGCAGCATGTCGCCGGTGGAGATCTGCGGAATGTTGAACCGTTCGCAGATGAACTGGGCCTGAGTACCCTTGCCGGCACCCGGGGCCCCCAACAGGATCAAACGCATCTGACTGCTCCTTGGAAATGTGTGTTGCGAAGAGGTGAAGAAAAGTAAGAAGCGAACGATAACCGCGCCGCCCGGCCCAGACAAGCGACGGGGCTCGATTCTTCCTGCCAGGACAGGAAAAAAGAGTGTGGCATCAAGTGACTGTGGCCGAGTTGCACTTTGGTCGCCCTCGTGTGTCACGCCCCCCGGAAAACACCAACGGCGCCTTGCGGCGCCGTTGCGTGGGGCGAATGCGCATCGCATCCGCCCGGCTCGCGCAGGGCGGACGCGGTGCGTCTTACAGCAGCAGGCGACGGATATCCGTGAGCACCTGTCCCAGGAAGGCGGTGAAGCGCGCGGCATCCGCGCCGTTGACCGCCCGGTGGTCGTAGGAGAGGCTCAGCGGCATCATCAGCCGCGGCTGGAAGGCCGCGCCGTCCCATACCGGCTTCATCTGCGCCTTGGAGATGCCGAGGATGGCGACCTCCGGGGCGTTGACGATCGGTGTGAAGGCGGTGCCGCCGATGGAGCCCAGGCTCGAGATGGTGAAGCAGCCGCCGGTCATCTCGTCGCGCTTGAGCTTCTTCGACTGCGCCTTGCCGGCCAGCTCCACCGACTCCTTGGCCAGCTCGATCAGCGACTTCCGGTCGGCGTTGCGGATCACCGGCACCATCAGGCCGTCCGGGGTGTCCACGGCGATGCCGATGTGCACGTACTTCTTGTGCACCACCGTCTCGCCGTCGCTCTTCAGGCTGACGTTGAACTGCGGGTACTTGCGCAGCGCGAAGGCGCAGGCCTTGATCAGGAAGGGCAGCGGCGTGAGCTTGGCGCCCTGGGCCTCGGCCTCGGCCTTCATCGACTTGCGGAAGGCCTCCAGCTCGCTGATGTCCGCCTCGTCGAACTGGGTGACGTGGGGCAGGTTGACCCAGCTGCGGTGCAGGTTGGTGGCGCCCATCTTCATCAGGCGGCCCATGGGCTTCTCTTCCACCTCGCCGAACTGGCTGAAGTCCTGGTCCGGGATCGGCGGGATGCCGCCGCCGGCGGCGGCCGGGGCCGCCGCGGCGGGCGCCTGGGCCTGGCGTTCCATGACCTGCTTGACGTAGGCGTGGACGTCCTCCTTGAGCACGCGCTCCTTGGGGCCGCTGGGCGTGACCAGCCCCAGGTCGACGCCCAGCTCGCGGGCCAGCATGCGCACCGCCGGACCGGCGTGCACCAGCTTGCCGTCGCGCGGCTTGTGGGCGGCCATCTGCGCCTCGGGGCTCGGCGAGCCGGCGGGGGTGCCGGAGGCCTTGGCGGCCGGAGCCTCAGCCTTCTGAGACGGCTGCTCCGCCTTCTGCTCGGGCGCCGTCGCCGCCGGCTGGGCCACGGGCTTGCTGCCGGCCACCGGAGTGCCGGCCACCGGAGTGCCGGCCACCGGAGTGCCGGCCACCTCGATATAGCCGATCAGGTCGCCCTCGGAGACGGTATCGCCCTCCTTGACGGTCAGCTCGAGCAGCTTGCCCTTGTAGGGGCTGGGCACGTCCATGGAGGCCTTGTCGGACTCCAGGGTGATCAGCGGATCCTCCTCGTCGACCTCGTCGCCGGCGCTGGCGGCGATCTCGATGATCGGCACGTCGGCGGAACCGGAGAGGTCCGGCACGCGGACCTCCTTGCGCTCCGGTGCGCCGCCGGTGCTGACCGGCTCTTCCTCGGCCGGGGCCTCGGGGGCGCTCTGGGCCGGCGCAGGCGCCGACTCGGCGGGCGCGGCCTCACCGCCGCCTTCGCCTTCCACCTCCATGGTGCCGATGACGTCGCCCTCGGAGACGGTATCGCCCTCCTTGACGGTCAGGCTGACGATCTTGCCGCCCTGGGGGCTCGGCACGTCCATGGAGGCCTTGTCGGACTCCAGGGTGATCAGGGTGTCTTCGACATCGACCCGGTCGCCCTCGGCCACCGCCACCTCGATGATCTCGACGTCGGCGGAGCCGCCGAGGTCGGGCACCTTGATCTCCACGGTCTGCGTGCCGCCGCCGCTCTTGGCCGCGGGCTTCTCCGGCGCGGGCGCCGGCTCGGCGGCCTGCTCGGGCTCGGAAGCCGGCTCGGCCTCTTCCTGGCCACCGGCATCGGCGTCGCCGCCGCCCTCGGCCTCGATCTCGACGATGTCGTCGCCCTCGGAGACGGTATCGCCCTCCTTGACGAGGACCTTCAGCACCTTGCCACCCTTGGGCGCCGGCACGTCCATGCTGGCCTTGTCGGACTCCAGCGTGATCAGGGTGTCCTCGGGGGCGATGACGTCGCCCTCGGCCACCGCGATCTCGATGATCTCGACATCGGTATCACCACCGATGTCCGGAACTTTGATGATTTCGCTACTCAAGGTCGCGCTCCTTCAAACTCTTGACGGGGGCGGGCCCGCGGGCCCGCCATGTCACCGAATCGCTCGGGCGACGCCTCACACCGCAAGCGGGTTGGGCTTGGCCGGATCGATGCCGTACTTCTTGAGCGCCTCGCCGACGACCTTGCGATCCAGCTCGCCGCGGTCGGCCAGCGCCTTGAGCGCGGCCACGGTGACGAAGCGACGGTCGACCTCGAAGAAGTGACGGAGCTTCTCGCGGGTGTCGGAGCGGCCGTAACCGTCGGTGCCCAGTACATGGTAGTCGGTCGGCACCCAGGCGCGGACCTGGTCGGCGAACAGCTTCATGTAGTCGGTGGAGACGATGGCCGGACCCTCGCGACCCTCCAGGCAGGCGGTGACGTGGGGCTTGCCCACCTCGGCCTCGGGGTTGATGAAGGCCTGGCGGTCGATCTCCAGGGCCTCGCGACGCAGCTCGTTGAAGCTGGTGACGCTCCAGATATCGGCGCCCACGCCCCACTCCTCGGCGAGCATCTCGGCGGCGGCCTCGACCTCGCGCAGGATGGTGCCGCAGCCCATCAGCTGCACGCGGCCCTTCTTGCCCTGGGTCTCGCGCAGCAGGTACATGCCCTTGATGATGTCCTCGGCGGGCACTTCCTCGAGCGCCGGCTGCTCGTAGTTCTCGTTCATCACCGTCAGGTAGTAGAAGCAGTTCTCCTTGTCGGTGAACATACGCTTCAGGCCGTCCTGGACGATCACCGCGACCTCATGGGCGTAGGTCGGGTCGTAGCTGCGGCAGTTCGGGATCATCGACGCCTGCAGGTGGCTGTGGCCGTCCTGGTGCTGCAGCCCCTCGCCGTTCAGGGTGGTGCGACCGGCGGTGCCGCCGACCAGGAAGCCGCGGGCCTGCATGTCGCCGGCGGCCCAGGCCAGGTCGCCGATGCGCTGGAAGCCGAACATCGAGTAGTAGACGTAGAACGGCAGCAGGGTCGTGGCGTTGTTCGAGTAGGAGGTGGCGGCGGCGATCCACGCCGACATGGCGCCGGCCTCGGTGATGCCCTCCTCGAGGATCTGGCCCTTCTGATCCTCGCGATAGAACATGATCTGGCCCTTGTCGACCGGCTCGTACTTCTGCCCTTCCGAGGTGTAGATGCCGAGCTGGCGGAACATGCCCTCCATGCCGAAGGTGCGCGCCTCGTCGGGGATGATCGGTACCACCCGCTTGCCGATCTGCTTGTCCTTGACCAGGCCGTTCAGGACGCGCACGAAGGCCATGGTGGTGGAGACCTCGCGCCCCTTGGAGCCGCCCATCTGGGAGGCGAAGGTCTTGTCCTCCAGGGCCGGGATCGGCAGCGACTCGAAGTCGTTGCGCCGGCTCGGCAGGTAGCCGCCAAGGCGCTCGCGCTGCAGGTGCATGTACTTGAGCTCCGGGGAGTCGTCCTCGGGCTTGTAGTACGGCACCTCCTTGAGCTGCTCGTCGGTGAGCGGGATGCCGAAGCGGTCGCGGAAGCGCTTGAGCGCCTCGTACTCCATGGTCTTGACCTGGTGCGCCTCGTTGGCGGCCTCGCCGTCGCCGCCGCCCATGCCGTAGCCCTTGACGGTGTGCGCCAGGATCACGGTGGGACGGCCGTTGGCGTTCTGGGTCGCCTCGTGGTACGCCGCGTAGACCTTGAACGGGTCGTGGCCGCCACGGTTGAGCTTCCAGATGTCCTCGTCGGACATGTCCTTGACCATCTCGGCGGTCTCCGGGTACTTCCCGAAGAAGTGCTCCCGGGTGTAGGCGCCGCCGTTGGCCTTGTAGTTCTGGTAGTCGCCGTCGACCGCCTCGTCCATGCGCTTCTGCAGGATGCCCTTGGTGTCCTTCTCGAAGAGCGGATCCCACAGGCGGCCCCAGACCACCTTCTGCACGTTCCAGCCGGCGCCGCGGAAGACGCCCTCGAGCTCGTCCATGATCCGCGAGTTGCCGCGGACCGGGCCGTCGAGGCGCTGCAGGTTGCAGTTGATGACGAAGATCAGGTTGTCGAGCTTCTCACGGCTGGCCAAGTGGATCGCGCCGAGGGACTCCGGCTCGTCGCACTCGCCGTCGCCCATGAAGCACCAGATCTTGCGATCGTGCATGTTCTTGAGCTCACGGGAATCCAGGTACTTCATCACGTGGGCCTGGTAGATGGCCTGGATGGGGCCGAGGCCCATGGATACCGTGGGGAACTGCCAGAAGTCCGGCATCAGCCAGGGGTGCGGGTAGGACGAGAGGCCGTCGCCGTCCACCTCCTGGCGGTACTTGTCCATCTGGTCTTCGGTGAGGCGGCCCTCCAGGTAGGCGCGGGCGTAGACGCCCGGCGCCACGTGACCCTGGATGTAGACCAGGTCGCCCTCGAAGTCGCCGTTCGGGGCGCGGAAGAAGTGGTTGAAGCCCACGTCATACAGGGTCGCCGCCGACATGAAGCTGGCGATGTGCCCGCCCAGGCCCGGGTTGGCGCGGTTGTTGCGGATCACCTGGGCGATGGCGTTGTAGCGAATCAGTGAGCGGATGCGACGTTCCATGAAAAGGTCGCCCGGCATCGGCGCCTCGCGGTGCACCGGAATGGTGTTGCGATGCGGGGTCGTCACCGAGAAGGGCACCTGCATGCCGTCACGCCGCACCCGATCGGCCAGGCGAGTCATCAGGTATCGGGCACGATCCTCGCCCTCGCGATCCAGGACCGACTCCAGGGAATCCAACCATTCCGTGGTTTCGACCGGATCGAGATCTTCTCTTGTTTCCAGACTCATAGACGTCTCTCCGAATGACGGTGGGGAACTACAGCCCCGAGAGGGGCAGAATGACACTCATGATCGGGGTTGGCGCCCCATCGCGTCAGGCCTGTAGTTGTTTTACAAGACAATGTACAGGGTGCCTTGTTGATGGCGCGAAGATACCGTAAACGCTGGTCCCTGCCAATTCAAGATAGAGTGGAAATATTTTTCATAAACATATATTGCACCGCAGCGTAGGCCCTTAGGGAGTTTTTCGCCCCTTGGGCTCCTCCTCTCCCGCCGGTGGCGCGGCGTTGTAGGAGGACTACCCCCGACAGCCCCCCCGGCACCGTCGCCGAGGGCCCAAGGCGACCGACTGGGTGCCTAAGTACGTATTTTTCCAAGCTCCTGACCACGTTCATGACCGAGCTCCCGACCGAGCGCCTGGCGGAAGTAGGCCCAGTCGAAGGCGGGACCGGGGTCGCTCTTGCGCAGCGGAGCCACCCGGGCATGGCTGGTGATGCGTTCAGGCGTAAGCGCCGGGTAGCGCGACAGCAGCGCCGCCGTGGCGCGCGCCAGGGCCCGGTACTGGGCGCCGGTATAGGGCGACACCTCGTCGCCCTCCAGCTCGATCCCCACGGCGAAGTCGTTCAGCGCCCGGCGCGCGATGGGCCCATCGCGCCAGCGGGAGCGGCCGGCGTGCCAGGCGCGGGCCTCGAAGGGCACGAACTGCACGCACTCCCCGTCGCGGCGGATCAGCAGGTGGGCCGAGACGCGCAGGTCGGCGATCGCAGCGAAGAAGGGGTGGGCGTCGGGATCGAGCCGGTTGGTGAAGAGCCGCTCGATGTGCTCGCCGCCGAACTCCCCCGGCGGCAGGCTGATCGAGTGCAGCACCAGCAGCGAGACCTCCCCTTGCGGGCGATCGTCCTGGTTGGGCGAGGGAAGTCGTCGGGCCTGGGCCAGCCAGCCGTCGTCGATGCGCATGGTTTTTCCCTGACGTGGATGCATGGGTTTCCCCTATAATGGCCCGCTCAAGCTTCCCCGCACAGAGATGGACCCGCCATGCATTACCAGGACGCCCTTGCCGAAGAGATCCGTGACAGTGCCGCCCGGCTGCTGGCCGAGGACGTCGGCCCCGGCGACATCACCGCCCAGCTGATCCCCGAGAAGCAGACGGCCCACGCGCGGGTGATCACTCGCGAGGCCACCATCCTCTGCGGCGTGGCCTGGGTCGACGAGCTCTTCCGTCGGCTCGACCCGCGGGTCCGCCTGCACTGGCGGGCCGCCGACGGCGACCGTCTCGACCCCGGCCAGGCCTTCCTCGAGCTGGAGGGCCCGGCGCGCAGCCTGCTCACCGGCGAGCGCGCCGCGCTCAACCTGCTGCAGACCCTCTCGGCCACGGCGACCCGCACCCGCCACTACGTGGACCTGCTCGCGGGCACCGGGGTGCGCCTGCTCGATACCCGCAAGACCCTGCCCGGCCTGCGCCTGGCGCAGAAGTACGCGGTGACCTGTGGCGGCGGCCACAACCACCGCATCGGCCTCCATGACGCCTTCCTGATCAAGGAGAACCACATCGCCGCCTGCGGGGGGATCGAGGCGGCGGTGAAGGAGGCCCGGGACATCGCCCGGGACCTGCCGGTGGAGGTCGAGGTGGAGACCTTCGAGGAGCTCGACCTGGCGCTGGCCGCCGGCGCCGACGTGATCATGCTCGACAACTTCAGCCTCGACGACATGCGCGAGGCGGTCGCCCGCACCGCGGGGCGCGCCACCCTCGAGGCCTCGGGCAACGTCGATGAGACCACCCTGCGCGCCATCGCCGAGACCGGCGTCGACTGCATCTCCAGCGGCGCCCTGACCAAGGACCTGAAGGCCATCGACCTGTCGATGCGCTTCATCGACCAGCCGGGCTGACCCGGCCGCGCGGCGGCCTCAGGTCTCCACGGCGACCAGGCGCTTCTCCAGGCGCTGGCGAAACAGCCGCTCGCCGCCGCGCTCGACCCAGTCGTCGCCGAGCCGGGTCCATCCCCGACGCTGCAGGCCGGGCGCCAGCACGGCGCTGGCCTCGACCCGGGCCAGGCCCACCCCCTGCTCCAGCAGCATCCGCTCGGCGTGCATCAGCAGGGTCGCGCCGATGCCGCGCCGGCCCAGCGACGGCCAGACATAGAGGGTCTCGATCCGTCCCGCGGTCGCATCCAGCTCGAGGAAGCCCACGCAGCGCCCCTCGCAGTCGGCCACCAGGGTGGTGAACAGCGCCTGGCGCGCCGACCAGGCGCTGGCGTCGCGGGGCAGGACCATCGCCCAGGCCTCTCGCTCGGCCAGGGTGTAGTGACCCGCGGCGCCCTGCATCACGGCGTGGTGAAAGACCTCGGCCTGGTCGGCGGCATCGCGGACCCGTGCGGTCCGATAGACGATGCGCGGGCCGCGGCGCGTCTCGGAGGGCACCGCGTCGGCAACGGTGTGGGAGGCGTCATGACGCATGCGTGAGCTTCCTGCGATGATGATCAGGCCAGCAGACTACCCAAGCCCCGCCGCGGGGCCAATCCCCGCGGAGAAAAAGCGCAAGGATCCGCCATGACCGACCAGCCCGCCTCACCCGAGGCCTTCGCCATGACGCCCATCGGGGTCATCGAGAGCGACTTCCCGGACAAGTTCGGCATTCCCCGCCAGCCGGGGCTCGCCGACGCGGCCCGGGCGAGCCTGGTGCTGACCCCGCCCTTCGATGATCCGCTGGCGGTACGGGGCCTCGAGGCCTTCAGCCACCTCTGGCTGACCTTCGTCTTCCACCTCAGTCCCGAACAAGCCGGCCCCGAGCGCTGGACGCCGCTGGTGCGCCCACCGCGCCTGGGCGGCAATGCCCGGGTGGGGGTCTTCGCCAGCCGCAGCACCCACCGCCCCAACCGCCTGGGACTCTCGCTGGTGGAGCTCCTCGACATCGATACCGCCCGGGGCGTGCGCCTGACCCTGCGCGGCGCCGACCTGGTCAGCGGCACCCCGGTGCTCGACCTCAAGCCCTACCTGCCCTGGGCCGAGGCGCGTCCCGAGGCGCGCGCCGGTTTCGCCCCCGAGGCGCCGCCGACCCTGGCGGTCAGCCTCGCGCCCGAGGCAGAGGCCGTGCTGGCCCGGCGCCCCGACGGTGACTCGCTGCGTGAGCTGATCCGCCAGGTGCTCGCCCAGGACCCCCGCCCGGCCTATCGTCGCGGCGCCGAGGAACGACTCTACGGCGTGCGCCTGCGCGACGTCGACGTGCGCTTCCAGGCCCGCAGCGACGCCGCGGGCGAGACGCGCCTGGAGGTCGTCGAGATCGTGGAGGCCTGAGGGCCCGGAACGACGAAGGGCCCCGCGGGGCCCTTCGTCATGATGCTCGTCGGCGTAACGGTCGGCCTCAGCCGAAGTCGATGCCGATCCGCCGGCCCACCTCCTCGTAGGACTCGATCACGTTGCCGAGCCCCTGGCGGAAGCGATCCTTGTCGAGCTTCTCGCGGGTATTCGCGTCCCACAGGCGGCAGCCGTCCGGGGAGAACTCGTCGCCCAGCACGATCTGTCCGTGGAAGAGCCCGAACTCGAGCTTGTAGTCGACCAGCAGCATGCCGCCGTCTTCAAACAGGGCCTTGAGCACCTCGTTGACGCGGAAGGTCAGCGCCTTCATCTCGGCCAGCTGCTCAGGCGTCGCCCAGCCGAAGGTCTCGGCCAGCGACTCGTTGATCATCGGATCGTGGAGCTCGTCGTTCTTCAGGAACAGCTGGAAGGTCGGCGGGTTGAGGGCCTGCCCCTCCTCGACGCCGAGGGTCCTGACCAGGCTGCCGGCGGCGATGTTGCGCACCACGCACTCCACCGGAATCATCTCGAGGTTCTTGACCACGCACTCATCGGCGGAGAGCTCGCTCTCGAAGTGGGTGGGGATGCCCGCTTCCTGCAGCTTGCCCATGATGAAGGCGTTGAAGCGGTTGTTGACCTGGCCCTTGCGCTCGAGCGCCTCGACGCGACGGCCGTCGAAGGCGCTGGTGTCGTTGCGGAAGTGCAGGATCAAACGGTCCGGGTCGTCGGTGGCATAGACCGACTTGGCCTTGCCGACGAAGAGTTCTTGACGCTTTTCCATGGGAGCCTCCAGAGGCGAGGATACGGGTAAGGATGGTCGGTCAGCCGAGGGTCTGCCACGCCAGGCCATCGTCCTGGGCGGCGATCCTCAGCCGGGAGTCGTCGCCGTCGAGCAGGGGCACCAGGGCCTCCAGGGCCAGCTCGGGGCGGTTGTTGTGTTCGGAGAGGTGCGAGCAGACGATGCGCTGCAGGCGATCGAGCCCCAGGCGCTGCAGCAGCCAGGCCGCCTGCACGTTGGCCAGGTGGCCCCAGTCGCCGCCCACTCGCCGCTTGAGGCTCGCGGGATAGGGCCCCTCGGCGAGCATCCGGCGATCGTGGTTGCACTCCAGCACCAGGCCGTCGCAGCCGGCGAAGGCCTCGACCACGTGGGCACTGGGATGCCCCAGGTCGGTGAGCAGGCCGAGCCGGTGGCCGGCGCCGCTGATCGCGAACTGCACCGGCTCGCGGGCGTCGTGGGGCACGGTGATCGGGTCGATGGCAAGCCCCTTGACCGCGAACCGCGCCTGAGGGGTGATCCAGTGACGTTGCGGCAGCTCGCCGAGCCGCCCCGAGAGCCAGGTGCCCGGCGTCAGGTATACCGGCACCTTGTGGCGGCGCGCCAGGGGCCCGACGCCGCGGATGTGATCGCCGTGCTCGTGGGTCACCAGCACGGCGTCGAGCTGGCGGGGGTGCAGCCCCAGGCGGGCCAGGCGGCGCTCGGTCTCCTTGAGGCCGAAGCCGCAGTCGACCAGCAGGTGGGTCTCGCCGTCACTGACCAGGGTGGCGTTGCCCTTGCTGCCGCTGCCCAGGGAGGCGAAGGTGAGGCCGCCCGACGCCGCGCCGCTCATCAGCGCAGCAGGCCCGCCACCCGCTCGAGCAGCGCGCGCTGGTCTTCCTCGGGCAGCGCACCGGCCTCGCCGACGCCCTCCACGCGCAGCACCGTCTCCTCGGGGCCGCGCGCCTCGAGGGTCAGCCTCACCGGTTCGGGCTCGGCGCCGAACTCCAGCGAGGCCAGCGAGCCCAGCAGGCCCTGCTCGCGCGCCTCGCGGGTCAGGTAGCCGACCAGGAAGCTGTGGGTGCCGGGGTCGCGCTCGCGCAGCTCGCGGCGGCCCTCGACGGCGAAATCGGCCTCCAGCTGGTAGCTGAGCTCCGCCCACAGGCGGTCGACGTCGTAGGGCAGGATCACCTGCCAGTCGCCACCGCGCCGCTCGAACCGCGCACGGTCCTGCACCTCGGGACGCTGGGCGGTCAGCGACGCCGCGCTGGCCGAGGCGCTGAGCGACTGGAAGTGGCGCTCCAGGGCCCGCAGGCAACCCGCGTCGGCCACGCCACCGCGCTCGCAGTGCAGCTCGCTGTCGCCACGGCGCAGCCCCTGGCGGACGCTCAACCGCGCCTGCGCGGTTTCCAGCACCCCGCGGCTCGGGTCGCGGGCGACGACGTCCAGCCCGCGGCCCTGCACGAAGCGCTCGAGCTCAGGCCACACCGAGGCCGGCTCGGCGCCCACCACCAGCCAGGCGTCGGCGCCGATCTCGCGGCGCTCGACGTAGCCGCGCTCCCGGGCGCGGCCCGGCGACAGGGCCTGGGGCAACGGTGCGTCGACCACGCCGTCCGCGGCGGGACGCGCGCCGCTCACCTCGGGCACCGGCATGGCGTCCCGGTAGCGCGCCGGGTTGCGGGCCTCCGGCAGCACCAGGGGGGCCGTCTCCTCGGCCTCGGCGTAGTCGAGGTTGCGATCGTGATAGAAGCCATCACGGGCGCAACCGACCGTGGCCAGCGCGACCGTCGCCACCAGCATCCCTTTCAGCGCAGAGTTCATGCGTCCACCTTGCCTCGTGTTGTGCGGAGTACGATGCCGGGCACCGCTCAGTCGTCGATCATCCCCGCCAGCTGCAGGGCCTCGCTGACGGTGGAGTGGTACTTCTCGGAGAGCCAGGTCAGCGGCAGGCGGATGCCCGGCTCCATGTAGCCCATGCGATGCAGCGCCCACTTGACCGGAATCGGGTTGGACTCGACGCCCAGGTTGGTGTGCAGCGGCAGCAGCCGGGTGTTGATCTGGTGGGCCTTGTCGGCGTCGCCGGCCACGGCGGCGGCACACAGCTCATGCATCGCCCGCGGGGCGACGTTGGCGGTCACCGAGATGTCACCGTGGCCGCCCATCAGCATGAAGTCGCAGGCGGTGGCATCGTCGCCGGAGTAGAGCATGAAGTCGCTGCCCTTGAGGCGCGCGATCAGGTCCTCGGCGCGCTCCAGGTTGCCGGTGGCATCCTTGAGGCCGACGATGCCGTCGACCTCGGCGAGACGCATCACGGTCTCGTTGTAGATGTCGGAGCAGGTGCGGCCCGGCACGTTGTAGAGGATCACCGGCAGGTCGCTGGCCTCGGCGATCGCCTTGAAGTGCTGGAACAGGCCTTCCTGGGTCGGCTTGTTGTAGTAGGGCGCCACCGTCAGGCAGTAGTCGGCGCCGACCTCCTTGGCGTAGCGGGTCAGCTCCACCGCCTCGGTGGTGTTGTTCGAGCCGGTGCCGGCGATCACCGGAATGCGGCCATCGACCTCTTCCACCACGGTGCGGATGACGTCGAAGTGCTCGGCGAAGGACATGGTCGTCGGCTCGCCGGTGGTGCCGGCCGCCACGATCGCATCGGTGCCGTTGTCGAGATGAAAGTGCACCAGGCGACGCAGGGCCTCCCAGTCGATATCGCCGTTGACCTTCATCGGCGTCGCCAGCGCGACGATACTTCCAGTGATCATCCTCTCGATTCCTCTCGGTTCACCTGCATTCACGGCCTGCCGGCCCCCGGGAAGCGCCGGGACCTGCCCCGGGGCCAGGGGCCAAATGGTACTCAGGCCTCGAGAGCCTGTACAGCCGCGACTTTACAGTTCGACGCGCCTTGCGTGTAATCGGCTCGTGCCGGTCCGGCCGCGCCCAGCGACGACCGGCCGTTCCTCCATCGCCCACTCCCCCGACAAGGAGCCGTTCCATGAGCGTCAATCTCGGCGACCCCGTCCCCGACTTCACCGCCACCGCCACCGGCGACACCTCCGCCACCCTCTCCGAGCTGCGCGGCCGGCAGGTGGTGATCTACTTCTACCCCAAGGCCAGCACGCCGGGCTGCACCACCGAGGGCGGCGACTTCCGCGATCGCAAGGAGGCCTTCGACGCCGCCAACACCGTCATCCTCGGCGTCTCCCGGGACGGCATCCGCGCCCAGGAGAACTTCAAGGCCAAGCAGGGGTTCAACTTCGCGCTGATCTCCGACAAGGACGAGGCCGTCTGCCGGCTGTTCGACGTCATCAAGCTCAAGAAGCTCTACGGTAAGGAGCACTTAGGGATAGAGCGCAGCACCTTCCTGATCGATGCCGAGGGCCGGCTCGCCCGCGAGTGGCGCGGCGTCAAGGTCAAGGGCCACGTCGAGGAGGTCCTCGAGGCGGCCCAGGCGGTTCACGCCGGGCAGTGAGGGACGCGCCTCGGCCGCCTGGCCGAGGCGCTCAGGATCCGGCGGCCTGCTCTTCCTGGGAGACCTCCTGGCGGCGCTGCTTGAGGCCTCTGGGCCAGGCGTAGACCAGCGCCTTGAGCAGGGTCGCCAGGGGGATGGCGAAGAAGATCCCCCAGAAGCCCCAGATGCCGCCGAAGAAGAGCACCGCCAGGATGATCGACACCGGGTGCAGGTTGACCGCCTCGGAGAACAGCACCGGCACCAGCACGTTGCCGTCCAGCGCCTGGATCACGCCGTAGGCGATGATCACGTAGAGAAACTGGTCGCCCAAGCCAAAGTGGAAGCCGGCCACCGCGGCCACCGGCAGGGTCGCCACGGCGGCGCCGATGAAGGGCACCAGCACCGAGAGGCCCACCATGACCGCCAGCAGGGCGGAATAGGGCAGCCCGAAGAAGGCGAAGGTGAAGAAGGCCACGCTGCCGACGATGATGATCTCGGTGAACTTGCCGCGCACGTAGTTGGCGATCTGGTCGTCCATCTCCTGCCAGACCCGCGTCATCAGTCCCCGATTTTTCGGCAGCAGCGACACGACGAAGCCCACCAGCCGGTCGCGATCCTTGAGCATGAAGAAGACCAGGATCGGCACCAGCACCAGGTAGACGATCAGCCCCACCAGGTTGCCCAGCGAGGCCAGCGACAGGGTCAGGGCGCGCTGGCCGAGCTGGGTCACCTCGCGACCGGCCATGCCGATCCAGGCCTGGATCTGGTCCGGGGTCGCCAGCTGCGGGTAGCGCACATGGAGGTCGTCGAGCAGCTGCTGGACGCTGGCGAACATGCGCGGCGTCTCCTGAACCAGGTTGATCAGCTGGTTCCAGATCAGCGGCATGAGGATCAGCGCCATCGCCAGCAGCACGCCGATGAAGCCCAGGAAGACCAGCATCACTGCCAGGAAGTGCGGCACGCGACGCCGGGTCAGGCCGTTCACCGCCCCCTGCAGCAGGAAGGCAATCACCAGCGCGGTGAGAAAGGGCGCCAGCATCTTGCCCAGCCAGATCACCACGGCGAAGCCGATCACCAGCACGATCAGCAGGATCACCGCCTCCTCGTCGGAGAGGTAATGGTCGATCCAGCTGCGCAATACCGACCTCAGGGTCATGGGGACGCCTCCCCCCCCTTGCGGATCCAGTAGTGGTACACCTCGCCCCGCTCCTCCCTGGCCGGCATCTCGTGGCCGCTCTGGGCGATGAAGGTCTCGAAGTCGCGCCAGGAGCCCGCGTCCGTGGCCTGCACCTCGAGCAGCTGGCCGGGGGCGAGACGCGACAGGGCCTGCTTGGCCTTGAGCAGCGGCAGCGGACAGGGAAGACCGCGGGCATCGAGCAGATCGTCGGGTTGCAGCGCCATGTTGTCTCCCGAGAGAATGCAGTGAGTCATGCAGGCCGGCGGCCCACACGCAAGTTCCTGCGATTTAAAGGCACTTTGCGGACCGAATCAATGTCGAAGCCCAACGCCCACCCCCTGCTTTCGCCCCGAGACGAGGATGCCATGCTGCGTCGACCCGGATCCTGCTTCATCGCCAGCGCCCTCTGCCTAGCGCTCGCCCTGCCGACCCAGGCCGCGGATCGCTTCGAGGCGCCCGGCCTGACCGACCGCGGCGGTGCGCCGGCCGCCAGCGGCGACTACGGCCTGCCGAGCCTGACCCACGGCGGCAGCCAGGCGATCAGCGGCGAGGAGCGGCGCCTGGGACGCGCCTGGCTGCGCCAGTTCCGCGCCCGAGCGCCCCAGTGGCAGGACGCCATCGCCCAGGACTACGTGGAGTCGCTGGTCGCTCGCCTGCTGCCCCACAGCGGGCTGGCCCGGGCGGATACCGTCGTCACCCTGGTGGAGAGCCGCCTGCTCAACGCCTTCGCGGTACCCGGCGGGGTGGTCGGCGTCAACGCCGGGCTGTTCGCCTTCGCCGAACGGGAGGCCGAGCTCGCCTCGGTGGTCGCCCATGAGCTCGGCCACCTCGCCCAGCGCCACTATGCCCGCGGCCGGGAGCGCGCCGAGCAGGTCCAGATCCCGACCATGGCCGCCATGCTGGCCGGCATGCTGATCGCCGCGGGGGGTGGCGGCGATGCCGGCATCGCCGCCGCCATGGGCACCCAGGCCGCCTTCATCCAGGACCAGCTCGCCTACTCGCGGCGCTTCGAGCAGGAGGCCGACCGCGTCGGCCTGCAGGCGATGGCCGGCGCCGGCTACGACCCGGAGGCCATGGTGGCGATGTTTCGCGCCATGCAGCGCATGGTCAGCCTGCAGGGCGGCAACCCGCCGGAGTTCCTGCTCACTCACCCGATGACCGAGTCGCGCATCAGCGATACCGAGGCCCGCGCCCGCCAGACGCCCGTAGCGTCGCCGCGGGGCGAGGCCCTCGAGTACGCCCTGGTCCGGGCCCGCGCCCTGCTGGCGATCCATGATCGCGACCCTGAACAGGCCGCCACCCGGCTGGCCCAGGATCAGGCCCCCGCGGGGGCCCGGCGCTACCTGGGGGCGCTGCTCGACGCCCGGGCGGGACGCACCGACCGGGCGCTGAACGCCCTCGACGCCCTGACCCGGGCCCACCCGGACCTGGCGATGCTGCCCGCCACCGCGGCCCAGGTGGCCTTCGCGGCCGGGCGCACCGACGACGCCATCGCGCGTAGCCGGGCCCAGCTGCGGCTGATGCCGGACTACGTACCGACCCGCCGGCTGCTCGGCGAGGCGCTGCTGCAGCGGGACCCCGACGCGGCCTACCGGATACTGCGCGAGCTGGCCGAGCGCCGCCCCGAGGACCCGCAGGTGTTCACCCTGCTCGCCGAGGCGGCCGGCCGCAGCGATCGGGAGGCCTGGGGCCACCTGGCCCGCGCCGAGCAACTGCAGCTCACCGGCCATATCGATCGCGCCATTCGCCAGCTCGAGGTCGCCAAAGAGGTCGCCGAACGCCAGGGCGATCCCGCCGCGACCAGCGCCATCACGCAGCGCCGGGAGGCCTTCCTCGACTATCGGGAGACGCTGGAGACGTTCCGGTAGCCGCGTGACCTCGGCCCCATCGGAACCGCCCCTGCGGCTGGCCAAGGAGGCGAATCTGCCGCTGCTTCTCGAGCATGCGTGAAACAGGCAAGAGCGGCGGCGGCCAAGGCCGGGATATGAGAACGACGATAAATCCGACGCATCTGACATGCCCTGCCAGGTCACTCACCCGGATACCGACGTCGCCCTGGACGTCCTCGACCGGCCTGCCCGGGAGCGGTTTCGCCACGGCTCATTGCGCTGATCGCCTCCCCAAGGCGCTGGGGGCAACGCCTGGAGACGGAGAGTCGGGGGCCTGCCGCCCGGCGGGCGGCCGCAGCCTGGAGCGGGAGGCACCGCCATGGCGTTAGCGGAGTGATCTCAAGCGTGCACGGCCATCGACTCGACTCAGCAACCATTCGGCAAGCTGCATGGCCTCGACGTTTGCATCGCTTGCCTGCCGTAACGCCAACCAATAGTGCCGTCCCGTCATCACGCTATCTTGACCGACCCGCTCCAAGGAGCCGGCAGCCAGTTTCTCGTCGATCTGATGCGCCGTGCCCAGCGCAATCCCATACCCCCGCTCGGCGGCGTCAATCAACAGCGAGTAGCTGTTGAAGACACCCTCGGGCATCAACGCGTCTGTCGAGAGCCCCAGGTGTTCGAACCATTGCCGCCAGTTCACCCAGTTGGGTTCGATACGCTCGAAATCGAGCAGCGTATGCCCCAGCAGGGCCTCCGGTGTTTCCAGGGTACGGCCATGACGATCCAGGTAGCTCGGCGATGCGACAGGAAACAGGCACTCCTCGAACAGCGGCTGGAGGTGCCACCCCGGCTGGGGTGGACTGTCATAAAGCACGGCAATGTCAATGTTATCCACCAGCAGATCCTGGCTGTGGTCACTGGTCACCATGCGGAGGTGGAACGCCTCGTCATGATAGTGCCGACGGAAGGCATTGATGGCCGGACTTAGCCACAGGTGTGACATGGCGGTGTTGGCTGAGATGCTGAGCCCCACCTGCCCGGTCATGGAGGACGCCGACTGAACGGCGTCGACGAGATAACTTAATGCCGCACCGACCCGCTGCTGAAGTGCCGCTCCCTGACGCGTCAACTCGACGCCACGCCCCGCGCGCCGAAACAGCGCCGTCCCGAGGTAGTCCTCCAAGGCGTGTACCTGCTGGCTGACCGCCGCCTGGGACACATGCAGTTCACGCGCGGCTCGAGAGAAATTCTGCTCCCTGGCCGCCGCCTCGAAGACCATCAGGGAGTGCAGCGGCGGCAGCCGA
This sequence comes from Halomonas sp. THAF5a, assembly GCF_009363755.1. Taxonomy (NCBI): domain Bacteria; kingdom Pseudomonadati; phylum Pseudomonadota; class Gammaproteobacteria; order Oceanospirillales; family Halomonadaceae; genus Halomonas; species Halomonas sp. THAF5a. Next base: position 623,018 of record NZ_CP045417.1, on the reverse strand, counting down.
TGGCGAAAGCTTTTCATAAGTTATTCTTATTATTTTTCATAACAATCCCCGCTATACACATCGATTTTTCGCCGCCCTACAATGACTCAGGGTTAAAGAAGCTAATCACAGCTTATCAATTAATGTTTGGGAGCACGATCACGATGGCCGTCCTCGACTGGCACGCGGAGCGTGCCGACCTGCAGTCCCTCGATCTCACGGGCCCCGGTAGCGATAGCGATGGGATCGACCTGGTGGCCGTCCGGCGCTACCGGCTGGCCCGGGTACGCGAGCAGATGCGCCTCCTCGACATCGGCGCACTGATCCTCTCCGACCCGATCAACATCCGCTACGCCACCGGCGCGCGTAACATGCAGGTCTTCTCGGCGCGCAACACCCCCGCCCGCTACTGCCTGATCACCGAGCGGCGCGTTATCCTCTTCGAGTTCACCGGCTGCCTGCACCTGGCCGACGGCCTGGAGACCATCGATGAGGTACGCCCCAGCGTGACAGCCAGCTTCGTCGCAGCCGGCCCCCATATTGGGGACCGTGAGCGCGAATGGGCCAGGCATATGCAGGCGCTGGTCGCCGAGCAGGCGGGCTCGGACGTACGGGTCGGCATGGAGCGCATGAACGCTGGCACGGCCATCGCCATGGCCGACCTGGGCATGAACATCGTCGACGCCCAGCAGCCCGTCGAACTGGCCCGCTGCATCAAGTCACCCGAGGAAGTGAAGTGCGCCATCGCCTCGCTTCGCGCGACGGAAGACGGTGTGGCCCAACTGCGCGAGGCGATTCGGCCCGGCATCACCGAGAACGCCCTGTGGGCGGTATTGCACAAGGCCGTTATCGAGCGGGATGGCGATTACTGCGAGACTCGGCTGCTCAACTCGGGACAGCGCACCAACCCCTGGTTCCAGGAAAGCGGCAACAAGCCGCTAGCGGCCAACGAACTGGTGGCGCTGGATACCGACGTGATCGGCTGCCATGGCTACTTCTCGGACTTCTCGCGCACCTTCCATGTCGGCCCTGACCGCCCCAGCGCGTCACAGCGAGAGCTGTACCGCCTGGCGCATGAGCAGCTGCATCACAACATGGCCATCATCAAGCCGGGGATGAGCTTTCGCGATTATGCCGAGCGTGCCTGGGATATTCCGTCCCGCTTCCATGCCAACCGTTACTACCTCTCGGCGCATGGGGTCGGCATGAGTGGCGAATACCCCTACCTCTATCACATCGCCGATTTTCCAGACGCGGGCTATGACGGCGAGATCCTGCCCGGCATGACACTCTGCGTGGAGAGCTACCTTGGCGCCGAGGGCGGCAACGAGGGCGTGAAGCTAGAGGAGCAACTGCTGGTGACTGAGACCGGGACTCGGCTGCTCTCGCGCTTCCCCTTCGAAGACACGCTGTTGGCTTGATCAGCCGTTCTTTCCCTTAGCACTGGAGGACCTATGACAACGACGACAACCATGAGTCGGCACCGCAAGACGGGGGGCGTAGCCTTGGCTGGCCTGCTGCTTGGTGCCGGTGCAATGACCTCGGTTTCGGCAGAAGAGCGCGACCTCACGATCGGCATCAACAACTGGGCCGAGAACATTGCGGTCGCCAACATGTGGAAACTGCTGCTCGAAGAGGAACACGGTTACCAGGTGGAGCTGAACGATGCCGGCAAGAGCGTGATCTTCAGCGGGCTGGCCAACGACGATTTCGACCTGTCCCTGGAAATCTGGCTGCCGGTCACCGACAAGGAATTTCTGGCACCCTACCAAGACCGCATCGATGTCCACGATGGCTGGTACGAGGGTACTGGTCTAGGTCTGGTCGTGCCGAGTTACGCCGATATCTCGTCTATTCCGGAATTGAAGGCGCAGGCCGACTCCTTCACCTATCAGGGCCGGCCCGACATCATCGGGATCGACTCGGGCTCAGCGATCGCGGGGCTCGCCGACCAGGCCATCGAGGCGTATGAGCTGCCGATGGAGCAGATGAACAGTTCCGGCCCAGCCATGATGGCCGCCCTGAGCACGGCGATCTCCCAGCAGCGCAACCTGGTCGTGACGCTGTGGAGCCCTCACTGGGCCTTCGCCGAGTACGACCTCAAGTATCTCGAAGACCCGAAGGGTGTCTTCGGTGATAACGAGACCATCTACTGGTTTTCGCGCCAGGACTTCGCCAATGACGACCCCTGGCTCACCGCCGTGCTGGATGCCTGGCAGATGGACGATGATAGCCTCGGCAGCCTGATGGCAAGGATCGAGAAAACCGGCGACCCCGAGGAAGGCGCCCGCGACTGGATCGCGGAAAACCGCGAGCTGATAGATGGCTGGTTCGCCAAGGCCGACGCCGCAACGGCCGAGTGACCGGCTAGCCCCGTCCCCAGCACGCATCAAGCCGCCCAATATCGGGCGGCTTTTTTGACGGTATCGGACCTCGTCTCAGCTCGCCTCACTCCGCTTCCGGCTTCCCGCCGCAACGCGAGCGCTGACGACACCAGGCCATCGACTGGCCTAGCGCTTGAAGTTGAGCATCCGCTCCAGGGGCTTCAAGGCGGCCAGGCGCAGCGCGTCGTCGACGACGATCTCGCCCGTGCCCTGGCGCAGCGCGCCGGCCAGGTTGTCCAGGGCGTTCATCGCCATCCACGGGCAGTGGGCGCAGCTCTTGCAGGTGGCGCCGTTGCCGGCGGTGGGCGCCTCGAACAGCGTCTTCTCCGGCACCGCCTGCTGCATCTTGAAGAAGATGCCGCGATCGGTGGCGACGATCAGGCGCTCGTTGGGCAGCTCCCTGGCCGCGGTGATCAGCTGGGAGGTGGAGCCCGCCACGTCGGCCAGCTCGACCACCGAGGCCGGTGATTCCGGGTGCACCAGCACGGCGGCATCGGGATAGAGCGACTTCAGGTCCTCGACGCCCTTGGCCTTGAACTCCTCGTGGACGATGCAGGCGCCGTCCCAGAGCAGCATGTCGGCGCCGGTCTGCTTCTGGATGTAGCCGCCGAGGTGCTTGTCCGGTGCCCAGAGGATCTTCTCGCCGCGGGCCTGGAGGTGCTCGATCACGTCCACCGCGATGGACGAGGTCACCACCCAGTCGGCCCGCGCCTTCACCGCCGCGGAGGTGTTGGCGTAGACCACCACGGTGCGGTCGGGGTGGGCGTCGCAGAAGGCGGCGAACTCGTCGGCCGGGCAGCCCAGGTCCAGCGAGCAGGTCGCCTCGAGGGTCGGCATCAGCACGCGCTTCTCGGGAGAGAGGATCTTGGCCGTCTCGCCCATGAAGCGCACGCCGGCCACCACCAGGGTATCGGCCTCGTGGCGGGCGCCAAAGCGCGCCATCTCCAGGGAATCGGCCACGCAGCCGCCGGTCTCTTCGGCCAGCTGCTGGATGGCATCGTCGGTATAGTAGTGCGCCACCAGCACGGCGTTGTTGGCCTCGAGGAGTGCCTTGATCTCCTCGATGCGCGCCTCGTCCTCGGCGGGAATGCGGGTGGGGCAATAGGTACGTGCCAGCTGATCGCGCAGCTCGGCACGGGAAGTCATGATCGTCATCGTGTCTACCACTGTGACCGGCAGGGGCTCCCCCTGCAATGCACCAGGTGTCGCCGCTCGTGCACTCCGCACGGGGCCACACGCCAGAGGGTCAACCGCTGCGTCTGTCGCGATGGCCGACCCGACACCATTCTAGACCAGAATGCCCCGGCGTTGTTCGATTCGACGCAGAAAGTCTCCGCGCGGTGCCGGCCGGCCCTTCTCCGGCGAGGCAGGGGGCCCAACGCAGAACGCCCCCGCTTCCGGGGAAGCGGGGGCGTCGAATCTGGTGGGTCGTGTAGGATTCGAACCTACGACCAATTGGTTAAAAGCCAACTGCTCTACCAACTGAGCTAACGACCCATGACGCATGGCGGCTCAGTCGCCATGGTCTCATGTTCGGATGGTGGGTCGTGTAGGATTCGAACCTACGACCAATTGGTTAAAAGCCAACTGCTCTACCAACTGAGCTAACGACCCTTCCGAACGGGTGCAGATATTACTGATCCGCCCCCGCGATGGCAAGCGATTTTTGCCTTTCGTCGCAGGGAGCGGGGCGAATCACCGCTGACGCTGGCTCTTCGGCTTGCGCATGGCCTGCACCGGGCGACGCTTGTGCTTGTCGCGGCTCCAGCGATTCTTCTCGTCCGGGGTCAGCTCCGGCACCTTGCGCGCCGCCAGGCCCGCCGTCGTGGCCAGGTCGTCGATCTCCTCCTGGGAGAGCTCCACCCACTCCCCGGCCTTGGCGCGCTTGTCGAGGAAGATGTTGCCGTAGCGCACCCGCTTGAGGCGGCTCACGGTCAGGCCCTGGGACTCCCATAGCCGGCGCACCTCGCGGTTGCGCCCCTCCATGATCACCACGTGGAACCAGGTATTGATGCCCTCGCCGCCGAACTCCTGGACGTCGGTGAAGTTCGCCGGGCCGTCGTCGAGCATCACGCCCTCGACCATTGCCTTGACGTTGGCCTGGGTGACCTCGCCCATGACGCGCACGGCGTACTCGCGCTCCACCTGGGTGGAGGGGTGCATCAGCTTGTTGGCCAGCTCACCGTCGGTGGTGAACAGCAGCAGGCCGCTGGTGTTGATGTCCAGGCGGCCGATAGCGATCCACCGCTCCCCCTTGAGGCGTGGCAGGCGATCGAAGACGGTACGGCGCCCCTCGGGATCCTTGCGGGTGCAGAGCTCCCCCTCGGGCTTGTTGTACATGATCACCCGACGCGGCACCTCCTCGGCGGCGCGCAGGGTCACCGGGCGGTCGTCGAGAGCCACCCGGTCACGCGTCTCGATGCGGTCGCCCAGGGTCGCCACCTTGCCATTGACCTTGACCCGGCCGTCGGCGATGGCGGCCTCCATCTCGCGGCGCGATCCCAGCCCGGCGCGGGCCAGGACTTTCTGCAGTTTCTCGGTGGTAGTGCTCATCGGTCATCGTTCTCACTGGATGTGGATTCCGTGCCCGCGGCAGCGTCATCGTCGACGCGGCCCCGGGCACGTTCGGACAGGCGAGCCTCCAGATCGGCGAAGCTCAGCCCGGTCCGCTCGGACGCCGTCCCGGCGTGGTCGTCGTCGGCCCTCCCGGCCGTCGTGTCGGTCGTCGCCTCGGCGTCGACCTCGCCCCCCGCCGCGGGGGGCGTCGTCGCATCTTCGGCCCCGTCGTCTCCGGCGTCGTCGGCATCGCTCTCGTCCACCGGCGCGTCGGCCTGGGCCAGCAGGTCGTGCTGGGGCGGCGGCGGCGCCTCCTCGAGGGTCGGCTCCTCGAACTGCTTGAGCTCGTGCATCGGCGGCAGCTCGTCGAGGGTACGCAGCCCGAAGTCGTCGAGGAAGCTGCGGGTGGTGGCGTAGACCGCCGGGCGGCCCGGCACGTCGCGATGGCCGACCACCCGCACCCAGCCGCGATCGAGCAGGGTGCGCATGATCGAGCCGCTCACCGAGACCCCGCGCACCTCCTCGATATCGCCTCGGGTCACCGGCTGGCGGTAGGCGATCAGCGCCAGGGTCTCGAGCAGCGCCCGGGAGTAGCGCTGGGGACGCTCGTCCCACAGCCGCGAGACCCAGGGCGAGAGCCGTGGGCGGATGCGCAGCTGGTAGCCCGAGGCGGTCTCGAGCAGCTCCAGGGCGCCCCGCTCATGGCGCTGGCCGAGCCGCTCCAGCGCCTCGCGCAGCGCACGGCGCGGCGGCTGCTCGTGGTCGTCGAAGAGCCCCTCGAGGCGGTCCAGCCCCAGCGGTTCACCGGCCGCCAGCAGCGCCGCCTCCAGGATATCGTCCAGGGCATTGGGGGATTCCATGGCGGTCATGCCGGTTCGCTCCCGTCTTGGTCATCGTCGCGAGGGTCCTCGCCGGGCCCCTCGTCGAGGACGCCCTCGTCGAAGGGGCTCTCGTCGCCCGCCTGATCCTCCAGGGCCTCCTCCTCGAAGGCCGCCTCCTCGTCCAGCCGGGCCCGCACGTGGATGGGCGAGAGCGGGGCGTTCTGGACGATCTCGATCATCGCCTCCTTGGCGAGCTCGAGGATCGCCATGAAGGTCACGACCACCCCGGCACGCCCCTCCTCGAGGGTGAACAGCGCCTCGAAGGGGGTGTAGTGCTCCCGCGACAGCTGTTCCATGATCGCCAGCATGCGCTCCCGGGTCGAGAGCCCCTCGCGGCTGATCTGGTGGGCCTGGTTGAGCTCGGCGCGGCGCAGGATGCCGGCCAGCGCCCCGAGCAGCTCGTCGAGCTCGACATCGGGGTGGATCACCCTGGCCTCGAGGGCCGGCAGCGCGGCCCGCGCCGGGAACCAGTCGCGACCCAGACGCGGCAGCTCGGCCAGCGCCTCGGCGGCGTGCTTCAGGCGCTCGTACTCCTGGAGGCGGCGGATCAGCTCGGCGCGCGGGTCCTCCTCGTCGTCCTCATCGCCCTCCCTGGGCGGGCGCGGCAGCAGGGTGCGCGACTTGATCTCGGCGAGCATCGCCGCCATCAGCAGGTACTCCCCGGCCAGCTCGATCTCCATCGCCTTCATCAGCTCCACGTACTCGATGTACTGGCGCGTGATGGCCGCCACATCGATGGCGAGGATATCCAGGTTCTGGCGGCGGATCAGGTAGAGCAGCAGGTCGAGCGGCCCCTCGAAGGCCTCCAGGAAGACCCGCAGGGCCTCCGGCGGAATGTAGAGATCCTCGGGCAGCTCGGTGATCGGCTCGTCGAACAGCCGTCCGAGCACCGCGGCATGGCTGGCCGCGGCGGCGGTCTGCTCGGGACTGGCGGTGTCGGGGGTGGCGCTCACGCGGCGTGCCTCTCCGGGGACGCAGGATCAACGGGGCAGTCTAGCAAGAGCGCGGCGCCGGAGACAGTTCTGACCGCCATGCCGACAGCGCTCGGGGCTTTACCGGCGAAAGGCCTTCAGGGAGGCGCTGGGAATCCCTCCCTGGACGCTACCTCGGCCATCCATGGTCCTCGGACCTCCCCTTTCGGCCTATCCCCGGCGCCCCTCCCAGGCGCCTCCCACATCACCTTCGGCTACTCCGCCGCCTCGGCGCGGCGGTAGCGGCCGGTGTAGTCGAAGAGCTTCTCGCGCACCTGCCAGTGGCGCCCCACCTTGCGGCCCACCACGAAGTCCGGCGCACGCAGCCGGCGCTGCTCGGCGACCACCTCCTCCGGCGTGGTCGGCGACCAGCGGGTGCCCGGCGCGCGCAGGTGGTCGCGCAGGAAGGCCGCGGCGAAGGCCCCGCGCTGGGCCGGGGTCTCGAGGGCGAACCACTCGGCGAGGGTCACGCCCTCCTCGTCGTGGTAGGTGACCCTGAGGCGCGGCAGCCCACGGCCGTTGACGGTGGCCTCGAGCTGCATCCCGGCGACCCGAAGCACCCGGGCGTCGCGCAGCTTGAGCGCCTCCTTGAGCTTGTCGTCGGCATCCACCAGCAGCGCCTGGCAGCCGTGACAGCGTCGGGCGGCGATATCGTTCTCGGCGCCGCAGTCGGGGCAGGTCTTGAAGCGGAAACGGAACGAACACTGCTCCATCGCCGGCGCGGCCGACCTTGAGGTCGCATCCTTCGCGCGGGGTCGGGCTCGCGTGGAAGGCACCAGCCCCTGGCAGCGCCGACCGAAGTGCTCGATGACCAGCTCCCCGTCGCGCTTGCCCCAGAAGAGGTTGGGGTGGTCGCACTCGGGGCACGGCACCTGCACCGGCTCGCTGTCGCCGTCCGGCCGGGGGCTGCCGACCTCCGGGGCGTAGAGGTCCCAGGGATTGCCGGCGTAGTCGAGGATCAGGCAGTCGGCCTTGCCCGGCGAGAGGCGCAGGCCGCGCCCGACGATCTGCTGGTAGAGGCTCACCGACTCGGTGGGGCGCAGGATGGCGATCAGGTCCACGTGGGGCGCGTCGAAGCCGGTGGTGAGCACCGCCACGTTGACCAGGTACTTGATCTCCCGGGCCTTGAAGGCGGCGATGAGGCGCTCGCGCTCGGCGGAGGGGGTCGCCCCGGTGACCAGCGCCGCCTCGCCGGCCGGCAGGTAACCGAGGATCTCCTCGGCATGGGCCACGCTGGCGGCGAAGAGCATCACCCCCTGTCGGTCACGGGCGCGCTCGACCACCTCGGCGATGATGCCCGGGGTGGCGCGATTACCCGCCGCCACCCGGTTGAGCTCCTCCTCGCGGAAGAGCCCGCTGGAGGACGGCGTCAGCGCCGAGAAGTCGTAGCGCTCGACGGCGGCGTCGACGCGCCGGGGCTCGGCCAGGTAGCCCTGGCGCACCATCAGGCGCAGCGGCTGCTCGAAGACGCAGTCGCGAAAGAAGCAGGCCTCGTCGCCGCGCACCATGCCGTGGTGGTGGCGATGGTAGATGAAGCCCTGGCCCAGCCGGTAGGGCGTGGCGGTCAGCCCCAGCACCTTGAGGCGCGGATTGGCGCCCCGCAGACGGTCGATCACCCGCCGGTAGCTCGCCTCCTTCTCGCTGGTGACCCGGTGGCACTCGTCGATCACCAGCAGGGTGAAGGCGCCCTGCCCCTGAGGGGGAGAGCCGAAGACCTCGAGGTTCCTGACCACCGACTGCACCGAGCCGAACACCACCTGGCGCCCGCTCTCCTTGCGCCCCAGGCCGGCGCTGAAGATGTCGGCCTCGAGGCCGTAGGCCTGATACTTGGCGTGGTTCTGCTCGACCAGTTCCCGCACGTGGGCCAGCACCAGCACCCGGCCACGGGCCAGGCGCGCCAGCTCGGCGATCACCAGCGACTTGCCGCTGCCGGTGGGCAGCACCACCACCGCGGGATCGTCGCCGGCCCGGAAGTGCGCGACCACCCGGGTGACGGCCTCGCGCTGATAAGGACGCAGCTGGGGCACGGTCGTTTCGGGCATGGCCACCTCCTGTCGACGAAGCCGCCATCCTACCGGGCGGCGGCCGCCGCGTCAGGCGCGCCGAGCGTGCCTGGCGTCCGGCCCGGTGGCGGGGCCACCGCGAGGGAGGCAGGCCCCAGCGGAGGCGATCACCGAGGGGCAGACCTTGACCTGGCGGCCTTTCGCCATGATATCTAAAAGGACCAAGGGAAGATCGATTGCCCATACCCGAAAGAGGAGAGGCGCAGATGAAAGTGAAGACCAGCCCCGAGTGCCCCAAGTGCGGCCACCGCATGAAGCGCTTCCCGCCCGGCCGCAAGGACGAGTATCACGTGCACTGCGCCGAGTGCGACTACGACTTCGGCCGCTTCGACTACTTCCAGGCGCAGTTCCGCCACGCCATCGAGGAGCTCGAGGCGCAGCTGAAGCACCACGACGCCGCCGACGGCGATCGCGGCTGATCGTCGCCCCGACACCGCCGCCGGCATCACGCCGACAAAAACGCCGACGCCCGGGACCAGGTCCCGGGCGTCGGCGTTTTCAGCAGCGTCAATGACGCGGCGCCGGCGCGGTCAGCCGAGCCAGGTGCGGGCGTTGCGGAACAGGCGCATCCAGGCGCCGTCCTTCGTCCACTCGGCCGGGCGCCAGGAGTTGGTCACCGCCCGCACGACCCGCTCAGGATGCGGCATCATGATGGTCACGCGGCCGTCCGGCGTGGTCAGGCCGGTGATGCCGGAGGGCGAGCCGTTGGGGTTGGCCGGGTAGCGGGTGGTCACCTGGCCGTGGTTGTCCAGGAAGCGCAGGGCGACCTGGCCGCTGCCCTGGAGGCTGCGCAGGTGGGCGCTGTCGCGGAACTCGGCCCGGCCCTCGCCGTGGGCCACGGCGATGGGCAGGCGTGAGCCCTCCATGCCGGCGAGCAGGATCGACGGGCTCTCCTCCACCTGTACCATGGAAACCCGAGCCTCGAACTGCTCGGACTCGTTGCGCACGAAGCGCGGCCAGGCCTCGGCACCGGGAATCAGGTCCTTCAGCTGGGCGAGCATCTGGCAGCCGTTGCACACGCCCAGCGAGAAGCTGTCGTCGCGCTCGAAGAAGGCCGAGAACTGCTCCCTGGCGCGGGGATTGAAGAGGATCGACTTGGCCCAGCCGCCGCCGGCGCCCAGCACGTCGCCGTAGGAGAAGCCGCCGCAGGCCACCAGGCCCTTGAAGGTCTCGAGGCTCACCCGCCCCTCGAGGATGTCGCTCATGTGCACGTCGACGGCCTCGAAGCCGGCCTTGTCGAAGGCCCAGGCCATCTCCAGCTGGCCGTTGACGCCCTGCTCGCGCAGTACCGCCACCGCCGGCTTGGCGGTATTCACGAACGGCGCGGCGATGTCCTCGTCGACGTCGAAGGTCGGCTGGGCCGAGAGGCCCGGGTCGCGGCCGTCGAGCAGGCCGTCGAACTCGTTCTTGGCACACTCGGCGTTGTCGCGCAGCGCCTGCATCCGGTAGCTGGTCTCGGCCCAGGTACGCTCGGCCAGCAGCCGGGTGGTCTCGAGCAGCGGCTCCTCGAACAGCGTCACGCGCACCTGGTCGTCGTAGCGCGGCCGGGCGATCACGCCGCAGGTCTCGATGCCCGCCGCGGCGAACTGCGCCAGCACCTCCTCGGTGTGCTCACGGTTGACCTGGATGACCGCGCCGAGCTCCTCGGCGAACAGCGCGTTGAGGGCGTCGACGGGCTCGTCGATCATCCAGTCGAGCTTGATCTCGAGGCCGGTATGGGCGGCGAAGGCCATCTCCAGCAGGGTCACCAGCAGGCCGCCGTCGCTGCGGTCGTGGTAGGCCAGCAGCTTGCCCTCGGCGTTGAGCCCCTGGATCACCGTGAAGAAGGCGCGCAGGTCCTCGGGGTCGTCCAGGTCCGGGCACTCGTCGCCCACCTGGCCGTAGACCTGGGCCAGCGCCGAGCCGCCCAGGCGGTTCCGGCCGCCACCCAGATCGATCAGCAGCAGGTCGGACTCGTCCTGTTCCAGGTTGACCTGGGGCGTCAGGGTGCGCATGGCGTCGGTGACCGGCGCGAAGCCGGTGATCGACAGCGACAGCGGCGAGGTGACGCTCTTCTCCTCGGCGGCGCCCCGGGCGTTCTCCTCCTGCCAGGCGGTGCGCATGGACATGGAGTCCTTGCCCACCGGGATGGCGATGCCGAGCGCCGGGCAGAGTTCCATGCCCACGGCGTGCACGGCGTCATAGAGCGCCTGGTTCTCGCCGGGGTGGTCGGCGGCGCTCATCCAGTTGGCCGAGAGCTTGATGTCCTCGAGCTTCTCGATCGGCGCGGCGGCCAGGTTGGTGATCGCCTCGGCGACCGACAAGCGCGCGCTGGCGGCGGGATCGATCAGCGCCACCGGCGGGCGCTCGCCCATGGCCATCGCCTCGCCGGCGTGGGTGTCGAAGCTCGCCGTGGTCACGGCGACGTCCGCCACCGGCACCTGCCAGGGGCCGATCATCTGGTCGCGGGCCACCTGCCCGGTGATCGAGCGGTCGCCGATGGTGATCAAAAAGCTCTTGGAGGCCACGGCGGGCAGGCGCAGCACCCGGTCCATCGCCTCGCGCAGGTCGAGGTTGTCGAGCATCACGCCGGAGAGCGGGCGGGTCTCGCGGCTGAACTCGCGCTGCATCTTCGGCGGCTTGCCGAACAGCACGCTCATCGGCAGGTCGACCGGCTGGCTCTCGAAGTGACCGTCGGTCACCGCCAGGTGATGGGCCTCGGTGGCCTCGCCGACCACGGCGTAGGGGCAGCGCTCGCGCGCGCAGAGCGCCTCGAAGGTCTCGAGGTCCTGGGGGGCCACGGCGAGCACGTAGCGCTCCTGGGCCTCGTTGCACCAGATCTCCAGCGGGCTCATGCCCGGCTCGGCGTTGGGCACGGCGCGCAGGTCGAAGAGCCCGCCGCGCTCGCCGTCCTTGACCAGCTCGGGCAGGGCGTTGGAGAGCCCGCCGGCGCCGACGTCGTGGATGAAGCGGATCGGGTTGTCGTCGCCCAGCGCCCAGCAGCGGTCGATGACCTCCTGGGCGCGGCGCTCCATCTCGGGGTTGCCGCGCTGTACCGAGGCGAAGTCCAGGTCGGCGCTGGAGGCGCCGGAGGCCATGGAGGAGGCGGCGCCGCCCCCGAGGCCGATCAGCATCGCCGGGCCGCCCATCACGATCAGCTTGCCGCCGACCGGGATCTCGCCCTTCTGGACGTGGCCGTCGCGGATGTTGCCGTAGCCCCCGGCGAGCATGATCGGCTTGTGATAGCCGCGCCGCTCGATGCCGTCGGGGCCCAAGGCGTCCTGCTCGTAGGTGCGGAAGACGCCGGCCAGGTTCGGGCGGCCGAACTCGTTGTTGAAGGCGGCGCCGCCGATCGGTCCGTCGAGCATGATCTGAAGCGCCGACTGGATGCGCTCGGGCTTGCCGTAGTCGAAGGCCTCCCAGGGCTGCACGAACTCGGGGATGCGCAGGTTGGAGACGGTGAAGCCGGTCAGGCCCGCCTTGGGCTTGCCGCCGATGCCGGTGGCGCCCTCGTCGCGGATCTCGCCGCCGGCGCCGGTGGCCGCGCCCGGATGCGGCGCGATGGCCGTGGGGTGGTTGTGGGTCTCCACCTTCATCAGGATCTGGATCGGCTCCTGGGTGGCGCCGTAGATGGCGCGCTCCTCGCCGCGGCCGGTCAGCGGCGCAGGATAGAAGCGCGGCGCCTCCGAACCCCGGATCACCGCCGCGTTATCGCTGTAGGCGGAGAGGATGTCACCGGGCGAGCGCTCGTGGGTGTTCTTGATCATCTTGAACAGCGAGCGCTCCTGGGCCTCGCCGTCGATCCGCCAGTCGGCGTTGAAGATCTTGTGGCGGCAGTGCTCGGAGTTGGCCTGGGCGAACATCATCAGCTCGACGTCCGCGGGGTTGCGGCCGAGCTCGCGGAACGCCTCGCAGAGGTAGTCGATCTCGTCCTCGGCCAGTGCCAGGCCCAGCTCGACGTTGGCGACCTCGAGGGCCTCGCGGCCGCCCTCGAGGATGTCCACGCTGCCCAGCGGCGCCGGCTCGTGGTGGGCGAAGAGTTGGGCGGCGTCGGAGGGGTTGGCCAGCACGGTCTCGGTCATGCGGTCGTGCAGGGCGGCCTGGAGGCGCTCGAAGGCGGCCTCGGCGAGGGTGCCGGCCACCTTGATGCGATAGGCGATGCCGCGCTCGATGCGCCGTACCCGGCCAAGCCCGCAGTTGTGGGCGATGTCGGTGGCCTTGGAGGACCAGGGCGACTGGGTGCCGATGCGCGGCACCACGAGGAACAGCTGGCCTTCGGCGGAGGACGCCTCCTCGCGCGCGGGACCGTAGTCGAGCAGCTGCTCCAGCAGGCGCCGCTCGGCCTCGTCCAGGTCGCCGTCATGGTCGACGAAGTGGACGTAGTCGGCCTGCAGGGACTCGACCTCGGGAACGGATGCGCGCAGGGCGTCCAACAGCTTGGCATGACGGAAAGCAGATAGGGCGGGCGCGCCTCGCAGTTCGAGCATATCCTGGAGCCTCTGATACAGGGGGGAATTCGGGGCCGCGGCCGGCGGCAACGAGCGCACATGATACTGGAAAGCGCCGGGCGCGAGAAATCGGCAGAGGTGACAGTCATCGATGAGCTGGTTATGGTTGAAGGTCTCATCGCCGCACACCGCCCCCATGCCCGCATTCGCGACCGCCTCTTCCCGGCGCCTCTGGCGCGGGACCGCCCTGCTGTGCAGCGCCCTGCTGCTGACGCTGCTGCCCCACCGAGGCGGCACGCCGGAGGAGTCGCACCTCGAGGAGGTGCTCGCCCGGGACTTCCTCAGCGTGCATACCCGCAACACCCCCACCACCTACTACGAGGGGCGCGAGGGCCCCACCGGCTTCGAGTACGAGCTGGTGCGCCGCTTCGCCGATCACCTGGGGGTCAGCCTGACCCTGGACGCCGACCACCACCTCCCCGGCGTGCTCGAGGCGGTGCGCGAAGAGGGCGACCTGGGCGCGGCCGCCCTGCCCCTGGACCCGACCCTCGAGGGCGTGCTCTTCAGCCGGCCGATCATGCCGCTGCAGCCGCTGCTGGTCTATCGCCGCGGCTTGCACCCGCCGGAGACGATCGAGGAGCTGGAGGGGCTGGAGATCGGCACCCTGCGCGGCTCCGGCACCGACCGGGTGCTGCGCGAGCTGCAGGCGGCGCACCCCTGGCTCGGCTGGAAGGAGTCCGCCGAGCTGGAGGTGGCCGAGCTGCTCGGCCAGGTGGCCGGCGGCACCCTGGACGCCGCGGTGATCTTCGAGCACCAGTTCCGCCTCAACCGGCTGTTCTTCCCAGAGGTCGAGGACGGCTTCCCCCTAGGCAAGCCGCTCTCCCTGGCCTGGGCCTTCCCCGCCGGCCGCGGGCTGGGGCTGGTCGGCGAGGCCAATCGCTTCCTCGACGCGCTGCGCCGGAGTGATCAGCTCGACGCCCTGGTCGCCCGCTACTTCGGCCACGACGACTACCTCGAGTACGTGGGCGCCCGCACCTTCATCGCCCACGCCCGCGAGCGCCTGCCCCGCTACGATGCCCTGTTCCGCGAGGCCGCCCGCAACACCGGCTTCGACTGGAAGCTGCTGGCCGCGCTGGGCTACCAGGAGTCCCACTGGGAGCCCCGGGCCACCTCCCCCACCGGGGTGCGCGGCCTGATGATGCTGACCAACGCCACCGCCGGGGACCTCGGCGTCGACAACCGCCTCGACCCGGCCCAGAGCATCCACGGCGGCGCCCGCTACCTGCGCCAGATCGAGGAGCGCCTGCCGGACTCGATCGAGGGCGACGACCGCCTGTTCATGGCCATGGCCTCCTACAATGTCGGCCTCGGCCATCTCTACGACGCCCGCAGGATCACCGAGATGCGCGGCGGCGACCCGGACCGCTGGCGCGACGTGCGCGATTCGCTGCCGCTGCTCCAGGAGCGCGAGTGGCACAGCAGGACGCGCCATGGCTACGCCCGGGGCGGCGAGCCGGTGATCTACGTGCGCAACATCCGCCGCTACTACGAGATCCTGGCCTACCTCGACCGCAGCCAGGAGCAGTTCCACGAGCTCAACGCCCGGCTCCCGGACCACGACGACGTCGAGCTCTTCGAGCAGGTGCCCCCGGTCCTCTAGGGGGGCAGCCCCCGCTAGCCGCCCTCGCCGTCGCCGCCCTCGCGGCGGGCGGCGAAGAACGCCTTGAGCAGCCGCGACGCCCGGGCGGCCAGCAGGCCGCCCTCCACCGTCACCCGGTGGTGGTGCCAGGGCTGGGCGAAGAGGTTGGCCTTCGACTCCACCATGCCGCTGCGCGGCTCGGCCGCGCCGTAGACCACGCGGGCCAGGCGGGCATGGAGGATCGCCCCGGTGCACATCATGCAGGGCTCGAGGGTGACGTAGAGGGTGCAGCCCTCCAGCCGATAGTTGCCGAGCCGCTCGCCGGCGGCGCGCAGCGCCTGGATCTCGGCGTGAGCGCTGGGATCGTGGCCGCCCACCGGGGCATTGAAGCCGGCGCCGACGATCTCGCCCGCGGCGTCCACCACCACCGCGCCCACCGGCACCTCGCCGGCGTCCAGGCCTTGCCGGGCCTGGTCCAGCGCCCGATGCATGTAGAACTCGTCGCTGCGCACTGTGCGGAACTCCCGTAGACTGGATGGCATTAAGACGATCGTATGATACCGGTGGCGACCCTGCACGCCACCGCCCGGAGGAACGATGACACCCGATGCCCTGAACGCCCTGGTAGACCTGCTCGCCCTCGAGGCCCTGGAGGAGAACCTGTTTCGCGGCCGCAGCCAGGACCTGGGCCTGCCCCAGCTGTTCGGCGGCCAGGTGCTGGGCCAGGCCCTCTCGGCCGCCTGCCAGACCGTCGACCCGAGCCGCCGGGTCCACTCCCAGCACGGCTACTTCCTGCGCCCGGGGGATCCGCACCGCCCGGTGGTCTACCAGGTCGACGCGGTGCGCGACGGCGGCAGCTTCACCACGCGCCGGATCACCGCCATCCAGAAGGGCCGGCCGATCTTCTTCTGCAGCGCCTCCTTCCAGGGCGCGGAGGAGAGCATCGCCCACCAGACCACGGCGCCGGACGTGCCCGCCCCCGAGGCCCTGCAGCAGGACGAGGCGCGCCTGGTGCGCCTGCCCGGCCACCCCATCGAGTTCCTGCGCATCGACGAGGCCGCCGAGCCCGGCCAGGCCGCCCGCAAGCGGCTGTGGTTCCGCCTGGTGGGCGAGCTGCCCGACGACCAGGCGCTGCAGCGCAGCCTGCTCAGCTACAGCTCGGACTTCAACCTGCTGACCACCGCCCTGGTGCCCCACGGCATCGCCTTTCGCGACCCGCGGCTACAGATCGCGAGCCTCGACCACGCCCTCTGGTTCCACCGCGACGTGCGCGTCGACGACTGGCTGCTCTACGACATGGACAGCCCCTGGGCCGGCGGGGCCCGCGGCTTCGCCCGCGGCAGCCTCTACGACCGCCAGGGCCGGCTGGTCGCCTCCAGCGCCCAGGAGGGGCTGACCCGGCTGCGCTCCTGACTTGGCAGCATGCCCGGCCCGGCGCTATCCTGCCCCTGCGCCGCAATAGCTCAGCTGGTAGAGCAACGCACTCGTAATGCGTAGGTCGGAGGTTCGACTCCTCTTTGCGGCACCAGCACGAGATGCAAGACGGCCGCCGCCCTTCGGGGCGGCGGCCGTCTTGCGTCCTGGGCCCGGGAGGCTCGCGATCGGGCCCCCACGGCGTCGGTGATCAGCCGCTGCTGAAGACATCCACCCGGCCATCGCAGGTGCTGACGTAATCGGGCAGGTCGTCGCGGCGGTCGTACCAGTGCATCGTCTTGCAGCGGGCGCTGTCTCCCCCGCGGATATCGACCTCATCCGGCTCGCCGAGGATGTCGATCACGTCCTTCTCCTCCATGCCGATCAGGATGGTGCCACGGCTGCGGGCCTTGACCAGCGCATTGCGACTGATCCCCATGTCCCGGGCGCGCTCGGCCACCGAACGCGGCCCCGACGCGGGGCGTGAGAGAGCCGTGCCGGAAGGGTCGTCATCGACGCGGGGGCGGTCGGTGTCGGGCAGCGGGGAGAACGAACGCGGCTCGGGCGCCGCGTAGTGGGACACGCCGCCGCCCTGGAAGGCCTCGCCTCCCGGGCAGCGGTCGCGGTAGGAACCGTCCGGGCAAGTCATGATCTGCGCCTGCCCCGTCAGCGGCAGGAGCAGCAGGGCCATCGCGATGTATCGCATGCTCACCTCCTTGGCAGACCCACAGCGTAGCAGCCTGCCAGGGAGCCCCGGCGCCGGATGGGCGTTCGCTGACGCCCGGTGTCGGCGATCTCGTCGGTTGCCCCGCCGCCGCCATGCCCGAGGCATGGCGGCGGCTCATGCCTCAGTAGTCGCCCAGCCGCTGTTCCAGGCGGAAGACGGCCCCCGAGAGCTCACCGAAGCTCATCGCCGGCTGCGCCGGAGCCTCGGCCGAGGGCCAGGCCTGCAGGGCCTCGTCGTAGGCGTTCAGCAGGGCCTGGTAGTTCTCGCCTTCGCCGAACACCTCGCCCTGGCGCTCGAGCAGCTGGCGGCCCACCCGCATCATGCCGCGCCCGTCCTGGTACTCGACGACGTTGGTGAACTCACCCTCCTCGATGGCCTCGGCGTACTCGTACAGCGAGGCGGTGACCAGGGCGCGATGCACCCGGCTGACGAAGGCCGGATCCTCGAGCAGCGAGGCCTCGGTGGTGGCCATGGCCTCCTCGAGGGTGGTCTCGACCTCGGCGTAGCGCGACTCGAGCGACTCCCAGGCCAGTCCCTCGCGGGCGCCCTGCTCGAGGGTCTCGAGCGACTGCTGCACCGCCTCGTCGACGCCCCGGGACGCCAGGGCCGATGCCACGGACGGATACTGCTCGTCGAGGGGGTGGGCGAAGTGCACCACGGCGGCATCCTGCTCGCCCTGGCGATAGAGCTCGCGGGCGACCTCGAGGTGGCCCTGCATCATGGCCAGGCGGGTGTAGAAGACACCGGGGTTATCGGCGGGCGCGGTGGCGTTCTCGCCGCCTTCACCGCCTTCACCGCCTTCGCCGCCTTCTCCGCCTTCGCCGCCCTGGGCCGCATCCCAGCCGGAGAAGACCGCCAGCGGGTCGGGGCCCAGGCCGCCGCCTTCTCCGCCTTCTCCGCCTTCGCCGCCTTCGCCGCCTTCGCCGCCTTCGCCTCCCTCAGGGTGATGGCCGTGCTCTCCGCCTTCACCACCTTCACCACCTTCACCACCTTCGCCGCCTTCAGGGTGATGGCCATGCTCTCCGCCTTCACCACCTTCACCACCTTCATGGTGATGGCCGTGCTCGCCGCCCTCGTGGTGCTGGCTGTGCTCACCGCCCTCGCCGCCCTCGTGGTGGTGGCCCTGCTCGGCGGCGTTCCTCTCGCCCTCGTGAGCCTCGACGGTGTCGGCCCAGCCGGCGCTCGCCGTGCCCAGCAGGACACTCGTTCCGACGCCGATCCAGAGCTTGGTGCGGGTAGTGGCCATGATGCGCGCTTCCTCTCGTTACGTGGGTCTCGTTGCATGAAGTTGGGCGGCAGACGCCGCGACGAAACGATAGTACCGCCCGGCCACGGAACGCAAATCCTTTTCATTCAGATATACTGGGGGCCACCCCCACCCCCATGGAGTCGATCGTGATCCTCTGCATCGCCCAGATCATTCCCGAGGAGCTGCTTCAGCGCATCCAGACCACCCTGGCCGACACGCCCTTCCAGGACGGGCGCGAGACCGCCGGCTGGCATGCCCGCACGGTCAAGCACAACCGCCAGGCCGAGGGTCGCCACCCCGCCGTCGGCGCGCTGCGCGAGGAGGTGACCGGCCACCTCCAGCGCCATGCCCTGTTCCAGATGGCGGTGCGCCCGCGACGCATGAAGCCGCTGATGTTCAGCCGCTACGAGCCGGGCATGAGCTACGGTAACCACGTCGACGATGCCATCATGGGTAGCCCGAGTGGCGCCATGCGCACCGATATCTCCTTCACCCTCTTCCTCGGCGACCCGGACAGCTACGACGGCGGCGAGCTGCTGATCGAGACCACCGGCGGCGAACAGACCTTCAAGCTGCCGGCCGGCTCGCTGGTGCTCTACCCCTCCTCGACCCTGCACCGGGTCGAGCCGGTCACCCGGGGCGAGCGCCTGGCGGCGGTCGGCTGGGCGCAGAGCCTGGTCCGCGATCCCCAGCAGCGGGAGGTGCTCTTCGACCTGGACTCCACCCGCCGGCGCCTCTTCGAGGAGAGCGGCAAGACCGCGACCTTCGACACCCTCTCGAAGAGCCTCGCCAACCTGCTGCGGATGTGGGCCGACACCTGAGGCGCCGACACGCTGGCGGGCGCCTCAGCCGGTGCGCACGCGCATCAGCTCGTCCCAGCGGGTGGTGTAGCGCGGCGTGCGCCGCTCGCAGCGCAGCGCCCAGGCGGTGCCCGCGCGCGGCAGGCCGAAGCGCACGGTGTCGCGGCCCATCTCGCGGTTGAGTCGGTCCACCGCCGCCATCAGCCGCTGACTGCGGCCGCGCTCGGCCTCGCGACGGGGCGCCAGCAGCGAGAGCTGGTGGCGCTCGGCCTCCACCAGGTCGAGCAGCATCACCCCGCACTTCTGGTAGCGCGGCCCCTCGAGGAAGATCGCCTCGAGCCCCCGGGCGGCGGCCGCGAGCAGCGTGCGGCTGTCGTCGCTGGGCGCCGGCAGCGGCACCACCGCGCTGTTGCGGTACTGGCGCTCGCCGGCCAGGTGGGGGTTGGTGCGCAGGAAGACCATCACCGCCCGGGCCTGGCTGCCCTGGCCGCGCAGCTTCTCGGCGCCCCGGGCGGCGTGCTGACGCACCGCCTCCTGCAAGTCCGCGAAGGCACCGGTCAGCCGCCCGAAGGAGCGCGAGACCATGATGCGCTGGCGCGGCGCCTCGAGGTCGTCGAGCACGATGGCCGGGCGTCCGCGCAGCTCCCAGACGATGCGCTCCAGCACCACCGAGAAGCGGCGACGGACCTGCTTGGGGTCGGCCTCGCGCAGCTGCCAGGCGGTGTGGATCCCCATCAGCGCCAGCCGCTCGGCGGTGCGCCGCGCCACGCCCCACAGCTCGGTCACCGGCAGCCCCTCGAGCAACGCGCGGGTGGCGGGGGTGTCGGCGTCGAGCCGGCAGACGCCCTCGAAGGCCGCCTGTTTCTTGGCCGCGTGGTTGGCCACCTTGGCCAGCACCCGGGTCGGCGCCAGCCCCACGCAGACCGGGATGCCGGTATCCCGGCGCACCGTCTCGCGCAGCCGCTGGGCGTGGCCCTCCAGGCCCTCCGTCGCGAAGCCCGAGAAGCCCACGAAGCTCTCGTCGATGGAGTAGGCCTCCACGTCCGGCGAGAACTCGTCGAGGATCCGGTTGACCCGCCGGCTCATGTCGCCGTAGAGCGCGTAGTTGCTGGAGAGCAGCACCGCCTGGCGGCGGATCGCCGGCGGCAGCAGGTGGAGGGGCGCGCCCATGGCCACCCCCAGCGCCTTGAGCTCGTTGGAGCGCGCCACCACGCAGCCGTCGTTGTTGGAAAGCACGCCCACCGGTCGCCCCTCCAGGCGCGGCGCGAAGGCCCGCTCGCAGCTGACGTAGAAGTTGTTGCAGTCGACCAGGGCGATCACGGCTCGCCCCCCGGCAGGGCGTGGAGCACGTGGGTGACGATGCCCCACACCTGGCATTCGCGCCCGGCCAGGGGGATCGGCGCGAAGCGCGGGTTGCTGGCCACCAGGAAGGTCTGCTCGCCGCGGCGCTCCAGGCGCTTCACGGTGGGCTCGCCGTCCACGGCGATCACCACCACCCGCCCGGGCAGCGGCTCCAGGCTGCGATCCACCACCAGCAGGTCGCCGTCGTGGATGCCGTCGCCGAGCATGGAGTCGCCCTCGGCGCGCACGAAGTAGGTGGCGGCCGGGCGGCGCACCACATGGGCGTGCAGGTCGATCTCCACGTCGAGATGATCGTCGGCCGGACTCGGGAAGCCGGCCCGCACCCGACACCCCATCAGCGGCTGGGCCGCCGCCCCCGGCAGCGCCGCCGCGCGGCCGACCGCCCGCACGGCAAGAGACGTCATCGAGCTCATGGGCACCTCCGCTAAAACTGTATTTCTGTACAGTATTCGTCACTCCCCGGCCGCTGGCAAGTCCCGCCGACTGCCGGACGGCGTGCTACCGTGAAGGCAGACCACGCCCCCTCACGAGGACGCCGGCCATGCCTCATCCCCTGCTCTCCCGCCAGCCCTTCGCCGAGAAGGGCAAGGTGGTCTCCGCCCGGGAGGCCGTGAACCTGATCCGCGACGGCGACGCCGTCGCCACCGGCGGCTTCGTCGGCATCGGCTTCGCCGAGGCGCTCGCCGTGGCCCTGGAGGAACGCTTCCTCGAGACCGGCGAGCCCCGGGACCTGACCCTGATGTACGCCGCCGGCCAGGGCGATGGCCAGACCCGCGGGCTCAACCACCTGGGGCACGAGGGGCTGGTGGCAAGGGTGATCGGCGGCCACTGGGGGCTGGTGCCGGCCCTGCAGCGCCTCGCCATCGAGGGGCGCATCCAGGCCTGGAACCTGCCCCAGGGGGTGATCTCGCACCTCTTCCGCGATATCGCCGCCGGCAAGCCCGGCACCCTCACCCGGGTGGGGCTCGGCACCTTCGTCGACCCGCGCCTGGGCGGCGGCCGGATCAACGAGGCCACCACGGAGGAGCGCGTCTCGCTGCTGCCCATCGACGGCGAGGAGTACCTCTTCTACCGCGCCCTGCCGCTGCAGGTGGCGCTGCTGCGCGGCACCACCGCCGACACCCTGGGCAACGTCAGCATGGAGCGCGAGGCGCTGACCCTGGAGGCACTGGCCATCGCCACGGCGGTGCGCAACTCCGGAGGCGTGGTGATCGTGCAGGTGGAGCGCCTCGCCGAGTCCGGCACCCTGCGCCCCAAGGACGTGAAGATCCCCGGCGTACTGGTCGACTGCGTGGTGGTCTGCGAGGACCCGGCGCAGCACGGCCAGACCTTCGCCACCGCCTACAACCCGGCCTTCTCCGGCGAGATCCGCGCCCCCATGGCGGCCCCCGCGCCGCTGCCGCTCTCGGCGCGCAAGATCATCGCCCGGCGTGCGGCCTTCGAGCTCAAGCCCAACAGCGTGGTCAACCTGGGGATCGGCATGCCCGAGGGCGTCGGCGCGGTGGCAAGCGAAGAACGCCTGCTCGCGCACCTGACCCTGACCGCCGAGCCCGGGGTGATCGGCGGGCTGCCGGCCGGCGGGCTCGACTTCGGCGCGGCGCTGAACACCCAGGCGATCATCGACCAGCCGGCGCAGTTCGACTTCTACGACGGCGGCGGGCTCGACATCGCCTTCCTCGGCATGGCCGAGGTCGACGCCATCGGCAACGTCAACGTCTCCCGCTTCGGCCCGCGCCTGGCCGGCGCCGGCGGCTTCATCAACATCAGCCAGAACGCCCGCCGGGTGGTGTTCATGGGCACCTTCGTCGCCACCCGGGAGACGCTCGCGGTCGTCGACGGGGCGCTGAGGCTGCCCGAAGGGGGCTTGAGCAAGTTCGTCGCCGAGGTGGAGCAGCGCACCTTCAGCGGGGCGCTGGCCGCCGCGGACGGCAAGCCGGTCTGCTACGTCACCGAGCGCGCCGTCTTCGAGCTCACCCCGGAAGGCCTCGTGCTCACCGAGATCGCCCCGGGGGTCGACCTGGCGCGCGACGTCCTGGCGCTGATGGACTTCACCCCGCTGATGCCCGAGCCGCCCCGCCGGATGGACCCGCGCATCTTCCAGGAGGCCCCCATGGGGCTCGCCGAGGAACTGCTGGAGCGACCGCTGGCCGAGCGCTTCAGCCTCGACGAGGACGAGGACGTGCTCTTCATCAACTTCGAGCACCTGCGCGTCGCCTCCCGGGAGGACATCGACGCCATCGAGCGGGAGGTCGAGCGCCGCCTCGCCACGCTGGGCCGCCGGGTCCAGGCGATCGTCAACTACGACCACTTCCGCATCGACGACGCCCTGCTCGCCCCCTACACCGAGATGGTGCGCGGCCTGGAGGCGCGCTTCTACACCCGGGTGACCCGCTACACCACCAGCGGCTTCATGCGCAGCAAGCTCGGCCACGCCCTGGAGGCGCGCGCCGTGCCGCCGCATATCTACGAGAGCGCCGAGGAGGCCCGCCAGCATCTGAAGGGATGAAGGGGTGACGGGACGCAGGCTCGTCGCCTCGAAAGGCGCGGGTCAGGGGGCCGCCGGGCGCGTCGCCGCGAGCGCCTCGGCCGGCACCGGCCGGCCGAAGAGGTAGCCCTGGAAGGCCTCGCAGCCGTGGGCCATCAGCCAGGCCCGCTGGGCCTCGATCTCGACCCCCTCGGCGAGCACCTCCAACTTCAGCCTCCGGGAGAGGGCGATGGTGCTGGCGACGATGGCCGCGCTGGCGATGGTCGACGAGCACCCAGGCCAGGAAGGCGGCCAGCATCAGCAGCGCCAGCAGGTAGGTGCCGACAGCGGTCAGCCGGGGCCAGCCGCGGCGCGTGTCGTCCGTGAACGAAAGGTCCGTCATGCCGCCCGTTATCCTTGTCTGACCGCCAGAGGGGCTTCATCGAGTGTGCCGGATTGTCCGCGGCTGTCGCCCCGTGATGCTCTCGGGCCCGCCGACGTTGAAGCGACGGCGCCGAGCGGCCACCCTGAAGGCATCCGCCGATCATCGGACGACACGGGTAACACCCTCGCCATGGACGATGTCGCCAGCGACTTCCTGATCGCCAACGAACCCGCGCTGCGCCTGGGCGTGGCGCTGCTGCTGGGCGCCCTGATCGGCATCGAGCGCGGCTGGGTCGCCCGGGGGCAGCGCTCCGGGGAGCGCATCGCGGGCATCCGCACCCACGCCCTGGTCGGCCTGCTCGGCGGCCTCGCCGCCCTGCTCTCCGAGGCCGTCAGCGACTGGGCCTTCCCGCTGATCCTGCTGGCCCTGGTGGCCACCGTGCTGGTCGCCTGGCAGGCGCGGCTGGCCCGGCACCCCGACTACAGCATCACCGGCCTGGTGGGGCTGCTGCTGACCTTCTGCTTCGGCGCGGTGGCGATGGCCATCGACCTGGCGCTGGCCACCGCCGGCGCGGTGATCACCGCCGTGATCCTCGACAACAAGCACGAGATCCATGGCCTGCTGAACAAGCTGCAGGCCCACGAGCTCGACGCCGGCCTCAAGCTGCTGCTGATCAGCGTGGTGATGCTGCCGCTGCTGCCCGACCGCGGCCTCGGGCCCGGCGAGGTGCTCAACCCCTACGAGATCTGGTGGATGGTGGTGCTGATCGCCGCGATCTCCTTCGTCGGCTACTTCGCCATGCGCCTGGGCGGCGCCGAGAAGGGCATCCTCTTCACCGGGCTCTTCGCCGGTCTCTCCTCCTCCACGGCGCTGACCCTGCACTTCGCCCGGCTCTCCCGCCAGAGCCACGAGATCGAGGCGATGCTGGCCGCCGGCATCCTGGTCGCCTGCGGCACCATGTTCCCGAGGATCCTGCTCTATGCCGCGGTGATCAGCCCGGACCTGCTGCCCCGGCTGCTGGCGCCGATCGCGGTGATGGGCCTGCTGCTCTACCTGCCGGCACTGCGGCTCTGGCGGCGCCACCGGCGCAGCCTGCGGGTCGACCGCCCGGCCCTGATCCAGAACCCCCTGGAGCTGCGCACGGCGCTGCTCTTCGGCGGCCTGCTGGCGCTGATCATGCTGCTCGGCGAGTGGCTGCGCGCCGCCTTCGGCGAGGCCGGCATCTACCTGCTGGCGGCCTCCTCGGGGGTGGCCGACGTGGACGCCATCACCCTCTCGCTGACCCGCATGTCGCTGGAGCGGATCGCCCCCTCGACCGCGGTGCTGGGGATCATCATCGCCGCCGCGGTCAACAACCTCTTCAAGTCGGGGCTGGCCACCGCCTTCGGCACGCGCCGGCTCGGCCTGCGCGTGGCCCTGCCGATGGTCGCCTCGCTGGCGGCGGGCCTGGCGCTGGCCTGGCTGGCGTGAGACTCGGCGAGGGCCAGCAGGCCTGGGAGCGGCGTCGCGCCGGCCGAGGCATCGGGTCGGGCGTCGGTTCAAATGAGGTGATATCGCCAGGACCGGCGAGCCCCCTCAGGGTCCCTGTGCGTGGGGTCGCCTGTACCGTTCAAGGCCGTTCCTGCAGCTGCCAGTCGTTGTCGGTGAGCGGCGCTCCCCCGTCGGGGGTGACGCGCACGGTATCGCTCAGGCCGATGCCAAAGCGGCCCGGCAGGCGCAGGCAGAGCGGCAGGTGGAAGACCATGTCGGCCTCGAACTCGCGCTTCTGGCCGCGGGCGATGTAGCCCGTGCCCTCGACCCAGCTGGGCGGGAACTGGGCCCCCACCGCATAGCCGAACACGCCGGAGAAGAAGGCGCGGTCGGCATGGGGCGCCAGCACCGCCTCGGCGGCCCGGGCCGCCTCGTCGAAGGTATGGCCGGGGCGCATCGCCGCGATCAGCGCCTCGTACATGCCGCGGCAGACGTCGCGCAGCGCCTGCATCTCGGCGCTGGCCCGGCCGGCCACCGCGGTGCGCATCATCGGCGCGGTGTAGCGGCGGTAGGCGGACCCGAACTCCAGGAACACCGGCTCGTCCTCGGCGATCACGTGGCGCTGATGGTTGACGTGGATGACGCTGATGCGCCGGCCGCTGGTGACGATGGGCTGCAGGCTCATGAACTCGCTGCCGGCGGCCAGCAGGGCGCGGCTGCCCGCCGCCGCCACCTCGTTGTCGGTGACCCCGGGGGCGACGGCCGCGATCGCCGCCTCGAGACCGAGGGAGGTGATCCGCGCGCTCTCGCGCAGGCAGTCGAGCTCCGCCGGCGTCTTGACGATGCGCAGGCGATCGAGGAGCTCGCCGCCGTCGTCCCGGAAGCGCTCGCCGCCGAGCCGGGCCTGCAGCGCGCGGATGACACCGTGGCGCAGGCCGGCGCCGAAGGCGTCCAGGCCGATGGCGCGAAACGGCGCGAGCACCTCGGCGAGCGGCTCGATCACCTCCTCGATGCCCTCCCAGCGATAGCCCAGGATCTCGTCCACCCGGGCGGTGACCACCGCCGGGCCGGTCTCGATGGAGGGCACCTGAAGCACCAGGCGCTCGGCCGAGACCACCAGGCAAGTGTGCACCGAGACCTCGAAGGTGTGATAGCCCGTCAGGTAGAAGATATCGGCGGGGTCGGTGAGCAGCAGCGCCTCGAGGCCGACGCCCCGCATGGCCTGGCGCACGCGGCGGCGGCGGGTATCGAACTCCTCGGGGGGAAAGGGCAACTCGCGCTCGGCGAGGCACTCGGCCAGGGCATGGCGATAGGCGTGGTGATCCATCCGGTGGGGCTCCAGGGTGAACGGCGTTCCCTGGCAGTGTAGCCATGACGGTCGTCACCACGGAGGCGCACTGAGCAAAATATCCCTGTTACCACCCGCGACGGTTTCGTAGAATCCAGCCTCGAGTTTCGACGCCATAGGACAGTGCAAATGGGCAGGGCCTTCCAGAACCGCAAGGAATCCATGGCCAAGACGGCCGACGCCAAGACCAAGGTGTACAGCAAGTACGGTCGCGAGATCTACGTCTGCGCCAAGCAGGGCGGCATCGACCCCGAGGGCAACCTGGCCCTTCGCGGCCTGATCGAGCGCGCCAAGAAGGACCAGGTGCCGTCGCATGTCATCGAAAAGGCCCTGGACAAGGCCAGCGGCGTGGGTGGCGAGGACTTCTCCCCGGCACGCTACGAGGGCTTCGGTCCGGGCAGCTGCATGGTCATCGTCGAGTGCCTGACCGACAACCCGAACCGCACCTTCGGCGACGTGCGCGGCTGCTTCACCAAGGCCAAGAGCAAGCTCGGCACCCCGGGCAGCGTCAGCCACATGTTCGACCACTGCGCCATCCTCGCCTTCAAGGGCGACGACGAGGAGGCGACCCTCGAGGCGCTGATGGAGGCCGATGTCGACGTCACCGACATCGAGAACGAGGCGGGCCAGATTACCGTCTTCGCGCCCCACACCGAGTACGCCAAGGCCAAGCAGGCGCTGCTCGATGCCTTCGGCGAGCTAGACTTCGAGGTCGACGAGATCCAGTTCGTGCCCCAGACCATGACCCCGGTCGAGGGCGACGACGTGGCGATGTTCGACAAGCTGATGGCCACCCTCAACGACCTGGACGACGTGCAGAACGTCTTCCACAACGCCGAGGTCGAGGGCCGGAGCTGACCGGCCGGGCACGAGGCCCGGCGACGCCGCTTCCCGCGGGTGGACCGTCGGGCCCCGATGCGCTCGTGGCCGCCTGACGGGCGGTGGATCACTCCACCGTGATGGTGATAGCCTCGGAGGTCACCGGCGGGTCGAAGCTCACGTGGTTGGCGTCCATGAACAGCAGCTGTAGGGTGTGTTCACCGGGCGCGAGCTCGAGGTCGACCTCGGTCTGGCCGCCGCCGAAGTGGCGCAGGGTCTCGCTGGACGGCAGCGGCTGGTCGAGATTCACCTCGTCCAGGGGCGTGTCGACCAGCAGGTGGTGGTGGCCGCTGCCCTCGCGCTGGGTACCGGCCGGTGCCACGCCCATGCCCGAGAGGCCCATGCGCACGGTGACGGGACTCTCGACCGTCGCCCCGGCCTCGGGGGAGATGAAGTAGACCTCGGCGCCCTCGGGGGCCGCGCTGCGTTCCGTCTGGGCCATGGCCGTGGAGGCCAGCAGCAGGCTGCCGGCCAGTCCCAGGCCTGCGATCCATTGATTCATGGCGTATCTCCTTGTCGATCGACCTACGATATTCGGGAGCGGCGGGCCGCCGGTTCGCGGGGCGGCCCTGCCGCTCACACAGCCTAGTCGAACATCCCGGGTGCCGGCACGCCAAGGCCCCATGCCACGGGACCTTCGTCACGCGACACCGGCACGGCGCGGTTCAGCGCGGGCCATCCTCGCGGTCGCAGCCCATCGCCCCGCCGCGGGCCCAGTGCTCGCCGTCCACCTCATTGAAGAACACCTGCACCGACTCCGGTGAATTGCCGTAGACCTCCTCGAACGCCGCGGTGATGCGCCGGGCCAGCTCGCGCTTTTGCTCGACGCTGCGGGGAAACTGCTGAACGGTGACGATGGGCATGCTTGGCTCCTTGGGGAGGCAAAGGATGAGTGACGGATGAGTCGGGGCGAAAGATGAGCGCCCAAGATAGCAGAAACCCGCCTCGCGGCGGGTCGGCTGGCATCCCGGTCGGTGGCGCTCAGGGCGCATCGTGGGCGGCCCGCCAGTCGGCCGCGGCCTCGGCCACGCCGGCGTCGCGGTCACCGTCGCGCAGGGCCCGTCGCTCTTCCTCCTCCTCGCGCACGTCGTCGATCACGCTCATCAGGTCGTCCACGTCGACCTCGCTGGTGTCGTGCGCGAAGCGGCCGGTCAGCTCGCTCTCCGGGTGCAGCTCGCCGGCCTCATAGAGCGACCAGATCTCCTTGCCGTAGTCGGTGGCCAGCAGCTCCGGGGCGAAGCGGCCGAAGTAGCGGCGCATGTTGTCGACGTCGCGCTCGAACATCCAGGCGGCGCTGTTGTTGCCGGCGGCATCCACCGCCTGGGGCAGGTCGATGATCACCGGGCCGTCGGCGGCGAGCAGCACGTTGAACTCGGAGAGGTCGCCGTGCACCAGGCCGGCGCAGAGCATGCGTACCACGTCGCCGATCACCTTGGCGTAGTGGGCCCGGGCCTCGTCCGCCGTCAGGGTCACGTCGTCCAGCCGCGGGGCGGTCAGCCCCTCGGCGTCGGTGATCATCTCCATAAGCAGCACGCCGTCGATGAAGCCGAACGGCTGGGGCACCCGCACCTCGGCGGCCGCCAGGCGGTAGAGGGCATCGACCTCGGCGTTGAGCCAGGCCTGCTCCTGCTCCTTCTGGCCGTAGCGGGTCTTCTTGGCCATCGCCCGGGCGCGGCGGCTGTTGCGCTCGCGCCGCCCCTCCTGGTACTGCACGGCCTGCTTGAAGCTGCGCTTCCTGGCCTCCTTGAAGACCTTGGCGCAGCGCCGCTCTCCGTGGGAACGCACCACGAACACCTGGGCTTCCTTGCCACTCATCAGCTGGCCCTCGACCTCGTCGATCAGGCCATCCTCGACCAGCGGCTGCAATCTCTTGGGTATCTTCATGTCACCACGTTGGCATAGAACCCGGCGGTGGAATACGCCCCGGGCGAATCGCGTTGCGGATGCACTCAGCGGCGGATGCGGCGGGCCCGGAAGCTGCGCCCCTTGATCCGGCCGTTGGCCAGCTGGTCGAGGGCCGCGGCGACGACCTCGCGACGCACGGCCACGTAGGCGCGGGTGGCCTGCACCTTGATCTTGCCCACCTGCTCGCCGTCGATCCCGCCCTCGCCGGTCAGGGCGCCCAGGATATCGCCGGGGCGCACCTTCTGCTTCTTGCCGGCGGCGAGCTCCAGGGTCGCCATGGCCGGCGTGAAGGGGGCGCGCTCCAGCACCGCGCGGGCGGGCAGCGGCTCCGGGGCGAGGGTCTCGCCGAGGAAGTCGGCGAGGCGCGCCAGGCGGTACTCCTCCTGCTCGGCCACCAGGGTGCAGGCCACCCCGGAGCCGCCGGCGCGGCCGGTGCGTCCGACGCGATGGACGTGCACCTCGAGCTCCCGGGCGATGCGGTAGTTGAACACCGCATCCAGCGCCGCGATATCGAGCCCACGGGCGGCCACGTCGGTGGCCACCAGGATCGAGGCGCTGCCGTTGGCGAACATCACCAGCAGCCGGTCGCGGTCGCGCTGCTCCAGGTCGCCGTGCAGCGCCAGGGCGCTGAAGCCCGCGTCGTTCAGGGCCTCGGCGACCTCATCGGTCTCGCGCTTGGTATTGCAGAAGACCACGCTGGACGCGGGCCGGACGTGCAGCAGCAGGCGGCGCAGCGCCTCGAAGCGGGCCGCCTCGTCGGCCACCCGGTAGAAGTGCTGGCGGATGGTGGTGTCGTCGTGGGGTTCCTCGACCTCCACCGTGACCGGCTCGCGCATCAGCCGCTCGGCGATGGGCCGGATGGCCTCGGCATAGGTGGCGCTGAACAGCAGCAGCTGCCGGCTTGGCGGGGTCTCGGCGATGATCGCCTCCATGGCGGCCTGGAAGCCCATATCGAGCATGCGATCGGCCTCGTCCAGCACCAGGGTCTCGAGCCCCGAGAGGTCGAGCGCGCCCTTGCGCAGGTGCTCCTCCACCCGGCCGGGGGTACCGACGACGAGGTGGGCGCCGTGCTCCAGGGAGGCGCGCTGCGGCCCCAGGGGCGCGCCGCCGCACAGGGTCAGCACCTTGACGTTCGGCAGGCTGCGCGCCAGGCGGCGCAGCTCGCCGGCCACCTGGTCGGCGAGCTCCCGGGTCGGGCAGAGCACCAGCCCCTGCACTCGGGAGGCCGAGAGCGTCAGCCGCGAGAGCAGCCCCAGGCCGAAGGCCGCGGTCTTGCCCGAGCCGGTCTTCGCCCGGGCGATCACGTCGCGTCCCGCCAGCATCGGCGGCAGGCTCTCGGCCTGGATCGGCGTCATGGTGCGATAGCCGAGCGTGGCGAGGTTGGACAGCAGTTCCGGCGCCAGCGGCAACGCGGCGAAATCGGCAGTGGAATCAGACACGTAATAGACCTGCGGGAAGAATCGAGCGGCGTGGCGGGGCGCGATGACGGCGGGCGCCGACGGGCCGGGGCCACGGGAGCGAGGATGAAAGCCGCCCAGCATAGCAGAAAGTGCACCACGGCGTCCGTCAGCGAGCATGCCCGACGTGGGGCATGTTTGGTCGCTCGGTCACCCGGGGCCTGCCGGGCGCCTCGATCCAGATGCCACCGCGATCGACCCGCCGCCCAAGCACGCTGCGTTGACTCGCCCCGGCAGGAGGCCGAGGCGAGGCTGTTAAGCTGTGAGCCAGTGCCGTTTTCTCTTCGCCGATCAGGAGTTATCGCCATGTCCAGGCTCCGCCCGCTGATCGCCCTGCTGTCGCTGGGCCTGCTCGCCGCCTGCGGCCCGGACGAGGCCTCGGTCGCCACCCTCGAGCCGCCCGCCCCGGGCGAGACGCTCCGGGTGGCCACCCGCAACGCCGCCACCACCTACTACCTCGACCGCCGGCAGGCGCCCGCGGGCCCCGAGCACGACCTGGTCGCGGGCTTCGCCGAGGCCAACGACTGGGAGGTCGAATGGGTGACCCTGGGCTCCACCGCCGAGGTGCTCGAGGCCCTGGAGGGCGGCGAGGTCGACCTGGCCGCCGCCGGCCTGACCCACCTGCCCTCGCGGGACGAACGCTTCCGCCAGGGACCGAGCCACACCGACGTCGTCGAGCAGCTGGTCTGCCATCGCGAGATGCGCCCCATGCCCCGCGAGGTGGAGGAGATGGCCGGCGTCGAGATCCGCGTCACGGCGGACTCCAGCTACGCGGAACGGCTCGATAGCCTGGCCAACGATCACACCGGCATCGGCTACGTCGAGGATCCGCGCACCACCGAGATGCTGCTCGCCGCGGTGGCGGATCGCGACGTCGACTGCACCCTGGCCGACTCCAACATCGTGCAGGTGGTGCGCCGTCACTTCCCCCACCTGGAAGTGGCCCTGAACCTGACCCGGGGCGACCGGCTGGGCTGGTACCTGCCCGCGGGGCATCAGGCCCTGGCCGAGCGGGCCCGGGCGTGGATGGCGAGTCCCGAGGGCGACGCCCACCTCGAGGCGATGGCGCACCGCTACTACGACTACATCGGCGATTTCGACTTCGTCGACCTGCGGGCCCTGAACCGGCGCATCGAGGAGCGCCTGCCGCCGCTGCTGTCGCACTTCCTCGCCGCCGCCGAGGAGACCGGCATGCCCGCCGACCTGCTCGCCGCCCTGGCCTACCAGGAGTCGCACTGGGATCCCCACGCCGTCTCCCCCACCGGGGTACGCGGCATCATGATGCTGACCCGGAACACCGCGGCGTCGCTCGGCGTGGCCAATCGCCTGGACCCGGCCCAGGCCATCGACGGCGGCGCCCGCTACCTGGCCGACCGCCACGAACGGCTGCCCGACACCATCCCCGAACCGGACCGCACCTACCTGGCCCTGGCCAGCTACAACATCGGCCGCGGCCACCTGCTGGACGCCCGCCAGCTCGCCCGCGAGCTCGGCAAGGACCCGGACTCCTGGGCCGACATGCGCGAGGTCCTGCCGCTCAAGGCCGACAAGCGCTACTACCCCCGCACCCGCTACGGCTATGCCCGGGGCTACGAGCCCGTTCACTACGTGCAGCGGATCCGCAACTACCGGGACGTGATCCGCGAGGCAGTGGAGTGGCTCCCCCTGGACCGCCGGAACGCCGAGGACGAGGGCCCCACCCGGCAGGGCTAGGCCGGCCCGTGCTCAGGCCGTGGCGGGCGAGCCCACGGCCAGGTGCAGGGCGATGGCCGCCATCATCACGCCGATGGTGCCGTCGATCGCCCGCCAGGCCAGCGGCCGGGAGAGCCAGGGCGAGAGCGCGGCCCCGCCCCAGGCCAGCAGGCTGAACCAGAGGACCGAGGCGGTGACCGCCCCGGCCACGAAGGTGATGGCGCTCTGCTGCTGGGCGCCGATGGAGGGAATCAGCAGCAGGGTATCCAGATAGACCTGGGGATTGAGCAGGGTGACCGCGAGGGTGGCGAGCAGCACTCGCCGCGGGCTGCGCTCGCCCGCCCCGCCGACCGAGAGCCCCTGGCGACCGCTGGCGGCACGGAAGAAGGCCTGGGCCGCCAGCCAGGTCAGGAAGACCACGCCCAGCCAGCGCAGCGCCTCCAGCGCACTGGGCATGCTCAGCAGCACCGCGCTGACGCCGAACATCCCGGCCACCAGCAGCAGCGCATCGGCGCTCATGCAGAGCCCCGCCGACCACCAGTGATGCTCACGGCGCACGGCCACCCCCAGCACGTAGGCGTTCTGTGCACCGATGGCGACGATGATGCCACCGCTCACCAATAGCCCGGTCAGATAGCTCTCCAGCATCGCGTGTCTCCCCCTCCTGGTTCGTCGAGAGGGGCCAGCATAGCGACGCCCTGATATGCTGAAAAATCATCCTGCTAATATCACATCAGTCTTGCTTATATCAGGCGTCGGCAATGCCCATCCCAAGGAGACCCCATGCTGGACTACAAGCTGCTCCAGGCGCTGGCCACGGTGATCGAGTGCGGCGGCTTCGAGCGCGCCGGCGAGCAGCTGGGGCTCTCCCAGTCGGCGGTCTCCCAGCGCATCAAGGCGCTGGAGGTCCGCCTGGGCCAGCCGGTGCTGATCCGCCACCCCCGGCTCGCGCCCACCCCCGCGGGCCAGCGACTGCTCAACCACGTCCAGCAAGTGCAGCTGCTGGAGCGCGACCTGCGCACGACCCTGCCGACCCTGGAGGAGGCCGCGCCGCGCCTGCGCATCGCCCTCAATGCCGACAGCCTGGCCACCTGGTGGCCCGAGGCCGTGGGCGACTTCTGCCGCTCCCGGGGCCTGCTGCTGGACCTGGTGATCGAGGACCAGGACGTGGGGCTCAAGCGGCTGCGCGACGGCGAGGTGGCGGCCTGCCTGTGCGCCAGCGACCGCCCCATCGCCGGGGCGCGCTGCGTGCGGCTGGGCACCATGGTCTACCACCCCTTCGCCACCCCGGCCTACATCGCCCGCCACTTCCCGGCGGGGCCGACGGCCGAGGCCTTCCGGCGCGCCCCGGCCATCGTCTACGGCCCCCATGACCAGCTGCAGCACCGCTTCCTGGCGAGCTGCGGCTACCACGGCCGCTTTCCCTACCACCTCTGCCCCTCCTCGGAGGGCTTCGTGGGCCTGACGCTCGCCGGCATGGGCTACGGCATGCTGCCGCGCATGCAGGTGGCGGCGCTGGAGGCCGAGGGCCGGCTGGCGAGTCTCGCCCCCGAGCGGGCGCTCGCCGTGCCGCTCTACTGGCACTTCTGGCGCCACAGCGGCGAGGCGCTGGCGCAGCTGACCGAGGTGCTGGGCCAGGTTCACCTGGAATGAGTTCAGCTGGAGTGAGTTCGGCTGGAGTGAGTTCAGCTGGTGTGACCGGGGCGGGCGTGAGCCCGGAAAGCGCGCGTCCGACTCGAGGGGTCCCACCGGCGGCGACCATGGCCCGTCGCACGAAAGCCTGTATGATGACCGGGCAACATCGTTATCCGTAGGGAGCAGCAGACACGATCGAACATTCTTTCCAGCCAGCACGGGAGGTTCACATGAAGGTCTACAAACCTGAATGGCAGTGCACGTTTCGCGTCAACGAAGGCATGGAAGAACCCGACAGCTGGAAACAGCGAATGGCCTGGCGCCTGAGGGCCTTCGCCGACCGGCTGGACGGCGGCGGTAGAACGCTGAAGATTGACTGCACCGTGACCCCCGAAGTGAGCCGCGAGGAGGTCGACACCTGCCTGGAGAAGGGCTTCGCCGTGACCCAGGGCCTGCTCCTCCAGCTCGCCCACCAGGCCGCCTGCGAACACGTCATGCGCGATGCCAAGGCGGAGCTCTTCGAGCGGCAGCCTCACCGCTGAGGCCATGAGCCCGCCCCGGCGCTCACCGCACCCCGTTCGGCCCCGCCGGATGGGGTGTTTTCGTGTCTGGGCGAGCGGCTTGGCCTGCTCGCCGCTCTCGATTAGACTGGTCGTCTAGTGACAGACACCCGCACACCGACAGGAGTCACACGATGCAGACCCGCTTCTTCACCATCAGCGACCATCCCCAGGGTACCCCGGCCCGCGAGCTCTTCGAGCTGTACGAGCAGGCGCTGCCCGAGCTTGCCGAGGGCGAGGTGCGCATCCGCAACACTTGGCTGTCGGTGGATCCCTACATGCGCGGCCGCATGGACGGCGTGACCACCTATATCGAGCCGTTCACGCTGGGCGCGCCGCTGGAGGGGGCCGCCATCGGCGAGGTCATCGAGTCCCGCGCGGCGGACTTCCCGGTGGGCACCAAGGTGCGCCACATGGGCGGCTGGCGCGACGTCGCCCAGCTGCCCGCCGGCGAGCTCGAGACCCTGCCCGCCTTCGAGGTACCGGAGCAAGCCTACCTGGGCGTGCTCGGCATGCCGGGCATGACCGCCTGGACCGGCCTCAACCTGATCGCCGAGATGCAGGAGGGCGACAACGTGCTGGTCAGCGGCGCCGCCGGCGCGGTGGGCTCGCTCGCCGTGCAGCTGGCCAAGGCCAAGGGCGGCACCGTGGTCGGCATCGCCGGCTCCCAGGAGAAGCTCGACTGGCTCGAGGCGCACGGCGTCAAGGCCGTCAGCTACAAGGGCAAGGACGCCGCCCAGCTCACCGCGGCCCTCAACGAGGCCTGCCCCGAGGGCTTCGACGTCTACTACGAGAACGTCGGCGGCACCTGCCTCGAGGCGGCGCTGAACACCCTGCGGGTCGGCGCGCGCATCGCCGTGTGCGGCATGATCTCCCGCTACAACGCCGACGGACCGAGCGCCGGGCCGGGCAACCTGGCGATGATCCTGATCCGCCGCGCCCGCATGCAGGGCTTCATCGTCTTCGATCACTGGGCGCACTACCCCGAGTTCCTCGAGGAGGTCGGCCCGCGGATCGAGAAGGGCGAGATCGACTACGAGGAGACCGTCGAGGAGGGCCTCGAGCGCACCCCGGACGCCTTCCTGAAGCTCTTCGAGGGCGCCAACCGCGGCAAGATGCTGGTCCGGCTCTGAGCCGCATCGCCCGACCCGCGTCAGACCCAGGCCCGACCTGACCACGGGGGCGCCGGCCGAGCCGGCGCCCCCGTCGTCTTCGTGGCCCCGGGCTGGAATCCTGGCAATACGCCCCACCCGAGGAGGACGGCCATGAACGCCATCAATCCCGAGAAGCTCCACCACAGCAAGTGGACCGCCGTGCACCCTCGCCACAAGGAGAAGCACTTCCTGGTGACGAGGCTCGTGCGCGACGAGGAGGAGACCGTGGTCGAGGTGATCCTCGAGGCGGTCTACACCCGCCGCGAGACCGTGCTGCCCTGGCAGGCCCTCAAGGACGACGCCACCTGGCGCATGGGCTGGAAGTAGTCGCCGGCGCGGTCCTCGGTCACGACCGACTCAGCCGCGCGGGTCCATCACCCCGGCGTAGCGCACCCCGCTGAGCAGCGCCATCTCACGCTGCCAGGTGGCGAGATCCTGCGAGTTGAACCGATCCAGGCGGTCATGGCCGCAGGCCCGCGCCAGCACCTGCATCAGGGCGACGGAGGACTCGAGGAAGGTCGTCAGCTGTCCGGCGGATTTCTCGACGTCGAGGCGCTGGCGCAGGTCCTTGCGCTGGGTGGCGATCCCCGCCGGGCAGTTGTTGGTGTTGCAGATCCGCGCGGCCACGCAGCCGATCGACTGGATGGCACTGTTGGCGATGGCGATGCCGTCGGCGCCCAGCGCCAGCGCCTTGACGAAGTCGCTCGGCACCCTGAGGCCACCGGTGACGATCAGGGTGACCCGGCCGCTGGCGCCCTGGGCGTCCAGGTGGCGCCGGGCCCGCGCCAGCGCCGGGATGGTGGGCACGCTGATGTGGTCGCGGAAGAGCGCCGGGGCCGCCCCGGTGGCCCCGCCGCGGCCGTCGAGGATGAGATAGTCGGCGCCGGCGTCCAGCGCGAACTGGATGTCCCGCTCGATATGGTTGGCGCTGAGCTTGAAGCCGACCGGGATGCCGCCGCTCAACTCCCGCACCCGGTCGGCGAAGCGGCGGAAGTCGGCCGGGGTGTGCAGGTCCTCGAAGGTGGGCGGCGAGACGGCCGGCTCGCCCTCCGGGATGCCGCGCACCTCGGCGATCCGGGCGGTGTTCTTGTTGCCCGGCAGGTGCCCGCCGGTGCCGGTCTTGGCGCCCTGCCCGCCCTTGAAGTGGAAGGCCTGGACCTTCTCGAGCAGCGCCTCGTCGTAGCCGAACTTGGCGCTGGCGAGCTCGTAGAAGTAGCGCGAGTTCTCCCGCTGCTCCTCGGGCAGCATGCCCCCTTCGCCGGAGCAGATCCCGGTGCCGGCCCCCTCGGCGCCGCGGGCCAGGGCGATCTTGGCCTCCTCGGAGAGGGCGCCGAAGCTCATGTCCGAGATCAGCAGCGGCATCGAGAGCGTCAGCGGCTTCTTGGCCTCGGGGCCGATCACGAGCTCGGTGGCGACCTCGGCGTCCTCCATGAGCGGCTGGTTCGCCAGCTGGGCGGCCATGATCTGCAGGTCGTCCCAGTGCGGCAGGGTGTGGCGCGGCACGCCCATGGCGGTGGTCGGCCCGTGGGGGCCCATCCGCTCGAGCCCCTCCCGGGCCAGCCGATGGATGAAGGCCACCGTGGGCTCCTCCTCGGTGGCCCTGGCCTCCGGCGCCCCGCCGCTCGCGTCCGACGCCTCCGATTCCCCCGACGCCTTCGGCTCATCGGCACCGTCCCCTGGGCCCTCCTGACCTACCTGGGCATCGTCGAAGCGCGCGTGGGTGCCGTCGCAGTAGGGAGCATCGGCGGTGTGCTTGCAGCGACACAGGGCGACCTCGCCGTCCTGTTCGGCCACGAAGCTCAGCGGCGTGAAGCCGGTGCCGGCATGGGAGCCGTCGCAGAAGGGCTGGTCGGCCGAGCGGCCGCAGCGGCAGAAGGCGTACTCCTTGCCCTGGGTCAGGGTGACGGTGGCGGGGGAGTTGGCGGCTATCACGGGCGTCTTCATGGGCGCGGGCTCCTCGATCGGCGCGTGGGTCCTCCTGCCAAGATAGTCACCCACCGCGATCGGCGAAAACCTCGCGGCCTCGATGCGCACGATCGAGCCTCGCTATCGCCCCGCTTACTCCCCGGCGCCGCGGCGCGCGTAGCGGGTCAGGCGCACGTCCACGGTGACGCTGAGCGACGCGAGGGCCGCCGCCCGTTCCCGGCCCTCGACGCTGGCGCGATAGAGGTGCGGGGTCATCGCCAGCAGGTCGGCGATGGGCGCGGCCCCCTCGAGGGCCAGGGGATAGCGCAGGGGCTCGCTGTCGAGGCGCTCGAAGCCCGCCGGCGCGTCGGACGCCGCGGGGCGCTCGGGCTTGAGCCGGGGATAGATGACCTCGCGCAGCTCGCGCAGGTGATCCGGCCCCGCCTCGGCCATGACCAGCACACCGCCAGGCGTCAACACCCGGGCGAACTCCGCGGCCACCGGGAAGCCGAACAGGCAGAGCAGCCGATCCAGGGTGCCCGTCTGCACCGGCAGGTGGGCGTTGCTGCCCACCACCCAGCTCGCCGGCACCCCCGCCTGCTTGCCCTGGCGGGCGGCGGCCAGCACCGCCCACTTGGAGATATCCAGGCCCATCAGCGAAAGCGACGACGGCGCGTCGCTGGCGCCCTCGTCACGGCTCTCTTCACCTCTCTCTTCACAGGCCCGGGCGAGTTCGCGCAGGTAGTAGCCCTCGCCGCAGCCGGCGTCGAGGCAACGAAGCGGCGCGGGGCCCGCCCCGGCCAGCACGGCGCGGCCGACCGCCTCGGCGACCGGCCGGTAGTGGCCGGCCGCCAGGAAGCGCTGGCGGGCGGCGACCATCGCCTTGCTGTCGCCGGGATCCCGGGAGCGTTTCTGCTGCACCGGCAGCAGGTGCACATAGCCCTGCCGGGCGATGTCGAAGCTGTGGCCGGCGGCGCAGCGCCAGGCGCCATCGCGGCGCTCTAGGGCCTCACCGTCCAGCGGACAGGCCAGTGCCTCGAAGGGTGTACTGCTCATGACGGTGACCTCGCCCCGGTGGTGAATCATCGCTCGAGCAAAGGCCCGAACGGCGGCGATGATAGCATCCCGCGGCGCGGCCGAGGGCGACGGCTTGGCAGGCCCCCGCACGCCGGGTAAGGTAGCCCGTTTTGCCCTCGACGCGACGCCGCCATGACCGACCAGACGCTCTCCCGCTCCCTCGACGACACGCCCTCCGCCGCCAGCCTGCTGCTCGCCGTGGTGGCGGCCGTGGGCATGGCCACCATGGGCGTCATCTCGCGCATCACCGGGCTGCCGGCGGAAAGCATCACCTTCTACCGGCTGGGGATCGGCGCCGCCTGCCTGCTCGGCTACCTGCTGCTGACCGGGCGCGCCGCGGGCCTGCGCGCCCTGCCCGCCCGCAGCGTGATGGTGAGCGGCGCCCTGCTGGCCGCCTTCGTGCTCTGTTATGTGCAGGCGATGAGCTATACCCGCATGGCCAACGCCATCCTGATGGTCTACCTCGCCCCGGTCTGCGCCTCGGTGGTGGCGCATGTCCTGTTCGGCGAGAAGCTGGGGCCGCGCCAGACCGCGCTGATCGGCGCGGCGCTGCTGGGCTTCGCCATGATGCAGGAGTTCCGCCTCGACCTCGTCGGCGGCCGCGACGCCCTGGGCCTGGGCTTCGCGCTGCTGGCCATGCTGGCCTACACCGGCTTCATCCTCTGCAACCGCCGCCTGCCCCGCGACATGGACGACGCCACCTGCGCCTTCTGGCAGCTGGCGGTCGGCGCCTTGGTGATCCTGCCCTTCGCCCTCGGCCAGCCCCAGGGGCTCGCCGCGGCCCCCTGGCAGTGGCCGTGGCTGCTGGCGGCGGGGGTGGTGCCCGGCTTCCTGGCCCTGCTCTGCGCGGTGATGGCGATCAACCGCCTGCCCACCGCGCTCTACGGCACCCTCGCCTACTGCGAACCGGTGGCGGTGGTGATCTTCGGCTGGACGCTGTTCGGCGAGACGCTGGGGCCGCTGCCGCTGGCCGGCTGCGCGCTGATCCTCGCCAGCGGCATGGTGCAGGCCTCCCTCGGCGCGCCGCGCCCGGCCACCAGCCCGTCCTGACCCCGCCCCGCCCACACCGAGGCGCCTGACGAGGGCGCAAGAGAAGACCGGGCCGCGTCGGCGGCCCGGTCCCTGTCGTGGCGTGCGCTCCGCGCCAGGGGCGCAGGCGGCCGGGCTAGTCGCCCTGGCCGGCGACGGCCGCCGCCTGGGGCGCCTCGTCGGCCTCGATGCGCTCGCCCTCGCTGCGGCCGATCACGGCGGTGCCGACGAGGTCACCGGTGACATTGAGCGCCGTGCAGCCCATGCCCACCAGCGCGTCGATGGCGGTGAGCAGCGCCACCGCCTCGATGGGCAGGCCGACCTGGGAGAAGACCGTGGCGATCATCACGATGCCGGCGCCCGGCACCCCGGCGGTGCCCACCGAGATCAGCGTGCCCACCACCACGATCTGCAGCATGCTCGACCAGTCCAGCGGCACGCCCATCACGTTGGCGGCGAACACCGCCGAGATGGCGATGCGGATCGCCGCGCCGTCCATGTTGAGCGTCGCGCCCAGCGGCAGGCTGAAGCCGTAGAGGCTCTTCGGCAGGCCCAGGCGGCTCGCGGCGTTGAGGGTCAGCGGCAGGGTGCCGGAGCTGCTCTGGGTGGCGAAGGCGGTCGCCATGGGCGTGCGCGCCTCGCGGAAGAACGCCCGCGCCGGAACGCCGAAGCCGCGCAGCAGGCCGAGGTAGACCAGCAGCTGCACGCCCAGCGCCACGTAGAGCACCACCACCATGTCGCCCAACGACAGCAGGGTCGCGAGGCCCTGGTCGGCGACGGTATTGACCACGATGGCGAAGACCCCGACCGGCACGACGTGCAGGATGCCGCCCATCACCTTGAGCGTGGCGGCGTTGAGCGCCTCGATCAGCCCGTAGAGCCGCTCGCCGAGCGCCGCCTGGGACTCGGACTGGCGCATCTTCGCCACGGCCAGGCCGAAGACCAGGGCGATGAAGATGATGCCGAGCAGGTCCTGCCCGGCGAAGGCCGCGACGATGTTGGTCGGCACGATGCCGAGCACCACCGAGAGGATGCCGGGGTTGTCGGGCACCGAGACGGAGCCCGCGCCCTCGAGCGACATGCCCTCGCCCGGCGACAGCAGGCTCGCCACGGCCAGGCCCACGGCGATGGCCAGCGCCGAGGTCGCCAGGTAATAGAGGAACACCTTGCGGCCGACCCGCCCGAGGCTGCCGGCCCGCCCCTGGTTGACCCCGGCCATCAGGGTGAAGAGCACGATGGGCAGAATGATGAACTTCAACAGCCGCATCAACAGCTCGCCCAGCGGGGCCAGCCAGCCGGCGACCTCGGGCCCGGCGACCAGCCCGACCACCACGCCCAGCACCAGGGCGAGACTCACGCGCAGGATCAGCGAGGCATCGCGATAGCCGCGCCACAGGGGGGACAGAAGAGTAGACATCTTGACCTCTTGGAAAACGATAAGCGCCGCGGACCTTAGGCCCACGGCGCTTCGGGTGCAACGACCAGAATATTAGGAGCTTATAACGTCCTGCGTCCTGTGCGCGAAGTCGCTGGCGTCGTGGCGCTCGTGGAGCTGCATCTCCGGCTCGCCGAAGGTGCGATTGACCATGCGCCCGCGCTGCACCGCCGGGCGGGCGTCGATCTCCTTGGCCCAGCGCAGCACGTGTTCGTACTCCTGCACGCTCAGGAACTCGGCGGCGTCGTAGAGCCGGCCCAGCACCAGCTGGCCGTACCAGGGCCAGGCGGCCATGTCGGCGATGGTGTAGTCGTCCCCGGCCAGGTAGCGGGTCTCGGCCAGGCGGCGGTTCAGCACGTCGAGCTGGCGCTTGGTCTCCATGGCGTAGCGGTCGATGGGATACTCCAGCGGCTCGGGCGCGTAGGCGTAGAAGTGGCCGAAGCCGCCGCCCACGAAGGGCGCGCTGCCCATCTGCCAGAACAGCCAGTTGAGGGTCTCGGTGCGCCCGGTGGGATCGTCCGGCAGGAACTCGCCGAAGCGCTCGGCCAGATGGAGCAGGATGGCGCCGGACTCGAAGACCCGGACCGGCGCCTCGCCGCTGCGATCGACCAGCGCCGGGATCTTGGAGTTGGGGTTGATCTCGACGAAGCCGCTGCCGAACTGGTCGCCCTCGCCGATGCGGATCAGCCAGGCGTCGTACTCGGCATCGCGATGCCCCAGCGCCAGCAGCTCCTCGAACATCACCGTGACCTTGACCCCGTTGGGCGTGCCCATGGAGTAGAGCTGGAACGGATGCTCGCCCACCGGCAGCGCCTGCTCGTGGGTGGGCCCGGCGACGGGACGATTGACGCTGGCGAAGGTACCGCCGCTGGCCTTCTCCCAGGTCCAGACCTTCGGTGGGGTGTAGTCGTTGCCCTGGCTCATGAGCCCTCCTCGATAGCGAAGCGTGTGATGGTGAACGTTATGGGGACGCGTTAGCCTGCTATCAACCTGCGACGGGCCGGCAGGGCTCGGCAAGCTCAGGCGTCCGCGATGCCCCGCCGCTGAGGGCGCGCGGGGCGAGTCGAAGGCCGGCCCGGGCACGGGCGGCATCCGACGCGTGTCGGCCCTATGACATCACCGAGGGCCCGAAGGTCTCGAAGTCGATCCGCGCCGGGGACACGCCGCCCGCCTCGAGGCCGGCGCTGAGGTCGGTGAGCAGGCCCGCCGGGCCACAGAACAGGTAGCAGGCCTCGGGGCCGGCCTCGAGGGCGAGCAGGTCCTCGGCGGTGATCCGCCCCTTCGCCTGGTAGTCGAGGCCGGGCCTGTCGCTCGCGCGTGGCGCGCTGTAGAAGATGCGGCGCACCACGCGGCCGGCGGCGGACAGCAAGGCATCGACCTCGGCCCTGAAGGCGTGGGTGCTGCCATCGCGCGTGCCATGCACGAACCAGACGGGCCGGTCGCCGCCCCTGGCCACCACCGCGTGCAGCATCGAGAGCATCGGCGTGATGCCGACGCCAGCGCTGACCAGCACCAGCGGGCCGTCCCCACCCGGCAGGACGAACTCGCCCGAGGGTCGCCGCGCCTCGAGGCGATCGCCGATCTCGACGTGGTCGTGCAGGAAGCGCGAGGCGGTGCCCTGGGGCTCGCGCTTGACGCTGAGCCGATAGGTGCCGGCGAGCGGCGATCCCGAGAGCGAGTAGCTGCGCCCCACCCGCCCCGACCGTCGCGGGACCTCCAGCTCGACCGCCAGATGCTGGCCGGCCGCGAAGGGAGGGAGCGCCCCGCCCTCGGCATCGGCGAGGAGGAAGGAGGCGATCTGGTCGCTTTCGCGCACCTTGTCGATGACCTCGAGCCGCAGCGGTGGCGCGTCTTGCCGGTGCCACCGCAGCGCCAGCGCCCCCGGGCGGTCCACCACCCGCTCCACCACGATCTCGATCATGCGCTGCGCGTCCGGGTCATGGCTGCCCGCCGCGGTCCAGTCGACGCGAGCGCGACCGGTGATCTGCAGCAGGCCACCCGTGTCGAAATCCACGAACAGCAGGCCCACCCGCGGATCGCGCAGCAGATTGCCGATCGTGTTGAAGAAATGGTTGCCGGCATAATCGGGGAGGTGCAGGGTGCCGTCCTCGTCGACGCGCACGAAGCCGGGCTCACCGCCCCGGTGCGAGGCGTCATAGCCTCGGGAAGCATCGCCCCGAGAAGCATCGCCTCGAGAAGCATCGCCTCGGGAAGCCCCCGCCTCGGTAGCGAGATGGCCGGACCCGATGAAGCAGGTATCGGCCGCTCGAATCCGGGCACACTGGCCGGCATCGAGTCGATCCGACACCACCGCCTCGGGGGGCGACAAGGGCGCGACGCGCCGCCACTCGCGCTCGTGGATGTATTGCGGGCAGTTGCCGAAGCTCTGGCGCACCTCGATGGCGAAGGCGTCGCCGACGGGGCGGATCACCCCGTTGAGACGGTTGCGCCGCCGCGTCGCCAGTTCGATGCCGAGCAGGCCGATGTCGCTGCCCGCACCGAGCGTCGCGGCCAGCGGGTCGCCGGCGCCGAGACGCGCCGCGACCGTCAGCGTGCGCGGATCCGGCGACGCGATGAAGCCGTCTTCGCCCTCCAGCAGCGAGACCCAGGGGCGCCCCTGCTCATCACCGGCCGCGATGACCACGAAGGGCAGCATGGCGAAGAAGTCGCGGTGCTGCTCGGGCATATGGTCGCGAATGAAGCCGCCCACGGCGCTGGCGACACCCGCCGCGCCGGCCCGCCGCTGGGCGTCCAGTTCGCCTTCATGAAAGGGGGTCGCCGTTGTCATGATTACCTCCGCTGCGACATCGTCTCGGCGTGTCATTGCCACGCCCCCGGGCTGGCGTCAGGCGAGAGCTGGCGAACGCGCCATGCCGATGAAGCGCGGCAGGGCCTCGATGCGCGACAGCCAGGCCCGTACCTGCGGATAGGGCGTGAGGCCGACACCGCCCTCCGGGGCGTGGGCGATATAGCTGTAGCCG
This sequence comes from Halomonas sp. THAF5a, assembly GCF_009363755.1. Lineage (NCBI taxonomy): Bacteria > Pseudomonadati > Pseudomonadota > Gammaproteobacteria > Oceanospirillales > Halomonadaceae > Halomonas > Halomonas sp. THAF5a. Next base: position 579,191 of record NZ_CP045417.1, on the reverse strand, counting down.
GCGATATCGGCCAGCGTCGGCCGGTCGGCCACCAGCCAGTCACGCCCCTCGAGATGGGCCTCCATCACCGCGAGCAACGCATGGCCCTTGGCCTTCGCCGCCTCGTGGTCGAGGGGGGCGCCGAACACGGTGACCAGGCGGGCGGCGCAGGGGCCGGAGGCGATCTCGCCGGCCGCGATGGAGAGCCAGCGCTGCACCCCGGCCCTCTCGACCGCATCGCCGCCGATCCAGGTGGCGGGATCGCCGTAGCGCTCCACCAGGTAGACGAGGATGGCATTGGAGTCGGCCAGCGTGAGGCCGTTGTCGTCGATGGCCGGTACCTGGCCCAGCGGACTGATCGCGAGATAGCCGGGCGCGCGATGGGCACCGTTCGCCATGTCCAGGTCGACGGTCTCGTAGGGGATCCCCAACAGCGCGAGCATCAGCTCGACGCGATGGCAGTGACCCGACTTCGGGTTGCGATACAGCGTCACCGGGGCATTCTCACGGGCATTGGCGTTCGTCATGACAGGGCTCCTTCAGTGGCAGGACAGGTGTCTTCACGAGGCTCACTGTATGAAACGACGCAGCATGGAAGAATACGCCTAATATGAAAGTCACTATTTTGAATTCTGAAATAACCGAGTCGCCATGGATCGCCTACAGGCCCTGAGCGTGTTCGTCGCCGTCGCCGAGGCGCAGAGTTTCGCCGAGGCCGCCCGCGCCACGGGACTCAGCGCGCCCTCCGCCACCCGCGCCATCAACTCCCTCGAGACCGCGCTCGGCGCCCGGCTCTTCACCCGCTCGACGCGACGGGTCCGGCTCACCGAGGTCGGACAGGCGTATCTCGAGGAGGTGCGGGAGATCCTCGCCCACCTCCAGGCCGCCGACGACGCGGCCTCGGGAGCGGCCAACACCCCGGTGGGGCAGCTTCGCATCACCTGCCCCCAGGAGTTCGGGCGCCTCCACGTCACCCCCCTGGTCGCCGAATTCCTCGACCGGCACCCCCAGGTGAGCGCCGAGGTGCTGATGCTCGATCGCATCGTCAACCTGGTCGAGGAGGGCCTCGATATCGCCGTGCGCATCGGCCACCTGCCCTCCTCCGAGCTCACCGCCGTGCGCGTCGGCCGTGTCCGCCGCGTGCTCTGCGGATCGCCGGACTATTTCGCCACCTGGGGGCGCCCGCAGACGCCGGAGGATCTTGCCGCGCATCGCGTCGTGTCGCTCGCGTCCCTCTCTCCCACCGGCGAGTGGCGCTTCGGCCCGGAGGGCGCGCAGGCGGTCAGAGTCCATCCCCGGCTCTGCGTCAGCAGCGTGGCGGCGGCCATCGATATCGCGAGGCAGGGCTGGGGCCTGTGCCGCGTGCTCTCCTACCAGGTCGGCCCCGACCTCGAGGCCGGGCGCCTGGAGACCGTGCTGGAGGACCATGAGCCCGCCCCCCTGCCGGTCCACTTCGTGCACGTCGAGGGCCGCCGGGCGGCGGCGAAGGTCCGCGCCTTCCTCGACTTCGCCGCGCCGCGCCTGCGCCGCCTCGAGATACTGCAATAAGCGCGGGGGGAGCGCCCGCTCGCTCGAGCGTCCGAGTCGCGGCCGATCCCAGCGTTGACCGGCGCCGCGATGTCGGCGGCGGCGAGAGGCTGTCGCGTGGCGGATTCGGTGCTAGGGTCGTAGTCAGCCAATCAAGGAAGATTCGCGATGATCGACCGTCACGGCGGCAACTCACACCCCCCTTCGAGCCCCTCTCGCTCCATGCCCTTCACCCACGACGCCCCCCACGCGGCCAGCTCGGGCGACGCCCTGCTCGACCGGCTCCAGACGCCCGTCTGGGTCTTCGATATCGCGCAGGAACGGATGCGCTACGCCAACGCCGCGGCGCTTAGGCTATGGGAGGCCGAGACGCCGCAGGCCCTCTACGCCCAGGACTTCTCCGCGACGATGAGCGAGGCGACGCGGCAGCGCCTGGCGGACTACCTGCCGCGCCTGGCCCGCGGCGAGGTGATCGACGAGCACTGGAGCCTCTACCCCGGCGAACGGGCCGTGTCGCTGCACTGCCGCTGCAGCCGCTATGTGCTGCAGGACGGGCGCACCGCCATGCTGGTGGAGGGGGTCGACGGCGCCAGCTCCCTGGACGCCTCCAGCCTGCGCGCCCTCGAGGCCGTGCGGCAATCGCCGATGCTGGTCTCGGTGTTCGATGCCCGGGGGCGGCTGCTGACCCGCAATCCGGCCGCCCTGGACGCGCGTCGAGAACAGGACGCCTTCGCGTCCTGCTTTGCCGAGGCCGACCTGGCCGAGAGGCTCCTGCAACGGCTCGAGAACGAGCCGCGCTGCTCCCTGGAGGCGGTGATGCGGGTCGGCGACGGCGAGCGCTGGCACCACGTCGACCTGAGCCGCGCCACCGATCCCCAGACGGGCGCGCCGATGATCGTGATGGGCGAGCTCGACATCACCAAGCGCAAGGCGCTGGAGGCCGCGCAGCGCGTCTCCAAGGGCCAGCTGGAGGGGGTCATCGAGCGGCTCGACCTGGGGCTGCTGCTCGAGGACGAGCATCGCCGGGTCATCGTCGCCAACCAGGCGTTCTGCGATCTCTTCGGTTTCGAGGCCTCGCCCGAGAGCCTCGCCGGGCTGGACTGCCGCGAGGCGGCCCAGGCCAGCAAGGGGCTGTTCGCCGACCCCGAGGCCTTCGTGGCGGGCATCGAGGCGCTGGTCGAGGCGCGAAGCCAGCAGAGCCAAGAACTGCTGGCCATGTCCGACGGTCGCTTCCTCGAGCGCACCTTCACGCCGCTGTTCGTCGCCGAGGAGTACCACGGCCACCTCTGGGCCTATCGCGACGTCACCCGACTGAAGCGCCAGCAGGACGACTGGGCCCGCCAGGCCAGCACGGATCCCCTGACGGGGCTGGCCAACCGCCGCGCCTTCGACGAGGCCGCCCGCGAGGTCGCCCGCTCGGTCCAGCGCGGCGAGACGGAGGCGGCCCTGCTGATGATCGACATCGACCGCTTCAAGGCCATCAACGACAGCCTGGGGCACGCCGAGGGCGACAAGGGACTCAAGCTGCTGGCGGACACCCTGCGCGCCCATCTGCGCGCCGGCGACCGGCCGTGCCGCACCGGCGGCGAGGAGTTCATGGTGATCCTGCCCGGCATGGCCCCCGCCCAGGCCGAGACCGTCGCCGGGCGCCTGCTGCGCCGGATCGCCGAGGCCTCGATCGACGCCGACGAGCTCCCCTTCCACTTCACGGTGAGCATCGGCGTCACCCGCTTCCGGCCCGGCGATGCGAGCGTCCAGGCCGTGACCCAGCGGGCCGACGCCGCCATGTACCAGGCCAAGCACGAGGGCCGAAACCGCGTGGCGGTGCGCTGGTAGCCGACCGAAAGGCCGCCTGCCCCGGGGCCGCGACGCCTCAGCGCAGGGTCGGATAGCCCTCGACGAACACCCAGTCGGTCTGCCGCGCCGGCACGTGGCAGCCCTGGCAGGTGCCCTCGAAGCTCTCGGACACGTTCTGCTCCGGGGCGTCGGCCTTGAACAGCGCCCAGCCCCAGCCTTCGCCCCAGTGGGGACCGTCGAAGCGCCCTTGGGCATCCTTGACCATCACGAACCAGACCTGCGGCTCCCCGGCCCACTGGGCGGGTCCGGTGGTCTTCTCGCCGGCCTCGACGCCGCGGATCTCCTTGACCAGGACGGTGCCATCGGCGAACTCGCCGCTCTCCCGATAGGCCCGCGCGGCCTCGGGCTGGGTATAGACGTCGTGGAAGCCGGCCCCCGGGGCCTCGGCATCGCTGACCACCCAGGACCCCAGGTGAACCCAGCGATCCCGGACCTCTGCCGGTAGCGAGATGCCCCCCTCGCCGTCCACGTGTTCGCGGTAGGTCGTCGTCGCCAGATCGTCGGCGAAGGCGGGAAGGCCGGTCAGCGCCAGCAGCGCCGCCAGGCTCAGGGCATGGGTCGTCGTCATGATCCGCTCCTCCTGTTCGGGTGCCGGAACGATCACCGGCCATTGACAGTGTAGGCGGCACCCTGGACGATTGGATTCCATTAGTCCTCAATACGCGTCCGAGGGTCTCAAGATGGATCGGCTCGCCGCCCTGCTCGACCAGTTCCATCTGGCCGCCAGCGTGTTCAATGCCGGCCCGCTCTGCTACAGCAGCCAGCACCCACCGCAGGAAGGCACCGGCTTCCTCCATATCCTGACCCGCGGCACGCTGGACCTGTCGCTGGCGGACGGCCCGCCGCGCCGCTTCACGGCCCCGGTGCTGATCCTGCTGACCGCCGGCGACGCGCACCGCCTCGGGCCGGGCCCGGAGGGCGCCGAGACCCTGTGCGGCTCGTTCCGCTTCGGCGCCGGCAATATCTGCCCCATCCATCGCGCCCTGCCCTCGCTGCTGGTGACGCCCCTGGAGCGGCTGAGCGGCATGGACGGCCTGCTGGGGCTGATGCTGGCGGAGATGCGGGAGGAGCGCTGCGGCCGACAGGCCACCCTGGACCGGCTGTGCGAGCTGCTGGTGATCCAGCTGCTGCGCTACCTGATGGATGCCGGCGAGGTGGAATCGGGGCTGCTGGCGGGGATGGCCCATCCCAAGCTGGCCAAGGCGCTGATCGCCCTGCACGACCGGCCGGAGGCCGACTGGACGCTGAACGGGCTGGCCCGCAAGGCGGGCATGTCCCGGGCCCGCTTCGCCAGCCTGTTTCGCGACACCCTCGGCCAGCCGCCCGCCGAGTACCTGGCCCACTATCGGCTGGGGCTCGCCAAGAGCCTGCTGCGGGCTGGCGTGCCGCTGGACACCATCGCCGGCCGGGTGGGCTACAGCAGCCCCTCGGCGCTGGCCAAGGCGTTCCGCCGGCATACCGGCTGCTCGCCGCGGGAGTGGCAGCGCGCCGATGCCCGGGCGGGCGTCGAATGAACGCCCCGCCGGGCGTCTACCGTTGGGCCAGGCCCTTTCCCCAGCCGTAGACGGCGCCAATCACCGCCCCAAAGACCAGGTGAGCGATCAGCATGGAGAGCGGCGCCACCAGCCCGAGGCCCAGGCCAAAGAAGCCGGAGCCCGCCAGAGGAAAGACCGTGAGCATCACCACCAGCCAGCTCGCCACGCCGAACTCCAGGCCGCGACGGGTGGGCGTGCGACCGGGGAGATAGGGCACCAGCAGCGCAAAAAGAAGCCCCCAGATCAGCGTGCCCACGGAGAAGTGGATGCCCCAGGCCAGCATCCGACTGTCCGGCGTGCCGAGAAGGTCCTGGGCGGCCAGGTTCATGATTTCGATGGGGTCGTACCAGGGCATGATGCCCGCCGCGAGGCGCAGCACCAGGATCAGCGAGATGACCAGGGTGGCCGTGAATCCGGCCATCAATCCGCGTAACAGGCGAGGCGTCATGGCGTCCTCCCGGCTGTCATCGTGTCTATCAGCGTAGCCGCTCGGGTGCCGTGGACCGACGGCGGGCAAGGCTCGCCGCGGCAGGAAGCACGGGATACATAGCCCCGCCACCTACTCCAGGGGCCGCCGTTCCCGCCCATCGACCAGCAGCGTCTTGCTCACGCCGGTCACCCGATAGATCACCACCGAGCGCTCATCGACCGTCCCGTAGGGCACACCGTTCAGGCTCAGCCGGCCCTGCTTGATCTCGACGCGGTCGCCGTTGACGGCGATCACCGCGTTCGGCCCCGTCACCACGGCCTCCGCCGTCGCGTGGCCGTCAGACACCGCGCTGCTGACGATCGCACCGGTGGCCGACCCCGCCACGGCAGTCGCAGCGCTGGCGGTGCTGACCATAACCAGCAGCAACGGCCCGATGAGTAACGACACTGACCTGGCCTTCATAGGCTTCCCCTCGCAACGCGCCCCGCCGCCGGTGGCCAGGGGGCGCCTTCGTCTTCCGTCGGGTCGACAGGAGTGAGGGCCTGTCCCCGATTGCCCTCGCCCCGGGTAACGGGCGAGACGTCGTGGCGTCCTCCCGGCGGTCACCCCCGTCCTGTCAGTATAGCCCTTCCCTCCACAGCCCCTTCCCAAGACAGCCCCTTCCTAAGCCCCCTCCCCTGAGCGCGACGCCGGGCCGGCCGCCGGACCGGATTACAAAGCTGTCATCTTGGCGTCAGCGGTTTGACGAGGCCCGCGTGTCACGATGCCGGGACTCGTCGCGTCGACGTCCGGCGCCAGTGGAGGCCTGCCATGCTGATCAAGATCGCCAAACCCAGCGACCTGCGCGAATCCGATGTGACCCCGGAATCCGTCTACCTCTCCCGTCGCCGCTTCATGGGCGGCATGGCGGGCCTGGGGGCGGGGCTCGCCCTCTCCGGGCGAGTCCGGGCCAGCGCCGACTACTCCGACGTGCCCGACGGCGACGCCCCCGCCTGGCTCGAGGAGAAGCTCGGGGCCGCCCGCCGGCGCGCCATCGTGCCGGCCGACCCCGAGAAGGATGCGATCGCCCCCTTCGGCGACGCCAGCGGCTACAACAACTTCTACGAGTTCGGCACCGGCAAGTCCGACCCGGCCCGCTACGCCGACGGCCTCGAGACCCAGCCCTGGAGCGTGGTGATCGACGGCGAGGTGAACAATGGCGGCCGCGTCGCCCTGGAAGACCTCGCCAGCCCCTCCCGCTTCGAGGAGCGCATCTATCGCCTGCGCTGCGTGGAGGCGTGGTCGATGGTGATTCCCTGGCTCGGCATCTCGCTGGCCGACGTCATCAAGCGCGCCGAGCCGACGAGCAAGGCCAGGTACGTGCGCTTCGAGACCCTGGTCGACCCCGAGCAGATGCCCGGGCAACGCTCCTCGTTCTCTCTGATCGACTGGCCCTACGTGGAAGGGCTGCGCCTGGACGAGGCCATGCACCCGCTGACGCTGCTGGCGCTGGGCATGTACGGCCGCGAGCTGCCCAACCAGAACGGCGCGCCCCTGCGGCTGGTGGTGCCGTGGAAGTACGGCTTCAAGAGCATCAAGTCGATCGTGCGCATCTCGCTGGTGGAGGAGCAGCCCGTCAACTCCTGGCAGCGGATCGCCCCGGAGGAGTACGGCTTCTATGCCAACGTCAATCCCGAGGTCGACCACCCGCGCTGGAGCCAGGCTACCGAGCGGCGCCTGCCCAACAGCCTGTTCAATCCCAACACCCTCGAGACCCGGATGTTCAACGGCTACGCCGACGAGGTGGCCGGGCTCTACGCGGGCATGGACCTGCGGAAGCACTTCTGATGGCGGCGCAGCGGAAATGGCTGATCTGGCGCATCGGCGTCTTCCTGGCGGCGCTGGCGCCCCTGCTGCTGTGGGGTTGGCAGGTCGCCAGCAACGCCGCCGGCCCCGAGCCGGGGCGCTATCTGCTGCTGAACATCGGCCTGGGCGGGCTCTGGATGCTGCTGCTTACCCTGAGCCTGACGCCGCTCACCAAGCTCACCCGCTGGAAGGGCTTTGCCCTGATCCGCCGGCAGCTCGGCCTCTGGACCCTGGCCTACGCCTGCCTGCACGTGCTCAGCTATGCCCTGTTCATCCTCGGGCTCGACTGGGCGATGCTCGGCAGCGAGCTGATCGAGCGCCCCTACATCCTCGTCGGCCTGGTTGCGCTGATCGGCCTTGCCGCCCTGGGCGCGACCTCGAACCGCTGGGCGATGCGCAAGCTCGGCAAGCGCTGGAAGCCGCTGCACAAGCTCGCCTACCCCACTCTGGGGCTGATCCTGCTGCACTTCTTCTGGGGAGTGCGCGCCGACCTCGGGGAGTGGATCCTCTACGCCACCGCATCCGCCCTGATCATGGCGACCCGCCTGCCGCCGGTGGCCCGGCGCCTGCCCAGGTTACGTCAACGCATCGCCGAGATCTAAGTGCGATCTCTCGATAGATTTAGGTTAAGTAACTGGGGGCGCAATCGCGACGCACAAAAGAACCCGCCATGTCGCGGGTTCATGTGGGGGTCATCAGGGCCTGTACCTCATTTCCGCGCAAACTGGGGTCTACCCCTGATTGGTTACAGTCGTTAATCGCGCATTAACGCCCATTTCACCTTATCCATTGACACCTAAGTAAAAACTTAAAAATGGCATACAGCAATCACTCAATCTTCTGAAAAAATCTCAAAGACAGGAAGAACCCTAAGCTCTTTTACTGTCAACATCTCAGGGACTTTTTGAAAAAGATCCACACTTCTTGCCGCCCTGACACCAACATAAAACCCATAATCCAACATTAAAGCCTTGTATCTTCTACCCGCTTCAGAAGGAGTAATCCCTTCATGTAGTACATGCAAAAACCTAAGACCAACTAGGCTCTCCACAAGAGCATATTCTTGCAAGTCAGGCCTTATCTCAACCAAGAACGCATTTTTCTTCCTGTCTCTAACACAAAAATCTTTTATCTTATCTAGCTCAACTCTTATACCACTAAGCTCTCCGGTCACATCCTTTTCTATATCTTTTATTTTTGCATCCGCCATCTCTGATGCAGCTGAATTTATGCTTGTCACAGAGACCTTTTTCTGCTCCTTCACCATGGACTTTGAAGCAGCCTCAGAAAAAAGGTTCAATGCATCTCTAGGAACACCCGCAGCAACCCAGACTAACCTCTCAATAACACCATCACCACAAATGTACGATATGTTTGGCAATGCGCAATAAACTGCATAAGAATCAAGAATCTTCTTGATATGCTCATAAGACTTATGAGGCATTGTGAGATTTCTATCCAAGTTAATAACCTGGACATCATGAGGAACTTCCAAACCTCGTTTTTTTTCTGAATCGTATATTCTAGAAAAACTCTCAACACCGGAGAATTTAATATATACACCGTTGTCTCTAGCTATCGAGTATATGCTTGAGAGAATTTCAGGCTGCATCATTTCTTCAGCGACATGGAAATCATCAAGAAACAAAAACAAACCATCTTGCTCATTTGATATTTTTCCTAATAGTCGCCGTAGTCTCGCTAGCTGCCCATTAAATCTTAGAGAAAATTCCTCTTCATCAGCACAGAGAGAAATCTCATCCAGCATGTCCGCATACTGGAAAATTTCAGATTCATACTTATCACAGTTGGTCATACCAGACAAAATACCAGATATGACTGAGGCTTTTAGTTGGTTACCCCTCATACTTGCATATGTCTGCATGGGAAGCCATGCATATGCCTTTCCTTCCCCCTCCAGCATATTAACACTATATAGCATCAAACTAGATTTTCCAGCACCACGTCGCCCAAATATAACATGGTTGCTTTTAGAGATAACTTGCTGCTCAGAGCCATCAACAGTATCTATATATCTCTCAAGAAAATCTCCGTTAACAACACTACTCCTAGTTGCAGTCAAACTTTCTGAAATAAGCTTCCTGAGGAGAGTAACCTCAGGAAGCTCCAGCCTGGCATCAGGCTTTCCTCTTTTTTTCAGTGTGGCCCTAAACTTAAAAACATTATCTTCAGAAACTTCACTTAAAGCCTCATTCAGATATTTAAAATATTTCTCCGTAGGATTGGAGAGGTAAACAACCAAATATGGCCCATCAAACCTATCCAAAACCTCATGATCGATTTTGTAGAACCCTGTAAGCATCTTAAACTTTGAAACCAGCTCTTCTTCAGAGCTTCTTACCTTTAAATCTCGCATCACTCCCCCTCAAACTCAAAGCCTTTATTCTCAAGGTAAGACCTTGTATCTCTTAGAAATCTTTTTGCAAATTCTACCGCATCCACCGATGGCACCAGAAGATTCCCTTCATCAGCAAGGTGATCGTAATCTGCAGAATTCCTATCTTCTCGCAAATCTCTCAGCCTTGCCACTTTAGTCTCTCGCTCTGGAAAATCATCGGGAAGCTTATGAAGATTCTTATGATCTGAAGAATCGGTATTATAAACACCGCTAACGTACAGCTCTACAGCTCGCCTTGCATTGTAAGCACTATAATATGAGCGAGAGACTTTTTGCCGCCACTTCGATGAAGAAACAGAGGTTGCCAACAACAAATGCTCTTCTGCTAAGCGGTAGAGCAAAATCACGTGCCTATGAAGCTCAGCTTCGAGCAAAACTAACGATTCCTCTGAAACCACTTCAGATAGAACACTTATCATTTCCCTAGCATTTTTAGGGAAATTAAGTATCGTCTTACTTTGAGACACAGCTCCACCCTAAAAAATAAAAAATTAAAAACTCAAAAAACTATATGACACAACATCAATTTATAACACCATTATATAAATTTCAATAAAAAGGCCTGCAACTTGGCAGGCCTTTCTTATCAATATGAATCCGTGTTATTCACACGCAACTTCTCACTCCCACTCGATGGTGGCCGGCGGCTTGCTGCTCACGTCGTAGGTCACGCGGGAGACGCCGGTGATCTCGTTGATGATGCGGTTGGAGACCTTCTCCAGCAGCTCGTAGGGCAGGTGCGCCCAGCGGGCGGTCATGAAGTCGATGGTCTCCACGGCGCGCAGCGCGATCACCCACTCGTAGCGGCGGCCGTCGCCGACCACGCCCACGGACTTCACCGGCAGGAAGACGGCGAAGGCCTGGCTGGTCTTGTGGTACCAGCCGGAGTTGTGCAGCTCCTCGATGAAGATGGCGTCGGCCTCGCGCAGGATGTCGGCGTACTCCTTCTTCACCTCGCCGAGGATGCGCACGCCCAGGCCCGGCCCCGGGAAGGGGTGACGGTAGACCATGTCGTAGGGCAGGCCGAGCTCGACGCCGAGCTTGCGCACCTCGTCCTTGAACAGCTCGCGCAGCGGCTCGACGAGCTTGAGCTTCATGGTCTCGGGCAGGCCGCCCACGTTGTGGTGCGACTTGATCACGTGCGCCTTGCCGGTCTTGGCGGCGGCGGACTCGATCACGTCCGGGTAGATGGTGCCCTGGGCCAGGAAGTCCACGCCCTCGATCTTGGCGGCCTCGGTATCGAAGACATCGATGAAGGTGTTGCCGATGATCTTGCGCTTGGCCTCGGGCTCATCGACGCCCTTAAGCTTGTCGAGGAACAGGTCCTCGGCGTCGACGCGGATCACCCGCACGCCCATGTGCTTGGCGAAGGTCTCCATCACCTGGTCGCCCTCGGCCTTGCGCAGCAGGCCGTTGTCGACGAACACGCAGGTCAGCTGGTCGCCGATGGCCTTGTGCAGCAGGGCCGCCACCACGGAGGAATCCACGCCGCCGGAGAGGCCGAGCAGCACGTGACGGTCGCCCACCTGGTCGCGCACGCGAGCGATCTGGTCCTCGATGATCTGCGCCGGGGTCCAGTTGCGCGCGCTGCCGCAGATGTCCAGCACGAAGTGCTCGAGGATGCGCTGGCCCTGCAGGGTGTGGGTCACCTCGGGGTGGAACTGCACGCCGAAGAAGCGCTTCTCCTCCCAGCTCATGGCGGCGATCGGGCAGCTCGGGGTGGAGGCGGTCACCGTGAAGGTGTCCGGCACCTCGGCCACCTTGTCGCCATGGCTCATCCAGACGTCGAGCAGGCTCTTGCCAGTCTCGTGATCGATGTGGTCCGAGATGTCCTTGAACAGGGCGGTCTCGGCGTCGAGGCGGATCTGGGCATAGCCGAACTCACGCACGTTCGACCCGGCCACCTTGCCGCCCAGCTGCTCGGCCATGGTCTGCATGCCGTAGCAGATGCCGAGCACCGGCAGGCCCATCTCGAACACGCACTGCGGGGCGCGGGGCGAATCCAGCTCGGTGACCGACTCGGGGCCGCCGGCGAGGATGATGCCGTTGGGGGCGTACTCGCGAATCTCGGCCTCGGTGATGTCGAAGGCGCGCACCTCGGAGTAGACCCCGATCTCGCGCACGCGGCGGGCGATCAGCTGGGTGTACTGGGAGCCGAAGTCGAGGATCAGGATCTTGTGGGCGTGAATATCGGTCATGGGAACGTCTCGGTGTGGCGGCAGGCCGGATCCAAAAGCGAGCGGCGGGGTTGCCCCCGCCGCGGTCATACTGAGGTCGGGATCACCCGGCCCGATAGTTCGGGGCTTCCTTGGTGATCTGCACGTCGTGCACGTGGGACTCGTTGAAGCCGGCCCCGGTGATCTGCACGAACTGCGGCTTGGTGCGCATCTCCTGGATGTCGCGGCAGCCGGTGTAGCCCATGGAGGCGCGCAGGCCGCCCATCAGCTGGTGGACGATGGCGCTCATCATGCCCTTGTAGGGCACGCGGCCTTCGATGCCTTCCGGCACCAGCTTCTCGGCGCCGGCGTCCTTGTCCTGGAAGTAGCGGTCGGCGCTGCCCTGGGTCTGGGACATGGCGCCCATGGAGCCCATGCCGCGGTAGGCCTTGTAGGTCCGGCCCTGGAAGAGCTCGATCTCGCCCGGCGCCTCCTCGGTGCCGGCCAGCAGGCCGCCGGCCATCACGGTGCTGGCACCGGCGGCGATGGCCTTGGAGAGGTCGCCGGAGAAGCGCACGCCGCCATCGGCGATCAGCGGGATGTCGTAGGGCGCCAGGGCCGCGGCCACGTTGGAGACGGCGGTGATCTGCGGCACGCCGACGCCGGCCACCACGCGGGTGGTGCAGATGGAGCCCGGGCCGATGCCGACCTTGACGGCGTCGGCGCCGGCTTCCGCGAGGGCCTTGGCGGCCTCGGCGGTGGCGATGTTGCCGCCGATCACCTGGATCTGCGGGAAGTGCTCCTTCACCCAGCGCACGCGCTCGATCACGCCCTTGGAGTGGCCGTGGGCGGTGTCGACCACCACCACGTCGACCCCGGCCTCGGCCAGGGCGGCCACGCGGTCCGGCGTCTCGGGGCCGGTGCCGACGGCGGCGCCGACCAGCAGGCGGCCGTCACTGTCCTTGGCGGCGTTGGGGAAGGTGCGGGCCTTCTCGATGTCCTGGAAGGTGACCAGGCCGCGCAGGTGGTTCTCGTCGTCCACCACCAGCATCTTCTCGATGCGGTGCTCCTGCATCTTGCCCTTGATGACGTCGAGGGGGGTGCCCACCGGCACGGTAACGAGCTTCTCGGCGGGGGTCATGATGTCGGCGACGCTGTCGCCGTGGTTGGGCTGGAAGCGCATGTCGCGCTGGGTGACCAGGCCCACCAGGGTCTCGCCTTCCACCACCGGGAAACCGGAGAAGCCGTGCTCGTCGGCCATCGCCAGCAGGTCGGCCAGCTTGGCCTTGGGGCTGACGGTGACCGGATCCTTCACGATCACGCTCTCGTGCTTCTTGACCTTGCGCACCTCGGTGGCCTGCTGCGCCATGGTCATGCTCTTGTGGATGATGCCGATGCCCCCTTCCTGGGCCATGGCGATGGCCAGGCGCGCCTCGGTGACGGTGTCCATGGCGGCGGAGACCAGCGGGATGTTCAGGTGGAGATCCCGTGTCAGGCGAGTCCGAAGGCTGACGTCGTTGGGCAGGACCTCGGAATACCCGGGGACGAGTAATACGTCATCGAACGTAAGAGCTTCTTGGGCCATACGTAGCATATGCGGCAACACCCATGGAGGTAGGAGGAGGGAGTGAAGTTAATCCCCCATTATAGCGGTCGGGCCGGGGGTCCGGCAATCCACCCCCCGCCTGCCTAACGTGCCTCGCCGCGACCAAACTCGCGGCGCAAGCTCGGCTTCTCGCTGGCGCCGGTGATCCTCGGCTACGTGCTGGGCGGGCTGATGGAGCAGAACCTGCGCCGCGCGCTGTCGATCAGCGGCGGCGATACGGGCATCCTGTGGCAGTCCGGCATCTCGCCGGGGCTGTGGATCGCCGCCGCGGCGCTGCTGGTGCTGCCCTGGCTGGTGCCGAAGCTGCTCGCCGCCCGCGCGCGCCGCCCGCGCGCGCCGCCACGCCGGCTGACATCGCCTCGGGCCCGCTCCCGCGGGCCCGACACGCCTGACACGGAGGTCCCTCGACTTGCCCTTTGCCCCGCTTCCTGCCGTTGCCGCCCTGCTGCGTTTTCTGCCCACCCTGCTCCTCGGCCTCGTCGGCGGGGCGGCGGCCCTCGCCGTCGACCTGCCGCTGCCGTGGCTGCTCGGCGCCATGATCGCCACCACCCTGGTAAGCCTCGCCGGCGTGCGGCTGCGCTCGCCGGGGCGCGGCCGCCAGGGCGTGCTGGTGGTGATCGGGGTGATGCTCGGCACGGCCTTCACGCCGGAGATGACCGGCGACCCGCGCCTGTGGTCCGCCAGCCTGAGCGCGATGCTCGTGGCCACGGCGGCGATGATGGCCTTCTCGGTGTGGTTCTCGCGGCGCGTCGCCGGCCACTCGACGGAGACCGCCCTCTATGCCGGCGTGCCCGGCGGGGTCTCGGCGGTCACCGGCATGGCCCTCTCGTCGGGGGCCGACCTGCGGGTGGTGGGGATGACCCACGCGGTGCGCATCCTGGTGCTGCTGGTGGCGATCCCGCCGGTGCTGAAGGCGATCGGCCACGTCGACCTGGCCGGCGCCACGCCGGACCTCGCGCAGTGGCTGTGGCTGCCCGGCCCGGCGGATGCCGCCTGGCTGGCCGGGGCCGGGGCGCTGGGTGCCTGGCTGGGGCGGCGGCTGCGCCTGCCCAACGCCCTGCTGTTCGGCCCGGCGCTGATCTCATCGGCGCTGCACTTCACCGGGGTCACCCACGCCGCCCTCCCACCGGCGCTGATCGCCCTGGCCCAGGTGATCATCGGCGTCTCGGTGGGGGTGCGCTTCACCGGCACCTCACTCGCCGCACTGGGCCATACCCTGGCGATGGCCGCCCTGCAGGCGCTGTGCCTGCTGGCGATCGCCATCCTCGCCGCCTGGGCGATCCACGCCACGACGGGGGTGTCGCTGCCCGCGGCGCTGCTCGCCTACATGCCGGGTGGGGCGCCGGAGCTGAGCCTGGTGGCGCTGTCGCTCGGCATCGACCCCGCCTTCGTGACCGCCCACCACCTGCTGCGCATCACGGTGCTGATCCTGCTGATGCCGGTGCTGCTGGCCGCCTGCCGACGCCTCAACGCCTGAGGACGACGTCGCCATCCGTGCTAGGCTGGGCGGCGTTCCCGCCGGAGAGCCGCCCCATGCCATCCCCTCTCGACGACACGCCCAAGGATCACGACAGCGACCGCGAGGCGCTCTCCGTCAGCGAGCTCAACCGGCGCGCCCGGCGGGCCCTGGAGCAGGACGTCGGTGAGGTGTGGGTGGAGGGCGAGCTCTCCGGGGTGTCGCGCCCGGCCTCGGGGCACGTCTACTTCACCCTCAAGGACGACAAGGCCCAGCTGCGCTGCGCGCTGTTTCGCACTCGGGCGCGCTTCGTCGCCGCGCCGATGCGCGACGGCGACCGGGTCAAGGTGCGCGGCAAGGTGTCGCTCTTCGAGCCCCGTGGCGACTACCAGCTGATCGTCGAGGCGGTGCAGGCGGCGGGTGAAGGCGAGCTGCTGGCCGCCCTCGAGCGCCTCAAGGCGCGCCTCGCCGCCGAGGGGGTGTTCACCAACGCGCGCCCCCTGCCCTTCCCGCCGCGCCACCTGCTGGTGCTCACCTCGCCCACCGGGGCGGCGATCCGCGATGTGCTGGCGGTGCTCGCGGCGCGCTGGCCGCTCGCCCGGGTCACGCTGATCCCGGTGCCGGTGCAGGGCCGCGAGGCGGCGCCGGCGATGATCTCGGCGCTGGGCCTGCTCAACCGCCAGCAGGCGCTGGACCCTGCCCGGGACGCCATCCTGATCACCCGGGGCGGCGGCAGCCTGGAGGACCTCTGGGCCTTCAACGACGAGCACCTGGCCCGGGCGATCTTCCACTCCCGGCTGCCGGTGATGGCCGCGGTGGGCCACGAGGTGGACACCACGCTCGCCGACTTCGCCGCCGACGCCCGCGCCCCCACCCCCTCGGCCGCGGCCGAGCAGCTGGTGCCCGACCGCCGCGAGCGGCTACAGCGCCTCGCGGGGCTCGCCGAGCGGCTGTCTCGCGCCCAGCGCGCCCGCCTCGACACCGACGCCCAGCGGCTGGACCACCTGCGCGCCCGGCTGCGTCACCCCGGCGAGGTGCTGGCGGCGCGTCGCCGCCAGCTCGAGGCGCTGGAGGCGCGGCTGCACCGGGCCGCCCGGGCGCGGCTCGACCAGGAGCGGCGCCGGGCACACGACCTGCAGCGACGCCTGGCCCTGCGCTCGCCGGACCGGCTGACCGACCAGGCCGGGCAGCGGCTCGCGCGCGCCACCCAGCGCCTGCATCAGGCGATGCCCCGGGCGCTCGCCCGCCACCGCGAGCGGCTGGGCGGCATCGTGCGCGAGCTGCAGGCGGTGAGCCCGCTGGCGGTGCTGGGACGCGGCTATGCGATCCTCGAGAACGACGCCGGCCGGGTGGTGCGCCGGGCGGCGGACGCCGCCCCCGGGGAGCGCCTCGCGGCGCGCCTGGGCGAGGGACGCCTGGCGCTGGAGGTGCTCGAGACCCGCGACGACTGAGCGGGCACGGGCGGTCCGTGCGCCGCGAGACCGCCTTCATCGTCTAACGTTAAAACATCAAAGTACGAGAGAGACGCCGTCCGGCCGTTGTCGAGAGCCCCGCGAGCCCCGACAATGAGGAGAGGACCCGTACGGCCCGCCCTGCCGGCAAGACCGGCGGCGGGCCGGCAGCTTCACCCACCCAGAGAAGGGAGTTGCACCATGTCACTGCGCATCAACGACGTCGTACCCGATTTCGAGGCCGATACCAGCCAGGGCCCGATCCGCTTCCACGAGTGGATCGGCGACAGCTGGGCGATCCTGTTCTCGCATCCGAAGGACTTCACCCCGGTCTGCACCACCGAGTTCGGCGCCGTGGCCAAGCTCAACGCCGAGTGGCAGAAGCGCGGCACCAAGGTGATCGGCGTCTCCGTGGACGGCGTCGAGGACCACAAGAAGTGGACCAATGACATCGCGAGCTTCGCCGGCTGCGACGTCGGCTTCCCGATCATCGCCGACGAGGACCTCAAGGTCGCCAAGCTGTTCGACATGCTGCCGGCCGAGGCCTACCTGCCGGACGGCCGCACCCCGGCCGACAGCGCCACCGTGCGCACGGTGTTCATCATCGGTCCGGACAAGCAGCTCAAGCTCGCCATGACCTACCCGATGAACGTGGGCCGCAACTTCGCCGAGGTGCTGCGCGCCCTGGACGCCCTGCAGACCGCCGGCGCCAAGGGCGTGGCCACCCCGGCCGACTGGACCGTCGGCGAGGACGTGATCATCCCGCCGACGGTCTCCGATGAGGACGCCAAGGCGAAGTTCGGCGAGTACGAGACCGTCTTCCCCTACCTGCGCCGCACCAAGCTGCCCGAGTAAGGCGCGCGTTCACCCCGCAACGCAAGACCCCCTGCCGAGGCAGGGGGTCTTGCGTTGCGGGGTGACGGCGAGGCCAGCGGGGCGGTCGGCGGCCGACCGCCGGCGGCCCGGTGGTGCATGCCTTAGTGGTGCTCGGGCTGGCGGGAGGCGGGCTTGAAGGCGCCGGGCTCGAGCTCGTGGCGGGCCAGCAGCTTGTAGAAGTCGGTGCGATTGCGCCCGGCGATGCGCGCCGCCTGGGTGACGTTGCCCTCGGTGATCTTGAGCACCTTGACCAGGTAGCTGCGCTCGAAGCCGGCCCGGGCATCGTTGAAGGTGGGCATGGCGTTCTCCTCGGCGGCCAGCGCCTGGGCCACCAGCCCCTCCGGGATCATCGGCGAGGTGGTCAGGGCGACGCACTGCTCCACCACGTTGACCAGCTGGCGGACGTTGCCCGGCCAGGCGGAGGTGGCCAGCAGGTTGAGCGCCTCCGGCGAGAACCCCTTGACGAAGGGCTTGTGCCGCGCGGCGGCCTGGGCGACCAGGTGCTTGGCCAGCAGCGGCACGTCCTCGGCGCGCTCCTTGAGGGGCGGCAGGCGCAGGTTGACCACGTTGAGGCGGTAGTAGAGGTCCTCGCGGAACTCGCCCTCGTGCATGGCGCGATCCAGGTCGCGGTGGGTCGCCGAGATGATCCGCACGTCGATGGGCACCGAGGCGGTCGAGCCGAGTGGGCGGATCTGGCGCTCCTGGAGGGCGCGCAGCAGCTTGACCTGCAGGGTCATCGGCATGTCGCCGATCTCGTCGAGGAACAGGGTGCCGCCGTCGGCCGCCTGGAAGAGGCCGCGATGCTCGCTCACGGCCCCGGTGAAGGCGCCCTTGGCGTGGCCGAACAGCTCGCTCTCCAGGAGCTGCTCGGGAAGCGCCCCGCAGTTGATCGCCACGAAGGGCTTGTCGGCCCGGGGACTCGCCTTGTGAATGGCGCCGGCCAGCAGCTCCTTGCCGGAGCCCGAGGGGCCGGTGACCAGCACGCTGACGTCCGAGGCGGCAACCATGCGCGCCTGCTCGAGGATACGCTCCATCTCGGGGCTGCGGGTGATGATCGCCGAGCGCCAGGCGTCGTCGCCCTCGGTGGCGGCGGTCGAGGTCTGGGCCAGGGCGTCGTCGATGGCCGAGAAGAGCTCGTCGCGGTCGACCGGCTTGGTCAGGAAGCCGAACACGCCCTGGCGGGTGGCGCTCACCGCGTCGGGAATCGAGCCGTGGGCGGTGAGCAGGATCACCGGCAGCCCCGGCAGGCGGCGCTGGATCTCCTGGAAGAGCGCCAGGCCGTCCATCTCGTCCATGCGCAGATCGGAGAGCACCAGATCCGGACGCGCGACCTCCAGCCGCTTGAGGGCCTCGCGTCCGCTCTCGGCGGTGGTGACGCGGTAGCCGCGGCTCTCGAGCCGCATGCCCAGCAGTTTCAGCAGGCTGACATCGTCGTCCACCAGCAGGATATGCGCGCCATGATCGCCGGCGTGGGGCAGGCGTCCGGTCTGCTTCATGTCGTCTCTCCGAGGTTATTCACTCTGCTGTCGCAGGTTGATGTTCTGTTCGATGGCGGTGAGCTGCTCGAGCTTCTCGGCCATCGCCTCGAGCTCCTGGCCGAGCGCCTCCTTCTCCTGGGCGACGGCCTCGGCGGCGCGGCGCTGCTCGGCCAGCTGATCGGCCAGGCGTCGCCGCCCCTCCAGCTCGTTGAGCCAGTAGCGCAGCAGCGGCTGCAGCTCGGTCGGGGCGCTCGCCAGGTCGGCCTTGAAGAGCTCCGAGGCGCGATCCCACTGCGGCTCGCTGCCCCAGGCGAGCAGCACGGCGCGCGCCAGGCGGCTCTCCTTGTCCTCGCCGTCGAGGCGCAGCAGGGTGGCCTCCCGCCACGCCCGGTCGCCCCGCTGGGAGGTCAGGCCGAAGGCCACCCACTCGGGCAGCAGGCAGTCGTGGTCGTCGAAGTCCGGCAGCGCGTCGGTGCAGGCAAGCGCGCCCTTAGGGGGATTCGGCATCGCCACGCGGGCATCGGGCGCAAGCGCCTCGGGAAGATACTGACATCCGGTCAGCCACAGCGTGGTCAGACACAGCAGCCAGGGGCGTACGGTCATGACAGGTCCTTGGTAGCATCGTCATCCGCCAGGGCGGGTTGCGAGGTCGGGTCGCCCGAGTCGGGCGACGGGGTCGGCCAGGGCAGGGTGAGCCGGAAGCACACCGCCAGCCGCGGGTCGTCGACCAGCTCGAGTTGCCCCTCCTGGAGGCGAGCGCAGTCGGCGGCCACCGAGAGGCCGATGCCGGAGCCCTTGAGCGGGCCCTTGCGGCGCACTCGGCCCTGGTAGAAGGCGTCGAAGAGCCGGCCGCGATCCTCCTCGGCGATCGGCTCGCCGCTGTTGGCGACCTCGATCACCAGGCGGTCCGGCAGCGCGCGGGCGCGGATCTCGAGCTCGCCGCCATCCTCGCCGTAGGCCACGGCGTTGGAGATCAGGTTGTCGAGCACCCGGGCGGTGGCGGTGCCGTCGAGCGCCCAGGTCAGCGGGCCGTGGAAGCAGCTGACCCGCATCTCCTTGTTGTCGAGCGCCAGGCGGTGCTTGGCCAGCACCTCCTTGACCACGGTGGCGACGTCCAGCCGGACGATATCGAGCTGGCGGCTGTGCTTGAGCAGGTTGTAGTCGAGCAGCTGCTCGATCAGCTGCTGCAGCTCGCGCCCACTGGTGTCGATCAGATCGAGGATCTCGCGCTGGCGCGGCGTGACCTCGCCGGCCACGCCGTCGGCGAGCAGCGACGAGCCCTCCCGCACGCTGGCCAGCGGCGTCTTGAGCTCATGGGACATGTGGCGCAGGAACTGCTGCTTCTGGGCCTCCAGGTCGTCGAGCCGGGAGGCCAGCCAGTCCAGGCGCTCGCCGAGGGTGACCAGCTCCGCCGGCCCCTTGAGGGGCCGATGGTGGCGCTCGGTGTCGCCGCCCAGGCTGCCGATGCCGAGAATGCGCCGCTCGAGCTGGCGGATCGGCTGGATGATCAGCCGGGTGAACAGCAGCATCAGCACCAGGCTCGCAGAGACCAGCGCCGCGGTCTGCCACCAGAGGCGGATCTGCACGCCCTCGGCGCGCTCGCTGATGGTGTCGATGCGCTCATCGATCCGGCGGTTGGTGGCCTGGCGCATCGCCTCGGTATGCCGGGCGAAGGGCAGGAAGTCGTCGAGCCGCGCCTTGAACGCCTCCAGCGGCAGGTCGGGCAGCTCGGCGAGGTCGTCCAGCGCCCGCTCCAGCGCCGCCACGTTGGGGTCATCGGGCAGCAGCTGGCGCTGCTGGGCCAGCAGCTGCCGGAACTCGCTGAGGCGCTCGTCGAAGATCTCCAGCAGCCCCTCCTGCTCGACCACCGCGTACTGGCGGGCACCGCGCTCCATCTCCAGGGCCAGGGCACCCAGCGAGCGGGCGCGCCGCGTCTCGTCCACCGCCTGGCGGGCACTCTGGTCGGCCAGCCGCGAGAGCTCGGAGAGCGCCTGACCGGCCTGGATCATCAGCACCGCCAGCGGCAGCATCACCACCAGGAAGGCCAGCAGCACCAGCTGTAACAGCGAGCGCGGACGCCAGCGGCGCGTAACGGCTGTGGTCATGAAGAGCGTTCTTTGCAGGAGAGTAAAGGGAACCACCATCGTTCATCCCTTAGGATACCAGAGATCGGCCGGCCACCTCGCGATCGCAGGCCTCACCCGCAGGCGAAAAAAAGGGCCGGCTAGGCCGGCCCAATACGCAGGGAACTGAAGGGTCTGGCGAGACCACCGATCGACGACCTGGTCCGTCCATCGCTGAGCTCACCATGGGCCAGAGGGCCCTCGAAGCCATGGGAACGCCGTCTGCCACCAGGGGCCGGTCATTCTCATGCGGGCGGCCGACCGGCCACCCCGCCTCGTGCCTGGCGGCAGCGCCACGAGGGCGATGCCGCGCGATTCGATTCCCCCTGACGGGGGAGAGGCATCCTTGCCAGGGCATCCTTGCCCTCTCGATACCGATCCTTGCCTCTCGGCGGTACCGTCTCATCGCAACCTAAAGTCACACATCGCTTGGAGCAGACACTGGTCGCGTTCGGGAGGCCGGGCGCACAGGGTAGTGATGACGCGGCGCCCCCTCGGCAACCGGAAAACGGATCGAGCCGTATGATCCGCTTCCCTTGCTCACCCAACCTATTGCCAGGGACATGCCAGAAACACTGGCAACCCATTTAAATCAATAACTTGGAAAGACCATAAAACGGCATGGGCGAACGCAGGAGGCCCCAACGGGGAAAACCGGGGGTAAGCGCGGAGGATTTCGTCGCCAGATGGCGACGCCTTTCGCGTCGCTTCGCGAAAGTCACTTATTATCAGAGGGTTGCGGCGTTACCCAGCGGAGACGCTACGGCGCCGGGCGACGCCGTCCGGCGACAGCCCGGTCGCTCAGGCGAGGGTCTTGATCAGGATCTTGGACTTGCGGGCGTGGTTGTAGGTGTCGCGACGCAGGGTGGGCAGCGCCTCGATGTCGGCCAGGCGGAAGTCGTGCTCGAAGAACCAGTGGGTGGTATGGGTGGTCAGGGCGAACAGCGACGAGAGCCCGAGGCGGCGGGCGCGGCGCTCGATCTCGGCGAGCAGGCGCTCGCCGCGGGCGCCGCCCCGGTAGTCGTCGTGCACGGCCACGCAGGCCAGCTCGCCCATCTCCGCCTCGTCGAAGGCGTGCAGGGCGGCGCAGCCGATGATCATGCCGTCGCGGTCGATCACCAGGTAGTCGTCGATCTCGTACTCCAGCCGCTCGCGGGAGCGCGGCACCAGCATGCCCCGGGACTCCAGCGGCTCGAGCAGCTCCAGCAGCCCGCCGATGTCGCCGAGCTCCGCGGGGCGCAGCTGCTCGTAGCGGTGCTCGGTGATCATGGTGCCGACGCCGTCGCGGGTGAACAGCTCACCGAGCAGGGCATCGTGATCGTGCCAGGAGAGCAGGTGGGTGCGGGCGACCCCGTGGCGCGCCGCCGCACAGGCGGCGCCCAGGTGGCGGGCCAGCTCGCTGGCGGGATCCGCCTGGCGCAGCAGCGGCGCGGCCTCCGCCGGGGTCAGCTGGCGCTGCAGCCGGCCACCGGCATCGACCAGACCGCAGGCCTCGCCGAGCAGGATCAGCTTGTCGGCGCCGAGCGCCGTGGCGGCATGGTGCGCCACCTCGGCGGCGTCCAGGTCGAAGACCTCGCCGGTACTGGAGAAGCCCAGCGGCGGCAGCACCACCAGCGCGCCGCGCTCGAGCAGGCCCTCGACCGCCCGGTCGCGCACCCGGCGCACCTCGCCGCTGCGATCGAAGTCGACGCCGTCGCGCACCCCCAGCGGCTTGGCCATCACCAGGTTGCCGGAGACCACGGTCATCTCGATGCCGTGCAGGGGCGTATTGGGCAGCCCGGGGGAGAGTCGCGCCTCGAGCCACAGCCGCTGCTCGGCGGCGATACGCTCGACCCGCGCCATGATCGCCTCGTCGGCCACCCAGCGCCCGCGATGGCGGGTCGGCACGATGCCGTCCTCGTCGAGGGCCTGCTGCACCTGGGGACGAATGCCGAACACCACCACCAGCCGCACGCCCAGGGTGTGCAGCAGCGCCAGGTCCTGGATCAGCTGCTCGCCTCGGCCGCTCGCCATGGCCTCCCCCTCGATCAGGATGACGAAGGTGCGTCCCCGATGGGCGTTGATGTAGGGCGAGGAGTTGCGAAACCAGTCGACGAAGGGGAAACGAGTATCCAAGGCCGCGCTCCGGCAGCAGGTGAACGAGGGAGGGTCGGAACTACTATATCAGAGCCATAAATACGGCGGCACCGGCAAGCGGCCAAGCGGCCAAGCGGCCAAGCGGCCAAGCGGCCAAGCGGCCAAGCGGCCAAGCGGCCAAGCGCCAGCCTGGCATCAGCCGCGGCAAAAGAAACCCCGAAGGCCGAGGCCTTCGGGGTGGCTTGTCGCTCGGCGCGTGTCGCTCGGCGCTTAGCCGAACATGCCCTTCAGAGTGAAGAAGAACAGGATCGCGAGACCCGCGCCCGCCGGCAGCGTGATCAGCCACGACATGGCGATGGTGCCGATGACCCGCAGGTTGAGCGCCGCCATGCCGCGGGCCAGGCCCACGCCGAGCACCGCCCCGACCAGGGTATGGGTGGTGGAGATCGGCAGGCCGGTGCCCGAGGCCAGCACCACGGTGGTGGCGGCCGCCAGGGTGGCGGCGAAGCCGCGGCTCGGGGTCAGCTCGGTGATGCCGGTGCCCACGGTGGCGATGACCTTGTGGCCGTAGGTGACCAGGCCGACGACGATGCCGCCGCCGCCCAGCACCAGCACCCACCAGGGCACCAGGGCGGCGCCCTCGACCTTGCCGCCGGATTGCACCACGCTGATCACCGCCGCCAGCGGCCCCACGGCGTTGGCCACGTCGTTGGAGCCGTGGGCGAAGGCCATGGCGCAGGCGGTGAAGATCATCAGCACGCCGAAGACCCGCTCCACCCCGGTGAAGCCGAAGTGGTCGGCCTGGCGACTGGCGGCCTTGACGCGACGCTCCATGAACACGCCCAGCGCCGCGATCAGCAGGCCGGCGAGGATGGCGAGCAGCAGGCTGGTGCCGAAGCCGAGGTCCAGGCCGACGTGCTTGAGGCCCTTGGTGAGGGTCACCATGGTCACCGCGAAGCCGACCAGGAAGATGTACATCGGCACGTAGCGCTTGGCCGCGGCGAAGGGGTCCTGGGCCTCGAAGATCAGGTGCTGGACCGACTTGAAGAGCGTGAAGGCGATGGTGCCGGAGAGCAGCGGCGAGACCACCCAGCTGGCGGCGATGGTGCCCACCGCGCCCCAGTCCACCGCGGCGGCGCCGAGGCCCGCCACCGAGAAGCCGACGATGGCGCCGACGATGGAGTGGGTAGTGGAGACCGGCCAGCCCTTCATGGAGGCGACCAGCAGCCAGGTGGCCGCCGCGAGCAGCGCCGCCAGCATGCCGTAGACCAGCAGCTGGGGGTCCTCCTTCAGCAGCTCGGGATCGATGATGCCCTTGCGGATGGTGTTGGTGACCTCGCCGCCGGCGAGCCAGGCACCGAGAAACTCGAAGATCACGGCGATGATGATCGCCTGCTTGATGGTGATGGCTCGGGAGCCCACCGAGGTGCCCATGGCGTTGGCCACGTCGTTGGCGCCGACGCCCCAGGCCATGAAGAAGCCGAAGAGACAGGCGAGGATGATGAAGATCTCGCCGTGCTGCGCAATGATCGACATAGGGAGCGTTCCCTTGTTGCGGTCAGAAGAAGAGCGAAACAACGCAGCCCCGGGATCGCCGGGGCCGCCGCGTTCAGTTGGCCGTCATGATCTGCAGTCGGCTGCCGACGCGCTCGGCGCGGTCGGAGAGCTCGCCCACCCAGTCGATGATCTTGTAGAGGAACATCACGTCCACCGGCGGCAGGCGATCCTCGAGCTCGAAGAGCTGGCGGCGGATCGCCACCTGCTGGCTGTCGGCCTGCTGCTCGAGCACGTGCAGCTCGCGGATCAGCTTCTGCATCACGTCGGAGACGTTGCGGCCGAAGCCGGACTCGAGCAGATCCTTGAGCTCCTCGAGGGCGTGGCGCGCCTGGGCCACGCAGGCCACCGAGGTGCGCATGTAGTCGCGCATCGGCTGGGCCAGCTCCTCGGGCACCTGCATGCGACGCCCGAGCATGATGCCGGTGATGTCGCGGACCTTGTTGGCGATCTTGTCCTGCACGCTGATCAGGTCGAGCAGGTCGGAGCGCGAGACCGGCAGGAACATGGTGTTGGGCAGGTTGAGGCGCAGCTCGGTCTTGAGCTCATCGGCCTCGTGCTCGAGGCGGGTGATGGTCTCGCGATGCTGCTCGGCGGTGTCCCAGTCGCCTTCGAGGGTCGCTTCGAAGAAGGGCAGCAGCGCGTCGGCACAGGCGTTGGCCTTGACGATGTGGGCCAGCAGCGGATGGAATGGCGAGCGGCCGAACATCGCGGAGAAGGGATTGGATGTCACCATGGGCATCTATGAACCTGGAAAAATGGCGGCGTCAGTATAGTGACTGACACTGCCAGCGTCATGACAAATTCATCCAATATTCATCGAACCGAGGTGGCACTCCCGATGGCACACGAGATCGAACTCAAGCTCGCCCTGGGCGACACGGAGCACGAGGGCGCCGAGGCCCTGCGGCACCATCCGCGCCTGGTCGGAGTGACGCCGACCCTTGCCCAGCTGGGCAATACCTACTTCGACACCCCCGAGGGCGACCTGGAGGACGCGCGCATGGCGCTGCGCCTGCGCCGCGTCGACGGCCGCCTGCTGCAGACCCTGAAGACCCGCGGCCAGGGCGGCGGAGGACTCTCGACCCGCGGCGAGTGGGAGTGGGAGGTGCCGGGCCCCGGCCTCGACCTGGCGGGGCTCGCGGCCCTGCCGCCCCTGGCCGGGTGCGAGGCGGGCCTGCTCGAGCGCCTGGCGCCGCGCTTCGCCACCGATTTCGCCCGGGAGACCTGGTGGCTCGAGCACGCGGGGGCGACCATCGAGCTCGCCCTGGACATCGGCGAGATCCGGGCCGGCGAGCGGGTCGTGGCGATCCGCGAGCTGGAGCTCGAGCTCAAGGCGGGCGAGCCCGAGGCGCTCTGGTCGCTGGCCGAGGCCCTAGCCGACCGGGTCGCCCTGCGCCCCTCGGACACCAGCAAGGCGGCCCGCGGCGGCGCCCTGCTCGAGGGCGCGCGCGCCCTGCCCGAGGCCGCCTCCCCCGCCGGCTGGCTGCATCGCGCCACCGCGGCACTGGATGCCCTGGCGGACAGCAGCGACGAGGCCTGGCGGCGCGAGGCGCGCCGGGCCTTCCAACGGCTGGCGGAACTGGGCGATGATGCCGAGGGAGACGGCGACGCCCGCGCGCTCGCCGAGGCCCTCTCGGCCGAGCCCTGGCTGACCCCGGCCTTCGGGCGGCGCATGCTGCGCCTGGCCCGCCGGCTGCCGGGCGACGCCGAGCTGAGCTGAGCCGCGCCGCCCCCGCCCGACAGGCCCGGTTCGCCACCACAAGGACGACGCTCGTGAACTACCTCCCCAAGCCCGCGGGCGAAGGCTTGCGCACCCGGGTCTTCCAGATCATCTTCGAATCCGACACCCCGCTGGCCAAGGGCTTCGACATCGCCCTGATCGGGGCGATACTGGCCAGCGTACTGGTGGTGATGCTGGAGAGCATCGCGAGCCTGCGCGCCGGCCACGCGGCGCTCTTCTACTGGATCGAGTGGGGCTTCACCCTCGCCTTCACCCTCGAGCTCGCGGTGCGCCTCTACTGCCTCGAGCGCCCGCTGCAGTACCTCAAGAGCTTCTACGGCATCATCGACCTGGTGGCGATCCTGCCCACCTGGCTGGCCCTGGTGCTGCCCGGCGCCCAGTCGCTGGTGGTGGTGCGCCTGCTGCGCACCCTGCGCATCTTCCGGGTGCTGCGGCTGATGGAGTTCGTCGGCGAGGGGCGGCTGCTGGTCGACGCCCTCAAGCGCAGCGGCCACCAGATCTTCCTGTTCCTGTTCACCGTCTTCATGCTGGTGACCATCTTCGCCTCGCTCGTCTACCTGATCGAGCCCGAGGAGGCCGGCTTCACCAGCATCCCCAAGGCGATCTACTGGGCCGTGGTCACCCTGACCACGGTGGGCTACGGCGACATCACCCCGGTCACCCCGCTGGGCCAGGCGATCTCGGTGATGGTGATGCTGATCGGCTACTCGATCATCGCGGTGCCCACGGGGGTCTTCTCCGCCGAGGTGATCCGCTCGATCCGCGCCGACCGCTACTCCGACGAGGCCTGCCCGGGCTGCGGCCATGACCGCCACGAGCAGCGCGCCCGCTACTGCCTGCGCTGCGGCACCTGGCTGGACGAGGACACGCCCGACCCGCGCCTGGCCGAACAGGCCCGGACGGACACGGACGAGGAGGAGGACGACGGGACGTCGACGCCGCCGCGCTGAGCCGGCGGCGCCGTGGGGCCTGGCCGGGCGTCAGACCTGGAAGGGGGCGACGTCGCCGCGCCCCTCGCGCACCACGGTGGGCGGCAGGTCACGCAGGTCGATCACGCTGGTCGCCTCCAGGTGACAGGCGCCGCCGTCGATGATCAGGTCGAGATGGGCGCCGAAGCGCTCCCGGATCTCCTCGGCGTCGGTCATCGGCAGCTCCTCACCCACCGGGATCAGGGTCACGCTCATCAACGGCTCGCCCAGCGCCTCGAGCAGGGCCCGGGTGATCTGGTGGTCCGGCACCCGCACGCCGATGGAGCGGCGCTTGGGGTGCAGCAGCAGCCGCGGCACCTCGGTGGTGGCGTCGAGGATGAAGGTGTAGGCCCCGGGGGTGTGCGCCTTCAGCAGCCGGAAGACCGTGTTGTCCACCTTGGCGTAGGTGCCGATCTCGGAGAGATCCGAGCAGACCAGGGTGAAGTTGTGCTTGTCGTCCAGCGAGCGCAGCCACTTGATCTTCTCGATGGCCTTCTTGTCGCCCAGGTGGCAGCCCAGGGCATAGCCGGAGTCGGTCGGGTAGGCGATCACCCCGCCGCGGCGGATGATCTGGATCGCCTGGTCGATCAGGCGCTTCTGGGGATTGTCCGGGTGGATCTGGAAGAACTGGCTCATCGCGAGCTCCCTGTTCGGTGACCGGAAATGGCGTAGCGCCACGATACCACGCACCGCCGGACTCGGCCGCGCTCAGCCGGCGGTCGCGACGAGGCCAGCCAGGCGCGGGTGGGTCCAGACCGGTGGCGTGGCGGTGCGCGGCACCGGGCTCATGCTGCCCGGGGCCAGGTGGCCGCCGGGGAAGTGGAAGTCGCTGCCCACCGACCCGTAGAGATCGCGCTCCTGGAGCTGGCGCGCCAGGTCGCGGGTCACGTCGGGGTTCTGGAAGCCGCTGACCAGCTCCGCGGCCTGGCCGCCGGCGGCGGCGAAGTCGTCGAGCAGCAGCCCGCGCTTGCGCCGGGTCAGGCCGTGGCGCAGCGGATGGGCGAGCACCGCCACCCCGCCGGCGTCGAGGATCCAGGCCACCGCCGTGGCGAGAAAGGGCCAGTGGGCCTTGATGTCGCCGGCCTTGCCGTTGCCGAGGTGCTTCTTGAATGCGGTGCCGATGTCGGGCACCAGCCCCGCCGCGACCAGCGCCCGGGCGAAGTCGGGCCGCCCCAGCGGGCGCTCGCTCCCGGCCTGCTCCCGGGCCCGGGCCAGGGCGTCCGTCAGGCCGATCTTCTCGAGCCGCTCGGCGATGCGGAGGGAGCGCTGCTCCCGGGCCTCGGCCTGGGCGGCGAGCCCCGCCACCAAGTCGCCCTTCGGTCCCTCGGGCAGCAGGCCCACCACGTGGATGTTGATGCCGCGCCACTGGGTCGAGAGCTCGGTGCCGGGAATCAGGCCGATGCCCTGCTCGCGAGCGGCGGCCTGGGCCGCCTCGATGCCGTCCACGGTGTCGTGATCGGTCAGCGCCATCAGGGTCACGCCCTTGGCCCGGCACAGAGCTACCACCTCGGCCGGCGGCAGGGCGCCGTCGGAGGCCGTGGAGTGCATGTGCAGGTCGACGCTGTGGGGGTCGCCCTCGAATCGGGCGGGAGGTGCGGTCATGGGCATGACGCCGGCAGGTGACTTTGTCAGAATATCCCGACATGGTGCTCGCGCGGCCGGTGACGGTCAATGTCGAGGCCATCGGCCCCGCGGCGCGAGCCGCCCACCACCGAGGAAGAACCGCGATGCTCTACGCCATCATCAGTGAAGATGTGAACGACAGCCTGGAACGGCGCCTGGCCGCCCGTCCGGATCACCTGGCTCGCCTCGAGGCGCTGCGCGACGAGGGCCGCCTGGTGCTGGCCGGCCCGCACCCGGCCATCGACAGCAACGACCCGGGCGAGGCCGGCTTCACGGGGAGCCTGGTGGTCGCCGAGTTCGAGAGCCTCGAGAGCGCCCAGGCCTGGGCCGATGCCGACCCCTACATGATCGCCGGCGTCTACGCCCGGGCGACCGTGAAGCCGTTCAAGAAGGTCCTGCCCTGACCCTCGCCCACCGCTTGTCTTGTCCACAGCCGGTTTCCCACAGCTGCTGTGGACAAGCCTGTTGAAACGCCGCGGACGCCTTGCGCCAGCCCCGATGCCGGGCCGCCGCGGCGGCATCGATCAAACCTTGATCACCCCCTCTGCCCCGAGACCGGACCGACCGGAGCCCCGCCGTGACCGCTGCCCCCGACGCCCTGCCGCCGCTCGCCGGCCTTCAGACCGCCCGCCTCGACTGGCGCCAGGACGACAGCGGCGAGAGCGCCCCTCACTCCAGCGCCTTCGACGACGTCTATTTCTCGCGTCATGACGGCCGTGCCGAGACCGAGCACGTCTTCCTGGCCGCCAATCGCCTGCCCGAACGCTTCCGGGAGTGGCAGGCGACGCGCCCCTTCGTCATCGGCGAGACCGGCTTCGGCACCGGTCTCAACATGCTCTGCGCCTGGGCCTGCTTCGACGCCCACGCCCCGGCGGCGGCGCGGCTGCACCTGGTCTCCACCGAGAAGTTTCCGCTCGCCCGCGATGACCTGGCCCGGGCGCTCGCCGCCTGGCCGGACCTGGCCGAGCGCGCCGCCGCGCTGGTGGCCCAGTGGCCGGAGCCGGTGGCCGGCGTGCATCGCCTGTGGCTCGACCGCCGCGTGACCCTGGACCTGCACTTCGGCGACACCACCGAGCGCCTGGCGCTGCTCGACGGCGCCGTGGACGCCTGGTTCCTGGACGGCTTCGCGCCGTCGAAGAATCCCGAGATGTGGCACGACGCGCTGTTCGCCGCCATGGCCGCGCGCTCGCGCCCGGGCGCCACCTTCGCCACCTTCACCTGCGCCGGGGTGGTCAAGCGCGGCCTCAGGGCCGCCGGCTTCGCCTGGCGCAAGGTGCCGGGCTTCGGCCGCAAGCGCGAGATGCTGGCCGGCGAGATCGAGACGCCCCCGGCGGACGAACGCCGCCGCGCCACGCCCTGGTTCACGCCGCCCGCGGCGCGACCGGCCCGCCGCGTGGCGGTGATCGGCGCCGGACTCGCCGGCACCACCGTGGCCGCCGCCCTGGCCCGTCGCGGCGTGGCGGTGACGCTGATCGACCGCGAGGGCCCCGGCGCCGGCGCCTCGGGCAACGCCCAGGGCGCGCTCTACGTGAAGCTCGCCGCCGACACCAACCTGCAGAGCCGCGCCTACCTGGCCGGGCTGCTGCATGCCCGACGCTGGCTCGAGGCGCTGGACCCCGACCAGGCGCTGTGGTCGCCCGGCGGCGTGCTGCAGCTGGCCACCGGCGAGCGCGAGGCGCGCCGCCAGGCCCGCTTCCTGGCCAACCATCCGCTGCCGACGAGCGTGGTGCGCGGCGTCGACGCCGAGGAAGCCGGCCGGCTCGCCGGGCTCGACCTGCCCCACGGCGGGCTCGACTATCCCCTGGCCGGCTGGGTGCGTCCGGATGCGCTGTGCCGCCGGCTGGCGGCGAGCGACGGCGTGAGCGCCGTCCGGGGCGAGGTGCGCGGGCTCTCGCCCATCGCGGAAGAGGACGAGAACGGCGGCTGGCGGCTGACGCTGTCAGGCGACGATGGCGGGGGTAAAAACGAAGAGCACACGATTGAGGTCGATCAGGTGGTGATCGCCGCGGCGACCGCCTCCAACGGCTTCGATCAGACCGCCGCCCTGCCCCTGCAGCCGGTGCGCGGGCAGATCTCGCGGCTGACGCTGCCGCCAGGCGCCCCCGCGCCGGCGCGGGTGGTGTGCGCCGGCGGCTACGCCATGCCGCCGCTGAACGGCCAACTGACCTTCGGCGCCAGCTTCGCGCCCAACGACGCCGACGCCACCGCCCGCGAGGCCGATCACGCCTTCAACCTCGAGGAGCTCGAGCGCACCCTGCCCGGCTATCCCGCCGCGCTGGCCGAGGCCGGCGCCGATCTCTCGCCGGCGGCGCTGGGCGGGCGCGCCGCGGTGCGCGCGGCGAGCCCCGACAAGTCGCCCTACGCCGGCCCGGTGCCCGACGCCGAGGCCTGGCGCCACGACTATGCCGCCATGGCCAAGGACGCCACCCGGATCCCGGCGACGCCGGGCCGCCATCACCCGGGGCTGTGGATCAGCGCCGCCCATGGCTCCCGCGGCCTTTCCAGCGCGCCGCTCACCGCTGAGCTGATCGCCTCGCGCCTCTGCGACGAACCGCTGCCGCTGGAGGCACCGCTGGCCGACCATCTGCATCCCGGGCGACGCGTGATCCGCGACCTGATCAGGGGCCAGGGGCGCTGACACGGTGGCGCCCGCCGCGGCCTGGCGCCGCGGTCACGCCAGGGCAAGGCGCGCGGCCTAGGCCGGCTCGCGGCGCTCGATCTCCGCGGTCACCCAGCGAATGATCTCGCCGATCAGGGCGCTGTGGGCATAGCGGGTGCGCAGGATATAGCCGTGGCTCTCGCGGCGGATCGGCGGCGCCAGCGGGATCAGGCTACCGTCTCCGAGCGCCTCCTCGACCAGCAGATCCCAGCCAAGCGCGATGCCCTTGCCGGCCTGGGCCGCATTGATCAGCAGCGGATAGTTGTTGTAGCGGAACACCGCCCCCTCTTCCTCGAACGGCACCCCCGCCAGCGCACACCACTCGCGCCAGTCGATCCAGCGCGAATTGCGCTCGTCCATGTGCAGCAGCGGCAGCGCCATCCAGCGTTCCGGGCCATCCCCCGCCTCGATTCCGTGCGCGGCGGCGAAGGCGGGGCTGCAGACCGGAAACACCTCCTCGGGGGTGAAGAGATCGCCCGGCTCGCTCTCGCGATCGCAGTGGATGGCGATATCGGCCAGGTGATCCTGATCGTCCCGGTCGACCGCCAGCACCTCGATCTCCACCCGGGGGAAGGCCGCCTCGAGCCGGGCGAGCCTGGGCAGCAGCCACAGGTGGGCGAAGCCGAAGTTGGCGGCGATCAGCACCCGGGGCCGGGTCGAGCGCGCCCGCGCCCGCAGCTCGCGGGTGGCGCCGGTGAGGCGCTTGAGCGCCGGCGCGATCTCGTCGTAGTAGCGCAGCGCCTCCCGGGTCGGCGCCAGGCCGGCGCCGCTGCGTTCGAAGAGCACCAGCCCCACCTGGCCCTCGAGACCGCGGATGCGCTGGGAGATCGCCGGCTGGGTGGCGCCCAGCGCCCTGGCCGCTGCGGTCAGCGAGCCGAGGCGCAGGGTGGTTTCGAAGGCGATCAACGCCTTGAGGCTGGGCAGTGCGTCGTCGGTGTCGGCCATAAGGCAACTCTATGGGAGGCATAAGATGGGCGCGCCTACCTGGCGCCTGGCCGATGCGTAGAATGCCGGCCCACACGTTTCGTCAGGGCCAAGATGATGTCAGACCCCATGTTTCACGTCCAAGAATCCCCCGCCAAGGTCTTCGCCACCGATGCCTCCGGCACCCGCACCGAGCTGCCGGCCCTGTGGCTTCGCGAGCGCTGCCAGGAACCGGAGAGCCTCGACGGCCCCACCCAGCAGCGGCTGTTCAACCCGCACCGGCTCGACCCGGAGCTGACCCTGGTGGCGGCCGAGCCTCTCGGCGGCCACTGGGCGCGGCTGACCTTCAGCGACGGCCACAGCGGGCGCTATGACCTGCGCCACTTCGCCGACGACTTCGATCACGAGGACGGCCTGCCCACCCCGCGGCCCTGGACCAGCGACATCGACTTCGCCTCCATCACCCGCGACTGGCAGGCGCTCTCGGATCACGACGCCTTCCGCGAGGCCCTCGAGACCTACCTGCGCCACGGGGTGATCATCCTCAGGAACGTGCCCACCGACGGCGCGCGCCTGGTCGAGGTCGGCGAGACCTTCGGCCACGTGCGCTCGACCAACTTCGGCAAGTACTTCGAGGTCTGCTCGCGCCCCGAGTCCAACGACCTGGCCTATCGCAGCGTGCCGCTGGCGCCGCACACCGACAATCCCTATCGCGACCCGGTCCCCGGTATCCAGCTGCTGCACTGCCTGACCAACGAGACCACCGGTGGCCTGTCGACGCTGGTCGACAGCCTGGCCGTCGCCGAGCAGCTGCGCGCCGAGGACCCGGAGGGCTATCACCTGCTGGCCACCGTGCCGGTGCGCTTCCGCTTCATCGACGACGGGGTCGAGCTGATCGAGCGCCGGCCGATGATCCACCTCGATGCCATGGGCAAGATGGACGGCGTGCACTACAGTCCGCGCCTGGACTACCTGCCGCTGATGGACGAGCACAGCACCAAGGCCTTTCACCGCGCCCGCCGCCGCCTCGGCGAGCTGTTCTCCCACCCGGACTACGAGATCCAGTTCCCGCTGGGCGACGGCGAGCTGATGATGTTCGACAACAACCGGGTGCTGCACGGCCGCACCTCCTACGACCAGAACGAGGGCTTCCGCCACCTGCAGGGCTGCTACATCGACCGTGACGGCCCCACCGGCCACTACCGGGCAATCGTCAAGCAGGAGCGCGCCCAACAAGCCACCGCGACCAACGAGAGCGTGACCGCCGCATGACTACCGTATCGTTCACCCAGATGAAGGACGGCACCAAGGCCGACTACGAGCTGCTCGGCGAGCTCGAGGAACGCTTCGTCGAGGCGCTGCCCGAACGCATCCTCGAGGCCCTCAAGGCGCTGGAGAACACCCTCTCCGGCTACCGGGTCTCGCGGCTCGAGCACGTGCTGCAGTCCGCCACCCGCGCCGAGGACGACGGCGAGGACGAGGAGATGATCGTGGCGGCGCTGATCCACGACCTCGGCGACGACCTGGCGCCCCACAACCACTCCCAGTACGCCGCCTCGATCATCCGCCCCTATGTGCGGGCCGAGGTGACCTGGATCATCGAGCACCACGGGCTGTTCCAGAACTACTACTACATCCACCACTTCGGCGGCGACCCGCTGGAGCGGGACCGCTACGAGGGCCATCCCTGGTACCAGCGCTGCGTCGACTTCTGCGAGCGCTGGGATCAGGCGTCCTTCGACCCGGACTACCCGACCCGGTCGCTCGAGCACTTCGCGCCCATGGTGCGGCGCATCTTCAGCCGCCCGGCCTTCGCCCCGTCGGTCGTCGGCGACGAGAGCGCCCGCCACCACCTGTGAGGCAGCGGGCGGCGCCAGCCCCGGCGACCGCGCCTCGGCCCACCGAAACGGCGCCCCTCGGGGCGCCGTTTTTCATGCCGGGCTGACGCGCTCGCCGCGCCTCGGCGGCATCAGCCTTCCTCCTCGTCATCGGCCAGGTCGCGGCCTAAGGCGCGCCACTGGACCAGGGTCATCACCTCGGTGGACTCGGTCTCGAGGTCGTGGGCGATCAGCAACTCGCCGCGCTCGAGCTGGCCCTTGAGCTGGCCGACCCAGCCGCGCATGCCCTCGCCGGTGTCGGTGGTGTCGTAGCCCTGGCGGGTGACGAAGGCCTCCAGCAGGCCATCCAGGGTCTCCGGCGGCAGCATGCGGTAGGGCACCTCGATAAAGCGATCACCGTTCATGAATCGGACTCTCCCTGTTCCCAGCGCTCCAGGCGTTGCAGAAATGTCTCTTCGTCGATGACCGGCACCCCCATCTGCTCGGCCTTCTCTCGCTTGCTGCCGGCGGCGTCGCCGGCCACCACGCAGGCGGTCTTCCTCGAGACGCTGCCGGCCACCTTGGCCCCCAGCGCCTGGAGGCGCGCCTTGCCCTGGTCCCGGGTCATGCTCTCGAGCGTCCCGGTGAGCACCCAGCTCTGGCCGGCCAGGGGCTGGGGGCGCTCGCCGACACGCTCCTCCTCCCAGGTCAGACCGCAGGCCAGCAGGTCCTCGATGGTCTCGCGGTTGTGCGGCTGCTGGAAGAAGGTGTGAACGTGGGCCGCGACGATGGGTCCCACGTCATCCACCGCCTCCAGGGCGGGCACGTCGGCCCCCATCAGCGCCTCCAGGCTGCCGAAGTGGCGGGCCAGGTGGGCGGCGGTGGCCTCGCCCACCTCGCGGATGCCCAGGGCGAAGATGAAGCGGCCAAGCGTCGTCTGCCGGGCCTTGTCGAGGGCCGCCACCAGGTTCTCGGAGGACTTCTTGCCCATCCGCGGAAGCGTGGCGAGGCGTTCGGCCTCGAGCCGGAACAGATCCGCCGGGGTGCTCACCCACTCGCGCTCCACCAGCGCCTCGATCAGCTTCTCGCCCAGGCCATCGATATCCAGCGCGCGGCGCGAGGCGAAGTGCTTGAGGGCCTCCTTGCGTTGGGCGGGGCAGTAGAGCCCGCCGGAGCAGCGCGCCACCACCTCGCCCTCGAGGTGCTCGATCTCGGAGCCGCAGGCCGGGCAGTGGTCGGGGAAGACAATCGTCTCGGCGTCGACAGGGCGGCGTTCGGTGAGAACCCGCACCACCTGGGGGATGACGTCGCCGGCCCGGCGGATCGCCACGGTATCGCCGATCCTCACGTCGAGCCGGGCGATCTCGTCGGCGTTGTGCAGGGTCGCGTTGGAGACGGTGACCCCGGCCACCGAGACCGGCTCGAGCCGCGCCACCGGGGTGATCGCCCCGGTGCGCCCGACCTGGAACTCCACATCGTTGAGCCGGGTGGTCTCCTCCTGGGCGGGAAACTTGAAGGCGACCGCCCAGCGCGGGGCGCGGGCGACGAAGCCCAGCTCGCGCTGCAGGCGCAGGTCGTCGACCTTGATCACCACGCCGTCGATGTCGTAGCCGAGGCGGTCGCGCTTCTCGCCGAGGGCGCGGCAGTAGTCGATGATGCCCTCGGCGCCCTCCACGACGGCGAGCTCCTGGCTGGTGCGAAAGCCCAGGTCGCCGAGCCGCGCCATCAGCTCACTGTGGCTGGCGTCGCCCGGCTCCGGCTCGAGACGCGCCACCTGGTAGGCGCTGAACTCCAGCGGCCGGGTGGCGGTGATCCGGGGATCGAGCTGGCGCAGGCTGCCGGCGGCGGCGTTGCGCGGATTGGCGAACACCTTGGTCTCCTCCTCCCGCGCCCGGTCGTTCAGCGCCTCGAAGCCCGCGTGGCTGATGATCACCTCGCCGCGCACCTCGAGCAGCGCGGGCGGGTCGTCGCCGCGCAGCTTGAGCGGGATGGAACGCAGGGTGCGCAGGTTGGAAGTGATCCCCTCGCCGGTGCGGCCGTCCCCCCGGGTGACCCCGGCGATCAGCTCACCGTGTTCATAGACCAGCGAGACGGCGGCGCCGTCGAGCTTGGGCTCGCAGCAGAAGGCCAGCGGCTCGCCATGGGACTCGAGGCGGTCGGCGACGCGGCGCACGAAGGCCTTGATCTCCTCCTCGTTGAAGGCGTTGTCCAGGGAGAGCATCGGCACGGCGTGGGCCACCTCGGGGAAGCCCGCCGCCGGCGCGGCCCCGACCCGCTGGGTGGGGGAGTCGGCGGTCGCCAGGTCGGGATGCGCGGCCTCGATCTCCTGCAGGCGGCGCAGCCGGCGGTCGTAGTCGGCGTCGGTCATGCGCGGCTCGTCGAGCACGTAGTAGCGGTAGTTGGCGTCGTCGAGCTCGGCGCGCAGGCGCGTCGCCTCTTCCTGAATCGATGGATCGGTCTGGCTCATGGGGCAATCTGGGTCTCGATCGATGGCGAGGGCTTCGATCCGCGAAGCCGGTGGGCGCTAGCTTACCAAAGCAACGCCCCCCGACGGGATGCCGTCGGGGGGCGTCTCGATCGCCGCCGGGGTGCCGGCGACTAGTTGGCCTGGTAGCGGTTGAGGCGGTTGCGGCGCTCGAACTCCTGCACCCGCTGGCGGGCGAACTCCACGGTCTGGGCGGTCATCACGCTCTGGTGCTCGTCCTTCAGCACGCCCCCCAGGTGGCGAACGATGACCATGGCGGTCTCGACCATGGCCTCGAAGGCCGCCGCGGTGTCGCTGGCCCCCGGCAGCGGCATCAGCAGGGTGATGCCCTGGGTGCGGAAGTCGTCCATGGCCTCGATGGGGAAGGTGCCCGGCTTGACCACGTTGACCATCGAGAACTGCAGGCGGCTGTCCGGGTCCTCGGTCTCGAAGCGATGGAAGATTCCCATGTCGCGCCCGTAGCGCAGCCCGCAGGCCAGCATCAGGTCGAGCAGCGCGGTACCCGAGAAGCCCTCCTCGTCCCGGGACATCACGCTGATCACCAGGATCTCCTCGGCGTGACTCAGGGTCTCGCGGGCGTGCTCGGCGTTGACGTCATGGCGCAGCGCCTTCTCGAGCACCGGGTGGGCGCGCACCACGTCGTCGCGCGGCGGGCGCTCGTCGACGGCGTCCTCGACGGGCGCCTCCGCCGGCCTGTCCGCCGCCGGGTCGTGTGCCTCGGCGGCCTCATGGCGCCGCGACGGGGTGAAGAGCGGATCATCCTCGTCGCCATGGGCGACCGACTCGGCCTCGAGGCGACGCCGCTCGCTCTCGCGAATGGCAGCCTCGTGCTCGGCCTTCTTGCGTTCGGCCGCCTCCCGGGCGGCCTTCTCGGCGCGGGCCTGCTCGCGACGCTGCTTCTCGTCGCGCCTGTGCTCGCGACGGTCGTGCAGCGACTTCTGCAGCGATGCCCCGAAGCGCTGCATGGACGAGCCGACGCGCTTCGAGCCGCTCTTCAGGGAGTCGCCCATGCCCTCGAAATCGACCAGTCGGTAGCGTTCCTCGTCGGCGTAGGCGTCGTGATCCTCGGGGTCGGCAGCCAGGACGCCGATCTCCTCGGCCGCCTTCTCCTCCTCACCCTCCCGGGCCTCGGTCGGGTCCGGGTGAGTAAGCGCCGGCTCACGGCGTGCCTCGGCGGCCTCGCGAGCGGAGCGATCGCCATCCTCCTGTGCGGTCGCCGTGGCAGACGCCGCAGCGGCAGCGCGAGGCGCCTCACGCTTCACGACCTCGTCATGGCGCTCGTCCGGCTCGGCCTGCGGGGCAGCCGGGCGGGGCACCTCATGGGCGGTCGCCGGCGATGCGGCCTCCTGCCGGATGGCCGCCTCGGCCGGCCTGGCGGTCTCGGCGTGGCGCCGGAACTCCGACAGCACCCGAGACGGGCCGGGGTGCTCCTGGCGCTGCAGCTTCGGCTTGGGACGCACGCCGCCCTCGTCGGCCGGTCTGACGACCCGCGCCCCTCCGTTGGGCAGCTCCCAGTTGATCTCGGCCTGTCGGGCCTCGGCGTCGGGATCCGCCACGGGCGCGTCAGCCGCACCGCCCTCGACCTGGTCCAGGCGTGGGACGCGACGTTGACGCTGCAGGCGACGCACGCCATCGATGACGATGAGGGTCACCAACGCCAGCCCGAGTATGATCAGCCACTCTCTCAATTCCATGGGTCGTCATGCCTTTCGCTAAGGCGCCATGCCTGATGGTTGTCCGTCAACAGCATAGCGCGATTGCCAAAAAAAGGGCCAATTCTTTTATTTGTCAAGCGCGGCATTGTCATTGCCTTCACCCGACCTGACCCATCGCAATCGCCCTTCAGGTTCCCCCTGCGTCCATGCACTACCGTCGTCTTTATCATCCTTGTTAACCCGTTTGCCGTTGACGTTCAAGCCCGTCAGGCCTCGGCCAGGGCCGCGGCCTCCTCGACGCCGACCGATACCAGGCGGGAGACCCCAGGTTCCTGCATGGTCACCCCCATCAGTCGCTCCGATGCCTCCATGGCAATCTTGTTGTGGGTGATGTAGATGAACTGAACGGTATCAGACATCTCCTTCACCAGCTTGGCGTAGCGTCCGACGTTCGCATCATCCAGCGGCGCATCGACCTCGTCGAGCATGCAGAAGGGCGCCGGATTGAGCTGGAAGATGGCGAAGACCATCGAGAGCGCGGTGAGGGCCTTTTCCCCCCCGGAGAGCAGGTGAATGGTGCTGTTCTTCTTGCCGGGCGGACGCGCCATGATGGCCACGCCCGTCTCCAGCAAATCCTCGCCGGTCAGGGTCAGCCATGCGGTTCCCCCGCCGAAGACTCGCGGGAAAAGGCCCTGCAGTCCGTTGTTGACTCGCTCGAAGGTGTCGCGGAATCGCGTCCGGGTTTCCTGGTCGATCCGGCGGATCGCCCGATCCAGGGTCTCCAGCGCCTCGCTGAGCTCGGCGTGCTGGGCCTCCAGGTAGTCGCGACGCTCGGCCTGCTGGTCGTACTCCTCGATGGCCGCCAGGTTGATGGCCCCCAGGCGCCGGATGCGCTCGCCGACCTCCTCCAGCCGGGTCTGCCAGGCGGATTCGGTGGCGTTGGGGTCGAGGTGCTCGGCCAGGGTCGCGGCATCGTGGTTCAGCTCGGCGAGCTGCTCGTCCTGGGTCTCGGCCTTGAGCGCCAGCGCCTGGACCTGCATGCGCGACTCCTGCAAGCGCTCGCGAATCCCCTCGAGGTTGCGCTCGTGCCCCTGGCGCGCCTGCTCGTCCTCGCGCAGCCGCTCGACCAGCTCGGCGGCCCGGGCGCGGGTCTCGTTGAGCACCCGCTCCTCGCGCTCGCGGCGAGTCAGCAGCTCGTCGAGGCGCTCGCGGCGCTCCTCATCGGGCTCGTGGAGCCCCTCGCGGGCCTCCTCCAGCTCGGCGCAGCGCAGCTCGAGGCGCTCGCGGGCCTCACCGGCCCGGCCCTGCTGCTCGGCCAGGCCGGAGCGCTCGGTGGCCAACCGCTCCTGCTCGAGGGCCAGGCGCTGGGCCCGGTCGGCCAGCGGACGCTGGCGGGCGCGCAGCGCGGTCAGCCGCTCCCGGGCCTCGCGGCGCTGCCGCTCGAGGCGCTCGCGGGTCTCGGCGCCCTCCTCCAGTCGCGCCATGGCCGCCTGCCACTGCTCGCGAGCCTCCTCGATGGCCAGCATCGCCTCCTCGCGGGATTCGGCCAGCCCCGCGAGCTCCTCGGCGAGCTCGGCGGCGCGCCCTTCCAGGTGCTCCAGGCGGCTGGCGAGCCCGCTCTCCTGCACGGCCAGCTGCTGGCGCTGCTGTTCGAGTTCGCGCTCCTCCTGGCGCGTGCGTTCCAGGGACGCCTCGGCCTGCTCGACCCGGGCCACGGCCGCCTCGAGGCGCTGCTCCTGTTCGTCGAGGCGCGCCACCACCTCACCGAGGCTCTCGCGCACCTCCGCCTCGCGGCGGCGGCTGACCAGCAGGGCATCGGGGCCGGCACCGGCGCCGCGATGGCGCACCCAGCCCGTGCCCAGCCAGAGGCCGTCGGGCGTGATCAGGCTCTCGCCGGCGGCGAGTTCCTCGCGGGCGGCCCAGGCCGCCTCGCGGCTCTCGACGCAGCGGATGCCGGCCAGCCACTGGCCGGCGGCGCCGGCGCCGCGCACCCGGGCGGCGAGGCTCGCCGCCGGGGCCGGCAGCTCCTCGGCCTCGAGCAGGCCGAGCTCGGCCTGGGGCGGCGTGGCCATGGCCTCCCGGGAGGCGTCCCGCGTCGCCAGGCGCGCGCTCAGCCAGGGCGAGAGCACCCAGGAGACCGCCGCCTCCCAGCCGGGGTCGACCTCGAGCGCCTCGCCGAGGCGCGGCCGCCCGCCCAGGCCGTGGGCGTCCAGATGGGCGTCGAGGGCCTCGTCATGATCGGCCAGGGCGGCCTCGATCAGGGCCTCCAGCGAGGCCAGCTCGCCCTGCAGGGTGCTGCGCCGCTGGCGGTCGGTCTCGCGGGCCTCCTCGGCCTCGCGCGCCTCGCCCCGGGCGGCGTCGCGTTCGGCCTGCAGCGCCTCGCGGCTGGCCTCGAGCTCGGCCAGCCGGGCCTCGAGCTCGGCGTGGCGCTCGGCCAGCTCGCGACGCTGTTCGCCGAGGCCGGCGATATCGGGAAGCTCCTCGTGCTGCTGGCGGCGGCGGCGCTCGTCGGCGGCGAGGCGTTCGAGGCCGCCCTCCAGGTCGCGCAGGCGGTCCTGGGCGCGCTCGGCCTCGCGGCTCTGCTCCTGCCAGCGCTCGCCGAAGCTCTCCCAGGCGGCCTCGGCCTCCTCGGCGAGGGGGTCGGCCTCCTCCAGGGCGGCCTCCAGCTCGGCGAGCTGCTCGGCGACCTCCTCCTGCTCGGGCCCCAGGGTCTCCAGGCGCTCCTCGAGGCGCGCCAGGCGCTCGCCGTCGTCGTCGCCCAGGCGGGCGAGCTCGGCGAGCTCGCGGCGCGCGGCCTCGAGGTCCCGGGCCAGCTGCTGGTCCCGGGAGCGGGTGTGCTCCAGGTCCTGCTCGAGGCGCGCGATGGCGGTGGTGGTCTCGTAGAAGCTCGACTGGCGGCCATCCAGCTCCTCGGCCAGGCGGTCGTGCTCGGCACGGGCTTCCTCGAGGCGCGTCTCGGCCTGGCGCATGCCGAGGACCTCGCGCTCCACCGCGGTCTCGAGCTCGCGGACGCGGTTCTCCTCCTCGGTCTGGCTGGCGCGCAGGGCGCGACCGCGCAGCAGCGCGAGCTCGCCCTTGAGGCGGTGCTCCTCCTGCTTGAGGTTCTGGTAACGGCGCGCCGCCTCGGCCTGGCGCTTCAAGCGCTCGAGCTGCTTGTCGAGCTCCTCGCGGATGTCCTCCAGGCGCTCCAGGTTCTCCTGGGTGCGACGCATGCGGTTCTCGGTCTCGCGCCGCCGCTCCTTGTACTTGGAGATGCCGGCGGCCTCCTCGAGGGTCGCGCGCAGCTCCTCGGGACGCGCCTCGATCAGCCGCGAGATCATTCCCTGGCCGATGATGGCGTAGGAGCGCGGCCCCAGCCCGGTGCCCAGGAAGAGGTCGGCGATATCGCGGCGCCGGCACTTCTGGCCGTTGAAGAAGTAGGTGGACTGGGCGTCCCGGGTGACCTGGCGCTTGACCGCGATCTCGGCGTACTGGCCGTAGATGCCGCCCATGGCGCCGTCGCGGTTGTCGAAGATCAGCTCGATGGAGGCCATGCCCACCGGCTTGCGGCCGGTGGAGCCGTTGAAGATGACGTCGGTCATCGACTCGCCGCGCAGGGTCTTGGCCGAGGACTCGCCCATGACCCAGCGCACGGCGTCGATGATGTTGGACTTGCCGCAGCCGTTGGGGCCGACGATGGCGGTCATGTTGCCGTCGAAGGGCACGGTGACCGGATCGACGAAGGACTTGAAGCCCGCCAGGCGAATCGAGGTCAAACGCATGGGCTTACTCGACGACCCGGTCGATCACTACCTCGACGGCGTCGCCGTCGATGCGGCCCACCGCGACCCCGCCGCGGGTGCCCACCAGGTCGCCCGGCTGGGGGGTGGCCTCGCCGCTTCGGGAGACGCGCACCGTCAGGCGCGCCGTCTCCACCTGGGAGAGCCTGGCCATCGGCGCCATGGCATCGGCGTCGTCGAGCACCGTGGTCAGCGGCAGCTCGCCCAGGGTCGTGCGCGCCACGGCCAGCGGCGGCAGCTCGCCGGCGGGGTCGCGGGCGACCACGAAGACGCTGGCGTCGTCGCCGAGCCGGCCGGCGAGCTCGTCGGCCAGGCGTACCCGCACGGCGATGCCCGGCCCCTCGGCGACGGCCGGCCGGGTCGGGTCGGGCTCGACCGGGTCGGTAGCGACGCCCAGGCGCTGCTGGGCGACGCGGATGCCCTCGCGCAGGGCCTCGGCGGAGTCGGGGTTGCTCATGCCGGCGATGGCGCGGCGCCAGCGGTCGAT
Organism: Halomonas sp. THAF5a; assembly: GCF_009363755.1. Classification (NCBI taxonomy): domain Bacteria; kingdom Pseudomonadati; phylum Pseudomonadota; class Gammaproteobacteria; order Oceanospirillales; family Halomonadaceae; genus Halomonas; species Halomonas sp. THAF5a. The sequence continues at coordinate 536,682 of NZ_CP045417.1, read as the reverse complement.
GGCGGTCTCATAGTCACCACTCTCGAAGGCCTCGACGCCGAGCAGGCCGAGCACCGTGGGCTGGGCGGGCTCGTCGGCCAGCACCTCGTCGACCAGCGCCTGGACCTCATCGGTCAGCTCGCGGCCGGCGGCGAAGTAGCGGATCTGGGCGAGCTCGGCGAGCAGCCAGGGCTTTCGCCCCTCCAGGTCGATCAGTCGTTCCAGGGCGCGGGTGGCCGCCTCGATGCGGCCGCTGTCGCGATAGAGCGGGAAGAGCGAGCGCCAGACGTTGGGGTTGTCCGGCTGACGCTCGGCCTGTTCCTCGAGGCCCTCGATCAGCATCGGCAGCGAGCCCTCGGGGTCGCTCATCACCTGGCGCTGCACGGCGTGGAGGGCGAGGTCCCCCTCGGCGCCCTCCTGGTGGTACCAGGCGACGCTGGCCAGCACCACGGCGATCATCACCACCGGCACCACCAGCCGCCCTGCGGCGGGGGACCTGAGCGGGGCGCGCTCGAGGTGCTCGGTGTCCTCGAGCAGGCTGCGCTCGAGCTCCAGGCGATCCTCCTCGAGGCGCTCGGCGTCGATCTCGCCGCGGGCGTGGGCGGCCTCGAGCGAGGCCAGGCGGCGACGGTAGATGGCGAGGTTCTGTTCGGTGGTGCGGTCGTTGGCCTCGCTGTCACGCTGGGCCGCGTGCACGGCCGCGGCACGACGCAACGGGGCCACCAGCAACCACAGGGCCGGCAGCAGCAGCACGGCCAGGGCGATCCATAGCAGGGTCATTCGTCTCTCTCGCGATTGATCAGGGCATCCAGGCGCTCACGCTCCTCGGCGCTCAGGGCGCGGGCCGAGCTGCGGCGCCGCGCGCGCACCATCAGCACCACCACCACGGCACCGAGCAGCACCAGCGCGGCGGGCAGCCCCCACAGCAGCAGGGTGCGGCCCTCGAGGCGGGGGTTGTAGAGCACGTAGTCGCCGAAGCGGCGCACCATGAAGTCGAGGATCTCCTTGTCGGAGCGCCCGTCCTGGAGCTGGGCGTAGACCCGGTCGCGCATGTCGCCGGCGATCGGCGAGTCGGAGTCGCCGATCGCCTGGTTCTCGCACTTGGGGCAGCGCAGGCTGGCGGTCAGGTCCCGGTAGCGCTGCTCGGTGACCGGGTCGTCGAACTCGCGCACCTCGATGCCCGCGGCCTGGGCGAGCAGCGGCAGGAGGAGCAGGGCGGCCAGCAGGCCGCGCATCAGTCGCGCCATTTTTCCACCTCCGGCAGGATCGTCTCGCGCACGTCGTCCGGCTTGATGTAGCCGGTGTGGTGATAGCGGATGATGCCCTCACGATCGACCAGGAAGGTCTCCGGGGCGCCATAGACGCCGAGGTCGAAGCCCAGGGTCCCCTCGGGGTCGAAGACGTTGACCTCGAAGGGGTTGCCGAACTCGGCCAGGAACTCGCGACCCTTCTCCCGGGTGTCCTTGTAGTCGACGCCGACCAGGCGCACGCCGCGATCGGCGAGGTCCAGGAGCTGGGGCATCTCCTGCTTGCAGGTCGGGCACCACTCGCCCCAGACATTGACCAGGGTGACCTCGCCCTCGAGCAGCGAGGCGTCGACGAGGCGTTCGGGATCCTCCAGGGTCGAGAGCTCGAAGGCCGGGAACTCCCGGGCCATCAGCGCCGAGTCGCGCTCGAAGGGGTTCATCGACAGCCCCTGGTAGAGGAAGCCCCCCAGCACCAGGAAGCCGATCAGCGGCAGCAGCAGCAACAGGCGACGCTTCATGCCGTGGCCTCCCGGGTGCCCGCCACGGCGCCCTGCTCGGGGTCGCGGGCGGTCGCGGTGCGCCGGTAGCGGCGATCGGCCACCGCCAGGATGCCGCCCGCCGCCATCAGCAAGCCGCCCAGCCACAGCCAGCGCACGAAGGGCTTGTACTGCAGGCGCATCGCCCAGCTGCCGTCCTCGAGGTCCTCGCCCATGGCGACATAGAGGTCACGGAACAGCCCCGGGCGCAGGGCGACGTCGGTCATCGGCATGCCCCGGGCGAGGTAGAGGCGCTTCTCGGGGGTCATGGTGAAGGCGCGCTGGCTCTCGCCGCGGCTCACCTCGATCTCGGCGAAGTCGGCCAGGAAGTTGGGGCCGCGGCGGCTGCCAAGCTCGGTCATGGTGAAGGTGTAGCCGGCGAGCTCCACGCTGTCGCCCACGCCCATGCGCACGTTGCGGTCGATGGCGTAGTGGGAGACCACGGTGACGCCGATGATGGTCACCGCCACGCCCAGGTGGCCGAGGATCATGCCCCAGTAGGCGAGCGACAGCCGCCGGGCGCCCGCCAGCCGGCCCGCGGAGTGACGCGTCTTGGCCCAGAGATCGCGGACCATGGGCAGCACGACCCAGAGCGCGACCAGCACGCCGAGGCTGACCTGGAGGTTCCACTCGCCGCGATAGAGCAGCGGCGCCAGGGCGCCGATGATCAGGGCGACCAGGCCGGCGAGCCAGCTGCGCTTGAGGAGGTCGCGCCCGTCGGTGCGTTTCCAGCGCGCCAGCGGCCCGAGCCCCATGAACAGGCACAGCACCACCGTCAGCGGCACGAAGAGCGCATTGAAGTAGGGCGGGCCCACGCTGATCTTGCCGAGGTTCATGGCGTCGAGGAGCAGCGGGTAGACCGTGCCCAGCAGCACCGTGACGGTCATGATCACCAGCAGGATGTTGTTGATCAGCAGCAGGGCGTCACGCGACAGCCAGCTGAAGCCGACCTGGTGGCTGACCCGCGGCGCGCGCAGCGCGAACAGCAGCAGCGACAGGCCCACGGTGATGCCCAGCAGCACCAGGATGAAGAGCCCCCGGGAGGGATCGTTGGCGAAGGCATGCACCGAGGTGAGCACCCCGGAGCGCACCAGGAAGGTGCCCAGCAGCGACAGCGAGAAGGTGGAGATCGCCAGCAGCACCGTCCAGCTCTTGAAGGCGCCGCGCTTCTCGGTCACCGCCAGGGAGTGGATCAGCGCGGTGCCGGCGAGCCAGGGCAGCAGCGAGGCGTTCTCGACCGGGTCCCAGAACCACCAGCCACCCCAGCCGAGCTCGTAGTAGGCCCACCAGCTGCCGAGGGCGATGCCGACGGTGAGGAAGGCCCAGGCGACGTTGGTCCAGGGCCGCGCCCAGCGGGTCCAGGCGGCGTCCAGGCGGCCGCCCAGCAGCGCCGCGATGGCGAAGGCGAAGACCACCGAGAAGCCCACGTAGCCCATGTAGAGCATCGGCGGATGGACGATCAGGCCGAAGTCCTGGAGCAGCGGATTGAGGTCGGCGCCGTCCTGGGGGACGTCGGGCAGCAGCCGCTCGAAGGGATTGGAGGTGATCAGCACGAAGGCCAGAAAGCCGACGCTGACCAGCCCCATCACGCCCAGCACCCGGGCCAGCATGTCCCGGGGCAGCTCGCGGGAGAAGCGGCTCACCGCGAAGGTCCAGCCGCCGAGGATCAGGCTCCACAGCAGCACCGAACCCTCGTGGTTGCCCCAGACGGCGCTGGCCTTGTAGTACCAGGGCAGCATCGAATTGGAGTTGTTGGCCACGTTGGCCACGCTGAAGTCGTCCAGCAGGTAGCTGGCGGTCAGGCAGGCGTAGGCGATGGCCAGGAACAGGAACTGGCCGGTCGCCATGGGCCGTGCGTAGGCCATCCACAGCGGGCGGCGGGTCGCCGCGCCGGCCAGCGGCATCACGCCCTGGACCAGCGCCATCAGCAGGGCAATGATCAGGGCGAAGTGGCCGATTTCGGGGATCATCAGGGTCTGCATGGACACTCCGGATCAGTTCTGGCCGGCGCCGTCTTGCTGCGCCTCGAGCCGTTTGCCCACCTCGGCCGCCTTGGCCTGGTAGTCCTCCGGCGAATAGCCGGCCTCCTCCAGCGCCTGGGCCACCTCGGGGGGCATGTAGTTCTCGTCGTGGCGGGCCAGCACCTGGTCGGCGAGCAGCCAGCCGCCCTCCTGAAGCTCGCCGACGACCACCACGCCCTGCCCCTCGCGGAACAGGTCGGGCAGGATGCCGCTGTAGCGCACCTCGACGTCCTCGACGTAGTCGGTCACGGTGAACACCACCTCGAGGCTGTCCGGGTCGCGCTCCACCGTGCCCTCGCGCACCATGCCGCCGGCGCGGATCTGGCGCTCCAGCGGGGCGTCCCCGGCGCTGATCTGCACCGGGCTGAAGAAGAGGTTGATGTTGCTGCGCAGGGCGTAGAGGGTCAGGCCCACGGCGATGGCGGCCAGCGAGACCAGCCCCAGGATCACGAACAGTTTCTGCTTGCGTTTAGCTCTCACGGGCGGGGCCCTCTTGATGTGGATCCGGTGTCGAGGCGTCGCGGCGCTGCTCTCGGCGGGCCCGGCGGCGCAGGTCGCGCAGCAGCGCCCGGCGTTCGGCGCGGGCGTGGATCACCACGCCGAGCAGCAGCGCACCGGTCAGGCCCCAGGAGGCCCAGACGTAGACGCCATGGCCGCCCATGGCCAGGAAGGCCGAGAGGGACTCGAAGGCCATCAGGACACCTCCTCGGCGAGCTCGCGCACCCAGCGCTTGTTCGATTCGCGACGCAGGATCTCGCTGCGGGTGCGCATCAGGGTCACCGCGATGAAGAAGCTGTAGAACCCCAGCACCATGATCAGAAGCGGCGCCCACATCTCCATCGGCATGGCCGGACGGGAGGTGACGCTGAAGGTGGCGGGCTGGTGCAGGGTGTACCACCAGTCCACCGAGTACTTGATGATGGGGATGTTGATCACGCCCACCATGGCCAGCACCGAGGCGGCCCGGGAGGCGCTGTCGCGGCTCGAGAAGGCGCCGCGCAGGGCGATCACGCCGAGGTACAGGAACAGCAGGATCAGCATCGAGGTGAGGCGCGCGTCCCACATCCACCAGGTGCCCCAGGTGGGCACGCCCCACACCGCGCCGGAGAACAGCGCCACGAAGGTCATGGCCGCGCCCAGCGGGGCCATCATCGCCGCCGCCATGTCGGCGACCTTGATCTTCCAGACCATGAAGACGACGCCCGCCACCGCCATGCTGGCGAAGATCGACTGGGCCAGGAAGGCCGCCGGCACGTGCACGTAGATGATGCGGAAGCTGTTGCCCTGCTGGTAGTCGGCCGGCGCGAAGGCCAGCCCCCAGACGCTGCCGACGACGATCAACAGCGCCGCCGCCGCCCAGAACCAGGGTGAGAGCCGCGCGCTGATGCCATAGAACCACTTGGGGGATCCGAGCTTGTGTATGAAGGCCCACATGCCGATTGTCGTCCTCAACCGTTGATACTGATGCGCAGTGACGCCGCGATCGCCCAGGGGGCCAGGATCAGCGCCACGGCCAGGAGCGCGCCGAGAATCGCCAGGTGCGCCGCGACCCCCGCGCCGAAGATGGCCGCCTGCACGGCACCGGCGCCGAAGATCAGCACCGGGATGTAGAGCGGCAGCACCAGCAGCGAGAGCAGCACGCCGCCCCGGGAGAGCCCCACGGTCAGCGCCGCGCCGATGGCGCCGATCAGGCTCAGGCTGGCGCTGCCCAGCGCCAGCGACAGCGCCAGCACCGCATAGCTGCCCGCCGGCAGCGCCAGCATGATGCCCAGCACCGGTGCCATCAGCGCCAGCGGCAGGCCGGTCAGCAGCCAGTGCACCGCCACCTTGGCCAGCGCCAGCGCCGGCAGCGGCTGGGGCGAGAGCAGCAGCTGCTCCAGGGAGCCGTCGTCGTAATCGCTGCGAAACAGGCTGTCCAGGGAGAGCAGGGCCGCCAGCAGCGCCGCCACCCACAGGAGGCCCGGGGCGATGGTCGCCAGCAGTTCCGGATCCGGCGAGATGCCGATCGGGAACAGGGTGATCACCAGGGCGAAGAACACCAGCGGGTTCAGCACCTCGCTGCGCCGGCGCAGCAGCAGCAGCAGGTCGCGTTTCAGCGTCGCCCGGATTGCGACCCCGGCGCCGCCCTCGGGTTCCCGGCATCGCGACACGGCGTCCCGCTCCTCGGCCAGGTGAGGGTCAGCCTTCGGCATGTTGCCCCCCCTGACCGAGCCGGACGCGCCGCAGGGCGGGCGAGTCGGCGAGCTCATGGTGGGTGGTGACCAGCACGCAGCCGCCGCGGCGGGCATGGGCGACCAGGCGCGCCTCGAGGACCGCGACGCCATCGCGGTCGATGGCGGTAAAGGGCTCGTCGAGCACCCACAGCGGCCGCGGGATCAGCTCCAGGCGAGCCAGGGCCACGCGGCGCTGCTGGCCGGCGGAGAGCTGCCCGGCCGGCAGGTCCTCGAACCCCCGAAGGCCCACGGCCGCGAGCGCCGCGAAGCGTGCGGCCTCGTCGCCGGGCTCGCCGGCGAGAGCCTGGTACCAGGCGAGGTTCTCCAGCGGTGTCAGGGCGGCCTTGACGCCCGGGGCATGGCCCAGATAGAGCAGATTGGCCAGGAAGTCCTGGCGCGCGCGGCGCATGGGGTGCTCGTTCCAGTAGAGCTCACCGTCGAAGTCGGCCAGCTGCCCGGAGAGGATCTTCAGCAGGGTGGTCTTGCCGCTGCCGTTGGGGCCCTCCACGCGGACGATCTCGCCGGCATGGATATCCAGATCCAGGTCTTTGAACAGCCAGCGATCGTCCCGCTCACAGGCCAGCTTTCGGGCTTGCAGACGCAGGCTCAAGGCACTCTCCCGGCATGGATAATGGCGCCCGGAACTCTACACGGAAAGGGCCCTGGCTACCAGTCGAGCGGGTTGCGTCAGCCGGTCGCAGGGGCCCCGGATCGCGCGTTGCGTGAAGCGCTTTCCCTTGTCAGTTGCCGAGCGCCTGCTATGCTCGTTAAACACTGTATGTATCGACAGGTTTAGACGACCGGGGAGAGACCGAATGCCCAACGTCACACCGCAGTACCTGCAGCGCCGACCCAACCTGCCCCTGGCCGAGGCCTGGGAGCCCATCGAGGCCGACGCCCTGACCGAGATCCCGATGCTGGGCCAGGTCTCGGCGGGCCTGCCCATCGAGGCCTGCCCCGAGGCCGGCAGCATCCGCGTGCCGACGACCATGGTCCGCCGCAACACCTACGCCCTGCGGGTGCGCGGCGACTCCATGGTCGATTGCAATATCTTCGACGGGGATGTGATCATCATCGAACGCCGCGAGAGCGCCGAGAACGGCGAGACCGCCGTGGTGATGATCAACGACCAGGAGGTCACCCTGAAGAAGTTCTACATCGAGAAGTCCGGGGTGCGCCTGCAGCCGGCCAACGAGCGCATGGCGCCGATCTACCTGCGCAACGACGACGTCCAGGTGATCGGCCTGGTGATGGGCGTGGTGCGCCAGACGGAACTGGCCGCCTGATGCGCTACGCGGTGCCCGACCTCTCGCACGGCCAGCGGCACGAGAGCGAGCTCGAGGTGGAGAAGAGCCGCTTCCTCGCCTGGGTCTGCCACGCCCCGGACGCGGCCGCCTTCGAGGCCCTGCTCGGCGAGGCCCGCCGGCTCCATCCCAACGCCAGCCACCACTGCAGCGCCTTCATCGCCGGGCCGCCCGGCGAGCAGACCGCCATCGGCTTCTCCGACGACGGCGAACCCGGCGGCACCGCCGGGCGCCCGATGTTCCAGGTGCTGGACGGCGCGGCCCTCGGCCAGGTGGGCTGCGTGGTGATCCGCTACTTCGGCGGCACCAAGCTCGGCACCGGGGGGCTGGCCCGCGCCTACGCCCGGGCCGTCGCCCAGGCGCTGGAGACCCTGCCCCGCCGCGCGGTGGTCGAGCGCGCGCCGCTGCGCCTCAGGGTCGACTTCGCCGGCGAGGCCGAGGCCCGCGCCTGGCTGACCGAGCGCGAGGTGCCGGTCGAGCAGGCCGACTACGGCGCCGAGGGAGTCGAGCTCACCGTGGGCTGGCCGAGCGACGCCCCGGCCGACCTGAGCGCGCTTTCGACCCGCCTGCGCGGCCGCCTCGCCCTGCTGCCGGACGACTGAGCGCCCTGCCCTGCTCCCGCCACCACGCTGACTCATGCACCCCCCATAAAAAAGGTTCATCGCACTTTGCCGGGAAATGCGGCACGGATCTTCAGGAAGAAGTACGCCGTGTCGCGATACCCGTAGGCCATCCGCTTGATGACCTTGATCCGGTTGTTCATGCCCTCCAGCACGCTGGTGTTCAGCCGGTGCCGGGCGCTGGACAGGATCCCTTCGAGGTACGGGACCAACCGCTTGGCGAAACGTTCCAAGGCCTCGATGCCACTGCTGGTCGCCATGGCATGCCACTCCTGCCAGGCGTTTCGGGCGGTGGCTTCGTCGTCGGCAAACCACAGGGTCTTGAGCTGATCCTTGAGCAGGTACGCCGTGGTCAGTGACGCATTGGCCGCCAGCAGCTCCTCCAGCTTCACCGCCTGCTCGGGCTTGAGATTGTCGGCGTTGCGCAGCAGCAGCCAACGACTGCCCTTGATCACCTTGCGGGCCGCCTTGTCGTCGCGCAGCTGGTTAGCCTGATCGACGCGTACCCGATCCATCACTTCGCGCCCGTACTTGGCCACCACGTGGAAGCGGTCGTAGACCACCTCGGCGTTGGGGCACTGGTCCTTCACCTCACAATCGAAGGCCGAGTTCATGTCCATGGCCACGGCCTCGATCAGCTCTCGTGCCTCGCCCAGCCACGCGAAGAAGGGGCGGATCGACTCGCGGGAGCGGCCTTCGCCGATCCATACCACCTGCTGAGTGTCGGCGCAGGCGACCACGGTGGCGTAGCGGTGTCCCTTGTGCAGGGCAAACTCGTCCATCATCAGCCGCCGCAAGCGTGTCGGATCCGGTGCCGGCAGGTCGCGTTGCAGGCGCTGCTTGTCGATGGTCTTGACGGTATGCCAGTGCAAGCCGACCAGATCCGCGACATGCCGGATCGGCAGCAACGTGACCAGGCGCTCCACCCACTGGCGCAGTGTGGTGGTGACCGGCGAGCGCCCGGGTAGCCAGTCGATGCGCTCTCGTGTCGGACCACAGGTCGGGCAGCGCAGGCGCCGCACCGGGACATCCAGCTCCACTCGGTAGATCAGCAGCGGCGCCTCGCGGACGCGCCGGCGATGCACGTCATGGACCAGGCAACAGGCGTGGTCACAGCCGCTGCAGACAGGCGGGGTCAGGTCATCGGGCTCCAACTGGAGCCGTAGCGTCTGAGGATCCAGGAACTCGTGGTGGGCGACAGTGAACCCTTTCCAGAACAGGCTGAGCGGGGTAGCATCCATGGCAACGGCGGTGTCCGTAGGCTGACGTTTTGGCGAATATCAGCTTACTCGGATTCACCGCCGTTTCTCTATCCAGCCCTCGCCTCAAGCCCTGCCTGTTTCACGCTGATCTGCGAAGAACCATAAAAAAACGGCGCCCGCAGGCGCCGTTCTCGATACAGGGGACCGCCGGCCTCAACCGAGGTACTTGATCATCACCCCGGCGGCCACCGCCGAGCCGATCACCCCGGCCACGTTGGGCCCCATGGCGTGCATCAGCAGGAAGTTGTGGGGGTTGGACTCGAGCCCTACCTTGTTGGAGACCCGTGCCGCCATGGGCACCGCCGAGACGCCGGCGGAGCCGATCAGCGGGTTGATCGGCATCTTGCTGACGGTGTTCATCAGCTTGGCCATCAGGACGCCGCAGGCCGTGCCGATGGCGAAGGCCACCATGCCCAGCGCCAGGATGCCCAGCGTCTCCACCGCCAGGAAGCGCTCGGCGATCAGCTTGGAGCCCACCGAGAGCCCCAGGAAGATGGTCACGATGTTGATCAGGGCGTTCTGGGTGGTGTCGGAGAGACGCTCCACCACGCCGCTCTCGCGCATCAGGTTGCCGAAGCAGAACATCCCCAGCAGCGGCGCCGCGTCGGGCAGGAAGAGCACCACCAGGATCAGCAGGCTGACCGGGAAGACGATCTTCTCCAGCTTCGAGACCGGGCGCAGCTGGGTCATGGTGATCTCGCGCTCCCGCTGGCTGGTCAGCGCCTTCATGATCGGCGGCTGGATCAGCGGCACCAGGGCCATGTAGGAGTAGGAGGCCACGGCGATGGCGCCCAGCAGCTCCGGCGCCAGGATGCTCGAGACGTAGATCGAGGTCGGGCCGTCGGCGCCGCCGATGATGCCGATGGCGGCGGCCTGGTTGAGCGAGAAGTCCATCCAGCCCATGGCCGACATGCCCACCGCCCCGAGCAGGGTAGCGAAGATGCCGAACTGTGCCGCCGCCCCCAGGAACAGGGTCCGCGGGTTGGCCAGCAGCGGGCCGAAGTCGGTCATCGCCCCCACGCCCATGAAGATCACCAGCGGCGCGATGCCTGAGGCAATGGCCACGCTGTAGAACTGGTAGAGCATGCCGTGGGCGAAGCCGCCGTCCATGGCCACGTCGTTGGCGGCACGCACCAGGGCCGGCGAGATATCGCCATGCAGCACCTCGGCGAGGCTGTGCCGCCAGGCCTCGATCCCGGCGCTCGGGTCCAGGCTGAGATCGAGGGTCTGGGCCATCTGCTCGAGCAGCGCCGGCGACGCCAGGTGGGCCGCCTGCTCGGCGGCCGACAGGGCGAGCCCCGCCTGGGGAATGTTGGCCAGGATGCCGCCGAAGCCGATCGGCACCAGGAGCAGCGGCTCGAACTTCTTCTGGATGGCGAGGTAGAGCAGCAGCAGCCCCACCAGCACCATCACGCCCTGGCCCAGGGAGAGGTTGTAGAGTCCCGAGCCGTACCAGAGGGTCAAGATCTTTTCCGACATGAATCCGTCCTCAGAGCTCGATCAGCACGTCGCCGACGGCGACGCTGTCGCCCTCGCCGACCTTGATGGCGGACACGGTGCCGGCACTCGCCGCGCGCACCTCGGTCTCCATCTTCATGGCCTCGAGGATGATCACCACGTCGCCCTCGGCGACGCTGTCCCCCTCGCGCACGTTGACCTTGAAGATGTTGCCGGCGAGCGGCGCGGTGATCGCCTCGCCGGTGGGCGCCGCCGGGGCCGGGGCACTCGCCGCCGGCTGGGCGGCACCTTGCTCGGCGATCTGGCCGATCTCGCCGCCCTCGGCGACCTCGACCACGTACTGCTTGCCGTTGACGGTGACGGTGTAGGTCTCGGGGCCGGCCGATGCCGACGCCTCGGCCACGCCCTTCTGGGCGGCGGCGACCGGCGGCTGGGCCGCCTGGGCCTCGGCGGCCTGGGGCGCCGGCTCGAAGGCGTCGGGGTTGTCGCGGTTCTGCAGGAACTTCAGGCCGATCTGCGGGTAGAGCGCGTAGGTCAGCACATCGTCGATCTCGCGCTCACCCTCGGCGAGGCGGATGCCGCCTGCCTCGGCCTTTTCCTTGAGCTCGGCGGTGAGGGTCGCCATCTCGGGCTCGAGGCAATCGGCCGGACGGCAGGTGATCGGCTCGCCGCCCTCCAGCACCCGCGCCTGCAGCTCCTCGTTGAAGGGCGCCGGCGCGGCGCCGTACTCGCCCTTGAGGACCGCCTGGACCTCCTTGGAGATGGACTTGTAGCGTTCGCCCATCATCACGTTCATCACCGCCTGGGTGCCGACGATCTGCGAGGTCGGGGTAACCAGCGGAATGAAGCCCAGGTCCTCGCGGACCCGCGGGATCTCGGCGAGCACGTCGTCGAGCCTGTCGGCGGCGCCCTGCTCCTTGAGCTGGCCTTCCATGTTGGTGAGCATGCCGCCCGGCACCTGGGCGACCAGGATGCGCGAGTCGATGCCCTTGAGCGAGCCCTCGAAGGCGGCGTACTTCTTGCGCACCTCGCGGAAGTAGGCGGCGATCTCCTCGAGCAGCTCGAGGTCCAGGCCGGTGTCGCGCTCGGTGCCCTGGAGCATGGCGACGACCGACTCGGTGGGGCTGTGGCCGTAGGTCATCGACATGGAGGAGATCGCCGTGTCGACGTTGTCGATGCCCGCCTCGGCGGCCTTGAGGGCCGTGGCGGTGGAGAGGCCGGTGGTGGCGTGACACTGCATGTGGATCGGGATGTCCACCACCTTCTTCAGCCGGCTGACCAGCTCATAGGCGTCATAGGGCTTGAGCAGGCCGGCCATGTCCTTGATCGCCAGGGAGTCGGCGCCCATGTCGGCGATGGTCTTGCCGAGCTCGACCCAGCCGTCCAGGGTGTGCACCGGGCTCACCGTGTAGGAGAGCGTGCCCTGGGCGTGGCCGTCGTTGGCGCGCACCGCCTGGATGGCCCGCTCGAGGTTGCGTGGGTCGTTCATGGCGTCGAAGACGCGGAAGACGTCGACGCCGTTGGTCTTGGCGCGCTCGACGAACTTGTCGACGAGATCATCGCCGTAGTGGCGGTAGCCCAGCAGGTTCTGGCCTCGCAGCAGCATCTGCTGGGGGGTGTTGGGCATCGCCTCCTTCAACGCCCGTATCCGCTCCCACGGATCCTCGCCGAGGTAGCGGATACAGGCGTCGAAGGTGGCGCCGCCCCAGGACTCCAGCGACCAGAAGCCGACGCGATCGAGCTTCTCGGCGATCGGCAGCATGTCGTCCAGGCGCATGCGGGTGGCGAACAGCGACTGGTGGGCGTCGCGCAAGACGACATCGGTGATGCCGAGCGGGCGTGTCTTGTCATTCATGGCGTTGACCTTGTCGTTATGGGTGGCAGGGGGAAGGCGGGACGATCGCCTCAGCGCTTGTGGCGCCGGCGATAGCGGTGCACCGCCGCGCTGATGACCGCGGTGAGGTCATCGTCCTGGCGCGGGGCCGGGGCACGGGGCGCTGGGGCGGCGGGAGCGACCGGCTCGGGAAAGAAGCGGCCGATCGTCTTGGACATCAGCGTGGTGACGCCCACCAGTACGGTAAGAAAAACAAAGACGAACCCCATCCCGAGGCCCATCAGGGCGAGGCCCTCGTTGATCAGCTGCGAATCCTGCATGCGAATTCTCCTGACTATTGCGCAAAATAGGGGGATATACCGCAAAAAAACCCGACTTGCGCATTTTTTGTGTTCGTATAACCTGCCAGATCCCCGACAGATTGCAATGGCGGCATGGTGGAAGTCAGCGTTGTTAATTTACTACATGAAGGCGGTCTCGGCCTAGCGCCGATGGAGGGGGTCATCGATGCGGTGACCCGCGACCTGCTGACGCGCACCCCCGGCTTCGACTGGGTGGTGACCGAGTTCGTGCGCGTAGTGGACGCCCGCCTGCCGCCCCGCGTCTTCTACAAGCACTGCCCGGAACTCGAGGCCGACACCCCCCCCGCCACCCCGAGCGGCGTGCCGGTGACCCTGCAGCTGCTGGGCTCTGACCCCTCGGCGCTGGCCGCCAATGCCCGCCAGGCGCTGCGCCTCGGCGCCACCGGCATCGACCTCAATTTCGGCTGTCCGGCCAAGCTGGTCAATCGCCATGACGGCGGCGCCTCGCTGCTGCGCGACCCGCGCCGCGTGCATGCCGCCGTGGCGGCGGTGCATGAGGCCGTGGGCGACGCCATCCCGGTGACCGCCAAGATCCGCCTGGGCTTCTCCGACCGACGCCTGGCGCTGGCCTGCGCCCTGGCCACCCAGGATGCCGGCGCCCGGCGGCTGGTGGTCCACGGCCGCACCCGCGACGAGGGCTACCGACCGCCCGCCCACTGGGAGTGGATCGGCCGGATCCGCCAGCGCCTCGCCATCCCGGTGGTCGCCAACGGCGACATCTGGACCCTGGAGGACTACTGGAAGGCACGCACCCTCTCCGGCTGCCGGGACGTGATGCTCGGCCGCGGCGCCCTGGCCGACCCCCGGCTGGCCGCCCGCATTCGCCACTGGCAGGTCACCGGCGAGCGCCTGCCGGCGACCCCCTGGCAGGCGCGCGCGGCGATCCTCGCCGAGTTTGCCGCCACACAGCGTCGCGGACTGCCCGAGCGCGTGGTCGTCTCGCTGCTGAAGCAGTGGCTGAACCATATGCGCCAGGGCGACGCCGAGGCCGGCCGCCGCTTCCAGGCGCTCAAGCGCATCACCCAGCTCGACGCCCTGCTCGAGGGGCTGGCCGCACCCACCGACGAGACGGCGCTCACCTCCCAGCCCCTCGACGCCTGACCCTCGACACCTAAACCCTCGACGACCCGCTCGAGGCGACACGGGACACCCCCGAGCCCGACACGTCTCGCGGATCGGAGCGGCGGACCACGCCGCCCTGCCCCGAGAAGCGCCAAAAAAAGAGGCGCCTGTCGCAAAGCGACGGCGCCCCAAACGATCGCGGAGCCGGGGCCCATCCTGGGCGCGTCCGGTCCGGCTAGCGAGAAAACATCGAAACAAAGCAGAAGACCCGCCCTCGGGTGAGGACGGGTCGAGATCTGGCGCGCCCGGGAGGATTCGAACCTCCGACCACCTGATTCGTAGTCAGGTACTCTATCCAGCTGAGCTACGGGCGCGAAAGGCAACGAGACGGCTCATTGCGAGGATGGGGACGACGGCGAGAGGCTGTCGTTCGCATCCAGATGAAGATGGCGCGCCCGGGAGGATTCGAACCTCCGACCACCTGATTCGTAGTCAGGTACTCTATCCAGCTGAGCTACGGGCGCTTGACCTTCACGTGTCGATAATGGCGGAGAGGGAGGGATTCGAACCCTCGAAGAGGCTATAAACCCCTTACTCCCTTAGCAGGGGAGCGCCTTCAGCCACTCGGCCACCTCTCCCTCATCGGCACGGTGCGTATCCTACCGTTCTGTAAGGCCATTGTCCAGCGGTACCGGCAATTTTTCCCGACCGGCCCGCTGCGACAGGCAGGAACGCCTCAGGCACCGACCGGGTCGTCGCCCTCGACGTCGGGTTCGGACTTCTCGCGCTGGATGCGCTGGTAGATCTCCTCGCGATGCACGGCGACATCCTTGGGCGCATTGACGCCGATACGGACCTGGTTGCCCTTGACGCCAAGGACGGTGACGGTGACATCGTCACCGATCATCAGGGTTTCGCCGACACGGCGGGTCAAGATGAGCATGACTGATCTCCTTCTCAGACTTCGGGCTGCGGGATGCTCGCCGGGAGGGACGACATGGCTGCATTGTGCGACAAGTCGCCGTCCCTGGCCACTGATGCCGGCACCTGCCAGGCAAGCACCACGTTGAAAGCGAGCCCGTTGACACCCGGGTCGGCGACCGTCCCTAGAAGCGTAGAAGCTGTCGGCGACTCGAGTAAGCGCTTATTCCTGCTCGATATCGCGCTTGTCGAGGCCGAACGCCTTGTGCAGCGCCTTGACCGCCAGCTCCATGTGCTTCTCGTCGACCACCACGGAGATCTTGATCTCGGAGGTGGAGACCATGCGGATGTTGATGTTCTCGTCGGCCAGCACGCGGAACATCTTGGAGGCGACCCCGGCATGGGAGCGCATGCCCACCCCGACCAGCGACACCTTGGCGATGTTGTCGTCACCACGCAGGTCGCCGCCGCCGAGGTCGGGGATCACCTGATCCTGGAGGATCTTCATGGTCTGGCGGTAGTCGCCCTTGGCCACGGTGAAGGTGAAGTCGGTGTAGTCGCCGGCCGGCGCCACGTTCTGCACGATCATGTCGATCTCGATGTTGGCATCGGCGATCGGGCCCAGGATACGCGAGGCGACGCCCGGCACGTCCGGGGTGTTGAGCAGGGTCAGCTTGGCCTCGTTGGCGGTGAAGGCGATACCGGAGATCAGCGGTTCTTCCATGGAATCCTCGTCTTTGTCAGAGTCAGCAATGATCAGGGTGCCGGGGCCGCCCTCGAAGCTGGACAGCACGCGCAGCGGGACGTTGTACTTGCCGGCGAACTCGACGGCGCGGATCTGCAGGACCTTGGAGCCGAGGCTCGCCAGTTCCAGCATCTCCTCCACGGTGACGGTCTCCAGGCGCTGCGCCTTGGAGCAGACCCGCGGGTCGGTGGTGTAGACGCCGTCGACGTCGGTGTAGATCTGGCACTCGTCGGCCTTGAGCGCCGCGGCCAGGGCCACGCCGGTGGTGTCGGAGCCGCCGCGGCCGAGGGTGGTGATGTTGCCGTCCTCGTCGACCCCCTGGAAGCCGGCGACCACGACCACCTGGCCGTCGTCGAGGTCGGCCTGCAGCTCATCGGTCTCGATGCGCTGGATGCGCGCCTTGGTGTGGGCGCTGTCGGTCTGGATGCCCACCTGGGAGCCGGTGTAGGAGGTCGCCGGCACGCCCAGCTTGTGCAGGGCCATGGCCAGCAGCGAGATGGTCACCTGCTCGCCGGTGGAGACCAGCATGTCCATCTCGCGGGGGGTCGGCTCCTCGTTGATCTCGTTGGCCATGCCGATCAGGCGATTGGTCTCGCCGCTCATGGCGGAGACCACGACCACGACCTGGTGCCCCTGGTCGCGAAAGCCCTTGACCTTCTCGGCCACGGCCTTGATGCGCTCCACGGAGCCCACCGAGGTGCCGCCGAACTTTTGAACGTATAGTGCCATTTGCCAATTTCCCTCGTATGTCGAGTGCGAGTCGCGCTCGGATGAGTGAAAGGTGTCCAGATACGACGAGGGCCGGTGCATCGCTGCTACCGGCCCTTCCGCATCCTACTTCAGTCGCTCCTCGACCCAGACGGGCACGCTCGCCAGCGCCCCCGGCAGGGCCGACACATCACTGCCCCCGGCCTGGGCCATGTCGGGCCGACCGCCGCCCTTGCCGCCGACCTGGGAGGCCACGTGGTTGACCAGCTCACCGGCCTTGACGCGTGCGGTGAGGTCGTCGGTCACGCCGGCGATCAGGCTGACCTTGCCGGCGCTCTCGTCGGCGACGCCGAGCACCACGATGCCGGAGCCGAGCTTGTTCTTGAGCTGGTCGAGCATGCCGCGCAGCTCCTTGCCGGCCACGCCCTCGAGGCGTTTGGCCAGCACCTTGATGCCCTCGACCTCGTGGGCCTCGCCGAGCATGTCGTTGCCGGCGGCGCTGGCCAGCTTGGCCTTGAGCCGCTCGAGCTCCTTCTCTAGGGTGCGGTTGCGCTCGACCAGCGACTCGACGCGCTCCTCGGCCTGCTCCGGCTTGGCCTTGAGGCGCTCGCCGATGCGATTCAGGCGCGCCTCCTGCTCACGGAACCAGGCCAGCGCCCCCTCGCCGGTGATCGCCTCGATGCGGCGCACGCCGCTGGCGATCCCCGCCTCGCTGACGATGTGGAAGCAGCCGATGTCGCCGCTGCGCGCGACATGGGTGCCGCCGCACAGCTCGATGGAGAAGTCGTCGGCGCCGATGGTGAGCACCCGCACGCTGTCGGCGTACTTGGCCTCGAACAGCGCCGCCGCGCCCTTCTCCTTGGCCTCGTCGAGGGTCATCTGCTCGGTGCGGGTCGCGGCGTTGGCCAGGATCTGCTCGTTGACCAGGCGCTCGACCTCGGCCAGCTGCTCGGCGGTCAGCGGCTCGAAGTGGCTGAAGTCGAAGCGCAGGCGCTCGGGGGTGACCAGCGAGCCCTTCTGCTGGACGTGGTCGCCGAGCACCAAGCGCAGGGCCTTGTGCATCAGGTGGGTCGCCGAGTGGTTGCGCACCGTGGCGGCGCGCAGGCTGGCGTCGACCCGGGGCTGCACCTCGGCGCCCACGGCCAGGGTACCCTCGAGCAGCACGCCGTGGTGCAGGTGGTGGCCGGCCTGTTTCTGGGTGTCGGTGACCAGGAAGCGCCCGCCGTCGAGCTCCAGGTAGCCGGTATCCCCCACCTGGCCGCCGGACTCGCCGTAGAAGGGCGTGCGGTCGAGCACCACGACGCCGCGCTGCTCGGGGGCCAGCTCGGCCAGGGCGTTGCCCTCGCGATCGACGAGGGCGGTGACCGTGGCGCGATCCTCCAGCTGCTCGTAGCCGGTGAAGGCGGTCTCGCCCTCGAGCTCGATCCCCGCCGTGTAGTCGGCGCCGAACTGGCTGGCCGCCCGGGCCCGCTCGCGCTGGGCTTCCAGCTCGCGCTCGAAGCCGGCCTCGTCGAGGCTGACGTCGCGCTCGCGGCAGACGTCGGCGGTCAGGTCATAGGGGAAGCCGTAGGTGTCGTAGAGCTTGAAGACCGTCTCGCCGGGCAGGGTATCGCCCTCGAGGCCGCCCAGGGCCTCCTCGAGCAGGCCCATGCCGTGCTCCAGGGTGCGGGCGAACTGCTCCTCCTCCTTGAGCAGCACGCGTTCGATCTGATGGCGCGCCTCGCGAAGCTCCGGGTAGGCCTCGCCCATCTCCGCGTCCAGCGCGCCCACCAGCTGGTGGAAGAAGTTGCCGCGCGCGCCCAGCTTGTGGCCATGGCGGATGGCGCGGCGGATGATCCGGCGCAGCACGTAGCCGCGCCCCTCGTTGGAGGGCAGCACGCCGTCGACGATCAGGAAGGCGCAGGAGCGGATATGGTCGGCAATCACCCGCAACGAGGGCGTGGTGGTGTCCTCATGGCCGGTGGCCCGGGCCGCCGCCTCGAGCAGGTGCTGGAAGAGGTCGATCTCGTAGTTGGAGTGCACGCCCTGCATCACCGCGGCGATGCGCTCCAGGCCCATGCCGGTATCGATGGAGGGCTTGGGCAGCGGGTTCAGGGTGCCGGCCGCATCGCGGTCGAACTGCATGAACACCAGGTTCCAGATCTCGATGTAGCGATCGCCGTCCTCCTCCGGGCTCCCGGGGGGGCCACCCCACACGCCGGGGCCGTGATCGAAGAAGATCTCGGAGCTCGGCCCGCAGGGGCCGGTGTCACCCATCTGCCAGAAGTTGTCCTCGTCGAGCTTGGAGAAGCGCTCGGGGTCGATGCCCATCTCCTCCTTCCAGATGCGCTCGGCCTCGTCGTCGCTGACATGCACCGTGACCCACAGCTTCTCCTTGGGCAGCTCCAGCACCTCGGTCAGGAAGGTCCAGGCGAAGCGGATGGCGTCGCGCTTGAAGTAGTCGCCGAAGCTGAAGTTGCCCAGCATCTCGAAGAAGGTGTGGTGGCGGGCGGTGTAGCCGACGTTGTCCAGGTCGTTGTGCTTGCCGCCGGCGCGCACGCAGCGCTGGGAGGAGGTGGCGCGCACGTAGGGGCGCGGGTCGCGGCCCAGGAAGACGTCCTTGAACGGCACCATGCCGGCATTGGTGAACAGCAGGGTCGGATCGTTGCCCGGCACCAGCGAGCTGGAGGGCACGATGGTGTGGCCCTGTTCCTCGAAGAACGTAAGGAAAGCCTGTCTGATGTCTGCGCTTTTCATGGGGTATCCGTAGCGATGAGCATGGTGGCCCGGTGGGTCGGCAAGCGGCGTGTCGACGCCGGTCTCGGCTCGCCACTGCGCCACAGAAGCGCCACCCGGGGCATTCGCAAAGGGAGCCATTATAGCGCAGTTGTCAATCGACTGAAGGGGAGCCGGCCGGCGGGGGCTCAGTCGTCGGTCGACCAGGCCGTCTCCAGGGCGTGGCGCACCTGCTCAAAATCGAAGCCGCGGCCGGCCAGGAAGCGCTCGCGCCGGGCGCGCTCGCGGGGGGTGTCGCCCGGGCCGGGGAAGCGCCGCGCCAGGGCCTCGCCGGCCAGGGAGAACCAGTCGCCCTCGCCGCGCCGGGCGGCCTCGTCGAAGGCGTGGCGGATCGCCTCCCGATCGAGGCCGCGACGCTCCAGGTCGAGGCGGATCCTGAGCGGCCCCTGGCCGCGCAGGATCCGCGAGCGCAGGAACCCCTCGGCGAAGCGCTCATCGGACTGCAGCCCCTGCTCCGCCAGGGCCTCGAGGCACTCGGCGATCGCCTCGGCCGCATGCCCCTTGGCCGCCAGCCGCTCGGCGAGCTCCTGGCGCGAGTATTCGCGCCGGGCCAGCAGCCCGATGGCATCACTGCGCGGCGTCGACTCGCCGGAGGTGCTGCCGCGCATGGCTTAGGCCAGCTCGTCGCCGCCGTCCTCGGCGGCCAGGGCGTCGTCGGCGGCCTCGTCCTTCTTCGGCTCCACCGGGGTGAGCAGCTGGGCGCGGATCTGGCTCTCGATCTCCTCCATCACCGCCGGGTTGTCCTCGAGGAACTGGGCGGCATTGGCCTTGCCCTGGCCGATCTTGTTGCCCTGGTAGCTGTACCAGGCGCCGGCCTTGTCGACCAGCTTGCACTGCACGCCGAGGTCGACCACCTCGCCGGCATGGTAGATCCCCTTGCCGTAGAGGATCTGGAACTCGGCCTGACGGAAGGGCGGCGCCACCTTGTTCTTGACCACCTTGACCCGGGTCTCGTTGCCGGTCACCTCGTCGCCCTGCTTGACCGAGCCGGTGCGGCGGATGTCCAGGCGCACGCTGGAGTAGAACTTCAGGGCGTTGCCGCCGGTGGTGGTCTCGGGGCTGCCGAACATCACGCCGATCTTCATGCGGATCTGGTTGATGAACACCACCATGCAGTTGGCGTTCTTGATGTTGCCGGTGATCTTGCGCAGCGCCTGGGACATCAGGCGCGCCTGCAGGCCGACGTGGGAGTCGCCCATCTCGCCCTCGATCTCGGCGCGCGGGGTCAGGGCCGCCACCGAGTCGACGATGATCACGTCGACGCCGCCGGAGCGCACCAGCATGTCGCAGATCTCCAGCGCCTGCTCGCCGGTATCGGGCTGGGAGACCAGCAGGTCATCGAGGTTGACGCCGAGCTTCTCGGCGTAGCTCGGGTCCAGGGCGTGCTCGGCGTCGATGAAGGCGCAGGTCTTGCCCTGCTTCTGGGCCTGGGCGATCACCGAGAGCGTCAGGGTGGTCTTGCCCGAGGACTCCGGACCGAAGATCTCGACCACCCGGCCCAGCGGCAGCCCGCCGATGCCGAGCGCGATGTCCAGGCCCAGCGAGCCGGTGGAGACCGACGGCATCACCACGCGGGGCGCGTCGCCCAGGCGCATCACGGTGCCCTTGCCGAACTGGCGCTCGATCTGGGAGAGGGCGGCATTCAGCGCCTTGCTGCGGTTTTCGTCCTGAGCCATGAAGGAACTCCTGAGAGATAGCGTGAAAGATGACGACGGCGGCGAACCACTGTATGACTGCACAGTAGTATGGCGAAAAATTCCGGCCGCGACCAGCGTCGCGAGCGGCGAGGCACGTCAGGGCAGCGTGAGGCGCCGTACCAGGCCGCGCAGCGCCTCGCGCACGGCCTGCTCGCGCACCGCGGCGCGATCGCCGGGGAAGCGATGGCAGGCCGACTCGACGCCTTCGGGGCCGCCCCAGGCCAGCCAGACCGTACCCACCGGCTTGTCGGGGCTGCCGCCGCCGGGGCCGGCCACTCCACTGATCGCGACGCCGAGCGACGCGCCGCTGTCGCGGCAGGCGCCGACCACCATCGCCTCGACGACCTCGCGACTCACCGCGCCGTGTTCGGCGAGCAGCGTCTCGGGCACGCCGAGCAGCCGGGTCTTGGCACCGTTGGCGTAGGTCACGTAGCCGGTCTCGAACCAGGCGGAGCTGCCGGCCACCTCGGTGATGGCGCTGGCCACCCCGCCGCCGGTGCAGGACTCCGCCGCGGTGACGGTGATGCCACGCGCCCGGCAGCCCTCGCCGAGCCGCTCGGCGAGGCGTCGCAGGTCCTGGCGCTCGAGGGGCGCGTCGATTGCGGTCATGGCCGTCCTCCCTGGCGATGGTGGGGGTCGGCGGCCTGACGTCGACCGCCCTGGGGCGTAGAATACTGGCTTTGTCCGAGACATGCATGGCGTGCCCGACGCCGGTCTCCCCGCCACCGCCCACTGATTTCATAGGACGCCAAAGGAAGCCCATGTCACAGGCCAGCGCCCAGCATACCCCGATGATGAGCCAGTTCCTGAAGATCAAGCGCGAGCATCCCGACGTGCTGCTCTTCTACCGCATGGGCGACTTCTACGAGCTGTTCTTCGACGACGCCAAGCGCGCCGCCGCCCTGCTCGACATCACCCTGACCCAGCGCGGCCAGTCGGCCGGCCAGCCGATCCCCATGGCCGGCGTGCCCTACCACAGCGCCGAGGGCTACCTGGCGCGGCTGGTGGCCGCCGGCGAGTCGGTGGCGATCTGCGAGCAGATCGGCGACCCGGCGACCAGCAAGGGGCCGGTGGAGCGGCGCGTGGTGCGCATCGTCACCCCCGGCACCCTCTACGACGAGGCGCTGCTGGACGCCCGCCGCGACAACCTGCTGGTCGCCATGGCCCCGCTCGGCGAGCGCTGGGGCCTGGCCTGGCTGGAGCTCTCCAGCGGGCGCTTCAGCGTGCTGGAGGTCGAGGGCGAGGGGGAGATGCTCGCCGAGCTCACCCGCCTGGATCCCGCCGAGCTGCTGGTCGCCGAGGGCCTGTCGCTGCCGCCTAGCCTGGCGGAGCGCCGCGGCCTGCGCCGCCAGAGCGACTGGCTGTTCGACCTCGAGAGCGCGACGCGCACCCTGTGCGACCAGTTCCAGGTCCAGGACCTGCGCGGCTTCGGCTGCGCCCACCTCGAGGCCGCCATCACCGCCGCCGGGGTGCTGATCGACTACGCCCGGGACACCCAGCGCACCGCCCTGCCCCACGTCACCGCCATCGGCGTGGAGAGCCGCGACGACGCCGTGGTGATCGACGCGGCCAGCCGGCGCAACCTGGAGATCGACATCAACCTCGGCGGCACGGCGGACAACACGCTCGCCAGCGTGCTCGACACCACCGCCACGGCCATGGGCTCGCGGCTGCTCAAGCGCTGGCTCAACCGCCCGCTGCGCGACCGCGCCCAGGTCGGCGCCCGCCAGGCGGCGGTGGCGCTGCTGCTCGACGACGCGGGCTTCGAGCCCCTGCGCGACGCGCTCAAGGCGATCGGCGATATCGAGCGCATCCTCGCCCGGGTGGCGCTCTACAGCGCGCGGCCCCGCGACCTCGCCCGCCTGCGCGACGCCCTGCTCGCCCTGCCCGCCCTGGAGGCCGAGCTCGCCCACTACGCCGAGGGCACCACGCTCGACGAGCTCCGGCGCCATATCCACCCCTACCCGACACTCGCCGACACCCTGCACCGTGCCCTAGTGGAGAACCCGCCGGTGGTGATCCGCGACGGCGGGGTGATCGCCGAGGGCTTCGACGCCGAGCTCGACGAGCATCGCGGGCTCGCCGAGCATGCCGGCGACTACCTGGTGGCGCTGGAGACCCGCGAGCGCGAGCGCACCGGGCTTTCTGGCCTCAAGGTCGGCTACAACCGGGTCCACGGCTACTACATCGAGATTCCCCGCGCCCAGGCCCGGGAGGCGCCCGTGGACTACGTCCGCCGCCAGACCCTCAAGAATGCCGAACGCTTCATCATCCCCGAGCTCAAGGAGTTCGAGGACAAGGCACTGTCGGCCAAGTCCCGGGCCCTGGCCCGGGAGAAGCTGCTCTACGACGGCCTGCTCGACATCCTGAACGCCGAACTCGGCCCCCTGCAGGCCAGCGGCCGGGCGCTGGCGGGGCTGGACGTGCTGTGCGCCTTCGCCGAGCGCGCCAGGGCGCTGGACTTCGTGCGCCCGGCGCTGCCCGAGGCGCCGGGCATCGACATCCGCGGCGGACGCCACCCGGTGGTCGAGCGGGTCAGCGAGGCGCCCTTCGTGCCCAACGACCTGGTCATGGGCGACGACCGGCGCATGCTGGTGATCACCGGTCCCAACATGGGCGGCAAGTCGACCTACATGCGCCAGGCGGCGCTGATCACCCTGCTCGCCCACACCGGCAGCTTCGTGCCGGCGGAGTCGGCCGCCATCGGCCCGGTGGATCGCATCTTCACCCGCATCGGCTCCTCGGACGACCTGGCCGGCGGGCGCTCCACCTTCATGGTGGAGATGACCGAGACCGCCAGCATCCTGCATAACGCCACCGAGCAGAGCCTGGTGCTGATGGACGAGATCGGCCGCGGCACCTCGACCTTCGACGGCCTGTCGCTGGCCTGGGCCAGCGCCGAGCACCTGACCCGCTCGCGCGCCTTCACCCTGTTCGCCACCCACTACTTCGAGATGACGGCCCTGCCCGACCAGGCCGAGGGGGTCGCCAACGTGCACCTGACGGCCGCGGAGCACCGCGACGGCATCGTCTTCATGCACCGGGTGGAGGACGGCCCGGCGAGCCAGAGCTACGGCCTGCAAGTGGCCCAGCTGGCCGGCGTGCCCCAGGGGGTGATCGCCCGCGCCCGGGAGAAGCTCGCCACCCTCGAGCAGCAGGAGGTCGACCAGGGCAGCCGGCTGCCGCCGGCCGCGGGAGGCGACGCCCCCGCCGCGAGCGGGCCGCACCAGGCCGACCTCTTCGCCAGCGCGCCCCACCCGCTGGTCGAGCAGCTGGGCGAGCTGGACCCCGATGCGCTGTCCCCGCGCCAGGCCCTAGAGCTGCTCTACCGCTGGAAAGCGGCGCTGTGAATGGCCGACAATGGCGGCACGGCGCGCTTGCGGGCGCCCCGTGCCGCGACTAGAATGGCTCGATCAAAAGACTTGAAATTATAAGAAATGATTTTCTTATAACCAGAACCGAATCACTGACTATCGGCCACGCCCCGGCCGGAGAATGGGAGACAGGCATGACATTCGTCGTCACCGAGAACTGCATCAAGTGCAAGTACACCGACTGTGTCGAGGTCTGCCCGGTGGACTGCTTCTACGAGGGCCCCAACTTCCTGGTGATCCATCCCGACGAGTGCATCGACTGCGCGCTCTGCGAGCCGGAATGCCCCGCCGAGGCGATCTTCTCGGAGGATGAGCTGCCGGAGGGCCAGGAGACGTTCATCGAGATCAATGCCGAGCTGGCCGAGGTGTGGCCCAACATCAGCGAGAAGCAGGATCCGCCGGAAGACGCGGAGAACTGGGACGGCAAGCCGGGCAAGCTGGAGCTGCTCGAGCGCTGAGCTCCGCCCAGCGCGACCCCGTCAGACACGACGCCGCCGGATGTCTCTCGACATCCGGCGGCGTCGTGTCGTGCTGGCTCAAGCATCCGGCTCGGGCCCGGACCTTGAACGAAAAAAGGCGGCCCGCAGGCCGCCCGCTCCCAGCCGTTCCTTGAGCGGTTCCCTCCGCTCGACTCCCGTGATGCCTTCCCTGCCCGGGGGCGGCGTCCTGCCGCGCCGGGCGCATCACTGCTGCTTGCATCCCAATGCATCCTGCCGGGGAGCGTTGCCGCTCTCCCTTCATCCCGGCTTCATTGTGCCACGCCACCCGGGGCACACAACCATGCCCGGAATGGCCGACAGGCCACCCCGGCCCCGGAGGCTCGCGGCGGCGAAAACAAAAAAACCTGATAAATCAGCCAAATAAAAAGGGCCAACCCCGCAAGGGGTCGGCCCTGTCCGACGCACGGATAGCGAATGTCGTCGGCCTCGTGTAAGCGATCTCCTACACGAGATCCCACCAGGGGCCACGCCACGCGCCTACGTCATGCGCTTACTGGCCCTTGATCGCGCCTCGCCCGGGGTAGTCGACCCTGGCGCCGAGCTCCTGCTCGATCACCAGCAGGCGGTTGTACTTGGCGACGCGATCCGAGCGGCACAACGAGCCGGTCTTGATCTGGCCGGCGCAGGTGCCCACCGCGAGATCGGCGATGGTGGTGTCCTCGGTCTCGCCGGAGCGATGGGAGATCACCGCGGTGAAGCCGGCGTCCTGGGCCATGCGCACGGCCTCCAGGGTCTCGGAGAGCGAGCCGATCTGGTTGAACTTGATCAGGATGGAGTTGCCGATCTGCTCGTCGATGCCGCGCTTGAGGATCCGGGTGTTGGTGACGAAGAGGTCGTCGCCCACCAGTTGGACCTTGTCGCCGAGCTTGTCGGTCAGCGCCTTCCAGCCCGCCCAGTCGGACTCGTCCATGCCGTCCTCGATGGAGACGATGGGGTACGCCTCGCACAGCTCGGCCAGGTAGTCGGCGAAGCCGGCGGCGTCATAGCGCTTGCCCTCACCGGCGAGGTTGTACTGGCCGTCCTGGTAGAACTCCGAGGAGGCGCAGTCCAGCGCCAGGGTCACGTCGCTGTCGAGCGTGTAGCCGGCGTTGGAGACGGCTTCCTTGATCACCGCCAGGGCCTCGGCGTTGGAGGCGAGGTTCGGCGCGAAGCCGCCCTCGTCGCCCACGGAGGTGGAGAGCCCCCGGGCGGAGAGCACCTTCTTCAGGGCGTGGAAGATCTCGGCGCCCATGCGCAGGCCTTCGCGGAAGCTCGGCGCCCCCACCGGCTGGATCATGAACTCCTGGATGTCGACGTTGTTGTCGGCATGCTCGCCGCCGTTGAGGATGTTCATCATCGGCACAGGCATCTGGTAGCGGCCCGGCTGACCGTAGAGCTCGGCGATATGGGCGTAGAGCGGCACGCCCTTGGCGCTGGCGGCGGCCTTGGCGACGGCCAGGGAGACGGCCAGGATGGCGTTGGCCCCCAGGGTGGCCTTGTTGTCGGTGCCATCGAGGACCCGCATGGCATCGTCAAGGCCGTGCTGGTCGCAGGCATCCATGCCGACCAGGCGCTCGCGAATCGCGGTGTTGACGGCTTCCACGGCCTTGAGCACGCCCTTGCCCAGGTAGCGGCTCTTGTCGCCGTCACGCAGCTCCAGGGCCTCGCGGGAGCCGGTGGAGGCGCCGCTCGGGGCGCACGCCACGCCGATGGCGCCGCTCTCCAGGCGCACCTCGGCCTGGACGGTCGGATTGCCGCGTGAGTCCAGCACCTCGAGGGCGCGGATATCGACGATCTTGGTCATGTTATCTCGTCCTTTACGTGTCAGCGTTGAGGGAAAATCAGGCAATATCGAGCGGCGCGAAGCCCTTCACCAGGTCATCGAGGGCCTTCAGCTGGGCCAGGAAGGGTTCCAGGCGGTCCAGCGGCAGGGCGCAGGGACCGTCGCACTTGGCGTTGTCCGGGTCGGGATGCGCCTCGAGGAAGAGCCCCGCCAGGCCCACCGCCACGCCGGCACGCGCCAGCTCGGCGACCTGGGCGCGCCGGCCATCGGCGCTGTCGGCCCGGCCGCCCGGGCGCTGCAGGGCGTGGGTAACGTCGAAGAAGACCGGATAGCCCGTCTGCTTCATGTCACCGAAGCCCAGCATGTCGACGATCAGGTTGTTGTAGCCGAAGCTCGAGCCGCGCTCGCAGAGCAGCAGCTTGTCGTTGCCGGCCTCCTCGCACTTGCGCAGGATGTGGCGCATCTCGTGGGGAGCCAGGAACTGCGGCTTCTTGATGTTGATCACCGCCCCGGTCTCGGCCATGGCCACGACGAGGTCGGTCTGGCGCGCCAGGAAGGCCGGCAGCTGGATGATGTCGGCGACCTCGGCCGCCGGCGCGGCCTGCCAGGGCTCGTGCACGTCGGTGATGATCGGCACCCCGAAGCGCTCCTTCACCTCGGCCAGGATCTCGAGCCCCCGGTCGAGGCCCGGGCCGCGGAAGGAGTGGATGGAGCTGCGGTTGGCCTTGTCGAAGCTCGCCTTGAAGACGTAGGGGATGCCGAGCCGGCCGGTCACCTCGACATAGGTCTCGGCGACCTCGAGGGCCAGCTCGCGGGACTCCAGCACGTTCATGCCGCCGAGCAGCATGAGCGGCCGGTCATTGCCGGCCTCGAGGCCGGCAATGCCGATATGACGCTCGGGGGTCGGGCCTTTCGATGCCGACATCGACCTCACTCCTGATGGGCGGACTGGGCGCGGACGCGCGCCGTCTTGTGCTCCAGCGCCGCATTGACGAAGCCGGTGAACAGCGGATGGCCGTCACGGGGCGTGGAGGTGAACTCCGGGTGGAACTGGCAGGCGACGTACCAGGGATGATCCGGCAGCTCGACCACCTCCACCAGGGAGTTGTCGACGCTCTTGCCGGAGACCACCAGGCCGGCCTGCTCGAGCTCGCCGATGAACTGGTTGTTGACCTCGAAGCGGTGGCGGTGGCGCTCGACGATCTCGTCGCTGCCGTAGGCCTCGCGGGCCTTGCTGCCGGCCTTGAGCTGGCAGACCTGGCCGCCCAGGCGCATGGTGCCGCCCAGGTCCGAGGCCTCATCGCGAAGCTCGACCTTGCCCTCGGGGCTCAGCCACTCGGTGATCAGGCCCACGACCGGATGCTGGGTCTCGTGGGTGAACTCGGTGGAGTCGGCGTCGTCCCAGCCGGCCACGTGGCGGGCGAACTCGATGACCGCCACCTGCATGCCGAGGCAGATGCCGAGATACGGAATGCCGTTCTCGCGAGCGAAGCGGGCGGTGGCGATCTTGCCCTCGACGCCGCGCTCGCCGAAGCCGCCGGGCACCAGGATGGCGTCCTTGCCGGCCAGGCGCTCGGTGCCGTGGTGCTCGATGTCCTCGGAGTCGATGTAGTCGACGTTGACCTTGATCCGCGACTGGATGCCGGCATGGATCAGCGCTTCGTTGAGCGACTTGTAGGCGTCGAGCAGCTCCATGTACTTGCCGACCATGGCGATGTTGACCGACTTCAGCGGGTTGAGCTTGGCGTCGAGCACCTTCACCCACTCGCCGAGGTCCGCCTCGCCGGCCTCCAGGCGCAGCTTGTCGCAGACGATGTCGTCGAGGCCGTGCTCGTGGAGCATCAGCGGGATGCGGTAGATGGTGTCGGCGTCCTGCAGCGGGATGACCGCCCGCTCCTCGACGTTGGTGAACAGCGCGATCTTGCGCCGCTCGCTCTCCTCGAGCTCCACCTCACTGCGGCAGATCAGGATGTCCGGCTGGATACCGATCGAGCGCAGCTCCTTGACGCTGTGCTGGGTCGGCTTGGTCTTGGTCTCGCCGGCGGTCTTGATGTAGGGCACCAGGGTCAGGTGCATGAAGATCGCCCGGTTCGCGCCAAGCTCGCTTCTGATCTGGCGGATCGACTCCAGGAAGGGCAGCGACTCGATGTCGCCCACGGTGCCGCCGATCTCGACCAGCGCCACGTCGAAGCCCTTGCCGCCCTCGTAGACCCGGCGCTTGATCTCGTCGGTGATGTGAGGAATCACCTGCACGGTGCCGCCCAGGTAGTCGCCGCGGCGCTCCTTGCGCAGCACGTGCTCGTAGACGCGACCGGTGGTGAAGTTGTTGGCCTGGGTCATCTTCGTGCGAATGAAGCGCTCGTAGTGCCCGAGGTCCAGGTCGGTCTCGGCCCCATCCTCGGTGACGAACACCTCGCCGTGCTGGAAGGGGCTCATGGTGCCCGGATCCACGTTGATGTAGGGATCGAGCTTGAGCATGGTGACCTTGAGGCCGCGGGCCTCGAGAATCGCCGCCAGCGAGGCCGACGCGATGCCCTTGCCGAGAGAGGACACAACGCCGCCGGTCACGAAGATATATCGTGTCATGGAGAACCTGTCGAAACGTGATCGGTAGGCACGGCAGGAAGCCGCGCCAGGATGGGACGACAGAGTAGCAGAGTGCGACCAAAGGCTCAATTTCAGCGCCGTGCGCCACGGGGCAAGGCGCCCACGCGGCAGACACCCGGCATGCGATGCTGACGAGACCAGCGGCCCGGGGGCAAGTCGAAGAAGGGGTCCTACGCCAGGGATGGCGTCGGTAGCGCCCAGGGAGGGGTTCACAGCGCCCCTTCGTAGACCTGCCGCCGGGAAAGCCGCGAGCCATGCCGCCAGCGACTACTCGCGCCTCCCTGTCTGCAGCTTAGACACCCAGATAGTCGAGGATGCCCTCGCCGGCCTGGCGACCCTCGTAGATGGCGGTGACCACCAGGTCGGAGCCGCGCACCATGTCACCACCGGCGAAGATCTTCTCGTTGGTGGTCTGGAACGGGTGGGCGCCCTGCTCCGGCGCCTTGACCCGGCCGCGCTCGTCGACCTCGATGCCCACGCTCTCGAACCAGGGGGCCGGGCTCGGCTGGAAGCCGAAGGCCACCACCACGGCGTCGGCGGGGATGACCTCCTCCGAGCCGGGCACCACCTCGGGGCGCTGGCGGCCGTTCTCGTCGGGCTCGCCGAGGCGGGTACGCACCACCTTCACGCCCTCGACCTTGCCCTCGCCGACCACCGCCACCGGCTGGCGATTGAACAGGAACTCCACGCCCTCCTCGCGGGCATTGGCCACCTCGCGCTTGGAACCCGGCATGTTCTCCTCGTCGCGACGATAGGCGCAGGTCACGCCGGACGCGCCCTGGCGAATCGCCGTGCGGTTGCAGTCCATCGCGGTGTCGCCGCCGCCCAGCACCACCACGCGCTGGCCCTTCAGCGAGGTGTACTCATGGGGCTCCTTCTCGAAGCCCAGGCAGTGGTTGACGTTACCGATCAGGTAGTCGAGCGCCTTGTGCACGCCGGGCAGATCCTCACCGGGGAAGCCGCCCTCCATGTAGGTGTAGGTGCCCATGCCCAGGAAGACGGCGTCGTACTCCTCGAGCAGGGTGTCGAAGGCGATGTCCTTGCCCACCTCGACACCGAGGCAGAACTCGATGCCCATCTCCTCGAACACCGCGCGGCGACGCTTCATCACAGTCTTGTCGAGCTTGAACTCGGGGATGCCGAAGGTGAGCAGCCCGCCGATCTCCGGGTACTTGTCGAATACCACCGGCTTGACGCCGTTGCGCACCAGGATGTCGGCGCAGCCCAGGCCCGCCGGGCCGGCGCCGATCACCGCCACCTTGCGCCCGGTCGCGGCGACCTTGGAGAGATCCGGGCGCCAGCCCATGGCGAAGGCGGTATCGGTGATGTACTTCTCCACCGACCCGATGGTCACGGCGCCGAAGCCGTCATTGAGGGTACAGGCACCCTCGCAGAGGCGATCCTGCGGGCAGACCCGTCCGCACACCTCGGGCAGCGAGTTGGTCTTGTGACACAGCTCCACCGCCTCGAGGATGTTGCCCTCGCTGACCAGCTGCAGCCAGTTGGGGATGTAGTTGTGGACCGGGCACTTCCACTCGCAGTAGGGGTTGCCGCAGTGCAGGCAGCGATGCGCCTGCCCGGCCGCCTCCTGGGGCTTGAAGGGCTCGTAGATCTCGGCGAACTCCCGCGCCCGGGTGCGTGCCGCCTTCTTCTCGGGGTCCTGGCGACCCACGTCGATAAACTGGAAATCGTTGCTCAAACGGTTGGCCATGGTCTCTGCTCCTCTCTGCCTGGCTTACTCGGGACGCCGACGGGATTCGGCCAGCAGGCCATTGAGGCTCGCCGCCTTGGGCTTCACCAGCCAGAAGTGGCGGATGAAGTCGCTGAAGTCCTCGAGGATCGCGCGACCGCGCTCGGAGCCGGTCTCGGCGACGAACTCCTCGATGACCTCCCGCAGGTGCCGCCGGTAGGCCTCCATGGCCTCGGTGTTCACCCGGTGGATCTCCACCAGCTCGTGGTTGTACTTGTCGACGAAGGTGCGGTCCTCGTCGAGCACGTAGGCGAAGCCGCCGGTCATGCCCGCACCGAAGTTGACGCCCACCTCGCCGAGCACGCAGACCATGCCGCCGGTCATGTACTCGCCGCAGTGGTCGCCGGCCCCCTCGATCACCGCGTGGGCACCGGAGTTGCGCACGGCGAAGCGCTCGCCGGCGGTGCCGGCGGCGAACAGCTTGCCGCCGGTGGCGCCGTACAGGCAGGTGTTGCCGATGATCGCCGTCTTGTGGCTCTCGAAGGCGCTGCCGGCCGGCGGCACGATCACCAGCCGGCCGCCGTTCATGCCCTTGCCCACGTAGTCGTTGGCGTCACCCTCCAGGTAGAGGTGCAGGCCACGGGCGTTGAACACCCCGAAGCTCTGGCCGGCCACGCCGGTGAAGCGGGCGGTGACCGGCGCCTCCTCGAGCCCCGCCTCGCCGTAGCGCTTGGCGATGGCGCCGGAGATCAGCGCGCCGACAGAGCGATCGCAGTTGGTGATCGTGAAGGCGAACTCGCCGCCGGACTTCGCCTCGAGGGCCGCCTCGAGGGCCTCGAGCACCTCCTGGTTCTTGGCGCCCGGGTCGTGGGGCACGTTGCGGTTCACGCGGCAGAACTGCGGGGCGTCCGCGGGCACGTGGTCGTTGCCCAGCAGGCCCGAGAGGTCGAGCCGGCGCTGGGAGGCGGTGACGCCCTCGAGCACCTCGAGCAGGTCGGTGCGGCCGATCAGGTCGGTGAGCCGGCGCACCCCGAGCAGGGCCATCAGCTCGCGCACCTCCTCGGCGATGAAGCGGAAGTAGTGCTTGACCATGTCGACGGTGCCGCGGAAGTGCTCGTCGCGCAGGTACTGCATCTGGGTGGCGACGCCGGTGGCGCAGTTGTTGAGGTGGCAGATGCGCAGGTACTTGCAGCCCAGCGCCACCATCGGCGCGGTGCCGAAGCCGAAGCTCTCGGCGCCGAGGATCGCCGCCTTCACCACGTCCAGCCCGGTCTTCAGGCCGCCGTCGGTCTGCAGGCGAATCTTGTCGCGCAGTCCGTTGATGCGCAGCGCCTGGTGGACCTCGGGCAGGCCCAGCTCCCAGGGGCTGCCGGCATGCTTGATCGAGGTCAGCGGGCTCGCCGCGGTGCCGCCGTCGTAGCCGGAGACGGTGATCAGGTCGGCGTAGGCCTTGGCCACGCCGGTGGCGATGGTGCCGATACCGGGCTCGGAGACCAGCTTCACCGAGACCTGGGCGTCCGGGTTGACCTGCTTGAGGTCGAAGATCAGCTGCGCCAGGTCCTCGATGGAGTAGATGTCGTGGTGCGGGGGCGGCGAGATCAGGGTCACGCCGGGCACCGAGTAGCGCAGCCGGGCGATCAGCTCGTTGACCTTGCCGCCGGGCAGCTGGCCGCCCTCGCCGGGCTTGGCGCCCTGGGCCACCTTGATCTGCAGCACCTCGGCGTTGACCAGGTAGGCCGGCGTCACGCCGAAGCGCCCGGAGGCGATCTGCTTGATCTTGGAGCTTCTGATGGTGCCGTAGCGCGCCGGGTCCTCGCCCCCCTCGCCGGAGTTGGAGCGCCCGCCGGCCTCGTTCATGGCCTGGGCCAGCGCCTCGTGCGCCTCCGGCGAGAGCGCCCCGAGGCTCATGCCGGCGCTGTCGAAGCGCGGCAGCAGCTCCTCGATCGCCTCGACCTCCTCGAGGGGCAGCGGCTCGGCGGCCGGCTTGAGGGCGAGCAGGTCACGCAGGGTGGCCGGATCGCGCTCGTTGACCAGCCGCGCAAACTTCTTCCACTTGGCGTAGTCGCCCTCCTGGACCGCCTCCTGGAGCGCCGTGACCACGTCGGGGTTGTAGGCGTGGTACTCGTGGCCGTGGACGTACTTCATCAGGCCGCCCTGGGCGATGCCCTTGCGCGGCGTCCAGGCCTCGCGGCCCAGCAGCTCCTGCTGCAGCTGAAGCTCGCTGAACCCGGTACCCTCGATGCGCGACGCCATGCCGGTGAAGCAGAGATCGACCACCTCCGAGGCGAGACCCACCGCCTCGAACAGCTGGGAGCCGCGATAGGAGGCCAGGGTCGAGATGCCCATCTTGGAGAGGATCTTGTAGAGGCCCTTCTGCAGGCCCTTGCGGTAGTTCTCGCGCGCGTCGGCGGGGTTGCCGACCAGCTCGCCCGCCTGGTGCATGTCGGCCATGACCTGGTAGGCCAGCCAGGGGAAGACCGCGGTGGCCCCGACGCCGAACAGCACCGCCATCTGATGGGCGTCCCGGGCGTAGCCGGTCTCGACCACGAGGTTGCAGCGCGGACGCAGCGCCAGGCGCCCCAGGTGATGGTGCACCGCGCCCACCGCCAGCGCGGCGTGAATGGGCAGCAGCCCCTTGCCGAGCTCGGCATCCGAGAGCACCAGGATCACCTTGCCGTCGAGGACGGCCTGCTCGGCCTGGCGGCAGAGCGCCTGGATCGCCCCCTTGAGACCGACCTCCTCGGGGTCGTAGCCCAGCGACAGGACCTGGCTGGTGAAGGCCGGGTCGTCCTGGTGCATCAGCGCGGCGAACTTGCGCGGCGAGAGCACCGGCGTGGTCAGGATGATGCGGTGGGCGTGCTCCGGGGTCGCCTTGAAGACGTTGAGCTCGGCGCCGATGCAGGTCTCCAGCGACATCACGATCGCCTCGCGCAGCGGGTCGATCGCGGGGTTGGTGACCTGGGCAAACTTCTGGCGGAAGTAGTCGGTGAGCAGCCGCTGCTTGCCGGAGAGCACCGCCATGGGCGTGTCGTCGCCCATCGAGCCCACGGCCTCCTGGCCGCTCTCGGCGAGCGGGCGCAGCACCTGGTCGCGCTCCTCGAAGCTGACCTGGAACATCTTCTGCTGCGCGAGCAGCGCGTCCGCATCCATGGCGTGGAAGCTGGCGAGCTCGGTCAGCGCCGACTCCAGGTACTGGGCCTCCTGCTTCAGCCAGCGCTTGTAGGGATAGGCGGCCTTGAGGCGCTGGTCGATGTCGGAGGTGTGCAGCACCTCACCGGTCTGGGTGTCCACGGCGAGAATCTGGCCGGGACCGACCCGCCCTTTGGCGACCACGTCCTCGGGGGCGTAGTCGTAGGTGCCGATCTCGGAGGCCAGGGTGATGAAGCCGTTCCGGGTGATCACCCAGCGCGCCGGACGCAGGCCGTTGCGGTCGAGCATGCAGACCGCCTGGCGGCCGTCGGTCATCACCACCCCGGCCGGGCCGTCCCAGGGCTCCATGTGCATGGAGTTGTACTCGTAGAAGGCGCGCAGGTCGGCGTCCATCAGCTCGACGTTCTGCCAGGCCGGCGGGACCATCATGCGCACAGCGCGGTGCAGCTCCATGCCGCCGGTCAGCAGCACCTCGAGCATGTTGTCCATGCTGGAGGAGTCGGAGCCGGTGGTGTTGACGATCTCGTCGAGCTCGGCGATCTCGGGCAGCCGCTCGCTCAGGAAGTTCTCCTTGCGGGAGTTCGCCCAGCCGCGGTTGGCCTCGACGGTGTTGATCTCGCCGTTGTGGGCCAGCAGGCGGAACGGCTGGGCCAGCGGCCAGCGCGGCGCGGTATTGGTGGAGAAGCGCTGGTGGAAGACGCAGATCGCGGTCTCGAGGCGCGCATCCCCCAGGTCGTGGTAGAAGGCCGGCAGGTCAACCGGCATCACCAGCCCCTTGTAGGAGACGACCTCGGCGGAGAGCGAGCAGACGTAGAAGTCCGGCTCGTCGCGCAGCTTCTCCTCGGCGCGCCGGCGTGCCATGAACAGCTCGACATCGAAGGCGTCGCCGGTGGTCTCGCCGGGCTCGACGAACAGCTGACGGATGCGCGGCAGGCAGTCCAGCGCCATGGGACCGCAGACGCCGGGGTCCACCGGGACCTCGCGCCAGCCGGCCACCTCGAGGCCGCGGGCCTCGAGCTCGGCGACCAGGGTGTCGCGACCATGGGCCTCGCGGGCGTCGTCGTCGGGCAGGAAGACCGCCCCCACGGCATAGCGCTCGCCCAGGGACACGCCCAGCGCTTCCTTCGCCACCTCGCGCATGAAGGCATCCGGCATCTGCAGCAGCAGCCCGCAGCCATCCCCGGTCTTGCCGTCGGCGGCGATGCCGCCACGGTGGGTCATGCAGGTCAGGGACTCGATGGCGGTCTTGAGCAGGTCGTGACTGGCCTGGCCCTCCATGTGGGCGATCAGGCCGAAGCCGCAGTTGTCACGGAACTCGCCGGGCTGGTGAAGACCTCTGTTCATGGGCGTGCCTCGGGTTGAAAAGGTTTCTTTGGCAGTCATTTCGTGCTATATTTTAAGGTTTTTGTTCTTATTTATCGCTTCCAACAGAAGCGAGGACTGCTCTGCAAAAGGCCGACCAGCATAGCCAGAGGCGCCCCCATCGCGCAATCGACACGCCCGAAGCCGGCCACCAAAATCGCCTACAAATCCGCTACTTGCATCACTCATCCGGCAAAAAAACTTGCTAACTCAAAGGCTTGCAGATCATCACAACGAACCTTCAACGACGGCCGCCATTCATTAGACTTTAGTCGACTTACCCCGTATTTCTCCATGCCGATCCGGCATGAGGCATGCGAATCGCTTAAAGAACGCGCCGCGCCGAGCCGCGCCGGATGTCGATACCGCCCAGACGCAGCGACGCCCGCGCGGAGGCGGGCGTCGAGGGAGCGGGCTGGGAAGGGCCTGCGCCGACTCGGGCGGCGGCGAGGGCTCAGCGACGAGGAAAGCCCTCGAGGAGCGCCGCCAGGGTCGACGGCGGCGTCTCGTCGTGGATGCAGGCATCCCCCAAGGCGCGCAGCAGGATCAGCCGCAGGCGGCTGTCGAGGTTCTTCTTGTCCAGGCGCATGATGGCGAGGAAGTCGTCCCCCCCCATCCCGGCCGGCGCCGCCAGCGGCAGGCCGGCGGCCTCGATGAGCGTTTTCACCCGGGCCACCTCGGCCTCGCCGAGCCAGCCCAGGCGGCACGACAGCTCGGCGGCCATCAGCATGCCGGTGCCGACGGCCTCGCCGTGGAGCCAGCGCCCGTAGCCCTGGTGCGCCTCGATGGCGTGCCCGAAGGTATGCCCCAGATTGAGGAGCGCCCTTACCCCCTGCTCGGTCTCGTCCTCGGCGACGATCTCGGCCTTGAGCGCGCAGCTGCGCTGGATGGCGCGGGTCAGGGCGGCGGCATCGAGGCCGCGCAGCGCCGACATCTCGGCCTCGAGCCAGGCCAGGAAGTCGGCGTCGCGGATCAGCCCGTACTTGATCACCTCGGCGAGCCCCGCCGAGAGCTCGCGCGGCGGCAGCGTCGTCAGGGTATCGGTATCGATCAGCACCGCCCGGGGCTGCCAGAAGGCGCCGATCATGTTCTTGCCACGGGGGTGGTTGACGCCGGTCTTGCCGCCGACCGAGGAGTCGACCTGGGCGAGCAGGGTGGTCGGCACCTGCACGAAGGCCACGCCGCGCTGGTAGCAGGCGGCGGCGAAGCCGACCATGTCGCCGGTCACCCCGCCGCCCAGGGCGATCAGGGTGCAGCGACGATTGAAGCCGGCGGCGAGCAGGGCGTCCCAGATCCGCTCCACGTGGGACAGCGTCTTGGTGGCCTCGCCATCCGGCAGCACCAGGGTGCGCACCTCGAGGTCGCCGGGGAGCCCCCGGGTCAGCGTCTCGAGGTAGAGCGGCGCCACCGTCTCGTTGGTGACCACCATCACCTGGCGACCGGCCAGGTGCGGCGTCAGCCACCGCGGATCGCCCAGCAGGCCGGGGCCGATATGGATGGGATAGCTGCGATCGCCCAGCGCCACCTCGAGGGTGGACGGGGCAGCGGAGGACTCGGTCATGGGCTCAGGCCTTGCATTGCAGGGGATCGACCAGGCGCGTCACGCGCCGCACGATCTCGTTGACCACGGCCCGGGGGCCGCGCCGGTCGGTGCGCACCACCACGTCGGCGGTGGCGCGGTAGAGGGGGTCGCGCAGCGCGAACATGTCGCGCAGCACGGCTTCCTTGTCGGGGCGCTGGAGCAGCGGCCGGTTGCGGTCCTTGGCGGTGCGCCGCAGCTGCTGCTCCACGGTGGTGAGCAGATAGATCACGGTACCGCTCTCGCGCAGCACCCGGCGATTCTCCTCGCGCAGCACCGCCCCGCCGCCGGTCGCGATGACCACGCTCTCGTGATGGGTCAGCTCGCGGATCATCTGGGTCTCGCGATCGCGAAAGCCCGCCTCGCCCTCGACGTCGAAGATCCAGGGAATGTCGGCGCCGCAGCGCGCCTGGATCTCATGGTCCGTATCAAAGAAGTCTCGTGACAGTTCGGCCGCCAGAAGGCGGCCGATGGTGCTCTTGCCGGCCCCCATGGGGCCAATCAGTATCAGGTTCGGAAGTGCCTGCATCAGCGAATGGCCAGGTTGTCGTCCAGTATTCGGGGCGTGATGAATACCAGCAACTCTACCTTATCATTGGTGTTCTCGGTATAGCGGAACAGGTTCCCCAGCACCGGCAGATCCCCCAGGAAGGGCGTCTTGAGCAGACTCAAGGCTTCCTCGGTGGTAAGGATGCCGCCCAGCACCACGGTCTCGCCGTTGTCCACCAGCACCTGGGTCTCGATCTCGTTGGTGTCGATGGAGGGCACGCCGGCAAACAGCGCGCCCACCGTATCGTTGTTGATCACCAGGTCCATGATGATGCGGTTGTCCGGGGTGATCTGCGGCGTGACCTCCAGGGACAATACGGCCTCCTTGAACTGGGTGTCCGTGGCCCCGCTGGAGGTGGACTCCTGATAGGGGATCTCGGTGCCCTGCTTGATGATCGCCGTGCTCTGGTTGGCGGTGATCACCCGCGGCTGGGAGATGGTCTGGGTCTTGCCTTCGCTCTCCAGGGCGCTCAGCTCCAGGTCGAGGAGAATGTCGCCGGACAGGTAGCCGAAGCTGAAAGCGGTGGACGACGAGGCGGTGCCGCCCATGTCCACGGTCAGGCCGCCGTTGCCCACGCTGCCGCCGGCGGCCCCGCCGACGTCGAAACGGCCATCACCGACTCGGTCGGGGGAGGAGAGCCCCCAGTTGATCCCGAGCTCCCGGGTGGCACTGTCGCGGGCGATCACGATGCGCGCCTCGATCTGCACCTGACGCACGGCGATATCCAGGCGATCCAGGGTAGCCATGATGGTATCGATCTGGTCGGCGGTGTCCTGCACCAGCAGGGTGTTGGTGCGCGGATCGACGGCGACCCGACCACGATCGGTGAGCAGGCCGAAGCCGCTCGCGTCTTGCAGCAGGGCGGCTAGGTCGGAAGCCTTGGCATACTTCACCTGGATGTACTCGGTCTCCAGCGGCGCCAGGGTCTCCAGCTGCTCGCGGGACTCCAGCTCCTGGCGCTCCAGGTTGGCCAGCTCCGCGGCCGGCGCCACCACGATGACGTTGCCCTCCTGGCGACTGGCCAGGCCGTGACTCTTGAGAACCAGGTCCAGGGCCTGATCCCAGGGGACGTCCTGCAGGTTGAGGGTGACCCTTCCCGTCACGCTGTCGCTGGCCACCAGGTTGAGGCCGGTAAAGTCGGCGATGATCGCCAGCACCGAGCGTACCTCGATATCCTGGAAGTTCAGGGTGATGCGCTCACCGGTGTAGGGGAACTGTTCGCGGACGCGCTCCTCCTGCTGCGCCTGGGTGATCGGCTCGGCCTCGATCACCAGCTGGCGACCACTCTGCGTGGAGAGCATGGCGAAGCGCCCCTCGCCCTGGATCTCGAGGGTCACGCCGTCGCTCCCGACGCGCGGGGTTACGCGCGTGAGCGGGGTGCCGAAATCGCTGACATCGTAGACCTGGTCCAGGGAGGCCGGCAGCCGGACCTCGCGCAGCTCGGCGACGATACGCCGGCCGCTCTCGCGCACCCGGGCATCCACGCCGGCACGATCGAAGGTCACGACCAGCCGCCCCGCCCCGCCGTCGCCGCGACGGAAGTCGATATCCTGGATGCTCGGCTGGCGATAGGCCTGGGTCGACGGCGTCGACGCCCGGGGCGATGACGCCTCCGCGCGCGAGGCGTCGGCCGTCGTGGCGGACGCCGCCGTCGGCCGGGCGGCCGCGCCGCCGATGGTGAGCAGCAGGCGATCGCCCTGCTGGCGGGTGTTGTAGGGCAAGGGGCCTTCCAACTCGAAGACCAGCCGCGTGCGCGACCCCGCCTCCAGGGCCGTGACCCGCTCGACGCCGCCCATGCCGAGCTCCTCGCGACGACGCTCCAGGCCGCTCGACGTGTCCATCAGGTCGATGGTCAGGCGGGCCGGCTCGTCGAGACGGTAGCCGCGCACCTCGGGCACCGGCCCGCTGAAGTCGAGTTCGACCTCCAGCGCCCCGTCTGCCCCCTGGCGGTAGGAC
Source organism: Halomonas sp. THAF5a (assembly GCF_009363755.1). Classification (NCBI taxonomy): domain Bacteria; kingdom Pseudomonadati; phylum Pseudomonadota; class Gammaproteobacteria; order Oceanospirillales; family Halomonadaceae; genus Halomonas; species Halomonas sp. THAF5a. The sequence continues at coordinate 497,408 of NZ_CP045417.1, read as the reverse complement.
AGGTCGGTGAGGGTGGAGGCGGCCGAGGCGGCCGTGGAGACCGCCAGCAGTGCCACGAGTGCGAGACCACGAATCATCGGTTGCATTGTTCCCTTCCCCCTGCGGGCCACTACCGCTTCCTGTCCGGCGGCATGACCATCTGTTGTCTAGTCGTCGAGCGCGAGCTGGGTGCTGCGCTCGATCCAACCGCCACGCCCCGTGGGCACGATCTCCACCAGCTGCACCGTGGTATCGGTGATGCCGATGATGCGACCGAAGTCGGACCCCATACGGTTGCCGGTACGCAGCCGATGGACATTGCCGTCGGGCGCCTTGATCAGTGCCGAGGGCTGCCCACCGACCTTGAGGGTACCCACCAGTTCGAGCTGCCCCAGATCGTAGGCCTCCAGCGGCTCCCGGGGGCGCGTCTCGTCCGGCGCCAGATCGCCGTCCTCGCCTCCGCTGCCGGGCAGCGTGTCGGGCTCCGGCAGGCGCGCCTGAAAGGGGCTGCGCTCGTCGGCGAAGATGTAGTCCACCGACTCGTAGCTCGGCGCGGGCGGCACCGGTTCCAGGCTCACCGTGCCCGGGTTGGCACGCACCGCCTCCAGCTCCTGCTCGAGACTCGCCAGGTTGGCGTCGCTGCAGGCGCCCAGCGCGAGCGGCAATCCCAGCCAGGCGATTCGGGTCCACCAGCGACTCATGGCGACTCCTCCTCGGCCGATGCCTGAGGCGGCCGATAGCTGTAGGTCCGGGCCAGCATCGACAGCTGCAGGCGGTTGCGGCCATCGGTCGGCGCCAGGCTGAAGTCGTGCTGGGTCACGATGCGCGGCAGGTCGGCCACGCTGGAGATGAAGGAGGCGACGCGGTGGTAGTCGCCCTGTACCCGGATGTCGAAGGGGCGCTCGACGTAGAATTCCTGGGTCGCCGGGCTGCGCAGGCGAATGAAGTCGATGGCGAGCTGGTTATCGATCGCCGCCTCGCTGATATCGTCGATCAGCGAGGGGATCTCGGCCCCGCCGGGGAGCATCGCCACCAGTTCTGACAAGCGTCTATCGAGCTCCACGACCTCTTCGCGCAGCGCCGGCAGGCTGGCGGCCTGGGCCGACTTGCTGCGGAAATCGCGCAGCAGGCGCTGCTCCTCGCGCTGCGCCTGCTCGAGGGCCTCGACCTTGGGCGCGGCGAGGTACCAGTACATGCCGGCCACGGTGAGACCGACGACCAGCACGCAGCAGATCAGCTGCAGCAGGAAGGGCCAGCTGCCGGACTCCTTGATGTCCAGCTCCCCCCAGTCCATCTCGCGTAGACGACGCACTTCGGTGGATAGGTTCATGGCGCCTCCGTACCGGTTGCACCCTCGACACCTTCCGTGCCGGGCATGTGCTGATTGACGCTGAGATTGAAGCGGCGCAGCTCGTCCGCGGCGCTCTCCACGTCGGAGAGCACCGGCACATCGAAGACCGGCGAGGCCTCGAGCTGGCGAAGCTGCTCGGAGACGCGGCGATTGTCCTCGGCCAGGCCGGTGAGTCGCAGCTGATCCCCCTGGCGGCTGAGCGAGGTGTAGTAGACCCCCTCCTCCAGGCTATCCACCAGGGCATTGAAGACATGCACCGTCTGCGGACGCCCGACCTGGAGCCGCTCGAAGACCGCGATCTGGCGGTTCAGGGAGGCGATCTGCTCCTCGTACTGGCTCGCCGCGCGGATGTCGCGATCCAGCTCGGCGGTCCTGGCCTGGATCAGCTGCTGGCGCTGCTGCTGAGCGTCCAGGCGCTGGTCGAGGTACCAGGTCATGCCGTAGCCGACACCCAGGCCGACCAGGGCGCTCAGCACGATGGCCGTGACGAAGCGCTTGCTGCGCCGGGCGCGCACTGCCTCCCGCCAGGGGAGCAGGTTGATCTCGATGGTCGTCATTTGCCTACCCTCATCGCCAGGCCGCAGGCCGTGAGCATGGCCGGCGCATCACCGGCCAGGGTCGGGACGTCGATGCGGGCGTTGACCTTCATGCGGCGGAAGGGGTTGGCGATCACCACCTCCATGCCGCTCTCCTCGGCCAGCCGCTCGGCCAGCCCCGGCAGCACGCTGGTGCCGCCCGCCAGGATCATGCGACGCACCTCCTGCTTGCGCCCGGCGGTGTAGTAGAGCTGCAGCGAGCGCCCCACCTGCTGCACCAGGGTGTCGAGGAAGGGGGCGAGCACGCTGCGCTGGTAGTCGTCGGGCAGGCCTCCCCGCTTCTTGGCCAGCCCCGCCTCCTCGAGGGTCAGCCCATAGCGGTTGCGGATCTCGTCCGTCAGCTGACGGCCGCCGAAGACGGTGTCGCGGCTGTAGGTCACGCGGCCGTCGCGCAGCACGTGGAAGGCGTTCATGGTGGCGCCGATATCGACCAGCGCCACGCACTCCTGCTCGCCGCCCTCCGACGGCAGCTGGTGACGCAGCTCCTGGAAGGCCCGCTCCATGGCGAAGGTCTCGACGTCGACGGCCGCCGGGGTCAGGCCTGCCTGCAGCACCGCCTCGGTCAGCTGATTGACGTCCTGCTGGCGACAGGCCACCAGCAGGACGTCCTGCTGGTCGCCGTACCGGGCGTTGAGGCCCAGGCGCTGGAAGTCGAAGGCGACCTCATTGAACGGAAACGGAATGTGGCGGTCAGACTCGAGCTGGACACGGTTCCCGATCTCGTCATCGTCGAGCGAGGCGGGAACTGACAGCGTCTTGGTGATGGCGGCGCCGGCCGGCAAGGCCAAGGCGGCGTTGCGCGAAGCCGGCCGCGCATGATCCACGGCGCGCTTGAGGGCGTCCACCACGGCCGACATGTCGCGAATCCGCCGCTCGACGACGGCGCCCTCGCGCAGTGGGCGCACGGCGTAGCTTTCCACCTGATAGTGGCCACGCGCGCGTTTAAGCTCGATGACTTTGACGGTAGCCGAGGTAATATCGACACCGATCAGTCCCTTACCGGGTGCTCTCAGTCGCATCGTCAGTCATGCCCCTGCCTGATCCGCGCGGCGTACCGCTCATTATAATTGTCCCTTGCGAACCGATGCGTTTGCATGATGACTGTCATGCCTTCGGTCCGTAATCGCAGATTACATGATATTTCCGAAACTCACATGATCGATGGTGTCGCCATGAGTCAACGCTGGTGACCACCCCCTCGGCTTCCTATAATGGCTGCCCCGAGAGAAGGCCACTGCATCGCCGCCACTCCGCCTCCGTTCCCAGCATGGATACCGCATTTTCATGAAGTTTCTCAGAACCCTGGTCGTTTCCATCCTCTGGCTGCTGGTCTCGCTGTCGGCCGCCGGCGTCCTGGGCGTGGTGGGTGCCGCGCTCTACTTCGCCCCGGGCCTGCCCGACGTGCGCCAGCTCCAGGATTTCGAGCTGCAGACGCCGCTACGCATCTTCACCCGCGACGGCAAGCTGATCGGCGAGTTCGGCGAGGAGCGCCGTACCCCGGTGGAGTATGACGAGATCCCGGAGGAGCTGATCGACGCCCTGCTGGCCGCCGAGGACGCGACCTACTTCGACCATGCCGGCGTCGACCCCAAGGGGCTGCTGCGGGCCGCGGTGGAGCTGGCGGCGAGCGGCGGCGACATCCAGTCCGGGGGCTCGACGATCACCATGCAGGTGGCGCGCAACTACCTCTTGACGCTGGACCAGACCTTCACTCGCAAGATCCGCGAGATCCTGCTGGCGCTGCAGATGGAGCAGATCCTCTCCAAGCAGGAGATCCTCGAGCTCTACGTCAACAAGATCTATCTCGGCAACCGCGCCTACGGCATCGCGGCGGCCTCCGAGGTCTACTACGATCGCCCCCTCGACGAGCTGACCCTGGCCGAGAAGGCGATGATCGCCGGCCTGCCCAAGGCCCCCTCGGCCTTCAACCCGCTGGCCAACGCCGAGCGCGCGCTGATTCGCCGCAACTGGATCCTGTTTCGCATGCGCGAACTCGGCTACATCGACGAGGCGGCCTACGAGGAGGCCGTGCAGGCGCCGGTCACCGCCCGCCGCCACCTGGCCCAGGTCGAGGTGGAAGCCGACTACGTGGCCGAGATGGCACGCCAGTTCGCTATCGACCGCTACGGCGACCGGGCCTACACCGGCGGCTATCGCATCCACACCACCCTGGACAGCGAGCTGCAGCCGCTGGCCGGGCGCGCCCTGGCAGGGGGCCTGATCGACTACGACACCCGCCACGGCTGGCGCGGCCCGGAGCAGACCGACATCCCGCGCAGTCTGGCCGAGGCCCAGGAGCGCACCGACCGCGAGGGGCTGGAAGAGGAGCTCGCCGAGTCACCGGAGATCATGCAGACCGCGCGGCGCGCCGCCGAGCGCAGCCAGACCGAGATCGAGGGCATCGAGGGCGACGTCAGCAACTGGCTGCAGGTGCTCGAGCGCACGCCCGCCTACGGGCCGCTCAAGCCCGCCATCGTGGTCGAGAGCGAGGGGCGCGAGATGCGCGTCCTGGCCCGCGGCGGCGAGCTCATCACCCTGCCCTGGGAGGGCCTGGAGTGGGCGGATCCCTACCTGAGCCCCTATAGCCGGGGCACGCCGCCGAACTCGGCCGACGACATCGCGACCCGCGGCTCGCTGGTGCGCATCCTCGAAGACGAGGACGGCAGCTGGCGCCTCTCCCAGCGCCCGGGGGCCGAGGGCTCGCTGGTGGTGATGGATCCCGACAATGGCGCCATCCTGGCGCTGCAGGGCGGCTTCGACTTCGACGCCAGCAAGTTCAACCGCGCCACCCAGGCGCGCCGGCAGGCGGGCTCGATCTTCAAGCCGTTCGTCTACCTGGCGGCGCTGGACAGCGGCGAGATGAACCCGGCGAGCGTGGTCAACGACGCCCCGGTGGTGCTGCAGGACGGCAGCAACGAGCTGTGGCGCCCTGCCAACTCCAGCGGCGACTTCCTCGGCCCGACCCGCCTCAGGGTCGCCCTGGCGCGCTCGCGCAACCTCGTCACCATCCGCGTGCTGCAGTCCCTGGGGCTGGAGCGCACCATCGCGTTCCTCGAGGGCTTCGGCCTCGATCCCGACCAGCTGCCGCGCGGCCTCTCCCTGGCGCTGGGCAGCGCCAGCCTGACACCGCTGGAGATGACCAACGCCTATGCGGTGCTGGCCAACGGCGGCTTCCAGGTCTCCCCCTGGTTCATCGATCGGGTGACCCGCGGCGGCGACGATGACGACTCGGTCGTCGACGAGGCCTCGCCGCGCGTCGCCTGCCGCGACTGCAGCGAGGACCAGATGATGGTCGAGATCGACGGCGAGACCTACGAGGTCGCACCCCGGGTGGCGGACCCGGCGGCGGTCTACATCCTGCGCGACATGCTGCGTGACGTGGTCGAGCGCGGCACCGCCCGCCGGGCCCTGGCCCTGAAGCGCGGCGATATCGTCGGCAAGACCGGCACCACCAACGACCAGCGAGACGCCTGGTTCGCCGGCTTCAACAGCGACCTCGTCGCCACCACCTGGGTGGGCAAGGACAACAACGAGAGCACGGCCGAATATGGCTCCCAGGTGGCCCTGCCGATCTGGATGGACTTCATGGGCCAGGCCCTGGAGGGCGAGCCCGAACGCTGGCCCGAGCGGCCGGCGGACGTGGTCAGCGAGCGGGTCGACCCCGACACCGGCCGCCGCCTACGCGAAGACCAGGGCGGCGGCATCGAGGAGCTGTTCATGGCCGATCACCTGCCCGGCTTCCAGCCGCGCCGCGTCGAGCAGGAGGTCGAGCGCGAGAGCGGCTCCCAGGGCACCGGCGCCTACGAGGCCATCTTCTAGCCCGGCGCCGCCTCCCCGCTCGGGCGGCCGCCGCGCCGCCCGCCCCTTGCACAGATGGCGCCGCGTCGGCCAACGCCGACGCGGCAACCGACGAGACCGACCATGCCGTACCCCCTACCCTCTCCCCGTCTGCTCCGCTGGCTGGCCCTGGGTGGCCTGCTGACGATCGCCAGCGGGGGACAGGCCAGTCCCTTCTACGCGCCCCCGCCCCCCGAGCAGCATGCCGAGGGGCTCACCGGCAGCGCCGAGCTGGGCTACACGCACCTGTCGGGCAACACCGACAGCCAGACCCTGATCGCCAAGGGCCGGCTCACCTGGCTGACGGGAAGGTGGACCCACACCCTGCGCGGCGAGGTGCGCAACGTCTCCCGCGACGACGAGACCAGCGCCGAGCAGTACCTGGTCGCCGGCCGTGAGCGCTATGACCTCGAGGGACCCCACTACCTGTTCGGCTTCGCCCGCTGGGACCGCGACCGCTTCAGCGGTTACGAGCAGCAGTTCACGGCCATCGGTGGCTACGGTCGCGACCTGATCGACGACGCGCGCCAGCGGCTCTCGCTGGAGGCCGGGCCGGGCTTCCGCCACGACCGCATCGTGGACGGCGAGAACGAGTCGCTGGGCGTGGCCTACGGCGCCCTGGCCTACGCCTGGGACTTCTCGGAGACCGCCAGCCTCGAGCAGGAGCTCTCGGTGGAGGCCACCGACGCCAACGTCACCTCGCGCTCCCTGACGGCGCTCACCGCGCGCCTCAACGCCCACCTCGCCCTCAAGCTCTCCCACGAGATCAAGGACACCTCGCGCCCGCCCGAGGACGCCGAGGCGCGCACCGATCGCACCACCTCGGCCTCGCTGCTCTACAACTGGTAGACCGCCCGGGACACACCGCGGGCCCAGACGCGACAACGCCGGCCCGGGGGCCGGCGTTGTCATGCCGCGAGGGAGGCGTCGACGGCTCAGGCGCCGTAGACGTCCTCGGCGGACTGGAGCGGATAGTGGGAGGGATAGGGCTTGCGCGCCACCCCGGAGTCCACCGCCGCCTGGGCCACCGCCGCCGGCACCCGCTCCAGCAGGCGGACATCCACCGGCGTGGGGATGATGTAGTTCGGCCCGAAGGTCATCTCGTCCATCTCGTAGGCCTCCAGCACCTCCTGGGGGACCGGCTCGCGGGCCAGGTCCTTGAGGGCGTGGACGGCGGCGACCTTCATCTCCTCGTTGATGCGGGTGGCGCGCACGTCGAGCGCCCCGCGGAAGATGAACGGGAAGCCGAGCACGTTGTTGACCTGGTTCGGGTAGTCGGAACGGCCGGTGGCCATGATGACGTCCGGCCGCACCTCGCGGGCCAGGTCGGGATGGATCTCGGGGTCCGGATTGGTGCAGGCGAAGACCACCGGATTGGGCGCCATGCTGCGGATGTGGTCGGCGCTCATCAGGCCGGGCCCGGAGAGGCCGACGAAGACATCGGCGCCGTCGATGGCGTCGGCCAGGGTGCGCTTGTCGGTCTCGACCGCAAACATCGCCTTGTACTGGTTGAGGTCCTCGCGACCGCTGTGGATCACGCCCTTGCGGTCGAGCATCACGATGTTCTCGGGGTGCGCCCCGCAGGAGACCAGCAGCTTCATGCAGGCGATGGCGGCCGCGCCGGCGCCCAGGCAGACGATGCGGGCGCTGCCCAGCGACTTGCCGGCGATCTCCAGGGCGTTGAGCATGCCCGCGGCGGTGACGATGGCGGTACCGTGCTGGTCGTCATGGAAGACCGGGATACTGCACTGCTCGACCAGCGCCTGCTCGATCTCGAAGCACTCCGGCGCCTTGATGTCCTCGAGGTTGATGCCGCCCCAGGTATCGGCGATGCGCGCCACGGTGTCGATGAAGGCCTGGGGGCTCTCGGCATTGACCTCGACGTCCACCGAGTTGATGCCGGCGAAGCGCTTGAACAGCACGCCCTTGCCCTCCATCACCGGCTTGCTCGCCAGGGGCCCCAGGTTGCCGAGGCCGAGGATGGCGCTGCCGTCGGAGATCACCGCGACCAGGTTGCCCTTGCCGGTATAGAGGTAGGCGTTCTCCGGATCGTTGGCAATCTCGCGCACCGGCTCGGCGACCCCGGGACTGTAGGCCAGGGACAGGTCCCGAGCGCTGGCGGTGGGCTTGGTGAGCTCCACGGAGAGCTTCCCGGGGAAAGGTTTCGCGTGGTAATCCAGCGCCGCCTGCTTCTTCGCGTCCGTCATGCTGAGAGTATCCGGTAACCGATGATGAGGGTGGGGCAGTGTATACAAGAACGCCGAGACGCTCAACACGGCCCGATATCACTACCTTTTCCGTCTCGATTGAAGACGTTATCGACTATTTGTCGATACTTATGACTGAACGGGCCAGTCATAACGTTTTCCTTATCGTCATGACGGCGCGAGCGTCGGCGGGCACCGGAAACGAAGAAACCCGCCTCGGCGGGCGGGTTTCTCGAGTCAGCGGTGGGCCGGTCGGCTCAACGCTTGATGGCGGCACCGAAGCGCTTGTTGAAGCGCTCGACGCGACCACCGGTGGTCGCCTGCTTCTGCTTGCCAGTATAGAACGGGTGGCACTGCGAGCAGACGTCCAGGGAGAAGTCGTGGCCGGAGGTGGAGCCGACCTCGAAGGTGGCGCCGCAGGAGCAGGTCACGTTGACCGTCTTGTAATCCGGGTGGATACCTTGTTTCATCTTGAGCCTCACGAAGCTGTATGCCGCCACCTGATCTTCTGCCAGGCACCGCATACGGGTTGTCTGTACATGCGAACCGGTTGCCGCCAGGCACCCAGGGTGTCCGCAGCGGCGAAGTATTCTAGCAGAGCCCACGCCGGAGGCCAATTGCCCGATTCCCCTCTTTCGCCCGCGCCTCGCGTGCTGGGCGTCGCCGTGCCCTCGCCGCTGCGCCGACTGTTCGACTACCGGCCCGGCCGCGAGGCGCCGCCCGGCGGCTGGCAACCGGGGCTGCGCGTGCGGGTCCCCTTCGGACGGCGCCGGGTCGTCGGCGTGGTCGTGGAGTGCCGCGACGAAAGCGAGCTGCCGCTCTCGGGCCTCAAGCCGGTGGACGCCTGCCTCGACGAGGCCCCGCTGCCGGCCGACTGGCTGTGGCTCTGCCGCTTCACCGCCCGCTACTATCAGCACGCCCTCGGCGACACCCTGCACCAGGCGATGCCGGTGCTGCTGCGCCAGGGCCGCGCGCTGGCCGCGCGCACCCGCGAACGCTGGTGCGTGACGCCTGCCGGCCGGCAGGACGCGCCGCCGGGCCTTGACCGGGCCCCGCGCCAGGCCGAGCTGCTCGCCATGCTGCGCCAGCACCCCCACGGCCTGGTCAGCCAGGCGATCCTCGCCCAGTCGTTCAGCCGCGACCAGCTGCGCGCGCTGGTCGACAAGGGCCTGGTCGAGCGCCATGAGGAGCCGCTCTCGGCCGGCGCGCCGAGCGACGACGGCCAGCAATTACTGGCCGAACCCGCCCTGCCCCTCAACGGCGAGCAGGCCGCGGCGCTGGGCGCCCTCCACGAGCACCTCGACGCCTTCCACCCCTGCCTGCTCCACGGCGTCACGGGCAGCGGCAAGACCGAGGTCTACCTGCAGCTCATCGAAGCCGTCATCGGTCGCCACCGCCAGGCACTGGTGCTGGTCCCCGAGATCGGCCTGACCCCCCAGACCCTGGCGCGCTTTCGTCGCCGCTTCCGGGTGCCGGTGGTCGCGCTGCACTCCGGGCTCACCGACCTCGAGCGCCTGGACGCCTGGGAGGCGGCCGCCAGCGGCCGGGCGCCGATCGTCATCGGCACCCGCTCGGCGATCTTCACGCCGCTGGCCGCGCCCGGCGTGATCATCGTCGACGAGGAACATGACGGCTCCTTCAAGCAGCAGGACGGGCTGCGCTACCACGCCCGCGACCTCGCCGTGGCCCGGGCCCACCGCCATCGCATTCCGCTGCTGCTGGGCACGGCCACGCCGTCGCTGGAGACCCTGCAGCGCGCCCAGGCCGGCGACTACCGCCACCTGCGGCTGACCAAGCGTGCCAGCCGCCACGCCCCGGCACGCCTGGAACTCGTCGACCTGCGCGGCCGCCAGCGCCGGGCCGGGCTGATCCCGCCGGTGATCGAGACCATCGGCGAGACCCTGGCCGCCGGCCACCAGGTGCTGGTCTTCATCAATCGCCGCGGCTTCGCCCCGACGCTGGCCTGCCACGCCTGCGGCTGGCTGGCCGAGTGCGACCACTGCGACGCACGCATGACCCTGCACCGCCAGCCGCCGCTGCTCGCCTGCCACCACTGCGACCGCCGCCGCGCCCTGCCCGACGCCTGCCCCGACTGCGGCAGCATCGACCTGCGCCCCCTGGGCAGCGGCACCGAACGCACCGAGGAGACCCTGGCAGCGCTCTTCCCCGAGACGCCGGTGCACCGCATCGACCGCGACAGCACCCGGCGCCGCGACGCCCTCGAGCAGGTGCTGGCCGAGGTGCGCCGCGGCGAGCCCTGCCTGCTGGTGGGCACCCAGATGCTGGCCAAGGGCCATCACCTGCCCCACGTCACCCTGGTGGTGGTGGTCAACGCCGACGCCGGCCTCTACGCCAGCGACTTCCGGGCGCTGGAGCACAGCGCCCAGCTGCTCGAGCAGGTGGCGGGGCGCGCCGGCCGCGCCGCCCATCCCGGCCGGGTGCTGGTGCAGACGATGCACACCGACGACCCGCACCTGCGCCTGCTGGCCGACGCCGGCTACGACGCCCTGGCCGCCCAGCTGCTCGAGGAGCGCCGCGCCGCCCAGCTGCCGCCCTTCCGCTTCCTGGCCCTGCTGCGCCTGGAGGCGCCCCGGGAGGCGGCGGTCACCGAGCTCGGGGGGCTCGCCGCCGAGGCGCTGCGCGGCTGGCTCGCCGAGCGCGGGCTCGAGGTCGACTGCCTGGGACCGGTGCCGGCGCCCATGGAGCGGCGCCAGAACCGCTATCACCTGCAGCTGATGCTCTCCGCCGGGCGCCGCAGCCGGCTCCACGAGGCCGGCGCCTGGCTGATCGCCTGGCTGGAGGCGCGCCCCGAGGCGCGGCGGGTGCGCTGGTCGCTGGACATCGACCCGCAGACCCTGGCCTGACGCCACACCTTTAAAGCCCGGCGCCGATTGCCGATAATGGCGCCCCAGACTCGCCCGGGCGGTCGCTTCGCATCGCCCCCGCCACAGGACACCGGACACTTCCATGAAAGAGACCATCATCGCGCTGCTCGAGGGCGCCCTGGACCACCTCCGGCAGCAGGGCGTCGTGCCCGCCGAGATCGCCCCCGCCATCAAGGTCGATCCGACCCGCGACAAGGCCCACGGCGACTACGCCACCAACCTCGCGCTGATGCTCGCCAAGCCGGCCGGCAAGAAGCCCCGTGAGCTGGCCGAGCTGCTGGTCGCGGCGCTGCCCGAAAGCGACGCCGTACAGAAGGTGGAGATCGCCGGCCCCGGTTTCGTCAACTTCTTCGCCGCCACCGACGCCGCCGCCCAGGTCGTGCGCCAGGTGCTCGAGGCCGGCGACGCCTTCGGCCGCAACCTGGCGGGCAAGGGGCAGAAGGTGCAGGTGGAGTTCGTCTCCGCCAACCCCACCGGTCCCCTGCACGTCGGCCACGGCCGCGGCGCGGCGATCGGCGACAGCATCTGCCGCCTGCTCGAGGCGGTGGGCTTTGATGTCACCCGCGAGTTCTACTACAACGACGCCGGCGCCCAGATCGCCAACCTGGCGCGCTCGGTGCAGGCCCGGGCGCAGGGCATCGACCCCGACGACGCCGGCTGGCCCGAGGACGGCTACCGCGGCGGCTACATCATCGACGTCGCCAACAGCTACCTGGCCGGCGAGACCGTCCACGCCGACGACCGCCAGGTCACCGGCGCCGCCGACCCGGACGACCTCGAGGCGATCCGCGAGTTCGCCGTGGCCTACCTGCGCCGCGAGCAGGACCTCGACCTCAAGGCCTTCGGGGTCGAGTTCGACGTCTACTTCCTGGAGTCCTCGCTCTACGAGCAGGGCAAGGTCGAGGCCGCGGTGGAGCGGCTGGTCGAGCAGGGCCACACCTATGAGCAGGACGGCGCCCTGTGGCTGCGCACCACCGACTTCGGTGACGACAAGGACCGCGTGATGCGCAAGTCCGACGGCCAGTACACCTACTTCCTGCCCGACGTCGCCTACCACCTCGACAAGTGGCAGCGCGGCTTCACCACGGTGATCAACGAGCAGGGCGCCGACCACCACTCCACCGTGACCCGGGTGCGCGCCGGGCTGCAGGCGCTGGAGGCCGGCATCCCCCAGGGCTGGCCCGACTACGTGCTGCACCAGATGGTGATGGTCACCCGCTCCGGGGTCGAGGTGAAGCTCTCCAAGCGCGCCGGCAGCTACGTCACGGTGCGCGACCTGATCGACGAGGTGGGCCGCGACGCCACCCGCTTCTTCCTGGCCGCCCGGCGCGCCGACTCGCAGCTGACCTTCGACATCGACCTGGCCCGCTCGCAGTCCAACGACAACCCGGTCTACTACGTGCAGTACGCCCACGCCCGGGTCTGCAGCATGCTGCGCAAGGCCGACGCCGAGGGCCTGGCCTTCGACCACGCGCTCGCCATGGACCAGCTCGCGCTGCTCGACAGCGACCAGGAGAAGGCGGTGCTCAACCGCCTGGCCCGCTACCCCGAGGTGGTCGCCCATGCCGCCGCCTCCCACGAGCCGCAGCAGATCGCCCAGTACCTGCTCGACCTGGCCGCCGACTTCCACACCTGCTACAACGCGGTGAAGGTGATGGTCGACGACGACGCCCTGCGCAACGCGCGCCTGGCGCTGGGCCTGGCCACGCGCCAGGTGCTGCGCAACGGCCTCGACCTGATGGGTGTCGGCGCGCCCGAGGAGATGTAAGCCATGGCCACCCGCAAGGCTCCCGCCAGGAAGCGCGGCGCCACCAGCGCGTCGCGCAGTCGCGCCGCCCCGCCCCCGCGCCGCGGCGTGCCGGGCTGGCTGTGGGGGCTCGTCGGCCTGGTGGCCGGCTTCCTGCTGGCCCAGCACCAGCAGGGGGTCGCCCCCTGGCAGGACGACGACTCGCCGCTGGCGAGGGTGCTCTCCCAGCCGGAGGGCCGCGAGGCCGCCGAGCAGGCCCCGAGCGCCGAGACGCCCGACGAGCCGCCAATGCCGACCTTCGAGTTCTACACCCTGCTGCCGGAGTCCGAGGTGATCGCCCCGGGCGGCCAGGTGCCGAGCTCCACGGCGACCCCGCCGCCGCGCCCCGAGCCGGCCGAGGCGACGCCGGAGCGAACCGCACCGGCCGACGACCCGATCGCCCGGGTGATCGCCGCCAACATGGAGGCCGACGAGACGAGCCGCCCTGCCGCCTCGGACGCCAACGCCCGCTTCGTGCTGCAGGCCGCCTCCTTCCGTGAGGCCGGCGACGCCGACCGGCTGGCCGGCCGCCTCAAGGACTTCGGCCTGCTGGCCAAGATCAGCGAGGTCAAGACCGGCGAGGGCGACACCTGGCACCGCGTCCAGGTCGGCCCCTACAGCGACCGCCGCGAGCTCAATCGCGCCCAGGACCTGATGACCACCCAGGGCATCGAGCCGCTGCTGATCCAGCTGCAGAACTGACGCGCCCGCCGCGGGGCTCGACCAAGGTTGAATTCCGCGCGCCCCGCCCGCACTTCCCCATGAGTTCACCCCGGCGCCTCGGTGAGACCGAGGCGCCGCCAGTCATCGGGAGCTTTTCCCTCCCCCAAGGAGTCCCCTCCATGACCACGATCGTTTCCGTGCGCCGCGGTGACCAGGTGGCGCTGGCCGGTGACGGCCAGGTCTCGCTGGGCAACACCGTGATGAAGGGCAACGCCAGCAAGGTGCGTCGCCTCTACCACGGCCAGGTGCTGGCCGGCTTCGCCGGCGGCACCGCCGACGCCTTCACCCTCTTCGAGCGCTTCGAGGCCCAGCTCGAGAAGTACCAGGGCAACCTGGTCAAGGCCGCCGTGGAACTGGCCAAGGACTGGCGCACCGACCGCGCCCTGCGTCGCCTGGAGGCGCTGCTCGCCGTGGCCAACAAGGACGCCTCGCTGATCATCACCGGCAACGGCGACGTGGTGGAGCCCGAGCGCGGCATCATCGCCATCGGCTCCGGCGGCAACTACGCCCTCTCCGCCGCCCGCGCCCTGCTGGAGAACACCGACCTCTCCGCCCGCGACATCACCGAGAAGTCCCTGGCCATCGCCGGCGACATCTGCGTGTTCACCAACCACAACGTCACGCTGGAAGAGCTCTGATCATGACCCGGATGACCCCCCGCGAGATCGTCCATGCCCTGGACCAGTACATCGTCGGCCAGCAGGACGCCAAGCGTGCCGTGGCCGTGGCCCTGCGCAACCGCTGGCGGCGCATGCAGCTCGACGGCGAGCTGCGCCACGAGGTGACGCCCAAGAACATCCTGATGATCGGCCCCACCGGCGTCGGCAAGACCGAGATCGCCCGCCGCCTGGCCAAGCTCGCCGGCGCGCCCTTCATCAAGGTGGAGGCCACCAAGTTCACCGAGGTGGGCTACGTGGGCCGCGACGTGGAGTCGATCATCCGCGACCTGACCGAGGCCGCCATCAAGCTGGTCCGCGAGCAGGCCAAGGAGGAGGTCGGCCACCGCGCCGAGGACGCCGCCGAGGAGCGCATCCTCGACGCCCTGCTGCCGCCGCCCCGCGGCCAGGAGAACGAGCCGCGCCAGGACAGCTCGACCCGCCAGCTGTTCCGCAAGAAGCTGCGCGAGGGCCAGCTCGACGACAAGGAGATCGACATCGAGGTCACTCCCCAGGGCCCGGGCGTGGACATCACCACCCCGCCGGGCATGGAGGAGATGACCAGCCAGCTGCAGAACCTGTTCGCCGGCATGGGCAAGCAGAAGAGCGAGAGCCGTCGGGTCGCGGTGAAGGACGCCCTCGGCCTGCTGCGCGACGAGGAGGCCGGCAAGCTGGTCAACGAGGACGACATCAAGAGCCGCGCCATCGAGGCGGTGGAGCAGAACGGCATCGTCTTCCTCGACGAGATCGACAAGGTCGCCAAGGGCAGCGGCCAGTCCAGCGGCGGCGAGGTCTCCCGCGAGGGCGTGCAGCGCGACCTGCTGCCGCTGATCGAGGGCTCCACGGTCTCCACCAAGTACGGCATGGTCAAGACCGACCACATCCTGTTCATCGCCTCCGGCGCCTTCCACCTGTCGCGCCCGTCGGACCTGATCCCGGAGCTGCAGGGCCGCCTGCCGATCCGCGTCGAGCTCAACGCCCTGACGCCGGAGGACTTCCAGCGCATCCTCTCCGAGCCCTCCGCGGCGCTGACCAAGCAGTACCAGGCGCTGCTCGCCACCGAGGGGCTCGAGGTCACCTTCACCGAGGACGGCATCGCGCGCATCGCCGAGATCGCCTGGAAGGTCAACGAGGGCACCGAGAACATCGGCGCGCGCCGCCTGCACACCGTGATGGAACGCCTGCTCGAGGAGGCCTCCTATCAGGGCGGCGACTTCGGCAGCCCGCTGGCGATCGACGCCGCCTACGTCGACTCCCAGCTCGGCGAGCTGGCGATGGACGAGGACCTGTCGCGGTATATCCTGTAAGCCCGGCCCCGAGCCGAGGGCCAACGGGTAGCGCGGCGCCGGGAACCGCTCGTGGAGGAGGTCATTTGCCAGGGAGGGCAAATGTAGCGCCCAGGGAAGGGTTCACAGCGCCTCCGACATGAGCGGTGACCGGGACAGCCGCCCACCGCCAACGCTGCTGCGGAGCCTCATCATGACAGCCCCGATCCCCACCAACGTGCACTACCACCGCAAGGAGCGCGAGCTCGAACTCACCTACGCCGAGGGCGAGTCCTACCGGCTCTCGGTGGAGTACCTGCGCGTCTTCTCGCCCTCCGCCGAGGTGCGCGGCCACGGCCCGGACTCCGCCACCCTGCAGGTGGGCAAGAAGGACGTCGGCCTCAAGAACATCACCCCGGCCGGGCGCTACGCGCTGAAGCTGCACTTCGACGACGGCCACGACAGCGGCCTCTACAGCTGGGACTACCTCTATGACCTGATCCGGCGCCGCGAGGCCAACTGGGCCGACTACCTGCGCCGGCTCGAGGAGGCGGGCGCCTCGCGGGAGCCGCTGGGCATCGAGATCAAGCAGCTCTGAGATCCTTTTCGCCGGCTCAGCCGGTGACAGACCGTCGAGGGAGCGCTGTAAACCCGTCCCTGGGCGCTACCGATGCCCTGCTTCGCTCTCGCATCCTGCTCCGCTTGCAGGACCGGTGCTGGCCATCCATGGCCAGCCCGTTCGAAGCGATGCTTCTCACCCCTGGCATAAGACCCCCTCTCCGGTCTGTCCCCGGCACCCTCATGGATCGTGCCAAGCGACGCCCGGCGTCAAGACAATCGTCATCGGGGAGGGCTACAATGGCGCCCATCGGCGAGGCCGCCAGGCCCGCCCCCACCGCAGCGATTCGGGAGCCCCACGGCATGAGCGCCAGTGACAAGCACACCACCCACTTCGGCTACCAGGAAGTCCCGGTCGAGGAGAAAGCCTCCCGCGTGGCCCACGTCTTCCACTCGGTGGCGGCGCGCTACGACATCATGAACGACCTGATGTCGATGGGCATCCACCGCCTGTGGAAGCGCCTGGCCATCGAGCGCTCCGGCGTGCGTCCCGGCCACAGCGTGCTCGACATCGCCGGCGGCACCGGCGACCTCACGGCCAGGTTCTCGCGCATGGTGGGCCCCCGCGGCCGGGTGGTACTGGCCGACATCAACGAGTCCATGCTGCGGGTCGGTCGCGACAAGCTGCTCGACCACGGCGTCGGCGGCAACGTCGAGTACGTCCAGGCCAACGCGGAGTGCCTGCCCTTCCCCGACAACAGCTTCGACTGCATCACCATCGCCTTCGGCCTGCGCAACGTCACCGACAAGGATGCCGCCCTGCGCTCCATGACCCGGGTACTCAAGCCGGGCGGTCGCCTGCTGGTGCTGGAGTTCTCCAAGCCGGGCAACCCGCTGTTCTCCAAGGCCTACGACGAGTACTCCTTCCGCCTGCTGCCGAAGATCGGCGAGCTGGTGGCCAGCGACGGCGAGAGCTACCGCTACCTGGCCGAATCGATCCGCATGCACCCCGACCAGGAGACCCTCAAGGGCATGATGGAGGCCGCCGGGCTCGAGCGGGTCGAGTACACCAACCTCACCGGGGGCATCGTCGCCCTGCACCGCGGCATCAAGCTGTGAGGGCATGATGTCGCTGTCTCCCACCCTGCTGCTGGCCGGTCTCGAACGCACCCTCAACGCCCTGCTCGCCCGGGATCCCGCGGCCCCGGCGCGGCTGGCCCGGCTCGCCGGCCAGCGTGTCCTGCTGCGCCTGGAGCGGCCCGAGCTGGCGCTGACCCTGCACTTCCATCCGGCGGGCATCGACCTGCTGCGCCCCGACACGACCGACGGGGAGGCCCTCGACGAGGCGGCCTTCGACGCGGTGGTCGAGCTCGACGCCGAGACCCTCGGCGAGCTGCTCGGCGGCGCCCCCATCGAGCGGCTGATGTTCCAGGGCAAGCTCGCCGTGCGCGGGCGCCCCCACCTGCTCGAGGCGACCCGCGACCTGCTGTTCGACCTCGATCTCGACTGGGAGGGCGAGCTCGCCCGCTGGCTCGGCGATATCCCGGCCCACAGCCTGGCCGAGGGGGTGCGCAGCCTCGCCCAGTGGGGGCTGCGCACCCGCCAGGAGCTCTGCGCCGACGTCGGCGAGTATGTCTTCGAGGAGGCGCGCCTGCTGCCGGGCCGCCACCAGCTCGAGGCGCTGCGCGACCACATGACCGAGCTGGAGATCGCCACCGACCGCCTCGAGGCCCGCCTGGCCCGGCTGCGCCGTCGCCTGGCCGCGGCGGAGGCCCCCTCATGATCCTGCGGCTGGCGCGCATCGTCTGGGTGATCACCCGCTACCGCCTCGACACCCTGCTGCCCCTGGCACGCCTGCCCTGGTGGCTGCGCGGCCTGTTCCTGCTCTCGCCGCTGCGCCTGGTGCCGATCGGCGAGCGCTCCCGGGGCGAGCGCCTGCGCCTCGCCCTGGAGTCCCTGGGCCCGATCTTCGTCAAGTTCGGCCAGATGCTCTCGACCCGCCGCGACCTGCTGCCCGAGGACCTCGCCGACGAGCTGCAGCGCCTGCAGGACCAGGTGCCGCCCTTCCCCGGCCACCAGGCCATGGCGCTGGTCGAGGAGGAGCTCGAGATGTCGCTGGAGGAGGCGTTCGCCGGCTTCGAGCCCGACCCCCTGGCCTCGGCCTCCGTCGCCCAGGTGCATGCGGCGCGGCTGCACGACGGCGAGGCCGTGGTGGTCAAGATCATTCGCCCCGGCATCGACCGGGTGATGCGCCAGGACATGGCGCTGATGTACCGCTTCGCCAGCGTGCTGGCGCGGATTCCCGAGGCGCGCCGGCTGCGCCCCGTGGAGGTGGTCCGCGACTACGAGTCCACGCTGTTTGACGAGCTCGACCTGACCAAGGAGGCCGCCAACACCTCCCAGCTCAAGCGCAACTTCAAGGGCTCGCCGCTGCTCCACGTGCCCGCCATCCACTGGGCGCTGACCCGCCGCCGGGTGATGGTCCAGGAGCGGATCTACGGCGTGCCGGTGGCCGACACCGCGGCGCTGGTCGCCCAGGGCACCAACCTCAAGAAGCTCGCCGAGCGGGGCGTGGAGATCTTCTTCACCCAGGTGTTCCGCGACAACTTCTTCCACGCCGACATGCACCCGGGCAACATCTTCGTCGCCCACGAGCACCCCGAGGATCCCCAGTACATCGCCATCGACTGCGGCATCGTCGGCAGCCTGACCCGCGAGGACCAGGACTACCTGGCCCGCAACCTGCTGGCCTTCTTCCATCAGGACTACTACGAGGTGGCCGCCCTGCACATCGAGTCCGGCTGGGTGGGCGAGGAGACCCGGGCCAACGAGTTTGCCGCGGCGGTGCGCACGGTGTGCGAGCCGATCCTCGAGAAGCCGCTCAAGGACATCTCCTTCGGCCAGGTACTGCTGGGACTCTTCCAGACCGCGCGCCGCTTCAACATGGAGGTGCAGCCCCAGCTGGTGCTGCTGCAGAAGACCCTGCTCAACATCGAGGGGCTGGGGCGCCAGCTCTATCCCGACCTCGATCTCTGGTCGACCGCCAAGCCCTACCTGGAGCGCTGGATGAAGGAGCGCGCCGGGGCACGCGGCCTGCTGGAGTCCCTGAAGCGCCAGGCCCCGGAGCTTTCTCGCCAGCTGCCGGAGCTGCCGGTGCTCGCCCACCAGGCGCTCGCCCGGGCCGAGCAGGAGCATCGCCAGCGCCGTCGCCAGTCGACCGCCATGGGCGACATCGCCCGCCAGCTGACGCGCCAGGGCCATCGCCAACGGCGACTGCGCCTCGGCCTGCTGCTGGTGGTCGCGGCGCTGGCCTGGCAGCCTCTCTCCGACTGGGCCGCCGGCCAGCCCTGGCCGGCGCTCGCCACCGCCGCCCTCGGCGTGCTGCTGCTAGCCTGGCACTGACCTCAACCAATGGAACCCTGCCCCATGAGCGATATACTGGACCGACTGCACGACGTGCTCGAACAGCGCCGCCAGGCCGATCCCGACAGCTCCTACGTGGCCGCCCTGCATCACAAGGGGCTCAACAAGATCCTCGAGAAGGTCGGCGAGGAGAGCACCGAGACCCTGCTGGCGGCCAAGGACGCCGAGCACGGCGATGCGGCGGCGCGACAGGCGTTGATCGCCGAAACGGCCGACTTGTGGTTTCATAGCCTGGTGATGCTCTCGCACCTGGGCCTCGACCACGACGCGGTCCTGGCTGAGCTGGCCCGCCGCTTCGGCGTCTCGGGACACGACGAGAAGGCCGCACGGCAACCCTAGCGACAACTGGCCCCCGGGCCTCCCCGAGCCCCAACCTGAGGAAGTGAATATGTTAGGTGGTATCAGTATCTGGCAGCTGCTGATCGTTCTCGGCATCATCATCCTGATCTTCGGCACCAAGAAGCTGCGTAACGTCGGCGGCGACCTGGGCGGCGCCGTGAAGGGCTTCAAGAAGGCCATGAACGACGAGGAGAAGGGCGAGAAAGCCGAGGACGAGCAGGCAAGCGATCCCCAGGCCCGCGTCAGCCATGACGACGAGGGGGTCAACACCTACGACGTCAAGGCCGAGAAGAAGGTCGAGGACTCGGAAGAGCGCAAGTAAGCCGCCATGTTCGATATGGGCTTTCTCGAACTGATGATCATCGGCGTGGTGGGCCTGCTGGTGCTCGGTCCCGAGCGCCTGCCCAAGGCCGCCCGCACCCTGGGGCTGTGGATCGGCAAGATCAAGCGCACGGTCTCGGGCATGCAGCGCGAGATCAGCGCCCAGCTCGAGGCCGAGGAGCTGCGCCAGAAGCTCAACGAGCAGCAGAAGAAGCTCGACGAGGGCGTCCAGCAGGTCAAGCGGGGCGTGGAGGGCATCGCCGAGGATGACGGCGGTGCGTCCGCCTCGTCCCCGCGGCCCAAGGCCGCGCCCGCCGAGCAGCGCCTCGACGACGCCCTGGCCCGGGCCCGCCAGGACACCGAGGTCGATGAGTCGCCGCGCGCCGCCGATGCCCCCAACGCCGACAAGGACCCCGCCTCCCGATGAGCAACACCGGTGATCCCCAGGAACAGAACCAGGCCCCGCTGATCGAGCACCTCATCGAGTTGCGCTCGCGGCTGATGCGGGCGGTGATCGCGATCCTGGTGATCTTTCTCGGGCTCTACGCCTTCGCCAACGACATCTACCTGTTCGTCGCCGAGCCGCTGATGGCGCTGCTGCCGGAAGGCTCGCAGATGATCGCCACCGAGGTCGCCTCGCCTTTCCTGGCGCCCTTCAAGCTGACCCTGGTGGTGGCGGTGTTCATCGCCGTGCCCTTCGTGCTGCACCAGGCCTGGGCCTTCATCGCCCCGGGGCTCTACGACAACGAGAAGGCGCTGGCGCTGCCGATCCTGGCCTCCAGCGTCGCGCTCTTCTACGGCGGCGCGGCCTTCGCCTACTACGTGGTCTTCCCGCTGCTGTTCCAGTTCTTCACCCAGACCGGGCCGGAGAACGTGGCGGTGATGACCGACATCAACCAGTACCTGAACTTCGTCCTCAAGCTGTTCTTCGCCTTCGGGGTGGCCTTCGAGATCCCCATCGCCACCTTCCTGCTGATCCTCTCGGGGGCCACCACCGTGGAGAGCCTCTCGAAGAAGCGCCCCTACGTGGTGCTGGGCTGCTTCGTCATCGGCATGCTGTTGACCCCGCCGGACGTGGTCTCCCAGAGCCTGCTGGCGGTGCCGATGTACCTGCTCTACGAGGTGGGCCTGCTGTTCGGCCGGCTGGTGCGCCGCAAGCGCGACCGGGACGCCGCCGACGAGGAATAAGCTGCAAGCTGCAAATCGACGGCCTGGCAACGTCCGGAGCAAAGGAAACCCCGAAGGCCCAGGCCTTCGGGGTTTCTTGTCGCTCGGCGCCTGTCGCTCGTGGCTCGGCGCTTACAGGTCCATCAGCTCGTCGATGCGATCGACCAGCTTGAAGATGCCGGTCGCCGCCTCGCTGATGCGGGTCGCCTGCATGTAGGCCGGCGTGGTCACCACCCGGTTCTCGAAGTCGAGCACGATGTCCTCCACCCCGCAGCTGCGGTGCAGCCCCCCCATGGCGCTGATCGCGCCGGCGACGCCGGGATCGCTGCCCACGGTCACGGCGATGCCCGGGCCGAGCAGCCGCGGCACCAGCACCGGGCTGATGCACATCAGGCCGATCGGCTTGCGCGCCTCATGGAAGCCGGCCAGCGCTTCGGTCAGCGATTCGATCACCTGCAGGCCGTCGCCGGCCACGGCGAAGTCCGAGAGGTTCTTGGCCACGCCGAAGCCGCCGGGCAGGATCACCGCATCGAAGGCCTCGGCATCGAGCTCGTCCAGGGGCGAGATCTCGCCGCGGGCCAGGCGCGCGGATTCGGTCAGCACGTTGCGGGTCTCGCCCTCGACCGGCTCACCGTGACGATGATCGATGACGTGATGCTGGTCGATGTCCGGGGCGAAGCAGCGATAGCCCAGGCCCAGCTGGTCGAGGCGCAGCAGCGTCAGGGTGGTCTCGTAGATCTCGGACCCGTCCTGCACCCCGCACCCCGCGAGAATCACCGCCACCTGTTTGCTCATGCCGTTCTCCTTGAAGGTTGGCGCCTGTGAAAGCCAGGCCCTGAAATCGCAAGCCCTCCACTTTAGAGAGTCGACGGGGGTGCGACAAGGCGCGTCTTTCGACGCCTGCCGACGCTGATATACTCGAGGGCAATCGACCCCATGTCATCGTTTCGTCATCTTGCGCGGCCACCATCGACCCGTGGCGGCCCCGATCCCCACTCCCGGAGAGACGCCTTGAGCTTCACGACCCCACGCCAGTTCCCGACCGCCCGCCCACGTCGCATGCGTCGCGACGCGTTCTCGCGCCGGCTGATGCGCGAGCACACCCTGACCGCCGCCGACCTGATCTGGCCGGTCTTCGTGCTGGAGGGCGAAGGCCAGCGCGAGGCGGTGCCCTCGATGCCCGGCGTGGAGCGCCTCTCCATCGACCTGCTGATCGAGGAGGCCCGCGAGGCTTACGAACTCGGCATCCCGGCCATCGCCCTCTTCCCGGTGGTCGGCACCGAGCTCAAGAGCGAGCTGGCCGAGGAGTCCTTCAACGCCGCGGGCCTGGTGCAGCGCAGCGTGCGGGCCCTCAAGGCGGCGCTGCCGGAGCTCGGCGTGATCACCGACGTGGCGCTGGACCCCTACACCAGCCACGGCCAGGACGGGATCCTCGACGAGGCCGGCTACGTGCACAACGACCGCACCGTGGAGACCCTGATCAAGCAGGCCCTTTCCCATGCCGAGGCCGGCGCCGACGTGGTGGCCCCCTCGGACATGATGGACGGGCGCATCGGCGCGATCCGCCAGGTGCTGGAGCAGGAGACGCTGGTCAACACCCGGATCATGGCCTATAGCGCCAAGTATGCCTCGCGCTACTACGGCCCCTTCCGCGACGCGGTGGGCTCCGCCGGCAACCTGGGCAAGGCGGACAAGACCACCTACCAGATGGACCCGGGCAACGGCGACGAGGCGCTGCACGAGGTGGCCCTGGACCTGGCCGAGGGCGCCGACATGGTGATGATCAAGCCCGGCATGCCCTACCTGGACGTGGTGCGCCGGGTGAAGGACGAGCTGAAGGTCCCCACCTTCGCCTACCAGGTCAGCGGCGAGTACGCCATGCACATGGCCGCCTTCGAGAACGGCTGGCTGGAGGCCGACACGGTCATCCTCGAGTCGCTGCTCTGCTTCAAGCGCGCCGGCGCCGACGGCGTGCTGACCTACTTTGCCAAGCGGGCGGCCCGACTGCTCGCCGGCTAGCCGACGGGAGGGTCGCGCCCCTTCCCCACGACGACAGGGAGCTTCCATGGACGAGACGCGCGATCCCATCCCCCCCCATGACGCGGGGCAGAACCCGCCGGGCAGCGAGCTGCCCGAGACGCCCGCCCCGCGCCTGAACCAGACCCGCACCGGCATCAAGCCCAAGGCGCTGCCCGACCCGGAGGCCGACCTCACCGACCCGGGGCTCTACTTCAATCGCGAGCTCTCGCATCTGCAGTTCAACGTCCGGGTGCTGGAGCAGGCCCTCGACGAGGCCCACCCGCTGCTCAACCGGCTGATGTTCCTGCTGATCTTCTCGTCGAACATGGACGAGTTCTTCGAGATCCGCGTGGCCGGCCTGAAGCACCAGGTGCTGCTGGGCGACGAGTCCACCGGCGCCGACGGCCGCTCGCCCCGCTCGGTGCTGGCCGAGATCGCCCGCATCGCCCATGAGCAGGTGGCGCGCCAGTACCAGATCCTCAACGAGGTGCTGATCCCGGCCCTGGAGGCCCAGCGGCTGCGCTTCCGCCGCCGCGGCGACTGGAGCGAGGCCCAGCGGGCCTGGGTGCAGGAGTACTTCGCCACCGAGATCATCCCGGTGGTCAGCCCCATCGGCCTGGACCCCTCCCACCCCTTCCCGCGGCTGGTCAACAAGAGCCTCAACTTCATCGTCCAGCTGGAGGGCAAGGACGCCTTCGGCCGCGAGGGGGGACTCGCGATCCTGCCGGCGCCGCGCTCGCTGCCGCGGGTGATCGCCCTGCCCGAGGCGCTCTGCGAGGAGGGCTTCTCGGAGTACGTCTTCCTGTCGTCGATGATCCACGCCCATGCCGAGGAGGTCTTCCCCGGCATGACCGTGCTCGGCTGCTACCAGTTCCGGCTGACCCGCAACGCCGACCTCTCCGTGGACCCCGAGGAGGTCTCGGACCTCGCCTCGGCGCTGCGCGGCGAACTGCTGTCGCGCCGCTACGGCAGCGGGGTGCGCCTGGAGGTGGCCGACAACTGCCCCGACGAGCTCGCCGACTTCCTGCTGCACCAGTTCCAGCTCGAGCCGACCGACCTCTACCGGGTCGACGGCCCGGTAAACCTGACGCGCATGATGTCGGTGCTCGACGCCGTGGAGCGCCCCGAGCTGCTCTACCGCCCCTTCACGCCGGGCCTGCCCAAGCCGCTGCTCAAGGCCGACAGCCTGCTGGGGGTGATCGCCGAGGGCGACATCCTGCTCCACCACCCCTTCCAGTCCTTCACCCCGGTGGAGAAGATGCTCGGCGAGGCCGCCCGCGACCCGGAGGTGCTGGCCATCAAGCAGACCCTCTATCGCACCGGCGCCGACTCGCCCATCGTCAACGCCCTGGTCGAGGCCGCCGGCCACGGCAAGGAGGTCACGGTGGTGATCGAGCTTCGGGCGCGCTTCGACGAGGCCGACAACCTGGCGCTCGCCTCGCGCCTGCAGGAGGCCGGCGCCATCGTCATCTACGGCGTGATGGCCTACAAGACCCACGCCAAGATGATGCATATCGTGCGCCGCGAGCGAGGCAAGCTGCGCCACTACGCCCACCTCGGCACCGGCAACTACCACTCCAAGACCGCCAAGCTCTACACCGACTACAGCCTGCTCACCGCCGACCCGGTGCTCTGCGCCGACGTGCACAAGGTCTTCCAGCAGCTCACCGGCATGGGCCGGGCGCGGCACATCGAGAAGCTGCTCCACGCGCCCTTCACCCTGCACGAGCAGATGGTGGCGATGATCGACCGCGAGGCCGAACACGCCCGCAAGGGCAAGCGCGCCCACCTGATCATCAAGTGCAACTCGCTCACCGAGCCCAAGCTGATCCAGGCGCTCTACCGCGCCTCACGGGCCGGGGTCGAGTGCGACCTGATCATCCGCGGCATGTGCTGCCTGCGCCCGGGGCTGCCGGGCATCTCCGAGACCATCCGGGTGCGCTCGGTGATCGGGCGCTTCCTGGAGCACACCCGGGTCTTCCACTTCCACAACGACGGCAAGCCCGAGACCTGGGGCTCCAGCGCCGACTTCATGGCGCGCAACATGTTCCACCGGGTGGAGACCTGTTTCCCGCTGCTCGACAAGAAGCTGGCCGCCCGGATCCGCAAGGACCTCGAGACCTATCTGGTGGACAACTGCCAGAGCTGGCTGCTCGGCAGCGACGGCCTCTATACCAAGCAGCAGCCCGGCGGGGCCGCACCGATCAGCGCCCAGGAGACCCTGCTCTTCGCCTACGCCGCCCGAGCCTGACCGCCCGACGCCAGGCGCCCCCTGAACGAGAAAGCCCCCTGAACGAGAAAGGCCCCTGAACGAGACAGGCCCCTGCCGATGGCAGGGGCCTATTGGCGAGCGGCGGCGGCGAGGATCAGACCCCGACCGGCCCGCCGTCGCGCTTCTGGATCACCACGGTGGCCGCCCGGGGCCGCACCTGGCCATCGGTGGCCCGGGTGGCATCCTCGGCCGCCGGCCAGTTGCCCGGGTGCTGGATGTTGATGAACAGCGCCGTGCGATCCGGGGTGGCGAAGATGCCGGTCACCTCGCTGCCGTTGGGGCCCACGGCGAAGCGCTTGAGCGCCTGCTGGTTGCCCGGGTTGACCACCGCGGCGCCGCCCGGGCTCGCCTCCAGGGCACCGGGCACCACCGCCAGCACCTGGTCGTTGGTGTGCTCGGCGACCCCTTCGTAGCCGTTGTCGGTCTGGATCCAGAGGATGCCGTCGCCCTCGCCGCGCTCGTCGAACCACAGACCGTCGGGGCTCGCGAACTGGTTGGCCTCGGTCAGCCCGGAAGGGTTGTCGGCATCGTCGGCCGCCGCGCCGAAGACGAACACCTCCCAGTCGAAGCGGGTGGCGTCGTCCGCCTCGCGCCAGCGGATGATCTGGCCGGCGCCGTTGTCGGGACGCGGGTTGGGCGCATTGACCGGAGCGGTGGCGAAGCCCACGCCAGGCTCGTCGATCGCCTCGCCGTCGCCGGTGAAGGTGGCGTCGGTGCCCTCGGCGGTGCGCTGGCTGTTGTTGGTCAGGGTCATGTAGACCTCGCCGGAGGCGGGGTCCACGGCGCCCCACTCGGGCCGGTCCATGGGGGTCGCCCCCATCAGGTCGGCGGCGTCGCAGGTGTGGATAAGAATCCCCGCCTGGTCGTCGGCGGCCAGCCCCAGGGCCTCGTGCAGGCGGCGGCCGTCGCGGGTCTCGGCGTCCGGGGTCAGGGCCAGCCACTCGCCGCGGCCGTCGGCGTCGAAGCGCGCCACGTAGAGGGTGCCCTCGTCCAGGTACTTGGCGCCGATGGCCAGGCGGTCCATGGACTCGCCGGGGCGGCTGGCGTCGGCGGGGTCCCAGGCGGCGGCGGAGACGAACTTGTAGATGTACTCGTTGCGGGCGTCGTGGCCGGAGTAGAAGACCACCGGGCGGCCCGGGACGAGCCTGCCCGGCCAGCAGCCCTCGTGGCGGAAGCGCCCCAGGGCGGTGCGCTTCACGGCGCGCTCGCCGGTGTAGGGGTCGATCTCCACCACGTAGCCGAAGGTGCGCGCCTCGTTGCGGTAGTCCTCGCGGGCGTCGGCACCGGTGGGCGTGGTGTCGAAGCGGGCGAACTCGCCGTCGCGCTCTGAGGCATCGCCGGCGGCGCTCTCCCAGCCGTAGCGGCCGCGCTCGCGGCCGATCCCCAGACGCTCGTCGTCCCGCTCCCGAGCCTCGCGGCGAATGAAGTAGTTCGGCCAGTTCTCCTCGCAGGTCAGGTAGGTGCCCCAGGGGGTGTGGCCGCTGGCGCAGTTGTTGTTGGTGCCACGGGTCAGCCGACCCTCCGGCGAGAAGCGCGTGCGCACGTAGTCACTGCCGGCCACCGGGCCGCCCAGCGCCATCACCGAGGCGCTGGTGTAGCGACGGTTGTAGTCGGAGTCCGGCACGTGGGTCCAGCGACCGTCGGCCTGCTTCTTGAGGTGCACCAGGGTGACGCCGTGGGCGTGGATCTCGGTACGCACCTCGTCGGCGGGGCGACGCCCCTGGTCGGCGGCGGTGGGCCCGCCCTGGGGCGCCCAGAGCGCCGCCTGGTCGATGTACTCGTTGTTGAGCGCGAGCAGGAACTCCTGGGAACCACCGTCGCGGTCGAGGGGAAAGTGGTACATGCCGTCGTGGTGCATGCCGACGCTGTGCGCCTGGCGCTCCGGGGTCATCGCGAGCCCCTCGTGCCACTCGGATGCCTGGCCGTCGAGCGGCGTGCCCCAGGGCACCAGCACCTGGGCGGTATAGCCCTCCGGCACCACCACGGCGTCGAGCCTGGCGCCCTGGACCGCCTCGAAGGCCAGGCTCAGCGGCGTCTTCTTCGCGCCGCTCGCCGCCAGCGCCTGGGCGACGCCGCCGAAGCCCAGCATCGAGGCGGCCGCCAGGCCCAGGCCGCCACGCATCACGCTGCGTCGGGAGACGTGACGATCGAGAACGGAGGTGAAGGGCTCGTTGCCGCTGGCGTTATGGACGCGATGGTCCTCGATTTCCTTGCTCATGCTGCTCTCCTCATCTGGGGCGAGGCGCCGCAGGCGCCTTGGGGTCGATGAGTCGAGCCTAGGACGGGCAGGTGACAGGACGATGACGCCGCCGGCCCCTACCCCTTGCGAAAGCCCCCGAGGTCCTCGAGGTCGAGGCCCTCGACACGCTCGGGCAGCCCTCGCTCGCGCCGGGCATGGCGCACCACCTCCCGCTCGGCGAGCAGCTCGGCGGCGTCGTCGAGGGTGCGCCCCTCGAGCTCGGCGAGCTGCGCCATGCCCTGATGGTAGAAGGCCAGCACCGCCAGGGCCGCCTCGTCGCCCTCGCCCATGCCCCGGCGCAGGGCCGGCAGGTAGGCGCTGACCCGTGCCAGCTGGTGCTTGAGGCGCCAGACGTAGCGGATGCCGGCCATCCAGGGCCGCTGACGCAGCACGGCGAAGACCAGGCTGGTGGCCGCAAGCCCCAGCAGCACGCCCAGGGCATTGATCCAGAGGCTGCCGCCGAAGGCCTCGACCAGCAGCTGCGAGAAGAGCAGCCCGAAGACGATCAGCTGGCCGGCCATGGCCAGGCTGGTCAGGCGCGAGACGCGGCGGTAGGTGGCGGGATCGAAGTGCGCGAAGCGAAACGTCATGGGGGCCCCGTGGGATGGGAAGCGATGCGGCGATTATCCGCCCATCGCCTCCCCGGGTACAGGCGCGGGCCTCCCTTGCTTACCCGCGCAGGCGCTGCGACGCCCTTGTTTTATGCTCGCCCACTGACGCTCGGCTTACCTTACTCGCCAGGCGCCGCTCACCGCAGGCGCTGCGCCGCGGTCATCAGCAGGTGCTCGGTGGTCTCCCAGCCGATGCAGGCGTCGGTGACCGAGACGCCGTAGCGCAGCCGCCCCGGCACGAGGTGCTGCTTGCCCTCGTGGAGGTGGCTCTCGATCATCAGGCCCACCAGGGAGGCGTCGCCGGCCTCGCGCTGGGCCAGCACGTCGAGCAGCACCTCGCTCTGGCGGCGGTGGTCCTTGCGGGCGTTGGCGTGGCTGCAGTCGACCATGATGCGCGGCGCGAGGCCGGCGGCCTGGAGGGTGCGGCGCGCCGAGAGGACATGGGCGGCGGAGTAGTTGGGCTCGCCGTGGCCGCCGCGCAGCACCAGGTGTGTATAGGGGTTGCCGGCGGTCTCACGGACCATGGGCCGGCCATCCTCGGCCATCGCGAAGTGGCGATGGGGGTGGGCGGCGGAATGCATGGCGTCCAGGACGACCTGCAGCTCGCCGCCGGTGCCGTTCTTGAAGCCGACCACGGCCTCCAGGCCGCTGGCCACCTCGCGATGCAGCTGCGACTCGGTGGTGCGGGCACCGATCGCCACCCAGGCGAGCAGGTCGTCCAGGTAGGGCGCGAGCATCGGCTGCAACAGCTCGGTGGCCACCGGCAGGCCGAGCCCGACGATGTCGCGCATCAGCGCGCGGGAGGCCTGCAGGCCGCGCGCCATGTCACCGCTGCCGTCGAGATCCGGGTCGTAGGCGAGCCCCTTCCAGCCCACGGTGGTGCGCGGCTTCTCGACATAGACGCGCATCACGATCAGCAGGCGGTCGGCGACCCTGGGGGCCAGCTCGGCCAGCCGACGCGCATAGTCCAGGGCGGCCTCGGGGTCGTCGACGGAACAGGGCCCAACCACCACCAGCAGGCGGTCGTCATGGCCGTCGAGAATGGCGCGGATCGCCCGGCGGTGGGCGGCCACCTGCTCGGCGAGGGCCGGGGCAAGGGGCAGCGACTGGCGCAGCTCGCCGGGGGTGGGGAGCGTGTCGGCGGTCATCGGGGCGGCCTGGTGCGGGGCGGGGGTCAGCGAAACGGGGGCATTCATGGGCATCAACTCCGGGTAGCGGTCGTACATCGTGTCTGTCGGGAACCACCGATCTCGCTACGGCCGGAGGTGGCGAGGTGAGCCGACCGCAGCTCGCTAAATCGCCAATAGCCGTAATAGCCCACGAAGCCCCGGGTCTGGCGAATGGCGATGGATGCGGTCATGGTCTCTCTCCTCGTCTGTCGTGATGATGTGCGATGCCATGAAAGGCAGAACCCCCGGGCGGGGTTGCCGTCCGGGGGTTCTGGGAGGAGGCAACCCGGCGGGTGTGCCTCATGGCGCTGTCCTTGGTGCGTCTCAGGACATGGCCACCGGCACACCGGTGCTAAACCAGTCGCCATACCAGCCCTGGAAACCCTGCAGCGCCGCCTCGTCGCCCAGGCACGCATGACCGCGACGCGGGGCGTCGACGGGCGTGCGGGGGGTGGCGGGCAGAGCGGGCGTCATGGTCATCTCCTGAGTGATAGGGTCATCCTGCCGCATCGTGGCGGCTTCGGCAAGGGGCGGCGATCAGCCGGTTGCCAGCTGGACCCAGCCGATGGTGGCCGGCAGCGCGCTCATGCCCACCAGTACCGCCAGGCCCAGGAAGACGGCCAGCAGGCCGCTGTCATCCTTGAAGTTCTCGTCGTGTCCCGCCATCTCATGATCCTCTCGGGGTTATCGTCAGGGGTGCCCGGCATTCTAGCGAAGATGCCGCCCGCCATCGACTGGCAGGGTGATGCCGGTCACGAAGCGATTGTCGAGCAGGTAGCGCAGGCTCTGGTAGATCACGCCGGGCCCGGGGATCATCTCCATGGCCGACTTGGCGCGAGCCTTTTCGGCGTAGGCCTCGTCGTCGCCCTCGTTGAGCATGATCATCGCCGGGGCGATGGCGTTGACCTGGATACTCGGCGCGAACATGGCGGCGAACGACAGCGTCAGGTTGTCGAGCCCCGCCTTGGTGGCGGCATAGGCGGCGTGCTTGCGGGAGCCCTTCTGCACCACGTAGTCGGTCATGTGGACGATGTCGCGCTGGGGCTCGCTGCACGCCTCGAGCAGTTCGCGAGCGTGCAGGTTGATCAGGTAGGGCGCCAGCATGTGCACCCGGAAAAGCCGCTCGAAGTTGGCGCCGGCATCGTCGCCAGCGCTGTCCGGCGCCCAGTCGCTGGCATTGTGCACGATGGCGCGCAGCGAGGCGGTCTCGGCCTTCAGGCGCGCCAGGAAATCCAGGATGCCCGCCTCGCTCGAGAAGTCCGCCGGCAAGGTGACGACACCGCGTTCGCGCAGCGCCTCGAGCGCCTCGCGCTCGCGGCGATAGCTGATGATCACCGGGTGGCCGTCGTCGCGTAGGCGCTCGGCGCAGTGGCGCCCCAGGCGCTGTGCCCCGCCGGTGATCAGGATCGGCGAGGCGCTCATGCGTCATGCTCCCTCACCAGGCTGCCCGCGGTGGGCACGATGGGGTCACGGGGGGCGTAGGCGAAGACGTCCGAGAAGACCCGGGAGGCCGAGAGCCCCAGCGAGGCCAGCACGTCGACGCAGGCGTAGACCATGCCCGGCGAGCCGGAGACGTAGACGTCGTGGCCGGAGACGTCGTCTAGGCCGGTGGCCAGCGCCTGGTCGATGCGGCCCTGGTGGGCCTGGACCCGTGTGCCCTCGATGGCCTGCTCCGGCGCGACCTCGGTGACGGCGTGGAAGCGCACCCCGGCATGCCCTTCCGCCCACGCCCGGGGCAGCCGCTCCAGGTAGAGGTCGCGACGCTCGCGGGCCGCCCACCAGAGGTCGATCTCGCGCTCGGGGTCCGCGTGCAGGGCCGCCTCGACGATCGCCTTCATCTGCGAGAAGCCGGTGCCGGCGGCGACCAGCAGCAGCGGGCGCGTGCTGTCCGGGTCCAGCACGCAGTCGCCCCCGGGCAGGCGCACGGTCAGCCGTTCGGCGACCTGCATCAGCTCGCGCAGCCGCGCCGAGTTGTCGCGCTCCGGCCAGTGCTGGATATGCAGTTCGATGGCGCCGTCGCCGGCGTGGGCGTTGGCGATGGAGAAGGGGACCCAGACGTCCTCGGCGAGCTTGAGCTCCAGGTACTGGCCGGGGGCGTGGGCCACGGCCTCGGCGCGGCCCTCGAGCCGGACGCGGAAGACGTCGGGGGTGAGGTCCTCGACCTCGGTGACCAGGAAGGTCAGGGTCCTTGGCGTCATGAATGCCTCGTGTCGTTGTCAGGGGGAAGCGTGATGCCCAGGTCGTCCCAGCGGTCGCTGACGCGGGCCTTGACGGCCTCGTCCATGACGATGGGCGTGCCCCACTCGCGGTCGGTCTCACCGGGCCACTTGCTGGTCGCGTCGAGGCCCAACTTGGAACCGAGCCCCGCCACGGGGGAGGCGAAATCCAGGTAGTCGATGGGGGTGTTCTCCACCATCACCGTGTCCCGCGCCGGGTCCATGCGGGTGGTGATGGCCCAGATCACATCCTGCCAGTCCCGGGCGTCGACGTCGTCGTCGAGCACCACCACGAACTTGGTGTACATGAACTGGCGCAGGAAGCTCCACACCCCCATCATCACCCGCTTGGCATGCCCCGGGTACTGCTTCTTCATGGTCACCACCGCCATGCGGTAGGAGCAGCCCTCGGGGGGCAGGTAGAAGTCGACGATCTCGGGAAACTGCCGGCGCAGGATCGGCACGAACACCTCGTTGAGCGCCAGTCCCAGGATCGCCGGCTCGTCGGGGGGCCGGCCGGTATAGGTGGAGTGATAGATGGCGTTCTCGCGCATGGTCATGCGCGTCACCGTGAAGACCGGGAACTGCTCGACCTCGTTGTAGTAGCCGGTGTGATCGCCGTAGGGCCCCTCGGGCGCCATGTCATCCGGGTAGATGAAACCCTCGAGGATGATCTCGGCGGAGGCCGGCACCTCGAGGTCGGCGTGGCCGCACCTGACGAGCTCGGTACGCGAGCCGCGCAGGAGCCCGGCGAAGGCGTACTCGGAAAGCGAGTCCGGGACCGGCGTCACGGCGCCGAGGATGGTGGCCGGGTCGGCGCCCAGCGCCACCGCCACCGGGAAGGGCTCGCCGGGATGCGCCTGCTGGAACTCCTGGAAGTCGAGCGCCCCGCCGCGATGGGAGAGCCAGCGCATGATCAGCCGGTTCCGGCCGAGCTTCTGCTGGCGGTAGATGCCGAGGTTCTGGCGAGCCTTCCGGGGCCCCTTGGTGATCACCAGCGGCCAGGTGACCAGCGGCGCGGCGTCGCCCGGCCAGCAGTGCTGGATCGGCAGGCGGTCGAGGTCGACCTCGTCGCCCTCGAAGACGCGCGCCTGGACCGGGGCCCGGCGCACCGTCTTCGGCCCCATGCTCATCACCTGCTTGAAGATCGGCAGCTTGCTCCAGGCGTCGCGGAAGCCCTTGGGGGGCTCCGGCTCCTTGAGGAAGGCCAGCAGCTCGCCCACCTCGCGCAGCGCGGCCACCGAGTCCTGTCCCATGCCCATCGCCACCCGCTTCGGCGTGCCGAAGAGGTTGCCGAGCAGCGGCATGTCGTGGCCCTTGACGTTCTCGAACAGCAGCGCCGGCCCGCCGGCCCGCAGGGTGCGGTCGCAGATCTCGGTGATCTCGAGGTAGGGGTCCACCTCGGCGGTGACGCGGGTGAGCTCGCCCTGCTCCTCGAGCACCGCGATGAATTCGCGAAGGTCCTGGTACTTCATTCGGCTGTCCCGGTTCCAGAATGACAAGAGGGGCAGCATAGCATGCTGCCCCTCCCATTCCCCGTACAACGCTTGCACAGCTTTTCTGCACCGTGGTCGCGCGGCCGCGGGTCAACGCCGCTTCATGGCCTCGAAGAACTCCAGGTTGGTCTTGGTGTCCTTCAGGCGGTCGATCAGGAACTCGGTGGCGGCGGTATCCTCCATGGGATTGAGCAGCTTGCGCAGGATCCACATGCGCTGCATCTCGTCCTCGGAGGCGATCAGGTCCTCGCGGCGGGTGCCGCTGCGGCGGATGTTCATCGCCGGGTAGACGCGGCGCTCGGCCAGCTTGCGGTCGAGGTGGGCCTCCATGTTGCCGGTGCCCTTGAACTCCTCGAAGATCACCTCGTCCATCTTGGAGCCGGTGTCGACCAGCGCCGTGGCGATGATGGTCAGGCTGCCGCCCTCCTCGATGTTGCGCGCCGCACCGAAGAAGCGCTTGGGCTTCTCGAGGGCGTGGGCGTCGACGCCACCGGTCAGCACCTTGCCGGAACTCGGCACCACGGTGTTGTAGGCGCGCGCCAGGCGGGTGATGGAGTCGAGCAGGATCACCACGTCCTTCTTGTGCTCGACCAGGCGCTTGGCCTTCTCGATGACCATCTCGGCGACCTGCACGTGGCGGGCCGGCGGCTCGTCGAAGGTCGAGGCCACCACCTCGCCGCGCACCGTGCGCGACATCTCCGTCACCTCCTCGGGGCGCTCGTCGATCAGCAGCACGATCAGGTGGCACTCGGGATTGTTGCGCGTGATCGAGGTGGCGATGTTCTGCAGCATCAGGGTCTTGCCCGCCTTGGGCGGGGAGACCAGCAGGCCGCGCTGGCCCTTGCCGATGGGCGCGGTCAGATCGATGATCCGCGCGGTGAGATCCTCGGTGGAGCCGTTGCCGATCTCCATGCGCAGCCGCTCCTGGGGGAACAGCGGCGTGAGGTTCTCGAAGAGGATCTTGTGCTTGGCGTTCTCCGGCTTGTCGAAGTTGATCTCGCTGACCTTCAACAGCGCGAAGTAGCGCTCCCCCTCCTTGGGCGGACGAATCTTGCCGGAAATGGAGTCGCCCTTGCGCAGGTTGAAGCGGCGAATCTGCGACGGCGAGACGTAGATGTCGTCGGGGCCGGCCAGGTAGGAGCTGTCGGCGCTGCGCAGGAAGCCGAATCCGTCCTGCAGGATCTCCAGCACGCCATCACCGTAGATCGGCTCACCGCTCTTGGCATGCTTCTTGAGGATGGCGAAGATGATGTCCTGCTTGCGGGAGCGCGCCAGGTTGTCGATGCCCATCTCGCGGGCGATCTCCAGAAGCTCCGGCACTGGCTTTTGCTTGAGTTCGGTAAGATTCATCGGTGTGTTCAGAATTTGCTCGTGGAAGCCGGGCGGCAGTGCGCCGTGAGGAAAGACAGGAGGCGAGACGATGACGCCCTGTGGATGCGTTCAGAGCCCGGACAGGCTACCTCTCGTCGTGAAGCATCGAATGGCCTGGGCGGGCAGCCGCCATCAGGAGGGGTGCCGGGCCGATATCGGAAGCGAGGAAGCAGGTTCGTTTTCGCCTGATCAGCGATGCCGGGCGTGACGCCGGGATCGCAGGCTGAAGCAGTGGGCTGTCTGACGACTTGGAAACTGACCGCGACGGGAACGCCGTAAGACGGTCGTGAAGCATTCGGAACAGGCGAACGCCCCGATATTAGTCAAGGGCGCCAGCAAACGCAAGCCTCGCCGCGCCGCCCGCCGCGGGACAATTGACAACGTCGGATGGCACCCGCAACCTCCTTCCCATCACCCACGCAGGACTCGCCATGACAGTGCCAACGGACCGGTTCTCCGCCACCGCGAGCGACCCCGCGATCGCCGCCGAGCCCCGCCGCCTCGCCGCCATCGATCTCGGCTCCAACAGCTTCCACCTGCTGGTCGCCAACTACCAGGACGATCGGCTGCAGGTGGTCGCCCGCCTGGGCGAGAAGGTCCAGCTGGCCGCCGGGCTCGACGAGGAGGGCCTGCTGCGCGAGGACGCCATGACCCGGGCGCTGGACTGCCTGGCCCGCTTCGCTCCCTTCCTCGAGGGCATCGCCCGCCGCGACCTGCGGGTCGTCGGCACCAATGCCCTGCGCGACGCGCGCAACAGCCAGGCGCTGATCGACCGCGCCGAGGCCCTGCTGGGCACCCGCATCGAGATCATCGCCGGCCGCGAGGAGGCGCGCCTGATCTACCTGGGCGCGGCCCATGCGGTGGCCGAGGATGGCCGCCGGCTGATCGTCGACATCGGCGGCGGCTCCACGGAGTTCATCATCGGCGAGCAGTTCGAGCCGCTGGCCCTGGAGAGCCTGCAGATGGGCTGCGTCACCTTCACCCGGCGCTTCTTCGGCGGCGGCGAGCTCAGCGAGAAGCGCATGCGCCGCGCCGAGCTCGCCGCCCTCTCGGAGCTGGCCAACATCCGGCGCCCCTACCAGCGCCTGGGCTGGAGCGACCCGGTGGGCTCCAGCGGCACCATCAAGGCCGCCGCCGCGGTGATCGCGGCGGCGGGCAAGGGGCCCGAGGGGGTGATCACCCGCCAGGGCCTTCAGGACCTGCGCAAGCGGCTGCTCAAGTTCAAGCGCCTGGACAAGGTGGCCCTGGACGGCCTCAAGGAGGACCGCGCCAGCGTCTTCCCCGCCGGCATCGCGATCCTCGGCGCCATCTTCGAGGCCTTCGACCTGGAGCAGATGCGCTACGCCGACGGCGCCCTGCGCGAAGGAGTACTCTACGACATGGCGGGCCGCCGCAGCCCCGAGGATTCGCGACTCAAGACCCTGGACGGCCTGGCCCGCAACTACCGGGTCGACGCACGCCAGGCCGAGCACGTGGCCGCTACGGCCCTGGCGCTCGGCGAGCAGGTGCGGGAGGCCTGGGCGCTGGACGACGACGAGCTCCGCTTCCTCGACTGGGCAAGCCGGCTCCACGAGATCGGCCTGGCGATCTCCCACAGCCAGTTCCACCGCCACGGCGCCTACCTGCTGGAGCACTCCGACCTGGCCGGCTTCTCGCGCCCGGAGCAGCGGCTGCTGGCCTTCCTGGTGCGCGCCCACCGCCGCAAGTTCCCGGTCAAGGAGTGGCAGGCGCTGCCGACCGGCGAGCAGCATTCCCACGCCCGGCTGGCCCGCCTGCTGCGCCTGGCCGTGCTGATCAACCACTCCCGCCCCGAGCAGCCCCCCGAGGTGCCGGGCCTCGTGGCCGACGGCGAGGCGCTGCACCTGAGCCTCGCCGGCGAGGAGGACCCCGCCCTGCTGCTCAACGACCTGGAGCAGGAGGTCGACTACCAGGCGGCCGCCGGCTTCACGCTGACGCTGTCACGCGACTGACCACCCCTCGGCCACGAGCCGCCAGCGCCCCGAGGGCGACAGCACCGCCACCGCCGCCTGGTCGTGATGGACCACCAGCAGCCGCCCGCGCTCCCAGGGCGGCACGTCGAGCTCCTGCAGCAGGCGCTTGAGGTCGCGCCGGCCGCGCCCGACAAGCCGCAGCCGCTCGCCGCCCCGGCGCGGCATCACCCGCAGGCGCACCGGCGCGCCGTCGTCCCGCCGCAGCCCCACCCGCCATGCGCCCAGGGGCGTGACGAGCGGCGCCCGCCCGTCCCAGGCCACCGGCCACTCGCCCCGGTCCTCGTCCGTCATGCCCGCCTCGCCGGGGCTCAGCAGGTAGAGCCGGCCGCGCCAGACCCGCGCCTCGGCGCCGGGCCAGGCCACCCGCACCTCGCCATCCCCTCGCGCCTCGAGCTGGACGAGCAGCGCCGCGAGGCGCCGGGCGGGCGGAGTCGAGAGCGTCAGGCGCTGGCAGGCGTGGCGGATCAGCAGCCGGCGGCGGGGCGCGGAGAGCGCCCGGAGCGCGTCCACCGGCAGCCGGGCGGGCTCGCCGCCGAGCCGGTCGAGGTCCAGCGCGGCGAGCTCGTCGAGCAGGCCGTCGGCCTCGCCGGCCAGCGCCGCGCTGCGCGCGAGGCGCCGGCCGGCCGCGGGCCAGCGGGTCTCGAGCAGCGGCAGCACGCGCCGGCGCAGGAAGTTACGATCCAGGCGCTCGTCGGCGTTGCTGGGATCCTCCACCCAGGCGAGCCCGCAGCGCGCCGCCTCGGCCTCGAGGGCGGCGCGCGAGGCGTCGAGCAGCGGCCTCGCGAGGCGCACCCCCTGACCGTCCCGCCCCGCCGGCATGGCGGCCAGGCCGCGCACTCCGCTGCCGCGCAGGGCGGCCAGCAGCAGGGTCTCGGCCTGGTCGTCGGCGTGCTGGGCCAGCCACAGCGCCTCGCCCGGTGCCGGGCGTCGGGCGAAGGCGGCGTAGCGCGCCTCCCGGGCGGCGCCCTCCAGGCCCTGTCCGGCCGCGAGGTCGACCTCGACGCGCTCGACCCAGAGCGGCACGCCGAGCCGCGAGGCGAGCCGGCGGCAGTGGCGTTCGAAGTCGTCGGCGGCGGCCTGCAGGCCATGGTGGACGTGCAGGGCGCGCAGCGGGCGGGGATGGCGACGACAGGCGTCGGCCGCCAGGGTCAGCAGCAGCGAGGAGTCCAGGCCGCCCGAGAGGGCGATCCAGACACAACGCCCCGGCGGGGTTCCCGCCAGGGCGTCGTCGATCATGGACTGCAGCGCGCCTGAGTCGCGCACGCGGGCTTACACCGGGGCGCCGTAGCTCAGCAGGCGCTCGTAGCGGCGCTCGAGCAGGCTATCCATGTCCATCGCCTCGAGGCGCTCGAGGCTCGCCATCAGCGAGGCCTTGATGCGCTCGGCGGTGTCCGCCGGGTGGCGGTGGGCGCCGCCCAGGGGCTCCGCGATCAGGGTATCGACCAGGCCCAGTTCCTTGAGGCGCTCGGCGGTGATGCCCATGGCCTGGGCCGCGTCGGGGGCCTTCTCGGCGCTCTTCCAGAGGATGGAGGCGCAGCCCTCGGGGGAGATCACCGAGTAGGTGGAGTACTGCAGCATGGCGAGCTCGTCGCACACGCCGATGGCCAGCGCCCCGCCGGAGCCGCCCTCGCCCACCACGGTGGCGAGGATCGGGGTCTTGAGGCGCGACATCACGGCGAGGTTGTAGGCGATCGCCTCGGACTGGCCGCGCTCCTCGGCGTCGATGCCGGGATAGGCGCCGGGGGTGTCGATGAAGGTCAGCACCGGCATCCTGAAGCGCTCGGCCATCTCCATCAGCCGGCACGCCTTGCGATACCCCTCGGGACGCGGCATGCCGAAGTTGCGGCGCACCTTCTCCTTCACGTCGCGGCCCTTCTGGTGGCCGATCACCATCACCGGCTTGTCGTCCAGCCGCGCGATCCCGCCGACGATGGCGGCATCATCGGCGAAGTGGCGATCGCCGTGGAGCTCGTCGAAGTCAGTGAAGACGTGCTCGAGGTAGTCCAGGGTGTAGGGCCGCTGGGGGTGGCGAGAGAGCTGGGAGACCTGCCAGGGGGAGA
This sequence comes from Halomonas sp. THAF5a, assembly GCF_009363755.1. Taxonomy (NCBI): domain Bacteria; kingdom Pseudomonadati; phylum Pseudomonadota; class Gammaproteobacteria; order Oceanospirillales; family Halomonadaceae; genus Halomonas; species Halomonas sp. THAF5a. Next base: position 458,871 of record NZ_CP045417.1, on the reverse strand, counting down.
GGTCCTTGAAGATGGACTCGGTGAGCTTGCGGCTCTTCTCCTCGAGGCGGCAGATCTCATCGCTGAGATTGACCTGGCTGTCGTTGCCGACCAGCCGCAGCTCCTCGATCTTGGCCTGGAGCTCGGCAATGGGCTGTTCGAAATCGAGATAGTTGGGGTTCATTGGCCAGACGCCTTGTCGAGTTTCATCGCCCCTCCGACCCGGGAGGGCGATGCCAAAAAATTGCGCGTGACGAGCATTATCGCACCCTCAACGCAAGGCGCAAGGCAGCAGCGGGTAGCGTCGGAACCAGGAGTGCCGGGGACGGCGCACAAGGGAGGTCATTTGCCAGGGATGGCAAATGTAGCGCCCAGGGAGGGGTTCACAGCGCCTCCCTGGAGCGCCGTCGCCGGCAGCGCTCTCGCCAACTTCCCCCAGCTCGCTCCCGGATTCTTCTGTGGTTAGCGGTACTTCAGCCGCACGCCGTTCTGCCCCTGCACCTCGCGCAGCCCCGTGAGCAGCTCGTCGGAGGGGGTGACCCGCCACGCCTCGGCGAGCTCCAGCCAGCCCGAGGCCTCGGCGTTGCGGTACTTGAGGCGCACCGGCAGGCCCGCCTCGTCGCAGTAGGGCGCGAGGCTCGCGCGCAGGCTGTCCACCAGGCGGCCGTTGAGGCGCTCGCCGTCCAGGGAGAGCTCCACCGCCTGGCCGAAGCGGCTGCGCGCCTCGACCATGGGGGTGACCTCCTTGCCCCGCAGGCGCAGCCCGCCGGAGTAGTCGTCGCTGGACACCTCGCCCTCGACGATCATCACCTGGTCGGCCTCGAGGCGGCCGCGCAGCTGGTCGAAGAGCTCGCCGAACAGCGACGCCTCGATGCGCCCGGTGCGATCGTCCAGGGTCAGGAAGGCCATGGTGTCGCCGCGCTTGGACTTCATGGTGCGCACCCCGACCACCAGCCCGGCGACGCGCTGGGGCTCCCGGGACGGCTTGAGGTCGCCGATGCGGGTGGAGACGAAGCGCGAAAGCTCCTGCTCGTACTCGTCGATGGGGTGCCCGGTGAGGTAGAGCCCCAGGGTATCCTTCTCGCCGGCCAGGCGCTCCTTGTCGGTCCACTCCCGGGCCTGGCGATAATCGGCGTAGGCGTCCCGCTCGCCCTCCTCCGGCGCGGCGAAGGCCTCGCCGAACATGTCCATCATGCCGAGGTTCTGGTTGGTCTGGTTCTGGGCCGCGGCCTTGAGGGCGTCCTCCAGCGCCGCGGTGAGCACCGCCCGGCTCGGCCCGAGGTTGTCCAGCGCCCCGGAGCGGATCAGCGCCTCCAGGGTGCGCTTGTTCATGCGCTTGGGGTCGACCCGCTTGCAGAAGTCGAAGAGGTCCGTGAAGGGGCCGTCCGCCTCGCGGGCCTCGACGATGGCGCCGATGGGCCCCTCGCCGACGCCGCGGATCGCGCCGAGGCCATAGACCACCCGCGCCTGCTCGTCGACGGTGAACTTGTAGCCACCGACGTTGACGTCCGGCGGGGTCACCGTGAGCCCGAGGTGGCGACACTCCTCGATCAGCGGCACCACCTTGTCGAGGTTGTCCATCTCGGTGGACATCACCGCGGCCATGAAGGGCCCCGGATAGTGGGCCTTGAGCCAGGCGGTCTGGTAGGAGACCAACGCATAGGCCGCCGAGTGCGACTTGTTGAAGCCGTAGCCGGCGAATTTCTCCACCAGGTCGAAGATGTTGCCGGCGAGGTCCTTGTCGATGCCGTTGGCCGCGCAGCCCTCCATGAAGCCGGCGCGCTGCTTGGCCATCTCCTCGGGCTTCTTCTTGCCCATGGCGCGGCGCAGCATGTCGGCCTGGCCCAGGGAGTAGCCCGCCATCACCTGGGCGATCTGCATCACCTGCTCCTGGTAGAGGATGATGCCGTAGGTGGGCCCGAGCACCGGCTTCAGGAGCTCGTGCTGGTAGTCCGGGTGGGGGTAGGAGATCTCCGCCCGGCCGTGCTTGCGGTTGATGAAGTCGTCGACCATGCCCGACTGCAGCGGGCCGGGACGGAACAGCGCCACCAGGGCGATCATGTCCTCCAGCGAATCGGGCAGCAGGCGCTTGATCAGCTCCTTCATGCCGCGGGATTCGAGCTGGAAGACCGCCGTGGTCTCGGCCTTCTTGAGCATCTCGAAGGTCGGGGCGTCGTCGAGCGGGATGGTGTCGATGTTAAGCGGCCCCTGCCCCTCGACGGCGCGCACCTTGTCGACCATCTCCAGCGCCCAGTCGATGATGGTCAGGGTGCGCAGGCCCAGGAAGTCGAACTTGACCAGGCCCGCGTCCTCGATGTCGTTCTTGTCGAACTGCACCACCAGGCCGTTGCCCTCCTCGTCGCAGAGCAGCGGCGAGAAGTCGGTGAGCTTGGTCGGCGCGATCACCACGCCGCCGGCGTGCTTGCCGGTGCCCCGGGTGATGCCCTCGAGCTTCAGGGCCATCTCCCAGATCTCGGCGGCCTCGTCGTCGGCCTCGAGGAACTCCTTGAGCGCCGGTTCGGCCTCCAGCGCCTTGGCCAGGGTCATGCCGACCTCGAAGGGGATCAGCTTGGAGAGCTTGTCGCCGAGCGAATAGGGCTTGCCTTGGGCGCGGGCCACGTCGCGCACCACCGCCTTGGCGGCCATGGTGCCGAAGGTGACGATCTGCGAGACGGCGTCACGGCCGTAGCGGTCGGCCACGTAGTCGATCACGCGGTCGCGCTTCTCCATGCAGAAGTCGACGTCGAAGTCGGGCATCGAGACCCGCTCGGGGTTGAGGAAGCGCTCGAAGAGCAGGTCGTAGCCGATGGGGTCGAGGTCGGTGATCTTCTGGGCGTAGGCGACCAGCGAGCCGGCACCGGAGCCGCGCCCCGGGCCAACGGGGACATCGTTGTCCTTGGCCCACTGGATGAAGTCCATCACGATCAGGAAGTAGCCGGGGAAGCCCATCTGGATGATGATGTCGAGCTCGAAGTCGAGCCGCTGGCGATAGCGGGCGTCGATCTCGGCATACTCCTGGCCGTCGCGGGGGTAGCGCTCGGCCGGGTAGAGGAAGTCCAGGCGCTCGGTCAGGCCGTCATGGGAGACCTTGCGGAAGAACTCGTCCTGGGTCATGCCCTCGGGGATCTCGAACTCGGGCAGGAAGATCTCGCCCAGGCGCACGTCGACGTTGCAACGCGCCGCGATCATCACGCTGTTCTCGATCGCCTCGGGGATGTCGGCGAACAGCTCGGCCATCTCCTCGGGGCTCTTGAGGTACTGCTCCTCGGTGTAGCGGCGCTCGCGGCGCTTGTCGTCCAGCGCCTTGCCCTCGCCGATGGCGACCCGGGTCTCGTGGGCCCAGAAGTCCTCGCGCTCGAGGAAGCGCACGTCGTTGGTGGCCACCACCGGGGTGCCGGTCTCGACGGCGAGGTCCACCGAGAGGTGCACGCACTCCTCCTCCAGGGGACGCCCGGTGCGGGTCAGCTCGAGGTAGAAGCGCCCCGGGAAGGCGGCATTCCACTCCGCGAGCAGCACTCGGGCCTCGTCGTGGTGGTCGCTGAGCAGGTGGCGCCCCACCTCCCCCTCCCGGCCGCCGGAGAGCGCGATCAGCCCTTCGCTCTGCTCGAGCACCCAGGCCTTGTCGAGCAGCGCCTGGCCCTGGCGCTGGCCGTGCATCCAGCCCCGGGAGATCAGCTCGGTGAGGTTGCGATAGCCGGTGTCGTCCATGGCCAGCAGGGTCAGGCGATAGGGGTGCGCCTCGTCGTGGGGATTGGCGAGCCACAGGTCGCTGCCGATGATCGGCTTGAGCCCGGCGCCCTGGGCGCCCGTGTAAAACTTGACCAGGGCGAAGAGGTTCGCCTCGTCGGTCAGCGTCACGGCCGGCAGGTCCTGGGCCACGGCGGCCTTGATCAGCGGCTTGAGACGCACCAGGCCGTCGACCAGGGAGAATTCGCTGTGGACGCGGAGATGAACGAAGGGCGTGGTCATAATGGGCTCGAGGCTTGGCGGAAAATGGTCGACACGGAATTATTCAGGCTAGGAGAACGACGTTAAGGCTAAAGCTTCAGCGTCCTGCCACGCTCGGGACTGATCCGGCGATAGGCCTGCGGGGAGGCGCTGTGGATACCTCCTTGTACGCTACCGATTCCTTCCCTGGAATCGGACCTCCCCTTCGGCCTACCCCCGGCGCCCCTCGCTATCAGGGGCGACTCATCAGTCTAGAACAGCGCCAGCTGGCGCTTGACCGGACCGAAGGAGCGGCGGTGTTCGGGCAGCGCGCCGAGGCGCTCCAGGGCGGCCAGGTGCTCGCGGGTCGGGTAGCCCTTGTGGCGGGCGAAGCCGTAGTCGGGATGCCGGGCATCGAGGGCCAGCATGCCGGCGTCGCGCTCGACCTTGGCGAGGATCGAGGCGGCGGCGATGGCCGGGTGGCGGGCATCGCCCTTGACCACCGCCTGGCCGGGCACATGATGCCCGGGCAGGCGATTGCCGTCCACCAGCAGGTATTCGGCCGCCGGCGCCAGGGCATCGATGGCCCGGCGCATGGCGAGATGGGTCGCGTGGAAGACGTTGAGCGCGTCGACCTCGGCGGCGCTCGCCTCGGCCAGGGCGAAGGCCAACGCCCGCTCGCGGATCTCGGCGGCCAGTGCCTCGCGGCGCTTGGCGGTCAGCTTCTTGGAGTCGGCGAGCCCCTCGATGGGCCGCGCGGGATCGAGGATCACCGCCGCGGCGACCACCGGGCCGACCAACGGGCCGCGGCCTACCTCATCGACCCCGGCCAGCCGGTCGCCGGCGTAGTCGATCACAAGTGGCGGCGGCGCCTTGTCTTTCACTACCTGGTCTTTCTGACGCGCGGTCATCGTTCGCCTTCGCCGAGGGCGGCCTCGCCCGCCTCGGGGGCCACGCTGGCCGGCAGGGCCCGCCCCGCCACCAGCGCCTCGATGGTCTCGCTGGCGCGGCGACTGGCGTCGCGCTGCAGGGCCGCGTGCATCTCGGCGAAGCGCGCCTCCAGGGCCCGGCGGCCGGCCTCGTCATCGAGCAGGGCCCCGAGGCGCTCGGCGATGGCATCGGGGCTCGCCGCGTCCTGGATCAGCTCCGGTACCAGGGTCTCCCGGGCGATCAGGTTGGGCAGCGAGATCCATTCGGTATGGACCAGGCGCTTGGCCAGCCAGTGGGTCGTCGGCGCCATCCTGTAGGCCACCACCATCGCCCGATGGCAGAGCATCGCCTCGAGCGCCGCGGTGCCCGAGGCGAGCAGCACGGCATCCGCGGCCACCATGGCCTCCCGCGACTGCCCGTCGAGCAGGGTCACGCGCCCCGCGAGGGCCGGGCGCGTCGCAAGCAGCGCCTCGAGCTCACCGCGCCGCGCCGGGGTGGCGGCGGGAATCACCACCGAGAGCGCCGGGCGCTCCCGGCAGAGGCGCTCCACGGCGTCGAGGAAGGTCGCGCCGAGGAAGCGGATCTCGTTGGCCCGGGAACCGGGCAGCACCGCCAGCAGCGCCCCGCCCGACTCCGGCGCCGACAGCCCCAGGGCCGCCCGGGCGCCCTGCCGGTCGTTGGCCAGCGGCAGCTCGTCGGCCAGCGGATGGCCGACGAAGGCCACCGGCACGCGGTGGCGGGCGTAGAAGGCCGCCTCGAAGGGCAGGAAGGTGAGCATGGCGTCGACGGAACGACTGATGCCCTTGACGCGCCCCTGGCGCCAGGCCCAGACGGAGGGGCTGACGTAGTGGGCGGTGGTGAGGCCGGCCTCGCGCAGCTGCCGCTCGAGGCCCAGGTTGAAGTCCGGGGCGTCGATGCCGACCATGATGTCCGGCCGCCAGGCCAGCGCGTCGCGCTTCAGCGTGCGGCGCACCTTGACGAGCCCCGGCAGGTGCTTGAGCACCTCCACCAGGCCCATCACCGAGAGCGTCTCCAGGGGATAGCGGCTGTCGATGCCCTCGGCGATCATGCGCGGGCCACCGATGCCGCGGAACTCGACGCCCGGATGGCGCGCCTTGAGCGCGCGCATCAGGCCGGCCCCGAGGATGTCGCCGGAGAGCTCGCCGGCGACGAGATAGACGCGGCGGACCGTCATGCCCTCGGCCACCTCAGCGGACGATGCCGCGGGTCGAGGCCTCGATGGAGGCGGCGAAGGCCTCGGTCTCGGGCAGCGCGTAGCTGGCACGGATCTGTTCGAGCGCCTGGTCGATGGTCAGCCCCTGGCGATAGACCAGCTTGTAGGCCTCGCTCAGGCCGCGGATGGCCTCCTTGGAGAAGCCACGGCGCTTGAGCCCCACCAGGTTGAGGCCGTGGGCCTGGGCGGGGTTGCCGTTGATCATCACGTAGGCCGGCGTGTCCTTGGTGATGATCGAGCCGCCGCCGGCCATGGCGTGGTCGCCGAAGTGGCAGAACTGGTGGACCGCCGAGAGCCCGCCGAGGATCACGAAGTCGCCGATCTTCACGTGGCCGGCCAGGGTCACCTGGTTGGCGAAGATGCCGTCGTTGCCGATCACGCAGTCGTGACCGACGTGGGCGTAGGCCATGAAGAGGTTGCGCGAGCCGATGACGGTCTCGCCGCGATCCTGGACGGTACCGCGGTGCAGGGTCACCCCCTCGCGGATGACGTTGTCATCGCCCATCACCAGGCGGGTCGGCTCGCCGGCGTACTTCTTGTCCTGGCAGTCCTCGCCCACCGAGGCGAACTGGAAGACGCGGGTGCGCGCGCCCAGCACGGTGGGGCCCTTGATCACGACATGGGGGCCGATGCGGCTGCCGGGCCCGATCTCGACATCGGCCCCGATCACGCTGAAGGGGCCGACCTCGACATCATCGGCCAGGCGCGCCGCGGGGTCGATGAGGGCGGTGGGGTGTATCAAGCGACCTTCCTCTCGGCACAGGTGATGTCGGCCTCGCAGGCCACCTCGCCGCCCACGGTGGCGCGGCAGATGAACTTCCAGATGCCGCGCTTGGTGCGCTCGACCCGGGCCTCGAGCACCAGCTGGTCGCCGGGCATCACCGGCCGCTTGAAGCGCACGTTGTCGCTGGCCACGAGGTAGTAGACGTAGCCGTCGGCGGGCAGCTTGTTGACGGTCTTGAAGCCGAGAATGCCGCAGGCCTGGGCCAGGGCCTCGACCACCAGCACGCCGGGCATGATCGGGTGGTGCGGGAAGTGGCCGTTGAAGAAGGGCTCGTTCACGCTGACATTCTTGTAGGCAACGATGGATTCTCCCAGCGTGAGCTCCGTGACCCGATCCACCAGCAGGAAGGGGTAGCGGTGGGGCAGATACTCACGAATCTCGTTGATGTCCATTACCATCGTAGCGACCTCTGAAATGACAGGATGCCCGTCCGGAGAGGGGCACGGCCGGCGCTCGGGCGCCGGCAGCGACAGGCAGTGGATTATACCGCCCTATGATCGGGCCTCAACCGCCGCGACCGACCTTCTCGAGCCGCGACAGGCGCCGAGCGATGTCGTCGAGCTGCTTGAAGCGCACCGCGTTGCGCCGCCACTGGGCGTTGTCCATGGCCCCGGTGCCGGACGAGTAGATGCCGGGCTCGGGAATCGAGTTGGTGACGAGGCTCATGCCGGTGACCTGCACCCCGTCGGCGATGGTCAGGTGGCCGGAGAGCCCCACGCCACCGCCCAGCATGCAGTGCTTGCCCACCCGGGTGGAGCCGGCGATGCCTACGCAGCCGGCCAGGGCGCTGTGGTCGCCGATCTGCACGTTGTGGGCGATCTGCACCTGGCTGTCGATCTTGACGTCGTCGCCGATCACGGTGTCGCCCAGGGCGCCGCGGTCGATGCTCGAGCAGCTGCCGATCTCGACGTCGTCGCCCAGCACCACGCCGCCCAGCTGGGCGATCTTGTGCCAGCGCCCGCCGTCGTGGGCGAAGCCGAAGCCGTCGCCGCCGATCACGCAGCCGCTGTGCAGGATCGCCCGCTGGCCGATCACCACCCCGTGGCAGACCGTGACGTTGGCGTGCAGGCGCGAGCCGGCGCCGATGCGCGAGTCCGCCCCCACCACGCAGCCGGCGCCGATGACGACGTCGTCGCCCAGGGTGACCCCGGCCTCGATCACCGCCTGGGGCCCGATGGCGACGTTGTCGCCCAGGGTGACGTCATCGGCGACCACCGCCGTGGGGTGGGTACCCGAGGGCGTGCGCCCGACCAGGGGGTCGAAGAGGCGCGACAGCTCCGCGTAGCCGAGGTAGGGATTGTCCAGCTCCAGGCACGCCACCGGGCAGGCCTCGCCGTGAGCGGGCGCCAGCAGCACCGCGGCGGCACGGGTGGAAGGCAGGTCCTTGAGGTAGGCACGGTTGGCGAGGAAGGCCACCTGGTCCGGCGTGGCGTCACGCAGCGTGGCCAGGCCGCTTACCCGCCGCTCGCCGTCGCCCTTGAGGCGGGCTCCCAGGCGCTCGGCGATCTCGGCCAGTGTGAGGGTTCGGGCGTCTTGATTCATGGGGACTCACTATCGTGGTAGGGACGGCCGGCTCAGTCGAGGGCATTGAGGCGCGCGGTGACCTCGCCGGTCAGGTCCTGCAGGTCCTGGTCGGCATGCAGCACGCCATTGGGGTCCACCAGCACCGCGACGCCATGACGTTCGATGACCTGCCGGACCGCCTGGTCCAGCCTCGGCTCGGCCTGCTGGAGGAAGGCCTGCTCGGCCTCGTGGCGCGCCTGGGCGATCTCCCGGTGCAGCCGCTCGAAGCGCTGCCCCTTCTCCTGGAACGCCTGGAGGGTGGTGCGCCGCGCGGTCTCGGTCATGCCCTCTCCCTCGAGGCGCTGCTGCATGCCCTGGAGCTCCTCGCCCAGGGCGCTGGCCTCCTGCTGGCGGTCGGCGAGGCGCGTGCGCAGCGCGCTCATGGCCCGCTCGGCGGCGTCGCTGTCCATCAGCGCGGCGCGCCAGTCGAGCACCGCCACCTCGGCGGCCCGGGCCGGCGCGGTGGCGGCGACCAGCAGGCCGAGGCAGAGGGCGGCGGTGAGCGTGCGCATGCGGCGAGATTCCTCGGCGAGCCGGATCAGAAGGTCTGACCCAGGGAGAATTGGAAGAACTGGGTATCGTCCCCGTCCTTGTCGTTGATCGGCTCGGCGACGCTGAAGGTCAGCGGCCCCACCGGCGTCAGCCAGGAGAGGCCGAGGCCGGCGCTGTAGCGCAGCTCGCCCAGGTCCACGCCGGACTCGCAGCGCTGGCGGTCGGCGTCCTCGTCGAGCACTGGGTAGCAGTCGGTGAGGAAGGTGTTGCCGGCATCGATGAACAGCGAGGCCTGCAGCGAGCGCTGGTCCTCGACGAAGGGCACCGGGAAGAGCACCTCGGCGCTGCCCTCCACCAGCACGTTGCCGCCCAGGGTGCGATCGTCGCCACCGGCACGCTCGGTGGTGGCCGGCCCCAGGGTATTGCCGGTGAAGCCGCGTACCGAGCCGAGGCCGCCGGAGAAGAAGTTCTCGTAGAACGGATAGGGGTCGTTGCCGACGGTATCGGCATAGCCCAGCTCGCCGCTGAACTTCAGCCCCCAGGTCTGCTCCTCGTTGAACGGGAAGATCTGGCGGGCCTGGGCGCGCAGCTTGTAGTACTCGGCGTCGCTGCCGGGCACCGCGGTCTCCAGCGACAGCCGCTGGTAGTTGCCGGCGGTGGGCATGATGCCGCGGTTGAGGTCGTTGCGGGTCCAGCTCGCCGAGAGCTTGAGGCTCTGGGCGTCGCTGCCCTGGTCGTCGACGTAGCGCTGAACCTCCGAGGAGGTGTCGCGGTAGGTCCGGATCGACAGGTCCTCGACGCTGGCACCGAAGTTCAGCCGCGTCAGCTCGTTGATCGGGTAGCCGAAGTTGATGCCGCCACCGAAGGAGTCGGTGGAATAGGTCGAGATGTCGGAATCCTCGTAGTCGGTCTCGCGGTAGAAGAGGTTGTAGCCGCGGGAGATGCCGTCGAGGGTCCAGTAGGGATCGGTGAAGCCGAAGTTGAGGCTGGTGTAGGTGTCGCTGCGCTGGGCGCCGATGTTGACGCGGTTGCCGGTGCCCAGGAAGTTGTTCTGGGAGAGCGAGGCGCCATAGATCACCCCGGCGCTCTGGGAGAAGCCGATGCTCGCCGAGATCGACCCCGACGGCTGCTCCTCCACCGTGTAGGTGACGTCGAGCTGGTCGGGCTCGCCGGCCACGGGCCGCGTCTCGACATTGACCTGCTTGAAGAAGCCCAGTCGCTCCAGGCGCTGCTTCGAGCGGCTGATCGACTCGGTGGAGGCCGGCGCGCCCTCCATCTGGATCATCTCCCGGCGCAGCACCTCGTCCTGGGTGGTGGTGTTGCCGGTGAACTCGATGCGCCGCACATAGGCGCGACGGCCGGGCTCGACCCGGAACACCAGGTCGACGGTATCGCCGTCGGCAGCGACCTCGGGAATCCCGTCGACATTGGCGAAGGCGAAGCCCTCGGCGCCGAGCCGCGAGCGCAGCGCCTCCGAGGAGGCAGTGACGTCACTGCGCGAGAAGATCTCGCCGCTCTCGACCTCGAGCAACTCCCGGGCCTCGCGCTCGGCCATGCGCAGGTCACCGGCGAAGCGGATGTCGCCGAGGCGGTACTGGCGGCCCTCGTCGATGTTCACGGTGACGAAGATCTTCGACTTGTCGGGGCTGATCGAGACCTGGGAAGACTCGATGGCGAAGTTCACGTAGCCGCGGTCGAGGTAGAAGGAGCGCAGCCGCTCGAGGTCGCCGGCCAGGGCCTCCCTGGAGTACTCGTCGCTGGAGAACCAGCCGAAGAACCAGCCCGGGGAGTCCTCGAGCTCGAAGAGCTCGCGCAAGCGCTCGTCGTCGAAGTCGCGGTTGCCGACGATGTTGATCTGGCGGATCTTGGCGACCGCGCCCTCGTCGATATCGATGTTGACCTGGACCTGGCCTTCGCCCACCTCCTCGACGGAGGTCTCGATGCGGGCGCTGTAGCGACCCTGGGACTGGTAGACGCCCTCGAGCTCGCGCTGGATCTCCTCGAGGGTGGAGAGCTTGAGCACCTGTCCCTCGTTGAGGCCGGCCTGCTTGAGGCCGTTGCGCAGATCCTCGTCGGGGATCTGGCTGTTGCCCTCGATCTCGAGCCGCGCCAGTGTCGGGCGCTCGACCACCTGGATGATCAGCACGTCGCCCTCTCGGGCGAGGCTCACGTCCTCGAACAGGCCGGTGGCGAAGAGCTCGCGAGCCGCCTCGGCCAGTTCCCGCTCGTCGACCCGGTCCCGGGCGCTGACGGGGAAGGCGTTGAACACGGAGGCGGGCGAGACCCGCTGCAGTCCTTCCACCCTGATGTCGGAAACGTCAAAGGGATTCGCCAGTGCCGCCTGGGCACCGGCAAGCAGCAGCGCCGCCAGTCCGATGGTCTTGATTTTCATGCAATCGATTCGCTCGCGTTGGTCTGCCGTCCGGTCCAGACAGGCACCTTATACATTTGTCATGGCCACTGACAAGCCGACGCCCGGCTACCAGAGCCGCATCAGGTCGAAATAGAGCGCCATCAGCATCAGGGTGCCGACGAGGGCCAGGCCGATGCGCAATCCCACCGCCTGGGCCTGCTCGGAGACCGGACGGCCGCGGACCACCTCGACGAAGTAGTAGAGCAGGTGGCCGCCGTCGAGCACCGGGATCGGCAGCAGGTTGAGCACCCCCAGGCTGATCGAGAGGTAGGCCAGGAAGCCGACGAAGCTCTCCAGCCCGCTGCGCGCCGAATCGCCGGCGATGCGGGCGATGGTGATGGGACCGGAGAGGTTCGACGGCGAGATCAGGCCCACCACCATCTTGCGGATGGCGCCCAGGGTCAGCACCGTCATCTCGCCGGTGCGCGCGAGGGACTCGCCGACCGCGGCCAGCGGCCCGTAGCGGATCTCGCGGCGATAGGCCTCGGGCCAGGCGACGGGCTCGGCGCCGGCGCCGATGTAGCCGATGGCCTCCCCCGCCTCCTGCGGGCGACGCCGGGGGGTGAGCGAGAGGGTGCGCCGCTCGCCGTCGCGGCGCACCGCGACCTCGAGGGTCTCGCCGGGGCTTGCGCGCACGCGCTCGACGAAGGCCGGCCAGTCGGCCATCGGCGCGCCGTCGACCGCCACGATCTCGTCGCCGGCCCTGAGGCCGGCCGCGGCGGCGGCCTCGCCCTCGACCACCTGGCCCAGCACCGCCGGGATCTCGGGGCGCCAGGGGGTCACGCCCAGGGTCTCCAGGGGCCGCGGCGGGTCCTGGCGCACCAGCCACGCCTCGACCGGCAGCCGGTAGGTCCGGGGGGCGGCGGTGACGTCGTCGCGGGCCGCCACCTCGAGCGCGCCGCTCTCGCCGATGGCTGACACCAGCTTGAGGTTGATCTCCTCCCAGGAGCGCACCGCCTCGCCCTGCACCGCGGTGATCTCCTGGCCCGGCGCGAGCCCGCCCTGGCTCGCCGGGGAGTCCGGCGCCACGCTGCCGACCACCGGGGCCACCGTGGTGGTGCCCGCCACGAACAGCGCCCAGTAGGCGACGACGGCCAGCAGGAAGTTGGCCAGCGGGCCGGCGGCGACCACCGCGATGCGCTGCCAGACCGTCTTGTGGTTGAAGGCGAGGTGGCGCTCGGCGGGGTCCACGGGGCCCTCGCGCTCGTCGAGCATCTTCACGTAGCCGCCCAGCGGGATGGCGGCCACCGCGAACTCGGTGCCGTGGCGGTCGCGGCGCGACCAGAGCGGCTTGCCGAAGCCCACCGAGAAGCGCAGCACCTTGACGCCGCAGCGTCGCGCGACCCAGAAGTGGCCGAACTCGTGAAAGGTGATCAGCAGGCCAAGCACCACGATGACGGCCAGCACGTTCTGGATCAGGCCCACGGCAGTCTCCTTGCAGTCAACAGCGTCATGGCGCGTGCGTCATTGCCGCGCCAGCCAGTCATGCGCCGCCTGCCGGGCGCGGGCATCGGCCGCCAGCACGGTCTCGAGGTCGCGGACGGCCTCCACCGGGCGCGCGTCGCGCACCCGCGCCACCAGCTCCCCGATGCCGGTGAAGCCGAGGCGGCCGGCGAGGAAGGCCTCCACCGCCACCTCGTTGGCGGCGTTGAGCACCGCCGGCGCCGTGCCCCCCGCCGCCATGGCCTCGCGGGCCAGGCGCAGGCAGGGGAAGGCGGCCTCGTCGGCGGGCTCGAAGTCGAGCCGGGCGACCTGGAACAGGTCCAGCGCCTCGACCCCGGCCTCGATGCGCTCCGGCCAGGCGAGCCCGTAGGCGATCGGCGTGCGCATGTCCGGGTTGCCCAGCTGGGCGAGCACCGAGCCGTCGCTGTAGGCGGCCATGGAGTGGATCACGCTCTGCGGATGCACCACCACCTGCACCTGGTCGGGCCGGGCATCGAAGAGCCAGCACGCCTCGATCAGCTCGAGCCCCTTGTTCATCAGGCTGGCGCTGTCCACCGAGATCTTGCGCCCCATCGACCAGTTGGGGTGGGCGCAGGCCTGCTCCGGGGTCACGGCGGCGAGCTCGCGCGCCGACCAGCCGCGGAAGGGCCCACCCGAGGCGGTCAGCAGCAGCTGGGTCACCCCGTGGCGGGACAGGCCGCCGCGATGCTCGACGGGTAGACACTGGTAGATGGCATTATGTTCGGAATCGATGGGCAGCAGGGTGGCGTCATGGCGCGCCACCGCGTCCATGAAGAGCGCCCCGGACATCACCAGGGCCTCCTTGTTGGCCAGCAGCACCCGCTTGCCGGCGCGCACGGCGGCCAGCGTCGGCAGCAGGCCGGCGGCGCCGACGATGGCCGCCATCACGGTGTCCACCTCGGCGGCCTCGGCCACCTCGACCAGGGCTTCGGCCCCGGCGCGCACCTCGGTGGGAAGCCCCGCCTCGGAAAGCCGCGCACGCAGCCAGGCGGCATCGGCCTCGGTGTCGAGCACCGCCAGCGCCGGGCGGTGAACGCGGCACTGGGCCAGCAGCGCCTCCCGGGAGCGGTGGGCGGTCAGGGCGTGCACCCGGTAGCGCTCCGGATGGCGGGCGAGCACCTCCAGGGTGCTGGTGCCGATGGAGCCGGTGGCACCCAGCACGGTGACGCGGCGCGGGATCACAGCACGCCCCCCTGCAGCAGGGCGAACAGCGGCACCGCCGCGGTCAGGCTGTCGATGCGGTCGAGCACCCCGCCGTGGCCCGGCAGCAGCCGGCTGGAGTCCTTGATGCCGCGATGGCGCTTGAGCATGCTCTCGAGCAGGTCGCCGAGCACCGAGGCGAGCGTCACCACCAGGGTCGCCGCCAGCAGGCCCAGGCCTGCGGCGAGGCCGAGGCCCTGCCAGGCGGCGAAGACGATCGCCAGCGCGGCGGTGACCGCCATGCCCCCGGCCACGCCCTCCCGGGTCTTGCCGGGGCTGACGGCGGGCGCCAGCTTGCGGCGGCCGACGGCCTTGCCGACGAAGTAGGCGCCGATGTCGGCGCCCCACACCAGCAGCAGCACGAAGAGCAGCCAGACGGCGCCGCTCTCGCGCAGCACGTTGAAGCCGACCCAGGCGGGCAGCAGCACCCACAGGCCCATGGCCAGGCGCATGCCGGTCGACTGCCACTGGGCGAGGCGCGCGGGATAGCCGGTCACCCAGTAGAGGTTCACGAGCCAGCCCAGCGCTCCGAGCCACAGCGGCCAGCTGGCGGCGGCCACGCCGCCGGCCCAGCACAGCGCGATCAGCACGGCGAGGCCGGCGACCGGCCACAGGCGCCGCGCCGGCGCGGTGATCCCGGCGAGGTTGGCCCACTCCCAGCCGCCGAGCAGCACGACGCCCGCGGTGAAGAGCCCGAAGCCCGCGCCGTCGAGCCCGAACAGGCCGAACAGGGCCAGGGGGGCCAGCCAGGCCGCGGTGATGATGCGTTGTCTGAGCACGTGGTTACTCCCCCTGCTGCGCCTCGAGCTGCTCGTCGGTCATGCCGAAGCGCCGCTTGCGCCCCTGGTAGTCGGCCAGGGCCCGATCGAAGGCCTCGCCGTCGAAGTCCGGCCACAGCACGGGCGTGAAATGGAGCTCGGCGTAGGCCATCTGCCAGAGCAGGAAGTTGGAGATGCGCTGCTCGCCGCTGGTACGGATGCACAGGTCGACCGGGGCATCGCCGGCGAGGCTGGCCGCCTCGTCGATCGCCTGCTCGTCGATCGCCTCGGGGGCGAGCTCGCCGGCGGCGACGCGTTCGGCCAGGCGGCGTGCGGCGCAGGCGATGTCCCAGCGCCCGCCGTAGTTGGCCGCGATCACCAGGTGCAGGCCGGTGTTGTCGCGGGTCAGCGCCTCGGCGCTCGCGATGTGCTTCTGGATCGAGGCGGAAAAGCCGCTGCGCTCGCCGATCACCGAGAGGCGGATGCCGTGGCGATGCAGCTTCTTCACCTCGCGCTGGAGCGCCATCAGGAAGAGCTCCATCAGGGCGTTGACCTCGCTGGCGGGGCGCTTCCAGTTCTCGCTGGAGAAGGCGAACAGGGTGAGGGTCTCGATGCCGCGCTCGGCGGCGCGACGGATGACGGCTCGCACCGCCTCGACGCCGGCGTGGTGGCCGCGGATGCCGGAGAGGCCGCGCGCCTTCGCCCAGCGGTTGTTGCCGTCCATGATGATCGCGACATGGCGCGGCAGCGGGGCCTCGGGGGCGGCAGCGACCGTGCCGCGGGGGGACTGCGGTGACGTCATGGTGTCTCGCATGGCGGGTAAGAGCATGAAGGCCGGCGAGCCGCGGACCGGGGTCCGCGGCTCGCCGAGGGGCGATCCGTCGCCGGCGGCGCTCGCCAGCGCCGCTCGCCGTCCTCAGACCTGCAGCAGGTCGTGTTCCTTGGACTCCAGCGCCTTGTCGATCTCGGCGACGATGCCATCGGTCAGCTTCTGGATCGCATCCTCGGCCTGGCGCTGCTCGTCCTCGGTGATCTCCTTCTCCTTGAGCAGCGACTTGATGTCGCCGTTGGCGTCGCGGCGCACGTTGCGCACCGCCACCCGGGCATTCTCGGCTTCCTGGCGCGCCTGCTTGATGTAGCCCTTGCGGGTCTCCTCGGTCAGCATCGGCATCGGCACGCGGATCACGTTGCCGGCGCTCGCCGGGTTGAGGCCCAGGTCGGAGGTCATGATCGCCTTCTCGACCTTCGGCACCATGCTCTGCTCCCAGGGCACCACGGTCAGGGTGCGCGCGTCCTCGACGTTGATCGAGGCCACCTGGTTGAGCGGCATCTGGCTACCGTAGTACTCGACGCTCACCGCATCCAGGATGCTGGGATGCGCGCGGCCGGTACGGATCTTGTTGAAGTTGGAGTGAAGGGCCTCGAGGCTCTTCTTCATGCGGGTTTCCGCATCCTTCTTGATGTCGTCGATCACTGTCTCACCCTCTGTCAATCAGCGTGCCTTCCTTGCCACCCACCACCAGGTTCAGCAGCGCGCCCGGCTTGTTCATGTTGAAGACCCGCACCGGCATGTCATGGTCCCGCACCAGGCAGATAGCGGTCAAATCCATCACGCCGAGCTTCTGGTCGAGCGCATCATCATAGGACAGCTGCTCGTACTTGACCGCATCGGCGTGCTTGACAGGATCCTTGTCGTAGACCCCGTCCACCTTGGTGGCCTTGACCACCACGTCGGCGTCGATCTCGATGCCGCGCAGGCAGGCCGCGGAATCGGTGGTGAAGAAGGGGTTGCCGGTGCCGGCCGAGAACATCACCACGTCGCCGGAGGTCAGGTAGCGGATGGCGGTGCGGCGGTCGTAGTGCTCCACCACGCCGCTCATGGGAATCGCCGACATCACCCGCGAGCGGATGTTGGAGCGCTCGAGGGCGTCGCGCATGGCCAGGGCGTTCATCACCGTGGCCAGCATGCCCATGTGGTCGCCGGTGACGCGATCCATGCCCGCCTCGTGCAGCGCGGCGCCGCGGAACAGGTTGCCGCCGCCGACCACGATGCCGACCTGGACGCCGATGCCCACCAGCTGGCCGATCTCCAGCGCCAGGCGATCCAGCACCTTGGGATCGATGCCGAACTCGGCATCCCCGGTCAGGGCCTCACCGGACAGCTTGAGCAGGATGCGCTTGTACTTGGATACCTCGGCACGGGATTTCTCGGGCTTGCTGGGGGCGGGTTGATCGGCGCTGGTCATGGGATGTCTCCGGGATTCTCGACGCATGGGGCCTGGTGGGGTGGCCGGATCTACCGGCCGGATACGCGATGGCGTGCGCTCGCGCGCACGCCATCGTCACTCTGGAACCTGCGACCTTAGCTGCGCTTGGCCTGTTCCATCACTTCGGTCGCGAAGTCGACCTCTTCCTTCTCGATGCCCTCGCCCACTTCGAAGCGGGTGAAGCCGATCACGTCGCCGCCGGCGGCCTTGGCGTACTCGGCCACGGTCTGATCCGGGTTCTTGACGAAGGCCTGCTGGGTCAGGCTGTTCTCGGCCAGGTACTTCTTGAGACGACCCTGGACCATCTTCTCGGCGATGTTCTCCGGCTTGCCGGCCATGTCCGGCTGGGCCAGGATGATCGCCTTCTCGGCGTCCAGCTGCTCCTGAGGCATGTCCTCGGGATGCGCCACGGCCGGATTGATGGCGGCGACGTGCATGGCGATGTCGCGGGCCGTCTCGGCGTTGCCGCCCTTGAGCACGGTCAGCACGCCGATGCGGCCACCGTGGACGTACTCGCCCACCAGGTTGCCGTCGCCGGCCTCGACCACGACGCAGCGACGCACGCCGATGTTCTCGCCGATCTTCTGCACCAGCTGCTCGCGCGCGGTCTCGAGCTCGCCTTCCATCACGGCGGCCACGTCCTCGCTCTTGGCGGCGAAGAAGGCGTCGGCGATCTTCTTGGCGAAGGCGGTGAAGTTGTCGTCACGGGCGACGAAGTCGGTCTCGGAGTTGATCTCGACCATCACGCCGTAGCTGCCGTCCTCGGCCACGCGGGTGACCACGGCGCCTTCGGCGGCGGTGCGGTCGGCCTTCTTGGCGGCCTTGAGGCCGGAGTTCTTGCGCAGGTTCTCGATCGCCTGCTCGATGTCACCATCGGTCTCGGTGAGTGCCTTCTTGCACTCCATCATGCCGAGCCCGGTACGCTCGCGCAGTTCCTTGACCTGGGAGGCGCTGATCGCTGCCATGGTAGTGTCCTCTGACTTGTTCGACCTGGAATACTAGCGGGGAATTGAAGAGAGAAAAGGGGGCCTGGGCCCCCTTGCGCCTGTCCGGCGAGCCGTCACCAGGGTGACGGCAGACGGGCCGGCCCAGGCGGGCCGACGATCACTCGGCGGCGGCGTCGCTCTGGCTCTCTTCGGCGTCGGTCACCTCGACGAACTCGTCGGGACGACCTTCCTTCGCGCGGGCGCAGGCGTCGGCGACGGCCTTGACGTAGATCTGGATGGCGCGGATGGAGTCATCGTTGCCCGGGATCACGTAGTCGACGCCATCGGGGTTGGAGTTGGTATCCACCACGCCGATGACCGGGATGCCCAGCTTGTTCGCCTCGTTGATGGCGATGCGCTCGTGATCGACGTCGATCACGAACAGGGCATCGGGCAGGCCGCCCATTTCCTTGATACCGCCCACGGACCGCTCGAGCTTGTCCTGCTCGCGGGTCGCCATCAGCACTTCCTTCTTGGTCAGCTTCTCGAAGGTGCCGTCCTCGTGCATGGTCTCGAGGTCGCGCAGGCGCTTGATGGAGACGCGGATGGTCTTGTAGTTCGTCAGCATGCCGCCGAGCCAGCGGTGGTTGACGAACGGCTGACCAACGCGCTTGGCCTCTTCCTTGATGATCTTGCTCGCGCTGCGCTTGGTGCCGACGAACATGATCTTGTTGTTGGCCGCTGCCATCTTCTCGACCACATCGATGGCCTCGTTGAGGGCCGGCAGGGTGTGCTCGAGGTTGATGATGTGGATCTTGTTGCGGGCGCCGAAGATGTACTTGCTCATCTTCGGGTTCCAGTACTTGGTCTGGTGACCGAAGTGAGCACCTGCTTTGAGCAGGTCACGCATGTTGACGTGTGCCATGGATGACTCCTGAAAAATCGGGTTAGGCCTCCATGCACCCCATGGATCCGACCGTCGCGTCATCGAGGATGTCACGACAGCACCCGGGACCATGTGCCGGTGCATGTGTGTTTTCAAGGCATTGCAGTGGTTGTCGCGCGTTCCGGCCGCTCGCCGAGGTGCCGATGGATCGACACGGGCTCCGCGATTGCAGGAAAGCGCGCAGCTTTATACCATGGATGACCTCCAAGATGAAGTCGCCCGACGCTCGTGCCCGCCGTCTTCCGGGCGGCCCCACCCCTGATTCGAGATTCCATGAACGTACCCATCAAGACGCCCGACGAGATCGAGAAGATGCGCGAGGCCGGCCGCCAGGCCGCCAGCGTGTTCGAGATGATCATCCCGCACGTGAAGGCCGGCGTGAGCACCGGCGAGCTCGACCGGCTCTGCCACGACTTCATCGTCGACGAGCTGGGCTCGACCCCGGCGCCGCTGAACTACCACGGCTTCCCCAAGTCGATCTGCACCTCGATCAACCACGTGGTCTGCCACGGCATCCCCGATGACGCCAAGAAGCTGAAGAAAGGCGACATCATGAACATCGACATCACCGTGAAGACCGCCGACGGCTACCACGGCGACTCCAGCATGATGTTCATCGTCGGCGAGAGCATCCAGGGCGAGCGGCTGTGCCGCGTCACCCAGGAGTGCCTCTACCGCAGCATGGCCCTGGTGCGCCCGGGCGCCCGCCTCTCCGAGCTGGCCCGCGCCATCCAGTCCCACGCCGAGGCCAACGGCTACTCGGTGGTGCGCGACTTCTGCGGCCACGGCATCGGCGCCGGCTTCCACGAGGACCCGCAGATCCTGCACTATGACGGCTACGCGCCCGAGGCCGACATCGCCCTCGAGGAGGGCATGTGCTTCACCATCGAGCCGATGATCAACGTCGGCGGCCACCAGACCAAGGTGCTGCGCGATGGCTGGACCGCCGTGACCAAGGACAAGAGCCTCACCGCCCAGTGGGAGCACACCCTGCTGGTCACCGCGACGGGGGTCGAGGTGCTGACCGCGCGTCGCGACGAAGACCTCTCCTTCCTCGACCGCTGAGTCGATTGCCATGCTGCTGCACCACTATCGCTTCGCGCCCGACGAGAGCCTCTTCGACGTCGAGGCCTTCCGCGCCGAGCTCGCCGGCGAGCGCTCCCCCATCACCCCCTTCAAGGCGGCGCTGCGGGAGATCCAGGCGCGGCTCGACGAGCGCTTCCGCGCCGGCGCCGACATCCGCGATCTGGTGCACGGCCGGGCCTGGTGCCTGGACCGCCTGCTGGCCATCGCCTGGGAGCAGCATGACTGGCCCGGCGACGGCGTGGCGCTGCTCGCCGTGGGCGGCTACGGCCGCGGCGAGCTGCACCCCCACTCCGACATCGACCTGCTGCTGCTGCTCGAGGAGGACGATGACACGCCCTTCCGGGAGGCGCTGACCGCCTTCATCACCTTCCTGTGGGACATCGGCCTGGAGATCGGCCACAGCGTGCGCTCGCTCGCCGACTGCGAGCGCGAGGCCCGCGCCGACGTGACGGTGATCACTAACCTGCTCGAATCGCGCACCCTGGCCGGCCCCGAACGGCTGCGCGAGGCGATGCAGGCGCGGCTCTCCACCGAGCGGCTGTGGCCGGCGGACCGCTTCTTCGAGGCCAAGTGGCAGGAGCAGATCAGCCGCCACTACCGCTACAACAACTCCGAGTACCACCTCGAGCCCAACATCAAGAGCTCGCCCGGCGGGCTGCGCGACATCCAGATGATCGGCTGGGTGGCCAAGCGCCACTTCGACACCCAGCGCTACGAGGACCTGGTCGCCGGCAGCTTCATGAACGACGCCGAGCTGCGCATCCTCAGCCAGGGCCAGGCCTTCCTCTGGCAGGTCCGCTACGCCCTGCACATGCTCACCGGCCGCGCCGAGGACCGGCTGCTGTTCGACCACCAGCGCACCATCGCCGAGCTGTTCGGCTTTCGCGACACCCCGGAGCGCCTCGCCGTCGAGCAGTTCATGAAGCGCTACTACCGCCACGTCACGGCGCTGGCCGGGCTCAACGACATGCTGCTGCAGCACTTCGACGAGGCGATCCTCCACGCCGGCCAGGCGCTGCCCACCGTGCCGCTCAACGAGCGGTTCGAGATCAAGGGCGGCTATATCCAGGCACGCTCGCGCAACGTGTTTCGCAAGCGGCCCTCGGCGCTGCTCGAGCTCTTCCTGCTGATGGCCGAGCACCCGGAGATCGAGGGGGTGCGCGCCGCCACCATCCGCCTGCTCCGCGACCACCGCCACCTGATCGACGACCTCTACCGCGACGACCTGCGCCACCAGAGCCTGTTCATGGCCCTGCTGCGCTCAGACGGCAACGTCGCCCGCCAGCTCCGGCGCATGAACCGCTACGGCCTGCTCGGCAAGTACCTGCCGGAATTCGGCCAGGCGGTGGGGCTGATGCAGCACGACCTCTTCCACATCTATACCGTGGACGCCCACACCCTGCGCCTGCTCAAGTGCATCCACGGCTTCCGCAAGCCCGCGGCCCGCGAGGAGTTCCCGGTGGCCGCCACCCTGATCCACCAGCTGCCCAAGCTGGAGCTCTTGTGGATCGCCGGGCTCTACCACGACATCGGCAAGGGCCGCGGCGGCGACCACTCGATCCTCGGGGCCCGGGACGCCGAGCGCTTCTGCGAGCGCCACGGCCTCTCCGGCCGGGACACCCGCCTGGTCAGCTGGCTGGTGGAGCACCACCTGATGATGTCGATGGTCGCCCAGAAGCGCGACATCACCGACCCCGACGTGATCGCCGAGTTCGCCCGCCTGGTCGGCGACGAGACCCGACTCGACTACCTCTATGTGCTGACGGTGGCCGACATCAACGCCACCAACCCGACGCTCTGGAACGGCTGGCGCGCCTCGCTGCTGCGCCAGCTGCACGGCGAGACCAAGCGCGCCCTGCGCCGTGGCCTGGAGAACCCCCTGGAGCGCGACGACTGGGTGCAGGAGACCCGCAGCGAGGCCCACTCGCTGCTGGCCACGGTGGGCGCCGACATGGCCCGGGTCGACCGGCTCTGGGAATCGCTGGGCGAGGACTACTTCCTGCAGTACGCGCCCAGCGAGATCGTCTGGCAGACCCAGGGCATCCTCGACCACGGCGCGAGCCAGCTGCCGCTGATCCTGATCAACGCCCCCACCGACGACATGGCCGAGGGCGGCACCAAGGTGTTCATCCACACCCGCTCGGTGGACGACCTCTTCGCCGCCACCGCCGCCGCCATGGACCAGCTGGGGCTGTCGATCCACGACGCTCGCATCGCCACCTCGAGCAACGACTGGACGCTGAACACCTTCATCGTGCTGGACGACCACGGCCAGGCGATCCGCGCCCCGGGGCGCCTGGAGGAGATCCGTCGCCACCTGGTGGAGGAGCTCGACGACCCTGACGACTACCCGCAGATCGTCACCCGCCACACCCCGCGCCAGCTCAAGCACTTCCGCGTGCCCACCGAGGTCAGCATCGAGCAGGACCCGGCCAACGAGCGCACCCTCCTCGAGGTGGTCGCCCCCGACCGCCCCGGCCTGCTGGCCCGGGTCGGGCGCATCTTCATGGAGCAGAACATCGCCCTGTCGGCGGCCAAGATCGCCACCCTGGGCGAACGGGTCGAGGACGTCTTCTTCATCACCGACAAGGCCGGCGCGCCGCTCGTCGACCCCGAGCGCCAGCAGCGGCTGCGCGAGCGGCTCATCGAGGCGCTCTCGGTCACCGGCTGAGCGCGCGGGGCGGCCGGCGTTTGAGGCCGCCCCGGGGCTTCCCTATAATCGACGCCCTCCCCGCCCGCCTCGACCGGGCGAGGCATCACCGATAACGACGCCGGCGCTCGCCGCCCAAGGCGCACCTGGACCCCCATGAACCCCGACCTCGACGCCCTCAAGCCCTACCCCTTCGAGAAGCTCGCCGCCCTCAAGGCCGACGTGACGCCGCCCGAGGGGATCGCGCCGATCTCGTTGACGATCGGCGAGCCCCAGCACGCGCCCTACGCCGCCGCGCTCCAGGCGCTCGACGAGCACCGCCAGGCCTTCGCCCGCTACCCGGCCACCGCCGGCCTCCCGGAGCTGCGCCGCGCCATCGCCGACTGGGCGACTCGGCGCTTTCACCTGTCGGGCCTCGACGCCGAGCGGCAGGTGCTGCCGGTCAACGGCACCCGCGAGGCGCTCTTCGCCTTCGTGCAGGCGGCACTGGATCGCACCCGCCCCGCCCGGGTGGCGATGCCCAACCCCTTCTACCAGATCTACGAGGGGGCGACGCTGCTCGCCGGCGGCCAGCCGCTCTACCTGGACTGCCGCGCCGAGACGGGCTTCCGGCCGGATCTCGAGGCCATACCGGCCGAGACCTGGCGCGAGGTGCAGCTGGTGTTCGTCTGCTCGCCGGGCAACCCCACCGGGGCGGTGACGCCGCTTGAAGACTTCACGCGGCTGATCGAGCTCGCCGACGAGCATGATTTCCTCATCGCCTCGGACGAGTGCTACTCGGAGCTCTACCTGGAGGAGGCGGCGCCGCCCCCGGGGCTGCTCGAGGCCTGCGCGCGGCTGGGCCGCCACGACTACCGGCGCTGCCTGGTGTTCCACTCGCTCTCCAAGCGCTCCAACCTGCCGGGGCTGCGCTCGGGCTTCGTGGCCGGCGATGCCGACCTGATCGCCCCCTTCCGGCGCTATCGCACCTATCACGGCTGCGCCATGTCGCTGCCGCTGCAGCACGCCTCGATCGCCGCCTGGAACGACGAGGCCCACGTGCGCGCCAACCGCGACGCCTACCGCGAGAAGTTCGCGGCGGTCACCGAGATCCTCGCCCCGGTGATGGACTTCCCCGCGCCCGAGGCGGGCTTCTACCTGTGGCCCGCGGTGCCGGGCGGCGACGACGCGGCCTTCGCCCGCGCCCTCCACGCCGAGGAGCACGTCGGCGTGCTGCCCGGTTCGTATATGGGCCGTCCAGGACACGACGGCACCAACCCCGGCGCCGGGCGCCTGCGCCTGGCCCTGGTGGCGGAGGTCGAGGCCACCGCCGAGGCCGCGCGCCGCATTCGCCGCTTCATCGAGAGGAGCCCCCGATGCTGACGCTCTACGTGATCAAGAACTGCGACACCTGCCGCCGCGCGCGCAAGGCGCTGGACGCGAAGGGCATCCCCTTCCAGGTCCACGACCTGCGCGAGGACGGCCTCTCGGCCCCGCTGCTCGAACACCTCCTGCACCGGGTGCCGCTGATGGAGGTGCTCAACAAACGCAGCACCACCTGGCGCCAGCTCGACGACGAGGAGAAGGAGAACCTCGACGCCAACTCGGCCCGTGAGCTGCTGCTGGCCCACCCGACCCTGCTCAAGCGCCCGCTGCTGGAGAACGGCGACGAGATCCTCGTCGGCTTCCGCGACGGCGACTACGACTCACTCTAAGGGGCGCCTGCCCCCTCCCACGCTTTCAGAGGACACCCCCATGCTGAGCTTTGCACTCGGAATCGGCACCCAGAACACCCAGGGCGACTGGCTGGAGATCTACTACCCGGCGCCGCTGCTGAACCCGGACGCGAGCCTGGTGGCCGCCGCCGCCGAGGTGCTCGACGCGCCCGACGGCAACGCCGCGGTGAGCTTCCTGCCCGAGCAGTGCGGCGCCCTGGCCGGCGCGCTGCGTGACGCCGGCCACCCGGAGCAGGCCGAGCTGGCCGAGTCCCTGGCGGCCAGCCAGCGCCCGCTGGTGGCGATGTTCCTCGACGTGGACGCCCCGCCCCAGAGCGCCCCGGAGGTCTACCTCAAGCTGCACCTGCTCTCCCATCGCCTGGTCAAGCCCCACGGCCTGGACCTCACCGGCATGTTCGGCCTGCTGCGCAACATCGCCTGGACCAACGAAGGCGCGATCGACATCGAGGAGCTGCCGGCGCGCCGCCTCAAGGCCCGCCTGGCCGGCCGTCCGCTCTCCGTGGACTGCGTCGACAAGTTCCCCAAGATGACCGACTACGTGGTACCGGCCGGCGTGCGCATCGGCGACACCGCCCGGGTGCGCCTGGGCGCCTACCTCGGCGAGGGCACCACCGTGATGCACGAGGGCTTCGTCAACTTCAACGCCGGCGCCGAGGGCCCGGGCATGATCGAGGGCCGCATCTCCGCCGGCGTGATGGTCGGCAAGGGCTCTGACCTCGGCGGCGGCTGCTCCACCATGGGCACCCTCTCCGGCGGCGGCAATATCGTCATCAGGGTCGGCGAGGGCTGCCTGATCGGCGCCAACGCCGGCATCGGCATCCCGCTGGGCGATCGCTGCACCGTGGAGGCCGGCCTGTACATCACCGCCGGGGCCAAGGTCACCGTGCTCGACGATCAGGGCCAGGTCGCCAACACCGTGGCCGCCCGGGATCTCGCCGGCCAGGACGACCTGCTGCTGCGTCGCAACTCCCAGAACGGCCGCATCGAGTGCCTCACCAACAAGAGCGCCATCGCGCTGAACGAGGCGCTGCATGCCCACAACTGAGGCCACCGAACTCTCGCCGACCCTGGCGCTCGCCTGCGAGCTGATCCGGCGCCCCTCGGTGACGCCGGATGACCTGGGCTGCCAGGCGCTGATGATCGAGCGCCTGGAGGCCCTCGGCTTCCGGGTCGAGCGCCTGCCCTTCGGCGACGTGGAGAACTTCTGGGCGACCCGCGGCCACCACGGCCCGCTGCTGGCCTTCGCCGGGCACACCGACGTGGTGCCGAGCGGCCCCCACACCCAGTGGGAGACCCCTCCCTTCGAGCCCGTCATCGACGACGACGGCATGCTCCGGGGCCGCGGGGCCGCCGACATGAAGGGCAGCCTGGCGGCGATGGTCACCGCGGTGGAGCGCTTCGTCACCGCCCACCCGGACCACCACGGCCGGATCGGCTTCCTGATCACCTCCGACGAGGAGGGCCCGGCGGTGGACGGCACCCGGGCCGTGGTCGAGCACCTGCGCGAGAGCCATGACCGGCTCGACTACTGCATCGTCGGCGAACCCTCCTCCACGGAGCGCCTGGGCGACGTGATCAAGAACGGCCGGCGCGGCTCGCTCGGCGGCGTGCTGCACATCAAGGGCATCCAGGGCCACGTGGCCTACCCGCACCTGGCGCGCAACCCCATCCACCAGGCGATGCCCGCCCTGGACGCCCTGGCCCGGGAGCACTGGGACGAGGGCAACGCCTTCTTCCCGGCGACCAGCTTCCAGATCTCCAATCTCCGCTCGGGCACCGGCGCCACCAACGTCATCCCCGGCGACGTGGAGGTGGTGTTCAACTTCCGCTTCTCCACCGAGGTGACCCACGAGCAGCTCCGCGCTCGCACCGAGGCGCTGCTCGACGCTCACGGCCTCGACTACCGGCTGGACTGGACGCTCAACGGCGAGCCCTTCCTGACCGCCGAGGGCGACCTGGTGGAGGCCGCGGTGGCCGGCGTGGAGGAGGCCGTGGGGCTGCGCCCGACGCTTTCCACCTCCGGGGGCACCTCCGACGGGCGCTTCATCGCCACCCTGGGCAGCCAGGTGGTGGAGCTCGGCCCCTGCAACGCCACCATCCACCAGGTCAACGAGCGGGTGCGGGCGTCCGACCTCGACGACCTGAGCCGGGCCTACGAGGCGATCCTCGCAAGGCTCTTCGTCAACGGCACGGCGCGGCCCTGAGGCTCCCATGGACTCCTATCCCGATATCGAGATCTACCTGGCCCGGGGCGACATCGCCCGCCTCGACGCCTGGCTCGCCGAGGCCATCGGGGCCGCGGCGCTGGCCCCCGCCGGCAAGCGCCAGTGGCGCACCCGCGGCGGCCAGGCCGAGGTGCCGGTGCTGCTGGTGGAACAGGCCGCAGACGGCTTCGCCAGCCTGTGGTTCGACAGCCCCGACACGCCCTGGGCGACGGACGCCGAGTGCGCCCGGGAGGCCGCGCGTCGGCTCGAGTGCGAGGTGCGCTGCTCGCTGGGTGGCTGGCAGCCAGGCGACGATCCGGACCGCTTCCTGCAGGTGCTGCCCGACGGCACCGAGCGCCCGATCGACTGGCCCGACTCCGGCCAGTAGCCCGAAACGACATCGCCCCGCGAATGCGGGGCGATGTCTACAGGCTTGCATCCAGCGGCCTTTCCAGGCCAGAAGCTGCCGAGCGATGACCAGGCTAGGCGGAAGTGCGGCGTGAGAGCGGAGTTTACTTTAGTAAATGAGCATCTCGACCGGGCTCGCGCGCGAGTCGCGCTTCCAACAACGCCTGGACGAGCGCAGGCGCTTCGATTTAGGTGATAACGGTGACGTCGTCGGCTTGAAGCCCCCGCTCGTTCTGGATGACGTGGTAGCGTACCTTCTGGCCCTCGGCCAGGGTGCGATGCCCTCGCCCGCGGATGGCCCGGAAGTGCACGAAGACATCCTCGCCGTCGTCGCGGGTGATGAAGCCGTAGCCCTTGTTGACGTTGAACCACTTGACCTCACCGATCTCGCGATCGTCGTCCTCGACCTCGGCCAGGTTGACCAGCTGGGG
This sequence comes from Halomonas sp. THAF5a, assembly GCF_009363755.1. NCBI lineage: Bacteria > Pseudomonadati > Pseudomonadota > Gammaproteobacteria > Oceanospirillales > Halomonadaceae > Halomonas > Halomonas sp. THAF5a. The sequence goes on along the minus strand of NZ_CP045417.1, from coordinate 431,494 downwards.
CGTCAGCGCATTGACCGCCAGGGTGGCAACGAGCAGCAGCAGGAAGACCGCGAGCGCGGCGGCAGAATAGACCGCGGCGACGCCGCCGACCTCGAGGCTGGCAAACAGCTCACGGGACAGCACGCCGCCGGTGAGATGGACGAGCAGGGCGATCAGCAGCGGCGCCGGGGCGGCCAGCAGCAGGCTGATGAGACTGCAGCGAAACACGACCTTTCGATTCATGGACCTGTAAAACTCTCTGATGGTGGTGAAAGGAAGAAAGGGACTCTCATGCATGAAGGTGCCACGATGAACGGTGACACGCAGCACAAGGATTCTATCATGGGCGATGCCACGTCGCCCGACGAGCTGGTACGCCGCCTGGAGGCCCTGGAGAGCCGGATCGCCTACCAGGAGCACTGGCTCGACACCCTGGACGAGGCCGTGGCCGGCCAGGAGCGGCGGCTCTCGCAGCTCGAGCGGATCAACGCGCTGATGCAGGAGCGGCTGCGCGACCAGCAGCGGGCGCTGCAGGAAGCAGACGCAACGACACATCGCCAGGAGGACGAGGTGCCGCCGCACTACTGACACGGTGGGTAGTTGGCATGAGCACCCACCAGACTCGGCTGTCCGCCTGGCCTTTGCGGGCACTGAACCGCGGCTCGCCCGGGGCCAGTCCTCCGAGGAGGCGCCATGAACCCCTCCCTGGGGGCTACCTACGCCATCCGTGGCGTAGGACCTCCTCTATGGACTGCCCCCGGCGCCGCTCGCCTCGGTGCCTGTAGCACTGGGCGCTTTCTTGCCGGTTGAGAGGCATTACAGCTCGTCGAGGTAGCGCTCGGCGTCCAGCGCCGCCATGCAGCCGGTGCCGGCGGAGGTCACGGCCTGGCGATAGACGTGGTCCATGACGTCGCCGGCGGCGAACACGCCCGGCACGCTGGTGGCGGTGGCGTTGCCCTCGAGGCCGGACTGCACGCGGATATAGCCGCCGGCCATCTCCAGCTGCCCCTCGAAGATGCCGGTGTTGGGGCTGTGGCCGATGGCGATGAACACGCCCGGCGCCGCCAGCTCCTTGGTCTCGCCGGTCTCCGTGGAGCGCAGCCGCACGCCGGTCACGCCGCTGTTGTCGCCCAGCACCTCGTCGAGGGTCTGGTTCCACTCGAGCACCACCTTGCCCTCCTCGGCCTTCTCGAAGAGCTTGTCCTGCAGGATCTTCTCGGCGCGCAGGCTGTCGCGGCGATGCACCAGGGTCACCTTCGAGGCGAGGTTGGCGAGGTAGAGCGCCTCCTCCACGGCGGTGTTGCCGCCGCCCACCACCACGACCTCCTGGTTGCGATAGAAGAAGCCGTCGCAGGTGGCGCAGGCCGAGACGCCCTGGCCCATGAACGCCTGCTCGGAGGGCAGCCCCAGGTAGCGGGCGCTGGCCCCGGTCGCGATGATCAGGGCGTCGCAGGTGTAGGTGCCGCCATCGCCCTTCAGGGTGTAGGGTTTCTCGCGCAGCTCGACCTCGCTGATGTGATCGAACAGCACCTCGGTGTCGAAGCGCTCGGCGTGGCGCTTCATGCGCTCCATCAGCTCCGGGCCCTGGACGCCCTCGTCATCGCCCGGCCAGTTGTCGACGTCGGTGGTGGTGGTCAGCTGGCCGCCGGCCTGGATGCCGGTGATCAGCAGCGGCTTGAGGTTGGCCCGGGCCGCGTAGACCGCCGCCGTGTAGCCGGCGGGGCCGGAGCCGAGGATGATCAGGCGTTCGTGACGCGCGTCGCTCATGGAAGGACCTCGTGGAGTCGGGAATGGCACAGTGGGCTGGGCGATGCCGACGGATGCCGGCATGGCGCAGACCGCTGACACGGGCAGACGCCGGCCGGCGCCGGCTAGAGCACGTCGTCGTCGCGCCCCAGCGTGAGGGCATCCAGCTCGCCGCTGACGGGCGAGACCTCGATGCGCAGCTGGATCGGCGCACAGCAGCGCGGGCAATCTTCCCAGGTGGCCTGGCTGCCCTGGGAGAGGTCGACCAGCAGGTCGAACGGCGTGTCGCAATAGGGGCAGTGCACCTCCCGCGACTCGAGCTGTTCCTCGTTCATTCGGCGATCACCACCCTCGTGTGACGTTGCAGCAATATGGAGGGCCGGGCCCGCCATTTCAAGGGTGCCCGGCCGCCGGCGGCCCCGGGCACCGCTTGAAAACGCCTTCTATCATGACCATGTAGTCTGGAGGTGCCAGGATGGTGACCCCTACTTCCCGCGACGCGAAAGGAGGACACAGCATGAGCAACGATGCCCTACCGGATACCCTGGAGGCGCTGGAAGCCGGCGGCCGGACCTACCGGTTCCATAGCCTGCCCAAGGCCGCCGAGGCGCTCGGCAACATCGACCGACTGCCCAAGACGCTGAAGATCCTGCTCGAGAACCAGCTGCGCTTCGCCGACGACGAGAGCGTCGAGCGCGAGGACATGCAGGCACTGGTCGACTGGCAGCAGCAGGGCCACTCCGACCGCGAGATCGGCTACCGCCCGGCCCGGGTGCTGATGCAGGACTTCACCGGCGTGCCCGGCGTCGTCGACCTCGCCTCCATGCGCGCCGCGGTGGAGTCCCTCGGCGAGGACCCCGCGCGCATCAACCCCCTCTCCCCGGTGGACCTGGTCATCGACCACTCGGTGATGGTCGACAAGTTCGGCAACCCCACGGCGTTCAAGGACAACGTCGCCATCGAGATGGAGCGCAACCACGAGCGCTACGAGTTCCTGCGCTGGGGCCAGCAGGCCTTCGATAACTTCCGCGTCGTGCCCCCGGGCACCGGCATCTGCCACCAGGTCAACCTCGAGTACCTCGGCCAGACCGTCTGGACCAAGGAGGTCGATGGCCAGATGCTGGCCTACCCCGACACCCTGGTCGGCACCGACTCCCATACCACCATGATCAACGGCCTGGGCGTGCTCGGCTGGGGCGTGGGCGGGATCGAGGCCGAGGCCGCCATGCTCGGCCAGCCCGTCTCGATGCTGATCCCCGAGGTGGTCGGCTTCAAGCTCACCGGCAAGCTGCGCGAGGGCATCACCGCCACCGATCTGGTGCTGACCGTCACCGAGATGCTGCGCAAGAAGGGCGTGGTGGGCAAGTTCGTCGAGTTCTACGGCGACGGCCTCAAGGACCTGCCGCTTGCCGACCGCGCCACCATCGCCAACATGGCGCCGGAGTACGGCGCGACCTGCGGCTTCTTCCCGGTGGACGACGAGACCCTCACCTACCTGCGCCTGACCGGCCGCGACGATGCCCAGGTGGCGCTGGTCGAGGCCTACAGCAAGGCCCAGGGGCTGTGGCGAGAGCCCGGCGACGAGCCGGTCTTCAGCGACACCCTGGCGCTGGACATGGGCGAGGTCGAGGCGAGCCTCGCCGGCCCCAAGCGGCCCCAGGACCGCGTCGCCCTCAAGGACATGAGCGCGGCCTTCGCCAAGGTGATGGAGGACGACGGCAAGCCGCTCTCCTCCACCGAGAAGGGCAAGCTGATGTCCGAGGGCGGCCAGACCGCCGTGGGCGTCGAGGAGAGCTACGAGCATCATGACAGCCAGGACGTCGACCTCGACGGCGAGGCCTTCCGGCTGAACCCCGGCGCCGTGGTCATCGCCGCCATCACCTCCTGCACCAACACCTCCAACCCCAGCGTGATGATGGCTGCCGGCCTGCTGGCCCGGAAGGCCCGCGAGAAGGGGCTCACCACCAAGCCCTGGGTCAAGACCTCCCTGGCCCCGGGCTCCAAGGTGGTCACCGACTACCTGGCCGCCGGCGGCGTGCAGGAGGACCTGGACGCCCTGGGCTTCCACCTGGTGGGCTACGGCTGCACCACCTGCATCGGCAACTCCGGTCCGCTGGCGGGCCCCATCGAGGAGGCCATCGAGACGGGCGACCTGGCCGTGGCCTCGGTGCTCTCGGGCAACCGCAACTTCGAGGGCCGGGTGCATCCGCTGGTCAAGACCAACTGGCTCGCCTCGCCGCCCCTGGTGGTGGCCTACGCCCTGGCCGGCAACGTGCAGCTCGACCTGACCCGCGAGCCGCTGGGCACCGACCATCACGGCGAGCCGGTCTTCCTCAAGGACCTCTGGCCCAGCCAGACGGAGATCGCCGAGGCCGTGGAGCGGGTCAACACCGAGATGTTCCGCAAGGAGTACGCCGAGGTCTTCGACGGCGACGCGACATGGAAGGCCATCGAGGTGCCGAAGAGCAAGGTCTACCAGTGGTCGACCGACTCCACCTACATCCAGCATCCGCCCTTCTTCGAGGGCATGGGCCGCACGCCCGAGGCCGTCGAGGACGTCAAGGACGCCCGGGTGCTGGCCCTGCTGGGCGACTCGGTGACCACCGATCACATCTCGCCGGCCGGCGCCATCAAGCCCGACAGCCCCGCCGGGCGCTACCTGCAGGAGCACGGCGTCAAGCCGGTGGACTTCAACTCCTACGGCTCGCGGCGCGGCAACCACGAGGTGATGATGCGCGGCACCTTCGCCAACGTGCGCATCAAGAACGAGATGCTCGATGGCGTGGTCGGCGGCGAGACCCGCCACGTGCCCTCGGGCGAGCAGATGGCCATCTATGACGCGGCCATGCAGTACCAGCAGGAGGGGACGCCGCTGGTGGTGATCGCCGGCAAGGAGTACGGCACCGGCTCCAGCCGCGACTGGGCGGCCAAGGGGACCCGCCTGCTCGGCGTGCGCGCCGTGCTCGCCGAGTCCTTTGAACGCATCCACCGCTCCAACCTGATCGGCATGGGCGTGGTGCCGCTGCAGTTCCCCGAGGGCAAGAGCCGCAAGACGCTCGGCCTGACCGGCGACGAGACGGTCTCCATCGAGGGGCTCAGTGAGCTCACCCCGGGGGGCAAGGTCACGGTGACCATCGCCTCCGATCAGGGCGAGAAGAAGCTCGAGGCGCTGTGCCGCATCGATACCGAGAACGAGCTGGAGTACTACCGCCACGGCGGCATCCTCCACTACGTGCTGCGCAAGATGATTGGGGCCGCCTAAGCCGACAAGGTCCTACAGCCTTAGCAGCAAAAGGCCCTGCCGGGTAACCCGGCAGGGCCTTTGTCGTCCCAGGCGAAGTGTCAGAAGGAGCGGCGGCGGTAACGCCGATACTCCGGCGTCCAGCTGTTGCGCTCGATGGCCCGGCGCAGCTTGATGCCGTCGGTCTTCAGCGCCACCCCCTCGCCCTGGGCCTGGGCGGCGACGTCGAAGGCGATCGCCGAGGAGAGCTCGCGGATCTGGGAGAGCGGCGGCAACAGCGCGCCCTTGCCCTCCTTGACCAGCGGCGCCTCGCGAGCGAGCGCCCGTGACGAGGCCATCAGCATGGCATCGGTGACCCGCTTGGCCCCGGCTGCCACCACGCCGAGGCCGATGCCCGGGAAGATGTAGGCGTTGTTGCACTGGGCGATGGGGATGGTGCGCCCCTCGTACTCGACCGGTGCGAAGGGGCTGCCGGTGGCGACCAGGGCCTGGCCGTCGGTCCAGCGGATCACGTCCTCCGGCACCGCCTCGGCCCGGGAGGTCGGGTTGGAGAGCGGCATGATCAGCGGCATCTCGCAGTTGGCGTGCATGGCGCGCACCACCTCCTCGGTGAAGATGCCCGGCATGCCGCAGACACCGATCAGCACCGTGGGCTCGATGCGGCGCACCACCTCGAGCAGCGACTGGCCGTCCCACTCGGCCACCAGCGCCGGGTCGTGGGCGAGGCGCCCCTGGAAATCGCGCAGCCAGGCCTGGTCGGAGGTGACCAGGCCCTCGCGATCGACCATGTAGATCCGCGAGCGCGCCTCCTTCTCGGTCAGCCCCTCGGCCTGCATGGCCACCACCACCTGCTCGGCGATGCCGCAGCCGGCGGAGCCCGCACCCACGAACACCACCCGCTGCTGGCCGATGCCCTCGTCACGCGCCTGGCAGGCCGCCATCAGGGTACCCACCACCACCGAGGCCGTGCCCTGGACGTCGTCGTTGAAGCAGCACAGCTCGTCGCGGTAGCGGTCCAGGAGCGGCAGGGCGTTGGCCTGGGCGAAGTCCTCGAACTGCAGCAGCACGCCGGGCCAGCGACGCTTCACCGCGGCGATGAACTCCGCCATGAAGGCGTCGTACTCCTCCTGGGAGATCCGCCGATGGCGCCAGCCCATGTACATGGGATCGTCCAGCAGCGCCTGGTTGTTGGTCCCCACGTCGAGCATGATCGGCAGCGTATAGGCCGGACTGATGCCGCCACAGGCGGTGTAGAGCGAGAGCTTGCCGATGGGGATGCCCATGCCGCCGATGCCCTGGTCGCCAAGCCCCAGGATGCGCTCGCCGTCGGTGACCACGATCACCTTGACGTTGTCCTTGGTGGCGCTCCTGAGGATGTCGTCCATGCGGTCGCGGTCGGGATAGGCGATGAAGAGGCCGCGGTGGTTGCGGTAGATGTTGGAGAACTCCTCGCACGCCTTGCCGACCGTGGGGGTATAGATGATCGGCAGCATCTCCTCGAGGTGCTCGGAGACCAGCCGGAAGTAGAGGGTCTCGTTATCGTCCTGGATCGCGCGCAGGTAGATATGCTTGTCGAGGTCGTTCTGGCACTGGCTGTACTGCCGGTAGGCCCGTTCTGCCTGCTCCTCGATGGTCTCCACATTCTGCGGCAGCAGCCCGATCAGATTGAACTCCAGGCGCTCCTCCCGCGTGAAGGCACTGCCCTTGTTGAGCAGCGGCATCTCGAGCAGCGGTGGACCGGCGTAGGGAATGTAGAGGGGGCGCTTTTCTTCGGTGGTCATCTCTCGCCTCGATAGGGTGACTGGAACGGGCCGTTGGCGCTCTCCCGGCGCCATTGGCGACACTCTACCACGCCGAAAACGACGACGCCCCGGCCGAGTGCCGGGGCGCAGGAGCCGGCGACGACAGCGCTCGCGCGCTAATCGAGATCGTCGAGGGTCACCACCAGGTCGCGTCGGGAGACGTCGACGCCCCAGAAGGTGTAGGTATCGTCGTCCTCATCGATCAGCCGGATGTCGAAGAGGGGGCTCTTGTACCCCTGCAGCGTGACGCGCCGCGTCGTGCCGCTCGGCATCACATCGCTGCCCAGCACATCCTCCTCCCAGGAGGAGGCGTGCTCCGGACTGACATAGAGGTAGTAGACGGTATAGCCCGTCTCGTTGGTGATATCGACGTAGTAGTCCCGGGCGTGCGCCATCACGGCAAACAGCATCAGGCACAGCGTCAGTGCCAGGCGTTGAAACGGCATGGTAGGTCCCTTGCGACAGGTCGGTGTGGCGGCCGTGTGGCCTTTGTTGTGGGTGAGGCGTGACGCCGCGACGCGGACGACCGCCCCGAGGTTGCATATTAGCAGACACCGACGCCTGTCGCGCCTCGCACCGGCCGCGCCACGCCGGGGCGCCGCCGGGGATGCGCCGTCAGCAGCCCTTGGCGGTGGCCACCCGCGCGGAGGGCCCGGAGAAGAAGAAGGGCCGCAGCTTCACGCCCAGCATGTTGCCGGCGAAGGCCGCCACCAGCCACACCCAGCCGTGCAGGCTGCCGGAGGCGATGCCGCCGAAGTAGGCGCCGATGTTGCAGCCGAATGCCAGGCGGGCCCCGTAGCCGAGCAGCAGGCCGCCGATCACCGCGGCCACCACCGAGCGCATCGGGATGCGCAGGTTGGGGGCGAACTTGCCGGCCAGCGACGCCGCCACCAGGGCGCCGACCATGATGCCGACGTTCATCACCGTGGTGATGTCGCTCCACACGCTGGCCTCCAGCGCCCGGGCGTTCCAGGGGGCCTGCCAGTAGCCCCACTGGCCGACGTCGCCACCGAGCAGCTCGAAGCCCTTGGCGCCCCAGAGGGCGAAGGCCGAGGTCACCCCCCAGGGGCGCCCGGCGAGCGAGAGGGTGGCGAAGTTGAGCAGCGCCAGCGCCACGGCGCCGAACAGCAGCGGCCAGGGCCCGGTGAGCCAGCGCCGGTTGCCGGCGTCGATCCGGGGGGAGCGCTCCAGCTGGCCGTGGCGACGTCGCTCCATCACCACGGTCAGCGCCGCGATGGCGGCGAACAGGGCCAGGCTGATCACGATGCCGCCGCCGGCACCGGCGCTCTTCACCAGCGAGACCGGCTGGAAGGCCGGCAGGCTCTGCCACCAGGCGAAATGGGCCGTGCCGATCACCGAGCCGACCACGAAGAACAGCAGGGTGATCAGCATGCGGGCGTTGCCGCCGCCGGCAGTGAAGAGGGTACCGGAGGCGCAGCCGCCGCCCAGCTGCATGCCGATCCCGAACAGGAAGGCGCCGACGACCACCGAGACGCCGATCGGTGCCACGAAGCCGTGCACCGACTGCCCGAACAGGCTGCCAGCCGAGAGCGCCGGGAAGAAGAGCGCCACGGCGATGGCCAGCATCACCATCTGCGCCCGCAGGCCGCGGCCGCGACGCTCGGTGATGAAGACCCGCCAGGCGGCGGTGAAACCGAAGGCGGCATGGTAGAGCACCATGCCGAGCAGGCCGCCCACCGCCATCAGCGCGCCTGTCCGGGCACCGAAGGCGCTGCCCACGGCCAGCGCCCCCAGCAGCAGGCCGGCGGCGGCGAGTAGCGGTAGGGTCGGACGGGAGCGTCGGGTCTGGGCGACATCACTCATGGGGGATCCTCCGGAAGGGGCCGGGTCACGGTCAGGGGGAAGAGGAGCAGACTAACGAATCCGACGCAGAACATGAAATCATCGTCGGTATGGTTTTCATGCCATAAGGACATAAAAGAGCCGGGCACACGACGGTGCCCGGCCCCGGGACGTGCGGCGGGGGGCGACGCTCAGACGAAGCGCCCGAGGCCCGCGGCCTGGCGCAGGCGGTCCATGAAGGGCGCCGCCTCGGCGCGGGCTCGCTCGGCCCCCTGGAGCAGCACCCCTTCGATATGGCCGGGATCCTCCATCAGCCCCTGGTAGCGCTCGCGGGGCTCGCGCAGCTGCTCGTTGAGCAGCTCGAAGACACGGTCCTTGGCCTCGCCCCAGCCGATGCCGTTGGCGTACTCGGCGCGCATGGCCTCGGTCTCGTCGGCGCTCGCGAAGGCCGCGAAGATCTGGAACAGGGTGCAGGACGCCGGGTCCTTGGGCTCGCCGGGCTCCAGGGAGTTGGTCTTGATCTTGCGCACCAGCTTCTGGAGCTTCTTCTCGGAGACGAACAGCGGAATGGTGTTGTTGTAGCTCTTGGACATCTTGCGTCCATCGAGGCCGCCCAGCACCTCGACCCGCTCGTCCACCACCGCCTCGGGCTGGGTGAAGTACTGGCCCTTGTAGAGGTGGTTGAAGCGCCCGCCGATGTCACGTGCCATCTCGATGTGCTGGATCTGGTCCCGGCCGACCGGCACCTTGTGGGCGTTGAACATCAGGATATCCGCCGCCATCAGCACCGGATAGCCGAACAGCCCCATGGTGATGCCCTTGTCCGGGTCCTGGTTGCCGGCGGCCTCGTTCTCGGCCACCGCCGCCTTGTAGGCGTGGGCGCGGTTCATCAGGCCCTTGGCGCAGACGCAGGAGAGCATCCAGGTCAGCTCCGGGATCTCCGGCACGTCCGACTGGCGGTAGAAGATGGCGTTGTCGGTATCCAGCCCCAGCGCCAGCCAGGTGGCGGCGATCTCCAGGCGCGACGCCTGCACCCGCCGCGGGTCCTGGCACTTGATCAGCGCATGCAGGTCGGCGAGGAAGTAGTAGGACTGGACGCTCGGATCCTGGCTCGCGACGATGGCGGGCTTGATCGCCCCCACGTAGTTGCCGAGGTGGGGCGTACCGGTGGTGGTGATGCCGGTGAGGACACGGGTCTTGTCGGACGGTGCGGTCATGAAGGCGGGACTCTGCTGACTCTCGAATGGCCGCTATGGTAACGCGAGGCCCCGGTCAAGGCGACCGGGGCCGAGCAAGGCCTCCCTGCACGCGGCTTGACCGGTGAAAGGCGCCGGGGTGCCGGACCATCGAGGAGGCGCTGTGAACCCGTCCCTGGGCGCTACCTTTTCCTTCCCTGGAAAAGGACCTCCTCTCCCGCCTCTCACCGGTGCCGCTTTTTTCGCGCCCCGCTCAGGCGTCAGCCCAGAAGGCTGGCCGGATCGACGTTCTCCAGGCCGAAGGCGTCCGCCACCGCCTGGTAGGTGACCTGGCCGTCATGGACATTGAGGCCGGCGGCGAAGTGCGGGTCGTCGGCCAGCGCCTGCTGCCAGCCCTTGTCGGCCAGCGCCCGCACGAACGGCAGGGTGGCGTTGGTCAGCGCCTGGGTGGAGGTGCGCGCCACGGCGCCGGGCATGTTGGCCACGCAGTAGTGCACCACGCCGTCGACGATATAGGTCGGCTCGGCGTGGGTGGTGGCACGGCTGGTCTCGAAGCAGCCGCCCTGGTCGATGGCCACGTCCACCAGCACGCTGCCCGGCTTCATCTCGGCGAGCATCGCGCGGGTGATCAGCTTGGGCGCGGCGGCGCCGGGAATCAGCACGGCGCCGACGATCAGGTCGCTCTCGCGCACCGCCTCGTCGATGGCGTCGGCGGTGGAGAAGACGGTCTTCATGCGCCCCTGGTAGCGGTCGTCCAGGGTCTCGAGGCGCGGGATGGAGGTATCGAGCACCGTGACCTCGGCGCCCAGGCCCAGCGCCATGCGGGCGGCGTTCTCGCCCACCACGCCGCCGCCGATCACGGCCACCTTGGCCGGCGCGACGCCGGGCACACCGGGCAGCAGCACGCCGGACCCGCCCTGGGCCTTCTCCAGGCTGTGGGCGCCGGCCTGCACGGCCATGCGGCCGGCCACGGTGCTCATCGGCGCCAGCAGCGGCAGCCCGCCCTGGCGGTCGGTGACGGTCTCGTAGGCGATGCAGGTGGCGCCGCTCGCCATCAGGCCCCGGGTCAGGGTCTCCTCGGCGGCCAGGTGCAGGTAGGTGAAGAGCGTCTGGCCCTTGCTCAGCCGGGCGACCTCCTCGGCCTGGGGCTCCTTGACCTTGAGGATCAGCTCGGCCTCGCGCCAGACCCTCGCCACGTCGGCCTCGAGGCGCGCGCCGGCGGCCTCATAGGCGGCGTCCTGGAAACCGGCGCCCTCGCCGGCCCCGGCCTGGACGGTGACCGTGTGGCCACGGCCGACCAGCTCCCGGGCTCCCGAGGGGGTCAGGGCGACGCGGTACTCATGATTCTTGATTTCCTTGGGGACGGCGATCTGCATGGCACGCTCCTGCGGTGGATGACGGAATCGATGCTCCTCCCATTACAGCACAGGCAGTCGATACACGAAGAGTCCACGCAGAAAAACAAAAAGGATGCGCGTACGCAGGTTCTCTCGCCGGAAAATCTTCCACGAGAAAAGGTTCAAACAGAAAACCCTGCGGAATGGCAAGAGCGGCCGAGCCGGTCGGGAGGTGAGAGGGCCCCGCCCGCCTGACGGGCTAGTCCCGCGCCTCCCGGCCGGTGCCGCAGTGCCAGCAGGTGTCGAAGGCGCCCTCGAGGCGCTCGCCGCAGCCGGGGCAGGTCCAGGCCGGGCGTTCGCTGCCCCCGTGGAGGGCCTGGCGAATCAGCGCCTCGGCCCGCTCGCGGTTGTGGGGCGCGACCCACACCTCCGGCTCGCACTCGCCCAGCGGCAGCTCGCCGGCGCCGCCGCCCAGGGTCATGTTGCGCAGCTCCACCGGGATGCCGGCCGCGGCCAGCACGTTATGCACGTGGCTGACCAGCAGCGCGTTGGAATGAGCGAAGGCGCGGACGTAGCCGGGTACCGTCACGGCCTAGTCGCGGAAGACGCGCACGCCCAGGGCCTTGAGGTAGGCGGTCTCGGGGATCGCCGGGTGCACCGGATGGTCCGGCCCCTGGTGGCCCTGGAAGAGGATCTGGCCCTGGCGATCCTGGTGGCGCACCGCGCCGCGCACCACGTCGACCAGGCGCTCCGGGGCCAGGTGCATGGAGCAGGAGGCCGAGAGCAGCAGGCCGTCGCGGCCGAGCAGGCGCATCGCCTCGCGGTTGAGCTTGCCGTAGGCCCGCTCGCCGTTGGGAATGTCCTTGCGCTTGCGGATGAAGGCGGGCGGGTCGAGAATCACCACGTCGAACTCCTCCCCCTCGGCCTTGAGGGCGGCGAGCACCTCGAAGGCATCGCCCTCGCCTACCGCCACCTGCTCGTGCAGGCCGTTGAGGGTGGCGTTCTCGGCGACCCGCTCCAGGGCCGCGCCGGAGGCGTCCACGCAGAGCACTTCGCTGGCGCCGCTGGCCGCGGCCTGCACGCCCCAGCCCCCGACGTAGCTGAACAGGTCCAGCACCCGCTTGCCGGCCACCAGGCCGTTGAGCCAGGCGCGGTTGACCCGGTGATCATAGAACCAGCCGGTCTTCTGGCCGTCGAGCACCGGCGCGACGAAGCGCACGCCGTTCTCCTCCAGCAGCACCTGGTCGGGCAGCTCACCCTTCACCACCTCGACGCCCGCCTCGAGGCCCTCCTGGCGACGCCCGCTGGTGTCGTTGCGGAACACCACGGCCGCCGGCGAGAGCACCTTGTCCAGGGCATCGAGCAGCTCCTCGGCCACGGCCTGCATGCCGGCGGTGTTGAGCTGGACCACGACGACGTCGCCGAAGCGGTCGATGATGAGCCCCGGCAGCAGATCGCCCTCGCCGTGCACCAGGCGGTAGAAGGGCTTGTCGAAGAGCCGCTGACGCAGGGCCAGCGCCTGGTTGAGGCGGTGCACCAGCAGCGAGCGGTCGAGCCCCTGCTTGGGATCGCGGGAGACCATCCGGGCGCAGATCAGCGAATGCGGATTGACGTAGGCCACCCCCATGCCCTTGCCGTTGGCCGCCTCGACCACCACCTGCGCGCCGGGCGCGATCCCCTTGAGGGGCGTGGCCTGGATGTCGATCTCGTTGGAGTAGAGCCACAGGTGGCCGGCCTTGAGGCGACGGTCGGCATTCTTCTTCAGGCGCAGGGTGTGCTGAGTCATGGGGGTCTCGCTGGGGAAAGGGGGATCGTTCAGGTCTGGCACTGGCCACAGAACACGCTGGCCCGTTGGCCCAGGGTCACCAGGCGCAGCTCGGCGCCGCAGCGCCGGCAGGGCTCGCCGTCGCGGCCGTAGACGTTGAGCCGCTGCTTGAAGTAGCCGGGCTCGCCGGTGCCGCCGACGAAGTCGCGCAGGGTGGTGCCGCCCTGGGTGATGGCGGCCGCCAGCACCTCGCGCACCGCCTCCGCGAGGCGATCGTAGCGCTCCCGGGCGATGCGTCCGGCGGCCCGGCGCGGGTCGATGCCGGCCAGGAACAGCGCCTCGGCGGCGTAGATGTTGCCCACGCCGACCACCACGGCGTTGTCCATCAGGAAGGGCTTCACGGCGAGGCGCCGGCGGCGGGAGAGCGCGAACAACCGGGCGCCATCGAAGGCGTCGGACAGCGGCTCCGGCCCCAGCCGGGCGAGGCGTGCATCCTCCGCCGGGGCGTCGGCGAGCCAGTCGACGAAGCCGAAGCGGCGCGGATCGTGGTAGCGCAGGATGCCGCCGTCGTCGAGCACCAGGTCGACGTGGTCGTGCTTCTTCGGCAGCTCGCCGAGGCGGGCGAGCCGCAGGCTGCCGGACATGCCCAGGTGCCAGAGCAGGGTGCCGACCGAGCCGCCGCCCTCCGGGGCCGAGAGCGGCACGAGCAGGTACTTGGCGCGACGCGCGAGGGGGCCGATTCGCGCCCCGACGAGACGCTCGACGAGGTCCGGCGGCACCGGCACGCGCAGGCGGGCCTGGCGGACGATCACCTCGGTGATCTCGCGGCCCTCCACATGGGGCGCGATGCCACGGCGGGTGGTCTCGACTTCGGGCAACTCGGGCATGGTCTCGTCCGGAGAAGCGTCACTACGCAAGAACCCGACCATCGGGCCGGGTTCAGGCTGACAGGCTCGTACCTGCGGCGGAAGCGACCAAGGGTTACTTGATCTTGCCTTCCTTGTACATCACGTGCTTGCGGATCGTCGGATCAAACATCTTCTTCTCGAGCTTGTCCGGGGTGTTCCGCTTGTTCTTGTCGGTGGTGTAGAAGTGGCCGGTACCGGCGCTGGAAATCATTCGGATCTTGTCACGCATGACGGATATCTCCCTGTGGAACGCTTAGACGGCGTCGCCGCGCTTGCGAATGTCGCCGAGCACCGCCTCGATGCCCTTCTTGTCGATGATGCGCATGCCCTTGGAGGAGACGCGCAGCTTGACGAAGCGCTTCTCGGACTCCACCCAGAAACGGTGGGAATGCAGGTTCGGCACGAAACGACGGCGCGTCTTGCGCTGGGAGTGTGAAACGTTGTTACCAGTCACCGGGCGCTTGCCGGTAACCTGACATACTTTGGACATGAGAGCCTCCAACCGCTTGGCCAGGTGTATAGACCTGAGTGTTCAAAACCTGTCGGGCAAACCGGGACGACCCCGTTGTCATTTGACCCAAGGGAATTCAAAGGCTGCACTTTATACCAGAACCCGCCACGGTCGGCAAGCGACGCGGCGATGTTCCAATGGGGGCGTGGCATGGCCTCGCGACACCCGAGGGTGGCACGGCTGACGGCGATGACAGGCGGGGACCCGTACCAAAGGGCCCAGCGCAGCCGGTGCGACATTATAACGATCCGCGCGCGAATTTCCTATCACGATTCTGGTCGGCAGGGGCAGCCGGACGGGCACCTGGCGACGCGCTCCGCTACAGCCAGCCCCGCTCGGCGAAGGAGACCACCTCCCCGTCCCCCACCACGAAGTGATCCAGCACGCGGATCTCGAACAGCGCGAGCGCCTCGCGCAGCCGCTCGGTGATGCGCCGGTCGGCATCCGACGGCTCCGCCACCCCAGAGGGATGGTTGTGCGCGAAGATCACCGCCCCGGCACCGAGCGCCAGGGCGCGCCTGGCCACCTCGCGGGGGTAGACCGAGGCGCTGTCCAGGGTGCCGCGAAACAGCGACTCGTAGCGCAGCACCCGGTGCTGGCTGTCGAGGAAGAGCGCGGCGAACTCCTCGTGCCCGAGATGGCGCAGCTTCGCGGCGAGGTAGGTGCGCACCAGGGTCGGCGAGGTCAGGGCGTGACCGCGCTCGAGCTGGCTGGCGAGGTGGCGCCGCGACAGCTCCAGGGTGGCCTGGAGCTGCACGAAGGTGGCGGTGCCGATGCCGCGTTCGGCGCAGAAGCGCGCCTGGTCGGCCTCGAGCAGCGGGCGCAGGCCGCCGAAGGCCGACAGCAGATCCCGCGCCAGGTCCACCGCCGAGCGGCCCGCCACCCCGACGCGCAGGAAGATCGCCAGCAGCTCCGCGTCGGAGAGCGCCTCCACCCCGAGCGCCAGCAGCTTCTCCCTGGGACGCTCCCCTTCCGGCCAGTCGCGAATCGACATCTCGGCCTCCCTGCCCGTCATTGCTGGCTATCAGTGTAGTCGGGCCGGCGGCTACGCAAGGTGGGGCGCCGGTGGTAAGGTAGGGGGCCAGATTCCCGCTCGGATATCACCATGTCTTCACTGCCCGGCACACGGCGCAGCGGCCGCCCGAATGCGGGCCACCCGTACGCGGGCCGCCGCATCCTGCTCGGCATCAGCGCCGGCATCGCCGCCTACAAGAGCGCCCAGCTCGCCCGCCTGCTCAAGCAGGCCGGCGGCGAGGTGCGCGTGGTCATGACCGAGGGCGCCCAGGCCTTCATCACGCCGCTGACCCTGCAGGCGCTGACCGGCGAGCCGGTGCGCACCTCGCTGCTCGACCCCGAGGCCGAGGCCGGCATGGGCCATATCGAGCTGGCCCGCTGGGCCGAGACCATCCTGATAGCCCCGGCGACCGCCGACCTGATGGCCCGCCTCGCCCACGGCCATGCCGATGACCTGCTGACCACCCTGTGCCTGGCGAGCGACGCCGAGCGGGTGATGGCCCCGGCCATGAACCAGGCCATGTGGCGCCATCCGGCGACGGCACGCAACGCCGACCGGCTCGCCCGGGACGGCTGGCGACTGCTGGGACCGGACAGCGGCGACCAGGCCTGCGGCGACGTGGGGCCGGGGCGCATGCTGGAGCCCGAGGCGATCATCGCGGCGCTGGCGCCCGACGCCGCGCCGGCCGAAGCGCGCGAGGCCGAGGGGCTGACCGTGACCATCACCGCCGGTCCCACCCGGGAGGCGCTGGACCCGGTGCGCTACCTCTCCAACCACAGCTCCGGCAAGATGGGCTACGCCCTGGCCGCCGCCGCGGCCGCGCTCGGCGCCCGGGTCCGACTGATCAGCGGCCCGGTGGCCCTGCCCACCCCCGACGGCGTGGAGCGCATCGACGTGGAGAGCGCCCGGGAGATGCACGCGGCCGCCCAGCGGCTGGCCCCCGACAGCGATCTCTTCATCGGCTGCGCCGCCGTGGCCGACTACCGCGCCGAGACGGCCGCCGAGCACAAGATCAAGAAGGTCGACGGCGAGGAAGGCCTGACCCTGCGCCTGGTCAAGAACCCAGACATCATCGCCGGCGTGGCGGCCCTGGCCGAGCGCCCCTTCGTCGTCGGCTTCGCCGCCGAGACCCGCGACCTCGAGGCCTACGCCCGGGACAAGCTGACCCGCAAGGGGCTCGACCTGATCGTCGCCAACGACGTCTCCGACCCCGGGATCGGCTTCGGCACCGACCACAATGCCGCCCTGCTGCTGTGGCGCGACGGCGAGGCCGAGGGCCGCGAGGCGCTCTCGCCCCAGCCCAAGGGCGACCTCGCCCTGGCGGTGGTGCGCCGCGCCCTGGCCTGCCTGACGGCCCGACACACTCCCTGACACCGCACCCCGAGGAACCCCGATGTCTCTCGCCCCCGAACGCCCGCGCCTCGCCGTCAAGCTGCTCGACGAGCGCCTGCGCGACGCGATGCCCCGCTATGCCACCGACGGCTCCGCCGGCATGGACCTGCACGCCCTGCTCGACGCCCCGCTGACCCTGGCACCCGGCCAGTGCGAGCTGATCCGCACCGGGCTCGCCATCCACATCGCCGACCCGGGGCTGGCCGGCATGATCCTGCCCCGCTCGGGGCTGGGCCACAAGCACGGCATCGTGCTCGGCAACCTGGTGGGCCTGATCGACTCCGACTACCAGGGCGAGCTGATGATCTCGACCTGGAACCGCGGCCAGGCGCCCTTCACCATCGAGCCCCTCGAGCGGTTGGCACAGTACGTGCTTGTGCCCGTGGTGCAGGCCGAGCTCGAGCTCGTCGACGACTTCGCCGAAAGCCATCGCGGCGCCGGCGGCTTCGGCAGCTCGGGCCGGCGCTGAGCCACTCGCCCCCTGACAACGGATGGATCCCATGACCCCAGAGACCGTACCCGCCTCGATCTTCCGCGCCTACGACATCCGCGGCATCGTCGACGACACCCTGACCGAGACCGGCGTCGAGCAGATCGGCCGCGCCATCGGCAGCGAGGCCCGCGCCCGCGGCGAATCCACCGTGGTCGTCGCCCGCGACGGACGCCTCTCCGGGCCGCGCCTGCTTGCCGCCCTGACCCGCGGCCTGACGTCGACCGGATGCGACGTCGTCGACGTCGGCATGGTCCCGACCCCGGTGCTCTACTTCGCCACCCACGTGCTCGAGGGCACCGCCTCCGGCGTGATGGTCACCGGCAGCCACAACCCGCCGGACTACAACGGCTTCAAGATCGTGCTCGGCGGCGAGACCCTCTCCGGCGAGGCGATCACCGCGCTGCACACCCGCCTCGCCACCGGCGATCTCGCCGAGGGTCAGGGCGCGGTGCGCGAGGAGGACGTGCGCGACGCCTACCTCTCGCGCATCCTCGGCGACGTCAGCCTGGCCCGCCCGATCAAGGCGGTGGTCGACTGCGGCAACGGCGTGGCCGGCGAGCTCGGCCCGGCACTGGTCGAGCGTCTCGGCGCCGAGACGGTGCCGCTGTTCGCCGAGATCGACGGCACCTTCCCCAACCACCACCCGGACCCGGGCAAGCCCGAGAACCTCGAGGACCTGATCCGCACCGTGCAGGAGACCGGCGCCGACATCGGCCTGGCCTTCGACGGCGACGGCGACCGCCTCGGCGTGATCACCCCGGGCGGCAAGCTGATCTACCCCGATCACCTGCTGATGGCCTTCGCCGAGGACATGCTGTCGCGTAATCGCGACGCCCGCGTGATCTTCGACGTCAAGTGCACCGGCAACCTGACCCGGGTGATCGAGGAAGCGGGCGGCACGCCCGAGATGTGGCGCACCGGCCACTCGCTGATCAAGGCGCGCATGAAGGAGACCGGCGCGGCGCTCGCCGGCGAGATGAGCGGCCACATCTTCTTCCAGGAACGCTGGTACGGCTTCGACGACGGCCTCTACGCCGCGGCGCGGCTGCTCGAGATCCTCGCCAAGCAGGGCGACGATGCCGACGCCTTCTTCGCCCGCTACCCCCAGGATCTCGGCACCCCGGAGATCAACATCACCGTGACCGACGAGAACAAGTTCGCCCTGGTGGACCAGCTGGCCCGGGAGGGTGACTTCGGCGACGACGGCGTCAAGACCACCCTGGACGGGATCCGCGTCGACTACCCGGACGGCTGGGGACTGTGCCGCGCCTCCAACACCACGCCGGTGCTGGTGCTGCGCTTCGAGGGCAAGGACGAGGCGGCGCTCACGCGCATCCGCGCCCGCTTCGCCGACGCCCTCGCCCAGGTGTCGCCCGAGCTCGAGCTGCCCCGCTGAGGGGCGGCTCGCCACGCGGGCGCGCCGTACGAGGACGCTCGCCAGACGAAACAGGACAGGGAAATCGACCGATGACCGAACAGACCCGCGACCCGCGCCAGGTAGTGGAGGTGCTCTCCGAGGCGCTGCCCTACATCCAGCGCTTCTCCGGCAAGACCGTGGTGGTGAAGTACGGCGGCAACGCCATGACCGAGGACGCCCTGATCGACTCCTTCGCCCGGGACATGGTGCTGATGAAGGAGGTCGGCATCAATCCGGTGGTGGTGCACGGCGGCGGCCCCCAGATCGGCGACCTGCTCGACAAGCTGAACATCGAGTCGCGCTTCGTCAACGGCATGCGGGTCACCGACGCCGAGACCATGGACGTGGTGGAGATGGTGCTGGGCGGGCTGGTCAACAAGGGCATCGTCAACCTGATCAACCAGAGCGGCGGCAAGGCCATCGGCCTGACCGGCAAGGATGGCGCCCAGATCCGCGCGCGCCAGCTCAAGGTAGAGCACCAGAGCCCGGAGATGACCGCCCCGGAGATCATCGACATCGGCCACGTCGGCGAGGTGGAGCACATCTCCACCGACCTGATCGAGATGCTCGCCGCCCGCGACTTCATCCCGGTGATCGCCCCCATCGGGGTCGATGCCGAGGGGCGCAGCTACAATATCAATGCCGACCTGGTGGCCGGCAAGGTGGCCGAGGCGCTGGACGCCGAGAAGCTGATGCTGCTGACCAACGTGGCCGGCCTGATGAACGCCGACGGCGAGGTGCTCACCGGCCTGACTACCGGCCAGGTGGACGTCCTGATCGCCGATGGCACCATCCACGGCGGCATGCTGCCGAAGATCCGCTGCGCCCTGGAGGCCGTGAAGGGCGGCGCCAAGAGCGCCCACATCATCGACGGCCGCGTGCCCCACGCCACCCTGCTGGAGATCTTCACCAACGCCGGCGTCGGCACCCTGATCACCGACGCGCCGCAGGAGCCCGGCGAGGGCTGAGCCCCGCGCCCCTCATCCGCTCGAGCCAGCCGCCAAGAGCTGGCCTTGCGAACCGGCCCCTCGGGGCCGGCCCGATCCACCCGACCGACAAGAACATAACGACATGACGCAGGAAACCCAGACCCCCAGCCGCCGCGAGCAGATCCTGCAGGGCCTGGCGCTGATGCTGGAGGAAGACAGCGGCAAGCGCATCACCGTGGCCGCCCTGGCCCGCCAGGTCGGCGTCTCGGAGGCCGCGCTCTATCGCCACTTCCCGAGCAAGGCGCGGATGTTCGAGGGCTTGATCGAGTTCATCGAGGAGAGCCTCTTCGAGCGCATCGGCCGGATCCTGGACGAGGTGCCCGACGCGGTGCCGCGCTGCGGCCAGATCCTCACCCTGGTGCTGGCCTTCGCCGAGAAGAACCCGGGCCTCTCGCGCCTGCTGGGCGGCGACGCCCTGACCGGGGAGACGGCCCGGCTGCGCCTTCGCATCCATCAGCTCTTCGAGCGCCTGGAGACCCAGCTCAAGCAGGTGCTGCGCGAGGCCGAGCTGCGCGAGGGACGCCGCCCCGCCCTGCCGGTCTCCGCCGCCGCCAACCTGATGCTGGCCCTGATCGAGGGGCAGATCTCACGCTACGTGCGCAGCGACTTCCGCCACCGCCCCACCGAGCACTGGGACGACCAGTGGTCGCTGCTCTCGGCGCAGCTCCTGCGCCCGGCCGCCCAGACGGCCTGACGCCACTGCCCCGCCCCAACGCACGAAGCCCCGACCAATGGCCGGGGCTTCGTCGTTCGGGGACCATCGCTCGACGGTGCGAGCCGAGCGGAGGTCAGGCCACCAGGGCGTCGCCGATCTGCTGGCGGATCTTCTTCATGGCGTTCTTCTCGAGCTGGCGAATGCGCTCGGCGGAGACGCCGTAGACGTCGGCCAGCTCGTGCAGGGTCGCCTTGTCGTCGCCGAGCCAGCGCTGCTGCAGGATGTCCCGAGAGCGCTCGTCGAGGGCCTCGAGGGCCGTCTGCAGGCGCTGGGTGGCGTCCTGTTCCCAGTCGCTGTCCTCGAGCTGGGCGGCCGGGTCGGAGGCGGCGTCGTCGAGGAAGTGCACCGGCGCCTGGTAGGCGGACTCCTCGTCCTCGCCGGGCGAGGCATCGAAGCCGGCGTCGTGGGCCGACAACCGACCCTCCATCTCGCGCACCACCTCGGGCTTGACGTCGAGGTCCTTGGCGATCGCCTCCACCTCGTCGCTGTTCAGCCAGGCCAGGCGCTTCTTGGCGCCGCGCAGGTTGAAGAACAGCTTGCGCTGGGCCTTGGTGGTGGCGATCTTGACGATGCGCCAGTTACGCAGCACGAACTCGTGGATCTCGGCCTTGATCCAGTGCACGGCGAAGGAGACCAGCCGCACCCCCTGGTTCGGGTCGAAGCGCTTGACGGCCTTCATCAGGCCGACGTTGCCCTCCTGGATCAGGTCAGCCTGGGGCAGGCCGTAGCCGGAGTAGCTGCGGGCGATGTAGACGACGAAGCGCAGATGCGACAGCACCAGGCGGCGGGCCGCTTCCAGGTCTCCCTCGTCGTGAAGCCGGAAGGCGAGATCGCGCTCCTCCTCGACGGTCAGCATGGGGATGCCGTTGACCGCCTGGATGTAGCCGTTCAGGTCATGACCGGGAGAGAGCTGTCCCACCGGCAGAAGACTGGTGCTCATGTGCAGGTTGTCTCCTTCGAAGCCCATAGTGCTGTGCGTATAGTGCTGTGCGTACAGTGCTGTTCGTGATCGCTGACTACGACGTTAAAGGCCGTGGAAAGTTCCGAATGTACTCGCCCTAGGCGTGGAATCAACCGGCCGCTTGCCTTATCGGGGCCGAATCTCCGCCAGGTGCCGATTCACGGCCAGCCAGGCACCCAGCCAGCCAAGTAGTGTACTACAGCCCAGCAGTATTGTAGACCCTTCGACGCCCAGCCGCGGCAGCTCGAAACTGGCGCCGTAGCTGGCCGCCAGCGCGCTGACCGGGGCCGCCAGCCAGTCGCTGCCGAGGCTCAACAGCCCCCAGGCCAGCAGGCCACCACCGAGGCCGAACCAGGCACCGCTGTAGAGGAAGGGGCGGCGCACGAAGGCGTGGGTGGCGCCGATCAGGGTGACCACCTCGATCTCCTGGCGGCGGCTCTCCACGGCCAGCCGGATGGTGTTGCCGACCACCAGCAGCACCCCCAGCGCGAACAGCACGCCCAGCGCCAGGGTGACGCGCTGGCCCAAGGCGGCGAGCTGGCGCAGGCGCTCCAGCCAGGCGAGGTCCAGGCGCACCTCATCGACGCCGGGCACCGCCTGGAGGGCCTCGGCGAGGCGGCGCACCGCCGCGGGATCGGCATCGACGGGATGCACCACGACGCTGGCCGGCAGCGGGTTCGTCTCGAGCCGCGCCAGGGCGTCCTCGAGCCCCAGCGCCTGCTGGAACTCGGCCATGCCCTCGGCAGCGGTGATAAGGCGAGTGGCGGCCACGCCCGCCTGGGCGGCCAGGGCCTGTTCGATGCGTCCGGCCTCGGCCTCGCCGACGTCCTCCTCGAGGTAGGTGGTGAGGGTGGCGCTCTGCTCCAGCTGGGCGTCGAGCAGGCGGGCGCTGTCCAGGGTCAGCCACAGGCCGGCCGGCAGCACCAGGGCGATGGCGATGGCGAGCATCGTCAGGAGGCTGCCGAGGGGCCGGCGCCACAGCCGGCGGGCGCTGTCGGCGGCCATGGCGCGGTGGTGGCGGGCCCAGGCGCGCCAGCGCAGGGTGCCGCTCGCGCGCTGCGTGCGGGCGCCACGGGGCGACGGCTCGGGTCGGCTCATGCGATCTCCTCGTCGGCCACCAGGCGTCCCTCGCGCAGCCGCAGGGTGCGGTGGCGCAGCCGGGCGATCAGCGCCAGGTCGTGGCTGGCGACCATGACCGTGGTGCCGATGCGGTTGAAGTCCTCAAACAGCCCCATGATGTCGGCGGAGAGCTGGGGGTCGAGGTTGCCGGTGGGCTCGTCGGCCAGCAGCAGCGCCGGCTTGTTGACCACCGCCCGGGCGATGCCCACCCGCTGCTGCTCGCCGCCGGAGAGCTCGATGGGCAGGGCCTGCTCGCGATGCAGCAGGCCGACCTTGTCGAGTGCCGCCCGCACCCGGCGGGCGGCCTCGCGGCGCTCGATGCCCTGGATCTCCAGCGGCAGCGCCACGTTGTGGTAGATCGAGCGGTCGAAGAGCAGCTGGTGGTCCTGGAAGACCACGCCGATCTGGCGACGATAGAAGGGGACCTGGCTGTGGTGCAGGCGATCGATGTCGTGGCCCGCCACCCGCACCCGGCCGCGACTGGGCCGCTCCAGGCGCATGATCAGCCTCAGCAGCGAGCTCTTGCCCGCCCCGGAGTGGCCGGTCAGAAAGACCATCTCGCCGCGGCGCACGCGGAAGTCGATGTTGGCGAGCGCGTCATAGCGCCCGCCGTAGCGCTTGCCGACGTGCTCGAAGGCGATCATGACGCGGGCGTGTCCTGGTCCCGGTCGAACAGGGCATCGACGAACTCGCGCGCCACGAAGGGCCGCAGGTCATCCAGCCCTTCGCCCACGCCGATGAAGCGGATCGGGGTGCCGAGCTGGCGCGCCAGGGCGAAGATGATGCCGCCCTTCGCCGTGCCGTCGAGCTTGGTCAGGGTCACGCCGGTGATCGGTACCGCCTCGTGGAAGGTCGAGGCCTGGGCCAGGGCGTTCTGCCCAGTGCCCGCGTCGAGCACCAGCATCACCTCGTGGGGGGCGCTGCCATCGATCTTGCCCATCACCCGTTGGACCTTCTTCAGCTCCTCCATCAGGTGCGCCTTGTTGTGCAGGCGCCCGGCGGTGTCGGCGATCAGCACGTCGACCCCACGGGCCTTGGCCGCCGAGAAGGCATCGAAGATCACCGAGGCGCTGTCGGCGCCGGTGTGCTGGGCGATCACCGGCACGTCGTTGCGCTCGCCCCACACCTTGAGCTGCTCCACGGCGGCGGCGCGGAAGGTATCGCCGGCGGCCAGCATCACGCTGCGCCCCTCGCGCTGGAAGCGCTGGGTCAGCTTGCCGATGGTGGTGGTCTTGCCGACGCCGTTGACGCCGACCACCAGGATCACGAAGGGCCCCTCGCCCTTGGGCGGCAGGGCCAGGGGCTCGGTGACCGGCTCGAGGCTCGCCGCCAGCTCCTCTTGCAGGGCCCGGTAGAGCGCCTGGGGATCCTTGAGCTCCTTGCGCGAGACCCGGTCGGCGAGCCGATCGATGATCTCGGTGGTGGCCTCGATGCCCACGTCCGCCAGCAGCAGCTGGGTCTCGAGCTCCTCCATGAGGTCGTCATCGATCTGCTTGCGCCCCATGAAGAGGTCGGCGAGGCCGTCGGTGAGGTTGGCGCGGGTCTTGCCGAGCCCGGCGCGGATGCGCGCGAACCACCCCTTCTTCTCGCCGACGGGCTTCTCCTGCAGGGCGGCCGGCGCCGGGGTCGGCTCGGGCTCGGGCTCGGGCTCAGGCTCGAGTTCGGGTTCGGGTTCGGGTTCGGGTTCGGGTTCGGGTTCGGGTTCGGGTTCGGGTTCGCGAACAGGCTCGGGGGCGACCGCCTGCGATGCCTCTGCCACGGGCACCTCATTCGCCGACTCCTCCGGCGTGGACGCGGCGAGGGGCCCTGACGCCTCGGCGGCACCGGCGTCGCTCTCCGGCTCGGCGACGGCTTCCTCCGCGGGTGCTTCCCGAGGCTCGGCAGACGCCTCCTCGGGCGTGGCCTCGTCCGCTGTCGCCTGCTCGTCCGACCGGCGCTCGGCCTCCTGTTCCGGTGTCGTCTGCTGCTGTTCCTGCTTCTTCTTGCGCTTGAGAAAACCGAACATGGGGGGATCACGCCTCACGGATGAACGAATCGCCTCATCCTACCATTGCGCACCATGACTGTGGACAAGCCGGCGGTTACAATCCGCCCCATGACACGTCGCACTTCCTCCTCCCGCAAGCCCCGTCGCCCGGGCTCGGCCAAGGGCCCCGGCCACCGAGGCACCGACCGCCGAACCCCCGGACGGCTGCGCCTGATCGGCGGCGATTTTCGCCGCCGCCAGCTTCCGGTGCTCGACCACCCCGGGCTACGCCCTACCCCCGACCGGGTGCGCGAGACGCTCTTCAACTGGCTGACCGCCGCCGTGCCCGGAGCCCGGGTGCTCGACCTCTTCGCCGGCACCGGCGCGCTCGGCCTCGAGGCCCTGTCGCGGGGTGCCCGGGAGGCGGTGTTCGTCGAGGCCGACGCCAGGGTGGCGCGCCAGCTGGCCGACAACCTCGTGACCCTCGAGGCCAGCGAGCGCGCCACCCTGCGCACCACCGAGGCCCAGGCCTTCCTGGCCGGCCCCGCCGCCCCCTTCTCGCTGGTCTTTCTCGACCCGCCCTTCCACCGCGGCCTCGCCGCCGAGTGCTGCGCGGCGCTGGAGGCCGGCGGCTGGCTCGACGAGGCGGCCTGGATCTACCTCGAGACCGAGTCCTCGCTGACGCCGGACGTGCCGGCCGCCTGGCAGCCGCATCGGGAGGTGCGCGCCGGCGACAGCACCGGACGGCTCTATCGGCGACGGCCGGACGACGGCCAGTCGCCCGACGGCGACGGTTGCTGAGCCCCGGCCGCAGGGTTACGCTGCTGGCAGGAGAACCCCCAACGGGCGCGGCCCGATCCGCAGGACGTAGTCAGGAGAACAGGATGAGCATCGAACTCTTCAACCAGCTCGAACAGAAGGTCTCCAGCGCCGTCGAGGCCCTGGAGTTGATGAGGATGGAAGCCGAGGAGCTGCGCGAGGAAAACGCTCGCCTGAAGCAGGAGCGCGAGGAGTGGGAGCGCCGCCTCGCGAGCCTGCTGGGCAAGTTCGACGAGGTCGAGACGACCGCGACCAGCTGAGGCGGGATCAGCCCAGCGAAAGCGACATCAGCAGCGCGTCCTCGCGCTCACGGCCGGCGAGGGGCGGATAGTAGCCGCGGCGCCGGCCGTCCTCGTGGAAGCCGGCGCGCCGATAGAGGCCGATGGCCGGCGCATTGCTCGCCCGCACCTCCAGCAGCAGGCGCTCGACGTCCCACCCCTTCGCCGCCTCGATCACCGCATCGAGCAGCCGGGCCGCCACCCCCTGGCGGCGCTGGTCGCCGGCCACCAGGATGGCCTGCAGCTCCGCCTCGAAGGGCAGGCGCACCACCACCGCATGCCCCACCAGGCGCGCGTTCCACGCGGCGCCGATGACCCGCGTCTCGGGATCATTCAGCGCGGCCGCGAGCTGGCGCGGCGTCCAGGGATGCGCCTGCCCCGCCTGCTCCAGGGCCGTCAGCGCCGCCAGGTCGCCGCTCCCCAGCGGGCGCAGCGTCGCCTCAGCCGGGGGCATGCCCTGCCTCCCAGGCCGATCGCCAGTCGCGGATCCGCGGCCAGAGCGCACGCTTGGCCTCGGCGCTGCCGGCCAGCGTCTCCAGGGCGGGCCCCTGCCAGGCCGGCAGCGCCAGCAGCGGGCAGTGGGCCTCCACCACGCCGAGCAACTCGTCGAGAACGGCATCCTCGCCGAACACCAGCAGCCGCTCCGGCACCCAGCCGCGCCGCGCCCGCCCGGCCAGGAAGGCCTGGAGTCCCTCTCGCGCCTCCTCCAGGGGCGCCTCCACCGGCAAGCCCTCCACCTGGGGCCAGCGGAAGGCCTCGAAGGCCGGCATCTGCTCGGGCACCACGCCGGCGGCCTGCAGCAGGTGGCGCAGCAGGCGCGTCTCGATGGCGCCCGGGGACGCCTCCCGGGGCAGCAGGATCAGCCAGCGGCCGTCGAGGCAGGCCACCTGCAGGGTGAAGCGCAGCGCCTCGCCGGCGCGCTGGACGGGACGCGCCGCCTCCGACTCGGCGGCGGCCTCGGCCTCGATGGCGGGCACGATGTCGCCGAGCAGGGCCCGCGCCTTGCCGGGACCGGCCGGCGCACGCTGGGGCGGCTCCGGCTCGGCGGGCGCCTCCCGGGGTGCGGCGTCCCGGGCCTGGGCGGCCTCGTCGAGCAGGGCGTGCAGGCGCTCGCCGGGCGGCGAGGCCGTGGCGGCCTCGGGATCAGGCGCCGCCCACTCGGCCTCCGGCGTGGGCAGGGCGTTGGGCAGGCGGTAGCGAGCGACCCAGGCCGTCAGGCCCATGGCCTCCAGGTACTGCAGGCGCTGCGGCTCCGGGGTCACGGGGTGCCGCCGCCCCGGCAGTCGGGAGAGTCGGGGCGCGACTGGCCGCTGGCCGCCCACTCCTCGGGCGTGTAGAGGTGCAGGGCCAGGGCGTGTACGGGGCCGGCCAGCTCATCGGCGAGCAGCGCATAGAGCTGCTGGTGACGCTTGACCGGCATCAACCCCTCGAAGCGGCGCGCGACCAGGGTGACCTTGAAGTGGGTCTCCGAATTCGCCGGCACATTGTGCCGGTGGCTCTCGTTCTCCACCGCCACGACGTCGGGCTCGAGGGCCTTGAGCTTGGCTTCGATGGTGTCCTGGATGCTCATGTCGAGGTCTCGATGCTGGGTGAGTGAGGGACCCATTGTACGCCTTCCACGCGGGCCCGACGACGCCCGTTGCGATCAGGCCCGGCGCGCCTCGCGCTGGGCCCGCCCGGCCAGGCCGATCCGCGAGAGGCTCGCCAGAAGCGACAGCGCGCAGGCCCCGGCCCCGGCCCAGAGCGTCGCCTGCACCGGGGCACCGGCGGCCAGGAAGGCGCCGACCAGGGCGACCCCGAGGGACTGGCCCACGGTGCGGGTGGTGCTCATCACGCCGGAGGCCCGGGCGCTGCGCTCCCGGGGGACGCTGGCCATCATCTCGCGGTTGTTGGGGGGCTGGAAGAGGCCGAATCCCATGCCGCACAGCGCCGTGCGCCAGAGGCTGTCGACGAAGCTCGCCTCGGCGTCCAGCCCGGCCAGGGCGGCCAGGCCCAGCAGCAGCAGCACCAGGCCGGCGCTGGAGAGCAGGCTCGGGTTGACCCGGTCGGCGAAGCGGCCCGCCAGGGGCCCCACCACCATGATCGCCAGCGGCCAGGGAGTGAACATCCAGGCGGTCTGCAGCGGCGTGAAGCCCATCTCCTGCTGGTAGACGAAGGAGAGCGCCACGAAGGCCAGCCCCTGCCCCACGAAGGCCAGCCCCGAGGCGCAGACGGCCAGCGAGAAGCGCGGCTCGGCGAACAGCGAGAGCGGCAGCAGGGGGTGGCGCGCGCGCCGCTGGCGGCGTAGGAAAAGGCCGGCACCGAGCGCGCTGCCGCCGAGCCAGGCGAGCACCTGCCAGCCGGGAACCCCGTGGCCGACGCCGTCGAGGCCGATGAAAAGCCCGGCCATCATCACCACCGCGAAGAGCGCGCCGCGCCCGTCGAAGGCCTCCCGGCGCCCCGCCTCCCGGGGCAGCGCCCGCCAGGCCAGGCCGGCGGCGCATAGCCCCAGCGGCACGTGCAGGGCGAAGAGCCACGGCCAGTTCGCCACCGAGAGCACCAGCCCGCCGATCGTCGGCCCCGCCGCGTAGCCGCCGGCCACCACCAGGGCGGAGAGCCCCAGGGCGCTGCCGAGCAGCCGCGAGGGGAAGATCGAGCGGTAGAGCGAGGGCCCGATGGAGAGGGTCGCCGCCGCGCCGAGCCCCTGCAGGCCGCGGAACAGCAGCAGGGTCTCAAGGTTGCGGGAGAGCGCGCTGCCCAGCGCAGCCAGGGTGAAGAGCGCCACCCCGGCCGTGTAGAGACGATAGCGCCCGACCCGTTCGCTGAGCGCGGCGAAGACCAGCAGGAAGGCGGCGCAGACCACTTGGAAGAGGTTGGTGACCCACACCACCCGGGAAGGCGAGGCCGCGAGGTCGGCGGCGATGGTGGGCAGGGCGATGTTGACCATGGTGGTGTCCACCACCGCCATCAGGGTCCCGAGGATCAGGGCCAGCACCGCCAGGCGCCGTGCCGGGCCCGGCAGGCCGTCGTCGCCGGGACGGGTCGCGAAGAGTCGACTCATCCTGTGTCCGTCACTGTCCGTTCCCCGTCGCCGGGGCCATAAAACGAAAACCGGCCGAAGCCGGTTTCTCGGTGGGCCGTCATCGCGATGACGGCTCGACCGACGCCTCAGTCCTGGTCGGTCTCCAGCAGCAGGGCGTCGTCCACCTCGGAGACCTCCAGCGCCGCCTCGTTGTCCAGGTCGACGGCCAGGTAGCTGTGCTCGACCTGCAGGAAGCGCTGGAAGAGCGACCAGTCCAGGGACTCGGGCCACTGGCGCTCGTCCTCTTCCCAGGCGCGCAGCTCGGTCTCGAGGATCTCGAGGAAGCGTTCGCGCACGAAGCCCTCCAGGGCCTCCGGCGTGTCCATCTCGGGGATCAGGTAGACGGTGCTTTCGCGTTCGACGTCGGCCAGGGTC
The DNA here is from genome assembly GCF_009363755.1 of Halomonas sp. THAF5a. NCBI lineage: Bacteria > Pseudomonadati > Pseudomonadota > Gammaproteobacteria > Oceanospirillales > Halomonadaceae > Halomonas > Halomonas sp. THAF5a. Next base: position 402,606 of record NZ_CP045417.1, on the reverse strand, counting down.
AGGTCGTCCCCATCCATGGTGGGTTCGAGCGCATTGATCCAGTCCACGAAGTGCCGGGTCGGCCTGACGCTCAGGGCGGAGCGGTTGAGCAGTTTCATCACGGTCTCCTCGACGTCGAAACGACGGTCATTATGGGCGCTGCCCACGGCGTTTACCAATGCTTCCCACCTCATCACCGCAGATGAGTGGCCTCTAACTGCCCGGCTCGGGGCTGACCTGGCGACAGGCCTTGGGGGAGGCGCTGTGAATCCCTCCATGGACGCTACCTCGGCCCTCCCTGGTCCTCGGACCTCCCCTTCGGCCTATCCCCAGCGCCCCTCGCTCGTACCCTGAAGTACAGCCTATTCAGTCGACTTCGGGACGCATGGCCGGGAACAGCAGGACATCGCGGATGGAGGCGCTGTCGGTGAACAGCATCACCAGCCGGTCGATGCCGATGCCCTCCCCGGCGGTCGGCGGCAGGCCGAACTCCAGGGCGCGGACGTAGTCGGCATCGAAGTACATCGCCTCGTCGTCGCCGGCCTCCTTCTCCGCGGCCTGGGCGGCGAAGCGCTCGGCCTGGTCCTCGGCGTCGTTGAGCTCCGAGAAGCCGTTGGCGATCTCGCGGCCGCCGACGAAGAACTCGAAGCGCTCGGTGACGAAGGGGTCGCTGTCCTTGCGGCGCGCCAGCGGGCTCACCTCGGTGGGGTACTCGGTGATGAAGGTCGGCTGCTGGAGGCGGTGCTCGACGGTCTTCTCGAAGATCTCGATCTGGATCTTGCCCAGCCCCCAGCCGTCCTTGACGTCGATGTCCAGGCGCTCGGCGATCTGGCGGGCCGCCGCCTCGTCGGCCAGGGCCTCGGCGTGGATGTCCGGGTTGAACTCGAGGATGGCGTCGAACACGGTGATGCGGCGCAGCGGCTGGCCGAAGTCGTACTCGAAGGTCTCCAGCACCTCGCCCTCGGCGTTGCGCACGGTGTTGACCACCGTGGTGGTGCCGAGCACCCGCTGGGCCACGCTGCGCAGCATCTCCTCGGTGAGGTCCATCAGGTCATGATGATTGGCATGGGCCTGGTAGAACTCGATCATCGTGAACTCGGGGTTATGCCGGGTGGAGAGCCCCTCGTTACGGAAGTTGCGGTTGATCTCGAAGACCCGCTCGAAGCCGCCCACCACCAGGCGCTTGAGGTAGAGCTCCGGGGCGATGCGCAGGTACATGTCGATGTCCAGCGCATTGTGGTGGGTGACGAAGGGCCGGGCCGTGGCGCCGCCGGGGATCGGCTGCAGCATCGGCGTCTCGACCTCCATGAAGCCTCGATCCTCGAAGAAGCGGCGCATGGCGCTGATCACCCCGGCGCGGGCCTCGAAGACCCGGCGCGAATCGGGGTTCACGATCAGGTCGACGTAGCGCTGGCGATAGCGCGCCTCGAGATCGGTCAGGCCGTGGAACTTGTCGGGCAGCGGCCGCAGGCTCTTGGTGAGCAGCCTGGCCTCGACCATCATCACGTAGAGGTCGCCCTTGCCCGACTTGTGCACCGGCCCGCGGGCGGCCACGATGTCGCCGATGTCCCAGCCCTTGATGTCCTCGAGCACCTCGGCCGGCAGCCCCTTCTTGTCGACGTAGAGCTGGATCGTGCCGGAGGGATCCTGGATCACGATGAAGGGTCCGCGCTTGCGCATGATGCGCCCGGCCACGGCGGCCGGACGCCCCAGGGCCTCCAGCTCGGCCTTGTCCTTGTCGCCGAGCTCGGCGTCGAGCTCGGCCGCCAGGCTGTCGCGGCGGAAGTCGTTGGGGAAGGCGCTCGCGCCGGTGTCGGCGGCCAGCTCGCGGCGCGCGGCCAGCTTGGCACGGCGCTCGGCGATCAGGCGGTTCTCGTCGTTCTGCGGGGAGTCCGGGTGGGCCATGTCGCTACCTGTGGCGTCGCGGCCTCGCCAGAGGCCGCTGCTGTGAAGAGAGTGGGCGTCGTGCCGCGCCCCGGGCGAGGATCGCCCGGGCGCGGCAGGGCTGGGGCTCAGAGCCCCTGTTTCAGGCTGGCTTCGATGAACTGATCCAGGTCGCCGTCCAGCACCTTGTCGCAGCTGCTCGACTGCACGCCGGTGCGCAGGTCCTTGATGCGCTGGTCGTCCAGCACGTAGGAGCGGATCTGGCTGCCCCAGCCGATGTCGGCCTTGGAGTCCTCGGCCTCCTGCTTGGCGGCGTTGCGCTTCTGCATCTCGTGTTCCCACAGCTTCGCCTTGAGCTGCTTCATGGCGAAGTCGCGGTTGGCGTGCTGGCTGCGCTGGCTCTGGCAGGCCACCACGATGCCGGTGGGCTCGTGGGTGATGCGCACGGCCGAGTCGGTGGTGTTGACGTGCTGACCGCCGGCGCCGCTGGAGCGGTAGGTGTCGACGCGCAGGTCCGAGGGATTGATCTCGACCTCGAAGCTGTCGTCCACCTCCGGCGAGAGGAACACCGAGGCGAAGGAGGTGTGGCGGCGACCGCCGGAGTCGAAGGGACTCTTGCGCACCAGGCGGTGCACCCCGGTCTCGGTGCGCAGCCAGCCGAAGGCGTACTCGCCCTGGACGTGCACCGAGGCCGACTTGATGCCCGCCACGTCGCCGGCCGAGACCTCGATGATCTCCGCCTTGAAGCCGTGATGCTCGGCCCAGCGCAGGTACATGCGCAGCAGGATGTTGGCCCAGTCCTGGGCCTCGGTGCCGCCGGAGCCGGCCTGGATATCGAGGTAGGCGTTGTTCTCGTCCATCTCGCCGGAGAACATGCGCCGGAACTCGAGCTTCTCGAGGCTCGCCTGCAGGCCGTCGAGCTCCTTCTGGACCTCGGCGACGGTGCCCTCGTCCTCCTCCATCTCGGCGAGCTCCAGGAGGTCCTGGCTATCGCCGAGACCCTGCTCGAGCTCGTCGATGGTGGCGACGATGTTCTCCAGGGTGGAGCGCTCCTTGCCGAGCTTCTGGGCGTAGTCCGGATCGTTCCAGACGTTGGGGTCCTCGAGCTCGCGGGTGACTTCCTCTAGCCGATCCTTCTTTTCGGCATAGTCAAAGATACCCCCTCAGGACGTCTGTCCGCTCAGACAGGTCCTTGATGAGGTGGTGGATGGCATTGGTTTCCAGCATGGGCTCGCTCGCCTGAATCTGCGGTGGAAAGACGGCCGCCGCGGCGGCGCGGGAAAAGGGGCCTATTGTAGCGAACCCCGGCCGCAGCGACCATCCTCACCCGTCATCGGCAGGCGGTCGACTACACCCGGGAGCTGATGCGGGCGGCCTTCCTCGAGGAGGCGGCCGCCTGAACCCAGGCCAAACGTTAAGCCCCCGGCCAGTGGCCGGGGGCTCGAGGGTCATGCCCGAAAGGTCCTGCAGCCAGGGCCGCGCTTAGAAGCGATAGTCCACCGAGAGGGCGAAGACGTCGGCCTCCACCTCGTAGGTGCCGGACAGGTTGCCGCGGCTGGCGTTCTCGTTGGTCGGGGTGGCGTCCTGATCCATCTCGACGTCGTCGCCGAAGATGCGCAGATAACCGGCGGTGATGCCCAGGTTCTCGGTCGGCTGATAGGTGGCGCCGAGGGAGGCCCAGCGGCGATCGGCGTCCGGCACCCGAGGGGTTCGGAACTCGGCGCTCGGCACCGGCGTCTCGTCGATGCCCAGGCCGGCCCGCAGCAGCCACTGCGGGTTCAGGGCATAGTTCGCGCCCACCGAAAAGGCCCAGGTGTCGTCCCAGTTTTCCTCGGTGCGGCTAGGGGCGCTACCATCCTCGAACTCGACCACCAGCTCGTCGAAGCTGCTCCACTCGGTCCACTCGGCGTTGGCCATCAGCGCCAGCCGGTCGGTCAGCTGGTGGTAGACGCCCAGATTCAGGTTGGCCGGGGTGGTCAGGTCGGCGGTGCCACCGCCATCGCGCAGACGCCCCTGGGCCTGCGCTCCTGCCAGTACCTGCTGACCTGTGACGTTATCCGAACTGTAGTTTACCTCGCCATCGAGGGTCAGATCGATCTCGGAGCGATAGCTGGCCCCCAGCCGCGTCCTGTCGGTGGCCTGATAGAGGACACCAAGGGTATAGCCATAGCCCCAGTCGTCGCCAGTGACCTCGGCGAAGCCATCGGCAAATCCAGCCTGAGCGCCCAACGCCTGCGCGGTCGCCATATCCCCCCGCTCCATTGCAGCTTTTGCCCCGAATGAGGCGAGGTCTAAGGCATTCGAGAGTGTTGCATCCGCATACTGCGCGCGCAGGCCCACGGCCAGGTTGAGTCGCTCCGAAGCTCGATAGTTAAGCGTCGGCTGGAAGTCGATGGTGGTGAGCTCGGTCTCCACGGCATGGTAGCGGCCGATCCAGTCCTTGTCGTACTTGGTGGAGAGGCCGTAGGGCGCATAGATGGCCAGGCCCAGGTCCCAGCGCTCATCGAGCTGCGTCTTGGCGGCGAAGCTCGGCACGGTGGCCGTCTCGCCGCCCTGACGAGAGCCGCCTCGGTCGTAATTGGAACCGCCTAGACCTGTTGCTTCTGCCCCCTGAAGCTCGAAGGAGGCATCGATATAGGCCACCCCGCCGGCGACCTGATTGCCGTCGATGTTGCCGATAGCGGCCGGGTTATGGGCCATGAAGCTGACATCCTCGGCGCCGGCGGCGGCGTTCGAGAAGGCGTTGGCGAGGCTCTTGGCGCTCTGCTCGCGCACCTGGAAGCCGGTGGCGGCGGCCTGACTGGCGATCAGCGCCGTGGAGGCGAAGGCGATGGCGAGGGTGAGCCGATTGACGTGATGGGGCATATGGCGAGGCATCCCTATTCCGATGGATCGTTATTGTCGTTCTTCCGCGGGGCGGTCACGTGCCGTCAGTGTTCGCCCATCCCCGGCCAGGGATCAAGTCCAAACGATCGTTTTAAAGCATTTTTTTCTAATACTTTGGTAGAACGCACGTTTTAACTTCTTTTTATTCATTGCCTTAGCCACCGACCAACGGCCATGCCGCCCAGGGGTGCCGTCAAGGCTTGACCTATAGGTAACCCAAGGGTTTTACACTTCCCCCATGGCATTCACCGGAGACACCGCGATGAAAGTCAGCGAGATCGCTCGCCAGGCCGGCGTCACCGCCGAGACCGTGCGCCACTACACCCGAGAGGGTCTGCTGAGACCCGAACGCCACCCCGAGAACGGCTACCAGCTGTTCGACCAGCGGGAGCTGGAGCGCCTGCGCTTCATTCAGCGCGCCCGCACCTTGGGGTTCGGCGTGGCGGAGATCCGCGACATCCTCGAGCATGCCGACCATGGCGACTCGCCCTGCCCGATGGTGCGCGACCTGCTGGCGAGCCGACTGCCCCAGATCCGCGCGCACATCGCCGAGCTGGAGGCACTGGCCACGCGCATGGAGCAGGCCCTGGCCGCCTGGGAGGAGATGCCCGACGGCACGCCGGACGGCCACAGCCTGTGTCGGCTGATCGAGAGTTTCCCCGAACCGCTCAAGACCGGCGTGGACGCCGGCGAGGAGACGCCATGAACGCCCGACAGACCCTCGAACGCCGGGTGCCCGGCATGAGCTGCCAGGGCTGCGTGGCCAAGATGCGCCGCGCCATCCAGGCCCGGGACAGCGCGGCCGAGGTCACCGGCACCCCCGCCGACAAGCGCCTCGAGGTCGCCACCTCGCTCGCGGCACGCGAACTGGACGAGGCGCTCGCCGAGGCCGGCTATCCGCCCGTCGAGCACGGCGATGACGAGTCCACCGAGGCGAAAACCCGCGAAACCGAGTCGACCGAGGACGCCGAGCCAGCCTCCGGCGACGCGCCGCATGACGCCCCTGTCGAGGCGCAGCAGCCGACGACCCGCCGCCTCTCGATCAGCGGCATGACCTGCGCCAGCTGCGTGAAGAGCGTCCAGCAGGCCCTCGAGAAGACGCCCGGGGTGGTCGGTGCGGAGGTGAACTTCGGCACCCACACCGCCGAGGTGCGCGGCAGCGCCGACCCGGACGCCCTGGTGCGCGCCGTGGAGGACGTGGGCTATGGCGCCGAGCCCATCGTCGACCTGCGCGAGGCGGAGGAGGCCCGGGCGCGCAAGGACGAGCGCACCTACCGTGAGCGCCTACGGGGCAGCCTGCTGTCGCTGGCGCTCGCCGTGCCGCTGATGGCCAGCATGTTCGTCTACCACCCCCAGCCGGTGGGCGGCGGCCGCCTCTACTGGCTGGCGGTCGGCCTGCTGACGCTGGCCGTGATGGCCTATCCGGGGCGCCATTTCTTCGTCAACGCCTGGAAGAACGTCCGCCACCACCAGGCCAACATGGACACCCTGATCGCCATGGGCACCGGCACCGCCTGGCTCTACTCCATGGCGGTGGTGGCCGTCGGCCCCTGGCTGCCGGAGGTGGCCCGGGGCATCTACTTCGAGGCCTCGGCCATGGTCATCGGCCTGGTGCTGCTGGGCAACGCCCTGGAGCTGCGCGCCCGGGGCCGCACCAGCGAGGCCCTGAAGCGCCTGCTCGACCTGCAGAGCCGCACCGCCCGGGTCATCCGCGACGGCAAGGAGCAGGAGATCGAGATCGACGAGGTGCGCCAGGGCGACCATATCCGCGTGCGTCCCGGCGAGCGCCTGCCGGTGGACGGCGAGGTGACCGAGGGCCGGAGCCACATCGACGAGTCGATGCTCACCGGCGAGCCGGTGCCCGTGGCCAAGGGCGCAGGCGACGAGGTGAGCGCCGGCACCGTCAACGGCAAGGGCGGCCTGGTCTACCACGCCACCCGCGTCGGGGCGAACACGCGGCTCGGCCGGATCACCGAGCAGGTGGCCAGCGCCCAGGCCTCCCGTCCGCCCATCGGCCAGCTGGCCGACCGGGTGTCGAGCATCTTCGTGCCCTCGGTGATGATCATCGCCGTGCTCACCGCGCTCGCCTGGTTTAATGCCGGCGCCGAGCTGCGGGTGATCCACATGCTGGTCACCGCCACCACGGTGCTGATCATCGCCTGCCCCTGCGCGCTGGGCCTGGCCACGCCGATCTCCACCATGATCGGGGTCGGCAAGGCCGCCGAGCACGGCGTGCTGGTGAGAAGCGGCGACGCCCTGCAGACCGCCAGCCGGCTGACCACCCTGGTGGTGGACAAGACCGGGACCCTCACCGAGGGCAAGCCCCGGGTCACCGAGGCCGAGGTCCTGGCGGGCGACGAGCGCACGGTGCTGGGCCTGGTCGCGGCCCTGGAGCGAGGCTCCGAGCACCCCCTGGCCGAGGCGCTGATGGCCCACGCCGAGGAGGCCGGCGCCCGGCCCGATGAGATCACCGACTTCGACACCGTCACCGGCGGCGGCATCACGGCGAACACCGCCGACGGACGCCCGCTGCTGCTGGGCAATGCCCGGCTGCTGGAGGAGGCCGGCGTGGCGCTGGACGAGGCCCGGGAGATCGCCGGCGAGCTCGAGGAGAAGGCGCGCACCGTGGTCTATTTCGCCGTGGACGGCCGGCTCGCCGCGGTCTTCGGCATCAGCGACCCGCTGCGCCACGACACCCGCGAGGCGGTGAAGCGCCTGCAGGACGATGGCCTGACGATCGTGATGCTGACCGGCGACAACGCGCACACCGCCGCCGCCATCGCCCGGGAGGTGGGCATCGACGAGGTCCGCGCCGGCCTGCTGCCCGAGGACAAGCACGCCGAGATCGGCCGCCGCCAGGCCGCCGGCGAGGTGGTCGGCATGGTCGGCGACGGCATCAACGACGCCCCGGCGCTGGCCCGGGCCGATGTCGGCTTCGCCATCGGCCAGGGCACCGACGTGGCCATCGAGAGCGCCGGCATCACCCTGGTGCGCGGCTCGCTGCACGGCGTGGCCGCCGCCATCGAGATCAGCCGGGCGACGCTTGCCAACATCAAGCAGAACCTGGTGGGCGCCTTCGGCTACAACGTGCTGGGCATCCCCATCGCCGCCGGGGTGCTCTACCCCGTCACCGGCACCCTGCTCTCGCCGATGATCGCCGGGGCCGCCATGTCGCTCTCCTCGATCACCGTGGTCAGCAACGCCAACCGGCTGCGCCTGTTCCGCCCCGCCGCCGAGGGCCGGAGCGGAACCCGGCGCCGCGATCCCCCCCAGGAGGATGCATGATGAGCTGGATCGTCAATCTCGCCGGCCTGGCCCTGATCGCCCTGATCGCCTGGTGGTTCTGGGGCCAGCGCTGACCGACGCCCGGGGCCGCCGACGCTACGCTGAAGGCAGATAGCCACCAGGGAGAGTGCCCGATGCCCGAACTCAACGGCGTGCTGGAAACCGCCCTCTACGTGGCGGACATGGCCCGGGCGCGGGCCTTCTTCGAGGAGGTGATGGGGCTTGCGCCCTTCAACGCCGATCACCGCTTCACCGCCTATGACGCCGGCGGCCGCTCGGTGCTGCTGCTGTTCCTCGACGGCGAGACGCAGGAGACCGTGGTGCTGCCCGGCGAGATGGGCACCATCCCGCCCCACGACGGCGCCGGCCAGGTGCACCTGGCCTTCGCCATCGCCATCGAGGCACTCGCCGACTGGGAGGCACAGCTGGGGCGTCACGAGATTCCCATCGAGGGGCGCACCCACTGGCCCCGCGGGGGCGAAAGCCTCTATTTCCGCGATCCGGACGGCCACCTGCTGGAGCTCGCCACGCCCGGCGTCTGGCCGACCTACTGAGGCCCACGGCTCCGGCACAGGGGCGTCAGCTGACCCCCATGTAGCGCCCCGGCTTGTGGTTCAGGGCGATGATCAGGTTGAGCGCCACGGCGCCCAGCACCGAGAGCCCGACCCTCTCCAGGGGCAGCATCGCCAGCGCGATCAGCATGATCGCCCCGTCGATGCCCAGCTGCACGTAGCCGGCCCGCCAGCCGTAGCGGTCCTGCAGGTAGAGCGAGAGGATGTTGATGCCGCCGAGGCTGGTGCGGTGGCGAAACAGCACCAGCATGCCGATGCCGATCAGGCTGCCGCCCATCAGGGCGGCGTAGAGCGGCTGCAGCTGCTCGAAGCGCACCCAGCCGGCGGTGAGTTCCGAGAACGTCGAGACCAGGGCGATGGCCACGAAGGTGCGCAGGGTGAAGCTCCAGCCCATGCGCCGGATCGCCAGCCAGTAGAACGGCAGGTTGATCAGGAAGAAGCCGACCCCGAAGCGCCAGCCGGTGGCGTACTGCAGCAGGAAGGCGAGGCCCGCGGTGCTGCCGGTGAGCAGCATCGCCTGGGTGTAGAAGCTCACGCCGAGGGCGACGAAGAGCGTGCCGACCAGCATCGCCATCACGTCCTCGTGGAGGCGGTGGCGGTCGGTGGGCAGGTCCTGGGGGTCCATGGCGTCTCCTCAGCGCGGCTCGGCGTGCTCGATCATCAGCTGCAAGCTCTCGCGCCCCCGCCAGCGGTTGCGGTTGAGCTTGAAGGCGCAGTGCAGGGTCGCGCCGACGCCGAAGGCCGGCACCTCGCCCGGGGTCAGTGCCCGGAACCAGATCGCCTTGAGGCTCGCGGCGCCGGTCGAGAGCTCGAGCATCAGGTGGCTGCCGTCGGCGCCCACCGGGCGCAGCGCCTCGACCAGGAAGCTGCCCTCGAAGAGCGGGGCATCGAACTCGCGGCCGTAGGGGGCGAGGCGTTCGAGCTCGTCCAGGGTGGCGAGGTCGAGCTGGTCGGGGGCGAGCTCGCCGTCGGTGAGGATGCGCGGGCGCAGCTCGGCCTCGCCCAGCTGCTCGCCGACGGCGGTGAGGAAGGCCTCGCGGAAGGCGTCCAGCCTCTCGGCCGTCACCCCTACCCCGGCGGCGCCGCGGTGGCCCCCGAAGCGCGGCAGGGCCTCGGGGGCGAGCTCGAAGGTGCGCTGCAGCGCCTCGCGCAGGTGCAGCCCCTCGATGGAGCGCCCGGAGCCGGTCAGCATGCCGGGTGCCGCCGCCGGGGTCAGCACCAGGGCCGGCCGGCCGTAGGCCTGCACCAGCCGGGAGGCGACGATCCCCTGCACCCCGGGATGCCCCTGTTCCAGGTAGACCACGACGGCGGGCGCATCGGCGGTCAGCGCCGGCAGCGCCAGCGCCTTGGCCTGCTGGGCCATCTCCGCCTCGATCGCCTTGCGGGACTGGTTGTCCTGGTCGAGGGTCTCGAGGTGGCGATGGGCCACCGCCTCGTCGGCGGCGAGCATGAAGTGCAGCGCCGCATAGGGGTCGTCGAGCCGCGAGCGGGCGTTGATCCGCGGCCCCATCTGGAAGGCCAGGGTCTCGGCGTCGAAGGGCACGCTGTCGGCCCCCAGCCGCGCCGCCATGGCGCGCCAGCAGGCGGCCTCCATGCGGTTGATCAGGGTCAGGCCGTGGTGGACGACGGCGCGGTTGGCCGCACTGCCCCCCAGCGACACGCAGTCGGCCACGGTGCCCAGCGCCACGTAGGAGAGCCAGGGCGAGAGCTTCGGCGTGGCGTCCGCCAGCACGCCCCACTCGACCAGCACCCGGCGGGCCAGCGACATGACGAGCCAGGCCACCATGCAGCCGGCGATGGTCGGGTCCGGGTAGTCGCAGTCCTCGCGGGTCGGGTTCACGGTGGCGTAGGCCGAGGCCGGCGGCCCCTCCAGCGGCAGGGCGTGGTGGTCGCTGACCACCACGTCGACGCCGGCGGCCTTGAGCCGGGCGATGCGCGGCTCATCACTGCTGCCGCAGTCGGCGGTGATCACCAGGCTCGGCCGCGGCGAGAGCGAAAGCGTGCGCTCCACCAGCGGCAGGCTGATGCCGTAGCCGTCGTGGATGCGGTGGCCGATCAGGCTGTGCAGCTTCGCCTCGGGTACTCCGAAGAGCTCCACCAGGGTGCGCCGGATCACCACGTGGGAGGTGATGCCGTCGACGTCGTAGTCGGTGAGGATGCCGATATGCTCGCCGTCGACCACCGCCTGGGCGATGCGCTCGGCGGCGCGGCGGCCATCGGCGAGCCGCTCGGGGTGCGCCAGATGGCGCAGGCTCGGCGATACCAGCGGGGCGAGCTCCCCCGCGTAGCCGTGGAGGCGCCCGGCCAGCACCCGGGCCTGCAGCTCGGTGAGCCCCTCCGCGCGGGCACGGGCGTAGAGCGCCTCGTCCCGGGGGCGCGGCTCGATGCGCGGCTGGAGGCGATCATGCAGGTCGATGGGGTCGGTCACGGCGTCCACACCAGGCTCCTCAGGTTCAAGTCTGTGTCCGCTAGGCAGAAAGGCCCCGGGCCGAGCGAGGGGGCACCATGAGAGGGGCCGAAGGGTGAGCGATGCCAGCAATCACCGCTCGGGGCTGATCCAGCGATCGGCCCGTTCGGGGCGCTGTGAACCCATCCCTGGGCGCTACCGATGCCATCCCTGGCATAGGACCCCCTCCGGGCCTATCCCTGGCGCCCCTCGCTACTTTTCGCTTCCGACTTCCAGCGTTAGCGACGATTCTCGGCCACGAACGCCTGCACGGCGGAGAGCTCCGCGGGCAGCACGGTGTAGCGCTCCTCGCGCTCCAGCAGGTCATCCATGTGCGGCGGCAGCGGCACGCCCGGGAAGCCCGCCTTGACCACCGCCTCGGCGAACTTGGCCGGATGGGCCGTGGCCAGGGTGATCATCGGGGTCGTCGCGTCGGCGCGGGCCCGCTCGGCCGCCCGGTAGCCGGTGGCGGTGTGCGGGTCGAGGATCTCCTGGGTGCGATGGTGCGCCTCGCGGATCACCTCGAGGATGGTGGCGTCATCGACGCTGTGGCTGGCGAAGCTCTCGCGAAGCGTGGCCAGCGGCGCCTCGGCCAGGGCCGTGGGCTCGTGCTGGAAGCGCTCGAGCAGGGCCTTCACCGCGGCCCCGTCGCGGCCGTAGGCCTCGAACAGGAGCCGCTCGAAGTTGGACGACACCACGATGTCCATGGAGGGCGCCAGGGTAGCCTTGAGCGCCTGCTTGGAGAAGTCGTTGTCGCACAGCGTGCGGTGCAGGATGTCGTTGGCGTTGGTGGCGATGACGAACTGCGCCACCGGCAGCCCCATGCGCTTGGCGATGTAGCCGGCGAAGACGTTGCCGAAGTTCGCCGAGGGCACGCAGAAGCTGACCTCGCGGTGCGGGGCACCCAGCGCCACGGCGGAGGCCACGTAGTAGACCACCTGGGCCATGATGCGCGCCCAGTTAATGGAGTTCACCGCGACCAGCCGGGTGCCCTCCAGGAAGCCCTGGTCGGCGAAGCTCGCCTTGACCATCGCCTGGGCGTCGTCGAAGTTGCCCTCGATGGCGACGTTGAAGACGTTGTCGGCCAGCACCGTGGTCATCTGGCGGCGCTGCACCTCCGAGACCCGGTTGTGCGGGTGGAGGATGAAGATGTCGAGGTTGTCGCAGTGGCGGCAACCCTCGATGGCCGCGGAGCCGGTGTCGCCGGAGGTGGCGCCCATGATCACCGCGCGCTCGCCGCGCTTCTTCAGGAAGTGATCGAGGATGCGGCCGAGCAGCTGCAGCGCCACGTCCTTGAAGGCGAGCGTCGGGCCGTGGAACAGCTCGAGCAGGAAGTGGTTGGCGTCGAGCTGGTTCAGCGGCACCACGGCGTCGTGGCTGAAGGTCGCGTAGGCGTCGCGGACCAGCTCACGGAAGGTGTCGTCGTCGATCTCGCCGTTGACGTAGGGCCGCATCACCCGGAAGGCGATCTCGGCATAGGAGAGCCCGGCCATGGCGGCCAGCTCGTCATGGCCGAGGGTGGGGATCGTCTCGGGGACGTAGAGCCCGCCGTCGCTGGCCATGCCGGTGAGCACGACCTCCTCGAAGGAGAGCGCGGGCGCCTGCCCGCGAGTGCTGATGTAGCGCATGCCTTACTCCTGCTCGTCCAGCGACTCGACGCGGATCCGCGTCAGCGGGCCAGCGATGTCGGCCAGCGACTCGATCTGGCGGATCGCCTCGTTCATCTGCTTCTCGCGGGTGCGGTGGGTCAGCAGGATGATCGGCACCAGCTCGCCCTCGGTGGCCTCCTTCTGGATCAGCGCCTCGATGGAGATGCCCTGCTCGGAGAGGATGGTCGCCACCCGGGCCAGCACGCCGGGGCGGTCCACCGCCAGCAGCCGCAGGTAGTAGGCGGTGGTGATCTCCTCCATGGGCATGATCGGCAGCTGGCTGACGTCCTCGTCGATGCCGCTGAAGGCCAGGTAGGGCACGCGGTAGTGGTGGTCGGTGGCGATGTCGCGGGCCACGTCCAGCAGGTCGGCCACCACCGCGGAGGCGGTGGGCTCGGCGCCGGCGCCGGCGCCGTAGTAGAGGGTCGGGCCCACGGCGTCGCCCATCACGGCGATGGCGTTCTTGACGCCGTGCACGTTGGCCAGCAGCCGGTCCTTGGGGATCAGGGTCGGATGCACGCGCAGCTCGAGCCCGGCCTCGGTGCGCTTGGAGAGCCCCAGGTGCTTGATGATGTAGCCGAGGTTGTCGGCCTGCTCGACGTCCTCGGCGGTCACCCGGGAGATGCCCTCGGTGTAGGCCTTCTCGAACTGCAGCGGCACGCCATAGGCGATGGAGGCGAGGATGGTCAGCTTGTGGGCGGCGTCGATGCCCTCGACGTCGAAGGTCGGGTCGGATTCGGCATAGCCCAGCGCCTGGGCCTCGGCCAGCACGTCCTCGAAGGCGCGGCCTTCGTCCCGCATGTGGGTGAGGATGTAGTTGCCGGTGCCGTTGATGATGCCGGCGACCCACTCGATGCGGTTGGCGCCGAGGCCCTCGCGCAGCGACTTGATCACCGGGATGCCACCGGCCACGGCGGCCTCGAAGGCGACGATCACGCCCTTCTCGTGGGCGGCCTTGAAGATCTCGTTGCCGTGCACCGCGATCAGCGCCTTGTTGGCGGTGACCACGTGCTTGCCGTGCTCGATGGCGGTCAGCACCAGTTCGCGGGCCACGTCGTAGCCGCCGATCAGCTCGACCAGCACGTCGACCTCGGGATTGGTGGCCACCTCGAAGACGTCGGAGGTGGTGCGGATGCCGGTGGTGTCACACTCGGGATTGAGGCTCCTGAAGGCGACCTGCTCGATGACGATCGGGCGCCCCGCCCGCCGGGCGATGTCGTCGGCGTTGCGTGTCAGCACGTTGAAGGTTCCGCCACCGACGGTCCCCAGGCCACAGATTCCCACTCTCACCGGTTTCAATGTCTTTCCCCTTGTTCTGGCGTGTGTCTCAGCGTGTAGGGGGCCCAAGCGGGCCCCTCGTGCCGACGCTCGTCGGCGTCGGTCAGTCCTCGATCATCCTTCGCTCAGGCCGAGCATGGCGGCCAGGCGCTCCGCCGGCACATAGCCGGGCACCAGGCGGCCGTCGGGCAGCACGATCGCCGGCGTGCCCTGCACGCCGAGCTGCATGCCCAGATGATACTGCTCCTCGACCGGATTGTCGCAGTCCGCGGCGCCCGTCAGCGTGTCTTCTCGCTTGGCCGCCGACAGCGCCTCGGTCGGATTGTCGGCGCACCACACCTGCTGCAGCTCCCGCCCGCCCGGTGAGCCCAGGCCGCTGCGCGGGAAGGCCAGGTAGTGCACCTCGATGCCCATCTCGTTGAGCCGCGGCACCTCCTCGTGGAGCTGGCGGCAGTAGGGGCAGGTGGTATCGGTGAAGACCACGAGCTCGGCGCGTGTCTCGCCGGTGCCGCGGTAGATCACCCGCTCGCTCTCCGGCACCTCGGCGAGACGCGCGCTGCGCTCGGCGTTGCGGCCCTGCTCGGTGAGGTTGACCAGGCCGTGCTCGGCGTTCTCGTAGAGGTCGCCGACCAGGAAGTGGCTGCCCTCGGCGTTGCTGTAGAAGGTCTCGCCGCTCGAAAGCGTGACCTGATAGAAGCCCTCCAGCGGCGTCTCGCGCACGCGCTCCACCGGCATGGCCTGGCCGTTGACCGACAGGGTCTCGGCCAGTTGCCGGGCCGGGTCGGCCTGGGCGACGGGCAGCAGGGCCAGGGATGCCGCCAGCAGCCCCCCGCCGACGGTAAGGGTCGATAATCTCATGGTTCAGCCTCGAGGATGGTGGTGGGCATGCAGGTCTTCGAGTCGCACCTGCGCCACATGGGTATAGATCTGCGTGGTCGAGAGGTCGCTGTGACCGAGCAGCAGCTGTACGACACGCAGATTGGCCCCATGATTCAACAGATGGGTGGCGAAGGCGTGGCGCAGGGTGTGCGGCGAGAGCGGCCGGTCGATGCCGGCGACCCGGGCATGGGCCTTGATCCGGTACCAGAAGGCCTGGCGGGTCAGGCAGCGGTCGTCGCGCCCGGGAAACAGCGCCGGCCGGGTGATGTCGGCCATCAGCGCGCCGCGGGAACCGCGCAGGTAGCGCTCGAGCCAGCTCACGGCCTCCTCGCCCAGCGGCACCAGGCGATCCTTGTCGCCCTTGCCGCGCACGCGGACCACGCCCTGGCGCAGGTTGACCGCATCGGTGGTCAGCCCCACGAGCTCGGTGACCCGCAGGCCGGCGCCGTAGAGCACCTCAAGCATGGCCCGGTCGCGCACGCCGAGCGCGGTGGCGAGGTCCGGCGCGGCGAGCAGGCGCTCCACCTCGTCCTCCTCCAGGGTATCGGGGAGCGACGGCCTCACCCGGGGCAGGCGCACGTCGACCAGCGGGTCGTGATCGACCAGCCCCTCGCCAAGGGCCCAGCGGTAGAAGCGCCGCAGACTCGACAGCAGCCTGGCGTTGCTGCGCAGGCTATAGCCCGCCTCGCGGCGCTCGTCGAGCCAGGTCGGCAGCGCCCCCCCGGCGGGCGACAGCAGTGCCTCGCCGGCCTCGGCCAGGCGCGCCTGCCAGCGGGTCAGGTCGTGACGATAGGCGCTCAGCGTGTTGTCGCTGGCGCCCTGCTCCAGCCACAGGCCATCGAGGAAGGCGTCGATCAGCGCTGCGGCCTGCGTGGTGCTTCCCATAAGACTCCCGAGCGGGCCCAGTCAGAACGAAACCCCGCCCCGCGGCAGCGGTGACGGGGTTTCGACCGTGGGGACGGGGCTCGAGGCCCCGACGCCACACGCGGGCAGAGGCGCTCGCCTCAGGCCAGCTTTTCCTTGATGCGGGCAGACTTGCCGCTGCGCTCGCGGAGGTAGTACAGCTTGGCCTGGTGGACGTCACCGCGACGCTTGACCTGGATGGAGTCGACCAGCGGGCTGTAGGTCTGGAAGGTACGCTCGACGCCGACACCGTGGGAGATCTTGCGTACGGTGAAGGCGGAGTTCAGGCCGCGGTTACGCTTGCCGATGACCACGCCTTCGAAGGCCTGGAGACGCTCGCGGGAACCTTCCTTGACCTTGACCTGGACGACCACGGTGTCGCCGGGGGCGAAGGCCGGGACTTCCTTGCTCATCTGCTCGCTCTCGAGCGCCTGGATCACCTTGTTCTTGCTGCTCATGACAATAACTCCTCAATAGACTTCGTGACTCGCCGGATGCGGTTCGTCGCCGGCGTGTCGTGATCCCGGCGCTCGAGCGGGCTCGAGAGCGCGGGAGTGCTGTTGGTGACACAGGTCCGCCGTCCTCGGACGCGTCCTGCACCTCCGCCCTGCTCGCTCGACCGGCCTATGGCTCGGCCTGCCGAGTGGACAGCGCGTAGTCCTCGATGAACTCCTCGAGCAGCACGCGCTGCTCGTCGTTCAACGTCCTGCTTTCCAGCAGGTCGGGACGCCTGAGCCAGGTCCGCCCCAGGGACTGCTTCAGCCGCCAGCGCCGGATGGCGCCATGGTGGCCACTGAGCAGGACCTCCGGCACTCGCCGCCCCTCGACGTCCTCGGGGCGGGTGTAGTGCGGGCAGTCCAGCAGCCCGTCGTTGAAGGAGTCCTCGACCGCGGAATCCTGATGGCCCAGCACTCCGGGCACCAGCCTTGCCGCGGCATCGATCAGCACCATGGCCGGCAGCTCGCCGCCGCTGAGCACATAGTCGCCGATCGACCACTCCTCATCGATGTCGGCTTCCACCACCCGCTCATCGATGCCCTCGTAGCGCCCGGCCACCACCACCAGGGGCGGACCCGAGGCCAGTTCCTGAGCGCCCCGCTGATCCAGCCGTCGCCCCTGGGGGGAGAGGTAGATCACCTTGGCACGCTGGCCGGTGGCGGCCTCGGCGCGCGCCCGGGAGGCGTGGATCGCCGAGCGCAGGGTGTCGACCTTCATCAGCATCCCCGGGCCGCCGCCGTAGGGGCGGTCGTCCACGGTGCGATGCCGGTCGGTGGCGTAGTCCCGGGGGTTCCAGAACTCGAGCGCGATACGCCCCTTCTCCACGGCCCTGCCCGTGACGCCGTGGCGAGTGATCGCCTCGAACATCTCGGGAAACAGCGACACCACGCCGATCCACATGGCCGGTGCCGGGACCGCGTCGGAACTCAAAATTCCGGGTCCCAGTCGACGGTCATCACGCCCGCCTCGAGGTCGACGTCCAGCACGACGTCGCCGGGCAGGAAGGGCAGCAGGCGCTCGCGCGCCTCGATACGCTCGTCGACGTCCCCCTTCACGACCATGACGTCGTTGGCGCCGGTCTCGAAGAGGTGATCGATGCGTCCCAGCGCGACGCCCTCGCGGGTCACCACGGCGAGCCCCTCGAGCTGATACCAGTAGTAGTCGTCGGCATCGAGCTCGGGCAATTCGGCCTTGGGCAGCAGGATCTCGGCACCCGCCAGGGCCTCGGCCGCCTCGCGGCCGTCGATGCCCTCGAGCCGCGCCACCAGGCCCTTGCCGTGGCGACGCCCCTGAAGCAGGCGCGCACGCGTCAGGCGACCGCCCTGGCGCAGCACCCAGGCCTCGTAGTCGAGGATGCCGTCCATGGGGCTGGTGTACGAATACACCTTGAGCCAGCCCTTGACGCCGTAGGGGCTGGTCAGCTTGCCCAGCACCACGTGATCGTCGGCCGGCTGCGCTTGCGCATGTTCGCTCATCGACGACCCCTGGACCGTTGCTGCCGCCGCATCAGGCTCAGGCCTGCTTGCGGGCTTCCTTGACCAGCTCGGCGACGCGGTCGGAGAGCTGGGCACCCTGGCTCTGCCAGTGGGTGACGCGCTCCAGGTCGACGCGCAGGCGCTCTTCCTGGCCACGGGCGACGGGGTTGAAGAAGCCCAGGCGCTCGATGAAGCGACCGTCACGGGACTTGCGAGAATCGGTCACGGTGAGGTGGTAGAAGGGACGCTTCTTGGCGCCACCACGTGCCAGACGAATGGTAACCATGCGTTGATTATCCTTCGGTTGAAGTTACGGATATTTCGGCCGAGGTGCCGGTGCCCGGCAGGCCTCGACGATCTGCTCCGGGAAGCGGGCCGACGGCCCGGCTTCGGGTCATTCGGTCACGACGATGACCGCGTCGTTCGCGGTCCTGCCTGTGAAGACGCGACATTCTACGGAAAAGCGCTCGACTTGGAAACCTTTTTGCGCTCGACGCCCCGCCATGCGCCGGCTCAGCGCCAGGGCAGCCCGCCGGGACCACCCATGCCGCCCATGCTGCCGGGGCCTCCCGGGCCACCGCCGCCCATCATGCCGGACATGCCGCGCATCATCTTCTGCATGCCGCCCTTCTTGCCGGCCTTCTTCATCATCTTCTGCATCTGCTTGTGCTGCTTGAGCAGGCGATTGAGGTCCGGCACCTGCAGGCCGGCACCGGCGGCGATGCGGCGCTTGCGCGAGCCGTTGATGATGTCGGGGTTGCGGCGCTCCTTGGGCGTCATCGAGTTGATCAGCGCCTCGAGCTTGCCCATCTCCTTCTCGGGCCCCGGCCCCTGGGCCATCTCGGCCATCTGCCCCATGCCCGGCAGCTTGCCCATCAGGCCGCCCATGCCGCCCATCTTCTTGATCTGCTGGAGCTGGTCGCGGAAGTCCTCGAGGTCGAACCCCTGGCCCTTCTTGACCTTCTTGGCGAGCTGGTCGGCCTTCTTCTTGTCGACGGTACGCTCCGCCTCCTCGATCAGCGACAGCACGTCGCCCATGCCGAGGATCCGCGAGGCCACCCGGTCCGGATGGAAGGGCTCGAGGGCATCGACCTTCTCACCCACGCCCATGAACTTGATCGGCTTGCCGGTGACGTGGCGTACCGAGAGCGCCGCGCCGCCGCGGGCATCGCCGTCGGCCTTGGTGAGGATCACCCCGGTCAGCGGCAGCGCCTCGTGGAAGGCCTTGGCGGTGTTGGCGGCATCCTGGCCGGTCATGGCGTCGACGACGAACAGCGTCTCGTCCGGCGAGACGGCGTTCTCGAGGGCCTGGATCTCGGCCATCATCGCCTCGTCGACGGCCAGGCGACCGGCGGTATCGACCAGCACCACGTCGTGGAACTGGATCTTGGCGTGCTTGATCGCCGCCTCGGCGATGGCCACCGGCTGCTGGTCGCTGCGCGACGGGAAGAAGTCGACCTCGACCTCGCGGGCCAGGGTCTCGAGCTGGTCGATGGCCGCCGGACGGTAGACGTCGGCGGAGACCACCAGCACCTTCTTCTTCTCGCGCTCGCGCAGGTAGCGCGCCAGCTTGGCCACTGAGGTGGTCTTGCCCGCGCCCTGCAGGCCGGCCATCAGCACCACGGCCGGCGCCCCCTTGAGGGTCAGGCCCTCGTTGGCCTCGCCCATGATCGCCTCGAGCTCCTGCTGGACGATCTTGACGAACTGCTGGCCCGGGGAAAGGCTCTGGGAGACCTCCTGACCCACCGCGCGCTCGCGCACCCGGTCGATGAAGGCCTTGACCACCGGCAGGGCGACATCCGCCTCGAGCAGCGCTCGACGCACCTCGCGCAGGGTGTCCTTGACGTTGTCCTCGGTCAGGCGCGCCTGACCCTTGATGGACTTGAGCGTCTGGGACAGACGCTCGCTGAGATTCTGGAACATGGGGCCTCTCCAATCACGATGGCCGGGGAAACCGCTCCGGCACCGGCCGGGGCTCCCTGCAATGGTCGAAAATTATACGCGCCCTGGCCGGCAGTCTCCATGCATGACCAGGATTCGCTGCCGCCGCGAGCCCCCACCTTGCTGTGCGCCGCCCCCGGGATTCGGTATAGTGGCGGCACCACTTCATATGCTCAGGCGCTGGCGCAGGCGCACGGACAGCGATCGATGCAGCCGCTATCACTTGCCCTCATGGCCTTCCTCTTCTATCTGGGAGCCGCCTCCTGGCAGGGTCTCGCCCTGGCCCGGCGGGTTCCGCCGCGCGACCTCCTGGTGCGCGCCCTGGCCCTGTTCGGCCTGCTCTGCCACCTGCCGCTGGCCGCCACCCTGCTGGCCCCGGGCGACTCCCTGCTGCCGGGCCTCTCCACCAGCGCCGTGCTGGCCGGGGCGCTGGCCGTGCTGGTGCTGCTGCTGGTCAGCCTCTTCAAGCCGGTGCTCAACATCGCCACCGGGCTGCTGCCCCTGGCCGGGCTGAGCCTGCTGGCGGCGGTGGGGCTGCCGAGCCCCGAGCGCGCCAGCGGCATGACGCCGGGCATCGCCCTGCACGCCCTGAGCAGCGCCCTGGCCTTCGCCCTGCTGGCGATCGCCGCGATCCAGGCGGTGCTGCTGGGCATCCAGAACCAGGCGCTGCGCCATCACCACATCCGTGGCGTGGTCCAGTCGCTGCCGCCGCTCACCACCATGGAGCGCATCCTCTTCGAGCTGATCTGGGCCGGCATGCTCCTGCTGACCCTGTCGATCGTCAGCGGCTTCCTGTTCGTCGACGACATGTTCGCCCAGCACCTGGCCCACAAGTCGCTCCTGTCGCTGGCCGCCTGGGTGATCTTCGCCACCCTGCTGCTGGGCCACCACCGGCTGGGCTGGCGTGGGATGCGCGCGGTGCGCTGGACCCTCGGCGGCTGCCTGGTCCTGCTGCTGGCCTACTTCGGCAGCAAGTTCGTGCTGGAGATCGTGCTCGACCGCGGCTGAGGCCGCCCCCGCCTTGACACCCGCCGGCCGAGTCCCTACAACTCGAGCCTGATACGCCTTTGAGGATCCTTCGACATTGAGTGACGACTTCCCGCTGGGACTGCTGTTCGGCCTGCTGTTCCTGCTCGTCTGCCTGTCCGCCTTCTTCTCCAGTTCCGAGACCGGGATGATGTCGATCAACCGCTACCGCCTGAGCCATCAGGCGAGCAGCGGCGAGACGCGCGCCCAGCGGGTGATGCGCCTGCTCGCGCGGCCGGACCGGCTGATCGGCGTGATCCTGATCGGCAACAACTTCGTCAACAACCTGGCGGCCTCCATCGCCACCATCATCGCCATCCACTTCTTCGGCGAGGTCACCGGCCCCGCCGTGGCCACGGCGCTTCTGACCATCACCATCCTGATCTTCGCCGAGGTCACGCCCAAGACCTTTGCTGCGATCAAGCCCGAACGCATCGCCTACCCCGCCTCGCTGGCCCTGGAGCCGCTGCTCAAGCTGCTCTACCCGCTGGTGTGGCTGGTCAACGCCATCTCCAACGGCCTGCTGCGGCTGCTCGGCGTGAAGAGCATCGACGGCGGCGCCGACCACCTGACGCGCGATGAGCTACGCACCGTGGTGCACGAGGCCGGCACCCTGATTCCGCGCCGCCACCAGTCGATGCTGCTGTCGATCCTGGACCTGGAGAACGTCACCGTGAACGACATCATGGTGCCGCGCCACGAGGTGGTGGGTCTCGACCTGGACGACGACCTGGAGGACATCCTGGCCCAGATCCGCACCAGCCAGCACACCCGGGTGCCGGTCTACAAGGGCGACATCAACAACATCATCGGCATGCTCCACCTGCGCAACGCGGCGCGCTTCCTCTCCCGCGGCGACGTGACCAAGGCGGCCATCGTCCAGGAGGCACGGGAGCCCTACTTCATTCCCGAGTCCACCCCGCTGCACACCCAGCTGCTCAACTTCCAGAAGCAGAAGCGACGCATCGGCATCGTGGTCGACGAGTACGGTGACGTGGAGGGGCTGGTGACCCTGGAGGACATCCTCGAGGAGATCGTCGGCGAGTTCACCACCGACGTGGCGGGCCTGGACCAGGAGATCCACCCCCAGGAGGACGGCAGCCACCTGATCGACGGCACCGCCAACATCCGCGACATCAACAAGGCGCTGGGCTGGCAGCTGCCGACGGACGGCCCCAAGACCCTCAACGGGGTGATCCTCGAGCACCTGGAGTCCTTCCCCGACGGCCCGGTCTGCCTGCAGATCGGCCAGGTGCGCATGGAGATCCTCGAGGTGCGCGACAACCTGATAACCGCGGCCCGCTGCTGGCTGCCGGTGCGCCGCCCCGCCCGGGTCGCCTAGCCCTTCGGCCAGCCCCTCGAACGCCCCGCGTCACCCGATGCCGCCGCCTGGTCGCGGCGCGCGTCGGGCACGGCCCAGCCATCCGCCTCGGCCTTGAGGGCGCGCACCCGCTCGGCGACGCGCTGCCGAGTCGCCTCGGCCGGCGAGATGGCCTCGCCGAAGTAGAGCGCCACCCGGGCGCGGCAGCGCCGCGGCGGCCGGGTCAGCGCCCTGCCGCCATGATGCGAGGTCCAGGAGCCCCAGAGACCGGCGAGCCCGGCGGGGATCACCGGCACCGCATCGCGGGTCAGGATCAGCTCGAGGCCACGGCGAAAGGGCTGGATCTCGCCGTTCGTCGTCAAGCGTCCCTCGGGAAACACCATCACCACCTCGCCCTGGCGCAGCGCGCGGCTGACCTCGTCCAGCGCCTGGCGCACGCTGCCCGGGTCGCGCCGATCGGCCTCCACGGGAATGGCGCCCACCCGGCGGAACAGCCAGTTGAGCCAGGGCGAATCGTAGATCGGCTTGTCCATCAAGAAGCGCAGCGGCCGGGGGCTGGCCACGCCCACCACCAGGGCGTCCATGAAACTGACGTGGTTGCAGACGACGAGGGCCGGGCCGCTCGCGGGAATGTGCCCACGGCCGCGAAAGCGCAGCCGATAGGCCAGGTGGAGCAGCAGGGCGAGCAGACGCCGCAGCACGGGCCGGGGAGCGCTGGCCAGGCGCCAGCCGCCCGCCGCCATCACCAGCCCCGTCGCCCCCCACAGCAGCGGGGACATCACGACGCGTCCGGCGCGCGCTTGAGGCCGGCCAGGATCGTCGCGAGCAGCTGGTCGAGCAGCTCGCCCACCTCCAGCGGCTCGCCCTGCCAGTGCCCGAGGCGCTCGTTGAGCCCCAGCTGGACCAGGCCGTGCACGCTGCCCCAGAGCGTGCGGCTCAGCCGCCAGGCCTCGAGGTCGTCCAGCGACGGCTGGTACTCCTTGAGCGTCGCCTCCACGCGCAGGAAAAGCCCCTCGATCATCTCGTTCTGGCGCTGGTCGAGCTCGCCCTCCTGGGCCAGGGGGTAGTCGAAGAGCAGCTGCCAGCGGTGGGGATCCTGGCGAGCGAACTGCCAGTAGGCGCGCGCCAGGGCCTTGAGGCGCCGCTCGGGCCGCTCGTCGGCGAGCAGCGGCTCGATCACCTCGCGCAGCCGCGCCAGGCTCTCGACGTTGACGTGCTGCAGCAGGTTGCCGAAGCTGCCGTAGAGCTTGAGCAGCGTGCTGGGCGCGCAGCCGACCTCGCGCGCGAGGGAGCGCAGCGAAAGCGTGTGGACCGGATGCTGCCTGAGCCAGGCGTCGCAGGCTTCCATGACCTGGGCATGGAGCGCGTCGGGGGCGTGCTGTCGGGGACGAGCCATCGGAATCCTCGCGGCAGGGTGGCGCGCAGCGCGCGTCGGACGACAAGGATACCCTCATCGAACACTGTTTTCGATAGCTTATCCTCGCCCGCCGAGGATGCAAAGCGCGGGCAGGATGGCGCCGCGTTCGCGGCTTTTCTCCACCGATGGACTTGGTTACCCTAACGCTCCATCCACTCGGAGTCCCCATGGCCGGCCGACTGCACATCGCCCCGCTCGACCTCGAGCGCCTGCTGCCCGACCTGGTCATCGAGAGCGCCCCGATCACCGGCCCCAACCTGGCGCCGCGCCGCCCGCTGTCGATGATTCGCCGGGAGGCCGGCCGGCCGCGCCTGGCGACGGCCTTCTGGGGGCTGACGCCCCCCTGGCTCAAGGTGCTCGATCATGCGCCCCACTGCGCCCGGGCCGAGGCCCTGCAGACGCGCCCGATGTTTCGCGAGGCCTTCGCCGCCCGGCGCTGTCTGGTACCGGCGAGCGGCGTCTATGCCTGGAAGCCCCAGCCGCGCTTCAAGCAGCCCTACCTGGTGACCCGCGCCGATCGCGGCCCGCTGCTGCTGGCCGGGATCTGGTGTCGCTTCCACACCAGTCTCAGCGAGCACCACGACTCCCTGGCGCTGATCACTGTGCCGACCAACGCCCTGCTGGCCCCGATCACCGACCGCCTGCCGGCGGTGATCGCGCCCGGGCAGGCCGCGCGCTGGCTCGATCCGCAGACCTCGCCGGAGGAGGCCCAGGCCCTGCTCGACCCCGCCCCGGAGGAACTTCTGGGCGCCTTCGCGGTATCAAGGAAGGTCAACGACCCCGCCTGCCAGGAGTCGAGCTGCGCCCATCCCATCGGCCCCATGCTGCGCCATCCCGTCTCACAGGAGCGATGATGAATCACGCCTCGCCTGACACTTGCCGCCGGCCGCGCCGCCTGCTCGCCGGGCTGGCCGTTGCCGCGGCCCTGCTGACGGCCCTGACCGCCCGCGCCGACGCCGTTCATGCCACCGTCTCGCCCAAGGTCAGCCCCCATGATGACCGCCACTACCGCGCCCTGACCCTCGACAACGGGCTGAGCGTGCTGCTGGTCAGCGACCCGGAGGCCGACAAGGCCGCCGCCTCCCTGAACGTGGACGTGGGCAGCGCCCAGGATCCCGAGGACCTCGCGGGCCTGGCCCACTACCTCGAGCACATGCTGTTCCTCGGTACCGACGCCTACCCCGCACCGGACGCCTACCAGGGCTACCTGAGTCGCCATGGCGGCAGCCATAACGCCTTCACCGCGCCTCACGACACCAACTACTTCTTCGACATCGAGCCCGGCGCCCTGGCCGGCGCCCTGGACCGCTTCAGCCGCTTCTTCGTGTCACCGCTGTTCAATCCAGAACGCCTGGAGAGCGAGCGCAACGTGGTGCACTCCGAGTACCAGGCGCGGCTGCGCGACGACGGACGGCGCGCCCAGGACGTGCTCGACCAGCTGCTCAACCCGGCCCACCCCACCACCGGCTTCTCGGTGGGCAGCCGGGAGACCCTCGGCGACCGGCCGGGGGGTGAGCCGAGCCTGCGCGAGCGGGTGATCGACTTCTACGAGGCGCACTACGGCGCCAACGTCATGCACCTGGCCGTGGTCGCCCCCCAGCCCCTTGACGAGCTCGAGGGCCTGGTCACCGAGCGCTTCGCCGACGTGCCGGACCGCGGCCTCGCTCGGCCGACCATCGAGGCCCCGCTGGTCGAGGCGCAGCAGCTGCCGCGCGCCGTTCGGCTCCAGTCGATCCGCGACAGCCAGCGGGTCAGCTTCCTCTTCCCGGTCCCCGACCCCGAGACCGCCTATCGTCAAAAGCCGGCCGACTACCTGGCCCACCTGCTCGGCCATGAGGGCGAGGGCAGCCTGCTCGCGGTGCTGCGCGAGGCGGGCTGGGCGGATGGCCTCTCCGCCGGGGTGACCCGCGGCGACGGCCGCCATGCGCTGTTCGCCGTGGACATCAGCCTGACCCCGGAGGGCGCCGAACACCTCGAGCGCGTCCAGGCGAGCCTGTTCGCCGCCATCGAGCGCATCCGCGAGGGCGGCCTCGAGGCATGGCGCTACGAGGAGCAGGCGCGCCTGGCCGACCAGCAGTTCCGCTTCCAGCAGCACGGCGCGCCCCAGGGGGATGCCATGCGGCTAGCCATGAACCTCTCCCGCTATCCGCTGGAGGACGTCAACGTCGCGCCCTACCGCCACGACGGCTTCGACCGCGAGCTGATCGCGCAGTGGCTCGACGGCCTGCGCCCCGATCGCCTGCTGCGCCTCTACAGTGGGCCCGAGGTCGAGGGCGGGCGCGTCTCGCCCTGGTTCGACACCCCCTGGCGCGAGGTCGCCATGGAGGAGGCGGGCGAGCCGCTGCCCGGCATCGCCCTCCCCGAGCCCAACCCCTACATCGCCGCGGACCTGACCCTGATCGAGGCCCAGGACGAGGCTCCGAGCCTGGCCATAGACGAGACGGGCTTCGACTTCTGGCACATGGCGGACGCCACCTTCGACACCCCCCGGGTCGAGTGGCGCATCAGCCTCCAGCACCCCGCCGCCGGCCGCGAGGCCCGCGAGGCCGCACTCTCCCGGCTGCTCGCCGGCTGGCTCGTCGACAGCCTGAACGAGACCCTCTACCCGGCGCGCCTGGCCGGTCACCACTTCGATGCCTATGCCCACGCCCGCGGCATCACCCTGTCGTTCTCCGGCTGGCGGGACCGCCAGGACCGCCTGCTCGAGCGGGTCATCCACCAGCTCGAGGAGGCCGAGATCGACGCGACGACCTTCGAGCGGGTGCGCTACCGCCTCCAGCGCGAGTGGCGCAACGCGCCCAAGGATGCGCTCTATCGCCAGGCCCACCGCACCCTCTCCGAGGCGCTGGTGCGCCCGCAGTGGCCCAGCGAGTCGCTGCTGGCGGCGATCGACGGCCTCGACGTCGCCGACCTGCGCGACTTCCGCCGCCGCTTCCTCGCCGACCTGCACGTCGAGGCGATGGCGGTGGGCAACCTGGGCCGTGAGCTCGCCCGCCGCGAGGCGCACAAGGTGGCCGAGGCGCTCGACCCGCGACTGCCTTCCGAGGCGATTCCCGACCTCACCCCGCTGCAGGCCGACGACCTCCCCGACCTCACCCCGGCCACCATCCGGGAGGACTCGCTGGTGCTGCGCTACCTGCAGGGGCCGGATCGCTCGCTGCAGAACCAGGCGCGCATGGCGGTGCTGGGCCAGCTGCTGGAGACCCCGTTCTACCAGCGCCTGCGCACCGAGCAGCAGCTCGGCTACGTGGTCAACGCCGGCTACTCCCCCCTGCTCGACGCCCCCGGCATCAGCCTGCTGGTGCAGTCCCCCGACACCGACAGCGAGGCGATCCAGGCGCATATCGACGCCTTCCTGGCGGACTTCGCCGGGCGGCTCGAGACGCTCGACGACGAGGCCCTGGCCCCCTATCGGCAGGCGGTCCACGACGCGCTGCTGCAGCGCGACACCAGCCTCGCCGGGCGCACCAATCGCCTGTGGCGCGCGCTGGCAAACGACGACACCGGCTTCGACCGCCACCGGCGCCTCGCCGAGCGGGTCCTGGCGGTGACCGCCGACGAGCTGCGCGCGGCCTGGCCGTCACTCAGCGCCAGCGCCGTCGCCCGGGTCAGCTTCGACCCGGGTGACGAGCCCAGCGACGTGCTGGCCCTGAGCCGGCACCTGGCGCCGCTGCCGGAGGAGGACGGCTGACACGGGGCCAGCCTCGGCAGGCCCCACAGGCGACGGCGCCCGGCC
The DNA here is from genome assembly GCF_009363755.1 of Halomonas sp. THAF5a. Lineage (NCBI taxonomy): Bacteria > Pseudomonadati > Pseudomonadota > Gammaproteobacteria > Oceanospirillales > Halomonadaceae > Halomonas > Halomonas sp. THAF5a. The sequence continues at coordinate 375,431 of NZ_CP045417.1, read as the reverse complement.
AGATGGCCGGGCGCCGTCGTTGGCGGGCGTGACAGAAGGGCGTCGTCAGCCGAAGGCCTGGGGCGGCATCATCGCCTCGACGTGCATCACCAGCTCCTCGAGGACCTGGCGGTCGCGGTCGGCGAGGGGCTCGCCGTTGAGCCGCTCGATCTCCCGGGCGAAGTCCTTGAGCGTCAGGCCGGCCACGGCCGCGTCGTTGATGCGCTCCCAGCGGAAGGCCTCCCAGCGCGCCAGCTCCTCGCTCTCCAGGGTGTCGGGGTAGCTGCGGGCCCGGTAGCGGAACAGCATCTCCTCGAGGCGCGGGTCCTGGAAGGCGAAGCGCGCCCCGACCAGGTCCCAGGGATCGGTCTCGCGCACCCGCTGCATCTGCTGGCGGTCCGCCGGCGAGAAGAAGCCGCCGGCGTAGAGCATCAGGTCGGGATCGTGGGGCGGCTCGGGATGGGGCGCGGCGAACACCTCGGCGACCCGCGCCGCCACCTCGGGACGGGCGGCGAGCCGCTTCCAGTGCTCGCGGCAGGCGGGCAGGTCGAGCCCCAGGCGCTCGACGATCTCGCCGTACTCGCCCTGGCGGGGCCCCGAGGCGTCCTTGAGCGCGCTGGCCGGGAAGAGCACCGGGCACTTGTTGATATGGATGACCTTGAGCGGGATCCGCTCGGTGCCCTCGGCGAGGTCGTCGTTGCTGACGAAGACCCGCTCGCGGATCTGCTCGGGCGTGAGCTCCAGCAACGGGGCCGGGTCCATGGACAGGTCGAAGACGATCACCCCGTTGGGGTTGGTGGGGTGCTCGGCCAGCGGCATCACCAGGGCGCTGCAGCCGCGGCTGGCCGGATAGCGGCGCGAGATGTGCAGCACCGGCTTGCGGCCGGGCAGGTCCAGCTGCCGGGAGACGGCACGCTTGCCGCGCAGGCCCAGCAGGTAGTCGAACAGTCGGGCGTTGCGCTCGCGCAACAGCTTCGCCAGGGCGATGGTGGCGCGAACGTCCGCCAGGGCATCGTGGGCCCCGACGTGGGCGATGCCGTTGGCGGCGGTCAGGTCCTCGAGCCGGAAGCTCGGCGCGCCGTCATCGCGGGTCGGCCACTCGATGCCCTCGGGGCGCAGGGCGTGGAAGGCGCGCACCACGTCGATCAGGTCCCAGCGCGAGTTGCCGTTCTGCCACTCCCGGGCGTAGGGGTCGAGCAGGTTGCGATAGAAGAGGTGGCGACTCACCTCGTCATCGAACCGCAGGCTGTTGTAGCCCAGCGCGCAGGTGCCCGGCTCGCTCATGGCCGCCTCGATGCGGCCGGCGAACTCGGCCTCCGGCAGGCCGCGGCGCCGCGCCTGCTGCGGCGTGATGCCGGTGATCAGGCAGGCCTGGGGATGGGGCAGGAAGTCGTCGGCGGGCTTGCAGAAGAGCTCGATCGGCTCGCCGATCTCGTTGAACTCGGCGTCGGTGCGGATGGCCGCGAACTGCGAGGGGCGATCGCGGCGAGGGTCGGCGCCGAAGGTCTCGTAGTCGTGCCACAGGAAGGTCTGCGGGGCGGCGGGCGACTGCGCCATGGGCGAGCTCTCCGAAGGCAGGGATTCAGCGGCCCAGCCTATCACAGCGCCGCGACCGGCTCAGCCGTCGGCCACGCGGCGCGGCCCCGGCGCCTCAGGCCCTGGGCAGGGTCACGTTGAGCTCCAGCACCGAGCAGTTGTCTTCGCTGTCGAGGGTGATGTTGACCGCGTCGTCGTCGATCTGCACGTAGCGTCGGATCACCTCCAACAGCTCCTTCTCCAGCAGCGGCATGTAGTCGGGCTGCCCGCGCTGGGTGCGCTGGTGGGCCACGATGATCTGCAGCCGCTCCTTGGCGACCGACGCGGACTTCTTGCGCTCTCGCTTGAGGAAATCGAGCAACTTCACCGGCGGGTTCCTCCAAACATGCGGCTCAACAGGCCCTTCTTCTGGTACTCGTGGAAGCGCAGCGGCACCTCCTCGCCGAGCAGCCGGGCCACGGTGTCGGCATAGGCCTGGCCGGCATCGCTGCTGTCGTCGTGGGTGACCGGCACCCCCTGGTTGGAGGCCCGCAGCACCGCCTCGGACTCGGGGATCAGGCCCACCAGGTCGATGGCCAGGATCTCGCGGATGTCGTCCAGGTTCAGCATGTCGCCCAGGTCGACCCGACTGGGGTTGTAGCGGGTGATCAGCAGGTGCTCCCGGATGGCGTCCTCGCCGCGCTCGGCGCGCCGCGTCTTGGACGCCAGCAGGCCGAGGATGCGATCGGAGTCGCGCACCGAGGAGACCTCGGGATTGGTGACCACGATCGCCTCGTCGGCGTAGTACATGGCGAGCTGGGCGCCACGCTCGATGCCTGCCGGGGAGTCGCAGATGATGAAGTCGAAGTCCTTGCCCAGGGTATCGAGCACCTTCTCGACGCCTTCCTGGGTCAGGGCATCCTTGTCGCGGGTCTGGGAGGCCGGGAGGATATGCAGGTTGTCGACCCGCTTGTCGCGAATCAGGGCCTGGTTGAGCCCCGCCTCGCCCTGGATCACGTTGACCAGGTCATAGACCACGCGGCGTTCGCACCCCATGATCAGGTCGAGGTTACGCAGCCCCACGTCGAAGTCGATGACCGCGGTCTTCTTGCCGCGCAGCGCCAGCCCGGTGGCGATGGCGGCCGCGCTGGTGGTCTTGCCGACCCCTCCCTTGCCGGAGGTCACAACGATGATCTTGGCCAAATGTCACATCCTGTCTTGTCATGAGGAAAAGGGACGCGGACGTGAGTCCGGGCGCCGCGCGCTGGCCGACATCAGTCCAGCGCCTTGATGCTCAGCTGACCGTCGAACAGCTGGACCTGGACGGTGGTATCCAGCAGGCGTGGGTCGATGTCCTCGAGGCGCTTGTAGTTGCCGGCCACCGAGAGCAGTTCGGCATGCAGCTCACGGCAGAAGATCCCGGCCTTGACGTCCCCGTGGATGCCGGCCAGGGCCCGCCCACGCAGGGCGCCGTAGACGTGCACGTTGCCGGCGGCGAGCACCTCGGCGCCGGCGTTGACCGCGCCGATCACCACCAGGTCGCCCTCCGGGGCGGTCACCTGCTGGCCGGAGCGTACCGTGCCACGGTAGATTCGCCCCCGGGCGACCGCGACCGGACGGGCCTCGTCTTCCCCCTCGGAGGCGGTATACGCCGGCGCCTCGGGGGCGACGTCGGCCGCCACCGCGTCATCCGCCGCCTCGACCTCGGCCACGCTCTCCAGGGCGCGCGGCCGCGAGGCCTCCTGGGGCGGGAACCAGCCCAGCCCCAGGGCCCAGGCCGACTGCTTGACGGGATCCGGCCCGCCGCGCACCGCCACGGGCAGCAGCTTATGGGCGCGGCACACGGCACAGATGCGCTCGAGCGCCAGGTGAGGCTCATCGAGCTTCTCGACGTTGAGCACCACCGGGGTATGCTGGAAGAAGGCCGGCGACTGGCTGAGCTTGCCCGCCAGCTGCTCGCGAATGCGCTCGGGGTCGGCACTGGTCAGTTCCATGACCGTCATCGGCAGCATCCCGCCTTTGAAGGTGAAGGCCATACGGTCCCTGTCCGCGTTGAGACTCATTGCCGAACTCCACGTCGGGTGATGGTCGGGGGTACCACTCAAAGCTAAGCGAGTGACTGCAACCCTGCAACCGATCATAAGGGCATCGGGGCGCCTTGTCAGTGTCTCCAGGCGGCCACACCTCACCACCGCCGACCTTTTCTGCCGCCACGCCACGTGCTTAGATACGAGAGACGCAAGTGCCGCCGCGCCGCTGCCGACCCCCACGACCATCCCGTGCCCCGCTCGGGCGCCCCTCCTCGTCAGGATGCCCTATGCCAGGACTCCTTCGCCGCCTGTTCGCCCCGCGCTGGAAGCACCCGGATCCCGAGGTGCGCCGCCAGGCCGTATCGCGCCTCGATCCGTCGAGCGACGACCAGCGTCGCACCCTCGAGCGGCTGGCCCTGGACCCCGACCCCGGCGTGCGCCTGGCCGCCCTGGAGGCCCTCGATGACCCCGAGGCCCTGCTGATGCTGAGCGAGCCGGCGGTCACGTCGCCCGAGCTTCGCCAGCGACTGGTCAGCCTGCTCGCCGGCCGCTGCGGGCATCACGACCTGCCGGCGCGCATCGCGCTGGTGGAGCGGCTCGAGGATCGCGCGCTGCTCAACGAGCTGGCCCTGCAGGGGGACAACCAGCAGCTGCGCCTGGCCGCCCTGGCCCGCCTCGACGCGGAGGAGGACCTGGTCCGCCAGGCCTGCGACAACGGCATCGCCGCCGTGCGGCATGCCGCGGCCGCCCGGGTCGAGAGCGAGGCGGGGCTCGCCCGGCTGGCGCGCGAGGCCCGGCGCGACCGCCAGGTGGCCCGCCAGGCCCGCGAGCGGCTCAACCGACGGCGCGCCGACGCCGCCTCCCTGGCGGCGGCCCGCGCCGAGCGCGAGGCGCTGCTGGAGACACTCGAGCGCCACGCCCAGGGCCCCTGGGAGCCGCTCTACGCCGGTCGCCTGCGCCACCTGATGCGCGAGTGGGCGAAGCTGCGCGACCTGGCGGATGCCCGCCAGGAGCGGCGCTACCAGGACGCCTGCCAGCGCTGCCGCAAGATTCTCGGCGACCACGAGGCCCAGGAGCATGCCCGCGACGCAGATCTCCGCCGCCGCGAGGACGCGAACCAGACCCGCGAATCCCTCGTCGAGGCCCTGGAGGAGAGCCTCGAGGGGCTGCACCAGGGCGAGCGGCTCACTGACCAGGACATCGCCAGCCTGCGCGCCCAGAAGCGCCTGATGGCCAGCCGCTGGCAGGCGCTCTCCGACCAGCACCTGGCCGACGAGGCGCTGCGCCGTCGTTATGACGCGGCCCTCGCCGAGTACGAACGGATCGTCCAGGCCCGGGTGCGCCTGGACGAGCGGGCCGAGGCCATCGAGCAGGCGCTGGCCGACGGCGACGACGAGCGCCTGGGCGCCCTGATCGACGCCTGCGGCTGGCCGGCGCGCCTGGCACCCACGCAACTGCTGGCCCGCGCCCGAGCGCGCCTGGCCCAGGACGACGACGAGCCCCAGGCGCAGCAGGCGCGCCTCGTCGAGGCGCTCGACCAGCTGGAGGCCCTGCTGGAGCGCGGCGCCTTCAAGGGCGCCAGCCGGCTCCATCAGCGCCTGCGCCAGCAGGCCGAGCGGCGGCCCGGGCTCCTGCCACCGACGGAGCAGGCGCGCCTCAAGCGCCTCGCGGCGCGCCTGGCCGAGCTGCGCGACTGGCGGGGCTTCGTCGCCGGCCCCAAGCGCGACCAGCTCAGCCAGGCCATCGAGGCGCTCGCCGAACAGAACGAGACGACCGAGGCCGAGCTCGACCGCCGCCATCGCCGGCTGGTCAAGGAGTGGAAGGCGCTGGGCGATGCCGCCGCCAACCGCGAGCTCTCCGCCCGCTTCCGCGCCGCCTCGGATCGCATCAAGGCGCGCCTGGCGCCCTGGCACGAGCGCCAGCAGGCCGAGCGCCAGCGCCACCTGGAGGCTCGCCAGGCCCTGTGCGAGCAGCTCGAGACGCTGCTAGAGCAGCCCGCCGACCGGGCCGACCCCGACGGGCTGCGCAGGATCCGCGACCGCGCCCGCGAGCAGTGGCGGCGCCTCGCCCCGGTGCCTCGCGAGCAGGCGGAACCGACCGGTCGGCGCTTCGGACGCATCCTCCACAAGCTCCAGGCGCTGATCGATCGGCGGGCGCGGGAGATCGCCGAGGCCAAGCGGGCCCTGATCGACGAGACGCGCGAACTGCTGGCACGCGACCTGCCTCCTGGCCAGCGGGCCGACCAGGCGAAAGCCCTGCAGCGGCGCTGGCGCGACCTGGGACGCGCGCCCAAGGGGGAGGAGCAGGCCCTGTGGCGGGAGTTTCGCGGTCTCTGCGACGAGATCTTCTCCAGCCGCGACGCCGCCCGCGACGACCGGGCCCACCGCCAGCGCGCCCGGCTGGATGCCATGCAGGCGCTGATCGACCGCATGGACGCCTGGCATCCCGCTCGGAGCCGCGAAGGCGACGTGCTGGACGAGGCCCTCCGCGAGGCCTCGGCGCTGGAGCCCCTGCCCTCCGGACGGCGCACCGAGGGCATGCGGCGACGCTGGAGTGGCATCGTGCGGGCGCGTCGGGAGCGCCTGGAGCGCCTGGCCCTGGCCGAGGAGGCTCACCGCTGGCAGGCCATGCGCCCCCTGCTCACGGCGCACCTCCAGGCGGATGCCCGCTGCCTGGCGGGCGGCCCCGCCGAGAAGGTCGACCCGCCCCGCGACCCCGCCCTGCCGGCGGAGCTGCGCCGCGCCCACGAGGCGCGCAACGCCGCCCGCCAGGCAGGCACCCCCGCCGACGCGGAGGAGAAGCTCGCCCGGCTGCGGGCCCACCTCTCCCTGCTGGCCGGCGGACGCGTCCAGCAGCGCGACGACCCGCTGCGACTGGCGATCCAGGTGGAGCGCCTCAACGAGAACATGGGGCAGACGGTCTCCCGCGCCGACGAGCTTCACCAGCTGCTCGGCGAGCTGCTCGCCAACGGCCCGATGCCCCCGCCTGCCTGGGAGCGCGAGGTCGGCGAGCTCGACCGGATGCTCGCGGTCCTCGCCGAGCGCCCGCCAACCTGAACCCACAGCGCCGCCCCAGACACGAGAACGCGAGGCCGAGGCCTCGCGTTCTGCGCTCTGCCGACGGGATCGCCGTCGGCGGGTCTCCTGTGGCGCCGTGGCGATCAGCCCATGAACTGGCCGCCGTTGATGTCGATGTTGGCGCCGGTGATGAAGCCCTGGTCCTTGTCGGCCAGGAAGGCAACCACGCGACCGATCTCCTCGGGGGTGCCGTAGCGCTTGACCGGGATGGTCTCGCGAATGGCCTCGCGCACCTTCTCGGGAATGTTCATGATCATGTCGGTGGCGATGTAGCCGGGCGACACGGTATTGACGGTGATGCCCTTGGTGGCGGTCTCCTGGGCCAGTGACATGGTCAGGCCGTGCATCCCTGCCTTAGCCGCCGCGTAGTTCACCTGGCCGAACTGCCCCTTGCGGCCGTTGATGGAGGAGATGTTGATGATCCGGCCGTAGCCCTCCTCCAGCATGTCCTCGATCACGCTGCGACAGGTGTTGAAGACGCTGTTGAGGTTGGTGTCGATCACCTCGCTCCACTGCTCCGGCGACATCTTCTTCATGGTGCCATCGCGGGTGATGCCGGCGCAGTTGACCAGCACGCTGACGGGGCCGTAGGCCTCGCGGATCTCCTTCACCCCGTCCACGCAGGACGCGTAGTCGGTGAGATCGATCCCGGACAGGGCGATGTTGTCATAGCCCTCTGCCTTCTGGGTCTCCAGCCAGGCCTTCGCCTTCTCCGGATTGTGATATCCCGCGACCACCATATAGCCCTGTGTGGCGAGCTCGCGGCAGATGGCACTGCCGATACCGCCGGTACCACCAGTGACCCAGGCGACGGGTGCTTGCTTTGTCATTGGCTATCTCCCTGATATGAATGACATCGACATGGGGTGGCCGGGCGGCCATCCCCAGCATGACCATGTTGACTTGTTGGACGGTCATTTTCGTGACGCCCCTCGAGTATGGACCAGGGAGCGGGCCTGGGACGAGCGTTCGCCATCGGTCCTTGACTAAAGGCGAACGCTGTGTAGAATATGCCCTACGTTGATGCGGGGTGGAGCAGTCTGGTAGCTCGTCGGGCTCATAACCCGAAGGTCATCGGTTCAAATCCGGTCCCCGCTACCATCTTCGAGAAGGCGTGTCGCCCCAGGGCGGTACGCCTTCTTTCGTTGTGCCCTCGCCTTCTCGCTCGTCCTTGCTGCAGATCAGGACCTCAACACGTGATCGCCACGGGCTGCGTTGAGCACAGGGACGCCGACCGATGGGCTCAGTGCTTGGTCGCCAGGAAAACGCCTGCACCGATCATGATGGAGCCCGCGCTTCGATTCAGTGTCTGCACGGATGCCTGGGTGCGAAAGAAGCGACGGGCCTTGGCGGCGAACAGGGCAATCATCATGAGGCCAAGCATCAAGCCAATGAGCGTCAGAGCCGAGGCCAACAGAATATCGCCCGCATCGAGGGCGGCCAGGTCCATGAACGTGGGCAAGAAGGCGATGTAGAACAGAATGACCTTCGGATTCGAGGCCGAAATCAGAAAGCCCTGCACGAAACTCAGCGCCATACCGGTTGCGCCTCCCTTCGCATTCTCCCCCTCCAGGTCCAGCGGCGCCCTCCACATTCTCCATCCCAGATAGATGAGATAGACGGCGCCGACGATGCGTATCACGGTAAAGGCGTCGCCCCAGAGCGTGGCAATGACGGCGAGGCCCAGACAGGCAGCCACCAGATAGATGATGTCGCTGACGACCATGCCAAGCGCCAACAGGGCGCAAGAGCCCACACCGCCCACCAGAGCGCGCGCCAGGATGGCAAAGACCCCGGGGCCGGGGGTGATGCCGAAAAGGAACACGGCGGCGAGAAACGACATCGCGCTTTCCAGGGTCATGGTGTCTCCACTACGAAACAAGGCGACAGCAGCCCTTGGGCTCCTGTCCTTCGGCCAACGCTTCCACGTCAGGGTATCAGTATGCCCTCGGCCACTCAGGCAAGAAGCTCGCGGTATTGTATCGCGTCGCGCCCCGGCCCCCCGCGACGGCCGACCCGGTCCATCCGGCATGGCGATAGTGAGCGCCTCTCAGTGCCGCTCTGATTCCCCAGGCGCCGGCAGACATGCCTGCCAGATCCGCTCCGCGACGGGCAGATCGAGGTCGGCGCGGCGGAAGAGGCAGATATCCAGCGGAGCGGTGTGGGACTCGTCGCCGACGATGACGAGACGCCCTCCCTCGAGCTCCTCCCTCACGGCACGCTCCGGCACCCAGGCAATGCCGCTGCAGGCGAGTGCACCACGCGTCAGGACGTCGGACATGGAGCATTCATAGCAGAACTCCAGCCGCGACGAGAGGCGTTCACGGTTGATGATGAGCGCCGTGAGACGCCCCAGGTAGCTGTCGGTGGAGTAGCAGAGATAGGGCTGGGGACTGTCGCCGTCGAGGGGAAAAATCGCCTGCCCGTGGCTGTCCACGGCGCTGACCGGCACCAGGCGCTCGCCGCCCAGCACGATCGAGGGGTAGCACCCGATATCGGTCAGTGTCGGCAGCAGCGGGCTATTGTAGGCCAGCATCAGGTCGCAGTTGCCGCTGATCAGGGACTCGACGCAGCCGGCCACGTGATCGGCCATGATTCGCGCCTTGATGACCCCCAGGTCATCCTGCAGCTGCTCGTGCCAGTCCGCGAAGAAGCTGACCGCCAGCGTATGGGAGGCGGAGATGGACACGACCTCCTCCATCTTGGGCACATACCCCAGCGCTTCCTCGCGTCCGATGCGCAGAACCGAGAGGGCATCCTGGGCGGTGCGCTGGAAGGCCTCTCCCGCCGGGGTCAGCCCCACCGGGTAGAGGCTGCGGTCGATCAGGGAGGCCCCCACCCAGTACTCCAGGTTGCGAATACGTCGGCTGAAGGCCGGCTGAGTCACGTGGCGCAGCGTGGCGGCGCGGGAGAAGTTGCGCGTCACCGCCAGGGTAAGGAAGTCTTCCAGCCAGTTTATTTCCACGACGAACTCCTGTGCGCGAGAGCCTTGTGCAGCAGGATACCGTCAATGCTCGCCTCGCCGCGAGACGCCCGCGTCCCGGGCGCGGTGGCCGCCTACTGCGCCAGCGCCACGCAGCGCCGCGCCAGGATTTCCGAGGGATCCAGCAGCGCCACCCCCTGAAACCGCGCCGGGTCTAGCTCGATCAGCGGCAGCTCGGTGCAGCCGAGGATGATGACCTCCGCCCCCCTGGCCAGCAGATGCTCGATGGCGGCCTGCAGGTGCTCGCTGCAGGCGCCGACGACATGCCCGGCCTTCACGCCGAGGCCGCCGTAGATGGCCTCCATGACGCGCGCCTGATACTCGGCGTCCGGGGCCAGGAGCTCGTGGCCTGCGGCCGTCACCACCTCGTGATAGACACGGCTCTCTACGGTGCCGCTGGTCGCCAGCAGCCCCACCCGGACAGGCGCTTCGCGGCTGGCGCTGATGTGCTCGACCACGGCGGTCAGCATGTTGACGATGGGAATCCCGATATAGGGCTGGATGCGCGCCACGAAGGCGTGTGCCGTGTTGCAGGGGATGGCAATCGCGTGGGCGCCATCGGCCTCGAGACGCTGGCAGGTGGCCAGCATCGGGATGCTCGGGTCCTCGCCGTTGCCGATGAGGTTGGCGGTGCGATCGGGAATCTGCGGGTTCTGCTCGACCACCATCTTGAGGTGGTCCTGGTCGCGCTCGGCCTCGGTCAGGCCGACCACCTTGCGCATGAAATCCACCGTCGCCGCGGGCCCGACCCCGCCCAGCACCCCCAGCTTGAACTGGCGGCGCTCGCGTTCACGGTCGTAGCCCAGCGCGTACTCGGCATAGATCAGGTTGGCGTCCAGCAGCGGCACCGGTGTCAGCGGCTGCAGCGACGACATCAGCACCGGAATCTCGCTCAAGCCCGGGACGATGATCTCGGCGCCCCGGCTGACCAGGTTGTCGCAGGCGGCCATCAGCAGCTGCAGGCACTCGCCGCCATGATGGCCCTGCTTGATGCCGCTGGGGCCGTAGATCGCCTGCATGAGGGCATCGCGCTGCACGTCCGCATCCGGATAGACGATCTCCACCCGATCGCCGAGGCGCGCGTCGAAGATGCGCGAGGCGCGCACGTAGCTGGAGGTCAGCACGCCTATCTTGCGCACCTCCGGATAGTCTCGCGCGATGCGCTCCCGCAGGGCATCGAAGATATCGATGACGCTGTAGGGGATCTCCGGCGTGATCTCGGCCAGGAAGGTATGCGACAGGAAGCAGGGCACCAAGGCGTGCTCGACCCTGCCTTGCAGCTCCTTGAGCACGCTGTAGACGTAGAACTTGCGCCGCAGCGGATCATAGCCCTCGTCGGCCATGCCGGGGCCTTCCTCGAAGTGACGCTGCTCGAAGGCGATGTCGACACCGCCGTTCTGCTTGCAGTGCTCCGCGGTTCGCACCGTCTTGATCAGCACGTCAGCGCTGCCGAGCGCGCCCAGCCCGCCCACCACGCCATAGCGCTGGACCGGCGAGACGGAAGCGGGACGGTGGGCCCCAGTGGATACCATGGCGACTGTCTCCTGTGGATAGGGTCGGGAAAGCACAAGGCCGAGGCCGCGCCCAGGCCAGGGAACGCCGCCTCCAGACCGTGCCGGGCCCTGAGAAGGCAGCGGCCGGCAGCACGCGAGTGCTGCCGGCCGCCGCGGCGTTTCCGCTATCAGGCGAGCGAGGAGCGCATCACGTGAGGCGTGTTGAAGACGTCCTCGTCCAGTTCCTTCTCGCTCTTGGCGACCAGGCAGCTCACCGCACAATCGCCCGCCACGTTCAGCCCGGTACGCGCCATGTCGAGGATACGGTCGATACCGGCGATGATGGCGACCCCTTCCAGCGGCAGGCCGACCGAGGTCAGCACCAGCGAGAGCATGATCAGCCCGGCTCCCGGCACGCCGGCGGTGCCGATGGAGCCCAGGGTGGCGGTCAGGATGATGGTGACGAATTCGGCGGCCCCCAGGTCGACGCCGTAGGCCTGGGCGATGAACAGCGCACAGACCCCCTGATAGAGCGCGGTGCCATCCATGTTGATGGTCGCGCCCAGCGGCAGCACGAAGCTCGAGACGCTGCGCTTGACGCCCAGGTTCTGCTCGGCGGCCATCATGGTCACCGGCAGGGTGCCGGAGCTGGAGGTGCTGGTGAAGGCCAGCATGATCGGCTCGACACTGCCCTGGAAGTAGCGCACGGGGTTCAGGCGGGCGAGCAAGCGCAGCAAGCCGCCGTACACCACCACGGCGTGCAGCAGGCACCCCAGGTAGACGATCCCGATCACCTTGGCCAACGGCGCCAGCATCGCCAGCCCGTAGGTCCCCGCCACCCAGGTCATCAGCGCGAAGACACCGTAGGGCGTGAAGGAGATGATGATGCTGGTCATGCGGTAGATGATGTCGGCCGCGGAGTCGAAGAACGCCTTGACCGGGCGCGCCTTCTCACCCACCAGGGTGATGGACAGGCCGAACAGGATCGCGAAGACGATTATCTGCAGCACGTTGCCTTCGGCAAAGGCCTCGACGGCGTTGGTCGGCACCAGCCCGAGCAGGGTATCGACCGCCGTGGGCGGCTCGCGGACGTCGACGCTCGCCGCACTGCCCAGGTCGATGCCGACGCCCGGCTGGAAGAGGCTGGCCAGCCCCAGACCGAGGGTGATCGCCACGGCCGTCATGCCCAGATAGAGCACCAGGGTCTTGAGGCTCAGGCGGCCGATCTTGGCCATGTCATTGAGCGAGGCGACGCCGGTGACCAGCGAGATGAAGACCAGCGGCACGATCAGCATCTTGATGCCGCGAATGAACAGGTCACCCAGCGGCTTGATGTCGGCCGCCAGGTCAGCGTGGCCGGTCTGATTGAGCAACACCCCGAGGCTCAGGCCGAGCACCAGGGCAATGAAGATCTGCTTCCAGAGGGGGAGGCGCGTCCAGGGCGATAAGATCCCTCGACGCGTCGGGGCTTGTGTACCCGCCATAGTGAGATTCCTGCGTTGTCGTTGTGTGTCCCGCGCACCTCGTGCGGGCCTGGCCATCATGGTGATACAGCCGTTGAAGCAGCGACCAACGCTTTCTTTCTATTTCTCATGCAAAACTTGCATCATCTAATGAAGCGGTGACAGACGGCGTCGGCGGAGGACGGCCGCCCCCGGTTCAGGAGGCGGCGGGTGCCTCGGGAGGGGGCCGTCGTGATGGCAACCATCGCCGAGCGGCCCTTGAAGTCGCCGGCGGCGGCCCGCATCTATAGGGCAAACTCATTCTGGATCAAGGCTACCGTCACCATGCCCATCGTCGACCCCCGCACCGGTGAGCCGCTCACCACCGACACCTCCGCCGGCGAGCCCAGCGCCGGGCCTGCCCAAGGCCAGCAGGCCGATGTCGTCCTCGACGTCGACCGCAGCAACGTCCAGCAGATGCTCGAGACCTCCATGCAGGTGCCGGTGCTGCTCGACTGCCGGAGCCAGGGCGAGGCGGCGAGCCAGCAGCTGAGCCAGGTGCTGGAAAAGCTGGCCCGGGAGTATCAGGGCGCCTTCCTGCTGGGCCGCCTGGACATCGACCAAGAGCCGGAGATCGCGGCCCAGCTGGGCGTGCAGGCCGCCCCCGACGTCAAGCTGATCAGCCAGGGCGGCCTGGTCGACCACTTCCAGGGTGCCCTGCCGGAGAAGCAGGTCCGCGAGTGGCTGGGCCGCTACTTCCCGGCCCCGGAGGAGGCGCCCCAGGCGCCCGAGGACCAGGCCGCCGAGGCCCTGGCCGCCGGCGATGCCGCCACCGCCCGGCGCATCTACCAGGAGCTCATCCAGCAGTACCCCCAGCACACGCCCTACCAGGTGGAGCTGGCCCGCGCCCTGGTGGCCGACGGCGAGGCCGACCAGGCCCGCGAGCTGCTCGACAACCTGCCGCCGGAGGAGCGCGATGCCGCCCCGGCCCGGGGCGTGCGCGCCAGCATCGCCTTCGGCGAGCAGGCCCCCTCCGCCGAGGCGCTGGCGGCCCTGGGCGATCGCGATGACAGCGAGGCGCAGTTCCAGCGCGCCCTGCGCCAGCTGGCCGACGGCCAGTACGAGGCCGGTCTGGAGGCCCTGCTCGCCCTGATGAAGCGCGATCGCGCCTACGGCGAGGATGCCGCCCGCCGCACCCTGCTCCAGGCCTTCGATGCCCTGGGCGCCGATCATCCGCTGACGGTCACCTACCGCCGCAAGCTCTTCGCCCTGCTCTACTGAGCACCCCTCACGCGAACCGCCGCCCCGCACGAGAACGGCCGCCCCGAGGGGCGGCCGTCGTCGTCCTGGCCGGGCTGGCGTGCGCGGCGCTCAGCCCGCCAGCACGGCGTCCAGGCGTTGCAGGGCCGCCTCCAGCTGGCTCGCCGTGGTCCCGAAGTTGAGCCGCACGAAGCCCGGCCAGCCGAAGTCGGCGCCGTCGGAGAGGGCGACGCCCGCCCGCTCCAGCAGCAGGCGCTGGGGCGAGGCGTCGCCGCCCTGCAGGGCCGGGGCCTCGCGCAGGTCCAGCCAGGCCAGGTAGGTGGACGCGGGCACGCTCAGGGTCACCCCCGGCCACCGCGCCACCCGCTCGACCAGCCGCCGGCGATGGTCGCGCAGCGTCTCGAGCAGGGCCTGGCGCCAGGGCTCGCCATGGCGATAGGCTGCCTCGGCGGCCACCAGCCCGAGCACGTTGCCGTCCGGCTGCAGGCCCTTGGCCGCCGCGGCGAAGCGCCGGCGCAGCTCGGCGTCGGGGATCACCGCGCAGGCCGTGGTGAGCCCCGCCAGGTTGAAGGTCTTGGAGGGGGCCCAGAGGGTCAGGGTGCGCGAGGCAAGCTCGGGGAAGGCGGCGGCCAGGGGCACATGGCGGGCCCCCTCGTCGAGCAGCAGGTCGCAGTGCAGCTCGTCGGAGACCACCAGCAGGTCGTGGCGCACGACCAGCGCGGCGAGCCCCGCCAGCTCCTCCCGCGTCCAGACGCGGCCGGTGGGGTTATGGGGCTGGCACCACAGCAGCAGCCGGGTCTCGGGAGTGATCGCCGCCTCCAGCGCCTCGAGGTCGAGTCGCCAGGGCTCCCCGGGCGCCGCCGGAGGGCTCAGCGCCGCCTGCTGGGGCAGGCGGCCGGTGCGCTCGGCGACCTGCAGGAAGGGCGGGTAGATGGGCGTGACCGTGAGCACGCCATCCCCCGGCGCGGTGAGCGCCAGGCTCGCCAGGTGCAGGGCGGGCACCACGCCCGGCAGCCACAGCTGCCAGGCCGGGTCGAGGGCCCAGCCGTAGTGCTCGGCACTCCAGTCGCAGAGCGCCTGCCGGAGGCTCTCGGGCACCTGGCCGTAGCCGAAGACGCCGTGGGCGACCCGCGCCTCAAGCGCCTCGATGACCGCCGGCGGCGAGGCGAAGTCCATGTCGGCGACCCACAGCGGCAGCACGTCCTCGCCGTAGCGATGCCACTTCTGCGAGGGCCAGTCACCCTCCGGTGGGTGGCGCCGCTCGACGGGCGTGGCAAAATCGAATTCCATGTGCAGTTCCCGCTCCCAGAAGGCCCACAAGATGACCAAGACCATGCCGCAAGACGGCTTCTATGCCAAGGTGCGCCGCGGCCTGCCCGATCTGGTCGCCCAGTGGCTGACCCTCGGCCAGGGCGATGCCGACCGCCTGGCGCTGCTGCTCGCCGAGACCGCCCGGGTGACGCGGATCGGCCTGCCGGAGGAGACGCCGAGCGGCGAGACCCTCGCCGCCTGGAGCCGCCCCGACGGCGAAGAGCCGCCGCTGTGGGCGGCACGTACCGCCACTTTCCTGCTGGTGCAGATGCCCGCCCGCCCCGTGCCGGCCGGCGACGACGAGGCCTGCGCCTGGGCCTACTGCTGGCTGCGCAACCGCGACGACGAGGACGTCGAGGCCGCCGAGCGCGCGCTGCCCGAGCACCTGCTCGGGCCACTGGCCGCGGCGCTGCGGGCCGCCTGGACCGACCTCAAGGGGTTGCGCCTGGTCTGAGCCCGGCTAGCCGCGGCGGGCGGCCCGCTTCTTGGGACGAAAGCCCGCCGGCTTGGTGGAAAGCCATGCCACGAAGGTCGCGATCTCCGGGTGCGCCAGCAGCGCCTCTCGTCTGCGATAATGATCGGCCAGCTCGCGCTCGCTGAGCACCGCGTGGATGTGCCGGTGGCAGGCGTGACAGACCCAGAGGATAGCGGTAAGCCGCTCGACTCGGTCGAAGCGGCGCCGGTAGCGGGCCTTGCCGTGCAGAGCCCGCGGGATCAGGTGGTGCTTGGTCAGCGGTGCCGCCCGCTCGCAGAGTTCGCAGGCCGCCGGGCGCGGCGGGGGCGAGAGTTCATGACCGGCCATGGCGCGCCTCCTCGACGACTCGTCTAACCCTGATCACAAGGACCCGGATACGATATGGACGTTCCCTTCTCCTGGCAGCTGGCCAAGCTGGCGGTCTCCATCGGCGTGGTGCTCGGCCTCTCGATGATCGCCGAGCGCGTCAGCGCCCGCGTGGCCGGCCTGCTCGCCGGCTACCCGCTGGGCACCGCCATCGCCCTGTTCTTCATCGGCCTGGAGATCTCGCCGGCCTTCGCCACCCAGAGCGCCGTGCACACCCTGGCCGGCTTCAGCGCCACCCTGGCGCTGGCCGGCGGCTACCTGCTGTGCGGGCGTCGCGACGGCCTGCCCGGCGTGCTCGCCGGCAGCGCCGGCGGCTTCGCGGCCTGGCTGGCAGCGAGCCTGCTGCTGACCCAGGTGGAGTTCACGCGACTGACCGGCACCCTGACCACCCTGGCCGCGATCGCGCTGTTCATCTGGCTCTATCGTCGCGTCCCCGATACCGCGACCGGCCCCCGGGGCGGCTTCAGCTGGGCGGCGCTCGGCCTGCGCGCCGCCCTGGCGGCCGGCATCATCTTCCTGATCACCGGCCTCGCCCACGTGATGCCCGCCGCCTGGGCCGGGGTCATGGCCGCCTTCCCGGTGACCATGTACCCCTTCCTGGTGATCCTGCACCTGACCCACGGCGCCGCCCCGGTGGCCACGGTGATCAAGCACTACCCGGCCGGGCTCGGCGCGCTGCTCTGCTATGCACTCTGCATCTCGCTGACCTACGGACGCTTCGGGCTCGCGCTCGGCACCCTGGCCGGCTTCGTCGCCGCCACCGCCTGGTTGCTGGCCTGGACCCGCCTGCAGGCCTGGCGCGCCACGCGCCAGAAGCTCCGGCGATCCCGCGCCAACACTTGACCGAGCGCTTGCTCGGGGTAAAGCTGTCCCTCCGAGACGCTCACGAGGAAGCCACCGATGTTCGTTCGCACCGTGGAACCCGCCTTCTATGACACCGATGCCCTGGGACACGTCAACAACACCCGGCTGCCGGCCTGGTTCGAGCTGGCCCGCAACGACCTCTTCCGGCTCTTCACGCCGGACCTGGACCCGCGCAAGTGGCGGCTGATCATGGCCCGCATGGAGGTCGACTACCGGGCCGAGCTGCAGTACGGCCGCGAGATCGAGATCCGCACCTATGTCTCGCGCCTCGGCAACAGCTCCTTCACCGTGAGCCAGGAGGCCCGGCAGGACGGGCAGCTGACCAACCTCGGCCATACCGTCATGGTGCATTTCGATCATGCGACCAAGCAGGCCGTGCCCATCGAGGGCGCACTGCGCGAGGCCCTGGAGGCCCATCGCCAGCCTGAGCCGGCCGACGCATGACCCCGGCGGTGACGGCGCTGGAGAAGGCCGGCGTGACCTTTCGGCTCGACAGCTACGACCACGACCCGCGCACTACCGCCTACGGTGAGGAGGCCGCCCGCGCCCTGGGCCTGCCGGCCGACGAGGTCTACAAGACGCTGCTCGCCCGCCTCGACGACGGCCGGCTGGTGGTGGCCATCGTGCCGGTGCCCTGCCAGCTCGACCTCAAGGCCCTGGCCCGGGCCGCCGGGGCGCGCAAGGCGAGCCTCGCCGACCCCGCCGAGGCCGAGAGGGCCACCGGCTACGTGGTGGGCGGCATCAGCCCGCTGGGCCAGCGCAAGCGCCTGCCCACCTTCCTCGACGAGAGCGTCCGGGGCCGGGAGGCGATCCACGTCAGCGCCGGCCGGCGGGGACTGGAGCTCTGCCTCTCCCCGAGCGACCTGGCGCGGCTCACCGGCGCCCGCGAGGCGCCGCTGGCCCGGCGCTGAACGGGGCCTTGCCGGGGGATGACACAGACCCCGAGCCGAACCCGGCGCGCCGCTGTCATACCCCCACAGCCCTCCACCGACGGGAGCCCCCATGGCCATCCGCTATACCCTCTGGCTGGACCCGGACGACACCCCGCGCCACCGCGCCGTCGAGGCCGACCTGCAGCGCTACTTCCTCGAACGCTTCGCCGACTACCCGCACATCCGCTTGTTCGGCGCCGACCCTTACGATTATGATGCGCCGTTCAATCGCCTCTACGATGCGCTGATGGCGAGGGCCGGCGAGTACTGCGAGCGGGAGTGGCGCTACGTGCCCACCCCCGAGCAGCTCAACCGCGCCTTCTTCCTGGCCGTGGGGCACTCGAACAAGTTTGTACGGGACAACGACGATGGTGATCCGAACCGATCAGGCCCCCGATGAGCGCCAGCTGGCCATCATCGCCGAGCAGCTCGGCCGCGCGCCCCGCGGCATCGAGGCGCTGGCCGCCACCGACGGCGAGGGCACCCCGCTGGTGCTGCGCATGGCGCCCATCGTCGACGGCAAGCCGTTCCCGACCCTCTACTGGCTCTGCTCGGAGCGTCTCAAGATCGAGATCTCGCACATCGAGGCCGCCGGGGTGATCAAGCAGCTGGAGACCCGCCTCAAGGAGGATCCCGAATTCCTGGCCGCCTACCACCGCAGCCACGACGCCTATGTCGCGGCGCGCTGGGCCTACATGAGCGAGGCGCAGAAGGCGGAAGTCGCCCGCCTCGGGTATGATGGCGTCCTCACCGCGCGCGGCATCGGCGGGATCGCCAACCGCGACCAGGTGCGCTGCCTGCATACCCAGTATGCGCACCACCTGTGCGGCGAGAACGTCATCGGCCAGTGGCTCGACGAGCACTACGCGGTCGCCGACTGCCTGCCGTGAGCCGGCCCGCGGCCGACGATCCCCCTTCCCGACGTATCGATAACACCACAGGAGACCCCGGATGTACCTGGATACCCATGTGATTGCCAGTCTCGCCCTGATCGCCAGCATGCTCGTCATCAGCGGCGTGGGCATCAAGCTGCTGCGCCAGGCCATGAAGCGCGACGCCTCGGGCGCTCGCTGAGCCGGCCATCACGACCACGAAGGGCGCCCCCGGAGGGCGCCCTTCGCGTTTTCGGGTGGGGCTTCCGGCCCCGGGGCCGGACCGCTAGGATGATGGCCCTGCCAAGGAGAAAAGCATGTCGAGATTCTGCGTCTACCTGGGGTCC
Source organism: Halomonas sp. THAF5a (assembly GCF_009363755.1). Taxonomy (NCBI): domain Bacteria; kingdom Pseudomonadati; phylum Pseudomonadota; class Gammaproteobacteria; order Oceanospirillales; family Halomonadaceae; genus Halomonas; species Halomonas sp. THAF5a. The sequence goes on along the minus strand of NZ_CP045417.1, from coordinate 356,485 downwards.
CGGGAGGGCCGCGACCCGCAACACCTCGCGGCCGCCGAGCGGCTCGGCGAGGAGCTCGCCCGCCGCGGCCACGGCCTGGTCTACGGCGGCGCCCGCGTCGGCCTGATGGGCCGCCTGGCCGATGCCGTGATGGCCGCCGGCGGCGAGGCGATCGGGGTGATGCCCGACCACCTGGTCGAGCGCGAGCAGGCCCACCAGGGCCTGACCCGGCTGGTGCGGGTGCGCAACATGCACGAGCGCAAGGCCAGCATGGCCGCCCATGCCGACGCCTTCATCGCGCTGCCGGGCGGTATCGGCACCCTCGAGGAGCTCTTCGAGGCCTGGACCTGGCACTACCTGGGCCTGCACGACAAGCCCATCGGCGTGCTCGACAGCGCCGGCTTCTACGCGCCGCTGCTGACCTTCCTCGACAGCACCGTGGAACAGGGTTTCCTGGACGGTCGCACCCGGGCCGAGCTGATCGATGCCGCCGACCCCGCCGACCTGCTGGACGCCCTGGAGGCCCGGCTGGGCCAGCACGCCTGAACGAGGTCCGCGCGCCCGTGGCGCGGGCGGACGGTCGGTGTCGGGCGCGCCTCAGGCGTCGGCGGTGAGCTCGAGCGTACGCTGGTAGGTGAGCTGCAGCAGGCGGGCGTCCTCCCCGGCGCGATGCCGATGGATGTCCCGCTCGAGGATGAGGGCTTCCTTGGTGCGGCTCCACAGCGCCTGCTGCGACTCGCTCAGCAGGATGCGCAGCGCCTCCAGGCGGAAGGCCGGCAGCATGCCGGCATGGTGGAAGAGCAGCGACAGCCAGGTGTTGTCGTAGCCCCAGCTGTCGCTGTAGGCGAGGCCGACCTCCCCCAGCTCGTCATTGAGCCAGCGCGCCACCTGGCGCACCGGATGCCCCTCGCGCTGCAGGCGGCTGCGACTGATGCCGTGCAGCAGCTCGGCCTTGGGATCCCAGTGCGTCCACTCCTCCAGCGGCTGGACGAGGAAGGCGCAGGTGCTGCCATCGGCCCGGGCGAGGCCGATCTCGATGGGGTAGCTGCCGCGCCCGAAGCCGGACGCCTCGATATCCAGCAGTGTGGGTAGCGTCACGGGCGGGAGAGTCCTTTGTCGAAGTGGCCGGTGCCGTCACGGCAAAGCCCTAGTGTCGCGTCTCGCCTCCGGCCTTGTCCACTGCGGGGGCATCCAGGGCGTTCGCCTGGGAGGCGTCGCCCGCCGGCGCCTCGTCGAAGCCGGCCAGCCGATCGGCCAGGGCCTGCCAGTGCCCGGCCTTCTCGAGATCCACCGGCAGAGAGAGCTCGCCATGGCGATAGGCCCGGGCGAGCCGGGTCGCCGCCAGCGGATGGCCCGCCTCGCCGGCACGCGCGTACCAGGTCACGGCGTGGTCATCGCGACGGGGGTACTGGGCACAGCCGTGCTCGTGGATCTGGCCCGCCTGATACTGCGCCTTGGCATCCCCGGCCTGGGCGGCCTCCAGCACGTAGCGCGCCCCGCGGGCCTTGTCCTGGGGACTGACGCCACGGTGGAAGAGCATGTGACCGTACTGCGCCAGCGCCGCCGGATGCCCGGCATCGGCACAGCGCTGGAAGAGGTGCATGGTCAGGCGCTGCGTTCGCGGCGAACGGGGCAGCCAGCGAATGTGGAACAGCTGCTGCGCAAGCCGGTACTCGAGCCGGGTGAACAGTGAGGATGCCTCTGGCATGGCAACTACCCTGCGTCCAGTGAAGCGGAGGGAGGCCGCTCACACCCTGTGTCCGGCATCCCTCCTGGCAAAAAACGATGGCCTTCCGGGCTCCGCCGGGGCTTTGGGAGGGCAAGCATACGCGCGCCCCGTCGGTGACTCAACCCTGGCGGGTTGTCGCGCCAGGCGAGGCCTGGGGCCGTTCCCTGCCAGAGAAAGCGGGCAGAGGCTATCCGCCCGATAGCCCATCGCGTGCAAGCGAGTTGATATACTGGACGCCGACGCCATCCGGCCACCCTCTCGCCACAGGAGCCCCCCCATGCTGAGCGTGATCTCGCCTGCCAAGACGCTGGACTTCGAGACCCCTGCCACCACGCCCCGGCACACCCAGCCGGATCACCTCGACAAGAGCCAGGCGCTGATCGAGATCCTCCGGGACTACTCGCCCCAGCGGCTCAGCGAGCTGATGGGCATCAGCGACAAGCTCGCCGGGCTCAACGCCGCCCGCTTCGCCGACTGGCACACGCCCTTCACCCCGGAGAACGCCAAGCCCGCCGCCCAGGCCTTCCAGGGCGACGTCTACGTCGGCCTCGAGGCCGACCGTTTCGATGACGGCGACAACGCCTTCGCCCAGGAACACCTGCGTATCCTCTCCGGCCTCTACGGCCTGCTGCGCCCGCTGGACCTGATCCAGCCCTACCGCCTGGAGATGGGCACCCGGCTCGAGAACCCGGCCGGCAAGGACCTCTATGCCTTCTGGAAGGCGACGCTGACCGCCGAGCTCGACCGCGCCGTGGCCGAGAGCGGCAGCCCCGTGCTGGTCAACCTGGCCTCCAACGAGTACTTCAAGGCGATCGATACCCGGCGACTCGCCGCCCGGGTGATCACCCCGGTCTTCAAGGACGAGAAGAACGGCAAGCTGAAGATCATCAGCTTCTACGCCAAGAAGGCCCGCGGCCTGATGGCCGCCTGGATGATCCATCAGCGCCTGGACGACCCGGAGGGGCTGAAGGACTTCGACGTCGCCGGCTACGCCTTCGACCCCGCGCTCTCCGAGGGCGACACCCTGGTCTTCACCCGCGCCGAGGGCGCCGCCTGAGGCCCGGCCAGGCGTTCACGCAAACGTCAGGGGGCGCGCCGAGCGCCCCTTGAGGAAGCGCCGGTGGGCCTGCTTGAAGCGCTCGTCGTCGCAGCGCTCGAGCCACTCGTAGGCCACCATGTCGGCACTCACCGCCACCGCGCCGGCCTGGGTCATCCGCTCCCTCGCCAGCCGCGCCTCGGCGGCACGTCGGCTGGCGGTCGCCTCCACCAGCCAGTAGACCTCATAGCCCGCCTCGAGCAGGCCGAGCCCGGTCTGCATCACGCAGATATGCGCCTCGGTGCCGCACAGCACCACCTGACGCCTGCCGCTTTCGGCCAGCGCCTCGGCGAAGGCCGGCTCGTCGTGGGCCCCGAAGTGACGCTTCTGCCAGAGGCGATGCTCCGGCAGCGCCTCCAGCAGGCGGGGCTCGCTGCCCCCCAGTCCCTGGGGATACTGCTCGGTGACCCAGACAGGCACCGCCAGGGCACCGGCCAGCGCCCCCAGCCAGGCGGCTTCAGTGACCGCCTGGTCGCCATGCTCGATCACCGGCAGCAGGCCGGCCTGCAGGTCGACGATCAGCAGCAGGCTCTTCTCTCGTGACAGGCGCATGGGCGGACTCCTCGGTTGGCGCGGGTCGCGCGGTTAGTTGTCGTGGCCGACCAGCATAGCGGCTAGAATGGAATCTTCCGATTTTCCCGATTCCCCCTTCCCCGATGGAGATCCCCCGATGCGTCACCTTCTCGTCATGCTCATGGTCGGCGTGCTGGGCTTCGGCCTGGCCGTGGATCATGCCGATGCGCGCCGCCTGGGCGGCGGCAAGAGCTTCGGCAGCCAGTCGCGCAGCGTTCAGCAACCGGCCGCCACCACCAGCCGGGACGCCGCCGGCACCCGCACCGCCCAGACCCGTCCGAAGTCTCGCCTGGGCGGGATGCTCGGCGGCATGCTGGCCGGCGGCCTGCTCGCCGCGCTGTTCTTCGGCGGCGCCTTCGATGAACTTCGCCTGATGGATATCCTGCTGGTCGCCGGCGTGGCCTTCCTGCTCTTCAAGCTCTTCGCCAGCCGCCGGCGCGCCGCCACGGCGGGCGGTCCCGGGCCCCAGGAGGCGCCGGTACGTCCCCAGGCCTTCCAGGCCGCGAGCGCGTCGATGGGCGGCGGCCTCGCCTCTGAGCCCGAGTGGTTCGACCGCGAGCGCTTCCTGGGCGGCGCCAAGGAGCACTTCATGACCCTGCAGCGCGCCTGGGACAACAACGACTTCGCCGGCATCCAGGAGTACGTGACACCGGAACTCTACAACCTGCTGCGTGAGGAGCGCGGTCGCCAGCCCGCCAACAACCGCACCGAGATCGTGCGGTTGTTCGCCGAGCTGGGCGATATCCGCGAGCACGGCCAGGAGGCCGAGGCCACGGTGATCTTCCACGGCATCATCGCCGAGAACGGCGAGGAGACCGAGTTCAACGAGACCTGGCACCTCACTCGCCAGCTGCGTGATGGCGCCCCCTGGTACCTCCAGGGCATCGAGCAGAACCCGAGCTGATCGCTCGCCCCATCAACGCTACGCAAGAAGGCCGGGCAATGCCCGGCCTTTCTCTTTATCGATGCGCGATCAGCGGCGTATCGCCCTGACGCCCTGACGCCTCCCCCTCCTGAATCCGGGGCACGGGGAGCCGGGCGATTATTCCTGGGCGTCCTCGGCGGCCTCTTCCAGCCCCTCACCCATCTCCTCGACGCCTTCGCCCATCTCCTCCATGGACTCGTCGATGCTCTCGCCCGCCTGCTCGGCCGGCCCCTCCTCTTCACAGGCGGCCAGCCCGGCACCCAGCATGGCGATGAGCAGGGCCAGGCCCAGTCGGCGCAGCATGTCGCTCTTCTTCATGATCTTCTCCTCCTGAGACGATGAAATCCGTGTGGGTCATACCCGTCACACCGTAACCGCAAAGGCGCGACCTTGCCAATCGAGGCCCTCGACCTTTCCGCCAGCTTTCCTGTCGGAGAGGTCTGGGGAAAGAGCCGAGAACGCCCCTCCCTGAACCAGAACGCCCCCGCCTCGAGGAGGCGGGGGCGTTCTGGTGTTGGGTAGCGCCGATGGCCGGCGATCGGGGCGGGTGCACGCCTCGCGCAAAAACACCCGCGCATGAAAAAACCCCGAGCTCGTTGAGCTCGGGGTTTTCTCGGAATAGGTGCCTGACGATGACCTACTCTCGCATGGGGAGGCCCCACACTACCATCGGCGCTGATCGGTTTCACTGCTGAGTTCGGCATGGGATCAGGTGGTTCCCGTACGCTATGGTCGTCAGGCGAAAAACGGTGAATCATGCTGACGAGATCGTCTCGCGTATCCGTCTGTCGGTTGCCATCGGCAGACCGCTTGGGTGTTATATGGTCAAGCCTCACGGGCCATTAGTACCGGTTAGCTCAACGCCTTGCAGCGCTTCCACACCCGGCCTATCAACCAGCTGGTCTTGCTGGGCCCTTCAGGAGGCTCGAGGCCTCGGGGAGATCTCATCTTGAAGGGGGCTTCCCGCTTAGATGCTTTCAGCGGTTATCCCGTCCGCACATAGCTACCCGGCAATGCCACTGGCGTGACAACCGGAACACCAGAGGTGCGTCCACTCCGGTCCTCTCGTACTAGGAGCAGCACTTCTCAAATCTCCAACGCCCACGGCAGATAGGGACCGAACTGTCTCACGACGTTCTAAACCCAGCTCGCGTACCACTTTAAATGGCGAACAGCCATACCCTTGGGACCGACTTCAGCCCCAGGATGTGATGAGCCGACATCGAGGTGCCAAACACCGCCGTCGATGTGAACTCTTGGGCGGTATCAGCCTGTTATCCCCGGAGTACCTTTTATCCGTTGAGCGATGGCCCTTCCATACAGAACCACCGGATCACTAGAACCTACTTTCGTACCTGCTCGACGTGTCTGTCTCGCAGTTAAGCACCCTTATGCTCTTGCACTCAATGCACGATTTCCAACCGTGCTGAGGGTACCTTCGTGCTCCTCCGTTACGCTTTGGGAGGAGACCGCCCCAGTCAAACTACCCACCACACACGGTCCTCGATCCGGATAACGGACCTGAGTTAGAACGCCAATGATGCCAGGCTGGTATTTCAAGGTTGGCTCCACCGTGGCTGGCGCCACGGTTTCCAAGCCTCCCAGCTATCCTACACAAGCAACATCAGCGTCCAGTGTGAAGCTATAGTAAAGGTTCACGGGGTCTTTCCGTCTAGCCGCGGGTACACAGCATCTTCACTGCGATTTCAATTTCACTGAGTCTCGGGTGGAGACAGCGTGGCCATCATTACGCCATTCGTGCAGGTCGGAACTTACCCGACAAGGAATTTCGCTACCTTAGGACCGTTATAGTTACGGCCGCCGTTTACCGGGGCTTCGATCAGGAGCTTCGCTTACGCTAACACCATCAATTAACCTTCCGGCACCGGGCAGGCGTCATACCCTATACGTCCGCTTACGCGTTTGCAGAGTACTGTGTTTTTAATAAACAGTTGCAGCCACCTGGTATCTTCGACCGCTTCGCGCTTAGGGAGCAAGTCCCATCACGCTAGTGCGGCGTGCCTTCTCCCGAAGTTACGGCACCATTTTGCCTAGTTCCTTCACCCGAGTTCTCTCAAGCGCCTTGGTATTCTCTACCTGACCACCTGTGTCGGTTTGGGGTACGGTTCCACTGTATCTGAAGCTTAGAGGCTTTTCCTGGAAGCGTGGCATCGATGACTTCCAGACCGTAGTCTGTTCGTCTCGTCTCTCGGCGTTAAGGAACCGGATTTGCCTGATTCCTCGGCCTACTGACTTTCACCAGGACAACCAACGCCTGGCTCACCTAGCCTTCTTCGTCCCCCCATCGCAATACAGTGAAGTACGGGAATATTGACCCGTTTCCCATCGACTACGCCTTTCGGCCTCGCCTTAGGGGCCGACTCACTCTGCTCCGATTAGCGTCGAACAGAAACCCTTGGTCTTCCGGCGGGGGAGTTTTTCACTCCCCTTGTCGTTACTCATGTCAGCATTCGCACTCGTGATACCTCCAGCAAGCCTCTCGACTCACCTTCATCGGCGTACACGACGCTCCTCTACCGCTCATCCAGAGGATGAACCCGTAGCTTCGGTACCTGGTTTGAGCCCCGTTACATCTTCCGCGCAGGCCGACTCGACTAGTGAGCTATTACGCTTTCTTTAAAGGATGGCTGCTTCTAAGCCAACCTCCTAGCTGTCTGAGCCTTCCCACATCGTTTCCCACTTAACCAGGATTTGGGGACCTTAGCTGACGGTCTGGGTTGTTTCCCTTTTCACAACGGACGTTAGCACCCGCTGTGTGTCTCCCACGCGTCACTCACCGGTATTCGGAGTTTGCCTCGGGTTGGTAAGTCGGGATGACCCCCTAGCCGAAACAGTGCTCTACCCCCGGCGGCGCTACGTGAGGCGCTACCTAAATAGCTTTCGAGGAGAACCAGCTATCTCCGGGCTTGATTAGCCTTTCACTCCGATCCACAAGTCATCCAAATCTTTTTCAACAGATCCTGGTTCGGTCCTCCAGTTGATGTTACTCAACCTTCAACCTGCTCATGGATAGATCGCCCGGTTTCGGGTCTATTCCCAGCGACTGGTCGCCCAGTTAAGACTCGGTTTCCCTACGCCTCCCCTATACGGTTAAGCTCGCCACTGAAAATAAGTCGCTGACCCATTATACAAAAGGTACGCGGTCACCGAACGAGTCGGCTCCCACTGCTTGTACGCACACGGTTTCAGGATCTATTTCACTCCCCTCTCCGGGGTTCTTTTCGCCTTTCCCTCACGGTACTGGTTCACTATCGGTCAGCCAGGAGTATTTAGCCTTGGAGGATGGTCCCCCCGTCTTCAGTCAAGGTTTCTCGTGCCCCGACCTACTCGATTTCACACCAATCGGATTTCGACTACGGGGCTATCACCCTGTATCGCGTGGCTTCCCAACCACTTCGTCTATCGGTCATGGTGCTTAAGGGCTGGTCCCCGTTCGCTCGCCGCTACTAGGGGAATCTCGGTTGATTTCTTTTCCTCGGGGTAATGAGATGTTTCAGTTCCCCCGGTTCGCCTCCTGGCACCTATGTATTCAGTGCAGGATACCCACGTTACCGTGGGTGGGTTTCCCCATTCAGAAATGCCCGGGTCGCAGGTTGTTTGCCACCTCGCCGAGCCTTATCGCAGGCTTCCACGTCTTTCATCGCCTCTGGCTGCCTAGGCATCCACCGTGTGCGCTTCATCGCTTGACCATATAACCCCAAGAGGTCTGGTCCGCGATGACAATCGACAATTGCCGGATACGCTTGAGACGTATCTCATGTTGCCTTCTTTCGAAAGCAACGCTTTGTCAGCATGATTCACATTGTTAAAGAGCACTGTTCAGAGAACAGTGGGAAGCCATCTGGCTTGCCGCTGGTCTCTGTGACCGGACTGTCTTGGGAAGAGATGGTGGAGCCTAGCGGGATCGAACCGCTGACCTCCTGCGTGCAAGGCAGGCGCTCTCCCAGCTGAGCTAAGGCCCCTCTGATCCTGCAAATGGTGGGTCTGGGCAGACTTGAACTGCCGACCTCACCCTTATCAGGGGTGCGCTCTAACCAACTGAGCTACAGACCCGGCTACAAACCACTGGGTCCGCGACCCAAACAGTCTTTGCTCTGGTCGATCAGGTAATTCATTGTGAGCACTTGCCGAGTGTCGGCGACGTCGTCGATTAAGGAGGTGATCCAGCCGCAGGTTCCCCTACGGCTACCTTGTTACGACTTCACCCCAGTCATGAACCACACCGTGGTGATCGCCCTCCGAAGTTAGGCTAACCACTTCTGGTGCAGTCCACTCCCATGGTGTGACGGGCGGTGTGTACAAGGCCCGGGAACGTATTCACCGTGACATTCTGATTCACGATTACTAGCGATTCCGACTTCACGGAGTCGAGTTGCAGACTCCGATCCGGACTGAGACCGGCTTTATGGGATTAGCTCCACCTCGCGGCTTCGCAACCCATTGTACCGACCATTGTAGCACGTGTGTAGCCCTACCCGTAAGGGCCATGATGACTTGACGTCGTCCCCACCTTCCTCCGGTTTGTCACCGGCAGTCTCCCTAGAGTTCCCGACCGAATCGCTGGCAAATAGGGACAAGGGTTGCGCTCGTTACGGGACTTAACCCAACATTTCACAACACGAGCTGACGACAGCCATGCAGCACCTGTCTGAGCGTTCCCGAAGGCACCAATCCATCTCTGGAAAGTTCGCTCGATGTCAAGGGTAGGTAAGGTTCTTCGCGTTGCATCGAATTAAACCACATGCTCCACCGCTTGTGCGGGCCCCCGTCAATTCATTTGAGTTTTAACCTTGCGGCCGTACTCCCCAGGCGGTCGACTTATCGCGTTAACTGCGCCACAAAGGTCTCAAGGACCCCAACGGCTAGTCGACATCGTTTACGGCGTGGACTACCAGGGTATCTAATCCTGTTTGCTACCCACGCTTTCGCACCTCAGTGTCAGTGTCAGTCCAGAAGGCCGCCTTCGCCACTGGTATTCCTCCCGATCTCTACGCATTTCACCGCTACACCGGGAATTCTACCTTCCTCTCCTGCACTCTAGCCTGACAGTTCCGGATGCCGTTCCCAGGTTGAGCCCGGGGCTTTCACAACCGGCTTATCAAGCCACCTACGCGCGCTTTACGCCCAGTAATTCCGATTAACGCTCGCACCCTCCGTATTACCGCGGCTGCTGGCACGGAGTTAGCCGGTGCTTCTTCTGTGAGTGATGTCTTCCCTCCGGGGTATTAACCCGAAGGCGTTCTTCCTCACTGAAAGTGCTTTACAACCCGAAAGCCTTCTTCACACACGCGGCATGGCTGGATCAGGCTTTCGCCCATTGTCCAATATTCCCCACTGCTGCCTCCCGTAGGAGTTCGGGCCGTGTCTCAGTCCCGATGTGGCTGATCATCCTCTCAGACCAGCTACGGATCGCGGCCTTGGTGAGCCATTACCTCACCAACTAGCTAATCCGACATAGGCTCATCCAATAGCGCAAGGTCCGAAGATCCCCTGCTTTCCCCCGTAGGGCGTATGCGGTATTAGCCTGAGTTTCCCCAGGTTATCCCCCACTACCGGGCAGATTCCTATGCATTACTCACCCGTCCGCCGCTCGACGCCTCCTAGCAAGCTAGGATCGTTTCCGCTCGACTTGCATGTGTTAGGCCTGCCGCCAGCGTTCAATCTGAGCCATGATCAAACTCTTCAGTTTAAAGTCTGATAGTTCCTAAGGTGGAACCAAACCTGGCTCAAGGTTCAAACGTCTCGTTTGACGAGTCGCTTGCCTTGAATGTTTCAGTGACTGGTCACCGACATCCCGACAAGCGCCCACATGAATTACCTGATCGATTGTTAAAGAGCATCTCGCTGTTGCCGTCGTGCCGGCCGCATCAACGAAGCGGCGGTCTCGCCGGCGCCCTGCGAGGAAGGCGTATTCTACCTGACCGGCGTTTCTTGTCAACCCTGCGAGGCGTTCCGAAGAAGCGAAGCGGGTGACCGAAACCTCATCTCGCCCTGCGAGGTGAGTGCCGATCGAGTGGCGTGCATTCTACCGAATGCGGCGAGTTCGTCAAGCGGGAATTTTCAAAGCGTCTTCGAAAAACCCAAATGGAAACAAGCACTTCTGCCACCATTACCGCCTGCAACGTTGGCCCGTCGCCGGCAGCGGATGCGTACTTTACGGATTTCCCCGGAGGCGCGCAAGGCCTTCGTGAAGAAAAATGTCGCCGGCGTGTCGCGGCGGTGACGACACGATGACCGCGAGGCCGACGGCAGCTTATCCACAGCGCCTTTCGACGCCCGGCTCTATGACCGGGTGTGGATAGTTTTAGCGCCGGCCAGAGACACGAACGCCCGCGCGGGGCGGGCGTCGTGGCGGGCGCAGGATAACGCCCGGGCGGCCTCGTGGCGAGGCCGCTGCCGATGGGAGGGCCGGCCTCAGCCGCCGATGGCCAGGCGCACCTGGCCCCCGCTGCTCTCGTAGGCACTCACCTCGATCTCGTAGGTGCCGGGCTCGAGGTGGCGACGGATCCGCGAGCCGAAGCCGAGGTCCCCGGCATCGTCGTTCTGCTCGCTGACGCCGTGGCCCGTCAGGGCGAGGATGGTGTCCACGGCGCCCGAGGTGGTCTCGATGACCACGTCCTGGGCGGCGTCGACGACCAGACGGTAGGTCAGGCTGCGCCCTGGGGGCAGCTGGCCATAGACCACCTCGCCGGTCGCCACCTCTCCCCCGTTGCTGATGCGCCCCTCGAAGGGCCGATGCTCGGTGCGCAGCCGGTAGGCGCCGGTGCCGCTGTAGCTCTCCACGTCCAGGCGGTACTCGCCGGGCTGGAGCACGGTGGTAATCAGGGAATTGCGATCGCCGCCGCCGTCGTCGTCGCGCAGGTCGATGCCGTTACCATAGAGCCGCAGCACGGGATCGAAGGCACCGGAGTCGAGGGCCAGCTCCACTTCGCTGACCTCGTCGATCGCGAAGCGATAGGTATGGCTGGTGCCGACGCCGGCCAGGTTGCCGCCGAGGCTCTCGCCGGGCGTCACCTCCCCGCCGTTGCGCAGTTCGCCGTCGAAGGCGCCGAGGGAGACGTCCAGCGTATACTCGCCGTGCTCCTCACCGTAGCCGCTCACCTCGACGCGATACTCGCCGGGCATCAGCACGGTTTGCAGCCGCGAGTCGGTGCCAGTGCCGCCGTCATCGTCGACCAGCTCGCTGCCCTCTCCCGTGACGTGCAGCACGGTATCGAAGGCCGAGGAGCGCAGCGCCAGCGAGAGGTGGCTGGGCTCGTCGATGCGCAGGGTGTAGGCGTTGCCGGCGCCCGACGCGAGGGTGCCGGTGATGCGATCGCCGTCGCGCAGCGGCCCGGCGTTGCGGCGGCCGTCGGCCAGGTCGTTGCGCTTGGCCTCGAGGCGATGGATGCCCTCGGCGCCCAGCAGGCGGGGCTCGCACGCCTCGCCCGCGGCCTCGACCGCCGTGTCGCCCTGCGCGACCTCGACGCGATACTCCCCGGCCTCGAGGTAGGCGTCGAGGCGCAGCTCGCCGGGCGCGCAGGCGCGGGCCTGACGGCTGAGGTCGTCGCCCACCAGGCGCAGGCCGAGGTCGGCATCGCCGGAGAGGGAGAGGTCGATCCAGGCGGGGGCATCGAGGGTCAGGGGATAGGCCGCGCGCCCCTCCTCCAGCCGCCCGACCAGCGGCCGGCCGGTCTCGAGCTCGGTGGCGAAGGAGACCGGCTCGGCCTCCAGGCGATAGGGACCGAAGGCCCCGCCGTCCTGGCCGCTGACGGCCACCAGGGTGCACGCCCCGGCGGCCGCCATCAGCACCGGGCGCTCGCCGTCGGGCGTGCTCGTGACGCTGCCCAGCCACTGTCCCTGCTCGTCGAAGGCCGAGAGGCGGGCGGCAAAGGGCGCCTCGAGGGCGTAGCGCACCACCGACGACGCCGCAGCGTCCGCATCGGCGCACAGCCAGTGGGCGGCCACGCGGGAGCCGTCGCTGAGGTTGATCTCGCTGGACGAGGTCAGCTCGCCGGCGATGTCGCTGCCGAGCGTGGCCTCGGGAGCCGCGACGAAGCGCGTCTCCTCCTCGACACAGCCGGCCAGCAGGACCAGGCCGGCGGCCCCGACCAGCAGGCGATGGGGGCGTAGCACCGCATGACCGGACGCCTTCCGGATTGCTTGAATGACCACTCGAAGTCTCCCTGCGTCAGTAGCATCCTCCGTCGCACCCATGCGACGAGTGGCAATACTTTAGCCGAAAACGGTATGGAAGGGGACGCGTCGAGCCGTCGGACGTCACCGCGACGCCGCTCCCGGCGGGCACCCGCCGGGAGCGGCGCTCAGGGCGCGGCGCTGGCCCGGTCGAGCAGCGAGAGGATCGAGCGGTAGGGGATGCCGCCGTGTTCGGTCAGGCCGATCTCGCAGGTGCGCGAGTTGGAGTAGCCGGCGCTGCAGTCGGCCACCTGTTCGGCCAGCCCCGCCAGCGCGGAGGCGTTGAGCTCCGGCGTGGCGAACCCCTTGTCACCGGCGAAGCCGCAGCAGGTGATCTCGGCCGGCACCACCACCTCCCGGGCGCAGGCCCGGGCCAGGGCGACGAACTTGTCGGCCAGCCCCATGCGCGTGCTCGAGCAGGTCACGTGGACGGCGATGCGCTCGTCCAGCGGAGTCAGGGCGAGCCTCGGCAGCAGATGATCGTGGGCGAAGGCGACCGGCTCGAGCATCTCGAGGCGCTCGTCGAGGTGCTCGCGCATCTGCAGGGTGCAGGGACTGGTATCGCAGAGCACCGGATAGCGGCCGTTCTGGCTCGCCACCAGCAGCTCGCGGTTGAGCTCGCGCCCCTTGTGGGTCGCCTCCTCGAACTGCCCCTTGGACTGGAAGGCCATGCCGCAGCAGAGGTGGCCGATCATCTCTGGGAGGATCACCTCGAAGCCCGCCTTGTCGAGCAGCGCCAGGGTGATCTCCATCACCGAGCGCCGCTCCGCGTCGTCATGGTCGGCGCCGAAGATGCGGGTGGCACAGGAGGGCAGGTAGACCACCTTGTCGCGCGAGGCATCGGCCGACGCCCCTCGCTGGAGCACCCGGATCGAGGCCGCCTTGGGCAGCGCCGGGCTCCAGCGGGGCAGGCGGTCGCCGCTCAGGCGTCGCGCCCCGCCGCTGGCCTTGGCCATCAGGTCGGTGCCGAGCAGGGTCCGAGCCGCGCCGGCCGCATTCAGTCCGCCCCGGGCCACCCGGGTCGCGCCGGAGAAGTGACGCCCGATGCGTCGGGCGACCCCGGCCGTGCCGGCGGCCCGCTCGTGACGCATGCCGCGCACCAGGTCGCCGGTATTGATGCCCACCGGGCACTGGGTGGAGCAGAGGCCGTCGGCGGCGCAGGTCTCGTCGCCCGCGTAGCGATAGTCGTCGCGCAGGGCGGCCAGGCGTGCCTCGTCCTCGGTGCCGCGCGCATCGCCCAGCGCCTCGAGCCGCGCCATCTCCCGGGCGATGACGATGCGCTGGCGCGGGGTGAGGGTCAGGTCCTTCGACGGGCAGACCGCCTCGCAGAAACCGCACTCGATGCACTTGTCGACGATCGCGTCGGCCGCCGGCAGGGGCTTGAGGCTCTCCAGGTGGAGGGTCGGGTTGCGGCTCAGGATCACCTCGGGGTTGAGCAGGTTCTCCGGGTCGAAGAGCGCCTTGATCTCCCACATCAGCGCGTAGGCGTCGGGGCCCCACTCCAGCTCCACGTAGGGCGCCATGTTGCGCCCGGTACCGTGCTCGGCCTTGAGCGAGCCGCCGTACTTCACGCCGACCAGCTCGGCCACCTCGTCCATCAGCGCCTGGTAGCGCTCCACCTCGCCGGGCTTCTCGAACCCCTGGGGGAAGACGAAGTGCAGGTTCCCCTCCAGGGCGTGGCCGAAGAGGATGGCGTCGCGGTAGCCGTGGCGGTGGAAGATGTCGGTCAGCGCCAGCACGCCCTCGTCGAGCCGCTCGATGGGAAAGGCCACGTCCTCGATGATCACCGTGGTGCCGACCTCGCGCACCGCCCCCACCGCCGGGAAGAGCCCCTTGCGGATCTTCCAGTAGAGGGTGTAGGTGTCGGCCTCGCGGGTGAAGGTGACCGGCTCCAGGGTCTGGATGCCCTCGAGGGTCGCCCGCACCGCCTGCAGGCGTGCCTCGAGCTCGGCCTCGTCGTTGCCACGCACGTCGATCAGCAGCGCCGCCGCCCCCTCGGGCAGCGTCTTCAGCACCCCGGGCATGCCCGGCTGGTCCTGCACGGAGCGCAGCGCGGCGCGATCCATCAGCTCCACCGCGGAGACCGGCGCCTGCTTGAGCGCGATGGTCGCGCGGCAGGTAGTGCCCATGTCGGGGAAGAAGGCCAGGGCCGCCGCCTTGAGCGGCTCGTCGACCACGCTGTCGTAGGTGATGGCGCTGATGAAGCCGAGGGTGCCCTCGGAGCCGATCATCAGGTGCTTGAGGATCTCGATGCCATCCGTGAAGTCGACCAGGCTGTTGAGGGCGTAGCCGGTGGTGTTCTTGAGCCGGTACTTGTGGCGGATCTTCTCGGCCAGGGCGGCGTTGTCCCGGGTCTCGGCGGCGAGGCGCTCGAGCCCGGCCAGCAGCTCGCCATGGGAGGCCCGGAAGGCGGCGACGCTTTCGGCATCGGCGGTGTCGAGCAGGCTGCCATCGGCCAGGATCACGCGCAGCTCGCGCACCGTGCGGTAGCTGTTCTGGGCCGTGCCGCAGCACATCCCTGAGGCGTTGTTGGCGGCGATGCCGCCGACCATGCAGCTGGCGATCGAGGCCGGGTCGGGGCCGATCTTGCGCCCGAAGGGGGCCAGCAGCTGGTTGGCCCGGGCGCCGATCACCCCGGGCTGCAGGCGGATCGCCCGGCCGTCATCGAGGATCTCGTGGTCGCGCCAGCCGCGCCCCAGCTGGATCAGCACCGAGTCGGTCACCGCCTGGCCGGAGAGCGAAGTACCGGCGGCGCGGAAGGTCACCGGCAGCCGGCGCGCCCGGCACTCGGCCAGGGTGTGCATGAGCTCCGCCTCGCTCTCGGGGCGCACCACCAGCCCCGGGATCAGCCGATAGAAGCTGGCGTCGGTGCCGTAGGCCAGGGTACGCAGCGGATCGTCGATCAGCCGCTCGTCGGGCAGCACGTCGCGCAGCGCCTCGCGCAGCGCCTTGAAGGGTGCCGTCATGCCGCTGGCCTCGGTTCCCCGTGCCGTCTCGTCGCCCATCTCATTCTCCTGTCTCATGCCGACACGCCGACTCATGCCGACACGCCGAGTCGTTATTCACCGCGGCTCGCCCACCAGCGAATCCGGCCCGAGATCGGCGATGGTACGCGCTCCGGTGAGCGTCATTGCCACGCGCATTTCCTTGTCGATCAGCTCGAGCAGATGCGACACGCCCGCTTCTCCAGAGGTGGCCAGCGCATAGATGAAGGCACGCCCCATCAGCACGGTATCGGCTCCCATGGCGATCATGCGCACCACGTCGAGGCCGTTGCGCACGCCGGAATCGGCCAGGATGGCCAGGTCGCCCTTGACCGCATCGGCGATGGCCGGCAGAGCGCGTGCCGTGGAGGGCACACCATCGAGCTGGCGACCGCCATGGTTGGAGACGACGATGCCATCCGCGCCGAAGCGCACGGCATCGCGAGCGTCCTCGGGGTCGAGGATGCCCTTGATGATCATCGGCCCGTCCCAGAACTCGCGGATCCATTCCAGATCCTTCCAGGAGATGGACGGATCGAAGTTGTCGCCGAGCCAGGCGATATAGTCCTCGAGCTCGGTGGGGTGGCCGCGATAGTCCGAGACATTCCCCAGATCGTGAGGGCGACCGTGAACGCCCACGTCCCAGGCCCAGCGCGGATGGGTCGCCGCCTGAAGCATGCGGCGGATGCCGCCGTGCTTGCCGCTCATGCCGGAATGGGCATCGCGATAGCGCGCCCCGGGCACCGGCATGTCGACCGTGAAGACGAGCGTCTTGACCCCCGCGGCCTTGGCGCGCTCCAGTACATGCTTCATGAAGCCTCTATCCTTGAGCACGTAGAGCTGGAACCAGAGGGGACGATCCACGGCCGAGGCGACTTCATTGATGGGGCAGACCGACACCGTGGACAGCGTGAACGGAATGCCCTTCCCGGCCGCCGCTCTCGCCGCCTGCACCTCGCCTCGCCGGGCGTACATGCCCGCCAGGCCCACCGGCGCCAGCGCCACCGGCATGGCCAGCGACTCGCCGAACAGCTCGGTCTCAAGCGACAGGGACGACATGTCCTTCAGCACCCGCTGGCGCAGGGCAACACCGGCCAGATCCTCGACATTGCGCCGCAGCGTATGCTCGGCGTAGGCGCCGCCGTCGGCATAGTGGAAGAGGAAGGGCGGAATACGGCGCTCGGCGGCCCGGCGGTAGTCCGTGGAAGCGGAAATGATCATGGCGAGTCCCGTGCAGTGGATGGACAATCCAGGAGTGGCTGGCGACGATCTCGTGTCGGGTGAGAAGCGTCTCCCCCCCGGTATGCGAGCGAGCGCATCATGACGAGCCAGCCCCCTCTCCCTGCGCGCGCTCGGGAAGTGTGGCGTGAGCCTGCCGGGGAGCGTCTTGAGGCAATCAGGCACGGCCACGTGACATGATGCATGACCGGACGAGTCATCGATTATTGGTAAAACCAATTTACATAAGACGTGAGGCGCACTCTAGAAGCGCCCGACAAGCGGTGTCAAACCTCCCCTCGCCAAGGGCGCTTATACTTTAGTCACATCTCGCCCAGAGTCTCCATAACTCGTTGATCGACAGCGCCTTCGCTCGTCGACGCCGACTTGCCAGGCAGGCATCTCATCGCCTAATATTGGTCTTACCAATTTCCTCTTTTACCCTTTCTCTCGATGGTGCCCCCATGGCCTACCAACCCGTTCAGCACCCGCGCCTCGCCGACGTCATCACCGAGCGGCTGGAGGCCCTGATCCTCGAGGGCAGCCTGCGGCCCGGCCAGCGCCTTCCGCCCGAGCGCGAGCTGGCCGAGCGCTTCGGCGTCTCGCGCCCCTCCCTGCGCGAGGCCATCCAGAAGCTCTCGGCCCGGGGGCTCTTGACCAGCCGCCAGGGCGGCGGCACCTTCATCAGCGAGGAGCTCAACGGCGGCTACAGCGACCCGCTGCTGGAGATGCTCTCCCGCCACGGCGAGTTCCACCTCGACCTGCTGGAGTTCCGCGATGCCATGGAGGGGCTCTCCGCCTACTACGCGGCCCTGCGCTCAACGCCCACCGACAAGGCGCTGCTGATCGCGCGCTTCGAGGAGCTGGAGGCCTGCTTCCAGGGACGCGACCCCATCGAGGAGGCCAAGGCCGACGCGGCCTTCCACCTGGCCATCGCCGAGGCCGCCCACAACGTCCTGCTGCTGCACACCATCCGCGGGATCTTCCACCTGCTGGAGAAGAGTATCGTCGACAACCTGGCGCACCTGTTCGAGAAGCCCGACGCCCGTCCGCGGCTGATGGTGCAGCATCGCGCCCTGCTCGACGCCATCCTCGAGGGGCGCGCCGAGGACGCCCGGGCCCGGGCCCACGAGCACCTGGTGTTCGTCGAGGAGGGGCTTCTGGAGCTGGAGCGCGCCGAGACCCGGGCCCAGCGCGCCCTGCGCCGCTCGCAGGTCATGCCCGCCGACTCCTGAGGCCCGGCCATGCCGACTTCGCCCCGCGGCCGCGGCGTGCGCCGCCTGCTCTGGGTGCTGGCCCCGCTGGGGCTCGTGCTCGCCATGTGGCAGGCCGCCCAGCTGGCCCGCGACCAGGCCCTGACACAGCTGCGCCAGGACGCCGAGAACGAGCTGCGCCTCTCCGCCGAGGGCCTGGTCGGCCACCTGTCGCGCCACGACTACCTGCCCGAGCTGCTCGCCTCCCGGGAGATGGTCAAGCGCTTCCTGGCCGCCCCCGACACCCAGGACGCGATGCCGCTCAACCGCCTGCTGGACCGTTTCCGCGCCACGGTGGGGGTCTCCGACATCTACCTGCTCGACCGTCACGGCGACACCCTGGCGTCCAGCAACTGGCACCGCCCCGCCACCTTCATCGGCCAGAACTACGCCTTTCGCCGCTACTTCCAGGAGGCGATCGCCGGCCGGCCCGGGCGCTTCTACGGCCTCGGCGTGCAGTCCCGCGAGCGCGGCTACTACTTCTCGGCGCCGGTCTGGCTGGAGGAGACCGCCCCCGACGCCACCGCCGACGGCGTGATGGTGGTGAAGGTGCTGCTCGACACCGTGGAGGCGGGCTGGGCCGAGCAGGACGCCGAGCTGCTGGTGATCGACGGCGACGACATCATCTTCATGGCCAGCCGCCCGGAGCTACGCCTGCAGGCGCTGCGACCGCTCTCCGGCGCCGAGCGCGAGGCGCTGCTGGCGACCCGCCGCTACGCCGACGAGGCCCTCGACGCCTCCGGCATCGCCTATCTGGGCGATCTCGAGGAACAAGGCCAGGGGATCGGCTTCCGCCACGGCCCGCTGGCCGACACCGAGTACCTGGGGCTCTCGCGCCCCATGCCGGACTTCGGCTGGCGAATGCAGATCCTCACCTCGCTGGCCCCGGTGACCCGGGCGCAGTGGCTTGCTGCACTGCTCGCCGGCGGCCTCTACGGCGTGGTGGTGCTGGCCGGCGGCATCGGCTGGCAGCGCCGGCGGCTGCGCCGCGAGCGCGAGCAGTTCGCCGAGCGCGAGCGCCGCACCCTGGCCCGGGCCCGGGACGAGCTGGAGCGTAACGTCCAGCGCCGCACCCGGGACCTGGTCGAGACCAACCGGCGCCTCTCCGGGGAGATCGAGGAGCGTCGGCTGGCCGAGGAGCGCCTGCGTCAGACCCGCGACGAGCTGGTCCAGGCGGCCAAGCTGGCCGTGCTCGGTCAGCTAGCCGCCGGCATCAACCACGAGCTCAACCAGCCGCTGGCGGCGATCCGCGCCTATGCCGAGAACGCGAGCGCCTTCCTCGCGCGCGGCCGCCTCGAGGCGACCCGCGACAACCTGGCGCAGATCGTCGAGCTCACCGAGCGCATGGCGGAGATCAGCGCCCAGCTGCGCCAGTTCTCGCGCAAGAGCGGCGATCGCCCCACCGCCGTGTCGGTATCGGCCTGCTTCGACTACGCCCTGCGCCTCTTCCAGTCGCGGCTGCGCGAGGGCGGCGTCGCGATCGAGCGCGACTGGCCCGCGGAGGAGGCCTGGGTGCGCGCCGACCTGGTGCGCCTCGAGCAGGTGCTGGTCAACCTGATCGGCAACGCCCTGCAGGCGATGAGCCAGACGCCGGAGCCGCGCCTGGCGCTCACCATCGAGCCGGGCGAGGCGACGGTGCGCCTGCGGGTAAGCGACAATGGCCCCGGGATCGCCGACGAGCACCTCGGGCGGATCTTCGAGCCCTTCTTCACCACCAAGGCACCGGGCAGCGGCCTGGGGCTGGGCCTGTCGATCTCGGCGCGGATCATCGACGACCTGGACGGCGAGCTGAGCGCGGACCGGGCCCCCGGCGGCGGCGCCCGCTTCACCATCACCCTGCCCCGCGCCGCCGGCCCCGACGGCGCCGGCGAGCCGCGGACCACGGAGCACGACACCCATGCATGACCCGGCGACCCTCCCGGTGATGATCATCGACGACGAGGCCCACCTGCGCATCACCGCCGGCCAGACCCTGGAGCTGGCCGGCTACGCTCCCCAGGCCTACGAGAGCGCCGAGGCCGCCCTGGCGGCCCTGCCCGCGGATTTCCCCGGCGTCGTGGTCAGCGACATCCGCATGCCCGGCATGGACGGCATGGCGCTGCTGCGCGAGGTGAGACACCGCGACCCCGACCTGCCGGTGATCCTGATCACCGGCCACGGCGATATCTCCACGGCCGTGGAGGCGATGCGCGAGGGCGCCTGGGACTTCCTCGAGAAGCCCTTCGCCGGGGAGCGGCTGGTGGAGGTGGTGCGCCGCGGCGTCGACAAGCGCCGCCTGAGCCTCGAGAACCGCGCGCTGAAGGCCGAGCTGGAGGCCCAGCAGTCGGCGCCGGGACCGCGCCTGGTGGGGCGCACCCCGGCCATCCAGCGTCTCGCCTCGATGGTCCAGCGCATCAGCCAGGTCGAGACCGACGTGCTGCTGTTCGGCGAGACCGGGGCCGGCAAGGACCTGGTGGCCCGGGCCATCCACGAGCGCAGCCGGCGAAGCGGCCACCCCTTCGTGGCCATCAACTGCGGCGCGGTGCCCGAGAGCATCATCGAGTCGGAGCTCTTCGGCCACGAGAAGGGCGCCTTCACCGGGGCCGTGGAGCGGCGCATCGGCAAGTTCGAGCACGCCGAGGGCGGCACGGTGTTCCTCGACGAGATCGAGTCGATGCCGCTGGCCCTGCAGGTCAAGCTGCTGCGGGTGCTCCAGGAGCGCGCCGTCGAGCGCCTCGGCGCCAACGTGCCGGTGCCACTGGACCTGCGGGTGATCGCCGCCACCAAGGTCGACCTCAAGGCCGCGGCCGAGGCGGGACACTTCCGCCAGGACCTCTACTACCGCCTCGAGGTGGTGACCCTGCCGATCCCGCCGCTGCGCGAGCGTCGCGAGGACATCCCGCTGCTGTTCCAGCACTTCGCCGCCGTGGCCGCCAGCCGCAGCGGCCTGGAGGCCCCGCCGCTGGACGCCGGCGGCGTCTCGGCGCTGCTCGCCCACGACTGGCCGGGCAATGCCCGTGAGCTCAGGAACCTCGCCGAGCGCTACGTGCTGCTCGGCGTGACCTGCGACTACCGCCTGGACGCCCTGCTGGAGGGCGTGGGCACCGACGGCGCCGAGCTGCCGCTGCCCCAGCAGGTGGAGCTGTTCGAGAAGCAGCTCCTCAACCAGGCGCTGGCGCGCCATCGCGGCCGGGTCTCCGAGGCCTGCGAGGCGCTCGGCCTGCCGCGCAAGACCCTCTATGACAAGCTCAGAAAGCACGACCTCAAGGCCGAGGACTACCGCCAGAGCGAGGCGCCCTGAACCAGCAGCTCGCGCAGCGGCCCCCAGGGCGGCAGCCAGGGGGCGAGGCTCACCGCCGCCATCAGCATCGCCAGGGAGTTGCCCGGCTCGCGCCAGTCGAAGGGCTTCAGGGCCGTGCCGAAGGAGCGCTTCAGGCGCGCGCCGGTGAGATCGACGCTGTAGAGCTCATCGAGCAGCAGGTGGATGACGAAGCCGAGTGCCAGGGCGGCGCCCTGGGCCCAGGCCAGGTGGTCGGGCTGATCGAACAGCCGGTGGCTCAGCGCGGTGGTGGAGAGCCCGCACAGCCCGGCCGCCAGCAGCGAGTGCCAGAGGCCGCGGTGCACGGTGAAGCGGGCGAACAGCGCCCCGGCCAGGAAGCGCACGGCGAGATAGATCGCGCCGCACGCCATCAGCAGGGTGCCGACGGGCAGCCGCGCCTGCAGCAGCAGGGCGCTGGCGACCACCGCGGGCACGGCCAGCAGGTGGAAGATCAGGCGGATCGCCTTGGAGCGGTCGGCATCGATGTCGGGCAGGATGCCGCCCAGGGTGACCAGCGCCAGCAGCGGCAGGCTCTCCACGGCGCCCCAGAGGCCCGCCTGCCAGCCGCCATGGGCCAGCACGGCGCCGCCGGCGGCGGCCACGCCGAGATGGGTGCGAAAGTTGGCCATGCCGGGGCGCGCCCCTCGATTACTGGATAAATGACCAGATTATCGCGCGCCCCGACAATGGAAAACAATGGGTTAGCGCATCATTGTGCGGCGGCCAGGTACTCGTCCTTCAACTTTACATAGTTGCCGGCCGTGTAGGGGAAGAAGGCCCGCTCGGCCTCCTTGATCGGCCGCAGCGCCTTGGCGGGGTTGCCGGCGTAGACATGGCCGCTCGCCAGGTGCTTGCCGGGCGTCACCACGGCCCCGGCGGCGATGATCACCTCGTCCTCGACCACCGCGCCGTCCATGACGATGGCGCCCATGCCGACCAGGATGCGGCTGCCCAGGGTGGCGCCGTGCAGGATCGCCTTGTGGCCGATGGTCACGTCGTCGCCGATGGTCAGCGGGAAGCCGTCGGGGTTGAAGTCGCTGGCGTGGGTGATGTGCAGCACGCTGCCGTCCTGCACGCTGACCCGTGCGCCGATGCGGATGCGGTGCATGTCGCCGCGGATCACCGCCATCGGCCACACCGAGCAGTCGTCGCCCAGCACCACGTCGCCCAGCACCACGCAGTCCGGGTCGATGTAGACCCGCTCGCCCAGCTGCGGCTCATGGCCCTGCCAGGGCCGCAGGCACGTTGCCTCGCTCATCGTTCACCTCGTTGTCGTTGGGTCAGGCCGCTCTGTTCGGGCCGATCAGATCAGCCCGGCCCCCAATACTACCAGCGTCAGCGGGATCGACACCCAGCGCAGCAGCGCGCGCCAGAAGCGGAAGCCGTTGGGGCCGGCATCCAGCGCCCGCAGGGCCTCCTGCTCGGGCATCACCCAGGCGGCGAACACCGCGATCAAGAGGCCGCCCAGCGGCAGGAAGATCTCCGGCGGGATGGTGCTGACCAGCTCGAAGGGGTTCATGCCGAACAGCACCCGGGTCTCGGCCAGGGTCGAGAAGGAGAGCACCGAGAGCATGCCGAGCCCCCACACCGAGATCCCCACGGCGGCGGACGCCAGGCCCCGCGACAGGCCCCAGCCCTGCAGGGTGGCGACCATCGGCTCGGCGAGGTTGATCGAGGAGGTCCAGGTCGCCAGCAGCAGCAGCAGGAAGAACAGCGAGAGCCACAGCGGCCCGCCGGGCAGCTCGGCGAAGGCCACCGGCAGGGTCACGAACATCAGCCCCGGCCCCTCGCCCGGGTCCATGCCCTGGGCGAACACCACCGAGAAGATGGCGATGCCGGCGAGCAGCGCCACCGCCACGTCGAGCACCGCCACCGCCGCCGCGGCGCGGGGCAGGCTCTGGTGGTCCGGCATGTAGGCGCCGTAGGCCATCAGCGCGCAGGCGCCCACCGCCAGGGTGAAGAAGGCGTGGCCCATGGCCTGCAGCATCACCAGGGGGGTCACCGCCGAGACGTCGGGCAGGAACAGCCAGGAAAGCGCCGGGCCGAAGCCCTCGGTGGTGGCGGCATAGCCCGCCAGCACCAGCAGCAGCGCGTAGAGCATCGGCATCAGCAGGTTGTTGAGCTTCTCGAGCCCCTTGGTCACCCCGGCGGCGACCACCAGGATGGTCATCACCAGGAACAGGGTGTGGTTGAAGGTCAGCCGCCGCGGGTCGGCGAGGAAGGCGTCGAAGCCGGCGCCGATCTCGGCCGCGCTGCGCCCCACGAAGTCGCCGTTGATCGAGGCCACCAGGAACTCGATGGACCAGCCCGACACCACCGAGTAGAAGGAGAGGATGCAGAAGACCGTGAAGGCGCCGAACAGCCCCAGCCAGCGCCAGTGGCGCGAGGCCCCGGCCTGGGCGGCCAGGTGGCCGATCGACTGCATGGGGCTGCGTCGCCCGGCCCGGCCGACCAGGATCTCGGCCATCATCATCGGCAGACCCAGCAGCAGCACGAAGGCCACGTAGAGCAGCAGGAAGACGGCGCCGCCGTTCTCCCCGGTGATGTAGGGAAAGCGCCAGATGTTGCCCAGCCCCACCGCCGCTCCGGTCACCGCCAGGATAAAGGCGCGTCGCGTGCCCCAGCGTTCCAGCGTCTCGTTCATCGGTCACACCCTGCGTGCCTGAAAAGGGCGCAAGCCTAGCATATTGAAAGCCGGCACGACCGCCCGCATCTAGGA
The DNA here is from genome assembly GCF_009363755.1 of Halomonas sp. THAF5a. Lineage (NCBI taxonomy): Bacteria > Pseudomonadati > Pseudomonadota > Gammaproteobacteria > Oceanospirillales > Halomonadaceae > Halomonas > Halomonas sp. THAF5a. Next base: position 332,515 of record NZ_CP045417.1, on the reverse strand, counting down.
CCCATCCTTCATTTCCGTTTCGAGGTGCGCATGCCCCGCAACCCCCTGCTCGACGCCCACGACCTCCCCCCCTTCGACGCGATCCGGCCCGATCACGTGGTGCCCGCCGTGGAGGCGCTGCTCGCCGAGAACCGCGCCGCCATCGAGGCGCTGGTGGCGAGCGCCGAGCAGGCGCCGCCGACCTGGGAGAGCCTGGCCGCCCCCCTGGAGGCCCTCAACGACCGGCTGGCCCGGGCCTGGTCGCCGGTCTCGCACCTCAACGGCACCATGAACAGCCCGGAGCTGCGCGAGGCCTACCAGGCCTGCCTGGGCCAGCTCTCCGACTACAGCACCTGGATCGGCCAGCACGAGGGGCTCTTCCGCGCCTGGCAGGCGCTGCGTGACGGCCCCGCCTGGGCGAGCCTCGACGAGGGCCAGCGGCGTACCGTGGAGAACGCCCTGCGCGACTTCCGCCTGGCCGGCGTCGACCTGCCCGCCGAGCAGAAGCGGCGCTACGGCGAGATCAAGTCGCGCCTCTCCGAGCTCTCCAACACCTTCTCCAACCAGCTGCTGGACGCCACCCAGGCCTGGCACCTGGACCTCGCCGATGCGGGCCGCCTGGCCGGGCTGCCCGAGAGCGCCCTGGCGACGCTCGAGGCCAACGCCGAGGCCAAGGGCCTCGAGGGCTATCGCATCACCCTGGACTTCCCGAGCTTCTTCCCGGTGATGACCTACGCCGAGGATCGCGCGCTGCGCCGCGAGGTCTACACCGCCTTCGTCACCCGCGCATCAAACCAGGGCCCCCACGCCGGCGAGTACGACAACGCCCCGGTGATGGAGGAGATCCTCGCCCTGCGCCATGAGCTCGCCGGGCTTTTGGGCTTCGCCGACTATGCCGACTATTCGCTCGCCACCAAGATGGCCGAGTCCCCCACCCAGGTGATCACCTTCCTCGAGGACCTGGCCAGCCGCGCCGTGCCCCAGGCCCGCGAGGAATTCGCCGAGCTCGCCGCCTTCGCCCGGGACGAGCTGGGCATGGAAGCGCTCGAGCCCTGGGACGTGGGCTTCGCCAGCGAGAAGCTGCGGGAGGCGCGCTACGCCATCAGTGATGAGCAGCTGCGCCCCTACTTCCCGGCGCCCCGGGTGGTCGACGGCCTGTTCAGGGTGGTGGAGCGCCTCTACGGCGTGACCTTCGCCGAGGACGAGACCGCGCCGCGCTACCATCCCGACGTGCGCTACTTCCAGATCCTCGAGCAGGGCGCGCCCATCGCCGGCTTCTACCTAGACCTCTACGCCCGGGAGGGCAAGCGCGGCGGCGCCTGGATGGACGAGTGCCGGGTGCGCCGCCTGGAGGCCGGCGAGGTCCAGCTGCCGGTGGCCTACCTCACCTGTAACTTCACCCGCCCGGTGGGCGACGCCCCGGCGCTGCTGACCCACGACGAGGTCACCACCCTGTTCCACGAGTTCGGCCACGGCCTGCACCACATGCTGACCCGCCAGACCGTCGCCGACATCTCCGGCATCAACGGCGTGGCCTGGGACGCGGTGGAGCTGCCCAGCCAGTTCATGGAGAACTTCTGCTGGGAGCGCGAGGGCCTGGACCTGATCGCCGGCCACGTGGAGACCGGCGAGCCGCTGCCCGAGGCGCTGTTCGAGAAGCTGATCGCGGCCAAGAACTTCCAGTCCGCCATGGGCATGGTGCGCCAGCTGGAGTTCTCGCTGTTCGACTTCCGCCTGCACCGGGAGCACGCCGCCCCCTCGGCCGGGGAGATCCAGGCGCTGCTCGACGCCGTGCGCGACGCCGTCTCGGTGGTGCCGCGAGCAGCGTTCAACCGCTTCCAGAACGGCTTCGGCCACATCTTCGCCGGCGGCTACGCGGCGGGCTACTACAGCTACAAGTGGGCCGAGGTGCTCTCGGCGGACGCCTGGAGCGCCTTCGAGGAGGCCGGCATCTTCGACCCCGAGACCGGGCGGCGCTTCCGCACCGAGATCCTCGAGCGCGGCGGCTCCCGGGACGCCGCCGAGCTGTTCCGCGCCTTCCGCGGCCGCGAGCCCAGCGTCGAGCCGCTGTTGCGCCACAGCGGTATCCGCGCCGCCTGAGAAAAGCGGCCCGAGACGGCCGCCTGACCGACGGCATCGACACGGCGCGCCGGCCCAGCCGGCGCGCCGTGTCGGTTAGAATGACGGCACGACGTCCCGTGACACGTCACACTCATCGATTCCCAGGAGGCCCCATGGCCACCCAGAAACGCTTTATCGCCGGCGCCATCTGCCCGCGCTGCGCCGAGATGGACCGCATCCGCAGCTGGGAGCAGAACGGCGTGCGCTACCGCGAGTGCGTCAGCTGCGACTTCTTCGAGCAGCTGCCCATCGAGGACGAGGCGCTTCCCGAGCTCGAGACCCGGGTCAACCGCGAGCGCGAGGAGCAGAAAAGCGCCGACCTGCAGACCGTCAAGATCCTCGACCCCAAGGGGCCCTGAGCCGCCCATGATCCAGGGAGCGAGCGCGGCCCTCACCGCCCGGCGCCCTATGCTGGAGCTGCTGGGCCTCGCCACGGCGGCGGCCCTGCTGGTCGCGCGGCTCGACATCGCCACCCTGGCCGCCGGCCTGGGGCTCTTCCTGTGGGGCATGACCCACCTGGAGGAGGCCATCAAGCGCCTCTCCGGCGGCACCCTGGATCGCTGGCTGCACGCCGCCACCCGGCGGACCTCCCGGGCCATCGCCGTGGGCGCCCTGGCCACCGCCCTGGTGCAGTCCAGCTCGCTGGTCACCCTGCTGGCGATGTCCTTCGTCGGCGCCGGCCTCGTGGCGCTGCCCGCCGGCATCGCCCTGCTGTTCGGCGCCAACCTCGGCACCACCACCGGCGCCTGGCTGATCGCCGGCCTGGGCCTCAAGGCGAGCCTCGCCCAGTACGCCATGCCGCTGCTGGCCCTGGGGCTGCTGGGCTCGCGGCTGCTGCAGGGCAGTCGCGCCGGGCTCGCCGGCCTGCTGCTCGGCGTGGGCCTGCTGCTGCTCGGCATCGACTTCATGAAGCTCGGCTTCGAGAGCTGGCAGGACGGCCTGACCCTCGACGGCCTGGCCGGCGGGCGCCTCTGGCACTGGCCGCTGCTGGTGCTGTTCGGCGTCACCGCCACCGTGGTCATGCAGTCGAGCCACGCCACCCTGCTGATCACCCTCACGGCCCTGGCCTCCGGCCAGCTGCCCTACCTGCCGGCACTGGCCATCGCCATCGGCGCCAACATCGGCACCACCGTGACCGCGGTGATCGGCGCCTTCGGCGCCAGCACCGCCGGCCGGCGCCTGGCCGGGGCCCACGTGATCTTCAACCTGGTCACCGCGGCCGTGGCCCTGGCGCTGCTGCTGCCGATGGCCGGCCTGGTGGACCGCATCGCCGCACTGATCGGGCTCGCTCCCGATGCCTGGCCGCTCAAGCTGGCGCTCTTCCACACCCTCTTCAACGGGCTCGGCATCGCGCTGATGCTGCCCGTCATCCCGCGGCTCGCGGCGCGCCTGGAGCGCCTCTTCCCGGGGCCCGCGCGGCTGCCCCCCTCCCAGGCGCGCTACCTGGACGCCACGGCCCTGCAGCACGCCGACACGGCGCTGGCCGCCATCGCCCAGGAGTGTCGGCGCCTGGAGCGGCGCACCTACCACCTGCTCGCCGCGGCGCTGCTGGTGCCGAGCGGCGAGGTGACCGGCCACCCGCCCAGCCGCGCGGTGATCAAGGCCCCCATCGATCCCGAGGCCTGGCCGCCGGTCAACACCCGCTACCACGAGCGCATCAAGCCGCTGATGGCCGAGATCCTCGACTTCTACTCGCGCATCGACATGCCCCTCACCGAGACCCAGGAGGCGCGCCTCGAGGCCCTCTACGCCCGCACGCTGCGACTGGTCGAGGCGGTACGCTTCGGCGAGGTGCTGCAGCGCAGCCTGCTGCGCCATGCCGCGGCGACAAGCCCCCTGCGCGAGGCCCATGACGACCTGCGCCTGGCCGTCGCCGAGGGCCTCAACCGGCTGGCCAACGACCCGACCGCGGCCGACATCGGCGCGCCCCTCGAGGAGGTGCGCCGCCATTGGCAGCACGAGCTGGCCGAACGGCTGCGCCACCAGCGCCTGGATCCCTGGCTCGCCTCCTCGCTGATGAACGACCTCCACCAGGCCAGCCGGCTGACCGCCGCCCTGGCCTCGCCCCCCGCCGTGGCGGCCTGACGCCGCCACACCGCGCCCGCTGTGCGGATATCCGCACACCGCGACGCCCGCCCCGTGCGGGATCCCGGCCCCGAGGCGACGCCCCCATGTCGACCAAGGTCGAAGAAGATATTTATAACCTTTTGAATCAAAAGGGATAATCCTCGAAGGGCACGGCGCTTGCCTCTACCGGGGCGTTGATGCCACTCCGGTACGACTCACGGCAGGTCCCCGAACCGCCGACCATACTGGGGCCGACGGCATGCAGCACCGGGCGAGAACGCCCGGGCACTCAACAAGAGCAACGCCAAACAGGAGATACGCCATGCGCAACGCCACCTCACGGACCCTCGTCGGCACTCTGGCCGGTACGCTGGCCGGCACCCTGCTGGTCGCCGCCTCGGCTGCGGCCCAGGATCGCAGCGACTGGCCCGAGAGCTTCACCGTCGGCACCGCCAGCCAGGGCGGCACCTACTTCGTCTACGGCTCAGGCTGGGCCAACCTGATCGCCGACGAGCTCGGCATCTCCGGCGGCGGCGAGGTCACCGGCGGCCCGACCCAGAACATGGCGCTGGTGCACAGCGGCGACATCGCCCTGGGCCTGACCACCATGGGCCCGGCCGCCGAGGCGCTGGCCGGCGAGAGCCCGCTCGCCCCGGGCATGGCCATGGACAACGTCTGTGCGCTCTTCCCGATGTACGAGACGCCCTTCTCGATCACTGCGCTGGCCGACAGCGGCATCACCTCGATCGAGGAGATCCCGGACGGCGCGCGCATCGGCTTCGGCCCGGCCGCCTCGACGTCCGACACCTACTTCCCCGCCATCCTGGAGGACCTGGGGGTGGAGTTCGATCGCCGCAACGGCGGCTGGTCCGACCTCGGCGGCCAGCTGCAGGACGGCCTGATCGACGTCATCGCCTTCGCCGCCGGCATCCCGATCCCGGCCGTCAGCCAGCTCGAGGTGCAGACCGACGTCAACATCATCGAGTTCACCGAGGAGGAGCAGCAGAAGGTGCTCGAGGACTTCCCGGTCTCTGCGTTCCAGATCCCGGCCAGCACCTACCAGACACTCGAGGAGGATGCCCGCGCCGTCTCCATGTGGAACTTCACCATCGCCAACTGCGACCTGCCGGAGGACTTCGTCTACGAGGTCACCAAGCTGAGCCTGGAGAACAACGACCGCATGCGCGACGTGCACCGCAGCGCCGCGACCAGCGTGCCGGAGAACCTCCAGTACAACACCGTGCTGCCCTTCCACCCGGGCGCCGTGCGCTGGTACGAGGAGAACGGTTACGAGATCCCGGCCGAGCTGAAGCGCTGATCCGCTGACCCGACCCTCCCCCGCCGCGCGGCGGGGGAGGGCTCCCTCTGCTCCTCCGACAACCCCCCAAGGGTGCCACCCATGTCCCATACCCCCGAATCCCGTGACGACGCGCCCCAGGACGACGTCGTCGAGACGGTCAACGCCGAGGGCGTCGACGACGTCGCCGTGGAGTCCAACCGGCGCCTCTATACCGGCTGGCAGTGGCTGCTCTTCGGTGCCCTGGCCATCGCCTACTCCGGCTTTCATCTGATCTCGCTCAACGTCTATCCGCTGGAGACCTGGTCGTTTCGCATCGTGCACATCGCCGGCGCGCTGGTGCTCGGCTACGGCCTCTATGCCGGCACGCGCTTCGCCGACGAGACCCATCGCCCCTCTCCCGCCTGGCTCGCCTGGGTGAGCTGGGCGCTGCTGGCCCCGGCGGTCTACGCCCTGGTGCGCGTGGTGATGATGTACCAGGCGATGAGCGGCGGCGCCATGCGCATCGACCCGGCGATCGAGACCTGGCACTTCGGCTATCCGCTGATACTGGCCACCGTGGCCGGCATCCTGCTCTCCTGGAGCTATCGCCAGTTCCGCGATCGCCTGTCGCCGGCCGACCTGGTGCTGATGGTCTGCGCCCTGGCCGTGGCCGGCTACCTGCTGGTGATGTTCAACAGCCCCCTGCGCGCCGCCACCGGCACCTCCTTCGCGCCCATGGGCATCTCCTACGCCGCCATCGCCGGCTCGCTGCTGATCCTCGAGCTGACGCGCCGCGTCGCCGGCCTGGCGCTGGTGGTGATCTCCGCGATCTTCCTGGTCTACGTCTTCGCCGGCCCCTGGCTGCCGGGCTTCCTCGGCTACCCCGGGCTCTCGGTGGGCCGCTTCTTCAGCCAGGTCTACACCGACGCCGGCATCCTCGGGCCGACCACCGCCGTCTCCTCGACCTACATCATCCTGTTCATCATCTTCGCCGCCTTCCTGCAGGCCTCGAAGGTGGGCGACTACTTCGTCAACTTCGCCTTCGCCGCCGCCGGTCGGGCCCGTGGCGGTCCCGCCAAGGTGTCGATCTTCGCCTCGGGCCTGATGGGCATGATCAACGGCACCAGCGCCGGCAACGTGGTCTCCACCGGCTCGCTGACCATCCCGCTGATGAAGAAGGTGGGCTACCCGGCGAGGAGCGCCGGCGCCATCGAGGCCGCCGCCTCCACCGGGGGGCAGATCATGCCGCCGATCATGGGCGCCGGCGCCTTCATCATGGCCGAGATCACCGGCATCCCCTATACCGAGATCGCCGTGGCGGCGCTGATCCCCGCCATCCTCTACTTCCTGTCGATCTACTGCATGGTCGACTTCGAGGCGACCCGCAAGGGCATGCGCGGGATGCGCAAGGAGGAGATCCCGCTCTTCTCGAAGCTGATCAAGCAGGTCTACCTGTTCGCGCCGATCATCATCCTGATCGCCGCGCTCTTCATGGGCTACTCGGTGATCCGCGCCGGCACCCTGGCCACCGCCTCGGCGGCCATCGTCAGCTGGCTCTCGCCCCACAAGATGGGCGTCGCGGCGATCCTGCGGGCGCTGCAGCTGGCCGGCACCATGGCCATCCAGATCATCGCCGTGTGTGCCTGCGCCGGCCTGATCGTCGGGGTGATCTCGCTGACCGGGGTCGGCGCGCGCTTCTCGTCGCTGCTGCTCGGCCTCGCCGGCGTCAGCCAGCTGCTGGCGCTGGTCTTCGCCATGCTGATCTCGATCCTGCTGGGCATGGGCATGCCGACCACCGCCGCCTACGCGGTGGCCGCCTCGGTGGTCGCCCCGGGCCTGATCAACATCGGCATCGAGCCGCTGGTGGCGCACTTCTTCGTGTTCTACTTCGCGGTGGTCTCGGCGATCACCCCGCCGGTGGCGCTGGCCTCCTACGCGGCGGCGGGTATCTCCGGGGACAACGCCATGGGCACCTCGGTGGCCTCGTTCAAGATCGGCCTGGCGGCCTTCATCGTGCCCTTCATGTTCTTCTACAGCCCGGCGATGCTGATGGAGGGCTCCTGGCTGCAGATCCTGCGCGTGGGCGTGACCGCGACGCTGGGCATCGTGCTGCTGGCCGCCACCGTGCAGGCCTGGTTCTTCGGGCCGGTCAAGGCCTGGCAGCGACTGGTGATGCTGGTCGGCGCCGTCTGCATGATCTACGGCGGCCTCTACTCCGACGTCGCCGGCCTCGCCATCGGCGCGCTGATGTTCTTCCTGCAGCGCGGCCGCCACGGCGGCGACAAGGCCGTCGCCACCGGCTGAGGGGGGGATGCAGCGCCCCTGAACGCAACGGGCCCCGCCAGTGGCGGGGCCCGTTGCGTTGCGGCATGGCGGCATCGGTCGTGCTGCGATTCACTCAGCCGGTGATATTGTCGAGGATGCGCAGGCAGGGCGCCGCCTGGTTCAGGGTATAGAAGTGCAGCCCGGGCGCACCGCCGTCCAGCAGGCGCTGGCAGAGCCGCGAGACCACCTCCTCGCCGAAGGCGGCGATCGCCTCGCTGTCGTCGCCATACGCCTCGAGCTGCTTGCGGATCCAGCGCGGGATCTCGGCGCCGCAGGCGTCGGAGAAACGCGCCAGCTTGGCGTAGTTGGTGATCGGCATGATGCCCGGCACGATGGGTGCCTCGACGCCCAGGGCGCGGGCCCGCTCGACGAAGTGGAAGTAGGCGTCGGCGGTGAAGAAGTACTGGGTGATGGCGAGGTTGGCGCCGGCCTTCATCTTGCGCGCGAAGTTCTCAAGGTCGCGCTCGAAGCTGGGCGCCTGGGGGTGGGACTCGGGGTAGGCGGCCACGGCGATCTCGAAGTGGTCGCCGGTCTCCTCGCGGATGAACTCGACCAGCTCGTTGGCGTAGCGCAGCTCGCCGATGCCGCCCATGCCCGAGGGCAGGTCGCCGCGCAGGGCCACCAGGCTGTCGATGCCATCCTCCCGGTACTGGGCCAGCAGCTCGCGCAGCGCGCCCTTGTCGCTGCCGATGCAGGAGAGGTGCGGCGCGGTAGTGATGCCCGACGCACGCACCCGGCTGACGGTGTCCAGGGTGCGCGCCTGGGTGGAGCCCCCGGCGCCGTAGGTCACCGAGAAGAAGCGCGGCTTGCGCTCGGCCAGGGCATCGCGGACGCCGAGGAGCTTGTCGCGCCCGGCGTCGGTGTTGGGCGGGAAGAACTCGAAGCTGATCCCCAGCGGGTGTTGCTGCGTGCTCATCGGCGGACCTCATGAAAGCGTTGCATATTGCCGCTATTCTGACCGCCGACGTATCCGCCGACTAATGAAAGATACGCGACTCAACATCAATCCCTTTCATACAGAGAGGCGCCAATACCGCCATGCGCCAAGGACGGACATGACCTCGATCGATCCCGGCACCCTGATGGGTCCGCTCTGGACCCTGCTCGCCTACATCGCCCTGGGCTGGCTGGCCGCGCGCCGCCTGGCGGTGGACCCGCGCCCCGTGGCCACCCTGCTGATCTACCTGATCGCCCCGCTGACCTTCTTCCGCGGCCTGGTCCAGGGCGGCCCCACGCCCGACTACCTGCTGCTGACCGCGGCGCTGTTCACGGTGGCGAGCCTGATCGCCGTGCTCGTCCACCGGCTAGCGCGGCACGGCTTCGCGCCCCAGGAGAGCGCCCTTCTGGCCTTCTCCTCCGGCACCGGCAACACCGGCTACTTCGGCCTACCGGTGGCGCTGGTGCTGCTGCCGCCCCAGGGGGTGACGCTCTACCTCTTCGGCGTGCTGGGGGTGACCCTCTACGAGTTCACGGTGGGCTTCTACCTCAGCGCCCGGGGGCAGTTCTCGGTGCGGCAGAGCCTGGCCAAGATCGTGCGGCTGCCGCTGATCTACGCCTTCCTCGCCGCGCTGCTGGTCAGCGGGGCCGACATCACCCTGCCCGAGGCGATGATGGAGGGCCTGGCGGCCTTCCCCGCCGCCTATACCCTGCTCGGCATGATGATCATCGGCATGACGCTGGGGCGGGTGAACATCCGCCAGCTCGACTGGCGCTTCATCGGCGTCTGCCTGGCGATCCGCTACGCCTTCTGGCCGCTGCTGGCGCTCGCCGGGGTGATGGGGCTCCAGGCGCTCGTCCCGCTGCCGGGAGAGCTGGCCCTGGCGCTGCTGCTGGTCGGCGTGGTGCCCATGGCCGCCAACGTGGTAGTGGTGGCCATGGAGCTCGGCATCGCCCCGGAGAAGGGCGCCTTGGCGGTGCTGATCACCACCCTGGCCGCGCCGCTGCTGATCCCCTTCTACCTGACGCTGATGATGCGTGTCGCCGGACTCTCGTGACCCCGAAGGCCGCCCGGAGCGCTCTCAGTAGCGGTAGGCGTCGGGCTTGTAGGGGCCGTCGACGGGAACGCCGGTATAGTCGGCCTGCTCCTCGGTGAGGCGGGTGACCACGCCGCCGAAGCCCTCGACCATGTAGCGCGCCACCTCCTCGTCGAGATGGCGGGGCAGCACCGAGACGCCGAGGGCGTCGTGGCGATCCCCCGCGGGCAGCTCGGCGAAGCGGCCCTCGTAGAGGTGGATCTGCGCCAGCACCTGGTTGGCGAAGGAGCCGTCCATCACCCGCGAGGGGTGGCCGGTGGCGTTGCCGAGGTTCACCAGGCGCCCCTCGGCGAGCAGGATCAGGTAGTCGCGGCTGTCGGGATCGAACTGGCCCGGCGTGCTGTCGCGATAGATCTGGTGCACCTGGGGCTTCACCTCCTCCCAGTGCCAGTGGCGGCGCATGTAGGCGGTGTCGATCTCGCTGTCGAAGTGGCCGATGTTGCAGACCACCGCGCCCCGCTTGAGGGCCCGGAGCATGGCGGCGTCGCAGGCGTGGAGATTGCCGGTGGCGGTCACCACCAGGTCGATGCGGCCGAGCAGCTCGGCATCGACGCTCGCCTCGCCCCGATTGATGCCCTCGCGGTAGGGCGAGACCACCTCGAAGCCGTCCATGCAGGCCTGCATGGCGCAGATCGGATCGATCTCGACGATGCGCACGATCATGCCCTCCTGGCGCAGCGAGGCGGCGGAGCCCTTGCCGACGTCGCCGTAGCCCACCACCAGCGCCTGCTTGCCGGCCAGCAGGTGGTCGGTGGCGCGCTTGATGGCGTCGTTGAGCGAGTGGCGGCAGCCGTACTTGTTGTCGTTCTTGGACTTGGTGACGGCGTCGTTGACGTTGATCGCCGGCACCCGGAGCTGGCCGTCGCGCAGCATCTCCAGCAGGCGATGCACGCCAGTGGTGGTCTCCTCGGAGATACCGTGGATGGCGTCCAGGAGCTCCGGGCGCTTCTCGTGGAGCAGCGCCGTCAGGTCGCCGCCGTCGTCGAGCACCAGGTTGGGGGTCCAGCCGTCGGGCCCCTCCACGGTCTGCTCGATGCACCACCAGAACGCCTCCTCGGTCTCGCCCTTCCAGGCGAACACCGGGATGCCCGCGGCGGCGATGGCGGCGGCGGCGTGATCCTGGGTGGAGAAGATGTTGCACGACGACCAGCGCACCGTGGCGCCCAGGTCCACCAGGGTCTCGATCAGCACCGCGGTCTGGATGGTCATGTGAATGCAGCCGGCGATGCGCGCGCCGGCCAGGGGCTGGCGGTCGCGATACTGCGCGCGCAGGGTCATCAGCGCCGGCATCTCGGTCTCGGCGATGCGGATCTCGCGGCGGCCCCAGTCGGCGAGCGAGAGGTCGGCGACCTTGCAGTCGGTGGCCACGGGGGCGGATACGGCGGGGTGGTTCATGCGTCACCTCTTTCCCGGGGAAAAGCGTGACCTTCACTATAGGCAGTGGGCGGAAAACCGGACAAGCCGCCCTGGAAGCCGTCCCGCGCTAGAAGCCGTGCGCCCCGGCCTCGCCCAGCCGCCGCGCCAGGGCGTGCACCTCGGGATGGACGAAGAACTCGACCAGCGCGGCGGCGCGATCGGGCCCCACGCCGGGCAGCGCCCGCCAGTCGCGAGGATTCATCCCGGCAAGCGTCGCCCAGTCCGCCGGCAGGGCGGCCTCGACGCCGGGCGGCGCACCCAGCGCCTCGAGCCAGCGAGCGAAGGGCGCCGCCTGCGTGGCCGCGAAGGCGGCCGTCAGGGCCTCGGCCCGCGCCTCGCCGATGCCGTGGGCGCGACGCAGGGCCGGCGCTGCCAGGTCCCGCCAGTCGAGCAGGCCGGTGACCAGCCCCGCCTCGACCAGGGCGGCCCAGGTGCCGGGCCCGACGCCCGGCAGGTCGAGCGCCTCGGGGCCGCCGAGCCAGGCCAGGCGCTCGAGGAACTGCGCCTCGCAGCCCGGCGAAAGCCGCCAGCAGCTCAGCGCATGGTAGGCCGCCGGGTCGGGCACGGAGAGCGCCGGGCGCGAGGCGGGGCGCCAGACCACCCCCTCGAGCCGCGGGATGGTCAGGCCGGCCAGGGCGATGGCCACCCGGTCCCCGGGGCGGATGTCGAGCGCTTCCCAGCGCGCCAGCGAGCCGGCGCTGACCCGGCGGATGGTGCGCGCCTCGAGCTCGACGGGGTGCAGATGCAGCAGCGGCGTGATGCGCCCGGTGCGCCCGACGCGGAACTCGACGCCACGCACCGTGGCCAGGGCCTCCCGGGGCGGGTGCTTCCAGGCCGCGGCCCAGGTCGGCGGCTCGGCCCGCCACCCCTCGCCCGCCGGGCGAGCGCCCTGGCGCAGCACCACCCCGTCGGTGGCGAAGGGCAGCGGGCCGCGATACCAGCGCGCGCGAAAACGCTCGACCTCCTCGAGCGTGGCGACGGGGTACGTCAGGGCGGCGCTGTCGGGAAAGCCCAGGCGGGCGAGCCCCGCGAGGCGCTCGTGCATGGCGGCCGGGCCGTCCGGCCAGTCCCAGACGAAGAGCCCGATGCGCGCCGCCGTATTGGCAGAAAGCGCCTCCCTGGCCAGCCACCCGGCCACCTCGCTGCGCGCCCCGGCCCCGCCCGCCTCGGCCTGGACATGCGCCTTGAGGCGCCGGTAGAGCTCCCCCTGCAGCAGCGCATCGACCGCGTCGGGCAGCCGCTCGGGCACGGCGGGCAGGCGCCGCACCGCCGCCGTCCAGTCCTGACCGTGGCGCCCGTCGCCGCGGCTGATGGCGCGCGCCAGCCGGCCGTCGCGGTAGACCAGGGTCACCGCCACGCCGTCCACCTTGGGCTGCACCCAGACCCCGTCGCGACGCGCCAGCCAGCGGCCCACCGCGGCCGCGTCCTCGAACTTGGCGAGCCCGGTCTGGGCGACCGGGTGGTGCGCCTCGCCGACGGGATGGCTCAGCACCGCCGCCTCGGGCACCCGCTCGGGAAGGCAGCGCCGCCAGCGCTCGTACTGCCGGCGGGCCTGGTCGTAGATCGCGTCGCTGACCGGGGACTCGCCGCGGCGATAGTAGGCGTCGTCCCACTCGGCCAGCCGCTGGGCCAGGGCATCGAGCTCGGCCTCGGCCGGCGCCTTCACGCCGTCGGGACAGGGGGCCGCGCTCGCCCGAGGACCGAGAGTCGACAGGAGCAGGCAGAGGAACAGGACGACGGTCGGCGGACGGGCCAGTGCGCGGGGGACCATGGCGGCTCCTGCGAGGGGACTGCCTTGACCATAGCACCCGACACGCGACGGGCCCCGTCGGCAGTGCCGGCGGGGCCCGTCGTGACGTCAGGCGAGCGCCTAGAGGCCGGCGGCCTGGCGCAGGGCGGCGGCCTTGTCGGTCTTCTCCCAGGGGAAGGCCGTGAAGGTCTCGGTGTGCGCCTGGCCCTGGGTGTCGGTCCAGGTGTAGCTCGTCTCGAAGGGCTCGCGACCGAAGTGGCCGTAGGCCGCGGTCAGCTGGTACATGGGATGCAGCAGGTCGAGCATGCGGGTGATGGCGTTGGGACGCAGGTCGAAGTGCTCGCGCACCAGCTCGATGATCCGGGCGTCGTCGACCTTGCCGGTGCCGAAGGTGTTGATCGAGACCGAGGTGGGCTCGGCCACGCCGATGGCGTAGGAGACCTGGATCTCGCACTTGTCGGCGAGCCCGGCGGCGACCAGGTTCTTGGCCACGTAGCGGCCGGCGTAGGCGGCGCTGCGGTCGACCTTCGAGGGGTCCTTGCCGGAGAAGGCGCCGCCGCCGTGGCGGGCCATGCCGCCGTAGGTGTCGACGATGATCTTGCGCCCGGTCAGGCCGCAGTCGCCCACCGGCCCGCCGATCACGAAGGTGCCGGTGGGGTTGATGTGGTAGCGGGTCGCCTCGGTCAGCCACTCGGCGGGGATCACCTCCTCGATGATCTCGCGCTTGACCATCTCGCGCAGCTCCGCCTGATCGACCTCCGGGTCGTGCTGGGTGGAGAGCACCACCGCGTCCACGGCGCAGGGCTTGCCGTCGTCGCCGTAGCGGAAGGTGACCTGGCTCTTGGCGTCCGGGCGCAGCCAGGGCAGCAGGCCATGGCGGCGCAGCTCGGACTGGCGCTCCACCAGCCGGTGGGCGTAGTGGATCGGCGCCGGCATGTAGGAGTCGGTCTCGTTGGTGGCGTAGCCGAACATCAGGCCCTGGTCACCGGCGCCCTGGTCCTCGGGCTTGGCGCGGTCGACGCCCTGGGCGATGTCCACGCTCTGCTTGCCGATCAGGTTGAGCACGCCGCAGGTCTCGCCGTCGAAGCCGACGTCCGAGGAGGTGTAGCCGATGCCGGTGATCACCTCGCGCACCAGCGCCTCGAGGTCGACCCAGGCCGAGGTGGTGATCTCGCCGGCGACGATGGCCACGCCGGTCTTGACCAGCGTCTCGCAGGCCACCCGGGCGTTCTTGTCCCGGGCGATGATGGCGTCGAGCACCGCGTCGGAGATCTGGTCGGCGATCTTGTCCGGGTGTCCCTCGGACACGGATTCGGAGGTGAACAGGGAGTATTCGCTCATGGCGTCCTCGGCCCTCTTGGTATCGGCAATAGGCAGTCGCGGAGTCTACACGCTGCGGCCTCCCCGGGCATCCGCGATTTGATGCAGGGCGGCAAGTCGGCGACAATAGGCGCCCGAATTTGACTGCGCCGCCCCGTCCCGCGGCGTCACCCAGCCAGAAGCCACGTCCGGCCACTCCCCCTGGCCCGATCGTGTCGTGGCCATCATTCTGCCGCAGGCGAGGAGCTTCCCATGCCGTCCCGTTTCGAACTGGCCAATGCCGTACGTGCCCTGTCCATGGACGCCGTCCAGAAGGCCAACTCCGGCCATCCCGGCGCGCCCATGGGCATGGCCGACATCGCCGAGGTGCTGTGGAACGACTACCTCGTCCACAACCCCGCCGACCCGCAGTGGGCCAACCGCGACCGCTTCGTGCTCTCCAACGGCCACGGCTCGATGCTGCTCTATTCGCTGCTGCACCTGACCGGCTACGAGCTCGGCCTGGAGGAGCTGCAGAACTTCCGCCAGCTGCACGCCAAGACCGCCGGCCATCCGGAGTTCGGCTACGCGCCGGGCGTCGAGACCACCACCGGCCCGCTGGGCCAGGGCCTGGCCAATGCCGTGGGCATGGCGCTCGCCGAGCGCACCCTGGCGGCCCAGTTCAACCGCCCCGGCCACAGCGTCATCGACCACCACACCTGGTGCTTCGTCGGCGACGGCTGCCTGATGGAGGGCATCTCCCATGAGGTCGCCTCCCTGGCCGGCACCCAGGGCCTGGGCAAGCTGATCACCTTCTACGACGACAACGGCATCTCCATCGACGGCGAGGTGGAAGGCTGGTTTACCGACGACACCGCCAAGCGCTTCGAGGCCTATGGCTGGCACGTGGTGCCCAACGTCGACGGCCACAAGCCCGAGGAGATCAAGGCCGCCATCGAGCTCGCCAAGAGCCACGAGGACAAGCCGAGCCTGATCATCTGCAAGACCATCATCGGCTTCGGCGCGCCCAACAAGCAGGGCAAGGAGGAGTGCCACGGCGCCGCCCTGGGCGAGGACGAGGTCGCCGCCGCCCGCCAGCAACTCGACTGGCCCCACGCGCCCTTCCACGTCCCCGAGGAGATCTACCGCGGCTGGGACGCCACCGAGCGTGGCCAGAGCCACCAGGCCTCCTGGGACGAGCGCTTCGCGCGCTACGCCGAGGCCTACCCCGACGAGGCCCGCGAACTGCAGCGTCGTCTCAAGGGCGAGCTGCCGGCGGCGCTGACCAGCGAGGCGATGATCGAGGAGGCCCAGGCCAAGGGCGACAGCGTCGCCAGCCGCAAGGCCTCGCTCGGCTGCCTCAACGAGCTCGGCCCGCAGCTGCCGGAACTGCTCGGCGGCAGCGCCGACCTCGCGCCCTCCAACCTGACCTTCTGGAAGGGCGCCGAGGCGATCTCTTCCGAGGTGCCGGGCGGCAACTACCTGCACTACGGCGTGCGCGAGTTCGGCATGGCCGCGATCATGAACGGCATCGCCCTGCACGGCGGCTTCGTGCCCTTCGGCGCGACCTTCCTGATCTTCTCCGAGTACATGCGCAACGCCCTGCGCATGGCCGCGCTGATGAAGCAGCAGGCGATCCACGTCTTCACCCACGACTCCATCGGCCTGGGCGAGGACGGCCCCACCCACCAGCCGATCGAGCAGCTGACCACCCTGCGCTCCACGCCCAACCTGGCCACCTGGCGCCCCTGTGACGCCGTGGAGACCGCCGTGGCCTGGAACGCCGCCCTCAAGCGTCGCTCCGGCCCCACCGCGCTGGTCTTCTCCCGCCAGGCCCTGCCCCACCAGGCGCGCAGCAAGCAGCAGCTGGCCGACATCCAGCGCGGCGGCTA
This sequence comes from Halomonas sp. THAF5a, assembly GCF_009363755.1. Taxonomy (NCBI): domain Bacteria; kingdom Pseudomonadati; phylum Pseudomonadota; class Gammaproteobacteria; order Oceanospirillales; family Halomonadaceae; genus Halomonas; species Halomonas sp. THAF5a. The sequence goes on along the minus strand of NZ_CP045417.1, from coordinate 316,354 downwards.
CATCCTCAAGGACTGCGCGGGCACGCCGGAGCTGATCCTGATCGCCACCGGCTCCGAGGTCGGCCTGGCCATGGACGCCGCGGCGCGGCTCGAGGCGCAGGGCCGCGCGGTGCGGGTGGTCTCCATGCCCTCCACCGACGCCTTCGATCGCCAGGACGCCGCCTACCGCCAGCAGGTGCTGCCGGCCGAGGTGGGCCTCCGCATCGCCGTCGAGGCCGGCCATCGCGACTTCTGGTACAAGTACGTGGGCCTCGAGGGGCGCATCCTCGGCATGACCACCTTCGGCGAGTCCGCGCCGGCCGGCGACCTGTTCAAGCACTTCGGCTTCACCGTGGAGAACCTGGTGAGCGAGGCCGAGCAGCTCCTCGACGACGCCGAGGACTGATCGCGGCGCCGGCGCGGGACGAGCCTGCGCGGGACGACAAAGGGGCACGGCAGACGCCGTGCCCCTTTTTCATGCCCGCTCATCCCTGCGCCCTCAGGCGAGGGTGATGGTCTCGTCCAGGTAGACGTCCTGGATGGCGTTGAGCAGCGCGATGCCCTCGTCGGTGGGCTTCTGGAACGCCTTGCGCCCGGAGATCAGTCCCATGCCCCCGGCGCGCTTGTTGATCACCGCGGTGCGCACCGCCTCGCCGATGTCGGAGGCCCCCTTGGACCCGCCGCCGGAGTTGATCAGGCCGGCGCGGCCCAGGTAGCAGCTGGCCACCTGGTAGCGGGCCAGGTCGATGGGGTGATCGGAGGTGAGGTCGCTGTAGACCCGCGGATGGGTATGGCCGAAGCCGATGTCGCGGTAGCCGGCGTTGGTCTCGGGCAGCTTCTGCTTGACGATGTCCGCCTTGAGCGTCGCCGCCATATGGTTGGCCTGGCCGGTGAGGTCGGCCGCCACGTGGTAGTCGGCGTCCTCCTGCTTGAAGGCCGGGTTGCGCAGGTAGGCCCAGAGCACGGTGACCAGGCCCAGCTCATGGGCGCGCTCGAAGGCCTCGCTGATCTCCTGGATCTGGCGACGGCTCTCGTGGGAGCCGAAGTAGATGGTCGCCCCCACCGCCACGCAGCCCATCTCGAAGGCCTGCTCGACCTGGGCGAAGGGCGTCTGGTCGTAGATCGCCGGGTAGCTCAGCGTCTCGTTATGGTTGAGCTTGAGGATCATCGGGATCCGGTGGGCGTAGCGGCGTGCCACCGAGGCGAGCCCGCCCAGGGTCGAGGCCACGGCGTTGCAGCCGCCCTCGAGGGCCAGCTCGACGATATTGGCCGGGTCGAAGTAGCGCGGATTGGGGGCGAAGGAGGCCCCCGCCGAGTGCTCGATCCCCTGGTCCACCGGCAGGATGCTGAGGTAGCCGGTGCCGCCCAGCCGGCCATGGTCGAAGAGCGCCTGCATGTTGCGCAGCACGTGGGGGCGGCGGTCGCTCTGGGCCATGACCCGGTCGACGAAGTCCGGACCGGGCGGATGGATCGTGTCGGCGGGCACGCCGCGGCAGACGTGTCCCAGCAGGTCGTCGGCCTCGTCGCCGAGCCGCGAGATGATATCGCTCATGTCACTCCTCTCCTTGGTAACGGGGTGAAGACCCTCTTCCCAGCGTAGCGGATGACCCTACCGAGCGAGGAGTGCGCATGCAAAGCCGCCTCGACAGCCCGGGGCATCGAGACGCTCGGGTAAGCGCCCGCTATGCCGGGCGCGACGGCATGCCGCAGGGGCCAACGACGGCTCGCGAAACGTCACGGGATCTGCACAATAGGAGCCCCCGGCGCGCCGCCGCGCGCCGCGTCCCTTCACGCTCTCTTCACACGAGGACCTGCCATGCCCGCCCTGCGCGGTTTCCTGTGGCTACTGGGCTTCCTGCTGCTCGGCGAGACCCTGGTCACCCTCACCGGCCTGCCGGTCTCCGCCGGGGTGATCGGCCTGCTGCTGCTCACCGCCTGGCTGCGCCTCCACGGCGGGGGCCTTGACGATATCGCCGCCGCCGCCCAGCCGCTGATCGCGGTGCTGGCGCTGCTGATCATGCCCGGGGTGGTGGGCGCCTTCTTCATCCTCGACGCCCTCGCCGGCCACTGGGCGGCGATCCTCGCCGCCCTGATCGGCGGCACCCTGCTCAGCGTGATGACGACCCTCGCGCTGATGCGCCGCCTGATGGGTGACTCCCCCACGCCGGAGGAGCGCGACGCATGACGGCCCTGCTCGACCACCTGCTGGCCACCCCGCTGCTGGCCATCGCCCTGACGCTCGCCGCCCACGCCGCCGGCGCGCGGCTGCTCCAGGCCCTCGGCGCCCCCGCCTGGTGCCCGTCGATCCTCGCCGCCGCGCTGCTGCTCGCCGGCACGCTGGCGCTGCTCTCCATCGACTACGCGGACTACCGCCAGGGCGCCGCCTGGCTGATGCTGCTGCTGGGGCCGGCGACCGTGGCGCTGGGCCTGCCGCTGCATCAGCAGATGCCGCGCATCGTCGCCCTGTGGCGCCCGCTGCTGGCCTGCCTGCCGGTGGCGGTGGCACTCGCCGCGGCCTACGCCGTGGGCATCGCCTGGTGGCTGGGGGCTCCGCCGGAGATCCTCGCCGCGCTGGCGCCCAAGTCGGTCACCGCGCCCATCGCGCTGGGCATCAACGCCCAGATCGGCGGCCCGGTCTCGCTGATGATGGGCGGACTGCTGATCACCGGGGTGGCGGCCGTCGGCTTCGTGAGCCTCGGCGCCCGGCTGCTCGGCATCCGCGACGAGCGCATCATCGGCCTCGCCTTGGGGCTCAACGGCCACGCCATCGGCACCGTGCGCGCCTTCGAGGTCGGCCCGGTCGCCGGCGCCTTCGCGTCGCTGGGCATGAGCCTGACCGGCATCCTCAGCGCGCTCTTTCTGCCGCTGGCCTGGCGGCTGCTGGGCGCCTGAGCGCCCCGCGGCCGGCACAGCAGACGCTCGAGGGCGAGATGCGCTAGAATCGCCGTTTCGGTTTCCCGGCTTCGGAGTCCCCGCCCCCTCATGGCCCTTCGCATCGCCATCAACGGTTACGGCCGCATCGGCCAGTGCGTGCTGCGCGCCCTGATCGAGGGGGAGGCGGCTCGCCACGACGGCCCGGCCCTGGAGGTCGTGGCGATCAACGAGCTCTCGGACCTCGCCACCATCGCCTACCTGACCCGCTACGACACCACCCACGGCCGCTTCCCGGGCGGCGTCGAGGTCGAGGGCGACCGGCTGGTGATCGACGGCCGACCGATCCGCGTGCTCTGCGAGCCCGACCCCGCGCGCCTGCCCTGGGGCGAGCTCGGCATCGACCTGGTGCTGGAGTGCTCCGGCAGCTTCAAGGATCGCGCCACCGCCGAGGCCCACCTGGCCGCCGGCGCCGGGCGGCTGCTCTTCTCCCAGCCCGCCGAGAGCGACGTCGACGCCACCATCGTCACCGGCGTCAACGACGCCGACCTGACGGCCGCCTGCCGCATCGTCTCCGCGGCCTCCTGCACCACCAATTGCCTGGTGCCGGTGCTCACCGTGCTCGACGAGGCGCTGGGCATCGAGCACGGCGTCACCACCACCATCCACTCGGCGATGAACGACCAGCCGGTGATCGACGCCTACCACCAGACCGACCTGCGCCTGACCCGCTCGGCGATGCACTCCATCGTGCCGGTGGACACCGGGCTCGCCCGCGGCATCAACCGCCTGATGCCGCACCTGGCCGGCCGCTTCGAGTGCCTGCACGTGCGGGTGCCGACGATCAACGTCTCGACCATGGACCTGTCGATCAGCGTGCGCCGCGACACCTCGGCCGAGGCGGTCAACGCCCTGCTGCGCGAGGCCAGCCGCGGGCGGCTCTCGGGGCTGCTCGGCTATACCGAGGAGCCGGTGGCCTCGGTCGACTTCAACCACGATCCGCGCTCCGGTATCGTGGACGCCACCCAGACCCGGGTGGCCGGCGGCCACCTGATCAAGCTGCTGTGCTGGTTCGACAACGAGTGGGGCTTCGCCAGCCGCATGCTCGACGTCACCCGGCGGCTGGCCCGCCTCCCCCCGGCCTCGGCCGGTTCCCCCGACAGATGACATCCCTTTGGCCTTTCCAGACGAGGAACCTGCTTCCATGAACGTGCGCAAGATGACCGACCTCGACCTCAGCGGCCAGCGGGTGCTGATCCGCGAGGACCTTAACGTGCCCGTCAAGCACGGCAAGGTGACCAGCGACGCCCGCCTGCGGGCCAGCCTGCCGACCATCCAGGCGGCGCTCGAGGCCGGCGCCAAGGTGCTGCTGATGAGCCACCTGGGCCGCCCCACCGAGGGCGAGCCCGCCGAGGAGTTCTCCCTGGCCCCGGTGGCCGATCACCTGGGCGAGCTGCTCGGCCGCCCGGTGCGCCTGGTCGCGGACTATCTGGACGGCGGGCTCGAGGTGACCGACGGCGAGGTGGTGCTGCTCGAGAACGTGCGCTTCAACCGCGGCGAGAAGAAGGACGACGAGGCCCTGGCCCGGCGCTACGCCGCGCTGTGCGACGTCTTCGTGATGGACGCCTTCGGCACCGCCCACCGCGCCCAGGCCTCCACCCACGGCGTGGCGCGCTTCGCGCCGACCGCCTGCGCCGGCCCGCTGCTGGCCGCCGAGCTCGACGCCCTGGAGAAGGCGCTGGCCACCCCGAAGCGCCCGATGGCGGCGATCGTCGGCGGCTCCAAGGTCTCCACCAAGCTCGAGGTGTTAAACGCCCTCTCCGAGAAGTGCGACCAGCTGATCGTCGGCGGCGGCATCGCCAACACCTTCATCGCCGCGGCCGGCTACAACGTCGGCAAGTCGCTGCATGAGGCCGACCTGATCGATCAGGCCAAGGCGCTGATGGCCAAGGTGGAGATCCCGCTGCCCACCGATGTGGTGGTGGCCACCGAGTTCTCCGAGCACGCCTCCGCGGTGGTCAAGCCCGTCGACCAGGTGGGCGATGACGAGATGATCCTCGACATCGGCCCCGAGACCGCCGGGCGCCTGGGCGGCCTGCTCAAGGATGCCGGCACCATCCTCTGGAACGGCCCGGTCGGGGTGTTCGAGATCGACCAGTTCGGCCACGGCACCGAGGCGCTCTCCCGGGCCATCGCCGAGAGCGACGGCTTCTCCATCGCCGGCGGGGGCGACACCCTCGCGGCCATCGACAAGTACGGCATCGAGGAGCGCGTCTCCTACATCTCCACCGGCGGCGGCGCCTTCCTCGAGCACGTGGAAGGCAAGACCCTGCCCGCGGTGGCCGCCCTGGAAGACGCCGCCCGCTGAGGCGCCGCCCCGACACGACCGGCGCGGCCCGAGCCGCCGCGCCACCACGACCCGACAGACAACAGGAGCCCCCATGGCACTGATCAGCATGCGCCAGATGCTGGACCACGCCGCCGAATACGGCTACGGCGTGCCGGCCTTCAACGTCAACAACCTCGAGCAGATGCGCGCCATCATGGAGGCCGCCGACGAGACCGATTCCCCGGTGATCGTCCAGGCCTCCGCCGGCGCCCGCAAGTACGCCGGCGCCCCCTTCCTGCGCCACCTGATCCTGGCCGCCGTCGAGGAGTTCCCGCATATCCCGGTGGTCATGCACCAGGACCACGGCACCAGCCCCGCGGTCTGCCAGCGCTCCATCCAGCTGGGCTTCTCTTCGGTGATGATGGACGGCTCGCTCAAGGAAGACGGCAAGACCCCGGCCGACTACGCCTACAACGTCGACGTCACCCGTCGCACCGTCGAGATGGCCCACGCCTGCGGCGTCTCCGTCGAGGGTGAGCTCGGGTGCCTGGGCAGCCTCGAGACCGGCATGGCCGGCGAGGAAGACGGCGTCGGCGCCGAGGGCAAGCTCGACATGGAGCAGCTGCTCACCGACCCGGAAGAGGCCGCCGAGTTCGTCAAGGCGACCCACGTCGACGCCCTGGCCATCGCCATCGGCACCAGCCACGGCGCCTACAAGTTCACCCAGCCGCCCACCGGCGACACCCTCTCCATCCAGCGCATCAAGGAGATCCACGCCCGCATCCCCGAGACCCACCTGGTGATGCACGGCTCCTCCTCGGTGCCCCAGGAGTGGCTGGCGATCATCAACGAGTTCGGCGGCGCCATCCCCGAGACCTACGGCGTGCCGGTCGAGGAGATCGTCGAGGGCATCAAGCACGGCGTGCGCAAGGTCAACATCGACACCGACCTGCGCCTGGCCTCCACCGGCGCGGTGCGTCGCTTCCTGGCCGAGAACCCGGCCGAGTTCGACCCGCGCAAGTTCCTCAAGGTCAGCACCGCGGCCATGAAGGAGGTCTGCAAGGCCCGCTACGAGGCCTTCGGCACCGCCGGCAACGCCTCCAAGATCAAGCCGATCAACCTCGAGGAGATGTTCCTGCGCTACGAGCGCGGCGAGCTCGCCCCGAAGGTGAAGTGATCACCTGCCAGCAGGACGCTGATCACAAGAGGGCGGCCCCGACGGGCCGCCCTCTTTCATTGAGAGAGGTGGCCGGTCCCCCGTCACGCGCTCGGCGCGTGGCGACTAGTCGTCCCGCCGCGCCAGCGCCCGCCGCACCCTCGATCGACGCCGGCGCTCCGCCTCGTCGCCCAGGCGCTGGCCGACGACCCTGGCCACCCCGACCAGGGCGCCACTCGCCACGCCCCAGGCGAGGGCCTCGCGCCAGCGGGTGTCGCGGCGCCCGGGATGCTCCGGCGGCGCGGCACCGGCCGTCTTGCGATAGGCTTCCCTGGCGGCGTGGCGCGTCAGCAGGCTGGCGCCGAGGACGGCGCCGTAGCCGACCATCGACAGAAGCAAGTTGCGTTTCATGGCTTGACGACCTCCGGGTGACGCGGTGGACTGGCAGGGCGGTGTCCCCCTTGAGTATCACGACGGGACACCGCCTTCATAGCCCGTAGACCGTAGCGCGTCGACCATGGTCCGTCGCCCATCGCCAAGTGACCCGTGCCTCGCGGCAGGAGCCGACATGCCCGATTCCCCGCCTCACCGGGCGGCAGACTCCGACACCTCACCCCTCTCCTCCGCCCCGGGGGGGGCCCCTTGCTGAGCGATCCGTCCCTGGCCACGGCCCTCGCGCTCTTCGCCGGCTGCGCCCTGGTGATCGCCGTGGTGGGCACCCGGCTGACCGGCATCGTCGACGACCTGGCCGATCGCACCGGCCTCGGCGAGGCCATCGCCGGCACCCTGCTGCTGGGCATGGCCACCTCGCTGTCGGGGCTGATGGTCTCGGCCGCGGCGGCCCTCGCCGACCGGCCGACCCTGGCGCTGAGCAACGCCCTGGGCGGTATCGCCGTGCAGACGCTGTTTTTGACCGTCGCCGACATCACCCACCGACGCGCCAACCTGGAGCACGCCGCCGCCTCGCTTGGCAACCTGATGCAGGGGGGCCTGCTGCTCTGCCTGCTGTCGCTGGTGCTGGTGGGGCGCTTCGCTCCCGACGGGACCCTCTGGCAGGTGCACCCGGTCACCCCGCTGCTGCTGGTCGTCTACCTGTTCGGCCTGCGGCTGGTGGGCCAGAGCCGCGACAACCCCATGTGGCGTCCCGCCCAGACCCGGGAGACCGAGCCCGACGTGCCCGACGAGCAGGCCCTGGCGCGCTCGGCGACGCGCCTGTGGCTCGCCTTCGCGGGACTCGCGGCGCTGCTCGGCGCGAGTGGCTGGCTGCTGGAGCGCAGCGCGGCGACGATCGCCGAGCAGACCGGCCTGGGGCAGTCGGTGGTGGGGGCGCTGATGACCGCGGTGGTCACCTCGCTGCCAGAGCTGGTCACCTCGATCGCGGCGGTGCGCCGCGGCGCCCTGACCCTGGCCGTGGCGGGCATCATCGGCGGCAACGCCTTCGACACCCTGTTCGTGGCGGTCTCGGACGTCGCCTACCGCGGCGGGTCCATCTACCACGCCATGCCGGACGCGGTCTCGCTGTGGGTCGCCCTGGCGATGCTGATGACCGCCATCCTGATGGTCGGGATGCTGCATCGCGAGCGCCGCGGCCCGGCGCGCATCGGCTTCGAGAGCGTCGGCATCATCGCCTGCTACCTGGCCGGGGCGCTGGCCCTGCTGCTCACCCCCTGAAGCGCGGGAGCCTCGTCGCCCCCCCGTCGCCTCGCTCAGGGCCGAGGCCGCGGCCCGCGCCGGCGGCGCGCGTCGAGCCAGGCGAACAGATAGCCTCGCGGCGCCTCCTCGCCGGTGACGACGAAGTCCAGGGTGTAGGGGTTGTGCAGCGTCGCCCGAAGCATCGACTCCGCCTCCGGCGTGCCGCAGAACAGCACCTCGTCGCCGGCGCGAAGCGAAAGCGTCGACGCCGGCAGCATCGTCGACGCCCCGTTGCGGTGGACGGCCAACGCCTCGCAGGGCAGCCGGGCCGGATAGGCGCGCGCATCCACGCAGAGCGCCCCCAGGGCCAGGCCTTTTCCGGCCGCCAGGTGGTCGATGACCGCCGGCGCCTCCTCCGGCAGCAGCCGCACCGACCAGAGGTGGGGCGGCGCCTCGCCCAGCGCCGCCTTGAGACGAACCACCAGGGCCCGGGTCTCGGCCGGGTCGCGGTCGGCGAGCCAGTCGATCAGCGACTGGACCAGCGGCGAGATCAGCAGCTTCAGGATCCGGCGCGCCGTGGTCAGGCTGTGCTGGAGGACCAGGTCGGCCCGCGCAGCGTCGAACGCGACCTGATTCTCGTGGCGGTTCTGGCGCACGATGCGAAACGCCCGGGGATTGAGTTCGGTGACCGAGAGCAGGGTGCTGAGGTTGTCGCCGTCGCCGCTCGTCGCGGCGATGACCCCGGCGGCGTCCTCGATCGCCGCGCTCGTCAGGGCCGCGTGGTCGGCGTGGGCCCGGACGATCAGCGTGCCCTCGTCGATCTGGTCGGCCTCCACCTCCGGGTCGATGATGCGCACCTCAAGGCCGTGGGCCCGGAGGTGACGATGGATCCAGGAGCCCATCCGCCCGTACCCGCACAGGATCCAGTTGCCCCGGGGCGCCTGCACCGGCACCCCGAGCTCGACGCCCCGCGCGCCCACGAACCAGGCGTTGAGATTGTGCAGCGCCGGGCGCGCGATCGCCCAGGAGACGAGCTGGGCGAAGATCTCGAACGGATCGACCACCGTGACGTTGTCCAGCGCGCGCAGGTTGGCCTCGTGGCGGGCCGAGGTCGAGCGACAGATGACCCGCAGCCGCGGGTTGAGGTGACGGGCCATCACCGCGATCTTGACGTTGACGTCGTCGTCGTTGGTCAGCGCGACCAGGGCTCGGCAGGCCGGGTGCTCCACCCCGGCGGCCAGCAGGTGCTTGGGCACGCTGGCGTCCGCGTGGAGGCCCGGCATCGGCACCGTATAGTCGCGCACGCCCAGGGCCTTGATCCGCTCCGGGTCGGCATCGAGGATCACCGCGCGCATGCGGTGGTCGCTCAGGCCCCGGGCCAGCAGGCTGCCGGCATCGCCGAATCCGCAGAGGATGACGAAGGGCTCCGCGTTGCCCTTGACCTTGCGGGCGAAGCGAAAGCCGTCCATGGCCTGGATGAAGTGGGGGTTCTGCACCAGGTGGATCAGCGAGCCGATCGCATAGAACCAGGCGATCACGCCGGTATAGAGGCAGAAGATCGTCCACAGCCGCTGCTCCTCGCTGAAGCCGTTGGGCAGCTCGCCGAACCCGGTGGTGGTCGCCGTGTAGGTAAAGAAGTAGAAGGCGTGGAAGAGCGTCATGCGCGTCGTCTCGCCGTCGACGATCCGGCCCGGCATCAGGGCCATGCCCAGGATCCCCACCGAGTAGACGAACAGCAGCACGAACAGCGGCCGGCGCATGTAGCGCAGCACGATCATCGTCACGCGGTCGAGATCGGAGGTCGGCGTCACGGGATCGGCCCTCCCTGTGCCCGTCCGGGATGGCGGCGACGCGTCAGCGCCGCGAGAGCAGCGTGTCGCCGACCAGGATCACCGTCGCGATGACGTTCGCGACCAGCGCCCCCGTGGCGATGGAGACGATATCGGCCATCTCGGCCGGTCCCGGCCCGCCGCCGCCCTCGGGGTCGGCGACGATCCAGACGATGCGCGCCGTGACCAGCAGCAGGCCGGCCACCAGGCCGGCGGCCAGCAGCAGCGCCCCGGTCTGGGAGCGATCGCCGAGCTTCAGGCCGATGGCCACCAGGTTGACGATGATGGTGACGGTGAGGATCCAGACGTTGTGGTGGGCGACCGTTTCGAGGCCCCCGGCCACGAAGGCGGCATTGAGGCTCAGGGTGAGGATGATGAAGAAGCCGAAGACGACGCGTTCGAGATTCATGAACCTGCTCCTGGCCGGGGCGCGCCGTCAGTATAGGCAAGGGGGCTTATTTAGCGCGACCGGCAACGAGGATCACCGAGCATTCAAGAACAGTGTTCACAAAATACGGAAACTGGGCTTTACTGATGGGCAGGACGACGCGATATCTGTAACAATGACGTTATAACTCTGTGATTGCCCATGAGGCCCGGTGATGGCGCACCCCCTCTGCCTGCTCTTCGATTGTGATGGCACCTTGGTCGACAGCGAACCGCTGCTCGCCGACGAGATGGCCACCGCGCTCAACGCCGTGGGGCTGCCCTTCCAGGCCAGCGACTATATCGGCGAGTTCCGCGGGGCCCGCTTTCGTCGCATCGTCGCAGAGCTGGAGAGCCGCCACGGTCAGGTCGACCCGGAGACGCTGGAGCCCCTCGAGCACACCATGCGCGCCAACCTCAATCGGCGCCTGGCCAGCGAGCTGGTCGCCATCGACGGCGCCGCCGAGGCGCTGGCCGCCCTGAGCGGCCACCCCATGGGCGTGGTCTCCAACGGCCCGGAGAACAAGATCCGCACCTCGCTCGATGCCACCGGCCTCGCCGAGGTCTTCGGCGACCGGCTGTTCAGCGCCTACACGGCCCAGTGCTGGAAGCCCGACCCCTGCCTCTTCCACCACGCGGCGAGCCGGATGGGCTTCGCCTCCCACGAGTGCGTGGTCATCGACGACGCCCTGGTCGGCGTGCGGGGCGCCCTGGCCGCCGGCATGACGGTGGTCCACCTCAACCGCTTCCCCGACGCCGAGCAGACCCCCGACGGCGCGATCATGATCAGCAACATGTTCCAGCTCCCCACGGTCATCGCCCACCTGGAGACGACCCGCGCCCTGGCCGCCCACGCCTGATCGCCGCCCCTCCGCTTCCCTCCGATGATTTAGCCCGGCCCGCCGGCGGCCCGGTATCGCCCGGCGGATGCAGCCCGCCGCCGGGAGGACTATCATCGCCGCATCGACACACCACAGCGCGAGGAGGCCCCATGGCATCCCTGAAGGAGCAGCTCGGCGGGCTGGTCTACTCCACCGAGCACGGCGACACCTGTCCCGAGTGCCGCCAGCCGATCGACGACTGCCGCTGCGTCGAGGCCGCCGAACAGGCGCGCCTGGCCGACCTGGACGGCATCGTCCGCCTGCGTCGCGAGACCAAGGGCCGCAAGGGCAAGGGCGTGACCCTGATCGAGGGCGTGCCGCTGCCGGCCGACGCGCTCAAGACCCTGGCCAAGGCGCTCAAGAAGCGCTGCGGCACCGGCGGCGCCTTGAAGGACGGCGTGATCGAGATCCAGGGCGACCAGCGCGAGGTGCTCAAGGCCGAGCTCGAGCAGCGCGGCTACCGGGTCAAGCTGGCCGGCGGCTGAGGGCCTCGTCCGGGCCGGCGTCCAGCGCCTCGCTGAGCCCTGCCAGGGCCTCGGCGGAGGCCGCCACCTTGAGGGCGTAGAGGTCGTCGGCGCGGGTTCGGCCGAGGTTGAGGCAGGCGATGGGCCGCCCCGCCTTGGCCGCGGCCCGGGCGAAGCGGAACCCGGAGAAGACCATCAGCGAGGAGCCCACCACCAGCAGGGCGTCGCTCTCCTCGAGCAGATCGAAGGCGGCCTCCACGGTGGCGCGCGGCACGCTGTCGCCGAAGAACACCACGTCCGGCTTGTAGATGCCGTCGCCGCAGCGCGAGCAGCCGGGCACCCGGAAGTCGGCGAAGTCGGCCTCGAGGTCGGCGTCGCCGTCGGGTCCCGCCCGGGCGCCGACCTCCCGCCAGTGGGGATTGCGCTCGGCCAGCTCCGCATGCAGGTCGTGGCGCATGCGCCGGGCACCGCAGCCCATGCAGCGCACCCGGTCGGCCCGGCCATGCAGGTCGATCACCCGCCGCGAGCCGGCCCGCTGGTGCAGGCCGTCGACATTCTGGGTGATCACGCCGTTCACGTAGCCCCGCGCCTCGAGCCGCGCCAGCGCGGCATGGGCGGCGTTGGGGGTCGCCTCCTGCAGGGTGCGAAAGCCGACCAGCGCCCGGGCCCAGTAGCGCTGGCGGGCGGCGTGGCTGCCCATGAAGGCCTGGTGCTGCATCGGTGGCGGGCGCTTCCAGTCGCCCCGGTCGTCGCGGTAGTCGGGGATGCCGCTGGCGGTGCTGATGCCGGCGCCCGTGAGCACGGCGAGCCGCGGATGGCGGCGGACGAAGGTCGCCAGGGCCTCCAGGTCGGACTCGTTGGCTGTCTCTCTTGGCTGCCTCACCTCTGCCTCCTCTCTGCCTCCTCATGCCCGCGTCCCGGGCCTCGCCGATCGCGCCGAATGAGCATGGCCCCCCGGGGGGCAGGTTGTCTAGAATGGAGCCTCCCCCTCAGGGCAAGGACACCCGATGGCCTGGCTGGAATACCTGCTGCCGCTGATCTTCCTGTTTCCGCTGGCGGCTACCGCCGTGATCGTGCTGGCGCTGCGCAACCTGCACGATGCCCGGGTGCACTCGCCCTTCGACGCCCACCCGCTCAAGGAGCCCGGCCAGGGCCTGCGCGACCGCCTCGACCGCGCCTTCGCCGGCCTCTTCCTCGATGGCGCCCTGGGCCCCATCGTCGTCCTGGCGCCGCTGGTCTACGGCATGGGACGCATGCTCTTCGCCAGCGAGCAGAACTGGATCGAATGGGCCCTCTACGGCGCCCTGAGCACCCTGCTGGTGCTAGTGTTCTGCTTCCGCCTGATCCGCGACTTCCAGCGCATCCGACGGCTCAAGCTGGGGCTCGCCTGCGAGCTGGCCGTGGGCCAGGAGCTCGAACGGCTGATCCGTCCCGAGGGGCACCCCTACTACGTCTTCCACGACGTGCCGGGCGACGGCCGCTCCCTCGACCACGTCGCGGTCACGCCCCACGGCATCTTCGTGGTCGAGACCCGCGCCCGCACGCCGGCCCTCTCCCCGAGCGGGCAGGAGGACAACCGCGTCGTCGTCGAGGCCGCGCGGCTGCGCTTCCCCGGCTGGAGCGAGCGGGCGCCGCTGCACCGGACCCGCGCCGCGGCGCAGTGGCTGTCGAGCTGGCTGGAGCGCCAGGTGGGCCAGGCGGTACCGGTCCAGGGCGTGCTGGCGCTGCCCGGCTGGCGGGTCGAACAGGAAGACGCCGCCGAGGACCTGCTGGTGGTCAACGGCGAGGGCCTGGCGCGGCGCCTGAGCGAGGACGCCCCGGGCGAGCTCGACCCCGCCCTTCACGACGCCGCCCTCGTCGTCCTGCGCCGACACGCCGGCCTGTCGAGCCCGCCGCCCGCGGCCTGAGCCCGCCTCCCCTCACTCGAGGCGGGCGATGCGCACCCGGGTCGCGCAGCGCCCGCGCCCCTGGCGCACCAGGCTCTCGGCCGCCGGGAAGTCCGCCAGGCGGTCGGCGGCGATGCCGATGCGCACCTCGGTGAGCAGGCGGTTGCCTCGGCCGCCGCAGGAGAGCCGCAGCGCCCGCCCGGTGCCCTCGCCGAAGGCCGCCTCGAAGGCGTCGATCAGGGCATTGCGCGCCACCTCGCCGCCCTGGTTGAGCGTCACGAAGGCGGCGAAGGCGCTCTCGTTGACCGCCTCGACCAGCGCCACCGAGGCCGCGATATAATCGGCCTCGGGCAGCGCCAGGCAGGCGGCGTGCTTGGCGTACTGGTAACGATCCAGGCAGCTGGCCCGCCCCGGCATCGCCGCGTCGAGGCGACGCGCCAGCGCCGCCGGCAGCGCCAGCGGCGGATGGGCGCGACAGAAGCCACCGTCGGGGCGAGGCCGCTCGAGAAAGCACCCCTCCCGCCACCAGCGGCGGCGGTCGACGCCCCGCTCGGCGAAGCGCTCGGGCAGCGAGGGCCAGAGGCCATGGAGCACGAAGCCGCGGTCGGCGCCCTCGGCCAGGGCCGGCTCGCGGCACTCCCGCGGCGGGCGCGCGCGACTCGCGCAGAAGCCGGGGTGCCAGGTCAGCGCCAGGGTGTAGTGCGAAAAGCCCTCGGCCGAGAGCGCCGCGAGGGGGGCACGCGCTTCGGCCTCCTGCACCGCCATCGTGACCGGCGCCTGCGCCGGCACCACACCCGGGGCCTGCGCGAGCGCCGCGACGCCGACCAGCAGCGCCGCCGCCACGCCCCGCCGCGCTCGCCGCCAGCCCGCCACGCTCAGTCGCCCCTCAGCCGACCGCCCATCTCCTGGGCCAGGTCGACCGCATAGTGGTCGGTCATGCCGCCGATGAAGTCGAGCATGCGCCGGTAGCTGTCGTAGAGGCTCCAGGAGGGGCGCGGGGTGTTCTCGCCGATCAGCGCCAGCACCCGCTGGTGCTTGAAGGTGGAGCGCCCCTGGTAGTGCAGCTCATGGGCGGCGCCGATGAAGGCCTCCAGCAGGATCCCCAGGGTGGTATAGGCGCCGATCTCCAGCTTGGCCTTGCGCTCGTTCTGGAAGATCCGCTTGCGGGCCAGCTGCTTGGCCATCTTCACGCCCCAGCCGAGGTCCGGGTGGCAGAGCTCCAGCAGGTCCTCCTGGAGGCGCCCGCCCAGGAGCTCCGCCTCGTGCTGCACGAAGACCGCGCCGACGTCGCTCACCGCCCGCTCCATGGCCGCGCCGCGCAGGGCGGCGATGCGCCGACGCTGGGAGACGCCGCTCGCCTGCATCTCGGGATAGTCCGGCGGGGCGCCGCCGGCGATCTGGGTGAGGATCTCGGCCACCTCCTCGAAGCCCAGGATGCCCATCTCCAGGCCGTCCTCGAGGTCGAGCAGGGCGTAGCAGATGTCGTCGGCCGCCTCGACCAGCCAGGCCAGCGGGTGGCGGCACCAGCGCCCGTCGCCCCGGGGCAGCAGGCCGAGCCGGTCGGCCACCTCCTCGAGCAGCGCCCGCTCGCTCTGGTAGCAGCCGAACTTGCCGGCCGCCCCGCCGTGCTCGACGGTCCAGGGGTACTTGAGCAGGGTGCCGAGGGTCGCCGTGGTCAGGCGCATGCCGCCGCGGAACTGGTTGTACTCGATCTGGGTGACGATGCGAAAGCCCTGGGCGTTGCCCTCGTAGGTGAGCAGGTCCTCGCGCTCCCGGGGCGAGAGCCCGTCGAGCAGGCCGCTGCCGTCGACCTCGGCACGGGCGAACCAGTCGCGGATCGCGTACTCGCCGGCGTGGCCGAAGGGCGGGTTGCCGATGTCGTGGCCGAGGCACGCCGCCTGGACGATCACCCCCAGGTCGGCGGGGGTGATCCAGGCCGGCAGGCGCTCGCTCAGCCGCTCGCCGACGATCATGCCCAGCGACCGGCCCACGCAGCCCACCTCCAGCGAGTGGGTCAGGCGGGTGTGGATATGGTCGTTGTCGGTCAGCGGGTGTACCTGGGTCTTGCGCCCCAGGCGGCGGAAGGAGCCGGCGAAGACGATCCGGTCGTGATCCTTGTGAAAGGGGCTGCGGCCGATCTCGCCGCGCCCGCTTCCGGGGCGCGCGCCGCGCCGGTCGTGCAGCCGCCCCGGGTCGAGCAGCCGCTCCCAGCTCATCTGCGTCATGGGCAATCTCTCCTTGGAGGCTCCATTCTGGCACCGCCATGCGCACGATGGCCATCGCGCGCGCCGGCGCCATCATTTCGCCGGCTAACAAATTTCCATAGAATCGTCTGCCATGGCCGCGCCTTGCAGAAGAAAACCCACAAAATCCGACACGATACAGCGCTGATGTCTGGCATCGTGCGGTTCGACGCGGCCCCGACGCTACAACCCCCTTACAAGGCAGACGCTTCATGTCCTCGACTTCCGATGCTCCCGCCGCGACGTCCGGAGGGGATCGCGGCTTCTTCGGCCACCCCCGCCCGCTGGGCTCGCTGTTCTTCACCGAGATGTGGGAGCGCTTCTCCTACTACGGCATCCGCCCGCTGCTGGTGCTGTTCATGGCCGCCGGCCTCGCCGAGGGCGGCCTGGGCTTCAGCCGCGAGGACGCCGCGGCCATCGTCGGCATCTACGCCGGCGCCATCTACCTCTCGGCTCTGCCCGGCGGCTGGCTGGCCGACAACTGGCTCGGCCAGCGCCGCGCCGTCTGGTACGGCTCGCTCCTGATCGCCCTGGGCCACCTGGCCATCGCCCTCTCGGCACTGTGGGGCGCCACCGCCTTCTTCGTCGGCCTGCTGCTGATCGTGTTCGGCTCGGGGCTGTTCAAGACCTGCATCACCGTGATGGTGGGCAGCCTCTACGACGAGGGCGACGCGCGCCGCGACGGCGGCTTCGCGATCTTCTACATGGGCATCAACCTCGGCGCCCTGCTGGCCCCGCTGATGACGGGCCTTCTGATCGAGCGCGGCGGTTGGCACTGGGGCTTCGGCATCGGCGGGCTCGGCATGCTGGCCGCGCTGCTGATCTTCCGCCTCTGGGCGATCCCCGCCATGCGGCGCGCCGACGCCGAACGCGGCCGCGACGCCGGCTGGGACGCCCCGGCGGTCCAGCGCCGTGGGGTGGGGCTGGCGGTCTCGGGGCTGTCGATCCTTGCCGCCGCCCTGGTCGGCCTCGCGGCCGTCGGCGTGATCCGGCTAGAGCCGGTGGCGATCGCCGAGGCGATGACCAGCGTGATCATCGCCTGCGCGCTGGGCTTCTTCGTCTACCTGATGGCCTTCGCCGGCCTCGACACCCGGGAGCGCGCCCGGGTGGTGGTGGCCTTCCTGCTGATCGTCGCCTCGGCCTTCTTCTGGGCCTCCTTCGAGCAGCAGCCCACCTCCTACAACCTCTTCGCCAACGACTACACCGACCGTGCGCTGTTCGGCTGGGAGATCCCCACGGTCTGGTTCCAGTCGCTCAACGCCGTCTTCATCATCCTGCTCGGCCCGCTGTTCGGCTGGCTATGGCCGGCCCTGGGCCGCCGCGGCCTGGAGCCGGGCAGCGCCACCAAGTTCGTGATGGGGCTCTTGTTCGCCGCCGCCGGCTTCGGCCTGATGATGCTCGCCGCGCGCCAGGTGCTCGTCGGCGACGGCCTGGTCTCGCCGCTGTGGATCACCGCCAGCCTGCTGCTGCTGACCCTCGGCGAGATGTGCCTGAGCCCGGTGGGCCTCTCCACCATGAGCACCCTGGCGCCCCGGCGCATCCGCGGCCAGCTGATGGGCCTGTGGTTCACCTCCCTGGCGCTGGGCAACCTGGTGGCCGGGCTGATCGGCGGCAACGTCAGCGCCGACAAGCTCGCCGAGTTGCCGGCGCTGTTCGGCCGCTCGGCCGTGGCACTGGTACTCTGTGCCCTGGTGCTGGCGCTGCTGACGCCGCTGATCGGCCGCATGCTCAAGGGCGGCCAGCGCGAGGCCGCCGCCTCGTCCCCCTCCTCATCCACCACCGGAGCCTGACATGAGCCACGCCCCCACGACCCCCGCGGCCCGTCTCGCCGCCCTGCGCGACGCCATGCGCGAGCACGCCATCGACGCCTGGTGGCTGCCCTCGTCCGACCCCCACAACTCCGAGTACCTGCCCGAGCACTGGGCCGGCCGCGCCTGGCTCTCCGGCTTCGACGGCTCGGTGGGCACCCTGGTGGTCACCCAGGAGACCGCCGGGCTGTGGGTCGACAGCCGCTACTTCGTGCAGGCCGAGGCGCAGCTCGCGGGCTCCGGCATCGAGATGATGAAGCTCGTCCAGGGCCAGGCGACGGCGCCCATGAGCTGGCTGGCCGAGCGCCTGCCGGCCGGCGCCACCCTCGGCTACGACGCCCAGGTGGTCTCGCTGGCCCACGCCCGGCAGATGGAGGAGATCCTCGGCCCGGTCAGCATCGCCCGACGCGGCGACCTGGACCTGCTCGACACCGTCTGGCCCGACCGCCCGGCGCTGCCCGCCCAGCCGCTGTATGCCCAGCCCGCCGCCTTCCGGGACGAGATCCGCCCCGAGCGCCTGGCGCGGCTTCGCGCGGCCATGGCCGAGCACGGCGCCGACTGGCACCCGATCTCGACCCTGGACGACATCGCCTGGCTGACTCAGCTGCGCGGCGACGACGTCGCCTACAACCCGGTGTTTCTCGCCCATCTGCTGATCGGCCGCGACACCGCCACCCTGTTCGTCGCCCCCGGCAGCCTCGAGGCCGAGCTCGAGGCGGCGCTGGCCGCCGACGGCATCGCCGTCGCGCCCTACGACGCCTGGCGCGCGCGGCTCGCCGCCCTGCCCGCCGATGAGCGCGTGCTGCTCGACCCGACCCGGCTGACCCTGGGCACCCGCGAGGCGCTGCCCGCCGAGATGGCGGTGGTCGAGGCCTTCCAGCCCAGCACCCTGGACAAGGGCCGCAAGAGCGACGCCGAGCTGGCCCACGTGCGCCGCACCATGGAGGCCGACGGGGCCGCCCTGTGCCGCTTCTTCGCCTGGCTGGAGCGGGCGCTGTCCGAAGGCGAGCGGGTTACCGAGCTGGACGTGGAGACGCGGCTGCGCGAGGAGCGCGCCCGGGATCCCCACTTCGTCAGCGAGAGCTTCAATACCATCGCCGCCTTCAACGCCAACGGCGCCCTGCCCCACTACCGGGCCACGCCCGAGGCCCACGCGGTGATCGCGGGCGACGGCCTGCTGCTGATCGACTCCGGCGGCCAGTACCACGGCGGCACCACCGACATCACCCGAATGGTGCCGGTGGGCAAGGTCTCGGCGGCCCAGCGCGAGGACTCCAGCCTGGTGCTCAAGGGCACCATCGCGCTGTCCCGGGCCCGGTTCCCGGAGGGCATCGCCGCGCCGCGCCTGGACGCCATCGCCCGGGCGCCGCTGTGGGCCACCGGCCGCGACTACGGCCACGGCACCGGCCACGGCGTGGGCTACTTCCTGAACGTCCACGAGGGGCCCCAGGTGATCAGTTCCGGCGCCCCGGTGGCGCCCCACACCGCCATGCGCGCGGGGATGATCACCTCCATCGAGCCCGGCGTGTATCGCCCGGGCGAGTGGGGCGTGCGCATCGAGAACCTGGTCGCCAACCGGCCCGCCGAGGCGAGCGACTTCGGCCACTTCCTGCGCTTCGAGACGCTGACCCTGTGCCCCATCGACACCCGCTGCCTCGACGTCGCCCTGCTCGACGCCGCCGAGGCGGACTGGCTCGACGCCTACCACGCCGAGGTCCGCGGCCGGCTCGCGCCGTACCTCGAGGGCGAGTCCCTGGCCTGGCTCGAGGAGCGCACCCGGCCGCTCGACCGCGGCTGATCGCGCGTCGCCCCCCAGGGCGTCGCCCGACACGGAAAAGGGGCGCCGGCATGCCGGCGCCCCTCGTCGTTGGAGTCACAGTGACAGCACCACAGAGCGTGAGCCGTCTCTCGACTTAGTCCTCCGCCAGCGCCGGCAGCAGGGTCTTGAGCTTGCGGGTAAGCGTATTGCGCCCCCAGCCCAGCAGCTCGGCGGCCTCGCCGGTCTTGTGGAGAGGGCCCGCCGGTGTGCTTGAGGGCGGTCTCGATCAGGATGCGCTCGTGAGTTTTGGTCAGCGGCAGTGCCTCCTCAATCTCCATCCGCCAGCGCCGGCAGCAGGGTCTTGAGCTTGCGGGTGAGCGTATTGCGCCCCCACCCCAGCAGCTCGGCGGCCTCGCCCTTGCGCCCGCCGGTGTGCTTGAGGGCGGTCTCGATCAGGATGCGCTCGAAGTCCGGCACCGCCTCCTCGAGCAGGTGGGTGTGGCCGTCGCTCAGCGCGCGGTCGGCCCAGTCGCGGAAGGCGGTGCGCCAGTCGCCGATCCGTCCCTCGGTGACGCCGGGCTCGCGAAGCTCCGGTGGCAGGTCCTCGACCAGCACCTCGCGGCCGGAGGCCATCACGGTCAGCCAGCGACAGGTGTTCTCGAGCTGGCGGACGTTGCCCGGCCAGGGCAGCCGGGTGATATGGGCCTCGGCCTCGGGGGTCAGCACCTTAATGTCGGTGGCGAGCTCCTTGGCCGCCTCGGAGAGGAAGTGACGGGCCAGCCGCGGGATGTCCTCGCGACGCTCGGCCAGGGTGGGCAGGTGCACGCGGATCACGTTGAGGCGGTGGAACAGATCCTCCCGGAAGCGCCCGTCATTCACCAGGGTCTCGAGGTTCTGGTGGGTGGCGGCGATGATGCGCACGTCGACCTTCACCGAGGTGTGGCCGCCGACCCGGTAGAACTCGCCGTCGGCTAGCACCCGCAGCAGGCGGGTCTGGGTCTCGGCGGGCATGTCGCCGATCTCGTCGAGGAACAGGGTGCCGCCGTTGGCCTGCTCGAAGCGCCCCTGGCGCTGGGCTGTGGCGCCGGTGAAGGCCCCCTTCTCGTGGCCGAACAGCTCCGACTCGATCAGGTCCTTCGGGATCGCCGCCATGTTGAGCGCGATGAAGGGATTGCCGGCCCGTGGGCTGTGCTGGTGCAGGGCGCGGGCGACGCGCTCCTTGCCGGTACCCGACTCGCCGTTGATCAGCACCGTGATGTGCGAGTGGGAGAGCCGGCCGATGGCCCGGAACACCTCCTGCATCGCCGGCGCCTCGCCGATGATCTCGGCATCCAGCCCCTCGGGCACGCTGACCGGGCGCTGGCGCTCGCGGGCGTGGGCCACGGCCCGGCGCACCAGGGCGAGCGCCTCGTCGACGTCGAAGGGCTTGGGCAGGTACTCGAAGGCGCCTCCCTGGTAGGAGGCCACGGCGCTGTCGAGGTCGGAGTGGGCGGTCATCACGATCACCGGCAGCTCCGGGTGGGCCTCGCGCACCCGGGCCATCAGGTCCAGGCCGTCGAGCCCCGGCATGCGGATATCGGTGACCAGCACCTCCGGCGGGGCCTCGAGCAGGCGCTCGAGGGCACGGTCGGCGCGCTCGAAGGTCTCCACCTCGAGGTCGGGCTGGGCCAGGGCACGCTCCAGCACCCAGCGAATGGCGCGATCGTCGTCGACGACAACGACGCGGGCGGCATCAGTCATGGCGCTTCTCCAGCGGAATCAGCAGTCGGAATTGGGTATGGCCGGGGCGCGAGTCGCACTCGATCAGCCCCTGGTGCTGGTGCAGGATCGACTGGGCGATCGAGAGGCCCAGGCCGCTGCCCTCGGCGCGCCCGGAGACCATGGGATAGAAGAGCGTCTCACGCAGCGCCTCGGGGATCCCCGGGCCGTTGTCGGTGATCGCCACCTCGCAGACCAGCCGATGGCGCTCGGCGCCCAGGGTGAACTGGCGACGGGCGCGGGTACGCAGCGTCAGCCGCGGCGACGGGGTCTCGGCCTCGGTCATCGCCTCCACGGCGTTGCGCGCCACGTTGAGCAGCGCCTGGATCATCTGCGCCTCGTCGCCGGCGAGCTCCGGGAGGCTGGGGTCGTAGTCGCGCTCGATCCATACCGCCGGGTGCTCGACGATCAGCAGCGAGCGCACCCGCTCGAGCACCTTGTGAATGTTGAGCGGATCGTGGCGCACCATCCGGTTGGGCCCGAGCATCGAATCGACGAGGTCGCGCAGGCGATCGACCTCCTCGATGATGATTCGCGTGAACTCCTGGAGACCCGGATCATCGAGGTCCCGCTCCAGCAGCTGGGCCGCCCCGCGGATGCCGCCCAGGGGGTTCTTGACCTCGTGGGCCAGCCCCCGGGCCAGCACCTTGATGGTCTCCTGGCGGGTCTGCAGCGCCTCCTCCCGGGAGATGCGCAGCAGCCGGTCCCGGGGCTCCATCTCCAGCAGCAGCTCGTTCGGGCCGAGGGGGGTGACGGTGTAGTCGACGGTCAGCGGCTCGCCGGTGGGCCGGATCAGGCGCGCCTCGCGCTGGGTGAAGGGGTGGAACTCGTCGCGGGCCTTGGCCAGCAGCCCGCCGAGGTCCTCCTCCCCCTCTACCAGGTCGGGCAGCGGCTGGCCCTGCAGGCGACTCAGGCTGAGCGCCAGCAGCGCCTCGGCGGCCGGGTTCATCCAGCGCAACCGCAGCTCGCCGTCGAGCAGCAGCACCGCGGTGGTGAGGTGTTCCATCAAGCGTCGATACATGAAGCCGTCCTGCCCGGTTCGGTGGGCGCCTCGCGAGGAGGCGCCGTGAGCCTGCACTGGGGAGGACCTGCAAGAAGCGCGCCACCTCGTGAGGCGGCGGGTGGCGCCTTTCCAGGGCAGGACCGCCCCATCTTGGCGCACCATTTTAGTGCAACCGATCGTCGAACGCCCGTTCATGTGCAGCCGATCGAGCGAGCCGAACGCTCAGGAGGCGTCGCGCGGCGACGGATCGTGCCGGGGATGGGACTGCGGGGGTGGCCCGGGGTATCGGAGAGGGTGATGCCGGGGAGGGTGATGCCGGGGCGGGCGATCGTCGCCCGCCTTGCGCGGCCCGTCGCGCAGCCGCTCGAGATGCTGGAAGGCGCGCCCCTCCTTCACCCGGTCGGCGTGATCGAAGGCGTCGAAGCGCCCATCGTCGCGAGGCACAGGCTCGCGACAGGGCCGATGGGTGCCGTCCGGACACGGCGGCCGATGTGTCCGGCGAGGGGTGAGCTAACCGCTCGGGTTGTTGGGGTTGCGGGGGAGATTGACGCTGGCCCGCTGCACGTAGAGGGTCACCGGCGAGCTGCGGTGGCGCACCGCCCCGCTGCCGTCCAGCAGCTCGGCCTGGAGCACGTGCTCGCCGCGCGGGAGGTTGTTGAGCAGGAAGGTATCGGTATGCATGGCCGTCTGGCTGACCCGGCCATCCACCAGCAGGCGCACCCGATGGTCCTCGCGCAGCTCGGGTTGGATGCCAAGAGTCACCTGGACGTTGCCGGCCGCGCCGGTGGGCAGGGTCTCCTCCTGGCCGGGCGAGAGGATGCCGAAGCGATCGTAGGGCATGAACGGCTGCCCCGGCGCCGCCGCCTCGGGCGCGCCCTGCGCTCCTTGCACCGCGGGCGCCATGCCCGCCGTCTCGCCGGGGCTCGGCACCACGGTGAGCGGGTCGAGGGTCACCGCCTCGCCGCCGCCGTCGGGGTTGTCGGTGAAGACCACGTTGCCCTGGGCGTCGGTGGTGCGGTAGATGGTCTGGGCGTGAGCCGCCAGGCTCAACGACAGCCCCAGCGCCACCATGGCCAGTGCCTTGTTCATGCGCCGATTCCTGCGTTGCCGATGGGTTTCCCTTTATGATGCAAGACTAGCCTAGAAGCCGCCCCCGAGGAACGCGGATAGCGTTTCCGGGCGACATTGACGCCGAGGCCGGGGATGACACGGCCCGATGACGAGAGGAGACGCGGCATGGACGCCTGGCAGACGGTAATCGTCCTCACCCTGATGGCCGGCATGGCGATGCCCCTGGGCGCCTGGTTGGCGCGGGTGGAGTGCATCCCGATCGACTGGCTCGAGAACGAGCTGCGCCACGGTATCATCGCCTTCGGCGGCGGGGCCCTGCTCTCCGCCGTGGCGCTGGTGCTGGTGCCGGACAGCCTGCCGGCCCTCGATATCGCCACCGCCACGGCCTGCTTCGTGGCCGGCGGGATGGCGTTCATGGCCCTGGACATCGCCCTCAACCGCAGCGGCACCTCGGCCAGCCAGCTGGCCGCCATGCTGGCGGACTTCGTGCCCGAGGCCCTGGCCCTGGGCGCGGCCTTCGCCCACGGCAGCAGCGGCAGCCTGCTGCTCGCCGGCCTGATGGCCCTGCAGAACCTGCCCGAGGGCTTCAACGCCTACCACGAGCTGCGCCGCTCCACCCCCTACACCAGCCGGCGGCTGATCGGCCTGTTCTTCGCCATGGCCTGGCTGGGGCCGCTGGCCGGGCTGGGCGGTTTCCTGTGGCTGGCGCCCTACCCCACGGCAGTGGCGATGATCATGCTGTTCGCCGCCGGCGGCATCCTCTATTCGGTGTTCCAGGACCTCGCGCCCCAGGCCAGGCTCGAGCGCCACTGGGGGCCGCCCCTGGGCGCGGTACTCGGCTTCGCGCTGGGCCTCGTCGGCCATATGCTGCTCGATTGACCCGCTGCGACCGGCGGCGACTCGCATAAAAAAGAGGCACGCCCGGGGCGTGCCTCTTGCGATGCGGAGGGCGGCGCCGGGGCGCCGCGGGCTCAGCAGCTGTAGTACATGTCGAACTCGACCGGATGAGTGGTCATGCGCAGGCGCTCCACGTCTTCCTCGAGCAGCTCGATGTAGGCATCGATCATGTCGTCGGTGAAGACGCCACCCTCGGTCAGGAAGGCGCGGTCGGCGTCCAGCGCCTCGAGGGCCTGGTCCAGGCTCTCGGCGACGGTCGGGATGGACTTGCCCTCTTCCGGCGGCAGGTCATAGAGGTTCTTGTCCATGGCGTCGCCAGGATGGATCTTGTTCTTAATGCCGTCGATGCCGGCCATCAGCATCGCCGCGAAGCACAGGTAGGGGTTGGCGGTCGGGTCGGGGAAACGAGCCTCGACGCGCTTGCCCTTGGGGCTCGCGGTGTAGGGAATGCGGATGGAGGCGGAGCGGTTGCGGGCGCTGTAGGCCAGCATGACCGGCGCCTCGAAGCCCGGCACCAGACGCTTGTAGGAGTTGGTGGAGGCGTTGGTGAAGGCGTTCAGGGCACGGGCGTGCTTGATGATGCCGCCGATGTAGTAGAGCGCCATCTCGGAGAGGCCCGCGTACTCGTCGCCGGCGAACTGGTTCTGGCCGTCCTTCCAGAAGGACTGGTGGACGTGCATACCGGAGCCGTTGTCGCCGACCAGCGGCTTGGGCATGAAGGTGGCCGTCTTGCCGTAGGCGTGGGCGACGTTGTGCACCACGTACTTCATTTCCTGAAGTTCGTCGGCCTTCTTCACCAGGGTGTTGAACTTGACGCCGATCTCGTTCTGGCCGGCGTTGGCGACCTCATGGTGGTGCACCTCGACGGTCTGACCGATGGCCTCGAGGGTGTTGCACATGGCGCCACGGATGTCGTGGAAGCTGTCGACCGGGGGCACCGGGAAGTAGCCGCCCTTGACCCGCGGACGGTGCGCCAGGTTGCCGCCCTCGACCTGGCGGTCGGTGGCCCAGGCGCCCTCCTCGGAGGTGATTTTGTACATGGCGCCTTCGATGTCGGCCTTCCAGTGCACCTCGTCGAAGATGAAGAACTCGGGCTCCGGGCCGAAGAAGGCGGTGTCGCCCAGGCCGGAGGACTGCAGGTAGGCCTCGGCGCGCTTGGCGATGGAGCGCGGATCACGCTCATAGCCCTGCATGGTGGCCGGCTCGATGATGTCGCAGCGCAGGATCAGGGTGGCATCTTCGGTGAAGGGGTCGAGGAAGCCGGTGCCGTCTTCCGGGCGCAGGATCATGTCGGACTCGTTGATGCCCTTCCAGCCGGAGATGGAGGAGCCGTCGAACATCTGGCCGTTCTCGAAGAACTCCTCGTCGACGTCACGGGCCGGAATGGTGACGTGCTGTTCCTTGCCTTTGGTGTCGGTGAAGCGCAGGTCGATCCACTTCACGTCATGTTCTTCAATCAGGGCGAGCGTCTTCTCGGACATGAGGTCCTCCACAGTGAGCTGGGCTGAAAAGCTGGAGCGGTGGCGGGGCCGTGGTGCGGGCCGGTTCCCACGACGTTGTAGCATGTCGTCGGGCCGGTGCCCACGGCCACGATGCCGCCGCATGGCCTGCCAAGAGGAATGCAGGGTGCGTGCCAATCTTGCACCATCTCACGACACCCTGCCCATAACCCATTGATAAAAATGAAGCTTTATCAAAACTTCCTGCCACCTTCCGTGCACCAGAATCGCAACCCGGGCCATCGGCGTGGCGTGCCTCGCCCCCTTCCGCACCATTTGCGTGCAGCTAGATCGCCAGTTGCACCGCATTGAAGCAAGCAAGCGTCCTCTGTCACCTCGCGCTCCCTTGCCGCCATGACCTCTCTCATGCGGGCGACAGTCGGAAGGTCAGCTTGGCAACACAGAAATATCAGTCCGGCGTCCGTTGATACGTGTTAACACCAAAAACTACACTCGTTTACATGACGGCGCCGGCCCGGGGTGGCGCGACCCCCCGGAGGGGTGGCGCGGGTTCTGGAGTGAGCGCCATTCCGACGCCCAGCGCCCAACCAGGGGAGCCGACCCGAGCATGATCGTCTGCAGCATCCTCCTCGATGCCCGCGCCTCGGGTGCCGGCCTGCCGCGACGCCTGGCGGCGCTGAGGCCCCTGCGACAGCGCCGCGACCTGCACCTCGAGGTGCTGCTGGCCGACGATACCGGCGATGCGCGCCTGCACCGCCTGGCCACTCGCCACGACGTCCACCTGATCGCCACCGAGGGGACCCCGCTCGGTGACCGCCTCAACACCGTGGTGGCCCACAGCCAGGGCCAGGCGCTGCTGTTTCCGGCCCCGGGGCGCCCCCTCTCGCCGGCCTGGCTGGTGGACACCCTGGCCGAGGTCGAACACCACGTCCGGGACGCCGTGGTGCTGACGGCCGGCCGCCCCAACCGGCTGTCGCTGTTCTGGCAGCGCCTGCGCCACCGCGCCCTCACCGATACCCTCTGCGTCTCCCGCGCCTGGTTCGAGCGCATCGGCGGCTGCGACCCCTCGCTGGACGCCGAGGCCCTGCCCGACCTGATCGCGCGGCTGCATGCCTGCCAGGCGCGCGTCACCGCCATCGAGGCCTGAAGCGCCCGCTGGCGGCCCTTTCGGCCCGTTCCAAGCCACTGATATCTGGTCGTGACGGAAGATTCACGGCGACAAAGCTGGTAGCCGTCATCGCCCTGCCCCTATAATGCGCCCCCAATTTTGTCAGCAGGATCCCGTCGTGATCGAGAATCTTCGCAACATCGCCATCATCGCTCACGTCGACCACGGCAAGACCACCCTGGTCGACAAACTGCTCAGCCAGTCCGGCACTCTCGACCGCAAGGCCGAGGGGCAGGAGCGGATCATGGACTCCAACGACCAGGAGAAGGAGCGCGGCATCACCATCCTGGCCAAGAACACGGCGATCCGCTGGCAGGCCCCCGACGGCCAGGACTACCACATCAACATCGTCGACACCCCCGGACACGCCGACTTCGGCGGCGAGGTCGAGCGCGTGATGTCGATGGTCGACTCCGTGCTGCTGCTGGTCGACGCCGTCGACGGCCCGATGCCCCAGACCCGCTTCGTGACCCAGAAGGCCTTCGACCAGGGCCTGAAGCCGATCGTCGTGGTCAACAAGATCGACCGCCCCGGCGCGCGCCCTGACTACGTCATCGACCAGATCTTCGACCTGTTCGACAACCTCGGCGCCAGCGACGAGCAGCTCGACTTCCCGATCATCTACTGCTCGGCCCTCAACGGCATCGCGGGTCCCGAACCGGACCAGCTGGCCGAGGACATGACGCCGATGTTCCAGTCGATCATCGACATCGTCGAGCCGCCCAAGGTCGAGCTCGACGGTCCCTTCCAGATGCAGGTCTCGGCGCTGGACTACAACAGCTACGTCGGCGTCATCGGCCTGGGCCGCATCACCCGCGGCAGCGTCAAGCCGAACCAGCAGGTCACCGTGGTCAGCAAGGAAGGCCAGGAGCGCCGCGGCAAGATCGGCCAGGTGATGACCCACCTGGGCCTGGAGCGGGTGCAGACCGACGAGGCCACCGCCGGCGACATCGTCTGCATCACCGGCATCGACGCCCTGGCGATCTCCGATACCCTGTGCGACCCGGCCGCCGTCGAGGCGCTGCCGGCGCTGACCGTCGACGAGCCGACCGTCTCCATGACCTTCCAGGTCAACGACTCGCCCTTCGCCGGCAAGGACGGCAAGTTCGTCACCAGCCGCAACATCAAGGATCGCCTCGAGCAGGAGCTGATCCACAACGTGGCGCTGCGCGTCGAGCAGGGCGACAGCCCCGAGAAGTTCATCGTCTCCGGGCGCGGCGAGCTGCACCTCTCGGTGCTGATCGAGAGCATGCGCCGCGAGGGCTTCGAGCTGGCCGTGGGGCGTCCCGAGGTGATCATCCGCGAGATCGACGGGGAGAAGCAGGAGCCCTACGAGGAAGTGATCATCGACTGCGAGGAGCAGCACCAGGGCTCCATCATGGAAGAGCTCGGCTACCGCAAGGGCGAGCTCAAGAACATGAACCCGGACGGCAAGGGCCGCGTGCGCCTGGACTTCATCATCCCGGCGCGTGGGCTGATCGGCTTCCGCGGCCAGTTCCTGACCCTGACCTCCGGCACCGGCATCCTCACCAGCCGCTTCGACCACTACGGCTCGCTCAAGCCGGACGCCTCGGTGGAGCGTCGCAACGGCGTGCTGGTCTCCATGGTCTCCGGCAAGGCCCTGGCCTACGCCCTGTTCGCTCTGCAGGATCGCGGCAAGCTGATCATCGAGCACGGCACCGAGGTCTACGAGGGCATGCTGGTGGGCATCAACAACCGCGCCGAGGACATGGTGGTGAATCCTACCAAGGCCAAGAAGCTCGACAACATGCGCGCCTCCGGCAACGACGAGAACCTGGTGCTCACGCCGCCGGTTCGCTTCACCCTGGAGCAGGCCATCGAGTTCCTCGATGACGACGAGCTGGTCGAGATCACCCCGAACCACATCCGGCTGCGCAAGAAGCACCTGACCGAGAACGAGCGCAAGCGCGCCAGCAAGAAGTAAGCCGGCCCGCCGCCGACAGAGCCCGCCCATCGGCGGGCTCTGTCGTTTGTGGCCACCGCGTTCGGCCCCGCGCCCCGGCGACGGCTATGCTGTGATGGGCAGGCCGGAGGCCGAGCTCACCCACCCAAGGAGTGCCGTCATGCACAAGCACGTGGAATGGGACGATCCCGGCGAGAGGAGCGTCCTGGACTACTACGCCGACCATCCCGACGACTACCGTCCGCCCCAGCGCGGCAGCATCCTCTCGGCCAGCTACCGGGGGTTCACCGTCCGGGTACGGGTCGAGGCGCGGGTCGAGGAGACCAACATCGGCGAGGTGGTGGCGCTGATCGCCGACGACAACGGGCGGCGCCAGCAGGCCGCCGGCGACCTGGCACTGGGCGACACGGTGCGCCTGCCCGACGCCTTCCGCGCCCTCGAGCCTCGCCACCCCGAGGAGTCGGAGGAGCCGGACGAGTCGCAAGACTGATCCCGACGGCGGTGGCTACCGGCCACCGCCAACGTCTCCTAAACGCTGGCCGACTAGCCAGCCAGGCCCTCGTGCCGCAAAGTTGGCGGCACAGGCTCACAAGGCCCATCAAGGCAATCCCGGATTCCCATGAGCACGCATAACGTCTGGACCCACAAGGGCACCTTCCTGCTGGCCGCCGTCGGCTCGGCCGTCGGGCTGGGCAACCTCTGGCGCTTCCCCTACCTGACCGGCGAGAACGGCGGGGGGGCCTTCATCCTGGTCTACGCCCTGACCATCTTCGCCGTGGGCATTCCGATCCTGATCGCGGAGATCATGCTGGGCCGCAACAGCCGGCGCAGCCCGATCATGGGCATGCGCTTTCTCACTCGCACCCACCAGACCTCCCGCGCCTGGGAATCGATCGGCTGGCTGGGGGCCGCCTCGGCCTTCCTGATCCTGAGCTTCTACTCGGTGATCGCCGGCTGGGCGATCCACTACACCGGGCTGATGCTGACCGGCGGGCTGGCCGAGATCGACGCCGCCGGGGCCGGCCAGCGCTTCGATGCGCTGCTCGCCTCGCCGACGCTGCTGACCCTCTACCACACCCTGTTCATCGCCGCCTCGGCGCTGATCGTTGGCCTCGGCATCCACAAGGGCATCGAGGCGGGCCTGCGCCTGCTGATGCCGTCGCTGTTCGTGATCCTGCTGGTGGTGCTGGGCTATGGCGCCGTGGTCGGCGACATCGGCGCCGCGGCGAGCTTCCTGTTCACCTTCAACCTGGCGGACCTGAGCCTCGAGGGCTGGCTGGAGGCGATGGGACAGTCGTTCTTCACCCTGAGCCTCGGCATGGGCGCGATCATGGCCTACGGCGCCTACATGCCGGGCGAGTCCTCGCTGACCCGCACCGCCTTCGCGATCGCCCTGGTCGATACCGCGGTGGCCATGGTGGCGGGCCTGGCGATCTTCTCGCTGGTCTTCGGCTCCGGCCTGAACCCCGGCGAGGGCCCCGGCCTGATGTTCGTCACCCTGCCGCTGGCCTTCGCCGAGATGCCGGGCGGCGCCCTGGTCGGCGGGGTCTTCTTCGTCCTGGTGCTGGGCGCGGCGATCAGCTCGTCGATCTCGCTGATCGAGCCGGTGGCGGCCTTCCTGGTCGAGCGCTTCGACCTGACCCGCCCCCAGGCCGTGGTCCTGATGGTCATCGCCAGCTGGGCGCTGGGCCTGCTCACTGTGGTCAGCTTCAACCTCTGGGCCGAGGGCACCCTCTTCCACACCCTGTTCGGGCGCAGCGCCTTCGGCTTCATCGAGATGCTGACCAACATCTTCATGCCGCTCGGCGGCCTGATGATCGCGCTGTTCGCCGGCTGGGCGCTGACCCACTCCGAGGTGATGAGGGAGATGCATACCAACGAGCGCTGGTTCCGCATCTGGCGCTTCCTGGTACGCTTCGTGGCGCCGGCGGCCGTGGCCTTCGTCTTCCTGCGCAGCATCCCCCAGGTGGAGGGCTACCTGATCCCGGCCATCGGCGCGGTGGTGATCGTCGGCGCCTTCGCCGCGGGTCGCACCTTCCTCGCCGACGACAGTCAGCAGCAGTAGGCGCCCGAGAACGGGAACCTCGGCGCCGAGACGTCACAACAACAACCAACGGAATCCGCCATGGCTGCCATCATCGATGTACAGCACGTCAACAAGGCCTTCGGGGGCCTCAAGGTCATCAATGACTGCTCGATCCAGGTGGAGAAGGGCTCGGTCACCGGCCTGATCGGCCCCAACGGGGCCGGCAAGTCGACGCTGTTCAACATCATCGCCGGGGCCCTGCCGCTGGACAGCGGTCGGATCCTGCTCGACGGCGACGACATCACCAACCAGCCGGCCAACGCGCTCTTCCACCAGGGGCTGCTGCGCACCTTCCAGATCGCCCACGAGTTCTCCCACCTGACGGCCCTGGAGAACCTGATGATGGTGCCGCCGGCACAGTCCGGCGAGAACCTGTTCGCCGCCTGGTTCACGCCGGGCCTGGTCAAGAGCGAGGAGGCCGAGGTGCGCCGCCGGGCGCTGGAGGTGATCGACTTCGTCGGCCTGTACCACGTGCGCAACGAGCTCGCCG
Source organism: Halomonas sp. THAF5a (assembly GCF_009363755.1). Classification (NCBI taxonomy): domain Bacteria; kingdom Pseudomonadati; phylum Pseudomonadota; class Gammaproteobacteria; order Oceanospirillales; family Halomonadaceae; genus Halomonas; species Halomonas sp. THAF5a. Next base: position 285,234 of record NZ_CP045417.1, on the reverse strand, counting down.
GCAACCTCTCCGGCGGCCAGAAGAAGCTCCTCGAACTCGGCCGCACCATGATGACCGACGCCCGGGTGGTGCTGCTCGACGAGATCGCCGCCGGGGTCAACCGCACCCTGCTCGGCGACCTGGTCACCAACATCGAGCGCCTCAATCGCGAGATGGGCTACACCTTCCTGGTCATCGAGCACGACATGGACATGATCGCCCGGCTGTGCGACCCGGTGATCGTGCTGGCCCAGGGCAGCGTGATGGTCGAGGGCAGCATCGAGGAGATCCAGAACAACCCCGAGGTCATCGAGGCCTACTTCGGTGCCGCGAGCTGACCGGCGCCTCGAGGCCGCCCCGGGGCTCGGCGCTTCACCGGGCGCCACCAATAACGATAACGAACGCAGAGAACGACTGACCATGCCATTACTCGACGCACGCGACGTGCACGGTGGCTACGGCGGCATGAACATCCTCAACGGGGTGGACATGGCCATCGAGTCCGACCAGATCGGCGTGATCGTCGGCCCCAACGGGGCCGGCAAGTCCACCATGCTCAAGGCCGTCTTCGGCCTGCTCCACGTCAGTCAGGGCGAGATCCTGCTGCGCGGCGAGCCGATCCACAACCTGCCCCCCAACAAGCTGGTGCAGAAGGGAATGGGCTTCGTGCCCCAGGAGAACAACGTCTTCCCGAGCCTGACGGTGAAGGAGAACCTGGAGATGGGCGCCTTCCTCAAGCCGGGCAACGTCAAGCGCATGCTGGCCCAGGTGTACGACTTCTTCCCGCCGCTCCACGAGAAGCGCCACCAGCCGGCCGGCGAGCTCTCCGGCGGCCAGCGCCAGATGGTGGCCATGGGCCGGGCGCTGATGGCCGAGCCCAGCCTGCTGCTGCTCGACGAGCCGACCGCCGGCCTCTCGCCGCTCTACATGAACGAGATCTTCGAGCAGGTGAAGCTGGTCAACTCGGCCGGCGTGGGCATCCTGATGGTCGAGCAGAACGCCAAGCAGGCGCTCGGCATCGCCGACAAGGGTTTCGTGCTGGCCGCCGGCCAGAATCGCTTCACCGATACCGGGGCCGCCCTGCTGGCCGACCCGGACGTGGCCAAGAGCTTCCTGGGCGGCTAGCCCGGAAGGTCAGAGAAGGTGGGAGAGTATCGACGTGAATGAACTGGTCTTCTTTATCAACAACGTGGTGATCGCCGGCAGCGTGACCGGCTCGATCTACGCCATCGGCGCGGTGGGCGTGACGCTGATCTTCAGCATCATGCGCTTCGCCCACTTCGCCCACGGCGACATGATGACCTTCGGCGCCTTCATGGTGCTGCTGCTGGCCAGCGCCTTCCCGGGCGCCGGGGCGGCCTTCGGCATGCCGGCCGCCGTGGTGCTGCTGCCGGTGGCCATGGCGCTCACCGCGCTGCTGGCGGTGGGCATCGACCGCGCCTTCTACAAGCCGCTGCGCGCCCACGGGGTCAAGCCCATCGTGCTGGTGATCGGCTCGCTGGGGGTGACCCTGATGCTGCAGGGGCTGATCCGGCTGTTCTCGGGCACCGGCGGGTCGAGCCTCTACGTCGACGACCGCAAGGAGATCTTCCGCCTCGCCCTGCCCTTCGAGGGGGTGCGGGCGCCGGTGGTGATCACCGAGCCCCAGCTCTACCTCTTCGTGATCACCCTCGTCGCCGTGGTGGGCCTGCACCTCTTCCTGACCCGTTCGCGGCTCGGCAAGGCGATGCGCGCCATGTCCGACAACCCCGACCTGGCCCAGGCCTCGGGCATCAACACCAACACCATCGTCGCCGTGACCTGGGTGATCGCCGGTGGCCTGGCCGCCATCGCCGGCACCCTGCTGTCGCTGGACGTCACCTTCAAGCCCGACCTCAGCTTCTTCCTGCTGCTGCCGATCTTCGCCGCCGCCATCGTCGGCGGCGTCGGCCACCCCTTCGGGGCGGTGGCCGGCGGCTTCGTGGTGGGCTTCGCCGAAACCCTGGCGGTGTTCAACTGGAGCGTGCTGCTCAGGCCCTTCCGCGACAGCCTGCCGGAGTGGCTGACCCAGGCCGGCAACCTCGCCTTCGTCGGCACCGAGTACAAGATCGTGGTGCCCTTCTTCATCCTGGTCGTCATCCTGGTGTGGCGTCCCACCGGCATCTTCAAGGGCAAGGTGATCTGATGGAAACCAAACGCGCGGATATCGTCGCCGCCCCGAGCCGCTTCCCGCTGCGCGAGGCCGGCCTCTTCATCGCCCTGCTGGTGGCCGTGGTGGGGGTCTATGCCGTGATGGGCGGCGCCTACAGCACTCGCATGCTGGTGGAAGCCTCGTGCTACGCCATCCTGGCCCTGGGCCTGACCATCCAGTGGGGCTACGCGGGCCAGTTCAACGCCGGGGTGATGGGCTTCGTGGCGCTGGGGGGCTTCAGCGCCATGTTCTTCAGCATCCCGGTCAACGAGGCCTTCTGGGAGAGCGAGCTGCCCGGCGAGCTCGGCCTGGTGCTGCTCGCCATGGTGGCCGCCGTGCTGGTGGTGTTCGGCGCCACCCGCCTCGACCGGCTCGGCGTGCCCCGGAAGCTGCGCACCCTCATCGCCGTGGTGCTCGGGGTGGTGCTCTACCTGGTGGTGATCAACGCCCTGCGCGGCGTGACCGACCAGATCGAGTCCCGGGCCGGTTTCATCGGCGGGCTGGGCCTGCCGGTCGGCGTGGGCTGGATCGTGGGCGGCGCGCTGGCAGGCGCCGTGGGCTTCTTCATCGGCCGGGTCTGCCTGGGGCTGCGCAGCGACTACCTGGCGATCGCGACGCTGGGCATCGCCGAGATCATCAAGGCCTTCCTCAAGAACTCCGACTGGCTGACCCGCGGCACCGCCACCGTCTCGCCGCTGCCCTGGCCGGTGCCGGGTCCCGAGGCCGTCGGCTTCACCCTGGCCCGGGCGATGTACCTGTCGGTGACCGCGGTGATGATCGCGCTGATCTTCTTCCTGCTGAGCCGCGCCTATCACGCCCCCTGGGGACGGATGATCCGCGCCATCCGCGACAACGAGCTCTCCTCCGCCGCCATGGGCAAGGACATCAACCGGCGGCGCCTGGAGATCTTCGTGCTGGGCTGCATCCTGATGGGCCTCGGCGGCGCCGCCCTGGCGAGCTTCAACAGCATGTTCGACCCCCAGGGCTACCTGCCGCTCAACCACACCTTCCTGGTGCTGGTGATGGTCATCCTCGGCGGCCCCGGCAACAACCTGGGCACCATCTTCGGCGCCGTGGCGGTCTACATCATCTGGATCATGTCCGAACCGCTGGCGCTGTTTTTGATGGAGCTGGCCGTCTCCTTCGGCCAGGATGCCTTCGGCTGGGAGGCCCCCACCAACATGGACAGTCGGGCGCTGCAGGCCCGGGTGTTCGTGATCGGGCTGCTGATCACCCTGGTGCTGCGCTTCGCGCCGAAGGGGCTGCTGCCGGAGAAGGTCAAGCACGTGGCCTGATGGCCAGGGGCCGCGCCCACCAGAAAGGCCCCGACGGGTGGTAACCCGTCGGGGCCTTCGTTCACTCGCCCTTGCGCAGCGTGGGCGCGCCGCTCAGAGGTCGACGTAGCCCTGGCTGGTGAAGCTGCCGTCCTCGACCACCATCTCCAGCACCACGCCCGGCACGTCGCCGTTGGCGTCGAACTCATGGGTGCCCGACGCGCCCTCGTAGTTGATCTCGGTGCCGGCGGCGATCAGCTCCACCGCCTTCTCCCACTCGCCGGGCAGGATCACCTCACCAGGGGCGCTGGCGACGCTGCGCAGCGCCTCGTTGAGCCCCTCGCGCTCGGCACTGCCGTTCTGCTCGATGGCCAGCGCCAGCAGGAAGGCGGCGTCGTAGGCCTGGGCGGCGAACACCGCGCTGGGGTCGATGCCGGCCTCCTCGGCCTGGTCCTGGAACATGGCGGTACCCGGCAGCTCCGGGCTGCCCGGACGGGTGGCGATCATGCCCTCGAGCACGTCGGCGCCGATGGCCTCGACCAGGCTGTCGCCGACCATGCCGTCGGCCCCGATGTACTGGGTGAACATGCCGCTCTCGTAGGCCTGGCGCACCACCGTCTGGCCGGAAGTGTCGGCATAGGCCAGCACCACCAGGTTCGGCACGCCGGTGGAGGAGAGGGTGCCCAGTTCCGAGCGATAGTCGGCGCGGTTGTCCTCATGGGCGAGGTTCTCGGCCACCATGCCACCTTCGGCCTCGAAGGCCGCGGCGAAGGCGTCGGAGAGGCCGCGGCCGTAGTCGTTGTTGACGTAGGTGACGACGACCTCCTCGATGCCCTTGTCGATCAGCAGCTTGGCCAGCATCTCGCCCTGGAAGGCGTCGGAGGGCACGGTGCGGAACACCAGGTCGTTGTCGTCGAGGTCGGTGACCGCGGGCGCCGTGGAGGCCGGCGAGACCATGGTCACCCCGCCCGGCACGGCGGCGTTGTTGGCCGCCGCGATGGTCGCCCCGGTGCACAGCGCGCCGACGATGGCGGTGACCTGCTCGGTGTTGACCATGCGGTCGGCGGCATTCGAGGCGGCCGAGGCATCGGAGCAGGTGGTGTCGCCGGTGGGCATCACCAGCTCCTGGCCGTCCAGCAGGCCGCCCTGCGCATTGACCTGCTCCACCGCCAGCTGGGCGCCGTCGAAGATCGGCGGCGTCAGGCTCTCGATGCCGCCGGTGAAGCCCCCCAGGAAGCCGACCTTGACCTCGGCCTGTGCCATGCCGGAGAGGGCCAGGGTGGACGCCGCTACCGCCGTCGCTAGAACGCGTTTCTTCATGATTGTTGGTCTCGCTCTGGTTGCTCGGATCATGGACTGCATGAATCACCCCTCCAATCTGGAAGGCCAAGCCCCAAAACACAAGCCGACGCTACCAACGCTCGCCCCCCGCCAGTACCCGGCAAATCATTGATCGCCATGGCGAAGTCCCGATGCTTAAGCGTTCGCACGCGCGCTTCAACGCAACCGGGTCCCCGGCCCGTGCCGAGGGCCGGCCGCCTGAATAAGGATTCGTGGTTTTTCTTTCTGTAGAATCGCCCTCCTTGAACGACAATCACCACATAAAAGCTGTTTGATAGAAAGGAGTCCCTACGTGACCACCCCCTCGACGACCGCCTCCACCGGCGTATGGCGGCGCATCCCGCTGTGGCAGAAGATCCTCGCCGGTCTGGCGCTGGGCATCCTCGCCGGCGCGCTGATGGGCGAGGACGCCAGCGTCTTCAAGCCCATCGGTGACATCTTCATCAGCGCCATCAAGATGCTGATCGTGCCGCTGGTGTTCTCCACCCTGGTGGTGGGCATCACGGCGATGCGCGACCCGCAGAAGATGGGCCGCATCGGCATCCGAACCATCGGGCTCTACCTGCTCACCACCGCCTTCGCCATCGCCATCGGCCTGCTCGCCTCGCTGATCTTCCAGCCCGGCGTCGGCCTCACGATGAGCTTCGAGTCCGGCGTCGAGGCCCAGGACGCGCCGAGCCTGGTGGAGATCCTGGTCGGCCTGGTGCCCCAGAACCCCATTGATGCCCTGGCCAGCGGCAATATCCTGCAGATCATCGTCTTCGCCATCGGGCTCGGCATCTCGCTGACCATGATCGGCGAGAAGGGCGAGCCGGTCGTGCGCGTCTTCGAGAGCTTCGCCGAGGCGATGTACAAGCTGACCAGCTTCGTCATGGCCCTCGCCCCCTTCGGCGTGTTCGGCCTGATCGCCCACGTCTCGGGCAGCTACGGCCTGGAGGTGCTGCTGCCGCTGGCCAAGGTGATCGGCGTGGCCTACCTCGCCAGCGTGCTGCACGTGCTGATCGTCTACTCGGGCCTGCTGGCGCTGCTCGGCCGCCTCAACCCGGTGCGCTACCTGAAGGGCATCCTCGACGCCCTGGTGGTCGCCTACTCCTCGGCCTCCTCCTCCGGCACCCTGCCGGTCTCGCTGCGCTGCGCCCAGAAGAACCTCGGCGTCTCCGAGGGCGTGGCCGGCTTCGTGCTGCCGGTGGGCGCCACCATCAACATGGACGGCACGGCCATCTACCAGGGCGTGGTGGCGGTGTTCATCGCCCAGCTGCTGGGCGTCGAGCTCAGCATGATGGACTACGGCATGATCATCGTGACCGGCACCCTGGCCTCCATCGGCACCGCCGGCGTGCCCGGCGCGGGCCTGGTGATGCTCTCCATCGTCATGGCCCAGATCGGCCTGCCGCTGGAGGCGATCGCCGTGATCGCCGGCATCGACCGCATCCTCGACATGGCCCGCACCAGCGTCAACGTGGCCGGCGACCTGATGGTCACCACCCTGGTCGGCAAGAGCGAGGGCGAGCTCGACGAGGCCGTCTACAACGCCTCCGACAAGCGCTGATCCCCGGCGGCGCCGGCCCCGGCCGGCGCCGGCCCCGGCCGGCGCCGCCCCCTCCATGACGCTCCTCTGCCACGACGCTTCCCTTCACGACGCTTCCCTGCCGCGACGACCCCAGCCGCGACGCCCCCGCCCCACCGAGTGCTACAGTGATCCTGTCGACGCACCGCGAGTGGCGAGGTCTCCATGCATATCACCCCCCTGACCGGCAGCCGGGCCGAGATCGGCGAGGCCCACGGCCGCGCCCATGGCGAGCGGATCACCCGGAGCCTGGCGGTCTACGACCGGCTCTTCCGGGACTTCGTGGGCCTCGACTGGCCCCGGGCGCGCCGCGTGGCCGAGCGCTTCCTGCCGATGATCGAGCGCGGCTTCCCGGCGATCCTCGAGGAGATGGAGGGGATCGCCCGGGGCGCGGGCCTCGATCTTGCCGATATCCTGACCCTCAACTGCCGCAGCGAGATCTCGCTGACCCAGGCGAGCGGCGGCTGCTCGGCCTTCGCCCTGACGCACGGCCCTACCCAGTGGCTGGCCCAGAACTGGGACTGGCGCAGCGACCAGCTGCACAACGTGGTGGCGCTGGAGATTAGCGGCGACGACGCCCCGACGCTGTTCAGCATCGGCGAGGCCGGCATGGTGGCCAAGATCGGCATGAACGAGCACGGCCTCGGCGTCTGCCTCAACGCCATCCGCTCCCGTACCTGCGGCGAGGGCCTGCCCATCCACGTCGCCCTGCGCAAGATCCTGGAGTGCCGCGACCTGGACGACGCCGTGGCGGTGACGCGTCGCGACCGGGTCTGCTCGCCGGCCCACTTCCTCGTCGCCCAGGGCGACGGCCGGGCGCTGGGCCTCGAGGTGCACCCCGGCGAACCCGGTGTCCTCGCCCCGCGCCACGGCGTGGTGACTCACACCAACCACCTCTACGCCGGCGGCGGCGCCGCGGGGGTCGAGGACTTTCCGCGGGTCGACTCCCGTCCCCGCCTGGCGCGACTGGACCGCCTGCTGGGCGCCCTTCAGGAAGAGACGAGGACGCACCAGGGCACGATCGGCGAGGGAGAGCTCTTCGCGCTGCTCGCCGACCACCAGGACGCGCCGCTCTCGATCTGTCGCCACTTCAACCCCGACCAGCCCGCGGAGGAACGCATGGAGACGCTCTTCGCGGTGGTGATGGACCTGACCCGCCGACGCCTCACCCTGCGCCACGGCAAGCCATGCGAGAGCGACGAGAGCCTGACGGTGCAGTTCGGCGATGCCCCCGGCATGGCCCCGGATCAAGCGCGACAGGATTCCGAATAGCAATGATTGTCAACCGCAGACAGCGGTGCTAACGTAACGGCGCGATACATTCTCATTTTCATCAAGGACGCCCGCATGAAGAACCTGCTGCTCACCGCCCTCTGCACCGGCCTGCTCGCCTCAACCGCCCACGCCGAGGGGCCGGACCACTTCTCGGGCGAGCCCTCGCGCACCCTCGAGGAGGCGCTGACCCATCTCAACGAATACAACGCACGGCTGACCGAGCTGCTGGCCAAGGACGAGCTGAGCAACCGCGACCTGGGCACCGTCCACGAGCTCTCCTACACCCTGGAGAACGCCCTGGCCCGCATCGACGCCGAGGTCGATGCCATGGCCGTCTCCCTCGAGGAGGTCCACCTGGGCTCGGAGAGCGTCGACCGCGAGCGCGTCCGCCTCAACGGCATGGCCTACCTCAACGCCGCGCGGCCGCTGACCGCCGACTGAGCCTCGGTCATCCCCGCTTCCGGCCGCGCTCCCGGCGGCCGCGAGGCCGCGCCGGTGCCTCAGCCGGCCAGCGCCTCCTCCACCAGCGCCCGGGCCTCGGCGCTCATCGGCAGGCCGAGGGCCAGTGCATGGGCGCCCGGCGACATCTTCCGCCAGGTCTTCTGCACGATGCGAATCAGGTGGTCGTGGTCGACCTGCCGGGAGAAGTCGGCGAAGTAGTGCTCCAGGAACACCAGGCAGGCGCAGTCCTCCACCGCCTGCACCCCCGGGTCGCGCCCCAGCCCCTGCTTGCGGATCAGCGTCGCCACCCGCTCGGCCGCGGCGGCATCGTAGCCCGCCTCCCTCATCAGCGTCGCGGTGGTCTCACCGGCCCGCCGTCCCTGGTCGCGACGCCAGGTCAGATAGCCCACGCGCCCCTCGGGATAGTCACTGCGCGGCACCTCCCAGCGCTGCAGGTGCTGGCCGCGCACCGCCAGGCGCACCAGCTCGTCCGGCGACGCCTCGAGCCGCTCCAGCCAGGCACTCATCCGGCCGGCGTGCCACAGCTCCTGGGGCACCGACTCTCCCGCCACCGTCACGCGGCGTGCGTCCTCGGCGTGCAGGGCATCCAGGGCGGCGAGGGTCGCCGCGAACGGGGAAGAGTCGTGAGGAGATTCGACAGGCATGGGCGTGCTCCTGGGTCGAGTAGGGTCGGGTCGGTGGGGTTCGCCGCCACCAGCATACCGGGCCGCCCGGCTCGGCGCCCAGCCCGCCCGCCGGGGGGACGCGCGCATAAAAAAGGCCCCCGGAAGGGGGCCAGTTGGAGCACGCCAGCTCACTCGTTGCATCGCCACTCCGATGGCGATCCTGACAAGCTATAAGCGAAAAGCACGCCAGAAATGAAAATCTAATTACTTAACAAAGGCTTATAGAAAAACGGCGCCTCGCCGCGCCGCCCGCTCCACGTTGCACCTGCACCATGGCGGCACCGACTGTCCGCCCGCTGCCCCATCACGGCCCATCGCCCTCGGGTGCTCGCCGCATCATCGCCCTGTCATGGGGTCGACCCACCGCTGTCATGGAGAGCCCCGATCCTGCATCTGCCCCTCGCCCCACCCGGCGTTTCCCGATCCCGTGCAGGAGCCCCCATGACGATCACGCGTCGCGATGCCATCAAGCTCGGCCTGAAGGGAGGTGCCGCCCTCGGCGCCTGCCTGGCCGCCCCGTCCATCGTGCTGGCCCAGGGCCGGCGCCCCACGCTGCCCTACGGCGTGATGAGCGGCGATATGCTCGCCGACCGCGCCATGCTCTGGGCCCGCGCCGACCGCCCCGCGCGCCTGTTGCTGGAGGTCGCCGACAACCCCGAGTTTCGCGGCGCCCGCCAGATTCGGGGCCCCGAGGTGCTGCCCGCCACCGACCTCACCGCCAGGCTCGACGTGACGGGCCTCGGCGACCTGGACACCGCCTACTACCGGATGCGCTTCGCCGCCCTGGACGACCACCGAGCCATCAGCGAGCCGATCACCGGCCGCCTGCGCCTGCCGCCGACCACCCGCCGCGACGTGCGCTTCGTCTGGTCCGGCGACACCGCCGGCCAGGGCTGGGGCATCGACGCGTCCCGCGGCGGCATGACCACCTACGCCACCATGCGCCGCCAGCGCCCCGACTTCTTCATCCACTCCGGCGACACCGTCTATGCCGACGGCCCCATGGAGGAGCGCGTGACGCTCGCCAACGGCGAGACCTGGCGCAACCTGGTCACCCCGGAGAAGCGCAAGGTGGCCGAGACCCTGGACGAGTTCCGCGGCCAGCACGCCTACAACCTGATGGACGCCAACGTGCGGCGCTTCAACGCCGAGGTGCCGATGCTCGCCCAGTGGGACGACCACGAGACCGTCAACAACTGGTACCCGGGGGAGCTCCTCGACGACCCCCGCTACACCGAGAAGAACGTCGACCTGCTGTCGGCCCGCGCCCGGCGCGCCTTCCTCGAGTACACGCCGCTGCGCCAGAGGCCCGACGCCCCCGGACGCATCCACCGGCGCTTCGCCTACGGCCCCGGCCTCGAAGTCTTCATGCTCGACATGCGCAGCCACCGCGCCGCCAACAGCCGCAACCGCCAGGCCGGCGGCGAGGCCGCCACCTTCCTCGGCCGCGACCAGCTGCGCTGGCTGCTCGACGGCCTGCGTCGCTCCACCGCCACCTGGAAGGTCATCGCCGCCGACATGCCCATCGGGCTGATGGTGCGCGACGGCGAGCACTTCGAGGCGGTCGCCAACGGCCACGGCGGCGAGCCCCTGGGGCGCGAGCTGGAGATCGCCGACCTGCTGCGCGCGATCCGCGACGAGGCGATCCACAACGTGGTGTGGCTGACCGCCGACGTGCACTACACCGCGGCCCACCACTATGCCCCCGAGCGCGCCGCCTTCAAGGATTTCGCGCCCTTCTGGGAGTTCGTCAGCGGCCCGCTGCACGCCGGCACCTTCGGCCCCGGGGAGCTGGACGCCACCTTCGGCCCCGAGGTGGTCTTCCAGAAGGCGCCGCCGGCCGGGCAGTCCAACCTGCCGCCCTCCGATGGCTACCAGTTCTTCGGCCAGGTCGATCTGGACGGCGAGAGCGAGGCGCTGACCGTCACCCTGATGGACGCGGCGGGCAGCGCCCTGCACACCCAGGTGCTGACGCCCGAGCGCGCCTGACCGCGTGCGGCCTCGTCGCCGGGCCCCGGGCACGGCGACGAGGCCCTGTCGCGGCGCCGACCGGGAAGTGCGCAGGAAGCCGAGACGGCACGTTGCTCATATATGGATTAACATATATCCTGGCGACTCATTCCTCTCTTCGCTTCAGGGCCTTCGCTGACCATGTCTTCGCTGCACGACCTGCCCAATATCGACCGACCGCTGTTTCGCGTCCCCGATCCCGAGGCGTTCGCCGCGCATGACGCGCCGACGCACCCGCCCCGCATCCTGCTGCTCTACGGCTCGCTGCGGGAGCGCAGCTTCAGCCGCCTGGCGGTGGAGGAGGCCGCACGGCTGCTGGCCGCCATGGGCGCCGAGCCCCGGATCTTCGATCCCCGCGGGCTCCCGCTGCCCGACGCCGAGGAGGCCAGCCACCCCAAGGTGGCCGAGCTCAGGGAGCTGGCCGCCTGGGCCGACGGCATGGTGTGGTGCTCGCCGGAGCGCCACGGGGCGATGACCGGCATCATGAAGGCGCAGATCGACTGGATCCCGCTCTCGCTGGGCGCCGTGCGCCCCACCCAGGGCAAGACGCTCGCCGTGATGCAGGTGTGCGGCGGCTCCCAGTCGTTCAACAGCGTCAATCAGCTGCGCGTGCTGGGGCGCTGGATGCGCATGCTGACCATCCCCAACCAGTCCTCGGTGCCCAAGGCCTACCTGGAATTCGACGAGCAGGACCGCATGCGCCCCTCCCCCTACTACGACCGCATCGTCGACGTGATGGAGGAGCTGGTGAAGTTCACCTGGCTGGTGCGCGGCCGCACCGACGCCCTGGTCGACCGCTACTCCGAGCGCAAGGAGAGCGCCGCCGAACTCTCGGCGCGGGTCAACCAGCGGGCGATCTGAGCGCCACGGCGCTCAGCGCCAGGCGAGCCACAGGGCGGCGACGGCCACGCCCAGCAGGAAGAGCGCCAGGCCGAGGCGCCGGGTCGGCAGGCGCGCCGCACCGATGAGGGCACGGGCAGGCTCGGCCGGGTCGTGGCGGATGGTCAGGGTACGGCCGGGCGGGTAGTCGGCGAGATACGCCTCGGCCTGCTCGCGCCCCGGGAAGGTCGGCGCGCCGTCGAAGCGGCCGTTGTCCGAGGCGACCTCCCGGCCGCCGACCCGATAGACGATCGTCACCCGCGCCAGGTAGCGCCTCGGCTGGTCGGGGCTCTCGCGGTTCTGCACCGGCGAGCCGAGTTCCTCGAGCGCGGTATCGGTCACCCGGGCCGTCGCCTCGGGCCAGCGGCTCGCGCTGCGCCGCCGCCAGGCGGCCCGGGCCGAGAGGATGGCACCGGCCAGGGCAGCGACGGCGATCAGCAGGGGAAGCGGGGACATGGCGCGGCTCCGGTCATCGAGGGAGCCGCCATCATGGCCGCCGGCGGCGGCGTTGCAAAGGCATCGATCGCGCCCCTGCCGCAACGACACAGGGCCCCGGCTGACACGCGAGGAAAAGCGCCGCACACTGGGACGAACCGGGCGACCGCAGCTGGGCCGTCACCCGGCAGGGCAGGCACACACCGAGGGGCATGGCACCGATGGACATCTCTCAGGCCGGCAAGGGGCGCGAACCGGCACTCGTCGCCCTGTTCACCGCGACCTTCACGGCCTCGGAAGGCGCAGCGGAGGGCGCGCTGATCGGCGACCTGGTGCGCCGCCTGCTGGCCGACACCCCGGCTTCGGATCGCTACGTGTTCACCGCCGAGGCCGGTGGAACGATCGTCGGTGGGGCGATTTTCTCCCGGCTGATCTACGACCGGGAGGCGCGAACCGTGTTCGTGCTGGGCCCGGTGGCGGTGGCGACCGAGCGGCAGGGGGAGGGCATCGGGCAGCGGCTGTTGAGCCACGGCCTGAAGACGCTGGGCGACGCGGGGGTCGATGTCGCCATGACCTATGGCGATCCGGGCTACTACGCGCGGATCGGTTTCGCGCCGATCAGCGAGGCCTTCGCGCCGGCGCCCTTCCCCCTGCAGCATCCCGAGGGCTGGCTGGCGCAGTCATTGACGGGGGCCGAGATGACGCCGTTGCAGGGCAAGGCGCGCTGCGTCGCGGCACTCGACGACCCGGTGTTCTGGTAGGCAACGCAGGGAGCGACCCATCACGTTGAGAGGAGGGAGACACGAAGAACCTGCGATGGATGACGACCCTGCTGACCACCACCGATGTCTCGGCGCTGTCACCTCGTCATGCCAGCATGCCGTCACGCGGCTGACCGCCGCCGCCATCGACTCGACGTTTGCCAGCCGGCGCTAGGGCCGCTAGGTTATTGCACGGTCATTCAATAAAAGGACGCCCATGAACATCCTCATCCGCCTTCCCCTCGCCACCGCCCTGGCGCTCGGGCTCACCGCCCCGCTCACCGCCCAGGCCGACGCCCTCGAGCAGCAGCTCGACGACCTGCAGCAATTCCAGATCATCGCCCACCGCGGGGCCAGCGGCCACGCGCCCGAGCACACCTGGCCGGCCTACGAGCTGGCCCGCGAGATGGGCGCCGACTACCTCGAGCTGGACCTGCACATGAACGCCGACGGCGAGCTGATGGTGATCCACGACACCACCCTGGAGCGCACCACCGACGGCGAAGGCAAGGTGAAGGACTTCACCCTCGAGGCGCTCAAGGCGCTGGACGCCGGCTCCTGGTTCAACCAGGCCCACCCCGAGCGGGCCGACGACGCCTACGCCGGCGCCCGGCTGCTGACCCTGGATGAGGTGATCGACCGCTACGGGCGTGATGTGCGCTACTACATCGAGACCAAGTCGCCCGAGCGCTACCCGGAGCTGCAGCGGGCCCTGGTCGAGACCCTGGAGGCCGAGGGACTGGTCGACGCCGGCTCGGTGATCATCCAGTCGTTCAGCCGCGACAGCCTCGAGCAGGTCCACGAGCTCAACGCCGACATCCCGCTGGTGCAGCTGGTGTGGTACTCCCCCGCCGAGGACGGCGACGGCCTGGTCGAGTGGACCGGCGTGACCCCGGCGCCCGCCGAGATCACCGACGCCGACTTCCAGGCCATCGCCGAGTACGCCGTGGGCGTCGGCCCCAACGTCGTCTATGACGGCGAGGACGTGATCGACAAGAGCTTCGTGGAACAGGCCCACGCCAACGGGCTGCTGGTGCATCCCTACACCATCAACGAGCCCGAGCAGATGCAGCGCCTGCTCGACTGGGGCGTGGACGGCATGTTCACCAACTTCCCGGATCGGCTCCGCGAGATCGTGGAGTAAGGCGCCTCGCCTCACATGGCCGAGAGGTCGGATGACACGGGCCGGCCCGGGAGCGATCCCGTGCCGGCCGGGTTTCCTGGGCCCCTCGCCCGCATGGCCGCCTCGGGCCCGGTGCGGCCTACCCCTCTTCCACCCGCCGACGCCGCGCCCGCCGACGCCGCGCCCGGCGGCCCGCGCCCATCCGCCCCAGGCCCCGCCGTACCGGGCGCCACAGCCGGCTGAGCAGCCACAGCACCGGCAGGCCGAGCACCAGCCAGGGCGTGAGGAACACCACCACCAGGATGACCTGGCCCACCGACTCGAAGAACAGCGCCGCGCTGCGGTCCAGCGCTCGCCACAGGGGAGCGAGCACGCCGTGCTGGTGGGGCTCCACCCAGCGCTGTTTCTGGAAGCTGGCGGCGATCGCCACGGTGTCGGTGACCCGCGCGAGGTGGCGCTGCTGGCCCTGCATCGACTCGATCTCCCCCTGCACCCGGGCCAGCTCGCGTTCTACCTGCAGCAGGTCCTGGATGCGCCGCTCGCTGAAGCCGCGCCCTTCCCGGGCCAGCTCCTGGAGGCGCTCGCGCAGCACGATCTGCTGGGCGAGGCGGGCCTCGGTGTCGATCATCTGCTGGGTGCGATCGTTGCGGATGATCTCCACCCCGCTCAGCGCCGGAGATTCGGTCACCAGCCGTACCGGCTCGGCCTCCGCGACCCGATCGCGCGCCACGCGCATGGCGAGATAGGCGCTGGCCAGGCCGTGCCGCGGCGTCTGCAGGCGCCCCTGCTGCACCTGACAGTCGGGGCTGGCCAGGCAGGCCTCATGGGTCTCGCGGTAGGCGGTCAGCAGGGGCTCGGCCGCCTCGAACTGCAGGCGGTAGTCGCGGCGCTCCTCGATGCGCGGCTCGGCATCGCGCTTGGCGCTGGCCTCCGGGGCGGCGCGCACCAGGGCCTCACCGGCGATATCCGCCGACGGGGAAGCGAGCCTGGCCGGCGGCGCCGTGGTGTGCGGGGCCTGGTCGCAGCCGCCAAGACCGGCAGCCAGTGGCAGACAGAGGAGCAACGGCAGGAGGCGGCGCGGCTGAACGGGCATGGGGTCATCCTTGACGAGAAGCGACGCTTCAAGCCTAGCATCCCGCCCGCCGCCTGCGTCGGAACACCCGCCTCATGGGGATCGGCGCCTCCCGGCGATGAGTCGATCCCGGCCCTCGATCGCCTCGGCCTCGATGCCCCTGCTCCCGGGAGCGCGCTCGGCTCAGCCCCGGGCGACCTTCACCGCCGTGCCGGTCGCCACCAGGAACAGCATCGACTTGCCGCCGCCGGAGATCTCGCTGTAGTCGAGGTCGATGCCAACCACGGCATTGGCGCCCAGCGACGCCGCCTCGAGGCGCAGCTCGTCCAGGCAGGCGACCCGGGCATCGCGCAGTGCGTCCTGGGAAGACTTGTTGCGCCCGCCGAAGAAATCGCGGAAGCCGGCGAACATGTCCTTGAGGACGTTCATGCCGAACACGCACTCGGCGGAGACGATGTCGAGGTGCTCGGTCACACGGTATCCCTCGAGGTGCGAGGAGGTGGTGAGGATCACGCGCTCTGACATGCACGGCACTCCCTGTGGTGGCGATCATGGTGAGCGGCAGCGCGCGACTCAGTGCACGGCGACCGCCCGGTCATCATGCGCGGCCAGGGCGCGACCGGGCAAGATGTCAGGCGGCGACGACGGAGCGACGCCCGGATTCAGATCGCCCTGGCCTCGTCGTCCAGCCGCTGAGCGGTGCGGTCGATCAGGCGTAGCCACACCAGCAGCACCGCCCCCAGGGCGACGAAGCCACCGGCCAGCCACAGGCCGATGTCGTAGTGGCCGGTGGCCTCGGCGAGCATGCCGGTCAATGCCGGCGCGAGGATCTGGGCGGCGCCGTAGGCCAGGGTCATGCGTCCCATCATGCGGGCCGGGCTCTGGGGATAGAGCCGGCCGGCCATGGTCAGCACCAGGCTCACGCAGCCCAGGAAGGTACCGCCGTAGAGCACCGCGCTCGTCAGCACCCCCGCCAGGCTGTCGGTCACCGCCGGCAGCACGATCCCCACCACCTGCAGGCCCATGGCAGCGATCAGCGCGCCGAGATAGCCGATCCAGCGGGCGACCAGATCCCACAGCATCACCGCGGGCGCCGCCGCCAAACCCACCAGGGCGAAGGTCCAGTTGCCGGCCCCGGCCAGCAGCGGCTCGCGCTCGACAATGGCGACGATGAAGGTGGCACTGATCACGAAGCCGTACCCGGCACAGAAGTAGGCGGCCAGCATCAGCCGCATGAAGGTGCGGCTGGGGGGCTCGGCCCGGGGCGGGCTTGCCCCGCTGCCCGGCACCGGCGCCGCGGGGCGCGGCAGCCAGCACCAGGCCGGGATCAGCAGCGCCACCGCCAGGGTGGCGAACCCCCACCACTGGGCCTGCCAGCCAAGCGCAAGGCGCACCATGAGCTCCACGGCCAGGGCGGCCAGCAGCATGCCCAGGCCGACGCCGGCGAAATGGATGCCGAGCTCGCCGCGCTGCCGATGGCTGATCAACCAGTGCAGGATCAGCCCAGAGGCGAGCAGCATGGCACCGCTGCTCGAGAACCCGGCGATCAGACGCATCGTCGCCCATAGCCAGAAGCTGTCGGCCAGCGCCATGCCCGCCGTGGAGAGCAGGGCCAGTACCAGGGTGAGTCGGTAGAGCCGGTCCTTGAGCCGAAGGCTGCCGATGGAGGCGGCGATCAAGGCCCCGAGCATATAGCCGGCGTAGTTGAGGGCGGCCAGCCAGCCCCCCTGGGCATCGCTCAGCCAGGTCTGCTGCTGCATCACCGGCAGCAGCGGCGTGTAGGCGAAACGCGCGACCCCGACGCACAGCAGCTGGCTGAACAGGCCGGCCAGCAGGACCCTGAGACGCGGGGAAAGAGAAAAGGGTCTCGCCATGCCGGGCTCTCCTTGAGCGACAGTTAAGGCCGCCTCCTGGCCTCACGGGAACGAACTCGCCGGCGTGGCCGCCGGTGGGCCTCAGGGTAAGGGGAAATGCGCGCCAGGCCGATGCGACCTTCGGCGCGGAGCATGGCCCCGCCTCACGGCAAAGCCGAGCCGTCACCGGATCCTCAGAAGCTGTAGGTCACCCCGGCGGTAGGCATATCGCGAGCACCGATCTCGGCGGCGGCGAGGGAGATACGAGAGGAGAACGTCTGTGGCATCTCACCACTCCTGTGCATCTTTCGGGGGGCGAGGAGTTTACGCGGGCGAGGTGCGACACCCTACCCCACAGACGCTCTCCCGCCACCTTGGTAGGCTCGATGACCCTATCCATCGCCAGAGATGAGGAACGGCCATGTGGGATGAACGCTTCGACAGCGACGACTACCTCTACGGCACCGAACCCAACGACTTTCTTCGCGAGCATGTTGACCTGATCGGCGCCCCGCCGAAGCGGGTGCTGTGCCTGGCCGATGGCGAGGGGCGCAACGGCGTCTACCTGGCCGGGCTCGGCCATCGAGTGCTCTCCGTGGATGCCTCCGCGGTCGGCCTGCGCAAGGCCGCCCGACTGGCCGAGACCGAGGGCGTTGCGCTTCAGACCCTTCACGCCGATCTCACGGAACACCGCTTCGCCGCCGAGGCCTTCGACGCGGTGGTGTCGATCTTCTGTCACCTGCCCGAGGCGGGGCGCCCGCACCTGCATCGCCAGGTGGTACGCACCCTGAAGCCCGGCGGCGTGCTGATCCTGGAGGCCTACACCCCGGCCCAGGTGCCGCGCGATACCGGCGGGCCGGACACCCCGGATCGCACCCCCACCGCCGCGGAGCTGGAGGCGGCCTATGCCGAGCTCGAGATCCTCGCGAGCCGCGAGTTCGACCGCCCGGTTATCGAGGGTCGCGGCCATACCTGCCTGGGGGCCGTGGTGCAGTTCATCGCCCGCAAGCGCTGACGTGACCGCCGGCGGCCATCATGACCTAGCCGTTGAGCCACCAGGTGGCGGCATTGAGGTAGGCGGCGAAGCTCACCCAGGCGAGGTAGGGCACCAGCAGCCAGGCGGCGGCGGGTGACACCCGTGCGAAGCGGCGCAGGGTCAGCACGATCAGTCCCCAGAGCAGCAGCAGGTCGAGCAGCGCCGGGCCCATCCAGTGCAGGCCGAAGAAGAGGATCGACCAGAGCGCATTGGCAGCGAGCTGGGCCAGGAAGGGCCAGAGCGTGAACCAGCGCGCCCCAGGCGGGGCGGCCAGGGTGGCCCGCCAGGCGGCCAGCGCCATCAGCAGGTAAAGCGTGCTCCAGGCGATGGGGAAGGCGAGGTCGGGCGGCGTGAGCGGCGGCTTGGCGAGCCCGGCGTACCAGTCGCCGGGCGGGGTGGCGATACCGCTCAGGGCGGCCAGCGCCACCAGCGCCAGCCAGCCGATCAGCACCAGGGCGGAACGCGTCGTGGTCATGATCACTCCCAATCATGGTGGAGTCGGTATCCTAGGCGGTGGCGGTCCCGCCGTCGAAGATGGTGACGCATAGACACGGGGAGAACGACATGGACGAGATCCTGGATACCCTCATCGTGGGCGGCGGCATGGTCGGCGCGGCCACCGCCGTGGCCCTGGCCCAGGCCGGCCTGCGCGTGGCGATGGTCGAGGGCGGCGAGCCCCCGGAGGCGATCCACGTCGATGCCCCCTTCGACCTGCGGGTCTCCTCGCTCAACCTCGCCTCCCAGCGGCTGCTGGAGGCGATCGGCGCCTGGGCGTTCATCCCCGAGGCCCGGCGCTGCCCCTTCCAGCACATCGAGGCCAGCGACGAGGCCGGCCGGCGCCATGTCCGATTCAGCGCCGAGGCGCTCGAACTGCCGGACTTCGGCCACTTCGTCGAGAATCGAGTGATCCGCCGCGCCCTGTGGCAGCGGCTGGCCGAGATGCCCCGGGCGACCGTCATCACCGGCGCTGGCCCGGCGGCCTGGCTCCCCGGCGGCCAGCACGGCCTGCTGGAACTCGACGACGGCCGGCTGCTGGCCGCGCGGCTGGTGGTGGGGGCCGATGGGGCGGCTTCCCGCACCCGTCAGCTTGCCGGCATCGCCACCCGCGACGAGGAATACGGCCAGCGCGCCCTGATCATCAATGTGCAGACACGCCTGCCCCAGCAGGACGTGAGCTGGCAGCGCTTCACCGCCCGCGGCCCCCGGGCGATGCTGCCGCTGCCTG
Organism: Halomonas sp. THAF5a; assembly: GCF_009363755.1. Classification (NCBI taxonomy): domain Bacteria; kingdom Pseudomonadati; phylum Pseudomonadota; class Gammaproteobacteria; order Oceanospirillales; family Halomonadaceae; genus Halomonas; species Halomonas sp. THAF5a. Next base: position 266,107 of record NZ_CP045417.1, on the reverse strand, counting down.
GCCATCGCGCCTCGCTGGTGTGGTACGACGACGACGCCGCCACCCGAGCCCGGGAGGAGCTCGACGACGAGACCCTGTGCCGGGCCATCGAGCGCGACTTCCCCGACCGCCTCGGCGGCGTCGAGGCGGTGCTGGGTCGCGCCAGCTTCCCCATCCGTCGCCGCCACGCCGAGCGCTACGTGCGACCGCGCCTGGCGTTGGTGGGCGACGCCGCTCATGTGATCCACCCGCTGGCCGGCCAGGGGCTCAACCTCGGCCTGCAGGACGCCGAGGCGCTGAGTCGCCGGGTGATCGCCGCCTTCCAGGCGGGCGAGGACCCGGGAGAGCGCCGGCTCCTCGCCGGCTATGCCCGCGAGCGGCGGCCCCAGACTCTCGCGATGATCGCCGCCATGGAGACCTTCCACCGGGTCTTCACCGGAACCGCGGCGCTGCGCCGGGCCGGCGCCGCCGGCCTGGCCGTGGCCGACCGCCTGACGGGGGCCAAGCGGCAGGTGATGCGCCATGCCCTGGGGCTCTGACGAAGCGCAACACGCGGTGGCCCGGGCGGGCAGCGTTATGTTATAACCTCCGCCGCATTCCCGGAGGCGCTCCCATGGCACACCGACACCACCGGCACCGCCCCGAAGGGCCCTGCCACTTCTCGCTGATGTCGCTCTCCGCGACGCGCCGGCTGCTGCTGGCCGCCGCGCCGCTGGCCGCCCTGTGGCTAGCGGTCTCCTGGGCCGCGGGGTGGTGGTCCTGATGACACGCCTGCAACTGCACGACCTGCAGCTGGCCCGCGGCGGCCAGACGGTTCTCGAGCACCTCGACGGGCGCTTCATGGATGGCGCCATCACCGCGCTGATCGGCGCCAACGGCGCCGGCAAGAGCACCCTGATCGCGGCGATCATGGGCATGCTCGAGCCGGTCGCCGGCCGGGTCGAATGCACGGTGCCCAGGGAGCGCCGCGCCTGGCTGCCCCAGCAGCTGGCGCTCGACCTGACCTTCCCGATGAGCGTGGAAGAGCTGATCATGACCGGCACCTGGCCGAGTCACGGCGCCCTGAAGGGCTACTGCGGCCCCCACTACCGCCGCGGCCGCGAGATCATGGCCAAGCTCGGCATCTCGCACCTGGCCCACCGCCCGCTCGGCGAGCTCTCCGGCGGCCAGCGCCAGCGCGCGCTGTTCGGCCGCACCCTGATGCAGGAGGCCGAGCTGCTGCTGCTCGACGAGCCCTTCGCCAACGTCGACATCGAGACGGTGGAGGTGCTGATGGAGGTGCTGCGCGACATGGCCCGCCAGGGCACCACCATCCTGGTGGTGCTCCACGACATGGAGCAGCTCGCCCGCCTGGCCGACGACGTGCTGCTGCTTTCCGGCGGCCACGGCCGCTGGGTGCGCCCCGATGCCCTGCTCGACCACCACAGCGGCCTGGCGCCCCGGGCGCCGCGCCTGCCCCTGACCTTCCCGGAGACCTCCCGTGCTGGCACTGCTTGACGCCTGGCTGCTCGCCCCCTTCGACTACGGCTTCATGCAGCGCGCCCTGGTGGCCGGGCTGGCGCTGTCGCTGGCCGCGCCGCCGCTGGGGGTGTTTTTGATGCTGCGCGGCATGAGCCTGATCGGCGACGCCATGGCCCACGCCATCCTGCCCGGGGTGGCGCTGGGCTTCCTGGCCGCCGGCTTCTCGCTGCCGATCATGAGCCTCGGCGGCATCCTCTCGGGCCTGCTGATCGCGGTGCTCGCCGGCAGCGTCTCGCAGATGACCGGCCACAGGGAGGACTCGGCCATGGCCAGCTTCTTCCTCATCTCGCTGGCCGCGGGGGTGATGCTGGTGTCGCTGGGCGGCAGCAGCGTGGATCTCACCCACGTGCTGTTCGGCTCGATCCTCGCCGTCGACTCCACCGCCCTGATCCTGATCGCCGGCATCAGCAGCCTGATCGTGATCACCCTGGCGGTGATCTTCCGCGCCCTGGTGGTGGAGTGCCTGGACCCGCTCTTCCTGCGCGGCCAGGGGGTGCGCGGCGGACTCGTTCACGGCATCTTTCTCGGCCTGGTGGTGCTCAACCTCACCGCCGGCTTCCAGACCCTGGGCACCCTGATGGCCGTGGGCCTGATGATGCTGCCCGCCACCACAGCGCGCTTCTGGAGCCAGCGCCTGGAGGGGCTGATCGCCATCGCCATCGGCGTGGCGCTGGCGGCCAGCACCGGCGGCCTGATGCTCTCCTACCACCTGAGCCTGCCCTCGGGCCCGGCGATCATCCTGCTGGCCGGCCTCGCCTACGTGCTCTCCGCGCTGTTCGGCCGCCACCACAGCCTCGCCGCCCGCCGGCGCCGCCACGCCATGCCGCTGGGCGCCGCCGAGCCCCACTGACGCCACCCAAGAAGGAAGCCACCATGCGCCTCTCCCGCCCCCTCGCCCTGCTCACCGCCACCCTGCTGGCCCTGCCCGCCCTGGCCGCCGAACGCGTCCAGGTGGTCACCAGCTTCAGCATCCTCGCCGACATGATCGACCACGTCGGCGGCGACCACGTCGAGGTGACGGCGCTGGTCGGGCCGGACAGCGACGCCCACGTCTACTCGCCGCGCCCCACCGACGCCCGCCGGCTCGCCGAGGCGGACCTGGTGGTCTTCAACGGCCTGCAGTTCGAGGGCTGGATGGAGCGGCTGATCGACGCCAGCGACTTCGACGGCCCGCTGGCGGTCGCCACCGACGGCCTCGAGGCGCACCTCGCCGAAGGCGACGATCACGGCGCCCACGACGACCACGAGGGCCACGAGGGCCACGAGGGCCACGAGGGCCACGAGGGCCACGACGATCATGCTGGCCATGACGATCATGCGGACCACGCCGGCCACGAGGATCACGACGCTCATCGGGGCCACGATCACGGCCACGACCACGACGGCGCGGACCCCCATGCCTGGCAGGACCTGGGCCTGGGCGAGGTCTACGTGGGCAACATCCGCGACGGCCTGATCGCCGCCGACCCGGCCCACGCCGACGCCTACCGGGCCAACGCCGAGCGCTACCTGGCGGCCATCGACGAGGCCGACGCCGAGCTGCGCGCGCTGCTCGAGGAGATCCCCGCCGACACCAGCGTGATCACCGGCCACGACTCCTTCGGCCACTTCGCCCGCGCCTACGGCCTGCGCTTCCTCTCGCCCCAGGGGCTCTCCACCGCCGGCGAGCCGAGCGCGGCCAACATGGCGCGGCTGATCGACGTGATCCGCGAGCAGAACGTCCGGGCGCTGTTCCACGAGAACATGACCAGCCCCGCCATGATCGACCAGCTGGCCGAGGAGACCGACCTGCCGGTGGCCGGCACCCTCTATGCCGACGCCCTGGCAAGCGACGGCGAGGCCTCGAGCTGGCTCGGCATGCTGCGCCACAACGCCCGGGTGCTCCACGACGCCCTGGCAGCGGATCATGAAAAGCCGGGCCATGAACAGCAGGGCCATGATGCGCACGACGACCACGCGGCGTCACCCGACCACCAGCACGACCACCAGCACGACCATGAGCACGGGCACGACCACGCGCACTGAGGCCTCGCGCACGGCACGCACGCGGGCGTCATCCTCGGATGGCGCCCGTTTTTGTGTAACATCGAGCCACGCCCCTCGCCAGGACCGTCGCCATGCTCGAGTTTCGCCAGGTCGAGAAGGCCTACGCCACCCCCCAGGGCGCCCTCGAGGTGCTCGCCGGGGTCGACCTCACCCTCGCCCCCGGCGAGAGCCTGGCGCTGATGGGCGAGTCGGGCAGCGGCAAGTCGACCCTGCTGCACCTGGCCGCGGGCCTCGACCTGCCCGACCGCGGCGAGGTCTACCTCGCCGGGCGGGCGCTCTCCTCGCTTGCCGAACCGGCCCGGGCGCGGCGGCGCCGCGAGACTCTGGGCCTGGTGTTCCAGCAGTTCCACCTGGTGGCGAGCCTCACCGTGCGCGACAACCTGCGCCTGCAGGCGCGCCTGGCGGGCCGCGAGCGTCCCGACTGGACGGCCGAGCTGATCGCGCGGCTGGGCCTCGGCGGGCTGGAGCACCGCTACCCCGAGCAGCTCTCCGGCGGCCAGCAGCAGCGCCTGGCCATCGGCCGCGCCCTGGCGCCGCGCCCCGCCCTGCTGCTCGCCGATGAACCCACCGGCAACCTCGACGAGGCCACCGCCGGCGAGGTGCTCGCGCTGCTGCTGGCGCTGGTGCGCGATACCGGCTGCAGCCTGCTGATGGTCACGCACAGCCCGCGAGTCGCCGCGCCGCTGACGCGCTGCCTGCGGCTCAGCCGCGGCCGGCTCGCGCCGCATCGCCCGTCGGAGGGCGACGCGTGCGCCTGATCCTCGTCGCCCTGGTCACGCTACTCGGCCACTATCGCCGCCACCCCGGACAGCTCGCCATGCTGCTGCTGGGCCTCTGGGTGGCCGGCGCCCTGTGGAGCGGCGTGCAGGCGATCAACGCCTCGGCCAGGGAGAGCTACGCCCGGGCCGAGGCGCTCTTCACCGGCGGCCTGGATCGCCTCGAGCGCCGCAACGGCGCGGCGCTCTCCCGGGATGACTTCGTCGCGCTGCGCCGCGCGGGGCTGCCCGTCTCGCCGCTGCTGGAGGGGGAGGTGGTCAGCGTCGCGGGCGAGCGGCTGATGGTCATCGGCATCGACCCGCTGACCCTGCCCGGCGACAGCGCCTTCGCCACGCCGGGGGCCGGCGACGACCTCACCGCCTTCTTCATGCCGCCCGGCCAGACCCGCCTGGCGCCGGAGACCGCGGAGCGCCTGGGGCGCGAGGCCGCCACGGCCCCCGGCGCCACTCCGGCGCTGGCCGACGGCCGGCGCCTGCCGCCCCTGGCCCTCGCCCCCTCGCTGCCGCCGGATACCCTGGTGATGGACATCGCCGCCGCGGCAAGGCTGCTCGGCCGCGACGAGCGCCTCGACCGGCTGGGGGTCGAGGCGGGTGCCCTGGCGGCGGCGCCCGCGGGCTATCGGCTGGTCCGCGCCGCGACCCTCGCCACTCCCGGCGAGCTCACCGCGAGCTTTCACCTCAACCTCACCGCCATGGCGCTGCTGGCGCTGATCGTCGGGCTCTTCATCGTCCAGGCGGCGCTGGGCCTGGCGCTGGAGCAGCGCCTGGGGCTACTGCGCACCCTGCGCGCCCTGGGCGTGCCGGGCCGCACCCTGGTCGGCGTGCTGGCCCTGGAGCTCGTGCTGCTCGGGCTCATGGGCGCCCTGGCCGGCATCGCCAGCGGCGTGTGGCTCGCCCGCGCCCTGCTGCCGGACGTGGCCGCCACCCTGCAGAACCTCTACGGCGCCGCGGTGGGCACCCGGCTGGCGCTGCCCTGGCACTACTGGCTCGGCGGGCTCGGCGTGACCCTGGGCGGGCTCGCCGTGGCCGGCGGCGGCACCCTGTGGCGGGCCGCCCGGCTTGGCGTGCTGGCACTCGGCCAGGCCCAGGCCTGGCGCGCCGGCTACCGGCGCCAGCTGAGACGCCAGGTCCTCGCCGGCGGCGGGGCCGCCCTGCTGGCGCTGGCCACCGGGGGATGGCTCGCGACCCGGCCGCCTGGGGAGGGGCTGATCGCCGGCTTCGTGCTGATCGCGGCGCTGCTGCTGGCCGTCGCGCTGTGGCTCGCGCCGCTGCTGGCGGTGGGCCTGACGTGGCTGGGCAGACTCGCCCGGCGCCGCCCCTTGTCCCAGTGGGCCCTGGCCGATCTGCAGCTGCAGCTGCCGCGGCTGTCGCTCGCCATGATGGCGCTCGCGATCGCGCTCTCCGCCAACCTGGGCGTCGGCAGCATGGTCGGCGGCTTCCGCCTCACCTTCCTCGACTGGCTCGATCAGCGGCTGGCCGCCGATCTCTATCTGCGCCCGCCGGCCGAGCACTTCGACGCGGTGCAGGCCTGGCTCGCCGGCCGCGACGCCGTCGCCGAACTGCTGCCCACCGCCGAGGCCGAATCGACCCTGCTCGAGTTGGCGCCCCGGGGGCGCGATCCCCGCCTCCTGGGGGTGCCGGTGACGCTCTTCGGCCTCACCCCGGGCGAGCGCCTCACCCCGAGCTGGCCGCTGCTGGCGACGAGGGAGGGACGCGACGCGGCCTGGGCCGCCCTCTCGGACGGCGAGGCCTTCGTCAACGAGCAGCTGGCCCTGGGCCGGGGCATCGCCCCGGGTGACCGGCTCGTCCTGCAGGCGCCGAGCGACCAGGGCACAGACAGAGAGACGGTCACGGTGGCCGCCGTCTATCCCGACTACGGCAGCCCCCGCGGCGAGGTGCTGCTCTCCACGACCCGGCTGCGCGAGCGCTTCGCCGCGCCGCCTTCGTCCATCGGCATCGTGCTCGCCGAGGGGCACGCCGCCGCCCCGCTCGCCCGGGCGCTGACCGCGCGCTTCGATCTCGACGACGAGGCGCTGATCGACCAGCGCCGGGTCAAGGCGCTCGCCACCGACATCTTCGAGCGCACCTTCGCCATCACCCGCGCCCTCAACGCCCTGACGCTGGCGGTGGCCGCCCTGGCGCTGCTCGCCAGCCTGCTGGCCCAGGCCCGGGAGCGGCGTCGCCGGCTGGCGCCGCTCTGGGCACTGGGGGTGTCGCGCCGCACCCTGGCGGGCCTGCAGCTCGTCCAGCTGGGCGGGACGGCGCTGGCGACGGGGCTTCTCGCCGTGCCGCTGGGCATCGCCATCACCGCCTGCCTGGTGGCGGTGATCAACGTGGCCGCCTTCGGCTGGCGCCTGCCGCTGCACATCTTTCCCGGCGAGATCGCGCTGACCCTGGCCACCGCCGTGGCGGTCGCACTGCTGGCCGCCGCCCTGCCGGCCCTGACGCTCTGGCGCACCCCACCCCGGGCGCTGCTCGCCGAGGAGGAGACCACATGAGGCGTTCCCTGACCCGCGCATGGCGACGGCAACTGCTCGGCGCGCTCTTCGCCCTGGCCCCCCTGCTGGCGGGCTGCGCCGAGGAGTCGCCCCCCGCCGCGTCCCGGGGCTTCGCCGGGCTCGGCGCCGAGGCCGGCGGCTTCATCCAGGCCGCCCCGGGCACGCCGCTTCACTTCCCCGAGGACCACGGCGCCCACCCCGACTACCGCCTGGAGTGGTGGTACCTCACCGCCAACCTGGAGGACGCCGACGGCGAGGCGCTGGGCATTCAGTGGACGCTGTTCCGTCAGGCCCAGCAGGCGCCGGCCGAGCGCCCGGCGACGCCAGGTCCCTGGGCCGCCGAGCAGCTGTGGATGGCGCACATGGCGGTCTCCCGAGGCGAGCTCCACCGGGTCGCCGAGCGCTTCGCCCGGGGCGACTCCGATGTCGCCTCGCCCGAGCGGGACCCGGCCGGCGTCACCGCCCGGCCCTTTCGCGCCTGGATCGACGACTGGACGCTGGCGAGCCGCGTGGCGACGCCCGGGCGCGACGCCCTGGACCGGCTGACGCTGCGCGCCCGCGAAGGCGAGGGCGAGGACGCCTTCGGCTACCGGCTCGATCTCGCGGCCCGGGGCCCGCTGGTGCGCCACGGCGAGGGCGGCTTCAGCCAGAAGTCCGCCGACGGCCAGGGTTCGATCTACGTGAGCCAGCCCTTCTTCGATGTCGCCGGCGAGGTCACCCTGGCCGGCGAGACCCATACGGTGACCGGCCGCGCCTGGCTCGACCGCGAGTGGAGCAGCCAGCTGCTCGGCCCCGACCAGACCGGCTGGGACTGGTTCTCGCTGCACCTCGACGACGGCCACAAGCTGATGGCCTTCCGCCTGCGCGGGGGCGGCGAGGGGGGCGGCGACTATCTCTCCGGCACCTGGATCACCCCCGCCGGCGAGGCCACGCCGCTCGAGCGCGATGCCCTGCGCCTGACCCCGCTGGAGCGCCGCCCGGTGGCCGGGCGCGAGATGCCGACCCGCTGGCGGCTCGAGCTCCCGGGGCGGGGGCTCGACCTGATCGTGGCCGCGCCCCATGCCGAGCGCTGGATGGCGACCACCGTGAGCTACTGGGAGGGCGCGGTGCGGGTCACCGACCGCGACGACGGCACCCCGCGGGGAGAGGGCTACCTCGAGATGACCGGCTACTGACGCGCGGTTTTCATGGCCCCAATGACGACGAGGCCGCCCCTGAGGGCGGCCTCGTCACATCACGCAGGGCAGGATCAGGCGGCGGGGATCTCCAGCGCCTGCTGCACCGCCGGCCAGGCCGGCTCGCCGTCGAGGGTGGTCACGCCCTCGAGGAAGGCCTTGACCTTGGCGGGGTTCTCGCGCATCCACTCCAGGGCTACCTCTTCCGGCTCGCGCTCTTCGTAGCTGAAGCCGCGGATCATCGCGCTCTGGTCGTCGGCGGTGAAGCTGAGCTGGTCGAGCAGTCGGGTGGCGTTGGGATTGGACGCATTGAAGGCCGTGGAGACCAGGCTACGCACGTCGCTGCGGCCGCCTTCGGGCCCCCACATGTCCTGGGTGTCGGTCAGGTACTGCACGTCGTACTCGATGTTCATCCAGTGGGGCGTCCAGCCGGCGAAGACGATCCACTCCTCGCGATCGATCGCGGCGTCGACGGCGCTCAGCATGCCCGGCGTGGACGTCTCGGAGAGATCCCAGTCGCCGAGGCCATAGGTGTCGTTCTCCACCGCCCCGTTGAGGGTATCGCTCATCCCGGAGCCCACCTCGATGGAGTAGATGGTGCGGTCGAGCTTATCGGCGATCTCTTCGTCGGCCAGGTCCTCGGCGCTGGTCACTCCCGCCTCGTAGACGTAGGTCGGCACGGCGAAACCCAGGCGCGCCCCGTCGACGTTGTTGCCCAGGTCGACGATGGCATCCTTCTCTAGGGAGGCATCGAACATGGCCTGCTGGGCGGGTAGCCAGGCCGCGAGGTAGGCGTCGATCTCTTCCTGGGTCAGGGCCTCGTAGGTGATGGTGGAACCCAGCTCCTCCTGGGTGACCTCGTAGCCGAGGGTCTCGAGCAGGGTGGTCGCCAGGGCGGTCTTGACGGTCACGCCGGGCCAGGCCGGCACCGAGAAGCGCACGTCTTCCGGCTCGGCGGCCTGGGCCACGCTGCTCACGGCCAGCGGGGCGACCAGCAGGGTGCCGGCGAGGGCCAGCGTCAGGGGGCGAAGGGACAGGTTCATGGAGACTCCTTGGCAGGTCATGCCGTTGAAAACCAATACATGAACCTAGGCCGCCCGGCGTCACCGATCAAGCGGGCGCTGCCAACGCTAGGCCTGCGCGCCGTCTCCCTTGCCGGCCATGCGGCCCGCCTCGACCACCTCGATCCAGTAGCCGTCGACGTCCTTCACGAACACCACGTCCTTCATCTTGCCCTGGTCGGCGCGCTTGACGAACTCGACGCCGTTGGCGTCGAACCAGGCCTGGGCGGCCTCCAGATCCGGCACGCTGAAGCAGATGTGGCCGAAGCCCTGGGGCTCGGCGTTGCCGTCGTGGTAGGCGAAGTCGTCCTGGGTCTCGGTGCCCCAGTTGTGGGTCAGCTCCAGCACGCCGCGCTGGTCGAAGGTCCAGGCGGTGCGCGCGTCACGATCCTCGGGAACCGCCTCACCGGCCTCGGGGCGCGCCAGGAAGTAGAGCGAGAACTGCATCTCCTCGAAGTCGAGGCGGCGCAGCACCCGCATGCCGAACACGCGGGTGTAGAAGGCCAGCGCCGTCTCGGGATCCTTGATGCGCAGCATGGTGTGGTTGAGGCGGAAGCCGTTGCTCTCGGCGGTGGGCGCCTGGACGCCCGGGTGCTGTTCTCCCTGGAAGCTCATGCGGGACTCCTGTGGGTGCAAGTAGCGAATGGGCCAAAAAATCGCGGCACGATGCCGCCATGGTGACGAGAATGAAGGAAGTGGGGACGACGGGCAGGCTTTTCCAGCCCCCGGCAGGCACCGCGGCTCGCCATGACGATGCGCTCGCCCTTGCTGTGGCCCGGCAACCTTCTACACTAGTTGTACAGAACCTTGTACAACACTCCGACAACGAGAGAGGCACTTCCCATGTCCATCGCGGCCTACCAGCTGGGTGACCACGTCACCCTCAAGGAAATCGCCAACGCCGTCGCCCACGGCCTGACGCCCATCGTCGAGGTCGAATCGATGGACGGCATCTACACCGTGCGCTTCCACCACGCCAACGACGTCTCGGAGCTCTCCGACGCCGACGGCAAGACGCGCACCTTCCTCGGCACCGGCGAGATCCGCGACCTGCTAGGCGGCATCGGCCTGACCCACGGCGTGCTCACCTGGGGCGACCAGTGCGGCGACGAGATGATCGGCGTGCCGGGCCACGCCCTCTCGCCGGACGAGCTGCTGGCCAGCGGCACGCGCATCGCCTTTCGCTGATGCCTGGACGTCGACGGCCCCCGGGCGGCGCGATCCGCCTGGCGATCGCCCTGCTGATCGCCATCGCACTGACGGGCTGCGCGGGTCGCGAGCTCGCCACCCGCGACGAGCCGGGCGCGCTCTCGATCGATCGCGCGCTGATCCTCGCCGAGGCCAGGCGCTCCCTCGGCACCCCCTATCGCTATGGCGGCACCGGCGAGCAGGGCCTGGACTGCTCGGGCCTTGTGCAGCGCGCCTACGCTCGCGCCGGCATCCGCGTGCCGCGCACTTCCCGGGCGCAGTTCGAGACCCTGCCGCGCATCGAGGAGGCGCGTCACCACCACCGCCCTGACCCTGGACTACTGGCAGGCGCGCTTCCTGGGGGCCGCCGCCCCCGCGCCTTGATCGCCGCCCCCCTCCTGCACGACCGGCGCGCGTGCCTTAAGCCGTCGTTAAGTTGACCCAGCCACAGTATCGGGGACACGTCATGGAGACGCCCCGATGTCGATTCCCGATCCCGTTCCCGCCCCCGCTGCCGGCCACCGGCCGTCGACGCCCCCGCCTGCCGAGCGCGTGATCCGCGCCGCGGACGCCCCGCTCACGTGGCGAGAGGGCCGCCACCGGCAGGAGCGCCGGCGCCTCGAGCGGCTGGTGCGCCGCTGCTTCGCCGCCGAGCACGGCGCCCGCATCCGCCATTTCCTGCCCCGCCTCTTCGGGCTCTGGCAGGGCGATGTCCCCCTGGCGGCGGTGGGCGCGGGTCGCGCCGACGAGGGGCCGCTCTTCCAGGAGCACTACCTGGACGCCCCCGTCGAGGGGGTCCTCTCCCGCCACCTCGCACGCCCCGTGGCCCGCGAGGCGATCGCCGAGATCGGCAACCTGGCGAGCCTGCGCCGCGGCCTGCAGCGGCGCCTCTTCGTGCCGCTGATCGATCGGCTGGTCGTCGATGGCCTCGACTGGGTGGTGTTCACCGCGACGCCGACGGTGGCCAACGGCATCGGCCGCCTGGGCATCGCCCTCGAGCCGCTGGGTGCCGCCGACCCGTCGCGACTGGGAGAGGGGCAGGCGGACTGGGGTCGCTACTACGATCACCGGCCGCAGGTGATGGCCGGCGACCTGCGCCGGGCCCACGCCGTGCTCACCGAGCGCGGCCTGCTGGGCCCGACCCGCCCCGAGGAGGTCGCCCATGCGGCCCGGCACTGAGGCGCTGCTCGCGCGGCTGGCCCACCACGCCGAGGCGACGCCCGACGCCGTGGCCCTGGACAACGGGCGGCAACGCCTCCTCTACGGCGCGCTGCCCGGCGAGATCGCCGCGCGCCGCGCCCGCCTCGAGGCCCAGGGCGCCCGGCGGGTGGGCCTGGCGCTGGACAACGGCCTCGACTGGGCGCTCTGGCACCTCGCCCTGCTGGCCGCGGGCCGCGTCGACGTGCCGATCCCCGCCTTCTTCAGCGAGGCCCAGCGCCGCCATCTGGTGGCCCGGGCCGGCCTGGATGCCTGGATCGGCCCCGGCGCCGCGGCGCTGGGCTTCTCCCCGAGCCCCGACCCGGCCATCGACCGCCGAGCGGTGGCCGCGCCGCCCGGGCTGCACGCAGGCACCGGCACCATCACCTTCACCTCCGGCACCAGCGGGGCGCCCAAGGGGGTCTGCCTCGACCGCGCGGCCCCACTGCGGGTCGCCGAGAGCCTCGCCGAGGCGATGGCGCCGCTCGGCCTCAAGCGCCACCTGGCCATGCTGCCCCTGGCCACCCTGCTCGAGACCATCGGCGGGCTCTACGTGCCGCTGTGGCTCGGCGCCAGCGCCGGCCTGCCCGGCACCGCCGAGGCGGGCTGGACCGGCGCCAGCGGCTTCGATCCCCGCCTCGCGCTCTCGGCCATCGAGGCCTTCAGTCCGCATAGCCTGATCCTGGTGCCCCAGCTGCTGCAGGCGCTGGTGGAGCACTCGCCCCGGGCCCCGGCCGGGCTGCGCGTGGTCGCCGTGGGCGGCGCCCCGGTCGCCGCCTCGCTGCTCGAACAGGCCCGGGCCGGCGGCTGGCCAGTGATCGAGGGCTATGGCCTCTCGGAGGCCGCCTCGGTGGTCTGCCTCAACCGGCCCGGCGAGCCCGCCCGCGGCGTGGGCCGTCCCCTGCCCCACGCCGAGGTCCGCGTCGCGGCCGACGGCGAGGTCTGGGTGCGCGGCGCCACCATGCTCGGCTACCTGGGCGAGCCGCCGCTGGCCGGCTGGCACCGAACTGGCGACCTCGGCCACTGGCAGGGCGAGCACCTGGTGCTCGACGGCCGACGCCGCGACGTCTTCATCACCGCCTACGGCCGCAACGTCGACCCCCAGTGGGTGGAGGGCGAGCTCCGCGCCCGGCCCGCCATCGCCCAGGCCCTGGTCCATGGCGAGGCGCTGGCCCGCAACCGGGCGCTGATCGTGCCCGCCGACCCCGCGCTCGACGACCGCGACCTGGCGGCGGCCGTGGCCGCCGCCAACGCCGCCCTCCCGGACTATGCCCGGGTCGGCGAGTGGCGGCGCTGCCCGCCCTTCACCCCCGACAACCGGCAGCTGACGGCCAACGGCCGCCTGCGCCGCGACGTCCTCCATGCCGCCTATCGCGACTGGCTCCGGCGCCCCGCCGACGCGCCGTCGCGCTCTACCCCGCTCGATCCATCCATGCCCCGAAGGAGCCACCCCATGACCCCCTATCAACACCTGCAGGACGCCACTCGCGCCGAGCGCGACTGGCTGCTGGCCGCCCCGCTGCTGACCCGCGCCCTCGACGGAAAGGTGAGCCGCGAGGAGTATCTGGCCTTCCTCGGCCAGGCCTACCACCACGTGCGCTTCACGGTGCCGCTGATGATGGCCTGCGGCGCGCGCCTGCCCGAGCGTCTCGGCTGGCTGCGCAGCGCCCTGGTGGAGTACATCGACGAGGAGCACGGCCACGAGCAGTGGATCCTCGATGACATCCGCGCCGCCGGTGGCGATGCGGACGCCGCGGCCGCCACACCGCCCGCCCCGGCCACGGCGCTGATGGTCTCCCACGTGCGCGACGTCATCGCCCATGGCAACCCGGTGGGCTTCTTCGGCATGGTGCAGGTGCTCGAGGGCACCAGCACGGCGATCGCCACCCGGGCCGCCGAGGGTCTCCAGGCGAACCTCGGCCTGCCGGACGACGCGGTGCGCTACCTGACCTCCCACGGCAGCCTGGACATCGGCCACCTCGCCTTCTTCGAGGGGCTGGTGAACCGCCTGGACGAGGCCGAGCTGGCGGCGGTGATCGATACCGCGAAGATGGTCTATCGCCTCTACGGCGCCATGTTCCGCGGCGTCACCGCCCGCTGTGCCGGCGGCGACGCGACCCGGGAGCTCGCCGATGCGCTGGACTAAAACGCCCGGGACCCCGGGCCTCCCCGAGGGCGGCTGGGCCGCCCAGACGGTGCTGCTCACCGGGGCGAGCGGCGGCATCGGCGAGGCGCTGGTCGAGGAGCTGGCCGGTGCCGGCGCGCGGCTTGTGATCACCGGACGCCGCCGGGAGGCCCTCGACGCCCTGGCGGCGCGCCATCCGGGCCGGGTGACGGTCGTCGCCGCCGACCTGACCCGCGCCGAGGAGCGCCGGCGGCTGGTCGAGGCGGCCGTCGAGGCGGGCTGCACCATGCTGATCAACGCCGCCGGGGTGAACCGGGCGGGGCTCTTCGAGGCCTCGAGCGACGAGGACCTCGAGGCGCTGGTCACCCTCAACCTCACCAGCACCCTGCAGCTGACCCGGGCGCTGCTGCCCCGGCTGCTCGCCGCCGAGCACGGCTGGGTGGTCAACCTGGGCTCGACCTTCGGGAGCCTCGGCTATCCCGGCCAGGCCGGCTACTGCGCCACCAAGTTCGCCCTGCGGGGCTTCACCCAGGCCCTGCGCCGCGAGCTCGCCGACACCCGGGTCCGCGTGCTGCACGTGGCGCCCCGGGCCACCCGCACCGCCATGAACGCCCCCGAGGTCGAGGCGATGAACCGGGCGCTGGGCAACGCCATGGATGCTCCCCAGCGGGTCGCCCATCGCGTGCGCCGGGCCATCGAGACCGGGCGCGAGGAGACCCAGCTGGGCGGCCCGGAGCGGCTCTTCGCTCGGATCAACGCGATCGCCCCGAGCCTGGTCGACCGGGCCCTGCGCCGCCAGCTGCCCACCATTCGCCGCTTCCTCGCCCGCCCCGGGGGCGAGACGCCGTGAGGCGCACACCGCCCAGGGGCTCGACAGCCGCCTCGCGCCCGGCGACTATCCCGACAGCGACGCCGCCGACGTTGACCCTCGCAAGGACAGGACATGCGCATACTGCTGGTGGAGGATGATCCGAGCCTGGCCGCGGGCATCCGCCTGGCGCTCAAGCCCGAACACTACGCCGTGGACCGCCTGGCCGACGGCCGCCAGGCCCTGGCGGCGCTAAAGGGCGACGAGCCCTTCGATGCCGTGATCCTCGACCTGGGCCTGCCCGGGCTCGACGGCATGCAGGTGCTCGAGGCGGTGCGCCGGCGCGGCAATCGCGTGCCGGTGCTGGTGCTGACCGCCCGGGACGGCATCGATGACCGCATCGCCGGCCTCGACGCCGGCGCCGACGACTACCTGATCAAGCCCTTCCAGGTCGACGAGCTCAAGGCGCGGCTGCGGGCCCTGCTGCGCCGCAGCCAGGGGCAGGCCAGCCACGTGCTGGAGGCGCGCGGCATCCGCCTCGACCCCGCCACCCACAGCGTCAGCTGCCGGGACACGCCGGTGGCGCTGTCGCGGCGCGAGTTCGCCCTGCTGCAGGAGTTCCTCAGCCATCCGGGGCGAGTCTTCACCCGCGACACCCTGACCCGGCTGATCTACGGCTGGGACGAGGAGGTGGAGAGCAACGCCATCGAGGTGCACGTGCACCACCTGCGTCGCAAGCTCTTCCCCGAGCTGATCCGCACCGTGCGCGGCATCGGCTACGTGATGGACAAGGCCCCCTCATGACCTCGATCCGCCGCCGCACCCTCGGCGTGGTGCTGCTGATGTTCGGCCTGAGCATGCTGGTGATCGGCACCGTCAGCTACCACTACGCCGCCCACGAGGTCGAGGAGCTCTACGACGCCAACATGGTGCAGAGCGCCCGGCTGCTCGAGGGCCTGATGCAGGCCCCGCTGCCGGCGCCCCAGCGGGCCCTGCTGCTGGAGAGCATCGACACGGCGCTCAAGCGCGCCGAGCAGGCCGACCAGAGCATCGCCGGGCACCGCTACGAGAGCAAGCTGGCCTTCCAGGCCTGGCGGGGCGAGACCCTGCTGCTGCGCTCCGCCCTGGCCCCCGAGGCGCCGCTCACCGACCTGGACAACGGCTACGGCAACGCCCGGCTGGCGGACGGCGGTTGGCGGGTCTACGCCCTGAGCACGCCGGACGATGACCTGCGGGTCATCGTCGGGCAGCGGGAGGACGTGCGCGGCGAGCTGATCGCGGCCATCGCTCTGCGCACCCTGATCCCGGACCTGCTGGGCCTGCCGGTGCTGGGCCTGCTGCTGTGGTGGGCCACCGGCTGGGGCCTGCGGCCGCTGTCGCAGCTGGCCGCGCAGATCCGCAGCCGCGACCCCCAGAACCTGCAGCCGCTGGTCATGCGGCGGCTGCCCCGGGAGCTTGCGACCATCGCCGGCGCCCTCAACCGGCTGCTCGAGCGTATCCGCTCGCTGCGCGCCCGGGAGCAGCGCTTCATCGCCGATGCCGCCCACGAGCTGCGCACGCCGCTGGCCGTGCTCGACCTCCACGCCCAGAACGCCCTGGCCGCCGAGGATCCCGAGGATCGCCGCGAGGCGCTGGACAAGCTGCGCGGCGGCGTGGCCCGGGCCACCCGAATGGTCTCCCAGCTGCTCACCCTGGCCCGGCTCGAGCCCGAACAGGAGGGCGACGGCCGGGTCCGCGAGATCGCCCTGCTGCCCGAGGTGCGCGAGGCGCTGGCCAAGCTGATGCCGCTGGCCGTGGAGGGCCGCCAGGAGCTGCAGCTGGAGGCCGACGAGACGGCGGACTGGCGACTGGACGTGGAGCCCGGCACGGTCGACACCCTGCTGCAGAACCTGGTCGGCAACGCCCTTCAGCACTCGCCCGCGGGCGCGCTGATCCGCGTCATGCTCAGCGCCGGCCACGACGCCGTGACGATCACCGTCGAGGACCAGGGGCCGGGCATTCCGGCCGAGCAGCGCCAGCAGGTGCTGGCACGCTTCCACCGCGGCGGCCCCGGCGCCGGGGCCGGCCTGGGGCTCTCCATCGTCGATCGCCTGCTGCAGCGCCACCGCGGCGAGCTGCGCCTCGACGAGGCTCCGGGCGGCGGGCTGCGGGTCACGGCCTCGCTGCCGAGGACGCCGCGCGACGCGTGACGCAGGCCAGGCGCTGAGCCTCAGCGCTTCTCAGGCGCCTCACTGGCCCGATCGGGTCGCGACTCGTAGTCCACGCCGTGCTCGCCCAGATAGTCGCGAATCAGCTGTCTCACGACCTGAGAGGGCGTCAGGTCCTGGGCCGCGCAGAGCTGCTCGAAGGCACGCTTCTTGTGCGGATCGATCAGCAGGGTCAGGCGTGCCGTCTTCTTTTCCATGTCGCTTCTCCAGAGCATTATCATCAAATGTTAATGCTCACTTCCCTGCTGGGCAACGCCGGTGGCGTCTTTGCCGACCATGCCAATCACATGTTAATGTCGTTAACATAGATCACCGCCGCGATCTCCGGGAGGATCCTGCATGGCACGCCACCGACCGTCTCTTCCCGCCATCGCCACCGGCCTGCGCGCGGCCTGGCGAGACGGCTACGGCCTGGACGACCTGCGCCGCGACAGCCTGGCCGGGCTGACCGTCGGCACCGTGGCGGTGCCGCTCTCCATGGCACTGGCGATCGCCACCGGCGTGCCTCCCCAGCACGGGCTCTATACGGCGATCGTCGCCGGTGTGCTTATCGCGTTGACCGGCGGCTCGCGCTTCAATGTCTCGGGCCCGACCGCGGCCTTCGTCGTCATCCTCTTCCCTGTCGTCCAGCAGTTCGGCCTGGGGGGCTTGCTGATCGCCTCGATGATGGCCGGCGTGATCCTCGTGGCACTGGGCCTCACCGGCATGGGGCGCCTGATCCAGTTCGTGCCCTATCCGGTGGTGCTCGGCTTCACCGCGGGCATCGCGGTGGTGATCGCGGTGCTGCAGCTGCCCGACTTCCTGGGCCTCGAGGTCGAGCTGGGCGAGCATTTCGTCGAGAACCTCGGGCAGATCGCCATGTCGCTGCCGACCGTGGCCCCCCTCGAGCTGGGGGTCGGCCTCTTCGCCCTGGGGGTCATGCTGCTCTGGCCGCGCCTGGGGCTGCCGATTCCGGCGCCGCTGGTCGGCCTGGTGGCCGGGGCCCTGGCCGCCTTTGCCATCAACCACTGGCTGGCCGGGTCGGGCGCGGAGGTGGCGACCATCGCCTCGCGCTTCACATGGGAGGCTCAGGGCGAGGCGGGCGGCGGCATTCCCCCCATCGCGCCGAGCTTCATCGCGCCCTGGCGACTGCCCGGCGCGAACGGCGAGCCCCTGGCGGTGGATTTCGCCCTGATTCGCGCCCTGCTGGGGCCCGCCTTCGCCATCGCCCTGCTGGGGGCGATCGAATCGCTGCTGTGCGCCGTGGTCTCCGACGGGCTGACCCGGACCCGACATGATCCCAACGCCGAACTCATCGGCCAGGGGCTCGGTAACATCGTCGCGCCGCTGTTCGGCGGCATCACCGCCACGGCCGCCATTGCCCGCACCGCCACCAATATCCGAAGCGGCGCCCGCTCGCCGATCGCGGCCGTGGTACACGCGCTGGTGGTGCTGCTGGCGGTGGTGGCCCTGGCGGAGCTGCTGGGGCGGGTACCGATGGCCGCGCTGGCGGCCCTGCTGTTCATCGTCGCCTGGAACATGAGCGAGGCCCGTCATGTCCTGCACACCCTGCGCTCGGCCCCGCCGGGTGACGTGGCCATCCTCGCGACCTGCTTCACCCTGACCGTGCTCTTCGACATGGTGCTGGCCGTGGGGGTGGGCATGGGCCTGGCCGCCGCCCTGTTCATCCGGCGCATGGCGCTGCTCACCGAGACCCGTCGCGTCGACGGCGCGCCCCGGACCGACGTCGAGGCGCTGCCCGACGCGATCGCCCTCTACGACGTCGACGGCCCGCTGTTCTTCGGCGCCGCCGAGAAGGCGCTCACCTCGCTGCATCGCGTGGACCCGCAGGTGCGGGTCGTCATCCTCGACATGCACGATGTGCCGAGCATGGACGGCACCGCCATCGTGGCCCTCGAGGCGCTGATCGACGAGGTGCACCGCGAAGGCGTCTCGCTGGTGCTGGTCGGCCTGCCAACGCGGATCCTCGTCAAGCTGCGCCGGGCGGGCATCCGCCGATCGGCCGGCCGGCTGACCTGGTGCCGGGATCTTCCGCGGGGTCGACGCGTGGCGCAGCGCTGGCTCGAGCGACCCGTCTGAGCGTCCCAGGGCCACTGACACGCGACGGTCATCTCCCCTTAAGCGGCCGTTAAGCTGCCCCCCGTAGCGTCAGGGTACGGGGCCGATGCGCGGCCCGGCCACGACGAGGAGATGACCGCATGAGCACGATCCCCCTGGAGGCCCTGACCGTCCACGCCCGACAGGCCGGCGGGCTCGTCATCGCGGGCCTGCTGCTGCTGGCCCTTGGCGCGCTGCTGGTCGGCTGGCAGCCGGTGGCGATCCCGCTGGAGCTGGTCGCCCTGGGGGCGTCGGGGCTGGCGCTGCTGACGCCCGGCCTGCTCCAGCAGGAGGAGGCCCGGGAGACCCTCTACTGCCTGACCCTGGCCAGCCTGGTCACCCTGGTCGGCATTCAGCTGCTGGCCTGACGCCCACTCTTTACAGCCGCCGGGGCGACACGGATAGTGGGGCCTGACGACAGGGGCGCCGTGGCGATATCGACACGGCTGAGACGCACCCTTGGCACCTGACCCGGACAATGCCGGCGTAGGGAGTCGTGCCGCGCCGGCCGCCGCCGCGCCGGCACCTCCCCGCCGGGGAGGCCCCATGCATCACATCGACCCCGCCGCGCACCTCGACCGGGTGCGCGAGACCCGCCCGCTGGTCCACAACATCACCAACCACGTGGCCATGAACAGCATGGCCAACGTGCTGCTGGCGCTCGGCGCCTCGCCGGCTATGGTCCACGCCCGCGAGGAGGCCGCCGAGTTCACCGCCCTGGCCGGCGCCCTGACGATCAACATCGGCACCCTCTCGCCCCACTGGGTCGACGCCATGGAGGCCGCCGCACTGGCCGCCGGCGAGACGGGACGCCCCTGGGTGCTGGACCCGGTGGCGGTGGGCGCCACCCGCTACCGCCGCGAGACCGGCGAGCGGCTGCTGGCGCTCTCGCCGGACGTGATCCGCGGCAACGCCTCGGAGATCATCGCCCTGGCGGGCGGCGCCGGCGGCGGCCGCGGCGTGGACAGCACCGACCCCGCCGAGGCGGCCCTGGCGGCCGCCCGTCGCCTGGCCGAGCGGACCGGCGGCGTGGTGGCGGTGACCGGCGAGGTGGACCTGGTCACCGACGGCCGGCGCCTCGCCCGGGTGCGCGGCGGCCACCCGTTGATGCCCCGGGTCACCACTCTGGGCTGCGCGCTGACCGGGGTGGTGGCGGCCTTCCTGGCCGGCGCCGACGACCACTTCGCGGCGACGACGGCGGCGCTCGCTGGCTACGCCGTGGCCGGCGAGCTCGCCGGCGAGACGGCCCGCGGCCCCGGCAGCTTCGCGGTCGCCTTCCTCGACGCCCTCTACCACCTCGACCACGAGGCCCTCGCCGAGCGGGCCCGCCTGGAGATGACCGATGCCCCTTGATCTCTCGCTCTACCTCGTCACCGACGCCGGCCTCTGCGCGGACCACGGCCTGGAGGCGACCGTCGCCGCCGCGGTGCGCGGCGGCGTGACCCTGGTGCAGCTGCGCGACAAGCACGCCAGTGACGCCGAGATGATCGACCAGGCCCGCCGCCTCAAGGCGCTGCTGGCCGGCACCGGCGTGCCGCTGATCATCAACGACCGGCTGGAGGTGGCGCTCGCCGCGGAGGCCGACGGGCTGCACATCGGCCAGGACGACGGCGACGTGGCCCGGGCCCGCGCCGCCCTGGGCCCACAGGGGATCCTCGGCCTCTCGGTGCAGACCCACGAGCAGCTCGCCCGCCTCGACCCGAGCGCCCTGGACTACCTCGGGCTCGGCCCGGTGTTCGCCACCCCCAGCAAGCATGACCACGCCGAGCCGCTGGGCGTCGACGGCCTGGCCGCCTTGGTGGCGGCGAGTCCGCTGCCGAGCGTGGCCATCGGCGGGCTCAAGGTCGAGCACGCCGAGGCGGTGTACCGGGCGGGCGCCGACGGCCTGGCGGTGATCTCCGCCATCTGCGGCACGCCGGACCCCGAGGCCGCCGCGCGGCGTTTCGTTCGGTAACCCACTCGGTCAGTTCAGGCCCCAGGAGGCTGCGCTGCCCCCATCGCGTCACCCGGCGTCATCGTGATCATGGCCATGACCGCCGGACGATGCCGCCTGGACGGCGCAGCGTGCCACGCCTTCGGCCAGCCCATGCAGCAGCTGCGGATAGAGCGTCTCACCGAGCGGCAGGTCGACACCGAGGGGATCGATGACGATCGAGGTCTCGACGCCGGTGCCCTCGAACACGCTCTCGACCAGCGCCGGGTTGTACTGCGGCTCACGGAACACGCACTGGACACCGAGCTCGGCGACGCGCGCCTGGATCTCGCGGATGCGCGCCGGGCTCGGGTCCGAGGCATCGCCCAGGGAGATCGCCCCGGCCGCCGGCACCTCGAAGCGGTGCTCGAAGTACTGATAGGCATCGTGGAAGACGATGAAGCGCGTCCCACGGGCATCCGCGAGGCGGTCGTTCAGTTCGTCGATCAGGGTGTCCAGCTCGGCCTGTCCCTCGGCCGCGTTCTGGCGATAGACGTCGGCGTTGTCGGGATCAAGCTCGGCCAGCGATGCGGCGATGGCCTCGAGCCAGGCCTGGGCGTTCACCGGGTCGAGCCAACCGTGCGGGTCCAGGCCCTCATGGGCATGGCCGTGGCCATGGTCGTCATGCCCGTGATCGTCGTGGCCATGGTCGTCATGCCCGTGATCGTCGTGCCCGTGATCATCGTGGCCATGGTCGTCATGCCCGTGGTCATCGTGGCCATGGTCGTCATGCCCGTGATCGTCGTGCCCGTGATCATCGTGGCCGTGATCGTCACCCCCATGGTCATGCGCCTCAAACGTCGCTCCCTGACGAAACGCGTGACGCAGCGTGCCGGGCACCTCCATCAGCTCCACTTCCCGCGCGTCGCCGGCCAGCGACTGCCGGGCCCGAGCCAGCCAGGGCGTCAGGTCGTCGCTGACCCAGAAGACGACGTCGGCCCGCGACAGCGCCTCGGCCTCCGAGGGCCGCATGGAGTAGCCGTGCGGGGAGGCGCCCGGCTGGATCACCAGGTCGGGCGAGCCCAGCTCCCCCATCACGCGGTCGACCAGCGAGTGCACCGGCGGGATATCCACGGCCACGGCGGGCACCTCGGCCACCGCGACGGCGGGTGCCAGCAGCCAGGTCAGGCAGAGCGGACGTAGCAGGGTGTTCTTCATCATTCTCCTCCGGGATCCAGGGTACGGGCGGGCAGTAAACGAGCGATTGAGCCGAATAATGTTATGTTATAACATTAACGATCGTGTCAACACCATCCGACGCCCCTGCCATCCCACACCGGCTCGGCAACTCACCGGAGGGTCTCCATGCCACTGCTCTCGCTCGATGACCTGCATGTCGTTCTCGGCGGGCGAACCGTTCTCGAGGGCATCGACCTGCGCCTCGACCGCGGTGAGATCGTCACCCTGGTCGGCCCCAACGGCTCCGGCAAGTCGACCCTGCTGCGCACCATCATCGGCGCCGTGCGGCCTGCCGGCGGCCGGCTCGTGCGCCAGCCGGGCCTCACCATCGGCTACGTGCCCCAGCGGCTGGCCATCGATCCCACCCTGCCGATGACGGTCACCCGCTTTTTGAACCTGCCGCGTCGCCATTCGGCTCAGACGTTGCGTCAGGCCCTGGAACGCGCCGGCGTCCCCGGACTGGGCCGACAGCAGGTGACGAATCTCTCCGGCGGGCAGTTCCAGCGCATCCTGCTCGCTCGAGCCCTGCTGGAGCAGCCCGACCTGCTGCTGCTCGACGAGGCCACCCAGGGCCTCGATCACCGCGGCACCGCCGACTTCTATCGCCAGATCGAGCGCGTGCGGCGCGAAGTGGGCTGCGCGGTGCTGATGGTCAGCCATGAGCTGCACGTGGTAATGCGCGCCTCGGACCGCGTGGTGTGCCTGAACCGCCATGTCTGCTGCCAAGGCACGCCCGAGCGGGTGCTGGCGTCGCCGGCCTATCGGGAACTGTTCGGGCCCGACACCGTAGATGCCCTGGCGTTCTATCGCCATGCCCACAACCACATCCATCACGACCACCCTGCCGGCACGCCCGCGCCGACCGGCACACCCCCACTGGAGGCCAGCCGCTGATGCTCGACGACTTCCTGGTACGCGCCGCCCTGGCCGGTCTCGGCGTGGTGCTCGCCGCCGCACCGCTGGGCTGCTTCGTGGTATGGCGGCGCATGGCCTACTTCGGCGACGCCACCGCCCATGCCGCCATCCTCGGCGTGGCGCTGTCGCTGCTGCTCTCCACGTCCATCTTCGCCGGCGTGCTGGTGGTCTCGCTGCTGATGGCCACCCTGGTCTCGCTGCTCAGCGGGCGAGGCTATGCCATGGATACCCTGCTCGGCGTCATGGCGCACTCGGCGCTCGCCTTCGGTCTGGTGGCGGTCTCGTTCCTTTCCGGGGTACGCATCGACCTGATGGCCTATCTGTTCGGCGACATCCTGGCGGTCGGCAAGGACGACCTGGCCATCATCGGTGCCGGGGCGCTGCTGGTCGTCAGCCTGGTAGGATGGCGCTGGTCGGCGCTGCTCACCGCGACCCTGGACGGCGACCTCGCCCGGGCCAGCGGCATCGATCCCCGGCGCGAGCAGCTGGTGCTGACGCTGTCGCTGGCCGTGGTGGTGGCCGTGGCGCTGAAGGTGGTGGGGGTACTGCTGATCGCCGCCCTGCTGATCATTCCGGCCGCCGCGGCCCGGCCCTTCTGCCGCACCCCGGAGGCGATGGCCCTGGTGGCCGCGGTGATCGGGGCCGCCTCGACCACCGGCGGCCTGCAGGCCGCCTACTGGCTCGACACCCCCACCGGGCCCACCATCGTCTGCCTGGCGGCGATCCTGTTCGCTCTCTCGAGCCTGGCCGGCCAGCTCAAGCGCCGGCTGTCTCGCGCCGAGCCGTCTTCCGCCGCGCCCCCTTGAGCGCGGCGGACGGCGAGGCACTCAGCCCAGGTCGTTGCCGAGCGTCTTGAGCTTCTCGGGGCTGAGGGCCAGGTCGTCGTTCCGGTTGACCCCGATGCCCTGATCGATGATGCCCCGGGCGATCTCCTGCGCCTCCTCCAGGGAGTGCATCAGGTAGGTACCACACTGATGCTCGTTGAGCTCGGGAATCTCCTCCATGCGCTCGACGTTCAGCACATCGTGCATGGCGGCCTGCCAAGCCTCGGCAACGCTCTGCTCGCTCGGGCTGCCCAGCAGGCTCATGTAGAAACCGGTGCGACAGCCCATGGGCGAGATATCGATGATCTCGACGCCGTCGCCGTTCAGGTGCTGGCGCATGAAGCCGGCGAACAGGTGCTCCAGGGTGTGAACCCCCTTCTCGCTCATCAGGTCCTCGTTGGGCTTGTTGAAGCGCAGGTCGAAGACGGTGATGGTATCGCCCGAGGGGGAGCGCATGGTCTTGGCGACGCGCACCGCGGGGGCGCTCATGATGGTGTGGTCCACGGTAAAGCTGTCGAGTAGGGGCATGTCGGCTCCTGCAGGTCATGGGGAAGGACGCGGCCGCCTGGGCCGTGCTCGATGCGGGCATGGTAGCTCGTTGCGTCGGCGGTTCGCCAACCCCAGCGGCTGGAAAAACGCCGGGCGGGGACTAACATGAGATCATGACGTGAAGGCTTGGCATGACACCATGGCGGCCCTGAGCACCGTGACGCCTGGCCTCGACGAGATGATACCCCCAAGGAGGTCATCATGAGCTGCGAGATCCACCGCGACCATCCCCACCAGCATGGCCCGGATTGCGGCCACACGCGCATCAGGCACGATGGCCATGTCGACTACCTCCACGACGGGCACCTGCACCATCCCCATCAGGATCACGTGGATGAGCACGTCATCGAGGTGTCCGAGACGAACCCCGATGGCTGCACGCCGCACCACCGGTGCCAGGGGCACGACCCGGACCACGTCCACGGCCCGGGGTGCGGCCACGAGCCGGTGCCGCATGGCGATCACACCGACTACCTGGTCGACGGCCACCTGCACCACCCCCACGGTGACCACTGCGACGATCACGGGCCGATCGACGTGGTGCGCTGACGGCCACGGCGGGCCCCTGTCGCTGCCCCGGCGTGATGCCGGGGCGCTAGTGTCGCGCTGACTCCAGGAAGCCCATGGGCTGCCCCTGCGGGCGGCCGACCAGCGCTTCGTCGCGCACCACCGCCTGGCCACGGACCACGGTGGCGATCGGCCAGCCCGTGACCGCCTGACCATGGTAGGGCGTCCAGCCGCTGACGCTGGCGATCCACTCATCGGTGATGGTGCGCCGGGCGTTCAGATCCACCAGGGTCAGGTCGGCGTCGTATCCCAGCGCGATGCGTCCCTTGCCCTCGATGCCGAACAGCCGGGCCGGCCCGGCGCTGGTCAGGTCCACCAGCCGCTGCAAGCTGAGCCGGCCCCGATGCACGTGATCCAGCATGATGGGCACCAGGGTCTGTACGCCGGTCATGCCGCTGGGCGAGTCCGGGTACGGCCGGGCCTTCTCCTCGCGGGTGTGGGGCGCATGGTCGCTGCCGATCACATCCACCACGCCGTCGCGAATCGCCTGCCACAGCCCCCGGCGGTGGGCATCGTCGCGCACCGGCGGGTTCATCTGGGCCAGGCTGCCCTGGCGCTCGTAGCACTCCGGCGCGCACAGCGTCAGGTGGTGGGGGGTCACCTCGACGCTGACGCGGCGCTTGTGGCGGGCCAGGTAGGCCATCTCGTCGGCGGTGGAGACGTGCAGCACGTGCAGCCGCCGGCCGCTCTCGGCGGCCATCCCCACGATGCGCCGGGTGGCCATCAGCGCGCTCTGTGGATCGCGCCAACGGGGGTGGTCCCGGACGTCGCCGCTGGCCTCCACCAGGGCGCGGCGTTCGCGCAGCCGTGCCTCGTCCTCGGCATGCACGGCCAGGCGGCGCCGGCCATGACGCAGGATACGCCGCAGCACGGTGTCGTCATCGGCCAGCAGGTCGCCGAAGGAGCTGCCCATGAACACCTTGACGCCGGCACAGCCGGGCAGCCGCTCCAGCTCGGCCAGGCGTTCGGCGTTGACCCCCGACCCGCCCATGTAGAAGGCGTGGTCGCACCAGGCGCGGCCACGGGCGCGGTCGAACTTGGCCTGCAGGTCCTCCGGCGTCAGGGTCAGGGGGGCGGTGTTGGGCATCTCGAAGACGCCGGTGACCCCGCCCAGCACGGCGCCGCGAGTGCCCGCCTCCAGGGTCTCCTTGTGGGTGAGGCCCGGTTCGCGGAAGTGCACCTGGGTATCGATCACCCCGGGCAGCACGTGCAGGCCGGCGGCGTCCAGGGTACTGGCGGCGGTCCAGCCGTCACGCAGCTCGCCGAGGGCCACGATCCGCCCGTCCAGGCAAGCCACATCCATGCGCTCGATGCCGGCAGGCGTGACCACCCGGCCGCCCAGCACCAGCAGGTCGGCATGGCGGCGGGCCAGGCGCGCGTCGAGGTCGTCGATCGGGCTCATGCGGTGGCCTCCTCGGCGTTCCCCGGAGCGAGCAGGCGCTGCAGACGGTCCGCCTGGGCGCGGCGCTGGGCGTCCCGGTCGGGGGCCTGGCACTCGCTCTCGAGCAGGGCGATGGCGTCCTCCACGCCGAGCGTGCCGAGGTCGGTGCCGTCCCGGTGGCGCAGGGTGACCCTGCCCTCGGCCGCCTCCCGGCCGCCGACGACCAGCAGATAAGGAATACGCTGCAGGGTCTGCTCGCGGATCTTGTAGCCGATCTTCTCGTTACGCACATCGGCCTCGGCGCGCAAACCGGCGCCGCACAGCGCCTCGGCGAGCGCCCGGGCATAGTCGGCCTGGGCCTCGGTGATCGACATCACCACCGCCTGCCGGGGCGCCAGCCAGGCCGGCAGCTTGCCGGCGTGATGCTCGATCAGGATGCCGAGGAAGCGCTCCAGTGAGCCGAACAGCGCACGGTGCAGCAGCACCGGACGCTGGCGCTGGCCCGCTTCGTCGACGTAGTCGAGCGCGAAGCGCTCGGGCAGGTTCATGTCCACCTGCAGGGTGCCGCACTGCCAGTCGCGGCCGATGGCGTCGCGCAGCACGAACTCCAGCTTGGGCCCGTAGAAGGCCCCTTCGCCGGGGTTGAGCTCGTACTCCAGCGCCATCCCCTCCAGCGCCGTGGTCAGGGCGCCCTCCAGACGGTCCCAGACGGCCTCGCTGCCCATGCGGTTCTCCGGCCGGGTGGAGAGCTTGAGGCGCACCTCCTCGAAGCCGAACTCCCGATAGATGTCGAGCACCAGCGCCACCACGCGGCGGCACTCCGCGTTCATCTGCTCGGGCGTGCAGTAGATATGGGCATCGTCCTGGGTGAAGTGGCGCACCCGCAGCAGGCCATGCAGGGCGCCGGAGGGCTCGTAGCGGTGCACCTTGCCGAACTCGCCCATGCGGATCGGCAGCTCGCGGTAGCTCTTCAGGCCGTGGCGATAGAGCATCACGCTGCCCGGGCAGTTCATCGGCTTGAGCGCCAGGTCGCGGCCATCCTCCGTGCGCGTGGTGAACATGTGCTCCTGATAGTTCTGCCAGTGGCCGGAGGTCTCCCACAGGGCGCGATCCATGAGGTCCGGCGTGTTCACCTCCACATAGCCGCCGGCGGCCTGGCGGCGACGCATGTAGGCGATCAGGGTCTGCAGTACCGTCCAGCCGCCGGGCTGCCAGAACACCGCGCCGGGGGCCTCTTCCTGGAAGTGAAACAGCCCCAGCTGGCGCCCCAGGCGGCGGTGGTCGCGCTTCTCGGCCTCCTCCAGGCGCGTCAGGTAGGCCTTGAGCGCCTTGCGGTCGGCCCAGGCGGTGCCGTAGAGGCGCTGCAGCTGGGCGTTGCGGGCGTCGCCCCGCCAGTAGGCGCCGGACAGCTTGGTCAGCCGGAAGTGCTTGAGAAAACGGGTGTTGGGCACGTGGGGGCCGCGGCACATGTCCACGTATTCCTGATGGAAGTAGAGCCCGAGGGTGGCCTCGTCGGGCATCTCCTCGATCAGGCGCTGCTTGTAGCCCTCGCCGCGCTCGCGGAAGATCCGGAGGGCCTCCTCCCGCGGCACCCGTCGCTTGACGACGTCGTACTCCTGGGCGATCAGCTCCGCCATGCGCGCCTCGATGGCCGCCTGGTCCTCCGGCGTGAAGGGGCGCTCGAAGGCGATGTCGTAGTAGAAGCCGTCGTCGATGACCGGGCCGATCACCATCTCGGCGTCGGGATAGAGCTGCTTGACGGCGTGCCCCACCAGGTGGGCACAGGAGTGGCGAATGATCTCCAGCCCCTCGGGATCGCGGGGCGTGATCACCTGCACCCGGGCGTCCTCGGTAATGGGGTCGCAGGCATCCACCAGCCGGCCGTCCACGCGGCCGGCCAGCGCCTGGCGGGCCAGGCCGGGACCGATGGCGGCGGCGATCTTGGATACGCAGGTGGGCGCGGTCAGCGTCAGCTCGCGTCCGTCCGGCAGGGTGATGATGAGGGTGTCGCCGGCGGCGGGAGGGAGCGTCTCGGTCATGGGAGGGGTCTCGTCGATCGAAGCATATCGAAGCATGAGGGGGGGCCGTCCTAGGCAAGCACCGGCTGCCAGCGGGGGCCTTCGGGCGTATCGCGCACCTCGGCGCCCAGCTCGGCCAGGGCGTCGCGCAGGGCATCGGCACGGGCGAAGTCGCGCTGCTGCCGGGCCTGTTCGCGCTCGGCGACCAGCGCCTCGATGCGCGTCACCGGCAGGTCGGCGCGTTCGGGGGCCAGCGCGGCCAGGGCCTCGGCGGGGGACTGCTGGAGCAGGCCGAGCAGCCTGGCCGAGGCCAGCACGGTGCCCTTGGCGCGGGCACGCTCGGCATCGCTGTCCGCGGCCTTCAGGTCGTCCACCAGCCGCTGCAGGCGGCCGAGCGCCTCGGCGACGTTCAAGTCACGGCGCAGCGCCGCCAGCAGCTCTGCGTCCGGGGGCGCGTCGGTGGCCTCCAGGGCCTCGACCTCGGCCAGGGCCCGGTAGTGGTGGAGCAGGGTGCGCCGGGCACGCTTCAGGCGCTCGGCGTTCCAGTCCAGGGGGCGGCGATAGTGGGTGCCGAGCAGCGCCAGGCGCACCGCCTCCCCCGGGCCCTGGTCGAGCAGGTCGCGCACCAGCAGCACGTTGCCCAGCGACTTCGACATCTTCTGCCCGTCCACGGTGACGAAGCTGTTGTGCACCCAGGTGTGGCAGTAGCGGGCGCCGTGGGCGCAGGTGCCCTGGGCGATCTCGTTCTCGTGATGGGGGAAGATCAGGTCCTGGCCGCCGCCGTGGATATCGATGGTGTGGCCCAGGTGTTCGCCGATCATGGCGGTGCACTCCACGTGCCAGCCGGGCCGCCCGCGCCCCCAGGGGCTCTCCCAGCCCGGCTGCTCGGGCGCGGAGGGCTTCCACAGCACGAAGTCCAGCGGGTCGCGCTTGTAGGGGGCCACTTCCACCCGGGCGCCGGCCAGCATCTCCTCGGGGCGACGGCCCGAGAGCCGGCCGTACTCCGCAAAGGAGCCGACGTGAAAGAGCACGTGCCCCTCGGCCTCGTAGGCGTGGCCGCGTGCGATCAGGGTCTCGATCAGCGCGATGATCTCGGGAAGATGCTCGGTGACGAGGGGTTCGAGATCCGGTGGGCGCACGCCGAGCGCCTGCATGTCCTCTTGATAGGCGGCGATATAGCGCTCGGTGATGGTGCCGATGGGCACCCCCGCCGCCGCAGCGGCGGCGTTGATCTTGTCGTCCACGTCGGTGAAGTTGCGCGCATAGACCACCCGCGCATAGTCATGGCGCAGCACCCGTGACAGCAGATCGAAGACCACCGCCGGACGGGCGTTGCCGATGTGGGCGTAG
Organism: Halomonas sp. THAF5a; assembly: GCF_009363755.1. Taxonomy (NCBI): domain Bacteria; kingdom Pseudomonadati; phylum Pseudomonadota; class Gammaproteobacteria; order Oceanospirillales; family Halomonadaceae; genus Halomonas; species Halomonas sp. THAF5a. The sequence goes on along the minus strand of NZ_CP045417.1, from coordinate 236,674 downwards.
TTGTAGACCGTGGGACCGCAGACATAGAGCGTGACGCGGTCCGGTCGTTCGGTGCGCAGCGTCTCGCGACGGCGAGTCAGGGTATTGAAGAGTTGCATCGTGCTCCTGGCATGGCGTTCGGGCGGCGGATCCGTCAGGAACTCAGCGGTGCGGTGATGACCTCCACCGAGCCGTCGCGAATGGCGTTGTAGAAGCAGTTGGGCCGCCCCGTATGGCAGGCCGGCCCCTGCTGGTCGACGAGCAGCAGCACGGCGTCGCCGTCACAGTCCAGCCGCGCCTCGATGAGCCGCTGCCGGTGGCCCGAGCTCTCGCCCTTGCGCCACAGGGCCTGCCGGGAGCGCGACCAGTAGCAGACTCGCCCGGTGTCCAGGGTCTCGCGCAGCGCCTCGCGGTTCATCCAGGCGAGCATCAGCACCTCGCCGCTGTCGTGCTGCTGGGCGACGGCGGTCACCAGGCCGTCGCTGTTCCACGGCATGGCGGCGACGACGGCTTCGAGCGGACGGCGCTCACCGCGCTCGGCCTCTTCCAGTTGCCTCCAGATGTCCATCAGGCCTCCTGCCAGTTCCACTGGCTGCGGGCCACGGCGTCGTGGGCGTGCAGGCTCTCGGCATGCACCACCCGCAGGGAGAAGCCCTCGATGCCGGGCTGGTCGCGAAGCGCGTGGTGCAGGCGCCGGGCGGCATCCTCGCAGAACATCAGATTCTGGCCATTGGCCAGGGCGAAGGCCTGCTCGTCGACGCGCTTGACCGCGGTCTGAAGCGCCGTGCCGAGCGCCTTCTCGACGCGCTCCACCAGGGCCGTAAGCGGCAGCGCCTCGAGGTCATCCGCCAGGCGCACCGACAGATGGGCCTGGCTGCGCTGGCTGTGGGGCGTGGCCAGGATGCCCTGCTCGCTGCCCAGCCAGGCATGCACCGCCTCGCGGGTGACCGGCACGTCGGTGAAGTCCTCGTCGAAGGCCTGCTGGATCAGCTGGCGGGCCAGGGCCGCCGAACAGGGGCAGGTCGAGGAGTAGCCGACCGTCAGGTCCAGGGTAACCGCCAGGCCTTCGGCATCGCGCCGGCAGCGCAGGGCGAAGGGATAGGTCTTCCATCCGGACAGCGGACTGATCAGCGCCGGGCGGCGCAGCAGCGCCTCGCCCTCCAGGTCGAGGAAGGCCTGCCGGGCCAGCCCCTCATGGCTGGCCAGGAAGGCGTCGAGCACCTCGGCAACCCGCGACTGCGAGAGCTCACGCGCTTCCAGGTCCGCCAGCGCCAGGTAGAGGCGCGACATGTGAATGCCCCGGGCGGTGGGATCGTCGAGGCTCACGCCCGCCGAGGCGCGACCGGCAATGCTCTGCCCGGCCACCCGGAGCGGCAGCGCGATGCCTTCCATGCCGACCCAGCTCAGCGTGCCCAGGCGTTCGGCAGGCGCGGCGGCGATGTCTTCCAGAGAGTGCTGTTCCATGTAGGGCTCGCTTGTGAATGACGACTAGCGGTCGAAGTAGTCGAACAGCCGCGTGACGGCGTCAGGCGCCACGCCGCTGGTGATGAAGACGAAGCGTGAGACCCCATCGGGGCACGCCTTCGACGGCAGGGCCACCGGCGGGTGGAAGATATGCTGAACCCCATGCAGGGCCAGCGGCTGTGGCCGACCCGCGACGTTCACGATCGCCTTGATGCGCAGCATCCTGTCGCCGAGCAGGCTCATCACTAGCTCCAGCCAGTCCTCCAGCACCTCGGGCGCGATGGGCGCCTCCACACTGAAGCAGAACGAGCGTATCTGCTCGCCGTGCCGGCTCAGTGGCGCTTCGCCGGCGGGGGCCAGCATCGGCGCAAAGGCGGCGCTGGCCGTGGGCGCCAGTCCCGAGAGGGAAGACACCTGGAGGTAGGCGCCCGCGCTCAGCCAGTCCTCGGCCTGCCGGTCGGCGTGCTCCGAGACGGGCAGGCGCTTGGCGGTGAGCCGCTCGGCCTCGATCTCACCGTGGTGCACGGTCCACTGCTCGGCCGCCGGATTGATCTCGGTCAGCCGCTCGGCGAGCCGCGTCAGGCGGCTGTCGTCGACCAGGTCGGCCTTGGTGATCAGCAGGCAGTCGGCGATGGCCGCCTGTCGTTGAGATTCGCGATGGGCGTTGAGGGTCGAGATGCCGTTGGCCGCATCCACCAGACACACCACGCCATCCAGCCGAAAGCGGTGGGCCAGCCAGTGGTCGGTCATGAGGGTCTGGAGAATCGGCGCCGGATCGGCCAGCCCCGTGGTCTCGATCACCATCCGCGAGATCGGTCGACCCTCTCCACGGTCGAGGCGCTCCAGCGCCTGCTGGACGCTGCGACTGAGGTCCCCGCGGATGGTGCAGCACAGGCAGCCGCTGCTCATCTCCACCACGCTATGCTCATCGCCTTCGGCGACCAGCCGGTGGTCGAGCCCGATATCCCCGAACTCGTTGATCACCACCAGCGCATCACGCATGGCAGGCTGGCGCACCAGTTGGTTGAGCAAGGTCGTCTTGCCGCTGCCGAGAAATCCGGTCAGTACCGTGACCGGAATGAGGTCTTCCGTGGGCATGGCTTACTCCCAGGCGGGGAAGGGGTCGGGCAGCGCCTGCCAGGCGTCCTTGCCGGCCAGCAGCTCTTCGTCGCTGAGCAGGCAGGCATCCAGCGCCTGGCGAATGCGCGCCTCGTCGAGGTTCTGGCCGATGAAGACCAGCTCCTGGCGCATGTCGCCGAAGGGCTCCTGCCACTTGTCTATGATGGCCGCGCGATAGTCGGGGTCATCGGGCCAGTTCGCCTCGGGGACGGCCTTCCAGAACAGGCCGGCGAAACCGTAGTGGGCGATGCCGCCGGCCTGGCTCCACTGGCCCGCGAACTGCGGCCGGGTGGCCAGCCAGAAGAAGCCCTTGGAGCGCAGCAGCTTGCCGCCGAACCAGTCACCGTGGAGCAGGTCGAAGAATGCCTGCGGATGGAAGGGACGCCGAGCGTGGTAGGCGAAACTCGAGATGCCGTACTCCTCGGTCTCCGGCACGTGCTCGCCGCGCAGCTCCTTCAACCAGCCCGGGGCCTGCTGGGCGCGCTCGAAGCTGAAGCGGCCGGTGTCGAGCACCTTCTCCAGCGGTACACGGCCATGAGTGATGGGAATCAGCTCGGCCTCGGGGTTGAGCGAGCGCAGCACCGCCTTCAGCTCGTCAAGCTGCTGGGCGTCGAGCAGATCGGTCTTGCTGATCAGCAACACGTCGCAGAACTCGATCTGGTCGACCAGCAGGTCGGCGACGTTGCGCTCATCCTCTTCGCCCAGGCTCTCGCCCGCCTCGGCGAGTGACTGGGCCTCGCGATACTGGCCGAGGAAGTTCGCCCCATCGACCACCGTGACCAGGGTATCGAGCCGCGCCACCTGCGAGAGACTTTCCCCGTTCTCGTCGGCGAAGGTAAAGGTCTCGGCGACCGGCAGCGGCTCGGAGATGCCGGTCGACTCGATGACCAGGGTATCGAAGCGGCCCTCCTCGGCGAGTCGTCGTACCTCGACCAGCAGGTCTTCGCGCAGGGTGCAGCAGATGCAGCCGTTGCTCATCTCAACGAGCTGCTCCTCGGCACGATTGAGCGTGACCTCGCCCGGCTCGCCGGGGGCACCCCGGACCAGCGAGGCATCGATGTTGACCTCGCTCATGTCGTTGACGATCACCGCCACTCGACGACCCTCGCGATTGGCGAGGATATGGTTGAGCAGCGTGGTCTTGCCGGCGCCCAGGAACCCGGAGAGCACGGTCACCGGCAGAGTCGGTTGCAGGGGTGTCATCAGCCTTCACCTCGGTTCTTGCGGTAGTGGGTCTCGCGATGCTCCTGGCGCTCCTTGGCCTCCAGGCTGAGCCGCGCGGTGGGACGCAGCAGGAGCCGAGGAAGGCCGATCGGCTCACCGCTCTCCTCGCAGTAGCCATAATCGCCCGCCTCGATGCGGCGCAGCGCCGCGCCGATATTGGCCAGCAGCCGGGTCTCCCGATCGGCCTGACGCAGCTGCAGGCGCAGCACCTCCTCGAAGGCCGCCTGGTCCAGCTCATCGCTGTCGCGCTCGTGGCCGGCCATGGCGGCACGAATGTCGCCCAGGTGTTCCTCGATGCGGGCCTTGTCGGCAAGCAGTCGACGGCGGAAGAACGCCAACTGCTCGTCGTTCATGTAGTCATCAGCCGGCATCGACAGCAGACGGGTCTCTTCGGCAGATGGCATCGCACTCTCCTCTCGCGACAGGCACGCGAGGCGCGGCGCTCGTCGCCACCGCCGCGCCTGCGGTTAATGGGCATGACCGGCTGGGTGGCCAAAGGTGGCATTGAACTGCAGCATGGCCACCCAGCTCTCGTCCTGGCCGGCGAAGTCCTCCTGACTCAGCTGGGCGCGCAGGAAGGCATGGTCGCGGAAGCGCCAGGTCGCCTGTCCGCTGTGGCGGTAGGAGGCATCGGCGGACTCCAGTTCGCTGGGGTGGGCGTGGACGGTCTCGTTGGTCAGCCCCAGGGCCTCGCTGCGCACCCCGAGCTCCCAGTGCGGCGCGACACCGTAAATGGCCTCGACATAGGCGCCGTCCTGCTGCTCGGTGAAGTCGTCCCCCGATTCCCAGTCACCGTGGTGATTGACCCGCTCGGTCAGGTCGCGCTCGGTGTAGAAGTATTCGGCGCCCAGGGTCCAGTCGCCCTGACCGCCATGCCGGCCGCTGCGGTAGTGATAGCGGGCATCCAGGCCGGCGAACCAGCTGTCGCCCTCCAGGCTATGGGCATGCTCGCCATGGTCGTCGAGACGGACGTACTGGCGACTGACGCCGGCGGAAGCGCCGTAGTCGAGGGTCTGGCCATCGCCCAGGGCGGTGCGCTGCTTGGCGAAGATCGTCACCAGCCGCGGGCCGCTGTCTCGCGCCTCGCTGCCCCCTTCATCGAAGCGGCTGAGCCGCTCGCCGTCCCCTTGCAGCCACTCGGTGCCCAGGGTGGTGTGCGGCGAGGGTGACCAGGTGAGCTGCACGCCATCCTCACGCAGGCCGTGATCGCCGAACAGGTACTCGTTGACCAGCGGGCGTTCGATGAAGTCCCAGGCATGGGGATGGCGACTGTTGACGTGACCGATCTCCGACAGGAACCGGCCGGCCTTGATCCGCAGGTCGTGAGGCAGCGCCCGCGTCGCCACGAAGGCCTCCTCGAGACTGACGTCGTCCTCGGTAAGCGATACCACGGCCTGCCCCTCGAACAGCGAGGTCTGCCCGCGCAGCATCAGTTCGGAGTGCCCCAGGTTGAAGCCTTCATCGAGACCATGCGCATGGCCGTGATCCTCGTGACCGGCATGGCCTTCGTGATGGCCTTCATCATGATCCTCGCCATGGCCAAAGCCGGCGGGGGAGCCCTCGTCCCCGGAGACGCGGTTGTGGTAGATGCCCTCCACGGTCAAGGCGGCGGACAGGCGCAGATCGGCAAGCCCCACGCCAGCACGGTCATGGTCATGGTCGTGGTCGTGGTCGTGACCATGCCCATGCGCCTCATGGTCATGCCCATGCGCCTCGTGATCGTGCGAGTGGGCATCCTGCTCCTGCCCGTGTGCGGTCGTGCTCATCAGCAGGGTGGCGGCGAGCGGTGTGAGAAGGCGAAAGGGGCGGCGTGTCATGGTATCTCTCGGTCGGATGAGCTGGCTCGGCTTCAAGGACCAGAAAAGATACGTTATAACATAACATTCAAGCAACCCCATGTCGTAGGGATCCCGCCATGCCGTCGAGCGCACTCAACCTAAACGCCCCTCGCTCTCGCACTACCCCCCGCCATGCCGAGGGCGAGGAGATCAGCATCCTGCCCCGCATCTTCGAGGAGGAGGTCAACATCGCCATCATGCGGCGCCGGCTTTCCCCCGGCGTCGAGGCCGGCGTGACGGCACAGCTCCAGGCCGAGCGGGCGCTCTCCTTTGCCTGGCTCGGCCCCGCCGGGGACGCCCTGCGCGCGGAGCTTTCGCAACACCTCCATGCGCCCGACGCCTGCAGTGAGCTGATCGAGGATATCGTGACCCTGGCCGACGCCATGGCCTACCTCTTCGACACCGATACCGTGGGCCTGCGCCTGCGCCGGATGGACGGCGCCATGTGTCCCCGCTTTCACTGCGACAACCTGCCCGTGCGCCTGGTCACGACCTACCACGGCCCCGGCAGCGAGTGGCTGCCCGAGCGGGCAGTCAACCGCCACGGCCTGGGGGCACCGACGCCCGAGAAACCGGAGATCGTCACCGACCCGGGCGCCGTGCAACGGCTCGAGGTCGGTGACCTGGCGCTGCTCAAGGGCAGCGGATGGATCGGCAACGAGGCGCACGGCCTGGTCCACCGCAGCCCGAGCGTACCGGCTGGCCAACAGCGCCTGCTGCTGACGCTGGACCCCGCCTAGCGGCGGATGCTCAGGCGGTGGGCCGGCGCTTCAGGGTGGTGCGCCGATCGTGATAGGCGATCGCCAGGCCGCTGGCGATGATCAGGGTACCGCCGACGAAGACCCAGAGATCCGGCACCTCGCCCCAGAACCACCAGCCCAGCCCCACGGCCCACAGCAGGGCCGTGTAGTCGAAGGGCGCGACCAGCGCCGCCGGGGCGTAGCGAAAGGCCAGGGTCAGGCCGGTCATGGCGCCGACCCCGAGCACACCCGCCACCAGGAAGGCCGGCCAGTGCTGCGGGGCCGGGGTCTGCCACACCCAGGGCAGCGTCGCCGCCGAGACCAGAAACGGCACCAGGGTGGTGTAGAAGACCATCGCCCAGAGGTGCTCGCGATCGCCGTAGCGCCGCGCGGTGAGCATGGTCAGGGCATAGAAGACCGCCGCGCCGACCACCACCAGGGCGCCGGGCTGGAAGCTCGCGCCCCCCGGGCGGATCACCACCAGCACCCCGAGGAAGCCCAGCAGGGTGGCGGCCAGCGTCGGCCCGTCGACCCGCTCGCCGAGCAGCGGCACCGACAGCACGGTCACGAAGAGCGGCGCGGCGAAGGCGATGGCCGTGGTCTCGGCCAGGGGCAGCAGGGTGAGGCCCCACATGAAGCAGATCATAGTGCCGCTGAAGATCAGGCCGCGCAGCAGGTGCACCCCAGGGCGCCGGGTGGCGAGGGTGCGCAGGCCGCCGTTGAAGCGCGCGATCAGGGCGATCAGCGGCAGCGATACCAGGGTGCGAAAGAAGATGATCTGCAGCGGCGAGTGCACCTCGCCCAGCCACTTGGTGATGGCGTCGCCCAGCGCCAGGCAGAAGACGCCCAGGCACATGAAGCCGATGCCCTTGAAGGTGGATGACGTGTAGGTCGGTGGCATGCCGACGTCCCTCCCTGGCGGCGACGAAAACGATCACCCCGCCGGCCTGGGGCCGGCGGGGTGTCAGGTGGGTCAGGCTAGTCGGTGGCGCACGCGGGGGCAAGGCCTCAGAGGCTGGCCTGCACCACCATGCACTCCATGCCCTGGGCCACCAGCCGTCGGCAGGCGGTGTGCGCCTGCCCCTCGTTCATGTCGACCAGCCGGGCGCGGTAGACGCCGGCGGACTCGGCGCTGCCCACGGCGACCCGGGCATGGGCGAGCTCGCTGGCCAGGCGATCGGCGGCCCGGGCGGCCAGGCTGCGGGCGTGGCCGGCATCGCGGAAGGCGCCGACCTGCACGCCCCAGCGGCCCCCACCGAGCGACCCCGGCGCGGCCGCGCCCTCGGCGATCAGCTCGCGAATGGGATCCTCCTCGACGGAGCCCTGTGCCGGGGCCACCGCCTCGGCCGCGACGGGGCGCTCCACCCGGGCGATCTGCGTCGCCGGCTGCGCCGACGGCATGCTCGGCGTCGAGGCCGCGGCCGGGGAGGCCACCGTGACCTCGCGATCGACCTTACGCGGCGTCGCGCCGAGGCTCGCCAGGCGCTGGTCGCGGGCGATGGGCTGCCCCGGTGCCAGGGGCTCGCCGGGCATCAGGCGGCCGCCACTGATGTCCGCGCTGGCCAGCCAGTCGCGGCCGTCGGCCAGCGACGCACGCAGGAAGCCGCGATCCAGCAGGTCGGCGGTGTGGGCGTCCCGAGAGGCGGCGGTGAAGCCGCCCATCACCACGGTCAGCAGGCGGCGCTCGTCGCGCACTGCCGAGGTGGCGACGTTGAAGCCGGAGGCGCGGATGAAGCCGGTCTTGAGGCCGTCGGCGCCGGGGTAGGAGTCGAGCAGACGATTGTGGCCGGTGATGGTCTTGCCCTGCCAGGTGAAGCGCGTGCGCGAGAAGCGCGGGTAGTACTGGGGGAAGTCGCGCATCAGGTGGCGCGAGAGCACCGCCATGTCGCGGGCGGTGGTGACCTGGCCGGCGTCGGGCAGGCCGTGGGGATTGCGGAAGACGGTGTCCTGCATGCCGAGTTCACGGGCCTTGTCGGTCATCATCTGCGCGAAGCGGGTGTCGCTGCCGCCCAGGGCCTCGGCCACCACCACGGCCACGTCATTGGCCGACTTGATCACCAGCGCATCGATGGCGGTGTCCACCGGGATGCTGGAGCCGGGCTTGACGTAAAGCTTGGAGGCGGGCTTGGCGGCCGCATAGGCGGAGACCGGCAGCGGCTGGTCCAGGCGCAGCCGCCCCTCCTCGAGGGCCTCGAAGACCAGGTAGAGCGTCATCATCTTGGTCAGCGAGGCGGGATAGCGGAGCCGGTCGGCGTTCTCCGCGTAGAGGATCTCCTGGCTGTCGGCGTCGATGACGATGCCGGCATAGCGGGGATTGCCGGCGTTGGCGGTCCCGGCCACCAGCAGCAGGCAGGCCAACAGCGCGCAAACGCCCCCCAGGCGGCGCCGGATCGTTGTTGTGCTAGGCACCATGATGCGTTCCCTCGAGGTTGTTCCCATGACACCTAAACATTATGGCTAGCCGCCGCGCCCTGTACAGGGCGGGGATCAGACTTTTCGCCGATTTTTCGACTGAATCCCCCGGGCGCGATTGGCGGTGGCGTCGGATGGTTGCCGGTGAGACGACGCTGGCTCAGCCCGGGCTCCCCACCAGGTGCTGGGCGCCCATCCACACCAGCCGCAGAGCGAGCAGCGTCAGCGCCCAGCGAAAGAGCGCGTCGAAGCGCCGCTCGGAGAGGCGATGGAGCAGGCGCAGCCCCAGCCAGGTGCCGAGAAAGCCCGCCGCCACCATGGCGAGCATCAGCGCCAGCCAGTCGTGGAAGACGAAGCCCGCGGCGCCGAACACGAAGGCCTTGGTGAGGTGCTGAGCCACCATGCAGGCGGAGAAGGTCGCCACCTTGGGCAGCCGCCCCGCCTGGCGCTGCTTGACGAAGGCCGCCACCACCGGGCCGCTGGCGCCGACCAGGCTGGAGAGCAGGGTCGTCACCGCGCCGACGACCAGGGTACCGACGCGGCCCAGGGCGCGCCCGGGCAGCCCCGGCCCCCAGAGGGTGACGAGCACGAAGGCGGCGATACAGAGCTCCAGCACCCCCGCCGGCAGCCGGATCAGCAGCCAGGCGGCCGCCAGGGCGCCGAGCGCCACCCCGGGCAGGAAGGCGGCCAGCGTCGCGCGATCGATGTGGCGCCAGGTCATCGCCGTACGGCCGACGTTGGAGCCCAGCTGCACCATGCCGTGAACCGGGATCAGTGCCGCCGCCGGCATCACCTGGGCCAGCGCCATGATCATCAGCACCCCGCCCCCGACCCCCACCGCCGCGGTGAACGCCGAGGTGAGCGCCGAGAGCAGGATCATCAGCAGGTTGAGCGAGGCGGCGAGCGGCGAGAGGTCGGCGAGCAGCTCCATGGGATCCCCCTTAACGTGTGAGGAGCCCACTATAGCGGAGCCCGCCCGGCTTCGCCGTCCGGCCCAAGCGCCCTCGTCAGGGCGCCCTGGATGCTGCCCTCAGGTCTCGGCATTCACCGGCAGCTGGGCGATCAGCTCGCCCACCCGCTCGGTGACCGCGGCGATGGTCGCCTCGTCGTAGCGCCGGCCCTTGCGCTTCTTCAGGCCCTGCTCGTAGAGCCGCACGTGCTCGGTGGGCGCGACGTCGGCGTTGGCCAGGCAGTGCTCGGCGCAGTGCATCTGACAGCCGTCGATGGCCACGATGGGACGGCCCGAACGGGCGGTGCGAACCAGGCCCGGCACGCCGCCGCCCACCCCGGCGATGCAGGACATCTCGGCGTCGCGCCGGTGGTCCAGGCGCAGGGCGACCTCGTTGGCGAGCTGGGCCACGTCGGAGCAGCCCGAGCAGGCGTAGATCAGGGGACGGGATCGGTTGGCGGTACGGGACATGCGGCCTCCCCGGACGACGGATCTCGCGTCAGTCGTCGTCCAGCATGAAGTCGCGCAGCGCGTGCTCGTCGAGCACGACCAGGCGCTGGCGATCGATGGTGATGACGCCCTCCTCGCGTAGCCTGGCCAGCAGGCGCGAGAGGGTCTCCGGAGTCATGGCGAGCTGGGCGGCCAGCCAGCGCTTGGGGATGGTCAGGCGTACCACCTGCTGCCCCACGAGATGGCCGGCGGGCAGCTGGCGGAGAAGATAGCTGACCAGCCGCGACATGGCGTCCGCCTGGGTGAGCAGGGCCAGGTCCTCGAGGCGGTCGGTGAGTTCCAGGGCCAGGCGGCTCATGAACTCGGCCCGGCAGTCGGGGTGGCGATCGAGGATCTCGCGGCAGCGCGCGGCGGGAATTGCCAGCACCTGGGTGCGCCGCAGCGCCTCGGCGCAGTAGAGGTAGCTCCCCGGCCCCGAGACCATGCTCAGCTCGCCCAGGGTGCCGCCGCGCTCGACGCAGCGGATGGTCGCCAGCCGGCCGTCGCGGCCGCTGCGCACCAGGCGCACCAGGCCGTTGATCACGATGTAGACCCGCCGCGCCGGGGCGTCCTGGCGGAACAGCCACTCGCGGCTCGCCAGGGTGCGTACCCCGGCATCCTGGAGCAGCCCCTCGAGGGCCTCGTCGTCGAGGCCGCTGAGCCAGGGCACCCCGCGCACCAGCTCGCGGAGCTGGCGCGGCCGCAGCAGCGGCTCAGTCGAGGAACTGGGCGCCGGGACAGTAGCCATAGGCGAGCCCCTCCTCCACGGGCGTGTCGGCGTCGATGATCAGGTAGCCGTGGGCCTGGCTGGCGGCGCCGAGCATATGCGAGCCCTGGCCACCGGCCAGCCGCGCCACGGGCGCGCCGGCGCGCCAGTCCAGCACCACCCGCAGCAGCTCGCGGCGCCCCCGGCTCGCCCGGCGCGAGAAGCCGGCCGCGACCGGGAAGCGCTCGAGCGGCGCGGGGGCGCGCCCCTGGCACCCGTGGACGAAGGGCAGCGCCAGCAGCTGCCAGCCCACCAGCGAGGCCACCGGGTTGCCGGGCAGGCCGATCAGCGGCGTCCCGGCCTCCCGGGAGGCGCCGAGCCAGCCCAGGGCGAAGGGCTTGCCGGGCTTCATGGCCACGCCGTGGAAGGCGATGCCGCCGAGACGCTCCAGCACCGGGCGCACGTGATCCTCCTCGCCCACCGAGACGCCACCGGTGCAAAGCACCAGGTCAGCAGTGTCGCGGGCCTCGGCGAGCACCGCGGCCAGCGCCTCGGGGGTGTCGAGCACCGGGCCGAGATCGAGCACCTCGCAGCCCTGGCCGGCCAGCAAGGTGCGCAGCATCGGGCCGCTGCTGTCGTAGACGGCGCCCGGCCGCCAGACCTGGCCGGCGGCGATCAGCTCGTCGCCGGTGGTGATCAGGGCCACCCGCAGGCGCCGGTGCACCGTGACGCTGGCGATGCCCTGGCCGGCCAGCAGGGCGATGGCCGCAGCGGTGAGCCGCGTGCCCGCCGCCAGCAGGTTATCGCCCGCGCGGCTCTCCTCGCCGCGGCGACGGATATTGGCGCCGGCAGCGATCTCGGCTGGGAAACGCACCCGGCCGTCGTCTCCGACCCAGACGCGCTCCTGGGGCACCACGGCGTCGGCCCCCAGCGGCACCGAGGCGCCGGTGAAAATGCGCGCGCAGCCGCCCTCGGCCAGGCGTTGCACGCCGGCCCCGGCGGGAATGCGCTGGACCACGGAGAGCCCGCCGCCGGCCGCGGCCAGGTCATCGAGGCGCAGCGCGTAGCCGTCCATGGCGCTGTTGTCGACGCCGGGCATGTCGAGTGTCGCGCGCGCCGGCTCGGCCAGCACCCGGCCCGCGGCCGCCTCCAGCGCCACGCCCTCGAGGCCGGCAATCGGCCGGGCGGCCCGGACCATGCGGTCCCGGGCCTCGAAGAGATCGAGCAGGCCCGGGGTAACGACGTCGGCGCAGCCGCAGTTCATGCCGTCACTCCCGACGCCGCGCCCGTCGTGTCTTGGCCGGCACTCGCCTGGCGAGAGACGCAGGGCGCGACCTGGGGGCGCACCATGGCGACGAAGTTGCAGGGCCGGGTGCGGGCGTCGAGCTGCTCGACCAGGATCTCGTCCCAGGCGGTGGCGCAGGCCTTGGGCGAGCCGGGCATGGCGAACACCAGGGTGCGGTCGATCAGCCCGGCCACGGCGCGGGACTGGATCGTCGAGGTGCCGATGGTGGCCAGCGAGCGCTGGCGGAACAGCTCGCCGTAGCCGTCGATGGCCTTGTCAAACAGCGGCGCCAGGGCCTCGGGGGTGGTGTCCCGGGGCGTGAAGCCGGTGCCGCCGTTGACCAGGATGACCTGGACATCGTCGCGCACCACCCAGGCCGAGACCACGGCGCGCAGGCGGTAGACGTCGTCGGGCACGATCCGGCGCTCCGCCAGGCGGTGGCCGGCGGCGCTGAGGCGCGCGGCGAGCAGGTCGCCGCTGCCGTCTTCCGCGAAGCCGCGGGTATCGGAGACGGTGAGCACGGCGATGCCCAGGGGCACGAAGGGGGTGTTGGCAGAGACATGGGACATGAGGATCCTCCTTGCCGTACATGGTGCGGCGGCGCTGGAAAGAGGGAAATGACGCGCATCAATAAAGCGCGAGATCCCGCCTCGGCCGGCGGGGCCTCGCACGCTTCTTTACTGCATCAGCGCGCTGCCGCCGTCATCGTCTAGGGCGATGCCCTCGACGCCGATCTCGGCCTCCAGCGCCAGCAGGTAGTGGCGCAGGGCGCGACGCGTGGCCTGTTCACGCAGGCTGTGACGCACCCGCTCGGCCACTTGCTCGAAGGGCAGCTCGCGCCCCTCCTGGCGCGCGTCGATGCTGATGACGTGCCAGCCGTAGCGTGAGGCCAGTGGGCGATCGTGCAGCCCGACGGGCAGCCGCTGCAGGGCGCCGTCGAGCTCGGTCACGGTCTGGCCGGGGGCGAGCCAGCCAAGCTCCCCGCCCTCGTCCTTCGAGGGGCAGGCGGAGTGGCGCTGGGCGAGCTCGGTGAAGCGCTCGGGCACCTGCTCGAGCTCGCGGATCAGCCGCTGGCCCTGGTGATAGCCAGCGTCCCGAGCCTCGGCGTCGTCCGGCGCCGCTGGCAGCAGGATATGGCGCACCTTAAGCCGCGTTGGCTCACTGAAACGCTCGGCGTGGGTCGCGTGGAAGCGACGGCAGTCCGCCTCGGCGGGATCGGGCACGTCGAGCTCTTGTTCCAGCAGGGCGGCGATGGCGGCGTCGCCCTCATCCAGCGCCGCGTCATCGGCCTCGACCAGCCCCAGCTGAGCGGCGCGCTGGCGCAGGAGCTCGCGCACCACCAGGGCGCGGGCGGCCTTGAGCTGGGCGGAGCCGGCGCTGTCGGCGGGGTGGTACTGCATCTCCTCGGCGATGGCGACCTCGGCGATGGTGGCCTCGCCGACCCGGATCGGGGGCGGGCTCGCGCCCCCGGGAATCATCTCGATATCGATCTTCTGCATGGGAGAATCCTCGGTGCTCTTCTCAACCTGTCGGATAAGGGGCTTTCCGGCGGCAGGACTGCGAGGAGGTGCTATGAACCCCTCCCTGGGCGCTACCGACGCCCTCCCTGGCGTCGGACCTCCTCTTCGCCCTGCCCCCGGCGCCCTGGCCGGACGTAGCGGCAACCTTTCTGCTCAGCCCCGCTTGCGCACCAGCTGGTAGCGGCGGGTCACGTAGCCGAAGGGCACGCTCCACACGTGTACCAGGCGCGAGAACGGGAACAGCAGGATGATGGTCAGGCCGATGAAGATATGGAGCTTGTAGATCCAGGAGACCTCGGCCATGTAGTCCGCCGCCCCGCCGCTGAAGAAGACGATGGACTGCGCCCAGCTGGAGAGTGTCAGCATCATCGCGCCGTCCAGGTGACCCAGGGAGAAGATCACGGTGATCAGGCCCAGCGCCGCTTGGAAGACGATCAGCCCGAGGATGACCGTGTCCATGGTGCTCGAGGAGGCCTTCACCCGGGGGTTGGTCAGACGCCGATAGAAGAGCATGGCCCCGCCCACCACGCAGAGGACGCCGGCGATGCCGCCCACCACGATCGCTAGCAGCTGCTTGGTGCCGGCGTGCAGGAAGGGCGCATAGACCCAGTGCGGCGTCAGCATGCCGAACAGGTGGCCGAAGAAGATCACCAGAATGCCGATGTGGAAGAGGTTGCTGGCCAGACGCATGTTCCTCGACGAGAGCATCTGGCTGGAGCCGGTCTTCCAGGTGTACTGGCCGTGGTCATAGCGCAGCAGGCTGCCGACCAGGAACACCGTGCCGGCCAGGTAGGGATAGTAGCCATAGATGAGGTGTTGCAGGTATTCGCCAAACATGACGGTTCTCCTTAGCGTTCGGTCGGGCCGCGTTCGGTCGGGCCGCTGCCGGGCATGATTCTGACGGGGTCGCTGGGCACGGCCTGCTTGCGCTCGGCGAGCCGGCGCCCCTCGGCGGACTGCAGCGCGCAGTCCTGGTCGGATTCGGCGGTGAAGCGTACCGCCTCCTCCTCCCATACCTGGTCCAGCGCCTCGGCGGTGTAGTCGGGGGCCTCCTCCTGCGCCGTCTGGCGATGGGCGTCGACCTCGCCCTCGGCGCCGATCAGCGCCAGCAGCGCCAGCGGCACCAGGGCGTGGTCGGCGTCGCGCTCCTCCAGGCGCGCGGTCAGCAGCGCCAGGATGTGGCGGATCTCGCCCAGCCAGCGGCCGATCTCGGCCTCGTCGCGGGTGGAGAGGTACTCCAGAAACAGCGGCAGGTAGTCCGGCAGTTCGTGGGCATCCAGCTCGAAGCCCGCGGCGGTGTACTCGGCCATCAGGTCGACCATCGCCTGGCCGCGGTCGCGGGACTCGCCGTGGACGTGCTCGAAGAGCAGCAGCGAGGTATTGCGGCCGCGGTCGAACAGCGCCACGTACTCCGCCTGCAGGTCCATAAGGTCGGCTTCAAGCGTGCGCTGGCACCACTCCATCAGCGCGGCGCGGCACGCCGCCGGCAGGCGGCGCTCCGCGTCGAGGATCTCGATCATCTCGGGTACCGAGGCCTGCAGCTCGGTGGTGGGGTAATCGAGCAGTCGGGCCAGCACGCGCAGGCTCAGCATGTCTGCCACCGTTTGCATCTGTTGTGCGGCTTCAGCCATGACGGGCCTCCTCGGTTGTCTCGTCGCGCCGCGCCTCGCCCTTCGGATCGAAGGTCTCCACCGGCTTGACCAGGGTGGCGGTGGTCTTGCGCCCGCCGAACAGGCTCTGGCCGCTGTCGCCGTGGCAGCCGTCACCGAAGCTGAAGCCACAGCCGCCGCGCTCCGGAAACGCCTCGGTGGCCATCTCGCGGTGACTCGTCGGGATCACGAAGCGATCCTCGTAGTTGGCGATGGCGAGATACCGGTACATCTCCTCCACCTGCCCCTCGGTGAGATCGACGCCCTCCAGCACCTCGGTGTTGGCCTGGCCCTCCACGTGCTTGCCGCGCATGTAGAGGCGCATGGCCATCAGGCGCTTGAGCGCCAGCACCACGGGTTCCTCCTCGCCGGCGGTGAGCATGTTGGCCAGGTACTTCACCGGGATGCGCAGCGACTCGATCCTGGGCATCACGCCGTCGAACTCGACCTTGCCGGCCTCGGCGGCGGACTGGATCGGCGACAGCGGCGGCACGTACCAGACCATCGGCAGGGTGCGATACTCCGGGTGCAGCGGCAGCGCCAGGCCCCAGTCCATGGCCAGCTTGTAGACCGGCGAGGCCTGGGCTGCCTTGATCACGTTGTCGGGAATGCCGTCCTGCCTGGCCTGAGCGATCACCTCCGGGTCGTTGGGGTCCAGGAAGATCTCGCGCTGGCGATGGTAGAGATCGCGCTCGTCCGGTGAGCTCGCCACCTCCTCGATGCGATCGGCGTCGTAGAGCAGCACGCCGAGGTAGCGGATGCGGCCCACGCAGGTCTCGGAGCAGACGGTCGGCTGGCCGGCCTCGATGCGCGGGTAGCAGAAGATGCACTTCTCGGACTTGCCGGTCTTCCAGTTGTAGTAGATCTTCTTGTACGGGCAGCCGGAGATGCACATCCGCCAGCCGCGGCACTTGTCCTGGTCGATCAGGACGATGCCGTCCTCCTCGCGCTTGTAGATCGCCCCTGAGGGGCAGCTCGCCACGCAGGTGGGGTTGAGGCAGTGCTCGCACAGCCGCGGCAGGTACATCATGAAGGTGTTCTCGAACTGGCCGTAGATGTCGGCCTGCACCTTCTCGAAGTTCATGTCCTTGCGCCGCTTGGCGAACTCGGTGCCGAGGATCTCCTCCCAGTTCGGGCCCCACTCGATCTTGTTCATGCGCTGACCGGAGATCAGCGAGCGCGGCCGCGCGGTGGGCTGATGCTCGCCCTGCTTGGCGGTGTGCAGGTGCTCGTAGTCGAAGGTGAACGGCTCGTAGTAGTCATCGATCTCCGGCAGGTCGGGGTTGGCGAAGATGTTCGCCAGCACCCGCCACTTACCGCCGATACGCGGCTCGATCTTGCCATCCTTGCGGCGCATCCAGCCGCCCTTCCACTTGCTCTGGTTCTCCCACTCCTTGGGATAGCCGATGCCGGGCTTGGTCTCGACGTTGTTGAACCAGGCGTACTCGACGCCCTCGCGGCTGGTCCAGACGTTCTTGCAGGTCACCGAGCAGGTATGACAGCCGATGCACTTGTCGAGGTTGAGGACCATGCCTACCTGGGAACGAATCTTCATTTCACGGCCTCCTGCTCGTAGTCGTTGCCTTCGCCGTCCAGCCAGTCGATCTTCTTCATCTTGCGCACGATGACGAACTCGTCGCGGTTGGAGCCGACGGTGCCGTAGTAGTTGAAGCTGTAGGAGAGCTGCGCATAGCCGCCGATCATGTGGGTCGGCTTGGGGCAGACCCGGGTGACCGAGTTGTGGATGCCGCCGCGGGTGCCAGTCTGCTCGGAGCCGGGCATGTTCAGGATCCGCTCCTGGGCGTGGTACATCATCGCCATGCCGTTCTTGACCCGCTGGCTGACCACCGCCCGGGCCGCGATGGCGCCGTTGGCGTTGTAGAGCTCGATCCAGTCGTTGTCCTCGACGCCGATGGACTGGGCGTCGTCCTCGGAGAGCCAGACGATGGGGCCGCCCCGAGACAGGGTCTGCATCAGCAGGTTGTCCGAGTAGGTGGAGTGGATGCCCCACTTCTGGTGCGGGGTGATCCAGTTCAGCGCGATCTCCGGGTTGCCGTTGCCCTTGGGTTCGGCCACGCTCACCGCCGCCTTGGTGTCGATGGGCGGACGATAGACCAGCAGGCTTTCGCCGAAGGCGCGCATCCAGGGGTGATCCTGGTAGAACTGCTGGCGCCCGCTCACCGTGCGCCACGGAATCAGCTCATGCACGTTGGTGTAGCCGGCGTTGTAGGAGACATGCTCGTCCTCGAGGCCCGACCAGGTGGGGCTGGAGATGATCTTGCGCGGCTGGGCGACGATGTCGCGGAAGCGGATCTTCTCCTCCTCCTTGGGCTCGGCGAGGTGGGTGTGGTCGCGGCCGGTGATCTTGGAGAGCGCGTCCCAGGCCTTCACCGCCACCTGGCCGTTGGTCTCCGGGGCCAGGGTTAGGATCATCTCGGCGGCGTCGACGGCGCTGTCGAGGCGCGGGCGCCCCTTGTGCGGCCCCTCGGTCTTGCGGTGGTTGAGATCGCCCAGCAGCTTGACCTCCTTCTCGGTCTTCCAGGCGATGCCCTTGCCGCCGTTGCCGACCTCCTCGAGCAGCGGGCCCACGGAGGTGAAGCGCTCATAGGTCTCGGGGTAGTTGCGCTTGACCTCGATCAGCGCCGGCATGGTCTTGCCAGGGATCGGCTCGCACTCGCCCCTTTTCCAGTCCTTGACCTCGAGCTGGGCCAGCTCGGCCGGGGAGTCGTGCTGGTGCGGCAGGGTGACCAGGTCGGTCTCCTCACCCAGGTGCCCCTCGGTGGCCGCGGAGAAGGCCTTGGCGATGCCCTTGAAGATCTCCCAGTCGCTGCGCGACTCCCAGGCCGGGTCGGTAGCCGCGGTGAGCGGGTGGATGAAGGGATGCATGTCGGAGGTGTTGAGGTCGTCCTTCTCGTACCAGGTCGCCGTGGGCAGCACGACGTCCGAGTAGAGGCAGGTGGTGGACATGCGGAAGTCCAGGGTCACCAGCAGGTCGAGCTTGCCCTCGGGGGCCTCGTCGTGCCACTTGACCTCCTCGGGCTTGGTGCCGCCCTCCTCGCCCAGGTCCTTGCCCTGGATGCCGTGGCGGGTGCCCAGCAGATACTTGAGCATGTACTCGTGGCCCTTGCCGGAGCTGCCCAGCAGGTTGGAGCGCCACACGAACAGGTTGCGCGGGAAGTTCTGGGGGTTGTCCGGGTCCTCCGCGGCGAAGGCGAGCTTGCCCTCCTTGAGCTGCTGCACGGCGTAGTCCTTGGTCGACAGGCCGGCGGCCTCGGCGGCCTTGGCCAGGCGCAGCGGGTTGGTGCCGAGCTGCGGCGCGGAGGGCAGCCAGCCCATGCGCTCGGAGCGCACGTTGAAGTCGATCAGGCTGCCGGAGTAATCGGCCGGATTGGCCAGCGGCGACAGGATCTCCTTGATCTCGAGCTTCTCGTAGCGCCACTGGGAGGAGTGGTTGTAGAAGAAGGAGGTGGAGTTCATGTGCCGCGGCGGGCGGTGCCAGTCGAGGCCGAAGGCCAGCGGCGTCCAGCCGGTCTGCGGGCGCAGCTTCTCCTGGCCCACGTAGTGGGACCAGCCGCCGCCGCTCTGGCCGATGCAGCCGCACATGATCAGCATGTTGATCAGGCCGCGGTAGTTCATGTCCATGTGGTACCAGTGGTTCATGCCGGCACCGACGATGATCATGGAGCGCCCCTGGGTCTTGTTCGCGTTGTCGGCGAACTCCCGGGCGATGCGGGTGGCCTGCTCGGCGGGCACGCCGGTGATCTTCTCCTGCCAGGCCGGGGTGTAGGGCTTGACCTGGTCGTAGGCGGTGGCGCCGTCGTCCTCGCCCTCCTTGCCGAAACCGCGATCGATGCCGTAGTTGGCGCACATCAGGTCGAAGACGGTGGCGATCAGCGCCTCGCTGCCGTCGGACTTCTTCAGGCGCTTGACCGGCAGGCTGTGGAACAGCAGCTCGTCGCTGGCCCCGCCGCTCTTGACGTGGTCGAAGTGCTCGTGGGCAATGCCGCCGAAGTAGGGGAAGGCGACCCTGGCCACCTCGTCATGGTGCTCGGCCAGGGTCAGCAGCGGCTTGATCTCGGCGCCGGCGGCGTCCCGGGACTCGAGGTTCCACTTGCCGACCTCCTCGCCGGTCTCGCCCCAGCGGAAGCCGATGGAGCCGCGCGGGACGACGAGGCTGTCGGAGGTCTCATCCCAGGCCAGGGTCTTCCACTCGGGATTGTTGGCCTGGCCCAGGTTGTCGGCGATGTCGCTGGCACGCAGCTGGCGGCCCGGCGCGTAGCTGCCGTCCTCCCGCGCCTCCAGCTCGACCAGGCAGGGCATGTCGGAGTAGCGCCGCACGTAGTCGGTGAAGTAGGTGCTGGGGTTCTCGAGGTGGAACTCCTTGAGGATCACGTGACCCATGGCCATGGCCAGGGCGGCATCGGTGCCCTGCTTGGCGGAGAGCCACTCGTCGGTAAGCTTGGAGACCTCGGCGTAGTCCGGGGTCACCGAGACGGTCTTGGTGCCCTTGTAGCGCACCTCGGTGAAGAAGTGGGCGTCCGGGGTGCGGGTCTGGGGCACGTTGGAGCCCCAGGCGATGATGTAGCCGGAGTTGTACCAGTCGGCGGACTCGGGAACGTCGGTCTGCTCGCCCCAGGTCATCGGCGAGGCCGGCGGCAGGTCGCAGTACCAGTCGTAGAAGCTCATGCAGACGCCGCCGATCAGTGACAGGTAGCGGCTGCCCGCAGCGTAGCTGACCATCGACATGGCGGGGATCGGCGAGAAGCCGATGATGCGATCCGGGCCGTACTGCTTGGCGGTGTAGACGTTGGAGGCGCCGATCAGCTGGTTGACCTCGTTCCAGTCGGCACGCACGAAGCCGCCCATGCCCCGGGCGCGCTTGTACTGCTTGGCCTTGGCCGGGTCCTCGACGATGGAGGCCCAGGCGTCGACCGGGTCGCCCTTGTCGGCGAGCGCCTCGCGCCACAGCTTGAGCAGCGGCTTGCGGATCATCGGGTGCTTGAGGCGGTTGGCGCTGTAGAGATACCAGGAGTAGCTGGCGCCCCGCGGGCAGCCCCGCGGCTCGTGGTTGGGCAGGTCGGGCCGGGTGCGCGGGTAGTCGGTCTGCTGGGTCTCCCAGGTGACCAGGCCGTTCTTGACGTAGATCTTCCAGCTGCACGACCCGGTGCAGTTCACCCCGTGAGTGGAGCGCACGACCTTGTCGTGCTGCCAGCGCTTGCGGTAGCCGTCCTCCCACTCGCGAGACTCCTGTCGGAGTTCGCCATGCTCGTTCGCGAAGGGCTCGCGGGCCTTGCGGAAGAAGTTCAGCCGATCGATAAAGTGACTCATGGTCGCTCTCCAGGCTCCTCGAAAAGATGCGTGACCGCCCCGGGCCACCCCTCCTGCACCGCCGCCTAGTTCGCTCGCGGTCAGGGTCGTTGGGGCCGATTCTGGGTCATCGTCACGCCGATTACTGCCCGGTTACCTCCATATACATGGCCCCTACCCCCAAGGGGATAGGCGGCGCCGAGAGAGGGGTTAGACCGGCGGGGTCACCTCGGCCGAGCGCGGTGTCGCGCGTGGTCGGCGAGCATCGCCAGCAGGCAGGCGATCAGGGCGGCGTAGAGGAACATGAAGCCGGCGGTGGAGAGCCCCAGCCACTCGCTGCCCAGCACGAAGACCGGTGGCAGCAGGGCGGCGAAGAGCCCGCCCAGGGTCAGCGCAAGCCCGCCCACCAGCGCCATGTCGCCGCCGTGGTCGCGGTGGATCAGGCGCATCAGGCTGCCCTGCCCGAGCCCCATGGCCACGCCCATGGGCAGCAGCAGGGCAAGAAAGCCCCACAGCGGCGCCGCGTAATGCCAGGTCCGCGGGCCCAGGGTGCCCTCGATGCGCAGCTCGAAAGGCGGGTAGGAAAGCAGGAAGAGACAGACCAGCACGAAGGCGCAGATCCACCAGCGCAGGCTGCGCAGGTCGCGACGGTCGGCCAGCCAGCCGCCGAGCACCTGGCCCGCCCCGACGGCCAGGGTGAAGGGAATGGCGCGCAGGGCCGCCTCCTGCAGCGAGAGCGCGAAACGCGCCGCCAGGTGGCCGGGCAACCACAGCGCCAGGGCCAGGAAGGCGCCGAAGAGGAAGGCGTAGGGCAAGGCCAGGCGCCAGACCGCCCCGTCGGCGAGCCGCCGGGCGAGGACCAGGGCGCGCGCCCGCCGCGACGGCAGGGGTGGGCGTGGCGCATCGTCCTCCAGGGAGTCGCCCGCGGGCGGCGGGGCGCGGTCCTCGGCGAAGAGCCACAAGAGCCCGGCGACCAGCCCCACCGGCAGCAGGTAGAGCAGAGGTGCCGTGCGCCAGCCGTAGGCCTGGCTGACCAGCGGCAGCAGCAGGTAGCCGAGCCCCGCCCCGACCATGCCGGCGGCGTAGAGCCCCAGCGCCAGGCCGGCATGACGGGATGGCCCCAGCTCCGCCACGTAGACCAGTCCGGCGGCCAGCGCCCCGGCCCCCAGCCCCAGCCCCAGGCCAGCCAGCAGGAACTCCGCGTAGTGCTGGGCGTGGCCGATCCACCACAGGAAGGGGCAGATCAGCAGCAGACAGCCGAGCATGACGCGTCGACCGCCGTGGCGTCGGGCCAGCCCCGCCATCGGCAGGCTTGCCAGGGCGCCGGCGAGCATCGGCGTGGAGAGCAGCACAGCGAAGGCGACCCCGCCCAGGGCCAGGTCGCGACGCAGCTCCACGCCGAGCACGGCGAACAGCGTCCAGCAGGCGAAGACCAGGGCGAAGGCCAGCGGCGAGAGCGCGACCACTACCAGCGCGCGATAGCCCGGCGGCGCCTCGAGCGCGTCGCGCGGCGAGGCGCGGGTGGCGCGTGAGGATGCCGGGAGTTCGCAGGACATGGGCCGACGCTCGAAGAGAGTTACCCGGAAGTCTCGGGAGCCGAGGGGAGGACGTCAAAGGGGCAGTCGGGGTACGCCTTTGAGGGAGCGGCGCCTACCTACTAGGGTATAGTGGCGTCCTACATCCCTTCGTTCGCCAGGCTGGAGACCCCGATGAAGCTGCTGCAGCGCTCCCTGGTGGCCCGCATCAGCGCCTCGCTGCTGGCGATCAGCGCCATAGCGCTGATCAGCATCGTGGTGACCATGATGGTGGCCAACGGCAGCCGCGGTGACGCCGCCGCCATCAACGTGGCCGGCTCGCTACGCATGAACACCTACCAGATCGTCGCGGCCCTGCAGCGTTACGAGCGCGCGCCTGAGCCCGCACAGCGCGAGCGGGTCCAGGCGCTAAGCGAGCGCTTTCGCGAGCGGCTGGCGAGCTCCCGGCTGACCGAGGCGTTGCCCGAGGCCGAGGACCATCCGCTGCGCGAGCAGTACCGACAGCTGCAGACGCGCTGGGAAGAGGCGCTGGCGCCCCAGGTAACACGCGCCATCGCCGGCGGCGGGCTGGAGGTCGATGCCCTGCGCCAGGCCCTCGACGGCCTGGTGGGCAATATCGACCTGGTGGTCACTCAACTCGAGCAGAACAGCGAGGCCAAGATCCGCCTGCTCAGCGCCCTGCAGATCCTCTTCCTGGTGCTAACCGCGGTGGTGGTGGCGATCGCCCTCTACGACATCCGCCACAACCTGGTGGGCCCGCTGCACCAGCTGGTGGTGCTGGCCCGGGAGGCCGGGCGCCGCAACTTCGACTATCGCACCCGGCTCTCGGGCAGCGACGAGCTGGCGCTGCTTGGCAACACCCTGGACACCATGGCCGCGGAACTCGGCGCCAGCTACGCCGAGCTCGAGGCTCGGGTGTCGCGCAATAAGCAGGAGCTGGCGCGCAGCAACGAGGCCATGCAGATCCTCCACGACGGCAGCCGCGCGCTCTTCGGCGGCGGCAACGACCTCTGCGCCAGCGCTGCTCCCATGCTGCGCCGCCTCGAGACGCTGCTCGGTATCGGCCCCATCGGCCTCGCGCTGCACGATCCGTTCGACCAGCGCGAGGTGTCGATACTGGCCACTCACTCGCCCAGTCGGCCGACCTACTGCCGCAACCACGACTGCCATGCCTGCTTGATCGACCCCCAACCCCTGGAACTCTCCGAGCGCGATGGGTCAGAGCGGCTGTTGCTGCCGGTGAGCATCGGCGAGACCCTGCTGGGCACCCTGGAGGTCTGGTACCCCTCCGCACAGCCGCTTAGCGCCAGCACCCGCCGGCTGCTCTATACCCTCTCCGACCAGCTGGCCACGGCGGTCTACCTGCAGCGGCGCATCGAAGAGGAACAACAGGTGACGCTGATGAACGAGCGCACCATCATCGCCCGCGAGCTCCACGATTCCCTGGCTCAGTCGCTCTCCTACCTGAAGATGCAGGTGGCGCGACTGGAGCGCATGCAGGCCAAGGAGATGCCCCGGGAGACCCAGGCGCCGGTGTTCGACGAGCTGCGCACCGGGCTAGACAGCGCCTATCGCCAGCTGCGCGAGCTGCTCACCACCTTCCGGCTGCGCCTCGACGGCCCGGGGCTCTCGAGTGCCCTGCGCCAGACCACCGAAGAGTTCGGCGAGCGCCTGGGCTTCACAGTGGAGCTCTACGTCGATGTGCCGCCGCATCTGCTCAGCCCCAACGAGGAGATCCACGTGCTGCAGGTGGTGCGCGAGGCGCTGGCCAACGTGCACAAGCACGCCCGGGCCCACTGGGCGGCGGTCACGGTGCGCTTCGTCGAGGCCCGCCTCGAGGTGATGATCGAGGACGACGGCATCGGCCTAGAGACCCAGGACTCGCCGCCCATGCACTATGGCCTGGTGATCATGCGTGATCGGGCCGATACCCTCGGCGGCGACTTCCGGGTGCGCAACCGCGACGCCGGCGGCACTCTCGTGGCCATCGCTTTCACCCCGCAGACGTCGCGGCTGATCGCCCAGCAGCCCGCCGAGCAGCCCCTCACCCTTCAACCAGCGAACAGGGACCCCGCAGGATGACAAGGACCGCTCACGACCCCGCCATGATTCTGATCATCGACGATCACCCGCTGCTGCGCCGCGGGGTGACCCAGCTGCTCGAGCTGGAGGACGACCTGACGCTCGCCGGCGAGACCGGCAAACCGGAGGAAGGCGTCCGACTGGCCGGCGAGCTGGATCCGGACCTGGTGCTGCTGGACCTCAACATGCCGGAGATGGACGGCCTCGAGACCCTCAAGCGGCTGCGCCAGGAGGGGTTCGCCGGACGCATTGTGATGTTCACCGTCTCCGACCACGAGGAGGACGTGATCGCCGCCCTGCGCGCCGGCGCCGACGGCTACCTGCTCAAGGACATGGACCCGGACGACATGATCCGCCAGCTGCGCCAGGCGGCGCTGGGCCGCATGGTGATCAGCGAGCGCCTCACCGCCCTGCTCGCCGAGGCGCTGCGCAGCCAGCGCAGCCAGCCGGCCACCCCGGATATCCACAGCCTGACCCAGCGCGAGCGGGAGATCCTGCGCGAGCTGGCCGCGGGGCTCTCCAACAAACTGATCGCCCGCCAGCTCGACATCACCGAGGGCACGGTGAAGGTGCACGTCAAGCACCTGCTCAAGAAGCTCAACCTGCGCTCCCGGGTGGAGGCCGCGGTGTGGGCCGTGCAGGAGGGTGTGGACAAGTAGCGGGAGGGGCTCCGTGTGGATACCTCCAAATAGCCACCCCGCCCGCCGCCGGCCGTCGTCGGCGGGCGGGGTGGCGCTAAGCCCCTGATAAGACGGGACAGCATCGCGCCTACCTCCTACCCCTCAAGGAGT
Source organism: Halomonas sp. THAF5a (assembly GCF_009363755.1). Taxonomy (NCBI): domain Bacteria; kingdom Pseudomonadati; phylum Pseudomonadota; class Gammaproteobacteria; order Oceanospirillales; family Halomonadaceae; genus Halomonas; species Halomonas sp. THAF5a. The sequence goes on along the minus strand of NZ_CP045417.1, from coordinate 211,585 downwards.
ATCTCGCTGTTTTGACGGCCTTTTCGGGCCGTTTCCCCCCTCGCCTCCCGCGCGTATCTTGCGTGGCAAAGCCCCAGGCTTGATGTCGGTCAACCGCCATCGCACGAGGGGCACCACCGAGAGACCGCGAGGGGGAACCACCATGACCAGAGAGAGTGCCGACTCCACCCACTGGGAGGACAAGGGCCAGGCGCTGCCGACCGGCGGCCGGCGCAACGCCGACATCGAGCACTGGGACGTCGAGGACGAGGCGTTCTGGAAGACGCAGGGCAGGAAGATCGCCAGCCGCAACCTCTGGATCTCCATCCCGAGCCTGCTGCTGGGCTTCGCCGTTTGGCTGATGTGGGGGATGATCACCACCCAGATGCAGAACCTGGGCTTCCCCTTCTCGGTCGAACAGCTGTTCACCCTGACCGCCATCGCCGGCCTGGCCGGCGCCACCCTGCGCATCCCGGCGTCGTTCATGATCCGCATCGCCGGCGGGCGCAACACCATCTTCCTGACCACCGCGCTGCTGATGATTCCCGCCATGGGCACCGGCATCGCGCTGATGAACCCGGGCACGCCCTTCTGGGTCTTCCAGTCCCTGGCGCTGCTCTCCGGCATCGGCGGCGGCAACTTCGCCAACTCGATGAGCAACATCTCCAACTTCTTCCCCAAGAAGCAGCAGGGCTATGCGCTGGGCATGAACGCCGGGCTCGGCAACTTCGGCGTCACCACCATGCAGATCCTGATTCCGCTGGTGATGACCGTGGGCCTGTTCGGCGCGCTGGGCGGCGAGCCCATGGCGCTCGAGAAGGCCAGCGGCACCCTGATCGGACGCATCGAGGCGGGCACCGACACCTGGATCCAGAACGCCGGCTTCGTGTGGATGCTGCTGCTGGTGCCACTGGCCTTCGCCGGCTGGTTCGGCATGAACAACCTGCGCACCATCACCCCCAACCCGGGCACGCCGCTGCAGGCCTTCGGCAAGATCCTCGGCCTCTACGGCGTGGGCGTGGTGACCTCGGTGGTCGGCGTGGTGGCGCTGGGCTTTCTCAACATGTGGTTCGCCCTGCCGCTGACCATCGTGCTGACCGTGGTGCTGCTGCGGCTGATCCCCGGCGACATCAAGCCGGGCATCAAGAAGCAGTTCGCGATCTTCTCCAACAAGCACACCTGGTCGATGACGGTGCTCTATATCGCCACCTTCGGCTCCTTCATCGGCTTCTCGGCGGCGCTGCCGCTCTCCATCTCGGTGATCTTCGGCAACATGATGGAGGTGGCCGCCGACGGCACCGTGACTCGCGTCGCCAATCCCGACGCCCCCAGCGCCCTCACCTGGGCCTGGATGGGTCCCTTCGTCGGCGCGCTGATTCGCCCGGTGGGCGGCTGGATCTCCGACAAGCTGGGCGGCTCCATCGTCACCCAGGTGATCACCGCGATCATGGTGGTGGGCTCCGTGGGCGCCGGCTACGTCATGATGCTGGCCTACAACGCCACCGACCCCAACCAGTACTTCTGGATGTTCCTGGCGCTGTTCATCGTGCTGTTCGCCGCCAGCGGCATCGGCAACGGCTCCACCTTCCGCAGCATCGGCTTCATCTTCGATCCGCAGCAGAAGGGCCCCGCGCTGGGCTGGACCTCCGCCGTGGCCGCCTACGGCTCCTTCATCGCCCCGCGGGTGATGGGCGAACAGATCAAGGCCGGCACCCCGGAGCTCGCCATGTACGGCTTCGCGGTCTTCTACGCGCTGTGCCTGATCGTCAACTGGTGGTTCTACCTGCGCCCCGGGGCCTACGTGAAGAACCCCTGAGCGACTCCGAACTCACTCCTTTGACTCGACATCTCGGAGGGTCCCATGGCCTCTGAACGCTTCAAGCAGACCTCGGTGCTGGTGGCCAACACCTTCGCCTTCACCATGTGCTTCATGGTGTGGACGATGTTCGGAGAGATCGGCGTGCCGATCGCCGAGCAGCTCGATCTCAACGGCACCCAGTTCGGTATCCTCACCGCGGTTCCCATCCTCACGGGTGCCCTCTCGCGACTGCCGCTGGGCTCGCTGACCGACCGCTACGGCGGCCGCCCGGTGTTCTTCATCATCCTGCTGGTGATCGTGCCGGCCATCTGGCTGGTGCAGTTTGCCACCGAGTACTGGCAGCTGCTGGTACTGGGCGCCTTCGTCGGCCTCGCCGGCGGCTCCTTCTCGGTGGGCATCACCTACACCGCCAAGTGGTTCGACAAGGACCGCCAGGGTCTGGCCATGGGGATCTTCGGCGCCGGCAATGCCGGGGCCGCGGTGACCAAGTTCATCGCCCCCACGGTGATCGTGGTGCTGGGCTGGCAGTCGGTACCCAACATCTACGCAGGCATCATGCTGGTCACCGCGGTGCTGTTCTGGTGCTTCACCTACTCCAACCCGAGCCACCGCAGCGCCAGCCGCGTCTCGCTGCGTGAGCAACTCAAGGTGCTCAACGACCCCCGGGTGTGGAAGTACTGCCAGTACTACTCCGTGGTGTTCGGCGGCTACGTGGGCGTCTCGCTGTGGCTGACCCGCTACTACATGGGCGAATACGGCCTCGGCATCCAGGTCGCGGCGCTGATCGCCACCATCTTCGTGCTGCCCTCGGGGGTGATCCGCGCCTTCGGCGGCTGGCTCTCCGACCGCTTCGGTGCCCACACCGTTACCTGGGCCTGCATGTGGGCCAGCCTGATCGCGCTGTTCATCATGTCCTACCCCGAGACCCAGTACCGCGTGGCCGGCGCCGGCGGCGAAGGGGTGGTGGAGTTCGGCTTCGGCATCCCGGTGTGGCTGTTCACCAGTGCACTGTTCGTGGTGGGCATCTCCTGGGGCATCGGCAAGGCCTCGGTCTTCAAGTACCTCTCCAACGAGTACCACGAGAACCTCGGCCTGGTCTCCGGCATCGTCGGGCTGGCCGGCGGCGTGGGCGGCTTCCTGCTGCCGATCATGTTCGGCGCGCTGGTGGACATCACCGGCGTGGCCACCACCGTGTGGATGCTCTGCTTCGGCGTGACCCTGGTCTCGATCATCTGGATGTGGTGGACCGAGCGGCGCGTTCCCATGCTGACCCGTGACGAGACGCATCCGGGCAGGTCCCCCGAGGCCAAGTGGGTCGAGACTTGATCCTGGCCAAGGCGTGTCGCGTCGCCTTGTAGTAGCATACAAGATGCACCTTTAGACCGGCCGCCAGGGCCGGTCGCCCATCACGCGAGGACCCACCATGTCCGCCTCTCACCCGCTTCCCTCCCACGCCGCAGGCAAGCAGTCCCGCGGCCGCGGCGCCGCCATCGTCATCTACATGCTCTTCCTGGGCAGCGTGCTGGCCGTGGTCACCGCGCCCATCGGCGTGCTGATCGCCCACCTCAAGCGGCGCGACGCCGCGCTCTGGGTGCAGAGCCACCTGCAGTTCCAGATCCGCACCTTCTGGCTGGGCGTGCTCGGCGGGGCGCTCTTCGTCGCCGCCTGGCAGCTGCTGGGGCTGGTCGGCGCCCCCGCGGTGGCGCCCTGGGCGCTGGGCTACGTCTACTTCACCGCCTGCCTGATCTGGATGGTGGCGCGCTGCGGCGTGGGCATCGGCCGCCTGACCGCCAACGCCCCGATCCGCGACCCGAGAAGCCTGGCCTTCGGCGGCGCCCGGGTCACCCTGGCGGACGCATGAGCGAGCGCGCCCTGCCCCGCGAGCTGCCCAACCCGGGCTGGGGACCGCTCTCGGCGCTGCCCGGCAACCCGCTGATGTGGGTGCTGATACTCAGCGAGATGCTGGTGTTCAGCGCCTTCTTCGCGCTCTATGCGGCGGAGCGCGTCGGCGCGACAGCGTTGTTCGACGCCTCCCAGCGCGAGCTCGACCCGCTGATGGGCGGGCTCAACACTCTGGTGCTGCTGACCAGCGGGCTTTGCGTGGCCCTCGCCGTGGGGGCGGTGAGCGTTGACCGCATCCGCCGGGCTCGCCAGTGGCTGGGCGGGGGCATGGCGCTGGGGGTGCTGTTCGGCGTCGTCAAGGGGATCGAGTACGCCGACAAGTTCGCCATCGGCATCACCCCGGAGACCAACGCCTTCTTCGGCTTCTACTACGGCCTGACCGCCTTCCACTTCGCCCACGTGCTGTTCGGCCTGGCGCTGCTGGCGCTGGTGACCTGGCGCACCTCCACCGAGAACGTGGAGACCGCCGCGGCCTTCTGGCACATGGTCGACCTGATCTGGATCCTGCTCTATCCGCTGCTCTATTTATTGCGCTGAAGGCTCTCCATCACGCTGAAGGCTCCCTCCCGAGGTGACCATGACCCCGCTTCCCAGCACCCGCCGCCTGCTCGCCACCTGGGCCACGCTGATGGCCCTGACGCTGCTCTCGATGCTCTCGGCGTGCCTGGACCAGCACGACTGGCAGGCGCTGCCGCTGTGGTCGGCGGCGCTGGTAATCGCCGCCACCGGCTTCAAGGCGCAGCGGCTGCTGATGGTCTATCTCAACCTGCGCGCGGCCACGCCGGCTTGGCGGGGCACCTTCATGGGCCTGGTGCTGCTGACGCTGGCGCTGATCGGCGCCGGCGTCCAGGCGGCGCGGCTGAGCTGAGGCGATGCGCTCGGCCGCGCCGGGGCACTCGCGGTTTACCCCCGGGGCGGCGGCATGGCCCGGGCCCACCCCTCCAGGACACGGCCCAGGCGCAGCAGGCCGTAGACGACGACGGGCACCAACAGCATCAGCGCTATCCCCCAGTCGCGGGTGTTGATCAGCCAGGCCAGCGGCAGCACCACCGCCACGGCGGCCAGGCACCAGGCCGCCACGGCCAGGACGAATCGAGCGTGTGGTGCCATGGCGGGTCTCCTCAGGTGGCAATGATCTGGCGATAGATGCCCGGCAGCGCCAGGGAGAGGTGCTCGGGGCGTTGCACGATGGCATAGCCGCCGCGACCGAACAGGTGGGGAATGTAGCGGCCCGCCTCGCGGTCGATGGTCACACCGAACACTTTCACCTCCTGACGCCGCGCCTCGAGCACCGCCTTGCGGGTGTCCTCGATGCCGTAGCGCCCCTCGTAGTAGTCGTTATCGTTGGGCTTGCCATCAGTGAGCAGCAGTAGCAGCCGGTGACGGTTGGGGCGCTCGCTCAGTTGCTTGGAGAGATGACGAATGGCCGGCCCCATGCGGGTATAGCTACCCGGCTTGAGCGCCGAGATACGACGCGAGACCCGCTCCCCCATAGGCTCCTCGAAGTCCTTGAGGGTCTTCACCCACACCTTGTGGCGCCGCTGGGAGGTGAAGCTGTGGATGGCGTAGTCGTCGCCGCATCCGGCCAGGCCGTGGCCCAGCACCAGCAGCGCCTCCTTGGCCACGTCCAGCACCCGGCGATCCTCCAGCCAGGCCTCGGTGGAGAGCGAGACGTCGACCAGGATCGACACCGCCAGGTCCCGGGCCTGGGTGCGGCTGTCGACGTAGAGCCGGTCGCTGGACTCGCCGGTGGCCGCCAGGTCGCAGCGGGCGCGGATCACCGCGTCCATGTCGAGATCAAAGCCGTCGAGCTGGCCGCGCAGCAGCTCGCGCCGCGGGCGCAGGGCCTCGAACTCGCGGCGCACCCGGCGGATGCGCCGGCGGGTCAGCTCGTCCGGTGCCCACGCCTCGCCCTCCTCCTCCTGCACGCCGCTGAGCACCACGCAGTGGTCGGGCAGGTAGGCCTGCCTGCGATGGTTCCACTCGGGGTAGGTGTGGCGCCCCGCCAGCCGGCCGCCGCCGGCCGCGTCGGGGGCCAGGTCGAGGTCGAGCTTGAGCGTCGAGGCCGCCCGCTTGCGGTTGGGGGTGAGCACGATCTCGTCGATCTGGTCGGCGGCCTGGCGGGCCTCCTCCTCTTCCTCGTCGTCGACGTGGCGGTTGAGGTTCACCATCTCGGCCCAGGAGAGCATCTTCTCCATGTTGTTGAGCATCAGCGGATCGTCGCGGTCGGCCTGGTCCTGCTCTCGCCGGTCGGCCTTGCGCTTGCCGCCGTCGTCTTCCGGGGAGGCGCCGGCCGGCGCCTCGTCGTCGTCCGGCGACGCCTCGCGGGCCGCGTCGCGGGTGCCCAGGGTGATGGCCTGACCCCAGAGCGGCACCGGCAGCAGCGGGCGATAGCCGCGCGGGGCGCGGAAGTCCTCCAGGGGACGATCCGGCTCGCGGATGGCCCGCTGCATGGCCCGGGCCCAGGCCTCCTCGGGGTCGGGGTCGCCGAGCTCCGCGCGCAGGGCGGCCTCCAGGGCGGCCTCCCTGGGCGGCAGGCCCTTGCGTCTCGGACGGATCGCCAGCAGTTCGCCGCTCAGGCGCACGTAGCGCTCCGTCAGACCCGGGAAGCGCGACAGCGCCGCCCTGGCGGTGCGGCGCGCCTCGCGCAGGCGCGCGAGATCGGCCTGCAGCGGGTCCGCGGGCGGCGTCAGCGGCCGGGCCTCGGCCAGGAAGGCGGTGAGCCATAGGTAGAGGTCGCGGTTGAGGGCGGCCTCGGGAAACAGCGCCAGGCGCGGCGGCAGCAGCAGGTGCTCCTCGTCGCGGCGGGCCTGGTCGAGGTCCTCCTCGTCAAGGCCCAGGCGCTGGCGCAGGCTCAGCCGGTGCGCCGAGGCACGCCGGGCGATGGCGGCCACCTCGACCCCCGCCTCGCCGCCGCCGGCGCGGAAGAAGACGCCGAGCATGGGGCGCAGGCTCTCGAGGGTCACCGCCGCCTCGGGGTGGTCCGGGTAGCTCGCCGCGCCGGACGCCCAGCGGTGCCAGAAGCGGCCGACGGTCTCCTCGACCTCAAGAAAGTCCAGCATGATCAAGCTCCCGGGTATTGAAAGGGGCTAATTCGGGGACAAGCCTGCGAGGAGGCGCTGTGAATACCTCCCTGTACGCTACCGACGCCATCCATGGCGTAGGACCTCCTCTTCGGCTTGTCCCCGACGCCCCCTTTCTCCCTCTGTTCCATGTGATACCTGATTAACCGAAGGTGGCCTGGATGGCCTCCATCAGCCCCTCCTGGACGTCCGCGTCATCCGAGAGCGGCTCCACCAGGGTGGCGCGGGCGGCCTCCAGGATCGGCATGCCGGCGCCGATCAGGATCGCGCAGTAGACCAGCAGCCGGGTGGAGACGCCCTCCTCCAGGTCCTGGCCCTTCATGGCGCGCAGGCTCGCCGCCAGGTTGACCAGGGCCGCGCAGCGGTCGGGGGCGAGACCGCTCTCCCGGGCGACGATGTCGCGCTCCACCGCCGGCGGTGGGAAGTCGAAGGACATCGCCACGAAGCGCTGGCGGGTACTCGGCTTGAGCGACTTGAGGATGTGCTGATAACCCGGGTTGTAGGAGACCACCAGCATGAAGTCGTCCGGCGCCTCGAGCAGCTCGCCGGTGCGCTCCAGCGGCAGCAGGCGGCGGTCGTCGGTGAGCGGGTGCAGCACCACGGTGACGTCCTTGCGCGCCTCCACCACCTCGTCGAGGTAGCAGATGCCGCCCTCTCGCACCGCGCGGGTCAGCGGGCCGTCGACCCAGCGGGTCTCGCCGCCCTGCAGCAGGTAGCGCCCGGTCAGATCGGCGGCGGTCAGGTCGTCGTGGCAGGAGACGGTGTAGAGCGGCTTGCCGAGCCTGGCCGCCATGTGGTGGACGAAGCGCGTCTTGCCGCAACCGGTCGGCCCCTTGAGCAACACCGGCAGGCGCTGCCGAAAGGCCTGGTCGAACAGGGCGCACTCGTTGCTGACGCTCTGATAGTAGGGCATCGCCTGCTCGTCGGCGTGGATGGCCACGGGGGAAAGGGACATGGGGGTCACTCCCGTCGGGGTGAGTGAACGAGGGCCCCGAGCGGGACCCTCGGCGGATCAGGCGCGCTCGGGGCCTGCGGTCAGCTGGGTGCCGCCGGCCGGCACCTGCTCGCGGGCAGGGCCGAAGAAGGCGTAGATCAACATCACCGCGCCAATGGCCACGGCCACGCCGGCGCCCAGGCGCATCAGGTAGAAGAGGCCGAGCTGGTCCTGGACTTCCATGTAGTTCATGCCCAGCACGCGCTGCAGGTGGGTCTGGACGACCCCGGCGAAGGTCAGCGTGAAGGTCATGAAGCACATGGCGCCGGTCATGACCCAGAAGCCCCACATGTTCAGCACCTGGTTATAGGGCTGCACGCGGCGCAGCTGCGGCATGGCGAAGGTGATCACGCCCAGGATCAGCATCACGTAGGCGCCATAGAAGGCCAGGTGGCCGTGGGCGGCGGTGACCTGGGTGCCGTGGCTGTAGTAGTTGATCCAGTGCAGGGTGTGCATGAAGCCCCACACGCCGGCGCCGAAGAAGGCCACGGTCGGGCAGCCCAGGGCCCACAGCATGGCGGCCTTGTTGGGATGGTTGCGGCTGCCCTTCCAGAACATGGTGAAGGCGAACACCACCATGGCGAAGAAGGGGATCACCTCCAGAGTGGAGAAGATGCTGCCGATGGGCTGCCAGTAGCTCGGCGCGCCGATCCAGTAGTAGTGGTGGCCGGTTCCCAGCAGGCCCGAGAAGAGCGACAGGCCGACGATGACGTAGAGCCACTTCTCGATCACCTCGCGGTCGACGCCGGTCATCTTGATCAACAGGTAGCCCAGCAACGAGGCCATGATCAGCTCCCAGACGCCCTCGACCCAGAGGTGCACCACCCACCACCAGTAGAGCTTGTCCACGGCGAGGTTGGTCGGGTTATAGAAGGCGAACAGCCAGAACACCGCGGCCAGCCACAGGCCCAGCATCAGCACCAGGTTGATGGCGGTCTTGCGACCCTTGGCCAGCGTCATGCTGGTGTTGAACAAAAACATCAGAAACGAGATGGTGATCAGCACCTTGACCCAGAACGGCTGCTCGAGGAACTCGCGCCCCTCGTGGATCCCGAACTGGTAGCCGACCAGCGCGGCGGCACCGGCGAAGGCGAAGAGCGCCAGCTGGATATAGGCGATGGTCGGGCTGTGGATCTCCTGCTCGGCCTCTTCCGGCATCAGATAGTAGGTGCAGCCCATGAAGCCCAGCAGCAGCCAGACGATCAGCAGGTTGGTATGGCTGACGCGCATGATGTTGAAGGGCATCAGCTCGGCCATGAAGTTGGGCCAGGCGTAGACGGTGGCGGCCAGCAGCCCGAAGACCACCTGCAGCGCGAAGAGCGCCATGGCCACCATGAAGAAGGGCAGCGCCACCCTCTGGGTTTCGTATTTCATCGGTCTCGTTCTCCTCGATTGATCCGCGGTCCCCGGCTCAGCCGGCAGGGTGCGGCGGCCAGCCCTGGTCGTCGATGCCGTCGGTCCACTCCAGGAAGTCGATCAGCGCCTGCATCTCCTCCTCGCTGAAGTCGTAGGCGGGCATCTGGCGGCGCCCCTCGGCCCCCAGCGGCTGCGCGCGGATCCAGGCGGCGAGGCCCGCACGGGCCGCGTCGGGATTCTTGTGACCGCCGTAGCGCTCCCAGACGTTGCCCAGCTCCGGCGCGAAGTAGGCGCCCTCGCCCATGATGCTGTGGCAATTGATGCACATGTTCTTTTCCCACACTTCCTTGCCGTGCTTGACGGACTCGGTGAGCCCCTCGCTGTCGGTGGACGTGTTGACCATGTACCAGTGGCTGTGGGCCGTCAGCGCGGCGAACAGCAGAAAGAAGAACAGCGACCCGCCGTAGAAGATGTTGCGGGCCGCCGACTTGGTGAGACCGTCGGCCATGGACCATACCCCCTTGCTCGTGTGGCAGCGCCGCCGCCTCTCACGGCAAGCGGCCCTGTGCCTCTTTTAAGATGTATAAAAAATACATGTTAAGAGTAGCAGCAGGGCATGGTATGGAGCCTTGACGTCGATCAATTTTCGGGAAGAGGAGGGCGACGGCCGCGTAGCCGCCGCCTGGGAGGGGCTCAGTGGCCGAGGATCTGGCCGAGGAAGAGCCTGGTGCGCTCGGAGCGCGGATGATTGAAGAAGGTCTCGGGGGGCGCCTCTTCGATGATCTGGCCCTGATCCATGAAGATCACCCGGTCGGCCACGGTCTTGGCGAAGCCCATCTCGTGGGTCACGCAGAGCATGGTCATGCCGTCCTGGGCCAGCTCGACCATGACGTCGAGCACCTCCTTGATCATCTCCGGATCCAACGCCGAGGTCGGCTCATCGAAGAGCATCACCTCCGGCTGCATGCACAGCGCCCGGGCGATGGCCACCCGCTGCTGCTGGCCACCGGAGAGCTGGCCCGGGTACTTGCGGGCCTGGTCGGCGATCTGCACCCGCTCGAGGATCTCCAGTGCCGTGCGCTCGGCCTCCGCGCGGGGCTTCCTCTGCACCCAGGTCTGGGAGATGCAGCAGTTGTCCAGCACGCTCAGGTGGGGAAAGAGGTTGAAGTGCTGGAACACCATGCCGACGTTACGGCGGATCTGCTCGATGCGTTTCACGTCGCGGGTCATCGGCAGGCCGTTGACCACGATGCGCCCCTCCTGGTGCTCCTCGAGGTGGTTGATGCAGCGGATCAGCGTCGACTTGCCCGACCCCGAGGGGCCACAGATGACGATGCGTTCGCCCTGGGCGACCGTCAGGTTGATGTCGCGCAGCACGTGGAAGTCGCCGTACCACTTGTTGAGCCCGGTGATCTCGACCATGGGCGCGTCGGCCCGGGCAGCAGTTGCCTGATTCATGAGTGTGTCCCGTTGATGATGGTCAGTTCCGATGGCCGGTGTGCAGGCGCCGTTCGATGTACTGGCTATAGCGCGACATGCTGAAGCAGAACACCCAGAACACCAGGGCCGCGAAGACGTAGCCCTCAGTGGCGAAACCCAACCAGTTGCTGTCGGTGAGCCCCGCACGGATGATCGCCAGCAGATCGAAGAGCCCGATGATCAACACCAGCGAGGTGTCCTTGAACAGTGCGATGAAGGTGTTGACGATGCCGGGGATGACCAGCTTGAGCGCCTGGGGCAGCACGATCAGCGCCATGCGCTGCCAGTAGCCCATGCCCAGCGCCTTGGCGGCCTCCTCCTGGCCGCGGGGAATCGCCTGGAGACCGCCGCGCACCACCTCGGCCATGTAGGCGCTCCAGAAGAGCATGATGCCCACCAGCGCCCGCAGCAGCTTGTCGAACTCCACCTGGGCAGGCACGAACAGCGGCAGCATCACCGAGGCCATGAACAGCACGGTGATCAGCGGCACGCCGCGCCAGAACTCGATGAACACCACGCAGAAGCCTCGCACCAGCGGCATCTGCGAGCGCCGTCCCAGTGCCAGCACCACGCCGATGGGCAGCGAGCCGACGATCCCCACGACGGCGATGGTCAGGGTCAGCATCACCCCGCCCCAGTTGCGGGTCGGCACGGCCGGAAGGCCGAAGTTCCCCCCCGCCAGCAGCAGGAAGGCGAGCAGCGGGAAGCCCACCAGGGCGAACGCGCCCACCCAGCGCTTGGCGGGCAGGCTCGGGATGGCGAGCCAGGCGATCAGCGCCGCCAGCAGGGCGAAGACCAGGTTCACCCGCCAGCGTTCGGCCTCGGGATAGAAGCCGTAGACGATCGACTCGAAGCGTGCGCTGATGAAGACCCAGCAGGCCCCCTCGCCGCTGCACGCCTCCCGGGAGTCGCCGAGCCAGTCGGCCTGAAACACCGCCCACTGCAGCGCGGGCCAAAGCAGCATGGCCAGCAGGGTTACGGTGATCAGAGTCACCACTCCGTTGAGCAGGGTATTGAAGAGGTTGGCGTGCAGCCAACCGAGCAGGCCGCGGCGCAGGTCGGGGGGCCGACGCTCGGCGACCATCTCGGTCGCGGTCGTGGTCTGGACCATCTCAGCGCTCCTTGAGCAGCGTGCGCGCGTTATAGAGGTTCATCAGCGCGGACACCAGCAGGTTGATCAGCAGGTAGACGGCCATGGTCATGGCGACGATCTCGATCGCCTGGCCGGTCTGGTTCAGAGCCGTGCCGGAGAACACCGCCACCAGGTCCGGATAGCCGATCGCCGTGGCCAGCGAGGAGTTCTTGATCAGGTTGAGGTGCTGGCTGGTCAGCTGCGGCACGATCACCCGCATCGCCTGGGGAATCACCACCTTGCGCAGGATGACGCCGCCCGGCAGGCTCAGCGCCTTGGCCGCCTCTACCTGGCCCTGGGGCACCGACTGGATGCCAGAGCGCACGATTTCGGCAATGAAGGAAGCGGTGTAGATCGAGAGCGCCAGCCACAGCGCCATCAGCTCGGGCAGGATCGTCACGCCGCCCTGGAAGTTGAAACCGGCAAGCGACGGGATGGACCAGTCGAGCGGCATGCCCGTGGCGACGAAGACCAGCGCCGGCAGGCCGACGAGGATCAGCGCGCCGAGCTTGAAGACTGGCAGCGCCTGGCCGGTGCGAGCCTGGCGCCGCCGGGCGTAGCGCACCAGCAGGGCGGTGGCGATCACCGCGACCAGCAGTGCCCAGGGGGTGGCGGCGAAGCCGGGCAGCGGCTGGGGGTCGGGCAATACTACGCCGCGCACGTTGAGGAAGATCGCCTCGAACAGCGAATGGCTGTTGCGCGGGCTCGGCAGGGCCTGGAGTACGGCGAAGTACCAGAACAGGATCTGCACCAGCAGCGGGATGTTGCGGAAGATCTCGACGTAGGCGGTGGCCAGTCGGGCCAGCAGCCAGTTGGGCGACAGCCGGGCGATGCCTACGGCGAAGCCGATCAGGGTCGCTGCGACGATGCCCATGGCGGAGACCAGCAGGGTGTTGAGCAGCCCTACCACGAAGGTGCGGGCATAGGTGCTGTCGCCGGAGTAGGCGACCAGGGTCTGGGGGATGGAGAAGCCGGCACGGTCCTGGAGGAAGCCGAAGCCGGTGGTGATGCCCCGGGCCTCGAGGTTGGCCAGGGTGTTCGACACCACCATGGCGATGAAGCCCCCCAGCGCCAGCAGCAGGATGCCCTGCACCAGCAGGGCGCGGAAGGTGGGGTCACGCCACAGCGGCCCCCGCTCCCGTGAAGAAGAACGCAGCATATCGAGCCTCGTGGACGTCAACGACACGGCATCACGCATGTCGCCATGCGTGATGCCCGTTCAGGGAACGTTCGGTGTCCGGGAGATCAGCGGACCGGCGGGGCGTAGAGGATGCCGCCCTCGTCCCACAGCGCGTTCACGCCGCGGCTGATCTGCATGGGCGAGTCCGTGCCCACGGTGCCGGCGAACACTTCTCCGTAGTTGCCGACGTGGGTGATCAGCCGGTAGGCCCAGTCGTTCTCGAGCCCCATCTGCTCGCCGTAGTCGCCGTCCACGCCCAGCAGGCGCGCCACCTGGGGGTTAGGCGGATCGGCCTTCATCTCATCGACGTTGTCGCTGTTCACGCCGAGTTCCTCGGCGTTGACCATGGCAAAGATCGACCACTTGACGATATCCAGCCACTGGTCGTCGCCCTGACGAACCACGGGGCCGAGCGGCTCCTTGGAGATCAGCGTTTCGAGAATCTCGACGCTGTCGGGCTCGGGCAGCTGCAGACGCAGGGCGCTGAGCTGGGAGGTATCGGAGGTCAGGATGTCGCAGCGGCCGCTAGCGAAGCCCTGAGCGGTCTGGTCGGGGGTGTCGAAGGTGACGGTCTGGATATCGATGCCGCGGGAGGGGAAGTAATCGGCCAGGTTGAGCTCGTGGGTGGTGCCGGACTGGATGCAGATCGAGGCGCCGTCGAACTGCTCGGGCCCCTCGATGCCCAGATCCTTGGCCACCATGAAGCCCTGGCCGTCGTAGAAGGTGGTGGCGGTGAAGTTCAGCCCCAGCGAGTTGTCGCGGGTCGCGGTCCAGGTGGTGTTGCGCGAGAGGACATCGATCTCGCCGGACTGCAGGGCGGTGAATCGCTCCTTGGCGGTCAGCGGCGTGAAGGAGACCGCCTCGGGGTCGTCGAAGATCGCGGCGGCGATGCCGCGGCAGGTCTCCACGTCCAGCCCCTGCCAGGTGCCGTTCTCGTCCGGCGAGGAGAAACCGGAGAGGCCCACGTTGACGCCGCAGCGAAGCTCGCCGCGCTCCTTCACCTCGTCCAGAGTGGCCGCCGAGGCGGAGGAGACCATGCCGACGCAGAGGGCCGCAGTAGAGAGGGAGAGCAGTGTCTTGTTGTTGTACCGCATGAAATGACTCCGGGGTCTGATAAATCGATTGCTGCTGATGCAACAGCCTCGAACCTAGCAGACCCCGGAACGGCGTGACCAACTCGCGTTTAAACGCTTGTCCAAGCGGCCACCATGGCCGCGATACCTCAGGCTTCGGTGATGTCTTCGATCCAGGTCAGGGCCGCGACGCCCCCAGGCAGGCCCAGGGTGGGGATAGCCAGCATGGCCACCTGCTTCAGGGCCTCGGCGGACTCGCCTTCTTCCAGGCCGCGGCGCACGTGGGAGTGTACCGCCCCCTCGGAGCGCGCGCCCACGGCCAACGCCAGCTTGATCAGGCGGCGAGTGCGCGCGTCCAGCGGGCCGGACTCGGCACAGGCCCGGCCGAGTTCGGCGTAAGCCGACCACACCTCGGGATACTGCTCGGCCACCTGACCGGCACCGGCGGGGAGTTCCTGTTTCGACATGAGATCATCCTTCTGCAGACGAGTGGCGGGGGCAGTATAGATCAGCGCATACGGCTCAGCGCAGGCGCGCCTGGCCTCAGGCCAGCCAGGAGAGCGGGCTGTGGGTCACGGCCGCCCCCACCATGTAGGCGAAGGTGGCCAGCGCGGCCAGCGCCGACGTCGCGCGTACCGCGGGGGTGCGGCCGCGCTTGATCGCCAGGGCACCCAGGCCGATGTAGACCAGCAGGGCGATCAGCTTGGCGGCGAGCCAGGGCTGCTGGTGGGGCCAGGCGGAGAGCAGCACCATCAGCGTCACGCCGAGCCCCAGCAGGGCGGTGTCGATGAGATGGGGCGCGATCTTCACCCAGCGCCGCTGTAGCAGCGGCGCCTCGCGTACCGACCACCAGGCCCGCAGCAGGAAGAAGGCGAGGCTCAGGGCGGCGACAGTGACGTGCAGGTGCTTGATCAGAGCGTAGTGTTCCACGGGCGCGGTATCCTCGGCGTCGATGGCGGAGCGGTGTCCTATCCGTCCTTGCCGTCGGCCCGAACCGACAGCAGCGGCCCCGTATAGTGGAACAGGAAGATCGCATATGCCAGGCACCAGAAGAGAATGCCTAGGTTGTAGGTCCAGTGGGTGATCTGGGGGGCCAGCGCCAGCACCGGCGAGCGCAGCACGGCGGCGGCGAGCATCAGGCCGAGCGCCACGCCGATGCCCGGCAGGGTGCGGATGGGACGCGCGGTATGGCCGAGCGACACCCGCGACATCATCGCCAGCATCATGGTGCCCATGCCGCCGACGGTCAGGGCGTGCACGGCAAGCTCCACGCGGAACATGCCCAGCGCCGCCAGCGCCCACATCGCCAGGCCCACCGGGATGAAGGCGTAGCTGCCGTGCAGGCCCCAGAGCAGCGGCTCGCGCCAGCTATGAAGGCCGTCCCAGCCCGCCAGGCGCAGCGCGTTGGCCAGCGCCGCCAGCCCCAGCAGGACGGCGAAGAGCGCGCCCGGCAGCGCCACGCCGAGCACGGCGAGCCCCTGGGCCAGCACCACGACCATCACGCTGCCGAGGCTTGCATACTCCAGGGCGGGGAGCGCCGGCCGGCGGGTGAGGCCCAGGCGATTGGCGGTGAACATGGCGATGACCCGGCCGCCCACCACCACCATCAGCAGGGTGATCGTGAGCACCGCCAGGTAGGCGGCCTGGCGGATCAGCTCGGCCTCGCCGGTGAGCACGCCGAGGTGCATGGCCAGGTTGGCCAGGGTCAACAACCCCAGCGCCGGCAGGAAGATCAGGTTGCGCCAGCGGCGGGCGCGGATCACCAGGCTCGCCATCACCACGGCCACCACCGGCAGGAAGACCAGGTCGACCAGCATCGGCAGCCACGCCGGCATGCCCACCGGGAAGGCCATCAGGCCCCGTGCGGCCAGCCAGAGCGCGACCAGCGCCAGCAGCGGCGCGCCCCGGAGGCTTGGCAGCCCCGTCCAGTTCTGCACCGCGGTGAGCAGGAAACCCGCCACCACCGCGGCGGCGAAGCCGAACAGCATCTCGTGCTGGTGCCAGAACATCAGCCCGCCGACCGGGCGCAGCAGGATGTCGCCGTGCCAGAAGGCCAGCCACACGGTCATCGCCGCCAAGCCATAGAGCGCGGCCAGCAGGAAGAAGGGACGAAAGGCCAGCCTCGTCACCGGCAGGTGCGATAGCGAGGAGGAGCTAACGGAGGAGGTCGAATGCATGGCGCCATACCCGACTGGAACGCTTGGTGATGGCCATTGTGGCCCGGGCTCTCTCCTCCTTCCTTGACTGGCATCAAGAATACTTCTTACGAGAAGAGCCGTTCCTTCCTGTCGCCAGCAACCGGAATCTGGCCGCCGGCGGAGTGGAGGACGAGGAGGTGACTGGCGGTTCCATAAGGCGCTGACCGGGTCGGCGTTTCGGCACCGCCGCAGGCCTGGACATCGAGCGCAGCAAGGCATGACGGCTTGTCCACTCGGTAGATGGTGCCCCCTCAGGGGACAAGGGGCCCCGACGAGGGGCTCAGGAGAGTTCGGGCCAGCCGGGGAGATGGAACTCCTCCTGCAGATGGCGCAGCTCGGGCTGATGCAGCTCGGCAATGCGCCGGGCCAGCTCGCTTCCGCGGGGCAGCAGATGCACCTCGGTGCGCCGCCGGTCGGCACGACTCGTGCGTCGCTCCACCAGGCCCAGCTGCTCGCAGCGATCCACCAGCGCCACCGTGCCGTGGTGTTTCGCCTGGAGCCGCTCAGCCAGCTCTCCCACCGAGGCCCACTCGCTCCCCTCCCCGCCAAGCAGGTGCAGCAGCAGCTGGTACTGCAGCGGCGTCAGGCCGTGTTCGCGGCAGATGTCATCGCTCTGGCGCAGGAAGCAGCGCAGCTGGTAGCGGAAGTGCGAGAGCCGCTGGAAGTCCTGCTTGGTCAAGGCGTCGTCGATCATGGCCGTTCTCGATCCGAAAGAGGGAAGTGGGGCGATCCGGCGGCGTCCGTGTCGCTTGACAGGGAGGGGGCCGGGGCCTAAAAGGTTAAGCAACTATATCATGCCGTGATATTTTATCATGCCCGGACGCGAGGAGCCTCCCATGAACCCCGTGACGATCTTCAAGCTGCCCTTCACCCGCCAGGCCGGCTGGAAGTCGCTTCAACAGCGCCAGACGCCGATTCCCGTGCTGGCCTGGTGTTTGGTGCTACCCATGTCGCTGCTGCCCCCGGTGATGCTCTACTACGCCGGCACCCACTACGGCGACGACTTCGTGATGGGTTTCGCCGACCGGGAGTGGCGCTTCATCACCACCATCCTGTTCCTGGCCGAGCTGCTCACCTTCTTCCTGATGGGCTGGCTGATCCACTCCGTGGTCAACAGCACCCGGGAGCTGTCGATCAGCTATCACGACGCCTACCTGCTGGCCGCCCTGGCGCCGCTGCCGCTCTGGTCCTCGGCCCTCGTCCTGCTGATCCCCAGCCTGCTGCTCGGCGTCCTGGCCGTGCTGACGGCGCTCGGCATCTCCTGTCAGCTGCTCTATCACGGCCTGCAGGCGCTGTGTGGACGCAGCGACAACGACGTCAACACCATGTCGGCCGCCTACACGATCATGGCCGCCGGCGTGCTGGCCTGGGGCCTGCTGATGACCATCGTCTGGGCTTACTGATCCCTGCGACATTTTGCGTCAGCGCCGCGAGATGACGGGGCCAGGCTTTAAGATGTATTTTAAATGCACTTTAAAAGACACCCCTGACCGGAGCCCCGCCATGCTGACCCCAGACCAGGAACGCCTGATCGCCGCCACCGCGCCCACGGTGGCGGAGCATCTCGACGCCATCACCCAGCGCTTCTATCCGCTGATGTTCTCGCGCTACCCCGAGGTGAAGCCGCTGTTCAACGAGGCCCATCAGCGCGACGGCGGACAGCCCCGGGCGCTGGCCGGCGCGGTGCTGGCCTACGTGGGGCTGCGCGAGGATACCCAGCAGGCCAGGGGGGCGCTGGGTACTATCGTCGGCAAGCACGTCGCCCTGGGCATCCGGCCCGATCAGTACCCCATCGTCGGCGAGTGCCTGATGGCCGCCATCGGCGAGGTGCTGGGCGAGGCGGTGACCCCGGAGGTCGCCGGAGCCTGGAGCGCCCTCTACGAGGAGCTCGCCGGCCTGCTCATCGAGCTGGAGGATCACCGCTACCGGGCCTTCGCCGAGCGCCCCGGCGGCTGGCGCGGCACGCGGCGCTTTCGCATCGCCGAGATCCGCCGCGAGAGCGCGGTGATCCGTTCCTTCGTGCTGGAGCCCGAGGACGGCGGCCTGGTGGCCGATCACGCGCCCGGCCAGTTCATCGGCGTGCGGCTGACCATCGACGGCGAGCCGCTCTATCGCCACTACAGCCTCTCGGACGTGCCCAACGGCCGCTCCTACCGGATCTCGATCAAGCGCGAGCCCGAGGGCCGGGCGAGCCGCCACTTCCACGATGCCATGGCGGTGGGTGACACCCTGGAGCTGCTGCCGCCCGCCGGCGAGCTGATCCTGCAGGGTGAGGACGAGCCCCTGCTGCTGGCCTCCGGCGGCGTCGGCCAGACCCCGCTGCTGCCGATGGCGCGCCACGCCCTGGCCGCGGGACGCCGGGTGATCTACCTGCACGCCGCCCTGGACGCCGAGCACCACGCCTTCCGCGACGAGGTGGCGGCGCTGGCCTCCGCGCACCCGCAGCGACTGCATGCCGTGAGCGTCCATGAGCGCGGCGCCGACGCCGACCATATCGGTCGCATCGACCGCGAGCTGCTCGCCGATCTGCTGCCCGAGGGCGCCCGCTGCTACTTCGTTGGCCCCCCGGGCTTCATGACCGCCGTGGATCGGGCACTGGCCGACCTCGGCGTGCCGGCGGAACGTCGCCACTACGAGCACTTCGGCCCCTCCCGCCCCCTCGAGGCCGCCTGACGGCACGTCGGGCCCGGTCATGCCACCCCGACCCCGGGACGGCCTCCCCGCCGGGGGCCGGGGCCGCGTCCAATCCTCTCACCGCGCGAAGGAGTTCCCATGTCCTCTTCCCAACCGCCCCGCCACGGCCCCGCGACCCGGGCCATTCACGCTCAGCGGCAGCGCGACGCCTTCGGCAGCCCGCACATGCCGATCTACGACACCACCACCTTCGCCTACCCCGACACCGCGGCGCTGCGCGAGGTCACCGAGGGGCGCCGACGCGCCCCTCTCTATACCCGCTACGGCCAGAATCCCACGCTCTACGCCCTTGAGGAGACCCTGGCGGCGCTGGAGCAGGCCGAGTCGGCCTGGGCCTTCTGCTCGGGCATGGCCGCCATCAGCGCGCTGCTGCTGACCCACGGCCGGCGCGGCATCGTCTGCCTCGGCGAGGTCTACGGCGGCACCATGAGCCTGCTCGAGCGACATCTGCCGGGCTTGGGCATCGACACGCACTGCCTGCTCGAGGGCCATGACGCCGAGGCGCTGGAGCGATACCTGGTCGCGGGCGCGGGCCTGGTCTATCTGGAGACGCCGACCAACCCCAGGCTCCAGCTGATCGATGTCGCCGCGGTGGCCGAGCAGGCCCACCGTCACGGCGCCCTGGTCGCGGTGGACGGCACCTTCGCCACGCCGATCAACCAGAATCCGCTGGCACTGGGCGCCGACCTGGTGGTGCACAGCGCCACCAAGTACCTGGGGGGCCACGGCGACCTTACCGCCGGCGCCGTGATGGGGAGTGCCGAGGTGCTGTCGCCGATGTGGGCATGGCGCCAGAGCCTGGGCACGGCGCTCTCCCCCCAGACGGCTGCGCTGCTGTCCCGCAGCCTGCGCACCCTGGCGCTGCGCGTTCAGCGCCACAGCGCCTCCGCCCAGACGATCGCCGAGGCGCTAGCGAATCACCCCGCCCTCGCCCGGGTGCTCTACCCGGGCCTTCCGAGCCATCCCGGGCACGCGCTGGCCTGCCGCCAGATGTCGGGGTTCGGCGGCATGCTCGGCATCGAGCTGGCGGGCGGCGGCGAGGCGGCAGCCCGGGTCGCCGACCGGCTGGCGCTGTTCGCGCTGGCGCCCAGCCTCGGCGGCGCCGAGAGCCTGGTGACCCAGCCCTGCACCACCTCCCACGCCGATCTCTCGCCCCGGGAGCGCGCCCGGCGCGGCATCGGCGACAACCTGCTGCGGCTATCGATCGGCCTGGAGGAGGTCGAGGACCTGCTCGCCGACCTGCGCCAGGCGCTGGATCCGGAGCCGGCCGGCTGAGGGCGCCTCGCACCGGGCGCGAGGTCTACCGACTCAGCGGCATCGCCCCCTGGACGTCCGCCCGCGGGGGCCCTGCACGCGCCCAGTCGTGTCAACCCACCAGGGTGTTCACGGAAAGTCCTAGCCGTCGCCGTTTCCCCGGTCGTAGTGGAAGGTCATGAAGACGATGCCCGGGGTCATCACCAGCCGCCAGGCCAGTTCGATGTCGTCGTCGAAGGCCTCGTCGAAGGCGCGCACCGTGTCGATCAGACTCTCGAGCCAGAGGTCGTAGAGCCTCGGAGAAATATCCCGGTGGGCCCGGTCGTGGGTGATCGCCACCTGCTGCAGGTAATAGTCGGTATGGCTCGAGGCGTAGAACGCCAGCAGGTGGTAGAAGGCCTTCTTGAGCATCGCCTGCTGGCGCGCCATGTCGGTATGGCGGAACTTCTCGGCGACCGCGGGCGAGGCGGCGAGGAAGCGGTCGTAGAAGATCGCGAAGAACGCCTGCCCCTCGACCTCGCGGTTCAGCACCCGCACGTAGCTCTCGTCGAAGAGCCGCTCGATGTCCATGGTCACCCCGCACGGTGAACGGGCCTGATCATAGCCTAGGCCAGGCGCGCATGCCCGCCACGGCCGGGAGCCGAACGGTGGACAGGACATGACCTGGATCACGTCGGGGGCGAATGCCCGCCCGAGATGACGCCCGTCAAGGGCGGGGCCGGGCGGGTCGACTAGCATGGCCGGGATTTCATCGAGAGGAGTCGCGCCATGGAGCTCGTCTGCCCCGCCGGCAACCTGCCCGCCCTCAAGCGAGCCGTGAACGAGGGTGCCGATGCCGTCTACTTCGGCTTCCAGAACACCACCAACGCGCGCCAGTTCGCCGGGCTCAACTTCACCGACAAGCGCGCCGGGGAGGGCATCGACTATGCCCACGCCCGGGGAAAGCGGGTGTTCTGCGCCATCAATACCTACCCGCAGCCGGACGGCTGGGCGATGTGGACCCGCGCCGTGGACCAGGCCGCCGAGCTCAGCGTCGACGCTCTGATCCTGGCCGACATGGGGCTGCTCGACTATGCCGCCCGCCGCCACCCGCACCTCGACCGCCACCTCTCGGTGCAGGGCTCGGCGACCAGCCATGAGGCGCTGCGCTTCTACCACGAGCAGTTCGGCATCAAGCGCGCCGTGCTGCCGCGGGTGCTCTCGATCACCCAGGTCCGCGACCTGGCGAAGCAGAGCCCGGTGGAGCTCGAGGTGTTCGCCTTCGGCAGCCTCTGCATCATGGCCGAGGGGCGCTGCTACCTGTCGTCGTATCTCACCGGCGAGTCGCCCAACACCCGCGGCGTCTGCTCGCCGGCGGCCCACGTGCGTTGGGAGGAGACCCCCCGGGGCCGGGAGTCACGCCTCAACGGCGTGCTGATCGACCGCTACGCCGAGGGCGAACGGGCCGGCTACCCGACCCTGTGCAAGGGGCGCTTCGCGGTGGGAGGCGAGACCTACCACGCCATCGAGGAGCCGACCAGTCTCAACACCCTGGAGCTGCTCCCGGAGCTCAAGGAGCTGGGCATCAGCGCGGTGAAGATCGAGGGACGCCAGCGCAGCCCCGCCTACGTCTCGAAGGTCGCCGGCATCTGGCGCCAGGCCCTGGATCGTGTCGAGCGCGCCCCCGGGCACTTCCGCGCCGAGCCCGCCTGGATGGCCGGCCTCGGCGAGCTCTCCGAGGGCGCCACAACCACCCTGGGCGCCTACGAGCGGCGCTGGAAATAGGAGACCTCATGACCGCCACGACCCTGGAAATGAGCCTTGGCCCGGTGCTCTTCTACTGGACCCGCGAGGACTACGCCGCCTTCTACTGCGCCGCCGCCGACTGGCCCGTCGAGACCGTCACCCTGGGCGAGTCGGTCTGCTCCCGGCGCCGCGACATGAAGCTCGACGACTGGCTGGGGATCGGCCGCGAGCTCGCCCAGAACGGCAAGCGGGTGGTGCTGGCGAGCCAGACCCTGATCGAGTCCGAGGCCGACCTGCGCGACCTGCGCAGGCTCTGCGACAATGGCGAGTTCACCGTCGAGGCCAACGACCAGAGCGCGGTGCAGCGTCTCGCCGCTGCCGGCCTGCCCTTCGTCGCCGGGGCCGCGCTGAACCTCTACAACCCGGCCTCGCTGGCCGTGCTGGCCCGCGCCGGCATGCAGGGCTGGCAGGCGCCGGTGGAGATGTCCCGAGACGATCTGACCCGGCTGCTGGCCGACTGTAGCGACAGGGGGCTCGAGCAGCCCTGCGAGGTCGTCGCCTACGGTCACCTGCCGCTGGCCTGGTCGTCACGCTGCTTCACCGCGCGGCGCCACCAGAAGCCCAAGGACCGCTGCCAGTTCGTCTGCCAGAAGTATCCCGAGGGCCTCGCCCTGCGCTCCCAGGAATCCCGGGAGGTGTTCACGCTGAACGGCATCCAGACCCTCTCCGGCGCCTGCCAGGACCTGCGCCACGAGCTGCCGACCATGGCCGAGATGGGCGTGGCGAGCGCCCGGCTGAGTCCCCGCGCCGAGGGCATGGCCGAGGTGGTCGCGGCCTTCGATGCGGCGCGGCGAGGCGCCCTTCCCGCCCCCGACCCGCTGGCGCTGGTGGAGGCCGAGGTCTGCGACGGCTACTGGTACGGCCGCCCGGGCATGGACCACAGCCGCGGCTCGGCCGCGCCCTGAGCGCAACGCGCCTTCCCATGCCAACATGAAAGAGACGCCCCGGAACGCGCTGCGTCCCGGGGCGTCTCTCCATCGCTATTACCCCCATCGCGGGCGTTCAGCCGGGCCGGCCCGCGTTATCCACAGGCCCTCTAGCGGGCCCGCTTATCCACACTTGGACCAGCCGCAGCCGGAGTAGCAGGTGGGGCAGCCGTCCATCATGATCAGCTCGCCGTTGCACTCGGGGCAGTGGCCGACCACGGCGGGGCCACCGCCCTGCTCCTGCGCCTGGCGGTCGGCCTGCTCGAGCTCCTCCGGGGTGGGCGGATGCCAGGGGCGGCCGCTCGCCAGGCGCTGGGCGTAACGGCTGACCAGCTCCTCCACCGGCACCTGGTGGCCATCCTGGTCGAGGAAGCCGCGGCGGTAGAGGATCTGCTGGATCGACCAGGCGATGGCCGCGACCTCGGAGTCGTGGAACACCGGCTTGCCCCAGCGGTTCATGCCGCAGCGCACCAGGCCCTTGTCCCAGGCCACCTTGCGCAGGTCGGCCACCGCCTGGGTGACGTAGCCGCCCCGGGCGGCCAGCGACAGGCTGCGCATGGTGGCGGTGATCCACTGGTGCTCGCTGGAGAGCTGGCCAGAGGGAAAGAAGAACTCCACCGGGCGCTCGATCACCACCCGCTTGCCGTTGACCACGCCCTCCACGGGCATGAAGGAGACCAGCAGGTAGACCTTCTTGCGCCCCTCGGCGCCGACGTAGGAGATCTTCTCCGACACGGCCTCCAGGGTGCCCTCGGGGCGCGAGGGGATGCGCACCGTGAGCGGGTTCTCCTCGGCCAGCGGCGGGGCTTCCACCGCCTTCTTGACGCTGTAGGAGACGATCTTGGAAGTGATCTCGACGGCCATCAGGAGACTCCTCCGAAAAGTTGTTGGGTGGCACTGGACATCCATCGCTCGGGGCTGAGACGGGGACAAGCCCCGAAATGTCGGACCAGCGAGGAGGCGCTGTGAATACGTCCTTGTACGCTACCGACGCCATCCATGGCGTAGGACCTCCTCTTCGGCTCATCCCCGGCGCCTCTCGCTGAGGGCCAGCTCGAGAACACTGGCTTACCACTTGCCATAGGTGCCTTCCTTCAGCGCATCATAGAGATTCGCCGCATTGTGCTCCTCGCCGTCGTAGATGACCTTCTCGTCGCCTCTGAGTTCGACGGTCTCGCCGTTCTCCAGCTCGAAGACGTAGGTGGTGTTCTTGAGGTCGTCCTCGCGCACCAGCACGCCCTGAAAGGCCTCGGGATTGAAGCGGAAGGTGGTGCAGCCCTTGAGCTTGCTGGCGTAGGCGTCGAGGTAGAGGTCCTTGAACTCCTCGAAGGCGAACTCGGTGGGCACGTTGACCGTCTTGGAGATCGCCGAGTCGACCCACCCCTGGGCCGCCGCCTGCACCGCCACGTGCTGCTTCGGGCTCACCGCGTCGGCGGTGATGAAGTAGTCGGGCAGGTCGCTCTCCACCGCCTCGGCGGCGATGAAGTGGCGGTAGGCGGCCAGCTCGAAGGAGACCACCTCGACCTGCTCCTTGGTCTTCTTGCCCGACTGGATGACGTTGCGGAAGTAGCGGTGCGAGAAAGACGGCTCGATGCCGTTGGAGGCGTTATTGCCCAGCGACAGCGAGATGGTGCCCGTGGGGGCGATCGAGCTGTGGTGGGTGAAGCGCGCGCCGTGCTCGGCCAGCGCCGCCACCAGCTCCGGCTCCACCTCGGCGACCTTCTGCATGTAGCGGCTGTAGCGGGCGTGGAGGATGCGCCCCGGCACCTTGTCGCCGACCTCGTAGCCGTCGCGCTTGAGCTCGGGGCGCTCGCGCATCATCCGCGGGGTGATCGCGTAGTCCTCGGTGAGCGCCGGCGCCGCGCCCTTCTCGCGGGCGAGTTCCAGGGCCTGCTTCCAGCCCTCGAGGGCCAGGGTGCGACTCACCTCCTCGGTGAAGGCGAGCGATTCCGCCGAGCCGTAGGGAATCTTGAGCATGGTCAGGGTCGAGCCCAGGCCCAGGAACCCCATGCCGTGGCGGCGCTTGGCCTCGATCTCGCGTCGCTGGCCCTCCAGGGGCAGGCCGCTGATCTCGACCACGTTGTCGAGCATGCGAGTGAAGATCGCCACCACCTGGCGGTAGCGCTCCCAGTCGAAGCGCGGCGCCTTGCCGAAGGGGTCGATGACGAACCGAGTCAGGTTCACCGAGCCGAGCAGGCAGGCGCCCTCCGGTGGCAGCGGCTGTTCGCCGCAAGGATTGGTGGCGCGGATCTCTTCGCAGAACCAGTTGTTGTTCATGCGGTTGACCTGGTCGATCAGGATGAAGCCCGGCTCGGCGAAGTCGTAGGTCGAGGCCATGATGGTGTCCCACAGCTCCCGGGCGCGGATCACCTCGACGATGCGGCAGGCCACGCGCCCCTCGTCGTCGAGGGTGTAGCCCTCCTCGATCACCGGCCAGTCGCGGTAGATCAGCTCGCTCTCCTCGACGTCGTCCTTCTCGCCCGGGTGGAGGGGAAAGGCCAGCGGCCAGTCGGTGTCGTTCTTCACCGCCTCCATGAACTCGTCGGTGATCAGCAGCGAGAGATTGAACTGGCGCAGCCGGCCCGCCTCGCGCTTGGCCTCGATGAACTGGCGCACGTCGGGGTGGCCGACGTCGAAGGTGCCCATCTGGGCGCCGCGGCGCCCGCCCGCCGAGGCCACCGTGAAGCACATCTTGTCGTAGATATCCATGAACGCCAGCGGGCCGTTGGTGCCGGCGCCGGCGCCGAACACGAAGGCGCCCTTGTGTCGCAGGGTCGAGAAGTCGTAGCCGATGCCGCAGCCCGCCTTGAGGGTCATGCCGGCATCCACCACCGAGTCGAGGATATCGTGCATGGCATCGCGGATGGTGCGCGAGACGGTGCAGTTGATCAGGCTCACCGCCGGCTTGTAGGCCTCGGCGCCGGCATTGGACATGATCCGCCCGGCCGGGATGGCACCGTTCTCCAGCGCCCAGCGAAACTTCGGCAGCCACGCCTCGGCCTGATCGCCCTCCACCGCCGCGAGCGCCTTGGCGACGCGCTCCCAGGTGGCAGGGACGTCCTGGTCCACGGGGTGGCCGTGACGGTCCTTGAGGCGGTACTTGGCGTCCCAGATGTCGCGGGACGGCGCCTGCAGGGGCACCTCGTTGGAGGTCTTGACGGCCTTGGCGGATGTGCTCATGTCGGGGGGTCTCCAGAGCGGTGTCGGGGGAGTCGGTATCGAGAGAAACGCGGGGCGGCGGGTCAGCGATCGCGCGCCGTGAGGCGCTCCAGGCGCAACAGCCACTCGCCGAGACGCCCCTGGGCGAGGCCCTCCTCGAGCCCGTCGAGCAGGTTCTTAACCATCAGGCCGAGTTCGGTGTCGCCCTCGATCGAAAGGCGACGCTGGAAGAACAGGCTGTCGGGATCCTCCCTCCGGGTGGCAAGGCACAGAAACTCGCGCCAGCCGCCGCGGATGGTCGCCTCGCCGGGCTCGAGGCAGAGCACCAGGCGCTGCTCGACGAGGCTCAGCGTCAGCGTCACGCCGAGGTCCTCGACGGTCAGGCTGATGCGGCGGCCCTCAAGGGCGTCGAACTCGCCCTCGGCGAGCGGCCCGGCGAAGGTGCGGTTGAGCAGCGGCTCCACCAGCCGGCGCTTGATGCCCAGCGGCACCCGGGGATCCAGGGCGCGGATCACACGACTCGGGGCGAGCGGGCGCACAAGCGACAGCGTCGGATGGGGCAGAGACATGCGGCTTCTCCTGATGATGTCGGGGCGGCTAGGCCGCCGGAGCGCTCATCCTAGGGGGCATCTAAACCGCCTGCACTGACGTGCGTCAAGGCGTCGCCTGCGGCGCGCTCCCCAAGCGCTGCATACCATATATAGACCACTGCCCCCCCCCTGGCACAAGATGTGCAAGCGAAGCCTCAACGCCGTCGCCGGTCACGCCGCGGCACCTGGCGGGGCGGCAGCCAGGCGATGGCGCACCCGCCTGCGTCCCCTGCTCGGCCTCCTTCCGGCCCCCGGCTCGCGTCCTCCGGCGCCCCCACGCTGGCTCCCTTGCCCTGTCGACGCGGCCGATGCGACTCGGAGATCGTTGATACACAATTTATTAGATAGGTTAGATGTTTTAATCTGGTGCACACATTTCTGCGCTTTTAAAGGAATTTCGCGTCAATACTATGTCTAATCTCCGCATAAGCTATGCGCTTGCTGCATAATGGTGCATCGATTAGAGTGCGTGGAATGGTTTTCCACCGCACAGGACACGACCCATGCCCTACGTTCACGACACCCTCGAGGCCCTGCGCAGGAGCAGCCCGGCCCAGACCGAGTTCTACCAGGCCGCCGAGGAGGTGCTCGAGTGCCTGCGCCCGCTCTTCGAGCGCAGCCCCCACTACCTCGACCACAACATCATCGAGCGCATCGTCGAACCCGAGCGGCAGATCATGTTCCGCGTCTGCTGGACCGACGACGCCGGCAAGGTGCAGGTCAACAAGGGCTATCGCATCCAGTTCAACTCGGCCCTCGGCCCCTACAAGGGCGGGCTGCGCTTCCACCCCAGCGTGACCGCGGGGACCATCAAGTTCCTGGGCTTCGAGCAGATCTTCAAGAACGCCCTTACCGGCCTGCCCATCGGCGGCGGCAAGGGCGGCTCGGACTTCGACCCCAAGGGGCGCTCGGACGGCGAGATCATGCGCTTCTGCCAGGCCTTCATGAGCGAGCTCTACCGCCACATCGGCCCGACCACCGACGTGCCGGCCGGCGACATCGGCGTGGGCGAGCGCGAGATCGGCTTCCTCTACGGCCAGTACAAGCGCCTGACCGGCCGCTACGAAGGCGTGCTGACCGGCAAGAGCCTCAACTGGGGCGGCTCCATCGGGCGCAAGGAGGCCACCGGCTACGGCGCCGTCTATTTCGCCGAGAACATGCTCGCGGCCCGCGGCGATAGCCTCGCCGGCAAGACCTGCCTGGTCTCCGGCGCCGGCAACGTCGCGATCTACACCATCGAGAAGCTCCAGGCACTCGGCGCGAATCCCGTCAGCTGCTCCGACTCCCGCGGCACCCTGCACGACCCCGACGGCATCGACCTGGCGCTGCTGCGCGAGCTCAAGGAGGTCCAGCGCACCTCGCTCGAGGCCTACCTGGCCCAGCACCCGGAGGCGCGCTACATCCCGGCGGGCGACTACCCGGCCGACGGCCACGCGGTGTGGCGCCTCAAGGGCGAGGTCGCCTTCCCCTGCGCCACCCAGAACGAGCTGACCGAGGCCGACGCCGAGACCCTGCTGGGCAACGGCGTGACCTGCATCAGCGAGGGCGCCAACATGCCCTCCACCGCCGCGGCCGTGGATCGCTTCCTGGCGGCGAAGATCGCCTACGGCCCCGGCAAGGCGGCCAACGCCGGCGGCGTGGCGACCAGCCAGCTGGAGATGGCGCAGAACAGCAGCATGGAGCAGTGGCCGCTGGAGAAGGTCGACGCCAAGCTCAAGGCGATCATGGCCAATATCCACCGGCAGTGCGCCGAGACCGCCGCCGAGTTCGACGACCCCACCAACCTGGTGCTGGGCGCCAACATCGCCGGCTTCCGCAGGGTCGCCGACGCCATGATCGAGCAGGGCGTCTGCTAAGCCCGACGGGCGAGATCGCAGTAACGGAAGACCACGCGGCGCCCCGAGGGGCGCCGCACTGCTTTGGGCGGGGTGAACCGCCCTGAGCAGGGATGGCCGCCGGGATCAGACGGTGCGCGAGTAGCGCCCGGTGCTGTGGCTCAGGTAGGCGTCGAAGGCCATGGCGGCGTTGCGCATCATCAGCCGCCCGGCGGGCAGCACCTCGATGGCGGTATCGGAGAGGGAAAGCAGGCCGTCGTCGACCATCTCCTCGAGCTCCTCGAGGGCCTCGGAGAAGGTATCGCGAAAGACGATGCCGTGAGCCGCCTCGATCTCGGCGAAGACGATGCGGCCGTGGCACATCAGGGCGTTGATCACATCGCGACGCAGCACGTCGTCGGCGTTGAGGCGGTAGCCGCGCATCACCGGCAGCCGCCCCGCCTCGAGGCGCGCCTGGTACTGGGCGGTCTCCTTGACGTTCTGGCTGTAGCTGTCGCCGACCTTGCCGATGGCGGTGTTGCCCAGGCCGATCAGATCGCAGTCGGCGTGGGTCGAGTAGCCCTGGAAGTTGCGCTGCAGGGTGCCGTTTTCCTTGGCCAGCGAAAGCTCGTCCTCTGGCAGGGCGAAGTGATCCATGCCGATGTAAACGTAGCCCGCCTCAGTGAGGCGGCGGATGATCAGCTCCAGCAGCTCGATCTTGCGCTCCGGCGGCGGCATGTCCTCGGGGCGGATCAAGCGCTGCGCCTTGAACAGCTCCGGCAGGTGGGCATAGCTGTAGGTGGCGATGCGATCCGGGCGCAGGGCGATGATCTTGTCCAGGGTTGCGTCGAAGCTCCCCACGGTCTGCAGCGGCAGGCCGTAGATCAGATCGACGCTCACCGACTGGAAGCCCGCCTCGCGGGCCGCCCCCACCAGCTCCAGCACCTGCTCCTCGCTCTGGATACGGTTGACCGCCTCCTGCACCCGGGTATCGAAGTCCTGCACGCCGAAACTCAGGCGATTGAAGCCCAGGGCACGCAACTCATGGATCTGCGCGGGAGTCACGGTGCGCGGGTCCACCTCCAGCGAGAACTCCCGTTCCTCGGGCTCGGCGAAGTGGAAGGCCGCGTCCAGCGCCGCCATCAGCTCGCCGAGCTGGTCGTTATCGAGGTAGGTCGGGGTGCCGCCGCCCAAGTGCAGCTGGGTCATGCGCCGCGACTCGTCGAACAGCACCCCCTGCAGCTCGATCTCCCGCTTGAGCCAAGCCAGGTACTCCGCCGCCCGCTGCCGATTGTGGGTAATGATCTTGTTGCAGGCACAGTAATAGCAGAGGCTCTCGCAGAAGGGGATATGCACGTAGGCCGAGAGCGGCTTGGGCGAGGCGGCCGCGTTGCTGCGCTCGGCGGCGGCCCGGTAGTCGTCCTCGGCGAAGGCCGCCTGGAACTGCGGCGCCGTGGGATAGGAGGTATAGCGCGGGCCGGGGCGGTCGTACTTCTCGACCAGGGGACGGATGAACGGCAGGGTATCTTGCATGAGCGAATCGAGCCTCTTGAACCGAAGGGCGGCGGCCGCAGCCGTCACCGTTGGGCGAAGTATGCCAGCCGCGACCGCGCCCGTCGGTACCCTCGAAGGGGTAGCTGACTCAGATCAAGACATGGAAAAAAGCGCCGACATGGCTGGGATCGGCACCTTGAACCCAGGAAATAAGATTCATATATAATATAAGTTATAATGAGCTCGCATCCCGACCAAGCCGGGCCGAAACGCCTTCCCTGCCGGCAGGATGCTATAGTGGGGCGTTTACTACCCACCCCGTCCTGCAAGGCGCCAGAATGCCCATGCATCTGACCCGTTTCACCGACTACTCGCTGCGCGTGCTGCTTTACCTGGCCGTCAAGGGCGAGGAACGCTCGACCATCCATGAGATCGCCGAGCGCTTCGGGATCTCCCGCAACCACCTGATGAAGGTGGTGCAGGACCTCAATCACCAGGGCTACCTCACCGCCATCCGCGGGAAGAACGGCGGCCTGGTGCTCAAGCGCCGTCCGGAATCCATCCCGCTGGGCGAACTGGTACGCGCCACCGAACGCGACCTCCAGCTCGTCGAGTGCTTCGGTGACGACAACGCATGCACGATCACCCCCGCCTGCCGGCTCAAGCCGATCCTGGCCGAGGCCCTCAGCGCCTTCCTCGCCGTGCTGGACCGCTACACCCTGGCCGACCTGCTCGGCCCCCGGCGTCCCCAGCTGATGCAGCTGCTGCAGCTCGACGACGTCACTGCCGCCGACTGAGGGCGCCCCTGTCTCCCCGGGGCGGGGCCGCCGCCATGCGGATGGTCCCACAGGACAGTCCCGCCGCTCCGTGCTAGCCTCGGCGCGTCCCGGTCCGAGGAAGCTCCTGCCATGCCCCGCCGCCCCCGTCTCGCCCCGCTCCTGCCGCTCTGCTCGATGCTGCTGCTGTCGGCAGGCCTGCTGCTGGCCGGCCCTGCCGCGGCCACGAACTACAACACCAGCGACGTCCAGGCCCATGGCGGCTGGCACTCCCTGGCCCTCACGCTCGGCGAGGCGCGCCACTTCCGCGCCCTCGACCAGCAGAGCTATGGCGATGCGATCCTCAGCGTCAACGCCAGCGCCGGGGCCTGCGACCTGCCCTGGCTGGAGCTTCGCGTGGAACTCGACGACTACCAGCCCGAGAGCGCCACGGTGAACCGCGTGCCCGCCGATGCGCGGGTCGATCACGCGCCCATACGCAGCGGCCGCGCCGCCTTCGTCACCGAACGCGGCGACCGCGGCTTCTACGTGCGTCTGGCCCTGCCGGAACTGGACCGGCTGCTTGCGGAGATGGCCGACGGCGAGCTGCTGCGCCTGCGCCTGATGCGCGGCGAGGACGATCCCTGGTACATGGCCTTCGCCCTGGCCGGGGCCGGCGAGGCGATCGCGCGCATGCGCCGCCTCTGCGCCCAGGCGCCCGCCCCGGGCAACGACGGGCGCGATTCCTAAGGAGGGCTCGATGGCCACGCTGCTGTTTCACCTGGGCAACGTGCCCGACGAGGAGGCCGAGGCGGTGCGCCGCCTGCTCGACGAGCACGGGATCGCGACCTACGAGACCCGCGCCGGCTTCTGGGGGCTCGGCGTGGCGGCCATCTGGCTGCGCGACGAGGCCCAGCGGGAAGAGGCCCGGGCGCTGATCGACGCCTACCAGCGAGAGCTCGGCGAGCGGATGCGCGACGAACTGGCCCGCCTCGCCGCCTGCGGCGAGGCGCCGACCCTGTGGCGACGCCTCCGGCGGCGGCCGCTGCGCACGCTGCTGCTGGCCCTGCTGGCCGCCGGCGTGCTCGCCCTCTCGCTGCTGCCCTTTCTATGGCTGTCGGGCTCTGACTGATGGGCTCTGGCCGATCGGCTGAGCGCCCACCTCGCCGCTCCCCACGGCCGCCGCTGTCTCTTGAACGACGACGCCCCCGCCGGCAGCACCGGCGGGGGCGTCGAGGAAGGGCCGGACGACCGGCCGCGATCAGCTGCGGATCAGATAGTCGAAGGCGCCAAGGGCGGCCTTGGAGCCCTCGCCCATGGCGATGACGATCTGCTTGTAGGGCACGGTGGTGACATCGCCGGCGGCGAAGATGCCGGGGATCGAGGTCATGCCGCGCTCGTCGACGACGATCTCGCCGCGCTCGGAGAGCTCGATGGGCGAGTCCTGGAGCCACTCGGTGTTAGGCACCAGCCCGATCTGCACGAAGACGCCCTCCAGGTCGACCCGGCGCAGCTCGCCGGTGGCGCGCTCCTCATAGGTCAGGCCGTCGACACGCTTGCCGTCGCCGTTCACCTCGGTGGTGCGGGCGCCGAGGATGATCTCGACGTTGGGCAGGCTCCTGAGCTTCTTCTGCAGCACCGCGTCGGCGCGCATCTCGTCCATGAACTCGAGCAGGGTCACGTGGCCGACGATGCCGGCCAGGTCGATGGCCGCCTCGACGCCGGAGTTGCCGCCGCCGATCACCGCCACGCGCTTGCCCTTGAACAGCGGGCCGTCGCAGTGGGGGCAGTAGGCCACGCCCTTGTTGCGGTACTCGGCCTCACCGGGCACGCCCATCTCGCGCCAGCGGGCGCCGGTGGCCAGCACCAGGGTCTTGGCCTTGAGGCGAGCGCCGAACTCGAACGCCACCTCGTGCTCGCCGCCCGGCTCACCCGGAACCAGCTCGACGGCGCGCTGCAGGTTCATGATGTCGACCTCGTACTCCTTGACGTGCTCCTCCAGCGCCGCGGCCAGCTTCGGGCCCTCGGTGCGGGGCACGGAGATGAGATTCTCGATGCCCAAGGTGTCGAGCACCTGGCCGCCGAAGCGCTCCGCGGCCACGCCGGTACGGATGCCCTTGCGCGCGGAATAGACGGCCGCCGCGGCGCCGGCGGGTCCGCCGCCGATCATCAGGGTGTCGAAGGAGGCCTTGTCGTTGAGCTTAGCGGCCTCGCGCTCGGCGGCGCCGGTGTCCACCTTGGCCAGGATCTGCTCCAGGCTCATGCGGCCCTGGTCGAAGGGCTCGCCATTGAGATAGACGCTCGGCACCGACATGATCTCGCGCGCCTTCACCTCATCCTGGAACAGCGCGCCATCGATGGCGACGTGATGGACGTTGGGGTTGAGGATCGCCATCAGGTTCAGCGCCTGGACCACGTCCGGGCAGTTCTGGCAGGAGAGCGAGAAGTAGGTCTCGAAGTGCATCTCGCCATCGAGGCTCTTGATCTGCTCGATCACCTCCTCGGAGGCCTTGGGCGGATGGCCGCCGATCTGCAGGAGCGCCAGCACCAGCGAGGTGAACTCGTGACCCATGGGGATACCGGCGAACACCACGCCGCTCTCCTCGCCGGGACGGTTCAAGGCGAAGGAGGGGGTGCGGGCATCCTCGCCGTCGAGGCGCAGGGTGATCTTGTCGGTCAGGCCGACGATATCGGTCAGCAGGCCGTGAAGTTCCTTGGACTTGTCGCCGTCATCGAGGGACGCGACGATCTCGAACGGCTGAGTGACCTTCTGCAGGTAGGCGTTGAGCTGGCTTTTCAGATTGTCGTCCAACATGACAGCGGCATTCCTTCATGTTCGGGGGTGAAGACGGAGGTATGAGGAGATCATGGCGTCCCGCACGGGGCGCCTCGATTCGCTCAGGCTTCCAGATCAAGGACCCGGGCGGGGGATGCCCGGGTCGGGACGGGCGAGGCCGTGAGCGGCCTCGCCGGCAGGGGCAGATCGCTTAGATCTTGCCGACCAGGTCCAGGGAGGGAGAGAGGGTCGCTTCGCCTTCTTCCCACTTGGCCGGGCAGACTTCGTTCGGGTTAGCGCGCACGTACTGGGCGGCCTTGACCTTGCGCAGCAGCTCTTCGGCGTTACGGCCGATGTTGCCGGCGTTCAGCTCGATGATCTGGATCTTGCCGTCCGGGTCCACCACGAAGGTGCCGCGCTCGGCGATGCCCGCGTCCTCGATCAGCACCTCGAAGTTGCGCGAGATGGTGTGGGTCGGGTCGGCCAGCATCGGGTACTGCAGCTTGTTGATGGTCTCGGAGCTGTCGTGCCATGCCTTGTGGGTGAAGTGGGTGTCGGTGGAAACGCCGTAGATCTCGACGCCCAGCTTCTTGAACTCGTCGTAGTTGTCGGCCAGGTCACCCAGCTCGGTCGGGCAGACGAAGGTGAAGTCGGCCGGATAGAAGAAGAAGACGCTCCACTGGCCCTTGAGATCGGCGTCGGAGACGTCGACAAACTCGCCGTTGTGGTAGGCGGTGGCGTTAAACGGCTTGACTTCGGTGTTCAGCAGGGACATTCGGTAGTGCTCCTTTCGAGTGTCGTTGAGTGTTCTGTGGCGATACGAGAGGCATGGTAGCCCGCATCTCCTGATAGCGTAAATTGAATGGCGTCATGGATCTGATAATTCAATCCTATGGCTATAGCGGCGGGCATCAGCCGATGCTCACCGCCTCGCCCCGGCGGTCGAAGGCCAGGTAGGACGCGACGTTGCCCATCTTCAGCGATTCCACCATGCGGTTGAGGTGCTGCTCGGCCTCGGCCTCGGCGTTGTGGCCGGCCAGGGCGGCGACGAAGACGATATCCCACTCGGCGCCGGTCTCCCGGGACTCCGCCACCAGCGCGGCCATGTCGGTAAGCGCCTCGGGGGCCTTGTCGACGCAGACCACCGGGGTCAGCACGCCGCCCTCGCCCTGCTCAAAGCGGCGCCGCTGCGCCTCGCTGGGGTGATCGGGCAGCTCGGCATGGGTGAAGACAAATAGCAGGCGCTGGGGCTCGGGCTGGGCACGCGCCTCGTCCAGCAAATCGGCAAAACAGGAAATGGCCATGGGCCCTCCTCGGGATGGCATGACAGGGGTGGAGCTGGCAGTTTCGAAGCTGACGCATACGGGGCAGCGTAGCGGTCCGCCACCCGCCGCGTGAAGGGCGGATCGCGGCTCGCATGCCCTGGATCAGTGTTGTGCCCGGCTCAGCCGACAGGCGGCGTACTTGAACTCCGGGATCTTACCGAAGGGGTCCAGCGCCGGGTTGGTCAGCAGGTTGACCGCGGCCTCCACGTAGCAGAACGGCACGAAGACCATGCCATCCGGCATCCCCGGATCCACCCGGCTCTTCAGGGTGATGGTGCCGCGCCGGGTGGTGATGGTCAGCGCCTCGCCGGGGCTCACGCCCAGGCGGTCGAGCTCGCCCGGGGAGAGGCTCGCCACCGCCTCCGGCTCCAGGGCGTCGAGCACCCGGCTGCGCCGGGTCATCGAGCCGGTGTGCCAGTGCTCGAGCTGTCGGCCGGTGGTCAGCACCGTGGGATAGGCCGCATCGATGGGCTCATCCGGCGGCAGCGGCCGGGTCGGGGAGAAGCGGGCCCGCCCGCCCGGGCGCGGGAAGCGCTCCGCGAAGACCACGTCGGCGCCCGGGGCATCCTCGGCCGGGCAGGGGTAGGTCACCGAGCCCTCGCGCTCGAGTCGCGCCCAGGTGATGTGGTCCAGCGAGGCCATGCCCCGCTTCATCTCGGCGAACACCTCCCGCGGGTGGGCGTAGTCCCAGGCCAGCCCGAAGCGCCGGGCGATCTCCTGAATGATCCACCAGTCGGGCCGAGCCTCACCGGGCGGCGCCACGGCGGCGCGGCCGAGCTGCACCTGGCGATTGGTGTTGGTCACCGTGCCCGCCTTCTCCGGCCAGGCGGTGGCCGGCAGGATGACGTCGGCGAACTGGGCGGTCTCGGTGACGAACAGGTCCTGCACCACCAGATGCTCGAGCCGGGCCAGCGCCCCGCGGGCGTGGTTAAGGTCGGGGTCGGACATCGCCGGGTTCTCGCCGAGGATGTACATGCCCTTGATCTCGCCGGCGTGGATGGCGTCCATGATCTCCACCACGGTGAGCCCGGGCTTCTCCTCGAGCGTCGTGTTCCACAGCTCCTCGAAGGCGGCGCGCAGCTGGGCGTCGCCCACCGGCTGGTAGTCCGGCAGCACCATGGGGATCAGGCCGGCATCCGAGGCGCCCTGGACGTTGTTCTGGCCGCGCAGCGGGTGCAGGCCGGTGCCGGGCCGGCCGGTCTGGCCGCAGGCCAGCGCCAGGGAGATCAGGCAGCGGGCGTTGTCGGTGCCGTGGGTATGCTGGGAGATGCCCATGCCCCAGAAGATCATCGCCCGCTCGGCGGTGGCGTAGCGCCGGGCGATCTCGCGGATCGTCGCCGGGGCCACCCCGCACAGGCCGCTCATCGCCTCGGGGGTCATGTCCGCGACGCTCGCCGCGAGGGCCGCGAAGCCCTCGGTGTGTGCGGCGACATAGGCCTCGTCGTACAGGCCTTCGCCAACGATCACGTTGAGCATGGCGTTGAACAGCGCCACGTCGGCCCCGGGGGTGAAGCGCACGCTGAGGCTCGCGTAGGCGTCCAGCGCCTGGCCGCGGGGGTCGAGGAGGATCAGCTGGGTCCCGCGGCGCGCCGCCTGCTTGAAGTAGGTGGCCGCCACCGGGTGGTTCACCGCCGGGTTACAGCCGGTGAGGATCACCACGTCGGCCTCGAGCGCCTGCATGAACGAGGCCGTCACGGCGCCTGAACCGAGGCACTCCATCAGCGCCGCCACCGAGCTCGCGTGGCAGAGCCGGGTGCAGTGGTCGACGTTGTTGCTGCCGAAGCCTGCACGCACCAGCTTCTGGAACAGCCAGGCCTCCTCGTTGGAGCACTTGGCGCTGCCGAAGCCGGCCAGTGCCGAGGGCCCATGGGCGGTCTTGAGCGCGGTGAGCCCGCCGGCGGCGGCATCCAGCGCCTCCTCCCAGCTCGCCTCGCGGAAATGCGTGCCGGGGTCGGCCGGATCGAAGGCGGGGTCGAGCCTCTTGGCCACGCCGGGCCGGCGGATCAACGGCCGAGTGAGCCGCGCGGGATGACGGGGGTAGTCGAAGCCGAAGCGCCCCTTCACGCAGAGCCGGCCCTGGTTCGAAGGCCCGTCACGGCCCTCCACGAAGAGGATGCGCTCGTCCTCGGCGTGCTGGCCCTCGATGTGATAGGTGAGCTGGCAGCCGACCCCGCAGTAGGGGCAGACCGAGTCGACGCTGCGATCGGCCGCCGCCGAGTCGCCGCGCCCCGCCTCGTCGACCA
Organism: Halomonas sp. THAF5a; assembly: GCF_009363755.1. Lineage (NCBI taxonomy): Bacteria > Pseudomonadati > Pseudomonadota > Gammaproteobacteria > Oceanospirillales > Halomonadaceae > Halomonas > Halomonas sp. THAF5a. The sequence goes on along the minus strand of NZ_CP045417.1, from coordinate 174,575 downwards.
GGGTCGCCGGCATCAGCGCTCCGGTCGGGCAGGCCTGGACGCACTCGCCGCAGGCCACGCAGGTGCTCTCGCCCATGGGGTCGTCGAAGTCGAAGACGACCTTGGCGGCGGCGCCGCGATGGGCCAGGCCGATGACATCGTTGCCCTGCACCTCCCGGCAGGCGCGCACGCAGAGCCCGCAGGTGATGCAGGCGTCGAGATTGACGTGCATCGCCGAATGACTGGTGTCATGGCCGTGGGCATGGGGAAGCGCGGCACAGCGTTCGGCGACATGGTGCACCGTGGGGCCGGGTCGCTCGGCCCGTGCCGGCAGCCGCTCGCGCACCGCCGTGGCGTCGATGGCCAGCCGATCGGCCATCGCCCAGAAGTGGCTGGCACGATCGGGGCCGGCATCGCGGGCGGGCTGGTCGGCGGCCAGCAGTTCCATCACCCCTTCCCGGGACAGGCGGGCCCGCTCGGACGTGGCGCTCTTGACCACCATGCCGGGTCGCGCCTCGCGCAGGCAGCTCGCCGCCAGCACCCGCTCGCCCTCGATCTCCACCATGCAGGCGCGGCAGTTGCCGTCGCTGCGGTAGCCGGGGGCGTCCTTGAAGCAGAGGTGGGGAATCGTCTCGCCGGCGCGCCGAGCCACCTGCCAGAGGGTCTCGCCGGCCCTGGCGGTGACCTCGGCACCGTCCAGGGTCAGGGTGAAGCGTTCGTTCTGGCGCGATACCTTCATGGCCATCTCCCCTACCCCCTGACGATCACGTGCTGGTCGGCCAGGGCCTCGCGGAAGTCCCTGAGCAGCCCCAGCACCGGGTTGGGCGCCGCCTGGCCCAGGCCGCAGATCGAGGCATCCTGCATCACCCGGGAGAGTCGCCGGAGCTGTTCAACCTCCCATTCGGGGCGCTCGATCAGGCTCAGCATCTTCTCGGTGCCGACCCGGCAGGGGGTGCACTGGCCGCAGGACTCGTCGGCGAAGAAGGCCAGCAGGTTGGCGGCCACGGCGCGCAGGTCATCCTGGTCCGACAGCACGATCACGGCGGCGGAGCCGATGAAGCAGCCCTCGGCCTGCAGGGTGTCGAAGTCCAGCGGGAGATCGGCCTTGCTGGCCGGCAGGATGCCGCCGGAGGCCCCGCCCGGCAGGTAGCCGGCCAGGCGGTGGCCGTCGGCCATGCCGCCGCCGTACTCCGCGACGAGCTCGTTCAGGGTGATGCCGGCCGGGGCCAGGTGCACGCCGGGGCGCTTGACCCGCCCCGAGAGGGAGAAGCTTCTCAACCCGGTGCGCCCATGGCGGCCGTGGCCGGCGAACCAGTCGGCGCCCTTCTCGTGGATCAGCGGGATCCAGTAGACCGTCTCGACGTTGTTGACCAGGGTCGGGCGGCCGAAGAGCCCCACCTGGGCCACCAGCGGCGGGCGGTGGCGAGGCTTGCCGGGCTTGCCCTCCAGCGACTCGATCATCGCCGACTCCTCGCCGCAGATGTAGGCGCCGGCACCGCGGCGCAGCACGATGAAGCCGGGGGGCGCGAGGCCGGCCGACTCGAGCTCGCCGATCGCCTCGTGGAGCACCCGATGCAGGCCGGGATACTCGTCGCGCAGGTAGAGGTAGAGGGCACTGGCCTCCACCGCCCAGGCGCTGACCAGCGCGCCCTCGAGGAAGCGGTGCGGCGAGCGCTCGAGGTAGTGGCGGTCCTTGAAGGTGCCGGGCTCGCCCTCGTCGGCGTTGATCGCGCAGTAGCGCGGGCCCGGCGCCTCGCGCACCGAGCGCCACTTGCGATGGGTGGGAAAGCCCGCCCCGCCGAGGCCGCGCAGGCCGGCCCGCTCGAGTTCGTCGGCCAGCGCCTCGACCGTGAGCCGCCCCGCCCGGCAGGCGTCGAGCAGGGCGTAGCCCCCCGCCTCGCGATAGGCCGCCAGGCGCTGCCAGTCGATCGCCTCGGGATGGTGGTGGCCGGTATCCACCACCGCCTCGACCCCCTCGGCGGTGGCGAAGCGCACGTGATGGTGACCCACCTCGGCCACCGGGGCGGCGTCGCAGCGCCCCATGCAGGGCGCGCGCACCACCCGCACCGCCTCGGGATCGAGCCCCGCCTCGAGCTCGGCGCGCAGCGCCGCGGCGCCGGCCAGCTGGCAAGAAAGCGAGTCGCAGACCCGCACCGTCACCTCCGGCGGCGGCGCCTCGTCGTCATGCACCACGTCGAAGTGGGCGTAGAAGGTCGCCGTCTCGTAGACCGACGCCATCGGCAGGTTCATGTAGGCGGCCAGGGCGCGCAGTGCCACCAGCGACAGGTGGCCGTGGGCATCCTGAAGGGCGTGGAGGTGCTCGATCAGCCGGTCGCGACGGGCGAGCTCGGGCGCTCGGCGCTCGTCGCCGAGCAGCTGGCGAAGGGCCGCCAGCGCCACCGGGGGAAGCGCGCGGCCGCGGGGCTGGCCACGAAAGCGACGCGGGGGAGTCACGGTCTCGACGGTCATGGCGGGCTCGGGGTTGGGGGACGCGACCCGGCGTCGCGCCTACCCGTCATCGTGGCACCGGCCGCCGGCGTCGGCAATGCCGGCGCGTGACGCCCGGGCCGCCTCGAGGGGCCCCACCGGCGAGCGTTGATCCCCGGATTGGCAATTCCCCCGGCGAATCCTCAGACTAACGTCTTATCTGTCGCATGGGGCCTTGCGCGGCCCCCTCGCCTCCGCGGCTGCGATCGCCCGGCGATGGCAGCCCCTCCCCGGCACGCCGTCCTGGCCCCGAGCCTTCCCGGCGTGCTCCTTTCGTTCCCCCACCGGAGAATTCCCCGTGGCAAGTGACTCTCCCAAGGCGCACAGCGATCAGGGCCCCCCTGTCTCTGACGGCGTCCCCAAGCCGGAAGGCCCGGCGAACCTGATCGATACCGACTACGTGATCGGCCAGGATAACGTCACCACCAGCCGGTTCGGCCTCGATGTCGACCTGCACGGCAAGGTCTTCACCATCTCGTCGCTGCTGATCCTGGTCTTCGTGATCCTGACGCTGGCGCTGCAGGACGAGATCGAGCCGATCTTCGACGCCGTCTTCGGCTTCCTCACGGGCAACCTTAGCTGGGTCTTCCTGTTCGGCGGCAACGTCTTCGTGCTGGTCAGCCTCGGCATCGTGGCCTCGCCGCTGGGCAAGGTGCGCATCGGCGGGGCCCACGCCACGCCGGACTTCAGCTACGCGGGCTGGTTCGCGATGCTGTTCGCCGCCGGCATGGGCATCGGCCTGATGTTCTATGGCGTCTCCGAGCCCATGTCGCACTTCTCAAGCGCCATGGGCGGCACCTCGATCGGCGAGGATGGCCTGCGCACCGACTGGGCACCGCTGGGCGGCGCCGCCGGTGACGAGGCCGCCGCCCACCAGCTGGGCATGGCCGCGACCATCTTCCACTGGGGCCTGCACCCCTGGGGCGCCTACGCCATCGTCGGCCTGTCGCTGGCGATCTTCGCCTTCAACAAGGGCCTGCCGCTGACCATGCGCTCGATCTTCTACCCGGTGCTGGGCGAGCGGGTGTGGGGCTGGCCGGGCCACCTGATCGACATCCTGGCGGTGTTCGCCACCCTGTTTGGCCTCGCCACCTCGCTGGGCCTCGGCGCCTCCCAGGCCGCCGCCGGCCTGAACTACCTGTTCGACGTGCCCAACAGTGACCTCACCATGGTGCTGCTGATCATGGGCATCACCGCCGTGGCGCTGTGCTCGATCGTCCTCGGCGTCGACAAGGGGGTGCAGCGCCTCTCCCAGCTCAACATGGTGCTGGCCTTCCTGCTGCTGGCCTTCGTGATCATCGTCGGCCCGACCCTGCTGATCGCCACCGGCTTCTTCGAGAACCTGATGGCCTACGTGGTCAACCTGCCGGCGCTGTCGATGCCGTTCGGCCGCGAGGACGCCAACTTCAGCCAGGGCTGGACCGCCTTCTACTGGGCCTGGTGGATCTCCTGGTCGCCCTTCGTCGGGATGTTCATCGCCCGCGTCAGCCGCGGCCGCTCGGTGCGCGAGTTCCTGACCGCGGTGCTGCTGGTGCCGACCCTGGTCTCGGTGCTGTGGATGACCGCCTTCGGCGGCACCGCCATCGACCAGGTGATCGCCGACGGCTTCACGGGCGTCAAGGACGCGGCGCTGGAGATCAAGCTGTTCGCCATGCTGGGCGAGCTGCCGCTGTCCGCCATCACCTCCTTCGTCGGCATCATCCTGGTGATCGTGTTCTTCGTGACCTCCTCCGACTCCGGCTCGCTGGTGATCGACTCCATCACCGCCGGCGGCAAGGTCGATGCGCCCAAGCCGCAGCGCATCTTCTGGGCCATCATCGAGGGCGCCATCGCCATCGCCCTGCTGCTGGGTGGCGGCCTCACGGCCCTGCAGACGGCTTCCGTCTCCACCGGCCTGCCCTTCACCCTGGTGCTGCTGGTCGGCTGCTACGCCATCATCAAGGGGCTGCTCTCCGAGCCGCGAGGCTGACCCCACGCCTCCCCGGCCCGGCCGGGGAGTGCCCGACTCGCGCCGCCTGGTCTACGGGCCAGACGGCGGCCGGGCTCGACCTCGCGCCGGCGAACAGGCATGGTTGAGTCCTAGTGTCGGGTGTCGCACCGGGGCGCGGAAGGCCGCCGGCCCGCGGTGACGAGACCCGAGTGCCACGCCCCTCACGAGCGTTCATGGCCCCCGGGGCCAAGGAGGAACTACCGATGTCGAACCGTCTGACCAGACGCCTGTGCCTGGCCGCCCTGCTGTCGCTGCTGGCCATCGCGCCCAACGCCTTCGCCCAGCAGGCGACGCCGGGCGCCGGCGGGGCCAATGTCCAGACCGAGCAGTTCCGCGACTGGCAGGTGCTCTGCCCGCCCGAGGGCCAGCAGGGCCCCTGCACCATGAGCCAGCTGGTCACCAACCCCAACAGCAACGACCCGCTGATGCGGGTGATCCTGGGCTATCCGCCGGAGCTCGAGGGCCGGCCGGCGATGACCTTCCTGCTGCCCCTGGGCGTGCGCCTCGCCGCGGGCCTGCAGCTCGACGTGGGCGGCGGCGAGCCGGCCCAGTTCCCCTACCAGGTCTGCCTGCAGCAGGGCTGCCGTGCCGACCTGCCGGTGTCGCCGGCGCTGCTCAGCGACCTGCGCGGCGGCAGCAGCGCGACCCTGAGCCTGGTCGGCCCGCGGGGCAACCGCATGGACCTGGACATCTCGCTGATGGGCTTCACCGACGCCAGCGCGCGCATCGCACCCTGAACGAACGTCCGCCCCGAGACACCAACGCCCCGGCCACTGGCCGGGGCGTTGCGTTGGGGCGGGCGTCGAGGCGAGCACGACGATAACGGCCGCGGCTCTGCCGGGGCGATCTCGCTTGCGCGTTCCGCGGGAACCTCAGGCCTCGGCGGTGATCCGCCGGCGGCGCCGGGCGCGCTGGATCATGCGGTAGCGCGAGCGGATCTCGTCGCGCTCCATGTAGCAGCCCTGCAGCCAGCGGCGGCCGGTGCTGCCCTCGAAGGCGTCCCGGGCGTGCAGCAGGCGGCGGTTGTCGAAGATGACGAGGTCGCCGGGGGCGTAGGTGAAGCGGATGGCGAAGGCCGGATCGCACAGCAGTCGCTGCAGGGTCATCAACGCCTCGTAGGCCGGCTCGACGTCCTCGAAGGCGGTCTGCAGCGGGCCGCGCAGGAAGTCGGCGATGCGCACCTCGAGCAGCTCGCCCCGGGCGTCCAGCCGGATCATCGGCTCGAACCAGACGTAGTCGGTGGTCCTGGCGGTGTTGGCGTAGCACCAGCGCACCCGGGTCAGGGTCGCCCAGGCGTCGGGATGGCGCTCGCGCAGCGCCTCGGCCACGGCGAAGCCGTCGAGCATCACCGCCTGGCCGCCCTCGACGCTGTTCTCCAGGCAGTGCAGCATCTGCAGGCCGGGGTGATACTCGCGGGTCGGCAGGTCGGTGTGCGGCGGCAGGGCGATGGAGGTGTAGGCGTTGGAGTCCGGGTCCGGCTTGGCCCGGACGTCGAACAGGCCGCCGAAGTTGGTGTCGCGGATCGGCCCGATGCGATGGGCGATGGCCTCCAGCGAACCGGGTTCGGTGGGCAGGTCACGCAGGCGCACCAGGCCCTTGGCGAGCACGCTCTCGAGCGCCGGGGCGAGGATCGCCTCCTCGGCCTCGCTGTCGGGCGCGCTGTCGAGCAGCCCGGCGGCGGAGAGGGTGTCCGGGCCGGCCTCGGGTCCGCCCTGCCAGTAGGTCACCGGCACCAGCGGCGCCTCGGGATCCCGGAGGTTGTCGTAGTCGTGGGCGCGCAGCCAGCCGGGGTGGAAGCGCAGGCGGCGATCCTCCACGGCGAAGTCCACGCAGAGCGCGCCGGCATCGTCGATCTCGGCGCCCTCGACCTCCGGCCAGGCGGGCAGCGTGGAAAGGTCCAGGATGCGCTCCCGGGTCGCCGGGTTGACGGTGGTGTCGTCGGCGGCGTTCTCGCGCAGCCAGACGCTGTGGTAGCGGCTGACCCGGCCGTCGCTCCAGGTCACCGTCACCAGGCGCGGCGTGACGGCGACGCGCTCGAGGTCGGCCTCGATGGGCCAGGCGTCGTAGTCGGGGGTAAGGGGTAGCGTGGTCATGTCGTGACTCCCGTTGGCGTTGAGCATGGCCACAGGATGACAGCCGACGCGGGACGCGATGCGACCCGATTCGACACCCACTGTGCACGATTCGACAATCAGGCCGGATCGGGGCCGCGGCGCAGCTGGCTCGGCGTCACGCCGTGGTGGCGGCGGAAGGCGCGGGTGAAGCTCGAGGCGGAGGCGAAGCCGCTGGCCAGGGCGATCTGGGTGATCGGGTGGCGCGTCTCGCGCAGCAGCCGGTGGGCGTGGGCCAGGCGGCGCTCCACGTAGAAGCGCTGGGGCGAGCAGCCCAGTTCCCGCTCGAAGAGGCGCTCCAGGCGGCGCCAGCCGAGCCCCAGCTCGTCGGCCAGCGCGCGGATGCCGAGCGGCGCCTCCAGGTGGTCCTCCATCAGCACGATGGCGCGATGGATCCGCGGGTCGAGGCCCTGGCCAGGTACGCCGCGCTGGCGACTCGCCGGCTGGCGGCCCTGGTGGTGGACGAGCTGCTCGCGGACCCGGTCGGCCAGGTCGTCGCCGTGGCGCCGGCGGATCAAGTCGAGGCTCATGTCGATGGCCGCGCTGCCACCGGCGCAGGAGAAGCCGGTCGAGGTGACCTCGAAGACCGACTCCACCGCCTCGACCGCGGGGAAGCGCGCGCGAAACTCGGGCAGGCTCTCCCAGTGCAGGGTCACCGTCTGGTCGGCGAGCAGCCGGGCGGCGGCCAGCACGAAGCAGCCGGTGTCCATGCCGCCCAGGGTGACGCCCTGGGCGGCCCGTTCGCGCAGCCAGTCGAGCAGCGCCGCGTCGATGGCGGCCTCGGGGGCGAAACTCGCGCAAACCGCCAGGCTCGGCGCCAGCGGCGCGTTCCCGAGGCTCGCGTCGGCGGCCAGGGTCATGCCGTTGGAGGCCTCCACTGGCCCGCCGTCGCGGCTGATCACGTCCCAGCGGAAGAGCGTCTGCCCGCTGATGCGGTTGGCGATGCGCAGCGGCTCGATGGCCGAGAAGAAAGCCACCATGGCGAAGCGCGGCAGCAGCAGGAAACCGAGACGCTCCGGGGAGGAGGCGGGGGGCGTCAGTCGCATGGAGCACCTGGGAAGCGGGATCGAGACGATGGTAGACGGAGGGACATCCCAACGAAAGCGGCCGAGATCCCCCGGGGGATCTCGGCCGCCTTCCTCGCGTCGCGCGCTCGCGCGGCGCGCCGTTACTGGCGCTGGGTCGCGCCGAGGCGACGTCGCGACTCGCGCAGCAGCGAGACCAGCACGCCGGCGGTCATCACCAGGATCACCATGCTGAGCGGCAGCGCCGCGGCGATCAAGGCGGTCTGCAGCGCCTTGAGGCCACCGGCCACCAGCAGCACGGCCGCCACCAGGCCGATCGACGAGCCCCAGAAGACCCGGAAGCGCCGGGGCGGGTCCTCGTTGCCCAGCGACAGGATGGTGGTCAGCACCAGGGTGCCGGAGTCCGAGGAGGTCACGAACCAGCTCATCAGCAGGAACACCATCAGTGCCGACAGCACCCAGCCGAAGGTACCGGTGCCGGCGATGCCGTCGGCGGTGGCGAACAGCGCGGCCGGCAGGTTCCAGGCGTTGACCAGCTCGGTGATGCCGCCGCTGCCCGGGCCGCCCGCGGCGGTCAGTTCCTGGTGCAGGGCGTTGCCGCCGAAGATCACCAGCCACACGAAGATGATCAGGGTCGGCACCAGCAGCACGCCGAGCACGAACTCGCGCAGGGTGCGACCGCGGGAGATGCGGGCGATGAAGATGCCAACGAACGGCGCCCAGGCGAGCCACCAGCCCCAGTAGAAGATGGTCCAGCCCTGCTGCCACTGGGCCGTGCCGTCATCGTCGGCGAACCACAGGCCCATGGGGATGAAGTTGAGGGCATAGTCCAGCACGGTCTCGCCGAAGGTCGTCACCAGCCACAGGGTGGGACCACCGATCAGGAAGGTGCCGACCACGGCCACCGAGATCCAGATGTTCATCTCGGAGATGATCTTGATGCCTCGTTGGACCCCCGAGACTGCCGAGAGCACCGACACCAGGGAGATCACGCCGATCAGCACCAGCTGAGTGTTGAGCCCCGGGTCGAGGCCGACCAGGCGGTCCAGGCCCACGGCCATCTGGCTGACGCCGAGCCCGAGCGAGGTGGCGACACCGAACACGCAGCCGAGCACGCCGAGGATGTCCACGGCGTGGCCGATGGGGCCGAAGATACGCTCGCCGATGAACGGGTAGAGCGCCGAGCGCAGCGCCAGGGGCAGGCCCTTGCGGTAGGCGAAGTAGGCCAGCGACATGCCGACGATCACGTAGATCGCCCAGCCGTGCAGCCCCCAGTGGAAGACCGAGACCCGCAGGGCGTCGATGGCGCGCTCGTGGTTCATGGCGGCGGCGCCGGCCATGTCGGCATGGGGGTTGTTGGGATAGCCGAAGGCGCCGGTATTGTCGAAGTAGAAGATCGGTTCGGCGACGCCGAAGAACAGGATGCCGATGCCGATGCCGGCGGAGAACAGCATCGAGAACCAGGCGAAGTTGCTGAAGTCGGGCCGGCTGTCATCGGGTCCCAGGCGCACACTGCCATGGCGGCTGAGCACGATGTAGGCGCAGACCACCAGTAGCAGCATCACGGTGATCAGGTAGTAGCCGCTGAAGGTGGTCTCGATCCAGGCACGCGTGGTGCCGAACAGGCCGCTGGCCAGGTCGGGCATCACGCCGGTGAACAGCACGAAACCCAGCACCAGCAGCGCGGCGGTGATGGTCATGCCCTTGTGCATGCCGCTGAAGAAGCCCTCCTGGGAGAGCTCGGTGACCATGTAGTCGGTGGAGGTCTCGACCTCATGGCTGGTCCGTCGTGTCGGCGGGGTGGGGGGAGTTGAAGTAGCGATAACGTCGTCCTCTTGAGCCGGGCCTCGGGCCGGCGATCCCGTTGGCCGCCCGGCGTCGACCGGGCGGTACCTCGTTTTTTCTTCCTGGCGTCCATGTTCTTGGCGTAAGGGCCGAAGACGCTCAGCGCCTGGCGGGCAGCCCGATGCGGCGGCCGGCGAGTTCCGGCCAGTCGCCCTCGGCGGCGGCGGGCAGCGTCTCGATGACGCTGGCCACGGCCTCCGGGAAGGGCGCCGGGCGGCCGGCGTCGCTGTCGATGCCCATCAGCATCTGCTCGCTGGTGGCCAGCAGCGACCCCTCGCTGTCGTGCAGCGTGAAGAAGACATGCAGGCGCTTGGCGTCACGCGCCAGCACCGTCACCTCGACCGATAGCGGCTGCCCCTCGTGGGCCTCGCGCCGATAGCAGAGGTGCGTCTCCAGGGTATAGAGGGTGTAGCCATGGCGGGCCCGACCGGCCTCGTCGAGACCGATGGCGTCCATCAGCGCCTCCACGCCCAGCGAGAACACTCGCGCGTACTCGGCGTCATTCATGTGGCCGTTATAGTCGACCCACTCCGGGGCGACGCGGATCTCCATCAGCGCCATCAGATGCGCCCCTCCAGGCCCTCGGCCTCGGGCCAGTACTTCTGCACCAGGTCGAGGAGCTCGACCAGGAAGTCGTCGCGGCGACGATCGAGCTCGGCAACCGGGCGGTCGGCGGCCTGATACTCGCAGCCTTCGACCACCTTGTCGATCAGCTCATCGGTGAGCTCCGGGGCCTCGAGCTTGGTCCAGGGCAGCTTCAGGGCCGGGCCGAACTGCTCGAGCATGTGGCGCATGCCCTGCTCGCCGCCGGCCAGGTGGAAGGTCAGGAAGGTGCCCATCAGCGACCAGCGCAGGCCGCAGCCGTAGACCACGGCGGCATCGATCTCCTCGGTGGTGGCCACACCGTCGTTGACCAGGTGCAGCGCCTCGCGCCACAGCGCCTCCATCAGGCGGTCGGCGATATGGCCCTCGATCTCGCGACGCACCACCAGCGGGCGCATGGCCAGGTCCTGGTAGAGCGCCTGGGCGGCCTCGGTGTGCGCGGCCTCGGTGGCCTCGCCGCCGACCAGCTCGACCAGCGGCAGCAGGTAGACCGGGTTGAAGGGGTGGGCGACGATCACCCGGCCCGGGGCCGCGGTGCAGTCACGCTGCAGGTCCGTCGGCTTGAAGCCCGAGGTGGAGGAGCCGATGATCGTGCCCGGTGCGGCCGCGGCGTCCAGGGCGGCGAGGATCTCGCGCTTGAGCTCGAGGCGCTCGGGGACGTTCTCCTGGATCAGATCGGCGCCCTCGACGGCCTGCTCCATGCTGGCGACGAAGCGCAGCCGCTCGGGGCTCGCGCCCTCGGCCAGGCCCAGCTTCGTAAGCGAGCCCCAGGCGTTGTCGACGAAGGCGCGGGTACGCGCCTCGGCGCCTTCGGCCGGGTCGAAGGCGACCACGTCCCAGCCGCGGGCCAGGGCCCGGGCGATCCAGCCGTTACCGATGACGCCGGTGCCGATGACGGTCAGCTGCTGGCTCATGCCTCACCTCCCATGACCTTGCCCGTGTTCGGGTCGCGCAGCTTGAGGTGCGCGCGGGTCTCGGCCGGGGTCATGATGCGACCGCCGAGGTTCTCGATGATGGTGCCGGCCTTCTCGACCAGGCCGCCGTTGGTGGCCATCACGCCCTTGCTCAGATAGAGGTTGTCCTCCAGGCCGACCCGGGCGTGGCCGCCGAGCAGCATCGCCTGGGCGACCATCGGCATCTGGTGGCGACCGATGCCGAAGGCGGCCCAGTTGGCGTTCTCCGGCAGCTTGTTGCGCATCGCCAGCATGGTCTCGGGGTCGGCCTCGGCGCCCCACGGGATGCCCAGGCAGAGCTGGAACAGCGGGTCGCCGTCGAGCAGGCCTTCCTGCTGCAGCTGGCGGGCGAACCAGACGTGGCCCAGGTCGAAGCACTCGAGCTCGGGCTTGACGCCGGCGGCCTGCACCAGTCGGGCGTGCTCGCGCAGCCAGTCGGCGGTGTTGACGTAGACCATGTCGCCGAAATTGAGGCTGCCGCAGTCCAGGGTACAGAGCTCGGGCAGCAGCTCGCCCACCGGCGCGTGGCGCTCGGCCGGGGTCTGGATGTCGGTGCCCGGGCCGCCGCGGGTCGGGTCCTCGGCGTCCGGGATCCAGTCGCCGCCGCCGCCAGCGGTGATGTTCATGACGATGTCGACGTCGGCCTCGCGCACGCGCTCCATCACCTCGCGGAAGTGCTCGGTGGAGTGGCTGATGCCGCCGGTCTCGGGGTCGCGCACGTGGATGTGGGCGACGCTGGCGCCGGCGCGGGCGGCCTCGATGCAGTTGTCGGCGATCTGCTGCGGCGTGACCGGCACGTTGGGGTTCTTGCCGGCGGTGTCGCCGGCGCCGGTGACGGCGCAGGTCAGGATGACGTTGCGGTTCATGGTCGACCTCCAGGGTTCTGGGCTGGGAATGGCCACAGTGTGGGGACATCACGCCCGCCTGACTCGACGTAAAGCGACCATAAATATACATAAAACGACATTTTCGTCGAGAGACACCCTCTCCGCGGCGGATCGGCCCCCCGACTCGGCAGCTCAGGCGCCCTCCCGTAGAATGGACGGGGTCGCGAGGGCAAGCGACGCTCCCGCACAGCGCGGGCGGCCCAGCCACTCCCGACATCGAGCCACACCACCACGGAGCGCCGCATGGCAGCAAGGAAAGGCCCCAAGTCCTATGTCGTCTGGGTCGGACGAGAGACCGGCATCTTCAGCACCTGGGACGAGTGCAGTCGCCAGGTGAAGGGCTATCCCAAGGCCCGCTACAAGTCCTTCCCCTCCCGCGAGGAGGCCGAGGCCGCCTTCGCCAAGGGACCGGGCGGCGCCGCCCCCGCGCGCAGGCCCAAGCCCGCAACCGGCACCAAACCCGCGGCCGCACGCCGCCCCCGAGCGACGCCGGCCCAGGACGCGCCGGCCCAGCGCTACGACATCGAGATCTACTGCGACGGCGCCTGCGAGCCCAACCCCGGCGATGCCGGCTCGGGCATGGTGGTCTACCGCGACGGGGTCCTCGCCGAGCTCTGGTACGGGCTGCACAACCCCCGGGGCACCAACAACACCGCCGAGCTGAACGCCTTCCACCAGGCGCTGAGGGTCGCCGAGCAGGAGATCGCCCGGGGCGCCTCGGTGCGCATCCACTGCGACTCCACCTACACCATCAACGCCATCACCAAGTGGGCCGGCGGCTGGAAGCGGCGCGGCTGGAAGAAGGCCGACGGCCAGGCGATCAAGAACCCGGAGATCATCCAGCCGACCCATGCGCTCTACGAGCGGCTCAAGGCGAAGGTCGCCATCGCCCACGTCAAGGGCCACGCCGGGGTGGAGGGCAACGAGCTGGCCGACCGGATGGCGATGTACGGCGCCGACCAGCGGGAGCCCGCCTTCACACGCTATCAAGGCAACCAGGACGTGGCCGAGGTGCTCAGGCTCAAGCGCGGCTGACGGCGCAAATCGTGGGAGTCGTGCTTGCACGGCGATCCGCCGCGCAGCGGCGGCGGGGTGATAAGCCTTCGGTAGGCAGGTGCCGTTGGCCAGGCGTCTGACGACGCCCATCGCGGTGCGAGTCGAGGCGTCGAACCGATCGCTCCCACAAGGGCTGAGCAGCGGCCGACAAAAAAGGGCCTGCGACGACGTCGCAGGCCCTTTGGCTTCCTTCCTCAACTTTTTACCCGACCGGATCGGTCGGGCGACGCCCCTACTCGGCGGTGGCCAGCAGGCTGGCGTTGCCGCCGGCGGCGGTGGTGTCGATGCAGAGGTGGCGCTCCACCGCGTAGCGCTCCGGCGCGATGGTCTGGGTCTCCAGCGGCACGATGGGCCCGTCGCGCTCGGCGAGCGCCAGGCGCAGCTCGCGGGTCCAGTCGCTGCTGCCGGCGGCGGCCACCGCCACGATGCCCTCGAGGGCGGTGAGGGTCTCGGCCTCGACCCGGCCGTCGCGCCCGGCGACCGGCGCCCCGGCCCGCTCGAGCGGCTTGACGGCCTCGGCCGCCCCCGGCGCGACGATCAGCGCCGGGCAGCCGGTTCCCAGCGCCTGCACCGCCTGGGCGACGGCGATCTCCAGCGTCGGCCCGAGGCAGAGCACCGGCCCCTTGGGGTACATCGCCAGCCGGTTGCTCTCCCCGGTCGGCCCCGGCAGGGTCTGGGGCGTCATGTCCAGGGACGCGGCCTCGGCCAGCGCCTTGCGGATCACCCCGCGCTGGCCGGAGAGCGCCCGACGCAGCACCTCGACCCGGTCGGGCCGCGCCGCCCAGTTGCGCGGATCGAGCCCGTCGAGGGCGGACTGCAGCTCGCCGAGCGCCACCACCTCGCCGCCGGGCGCCTCGTGATGCTCGACCTCGGCGGTGCGGCGGAAGCGGGTGACGTAGAGCGGCCCGCCGGCCTTGGGCCCGGTGCCCGAGAGCCCCTCGCCGCCGAAGGGCTGGGAGCCGACGATGGCGCCGATCTGGTTGCGGTTGACGTAGACGTTGCCGACGTGGATCCGCTCGACGATCTGCTGCACGCGATCGTCGATGCGGGTATGCAGGCCGAAGGTCAGGCCGTAGCCCTTGGCGTTGATCGCGTCGACCACCTCGTCGAGCTCCCGCGCCTTGAAGGTGGCCACGTGCAGCACCGGCCCGAAGACCTCGCGCTCCAGATCCTCGATGCCGCCGACCTCGACCACCGCCGGGGTGACGAAGGTACCGACGTCCGGCGCCGGCAGGGTCTTCAAGAGCTTGCCGGCCTTGCGCTGGGCCTCCACGTAGGCGGTGATATCGGCCTGGGCCTCGGCGTCGATCACCGGCGAGACGTCGGTATCGGTGTTCCAGGGATCGCCGATCACCAGCGCGTCCATGGCCCCGTCGAGCATGGTCAACAGCCGCTCCCGGGCCTCCTCCTGGACGTAGAGCATGCGCAGCGCCGAGCAGCGCTGGCCGGCCGACTGGAAGGAGGAGATCAGGATGTCGCGAACCGCCTGCTCGGTCAGCGCGCTGGAGTCCACGATCATGGCGTTGAGCCCGCCGGTCTCGGCGATCAGCACCGCGTCCGGCCCGGCGTTCTGGGTCAGCGCCTTGTGGATGATCTGCGCCACCTCGGTGGAGCCGGTGAAGCAGACCCCGGCGATGCGCGGATCGCTGGTCAGGGGGCCGCCCACCGTCGGCCCGTCGCCGGGCAGCAGCTGCAGCGCCGCCTCGGGCAGGCCGGCCTCGCGCATCAGTTCGACGGCCCGGGCGGCGATCAGCGGCGTCTGCTCGGCGGGCTTGGCGAGCACCGCGTTGCCGGCCCCGAGCGCGGCGGCGATCTGGCCGGTGAAGATGGCCAGCGGGAAGTTCCAGGGGCTGATGCAGACGAAGATGCCCCGGGCGCTGCCGGGCTCCTCGGCCTCGAGGCGCTCGCTCTCGTTGGCGTAGTAGCGCAGGAAGTCCACCGCCTCGCGCACCTCGGCGATGCCGTCGAAGATCATCTTGCCGGCCTCGCGGGTGGCGATCACGGTCAGCTCGGCGATGTGCTCTTCATAGAGGTCCGCGGTGCGACGCAGCACCTCGGCGCGCTCGGCCACCGGCAGCGCCGACCACGCCTGGAAGCCGTCCTCGGCGGCGTCCAGCGCGGCCGCCACCTCCTCCCGGGTCGCCTCATGCACCTGGCCGACCACCCGGGAGGTGTCGGCGGGAGAGCGCGCATCGCGCGCCTTGCCCTGGGGCGCCGGGCTCCCGGCGAGCATCGGCCCGGCCGTCCAGGTGGCGTCGGCGAAGGCCTCCCGGGCGGAGATCAGCGGCAGGATCGAGGCCGGCTCGTTGATCCGATAGCCCCGGGAGTTCTGGCGCTCCGGGGCAAACAGCTCGCCGGGCTGGCGGATCGAGGGGCTGGCGATGGCGTCACCCAGGCGCTCGAGCTCGGCCACCGGATCCTTGGAGACCTCGCTCGGCGGAATCGAGTCGTCCACCACCTGGTTGACGAAGGAGGAGTTGGCGCCGTTCTCCAGCAGGCGACGCACCAGGTAGGCCAGCAGGTCGCGGTGGGCGCCGACCGGCGCGTAGATGCGGCAATGGGTGCCCTCCGCCTGCCGGACGATGTGGTGCAGCGACTCGCCCATGCCGTGCAGGCGCTGGAACTCGTAGCTCTCCTTGTCATCGCCGGCCATGGCGATGATGGCGGCACAGGTGTGGGCGTTGTGGGTCGCGAACTGCGGGTAGATGCGATCGCGTCGCTCCAGCAGCATGCGTGCGCAGGCCATGTAGCTGACGTCGGTGTTGACCTTGCGGGTGAACACCGGGAAGGTCTCGACGCCCATCTCCTGGGCCAGCTTGATCTCGGTGTCCCAGTAGGCGCCCTTGACCAGGCGCACCATGATCCTGCGGTCGTAGCGCTCGGCCATCTCGTGGAGGGCCTCGATCACCGGCGCGGCGCGGCGCCCGTAGGCCTGCACCACCACCCCGAAGCCGTCCCAGCCGTCGAGGTCCGGATCGGAGAGCAGCGCCTCGATGACGTCCAGCGAGAGATCCAGACGATCCTGCTCCTCGGCGTCGATGTTGAAGCCGATGTTGGCCTTGGCCGCCTGCTTCACCAGCTCCTGGGCGCGCGGCACCAGGACCCTCATCACGGTGTCGCGGTGGGTGGTCTCGTAGCGCGGGTGCAGCGCCGAGAGCTTCACCGAGATGCCGGGGCTGCCGCGCACGTCGCCCTTGGCCTGCTTGGCGATGGCGCGGATCGCCGTGGCGTAGGCATCGTGGTAGCGCAGGGCGTCGTCGTCGGTGCGCGCCGCCTCGCCCAGCATGTCGTAGGAGTAGGTGTAGCCCTGCTTCTCGAGCTCGCGGGCATTCTTCATGCCCTCTTCGATGGTCTGGCCGAGCACGAACTGGCGGCCGAGGATCTTCATCGACTGGCCCACCGCGGTGCGCACCACCGGCTCGCCCATGCGCCGCACCAGGCCGCGCAGTGCGCGCACCGGGCCCTTGGGATCCTTTTCCAGCACATTGCCGGTCAGCATCAGCGCCCAGGTCGAGGCGTTGACCATCGACGAGGACGACTTGCCGAGGTGCGCGCCCCAGTCGGACGGCTCGATCTTGTCGTGGATCAGGTCGTCGATGGTCTCGGCGTCGGGCACCCGCAACAGCGCCTCGGCCAGGCACATCAGGCCGACGCCCTCGGCGGTGGAGAGCCCGTACTCGGCGAGGAACGACTCCATCATCGACGGCGAGGTCTCCTTGCGCACCCGCGCCACGTAGTTGGCGCCGGCCTCGGCGACCCGCTGGCGCTCCTCCTCCGAGAGCGCGATGCGCTCGACCAGCCCGCGCAGCACCTCCGCCTCGTCGACGTCGTAGTGGGCGCGGATGCGCGAGCGCAGCTCGCTCTCGGGAACCCGCTCGCTGCCGTCCAGGCCTCTCATTGCATCATTCACATCGATTCTCCTGCCGCAGCGACGCGACACGGGGCCCTCATGCGACCCGCGCGACCGTCGCCATTGTCGAAAGCCATCACTTAAGCGTAGGCGCCATGGCGCGGCTTGCCTAAGGTCCCCGGTGGCGCGGGACGACACTGAGTAAACGCTCGGGATGGCGCACGGGTATCCGGCTAGTCATCGACCGACAGCGAGCGGTGCTCGGCAAGAAAGTCGAGGAGCGACTCGAGGGGCATGGGCCGAGCGAAATGGTTGCCCTGGAAGAGGTCGCAGCCGTGGGCCAGCAGCAGGCGATGCTGCGGCTCGTGCTCGATCCCCTCGGCGACCACCTTGAGTCCGAGATGGTGGGCCATGGAGATGATGCCCTGGATGATGGCGGCGTCCTCCGCCCGGCTGGTGGCCTCCCTGACGAAGCTGCGGTCGATCTTGACCCGGTCGATGGGCAGGGTCTTGAGGTAGCTGAGGCTGGAGAAGCCGGTGCCGAAGTCATCGATGGCGACCCCCACGCCCATCGCCCTCAGGGCGTGCAGGGTCTCGATGGCGCCCTCGGTGTCATCCATCAGGATGCCCTCGGTCAGCTCCAGCGACAGCTGGGGCGCCGGCAGCCCGGTGACCGCCAGGGTCTCGCGCAGGTTGGCGAGGAAGCTCGCGCGCTGGAACTGCAGCGGCGAGAGGTTGACCGCGACGTTGAGGCTGCCGAGCCCGGCCCGGTCGAGCTGGCGCAGGTCCTCGCAGGCCCTGGCCAGCACCCACTCGCTGATCGGGATGATCAGCCCGGTCTCCTCGGCCAGGGGGATGAACTGGGCGGGCGAGACATAGCCTCGCGTGGGATGGGGCCAGCGCAGCAGGGCCTCCACGCCCGCGGCACGCCCCGCACGATCGATCAGGGGCTGATAGTGGAGCTCGAAGGCGTGCGCCTCGATCGCCTCCTGCAGCTCGTTGCGGAGCGCCACGCGATCGCCGATCCGGTGGACGATCTCGGACGAGAACCACTGGCAGGCGTTGCGCCCCTGCTGCTTGGCTCGATACATGGCCATGTCGGCCTGCTGGATGAGCTCGAGCGGCTGAGCCAGCTCGGCACCGCTCACGGCGATGCCGATACTGCACGACAGCGACAGCTCGTGTTCACCGACCCGGTACGGCCGGCTCACGATGGTCAGCAGCCGTTCGGCCACCTGCCCCGCCTCGGCGGGGTCATGCAGATCCGGCAGCAGCACCACGAACTCGTCGCCCCCCAGGCGCGCCAGGGTATCGCCCGGCCGCATCGCCGCCGAGAGGCGCCGCGCGACCCCGCGCAGCAGCTCGTCACCGACGGCGTGACCGAGGCTGTCGTTGATCGGCTTGAACTCGTCGAGATCGAGGAAGAGCACCGCCAGCCGCTTGCCCTGGCGCCTCGCCAGCTCGAGGTCGTGCACCAGGCGGTCCTCGAGCAGGCTGCGGTTGGCCAGCCCCGTCAGGGCATCGTGGCCGGCGTGATAGGTCAGGTGGGCCTCGTAGGCCTTCTGCTCCGAGATGTCATGCTGGATGCCGACATAGTGGGTGACCGTCCCCCGCTCGTCGCGCACCGGGGAGATATGGAGATCGTTCCAGAACGGCGTGCCGTCCTTGCGGTAGTTGCACAGGGTGACATGCACCTCACGATGCTGCGCCAGCTCGCGACGCAGCGTCTGGACCGCCGCCGGGTCGGTCTCGCTGCCCTGCAGGAAGCGCGGGTTGCGTCCCATGACCTCCTCCCGGGCATAGCCCGTCATGCGCTGGAAGGCGTCGTTGGCATAGATGATCGGCAGGCCGGCCACGCCGGCATCGGCGATCAGCACCCCGTTGACGCTGGCCTCCACGCTGCGCTCCAGGATCCGCAGCCGTGTTCCGTACTCCCGCTCTCGCGTCACGTCCTTGGCGATGCCGTAGACCCCGATGATGCGCTCCTCCACCACCACCGGCAGGGTGGTGAGGTCCAGCCAATGCAGGGTGCCGTCGCGGTGCGGCACCGGCAGGTCATAGCGGCAGGGCTCACCATTCCCCGTACGCTCGAACTTCTGCTGCACCGCGGCGAGGTCCTCCGCCCGCAGGAACTCGGCGAAGTGCCTGCCCCGGAGCGCCTCGGCGGAGTGGCCGGTCAGGACGGCACAGTGGTCGTTGGCGGTCACGAAATGCCCCTGCAGGTCCAGGGAGAACACCGCATCCGGGTTGTAGGTGAAGAGCGACCGGTAGCGCTGCTCGCTCTCCCACAGGGCGCGGCGATCCTGGGCGCGCTCCATGGCCAGGGCGACCAGGTCCGCGGCCTGGACGATGCGCTCGAGCTCCTGATCGTCCGGCACCGACGGTCGCCGATAGTAGGTGGCGAAGGTCCCCAGCAGCCGGCCATCACGGGAGAGCACCGGGTAGGACCAGCAGGCCCGGAGCCCTTCGCGCTCGACCAGGTGATGCAACCCTGTCCAGCGAGGATCGCTGGCGAGATCCCGACAGACCACCAGCTCACGGCGATGGGCGGCGCTGCCGCAGGCGCCGATATCCGGACCGATGGTCACCGAGGCGATCGCCTGCCGGTAGGGTGCCGAGAGGCGCCGTCCCGCGACCAGGCGCAGCTCGCGGCCCTGGTCGTCGGCCTGCATGATCGAGCAGAGGCCGCCCTGCAGCTGGGCCTCGAGCATCTCGCAGGTCGCCTCGAGCGTGCGGTCGAGCGGTGCCTCCTCGACGATCATCGACTGGATGGCCTGCTGCTGCTCGAGCTGTTCCCGCGCCGCCACCAGGTCCCGGGAGCGCCCCATCACCAGCCGGACCAGGCCCAGGCTGAAGACCAGCAGATAGCTGAGCGTCAACCCGCCCAGGGCCACGGCGGCAGGCACCACCCTGGCGTGAAGCCCGCTCACCCCGGGGCCGGCTTGCACGGAGGGGCTGAGCATCGTGCCTCCGGGAAGTCCGATGTGGCGGTCCGCGAGGACCGGCGCGTCGGCCGCCTGGCCGGCGACCCGGCCCGGCGCGGTCAGGACGGCGAGCGGCTCGCCATCCCGGGCGAGGCGTAGCTGCAGGTCGCCCAGCTGGACGCGCAGCCCGAGATCCAGGAGGGTCGCCATGTCGAGCACGGCCACCAGCTGCTGCTCCCAACGCGGCAGGGCGATCGCCAGCAGCGCCATGCCGGGTGCGGCCTGGTCGGGCACCATCATGCGAGGATCGGGAAAGGGCAGGCCCAGCCAGTCGTCGACCCGCGGGGTCTGCATCCAGCGCGCCAGCCGGCGCCGTGCCTCATCGCTGCGCGCCTGCTGCCAGTGCCAGTCATGGCCTGCCTCCAGCAGGCCGACGACCTCGAGGCTGGGAATGTCACGCAGATAGTGGGCCGCATCGCGAATCGCCGCGGCGGTCTCACGCTGCTCGGCCGCCCCATCCAGACGCTCGGCCATGCGCTGCATCTGCTGCAGGTGGGAGTGCATCAGCTGGTCGGCATTGAGGCGCACGTTGTCGAGCACGTGTTCCGCCTGCTGGTGAACCCGCTGCTGCTGCTGGCCGCTGAGCAGGAACCAGGTCAGGCAGCTGACCAGGACGCCGGCCAGGCCGGCCAGGATCGCCGTGCGTCCCAGCTGGAGGGACAGCGCGCCTGGCCTGGCGGCGATCGTCAGCATGGCGACGCCGTAAAGCAACGCGAAAGGCGCCACCACCCAGGGCGAGGCGGTCAGGGCCTGTAACCCCCAGGCACCGGTGGGAGAGAGCGGCCCCACGGCCAGCACCAGGAGCCCATAGCCCATCAACAGTAGCCCCACCAGCCGCCATGGCCAGCGCAACACGGGCCGTGCAAGCCCTCCCGCGAGGCAGAGCGCCGCCATCGTCATCAACACGGCCGACCCGGTGGAGACGCGCGTGCCGCCCGACAACCAGGAGACGCCCACCTGATTCCCCCCGAGCAGGGCATTGTGCGCGAGGGTATAGAGCATCAGGCCCAGCAGCGCGACACCCGAGGCCAGGCGCACGCCCCGCCACTGCTGCACCGTGGCGAGCAGGCCGCCGCCCCCCAGCAGGGTGGCCAGGGCGGCATCCGGCACCAGCAGGGTCGGCGCCGACGTGCGCCACCCCTGCACCACCCCGATCAGGCCCATCAACACGAAGGCCGCCGAGACCATCAGCAGCCAGCTATCGAAGGCAATGTCACGGCTCTTGAAGGGCATGGCAGTGTGCTCCCTGCACGAGGTATCGACCGGTGGCCACCCCACCCGATCGGCGAGGGCGCCTCCCTGCCCCCGCGTCGCCCGACGAGCGTCGGGCATCATCGCGGTATCGTAGCCAAACATCGCCCAGTATGCTCGTCATCCGGCTCCCTCTCCAACCCGCATGGACGCCGGCTCAGGTCGCCCCGAGACGGCGAATCGCGCAGAAGCGGCCCGCCTCGGTGAAGGTCAGCCGGAAGCGACCGTGTACGCCGTCGCGAGTCACCACGCGCCGCAGCGCCTCGGCGGGAAACACCACCCGGCGCCCATCCAGGCTGCGCGTCTGCACCTGGGCCACCTGCCCCGCATAGTGCGCGAGGCAGGCCTCATGGGAGAGTTCGATCACCACGTCGATACTGGGCATGGGCGTCGTCGGTTACTCGCACTTGCGGGGGTCGCCACTACTCTATCACTCCTAATGGCAGCGAGCGGGTGCTGGCGAGCCGCGGCCTCTCGCTGCGACGGGACGGAGATCTGCGCGCGCCTTGAGTCCCCTCGGCGACCCGATCAGCGCGCCTGGATCACGACCTCCACCCGGCGGTTGCGGGCGCGCCCCTCGGCGGTGGCATTGCCGGCCAGGGGGCGCGTGTCGGCCAGGCCCACGGCGCGGAGCCGCGTCGGATCGACGCCGGCCGCCACCAGCGCCTCGACGATGGCGATGGCCCGGGCGCTGGAGAGCGCCCAGTTGGAGGGGAAGCGCTCGGTGCGGATCGCCCGGCTGTCGGAGTGCCCCTCCACCGCTACCTCTCCCGGATGGCGCCGCACCATCTCGGCGAGCCGCGACGCCACCAGGGCGCGTCCCTCCTCGGTCAGCTCGGCCTCCGCGGTCGGAAACAGCAGGCGATCCTCGACCCGCAGCCGCACACCCTCGGGGATCCGCGACACCTCCATGCCGTCCAGATCGGCGAGATACGGCGCCTCCTCGAGCGCCTCGCTCACCGCCCGCGCGCCCTCGACGGCGGCCGCATCGACCGCCTCGACGCCCAGCGGCGGCGCGTCGGCAAGCACCACCAGGTAGTCGGTAAGCGGCCGGGAGAGGTCGACGCCGGCCGACATCAGCCACTGTGGCCCGTCGACAGGGGATGCCTCCCGCGTCTCGTCCGATGTCGCGACGCTGTCCGGCTGCGCCAGCAACGCGGGGGGCGGCGCGGGACGCGCCACCGGCAGTCCGGCCACCCCGAGGGCGGCCGAGACGGCACGGGGCGAGAGGGCCCCGGGCGCGGCGGCCGGCGCCTCGCGACTGGCCATCACGCGCCGCAGCGGCTCGGGGAGCGGCACGCCGAGTTCGCGCGTCGACGGTGCGGCGGGGGCATCGCGCTCGTTGGCCTTCGAGGGATCGGCCCCGGCGCCCAGCTCGCCCAGGGTGATGATCAGCACCAGCAGGGCCACCAGCAGGGTCATGATGTCGACGTAGCTGATCATCCAGCCGCTGGCGTCGTCATCCGCCGGCAGGGGACGCAACAGGGCGTCGTGGCGGCCTGGCCCGCGGTGCTCGTCGATCATGGGATCCTCTCCGAACGCTTCAGTGGCGGATGGCAGAAAGGCGCCAACCTTAGGCCCGGGCCGCCGCGGAGACAACCGTTGTCGGCGTCAGCGGCAGAAGGGCCAGATCTCGAGCAGCCCGTCGCAGCGGAACTCCGCCTCGCAGGCGGCCAGCTGACTGCGATAGCGGGCAGCCGTGCGCGCGACCTGACCGGCCGCACGCCGAACGCCGGGCTTTCCCCGCCAGGATCCGCGGCGGTAGCCGCCCTGCCCCTCGTGGTAGGCGAGGTAGAGGTGGCGGGGGTTATTGAGGGATACGCCGGTCATGCGCCGGGTGCGGGCGTTGTACCAGCCGATGAAGTCCGTCGCGTGCTTCATGTGGGTGCGCCGCGCGAACGGCCGCCCGGCGTCCGCCTCGTACTCGCCCCACACGGGGTCCTGGGCCTGGGCGTAGCCGTAGGCCGACGAAGGCCGGGTCCAGGGGATGAAGCCGAGCAGCTTCGTGCGCGGCGGCTTCACGTGGCTGCGAAAGCTGGACTCCCGCTGGATGAAGGCCATCTGGGTGGCGATGGGCGTGCCCCACTTCTGCTCGGAGGCCCGGGCATAGTCGTACCAGTCCGGCTGCTCGCGGAAGATCTCGCAGACGTTCGACTGGTTGTCCGGCGGCGCCGGCGCCAGCATGGCGCAGCCGGTCAGGCTCAGCAGCAGTGTTAGCGCCACCAGGGGCTTCAAGCCCACGATCCATAACCCCTTGGCTCTCATGCTCCTGCCCTCTCTCCCGTGACGGTTCTGGTTGCGGAGCGCACTCTTATCGCGAGACTCCGGCCGCGACTCGCTGCCCCGCAGCGACCTATCGGCCCATGCGCCCGAGACTTGAGGCGGCACTGAAATGCTCAACACGAGATACTACCCCAGACACGCTCGTTCAGAGGGTTGAGCCGCCTTTCATCAGAAATACCAGGAGAGCCCGAGACTCACCTCGTGGGCCGTATCGTCGGCCTCTACCCCCGTGCGCAGATCCAGCTCCTTGCCAAGCGCCAGCCGATGCTGGAACCGCCAGCGCGTGAGCCGGCCCGCCTCGCCCTTCAGGCCATCGGCCTGGGTGACCTGCATCAGACTGCGCTGACGGGGAGTCCAATCGCTGAGCAGCCCCAGCCGCACCATCGGCGCCAAGGGGCCGGCCTGGTGGCGCTCGCTGCGCAGCTGTCCGCCCAGCAGGGCGAAGGGCAAGTGGCGGCCCCGCCGCCAGGACCGACCGGCCAGCAGGGTGACATGCCCTTCCAGGCAGTCATCGCAGTCCAGGCGGGCACGCGCGATGCCGCCGGAGGCGTGCCAGGACACGCCGGCCAGGGTCGGCAGGGGCACGCTGCTGGCATGCAGGTTGGTCACCCGAAACAGCTCGAGGCGATTAAGCCGCGCCCCCTCGTCGTCGAGGTCGACCTCGAGGCGTCCGACCTCGAGGGCGGCATCGGGCATGCGGGTGGCGTTGCCGTCCAGGAGATCGTACTGCAGGGGGCGCAGGATCAGGCGCGCCGCCGCGCCGAGCGTCTCGTTGTCGATGCCCTCCAGGCGCACCAGCGCCGGCGGCGTCGCCTCGTGCAACGGCACCGGGTCTGCGGACTTCAGGGACTCGCTGCCCGCCGGCAGGGCCAGGCGCGCCTGCAGCAGCCGGCGCTCTTGCTCCGCCAGGTTAGGCACTTCGCCGGTCTGCTTGAGAAAGGCCGCGTGTCCCAGCAGCGTATCCAGCACCGCGGCGCGACGGCCGGGAGCAAGGCGGCGGAACGCCTCGGCCTCCATGTCGAGCTCATCCACGCTTGACCACACCGCCGTGGCGGCGGCCTGCTCCGGCCTGGCGAGTGCCCGATAGCGCCACTCGGTCTGCAGCCGGCGCGACGGCACGTGCCGGACCTCCTCGAGCAGCGGCCGCCCTGCCACCTCGGCGTCCCCGATGGCGCGCACCAAGGTCTCCGGCGCCACCCAGGGGGCACCACTCGGGGTCAGGTCGGCATCCACCACCAGTTCCAGGGTGCGGGCGATGCGCGAGGCGCAGTTCTGGGTGAGAAAGAGGTAATCGAAATCCTGGCCGATCACCTCGAAGAGGTGCGCCACCAGCAGCTCGCGTTCGGCCTCGGGCAGCGCGAGTCGATACTGCCAGAGGTCGCGCATCTCGCGCTCGGAGTAGAGCGCCGTGTTGCGATAGAAGGGCGCGCGGGAGTACTCGGCCTCGTAGCCGCCGAACAGTCCCTTGGCCATGTAGGGCACCAGGCCGTCCTCGTCGGGCACATCGGCGCCGAAGTTCAGGCTGGTGTCCAGCAACCGTGACGGCGTCATGCCCTGCTCCCGGCCGGTCTTGTCCAGGTGCAGCATCAGGTGGCCGAAGAAGGAGGCGGGGTTGCCCAGGTAGCCCGAGGCGAACACCAGGCCCACCTCGGCCCCGGCATGCTCCTCCCGCCAGGCTTTCCATTCCGGGCAGCCGGCCTCGGGCCAGGTCTCCCCGGTCATGCGCTCGAGCCACATGGCACGGGCCGGGAAGCGACAGCGCGCATGCGCCTGCCCCGGCACGGGAGACGCCCGCAGCGCCCTCAGGGTCGCCGCGAGCTCGGCGACGGGATCGAGCTGACCGTTCTCGGCCAGGAAGAAGTCGTCGTCCAGCACCGCGCTGCGCGGCTCGCTAAAAGCACCGTCTCGATCGAAGTGCAGCAGCGACCGCCATTGCGGGTGATCGGATAGCGCGACGTCGGCGGCCTGGCTAGCGCCTGATGACAGGCACAGCAGGGCCGACAGCGTCACCAGCAGGCGTCGCATGGGGAGTGTCCTTGCAGGAATCGGGAAAGGCTCGCGGGAAGAGCAGCGGGGCCGGGGAGATCCCCGGCCCCAGGAGCCCCTTAGCTGGCGGCGCAGTCGGCGGCCGCCTGGTTCAGGCTGTCGTAATACTGGAAGGCCTTGTCGGCGTGCGCCTGATCAGCATACCCGGCGGTGGCGCTGGCCTCCTGCAGGTCGGCGCGCAATTGGCTGACCACGCTCGGGCGGGCCTCGGCGCTGCAGTCCATCAGCCCGAGGGCGGCGGTGAGATGTTCGCCCTCGCCCATGGCCGTCTCCATGGCCAGCTGGTCATAGGTCTGATCGACGAACTGGGCGACCTCGACCTGCCTACCGCTGCAGGTCTCGGGAGACAGCGTCGCGGACGTCACGGCGGTGGTACCGGAGTCCCAGATAATGTTGGAAAGCGCGGCGGCGGTGCCGTTGTCATCGAAGATGCCGGCGCCGATGCCGCACTCCTTCCAGGGATTGATGTTGCTCTGGCTGGCGGCGGAGGCGGTGGTCGCGCCCAGGAGCATCAGGCTGCCGGCCAGCGCGGCCGCAGAGACGGTTGCGTATTTCATGTGTTCAGTTCCCTTGTTTCCAGATTGCCGACCTTGTTTTTTTGCCTATCGAGGGGTCGGCGGCTCCCGATAATCGTTGACTGCATGCTGGAGATCCCACCGTCGATGGACCGATCTGCCCGTCCGCACGGTAGGTTCAAGCTCCTTTTGGACTGTCGCTAATTCTACACAACTTTATTTAGTCAACAACGGATCAACTACTGAGCGTCAAACGCCAAAGGTCGGAGGCCGCGCGATTTACACTTGGCAGGGCGCTTCATACACCCGATAGCAGTGCTTGCCGGCCTCCTTGGCCCGGTACATGGCCTGGTCGGCATGGCGCAGCAGCTGGTCCTCATCGCCGCCTTCGGCCGCATCGTAGTAGGCCACGCCGAGGCTGGCGGAGACCTGGAGCCGGCGCCCCGCGACCTCCACGGGCGCGGCGGTGGCCGCCAGCAGCCGGTCGATCACCCGCTCGCCCTCCTCGTCGCTCGCCAGGTCCAGCAGCACGACCACGAACTCGTCGCCGCCCAGCCGGGCCAGGGTGTCGCTGGCACGCAACTCGCCCTGCATGCGCTCGGCCAGCGCCACCAGCAGGCGATCGCCCATGTCGTGGCCGTGGGTGTCGTTGACCGCCTTGAAGCCGTCCAGGTCTATAAAGACCACGGCCAGACGCTGACCGCTGCGATCGGCCTGGGCCATCGCCACGCGCAGCCGGTCGGCGAGCAGGGCGCGATTGGGCAGGCCGGTGAGGGCATCGTGCTGGGCGGCGTGGGTCAGGGCGCGCTGGTGCGCCTTGAGCTGGGTGATGTCGGAGAGCAGGCCGACGTAGCGCTGCACCTCCCCCGCGCCGTCGGTGACGGCGCTGATGGTGAGCCGCTGGGGATAGACCTCGCCGTTCTTGCGACGATTCCAGACCTCGCCGTCCCAGTGGCCGGTGCGCTTGAGCTGCTGCCAGAAGTCCGCGTAGAAGGCCTGGGGATGCCGGCCGGCGCCGAGGAGGCTGGCGTTGCGCCCCACCGCCTCGCCGCGGGGGTAGCCGGTGATCTGGCTGAAGGCATCGTTGACCTCCAGCAGCTCCCCGTCGGGCGCGGTGATCATCACCCCCTCGTGGGAGTGGGTGAAGACGCCAGCGAGCAGACTCAGGCGCTCCCGCTGCTGGCGAAGCTGCCGGTTGCGGCGAGCCAGCAGCGCCAGCAGCGCCGCGACCAGCGCGCCGGCGGCCGCGAGACCGAGCAGGAAGCCGGCATAGCGCTGCCAGATGTCGTGCCAGGTGAAGTCGGGCACGGCGTCGAAGGGCGGCAGACGCAGGCGGCGCGCCAGGTTCTCCACGGGCAGGTAGTCCTGTGGCGGGGCGAAGCCGGCGATCATGGCCGCCCGGGCGGCGGGGTGCTCGGGCTCGAGGGTGAAGAGCGCCACGGCGATCCGGCGTACCGTCTCCGGCACCAACTGGGGCATCACGACGAAGGGCCACTCGGGATAGAGCCGCGTGGAGACGGCGAAGGGAAAGCTCGCCAGCCGCTGGGGGTTGATCACCTCCAGCTGCCCCGGAGCGAGCTCTCCCTCGGCGATCAGCCCCTCGAGGATGCCGGTGCGCACGAAGCCGGCCTCCGCCTCGCCCGCCAGCACCGCCGCCACCACGGCATCGTGGCTGCCGGCGATCATCGGTTCGATGTCGCGGCGCGGATCAATGCCGGCATCCATCAGCTCCAGGGCGTGGGTCTGGTAGCCTCCCAGGAAGCGCCTGCCCGGCATGGCGATGCGCCGCCCCGCGAGATCGTCGAGCTCCTGGATCGCCGCGTTGCCCGCCGCCTTGATCATGGTGCCCCCCAGGCTACTGACGGCCTGTCCGTGCTGGGCATTGATGACGGTCGCGAGCGCCCCGGTCAGGCTGTTGCGGCTGCGGATCTCGAGGTAGTGGCTGGGGTTGGTCATCAACAGGTCGAGGCGGCGATGGGAGATCGCCTCCTCGATCTCGTCCAGGCTCATCACCTCGAGCTCGACGCGGTGATCCGGCAGCCGCTCGCCGAGGTAGTCGGCCAGCGGGCGATAGCGCGCCTCCATCACCGCCTCGGGCCGATAGGCGAAGACGCCCAGAGTGAGCGTCTCCTCCGCCAGCAGCGGGCCGGGCAGCAGCGTCATCGCGACGAGCAGCAGGCGGCGACCGAGGCTCATGAGCGCTCACCGATGTCGGGCAGGTAGCGCGGGTTGGAGAGCGCCTCCAGGCCGTCCGGCCGCGCCAGCTGGCCGTTGGCCACCATGACGTCGTTTAGCAGCCGCGCCGCCCTTGCCAGGTCGCCTTGCGGGCCGAAATAGTCCAGGTTGCCAGCGGGCCCCGGCAGCTCCAGCCCGGCGTAGGAGGCGCGCACCTCCCCGAGGCTGAGCCCGCGCCAGGCGCCGATGCGGCGCATGGCGTCCTGGGGGCTGACCCGCAGGTGGTCGAGCCCGCGGAAGTGGCCCGCCACCAGCGCGCTCACGGCCCCCGTGCGCCAGCGCAGGCGATCCTGGCGCACCGCCAGGACGTCGAGGATGACGTCCGGGAACCGGCTGCTGTCGAAGAGGCGCACCGCGCCCTCGCGCAGCAGCCGGCTGGCGGTGGGCTCGTAGGTGATGGCGGCCTCGATCTTCCCCGCCCGCCAGGCGGCCAGCTGCACGTTGGGGGCCAGATCGACCACCCGGAGCTCGTCGCGGCGCAGCCCGGCGGCGGCGAGGAACTGCGACAGCATCAGGTTGCCCACGGCCGTCTGCTCCACGGCGATGCGTCCGCCGGCGAGCGCCCGCGGCGTCGCGATGCCAGGCCGGGCCAGCACCATGTCGGCCCCCACCGAGTCGTCGCACACCGCGACCACCGTCAGCGGAAGCCCCTCCGCACGCGCCTTGAGCACCTCGTCCAGGGTCAGGGCGGCGCCGTCGAGCTCGCCGCGGCGCAGCCCGGCCAGTGAGCCCCCGATGTTGTGATCCTCGTGCAGCGCCACCGCGTCCGACAGCCAGCCGAAGGCCCGGGCAAGGTAGAGCGGCTCGTACCCCGGCCAGGGGTGGATACCGAACGCCAGCGGCCCGCCGAACGAGCACCCCGCCAGGCCGAGCGGGGCGGCCGCCAGTGCGGCCAGGGCGATCAGGAGGTCACGTCGATGCATGGGGGGTCATTTGCTGCATACCAGCGTATCTCGCACTCACTC
Source organism: Halomonas sp. THAF5a (assembly GCF_009363755.1). Taxonomy (NCBI): domain Bacteria; kingdom Pseudomonadati; phylum Pseudomonadota; class Gammaproteobacteria; order Oceanospirillales; family Halomonadaceae; genus Halomonas; species Halomonas sp. THAF5a. The sequence goes on along the minus strand of NZ_CP045417.1, from coordinate 145,510 downwards.
TTCAATTCGGTCGCAGCTGTTCCTCGACCCGGCGAATGATCTCGAGGCTGTGCCGGCACAGCTGTCGGGCGGGGTGATCGGGAGCCAGCTCGGCGGTCAGCGGCTCCAGCCCCTGCCACCACTGGCGGTTCTTCTCGATCAGCTGACGCTCCAGCTCGGCCACCTGCTGGCGAGCGACGAAGTCGGTGTGGGCGATGCCCAGCTCGTAGACCAGATACGTCAGCACGCGGCGCAGGCTGTGGGGGTTCTCGGTGCAGAGCATCAACTTGGTGACCACGGCCTGACGCTCGCCCTGGCGATGTAGAGCGGGCATGTAGGGACGAATGTCCTCGAAGGCCGCGGGCAGCGGGCCTTGCAGCTGCATGGGCAAGCCCTGCACCTTGAGGGTCTGGCCGCTGACGCTGAGCGTCACCGGTATTGATGCCAGCCATGTGCTGGCGGCATCCATAAAGCCGTAACTCAGGGTGGTGTCCACGGCGTCGTAGAGGTTGTAGCGCACGAACAGCTCACCGGTCTCGGCGTCCGGCACGTGGAAGGTGCGCATGGTCGGCTTGCCGCCGACCAGCGGCGTGTTGTAACCCTCGGCGCTCAGCCGGTGGTTGAGGCAGTCCACGAGCGGCATCAGCGCATTGCGGTGGCTGACCTTGCCCTTCACCCCCAGCGCCCTGAGATGCTGTTCGGTCACGCCGAACTTGCGCGAGTTAAAGAAGCTGTCCACCAGCAGCTGGTCATGCTCGCCGACCTTAAACTGCTCATGGCAGTGGCTCAGGTTGGCGTTCAGCGGGCGCGCGGCCAGCAGGTAGTCGAGCACCCGAGGCGTGTGTCGCCAGGCGAGGAACGGCAGGCTTTCGCGCCACAGGGCGAGCTTGTCGGTGGCGTTGTATAGCTCAAGCATGGCCTCCATCATTTCCTGCTGATAAGGCAAAAGCGGCGTGCCGTTGGGAGTGGCGGCGAGCTTGCCACCCTGGGCATGGAGATCAAAGCACTCCAACTGGGGCATCAGCGCCACCGGCACCCGCATATAGCTGGCGCGTTCGGCGCCCGGGGTGCCGTAAAGCGCCAGATTGCCGCTATCTGCCTGCAGACGCAGATCAGGATTGAACCAGGCACCGTGGCGGGCCAGGGTGCTGCAGATGGCGCGCATCGGCTCCAGCACCGTGGCGTCGCCTTCCATATGCGGCAGCGACGGCTGGGTGGCCTGTTTTCCGGCCGCTTTTTTCGGCGCCGGTTTGGCGCTTGCCGACGCTTCGCGGCGCTTGAGCAGCCAGAACTCACGGTAGTTGAGCGAGTCATCGCACAGAGAGCCCTTGCGCAGCACGCTGAAACCGGCGCTGGCGATGGCCGTGGCGTTATCCACAAAGCCCGGCTCGGTAAGGTGCCGATCCCGGGCACCCTGACTCTCCAGCAGCACGATACCGCCGGGCTTGCACAGCGCAGCCAGCGCATCACCAAAGTCTTCCAGCGGCCGGCCAATCCACTGGTGCACCGCGCAGGCGATCACCAGGTCGTAGGTTTGTTTGCCCACAAAGTCGTCAAAGGCCTTGTGATGCAGCTGGATGTGGGTATGCCCCAGGTGCGCGGCCACGGCGTTGCCGACTTCGACGCAGGCCTTGCTGATATCGAAGCCCTCGCCCCGGCCGAGCTTTTCGGCCAGCCCTAGCAGCAAAAAGCCATGATTGCAGCCGATATCCAGCGCCGTGGCGCCCTCGGGCAGCACCGCCTCCAGGCCGTAGTGGGCCAGGCGTGCTCTGGCCGAGCGAGTGCCCGGCAGCATCAGGGGCTCGAAGCCCTGGTACGGCAGGCCGAAGTCGCCAAAGCTGAACTGCAGCTGCTCTCCCTGATAACCGCGCCAGATTTCCTGCACCTTGTTATGCAGCGCCGCCAGCCGCTGGTGCTCAGTATGAGGGCTTTGGCCAAGCGCCTCGCGCAGCCTGTCGTAGGCGGCCACGGTATGCAGCGAATAGGGATAGGTAGCGCAGGCCTCCCAGAGCGCCTCCACGGCGGCTTCGGGCTCGTTGGCGTCATGCTGGGCGGCGGCCAGCGCGGTAAGAACCTGCGCGCGCAGCGGCCCCTGGCGATCGGCAAGCGCCTCGAGCGCCTGCTCATGGACAGAAACGGCACTCGTTTTGGCCTCGGCATCCCGTGCCAGCGCCTGCTCAAAGCGCGCCGCCAGATGCAAAAGCTCGGCGCGAGCGCTTACCGCATCGCCAAGCCCAGCGGCTACCAGGGCGCTGTCGGCGTGTTCCAATAGCGCCCGGCAGCGCGTCAGCGCTTCATCCAGCTCCCGGCGTTTATGGCTGCCAAGCATCGGCAGCAGCGCAAGCCGCGCCACGGCCAAGTGCTCCGGGTGCTGCTCGGCAAGTTGCTCGACAGTGCGGCGTACCGCCTTGTTGTGCCCGGCGCGGTACTGGGCCTCACCCAGCGCCAGCCCGTAACGTAGCTGGGGCGCTTCATCGTATAGCGGCACCAGCTGCGCCAGCGCCTGACTGTGCTGGCCCAGGTGCGAAAGCGCCTGACCCAGATAATAACGACCTTCCGCATCGCCCGGGTGCTCTTTCAGCAGCTGCTGGGCCAGCCCCACCGCGCGGTGAATGTTATGCCGCGCCAGGGCAGCGGCGAGGCCCCGCTCGGCGGCGCGGTGAGGTTTGCGCACGGCAAAAAACGACGGCATATCCGGCGCATCCACCGCTCGATGAACGCCCACATAGCCCCGGGCCTTCAGGTAGCGCTCGGCAAGGGCGGCGTCGGTTTCGGCCAGTAGCTGATAGGGCAGGTCGTGTATGCCATAGACGGTATCCAGCACAAACGCCAGGCGCTTGCGCCGGTTGTCGTCCAGCGCCGCCAAACGCTGGGGCGTGGGAATAAACAGCGCATCGGCGCTGGCCAGCTGTGTCGCCTGAGGCCGGGCGATGTCGTCACGCTCAGGCAGCAGGCTGCGGTGTTGAGGGTTATTCAGGCGATAAAAGCTGAAGCCGTGGCGGCTGGCCCAGTGGCTGACCTCAGCCAGATTGGGTTGGCGATGGTGCGTCGGCGCAAAGGCAATACCTACCTGCAGCAACAGCGTCTCTTCAAGAGCACGCTCGCCATTTTGCAGCACGGCTTCGGCGTCGGCCAACTCGTCAAGTATCAGCCAGTCGAGGCTTGCCAGGCCCTCGATATCGTCCAGCCGCAGGGTGTTGACGGGCAGGCGAGTGAGCACCTGGGCGCCGCCGCGCAGGCTTTCCGGCAGCCGTTCGGCGGGCAGCGGCTCCAGCGGCGCGGTCAGGTTTTCATCCAGAGTGGCGTAAAGCGTGACGGGCTTGCCGTCACCCAGCAGCGCGTGGGGCACATGCTGAAACTCCTCCACCTCGGCCACGCTTTCTGCCGCCACGCGGCTGGCCGGGTCGAAGGCCACCACTGCAAGGGCGTTGGTGGCCATCAGTTCGGCGAAGTTCTCTTCCCGGGGCAGGCGGGCGGCGTTGTCGATGGCCACCAGGCGGCCCTTCAATTGCCAATCGAAGCGCTCGATGGGCTGCACGGGCAGCCCCTTGGCCTCCATGGCGGCCCGGTAGCCATCTTCCAGCGGGCCGAGATGGTGCTTGAACGGCTCGGCGACGCCGACGAAGTCTTGGCGGATGGGCATGGGCACATCCAGCGAACGCACCGGGCTCAGGTGCTCGGCGAATGCCGCATGGCGGGCGGCCTGCTGCTCATAGGCGGCGTTGTCCGGCTTGCCCAGCGCCTTGAGCAGCCTGCGGGAGACCGCCTTCGGATCGCGCACCAGCTCCTCGTAGCTGACCCAGTGGATGGGGTTAGGCAGCACCCGAGCCCAGTGCTGCATGGCCTGCTCGTAGTAGGCAATATGCTCGCCGAGGGTGTAGAGGTCTTCGGTGTGGTCGTTACCCTCGGTGTACTGATTGAAATACGCTGTCAGGCCCAGATCGAACACGTCGCGCTGACAGAACACGATGGGTGCGTTGGGAAACCACAGGCCGATCAATCCCAACGCCCAGATATCCATGGGGCGAGTGGTAATGCGTATGTTGCCATCGAAGCCTATAAAGTCCGTGTAACCTTGAGCATCGGCTCGACATTTTTCCGGCGTCAGTGCATTCAAGTACTGGCTGACATCTCCAGCGTAAGGCGCCAGCACCTTATCGACATACAGGCGAAGGTTCTGATTCTCCCCGCTCTTTTTGATGCCCTCTGCCCCTGCCAGCAGTGATTCCAGCAGGCTCTTTCCCGAACGGGAAAGCCCACTGATGACAACTTGCGGCACATCCTGTAAGCCGCCGCTCTGCAGTTTTGCATAGATTTCACTTGGGAAATTGGTCGCAGCAGCTAGGGCACCGTCTTTTTCATGCAGATTAGGATCGCCCTTGAGATGTTTTCGCCTCTCATTGGCATTTCGGAAAAAGGCAAATGCCTTGTCTGGCTCGCCACTATCCCAATACGCCTTGCCCAGTATGTATCCCAGCGTCGCCTTGTCTTTTTGGGAAACCTCAGGCTTTTCCAGCAGCGGCGGCAGCTGAGAAAATACGGCATCGTCCGGGTGGTATGTGACAAACTGTGAAAGGCTGTAGTGGGCACCAATATTCAGCGGATCGCGGCGCACGTTCTCGGCAAAACATTCTCGAGCTTTTTCTACCTCACCCAGCGCCAGATAGGCGTTACCCAGATTAGTGCGCGCGGCTAAACGATGGGGCTCTTGATACAACGCTTGGCTAAGTGACTCCACTGCCGCATCAAGGTGCTCCAACTTAAACAAGCATAGCCCCTGCGTAGCCAGAATGGCTGGCGTACCCGGCGCACAAGACAACCCTCGATTCAATGCTTCCAACGCCTCACCGTAGCGCGTCTGATTGGCCAGCACCAGGCCAAGGATACCCAAAGCATCGCCGCTTTTCGGGTGCTGTTCCACAAGCGTACGAGCCTTGGTCTCGGCCTCGGTGAAGTGGCCCTGGCGGATCAAGGCGTCGATGGCTTTTAGCTGCTTGGGAGAGGGCTTGCTGGCAGAACGCTGGGCAGTGCGGCACATGGGCTATCCTGTAAAAACGGCAAATGCGATAATGGTAGCAGGGCAGGCGAACGAACAAAGCAAGGAATTGGCCACGAAACGGCGGTGGTATCAGCTGTTTCTTACAGGCTTGCCGTGCTCACCCATAAGACTGGCGAACCTCTCCCACGAAAAGCGATACCTGTTGACATGGTTGTTGGCCGGCAGCCACTCTACGTTTCCCTTACTGACCAGCAGCGTGCCCAGCGCCGCGTCGTCTGACCTGACCTTTACCTCGATATCCTTGTGTGCCACCACCTTGGTATGCAGGTTGAGGCTGGCATCGTGTTTTTCCATGGCATGTTCACTCCATCAAAAACGGGGCCCGAAGGCCCCGTAGATATTTTTCTCACGACCACCCAGCAGGGCGATCAGGAGACTCAGCTTAGCCCAGCAGAGAGAGTACATTCTGCGGCAGCTGGTTGGCCTGAGAGAGAACTGAGGTGCCTGCCTGCTGCAGGATCTGGTTCTTGGTCATGTTGGCCACTTCGGTCGCGTAGTCGGCATCTTCGATGCGCGAGCGGGCCGCGGAGAGATTGGTCTCGTTAGTGCTCAGGTTGGTGATGGCCGATTCGAAACGATTCTGAATCGCACCAAGATCGGAACGCAACTCATCGACTTGATTAAGCGCCGTATCCAGTTGCTCCATGGGGTTGGCTGTAGCACCTCCCATCAGGTCTTTGACGCCAAGCTCCTTGCCGTCTTCAGAGAAATTGACGGTAGCGGCTGCCACGTTATCTGCATCAGCCGGATCAATTGCGACATAATAAGTGCCGGTGGTGTTAGTGGTGCTGTCAAACTGCACCTTGTTACCACTAGCATCTTCCGTCATCAAACCTTGCTGATTAAGCGCCTGAACAGTGTTAGTTCCTTTGGAGGAATCAATATCTACCTTTGCGTACCAGTTACCAGCGTCGTCGACATACGCATCAGAAGCGGTTACGTTTACAACAGATGCCGCCACACCGAGATTCTTAGCCAGCTGCGCAGAAAAATCATTAACTTTAGTATCGGTAACTTGGGTAGATTCACCATAGGCTGCCTTAAAAGCAGCCCCCGCTACAGCAGCATTACTCGTTTTATTTAGCGTCACCAAACCATGCGCAGCCTCACCGAATACATCTTTTGCGCCAGCAGTTCCCGACTTGTCTACTGGGCCAGTCACGCTAAAGCCACCTAAACCAAGGGTGTTGGCGGTGGTTTTTTCCAAATTAACGTCGATAGACTCGCCGTCGTTGGCGCCCACTTGAATCGAAAGACTCTGATTACTGGAGAGCACCTTGACGCCGTTAAAGTCGGTCTGTTCGGAGATACGGTCGATCTCAGTCAGACGCTGGTCGATCTCGGCCTGGATGGAAGCGCGGTCGTCGGCGGAGTTGGTGTCGTTTTGCGCCTGAACGGTCAGCTCGCGCACGCGCTGCAGGTTGTCGTTGACCTGGTTCAGTGCGCCTTCAGCGGTCTGGGCGACGGAGATGCCGTCATTGGCGTTACGCTGCGCCTGGCTGAGGCCGGTGATCTGGGCACTCATGCGGTTGGCGATGGCCTGACCGGCGGCGTCGTCCTTGGCGCTGTTGATGCGCAGGCCGGAGGAGAGGCGCTCCATGGCGGTGGACAGGGAGTTCTGAGACTCCCGGAGGTTCTGCTGACCGATCATCGAAGTGATGTTGGTATTGATCACGGACATGGTGTGATTCCTTCCCGATAGTTGAGGGCTCCATTGGCGGGCCCGCTGCGAGTTACCGAGGCCCAGCGGGCCTGCCACAACGGCGCCGTTGGCCGTTACTCCCTTTAACGGCGGCTTTTGGAGGGACTTTAGGGAAGGCCGCCATTTTTTTGCGACGACCGTTGACAGCCGGGGAATGCGGACGCTGCCGTCGACACCCCGATTGTCTCGTCAGTCGCTAAAGTGGCACATGAGGTTGCCGATAAGCTCCTACGGTACACATCGCCTTTGCAAGGACGCAGTCATGGCATCGATTCAGACCAACCTCTTGGCCCTGAAGGGCCATCAGCACCAGCTGAGGGCCCGGAGCAGTCTCAGCTCCGCAATGGAGCGCCTTTCCTCCGGCCTGCGCATCAACAGTGCCAAGGACGACGCCGCGGGGCTCGGCATTGGCAACCGGATGACCAGCCAGATCAGGGGCCAGGCGCAGGTACAGCGCAATGCCAACGACGGCATCTCCGTCGCGCAGACCGCCGAAGGCGCCCTCGATCAGATCAATCAGCGCCTCCAGCGCATCCGCGAGCTGACGGTGCAGGGGCTGAACGGCTCGCTCAAGCTGCGCGACACCGATGTGATCCAGGCGGAGATCAACGCGAATCTCGAGGAGATCGACCGCCTGGCAGAAAACGCCAGGTTCAACGGGATGCCGTTGCTTACCGGTCGCGCAGGCGAAGTGGGGCTCCAGGTCGGGGCCAACGACGGTGAGACGCTGGATATCGACCTGACTCCACCAGGGTTCAGCGTGGAAGAGCTGGGGTTGGAAGAGTTCACCATCGCCGGCATCGACGGAGAGGTCACGGATCGCAACACCCTGATGGGCCGCGCCCGCGATATTCACCTTGACGATACTGCACATACCAGCATCAGCTACGCCGGCATGGGAGGCAGCAACCACGACTTGAAACGCATTCCCAGTACCGATAATCCCGGCAACGATCATACCGGCTACTATGTGAGCGCCGTGTCCAGCGGGGGACCGGTGCTCTATGACGTCAATGTGCAGGCCGAGCACGATACCGCCAGCGACACCAGCTCAGTCAGCTTCAGGTCCGTCCGACAGATCTATAGCGAGGCCGGCACCCTATCTACCGACTACCTCGCCTCGAGCGATATCACCATTACCGATAGCGGCGGCAACGCCTTCAGCGATGGTGCCTCACGCCGGGTCGTCAAGGATGGCGACACCTACTTGGTAGAGGAAACGGATGCCAACGGTATCGTGCGCCACTATGAAACCGAGCTGAAATACACCGTGGACGACAGCAGTCCGACCGCCACGACCATGGAAGTTCGCCAGGCAGCCACGCCGCTGCCCGGCCCCGACACGCCTCCCGCCGCCATCACCAGCGGCACCGTGAATGGCTACGACCTGGATGCCGCCGACACGCTCGAATACGTCGATGAAGGCGGCAACAGCCTGACCGATGGTGAGCTGGTTCAGGTAGATGGCGACTACTACCTGAGAGCCACGGAGAGCGACAACGGGGATAGCGTCTACTACGCGCTTAACAGCATTCAGGAAACCACCACAGGCCCCCCCGCCACCACCACTTTGACCTTCCAAGCCGATACCAGCCAGGGCCACCTCGACCCGGAGCTGGCGAACGACACCAGCAGCACTATCCGCACGCCGGCCATATCCGTGTCGGGCGAGATGGTCGCTCTTCAGGACGGCAACGGTGATCCCTTGCCTGGCGCTACCCGCCTGATGGAACGCAATGACGCTGGTCATCAGGATGAGTACGTCATCGAGGTGGATGAAGGTGGCGGGGTCTACTCCTACTACCGCGCCGAGCTTACGGTCTCCGCCGATGGCGATGGCAATCCCTCTGCGCTGAGCGCCCAAGCCATCGACGGCTCTCCCTATGCTACTTTCCGCACCGACGAGGCCGATGACCACAATGTGCAGACAGTTTCCGGCACCACGACCGTTACAATCGATCCGCGTAACGTGGAAGTAAACTACACTGACGCTGACGGCGAGGTTCACAATGACGTGCTGCGCTCAGGCAGCGAAGGTGACAGCAACTACTACTTCGACTTGCCAAACAGCCAGTCCGAATATGGCAGCTTCAAGATCGCTTCGCTGGTCAACAGCGAAGATAACGACATACTTATCAAGACCATCAACGGGAATGGCGAGGTGATCATCTACCACCCTTCCAACCTGAACAGTAGCTTCAACGTCAGCGTGACCACGGATGCCAACGGCTTTGGTAACGGTGATGAAGTCTCCAATGGCACGCCACATACCATCATCAACATCGTCGAAGATGCTCAGGAAATTCGACTCAAGAAGCCCAAGAATCCACTCGCGGCTCTCGACCGTGCTATCGGCTACGTCGACAGTAAGCGCGGGCACCTCGGCGCTATTACTAACCGCCTGGACAACGTGGTCGATAGCAGCCAGAGGGTCGAGACACAGCTCAGCTCGGCTCGCTCCCGAATCATGGACGCCAACTACGCCAAAGAGGTGGCCAGCATGACCAAGGCACAGATCCTCCAGCAGGCCGGCACCACCCTGTTGGCACAGGCCAATCAGCTCCCCCAGAACGCGCTCTCGCTACTGAGCTGAAGGCCAGGTTAGTGAAATGAGGTTCATGTCCACTGATCTCAATTGCTGCTGCAGGAAGCTACCGCTCAAGAGAGCCGACCAGGTAGCAGCTGCTGACACCGGACACCCACAAAGCCGTCGTCATCGAGAGTATGTCCACCTCGACTGGCATGCACCCATGACAGCGCCCCGAAGGCAAGGGCCGGGGCGCCGGATGAGCCGGTTCAAAAGGGCCAACAGGCCGGTAGGGGATCAGCCGCGCCCGAGCTGGGCATCCAGGGAGGCGAACTGCTGGGATAGGTAGCTGCTAGTCTGGTTCATGTTGGCGATCATGGCATCGAGCTGGCCGAACTGGGCGCGGTAGCGCTCGACGGTGCGATCCACGCTCTGCTCCATGCGCACATAGCGGCGATCGAGGCTTTCTACCTGGCTCTCCGAGCCTTCAATCGCGCTGGCGATCAGCCCGTCCTCGCCCAGGAAACGCCCCAGGGTGGCATCCATGCGCCCGGCCAGGCCGCCGGCCTCGTCGGCGCCGGCGAAGAAGTCGGCCAGCTGCTCGGGATTCGCCGCGACGATCTCGTCGAGCTTGTCCTCGTCTAGCTCCAGGCGCCCCTTCTCGTTCAGCGATACGCCGAGCTGCGACATGAGCGAAACCTCACCTCCGGCCACGCTGCTGGTCAGGTCGCGTGTCATGTCCGACTCGATGTTGCGCACGGTGCGATCGCCGATCAGCTCGCCGGAGGTATTGTCTTCGCCGCCATAGGCCGTCATGCGTCCGATGGTAGACTGCAGTTCGTTGTAGGACGACACCATCTTCTCTACGGCCTTCTTGAGACCATCGGTATCCCGCGAAACCTCCAGGCTGAGCGTTTCTCCCGTGGAGGAGGGGTCCAACTCCAGGGTGACGCCCTGGATGGCGCCCTCCACGGTATTGGTGGGGCTAGTGACGGTGATGCCGTTGATCCCCAGTTCGGCATCGTTGCCCGGTCGCAAGGTGGCGGTATCTTCACTCAGCGGGCCGCTATCGAAGGAGAGTCCCACGACCGAGGCCTTGGCGCCGGTCTCCCGAGAGCTCAGCGCCAGCCGATAGCCGCTGCCGTCATTGACGATGGAGGCGTCCACACCGGCCTCCTCGTTGGCGTTGATCGCATCGCGCACGTCCTCCAGGCTGCTGCCGGCGGCGATATCGATATTCAGGCTGCTGAGCGCCGGGGCGGTCTCGTCGAAGTTGCCATCCGCATCATAGGTAGCGCCGAACTCCAGGGTCAGGGAAGCGGCACTGGCGAAGAGTTCTTCGTCTCGGGAAGTAGCGGCCGTGGTCGCCAGCGTACCGGCCGTCGCGGTCCGATTGACGCTGACCTCGTAACGTCCCGGGCTGGCCTCGGCGCCGGCGGTCGCGCTCAGACCGTCGCCCTGTACCTTGGCCGACAACCCCTCGAAGAGCGCGGGGTCGTTGAGCGCGGCCACGGCGTCCTGGAACTTGTCCAGGCCGGACTGTAGTCGCCCGTAAGCAGAGATCTTCGCCTGTTCCTGGCTCTTTTGGGCCGTCAACGGCGCCAGCTTCTCCCGCTCGGCGGAGCGCAGCTGGTCGAGCAGGCCGTTGAGGTCCAGGCCGGAACCGATGCCGAGAGATGAGATGCTGGCCATGCGAAAGCCCCTCCGTGAGCGCCCATAGGATGTCTGCCACGAACTATCGGCCGTGGCGCGGTAAACTTTAGCAAAAAGGTCCGCGCCAATCCGTTAACGCGCACAGGGCACCGCGATTCTCCCGGACGGACCCTAAAGCTCCGCCATTCGCGGGCGATAAGTGGGCCTGGATAACCCACGACTGCCTGGAGTCACAGCACCTTGCCTGGACCGACCCCGCACGCCGACACCCTTTATGCCCGCGACGTCGTCTACGATCTTATCCCCAAGCTCAAGACCACCGAACGCCTTGTGGACAGTACGCTGCAGGGCCGGATCGCCCGCTGCGCCGATGCGGACGAGAAGGCCCGGCTCGAGGAGCTGAAGATCGAGTTCGAGCTCGAGATCTCGATGATCCGCATGAACCTCGAGCACCTGATGCGGCGCTATTCGCAGCAGTTGGAAGAAGCTGCACGCAGTGGCGCATCGCGCCAGGGGGCGAAGCTGACGCTGGACGCCCACGAGGCCGTCGCCATCGAGAGTGCTCGCATCCTCTACCAACGCGCCCAGGCACTGGCCACATGAAGGCCTCATGAACGACGACGCCCGCGGCGGTTGCCGCGGGCGTCTTGCGTTGAGTCGGGTCTATACCTCGGGCCAGTGACAGGCCTCAGGCCCGCTCGGTTTCGCGACCGGCCTGGGAGGAGGCGCCGCCCAGCCCCGCCGTGTAGCGCTGGCTCAAGGTGAAGCCGCCCACCGTCTGGGCGAGGCGGTTGGCCTGCTCCTTCAACTGCTCGGCGGCGGTGGTGGACTCCTCCACCAGGGCGGCGTTCTGCTGGGTCATGCGATCGAGCTCGCTGACCGCCACGTTGACCTGGCCGATGCCATCGCTCTGCTCGCCGGTGGCGGCGGTGATCTCGCCCAGCACGTCGGCGACCCGGGTGACGCTCGCCACCAACTCCTGCATGGTCTCGCCGGCGGCGCGCACCTGGCTGGCACCCTGCTCGGTGCGCTCCGCGGAGGTGTCGATCAGTTCCTTGATCTGCTTGGCGGCGTCCGCCGAGCGGCTGGCCAGCTGGCGCACCTCGTCGGCGACCACCGCGAAGCCGCGTCCGGCCTCGCCGGCCCGGGCGGCCTCCACCGAGGCGTTGAGCGCCAGCAGGTTGGTCTGGAAGGCGATGCCGTCCATCATGCCGACGATCTCGCTGATCTCCTGAGAGGAATCGGTGATGCCCTGCATGGTGGTCACCACCTGATCGACGGCCTCGCCGCCGCGCTTGGCCGTGTCGGCGGCCGACTCGGCCAGGCCGTTGGCCTGGCGGGAGGACTCGGCGGTGTGCTCCACGGTGCTGGTGATCTCTTCCATCGAGGCCGAGGTCTGCTGCAGGCTGGAGGCGGCGTTCTCGGTGCGCCGCGACAGGTCCTGGCCGCCCTGGGCGATCTCGGTGGCGGCCACGTGCACCGATTCGCTGCTGTCGCGAATGGTCAGCATCACCGTCTCCATGCGCGAGACGAAGCGGTTGAAGGCGTTGGCGATCTGCGCCACCTCGTCGCGTCCCTCCTCGGGCAGGCGTCGCGTCAGGTCGCCGCTGCCGCTGGCCACGCTCTCCATGGCATCGCGCGCCGCCAGCAGCCGCCGGAAGACCACCTTGAGCAGCGTGCCCAGCAGCAGCGCCGCCATCAGGCCGACCACAACCAGGGTGATGGCGGAGGCGCTCATCACGCCGCGAAGCCCGGCGGTGGCCTCGTGCTCGTCCAGGGCCACGACCAGCTGCCAGTCGGTACCGTCGATGGTATTGCCCCGCAGCAGCTTGTCGGCGCCGTCCAGCACCGCATGCGGCGGCGTCTCGGCGGCGTGCAGCGCCTCGAGCCGTTCGGCCGTCAGCGCCGGCGAGAGCTCGCTCACCGCTGCCAGGCTCAGGTCGGGATCGGGATGGGCCACCAGGGTGCCATCGGCAGTCGCCAGGAAGGCCAGGCTCGAGGGCGTGGGCATGATCTCGTCGACGATCGCGATGATGGCATCGAGGGCCACGTCACCGCCGGCCACGGCGACCAGCTCACCCTGGCGATAGTAGGGAGCGGCGAAGGTCACCACCCGCTTGTCGGAGGTGGCATCCGCATAGGGGGTGGTGACCACCACCTCGCCGGCTTCCACGGCCTGGCGGTACCAGGGCCGCACGCGGGGATCGTAGCCCTCGGGAGCCTCGCTGGCCGAGAAGACGACGTCACCGCGGGGCGTGGCGAGGTAGGTGTTCATGAAGTCGCCGGACACGCGCAGCTGGTTCAGCGCGTCCATCGGTGATTCCCGGGTGGCGACCGGATCGAGCGCCTCGAGCATGGTGGCGCGGGCGGCGATCCACTCCTCGATGGCCTGGGCATTGCCGCTGGCGACGGAGTCGAGCTGCTGGGCGATCTGTCGATCGTTGTGGGATTGGACGGTGAAGTAGCTGGCCGCGCCGTTGGCGACCAGCGCCACGGCGATCACCGCCAGGGTGGCAAGGAGGATGCGCAGTCTCAGGGAAGTCAGCATGGTCACTCTCGTGGAGGGGTTATGGTCCGCGCCGGGCCCGGGTGCCAGGTGCCGGCGACCCCCGGCTTATCGGCGCTGTCCGCCGAGACTTGAGCCGGACCAGCCACTCAACGTCGCTGCGCCAAATAACAGAAAAAACTAATTAGTCATGACCCCGGGGATTGGAGCACACGCCCCAGGCTGGCACTATGTGCGCTTTGTGCCTGGACGACGACGCCCATCATGACGACCACAGCGACCCGAGAGGTGGCCCCCTGAAGATCCTCGCGCCTCTGCAAGCCGCCGGTCGGGCGCTGCTGCTCTCGCTGCGCGGACGCCTGCTTCTCGGGGTCGCCGCGGTATGGGGCGTGCTCTGCGTGATGCTGCTGGCCTTCGGCTGGCAGTCCGGCTCGCTGCTGGTCGAGGAGTCCAATCGGGTCCACCTGCGCTACGAGGCGGAGCTGGTGCGCAACGCCATCACGCAGAAGATCGAACAGCGCCTGGCGATGCTGGAGCGCCTCGCCGACGCGCTGCCGAGTGCCGCGCCGGGCGTCCTGGCCGAGGGCCATCACGAGGCGCTGCTCACCCTCTTCGAGGGCCTGGCGCTGGTCGATGCCGACAACATCATCGTCGACAACTGGCCGACGCTCCCCGGCCGCAACGGCCTCAGCATCGATCACCGCGCCTACGCTCGCCACATGCGCCACGTGCAGCGCCCCCACGTCAGCGACCCCTTCATCGGCATCGTCTCCGGCAAGCCGATGGTGATGATGCTGGTCCCCGTCCGGGATGCCCAGGGTCGCTACACGGGCTTTCTGGGCGGGCTCGTCGAGATCGAGCGCAGCGAGCTCTTCGAGGACTTCAAGCACCTGCGCCTGGGCGATGAGGGGCACGTGGTCGTGGCCACCGCCTCGGGCCGCCTGCTCTACCATCCCGAGCAGCGCCGGGGCCTGCCGGGGGCCGTCTCGGCGCTGGACGATCCCGGCCTCGACCTGGCCCTGCTCGGCTGGGAGGGCGACGCCCTCGGCGAGACCGGCCAGGGCGGCAAGGCCCTCAAGGCCTATCGCCAGATCTGGCCCGCCGAATGGGTCGTGGGTGTCTACCTGCCCCTCGAGCAGGCCTTCGCGCCCCTGGCCAGCGTCATGCAGCGCATCACCCACCGCGCCTGGTGGGCCCTGGGCCTGCTGCTGCCGGTGATGGGGGGGCTGATCTGGCGCTTCCTGCAGCCGCTGACGCGCCTGGCCCAGCAGATCAGGGAGCTGAGTCTCGGGCAGCGGCATGAGCTGGAGATTCCCACCCGGATGACGGAGCTTAGGCGCGTCGTCGACGTCTTCAACGAGCTGGAACATCAGCGCCTGCAGAGCCTGGATGAGCTCCAGGAGCGCGAGGCCTTCCTGGAAGGGATCCTCGACGCCTCGCCCCAGGGCATGTTCGTGACCGATACCCGCGGCCGGCTGACCTTCGTCAACGAGAGCCTGAAGGCGCTGCTGAACCTCTCCTCACCGATCTGCCTGACGACCTGGGCCCGGCGTCTCCATGACAAGGATCGCGACGCGATGCTCAACGCCTGGCAGTCGAGCCTGCGCGAGCATCACGATCTCGAGCGCCAGTTCCGTTATGTCGCCGAGAACGGCGAGACGCTGTGGCTCGACGTGCACACCAAGGCGATCCACGTGAACGGCGAGTTCATCGGCCTGGTCGGCGCCGTGCGCGACATCACCCAGCGCCGGCACGAGGACGCGCGGCGCCGCTGGGAGGCGGAGCACGACCCGCTGACCGGCCTGCTCAACCGGCGCGGCTTCGGGCGCCGCCTGGAGGAGGCCTTCGCCGCCTGGGAGCAGGCCGGCACCCCCTCGGCGCTGCTGCTCTTCGACCTGGACCACTTCAAGCCCGTCAACGATGAGGGCGGCCATGCCCTGGGCGACAGCATGCTGCGCCAGGTGGCTGCCGCAATGGGCACCGTGACCCGCAGCAGCGATCACGCCGCCCGCCAGGGTGGCGACGAATTCGCCGTGCTGCTGCCGGGCTGCGCGTGGCCCCGCGCCCGGCGCATCGCCGAGGCGCTGCGGGCACGGATCGCCGCCTGCAGCGTGGAGCAGGACGGCAGGCACTGGCGCGTCACCGCCAGCGTCGGCGTCAGCACCTTCCAGCGGGGCGACGAGAGCGGGGGCGACGCGGTGCGGCGCGCCGATGCCGCAAGCTACCGCGCCAAGGCGCAAGGTCGCGACGCCGTGATCAACGCATGACCCCGGCGCCACGCCGCTCGACGAACAGGCTGTTGCCCGCCTGACGCTTGGCCTGCCCCTTGAGCTCGGCCAGCACGTTGGCGACCTCCCTGGCGGTCAGCCCCGCGTTCCCCGGCACCGGAAAGGCGGCCAGGGAGAGTGACATCCGCGGTACGCCGCTCTCGCGCCGATCGGGGCCCCCGCTCCCTCCGCCCGGGCGAGCCGCCGCGTCATAGAAGCCCGGAACGAAGCGGGCGAAGCGTGCGAGGATCGTCTCGCAGCTCGCCCGGGCGCCCTCGGGCTCGAGCACCAGCATGAAGTCGTCGCCGCCCACATGGCCGACGAAGCCCGCCTCGCCGACCACCTCCTTGAGCAACCGCCCCAGCGCCAGGATCACCTGGTCGCCCTGGACGTAGCCGTAGGCGTCGTTGAAGGCCTTGAAGCGGTCCAGGTCGGCATAGACCGCGACGAAGGCGCCGCCGTCGGCCAGTCGCGCCGCCAGGGCATCGTTGATCGCCTCGTTGCCGGGCAGCCCGGTCAGCGGGTTGGCCTGGCGGGCGCTGCGCACCTGCAGGGCGGTGATCTCGCGCAGCAGGTCGACCACCAGGCCGAGCCCGCGATAGCGCCCGTCGGCATCGACGATCACGAAGTCATCCTGCGCGCCCTGGGTCGCGCCGGTGATGTGGCGGCTGAGCGCCTCCAGCGGCATCGACGCCTCGGCGACGCGCATGCGCCGATCCATCACCGCATCGATGGGCTGACGGGCATGCAGGGCGTGGCTGAAGGGGTTGGTGAACAGCGACAGGAAGGCGTGCTGTCGCACCACGCCCACGGGGCGCTGCTCGGCATCCAGCACCGCCAGGCAGCGCAGTTCCGGGTCGTCGCGAAAGCGCGCCACCACCTCCGGCACCGGCGTTCCCTGGACCACCGGCGCCAGATGGCGGCAGAGCGCGGCGGCAGTGCCACCCACGCCGACGCCCCCCGACACCGCCGTCGGCGTCGGCGCGGGGTGCTCGAGACGGCGCGGCGGCTGCTGAGCGGGCCGTGCGAAGTGATAGCCCTGCATCAGGCGGCAGTTCATGCCCCACAGGCAGCGCTGCTCGCCGGCGGTCTCGATGCCCTCGGCAATCACCCGGCAGCCCAGGCTGCGCGACACCTCGAGCAGCGAGTGCAGGAACTGTCCCTTGCCGGGATCGCGGTCGACCTCCTGCACGAAGTGGCGATCGATCTTGACGAAGTCGGGGCGCAGCTCGGCCCAGTGGCGCAGGCTGGAGTAGCCGGCCCCCAGGTCGTCCAGGGCGACCTGGAAGCCCATGCGCCGGTAGTGATCCACGGCCTGGCGCATCAGCGCATAGTCGTGGATCGGCAGGTGCTCGGTGAGCTCGATCACCACCCGCTCCGGCGAGAGCCCGACGCCGGCCAGGAAGGCGCGGGTGAGTCCCTCGCGAAAGTCCTCCTCGAGCAGCGAGGTCGGCATGACGTTGAGGAAGAGTCGTCCCGGCAGGTCGAGGGCGGCGAAGGCCTCGATGGCCAGGCGCCGGCAGAGCAGGTCGAGCTCGACCAGGCGCCCCGTCAGCCGAGCCGTGTCGAACAGCGTCACCGGCGAGTGCAGCGGCGAGCCCGACGGCCCGCGAGACAGCGCCTCGTAGCCGAAGATCCCCTGGCAGCCGGCATCGACGATGGGCTGGAAGAGCGGGGTGATGGCCTCCTCACGCAGGATGCGGTCGAGCTCATCGGCCTCGCGATCGAGCATCGCCTCGGCGGCGCGGCCCGGCGTGATGGCGCTGTTGCGCATGGTGGGCTCCTCCATCAGGCGGGCTCGGCCTCTCGCGGGGGCATCCAGGCCGCGGGCTCGTCGGCGATAGTATCCGAGCGACCGGGACCCGCCCGCTCGTGGGGTGCTCTGCCGACGCCGTCGCCCTCATTGCCGGGCAGCGCCTCGCCGTCGCGGCTGGCCTCCTCGTCGAGCGCCGGCAGGCAGAAGCGGGCGGTGAAGGCCCGCATCCGCTCGGCCTCCTCCTCGAGGGCCCGCGCGGTGTCCTGCGCCTCGGCCACCCGCTCGGTATTGCGCTGGGTGACGATGCCCATCTGGTGCATCGCCCGGTTGATCTGGTCGAGCCCGCGATGCTGCTCGGTGGCGGCATGGTCGATCGCGCCGATGCGCTCGCCGAGGCCGCGAATGGCGGTGACGATGGCCTCCATCGCCTCGCTGGCCTGGCACGACAGCTCGTCGCCCCGCGCGACACTGGCCCGGGAGGCCTCGGTGAGCCCGCGAATCTCGCTGGCCGAGCGGGCGCTGCGCGAGGCGAGCTGGCGCACCTCGCCCGCCACCACCGCGAAGCCGCGGCCGTGCTCGCCCGCCCGGGCGGCCTCCACCGAGGCGTTGAGCGCCAGCAGGTTGGTCTGGAAGGCGATATCGTCGATCAGGCCGACGATCTCGCCGATGCGGGTCGAGCGTTCGCGGATCTCCCCCATGGTCTCGATGAAGGCGCTCATCCCCTCGCTGCCGCGCCGGGCCCGCTCGGTGGCCCGATCGGCCAGCTCGTTGGCCTCGCGGACGTGACCCGCGGTGTCGGCGACCGAGGCGGTCATCTCATCCAGGCTGGCGGCGGTCTGCTCGAGAGAGGCCGCCTGCTGCTGGGTGCGCGCCGAAAGCTCCTGATTGCCCTCGTTCAGGCGCGCCGCCGTCTCCCATACCGCGCCGCCGCCGTGGCGGATGCGCTCGACGGTCTGGGCCAGGGCCCGGCGCATGCCGTCGAGCTCGGCATAGAGCTGGCCGATCTCGTTGCCGCCGCGGGCCTCCACCGGCGTGGCGAGATCACCGTCGGCGATGCGCCGAAAATGCGTGGTGATGCGTGCCAGGGGGCGGATGACGTTGACCCGCACGCCCCAGACCACCACCAGCACCAGCGCCAGCGCGCCCGCCAGGGCGGCGACCAGGGCCAGGTTGAGCCAGCTCGCCATGGCATTGAAGCGCTCGGCCTGGGCGTCGCCGCGGGTGGTCGACGCCTCGAAGAAGGCCTCGGCGCCGTCCATGAAGGCCTGGCTCAGCTGGGCCAGCCGGGCCTTGCCGGCGTCGTAGCCGCCCAGATCTTCTTCCTCCAGCAGCATCAGCTGCAGCGAGAGCCCGGTCCCGAGCAGCGAATGGAAGCGCTCGCCCAGCGCCTCGGCGGTCTCGCCCTCGGCCATGGCCTGGAAGCGCTCGAAGGCCGCCTCGGCCGCGTCCATGTCGGCCCGGGCCTGGTCGACGATCGGCCCGGGACGATCGAAGGAGGGCACCCGGAGCAGGTGGGCGGCGCGCTCCATGGCGACCTGGGTCCGAAGGGTGGCGATGTAGGCCTGGTGGAGGGCCCGGGACTGCTGCTCCTGGACCTCGCGCAGATCGGCGAAGGCGGTGCGGCCATGGTGGTTGGCGTAGAGGCCGAGCGCCCCGGTGCCGAGGATGATCGCGCCGAAGGCGATCAGCACCAGGCTCCAGCTGAGCCGGATGGTCAGTCGATCGAGAAGTCGCATCGGAAGTCCTGTCGCTGCGAAGCGGGCGGCCGGCGGACGGCCAGACCCGATTTATATCAGCGATTTATGACATTCCGATGGCATCGGCCCGAGCCCCCTCAGGCCGGGGCGCCGTGGCGGGCCAGGTAGCGCTCCGCGAAGGTGGCGGCCTCGACCGGGCGGCCGGTGAGATAGCCCTGGATCAGGTTGACGTGATGTCGGGAGAGCGCCTGCAGCTGCGCCTCGGTCTCCACGCCCTCGGCCACCACGCGCAGGCCGAGCTCCTCGGCGAGTCCCGTCACCGCGGCCACGATGGCCGAGCTGCCGCGACTCTCGCCGAGCTGCTGGATGAAGCTGCGATCGATCTTGAGGGTGGTCACCGGCAGGTCCTGCAGGTAGCTCAGCGAGGAGTAGCCGGTGCCGAAGTCGTCGATGGCGATGCGACAGCCCAGCTCGCGCAGCGCCTGCAGGGTGGCGATCGCCTCCTGGTGCTTGTCGAGCAGGACGCTCTCGGTGAGTTCGACGCCGATCTGGCCCGGCGGCAGCGCATAGGCGGCGTAGAGCTCACGCACCTGGGCCACCAGGTCGCTCTGCCAGAACTGGCGCGCCGACAGGTTGACGGCGACCCGCGGCGGCGCGAGCCCGGCGGCCCGCCAGTCGCGCAGCTGGGCGGCCACCAGCTGC
The DNA here is from genome assembly GCF_009363755.1 of Halomonas sp. THAF5a. Lineage (NCBI taxonomy): Bacteria > Pseudomonadati > Pseudomonadota > Gammaproteobacteria > Oceanospirillales > Halomonadaceae > Halomonas > Halomonas sp. THAF5a. The sequence continues at coordinate 125,662 of NZ_CP045417.1, read as the reverse complement.
ATCAGCCGCTCGCCCAGCGGCAGGATCAGCCCCGAGCGCTCGGCCAGGGGGATGAAGTCGCCGGGGGAGACGTGGCCAAGCGTCGGGTGGTGCCAGCGCAGCAGGGCCTCGGCGCCCTCCAGCTCGCCGCTGTCGCGGTCGAAGAGCGGCTGGTAGTGCACTCCGAGCCCCGCGCCGGTCTCGGCGGTGTTGCGCAGCGCGGTCTCGAGCTCCAGGCGGCCGCGATCCTCGCGGTGCATCTCGGCGCGAAAGAGCCGGTAGGTGTTGCGGCCCTCCTGCTTGGCACGATACATGGCGGAGTCGGCCCGGCGCACCAGGGTCTCGACCCGGTCGCCGTCATCCGGATAGAGGCTGATGCCGAGGCTGCAGCCGACGCGGAACGCCTGGCCGCCGACCTCGAAGGGAGCGCTCACCGACTCGACGAGGCGGTGCGCCACCCGGGTGACCTCCTCCACCGCCTCGATCTCGTTGAGCAGCACGATGAACTCGTCGCCGCCCTGGCGGGCCAGGGTGTCGTCCTCGCGCAGCTGGGCGCGCAGCCGCTTTGAGACCTTGAGCAGCAGCTCGTCGCCCAGGGCGTGGCCGAGGGCGTCGTTGACCTGCTTGAAGTGGTCGAGGTCGAGGAAGATCACCGCCAGGCGCTGGCCATAACGGCGCGCATGGCGGATCCCCAGCTCCAGGCGGTCCTCCAGCAGGCGGCGGTTGGGCAGCCGGGTCAGGGGGTCGTAGTAGGCCAGGCGACGCACCTGCTCCTCGTTCTCGCGGATGTGGGTGATATCGCTGAACAGCGCCGCGTAGTGGCTGATCTCGCCGCGGTCGTCGCGAATGGCCGTGATGGTCAGCAGCTCCAGGTAGAGCTGGCCGCTCTTGCGCCGGTTCCAGATCTCGCCGCGCCAGTAGCCCGACTCCTGCAGGGTCCGCCACATGTCGCGATAGAAGTCGGCGTCGTGGCGCCCCGAGGAGAGCAGTGCCGGGGTGCGCCCCACCGCCTCCTCCAGGCTGTAGCCGGTCAGGTGCGTGAAGGCCGGGTTGACGAACTCGATGCGCGTCTCGGCATCGGTGATGATGATCCCCTCCAGGGAGGCGTCGATCACTCGCTCCGCCAGCTGCAGGTGACGCCGCGACTGGGACAGGGCCTGGTCGCGCTGTTCCAGCGCCTCGCGCAGGTCCTCGAGATAGAGGTGCTCGGCACCGGCCAGCAGGTCCTGGAAGCCCAGCAGCCCGACGACCTCTCCCTCGCCGTCGAGCACGCCCAGGTGGCGCACGCGCTGGTCGATCAACAGGTCCCGCGCATGGATCAGCGCCGCCTCGACGTCGACGGTCATCAGTGGCCGGCTGGCGAGCTCCCCGATGACGGTGTTGCCGGGATGCCGGGCAACGAAACGCACCAGGTCACGCTCGGTGAGGATGCCGAGCTCGCCGTCCTGGCAGGTGACCACGGCGGCATCACAGCCGTGGCGCCCCATGTGCCGCGCGGCCTCGTTCAGCGACCGGTCACCCGGCAGCAGCAGCGGGCGCTGGCGCATCGCATCGCCGACCTCGCGCAGGCGAAGGTAGGGCTCCAGGCCCTGGTTCAGCGCCAGATCGGTCTGGGAGAGGATGCCCCGGGGGCGGCCGGCATCGTCCACCACCAGCAGATGGCGGCGCCGCTCGGCGCTGAAGCGCAGGGCGGCCTCGCCGACCGGGGTGGCGGGATGGATCGTGGCCACCGGCTGGCTCATCACCCCTTCGATGGGGCGCCTCACGGCCTCGGGATCGGTGAAGTCGACGAACAGGCTGTCGCGCTCGGTCCAGATGCCGACCGCGCGCTCGTCCGTCACCACCAGCATCGCGCTGACGCGCCGCTCGGCCATGCGGGCCGCGGCCTCGCACAGGGGAGTCTCCGGCGCACAGGTCAGCAGGCCGGTGTTCATGATGCGCTCGACGGAGAGCTCTTGCGTCATGGGATCTCGCTTTCGCTCCGTGGGACAGCGCGCCAGGGGCTCGCCGCAACATCACCAAAAAGTGATGTAATGTAAACGTCCCTGACGCGATACGAAACCGCGTGATGCGCTCGTTTCTTGATACAGGTCAATGCATTGACGGTGACCGCTGCCGAACATCATTTCGCCTCGAGGGAGGAGGCCGGGCCAGGCGGCCCGCTCAGGTGCATCGCCAGGGCCGACCACTCGTGCCGGCTCGGCCACTCCTCGAGCCAGCCGGGGAAGCGCTCGGGTGGCATCGGTCGAGCGATGCCGTAGCCCTGCACCCGAGCACACCCCAGGGCCAGCAGGGCCCGGGCATGCTCCAGGGTCTCGACGCCTTCGGCCAGCATCGGCCGGCGGAAGCGATTGGCCATGTAGATGACGCTTTCGACGATGGCCATGTCGTCGGGGTCGGTGAGCATGTCACGCACGAAGCTCTGATCGATCTTGATCAGGTCCACCGGCAGCTGACGCAGGTGCGTCAGGGAGGAGTAGCCGGTGCCGAAGTCGTCGATGGCGAAGTCGACACCCAGCGCCTGGCACTGTCGCATGACCGACAAGGCCGCCTGCATGTCGTGCATGGCGGCACTCTCCAGCACCTCCAGCTTGAGCAGCCGAGGGGGCACCTCGGGAAAGCGCTGCAACAGCTCGCTCAGCCGCTCGCCGAAGCGGTCGCTGAGCAGGTGCGCGGGGCTGATATTGACGTGCACCGCCAGCTCGAGCCCGACCGCCCGCCAGGCCTTCAGCTGGCGCAGCGTGGCCTCGATCACCCACTCCCCCAGCTCGATCTCGAGCTCCGTGCCTTCGATGAGCGGCAGGAAACCGCCCGGGGCCAGCGTGCCCTGCTCCGGATGCTGCCAGCGCACCAGCGCCTCGGCACCGATGACGTCGCCGCCGAACATATCCACCTGGGGCTGGTAGTGCAGCGTCAGCTCGCCCTGCGCCACGGCGACGGCAAACCGCTGACGGCCCGCCTCCCGCGCCTGGATCTGGCGGTCGAGCCTGGTATCGAAGACGTGAAAGCCGTCGCGGCCCTGCTGCTTGGCACGATGCATGGCCTGGGTGGCGTGACGCAGCAGCACGTCGCCGTCCTCGTCGTCCTGTGGATAGAAGGTGACGCCCAGGCTCGCCGTGACCTGCACGCAGCGCCCCTTGAGGTAGAACGGCCGGCGGATGGCCACCAGCAGCTGCTCCAGGGTGTCGTCGTCGGCGCCCTGGTGCAGCAGCAGCACGAACTCGTCGCCGCCGACCCGGGCGAGGATATCGTCGCCGTGCAGCAGGTAGCTGAGGCGCTGGGCGAAGGCGGCGATCAGCAGGTCGCCGGCCTCCTGACCCTGCTGGTCGTTGATGCGCTTGAAGCGGTCGATGTCGAGCGCGCATACCGCCAGCTGGCCGCCATGGCGAGCGGCATGCTGCAGGGACTCCTGGATCAGCTGCGTCAGCAGCTGGAGGTTGGGCAGGCCCGTCAGGGCATCGAAGTAGACCTGGCGACCGGCCCGCCGACCGGAGGAGGCCAGGACGGCCAGGTCGGAGAGCACCTTGATGTAGTGCGAGGTCTTGCCCTGGGCATCGCATACGCGGCTGATGGAGAGGACCGCCGGGCAGGCGCGCCCGTCACGGTGCCGATAGGAGGTCTCGGCCTTGCCGTGGCCGTGGTGCTCCACCTCCTGCCACAGCCCCTCGATGCCGGGCGATGACGCCCCAGGGAAGAGCAGCTCCCGCGGTGACTGGCCGAGCACCGCCTCGCGGGGCAGACCGGTCAGCGCGGTAAAGGCCGGGTTCACCGCGAGGATGGCATGGTCGGCATCGGTGATGACGATCGCCTCGGCGACATGCTCGAAGACGCCGGCGGCAAGCGCGTCGGGGGACGTCGCCAGGGCGCGATGCCCGCCACCGCTCGCGGCGGCGAGCCGATCGCCTCGGTGCACGTGATGCTCCCTGCTCATCCTCTCCTCCGCCTCTCCATCCATGGTTCCGTTCGCTTCCGGCACTCCTGCCGGCCGCTAGCAGGGTGCCGCCTCATCGGCCACCACACGATTGCGCCCCGCCGACTTGGCCCGATAGAGCGCCTCGTCGGCGCGCGCCAGCATGCTGTCCATGTCGTCGCCCGGCCGGTATTCGGTGAGCCCCATGCTGATGGTGACGCGCAGGCCGTGCAGCCGCATCTCGGCGATCTGGCCACGCAGGCGCTCGGCGAAGGTCTGGGTACCGCGCCGACGCGTGTCGGGCAGCAGGATGGTGAACTCCTCGCCACCCCAGCGCGCCAGCAGGTCGGTACTGCGCAGGTTGTCCGCCACGCGAGCGGCCAGCTGCTTGAGGATGGCATCGCCGGTGTCGTGGCCGTGGCGATCGTTGATTCGCTTGAAGTGATCGATATCGAAGATCAGCAGCGAGAAGCGCTCCCCGCTGGCCTCGGCCCGCCACACGGCCTCCTGCAGGGCGGCATCGAAGGCGCGCCGGTTGCAGACCCCGGTCAGGTGGTCCCGGGTCGCCTGACGCGCCAGCTCATCCTCCATGCGCTTGCGCTCGGCGATGTTGTGGAACACGGACACGAAGTGACGAATCCTGCCGGCGTCATCGTAGACCGCCGTGATGGACTGCCAGAGCGGGTAGATCTCGCCGTACTTGTTGCGGTTCCAGATCTCGCCCTGCCAGTGGCCGGTGCCGAGCAGGGCATCCCAGAGCTCGGCATAGAACTCGCGGGAGTGTCGTCCGGACTTGAAGATGCGCGGCGTCTTGCCGAGCACCTCATGCTCCCGATAGCCGGTGATATCGGTGAACGCCTGGTTGGCGCGCTCGATGCGCATCTCGCCATCGGTGATCAGGGTCGCCTGCCCGGTCTCGAAGGCGGTCGCCATCAGCTTCAGCTCGCTCTCCTGGCGCTTGCGCTCGGTGATGTCCTCCTTGACCGCCACGAAATTGACGACCTCGCCCGCGTCATTGCGCACCGGCGTGATCACTTCGTACTCCCAGTAGAGCTCGCCGCTCTTGCGCCGATTGAGCAGCTCACCCTGCCACACGCGACCGGCACTCAGGGTCTGCCACAGGTCGCGGTAGACCTCGGGAGGCGTCTCGCCTGACTGGATCATCGCCGGCGTCTGGCCGATCAGCTCCTCGCGGGCGTAACCCGTCACATCCAGGAAGCGCTGGTTGACGAACTCGATGCGCCCCCGGACGTCGGTGATCGCGGTGGCCGCCGGACTCTGCTCGACGGCGATATAGAGCTGCTGGTAGCTCTGGCGCAGGGCCTCGACATCCTCGACGACTATCTGCTCGCCCCGGATCTTCGCCACGCTGTCGGTCTGGACTTCGGCCATGCCGCGACATCCTTTTGTTATTGGAGAACCCGCCGGCGCCCTGCCCGCCCATCGGCGGCCACCAGGCAAAGGCGTGCACCCGCCTCGCGTGATCGGCCTCGGGGAGTGAGCCTCCCTGCACGAACGGCCGCCGATACCGACCCGCCACCGCGTGTGCGTGGTCATCGATGCCGACGAGGGTAGTGCAAGAGGCTCTCCATCGCGGTGATGGAAGGCACGCGCTGAGGTTTCATTGATGTATATCAATTTATGCTGAATAAAGCGATCGCCCTCGGGTATCGCGCGCCTACGGCCATCGGGGAATACCGAGCAGAAGACGCCTTGCGCCGCTCTGACAACGGCTGCACGGGACGCCATGCACTCAAGCCGGCAAGGGGCGTGGCCGATAGACCCATAGCGTCCTGGAAGAAGAGCGCGCCACGACGCCGACATCACCCGACCAGAGCCAACAACAAAGGGACACCGTTCATGACGCCACCACTCATCGAGACCTCCGCGACGCCTCAGGCTCCCTCGGCGCTGACGCCCCGCCAGCGGCTGGAGAGCCTGCTGGGCAACCTGCCTCCCGGGAGCGGGGCGCTGGCGGACGGGGCGCGAGGAGGCACGGAGGCCGTCGGCCGGGAGGCGCTGGTCGCGCCGATCCAGCGCATCAACGAGGTGATGCGCCCCTACGGCGTAGAGTTCGAACTGAGCGAGGCGTCATCGCGGCTCGTGACCCGGATCGTCGATCGCGAGAGCGGCGAGCTGATCCGTCAGGTGCCGTCGGAGGAGGTCCTGCGAGTCGCCGAGCGCCTCGACGAATTGCAGGGCCGGCTGATCCACCTGGAGGCGTGATCACACCTGCATGTTCATGACGTCCTTGTAGGCCGTGACCAGGCGGTTGCGCACCTGGATGCCCATCTCGGTGGCCACGCTCGCCTTCTGCATGTCGACCATCACGTCGTTGAGCTCCACGCCCGGCGTGCCCGCCTGGAAGGCCTCGGCCTTGGCCCCGGCCTCGAGCTTCAGCTCGTTGATGCGGTGGATGGCCGACTGCAGCTCGCCGCTGAAGCCGCTACCTCCCACCTGGGTATCGACACGCTGACCGCTGGTCGGCTGCGACGCCGCCTGGCTGGACAACGACTGCATCTGGGAGAGAACCGACTCGATCGCGGGCGAGCTCATCACAACCACCTTGGCCTGTAGGACACGAGAATAGGACTGGCAGGCTACCAGCCCCTGTATCGCGACCAAGCGGCCAATTGCCTCATAAAAACAGGGCTTTTCCGACCTTTGGGGTGACAGCGGGGGCGGATAATGGCCGCCATCAGAATTCCGCCCATTTCCGAGGGCGGTCAACCGCGATGGACGGACAGCACTCGATGTCTTCTGCCTTGACGAACTTCGCCAACGCCTCCCGCCGCGCCGGGAGGCCCGCATGAGCAGTGGCGCCTCCGCCACCCACCCGCAGGCCGGCCAGGGCGCGGCGGGCGTCGCGCGCCTGAAGGAGCAGCTGCGCGGCAACCCGCTGATCTTCCTGCTGATCGCGGGCGCCGCCTCGATCGCCATCATCGTCGCGCTGCTGCTGTGGGCCCGCAGCCCCGACTATCGCGTCCTCTACAGCAACCTCAGCCAGTCAGACGGCGGCAGCATCATCGGCGAGCTCGATACCCGCGGCGTGCCCTATCGCTTCAGCCAGGGCGGCCAGGCGCTGATGGTACCCGCCGACCGGGTGCACACCCTGCGCCTGCAGCTGGCCGAACAGGGGCTTCCCAAGGGCGGCAACGTCGGCCTCGAGCTGCTGGAGAACCAGGCCTTCGGCATCAGCCAGTTCGCCGAGCAGATCAACTACCAGCGCGGCCTGGAGGGCGAGCTGTCGCGCTCCATGGAGTCGCTGGGGCCGGTCAACCGCGCCCGGGTGCACCTGGCGCTGGCCAAGGACTCGGTGTTCGTGCGCGACCGCGAGCCGGCCAAGGCCTCGGTGGTGCTGACCCTGCACCCCGGGCGCGTGCTCGGCGAGGGACAGGTCAATGCCATCGTGCACATGGTCTCGAGCAGCGTGCCGGAACTGGCCGCCGAGGCGGTGAGCGTGGTCGACCAGGACGGTCGCCTGTTGACCGCTCCCGAGCGCAACGGCCTGGGCATGGACGGCACCCAGCTGGACTACATCGCCGAGGTGGAACGCTCCTACCAGCGGCGCATCGAATCGATCCTGGCCCCGATACTCGGCAGCGAGAACGTCAAGGCCCAGGTCACGGCCCAGGTGGACTTCTCCCGCCGCGAGGAGACCTCGGAGCGCTACGCCCCCAACCAGGCGCCCAACGAGGCCGCCGTGCGCAGCCGCCAGAGCAGCGTCAACTACAGCGGCAGCGACGACCTCGCCGGCGGCATCCCCGGCGCCCTGAGCAACACACCGCCCGGCTCGGCGCCCTCCCCCGTGGAGAACCCGCCCGAGGGCGAAGAGGGGGCGGACGCTGAAGGCGAGCCGGCCGGCGAGGAGGCTCCGGCGACCCGCAACCTCAACCGCGACGACGTCATCAACTACGAGGTCGATCGCCAGATCTCCCACGTCCAGCATCGCCGCGGACAGGTGGAGCGGCTATCGGCGGCCGTGGTCGTCAACTATCGCGAGGCCCCGAACGACGAGGGCGTGATGCAGCCCACCGCGCTCAGCGAGACCGAGATCGAGCAGATCGAGCGCCTGGTGCGCCAGGCGATGGGCTTCTCCCAGGCCCGCGGCGACGAGATCGCGGTGGTCAACAGCCCCTTCACCCGGACCGCGCCGGAGGTCGAGACCCTCGAGTGGTGGCAGCAGCCCGACCTCCAGCAGCTGGCGCTGACCCTGGGCCGCTACCTGCTGGTGGGCCTGGCGATCCTGCTGCTCTACCTGCTGATCCTGCGCCCGCTGATCAAGCGCGCCAGCCAGGCGCCGCAGCCGGCCGTCGCGTCGCCCGCCGCTACCTTCCAGGCTCGGGTCGGCGAAGAGGAAGAAGAGAGGGGCTCGTCCTCGGACGGCCAGGAAGATGAGACCACCTACGACAAGCCGCGACGCAGGCGCAAGGCTTCGGCCTACGAGGACCAGCTCCGGGATCTTCGCGAGATGGCCGAGGAGGATCCGCGCATGGTGGCGATGATCGTACGCGGCTGGATGAACAAGCATGAGTAAGCTTCAAGAGATGGGCGGGGCGCGGCGCAGCGCGATCCTGCTGCTGGCCCTCGACGAGGACAGTGCGGCGGAGGTCTTCAAGTACCTCTCTCCCTCCGAGATCCAGCAGATCAGCACGGAAATGGCGCGCCTGGACCAGATCTCCCACGACGAGATGCGCCAGGTGCTCAAGGCCTTCAGCGACGAGACCGAGGAGTTCATCGCGCTGAACCTCAACTCCAGCGAGCACATCCGCTCGGTGCTGACCAAGGCGCTCGGCAGCGATCGTGCCTCCAGCCTGATCGAGGACGTGCTGGAGACCAGCGGCTCGGGCTCCGGCATCGATGCCCTGAACCTGATGGAAGCCTCGATGGTGGCGGAGCTGATCCGCGACGAGCACCCGCAGATCATCGCCACCGTGCTGATCCATCTGGATCGCCACCAGGCGGCAGACGTGATGGCGCTGTTCGACGACAAGCTGCGCAACGACGTGGTGCTGCGCATCGCGACCTTCAGCGGCGTGCAGCCCGCCGCCCTGCAGGAGCTGACCGAGGTGCTGACCAACATGCTCGACGGCCAGAACCTCAAGCGCAGCAAGATGGGCGGCGCCCGCACCGCGGCGGAGATCCTCAACCTGATGAACTCCCACCAGGAGGAGGCCGCCATCGAGACGGTGCGCTCCCACAGCGAGGACCTGGCCCAGAAGATCATCGACGAGATGTTCCTGTTCGAGAACCTCATCGACCTCGACGATCGCAGCATCCAGATGATCCTCAAGGAGATCGACACCAACTCCCTGGTGGTGGCCCTCAAGGGGGCGCCGGAGACGCTCATGGACAAGTTCATGCGCAACATGTCCCAGCGCGCCGCCGACCTCCTGCGCGAGGACATGGAGGCCCGCGGGCCGATCCGCGTCTCCCAGGTGGAGACCGAGCAGAAGACCATCCTGCAGGTGGTGCGACGCCTCGCCGACGGCGGCGAGATCGTGCTGAGCGGCGGAGACGACACCTATGTCTGAGTCCGAGGGCTTTCAGCGGGACGACGCCCCGTCCCCCTGGCGCCGCTGGCAGATGGGCGAGCTCAAGGCGCCGCCGCGCCAGGCGTCGAGCGAGCCGGAGAGCCCCCAGCAGGCGCAGCAGGCCGCCGAGCGGCGTGAGGCCCGGCGCCGCGAGGCAGAGCTCGAGGCGCTGCGCGAGCGGGTGCGCCGCGAGGCCCATGAGGCGGGCCTCGCGGCCGGCCGCGAGCAGGGCCATGCCGAGGGGCTGGCCCAAGGGCTCGAGGAGGGTCGCCGGCGGGCACAGGAGGAACTTGACGCGCGTCTCGCCGAGACCCTCTCGCCGCTGGCCGAACTCGCCGGCGCCTTCGGTGAGGCCCTCGAGACGCTCGACGAGGCCGTCGCCGAGGACCTGGTCGACCTGGCGCTCGCCACCGGGCACCAGCTCGCCGGCGAGGCCCTCAAGTCGCGGCCCCGCCAGGTGCTGGAGCTTGTCCGCGCGCTGCTGCACACCGAGCCGCCGCTGGTCGGCCAGCAGCGCCTCTGGCTGCATCCGCTGGATCACAAGCTGGTGCAGACGCACCTGGGCGACGATCTCTCGGCCGCCGGCTGGACGCTGCAGCCCGACGACCAGCTGAGCCGCGGCGGCTGCCGGGTCACCAGCGCTAACGGCGAACTCGACGCCACCTGGGAGAGCCGCTGGCAGGCCGTGAAGGCCCAGGTTCGCCATCGCCGTCCCGCCGCCAAGACATCGGAGGAGCCCCAGCTGTGACCGAGTCGCTGTCCGCCAACCCCCACCAGGCTCACTGGCAGCACGCCCTGCGCGGCGTGCGCGCCCGGGTGGCGCCGCTGCCGCCCTGCCGCACCAGCGGCCGGGTGGTGCGGGCCACCGGCCTGGTGATCGAGGTGGTGGGCCTGCAGGTGGCGCTGGGCAACGCCTGTCGCATCGAACTGCCGGCGGGCCAGGGCGAGCCGCGCCGCTACGCCGAGGCCGAGGTGGTGGGCTTCTCCGGCGAGCGACTCTACCTGATGCCGCTGGCCGAGATCACCGGCCTGATGCCAGGCGCCCGGGTCTTCGCGCTCTCCGATGGGGCCCACGACAGCGCGCGGCGCTTCCCCCTCGGCGAGTCGCTGCTGGGACGCGTGGTCGACGGCAGCGGCGCGCCCCTGGACGGCCTGGCGCCGCTGTCCGAGGCGCCCCGGGCCCCGCTCTCCACGCCGCCGCTCAATCCGCTGGCCCGTGCGCCCATCGAGGAGCAGATCGACGTCGGCATCCGCGCCATCAACGCCCTGCTGAGCGTCGGCCGCGGCCAGCGCATGGGGCTCTTCGCGGGCTCCGGGGTCGGCAAGTCGGTCCTGCTCGGCATGATGGCCCGCTACACCCGCGCCGACGTGATCGTGGTGGGGCTGATCGGCGAACGGGGCCGCGAGGTCCAGGACTTCATCGACAACATCCTCGGCGAGGAGGGGCTGCGCCGCGCCGTGGTGGTGGCGGCCCCCGCCGACACCTCGCCGCTGCAGCGCCTGCAGGGCGCCTCCTATGCCACGCGCCTGGCCGAAGGCTTTCGCGATCAGGGACGCAACGTACTGCTGATCATGGACTCCCTGACGCGCTACGCCATGGCCCAGCGCGAGATCGCCCTGGCCGTGGGCGAGCCGCCGGCGACCAAGGGCTACCCGCCCTCGGTCTTCGCCAAGCTGCCGAACCTGGTCGAGCGCGCCGGCAACGCCGAGCGCGGCGGCGGCTCGATCACCGCCTTCTATACCGTGCTCACCGAGGGCGATGACCAGCAGGACCCCATCGCCGACTCGGCCCGCGCCATCCTCGACGGGCACATCGTGCTGTCGCGCACCCTGGCCGAGGCGGGGCACTATCCGGCGATCGATATCGAGGCCTCCATCAGCCGTGTGATGACCGCGGTCGTCGACCCGCAGCAGCAGCGCCAGGCCCAGCAGTTCAAGGGACTCTTCTCGCGCTACCAGCGCAACCGCGACCTGATCAGCGTCGGCGCCTACCATCCGGGCAACGACCCACAGCTCGACGAGGCGGTGCGGCGCTATCCCCGGCTCGAGGGCTTCCTGCAGCAGCGGATCGAGGAGAGCAGCAGCATGGACGATGCCCGCCAGGCCCTGGCCGGCGTCCTCGGAGGACAGCCATGAGCCGTGATCGCACCTCCCTCGACACCCTCGTCGAACTCGCCCGGGAGGCTCGGGACCAGGCCGGCCAGACCCTGGCCGGCGAGCAGCGCACCGCGAGCCAGGTCGGCCAGCAGCTCGAGTCGCTCAACCGCTATCGCCAGGAGTACGCCGACAAGCTGAACGCGGCCATGCGCGACGGCATCGATCCGGCCACCATGCGCAACTACCAGCAGTTCCTCGCCTCCCTGGACGACGCCCTGGTGCGCGCCCGCCAGGCCCTGGCCGCCCAGCAGCAGCGGGTCGAGCGCACCCGACAACAGTGGCAGCAACAGCAGCAGCGCCTCTCCTCCTACGACACCCTGGCCGAGCGCCGGGAGGCCGTCAGGCGCCGCGACGAACAACGCCGGGAACAGCACGTCAGTGATGACCTGGTCAACAACCGACTGGTCCGCCAGCGCTCGTCCCACTTCGAGCACTGAGCCGACAAGGAGACTGTCGATGGATATCCAGCTGCTCATCAACGCCCCCGGCAACGCCGCCGGACACCGCACCGCCGCCGGGGATGCCAAGGCACCGGACGGCGCGTTCGCCCGCCACCTGGCCGGGGCGAGCTACGCCCATGGGAGCGGGGCTGGCAAGGCCGACGGCACGTCGCCCCGGGCCTCGAGCGGGCAGAGCGACGCCTCGCTCACGTCGCCGGCCGCGACCCGCGGCCAGGTCGAGGCGCTCAAGGCGCTGCTGACCAAGGTGCCGGGCGAGACAGCGCCCCAGACCGGCAGCGGCAGGCCGGAGGAGCACGGCCCCTCCATCGAGCGGCTGGCCTCGCTGCTCGGCGCCTCGACCGAGGAGATCGAAGCGGCCCTTGTGGCGTTGCGACAGGGGGACGCGCCGCCAGACAGTCGCGAAACGACGGGGCAGGACGCCCTCGCCGCGACGCTCCAGGGGTTCCAGCGGGGCGAGCGTCGGTCGGATGATGTCGAGGCGTCGGGCAGCGGCATCTGGGACGCCTTTCAGGTGCGTCTCGCGCTGATCGAGCGGGCCGGACGTCCCGAGGCGGACGACGCCCTCGCGGTGCTCCCCCTGGCCGCCGCGGGTCCGGCCGGTGCCAGCACGCCGGGCATGGTGAATCCCGCCAACCCGGCCGCGGGCGACGCCGTGCGCCTCAATCCGCTGCTCGAGGCGATCGCCGCCGAGCGTCGCGGCGCTACCGCCTCGTCACCCGCAAATACAGCGGCACTCGCCGCCGCGGCCGAGCGCCTCACCCCTCAGGGCGCCGGCCAGGCCGCGGCGAGCGACGAGACGTTGCGCCTCGCGGCCGCCGGCGATGCCCTGCCGGGGCAGCGCGGCGAGACGCCTCGCACCGGGGCGGGTCAGGAACCGGCCGGCCAGGGCGCGGCCAACGCAATGTCCGGCGCCATGAGCGCGGCAACGGGCGGCACCGCCGGATCACCGACCGGCACCGCTGCATCGCCGGGCCAGGCCAGCCTGCCGGCGCCGGTGGCGAGCCCCGCCTGGTCACAGCAGCTGGGCCAGCAGCTGGTGCGCCTGAGCCAGCACGGGGGCGAGCAGCGGGTCGAGCTCAAGCTCCACCCGGCGGAGCTCGGGCCGCTGTCCGTCTCGCTGAAGATGGGCGACCACGGCGCCCAGGCGCAGTTCGTCTCTGCCCATGCTCAGGTCCGCCAGGCGCTGGAGCAGGCGATCCCCCAGCTGCGCGAGGCGCTCGCCGAGCAGGGCATCAGCCTGGGCGAGACCTCGGTGGGCGAGCAGCGCCAGGGCGGCACCGAGGGCGACGATGCCTCCGGCCGACCCGGCGGGATGCTCGCCTCGGCGGGAAGCGATGCCGCCGAGGAGGGGGCGACCGTCACCCTCGAGGAGCAAGGGAGCCGGGAGCGCGTCCTGGACGGGCGCGTCGACCTCTATGCCTGAGCGGCGCCCGGGGCGGGCGCCAAACGCACAAGATAGGCGCCATCCCCGGGCCTGTTCGGATCATCATGAGCCCTTCACGGCCGGCATACTGCGGCCTCAGTGTCGGCAATCTACTGCAACCTAGGAATGAGAATGGCGAAATCCAGTGGCCGCTCGCGCAAGCTCCTGTGGACGATGATGGTGCTGCTGATCCTGTCGAGCTCGGCGGCGGCGGTGGCGCTCTACATGGTGCTCAGCCAGCCCGAGGACGAGGCGCGCTCGGCACTCAACGCCCAGGCCGAACCCGAACCCCAGGCACCGATCTTCCTGCCGATCAAGCCCTTCACCGTCAATCTCGCCGACGACGAGTACGGGCCGCGCCTGCTCTACACCGGCCTGTCGCTGAAGCTCGGCGACGAGCAGAGCCAGGCGGTGCTCGATCAGCACATGCCTCAGGTGCGCAGCCGCCTGCTGATGCTGTTCTCCGGCAAGCAGGCCAGTGAACTGACCTCGCCGGGCGGCAAGCAGCGCCTGGCCGAGCAGGTGATCGCCGCCCTCGAGGCACCCATGTCGGAGCACCAGCCGGAGCTGGCCATCGACGACGTGCTCTTCACCGAGTTCATCGTTCAATAGGCCGAGGGTAGGCAACACACATGTCCCAAGACGACCTGCTTTCCCAGGATGAGATCGACGCCCTGCTCAAGGGCGTCAGCGGTGACGACGAGCCGGAGGCCAACAGCCCCGCCACGTCTCGCGTGCGCCCCTACGACCCGGCCTCCCAGCACCGCATCATCCGCGAGCGCCTGCACGCGCTGGACATCATCAACGAGCGCTTCGCGCGGCACTTCCGCATGGGACTGTTCAACCTGATTCGCCGCAGCGCCGACATCACCGTGGATTCGGTCCGCTACCAGAGCTACAGCGAATTCTCCCGCAACGTCCCGGTGCCGACCAACATCAACATGATCGCCATGAAGCCGCTACGCGGCTCGGCGCTGATCGTGTTCCCTCCGAGCCTGGTGTTCATGGTGGTGGACAACCTGTTCGGCGGCGACGGGCGCTTCGTGACCAAGTCCGAGGGGCGCGAGTTCACCAACACCGAACAGCGCATCATCCAGCGCCTGCTGCACCTGGCCATCGACGCCTACAGCGAGTCCTGGAAGTCGGTCTACCCCCTGGAGATCGGCTTTCTGCGCTCGGAGATGCAGTCGAAGTTCGCCAACATCACCAACTCGCCCAACGAGATCGTGGTCAATACCAGCTTCAACCTCGAGGTGGGCAACCTGGCCAGCAGCTTCCAGATCTGCATGCCCTACGCCATGATCGAGCCGCTGCGCGACCTGCTGACCAACCCCCTGAGCGACGGCAGCAAGGACCAGGACGGCACCTGGACTCGACGCATCGCCGGCGAGATCCGCCACTCCGAGGTCGAACTGGTCGCCCACTTCACCGATATCCCGAGCCGCATCGACCATGTCATGGCCCTCAAGGCCGGCGACGTGCTGCCCATGGAGCTTCCCGAAACGGTGACGGCCAGCGTGGATGGCGTGCCGGTGATGGAGTGCGAATACGGCAGCCAGAACGAGCAGCACGCCCTGCGCGTGCTGCGCATCTTCGACCATGCCGCCGGCCATGCGCCGACCGACGCCTTCGTGAAGGGCGCCAGGCCGAAACCCAAGGAATCCTCTCATGACTGATCCCAACAAGCCCGATCAGAACATCGGCGACGACGACTGGGCCGCCGCCATGTCGGAGCAGCAGGGCGCAGCGCCCGACGCCGACGACGACCCCTGGGCGGAGGCGATGGCCGAGCAGGCGGCCGCTGAGTCGGCCGAGCCGACCTCGGAACCACAGGCCGAGGCGCCCGCCGCCAGATCCGCCGGCAGCAGCGTCTTCCAGCCCCTCGAGGCCGGCCAGGGCGCGGCGGCGAGCCGTGATCTCGAGATGATCATGGACATCCCGGTCAAGCTCACCGTGGAGCTCGGTCGCACCAAGCTCACCATCAAGCAGCTGCTGGAGCTCGCCCAGGGCTCGGTGATCGAGCTCGACGGCCTGGCCGGCGAGCCCATGGACATCCTGATCAACGGCTACCTGATCGCCCAGGGCGAGGTCGTGGTCGTCGAGGACAAGTACGGCATCCGCATCACCGAGATCATCACCCCCTCTGAGCGGGTCCAGAAGCTCAATCGATGAGCGCGGCCGCTACCGACACCCCCGCCGCCGACCTGGACGCCGTCGTCGCCGGCGGCGAGTCGCTGATCGGCATGGCGACCCTGGGCAAGACCGCCGCCGCCCTGGCGCTGATCCTGGTAATCATCCTGGTGGCCACCGCGGTGTTGCGCCGCTGGGGGCTGCCCCACCAGCGCCACGGCCGCCACCTGAGGGTGGTCGGCAGCGCCGCGGTGGGCACCAAGGAGCGCGTGGTGATCGTCGAGGTCGAGGGGAGCTGGCTGGTGCTCGGCGTCGGCGGCGGCCAGGTCAACAAGCTGCACGACCTGCCGGCGCCGGTCGACGCCGGGCAGGACACTTCGCCGGGCGGGCCGGGTTTCGCGCCGGGCGACGCCTTCGCCACGCGGCTGGCCAAGGCGATCCGCCACAACGCCGGCCTCGGCGGACGGGACCCGTCATGAGGCGGCGGGTGTCGCGACGGGTGCTGGTGACCCTGGCGGTGGCACTTCTGCTGGCCGCGCCCTCCCTGGCCCTGGCCCAGCAGATTCCCGGCATCGTCAGCCGACCGATGGAGGACGGCGGGCAGCAGTGGTCGCTGTCGCTGCAGACCCTGCTGCTGCTCAGCTCGCTGGCCTTCCTGCCGGCGGTGCTTTTGATGATGACCTGCTTCACACGCATCATCATCGTGCTGAGCCTGCTGCGCACCGCCATGGGCACCCAGGCCACCCCGCCGACCCAGGTGCTGCTTGGGCTGGCGCTCTTCCTGACCCTGTTCATCATGGCCCCGGTGCTCGACCAGGTGCACGCCGAGGCCTGGGTGCCGCTCGCCAACGACGCCATCGGCTTCGAGGAGTTCCTCGCCCGCGCCCAGGGCCCCTTCCGCGAGTTCATGCTGGCCCAGACCCGGGAGCCCGACCTCGCGATGTTCGCCCGCCTGGCCGACATCGGCGAGCTGCAGGGGCCCGAGGACGTGCCGATGCGGATACTGGTGCCCTCCTTCGTCACCAGCGAGCTGAAGACCGCCTTCCAGATCGGCTTCACGATCTTCATCCCCTTCCTGATCATCGATCTGGTGGTGGCGAGCGTGCTGATGTCGCTGGGCATGATGATGGTGCCGCCGATCACCATCTCGCTGCCGTTCAAGCTGATGCTGTTCGTGCTGGTCGACGGCTGGCAGCTGATCATCGGCTCGCTGGCCGAGAGCTTCTATCTGTGAGGCCAGATGTCGGGATACCGCGCACCGCGCGCGGCCGTGAGAGGAGACCACGATGACACCGGAAGAGGTCATGAACATCGCCTACCAGGGCATGCGCGTCACGCTGCTGCTGGCCGGCCCGCTGCTGATCACCGCCCTGGCCACCGGCCTGCTGGTCAGCCTGTTCCAGGCGGCCACCCAGATCAACGAGATGACGCTGTCGTTCATCCCCAAGATCCTCGCCGTGTTCGCCGTGCTGGTGCTGGCCGGCCCCTGGCTGCTGACCCTGATCATGACCTTCACCCGCGAGCTGTTCGGCAACATCCCCGCGATGATCTCGTGAAGGGCAGTGCCCACTGATGGTGGAGGTCACCTTCGCCCAGCTGCACGGCTGGCTCGTCGCCTTCCTGTGGCCCTTCGCGCGCATCACCGCGCTGATGCTCAGCGCCCCGCTGTGGGGCCACTCCAGCGTACCGCGCCAGGCCAAGCTGGGCCTGGCCGGCGCCGTGGTGGTGGTGATCGCCCCGGTGCTGCCGCCGATGCCCGAGGTGCCGCTCGTCTCCTGGGCGGGCCTGGGCATCCTGGTCGAGCAGCTGCTGATCGGCGCCGCCATCGGGCTCACGGTCAGGGTGATGCTCGTCGTGGTGCAGGCCTCGGGGGACTTCATCGGCCTGCAGATGGGTCTCGCCTTCGCCACCTTCTTCGACCCTTCCAGCGGCACCAACATGGTGGTGCTGTCGCGCATCCTCTACATGGTCACGCTGCTGATGTTCCTGGCCTTCAACGGCCACCTGATGGTGCTGCAGGTGCTGGTCTCGAGCTTCGAGACCCTGCCGATCGGCATCGGCCGCTTCAACCCGGAGGCCTTCATCATGCTGGCCCGCTACGGCGGGACCATCTATACCGCCGGCCTGCTGCTGGCCCTCCCGCTGGTGGCCTCGCTGCTGATCATCAACCTCTCGCTGGGCATCCTCAACCGATCGGCGCCCCAGCTCACCGTCTTCAACATCGGCTTCCCGACCTCGCTGACGGTGGGCCTGATCCTGCTGATGGTGCTGATGACCGACCTGGCAAGCTTCCTGGAGCGGCTGTTCAGCCGGGGACTGGCCTTCCTGCAGAACCTGCTGGAGACCCTGGCGCCGCTGCCGATGGCCGGCTGACACGACGACGCCCCGGCCGGATCGGCGCGGGGCGCTGTGGGCTGGCGGAGCTGGAACGGCCTAGAGGAACTGGAAGAGCGACATGCCCTTCATGTCGGCGAAGGCCTTCTGGGAGGCCTGCAGGCCCACCTGGCGCAGGCTGTACTCGCCGATCGCCTCGGCGTAGTCGAGGTCGACCAGGTCGGAGAGAGTCTGCTCGTAGTTGAGCATGCGGTTGCCCCCGACGGAGTCGACCACGTCAAGCTCGTTGAGGCGCGCGCCGACCGAGGCGCGGGTGGTCAGGACGTTGTCCAGGCTGTTGTCCAGCTCGCGCATCGAGGTGCTCAGGGTGTTGCGCAGGGCGGCCTGGTCGGCGGCGTTATCGGTCGGATTCTCGAGCACGTCAAGGGCATTCTCGATCGTCGCGAAGAGGCTGGTGTTGCCCTGATCCGCGGGGTTGACCGCGATGCTGTCGCCCGCTGACGGCTCACCCTCGAGCTCCAGAGCGAGGCCCTCAAACTCGATGCGCACCGGCTCGTCGCTCTCGGGGTCGTAGCCCCCGGCGATGGCGGGGGTGAGAGGATTGCCGCTACCGTCCTGCACCTCGTACGCGTACCCAGAGGCGGCATCGCCAGAAAAGGTGATGGTGTAGGCCTGGTTGGGCTTCACGCTTTCCTGATCGACGATCTGCGGCCCCTTGAAGGTGACGCTGCCGGTGTTGCCAGGTTCCGCGGTGGCCACGTGGCCGGCGCCGCTGGGCACGCTCTGGAAGATGGCCTCGCCGTTGTCGCTGACCTTCATCAGCCGCGAGGCGTCGATACGCTGCTCGCGGGCGTTGTCGTCGCCCACGTACGCGATCTTGCCGCCCTGCTTGACGAAGGGTTCGGTACTGTCGTTATAGCCGCCGAACAGGTGGCGACCGTTTCCGTCGGTGGCGTTGGCCTGGCCGATCAGCGTCTCGTAGACGCCGCGCAGCTCCGAGGCCACCGACTGCCGATCGGCATCGCTCAGGGTCTCGCTCGAGGCCTGCACCAGCAGCGTCTTGGCGCTGGTGACGGCGTCGCTGACGCTGTTGAGCACGCTCTCGGTCTGGGCGAGGGCGTTGCGCGCACTGACCCGGGAATCCGCATGCTGCTGGGTGACAGCCCGGGCCTGGTCGACGCCCACGGCTCGTGATGCGGCCTGAGGATCGTCGGAGGGGTTGACCACGCGGCGGCCGCTGGCGATCTGCTGGCTGACCTTGAGAAAATCGCTCTGCTGGCGATTCATGGACGAGACGCTCTGCTCGAACATGGTGACGCTGCTGATACGCATCTAGGGCTCTCCGACAATCAGTTGCGCAGACCGAGGATGGTGTCGATCACCGTCGTCCCCGTCTCGATGACCTTGGCATTGGCCTGGTAGAACTGCTGGTAGCGGATCAGGTTGGCCGCCTCCTCGTCCAGGTTCACGCCAGACTCCGACTGCTGCACGGCCTTGAGCTGGTCGGTCAGGCCCTGCTGGGCATCGAGATTGACCTGCACGATATTGGTGCGGTTGCCGACGTCGCTGACCATGGCGCCGTAGGCACCGCTCAGGCTGGCCGAGCCGCTCACGATGCTATCGTCCTGCAGGTCCTGCAGGGCCAGGGCATTTTCATTATTGCCGCTGCCACCGTCAGGGCCCCCGGCAGCGATCTTGTCCAGGTCGGCGATGGCGCTCTCCAGGTTGCCGGCCGCGCGCCGCACCGGCTGGACCTCGAAGCGGTCGTTCTGCGCCATCACTGCGGTATCGTCGAAGGTAAGGGTCACGCCGCCGAAGCTCAGTTCGCCGGAGGTAGCATCGAAGCCGATATCGGCACTGCCCAGGGCCTCGCCGCTGTCCTTGCGGATCACCTCGAAATCGGCAGCTCCCGTCACCGGCGTATTGGTGACTCTCACCGTGTAGTCGGTTGCCCTGAGCCGATCGATATTGGCGGCATCGAAGGCCGTCTCGGCGACCTTGGTGCTGCCGACGTTGCCCTCTTGGGCATACGCCCGGGGCTGGCCGATCTCGAAGAAGGCGCCGCCCTGCTCGCCGTCGAGATCGACGCCGCTGGCGTGCTGCTGGTTGAACGCCACGGCCAGGGAGACGGCCATCTGGCCGATCTGGTTCTGGGTCTTGTCCAGGGTCTCGGCGCGGAACTCCATCAGCCCGCCCAGGGTGCCGCCGGTGACGGTGTCCTCGTCCAGGGCCACCAGGGTCCCGGCAGAGTCGCGATAGCCCAGCACGGTGCGCTCCGGATCGACGGGGGAGTCCATCGCCTCGAGCGTGAACTGCTGGGTGCCGGCGACCAGCGGCTGGCCGTTGGGCAGGCTGACGTTGTAGGTCTTGCCGTCCTGGATGTTGAGTCGCACGTCCATGCGCTCGCTGAGCTCGTTGACCAGCCGGTCGCGCTGGTTGAGCAGGCCGTTGGGCGCCTCGCCGCTGCGCGCCCGGGCCAGGGCGATCTCGCGGTTGAGGCCGGCGAGCTGCTCGGTGGTGTTGTTGATCTGGGTGACCTCGTCGGCGATCTGGCCGTTGATGCCCTCCTGCATGTCCTGCAGGTAGCCGTCGAAGGAGCGGAACTGCGCGCTCAGGGTATCGGCCGAGCCCAGCACGCCCTGGCGGGCCGCCGGGTCCGAGGGGGCGCTGGCCAGGTCCTCCAGGGAGGAGAAGAAGTTCTGCATCAGGGGCGCGAGGCCCGCCTCGCGATCCGCCAGCAGGCTGTCGATCTGGCCGACCTGGTTGGCATAGGTCTCAAGCGCGCTGGACTTGCTGGTGGCGGCGTTGAGCTGCGAGGCGACGTAGTCGTTGAACTGGCGCTGGATGTCGTTGCCCTGAACGCCCCCGCCGCCGGTGGAGCTCTGCCCGAGGAGTGTCACCTCGCGGTTGTAGCCCGGGGTGAAGACGTTGCTGATGTTGTTGCTGGTGGTCGCCAGGGCGTTCTGGGCCGCGTTGAGGCCGCTCAGTCCTGTGGAGAAGATACTCATGGCGTGATTTCCTTAGGCCGATAGACCTCTTATCGGCGGCGCGGCGGCACTCTTGAGCGCGGATCAGTACGAAGCGGCGTAGGGCGAGACGGGCCCGCGGCTCGCCAGGGTCCTGTCGCCAGCCAGCGGGCCGAGGGTGTCCATCACGGCGATCAGCTTGTCGGCATAGGCCGGGTCGGTGGCGTAGCCGCCCCGCTGCAGGGCCCGGGCGGCCTGGTCGGCGCTGCCCGCCGAGAGCACGCCGGCATAGCGCGGATTGTCGCCAATCAGTCGAGCGTAGTCGGTGAAGGCCTCCTCGAAGGAGCCGTAGACCCGGAAGCGGTCGCGCACGGCCTGGCGCCGGCCGTCGATCACCTCGTGGGTGAGGATCTCGGTGGTCTCGCCCCGCCAGGTGCTGCCGGCCTTGATGCCGAAGAGGTTGTGGCTGTTGCCGCCGCCGGGGGTGGCGATCTCGTGGCGGCCCCAGCCGGTCTCCAGCGCCGCCTGGGCCAGGATCAGCTCGGCCGGCACACCGGAGGCACGGCTGGCCGCCCGGGCGGGCGCCTCCAGGCGCTCGAGGAAGTCGCGCACGTGGGCAGGTCGGTCGTCACGAGGTTCGGAGGCGGTATCCACCGGAGCGGTGGTCTGGAGCGCGTCGAGGAAGGAGGCCGGCATCGCGGCGGTCTCCACCTCGCCGCTCTCCTCCGGGCGCAGGGCATTCTCGAGGGGGCGCGGCGTGCCGCGGGGAATGCCGGCGATCAACGCCTCGAGCTCTCCATCGCGGGAAGGCGTCGCGCCGCCGTGGCGGCCCTCGAGCTGCGCCGTCAACCGCTCGGCAAGGCCGACGCCGCGCTCGGCGATGCCCTGGGACCACTGCTTGTCGAGCAGCTCCTGGAAGTACTCGGTCTGGCGATTGTCGAGCAGGCCCGACGAGGGCACGGCGTCGCGCATGCTCTTCATCATCATCTGCACGAACAGCGCCTCGAACTGCCTGGCCGCGGCGTCCAGCCCCTCGCCCGGGGTCTGGCGGGCGCTGTGCTTGATCCGCTCGAGGCCCTGGACGTCGAGGGCGAACTGCCCGCCCATGGTGTCGGGAGCATTCAGGCTCATCAGATGATCTCCAGCTCGGCGCGTAGCGATCCGGCCGCCTTGAGGGCCTCGAGGATCGACATCAGGTCGTTTGGCGTGGCGCCCAGGGAGTTGAGGGCATCCACCACGTCGAGCAGGTTGGCGCCCTCCACCACCTTGAGGGTGCCGGGCTGCTGCTGGATGCTGATCTCGGTGTCCTCGACCACCACGGTCTCGCCGCCGCCGAAGGGGTTGGGCTGGCTGACGCCCACGTCGGTATCGATGACGATGGAGAGGTTGCCGTGGGCCACCGCCGCCTGGCGCAGGGTGACGGCGCCG
The DNA here is from genome assembly GCF_009363755.1 of Halomonas sp. THAF5a. Lineage (NCBI taxonomy): Bacteria > Pseudomonadati > Pseudomonadota > Gammaproteobacteria > Oceanospirillales > Halomonadaceae > Halomonas > Halomonas sp. THAF5a. The sequence continues at coordinate 103,340 of NZ_CP045417.1, read as the reverse complement.
TTGAGCACGATGGAGCCGGTGCGGGAGTTCAGTACCACCCGCGCCGGCGCCTCGGGGGGCGTGACCTCGATGTTCTCGACGCGCGCCATGAAGTTGACCCGGGCGTTGGCGTCCCGGGGGCCGTCCAGGGCGATCACCCGGCCGTTGCGGGCGGCGGCCACGAGGCGGCCGAACTCGCGGTTGATGGCGCTGACCACCCGCTGGACGGTGCCGAAGTCGCTGCTGTTAAGCTCCAGCTCGAGCAGCCCACCGTTGGCCCCCAGCGCCAGCGGCACCTCGCGCTCCACGGTCGCGCCGCCGCTGATCCGCCCGCCGGCCTGCTGGTTGATCTGCACGCTGGCGCCGCCGGCGGAGGCTCCGGCGCCGCCCACCAGCAGGTTGCCCTGGGCGATGGCGTAGGTGTCGCCGTCGGCGCCCTTGAGCGGCGTCATCAGCAGGGTGCCGCCGCGCAGGCTGTCGGCGTTGCCGACCGAGGAGACCACCACGTCGACCCGCTGCCCCGGCCGGGCGAAGGGCGGCAGGTCGGCGGTGACCATCACCGCTGCCACGTTGCGCAGCTGCATGTTGGTGCCGGGGGGCACGGTGATGCCCAGCTGCGAGAGCATGTTGGTCAGGCTCTGGCCGGTGAAGGGCGCCTGCATGGTCTGGTCGCCGGTACCGTCCAGGCCGACCACCAGGCCGTAGCCCACCAGGGCGTTGTCGCGCACCCCGGCAAAGCCGGCCAGCTCGCGCAGGCGCTCGGCCTGGACCGGCAGCGCGACCAGGCAGCACAGGAGCAGCGCCATCGAGCAAAGCCTCAACGGCGCGCGGCGGGACATCGTGCGGACCGAGCCGAAGTTCATGCGATCACCATCAGAAGGGCGAGACGTTGAGGAAGAAGCGCTGCAGCCAGCCCATGTGCTGCGCCTCGTTGATGTAGCCGTTGCCGACGTACTCGATGCGCGCATCCGCCACCGAAGTCGAGGGCACGGTGTTCTGGCCGGTGATGGTGCGCGGATTGACCACCCCGGCGAAGCGGATGAACTCGGTGCCCTGATTGATGGCGATCTGCTTCTCTCCGCGCACCCTAAGGTTGCCGTTGTTCATCACCTCCACCACCGAGACGGTGATGGTGCCGGTGAAGGAGTTGTTGGCCTCGGAGCCGCCGCCGCCCTCGAAGTCGCTCTCGCCGGAGGCGGAGATATCGAAGCCGAGCGCGGTCAGCTGCTCGATGGCGTCGGCCTGCTGGTCGAAGCCGAGGCTCGAGGAGCCGTTGCGATCGGCGTTGGAGCGAGCGTTCTTGCTGGCACTGACCTCCTCGTCCAGCACGATGGTCAGGATGTCGCCCACCATGCGCGGCCGGCGGTCCTCGAACAGCGGCTGGTAGCCCCGATGCGCCTGATAGATGGAGCCGTTGGCCCGCGGCACCGGCCGGTCCGGGATCATGATCTGCTCCTGCTCGCCGACCACCGAGGCGCGTGGCACCTGGGCACACCCGCCCAGCAGCACCATCATCAGGACACAGAGCCCGCGCAGGCATCGCCCGCCGTCGAACCTTCCGGCCTTCATGACCGCTCTCCCTCTCTCACCCGCGCTCCTCCTCGTCGTTACAGCTGGGCGAGGCGCGCCAGCATCTCGTCGCTGGTCTTCACCGCCTTGCTGTTGATCTCGTAGGCTCGCTGGGTCTGGATCATGCTGACCATCTCCTCCACCACGTTGACGTTGGAGGTCTCGACGTAGCCCTGGGAGAGCCGGCCCGCACCGTTCAGACCGGGGATGCCCTCGTTGCGGGGACCGGAGGCGGTGGTCTCGGTGTAGAGGTTGCCGCCGATGCTCTCGAGCCCGGTGGGATTAACGAAGGTGGAGACGGTGATCTGGCCCACCTCGTTGGACTGGGCGCTGCCCGGCTGCTTCACCGAGACGATGCCGTCCTCGCCGATGCTCACCGAGAGCGCGTTCTCGGGGATGATGATCGCCGGCTCCAGCGGATAGCCGTTGGCGGTGACCATCTGGCCGTTGGCATCCAGCTGGAAGCTGCCGTCGCGGGTGTAGCCGGTGGTGCCGTCCGGCATCAGCACCTGGAAGAAGCCCTGGCCGTTGATGGCGAGGTCACGGGAGTTGCCGGTCTGCTCCAGCCCCCCCTGGGTGTGCAGGCGCTCGGTGGCCACCGGACGCACGCCGGTGCCGACCTGCATGCCCGACGGCAGGCGATTCTGGACGTCGTTCTGTGCGCCGGGCTGGCGAAGGTTCTGGTAGAGCAGGTCCTCGAACACCGCCCGGGACTGCTTGAAGCCGTTGGTGTTGACGTTGGCCAGGTTGTTGGAGATCACGTCCAGCTTGACCTGCTGGGACTCCAGGCCGGTCTTGGCCGTCCACAGTGACTTGATCATCTAGGGGTTCCTCGTGTTCGGGGCGTCTCAGCTCAGGGAGAGCAGGCTGTTGGCACGCTGGGCGTTCTCGTCGGCGGTGCTGATGACCTTGGTCTGCATCTCGTAGCGCCGCGCCACGTCGATCATCGACACCATGGCGTCCACGGCGCTGACGTTGCTGCCCTCCAGGGCACCGCTGACCAGGCGGGCTTCGTCGTCGGCGGGCAGCACCGCCGGAGCGTCATCACCGCCGGGCGGGGCCCGGAACAGGCCGTCATCGCCGCGGACCACGCCCGCCTCGTCGGGCGTGACCAGCTTGAGGCGGCCCACGGCGACCAGGGCGTCGGGCCCCTGGCCCTGGGCGATGGCGCTCAGGGTGCCGTCGCTGCCCACCGAGAGCTGGGCGCCCAGCGGCACCTGGATGGGGCCGCCCTCGCCGATCACCGGGCGGCCGACGCTGGTCACCAGGCCGTCGCTGTCCACCTGCAGGTCGCCGCGCCGGGTGTAGGCCTCGGTGCCGTCCGCCGCCTGCACGGCGAGCCAGGCATCGCCCTCCATCGCCACGTCCAGCGCCCGGCCGGTGCGGTTCATGGGGCCGGGCGCGACGTCCGCCCCAGGGGTCGAGGCGGCGACCGAGACCCGCGTAGGCAGGGCGCCGTCGCCCTGCACCGGTACGGCGCGCATGGCATGCAGCTGGGCGCGAAAGCCGACGGTGTCCACGTTGGAGAGGTTGTGGCTGACCACCGACTGCTGCTCCATGCTCTGCCGGGCGCCGCTCATGGCGGTGTAGAGGATGCGATCCATGGCTCGGCTCCCGCCTTAGCGACTCAGGTTGATCGAGGCCTGGAGGACCTCGTCCTGGGTCTTGATGGTCTGGGAGTTGGCCTGGTAGGCGCGCTGGGTGACGATCATGTCCACCAGCTGCTTGGCCAGGTCCACGTTGGAGGTCTCGATGGCCCCGGACTGGATGCTGCCCAGCAGACCGGTGCCTGCGACCCCCACCAGCTCCTGGCCCGACCCCTCCGTGGCCGTCCAGGCGTTGTCACCTACCGCCTTTAGCCCCTCGGGGTTGCGGAAGTTGGCCAGCACGATCTGCCCAGCCGCCTGGGACTGTTCGTTGGTGTAGTTGCGCATCACGGTGCCATCATCCTCGATAGTGATGCCGACCAACGAGCCTGAGGCGTAACCGTTTTGAGTGAGCTCTCCAACCTGCGAGTTGTTACCAAACTGTGTCGTATTCCCCAGATCGATGTTGAATTTCAACTCATTGGTTGCTCCACCGAGGGGAGTCGTTGCATCGCTGGCGAATGAAATCTGGGGAGCGTTGTTAGCGACATCGGAATATTCGATCCCGTTATCTGTCAGCTCCGGCTGCCCCACACGTTTCAATGTGCCATCTTCATTGAACTCTACGACGAAGTCGTTGGTACCGAAGGCCTCGAAGGCTTCACCTGGATCTGCTGCCGATGTGGCGGTCACAATGGCTGAAACTGTTGATGCGCCGTCATCCGCTGCCTCAACGGCATTTACGGCACTGATAATTTCCGGATCATTGATACCGATTAGAGCATCGTTCGCGACGTTGCTTACCACTTTCTGAACGGCGGCAACCGTCGCTGCATCCGCATCCACGTCGATGCCTTGAGCACTCGCCACGTCGGTGCTGATATCACTTCCACCAAGAGCGCTCTTGATAGCAGCCAAAGAGGAGGTCGCAACCTCTGAATATTCGGCATCGGATCCTGAAATGATCGATGCCGACTTGGAGTCCACGAACCTCCCGAACTCGCTAACAACGGTCGCTTCGGTCATAGGATCAACATTGTCGACTGCAGTGACAACATCGGCACTCGTTGTCTCTGCATCCATATCGGTATTTATCTTATCGACATAAGCGGCCAACACTGCATTTTGTGCTGGCTCAATTTTCTGCCCGTTCAGATATTTATCCAAGACATCGCTTAACGTGAAGCCTGCAGAAGAAGCAAATTGCCCTGCGGCGTCATTAACGGCTTTTCTGACCGAATCGGCATCCGCACCCGGTTCTGCTGCAGCTGTTGCCGCTGCCGTGCTCATCGCAGCCTTAAGGGACGAAAGACTGGACTCTGTTTCCTTCATCGAGCTAATCAGCGCATCCGCCGAGCTCTTCGATACGTCGGCGCCTTTTTCAGCGGCGCTGGTTACTTCTCCGGTCGCCTTGCCTACCGGATCAGACTTCATGTCGTAATACCCATCCATAACGACCTTCGCAAGCCAAGAGTTCTCGGCTTCGGGTCGTTTCTCGTAGTAAATCGAGACGCTGTGCGCCTGGCCTAAAGAGTCATACACGCTGAAGTTATTGGCATAGTGGTAATCAAGCTGCTCTTGATTAGCAATATTTTCAGGGTTCTTCAGGTTAGTCGTTACCTGAGTTTGACTCAGGCCGTCACCAGCAATGTTTCGTGCATCGAGATTCAGGGTCGTAAAGACATCCGAGGTGGCCCTCGCCGCCAACTCCTCCGACGAGATGTTCAACACTTCAGGCTGACCACCGACCTGCACCTCACCCTGAGCGTTGAGACCGTAGCCCATGAGACGTGCGCCTTGCGCGTTCTCCAGGAAGCCATCGGCGGTCATGCTGAGCTGGCCGTTGCGCGAATAGACCACCTCACCGTCCTGCTGAAAGCGATAGAAGCCCTGGCCGCTGATGGCGAGGTCGAGGCTGCGTCCGGTGGCCTCGATATTGCCGGCACCGAAGTCCTGCATCACCGTCGAAACCTTGGTACCCAAGCCCTTGGCGCCGGCGAAGACGCTCGCGAACTGCGCGCTGGAGCTCTTGTAACCCACGGTCTGGGAGTTGGCGATGTTGTTGCCCAGCACGTCGAGGCTGGAGGAGGCGGCGTTCAGGCCGCTGAGCGCTTGTGAGAAACCCATGTCACTGTCCCTGCGTTGGCTGAGTATCGAACGGAGAACGGCTCGTGATCGAGCGGCCCGTCATCAGAGGATCTGCTTGATATCCGAGAGCCCGACCCGGCCGTAGACGGCCCCCAGGTCGAGCTGAACCTGCCCGCCATCGGTGGGCGGCGTGACGCTGCCCACTACGGCGTAGTTGAGGGTCTCGACCGGCACCGCCTCGTCCCCTCGGGTGGCCTCGACGCTGACGCGGTAGGCACCGTCGGTGGCGGCCTGGCCATCGCTGGTCTGGCCGTCCCAGCTGAAGGACTCCACACCGGCCCTGGCCGAGCCCGTCTCGTAGCGGTTCACGACCTGGCCGGACTGGTTGGTGATGGTGACGATGACGTTGTCGGCGGGCTGGTCGAGCTCGATGCCGAAGGGCGTGGTGGTCACCTCGGCCTCTTCCCCCTCGGCCGCCTCGCCCCGGTTCAACAGCACGCGATCGCCGGGTACCAGCACGCCCTTGCCGATCAGTCCGGTGGCCTGCAGGGTCTGGCCGGCGTCGATCTGGCCGGTGATCGCCGCCATCGACTCGTTGAGCTCCTCGATGCCGCTGACGGTGTTGATCTGCGCCAGCTGGGCGGTCATGTCCTCGTTCTTCATCGGACTGAGCGGATCCTGGTTCTGCAGCTGCGTCACCAGCATGGTCATGAAGTTGTTGCGCAGCTCGTCCGACTGCTTGGCGCTCAGGCTCGCGCCGCCCGCGGCGCCACCGTTGATGCCATTGATCACGCCGCTACCGATGGTGCTCGCCATGTGGTTATCCCTCGCCCAGGGTCAGTGTCTTGAGCATCAACTGCTTGTTGGTGTTCATCACCTCGACGTTGGCCTGGTAGGAGCGCGAGGCGGAGATCATGTTGACCATCTCGCCCACCGGGTCGACGTTGGGCATGGTCACGTAGCCCGCCTCGTCGGCCAGGGGGTGGCCGGGGCGATACTCCTGGCGCATGGGCGAGGGGTCGTCCACCACCTCGCGCACGCCCACGCCGCCGATGCCGTCGCGGGTCCGGGCGCGGCTCTCGAACATCACCTGCTTGGCCCGGTAGGCCTCGCCGTCGGGGCCGGCGACGCTGTCCGCGTTGGCCAGATTGCTGGCGGTGACGTTCATGCGCTGCGACTGGGCGCTCATGGCCGAGCCGGAGATATCGAAGATGGAGAACATCGACATGGGGTCGCTCCTGGATTATTCGGGCTGCATGGCCTTCTTGAGGCCCTGGATACGGCTGTTGAGGATCGTCAGCGCCGCCTGGTAGCGCACCGAGTTGTCGGCGAACTGGGTGCGCTCGCGGTCCATGTCGACGGTGTTGCCGTCGAGGCTCGGCTGGGCCGGCACCCGATAGAGCAGGTCGCGCGAGCCCGAAGGCAGCCCCTGGCCCTCGAGATGGCGCGAGGAGGTCCGCGACAGCGAAAGTCCCTCGCTCCCGCCCTGCTGCACGGCCTTGTTGAGCTCGCTGGCGAAGTTCATGTCGCGGGCCTTGTAGCCCGGCGTATCGGCATTGGCGATGTTGCTGGCCAGCACCTTCTGGCGTTCCTGGCGCAGCCCCAGGGCCTGCTGGTGGAAGTTCAAAGAGGCTTCGAGCCGATCGATCATCTCGGCGCTCCCCGCAAAAGGTAGTGAGTCGACGATGGAGAATAGCCAAGCCCCTGTCATGACAAAGGCACGAACAGCCGACATTCGGAGGGCCAATTCACGAGTTTCGCCGCGGGGACGACCGCTAGAATCGTGGCATCACTCCCAAGCCTGGCCACGACATGCTGCGCCACCGCCGATCACTTCGCCGCCTCCGGCACGCCGCTCGCCTGCTGGCGATGGCCCTGCTGCTGGCCGGACCGAGCCATGCCGCCGAAAGTGCCGGCGATGAGGTCCTGCTGGCCAAGGTCAACGACTTCCTGCTGGAGCGCGCCGCACGACCGGGCGACAAGGCGGGTGACGAGGTCACCGTCGAGGTGCATCCGCCACGGGCCGCCCTGCCCACCTGCCCAGAGCCCGACATCTTCCTGCCCCGCGCCGCCGACAGGCCGGCGGGTCGCGTCGCCGTGGGCGTGCGCTGCGGCGATGACGGCCGGGTGCGCTACCTGCAGGCCGAGATCTCGGTCACCGGGCACTACGTGACACTGGCGCGAGAGGTGCGTGCCGGCGAGACGATCCGCCCGGCGGACCTGACCCTGGTCGCCGGCCGCCTGGATCGACTGCCCCGCCAGGCAGTCCTCGACCTTGACCGGGCGATCGGCCAGCAGGCCACTCGCACCCTGGCGGCGGGCCAGACGCTGCAGCGCTACCATCTGCGTACGCGGCCGCTGGTCAGGCGGGGACAGCAGGTGGTGATCGAGGCGCGCGGCGCGGGCTTTCGGGTGACGCGCAACGGCGAGGCGCTGGCGGCGGGCGGCCGGGGAGAGCGGATCCGCGTGCGCCTCGCCGGCCGCGAGATCCTCGAGGCGCGGATCGTCGGCGAGGGGCGCCTGGCCGTGGACTTTTAAGCGCTTCGCTTACACACTCTGCCACACCGGCTGCATGCCATACGCCGCACTAAAGTTCGCGATTCTTCGGCCGATACCCTTCATCAACACATCGGTCACGAGGCCATCACCGTGAAAATCGACAACCTCCATCCCCTGCCGCGTGCCGGCCAGGCGGAGCCGCGTGACGAGAGCCGCAAGGCAGAAGGCACGCAGCGCACCCAGCGACAGGACGCCGGCCCCTCCGCCACGACCCACCTGAGCCAGGGCGCCACGGACGCCAGCCAGGACATCGACACCGCACGCGTCGAGGAGCTGCGCGAGGCCATTCGCGAGGGACGGCTGGACGTGCGGGCCGAGCGCATCGCCGACGGCCTGATCGCCAGCGTCCAGGACCTGCTGAGCGGAGAGGAGCGCGGCGAATGAGCCTGCAGCGCCTGCTCGAGCAGCAGCAATCCCGGCTCGGGGCCCTGACCAACCTGCTCGACCACGAGCAGGCGCAGCTGCTCAACGGCACGATCGATGGCACACGCCTCGAGGAGATCGCCGAGGAGAAGGCGAGGCTACTGCAGCGCCTCGAGGAGACCGAGACGAGTCGCGCAAAGGTGCAGCGCAAGCTCGGCTACGCCGATGACGCCAGCGGCGCCCGCCAGGCGGCCGAGGACGCCGGCTGCCTCGCGCAGTGGCAGGCCACCCTCGACATGGCGGCCCGCACCGCCCGGCTGAACGAGCGCAACGGCCGCCTGATCGGCCTGCGCATGGCGCACAACCAGCAGATGCTCGACTACATCCACCGCATCGCCGAGAAGTCCGTCTACGCCGCCGACGGGCGGGCCACCATAGGGCAGCGACGGTTGAACACCTCCGCCTGATGCCTCCTGCCGCCTCAGGCCGCCGCCTCCGGCACGGCGAACTTCATCACGATTCCCGCAGCACCCATCGGTCGGGACGCTCCGCCAGCCAGGTGGCCAGGGCGTCGGCCGCCATCGGCGGCCCCAGCAGGTTGCCCTGAACACGGCCGACGCCCTTGCGCCGAGCCGCGGCGAGTTCCTCGGTCGACTCCACCCCGACCATGATGCTGCCGAGCTGCAGCGCCTTCAGACATTGTGCGAGAGCGCTGACCGCCTGGCGCGCAAAGGGACGGCTATCGGTCAGCCCGTGCACCAGCTCGCGGCCGATCTTGCCCTGCGAGACCGGCAGCATTGCCAGGCGCGTCAGATCCACCGGGGACTCGCCCAGGTTGTCGACCACCAGCCCTACGCCCATCCGGGACAGGCGGCGCAGCAGCAGTCCGTGGGCCTCGGCCTGCGACGAGAGCGATCGCGCATCGATCTCCAGCGACAGCCAGTCCAGATCGCCACCGCACTCCCGCAGGAAACGGTCCAGCGGACGACCGTCGAAGACATTCTGCTCCAGCAGGCTGGCATCGAGATTGACCGCTATCACCAGCTCCGAGAGCGGGCCACCGGTGGCCTGCCAGTCATGGTGCTGGGCGATGACCCGCTCGATGACAAAGCGGTCGAGCCGGACCATCTGCGCCATCTCGGCCACCATCGGCAGGAAATCGTCGGGGGGTAGCATGCCCCGCTCGGGGTGTCGCCAGCGCACCAGCGCCTCGACGCCGACGCAGCGGCCGCTGGCCAGATCGACCTGGGGCTGGTAGACCACGACGAAGTGGCGATCGGGGGAGAGCAGGGCTTCCTGCAGGCGGCGGCGCAGCGCCATGCGCCGCGAGAGCCTCTGCTTCAGGCCCCGGTCGTAGAAGGCATAGCCTGCCGGCCGCGCCGCTTCCAGCGCCTGAGCGGCGCGGGCCATCAGCTGTTCCGAGGTGACGCCGTCGTCAGGATAGAGGGCAATGCCGACGGACAACGTCAGCAGCATTGGCGGACGACTCAGCGTGAACGGCGCCTCCATGGCCTCGAGGCAGCGCAGTGCGGCGGCCTGCAGGCTCTCCGCCGACGCCGGATGCTCGACCAGCGCCGCCCAGCGATCGCCGCCCAGGTAGACGATGCTGTCCTCGTCGCGCAGCGTGCCCGCCAGCCGGCGGCCGATCTGCGCCGTCAGGGTCGCCATGGCCGACTCGCCGCAGGAGCGCCGGATCTCGTCGGCCCGATCCAGCCGCATCATCAGCACGGCGAGGGGCTGAGCATGACGATCCGCCCGCGCCGTCGCATGGCGCAGGCGGTCCTCGAAGACCCATTGACTGGCCAGGCCGGTGTGCGGGTCCGAGAGGGGCGGCACGGCCTCCACCTGGCCGTCCTGGAGATCCACGAAGGCCAGCAGCCTGGCCACGTCCGCCGGAGCATCCTCCGGAAGCATCTCGGCCATCAGCACCACCCTCGACGCCTCGCGCCCTTCGCTGGCCAGCCAGACACGCTGCCAGCAGAGGCCCGGCGAGTGGTGCTCACCCTCTGGCTGCACGGGGAGCCAGGTGACCATGCGCAGGATATCGGTCAGACGCCTGCCGACGAGGTTCGAGTCGGCCCCAAGCAGCGCCAGGAAGCCGGGGTTGGTCCACAGCACCTCGTCCCTGGCATCGAGCGCCACCACGGCCATCGGGACGTGCTCCAGCAGCAGTCGAAACAGCAGGGCCGGATGCCGCATCGGCGTGGCTCCCTCCTGCCCGACGGGAGCTTGAGGCGGCGCTTCACCACTGTCGTTGGACACGGGCAACTCCCGGAGGTGATGGTCTCAAACAGACTAGGCCAGGAATACCCTGTCCCGCCCGGAACGTCGCGCTCCGGCGAGGACATCATGATATCGCACCCTGGATCTCGAAGAGACCGGAAAGACCCAGCTGGCGACTCAGGTTATCGGCCGCTCACCGCCGAACTTGAGACCTCCGCCTAAAGATGCCCGCCATGCCGCCGATATCAGCAGCAGGAGAAACCGGCGAGCAAGAGGACAGGATGGTCCAGCAAGAGCATGGCTACACCCGCGTGGAGAGCCCCGCGGAAATCGAGACGCTGCTGCAGACGCTGATCGAACCGGGCGGGGCATCCCTGCAGGTGGACGCCCCGGGCAGCAAGCCGCTTCCGGTGCTGGTCGCGGAGCAGCAGCCCGATGCCGCCCTGTTGACCCTGGACATCAGCGCCATCCGCGAGGTCGCCGGCGAACTGAAGCGCGGCCAGCCGTTTCGCCTGCTGGGCCAGGTCGAGGGCAAGATGATGCGCACCCCGATGCTGACCGCGCACGAATGCCACGAGGCGGAGGGGCGCCTGGTCTGCACCTGCCCCTTCCCCTACCACCTCGAGGTACTGCAGCGTCGCGCCTCCTTTCGGGCCCGACTGCGGCTCGGCATGGAGGTGGGCGCCATCCTTCGCGATGGCAAGGACGGCTCGGTCCAGGGGGACCTCAAGGACCTCTCCCTGGAGGGCTGCCAGCTGGAGCTGGACCTCAGCGCCAGCGCCATCCTGGCGGAGGCCAGCCAGCCGCTGGAGGTGGAACTCTGCTTCCCCAATGACACCCGCTTCTCGGTGCGCGCCTCGCCGCGCCACCACACCGTGGATACCGCCCGCCAGGTGATCCTGGCCGGCTTCCGCTTCGCCAGCCCGAGCAGTGAGCAGGAGCGCCAGCTCTGGTTCTTCGTCCGCGAGATCGAGCGCGAGTCCGCGCGCTATGCCGAGGGCAGCGAGGCGTCGAGACTGCCGTCGCTGCTCTTCCAGACCCAGGCCGCATCGCCGCCTACCGTGGGACGGCGCAACACCCAGGAGTACGCCACCCCCATGACCAAGCGGCTGGCGCGCATCGCCGGCTACCTGGATGCCCAGCTGCTCGAACTGCAGCAGGGCGGCGAGGTGGACGCGATACAGCTGTCGCGCCACGCCGATCGCATGCTGCTGCTTCACGACGAGGATCGTGACGGCCTGCTCTTCGCCACCCGCTGCCTACAGCACGAGTCCCGACTGGTGCGCCACGGCCTGGCCATGAGCGTCTACCTGCTGGATCTGGCCGGCCAGCCGCCCATCCCCCGGGAGCTGAGCAAGGCCATGGCGGCCAGCGCCATGGTGCACGACCTGGGCAAGGCCCGATGGCCGGCCGAGTACTGGGAGCTGAGCCATCCCGACGAGCGGCAGTGGCGCCAGATGCAGGGCCACGTGGAGGAGCTGATGCGTCGCATGGGGCGCTGTCACTGGCTCTCCGCCAACATCCTCGAATCGGTGGCCCATAACGTCAACGAGCGCCTGGACGGCAGCGGCTACCCGCGCGGTCTGACCGGGGATCGCCTGCACGAGCTGGCACGGGCCGCCGCGGTGGTGGACGCCGTCGACGCCATGCGACGGGACCGGCCGGATCGCCCCGCCTGGCGGATCGACGCCGTCTATCGTCACCTGCTGACTCATCCCGAGCGGTTCGACCAGCGCTGGGTGAAGCGCTACATCCAACGCTTCGGCCTCTATCCGATCGGCTCGCTGATCCGCTTCGATAGCGGCCAGCTGGCCTGGGTCCGCTCCCTCGATGCACAGGGGCGACCCGACCAGGTGCAGCTGGCCGACGCCCCCGAGCCGCCCGGGCCGGCGCTCGGCGAGGTATGCGACGGCATCGGCCTCCAGCGGCTCGGCAGCATCCAGGAGGAACTGCCCGTATCAGGCTAAAGTCGGCGCCGGGATGGCCGATACCCAGAAATGACGAGCCTGACCGACGCTGTTCACCACTACAGGGGGCGCGCGACTTGTCAGACTGTCGCCTTCGCAGGAAGAAGCACCATGTCGAACGTTTCCGCATGGACCTCCCACCCCCGGCCCGATAGCGAGGCCTTAACGACAGGAGCATGCAGCCTATGAGCGCCATGCGAGGAGCCGCCGCCTACGGACGCGGGGCCAGCGCCTATGCCAAGGTCGGCGTCGAGAGCGCCGTGATGTCCGCGAGTCCCCATCAGCTGATCGTGATGCTGTTCGATGGCGCCCAGGCGTCCATCCGCACCGCGCGCATCCACCTCGAGGACGGTAACGTCGCCGAGAAGGGCAAGGCGATCTCCAAGGCGCTGGATATCGTCAACAACGGCCTGCTGGCCGCCCTGGACGCCGAGCGCGGCGGGGAGATCGCCGAGCGTCTCGCCTCCCTCTACGACTATGTCGCCCGCCTGCTGCTGTCGGCCAACCGGAGCAACGACGTCGAGAGCCTGAACCAGGCCGAGGCGCTGCTGAACGATATCGCCTCGGCCTGGCGTGAGATCGGCGACAAGGCACCGGGACAGTGAGCATGGAGTACGGCGGAGAACCCATCGGCCAGCAGGCCCTGGTCGAGTACTACGAGGCGCTGCTGTCGCGCACCCGCCACATGCTGAGCGCGGCGCGCGACGCCGACTGGCCGGCCCTGATCGACCAGGAGAGCACCTATCTCGTGCTGGTGGAGCAGCTGGCGGCGCTCGAGGCCGGACACCCGCTGGACGCCGAGCATCGAGCCCGCAAGGCGACGCTGCTCGAGGAGATCCTCGAGAATGACCTCGAGATCCGCACGCGCCTGATCGAGCGTCGCGACGAGCTGAGCGAACTGATCGGGGCCGCCCAGCGACAGCGCAAGCTGCACCGCGCCTATGATGTCGGCGAGCCGGGCCATCCCGGCCAAGGCAGCCGCGCCCGGTGAGCGGCATCACCCCGCTGCTGGATACCCTGCTGCACCAGGTGCTGGGCAAGCGCGTCGATACCCAGCCGCCCAAGGACCTCAACCAGCCGGTCAAGCCGACCTCGCCCGCCGACGCACCGAAGGCCCTGCACAGCGACTCGCGCCTCGATGCCCGGCACCCGTCGACGCCGCTACCGGGAGCGGGGCGCACCCCGGGAGCCGCATCGGATCGCCCCTCTCAGCCGCTGACGACCCCGGGGCCGTCACCCGCTTCGACCCAGACCCACCTCAGCCGCTCCGCACTCACCATCGCCGACCTGCTGGTACGCTTTCCGGCGCCGCCCTCCTCGGTCAGCCCCGCGACGCAGCTGCTGCCGGCCGGACAGGCACCGACGCCGGCCGGTGTGGCGGCTCGCCTGGAGGAGAGCATCCGCCACAGCGGGCTCTTCTACGAGTCGCACCTGGCCCGCTGGTTCAAGGGAGAGATGCCTCGCCAGCAGCTCCAGCAAGAGCCCCAGATGTGGCGAACCCTGCCGTTCACCCTCACGAGTGCGCGGCAGGGCGACACTGCCCCGAGCGGGCTTGCCGGCCCCCGCGACCTGCCCTTCCTTCCCGGCGCACCCCTGCCCCGCGGGGCGAACCCTGGACCACAGGCACCGCCGACCGGCGCTCCCCTCGCCTCGCCGCCCCCGGCCAACGCCGCGCCCGCGGCGGCACCGGCCGCCGCCGCCCGCGAGCCAATGGCCGAGCCACTACCGCGAGCCCCTGCGGGGCCACCGATTCACGAGAGTCTGCAGGGCATCGTTCGCCACCAGCTCGAGATGCTGGTGACGCCCGCCCTGCGCTGGGAGGGCGACGTCTGGAGTGGGCTCTTCATGGCACTGGTGATTCAGCTGCCCCCGGGGCACCAGGACCGCCCGAGCGGCGAGCAGGACGACTCCAGCCGCCGGGACGCCGAGCAGCGCGGCTGGCGTTCGGAGATCGACCTGGAGGTCGACGGACTCGGCCGCCTGACGGCCTCGCTATGGATGGACGCGGAGCGCGTGGAGATCGACCTGCGCCTGGCCCGCGAGTCGAGCCGGCAGCGACTCGAACATGACCTGGAGAGCCTCCGTGCCCGACTGGCCGGCCATGGCTTCGGCACGATCCAGGTCGAGCTGGGCCCACTGATGGAGGAGTCGACGCCATGAGCGATCATCCCACGCGGGGACGCCGCCAGGCCGTTGCCCTGGCCTACCACGACGCCAATGACGCCCCAAGAGTCGTGGCCCAGGGGTATGGCGAGCTGGCCGAGCGCATCATCGCCGAAGCGCACCGCCAGGGGATCCACGTGCATGACGCGCCGGAGCTGGTCGGCCTGCTGATGCAGCTGGACCTGGATGAGGCGATCCCCCCGCGACTCTACCAGGTCATCGCGGAGCTGCTGGTCTGGGTATATGAACAAGCGCCCGAGGCAGCGCCGCCGCCAGTCAGCTAGCGCAATAGGCAATCGCTATGGGTTTCATCGCGGCAATCTATGTAAGCTTTTGTAAAAAACTAAGTTTGATTTAATTTTGGAGATACAGTCCAAGAAGCATGATTTTCCTCATCTTTTTTATTAGGTAACACCAATTCTGGCGATCGCCCCACGCCAGAATGCCCTGCCGCACGATTGCATCCCCCCCCAAGCGCTGACAATACTCCCCCCCGGAAGACGCTGCTCGGCCATGCCGCGCTGGTATAGCGGAGCAGCGGTCATCGGCGCACGTCCATGCCATCACGGTTGGGAGTCGACAGGAAGTCATGCAGATCAACAGCCATATCGACGAGATTCATGAGATGAACCTCGCCTACCTCCTGCTCGCTCAGCGCCTGATCAACGAGGATCGGGCCACGGCCAAGTTTCGCCTCAAGATCGACGACGAACTGGCGGATCTCCTTCAGGAGCTCAACGCGCGCCAGCTGACGCGGCTATCGCGCATCAACCAGCTGCTCTGCCACTTCGGGCACGACAGCGCCGAACAGCTGCGCCAGCTGACCCATAATCCCCGGGAACAGGGCCTCAGCCAGTTCCACGCATCGCTGATGATGGCGTCCCGATCGGCGGCCTCGCCCGCCGGGGAGCAGTAGGCGATGTCCTGCAAGAGCCTGGTCGAGGAAATGCAGCAGGTGCAGCTGGCCATCGATCTGATCGAACTCGGCGCCCGCCTGCAGGTGCTGGAGACCGAGACCGACCTGAGCCGGGCCCGGCTGATCCGCCTGTTCAAGGAGATACGCGGCATGTCACCGCCCAAGGGCATGCTGCCCTTCTCCACGGACTGGTTCATCACCTGGATGCCGAACATCCACTCCTCACTGTTCTACAACGTCTTCCTGCGCCTCCAGGAGGATCAGGGCTGCGAGCGTATGGAGGCCTTCATCAAGGCCTATCGGCTCTATGCCGAGCAGGTGGAGATCGACGGCGCCGACACGGTGCTGGGCCTGACTCGCGCCTGGACCCTGGTGCGCTTCTTCGAGAGCGACCTGCTGCAGCTCTCGGCCTGCACCCGCTGTGGCGGCCACTTCGTGGCGCACGCCCACAGCCCGACCCATGACTATGTCTGCGGCATCTGTCAGCCCCCCTCGCGAGCCGGCAAGACCCGTAAGCGCCGGCAGGAAGCGGAGCCCGAGCCGACGCCGGCAACGCTCGACCACCGCCGGGCCTGACCCCACAGGCCCGGCCGCGCGCTGCAGCGCCACCGCGACTTTTCCGCCACGAGTTGCACGCCCCCTCAAGTCTCGCGCGTGACCGCCGATATCCGATGAAGACCATCATTCATCGTCTCGCTAGGGATACCGGCAGTGTTAATACCCATCGGCTACCTCGTCGTCATCCTCTCCGTGTTCGGGGGCTTCGCCCTGGCGGGCGGCCACCTGGGTCCGCTCTTTCAGCCGACGGAATTCCTGATGATCGGCGGTGCCGGCATCGGCGCCTTCATCGCCGCCAACAATGGCAAGGCGATCAAGGCCACCTTTCGCATCTTCGGCCGGCTGCGCCGCTCCAACAAGTACGACAAGGCGCTCTACATGGAGCTGCTCGCGCTGCAGTACAAGATGCTCACGAAGATTCGCCGCGACGGCATGCTGGGCATCGAGCGCGACATCGATAATCCCCAGGAGAGCGTGCTGTTCAATGAGCACCCCCGGGTCCTCGCCGACCCGCTGATCATGGCCTTCCTCATCGACTATCTGCGCCTGATGGTCAGCGGCAGCATGGATCCCATGGAGCTCGACGAGCTGATGCTCCATGAGATCGAGGCCTTCGAACAGGAGGCCCATGTCCCGGCCGATGCCATCGCCAAGGTGGGGGACGCCATGCCGGCCTTCGGCATCGTGGCGGCGGTGATGGGCGTGGTGAAGGCGCTGAGCACGGCCGATGCGGCCCCCGACGAGATGGGCCAGATGATCGCCCACGCCCTGGTCGGGACCTTCCTCGGCATTCTCGCCGGCTACGGCTTCGTCAACCCCCTGGCGAGTCGCGTCGAGCGTCAGGCCAAGGAGGTGGAAAAGATCCTCCAGTGCATGCGCGTCACCCTGCTGGCGAGCCTCCACGGCTATGCCCCCCAGCTCGCCGTGGAGTTCGGCCGCAAGGCGCTGCACACCGAAGAGCGCCCCGGCTTCAGTGAGCTCGAGGAGTACGTTCGCACTGCCCGGGCGGGTGACGGCGGCGCATGAGTCAGAACCGCAGACCCATCATCATCCGCCGCAAGAAGGTCGTCCATCGACACCACGGCGGCAGCTGGAAGATCGCCCTGGCGGACTTCATGACGGCCCTGATGGCGCTGTTCCTGGTCATGTGGATCCTCTCGCAGTCCGACCAGCGCCAGCGTGAGGCCATCTCCGAGTACTTTCGCACCCCGCTGCTGACCGCCATCAGCGGCGGTGACGGCGCAGCGCGCAGCCCCAACGTGATCCCGGGCGGCGGCCCCGACCCGGTGCATGCAGAAGGCGAGCGGGCCCGCATCGACCTGCGCACCCAGACCCGTCCCAGCGATCGGCAGCGCCGCGCCTTTCGCGACCTCCAGCAGCGCATCGAGAGCGCCATCGCGGTGGATCCGGACCTGCGCCAGCTGCAGCAGCAACTGCGCTTCGACATGACCCCCGAGGGCCTGCGCATCCAGCTGCTCGACACCGAGCAGCGCCCGATGTTCGAGCTGGGCAGCGCCCGGGTCGCGCCCTACATGCGCGACCTGCTGCGCACCATGGCGCCGCTGCTCAACGAGCTGCCCAACGACCTCAGCATCAGCGGCCACACCGACAGCCTGGCCTATCTCAACGGCTACCGCGGCTACGGCAACTGGGAGCTCTCGAGCGACCGCGCCAACGCCTCGCGCCGGGAGCTGGTGGCCGGAGGACTCAACCCGGCCAAGCTGCTGCGAGTCTCGGGCTTCGCCGACCGGATCGTGATGCCCGGCAGCGAGGCCAGCGATCCCGTCAATCGCCGCATCGAGCTGCTGGTGCTGTTCCGCGAGGTCGCCACGCGCATCCGCTCGCCGGGCGTGCTCGACGGGGCCGGTACGCCGTCACCGCTCGGCCGGCCGCCGGGAAGCGTCGGCGACGAGGCGCCGCTGGAGCGATTCAACCGCAGCCTGCAGGAAGCGCTCGGTAACGAATAACCACGACCCTGAGGGGCGACAACCATTCCTGGGTGGGGATACGCGCATGGATATCACCGATTTCTATGAAACCTTCTTCGAGGAGGCCGAGGAGCTGCTCGCCGACATGGAGCGCCACCTGCTCGAGATCGACCTCGAGGCGCCGGACGCCGAGCAGCTCAACGCCATCTTCCGGGCCGCGCACTCGATCAAGGGCGGCGCCGGCACCTTCGGCTTCGACGTGCTGCAGAAGACCACGCACCTCTTCGAGAACCTGCTCGATCACACGCGCCGCGGGGAGCTGACCCTGCGCCGGGACATCGTCGACACCTTTCTGGAAACCAAGGACATGCTCCACGACCAGCTGGACGCCTATCGCAACGAGGAAGTGCCCGACCAGGAGGCCTTCGCGCGGATCTGCCAGACCCTGCAGCAGCTGGCGCTGGAGGAGATCGGCCAGGAGCTCGAAGCGGCCAGCGGCACCCCGGCCGCCCCGAGTAAGGCGCCGTCGGAGCCGGAGCAGGCAGCGCCCGAGCCCGAGTGCAACCCCGCCGCCGGGAAGGCGTCGACCGCCTCGGGCGAGCAGACGCTGACCGTGGCCCTGCTGAACGTCGGCGAGAAGGATCGCGGCCTGCTGGTGGAGGAGCTCGCCCAGCTCGGCACGGTGCAGGCGCTGCACGGCGACGAGACCCGCTACGAAGTCACGCTCCTGACCACGACCGGCGGCGACGACATCGAGGCGGTGATGTGCTTCATCGTCGAGCCCGACCAGCTGGAGGTCCGGGTCGCCGCCCCGGAGGCCCAGGCGACCCCGGAGCACACCGGGGCGTCGGTCCCCGGGGGTTCCGCCGCCCGGGAGACGCACCCGCCGGAGACGCCCGCCGAGGCGAACGCCGCACAAGCGCCGGCCCCGAAGGAGGGTGCCAAGGCATCAGATGCGAGGCCGGAGGGCGGCAAGCCCAAGGCGAAGAAGGCCAAGGCGGGGGGGGAGTCCAGCTCGATCCGCGTCTCGGTGGACAAGGTCGACCAGATCATCAACCTGGTGGGCGAGCTGATCATCACCCAGTCGATGCTCGACCAGACCGTCAGCGAGCTGGACGGCGTCGCCCACGGCGGCCTGCTCAACGGCATGAGCCTGTTGCAGCGCAACGCCCGGGACCTCCAGGAGGCAGTGATGTCGGTACGCATGGTGCCCATGGACTACGTGTTCAGTCGCTACCCGCGCCTGGTCCGCGACCTCGCCGGCAAGCTCGACAAGGACGTGGAACTGGTCACCGAGGGCGAGTCCACCGAACTCGACAAGAGCCTCACCGAGCGCATCATCGATCCGCTCACCCACCTGGTCCGCAACAGCCTCGACCACGGCATCGAGGCCCCGGAGACCCGCGAGGCGGCGGGCAAGCCGAGCACCGGCCGCCTGACCCTCTCGGCCCAGCACCAGGGCGGCAACATCCTTATCGAGGTGATCGACGACGGCGCCGGCCTGGATCGCGACAAGCTGCTCGCCAAGGCCCGCGACAGCGGCCTGGCGGTCTCCGACACCATGAGCGACGACGAGGTGTGGCAGCTGATCTTCGCCCCCGGCTTCTCCACCGCCAAGGAGGTCAGCGACGTCTCCGGTCGCGGCGTGGGCATGGACGTGGTCAAGCGCAACATCCAGGGCATGGGCGGCCACGTCGAGATCGTGTCCCGCAAGGGCCAGGGCACCACCACGCGGATCGTGCTGCCGCTGACCCTGGCGATCCTCGACGGCATGTCGATCAAGGTGGGCAACGAGGTCTTCATCCTGCCGCTCTCCACCGTGCTCGAGTCCCTGCAGCCCTCCCGCGAGGACCTCTACGCCATGGCCGGCGACGACGTGGTGCTCAAGGTCCGCGACGAGTACCTGCCGGTGGTCGCCGTGCACGCGGCGCTGGACGTGGCGGACGCCAAGACCGAGCTCGACGAGACCATCGCGGTGATCGTCCAGGGCGAGGGGCGCCGCTACGCCCTGCTGGTGGACGACCTGATCGGGCAGCAGCAGGTGGTGGTGAAGAACCTCGAGACCAACTATCGCAAGGTGCCTGGCGTCTCGGCGGCGACCATCCTCGGCGACGGCAGCGTGGCACTGATCCTCGACATCGCCGACCTGCACCGCCTCAACCGTGCCAAGAAGGAAGCGCGTCGCCCGCAGCACGCCTCCGATCACTCAACGCTGTTCCGCAACGAGGGAGTCCCATCATGACCAGCCTGACACGCAACGCCGAGCACGCCGCCTCCGAGGCCCACAACCGCGAGTTCCTGGTGTTCTCGCTGGGCGAGGAGGAGTACGCCATCGACATCCTCAAGGTGCAGGAGATCCGTGGCTACGAGAACGTCACCCGTATCGCCAATGCCCCGGCGTTCATCAAGGGCGTGACCAACCTGCGCGGCATCATCGTCCCGATCGTCGACCTGCGCATCAAGTTCCACCTCGAGCACGTCGAGTACGGCGGCCAGACGGTGGTGATCGTGGTCAACGTCGGCGAGCGAGTGGTGGGCATCGTGGTGGACGGCGTCTCGGACGTCATGACCCTCACCCCCGAGCAGATCAAGCCGGCCCCGGAGTTCGGCGTCACCCTCTCCTCCGACTTCCTGAGCGGCCTGGGCAGCCTCGAGGACCGCATGCTGGTGCTGGTCGACATCGACAAGCTGCTGACCAGCGAGGAGATGGCCCTGGTCGACTCCGCCGGCGAATGACCCTCGACCGGCCCCATCATGACGCGATGACCCAATGACCCAATGACCCGCGAGAGGCGGCACGATGCGGCAACTGACAACAACACAAAAGCTGTGGGGATCACTCGGACTCATCTGGCTGGCCATGCTGCTGATGGTCGGCTGGAACGCCTGGGAGACCCGCCAGACCATGCTCGACGAGCGCCGTGCGGCACTCGAGGTCTATGTCGACCTGGCGATGTCGACCCTCGAGGGCCAGGCCGAGCGGGTCGCGGCCGGCGAGCTCGCCCCCGAGGTGGCCAAGGCCCAGGCCGCCTCGCTGATCAAGGCCATGCGCTACGACGAGGGGCGCGGCTACTTCTACATCTTCGACGACGACTATGCCCTGCTCAGCCATCCGCGCCTGCCGGTGGGCACCGAGGTGGGCGACTTCCAGAACGTCGAGGACCGCTACCTGTTCCGCGAGTTCGCCGAGGACGTCGCCCGGGACGACGGCTACGTCGACTACCTCTGGGAGCACGAGGAGGGCAGCGAGCCCATCCCGAAGTCCTCCTACCACGAGCGCTTCGCCCCCTGGGGCTGGATCGTCGGCACCGGCGTCTACATCGACGACATCGATGCCGCCTTCATCGCCTCGCTGACCCGCACCCTGCTGGCCCTGCTGGTCATCGGCGTGCCGGTGAGCCTGCTGATGATGATGGTGATCCGCGGCGTGACCCGCGCCCTGGGCGGCGACCCGCGCTATGCCGCCGAGGCGGTCGGCATCATCGCCGACGGCGATCTCACCCGGGAGGTGCGGCTGCGCGGCGGTGACCGGGGCAGCCTGCTCTACGACATCGAGCGCATGCGCCGCGCCCTGGCCACCACCATCGGCGAAATCCACCGCGACAGCGACGCCGTGAACGGCGAGGTGGACGCCCTCGGCGCCGGCAACGACGAGCTGGCCACGCGCACCGAGCAGCAGGCCGCGGCCCTGGCCGAGACCGCCTCGAGCATGGAGGAGCTGACGACCACGGTGCACCACAACGCCGAGCACACCGAGCGGGCCAGCACCCTGGCCGGCGACACCTCCGCCAACGCCGCACGCGGCCGGGCGGCGATGGAGGACGTGGTGGGCGCCATCACCGAGATCAACGACAGCGCGACCCAGATGACCACCATCGTCGACACCATCGACGCCATCGCCTTCCAGACCAACATCCTGGCGCTCAACGCCTCGGTGGAGGCGGCCCGGGCGGGCGAGCACGGCCGCGGCTTCGCGGTGGTCGCCGAGGAGGTGCGCAACCTGGCCAGCCGCTCGGCCACGGCGACCCACGAGATCAAGGCGCTGATCGAGCGCTCCGACGCCAAGGTCGTCGAGGGCACGCGCAAGGTGAAGGAGACCGATGCGCTGATCGCCGGCATGGCCCGGGACATCGACCAGCTCAGCGCCCTGATGGACGAGGTCTCCACCGCCACCCGAGAACAGAGCCAGGGCATCGAGCAGGTGGGCGTGGCGGTCACCCAGATGGATCGCATGACCCAGCAGAACGCCGGCCTGGTGGAGGGCAACACCGACACCGCGCGGCGCCTCACGGCCAGGGCGCAGCACCTGCGCGAACGAGTGGCGCATTTCCGCGTCGCCACGCCCGGCGACGAGGACACCGCGCCGGCCGCCGGGCTCACCAGGCCCGCGGAGCACGAGACGCGCGAGCCGGCCGAGGCCTGACGGCCCTTCAATCACCGGGGCGGCCACGGCCGCCCGACCACAGGAGAATCGTGTGAAGCTTCTCGACAACATGACCGTGCGGGTCAGCTGGAGCCTGGTGCTCACGGTCTTCGCCGCCCTGGTGCTGGTGCTGAGCGGGCTGGGCCTCTACAGCGTGCGCTACAGCGAGTCGTCGCTGCAGACCCTCAACCGGGTCAACGTGGACCAGGTCTCGGCGCTGAATCGCGCCAATACGCAGATGCTGTTCGCGCAGATGGAGCTGCGCAACCTCCACGCGCGCCTCGCCCAGGCCGTGTGGCCGGAAGAGCGGGAGACGGTGAAGGCCGAGGCCGAGTCGCTGGGCGAGGAGCTCGACGCGGTCGAGGCGACCTTCCGGGAGTTCCTGGCCCTGCCGCGCCAGGCGGAGCAGCAGGCCCGGATCGCCGCGGTGGAGGAGCGCTTCACGGCGCTGATGAACGAGGGGCTGCGGCCCCAGCAACAGGCGCTGACCGAGGGTAGCGCCGAGGCCTTCTCGATCCTGCACGACACGGTGGAGACGCTCACCCAGGCCTTCTACGACGACGCGGTGACCTTCTTCGTCGCCGCCGAGCAGAACGGCCGCGCCCTCTACAATGGCTTCTTCGAGCAGGTCGGCCTGCTGCAACTGCTGATGATCGCCGCCCTGGTCATCGCCGCCCTGACCATCGTCGGGGTGCTGTGGGGCGTGACCGTCAACGTCATCCGCCCGCTGGGGCGGCTGGTCGGCTACTTCGAGCGCATGGAGCAGGGCGATCTGGCCCAGGCGATCCCGCGCCGCGGCAACAACGAGATCGGGCGGCTCTATCACTCGCTCGCGCAGATGCAGCAGGGGCTCGCCGAGACGGTGGGCAAGGTGCGCACCAGCGGCGAGGCGATCTATCAGGGCTCCCAGCGCATCGCCAGCGGCAACAACGACCTCTCCGCGCGCACCGAGCAGCAGGCCGCCTCCCTGGAGGAGACCGCCTCCAGCATGGAGGAGCTCTCCTCCACCGTGGGCCAGAACGCCGAGAACGCCCAGCAGGCCAGCCAGCTCGCCACCGAGGCCACCCGCACCGCCCGCCAGGGCGGCGAAGTGGTCGGCGAGGTGGTCACCACCATGCACGAGATCAGCCGGGGCTCCCACCGGGTGGCGGAGATCATCGGCACCATCGACGCCATCGCATTCCAGACCAACATCCTGGCGCTCAACGCCTCGGTGGAGGCGGCCCGGGCGGGCGAACACGGCCGCGGCTTCGCCGTGGTCGCCCAGGAGGTGCGCAGCCTGGCCAGCCGCAGCGCCAATGCCGCCAGCGAGATCCGCGACCTGATCCAGGCCTCGGTCAAGCAGGTCGATGCCGGCACCGCCAGCGTCGACCAGGCCGGCCAGACCATGGAAGAGATCGTCCAGGCGGTACAGCGGGTCAGCGACATCATGGACGAGATCGCCGCCGCCTCCAGCGAGCAGAGCAACGGCATCGCCCAGGTCAACGAGGCCGTCACCCAGATGGATCAGGTCACCCAGCAGAACGCCGAGCTCGTCCAGCAGGCGGCCAGCTCGGCCAACCAGCTGGAGGCCGAGGCCAGCCGGCTCAAGGTCGCCGTGACGCATTTCCGGATCGACCCGCAGGGCGGCGAGCGCGAGGTCGACCGTTCGCACGAGGCCAACGCCCAGGACCTGGCGCGCTGGATGCCATCGCTGATGTCGAGCCAGACGCCGGAACGCCGCGGCGGTGACAGGGAACACGCCCGGAGCGAACGAGACGACGAGTGGGAGTCGTTCTGAGGCCCCGGATCGCGACGCCGCCAGCGGCGGCAGACCATAACAATCAAAACGCCTAGTCCATTACCTCAGCAGGGGATATCGCATGCGTAACAACCAGCCGGTCACCCAGCGGGAACGCCCGCTCCACGATGAGCACTTCCTGATCTCGCGCACGGATCTCAAGGGGCGCATCACCTACGCCAACCCGGCCTTCATCGAGGTCAGCGGCTTCAGCCATGAGGAGCTGATCGGCGCGCCCCACAACCTGGTCCGCCACCCGGACATGCCCGAGGCGGCCTACCAGAACCTCTGGGACACCCTGGCGGCCGGCGAGCACTGGAAGGGGCTGGTCAAGAACCGTCACAAGAGTGGCGACCACTACTGGGTGGAGGCGAGCGTCTCGCCGGTGGTCGAGAACGGTGAGGTGGTCGGCTACGCCTCGGTGCGGGTCAAGCCGCGCCCCGAGGCGATCGAGCAGGCCGAGAAGGCCTACGCCCTGATCCGCGAGGGCAAGGGGCGCCACCTCACCCTGGAGCGCGGCCAGCTGCGCCGCCGCGGACTGGCCGGCCGCCTGGGCCGGCTCAACCTGCGCAGCCTGCGGGCCCGAGTGGTGACCATGGTGGTCATCGCCGGCCTGCTGCTCTCGGCGAGCGGCGCCATGGGGCTCTACGGGCTTCAGGCCTCGGGCGAACGCCTGCAGACCCTGGACCGCGACGGCCTTCAGGACGTCGCCCGCCTGCAGCAGATCGACCAGCTCGCGACCCGGGCCCACCAGACGCTGGCGGGCGAGAAGCGCCTGGAACTGATCGAGGCCAAGGAGCAGAACGCCGAGCGGCTCGCGCAGACCCGAGCGGAGCTGGCGTCCATCTGGGACGACTATCGGGCCCGGGAGGTCAACCAGAGCGGCGAGGCCGACGCCTTCGATGCGGTGCTGACCCGCTACCTCGAGGAGGGGCTGGGACGCGCCGTCGCGCTGTTCCAGACCGAGGAGTCGTTCGAGATGTTCACCAACCTGCCGCCGCACATCGAGGAGATGCAGGCGATGGGTGAGGCGCTCTCGAGAGAGATCAACGCGATGATCGAGAGCAAGCAGGCCGATGCGGCCATGCTGGCCAACGAGGCCCGCGCCGAGCAGCGTCAGATGCTGATGCTCCAGGCCGGCATGCTGGGCCTCGGCCTGCTGGCCCTGATCGTGATCGGTACCCTGACCCTGCGCGCCATGCTGCGACCGCTGCGTGAGGCCCAGGCCTTCACCCTGCAGATCGCCTCGGGCAACCTCGCCGCCGACGTGCCGCCGCGCCGTCGCGATGAGCTGGGTCGCCTGATGGAGGCGCTGGACATCATGCGCAAGAGCCTCGGCAGCATCGTCGGCGACGTCAACGGCGGCATCCGCGTGGTGACCCCGGCGGCGCGGGATATCGCCTCGGGCAACGAGGACCTCTCCGCGCGCACCGAGCAGCAGGCCGCCTCGTTGCAGCAGACCGCCTCGAGCATGGAGGAGATGACCACCACCGTGCAGCACAACTCGGACAACGCCCGCCAGGCCAGCGGCCTGGCCTCCGAGAACGCCGAACGCACCCAGGAGACCGGCAAGCTGATGCACCAGGTCGTCGAGACCATGGGCGAGATCACCGCCGGCTCGCGCAAGATGACCGAGATCATCAACGTCATCGACTCCATCGCCTTTCAGACCAACATCCTGGCGCTCAACGCCTCGGTGGAGGCGGCCCGTGCCGGCGAGCAGGGCCGTGGCTTCGCCGTGGTGGCCGGCGAGGTGCGCAAGCTGGCCGGCCGCAGCGCCGATGCTGCCAGTGAGATCCGCGAGCTGATCGACGGCTCGGCCCGCCAGATCGATGACGGCGCCGAGCTGGTGCGCCGCGCCGAGAGCTCCCTCAATGCCGTCCTCGAGGCCTCCACCCGGGTCAACGACATCATGGGCGAGATCACCGCCGCCTCCGAGGAGCAGAGCAACGGCATCGGTCAGATCAACGCCGCGGTGGTGGAGATGGACCAGGTGACCCAGCAGAACGCCGAGCGGGTCCAGGCCTCGGCACGCGCCGCCGGCGAGCTCGAGCATCAGGCCGGGCTGCTCGGCAATGCCATCGCCGCCTTCCGCCTGCGAGGGGCGGGCATGGAGCGAGCGCCCTCCCTGGCCGAGCGCCGCACGCGCACCGAGGCCGGCGCCGAGGCGTCCTCGTCGTCTTCGTCCGCGAGTCATGAGACCGCGCCGGCCACGCCGCGGCGCCGGAATCGCCAGCCCGAACCGGTCGAGGAGTGGGAGGAGTTTTGAGCGCGTCCCACAACGTCGAGATGCCGCCGGAGCAAGGCGGCTGGGGAGGAGGTCGGCTCGAGCGTGATCTCGAGCTGACCGACGCCGATTTCGCCAGGATCCGCCAGCTGATCTACCAGCGGGCGGGCATCGTGCTCGCCGAGCACAAGCGCGAGATGGTCTACAGTCGCCTGGCGAAGCGCCTGCGCCATCACGGCCTGATCCGCTTCGCCGACTACCTGGCGCGCCTGGAGCGCCAGCCCGAGGCGCGCGAGTGGGAGGCCTTCACCAACGCGCTGACCACCAACCTCACGGCCTTCTTCCGCGAGGCGCACCACTTCCCGCTGCTCGCCGACCACGTGCGGGCACGCCCGGGCAGGGTCCGCATCTGGTGTGCCGCGGCCTCGACCGGCGAGGAGTCCTACTCCATCGCCATGACGCTGATGGAGACGCTGGGCGCGCGCGCCGCCCAGTCCGAGGTCGTGGCGACCGATATCGACACCGATGCCCTGGCCCGGGCCCGGGCCGGCATCTATCCCCTGGAGCAGGTGTGCAAGCTCGACGAGGCGCGCACCAAGCGCTTCTTCCAGCGCGGCAAGGGCACCCACAAGGGTTTCGCACGCGTTCGCCCGGAGATCGCGGAGATGATCGACTTCCAGCCGCTCAACCTGCTCGCCCCCCAGTGGCCAGTGAGCGGCCCCTTCGATGCGATCTTCTGTCGCAACACCATGATCTACTTCGACAAACCCACCCAGAAGCGGATCCTGGAGCGCTTCGCGCCGCTGCTCAAGCCCGACGGCCTGCTGTTCGCCGGCCACTCCGAGAGCTTTTCCTACATCACCGATGCCTTTCGCCTGCGCGGCCAGACCGTCTACGTCCGCATGCCCGCACGCTGACCGTTAAAGTCCTGCCGACCGCGGCCGATAGAGGAGGCATGGTCGGTCCGCGCGGCCACCCCGCGGGCCGCCAGACAACAGGAGAGATCCCTTGAGCGCCAACCCCATCAAGGTGCTGTGTGTCGATGATTCGGCGCTGATACGCGACCTGCTGACGGACATCATCAACCATCAGCCCGACATGGAGGTCGTGGCCGTGGCCCCCGATCCCCTGGTGGCCCGCGACCTGATCAAGCGCCACAACCCCGACGTGCTGACGCTCGACGTCGAGATGCCGCGCATGGACGGCCTCGACTTCCTCGAGCGCCTGATGCGCCTGCGCCCCATGCCGGTGCTGATGGTCTCCTCGCTGACCCAGTCCGGCTCCGAGGTGACGCTGCGCGCCCTGGAGCTCGGGGCCCTGGACTTCGTGGCCAAGCCATCGCTGGGCATCCGCCACGGCATGATGGAGTACGCCTCGGAGATCGCCGAGAAGCTGCGCGCCGCGGCCCGCTCTCGGCCGCACCAGGCGCGGCGCCCGAATACGCCGGGCCCCCAGCCGCTCAAGGCGCCGATGGTCTCCAGCGAGAAGCTGATCATCATCGGTGCCTCTACCGGCGGCACCGAGGCGATCCGCCAGGTGCTCGAACCGCTGCCGGCCAACAGTCCCGCGATCCTGATCACCCAGCACATGCCCGGGGGCTTCACCCGCTCCTTCGCCGAGCGCCTCGACCGCCTGTGCCAGATCAGCGTCAAGGAGGCCGCCGACGGCGAGCGCATCCTGCCCGGCCACGCCTATATCGCCCCCGGCGACGCCCACCTCAAGCTCGCGCGCAGCGGCGCCAACTACATCGCCCGCCTCGACGACGGCCCGCCGGTCAACCGCCACCGCCCCTCGGTGGACGTGCTTTTCCACTCCGCCGCCGGCCAGGCGGGTCGCAACGCCATCGGCGTGCTGCTGACCGGCATGGGCAAGGACGGGGCGGCCGGGCTGCTGGAGATGCGCCAGGCAGGGGCCGCCACTCTCGCCCAGGACGAGGCGAGCTGCGTGGTCTACGGCATGCCCCGGGAGGCCGTCGCCCTGGGCGCGGCGAGCGAGGTACTGCCCCTGGACGCGATGGCACCGCGCCTGCTCTCTCTCGCGGCGGCCTCGGGCCGCGCCCAGCGGGTCTAG
Source organism: Halomonas sp. THAF5a (assembly GCF_009363755.1). NCBI lineage: Bacteria > Pseudomonadati > Pseudomonadota > Gammaproteobacteria > Oceanospirillales > Halomonadaceae > Halomonas > Halomonas sp. THAF5a. The sequence goes on along the minus strand of NZ_CP045417.1, from coordinate 74,941 downwards.
ACAGGACGCATATCGTCATCGGGCAAGGCGCCCGGTCCCAACCAAGAAGGAAGCGTCGGCATGACACGTCTCTTGCGCAACATCAGCCTTCACGCGGCCATGCTGGCCGTGCTGGTCTGCTTCGTGGCCTTCATCGCCGCGATAGCCGTCATGGGGCTGCTGACCAGCCGCTCGGCCGAGGACACCCTCGCGACCCTGGACCGGATCAACGTGGCCCAACTCAACGAGATCAACCGGGCGGATGCCCTGCTGACCGGCACCCTGCTGGACCTCGAGGTGGCGTCCAACCACCTCATGCTCGGACAGCAGGCGCAGGCCGAGGCGCACCGTGCCGCGGCGGAGGACCAGCTCGAGCGCGCCGAGGCGCGCTTCGAGGCCTTCGCCAGCATCCCGCGCACCGCGCAGGGCCAGGCCCTGGGCGATCGGGTCGAGGCGTCCTTCGTCGAGATGCTCGCCCTCGCCCGTCAGCAGTCCCGGGCCCTCGGGCAGGAAGACATCGACGCGTTCAACGCGCTGCGCAACGCGATGGACGCGCCGGCCGACGCCCAGGACGACGCCCTCACCGACTTCGTGCGCTACGCCGATGCACGCGGCGAGCAGATGCTGGCGGAATATCAGGACACCTCGACCCTGATGCACCGGGCCGAGATCATCCTCCTGGGCCTGGTCGCGCTGCTGGTAGCACTGATCTACGTCGGCCTGCACCGGATCGTCATCACCCCGCTGCGCATCGCCGTGGAGACCCTGGAACGGATTGCCAGGGCCGATCTCTCCGGAGAGATCCGGGTGCAAAGCCGCAACGAGATCGGCCAGCTCTTCACCGCCATGCGCGACATGCAGCACAGCCTGATCCGCATCGTCACCGACGTGCGCGACGGCACGGATTCCATCCACGTCGGCAGCCGCGAGATCGCCAGCGGCAACAACGACCTCTCCTCGCGCACCGAGCAGCAGGCAGCCTCCCTCGAGCAGACCGCCTCCAGCATGGAGGAGATCAGCGCCACCGTGCGCCAGAACGCCGACAACGCGCGTCAGGCCAACGGTCTCGCCCAGGAGGCGACCCAGACCGCCGAGCGCGGCGGCGAGGTGGTCGAGCGGGTGGTGCAGACCATGCACGGCATCGCCGGCAGCTCCCAGAAGGTCGCCGACATCACCGGGGTGATCGACTCCATCGCCTTCCAGACCAACATCCTGGCACTCAACGCCTCGGTGGAGGCGGCCCGCGCCGGCGAGCACGGTCGCGGCTTCGCGGTCGTCGCCGAGGAGGTGCGCAAGCTGGCCAGCCGCAGTGCCGATGCCGCCAGGGAGATCAAGGGGCTGATCGAGGGCTCCGTGACCCAGGTCCAGGAGGGCTCGACCCTGGTCGAGCAGGCCGGCACCACCATGCAGGAGGTGGTGACCTCGGTGCGCCGGGTGACCGACATCATGGACGAGATCTCCGCGGCCTCCCAGGAGCAGAGCGACGGCATCGAGCAGGTCAGCCAGGCGGTGGGCCAGATGGACCAGGTCACCCAGCAGAACGCCTCCCTGGTGCAGGAGGCCTCGTCGGCCGCCGCCTCCCTGGAGGAGCAGGCCGATCGTCTCGAGCAGGCGGTCGCGGTCTTCAAGCTGGCCGAGGGCGAGCGCGCCACCGCGCCCGCCCCGCGCACCGAGGCGCCCGCCGCCACTCCCCGGCCCAGCCCCACGCCTCCACGTCGGCCCGCTCGCCAGGCAGCCGCCGAGGAGGAGTGGGAAGAGTTCTGATTCGTTCGATACAAGACGCGGCCGGCACCGACGTGCCGGCTTCCGCAGGCCATGACAGCAAGAGGATTTCCGATGGCAGACAAGAACATGAGCATCCTGGTGGTGGATGACTTCCCGACCATGCGCCGTATCGTGCGCAGCCTGCTCAAGGAGCTGGGCTTCACCAACGTGGAGGAGGCCGAGGACGGCCAGGACGCCCTCAACAAGCTCAAGGCGGGCGGCTTCGAGTTCGTGGTCTCGGACTGGAACATGCCCAACCTCGACGGCCTGGACATGCTCAAGCAGATCCGCGCCGACGACGCTCTGAAGGACCTGCCGGTGCTGATGGTCACCGCCGAGGCCAAGAAGGAGAACATCATCGCGGCGGCCCAGGCGGGCGCCAACGGCTATGTCGTCAAGCCCTTCACCTCGGCCACCCTGGAAGAAAAACTCAACAAGATCTTCGAAAAACTGGGCATGTAAGGCGGCCGGCAGCGGTTCGGCACCAAGGAGCGAGGATGAAGAGCAACGAGATGCCGTCCCAGGACCCTCCGCAGGAGTCCGGCGACGAGCTGGTACAGCGCATCGGGCAGCTGACGCGCATGCTGCGCGAGAGCATGCGCGAGCTGGGGCTCGACAAGGAGATCGAGCGGGCGGCCGAGGCGATCCCCGACGCCCGCGACCGCCTGAGCTACGTGGCGACCATGACCGAGCAGGCGGCCGAGCGCGCGCTCAACGCCATCGACCGGGCCCAGCCGCTGCAGGACGATCTCGGCGAGCGGGCCGAGGCGTTGGACGCCCGCTGGGCGCAGTGGTTCGCCGAGCCCAAGGCGCTCGACGAGGCACGCGAGCTCGTGCAGGACACCCGGCAGTACCTGGGCGACGTGCCCCAGCGGACCCAGGCGACCCACCAGGAGCTGCTCGAGATCATGATGGCCCAGGACTTCCAGGACCTGACCGGCCAGGTGATCAAGAAGATGATGGACGTGATCCGCGAGATCGAGCACCAGCTGGTACAGGTGCTGATCGACGCCGTGCCCGAAGGCAAGGCGCGGGAGGAGTTCCAGAAGCGTGCCTCGGACCAGCGACACGGCGGCGAGCGGCCGCGCGAGGAGGAGCTTCTGAACGGGCCCCAGGTCAAGCCCGAGGCCGAGGGCATCGTCACCGGCCAGGACCAGGTCGACGACCTGCTGGACGAGCTCGGCTTCTAGCCTCGCGCCGCCTTCCCTTCGTGTCCATGGGGCCGAGAGTCGCGGATAAGACCGCGATTACCGGCCCTTTTTGACGCATCGCCCCTTCCCCCCCAGCGACACAATGGCCAGGGTCCGCACGACCGTCCGGTGAATGGCCATGGCCGACCAAGACAGCGATCAGGAAAAGACGGAGGAGGCCACCCCACGACGACGGGAAAAGTCGCGCGAGGAGGGCCAGGTAGCCCGTTCCCGGGAGCTGGCCACCTTCATGCTGCTGCTGGCCGGCGTGGCCGGGCTCTGGTCGATGGGGGGCCTGCTCTACGACCAGCTGGGCGTAGTCATGGAACAGGCCTTCCTCTTCGAGCGGCGCCAGGCGATGGACACCACGCCGATGCTCACCAACGCGCTGGACCTCGGCGAGCGCACGCTCTACGCCCTGATGCCCCTGTTCCTGCTGCTGACGGTAGTGGCCCTGGTCGCTCCGGCGCTGCTCGGCGGCTGGCTGGTCTCGGCGAAATCGCTCAAGCCCCAGCTAGGCAAGCTCAACCCGTTCAAGGGCCTGAAGCGCCTGTTCGGCGTCCAGGCGCTGGTGGAACTGGCCAAGGCGGTCGCCAAGTCGCTGCTGGTGGGCAGCGTGGCCGTGACGTTCCTCTACCTGAACCGCGGCGACTTCATGGCGCTGATGGATCAGCCGATCCAGCAGGCGCTGGCCAAGGCGATGGGCATGGCCGCCGAGGCCAGCGGCCTGATGGTGCTGACCCTGATGGTGGTGATCCTGATCGACGTGCCCTACCAGCTGTGGAGCCATGCCAAGAAGCTGCGCATGAGCAAGGACGAGGTGAAGCGCGAGCACAAGGAGTCCGAGGGCGACCCCCAGGTCAAGGGGCGCATCCGCCAGCAGCAGCAGGCCATGGCCCGCGGGCGGATGATGAGCAAGGTGCCGGAGGCCGACGTGATCATCACCAACCCTTCCCACTACGCGGTGGCGCTGGAGTACCAGGAGACCGGCATGTCGGCCCCACGGGTCGTCGCCAAGGGCGCCGACGAGGTGGCCGCCCGGATCCGCGAGCTCGGCGAGGAGCACGGCGTGCCGCGTCTGGAGGCCCCGCCGCTGGCCCGGGCGCTCTACCACCACGTGGATCTCGACGCCGAGATCCCGGCGGACCTGTACACCGCCGTGGCCGAGGTGCTGGCCTGGGCCTTCGGCCTGAAACGCGCAGCCAAGGAGGGCGGCGAGGCGCCGCCCTCTCCCGAGAACCTTCCGGTGCCGGCCGCCCTCGAGGTCCCGGCCCGCGACGCCGACACTGACGAGGCAGGTCCATGAAGGCCTTGATGAACCACTACCTGGGCCAGCGCGACTGGATGGCCAACGTGCCCATGAAGCTGCTGGCGGGCCCGCTGCTGATCCTCATGATCCTCTCCATGATGATCCTGCCGCTGCCGCCCTTCGCCCTGGACCTGCTGTTCACCTTCAACATCGCCCTGGCGATCATGGTGCTGCTGGTCAGCATGTTCACCCAGAAGCCCCTGGACTTCGCCGCCTTCCCGGCAGTGCTGCTGTTCACCACCCTGCTGCGGCTGTCGCTCAACGTCGCCTCGACCCGCATCATCCTGATGGAGGGCCATCAGGGCGGCGACTCGGCGGGCAAGGTGATCGAGGCCTTCGGCGAGTTCCTGGTCGGCGGCAACTTCGCCGTGGGCCTGGTGGTGTTCCTGATCCTCGTGATCATCAACTTCATGGTCATCACCAAGGGCGCCGGGCGCATCGCCGAGGTGGGCGCCCGCTTCATGCTCGACGCCATGCCCGGCAAGCAGATGGCCATCGACGCCGACCTCAACGCCGGGCTGATCGGCGAGGACGAGGCGCGCCAGCGCCGCGCCGACGTCTCCCAGGAGGCCGACTTCTACGGCTCCATGGACGGCGCCAGCAAGTTCGTGCGCGGCGACGCCATGGCCGGCCTGGTGATCATGGTGGTCAACGTCATCGGCGGCCTGCTGATCGGCATGCTCCAGCACGGCATGGGCTTCGGCGACGCGGCGCGCACCTACACCCTGATGACCATCGGCGACGGCCTGGTGGCGCAGATTCCGGCGCTGGTGATCTCCACCGCCGCCGGCGTCACCGTCTCCCGGGTCACCACCGACCAGGACGTCGGCCAGCAGATGATCAGCCAGCTGTTCGTCAATCCCCAGGTGATGATCCTGGCGGCCTGCGTCATGGGCCTGCTCGGCCTGGTGCCGGGCATGCCCAACCTGGTGTTTTTGATCTTCACCGCGCTGCTGGGCGGGCTCGCCTGGTGGCTGATGCGCCAGAAGGAGCGTCGCCTGGTCGATCAGGAGATCGCCAGCGAAGCGCCCCCCACCCCCGAGGCCCCGGAAGCGAGCTGGGAGGACGTGCAGCTGGTCGACACCCTGGGCCTGGAGGTCGGCCACCGGCTGATCCCGCTGGTAGACGCCCGCCAGCAGGGCGAGCTGCTCGGCCGCATCAAGAGCGTGCGCAAGAAGTTCGCCCAGGAGGTCGGCTTCCTCCCCCCGGTGGTACACATCCGCGACAACCTGGAGCTCGGCGCCAACGCCTACCTGCTGACCCTGAAGGGCGCCGAGATCGGCCGCGCCGAGGCCTTCCCCGGGCAGTGGCTGGCCATCGACCCGGGCCAGGTGACCGGCGAGCTCAAGGGCGTGATGACCCAGGACCCCGCCTTCGGCCTGCCCGCCGTCTGGGTCGACAGCAGCCAGCGCGAGCACGCCCAGGTCTATGGCTACACCGTAGTGGACGCCAGTACCGTGGTGGCCACCCATCTCAACCACCTGCTGCACCGCCACGCCGCCGAGATGCTCGGCCGCGCCGAGGTGCAGAAACTGCTCGACAAGCTCAAGGAGGAGCAGCAGGGGCTGGTGGAGGACGTGGTGCCCAAGGCCATCTCGCTCACCGTGCTGCAGCGCCTGCTGCAGAACCTGCTCGAGGAGGAGGTCTCGATCCGCGACATGCGCACCATCCTCGACGCCCTGGCCGAGCACGCCCCGCAGCAGCAGGATCCCCACGAGCTCACCGCGCTGGTGCGCATCGCCCTGGGCCGCGGCATCACCCAGCAGTGGTTCGCCGGCCGCGAGGAGCTCAAGGTGATCGGCCTGGACGGCCAGCTCGAGCAGATCCTGACCCAGGCGATGAACGGCAACGGCGCCCTGGAGCCCGGCCTCGCCGAGACCCTGATGACCCAGACCGAGCAGGCCCTGGAGCGCCACGAGGCCAGCGGCGAGCCGCCGGTGCTGGTGGTGCAGCACCACCTGCGGGCGATGCTGGCGCGTTTCCTGCGCCGCCGCCTGCGCCATCTGGCGGTGATGTCCCAGGCCGAGATTCCCGACGACCGCAGCCTGCGCGTCACTACCCAGGTAGGAGGCCGCTGATAGATGAGCGTCATTCGCTTCGTGGGCCAGACCAGCCGTGAGGCCATGCGCCAGGTGCGCGAATCCCTCGGCGACGATGCGCTGATCCTGGCCAACCGCCACACCGAGCAGGGTGTCGAGATCCTGGCCATGGCCGACGACGCCGTGGAGGGCATGACCGCCGAGTCGGCACCGGCGGCGGCGTCGGCCTCCGAACCCGCCGCATCCCGCGCGCCGTCGCCCGCCATCGAACCGCCGCCCCTGCCGGCCGGCGAGGCGCCCGACGGCCAGGCCCTGCAGCGCATGAGCGCGCAGCTGCTGCGCGAGATGCAGGACATGCGCACCCTGCTGTCCCGGGAGCAGGCACGCCACGCGCCCGCTCCGGACGGCCGCACGCGGCTCTGGCGCCTGCTGCGGGAGGCCGGCTTCGGCATGGCCCTGGCCGACGACCTGCTCGCCGCCCTGCCCGCCGAGCTCGACGGCGCCGAGGCGGGGGACGACGAACGCCCGCTGGCCTGGCTGCAGCGCCGCCTGGCGGCGCGGCTCGCGGTCCTCGAGGAGGAGGAGGCCTTCTTCGGGCCGCCCGGGGTCGTCGCCCTGGTGGGGCCCACCGGGGTGGGCAAGACCACCACCACGGCCAAGATGGCGGCGCGCTTCGTGCAGCGCCACGGGGCCGAGCGGGTCGCCCTGGTCACCACCGACAGCTTTCGCATCGGCGCCCACGAGCAGCTCAGGATCTATGCCGAGATCCTCGGCATCCCGATGCACGCCCTCGCCCCGGACCGGCCGATCGACAGCCTGGCCCCGCGGCTCCAGGGGCGACGCTGGGTGATCGTCGACACCGTGGGGATGAGCCAGCGCGACCAGCGCGTCATCGAGCAGATCGCCCAGCTGCAGGAGGGGCGCGTCCCGGTGCGGATGGTGCTGGCGCTCAACGCCGCCAGCCAGCCAGAGACCCTGGAGGAGGTGGCGAGCCGCTACCGTCAGGCCGCCCACGCCGCCGGGGCGTCGCTCGACGACTGCCTGCTGACCAAGCAGGACGAGGCCGGCCGCCTGGCGCCCGCCCTCGAGACGATCCTGCGCCACGGCCTGCGCCTCGCCTTCGTCTCCCACGGCCAGCGCGTCCCCGAGGACCTGGCCCTGGCCGATCCCCGGGCGCTGGCCATCCAGGCGCTCGCCACCCGCTCGCCCTTGCCCCTGGACGAGGCGCCGGCGGCTCCGCGGCCCCGGGCGATGGCCGGCGACCTGCTGGGGCAAGGACGGCGGCTCGCCGCCGCCCTGGGCGGGCTGCGTCGCGGCCTCACGGGCTTCGCCGACCTCGAGGCGGCGTGGGACCTCGCCGCCCTGCCGGAGGAGCTGCAGGCCTCGCGCCTGGAGGCGCTGCTCGGGCAGGCGACCGAGCGCCAGGCGCGCGTGGCCACGGTGTGGGCGCCGCGACGCTCCACGAAGGGCCGCGACTGGGCGATGCCCGACCTGGGCCTCGACGCCCGGGGCCAGTGGCTGGGACTGGCGGACCTGCACCATCGCCAGCCCGCCGGCCAGACCAACCGCCTGGCCCGGGCCCGGGACACCCAGGGCGTGCGGGTACACCTGCTGCCCGGCCTGCCGGACGCCGAGGCCTGGCGCTGGCTCGGCGAGGACAGGGCCCTCTGGTCGAGCCAGGTGCGCGCCGGCCAGCGGGTCCGCCACGGCGGCGAGCAACACGCGCTCTCCGAGCTCGCCGCGCTGGCGAGCCCCGTCACCCGGATCGATGCCCGCCTGGGCGGCCGGCCTTGCCGCGTCGCCCTGTCGTGCCTCGACGTCGCGGCCGCACCGAGCCGCACCAGGGACGCCATCGCGGCGACCCCGCTGACGGCCTGGTTCGCCGAGCTAAGCGACCCGGAGAGCGGCAAGCCCCAGGGGCGGCGCTACTGGCTGACGACCTGTGATCACGCCGACGACGCCGTCCCGCTGCTGTTGAGCCACCTGCAGGCGGAGGGCATCACCCGGCAGACCCAGCGCACCGAGGAGCGCCTGACAACGCTGCTGCCCGCCCAGGCACGCCCCGAGCTGCGCCTGCTGCTGGCCGCCGGCATCGCCGCCCAGGCGAGCCATCTCGATCACGTCGACGACGAGGCCGGCCGGGACCTGCGCGCGGAGCTGCTGGGCCTGGTGGCCGGCCGCCGCCGGCGCCGCGACGCCGCCCTGCTCGAGGCGCTGCTGACCCTGTTCAGCGCCCGGGACGCCATGCGCCAGCTCGGCGCGGCCAGCCGGGAGGCGCTCGCGTGAGCGCCGTCGACCAGGCCGCGGGCCTGCGCCAGTGGGCCGGCAGCCAGCGCGCCCCCGATGCGCCTCGCACGCATGCCGCGCCCGCCGGGGCGCCGCCGAGGACCCTGGTCGTGGTCGGCCTGCCGGGCACCACGCCCGACCAGGCGCGCCGGGTCACGGCGCTGCTCGAGCACTGGGCGGCCCAGGGGCAGCGCTGGGTGAGCGACCCCGCGCGGTGGCGGGTGGTGCCCCTGGCGGTCACCAGCCCGCACCTGCCGGCGCTGCTGGACCAGCAGCCGCGCTGGGCGCTGTGGATCGGCAGCGACCCGGACGCCTTTCGCCGGGCCTTCGCGGTGCTCCGTCGGCTCCACGCGCGACAGGGGCCGCGCCGGCTGCTCGCCGTGCACGCCCCCGAGCTGCCCCGCCGGGGGCTCCTGAACAACCTGCGCCAGGCGGCCTGGCAGTGCCTCGGCATCGACCTGCTGGTGATGGCGCCATGAGGCCCGTCACGCCTTTCCCCCCGGGACGGCGAGGCTGGCCGGGCCTGGCGCTGCTGCTGGTGCTGATGCTGGTGGCCGGCGAGCTTCAGGCCGCCGGCAGCTGGGTCGCCGAGGCGCCGGGGTTCCCGGTCAGCCTGGCCGGCCGCGAGACGGCGTCCGCCGCCCTTCGGCCGGGCGGCTCCCCGCCCGAGGGCGCGGCCATCACCAGCGTCGCCTGGCGCTACCGGGTGCCGCCGGGCCGCGAGCTGAAGGCGCGGCTCTGCCACCCGGCGGGCTGCGTGGCGCTGCCCGCCGGGCGCGGCACTACCCGCGCGCTGGCCGGGCTCGTGGCCGACGCGCCGCTGGCGTTTCGCTTCTCGCTGCCCCGGGGCGGGCGCTCGGTCAGGGTCGGCGGGCTGCAGGTGATCGTGAACCATCGGTAAAACCGAACCCGGCGGCGCCCCCGTAGCGCGGGGACGCCGTCGACCAGCTGTGAGGCACGAGGATGTATACCGCACAAGGGAAGATCGATCAGGGGGCACTGCTGACGGAGTACCTGCCGATGGTGCGCCGCCAGGCGCTCGCCCTGCAGGTTCGGCTGCCCGCCAGCATCGAGCTGGACGACCTGATCCAGGCCGGCACCGTGGGGCTGTTGGAGGCCATGGGGCGCTTCAACGCCGGTCAGGGGGCCAGCTTCGCGACCTTCGCCAGCCAGCGGATCCGCGGCGCCATGCTCGACGAGCTGCGCAGCCGGGACTGGCTGCCGCGCAGCGTGCGGCGCAGCGCCCGGGCCGTGGATGCGGCGGTGCGCCGGCTGGAGCAGGAGCTGGGGCGCCCTCCCGAGGAGACCGAGATCGCGGCGGCCCTCGAGATGCCGCTGGCCGACTACCGGCGCCTGCTCAACGACACCAACAGCGGCCAGCTCCTGCCCTTCGAGGAGTTGATGGCCGAGGGCGGCGAGTCGCGGCTCGAGAACCGCGCCCAGGAGAGCCCCTTCGCGCAGCTGCTGGACCAGGAGAAGCGCCAGCGGCTGGTCGAGGCCATCGAGGCGCTGCCCGAGCGCGAGAAGCTGCTGATGGCCCTCTACTACCAGGAGGAGCTCAACCTGAAGGAGATCGGCGCGGTGCTCGGCGTCTCCGAATCCCGGGTCTGCCAGCTGCACAGCCAGGCGGTCAGCCGCCTGCGCGGGCGCCTCGCAGAGACCGGCTGACGCCGCGCGTCACTTGAGCCCGAAGGCGGGAGACAGGACGCTAGAGGCGCCCCATCAGGGCCGCGGTCTTCTCCAGGGCATCGAGGTAGCAGGCCCTGAGCCGCTCGGCCGGGTGGTGGTCGGGCTCGCTCTCCCCGGGCATGCGCTCCTGCTCCTCGCAGAGCGCCAGGATGGCGCCGAGGGGCCCCTCGTGGCGGGCCAGGGCGCGCTGGACAACGTCGGAGAGCGGCACCTGGGCCAGCAGCGTCGCCTGATCCTCCTCGAGCAGCGCCCCCATCATCGAGAACAGGCCCGTGGTGAAGGCGTCCTCGGGGTCGATGTTGCGGAAGGGCTCCGCCAGGTTCTGACACATGAAGCCGCGGATCAGCGCCAGGCGCAGGGTGATCCGCGACGAGGGCAGGTCGCTGGCCAGCGACATCGTCATCACCAGCCGGCGCAGCTCGTTGAGCCCGAGCACCTGCATCGCCCGCTTGAGGTCCGACGAGGGCTGGCGCTGGCCGAAGTGGCTGGCGTTGGCGCGATGCAGGATGGCGACATGCAGGTGGGGCATCTGCAGCAACAGGTCGTGGAGGCGCAGCAGGTCGGCGTCCTCACGGTAGAGCTCGTTGATCAGCCGCAGCTGGGCGGCCCGGTTGCCGTGGCGGCCCCGGGGCCGGGAGGCCTGGTAGTGCGGCTGGGAGAGGTAGCGCCCGTTGACGAGGTCGCAGCCAAGCTCGAGGCACTGCTCGAGGCGCCCATGATCCGGGATGTGCTCCACCAGCAGTCGGTGGCCGCGCGCCTTGAGGGCGCGCAGGCGTTCGAGGTCGAAGGGCGCGGAGGCGTCGATCTCGACGATGTCGGCCAGCGCCGAGAGTTCGGTCTCCAGGGGATGGCCCGTCGGGTCGGGCACGGCGATGCGGTAGTGGCGCTCGGCGATACGCTCGAGACGTTCGATCACCGCCGGGGTGATCTCGAGCTCGGCCGGCACCCCGATGATCACCCGCTCGGGCGGCGTCGGCAGCAGTTCCGGGCGCATCAGCCACTCGCCGGGCAGCGCGATGAGCAGGGTTCGGGCGGCCTGCCGCTGCGCCTCGTCCAGCTCGTAGATCACGATGCTCAGCGCCTTCGCCAGGTGGCCCACCGGGTCCTCCTCCCCGTCACCAGGCGGCGGGTAGACGAGCCGGTCGGCGACGTGCCGGTAGTCGGCGTCGTGGATCGGATGCAGTGCGATGGTGAAGGCTTCCGTCACGCCCTGGCCTGTCATGCGGTATTACTCCCTGAGACTGATATCTGAAGTACTTATTTTTGGTTCATCGCACTTTGCCGGGAAATGCGGCACGGATCTTCAGGAAGAAGTACGCCGTGTCGCGATACCCGTAGGCCATCCGCTTGATGACCTTGATCCGGTTGTTCATGCCCTCCAGCACGCTGGTGTTCAGCCGGTGCCGGGCGCTGGACAGGATCCCTTCGAGGTACGGGACCAACCGCTTGGCGAAACGTTCCAAGGCCTCGATGCCACTGCTGGTCGCCATGGCATGCCACTCCTGCCAGGCGTTTCGGGCGGTGGCTTCGTCGTCGGCAAACCACAGGGTCTTGAGCTGATCCTTGAGCAGGTACGCCGTGGTCAGTGACGCATTGGCCGCCAGCAGCTCCTCCAGCTTCACCGCCTGCTCGGGCTTGAGATTGTCGGCGTTGCGCAGCAGCAGCCAACGACTGCCCTTGATCACCTTGCGGGCCGCCTTGTCGTCGCGCAGCTGGTTAGCCTGATCGACGCGTACCCGATCCATCACTTCGCGCCCGTACTTGGCCACCACGTGGAAGCGGTCGTAGACCACCTCGGCGTTGGGGCACTGGTCCTTCACCTCACAATCGAAGGCCGAGTTCATGTCCATGGCCACGGCCTCGATCAGCTCTCGTGCCTCGCCCAGCCACGCGAAGAAGGGGCGGATCGACTCGCGGGAGCGGCCTTCGCCGATCCATACCACCTGCTGAGTGTCGGCGCAGGCGACCACGGTGGCGTAGCGGTGTCCCTTGTGCAGGGCAAACTCGTCCATCATCAGCCGCCGCAAGCGTGTCGGATCCGGTGCCGGCAGGTCGCGTTGCAGGCGCTGCTTGTCGATGGTCTTGACGGTATGCCAGTGCAAGCCGACCAGATCCGCGACATGCCGGATCGGCAGCAACGTGACCAGGCGCTCCACCCACTGGCGCAGTGTGGTGGTGACCGGCGAGCGCCCGGGTAGCCAGTCGATGCGCTCTCGTGTCGGACCACAGGTCGGGCAGCGCAGGCGCCGCACCGGGACATCCAGCTCCACTCGGTAGATCAGCAGCGGCGCCTCGCGGACGCGCCGGCGATGCACGTCATGGACCAGGCAACAGGCGTGGTCACAGCCGCTGCAGACAGGCGGGGTCAGGTCATCGGGCTCCAACTGGAGCCGTAGCGTCTGAGGATCCAGGAACTCGTGGTGGGCGACAGTGAACCCTTTCCAGAACAGGCTGAGCGGGGTAGCATCCATGGCAACGGCGGTGTCCGTAGGCTGACGTTTTGGCGAATATCAGCTTACTCGGATTCACCGCCGTTTCTCTATCCAGCCCTCGCCTCAAGCCCTGCCTGTTTCACGCTGATCTGCGAAGAACCTTATTTTTGAGAGCCATTGCCAGCAGATTTTATGATGCAAAGAGTAGCACCCCAGCCAAAGGACTGTCCGTGCCCTGAAGCGCGAGGGTTAAAGTATCCCGCACGGCGTCCGATAATCCCTGTATTTCCCCTTTCACCTACGGTCCGGAGCCGTGAATGAATCCATCGACACTGATCGGCATACTGGCCAGCTGCGTGCTCCTCGCGAGCGTGCTGTTCTTTACCGCCGAGTCCCCGCAGAGCTTCATCAACCTGCCGGGACTCGCCATCGTCGTGGCCGGTACCCTGGCGGCGACCTTCATCAGCTATCCCCTGAAGGAGGTGCTGCGGGTGGTGCGACTGGTCGCCATTGTCTTTCGGCGCGAGAACACCTACATCCGTGACGACATCGCCGAGTTGGTCGACCTCTCCCGGCTGTGGCTCAAGGGCGACGTGCGCTCGGTGGAGAACGCCCTGGAGCACACCCGCAACCCCTTCCTGCGCACCGGCATCCAGCTGGTGATCGCCAACACCAAGGAAGAGGAGATCTTCGATCTTCTGCGCTGGCGGATCTCACGGCTAAAGGCGCGCGAGCATGCCGAGGCCCAGATCTTTCGCACCATGGCCACCTATGCGCCGGCCTTCGGCATGATCGGCACCCTGGTGGGCCTGGTGAACATGCTGGAGGTGATGGAGGCGGGAGACCTGCACGTGATCGGCCCACGCATGGCCGTGGCGCTGCTCACCACCTTCTACGGCATCCTGCTGGCCAACCTGGTCTTCAAGCCGATCGCCGTGAAGCTGGAGCGGCGCACCGAGGAGCGGCTGATCGCCATGAACATGGTGCTCGAGGGCATCTCGCTGATCACCAAGCGGCGCCTGCCCTCCTTCATCGAGGAGACCTTGAACTCCTTCGTCGCCAACTACCACGACGAGATCCGCGACCCGCAGAGCCCCGCCGAACGCCGAGAGGGGGGTGAAGCGGGCCCGCACCGGGGCGAGAAGGGCCAGCATGCATAACCGGTCGATCAGCGAGGCACTCGCTCCCACCGGCCAGGGCGAGGGCGATGGAGATGGCTGGCTGACCAGCTACCTGGACGTGCTGACCCTGCTGATCACCCTGTTCGTGCTGCTGCTCTCGATGGCGGGTAACGGCCAGGCCGGGAGCGACAGCCCCCATGCCGACCCGGCGATCTCGCCCGCCGCCCAGGCGGCCTCGCTGGCGGTGGCCCGCGGCATGGCGCCCGGGGCCACCGGCCTGAGGCCCCGCCACGAGGGCCTTAAGCCGCGCTTCAAGGGCCTCGAGATGGAGGGGGTCAGCGTCGCCGAGGGCAAGGGCGGCATCACCCTGCGCATCGACAACAACCTGCTGTTCGCCAGCGGCCAGGCGCGCCTGACGCGCCGCGGGGAGGGCGTGCTGCAGGGCCTGGTGGCGACGCTCCGGGACTTCGACGGGCGCATCTCGGTCGAGGGCCATACCGACAACGTGCCGATTGCCACGCGTCGCTTCCCCTCCAACTGGGAGCTCTCCACCGGCCGTGCGATCTCGGTGCTGCGCCACCTGGTGAAGAGCGGCCTGTCCGAGTCGCGCCTGCGGGCCATCGGCTACGCCGACACCCAGCCCCTGGAGAGCAACGACAGTCGCGAGGGGCGCGCCGCCAACCGCCGGGTCGAACTGCTGCTGACCCGAGATGCCTGAGGCGACGGCCCTCGGCCAGGCACGGCACGCATCACAAGGACAACAGAGGGTTCGCTGCCCACGAGCCGAGCCGCTGGCCGGCCTCCGAGCTCCTGGGCGAAGCGCTCGCCCCGCCGCGGGCAGCTCGACGAGAAAGCGCGCAAACGAAGGGGCCCGCGACAGTATCGCGGGCCCTTGAATTCGTGACGCTCAGCCGGTGGCGCTCGGCGACGCTCGGCGCTTACTTCTCGACGAAGGCGCGCTCGATCACGTAGTCACCCGGCTCGCCCATCCGCGGCGAGATGGTGAAGCCGAGCTCGTCGAGCAGGGCGCTGGTGTCGTCGAGCATCGCCGGGCTGCCGCAGATCATGGCGCGGTCCTGCTTCGGATCGATGGCCGGCAGGCCCTTGTCGTCGGTGAGCTTGCCGCTGCGGATGTGGTCGGTCAGGCGCCCCATGGTGTGGAACTCCTCGCGGGTCACCGTGGGGTAGTAGATCAGCTTCTCGCTGATCTCCTCGCCCAGGTACTCGTGGGCCGGCAGGTCCTTCTGGATGAAGTCGGCGTAGGCCAGCTCGTTGACGTTGCGCACGCCGTGCACCAGCACCACCTTCTCGAAGCGCTCGTAGACTTCCGGATCCTGGATCAGGCTCATGAAGGGCGCGAGGCCGGTGCCGGTGGAGAGCAGGTAGAGGTTGCGCCCCGGCAGCAGGTCGTCGGTGACCAGGGTGCCGGTGGGCTTGCGGCTGACCATGATCTGGTCGCCCACCTGGAGGTGCTGCAGCCGCGAGGTCAGCGGGCCGTCCGGCACCTTGATGCTGAAGAACTCCAGGTGGTCCTCGTAGTTGGGGCTGGCGATGGAGTAGGCCCGCATCAGCGGCTTGCCGTTCACCTCGAGGCCGATCATCACGAACTGGCCGTTCTTGAAGCGCAGGCTGCGCTCCCGGGTGGTACGGAAACTGAACAGGGTGTCGTTCCAGTGGTGAACGCTGAGAACGTCCTCGAGGGCAAACTTGCTCATGCCGGCTCCTTTGATATTCCAAAAACGAATAGAATTGCCTGGTAGATCGATACGGCAATTCTAAGAGCCGGGGTATTATCTGTTAAATGGATTGTATGGATAACGCTTATCTATACTCTGGATAGACTGAGCCCGGTATCGAACCCGCCAAGGAGCATCATGCGCTACACCCTGCGTCAGCTCGAGGTCTTCGTCGCCGTCGCCCAGCACGAGAGCGTCTCCCGGGCGGCCCGGGCCCTGGCGCTCTCGCAGTCGGCGACCAGCACCGCCCTGGCCGAGCTGGAGCGCCAGTTCGACTGCCGGCTGCTCGACCGCCTCGGCAAGCGCCTCAAGCTCAACGCGCTGGGCTTCCAGCTGCTGCCCAAGGCGGTGGCCCTGCTCGACCGCGCCGAGGAGGTGGAGGAGCTGCTGCGCGGCCAGCAGGGCATCGGCATCCTCGACGTGGGCGCCACCCTGACCATCGGCAACTACCTGGCCACGCTGCTGATCAGCGACTTCATGCAGCGCCACCCGGGCAGCCGGGTGCGCCTCTCGGTGCGCAACACCCGCACCATCATCGAGAGCGTGCGCCAGCACGAGCTCGACCTGGGGCTGGTCGAGGGCCAGTGCGAGGAGGAAGACGTGATCACCCAGCCCTGGGTGGAGGACGAGCTGGCCGTGTTCTGCTCGCCGCGCCACCCGCTGGCCCACGGCGGCCCGGTGGAGCTCGACCGGCTCCTGCGCGAGGCCTGGATCATGCGCGAGCAGGGCTCCGGCACCCGCCTGACCCTGGAGCAGGCCGCGCGTCACCGCCGCGGGCGCTTCAACATCCTGCTCGAGCTGGAGCACACCGAGGGCATCAAGCGGGCAGTGGAATCGGGACTCGGCATCGGCTGCGTCTCCAAGCTCGCGCTGCGCGACGCCTTCCGCCGCGGCAGCCTGGTGCCCATCGCCACCCCGGAGCTCGACCTGAGCCGCCAGTTCACCTTCATCTGGCACCGCCACAAGTACCTGGCCACCGGCATGCGCGAGTTCCTCAAGCTGTGCCGGCAGATGACCGAGGGCATTCGCCGCAGCGACGAGATCGACCTGCCCCAGGTGCCCTGACGCGAAAGGACCAAACGCCAACGGCCCGGCCGAGGGGGCCGGGCCGTTCATCGCGCGGGGGCGCCTAGCGCAGGTCCCGAACCGCCTCCTGGATCTCGGCGACGGAGGCCTTGGTCAGGTCCTTGGCCAGGGAGTGGATCACCCGCTTGGCGGTGGGGCCATCGACCTTGTCGCGCAGCTGGCCGAGGAAGCGCGGCGGGGCCACCAGGATCAGCTTTTCCATGCTGTTGTCGACGCGGGCGCGGTAGAGCCGCTCGGCCACCTCGCGGGCGAACATCTCCTCGTGGTGCTGGGTCGCCACGCTCTCGCCGCCGGCGCTGCGGGCCGTGGTCGAGGTCGACTCGTGGACATCGCCGCCCCGGTCGGTGACCAGGTCGCCCTCGTGCAGGCGCCCCTCGGCGTGCACCAGGCTATCCAGCTCGCTGATCGCGATTCCATCGCGGGTAAACAGGCGTGCCCGCGCCGCATCCGCCACCACGATATAGGTCGTCATAGTCGCTCCTCGATGCCGGTGAGTGGACGAGGATCCGTCCGACGGACAGCCGCCCTCGCCTCTACTTCACCTTGGCAAGCGCCCCGGGGTTGGTCAACAGGCAACGCCGGGACTGCAGCGCGGCGGGAACTGGGGTAGCATCGCGGCTCGCCCGACACGGAGGTCGACGCGCCTCATCGCTGCGATGTGCATTCCCCCGGGAGGATCCCCCATGCGACAGTTCCTGTTTCCCCGCCGGCCGCTGGCTCGCGCCACCGTGCTGACCTGCCACCTGCTGCTGCAGCTCGGCCTGCTGGCCGCGGCCGCCCTGTGGCTGGTCCCCCAGGCGCCGTGGCTCACGATGAGCGACGCGACACCCCACGACTGGCTCCCCCTGGCGCTGGGCGGCGGGCTCTGGCTGCTGGCCGCCATGGCGCTGCGCCTGGTGGCCGAGCTCGCCCTGCTGCCCCACCACCAGGCGGCGCCGCGACCGGGTTTCGCCCCGGCCGCGGTGGTCACCCGCTCCTACGCACGGCGCCCGGCGGTGTATGACGAGGCCGAATGGAGCCGCGAGGCGCGCCGGGCCGCCGACGAGGAGGACGTGGTGGGCCCCCCGCGGGTGGTGCGCCGGGCCACCGATGAGCCCACCCTGGACCTCGCCCGGCCGCACGAGCCGGAGCCGGCGGCCAACGAGCCGCGGCTCTAGGGGCGGGACTGGGGCAGGCGTCGCGGCCTGCCCCCTCCCGGCTTATCCCCGGGTGGGGCGGCGCCCCTTCAGATGGCGCAGGACCCTGAGCGCGACCACCGCACAGGCCGCCCCCAGGGTGTTGGCGAGGATATCGTGCCCGTCGCCGCCGAAGCGGCCCGGCACGGGGATCTGGGCGACCTCGATGGTCACGCCGAAGAGCACGCTGATCAGCAGGGCCAGGGGCAGGCGCACCCCGGCGAGCCCGATCAGGCCCGCCAGGCCACCGTAGCCGATGAAGTGGCTGGCCTTGTCCCAGGGGAGCGAAGCGGGCAGCTCGCTGCCCGGGGTCAGGCTGCCCCAGGCGATCGTGAGCGCCGCCAGCACGGCCAGCGCCGCCCAGAGGCGGCGCCATGTCACCTGATCTTTCGTCACGCCCGGCGCCATCGCCGGTTCACTCCTGGGCGATCTGGCGGTGATAGGCCGGGCTCAGGTCGTGCAGGGCGTCCATGAAGGCCGTGACGTGGTCCGGGTCGGTGAACTGGCTGATGCCGTGGCCCAGGTTGAAGATGTGCCCGGGGCCTTGGCCGTAGCTGTCGAGGATACGCGCCACCTCGGCGCGGATCGCCGCGGGACGGGCGAAGAGCACGTTGGGGTCGAGGTTGCCCTGCAGGGCGACGCGATGGCCGACCCGCGCCCGGGCGGAGGAGAGCTCGGTGCTCCAGTCCAGGCCCACGGCGTCGGAGCCCGCCGCCGCGATGTCCTCGAGCCACTGGCCACCGTTCTTGGTGAACAGGATCACCGGCACCCGGCGCCCCTCGTGCTCGCGGATCAGGCCGGCCACGATCTGCTCCATGTAGCGCAGCGAGAACTCCAGGTAGGCCGGCGTCGACAGCGCCCCGCCCCAGGTATCGAAGATCTGCACCGCCTGGGCCCCGGCGCGGATCTGGGCGTTGAGGTAGTCGGTGACCGCGTGGGCCAGCTTGTCGAGCAGCCGGTGCATGGCATCCGGCGCGTCGTAGAGCATCGTCTTGACGTGGCGGAAGTCCTTGCTGGAGGCGCCCTCCACCATGTAGGTGGCCAGCGTCCAGGGGCTGCCGGAGAAGCCGATCAGCGGTACCCGGCCGCCCAGTTCGCGGCGGATGGTCGAGACGGCCCGCATCACGTAGTCCAGGTCGCGCTCGGCGTCCGGCACCGCCAGGGCGTCCACCTCGGCCGCGGTGCGCACCGGCTTGCGGAATTTCGGCCCCTCGCCGGTCTCGAAGTAGAGCCCCAGCCCCATGGCGTCGGGGATGGTGAGGATGTCCGAGAAGAGGATGGCCGCGTCCAGCGGATAGCGCTCCAGGGGCTGCAGGGTGACCTCGCAGGCCAGCTCCTGGTTGCGGCACAGATCCATGAAGCTGCCGGCCTGGGCCCGCACCTCACGATACTCCGGCAGGTAGCGACCGGCCTGACGCATCATCCAGACCGGGGTACGGTCGACGGGTTGACGCGCCAGGGCGCGCAGAAAGCGGTCGTTCTTGAGTTCCATGCGCACACTCGTCCACGGAAAATGTGGGCGCCATTGTACCCCATCGAAGGCGCCTGGGATGAGCCCCGTGACGCATACGGTGAGCCTGCCCGGCCTTCCTGTTAGAATGAGCCTTCACTCGTCGGCAACGCCGTGGTCTTCCTCCGAGGTACATCGTGACGATTCGATTCATCGCCGCCTCCCGGCTGCCCACCCCCTGGGCCACCTTCACCATGCACGGCTTCGAGGACGAGGCCACCGGCAAGGATCACATCGCCCTGACCCTGGGCGACGTGGCCGATGGCGAACCGGTGCTGGGCCGGGTCCACTCGGAGTGCCTGACCGGCGATGCGCTCTTCTCGATGCGCTGCGACTGCGGCTTCCAGCTCCAGGAGGCACTCAAGCGCATCGCCGAGGAGGGCCGCGGGGTGCTGCTCTACCTGCGCCAGGAGGGGCGCGGCATCGGCCTGCTCAACAAGATCCGCGCCTACCACCTCCAGGACCAGGGCGCCGACACCGTGGAGGCCAACGAGCAGCTGGGCTTCGCCGCCGACCTGCGCCGCTACGACCTCTGCGTGCCGATGCTCGACCACCTCCAGATCACGGCCCTCAGGTTGATGACCAACAACCCGCGCAAGGTCGATGCCCTGACCCAGGCCGGCGTGACGGTCAGGGAACGCGTGCCGCTGACCACCGGTCTAAACCCGCACAACGAACAATACCTGACCACCAAGGCGGGCAAGCTGGGCCACATGATGGCCCTGGGCGACTTCACCCAGGCCGACGACGTGGACATCGAACGCAAGCCCTGACCCCTCGCGACGCGCCGACCGGCATCGGGCGACCGGCATCGGGGTGGTGGCCTGACAGGAGGCACCCCGATGACACCCTCCCCGGCGCACGGCGCATCCCCCTACAGCGTGCTCGAGGAGCGGCTGCACAGCATCAGCCACGGCATCGGCGCCGTCCTGAGCCTCGCCGGGCTGGTGGTGCTGCTGGTGCTCGCCGGCCTCGGCACCCAGGCCGACCCCTGGAAGATCGTCGGCATCAGCCTCTACGGCACCAGCCTGGTGCTGCTCTACACCGCCTCCACCCTCTATCACGGGGTGCGTCATCCGCGCCTGAAGCGCCTGTTCCAGCACCTGGACCACTGCGCGATCTACCTGCTGATCGCCGGCACCTACACGCCCTTCCTGCTGGTCAACCTGCGCGGCCCCACGGGCTGGACGCTGCTCGCCACGGTCTGGTCGCTGGCGCTGGCCGGCATCGCCTGCAAGCTCGCCTGGCCCCATCGCTTCGAGGCGCTGCGGGTCGCCATCTACCTGCTGATGGGCTGGCTGATCGTGCTGGCCGGCGACGCCCTGGCCGCCCGCCTCTCCACCACCGGCCTCGCGCTGCTGATCGCCGGCGGGCTCACCTACACCCTGGGGGTGGTCTTCTACGCCGTCAGCGCCATCCCCTTCAACCACGCGATCTGGCACCTCTTCGTGATGGGCGGCAGCACCTGCCACTACTTCGCGGTGGTCACCGCCGTCCTGCCCTTCGCGGCCTGAGCCGGCGTCAGTCCGACTAGGCGGCCTCGCGCTCCCGGGCCGTTGCCCGGGTCAGCGCCGGCCGCGCCATGACCCGCTCGCGATAGGCCGAAAGCGCCGGCGGCAGGCGCATCTTGCACTGCTTGGCCCAGGTCAGGGTGTGGGCCAGCAACAGGTCCGCCAGGGTGAAACGCCCCCCCACCAGCCAGCCCTCACCGTCGAAGCATCGCCCCAGCGCCGCCAGCGCCCGCTGGAACTCCCAGGCGGCGGTCGGCAGCACCGCCGGGATGCGCTGCTCGCCCGGCAGCGCGAACTTGTGCTTGGCCTGGGTCCAGAGCGGCTGCTCCAGCTCGCCGATGATGAAGAAGAGCCACTGGTCGACCCGGGCCCGCCCCTCGACGTCCGCCGGCAGCAGGTCGCCCGGCACGCCGTAGCGCTCCGCCAGGTAGCGACAGATCGCCGCCGACTCGAAGAGCGTCAGCGCGTCATCCTCCAGCACCGGCACCTTGCCGTCGGGATGGCGTCTCAGGAAGGCTTCCGACTGGCCCTCCCCGCGCCCCAGGTCGACGTGGCGATAGTCATACGTGAGGCCCAGCTCTTCCAGGGCCCAGGCGACCCGCAGCGAGCGGGAGTTGGGGAAGCCGTAGAGGGTGATCATCGGGCGGTTCCTTGCGCTGTCTCGGTTCCCACCACGCTAGCGCACCCTCGGGGATGTGGCGAGCCAGGCGGCCCGCCCCGCGAGCGCCTGGCGCGGCATGCCGTCGCGAAAGACCTTCGCAATAGACCTTCGCAAAAGACCTTCGCAATAGACCAACGCGCGACAGGCCCGCGATAGCCCCACCCAATCACCCTCATCGAAACCAATAACTATACTAATGTTTAGCTCGCTATTATTATTCATGGCATCCATCCCAATGACGATGAGGCTGTTACCCATGAAGACCACCCTGATCACCGCGACCCTGATGCTCGCCGCCCTGCCGCTCGCCGCCCAGGCCGACCCGGCCTCCGAGCGCGCCTTCCAGCTGAACCAGGAGCCGCTCTCGAGCGTCGTGTCTGCCGACGCCGTCTCCGCCGCGAACGAGGCCACCGTCGACCTCGAGCGCCTCGACGGCGGCAGCGACGCCATGGCCCAGGCCCGCCTGCGGCTGCGCTCCCAGCAGGCCGCCACGACCGACTTCGCCGACAACGACGACGCTTACCGCCTCGCCCGCGAGGCCACCAGCTAAGGGCTCCGCCCCAGCGCGACCATGCCCGGTACACAAGAAGCCCCCGATCTCGGGGGCTTTTTCGTGGGCGGAGCCGGGGCAAGGCAGGCGGTCAGGCCCGCGTGCGGGCCTTGCGATAGGCCCGCTCAATCGCCCCCATCGAAACCTGTAACTATCCTAACGTTTAGCTCGCTATTATTATTCACGGCATCCATCCATACGACGATGAGGTTTTACCCATGAAGACCACCCTGATCACCGCGACCCTGATGCTCGCCGCCCTGCCGCTCGCCGCCCAGGCCGACCCGGCCTCCGAGCGCGCCTTCCAACTGAACCAGGAGCCGCTCTCGAGCGCCGTGTCCGCCGCGGCCGTCTCCGCCGCGAACGAGGCCACCGTCGACCTCGAGCGCCTCGACGGCGGCAGCGACGCCATGGCCCAGGCCCGCCTGCGGCTGCGCTCCCAGCAGGCCGCCACGACCGACTTCGCCGACAACGACGACGCTTACCGCCTCGCCCGCGAGGCCACTAGCTGAGGGCACCGGCCCGACCCGGGCCACGCCCGGCACGCAACACGCAAAAAGCCCCCGATCTCGGGGGCTTTTTCGTGGGCGCTGCCGCGGTGACGCGGCGCGGGATCAGGCCGTCTCGCGGGCCTTGCGAATGCGCTCGTAGGCGTTGCCGATCTCGCTGGTCCGCTCCTTGGCCATCTCGCGCATGCTCTCGGGCAGCCCCTTGGCGGCCAGCTTGTCGGGGTGGTTCTCGCTCATCAGCCGGCGGTAGGCCTTCTTGACCTCGGCATCGCTGGCCTCGGCCGCGACGCCCAGCACTCGATAGGCGTCCTCCAGCGAGGGGCCCTGGTCGCGCGCCGCCTGGGGGCCACCGCGCAGCATCGCCTCGATCTGGGCGATCTCGGCCTCGGAGCAGCCCAGGCCCCGCGCCACCCGCAGCAGCATCTCATGCTCGGCGGGATGCAGCTCGCCGTCGGCGGCGATGGCCGCGAGCTGCACCTGCAGGAACACCTGCAACAGGGCGTGCTGGCGGCCGACGACCTGGCGCACCTTGGCGAGCTCCGCCTCCAGGTCGAAGTCCGGCGCCTTGCCGCGGGTGAAGGCGGCCCGCGCCTGGGCACGCTGCGCCTCATTGAGCCGCAGGCGATCCCACAGCTGCCGGGAGGCCTCCAGTTCATCCTCGGTGACGCGGCCGTCGGCCTTGCACATGCAGCCCATCACCGCGAAGGTCGAGTCGAGGAATTGCGCCTGGGCGCCGGCCAGCCGGCCCAGCACGCTCTTGCGCAGCCGCCGCACCAGCCAGTAGCCGAGGCCGGCACCGACCAGCAGCCCCAGGGGGCCGCCGATCCAGAAGCCCAGTAGCGCACCGAGCAGAGTCAGAAAGAGCATCGTCGCCTCGCAGGTCGGGGGAAGGAATCAGCCCAGCCGGGCACGGATCGCCGCCTCGATGCCGTCGGCATCGAGGCCGCACTCGACGAGCAGCTCGGCGGGCTTGCCGTGCTCCACGAAGGCGTCGGGCAGGCCCAGGTTGAGCACCTCGACGGCGGCGCCCTCGGCCATCAGCAGCTCGTTGACGGCACTGCCCGCGCCGCCGGCGACCACGTTCTCCTCCAGGGTCACCAGCAGGTCGTGGTCGTCGGCGGCCGCCAGCACGGCGTCGCGATCCAGCGGCTTGATCGAGCGCATGTTGAGGTGCGTGGCGTCGAGGCGCTCGGCGACCTCGGCCGCCGGGCCGTTGAGGCTGCCGAAGGCAAGCAGCGCCACCCGCGCCTCGCCGCGCCGCCGCCACTCGGCCCGGCCGATCTCCAGAGGCTCGAGGTGGTCGGGCATCGCGACCCCCGGCCCGGTGCCGCGGGGGTAGCGCACCGCCGCCGGGCCGGGATGCCGGTAGGCGGCGCTGAGCATGGCCCGGCACTCGGCCTCGTCGGCCGGCGCCAGCACCACGAGCCCGGGGATGCAGCGCAGGTAGGAGAGGTCCAGGCTGCCGTGGTGGGTGGGGCCGTCCTCGCCCACCAGACCGGCGCGGTCGATGGCGAAGGTGACGTCGAGCTCCTGCACCGCCACGTCGTGGATCAGCTGGTCGTAGCCGCGCTGCAGGAAGGTGGAGTAGATCGCCACCACCGGCTTCATCGCCTCGCAGGCCATGCCCGCGGCCAGGGTCACGGCGTGCTGCTCGGCGATCGCCACGTCGAAGTAGCGCTCAGGGTACTCCTTGGAGAAGCGCACCAGGTCGGAGCCCTCGCGCATCGCCGGGGTGATGCCGATCAGCCGCGGGTCCGCCGCCGCCATGTCGCAGAGCCAGTCGCCGAAGACGCTGCAGTACTTCTTCGGCTTGGGCCCGGCCGGGGTGGCCGGCGTGAGCGGCGGCGGGGTCGCGCCCGGCTTCTCCGGCTCCCGCTTTTCGAGCTTGGTGATGGCGTGGTAGCCGATGGGGTCGGCCTCGGCGGGCAGGAAACCCTTGCCCTTGCGGGTCTTCACGTGGAGGAACTGCGGCCCCTCCAGGTCACGCATGTTGCCCAGGGTCTCCACCAGCAGCGGCAGGTCGTGGCCGTCGATGGGCCCGATGTAATTGAAGCCCAGCTCCTCGAAGAGCGTGGCCGGGCTGATCATGCCCTTCATGTGCTCCTCGGTGCGCCGCGCCAGCTCCAGGGCGCCGGGCAGGTGGGAGAGCACCTTCTTGCCGCTTTCGCGCATGCTGGTGTAGGGCTTGCTGGTGAGGATGCGCGCCAGGTAGCTGGCCATGCCGCCGACGTTCTCGGAGATCGACATCTCGTTGTCGTTGAGCACCACCAGCAGGTTGGCATCGACGTGACCGGCATGGGCCAGGGCCTCGAAGGCCATGCCGGCGGTCAGGGCGCCGTCGCCGATCACCGCGCAGACCCGGCGCGACTCGCCGCGGGTCCGGGCGGCCAGCGCCATGCCCAGCGCCGCCGAGATCGAGGTGCTGGAGTGGCCGACGCCGAAGGTGTCGAACTCCGACTCGGCGCGCCGCGGGAAGGCGGCCAGGCCGCCGTACTGGCGGATGCCGGTCATCGCCTCGCGGCGGCCGGTGAGGATCTTGTGGGGGTAGGCCTGGTGGCCCACGTCCCACACCAGCCGGTCGTGGGGCGTCTCCAGGGCCTGGTGCAGGGCCACGGTGAGCTCCACCACGCCGAGGCCCGCGCCGAAGTGGCCGCCGGAGACGCCCACGCTGTAGAGCAGATAGGCGCGCAGCTCGTCGGCCACCTGGGCCAGCTGGCCGGCGTTCATGGCGCGCAGGGCGGCCGGCGCCTCCAGGGTGTCGAGCAGCGGCGTCGCCGGACGCTCGATGGGAATGTCATCGAACAGCTTCATGTGGGCCCTGTGGTGTCAGTGGTCACGCTCGATCATGTAGCGGGCCAGGTCGGCCAGGGGCGCCGCGCCCTCGCCCAGCGGCGCCAGGGCCGCCACGCCCGCCTCGACCAGGTCGCGGGCGCGACGGCGGGCGCCCTCGAGCCCCAGCAGGCTCGGATAGGTCGGCTTGGCACGGGCGGCATCGGCGCCGGAGGTCTTGCCGAGGGTGGCGGTGTCGCCGGTCACGTCCAGCACGTCGTCGTGGATCTGGAAGGCCAGGCCGATGGCGTCGGCATAGGCGTCCAGGGCGGCCAGCCGCGGGTCATGCTCGTCGACCGCGATCAGCCCGCCGAGGCGCACCGCCGCGCGGATCAGCGCCCCGGTCTTGTGGCCGTGCATGGTGGCCAGTGCCGTGACGTCCGGCTGGCCGCCCACGGCGGCCAGGTCCAGCGCCTGGCCGGCCACCATGCCGTCGCGCCCGGCGGCCCGGGCGAGCCCGGCGACCAGGGCGCCGGTCCGCGGGTGCTTGCTTGTCGCCAGCACCTCGAAGGCCAGCGCCTGGAGGGCGTCGCCGGCCAGGATCGCCGTGGCCTCGTCATAGGCGCGATGCACCGTGGGCTGGCCGCGACGCAGGTCATCGTCGTCCATCGCCGGCAGGTCGTCGTGGACCAGCGAGTAGGCGTGGATCAGCTCCAGCGCCATGGCCGGGGCGTCCAGGTCGTCGTCCGCGGCGCCCAGGGCGCGGCCGGCGGTGTAGACCAGCACCGGGCGCAGGCGCTTGCCGCCCACCAGCAGGGCGTGGCGCATCGCCGCCTCCAGGCGCGGCGAGGGCGCCGCCCGCTCGGTGAAAAGCGACGCGAGACGAGCGTCGACCCGAGTACGGTCCGCGGCCAGCCGGGCCGTCAGTTGATCAGCGCTCACCGTCGTCCTCCGCGGATGGGGCCTCGAAGGGCGCGAGATCGACGCCACCGCCGTCGCCCTCGGTCAGGGTGCGCACCTTGAGCTCGGCCTCGTCGAGTCGCCGCTGGGCGTCCCGGGTCAGGCGCACGCCCTGCTCGAAGGCCGCGAGCGAGCCCTCCAGCGACAGCTCGCCGGACTCCAGGCGCTCGACGAGCTGCTCGAGCCGCTCGACGGTGGCGGCGAAGTCGGCCGGGGCCGCCTCGTCGCCGGCCCCGTCCCTGCCTTGACTATGGTGTTCCGCCATCGCCTCTACTCGCCGGTGGATGATACGTGGCCCGACAGTATACACGCTCTCCCCGGGGGGTCGTCTGCCCCGGCCCGCGGGGGTGCCAACATGCAGGCCGCTCATCCTCGCCCCACAGCATTTTCATCCCGACTCATGCCGGCTGTGGTACTATAGCGGCCCTGTTTCGAGCCTGCCTTGCCCCGGGCGAAGCGCAACCGGCCGGCCCCAGGCTCATCAGCATCTTCATGACACATGCATGCGGCGCGCGCCGACGAAGGGGTTGAATCGACCATGGCCAAAACGTCCCTGGACAAGAGCAAGATCAAGATCCTGCTGCTCGAGGGCGTCCACCAGAGTGCGGTGGACAATCTTCTCAATGCCGGTTACACCAACATCGAACACCTGCCGACCTCGCTCGATGAAGCGACGCTGATCGAGAAGATCCGCGACGTTCACTTCATCGGCATCCGTTCGCGGACCCAGCTCAACGAGCGCGTCTTCGACGCCGCCGAGAAGCTGGTGGCGGTGGGCTGCTTCTGCATCGGCACCAACCAGGTCGATCTCGACGCCGCCCTGGTGCGCGGCATCCCGGTCTTCAACGCTCCCTACTCCAACACCCGCTCGGTCGCCGAGCTGGTGCTGGCCGAGGCCATCATGCTGCTGCGCGGCATCCCCGAGAAGAGCCACCATGCCCATCAGGGCGGCTGGCTGAAATCGGCCAAGAACTCCCACGAGGCGCGCGGCAAGACCCTCGGCATCATCGGCTACGGCAGCATCGGCTCGCAGCTCTCGGTGCTCTCCGAGTCCCTGGGCTTCGACGTCATCTACTACGACGTGGTGACCAAGCTCGCCATGGGCAACGCCCGCCAGGTGGGCAGCCTCGAGGAGCTGCTGGCCCGCGCCGACGTGGTCAGCCTGCACGTGCCGGACCTCGCCTCCACCCGCTGGATGATCGGCGAGGCCGAGATCGCCCTGATGAAGCCGGGCAGCATCCTGATCAACGCCTCGCGCGGCAGCGTGGTGGTGATCGAGGCGCTGGCCGCGGCCCTCGAGGCCGGCCGCCTCGCCGGCGCCGCCGTCGACGTCTTCCCGGTCGAGCCCAAGGGCAACGACGAAGAGTTCGTCAGCCCGCTGCGCGGCCTGGCCAATGTCATCCTCACCCCGCACATCGGCGGCTCCACCCTCGAGGCCCAGGAGAACATCGGCATCGAGGTCTCCGAGAAGCTGGTGACCTACTCCGACAACGGCACCACCGTCAGCTCGGTCAACTTCCCCGAGGTCGCCCTGCCGGCCCACCCGGGCAAGCACCGCCTGCTGCACATCCACGACAACGTGCCCGGCGTGCTCTCCGAGATCAACCGCGTGCTCTCCGAGAACGGCATCAACATCCTCGGCCAGTACCTGCAGACCAACGAGCGCATCGGCTACGTGGTCATCGACGTCGACCAGGACTACGGCGCGAAGGCCCTGGAGGCCCTGAGCCAGGTGACCCACACCAAGCGCGTGCGGGTGCTCTACTCCGAGTCCAGCTTCGAGGGCTGAACCTCGCCTCGAGGCCCGGGCCACGCCAACACCGCCGCGTCATCGACGCGGCGGTGTTGTTGGTGGGCATGAGACGCCTCTTTCCCCCTCCGCTCCCCGCTCAAGGCAGCCCGCCCTGCCGCAGGGCCGGCGCGATGCACCCGAGCTCAAGAACGGGGCCAGCATGGCGCGCCCGTCTTGACAGGGGGCACGCCCCCTCGCATCTTGTACACAATGCCTGGATCGATTTCAGCCCGGCATCGTACACATGAGCGCAAAGGCACCTGAACCAAGGCACCAGCTCCCGGTGAGACTTGAGTAACCCTTTGTCCACAAACAGGGGCCACCGCCGGTGGTCCCTCAGGAGGACAACATGGCCCCGACCTCTCCGACCCTCTGGATCCGCCACCCCCGCGCCTGCAGCGATCCCGCCGCCGCCGGCGGGGTGGTGATCCGCGATGAACGCATCGTCGAGGCCGTACCGGCGGGCGCCACGCCCGCCACGCCGATCGATGCCGCCTTCGATGCCTCTCGGCACGTGCTGCTGCCCGGGTTGGTGAACACTCACCACCACTTCTATCAGACCCTGACCCGCGCCTATTCGCCGGCGCTGAACAAGGCACTGTTCCCCTGGCTGACGACGCTCTACGACGTCTGGGCCCACCTCACCGAGGAGCAGCTGGCCGTCGCCAGCGAGCTGGCCATGGTCGAGCTCTTGATGAGCGGCTGCACCACCGTGGCCGACCACCACTACGTGTTCTCCGGCGCGCTTGAACACGCCATCGACGTCCAGGTGGCGACCGCCCGGCGACTCGGCGTGCGCGCCGCCCTGACCCGCGGCTCGATGAGCGTGGGCCGCGACGACGGCGGCCTGCCGCCCCAGTCGGTGGTGCAGGACGAGCGCACCATCCTCGACGAGAGCGCGCGGCTGATCGACGCCTACCACCAGCGCGGCGACGGCGCCATGACCACCATCGCCCTGGCGCCCTGCTCGCCGTTCTCGGTGAGCCGCGAGCTGATGCAGGAGAGCGCGCGGCTGGCCGAGGAGAAGGACGTGCGCCTGCACACCCACCTGGCCGAGACCGAGGACGAGACCGCCTACTGCGAGCGACTGTTCGGGATGCGCCCGCTGGACTACCTGGAGGCCACCGGCTGGCTCTCGTCGCGCACCTGGCTGGCCCACGGCATCCACTTCGACGACGGCGAGATCGCCCGGCTCGGCGCCGCCGGCACCGGCATCGCCCACTGCCCGTCGTCGAACATGGTGCTGGGCTCGGGGCTGTGCCGCACCCTGGAGCTGGAGGCCGCCGGCTGCCCGGTGGGCCTGGCGGTGGACGGCTCGGCCTCCAACGACCACTCCAACCTCGCCGAGGAGATGCGCCAGGCGCTGCTGCTCGGCCGGCTGCGCTACTCACCGAGCGAGGTCAGCCACGACGACGTGATCCGCTGGGCGACCCGCGGCTCGGCCGGCTGCCTGGGCCGCGACGACATCGGCGGCCTGGCGCCCGGCCAGCAGGCCGACCTGGCGCTGTTCCGCCTCGACGAGGCCCGCTTCTCCGGCGCCGAGAATCCCGTCGCCGCGCTGCTGCTGTGCGGCGCCCATCGCGCCGACCGGGTGATGGTCGCCGGCCGGTGGCGGGTGGCCGAGGGGCGGCCGCTGGGCATCGACCTCGACGAGCTGCTGGCCCGCCACGACCGCGCGGCCCGGGCGCTGAGGGCCTAACGACACGACGAGACAGGACATCTCCCAGGGTTTCCGCTTCAACAACGACAACAGGAGCCACCACCATGTCGACCCCCGAGACCGCCGGCGAGGCGGCGACGCCACGGGTGCGCAGCACCCACGACGTCAACGCCATGCCGCCCCTGCACCGGGCCATCCCGCTGGGGCTGCAGCACGTGCTGGCGATGTTCGTCGGCAACGTCACCGTGCCGATCATCATCGCCGGCGCCGCCGACCTGCCCGAGGCCCAGACCGCCTTCATGATCCAGGCGGCGATGTTCGTCGCCGGCATCGCGACCCTGGTGCAGTCGCTGGGGCTGGGGCCGATCGGCGCCCGCCTGCCGATCGTCATGGGCACCAGCTTCGGCTTCGTGCCGGTGCTGATCCCCATCGCCGTGGGCATGGGGCTGCCGGCGGCGCTCGGCGCGGCCCTGTGCGGCGGCATCGCCATGGCGCTGGTGGGGCTCTTCCTACCCTGGTTTCGCTTCCTGTTCCCGCCGGTGGTCACCGGCACCTTCGTGATCATGCTCGGCACCCTGCTGATGCCGGTGGGCTTCGCCTACGCCGGCGGCGGCTTCGGTGCCGAGGACTTCGGCGCCCTGCACAACCTGCTGCTGGCGGCGCTGGTGCTGGTGGTCACCCTGGGCCTGCACCAGTTCGGCCGCGGCATCTGGTCCGAGACCGCGCCGCTGATCGGCCTGGTCGTAGGCTACGCGACCGCCATGGCCGCCGGCCTCGTGGACGTCGGCCCGATCGCCGCGGCGGACTGGGTCTCGCTGCCCATGCCGCTGACCATCGGCCTGGAGTTCCACCTGGCCGCCATCCTGCCGGTGGTGCTGCTGGCGGTGGTGACCTGCGCCGAGTCGATCGGCGACATCGTCGGCACCACCGCCGGCGGCCTCGACCGCGAGCCCACGGCCAGGGAGCTCTCCGGCGGGGTGATGGCCGACGGCCTGGCCAGCGTGTTCGCCGCCGTCTTCAACGCCTTCCCGCAGATCAGCTTCAGCCAGAACGTCGGCATGGTGGCGCTGACCGGGGTGGTCAGCCGCTTCGTGGTGGCCATCGGCGGCGGCTTCCTGGTGCTGGCGGGGCTGCTGCCCAAGCTCGGCGGACTGATCTCGAGCATCCCCAACGCCGTGCTGGGCGGCGCCGTGCTGATCATGTTCGGCATGATCGCCAGCGCCGGCATCAAGATGCTCTCCCACATCGACTTCAACAAGCGCAACATGGTGATCATCGGCGTCTCGCTGTCGGCAGCCATCGGCCTGCCGGCCCAGGAGGGCCTCTACGCCGGCCTCGCCGATAACGTCCAGGCGATCATCGAGTCCGGGCTGATTCCCGGCGCGCTGTGCGCCATCGTGCTCAACCTGGTGCTGCCCAGGCAGGAGCGTTCCTTCCGCGACGACGTCTGAAGCACTGTCTCGCGACCGCTCCGTCCGGGGCGGTCGTCGACAGGGGCCGCCTTTGGTCGTAGGCCTCCCCCCGGGCGGCCCGCCTGGCGTTAGGCTGGGGGCTTTACCCCGAGGAGTACGACGATGCAAGACGCGGACGATGCCCCGGTACTGCGCCACGACGCCGACGGCGTGACCACCCTCACCCTGAACCGCCCCGAGCGCTTCAACGCCCTCTCCGAGGAGGTGCTCGAGGCGCTGGCCGCGGCCCTCGACGCGCTCGCCGACGACGGCGAGGTGCGCTGCGTGGTCATCGCCGCCCGGGGCCGCGCCTTCTGCGCCGGCCACGACCTGCGCGAGATGCGCGCGTCGTCCGAGGAGGCCTACTACCGCGACCTCTTCACCCGCTGTGGCGCCCTGATGCAGGCGATCGTCGCCCTGCCGGTTCCGGTCATCGCCCGGGTGCAGGGGCTGGCCACCGCCGCCGGTTGCCAGCTGGTGGCCAGCTGCGACCTGGCCGTCGCGGCACGCAGCGCCCGGTTCGCCGTCTCCGGCATCGGGGTCGGCCTGTTCTGTTCCACCCCGGCGGTGGCACTCTCCCGGGACATCGGCCGCAAGCGGGCCCTGGAGATGCTCTTCACCGGCGAGTTCATCGATGCCGACCGGGCCCACGACTGGGGGCTGGTCAACCGGGTCACCGCCGACGACGCCCTCGACGAGGCGCTCGGTGAGCTGACCGCCAGTATCTGCGCCAAGAGCGCGGTGGCGGTGCGCACCGGCAAGGGCATGTTCCCGCGCCAGCAGGAGATGCCCCTCGCCGAGGCCTACGACTTCGCCGCTCAGGTGATGGCGGGGAACATGATGGCCGAGGACGCCGGCGAGGGGATCGACGCCTTTCTGGAGAAGCGCCCGCCCCGCTGGCGACACCGCTGAGCGTCCGGCCTCACGGCAGGTTGGAAACCATTTCCGAAGCGCGACATCGCCCCGATGGATCGGTATCCTAGGCCGCTAATGCAAGTGACAGGAGAGATCGGGTGACCGAAGGCAAGCGCAGGACGGCGGGGCGTCCCGCCGGTTCAGGCAAGAGCACCAGCGGCCACAGCCAGTCGCTGGTGCGCGGGCTCAACCTGCTCGAGCGCCTGGCGGCGAGCCCCGGCGGCCTCGCCCTGTCGGAGCTGGCCGAGGAGGCGGATTTCGCCCCCTCCACCACGCACCGCCTGCTGCAGGCGCTGCAGAGCCAGGGGTTCGTCACCCAGGACAGCGAGCTCGGCGTCTGGAAGATCGACGTCAAGACCTTCCGCATCGGCAACAGCTTCCTCGAGGCGCGCGACTACCTCGCCACCAGCCGGCCCTTCCTGCGCCGCCTCACGGCGCTGACCGGCGAGACGGCCAACCTCGGCGTGCGCGACGACGGCACCGCGGTGTTCCTCGCCCAGAGCGAATCGCCACAGATGATGCGCATGATCACCCGACTCGGCTCCCGGGCGCCCCTGCAC
Organism: Halomonas sp. THAF5a; assembly: GCF_009363755.1. Lineage (NCBI taxonomy): Bacteria > Pseudomonadati > Pseudomonadota > Gammaproteobacteria > Oceanospirillales > Halomonadaceae > Halomonas > Halomonas sp. THAF5a. The sequence continues at coordinate 42,287 of NZ_CP045417.1, read as the reverse complement.
GCCTCCGGCGTGGGCAAGGCCCTGATGGCCTGGCTGCCCGAGGACGAGCTCGAGCGCATCCTCGACGAGCGGGGCCTGGCGCGGGTGACCGAGAACACCCTGCACACGCCCGAGTCGCTGCGCGAGGGCCTGGCCGAGATCCGTCGCCAGGGCTTCGCCTGCGACCGCGAGGAGCACGCCATCGGCCTGCACTGCGTGGCCGCCTGCATCCACGACGAGCACGGCATCCCGCTGGCCGCCATCTCGGTCTCCGGGCCGGTGGCGCGGATTCCCGAGGCGCGGCTGCCGGAGCTCGGCCAGCTGGTCCGCGAGACCGCCGCCGAGATCACCGCGCGCCTGGGCGGCCGGGTGCCGGAGCCCTGGTAGCCGCCCCGTCCCTCGCCACCACGCCCGGCCTCGGCCGGGCGCAAGCGTTCGGGGGCCGGCAAGAGGGCTGAAGCCGTGCCCGCGCGGCGTTACACTAGCGCCCGTTCCCCCTGCCGAGGCCGCCGTGATGTCCCACCTGCTCTCCATCGACTCCCTCTCCCGCGACGAGATCGACCACCTGATGCGCGTCGCCGCGCGCCTGGAACCCGTCGCCCAGCGGCGCAAGGTCACCCGGATCCTGGAGGGCGCGGTGCTCGGCAACCTCTTCTTCGAGGCCAGCACCCGGACCCGGGTCAGCTTCCACACCGCCTTCTCGCGGCTCGGCGGCAGCGTCTGCGACACCACCGGCTTCACCTTCTCCTCCATGGCCAAGGGCGAGTCGCTCTACGACACCAGCCGGGTGATGAGCGGCTACTGCGACGCCATCGTGATGCGCCACCCCGAGCAGGGCTCGGTGGCGGAGTTCGCCGCCGCCACCCATGTGCCGGTGATCAACGCCGGCGACGGCCCCGGCGAGCACCCGAGCCAGGCGCTGCTCGACATCTACACCATCGACAAGGAGTTCGCCCGCCAGGGCAAGTCGCTGAAGGGCGCCCACGTGCTGATGACCGGGGATCTGAAGTACGGGCGCACCGTCCACTCGCTGCTCAAGCTGCTGGCCCTCTACGGCCCGCTGCGCGTCACCCTGGTGGCGCCCCCGGGGCTCGAGATGCCCCACCACCTGATCGAGCGCGTCAGCCGCCAGGGACTCGACGTGGAGGTGCGCGAGAGCCTGGCCGGCGACTTCTCCGACGTCGACGTGGTCTACACCACGCGCATCCAGAAGGAGCGCTTCACCGCCGAGATGATCGAGGGCTTCAACCTCTCCCGGGACTTCACCGTCGACCGCGCCTTCCTCGACAGCCGCTGCAACGCCTCCACCATCGTCATGCACCCGCTGCCCCGGGACAGCCGGCCCGAGGCCAACGATCTCGACGTCGACGTGAACGGCGACCCGCGCCTGGCGATCTTCCGCCAGACCGACAACGGCATCCCGGTGCGCATGGCGATCTTCGCCACCCTGCTGAAGGTCGAGGAGCACATCGAGCGCGACCTGCGCGACGTGCCCTGGTTCGTGCCGCCGACCGTGGGCGTGGACGACACCCGCTTCTAGTGGGCGCGTCCTTCCCCACGCATAACGACCGACGCCCGGGCCATGGCCCGGGCGTCGTGGTCTCGGAGGCGAGAGGCGCTCAGCGTGGGGGCAGCCCCTCGGCGCGGGCGAACCAGCCCTCCAGGATCAGCACCGCGGCGATGCCGTCGACGCTCTCCTGGCGGTAGTTGCCGCGGTGGCCGCCCTCCCGGGCGATCGCCTTGGCCTCGCGGGTGGAGCCTCGCTCGTCGACCATCTCGCAGGGCACCCCGAAGCGCCCGAAGAGGCGCTTGCCGAACTTGCGCGCCCGGGTGCTCATGACCGACTCGCTGTCGTCCATGTTGAGCGGCAGCCCCACCACGAACAGGTCCGGGCGCCACTCGTCCACCAGGCGGGCCACCTCGGCCCAGTCGGGGATGCCGTCCCGGGCCGGCAGCGGGGCGAGCTCCCGGGCGCTTGCGAGCAGCTCGTTGCCCACCGCCACGCCGATGCGGCGGGTGCCGAAGTCGAAGGCCAGGATCAGGCGCGCGCCGGCGTCGGCCATCAGGAGTGCCCCGCCTCGCGGGTCATCAGGTTCAGGTCGATGCCGAGGATGCCCGCGGCGGCGCCCAGGCGCTGCTCCGGCGGCACCGAGAAGAGGATCTCGGCCTGCCCCTCGACGGTCAGCCAGGCGTTCTCCTTGAGCTCGTTCTCGAGCTGGCCCGCCTCCCAGCCGGCGCAGCCCAGGCAGACCAGGAACTCGCCGGGGCCGCGGCCGTCGGCCAGCGCCTGGAGGATATCCATGGAGGTGGTCAGGGCGATGTCCTCGGCGACCTGGATGCTGGAGTCCCAGGCGTCGCTGTCGCCGCGATGCAGGATGAAGCCGCGATCCTTGTGGGTCGGGCCGCCGTAGTAGACCGGCGCCTGGCGATGGGGACTCTCCTCGCCCCCCAGCTCCAGCTGCTCGAAGAGGGCGTCGAGGGTCAGCTCCAGGGGGCGGTTGACGATCACGCCCATGGTGCCGTTCTCGTCATGGTCGCAGAGATAGCTCAAGCTGCCGGCGAAGTTGGGATCTTCCAGGTGCGGCATCGCCAGCAGGAAGTGGTGTTTCAAGCCGAAGTGTTGCACGGATTGCATGGGACTCCCCGGCGGACCTAGTGCACGCCGTAATGATTGCCTTGGCCGAACCGCCAGACCCGGGTGATGGACAGGCTGTCCAGGCGCCCCATGCCCCGGTCGAAGGGCCGGTAGGGGGCGGCACCGTGCACCGTGTCCAGGGCCGCCTGGTCGAGTTCGGCATGTCCCGAGGATTGTATCACCTCTGCCTGGCGAACCTGACCGTCGCGGCCGATCACCACTCGGATGCGCAGCTGGCCGGCGAGCTCGCGCGGCGCCGGGTGCACGCGGTTGCCGTAGTCCTCGACCCGGCGGGTCCAGTCGTCGATGTAGCGCGCCTCGGCGGCCTGCTGGGCGGCGGGGCGCCCCTCGCCCGGCTGCTCGCCAGCGTACTCGGCCGAGAGCCCCTGGTCGCGGATGCTGGCGGTGGCCTGGGCGAGCAGGTCGCGCCCCGAGGCCGAGGGCGCCGCGGCGGTGGGCGGCGCCGAGGCCTCGGCGGACTGGGGAGCACTCTCGCGGGGCTCGGGGGTCGACGGCGCCTCCCGGATGGCCTCGGCGGCCGGCGCCTCGCGATCGCGCTCGGTGGCGGGCGCCTGGGCCGGCTGGGGGGCGGCCGGCGTGGCCGGATCCACCTCGGGCTCGGCGGCCTGGCGCTCGGGCAGCGCCTCCCTGGGCGCGGCGCGGGCCTCGGCCGGCGCCTGGGCCTCGGGGGTGCCCGCGGCGCGCTGGTCGGCCTCGGCGATCGCCTCGGCCTCCACCGGCGCCTCGGCAGGACGGCTCACCAGCACCACGTCGACGCTGGTCGGCGCCGCGGATGGGGCCGGGGCGAACTGGCGGCTCGCCACCACCCCGATCACCACCAGGTGCAGCAGCAGCGCCAGCGACCAGGCCAGCCAGTGCCGGTGCGGCCGGGTCACCGGGGCGTACTGGATCGGATCGCTGAGGGGGCTGGACATGGCCGCCGACCTCCCGGGTCAGGCCCGCGCGTCGAGGCGCCGCACGATGGCGTCCATCAGCAGGCCGGCGATGTCGGTGCCGCGCTGGTCGTCGATCTCGCGCACGCAGGTGGGGCTCGTGACGTTGATCTCGGTGATGTAGTCGCCGATCACGTCGAGGCCGACGAACATCAGCCCCTTCTCGCGGATCACCGGCTGCACCTGCTCGATCAGCCAGTGGTCGCGGGCGGTGAGCTCGCGGCTGACCCCGGTGCCGCCGGCGGCGAGGTTGCCACGGGTCTCGCCGGCCATGGGCACCCGGGCGAGCCCATAGGGCACCGGCTCGCCGTCCACCAGCAGGATGCGGGTATCGCCGTCCTTGATCTCGGGGATGTAGCGCTGGGCCATGATCTGGCGCTGGCCGCGCTCGCTCAGCATCTCGATGATGGCGCCGAGATTGCGGCCGTCGGGGCGCACATGGAAGATCCCGGTGCCCCCCATGCCGTCCAGCGGCTTGAAGATCACGTCGCCGTGCTCGGCGTGGAAGGCGCGCAGCACGGCCTCGTCGCAGGAGACCACGGTGGGGGTGCAGCACTGGGGGAACTGCTGGGCGAAGAGCTTCTCGTTGCACTCCAGCAGCGCCTGGGTGGGATTGACCACCAGCACGCCCTCGCGTTCGGCGAAGCCCAGCAGGTAGACGGCGTTGAGGAAGTGGCCGTCGACCGGCGGATCCTTGCGCATCAGGATGACGTCGAGCTCGGCCAGGGGCCCCACCTGGGGCTCGCCGAGGTCATGCCAGTGTGCGGGATCGCGATGCACCCGGAGATCGCGCATCCGGGCGAAGGCGCGCCCCTCACGCAGGAACAGGTCCTCCTGCTCGAGATAGTGCAGCGACCAGCCACGATCCTGGGCGGCCCACAGCATGGCCAGGCTGGTGTCCTTCTTGTAGGTGAGATCGGCGATGGGGTCCATCACCACGCCGATCTTCAGCGCGCGTTCGCTCATGGCGTCGTGTTTCCGGTCGGGAGTGAATGCGCTCAGTATGCCGCAGCGGCCAGCGGCGCACCAAGCAAGGGGCGCTGCGGGCGCTGTTTCGCTCGGGGCTGATCCGGCCGACAGGCCCCGGGGTGCCGAACCATCGAGGAGGCGCTGTGAACCCCTCCCTGGGCGCTACCGATGCCCTGCGGTGCTCTCGCATCCTGCTCCGCTTGCAGGACCGGGGCTGGCCATCCATGGCCAGCCCGTTCGGAGGAGTCCTCCTCACCCCTGGTCCTCGGACCTCCTCTTCGGCCTGCCCCCGGCGCCCCTCGCAATCCGCTCAGGACCTCCGGGCTACTCCCCGGTCGGGGCCAGCCGGATGCCACCGGGCTCCAGGAGGATGCGCCGCTGCTTGTAGAGCCGCCCGATGGCCTGCTTGAAGGCGTTCTTGCTCACCCCCAGGCGCGCCTTGATCTCACCCGCGTCGCTCTTGTCGCCCAGCGGCAGGTAGCCGCCGCTCTCGCGCAGCGCCTTGAGCACCCTCTCGCCCACCACGTCGAGGCGCGCCGGCCCCGGCGGCAGCAGCGAGAGGTCCAGGCGCCCGTCGTCGCGCACCCGCTTCACGTAGCCGGTGAGCCGCTGGCCGCGGCGCAGCGGCCGGTTCACGTCATCGCGGTAGAGCAGGCCCCAGAAGCGCTGGTCGACCACCACCTTGTAGCCCAGGTCGGTCGCCTCGGCGATCACCAGCGCCACCTCGTCGCCCGCCGCCAGGCCCTCGGCCTCGTCGGCCAGGAAGCGGTCGAGGCGCTGGGAGGCCACCGGCCGGCCCTGCTGGTCCTCGTAGATCCTCACCAGCACCCGCCGCCCGACGCTGGGGCGGAAGCGCTGCTCGCCGTAGGGCAGCAGCAGGTCGCGGGGGTGGCCCCAGTCGAGGAAGGCGCCGGTCTCGTTGACGGTGACCACCTCGAGGTAGACCACCTCGCCGACGGCGGCCCGGGGCGCGCGGTGGCGCCGCGGCGCGGCGGCATGCGAGGCGGAGGAGCGCGGCGAGCGGCGGTCTCGGGAATCGGGCATGGCGGGCATCCGGTAGAGAGTAGGGAGCGGAGAGCGTGGCGCTGGAAAGGAGGATAGCCGAGCGCGGGGCTCAGAGGTCGCCGAAGCGGGCCTGCAGCAGCGACAGCGCCACCACCGGCGCGGTCTCGGTGCGCAGCACCCGCGGGCCGAGGGAGAGCGGGGCGAAGCCCTCGGCCCGGGCGGCCACGACCTCGGCCTCGGCGAGCCCGCCCTCCGGACCGATCAGCACCGCGGCGCTGGCCGGCGCCTCGGCCACGTCCAGGGCACCGGCGGTGCCGGGGTGCAGCACCAGGCGCAGCGCCTCGTCGCGGGCGGCGAGCCACTCGGCGAGCCCCATCGGGGCGTGCACCGGCGGCAGGGTCGCGCGGCCGCACTGCTCGCAGGCGCTGGCGGCCACGGCCTGCCAGTGGGCGAGCTTCTTGGCCGCCCGGTCGCCCTTGAGCCGCACGTCGCCGTGCTCGGTGTAGAGCGGGGTGATGGCCGCCACGCCGAGCTCGACCGCCTTCTGGATGGCGTAGTCCATGCGATCCCCCTTGGAGATCGCCTGGCCGAGGTGCACCGCCAGCGGCGACTCGCCGCGGCCCGGCTCGACGGCCTCGAGGCGCGCCACCACCCGCTTGCGGGAGGCCTCGACCAGCACCGCCCAGGCCTCCAGGCCGGCGCCGTCGAACAGGCGCAGCTCGGCCCCCTCGCCCAGGCGCAGCACCCGCGCCACGTGGCGCGCCGGCCCCTCGGGCAGAACGACGTCGCCGCCGACCTGGAAGTCGGCGGCGACGTGGATGCGCGGCGCCTTCACGGGCGGCCCTCGCTCAAAAGGCTCGGCATCGGCTTACTGGGTCGCCTGCTCGCCGGCGGCCTGGGCCTGCTCGGCCTCGCGCTTCTTCTTCTGGGCGTAGATCGCCTCGAAGTTGACCGGCGCCAGCATCAGCGGCGGGAAGCCGCCGCGGTTGACCAGGCTGTCGATGCACTCGCGGGCATAGGGGAACAGCACGTTGGGGCAGAAGGCGCCCAGGGTGTGATCGAGCTGCTGCCCCTCGAGGCCGCCGATGCGGAACAGGCCGGCCTGCTCGATCTCGGCCAGGAAGGAGGTGGTGCCCTCCTCGCTGTGGGTGACCTGGGCGGTGACCTTGATCACCACCTCGTAGAGGCCTTCCCCGACCTGCTGGTGGGTGGTGTTCAGGTCCAGGCCGACCTTGGGCTTGAACGGCTGCTGGAAGATCGCCGGCGAGTTGGGCGCCTCGAAGGAGAGGTCCTTGACGTAGATGCGCTGCAGGGCGAACTGCAGCTGCGGCTTGTCCTGCTGGCCCGACGCCTGACCATCGGCGCCGGCGTTCTGGTTGTTCTCTTCCGCCATGGGAAAGGTCCTATGTCCGGTGAAAGTATCGGGATAACGGGTCCGGGTGATGCGGGGCAGCCTACTTCCTGACGACCGGCAGGCCGTCCGCCTGCCACTGGGTCATGCCGCCCTTGAGCTTCAGGACGCGCTCGAAGCCCGCCTTGGCGAGCTTGGCCTGGGCGACGCCGGCGCTCTGGCCGTGCTTGCAGGCCACGATGATCGGCTTGCCCTTGAACTTCTCGAGCTCGCGCAGGCGATCGTCGAGCTTGCTCTGGGGAATGTTGCGCGCCCCGGCAATGTGGCCCGCCTTGAAGTCATTGGCGTCGCGCAGGTCGACCACCACGGCGTCCTCGCGATTGACCAGCTGGGTGGCCTCGCTGGAGGTCACGCCTCCGGCGCTGCTGTTGCGGACCTCGTAGGCGAGCCAGGCGATCAACACCACCAGGAAGGCCCCCACCAGCAGGGGATGATTCTGCACGAATTCGAACAGCTGATCGATCATGGGTTCGGCTAACTCTTTATCGGGTACACGGTGAACGGGGCAGGCCGGTCGCGGCGGCGCCCAGTATACACAAAGCCGCGGCGCGCCGCGGCCCGGACGCCGGTCAAAATGACGTCCGGCGGTGCCGTGCGATATGATGCCGCAAGCTGATGCAAGTCGCGACCCTGGCCGCCTCGCAGGCAGGCAGGCCAGGCACGACCCCGACCACGAGGCCCTCCCCCATGACCGACCCCCGTACCCCGCGTCCGGTAGCCCTGATCATCCTCGACGGCTACGGCCACAACGAGTCGCCCGACGACAACGCCGTCCTCGCCGCCCGCACCCCGGTGATGGACCGCCTGTGGCAGGAGCAGCCCCACAGCCTGATCCACACCGACGGCCGCTACGTGGGCCTGCCGGACGGCCAGATGGGCAACTCCGAGGTCGGCCACATGAACCTGGGGGCCGGGCGCATCGTCTACCAGGACTTCACCCGCATCACCAAGGCCGTCGAGGAGGGCGAGCTCGACGCCATCGCCGCCCTGACCGCGCCGATCGACGCCGCCGTGGCCGCCGGCCGGGCCGTGCACCTGCTGGGCCTGCTCTCGCCGGGCGGCGTGCACAGCCACGAGGACCACATCCTGGCCATGGCCGAGCTGGCCGCCCGCCGCGGGGCCCGGCAGATCTATCTCCACGCCTTCCTGGACGGCCGGGACACGGCGCCGAAGAGCGCGATGGCCTCGATCGAACGCGCCAACGCGCGCCTCGCCGAGCTGGTGGGCGCCGAGCACGGCTTCGTGGCCTCGATCATCGGCCGCTACTTCGCCATGGACCGCGACAACCGCTGGGACCGCGTCGAGCAGGCCTACCGGCTGATCACCGAAGGCGTGGGCGAGGTCACCGCCGAGACCGCCGAACGTGGCCTCGAGCAGGCCTACGCCCGCGGCGAGACCGACGAGTTCGTCACCGCCACCAGCCTCCGCCCCGCCGGCGCGCCGGTGGCCATGGCCGACGGCGACGCGGCCATCTTCATGAACTTCCGCGCCGACCGCGCCCGGGAGCTGACCCGCGCCTTCGTCGAGGACGACTTCGCGGGCTTCACCCGCCAGGCGCGGCCCCGGCTGGCCGGCGAGGGGCTGGTGATGCTGACCCAGTACGCCGCAGACATCCCGGCCCCGGCCGCCTTCCCGCCGGCGGAGCTCGTCAACACCCTGGGCGAGGTGATGGAGACGCGCGGCCTGACCCAGCTGCGCATCGCCGAGACCGAGAAGTATGCCCACGTCACCTTCTTCTTCTCCGGCGGGCGCGAGCAGGAGTACCGGGGCGAGACCCGGGTGCTGGTGCCCTCTCCCCAGGAGGTGAAGACCTACGACGAGAAGCCCGAGATGAGCGCCGTGGAGGTCACCGACCGACTGGTCGAGGCGATCGAGGGCGGCGCGTACGACCTGATCGTCTGCAACTACGCCAACGGCGACATGGTCGGCCATACCGGCCAGTTCGATGCCGCGGTCAAGGCCATCGAGGCCGTGGACGCCTGCGTCGGCCGGGTGGTGGAGGCAATCCAGCGCGTCGGCGGCGCCTGCCTGGTGACCGCCGACCACGGCAACGCCGAGCAGATGATCCACCCCGAGACCGGCGCCCCCCAGACCGCCCACACCACCTTCGACGTGCCGCTGATCTATGTCGGGCCGCGTCCGGTGCGCCTGCTCGACGACGGCCGGCTGTGCGACATCGCCCCGACCCTGCTGACCATGATGGACCAGCCGGTGCCCGAGGAGATGACCGGACGCGTGCTGATCGAGGCCGAGTGACCCCGAGCCCGGCGCGCCAGGGCGTGGCGCCGCGCCGCCCCCCCCTGGGCGGCCTGCTGGCGGGCCTGGTGCTGGGCCTCGCCCTGGGCGGCCCGCTTCTCGCCGCGCCCTCCGAGCGCGAGGCCCAGGCGCGACTCGACGCCCTGGGCGAGGAGATCCTGGCCGCCTCCGGCCGGCTCTCCACCACCCGGGAGGCCCGCGACGAGGCGAGCGAGGCGCTGCGCGAGGTGGAGACGACGCTGGCCGAGACCCATCGCCGCCTCGACGCCCTGCAGGCCGAGCGGCGCGCCCTGAACGACGAGATCTTCGATCTCGAGGCGCGCCGCGAGCGCCTGGCCGACGAGCGACGCGAGCAGCTCGAGTCCCTGGAGGTCCAGCTCGAGGCCTTCTACCGGCTCGGCCTCACCCCCCAGCTCAAGCTGCTGCTCAACCAGGACGACCCGGCCCGCCTCGACCGCCTGCAGCACTACCTCAACCGCCTGGCCCGGGCCCGCCACGAGCGCCTCGATGCGCTCGAGCGCCTGGAGCGCGAGCTCGCCGAGACGCGCCGGGCGCTGGCCGAGCGCGGCGAGCGGCTGGCGGCCGTGACGACCCGCCTCGACGAGCGCAGCGCCGCCCTGGCCGAGCAGAGCGCCGAGCGCGCCGCCCTGGTGGCGACGCTGGACGAGCGCTTCGCCAGCGAGCAGGCCCGCCTGGCGACCCTCGCCCAGGACCGTGCCCATGCCGAGCGCACCCTGCGCGAGGTGCAGGAGCGCCTCGCCCGCCTCGAGCGACCGCCCCCCTCCACCGCCATCGAAAAGACCCGCGGCGCGCTGCCCTGGCCGGTGCAGGGCAGCATCGCCTCGGGCTTCCGCCACGGCGAGGGGGTGCACCTCAACGGCCTGGTGATCCGCGCCGCCGAGGGTACGCCCGTGCGCGCCGTGCACCCCGGCCGGGTGGTCTTCGCCGACTGGATGCGCGGCTTCGGCAACCTGCTGATCGTCGATCACGGCGACCGGGTGATGACCCTGCACGCCCACCTGCAGCGCTTCTCCGCCGGGGTGGGCAGCGAGGTCGCCCGCGGCGACACCCTGGGCGCCGTGGGCGCCAGCGGTGGCCAGGGCCGGCCGGGGCTCTACTTCGAGGTGCGCCGCGACGGCCAGCCCATCGACCCGCGGGGCTGGATCGCCAGCCGGCCCTGAGCCGCCGCCGGCCCCGCGGCTATTCCATCGACGCCGGGGCGCGGGCTATGCTGGGCCGCCCGCCCCGCAACCGCGAGAGTCTGCATGCCCCTACGTCCCGCCGTACCGCCTTCTGTGACGCGCCGCCTGGGCTCGATGCTGCTGCCGATCGCCCTGCTGGCCGCCGCGCCCCTGTCCGCCGCCGCCCAGGACACGGCGGACGATGACCTGCCGGTGGCCGAGATCCAGGCCTTCGCCGAGGTGTTCGAGCGCATCAAGCGCGCCTACGTCGAGGAGGTCGAGGACGAGGACCTGCTGCGCAACGCCATGCGCGGCATGCTCAGCGAGCTCGATCCCCACTCCGCCTACCTGGACAGCGAGGAGTTCGAGAGCCTGCGCGAGTCCACCCAGGGCGAGTTCGGCGGCGTGGGCATCGAGGTAGGCATGGAGGAGGGCCAGCTGACGGTGATCACGCCCATCGACGATACGCCGGCCTCCCGGGCCGGCCTGCGCTCCCGGGATCGGATCCTGCGCATCGACGACACCCCCACCGACCGGCTCTCGCTGCAGGAGGCGGTCAACCTGATGCGCGGCGAGCCGGGCACCCGGCTGCGGCTGACCATCCTCCACCAGGACGCCAACGCGCCGCAGGAGGTCACCCTGACCCGGGAGATCATCCGCACCCGAAGCGTCAAGCACGAGCTGTTGGAAGAGGGCTACGGCTACCTGCGCGTCAGCCAGTTCCAGAGCCGCACCGGCGAGCAGGTCGACGAGGCCCTGGACCGCCTGCGCCGCGACGGCCCCCTCCGCGGGCTGGTGCTCGACCTGCGCAACAATCCCGGCGGCGTGCTCCAGGCGGCGGTGGACGTGGCCGACGCCTTCCTCGACAGCGGGTTGATCGTCTACACCGAGGGGCGCCTGGCCGACAGCGCGATGCGCTTCTCCGCGGGCCGCGAGACGGCGGCGCCCGAGGTGCCGCTGGTGGTACTGATCAACGGCGGCAGCGCCTCGGCGGCGGAGATCGTCGCCGGCGCCCTCCAGGACCAGCGCCGCGGCGTGGTGATGGGCACCCGCAGCTTCGGCAAGGGCTCGGTGCAGCAGATCATGTCGCTGGGCAACGACGAGGGGCTCAAGCTGACCACGGCGCTCTACTTCACCCCCGACGGCCGCTCGATCCAGGCCCAGGGCATCGAGCCCGACGTGGAGGTGATCCGCGGCCGCCTGGAGGTCGCCGAGAGCAGCGGCCTGGACGTGCGCGAGGCGGACCTCCAGGGCCACCTGGACGCCCCCGACGAGCAGCGGGCCCGCCGCGAGGCGAGCGAGCGGCTGCGCGAGGACTACCAGCTCGGCGAGGCCCTGAACCTGCTGAAGGCCCTCGACGTGCTCAGCCGGCGTCGCGACGGCTGAGCGGACGACAGGCGGCGGGCAGCCGGCCACGATGGCCGGTCGCCTGCTGCATCAGCAGCCGCTTGAGGGGCCCCAGCCGATCCACCCCGGAGAGCCCCAGGTTGCGCGCCAGGGTCAGCGCCGGATGGCGCGCCCCGAACAGCAGCCGGAAGCCGTCCATCAGCGCCAGCATGGCGGCGTTGTCGCCGCGACGCCGGCGGGCATAGCGGGCCAGCAGGGTCGCATCGCCGGCCGTGAGGCCCCGCCGGCGACCCTCGATGACCTCCTCGACCAGCACCGCGGCATCCATCAGCCCCAGGTTCACCCCCTGGCCCGCCAGCGGATGAATGCTGTGCGCCGCATCCCCCACCAGGGCGAAGCCCGGGCGCACGTACGCCTGAGCGTGACGCTGGATCAGCGGTACCGCCAAGGCCCGGTCGACCACCGTCACCTCGCCCAGGCGATGCTCCAGGGCCGCGCCCAGCGCCCGACCCAGGTCGTGCGCGGAGAGCGACGTCAGGCGCTCGGCCTCCGCCGGCGTCGTCGACCAGACGATGGAGCAGTGGTGGCGATCGCCCTCGACGGAGAGCGGCAGGAAGGCCAGGGGCCCCGTCGGCAGGAAGACCTGGCGCGCCACCTCGCCGTGCACGCGGGCCGTGCGCACCGTGGTGACCACCGCCACCTGGCCGGTGTCGCGCTCCCGGGTCTCGATGCCGACCCGCTCGCGCAGCGGCGAGCGGGCGCCGTCCGCGGCCACCACCAGCGGGGCGCTGAGCCGCTCGCCACCTTCCAGCACCACCGCGCGCGACGCGCCCTCCGTCTCGTCCCCGGCCTCGAGCTCGGCCACCCGGGCGCCGTAGCGCAGGGTGACCGTGGGCAGCTCCGCCAGGCACGCCTCGAGGGCCGCCAGGGTCACGTCGTTCTCGACGATGTGCCCGAGTACCGGCACCCCGGCCTGGTCCGCGGAGAAGGTCACCTCGCCGCTGCCCTCGCCGTCCCACACCTGCATGAAGCGGTAGGGGCTGACCCGACGCGCGGTCATCCTCGGCCAGGCACCCAACCCCTCCAGCAGCTGGCGGGAGACCGGGGTCAGGGCGCTGACCCGCATCCCGGGCGCGCCCCGGCCCACGGCCTGCCCGTCGAGGGGCGCCTCCCGGGCGTCCAGCAGGGCCACCGTGATCCCGGCCCGGCCCAGCAGGCAGGCCAGGGTCGCGCCCACCATGCCGCCGCCGACGATGATCGCCTCGAACGCCCCTGGTGCGGACTTTGGTTCTGCGCTCATGGCGTCTGCTCCTCATGATGGCCCCGCCGCCTGTTCATGCGGCCTGTTGCGTCCCTCTCCACCGGATCCTCCTCGTTGTCACGTCTAGCGTTCCAGCCCCATGGCCCGGCGGGCCAGGGTGCGGCGCAGCGGCCCCACCAGGTTCAGGCCGACGAGCCCCGCCGCCCGGGCGTGGGAGAGCACGGGATGGTCGAGGCCGAACAGCCGGATCAGGCCGTCGCTGAAGCGGATGACGTCCTGGCGATCGCCGTCGCGGCGCGCCTCGAAGTCCTGCAGCACGGCCGCGCTCCCCGGCGCCTCGCCGCTCTCCCCGCCGGCCTCGATCGCCGCCACCAGGTCCATCACCCCGCGCAGCGCCAGATTGAAGCCCTGGCCGGCCACCGGGTGCAGCGAGTGGGCCGCGTTGCCGAGCACCGCCAGCCCCGGGCGCACCGTCTCCCGCGCCGTCACCAGCGAGAGCGGGTAGGCGTGGCGGCGACCGACCCGGCGGAAGTGCCCAGCGCGATCGCCGAAGGCGCGCTGCAGCTCGGCCAGGAAGTCGCCGTCGGCGAGCGCCAGCCGCCGCGCCTCCTCGCCCCGGGCGTGGGTCCAGACCAGCTCCATGGCCTGCCCCGGCAGGGGCAGCAGGGCGATGGGCCCCTCGGGGGTGAAGCGCTCATAGGCGATGCCGTCGTGGGGACGGCCGACCTCGACGCTGGCGATCAGCGCCACCTGATCATAGGGCCGCTCGCGGCTTTCGATGCCCAGGCGCTCCTTGAGCCCCGAACGCCCGCCGTCGGCGAGCACCGTCAGGCCCGCCTCCAGCACGCTGCCGTCCGAGAGGGTGAGCCGGTGCCCCTCGGCGACGGGCGCGATGCCCTCCACCCTCGCCGGGCAGTGCCAGTCCAGCGGCAGCTCGCCGAGCCGGCCGTGCAGGGCGCGCCCCATCCAGGCGTTGGGCACCACGTGCCCCAGCGCCTCGACGCCGAGCTCCGCGGCCCGCAGCCGGGTCACGCCGAGCCGCCCCCGCTCGCTGACGTGGATGGTGCGGATCGGCGCCGCCTGCTCGGCCATGGCCTGCCAGACGCCCAGGCGCGCGAAGTGGCGGGCCGAGCCGCAGGCGATGGCGCTGGCCCGGGCGTCGAAGCTCGGTTGCCAGGGCTCGGCCAGCCGGCGATCCAGCGGCGCCGGCTCGATCACCGCCACCCTGAGCCCCGTCCGCTCGATCCGCTCGGCCAGGGCGCAGCCCAGGCTGGCCCCCACCAGGCCGCCGCCGACGATGGCGATATCGACTCGCTCGCCCCGCTGTTCCGCGACTGCCTCCTCCCGCGTCGACGTCATGCTCGCCGCCCCTCCATTTCGTAACGTACATTACATAAAGGCATGAAAGCCCTCCCATCGACTGGTCATTTCGTGACCATAAGGGCCTCGATATCGGCCACCCGCTTGGGCACGTCGGCAGTCAACACCTCGTTGCCCTCGGCGGTGACCGCCACGTCGTCCTCGATACGAATGCCGATGCCCCGGAAGGCCGCCGGAAGGTCCTCGGCGTCGGGCACGTAGAGACCCGGTTCCACGGTGAGGACCATGCCGGGACGCAGGGGGCGCGGTTGGCCCCCCTGGCGGTAGGCACCGACGTCGTGCACATCGAGCCCCAGCCAGTGGGAGGTCGAGTGCAGGTAGAAGCGCTGGTAGCTGCCGTCGTCGATGCGCGCCTGGACGTCGCCGGTCAGCAGCCCCAGCTCGATCAGCCCGGCGGTCAGGTCGCGCACCACGCCGGCATGGATCGAGGCCAGGGTGGCGCCGGGGCGCACCGCCGCGACGGCGCGCTCCTGGGCCGCCAGCACCACCTCGTAGAGGGCCCGCTGGGCGGCCGTGAAGCGGCCGTTCACCGGGAAGGTGCGGGTGATGTCGCCGGCATAGAGGTCAAACTCGGCGCCGGCGTCGACCAACACCAGTTCGCCGTCCCGCAGCGGGGCGTCGTTCTCGAGATAGTGCAGCACACAGGCATGGGAGCCGCCACCGACGATGCTGGCGTAGGCCGGGCCGCTGGCGCCCTGCCAGCGGAACTCGTGCTCGAGCTCCGCCTGCAGCTGGAACTCCATGAGCCCCGGGCGACAGGCCCGCATGGCGCGCGCCTGGGCCCGGGCGGAGATCGCCCCGGCGTGGCGCAAGAGCGCGAGTTCCGCCGGGCTCTTGATCAGGCGCTGCTCGTGGATCAGCGCACTGACGTCGGCGAAGGCCGCGGGCGTCGCCCCCCCGCGGCGGGCCTGTGCCGCCAGCTCGCCGCGCACCTCCTCGGCGAGCGCCAGGGCACCGGCGTCATCCAGCGGCAGGAAGAGGGTCTCGCGACCCTCCAGCAGCGGGGCCAGGCGCTCGTCGCGCTCGGCGTTCTCGAAGGCCTCGTCGACGCCGTGCTCGCGCACCGCGCCCTCGGCCCCCAGGCGCCGGCCGGTCCAGGCCTCCATCGCCGGGTCGCGGTCCTGGCAGAACAGCACGCTCTCGCCGGCCTCGCGACCCGGCAGCAGCACCAGCAGCGCCTCGGGCTCGGGAAAGCCGGTCAGGTAGTGAACGTCGCTGTCCTGCCGGAAGGGGAACTCGCTGTCGCGCGAGCGGGTGACCAGCGAGGCCCCCGGCAGCAGCACGGCGCTGCCGGCGGGCAGCTCGGCCATCAGGGCACGGCGCCGCGCGCGGTACTCATCAACGGCGATCGGCGCGGGGCGGGGCAGGGTCTCGGGGGACATCACGGCTCCTCGGTGGCGGGGTGGGGCGGCGGCTCAGTGCTGGGTCGGCTCGTCGACCTGCTCGACCTGGGGCTTGCCGGGATGCTGCTCGGTGTAGAGCAGCATGGCGGCCATGCGCGCATGCTCGGTGAGGGCGAAGAGGTCGTTCTCGTTCTCGGCGCTGTCCTCGAGGTCGGTCTCGATGGAGGCCAGGCCCGCGAGGTCCTCGATGGCCTCGCGCAGGGCCGGCGACCAGTCGCGCCGCGGGGCGTCGCCGGCGTCGGCCACCACCTCGAGGAAGCCCAGGGTCCACTCCTGAAGGCCCTGGGCGCGCTCGGCCAGCGAGAACAGCTCGTCGGGCAGCAGCGGCTCGAGGTTGAGCTCGGCGGCCGACAGCGCCTCGAGGGTCTGGCGGCGCCAGCCCAGCAGGCGCTCGGCGCTGGCCTCGTCGCGCGGCTGCTCGACGCCCAGGCTCAGGCAGACCTCCTCCAGCCAGGCCTCGGGGGTGAGGTCATGCAGGGCGAGGGAGGCGCAGAGGCGACCGTCGAGGAAGGCCGGCGACTGCATGCTGCCGTGGAGCAGGAAGGTATCGGCGATGGTGGAGAAGTCCTGGCGCTCGTTGATCAGTGACATGGCAAGGTTCCGCTGGGGGAGCCGGCGGGCGCGTTGACCGCCCGCAAACGGCTCTCTTATAGTGACTGGGTTTCGCTTCAGGCCTCGATGTTAACGCATCGACCCTGCATGACGCGCACCCGCTGCGCCCCCGCTGCCACTGGCCCTTGCCGGAGCCTGCCATGACCGAGCCGACACGGCCGACCACCGAGATCACCCTCCTGGAGCGCTCCTACTCCATCGCCTGCCCGCCCGAGGAGCAGGACAAGCTGGAGCGGGCCGCCCGCTACCTCGATCGCGCCATGCAGGGCATCCACGCCCAGGGCCGGGTGGTCGACCGCGAGAAGATCGCCATCATGGCGGCGCTCAACATCGCCCACGAGCTGCTCGAGACCCTCGACGACCAGCGCGCCGGGGAGGAGAGCCTCAACGCGCTCACCGCCCGCCTCGAGAAGGCGCTGGACGCCGTCCCCGGCCGCTGAGCCGGGACGCATTCCCCGCTTTGGCCCGGCCCCGGCCTCTGGTAGACTGAGGTGGTTCCCTGGGGTGTTGGCCAGTCGTTATAGTCCCTCGAGCCTATGCGCAGTACCCAGGGGGCCAAAGCTAGCCGAACCCGTGTGCACGTCCGTGCGTCGGAAAGCCTGACGGTTCGGCTGCGGCCACCCACCTTGAACCAATGGGTTCAAGGGCCAGAACGACAGCGGCACTCTGGGGAACTCCGATCCGACATGACCACCATGCAGGATATCGCCGCACCCACCCCTTCCGACGATGAGCGTCGCCGGCTGAGACGCGAACTGCGTCGCCGCCGCCGCGAACTCTCGTCCCGTCAGCGCCGCGAGGCCGCGGAGCGACTCTGCCGTCGCCTGCGCCGTCTCCCCGAACTCCAGCGCGCCCGCCGCGTGGCCCTCTACCTGCCCAACGACGGCGAGATCGATCCCACCCCGCTGATCGACTGGCTCGAGCGCCGCGGCAGCCGCGTCCACCTGCCGGTCCTGAAGCCGCTCTGCGACAACCGGCTGTGGTTCGTGCACTACCATGCCGGCACGCCCATGGTGGCCAACCGCTTCGGCATTCCCGAGCCCGAGACCCGGTACGGGGCGCACCGCGCCCGGCGCACCCCGGCCTGGGCGCTGGACCTGATCCTGCTGCCGCTGGTGGGCTTCGATGATCACGGCCAGCGCATCGGCATGGGCGGCGGCTTCTACGACCGCACCCTGGCCTTCACCCGCCGTCCGGGACCGCGCCCGCGGCTGATCGGCCTGGCCCATGACGGCCAGCGCGTCGCGCGCCTGCCGGCGGCGCCCTGGGACGTGCCGCTGGACGCCATCGTCAGCGACGCCCGCGTGCTCCGCCCCTGAGGCCCTCCCGGCATGGCGTCCGCCGGCGCCGGGCGCCATCAACGACGACGGCCGATGCGTAAGCATCGGCCGTCGTCATCGGGCGGGAGCGGGCAGGGCGATGGCCGCTCTGCAGCGCGGGCCTCAGCCGCCCGCCAGCGCCTGGGCGTAGCCGGTGGCCACGATCCCGATGCCAAAGACCAGCACCAGTGCCATGACCAGATCGGGCTTGCGCTTCATTGTAATGGACTCCAAGGAGACGGGACCGCATCGGTCCGGGGTGAAGAGGGTAACGATATCACCGCGACGGCGATGACACTCGCGAGACTATAGAGCCTCGAGCTTACGCATGGCAACCGGCGCTCTCACTACGATACATATCGAAACACTTGCATGACCGAGACCGCGCGGTGAGTCAGCGCTCACTTCTGGCCGTGTCTCGCCGCTTCGCCCGGCCCTCAGGCCATGAAGAGCCGATAGGCCGGGTTGTCGCTCTCCTTCCAGTAGCGATAGCCGATCTCGTCGAAGTAGCCCTCGACGTGGCGGCGGTCACCATTGGGCACCTGCATGCCGACCAGCACCCGGCCATAGGCGGCGCCGTGATTGCGGTAGTGGAACAGCGAGATGTTCCAGTCCTGGGGCAGGTGGGTGAGGAAGTTCATCAGCGCGCCGGGGCGCTCCGGGAACTCGAAGCGATAGACCTCTTCCTCGAACTGCTCCTTGGGGCGGCCGCCGCCCAGGTGGCGGATATGCAGCTTGGCCAGCTCGTTGTCGGTGAGGTCCTCCACCGGGTAGCCGGCATCGCGCAGCCGGTCGATCACCGCCTGGCGATCCTCGCCGCCGGGCTTCACCTGCACGCCGACGAAGATGTGAGCCTGCTCGGGCTCCGCGTAGCGATAGTTGAACTCGGTGACCATGCGCTTGCCGATGGTGCGGCAGAACTTCTTGAAGCTGCCCGGCTTCTCGGGGATGGTCACGGCGAGGATCGCCTCGCGCTGCTCGCCGAGCTCGGTGCGCTCGGCGATGTGCTGCAGGCGATCGAAGTTGGTGTTGGCCCCGGAATTGATGCAGACCAGGGTCTCGTGCTCGGCGCCGGTCTGCTGGATGTACTTCTTGAGTCCGGCGAGCGACAGCGCGCCGGAGGTCTCGGAGACCGCCCGGGTGTCCTCGAAGATGTCCTTGACCGCCGCACACATCTCGTCGGTGTTGACGGTGATGACGTCGTCGATCAGGCCACGCATCACGGCGAAGGGCGCCTCGCCGATCTGCGACACGGCGACCCCCTCGGCGAAGACGCCGACCTGGTCCAGCACCACGCGATCGCCCGCCGCCAGGGCCGCCTTGAGGCAGGCGCTGTCCTCGGACTCCACGCCGATCACCTTGATCTCGGGGCGCAGGTACTTGACGTAGGCCGCCACGCCGGCAATCAGGCCGCCGCCGCCCACCGGCACGAAGATGGCGTCGATCGCCCCGCCGTGCTGGCGCAGGATCTCCACCGCGATGGTGCCCTGGCCCGCGATGACGTCGAGATCGTCGAAGGGCGGGATATAGGTGTAGCCGTGCTCGGCGATCAGCTCCTGGGCATGGGCCGCGGCCTCGGCGAAGGCATCGCCCTTGAGCACCACCTTGGCGCCCCGCGCCCGCACCGCGGCCACCTTGATCTCCGGCGTGATGCGCGGCATGACGATCACCGCCTTGACGCCCATCAGCTTCGCCGCCATGGCCAGCCCCTGGGCGTGATTGCCCGCCGAGGCGGCGATCACGCCCTTGGCCTTCTGCTCGTCGGAGAGCTGCGCCATCTTGTTGTAGGCGCCGCGGATCTTGAAGGAGTAGACCGGCTGGAGGTCCTCGCGCTTGATCAGGATCTGGTTGTTGAAGCGACGGGAAAGGAAGGGGGCCGGCGAGATGGGGGTTTCCCGGGCGGCCTCGTAGACCCGGGCCTGGAGAATCTTCTTGACGGTAGCTTCGAGCATCCTGATATCCCAGAAGTGACGCGAGGGCGCCATGGGCGGCGCCGCGAGGAACCCGTATTGGTAGCATTCCCGCGGCCGCGGCGTCCAGCACCCAGCGGCGCCATGGCCTATAATGACGCCCTTTGGCCCCATCAGACAGCGAGCCCGACATGACCCAGGACGAACTCAAGGACGCGGTGGCCGCCGCCGCCATCGACGAGATCCGCCCGCACCTCGGCCGTGACAGCGTGATCGGCGTCGGTACCGGCTCCACCGCGAACCGCTTCATCGACCGGCTGGCCGGCCTGCGCGGCGACTTCCGCGGCGCCGTGGCGAGCTCCGAGGCCAGCGCCGAGCGTCTGCGCGGCCACGGCATCGAGTGCTTCGAGCTCAACGAGGTGGGCACCGTGCCGGTCTATGTCGACGGCGCCGACGAAGTGAACGCTCACCTCCACATGATCAAGGGCGGCGGCGCGGCCCTGACCCGCGAGAAGATCGTCGCCGCCTGCGCCGAGCGCTTCGTCTGCATCGCCGACGCCTCGAAGAAGGTCGCGACCCTGGGCGACTTCCCGCTGCCGGTCGAGGTGATCCCCATGGCGCGCTCCTACGTGGCCCGCGAGCTGGTCAAGCTGGGCGCCGACCCGGTCTACCGCCAGGGCGTGGTCACCGACAACGGCAACCAGATCCTCGACTGCTTCGAGTTCATGATCGAGGACCCGGTCGCCATGGAGGCGCGGATCAACGCTATCGTGGGGGTGGTCACCAACGGGCTCTTCGCCGCCCGGGGCGCGGACCTACTGCTGCTCGGCGGCGAGCAGGGCGTGGAGCGGTTGACGCCCGCCTGACGCTCGAACGAGCTTGAAGAAAGGGTAGCGTGAACGCTTACTTCGGGATCTTCGCAGATTAGCGTGAACGGGGCGAGAAACCCTTGTGGGAGTGGTCGGTTCGACGCCTCGACTTGCACCGCGATTGGCGCCGACAGGCGCCTCGGAGTTTGTGCTTAAAGCCGAGAAGGCCTTCGGCCTTCTTTCGCGATGCAAGCATCGCTCCCACAGGAAAGCTGCCTACCTCATTTCTTGCCAAACGGCTTCACGCCAAAATGCGATGGACCTTACTTCGCCGGCAGCAGCGCCTCCAGGCCCGCCAGGGTCCGCGCGAGGGCGCCGCGGTTGGCCGCCACCACGCCGCGGCCGGCCTCGGCGAGCCGCCGGCGCTCGGCGGCGTCGTCGAAGAGCCGCCCCAGGGCGTCGCCCAGCGCATCGGCGTCGGCCACCTCGACCAGCGCCTCGGCCTCGCGCAGCGCCTCGGCCACGTCGAGGAAGTTGGCAAGCTCGGGGCCGGTGAGCACCGGCACGCCCAGCGCCGCCGGCTCCAGCAGGTTATGCCCGCCGATGGGCACCAGGCTGCCCCCCACGAAGGCCAGGTCCGCCGCGCCGTAGAGCGCCAGCAGCTCGCCCATGGTGTCGCCGAGGTAGACGGCCGTGTCGGCGCCGGGCCATTCGCCCCGGGAGCGGCGCGCCACCGCGAGGCCCGCCCGGGCACAGAGGGCGGCCACTTCCTCGAAGCGCCGGGGGTGGCGCGGCACCAGCACCAGCAGCGCCTCGGGCCGCTGCGCTCGCAGCCGGGCATGGGCCGCCAGCAGTGCCTCGTCCTCCCCGGGGTGAGTGGACCCGGCCACCCAGACGGGCCGGTCGCCCAGCCGGGTGTGCAAGCGCTCGCTCACCTCGTGGGTCGCGTCGTCGATGGCGAGGTCGAACTTCAGGCTGCCCACCACGTCGCTGCGCTCGGCCGGCATGCCGAGGGCCTGGAAGCGGGCGGCATCCTCGCCGGACTTGGCCGCCAGCCAGCGCACCCGGCCCAGGACGTCGCGCATCAGCGGCCTCAGACGGCGATAGCCGCGGAAGGCGCGGGGCGAGAGCCGGCCGTTGACCACCGCCACCGGCACGCCCGCGCGATCGCAGGCCGCCAGCAGGTTGGGCCACAGCTCGGTCTCGAAGAAGAGGGCGAGCGCCGGGCGCAGCCGGGTGACGAAGCGCCGCGCGGCGCCGGGGAAGTCCAGCGGCACGAAGTGATGGCTCACTTCGCCGGACGCCCCCTCCTGACCGGACGCCTCCGAGAGCGCCAGCACCCGTTCGGCGCCGGTGGCAGTCATGGTGGTGATCACCAGGCGATACCCGGGCCAGCGCTCGGCCAGCGCCGCGATCAGCGGGCGGGCGGCCTGCACCTCGCCCACCGAGGCGCAGTGCAGCCAGAGGACCCGCTCGCGCTCGCCGGCGGGGGGAACGAGCCCCAGCCGCTCGCACCGCGGGCGACCGGGCAGTTGCTCGCGCCACACCCGCTTCCAGACCAGCGGCGCGAGCAGGTAGAGGGCCGCCGAGTAGGCGCGGCGGGCCCAGGCCGGCGAGAGGCCCATCAGGTCTCGCGATCGAGGATGGTGGAGATCATCGCGGTGGTGGAGACGCCGTCCTCGAAGCCCAGCACCCGCACCTCGCCGCCGGCCTCGCGCACGGCGGCGCCGCCGGCGATCTCCTCGGGGCGGTAGTCGCCGCCCTTGACCAGCACGTCCGGCAGCACCGTCTCGATCAGCCGCTGGGGGGTGTTCTCGCCGAAGGGCACCACCCAGTCCACGGCGCCGAGGCCGGCCAGCACCTGCACGCGCCGGGCCAGGGGGTTGATGGGTCGCTTGGGCCCCTTGAGGCGGCCGATGGAGGCATCGTCGTTGACCGCCACCACCAGCCGGTCGCCGAGGCGGCGCGCCTGCTCCAGGTAGGCGACGTGGCCGGCGTGGAGGATGTCGAAGCAGCCGTTGGTCATCACCACCCGCTCGCCGCGGGCCTGGGCGGCGCGCACCGCCTCGACCAGGGGCGCCTCCTCGATGACGCCGAACTCGGCCAGCTTGTCGCCGTGCAGGGCGGTGTAGAGCTCGGCGATGGAGAGCGTCGCGGTGCCGGGCTTGGCCACCACCAGGCCGGCGGCCAGGTTGGCCAGGGTCATCGCCTCGGGGAAGCCGTGCCCGGCGGCGAGCGCCAGGCCCAGCACGCCGATCACGGTGTCGCCGGCGCCGGTGACGTCGTAGACCTCCCGGGCGCGGGTCGGCAGGTGCAGCGGCTCGTGCCCCTCGCGGATCAGCGTCATGCCCTTCTCGCTGCGGGTGACCAGCAGCGCCTCGAGCTCGAGCTCGGCACGCAGCGTCTCGCCCTTGGCCGCGAGCTCGGCGTCGTCGCGGCAGGGGCCCATGACCGCCTCGAACTCGCCGAGGTTGGGGGTGATCACGCTGGCCCCGCGATACTTGCGGAAGTCGCCACCCTTGGGGTCCACCAGCACCCGCTTGCCGGCGCCGCGGATCATCCGGATCAGCTCCTCGACGCGGTTGAGGGTCCCCTTGCCGTAGTCGGAGAGGATCACCAGGTCGCAGCCGGGCAGGGCCGCCTCGACCTGGGAAAGGAGCCCCGAGGTATCGACCTCGCCGAGCTTCTCCTCGAAGTCGAGGCGGATCAGCTGCTGGTTGCGGCTCATCACGCGCAGCTTGGTGATGGTCGGAATGCCGGCGCTGCGCGCGAAGCGAGTGCTCACTCCGGCGTCCTCGAGGCGGGAGACCAGCCGGTCGGCGTTGTCGTCCTCGCCCACCAGGCCGGCCAGGGCGGCATGGGCGCCGAGGGAGGCGACGTTGAGCGCCACGTTGGCGGCGCCGCCGGGGCGGTCCTCGGCCTCGTCGACCCTGACCACCGGGACCGGGGCCTCGGGGGAGATCCGCGAGGTGCCGCCGTGCCAGTAGCGGTCGAGCATCACATCGCCTACCACCAGCAGGCGGGAGCGCTCCAGGGCGGTCAGGTCAAGCTTCATCGGGGGACTCCGTCTCGATAGGGGACTCGGGGTGGCTCAGCAGTGCCTCGAGACGGTCGATGACGTCCTCGGCACGGATCAGCGACATGGCGTCGGGGTGGCGGACCCGCTGACCCCAGGCGGGCAGCGTCTCGGGATCCTTGTGCAGGTAGGTGCGCACGGCGTCGGGGTAGCGATTCACCACGAACGATCGCCAGCAGTAGGGACCCGCCCGGTCGGGGTTGGTGGTGGCGTAGAGCCCGACCACCGGCGCGCCCAGGGCGTTGGCCATGTGCACCGGCCCGGAATCCGGGGCGATCACCGCCCGGGCGTCCCGTATCAGGGCCAGCAGGCCCTTCAGCGAGGTCTCGCCGATGACGTCGGTGACCACCTCCGCCGAGCAGAGCGCCTGGATGCGCTCGCCGAGCTCGCGCTCCTGGGTGCTGCCGCCGCCGGTCAGCACGGTCTTGAGCCCGTGCTGACGCCAGGCGTGCTCGATCACCGCCGCATAGCCCTCGGCGGACCAGTTGCGGAAGTTGCGCAGCCGTGGGTTGGCGCAGGGGCTGATCAGCAGGTACGGGGCCTCGCCGGTGATGCCGCGGGCCTCCTCGACGGCGGCCTCGGGCACCGGCAGGTCCCAGGCGAGCGAGAGGTCCTCGACGCCGAGCAGGCGCGCGAAGTCGAGGTAGGACTCGAGCACGTGGGCCCTCGGATGGGGGGCCAGCTGGCGCTGGGTGAACCAGTGCTGGGCATCCTTGGCCCGCGCCTTGTCGTAGCCCACCCGCAGGTCGGCCTTGAGCCCCAGGGAGAGCACGCTGGCCCGCAGCGCCTGCTGCATGTGCAGCAGCAGGTCGAAGCGCGTATCGGCGAGCTGCCGCCACAGGGCCCGCATGCCGGCCAGGCCCGTCGCCTTGTCGTAGACCACGAACTCGACCCCGGAGAGGCCCGCCAGTAGACTGTGCTCGCCCTTGCCGACGATCCAGGTGATCCGCGCCTCGGGCCACTGACGCTGCAGGGCACGGACTGTCGGCACCAGGTTACAGACATCGCCCAGGGCGGAGAGTCGCAGCACGCAGATATGCTGGGGTCGATCGGGCAGAGGATGCTTCATGCGGTTGGCAACGTATCGAGCGGGAAAGAGTTGCATTCTATATGATGCGGACAGTTTATGTGACGCCGGGCGGGCGCCACAAACCGCGCCGCGACTCCTCGCCGAGGGCTTCGACCCCGCCTGGTGGCGCGACGCCGGTCGGGTCACCGGCGAGGCGCCGGGCCGGGGCGCCAGCCTCTTCCTGGACGCCGGCGACGGGATCGAGTGGGTGCTGCGACCCTACCGCCGGGGCGGGCTGATCGCGCGACTCAGCGAGACCCGCTATCCCTGGACCGGCCTGGAGCGCACCCGCGCCTTCCGCGAGCTGCGCCTCACCGCCCGCCTTTACGAGAGGGGCCTGCCGGTGCCGCGCCCGGTGGCCGCCCGGGTGACGCGCCACGGGCTCGGCTACGAGGCGGCGCTCATCACCGTGCGCATTCCCGGTGCCCGCGCCCTGGCCGACCGGCTCACGCGCGGACAGGCCGACGACGCCCTGCTCGCACGGGTCGGCGCCATGGTGCGCCGCTTCCACGACGAAGGCCTCGACCACGTCGACCTCAACGCCCGCAACCTGCTGATCGACCCCGAGGGACGGGTCTGGCTGATCGACCTGGATCGCTGCCGGCTCAGGCGCCCCGGTCGCTGGCGGGCGGCCAACCTGGCGCGCCTGCAGCGCTCCTTCGAGAAGTTCGGCGCCCCCGAGGCCATGGCGGCCGTGCGCCGGGGCTACGACGCCTCGGCGTAGGCGGCCACGAGACTCGTCACGTGCGCCTCGAGGGTGAAGTCGCGCGCCACCCGCGCGCGCGCCGCCTCTCCCAGGGTCTCCCTCAGGGCCGCATCGTCGGCCAGCTCGGCCAGGGCCTGTCCCCAGGCGACGGGATCGTCGGGCGGAGCGAGGCGCCCCGTCGCGGGCTCGATCAGTTCGGGCAGGGCGCCGCTGTCGCTGCCGACCACCGCCTTGCCCGCCGCCATGGCCTCGATCACCGTCAGGCCGAAGGCCTCGTTGCGCGACGGCACGCAAACGATGTCCAGCGCCTCGAAGAGCCGCGGCAGGTCACGACGAAAGCCGACGAAGGCGATGCGCTCCTCCAGGCCGAGCGCGCGGACCCGGTCGCGCAGCTCCGCGACGAAGGCTTCGTTGCTGCCCTCGCCGGCCGTGAGTCCGCCGACCAGCACCCCCTGCCAGGCCAGGGCCGGCCGCTGCTCGGCCAGCCAGGCCAGCGCCTCGATCCACACCCGCTGCCCCTTGCCCGGGGTCAACCGCCCCGCCAGGCCGATCGCCACCCTGCCCGGCGCCACGCCGAGCTCATCGCGCAGCGCCGCCCGCGCCTCCGGCGACAGCCGCGGCGTATAGGGCGTCGGGTCGATGCCGAGGTAGAGACGCTGGATGCGCTCGGCAGGCAGGGGGAAGGCCGCCCGGTTGCGCCGGCGAGTCGTCTCGCTGATGGAGAAGACCCGGGTGACGCGGCCGTAGGCCCAGCGATGGTAGGGGTCCTTCTTGGGGCGGGTGCCCCCCATGTGGTCGGTGAAGAAGAGCCGCAGGGAGGGGCGCAGGCTCACCAGCAGGGCCCCCAGGCGCAGGTCGCTGGACTTGTGGCAGTGCAGCACGCCGATCCCGTGGGCCTTGAGGTAGCCCAGCAGCCGGCCGATGCCCAGCAGCGCGCGACCGCGCGAGGCCACCGTCAGCGGCGCGATCCCCGCCTCGACGAGGCTCTCGGCCACCCGGGAACCGGCCAGGGCCAGGCCGTGGGCCTCCCACCCCTGTCGCGCAAGCTCGGGTATAATGCGTGACGGATACATTTCCAGTCCGCCCCAGCCGTTCGAGAGGCAGATGTGCAGGACCTTGCGGGACGACTTGCAGGACAAGGCGCTCTCCTTACGTGCGGTTGCGGGGCCCGGGAGCCCGGATGATGACACTTTCTCCTGCCAGGGACGGCGGCCACCCTCGCCTGCTGGTCGTGCGCAATGACAAGCTCGGCGACTTCATGCTGGCCTGGCCGGCGCTGGCCTGCCTCAAGGCGGCCGAGCCGGCCCTCCATGTCAGCGTGCTGGTGCCGGCCTACACGGCGCCACTCGCCCGGCAGTGCCCGTGGATCGACGAGGTGCTGCTCGACCCCGGCGACGACGCCGGCCGCGAGGCGCAGCGCGCGCTGCTCGACACCCTGCGCGCAGGCCGCTTCGATGCGCTGCTGACCCTCTTCTCGACTCCGCGCATCGGCTGGCTGGGCTGGCGAGCCGGCATCCCGCTGCGCCTGGCGCCGGCCACCAAGTGGGCGCAGCTATTCTACAACCGCCGGGTCACCCAGCGCAGGTCGCGTTCGGAGAAACCCGAATACGTCTACAACCTGGAGCTGGCCGAGGCCCTGGTCGAGGCCCTGGGCCTCGCCGTGCCGCCGCGCCCCGCACCGCCCTTCTGGCCGCTGCCGGCCGGCACCCGCGAGGCCGAGCGGGCACGGCTCGCCGACGAGCTCCCCCTGGCCCCCGCGGCGTGCTGGGCCTTCCTGCACCCGGGCAGCGGCGGCTCGGCGGTCAACCTCACCCTCGAGCAGTACGCCCGCCTGGTGGTCGCCGTCGACGCGCGGCTGGACGCCGCCGGGGCCGAGCGGCCATGCTGGGTGCTGACCGCAGGCCCGGGCGAGGAGGCGGCGGCCGACCGGCTCCGCGAGCGGCTCGCCGAGGCGGCGATCACCGCCCACCGGCTGCCCGCCCGCCGCGGCATCGACGACTTCGCCCGGAGCCTCGCGGCCGCCGACCTGTTCGTCGCCGGCTCCACCGGCCCGCTGCACATCGCCGGGGCCCTGGACCGTCCGACGGCGGGGTTCTATCCGTCGCGCCGTTCGGCCACTCCGCTGCGCTGGCAGACCTGCAACGCAAAGGCCCATCGCCTGGCCTTCTGCCCCCCGGAGGGGGCGGGCGAGCGCGACATGTCGAGCATCGACCTCGACGCCGCGGCGACGCGCATCGCCGAGCACCTGCTGCCCCTCTCGACCCGTGAGACGACCCCATGACCCCCATCACCGGTATCATCATCACCCTCGACGAGGCGGAAAACATCGCCGACTGCATCGCCTCGCTGCGGCCGGTCTGCGACGAGATCCTCGTCGTCGACTCGGGCAGCCGGGACAACACCGCGGCCATCGCCGAGTCGCTGGGCGCCCGGGTCATCCACCAGCCCTACCTCGGCGACGGCCCCCAGAAGGCCTTCGCCGTGCCCCAGGCGCGGCACGACTGGATCCTCGCCCTCGACGCCGACGAGCGCCTCGACGAGGACGCGGTCGCGGCGATCCGCGCCCTGCCGCTGGACGACCCACGCCAGGCGTACCGCTTCAATCGCCGCAACTTCGCCGGACATCACTGGATCAAGGCGGCCGGCTTCTATCCCGACCCCGTGACGCGGCTCTACAACCGCACCACCTCGGGCTACCTGCCGAAGAAGGCGCACTCCTCGGTGCAGGCCCCCGCCGTCGTGGATACCCACAGCCACATCCGGCACTTCACCTATCGCGACCTCTCCCACTGGATCACCCGCATCGACCAGCTCTCGAGCCGCGACGCCTGGGCGATGAAGGAGCGCGGCAAGGGCCCCTCGCGCTGGCGCCCCACCCTGCATGCCGCCAGCGCCATGCTGCGCAAGCTGATCCTCAAGGGCGGACTCTTCCAGGGGGCGGATGGCATGACGGTCGCGATCACCACGGCGTTCCACGCCTACATGAAGTACGCCAAGCTGAACGAGCTGCACGAAAACGAACGGGCCGTGGCACCCTCCGACCATGCCTAGGGCAGCGCGTCGACTCCGTCATCCGCGCTGGTGGGCGCTGCTGGTGCTGGGCCTGTGGCTCGGCTATGCCCTGGCCATGCTGACCCGGCTGCCGACCTGGGCGCTGCCCGCGGTGACCGGCGCCTGGCTGCTGCTGGCCCGCTGGCGCCGCTGGGGCGCCCCCCGGCATCCCCACCCGCCGACCCGGGTGTGGCCCTGGTCACTCCTTCCCCTGGCCCTGTGGGGTTTCTACGTCTACCTGGCCGCCAGCTTCGGCGAGGTCGACCTCGGGGCGGTCTTCTTCCACCTCCAGGCCGGCATGTCGGAACACGGCGGCGCGGAGCGGATCGTCTCCGCCCTGCTGCATACCCTGGGCATGCTGCTGCTGCTCGCCGCCTTCACCTGGCTGGTGAGGGTCGATCGCCGCTGGCGGACCACGGAGCGCCTGCTGGCCGTGGCGCTGCTGGCCCTCAACCCCATGCTCTACGGCCTCGGCCAGCGCGGCGCCGCCATCGTCACCGACGACGGCGCCTGGCTCGATCGGCAGTACGTGGCGCCGGTGATCCTCGACGCGCCTCGCTCACCCCCCAACCTGCTGCTGATCTACCTGGAGAGCTTGGAGCGCACCTACGCCGACCCGGAGCGCTTCGGCGATGCCTATGCGCCGCTCGAGGCCCTGGGCGAGCGCGCCCTGGTCGTCGAGGGGGTGCGCCAGCTCGACAACACCGGCTGGACCATGGCCGGCATGATCGCCAGCCAGTGCGGCACGCCGCTGATGCCGGCCGGCCTGCTCCACGACAGCCAGTTCGAGCCCCTCGGTCGAGTCGTGCCGGGGGTCGACTGCCTGGGCGACCTGCTCGCCGAGCGCGACTATGCGCTCTCCTACCTGGGCGGGGCCAGCACCCGCTTCGCCGGCAAGGGCGTCTTCTACCGCGATCATGGCTTCGAGCGGGTCATGGGGCGCGAGGAGCTGGAGCCGCGGCTGCCGGACCCCGACTACGTCAACAGCTGGGGGCTCTACGACGATACGCT
Source organism: Halomonas sp. THAF5a (assembly GCF_009363755.1). Taxonomy (NCBI): domain Bacteria; kingdom Pseudomonadati; phylum Pseudomonadota; class Gammaproteobacteria; order Oceanospirillales; family Halomonadaceae; genus Halomonas; species Halomonas sp. THAF5a. The sequence continues at coordinate 12,944 of NZ_CP045417.1, read as the reverse complement.
CTACGACCTCACGGTCGAGGAGATCCGCCGCCTGGAGGCCCGGGGCGGCCCCTGGGGCCTGGTCAACCTGAGCCTCGCCGGCCACGCTCCCCACGGGTATCCGGCCCGCACCTGCCGCGAGCGCCAGGGCGAGTTCGACGGCACCGACATCCTCTATTCGGTGGAATGCTCGGCCTGGCTGGCACGCCGCCTGGTGGAGCGTCTCGAGTCGGAGGGGCTGCTGGAGAACACCCTGGTGGTGATCGCCAGCGACCACCTGACCATGCGCGTCTCCGCCTGGGAGCAGCTGGTCGCGACGCCGCGGGAGAACACCCTGATGCTGCTGGGCGAGGGGCTAGAGGCGCGCCGGCTCAGGGTCGAGGCGTCGACCATGGACGTCCTGCCGACGGTGCTCGAGGCCATGGGCTTCGTCATCGACTGGCACCGGGCGGGGCTCGGCGTCTCGCTGCTCTCCGACCAGCCAACGCTGGTCGAGGCGCATGGCCTGGAGACGCTGAACGCCCGCCTGCGGGAGGAGACCGCCCTCCAGGAGCGGCTGTGGGAGGGCCTGGCCCCCACCCGGAACGACGCCTCGAACGCGCCGCCCGAGGCCGCCTCGGCGGGCCACCGCTAGGAGGGTGAGGAGGAGGGCGTCGCCGCCAGCACCGCCTTCAGGACGCGCTCGGGGGTGAGGCGCTTCAGGCAGTCGGTATGGCCCAGCGGGCAGGTGCGCTGGAAGCAGGGCGAGCAGTCCAGGGCCAGGTGGTGAATCTCGGCGTTGTCGGTCAGTGGCGGCGTGTAGGCCGGCGACGAGGAGCCGTAGATGGCCTGGACCCGGGTCCCCACCGCCGCGGCCACATGCATCAGCCCCGAGTCGTTGGTCACCACCTGACGGCAGTCGCCCAGCAGGTCGACGGCGTCCGCCAGCCGTGTCCGTCCGCAGAGGTTGTGGGTATGGGGCAGGCCATCGGCGATCGTCTCGCCGGCCTCGACGTCCTTGGGCCCACCCAGCACCCGCACCTCGAACCCCTCCACCACCAGCGCCCGGGCCAGCTCGCGGAAGTGTGCCAGCGGCCACTGCTTGGCGGGACCGTACTCGGCGCCCGGCATCATGCCGATGGCCGGGCGCGACGAGAGGCCCAGGGCGAGGCGCTGCTCGACCAGGTTGTCGATGTCCAGGCGCAGGGCCGGGCGAGGCAGCGCGAAGTCGCCGCGCTCGGCCTCCTCCCGGGGCAGGCCGAGCGCCACGAAACGCTTGACGGTCTGGTCGAGGATCGCCTTGTCGAGGGGCCGGCGATCGTTGAGCAGCCCGTAGCGCTGCTCGCCGGTGAAGCCGGTCCGCCGGGGGATGCGCGCCAGGAAGGGCACCAGCGCCGATTTCCAGGAGCGCGGCAGCACGATCGCCCGGTCGAAGCGTCCCTTGAGGGAGACCGACAGCTGCCGCCGCGTTACCAGGCCGAACTCGCCGTGGCCCACCTCGAGGCCCGCGACCTCGTCGACCTCGTCCATGCGCTCGAGGATCGGCCGCGACCAGCCGGGAGCCACCACGCCGATGCGACAACCCGGATGGCGCGCCTTGAGGGTCTTGAACAGGCTCTGGGCCATGACCATGTCGCCGACCCAGGAGGGGCCGACCACCAGGATACGCTGCCCCTCCCCGCCGGTCGGCGCCGGGGCCTCACCCATTCAGCCACTCCAGGTAGGCGCTCACGCCCTCGGCCACCGTGCGAAACTCGCGGTCGTAGCCCGCCTCGCGCAGCCGCGAGATGTCGGCCCGGGTGTAGCTCTGGTAGCGCCCCTTGAGCTCCTCGGGGAAGTCGATGTACTCGATCTTGCCCTTGCCGTAGTGGTCGATGACCGCCTCGCCGATGGCCTTGAAGGGCTCGGCGCGGCCGGTACCCAGGTTGAAGATGCCGGAGGCCTCGGGGTGGTCAAGGAACCAGAGGTTCACGTCCACCACGTCGCCGACATAGACGAAGTCGCGGCTCTGCATGCCGGCCTCATAGCCGTCCCAGGCACCGAACAGCTTGAGGTCATGGCCGGCGCTGATCTGGGTGTGATGGTGGTAGGCGACGCTGGCCATCTTGCCCTTGTGCTGCTCGCGGGGGCCGTAGACGTTGAAGTAGCGGAAGCCCACGACCTGGCTCTCGAACTCGTCGTGGCGGGCGCGCACATACTGGTCGAAGAGCAGCTTGGAGTAGCCGTAGACGTTGAGCGGCTTCTCGTGTTCCGGCGCCTCATAGAACACCTCGCTGCCGCCGTAGGTGGCGGCCGAGGAGGCGTAGAGGAAGGGAATGCCCTCGCGCTGGCAGAAGTGCAGCAGCACCTTGGAGTACTCGAAGTTGTTCTCGAGCATGAAGCGGCCGTCCCACTCGGTAGTGTCCGAGCAGGCGCCCTCGTGGAAGATCGCCTCGATGGGCGGCAGGTGCGACTCCTCGCCGTTCATCGCCGCCTTCACCCGGGCCAGGAAGTCGTCCTTGTCCAGGTAGTCGCCCAGCGTGCAGTCGGCCAGGTTGACGAACTTGGTGCCGTCGCTGAGGTCGTCGACCACCAGGACGTCGTTGCGGCCGCGGGCATTCAGCGCCTTGACCAGATTCGAGCCGATGAAGCCGGCTCCGCCAGTTACTACGATCATGGAAAACCTCTTCTCCGGGCCTGCGCCTATAACCGATCTGCCAGTAATTGTATACTTGACGGCTCGTGAATTCATGGCCAACGGTGCTTCCAATGACACAGTCGACGCCAGACGTGACAACCTTCCAGGGCCTGATCCTCGCCCTGCAGCAGTACTGGGCCGAACAGGGCTGCGTGATCCTCCAGCCCCTGGACATGGAGGTCGGTGCCGGCACCTTCCATACCGCCACCTTCCTGCGCTCCATCGGGCCCGAGACCTGGAATGCGGCCTACGTGCAGCCCTCCCGCCGCCCCACCGATGGCCGCTACGGCGAGAACCCCAACCGCCTGCAGCACTACTACCAGTTCCAGGTGGTGATGAAGCCCTCTCCGGCCGAGCTCCAGGAGCTCTACCTGGGCTCGCTCAAGCGTCTGGGCCTCGACCCGCTGGTCCATGATATCCGTTTCGTCGAGGACAACTGGGAGTCGCCGACCCTGGGCGCCTGGGGCCTCGGGTGGGAGGTCTGGCTCAACGGCATGGAGGTCACCCAGTTCACCTACTTCCAGCAGGCCGGCGGCCTGGAGTGCTACCCGGTCACCGGCGAGCTGACCTACGGCCTCGAGCGCATCGCCATGTACCTGCAGGACGTCGACAGCGTCTACGACCTGGTGTGGACGGTGGCCCCGGACGGCACCCGGGTGACCTACGGCGACGTCTACCTGCAGAACGAGCGCGAGCAGTCGGCCTACAACTTCGAGCACGCCGACGTCGACTTCCTGTTCGCCTCCTTCGACCACCAGGAGCGCGAGTGCGCCAAGCTGCTGGAGGCCCAGCTGCCGCTGCCCGCCTACGAGCAGGTGCTGAAGGCCTCTCACACCTTCAACCTGCTGGACGCCCGCCACGCCATCTCGGTCACCGAACGCCAGCGCTACATCCTGCGCGTGCGCACCATGGCCCGGGGCGTGGCCCAGGCCTACTACGACTCACGCAAGGCCGCCGGCTTCCCGCTGGCCCCCGAGGCCCTGCGCCATGAACTGCTGGCCGATGCGCCGCTTGCCGAACAGGGAGACGTCTGATGGCTGCCAACACCCTACTGGTCGAACTGGGCGTCGAGGAACTGCCGCCGGGCGCCATCGATGAACTCTCCGATGCCCTGGCCGACGGCATCCGCCGCGGCCTTGGCGAGGCCGACATCGACGCCGGCGAGGTGCTGGCCTACGCGAGCCCACGCCGCCTGGCCGTGCAGGTCCGCGAGCTCGCCGACAAGCAGCCCGACCGCGAGGTCGAGCGCCGCGGCCCGGCGCTGGCCGCCGCCTTCAAGGAGGATCAGCCGACCAAGGCCGCCGAGGGCTTCGCCCGCTCCTGCGGCGTCGGCGTGGACCAGCTGATCCACCTCGAGACCGACAAGGGCACCTGGCTCGGCTACCGGGAGCACCAGCCCGGCGAGGCCACCACCGCCCTGCTGCCCGGCATCGTCGAGAAGGCCATCGGCGCCCTGCCGGTGCCCAAGAACATGCGCTGGGGCGCCTCGCGCGTCGAGTTCTCCCGCCCCGTCCACTGGCTGGTGATGCTCTACGGCAGCCAGGTGGTAGAGGCCAGCGCCCTGGGCCTCGAGGCCGGCCGCACCACCCGCGGCCATCGCTTCCACGCGCCCGCCCCCATCGAGCTCGCCCATGCCGACGACTACCTCGCCGCCCTCGAGGGCGCCTGGGTGCTGGCCGATCGCGAGCAGCGCCGCGAGCGCATCCGTGAGCAGGTGCTGGCCGAGGCCGAGGTCCAGGAAGCCACCGCGGTGATCGACGAGGACCTGCTGGTCGAGGTCAGCGGCCTGGTGGAGTGGCCCGTCGCCCTGACCGGCAGCTTCGACGAGCGCTTCCTCGAGGTGCCGCCGGAATGTCTGATCTCGTCGATGAAGGCCAACCAGAAGTACTTCCACCTGCTGGACGAGGCAGGCCGGCTCAAGCCGCTGTTCATCACCGTCTCGAACATCGACAGCGCCGACCCCGAGCAGGTGATCCAGGGCAACGAGCGGGTGATCCGCCCGCGCCTGGCCGACGCCGCCTTCTTCTACGACACCGATCGCAAGCAGACCCTGGCCGAGCGCGCCCCGGCGCTGGCCGGCGTGGTGTTCCAGAAGCAGCTCGGCAGCCTGGCCGACAAGGCGCACCGCAACGCCGCCGTGGCCGCCTTCATCGCCGGCAAGATCGACGGCGACGTGCACGATGCCCGGCGCGCCGCCGAGCTCGCCAAGTGTGACCTGGTCACCGAGATGGTGCTCGAGTTCCCGGAGCTGCAGGGCACCATGGGCCGCTACTACGCGCTCAACGACGGCGAACCCGAGGAGGTCGCCCTGGCGCTGGAGGAGCAGTACCTGCCGCGCTTCGCCGGCGACGCCATCCCCCAGGGCCGCACCGGCCTGGCGCTGGCGCTGGCCGACCGCCTCGACACCCTGACCGGCATCTTCGGCATCGGCCAGCGCCCCAGCGGCACCAAGGACCCCTTCGCCCTGCGCCGTGCGGCCATCGGCGTGATCAACATCCTGGTCAAGGGCCAGCTCAGCCTCGACCTGCGCGAGCTGCTCGAGCTGTCGGCCGCCCAGCACCAGGAGCTGCCCTACGCCGAGGGGCTCGTCGACGAGGTCCTCACCTACATGCTCGACCGCTTCCGTGCCTGGGCCGGCGACGAGGGCATCGACACCGAGGTCTACCTGGCCGTGCGGGCCCGCCCGGTCACCGAGCCCCTCGACTTCGCCCGCCGCCTGCACGCGGTGCAGGGCTTCGCGCGTCGCGAGGAGGCCGCCGCACTGGCCGCCGCCAACAAGCGGGTCTCCAACATCCTCGCCAAGCAGGGCGGCGACGTGACCGTCGAGGTCGACGCCGGTCTGCTGCAGGAGGACGCCGAGAAGGCCCTGGCCGAGGCGCTGAGCGGCTGCCGCGGGAAGGTCGCCCCGCTGTTCGCCGAGGCGCGCTACAGCGATGCCCTGGACGTGCTCGCGACCCTGCGCCAGCCGGTCGACAGCTTCTTCGATGACGTCATGGTGATGGCCGATGACGAGGCGGTGAAGCGCAACCGCCTGGCGCTGCTGGCCGGCCTGCAGGCGCTGTTCCTCGAGGTGGCCGACATCGCCCTGCTCCAGCAGTAGGCGCTTCCCTCTCGAGACCCCAAGGGCCGGCGAATGATCGCCGGCCCTTTTTCATGCGATGTTCCACGTGGAACATTGGAGCGGCAACCGGCATTGCGGCGGCGGCGCGAGGTCATGCGTACGGCTGGCCGCTGACCGCTTGGCCGCTTGGCCGCTTGGCCGCTTGGCCGCTTGGCCGCTTGGCCGCTTGGCCGCTTGGCCGCTTGGCAGACGATGTTCCACGTGAAACACTCCCGCCATCTCCTGGCTACTATCACCGGACGCGCCCCATGCCCCATCCCTCGAAACTCGTGATCCTCGATCGCGACGGCGTCATCAATCACGACTCCGATGCCTACGTGAAGTCCCTCGACGAATGGATCCCCTACCCCACCGCCATCGAGGCCATCGCCCGGCTGAGCCGGGCCGGCTGGACCGTGGCGATCGCCACCAACCAGTCGGGCATCGCCCGGGGCTACTACAGCGAGGCGGTCCTCGCGAGCATGCATGAGCGGCTGGACGAGCTGGTCCGACAGGCCGGTGGAAAGATCGCCCACATCGCCTACTGCCCCCACGGTCCGGACGACGGCTGCGACTGCCGCAAGCCGCTGACCGGCCTGCTCGAGCAGGTGCGCCGGGCGCTTGGCCTGGAGAGCCTGGCGGGCAGCTGGATGGTCGGCGACAGCCTACGCGACCTGCAGGCGGGAGAACCGATGGGCTGTCGCCCGGTACTGGTCAGGACCGGGAAGGGGCGTCGTACGGAGGCGAAGGGAGAGGGACTCGACCGGGCGGTGGTCTTCGACGATCTGGCCGCCTTCGTGACGTGGCTGCTGAGAGAGGAGGGTGGCGGCGCCGACTGAGGCGACACGTCGTCACCCCTGAACGCGACGAGGCCGGCTAATTAGCCGGCCTCGTCGTTGATGGTGCTCGCCGTAGAGGACGAATCCGGCGATGTTCCACGTGAAACATCGCCGGGGCCATCAGATGTCCAGGTTGGCCACCAGCGCATTGCGCTCGATGAAGTCGCGCCGCGGCTCCACCTCGTCGCCCATCAGGGTATTGAACATCATGTCGGCGGCCACCGCATCCTCGATGGAGACCCGCAGCATGCGACGGGTCTCGGGATTCATGGTGGTTTCCCACAGCTGCTCGGGGTTCATCTCGCCCAGGCCCTTGTAGCGCTGGATGGAGAGGCCGCGCTGCGCCTCGGCCATCAGCCACTCCAGGGCATCGTAGAAGCTCGCCACGGGGCGCTTGCGCTCACCGCGCGCCACGTAGCTCCCCTCCTCCAGCAAGCCGTCCAGTGTCTCGCCCAGCGCCGCCATGGCGCGGTAGTCGGCGCTGGTGAAGAACTCGACGCCCCAGACGTAGTCGGTTGTGACGCCGTGGGCCGTGAGCGTCACTGCCGGCAGGAAAAAGCCGCGCTCGCCGTCCTCCTCGAGGCGGAAGGTGTAGCGCGGCCCGCCCTCGTAGGAGACCAGGGCGTCCATCTCCCGCTGCAGGTAGTCGATCCAGTTCTGCATGGTGAGGCGATCGCGCAGGCTCTGCTCGCCGTCGAGCCGGGCGGCATGCACGATCTTGCGCAGCACGACGTCGGGATAGACCCGCGATAGGCGCTCGATGCGCTTCATCACGTCGCGATACTGGTTGACCAGCTCCTCGAGCTGGGCGCCGGCGATCCCGGGGGCGTCGGCATTGACGTGCAGGCGGGCGCCGTCAAGGGCGGTGGTGGTCAGGTAGTCGACCATCGCCTGCTCGTCCTTCAGGTAGAGCTCCTGCTTGCCACGCTTGATCTTGTAGAGCGGCGGCTGGGCGATGAAGACGTTGCCACGCTCGATCAGCTGGGACATCTGGCGGAAGAAGAAGGTCAGTAGCAGCGTGCGGATGTGCGAGCCGTCGACGTCCGCGTCGGTCATGATGATGATCGAGTGGTAGCGCAGCTTGTCGGGGTTGAACTCCTCGCGCCCGATGCCGCAGCCCAGGGCCGTGATCAGAGTGCCGACCTCGGCCGAGGAGAGCATCTTGTCGAAGCGCGCCTTCTCGACGTTGAGGATCTTGCCCTTGAGCGGCAGGATCGCCTGGGTGCGCCGATCGCGCCCCTGCTTGGCGCTGCCACCGGCCGAGTCACCCTCGACCAGGAACAGCTCGGAGAGGCTCGGGTCCTTCTCCTGGCAGTCGGCCAGCTTGCCCGGCAGCCCGGCGATGTCCAGGGCACCCTTGCGGCGGGTCATGTCGCGCGCCTTGCGCGCCGCCTCGCGGGCGCGGGCGGCGTCGAGCATCTTGTTGACGATCGCCTTGGCCTCGTTGGGCTTCTCGATGAGGTAGTCCGCGAAGAGGCGCCCCATCTCCTGCTCCACCGCGGTCTTGACCTCCGAGGAGACCAGCTTGTCCTTGGTCTGGGCCGAGAACTTGGGATCCGGCACCTTCACCGAGATGATCGCCGTGAGGCCCTCGCGGGCGTCGTCGCCGGAGGTGTTGACCTTGGCCTTCTTGAGCAGCCCCTCTGCCTCGATGTAGTGGTTCAGCGAGCGGGTCAGCGCCGCGCGGAAGCCGGCCAGATGGGTGCCGCCATCCCGCTGGGGGATGTTGTTGGTGTAGCAGAAGATATTTTCCGAGAAGGTATCGTTCCACTGCATCGCCACCTCGACGCCCACTCCGTCTTCGCGCTCGGCGTTGAAGTGGAACACCGGGTTGAGCACCGTCTTGTTGGTGTTCAGGTGGTTGACGAAGGCCTTGAGGCCGCCCTCGTAGTGGAACAGCTCTTCCTTGCCGCTGCGCTCGTCGATCAGGCGGATCGCCACGCCGGAGTTGAGGAAGGAGAGCTCCCTCAGGCGCTTGGCGAGGATATCGTAGTGGAACTCGATATTGTGGAAAGTCTCGGCGGAGGGGCGGAAATGCACCCGGGTGCCGCTCTGCTCGGTCTTGCCGACCACCGCCAGGGGGGCGTCGGGCACGCCGTGGTGGTAGAGCTGCTCATGGACCTGGCCGGCGCGCCAGATGGTCAGCTTGAGCTCCTCGGACAGGGCGTTGACCACCGAGACCCCGACGCCGTGCAGGCCGCCGGACACCTTGTAGGAGTTGTCGTCAAACTTGCCGCCGGCGTGCAGCACGGTCATGATCACCTCGGCCGCCGAGACCCCCTCCTCCTCGTGGATATCGGTCGGCACGCCGCGACCGTTGTCGGTCACGGTGATCGACTCATCGGGGTGGATGATCACCCGGATCTCGCTGCAGTGTCCGGCCAGCGCTTCATCGATGGAGTTGTCCACCAGCTCGAACACCATGTGGTGCAGGCCCGTGCCGTCGTCGGTGTCGCCGATGTACATGCCCGGCCGCTTGCGTACGGCATCCAGGCCCTTGAGAACCTTGATGCTCGATGAGTCGTAAGCCTGTTCGCTCATTGACTACTCCGTCATGAAGTCTGTCTGTCCATTGGCAGCAGCTGCCCCTGGCCTGATTCGGAATGTTCCACGTGAAACATCGTCAACTGGGTGTCCGCCTGCCACAGGCCCGCCAGGGCATCGGGGTCGACGCTGGTGATGAATACCTGGCACTGCATGCGCTCCAGCCACTGGCAGAAGACGCGCCGGTGGTCGCTGTCGAGCTCGGCAGGCAGATCATCGATCAGGTAGAGGCAGGTCCGCCCGGTCAGCTGCTCGAGCAGACGCCCCTGGGCCAGCTTCAGGGCGCTCACCACCAGCTTCTGCTGGCCGCGCGAGAGCACCTCCACCGCCGGCCGCTTGCCGAGCCGTATGCTCAGCTCGGCGCGCTGCGGCCCCTGCTGGGTGAAGCCCATCTGGTGATCGGTGTGGCGCGCCTGGCGGAGGATATCGCTCAGTTCACGCTTGCGGTCCCAGCCTCGCGCGTAGCGCACGGCCAGGCCGGGGAGCGTGATGAGCTCCCGCAGGGTGTCCTCGAACACCGGCAGGAATCCCTCGATCCAGTCGCGGCGCATGCCGTCCAGCAGCCCGCTCCAGTGCACCAGTTCCTGTTCCCAGGCATCCAGTGAAGCATCCGACATTCTACCATGCCTGAGGAGGGCATTCCGATGTTTCAGCGCCCGCCGAAAGCGGCGCCAGGCGTCGAGGAATTCATGTTTCACGTGAAACACACCCCAGTCCAGGAACTCGCGCCGCCCGGCCGGCGGCCCCTCGAGCAGCCGGAAGGCGTCGGGGTTGATCAGCTGCAGCGGGAGGGTTTCCACCAGCCGCGAGACCCGGTCGAGGCGCTCGCCGGAGAGGCGCATCTCGAGCTCGGCGCCTTCGCGGTGGCGACGCACCCCGATGGAAGTGGCGGGGTCACCGGACAGCCGTCCGGACAGCCGCGCGTGCAGCGTCATGGCGTCGGCGTCGTGGGCGATGGCGTGGCGCAGCTGACGCGCTCGGAACGAGCGCCCCATGCCGAGGACATGGATGCCCTCGAGCAGGCTGGTCTTGCCACTGCCGTTGGCGCCGGTGACGAGGTTGATGCGGGGGCCGGGCGTGATATCGACGGCCTGCAGGTTGCGCAGGCCCTGGAAGGCGAGGCGATCGAGAGGCATAAGAGCGGATCGACAGCGTCGGCGGCACCCTCACCGGGTGCCGCCGGACGGCGTCTCAGAGGCGCATGGGCATGACGACGTACATGGCGTCGCCGCCACCGGGCTCTTCCATCAGCGCGCTGCTGTTGGAATCGGCGAGGGTCATCTGCACGCGATCCTCGTCCAGGACGCTGAGCACGTCGACGAGATAGCCGACGTTGAAGCCGATCTCCATGGCCGGACCGCTGTACTCGATGGCCACGTTCTCCTCGGCCTCCTCCTGCTCGGGGTTGTTGGCCATGACCCGCAGGTTCCCCTCCTCGAGATGCAGGCGCACGCCGCGGTACTTTTCGTTGGAGAGGATGGCGGTACGCGACAGCACCTGGCGCAGCTCGGCGCGATCGGCGATGAAGACCTTGTCACCGCCGCGCGGCACGACCCGCTCGTAGTCCGGGAACTTGCCGTCCACCAGCTTGGAGGTGAAGGTGAAGTCGCCGGTGTGGGCGCGCACGTGGGTGGCGCCGAGGGTCAGGCTGACCGGCTCCTCACCGTCGTCGAGCAGGCGCACCAGCTCCATGATGCCCTTGCGCGGCACGATCAGCTTCTGGGACGGCTCCACCTGGATATCGGCGGAGCGCGAGCAGACCGCCAGGCGGTGACCGTCGGTGGCCACGGTGCGCACCAGGTTGGGGCCCATCTCGAGCAGCATGCCGTTGAGGTAGTAGCGCACGTCCTGCTGGGCCATGGCGAAGGAGGTGGCATCGATCAGGTGCTTGAGCGTGCCTCGGGGCAGGCTCAGCTCGACGGTGCCCTGGTCGTCCTCGATGTTCGGGAACTCGGCGACCGGCAGGGTCGAGAGCGTGAAGCGCGAGCGGCCGCTGCGCAGCACGGCCCGCCCCTCCTCGAGGGTCAGCTGGATCTCCGACTGGTCGGGCAGCGACTTGCAGATATCCATCAGCTTGCGGGCCGGCACGGTGGCGGAGCCCGGCTCCTCCACGAGGCTGGCCGCGGTGCGCCCGATCAGCTCGACCTCGAGGTCGGTGCCGGTCAGCGACACCTGGTCCTGGTCGACCTGGATCAGCACGTTGGAGAGTACCGGCAGGGTCTGGCGCCGCTCCACCACGCCGGCAACCAGCGTCAGCGGGCGCAGCAGCGCTTCTCGGGAGATGGAAAATTTCATGTCGACTCCACTACTTGTCCTGGAGGGATTGAGGCCGGCGTCCCGACCGCTGGTGTTCCGTTCAGCTGGTCAACAGCCTCAGCAGATTCTTGTAGTCCTCGCGGATGTCCGCGCTCTCCTCCTGCAGCGACTTCACCTTGCGGCAGGCGTGCAGCACCGTGGTGTGATCGCGGCCGCCGAAGGCGTCGCCGATCTCGGGCAGGCTATGATTGGTGAGCTCCTTGGCGAGCGCCATGGCCACCTGGCGGGGGCGGGCCACCGAGCGCGAGCGACGCTTGGAGAGCAGATCGGAGAGCTTGATCTTGTAGTACTCGGCCACGGTGCGCTGGATGTTATCCACCCCGACCTGCTTGTCCTGCAGTGCCAGCAGGTCCTTGAGCGACTCGCGGATGAAATCCTGGGTGATCGTCTTGCCCATGAAGTGGGAGTCGGCGATCACCTTCTTCAGGGCACCCTCCAGCTCACGGACGTTGGAGCGGATCTTCTGGGCGATGAAGAAGGCGGCATCGTGGGGCAGGTCGACCTTGGCCTGGTCGGCCTTCTTCATCAGGATGGCGACGCGGGTCTCCAGCTCCGGCGGCTCGATGGCCACCGTCAGGCCCCAGCCGAAGCGAGACTTCAACCGCTCCTCTACCCCACTGATTTCCTTGGGATATCGGTCTGACGTCAGGATCATCTGCTGGCCGCCCTCGAGCAGCGCATTGAAGGTGTGGAAGAACTCCTCCTGGGAGCGCTCCTTGCCGGCGAAGAACTGGATGTCGTCGATCAGCAGGGCGTCGACGCTGCGATAGAACCGCTTGAAATCGTTGATCGCATTGAGCTGGAGCGCCTTCACCATGTCGGCGACGAAACGCTCCGAATGAAGGTAGACGACGCGGGCGTTCTCGCGCCGGGTCGCCAGGGCGTTACCGACCGCATGCATCAGGTGGGTCTTACCCAGGCCGACGCCGCCGTAGAGGAAGAGCGGATTGTAGGCCCCGCCGGGATTCTCGGAGACCTGGCGGGAGGCGGCGCGGGCCAGCTGGTTCGACTTGCCCTCGACGAAGGTCTCGAAGGTGAAGTTGGGGTTAAGGCCGCTGTTGTGCTTGAGGCTGCCCTCCACCTGCACCTCGCGCTCGCCACCGCGCCGCTGGCCGGCCCCCTCCTCGCGCAGCTGGTCGATCTCGCGCTCGTCGGCCACGTCGCCGCGGGGCGGGACCTGCACGGCGGGCGCCGCGGGTGCCCGGGGCGCCGCCGAGACCGGGTTGCCCAGCTCCCGGGGCTGCGGGTTCGGCGCCGCGCTGCGCCGGCTGCCCACGGTCAGCACCACCTTGGGCGGCTTGGCCGGCGAGAGCTCGCGCATCAGCTCGCTGATCCGCTTGGCATACTTGTCGCTGACCCAGTCGCGCACGAAGCGGTTCGGCGCCAGCAGGCGCAACTGGTTGGACTCCCCTTCCTCCGCCTGCAGCGGACGGATCCAGGTGTTGAACTGTTGCGAATTCAGTTCATCCTGAAGGGTATCCAGACATTGTTGCCAGAGAGCCTGTGACAC